>NZ_JPWI01000009.1 GCF_003326795.1 Thalassospira profundimaris | reverse complement strand
GCGGTCGTACCGTCGGCGCGGGCGTTGTTGCCAAGATCATCGAGTAATTTTTTCTCTTGATCTTTGTGAAGCGGGCGGCTATGTAAGCCGCCCGCAACACTTTTGCGGCAATCGTCAACTCCAGTTGAGGGGCCGGTGTCCTTTTGAGGGCTCCGGTACATAATTACATGGATAGTCAGAACATTCGCATTCGCCTTAAGGCGTTTGACCATCGCGTGCTGGATCAGTCCACGCGCGAGATCGTCAATACGGCGAAGCGCACTGGCGCAGAGGTCCGCGGCCCGATTCCGCTGCCGACCCGCATTGAGAAATACACTGTTCTGCGGTCTCCGCACATCGATAAGAAATCGCGTGAGCAGTTCGAAATCCGTACGCACAAGCGTCTTCTCGACATTGTCGACCCGACCCCACAGACCGTCGATGCTCTTATGAAGCTCGATCTGGCTGCCGGCGTCGACGTCGAGATCAAACTTTAATCGGGAGTAAGCCGCAATGCGTAGTGGACTTATTACCCAGAAGGTAGGGATGACCCGAGTCTTCAAAGACGATGGTTCCCACCTTCCTGTAACCGTACTGAAGGTCGAAGATCTTCAGGTTGTCGCCAACCGTACCAACGACACCGACGGCTACGTCGCTGTTCAGCTTGGTTATGGCAAAGCGAAAGTGAAAAACGTATCCAAGCCGATGCGTGGCCACTTCGCCAAAGCCAAGGTTGAGCCGAAAGCCAAACTTGCTGAATTCCGCGTTAGCGAAGACGGCCTGATCGAAGTTGGTGCAGAACTTTCTGCCGCTCACTTCGTAGAAGGCCAGTACGTTGACGTTATCGGCACTTCCATCGGTAAAGGTTTTGCCGGTGCGATGAAGCGTCATAACTTCGGTGGTCTGCGTGCGTCGCACGGTGTGTCTGTTTCGCACCGTTCGCATGGTTCCACCGGTCAGTGCCAGGATCCGGGCCGCGTCTTCAAAGGTAAGAAGATGGCTGGTCACCTCGGTGCCGCTCGTGTGACTGTTCAGTCCCTTAAGGTTGTCGCTTCTGACGCCGACAAAGGCCTGATCCTGATCCACGGTGCAGTTCCGGGTCACAAGGGCGCCTACGTCCTTGTTAAGGATGCTGTGAAGCGTGCTGCACCGGAAGGTCTTCCGTTCCCGGCCGCGCTTAAAGGTGCTGCCCCGGCTGCTGAAGAAGCTGTCGCCGAGGATAAGGAATAAGCATCATGAAGCTCGACATTCTTAAACTTGACGCTTCCAAGGCAGGTAACATCGATCTTGCAGAAGAGATCTTTGGTCTGGAAGTACGTCGTGACATCCTGCACCGCATGGTGAACTGGCAGCTGGCAAAACGTCGCGCCGGGACCCACAAGGTGAAGGAAAAGTCGGAAGTTTCCGCAACCACGAAAAAATTCGTGCGTCAGAAAGGTAGTGGCGGTGCTCGTCACGGTTCCCGTAAGGCTGCACAGTTCCGTGGTGGTGGTACCGTGCACGGTCCGCGCGTTCGCGACCACGCACACGATCTGACCAAGAAGTTCCGTAAACTCGCGCTTAAAACCGCTCTGTCGGCTAAAGCAAAGGACGGTAAGCTTATCGTTCTTGATAACGCGGAATTCTCGGACGCCAAAACCAAGAATCTGGTCGCAGTTTTCGGTAAACTCGGCTGGAAATCTGCACTGATCATCGATGGTGCGCAGGTCAACGAAGGTTTTGCACGCGCAGCGCGCAACATCCCGCAGATTGACGTGCTCCCGGAGATCGGTGCTAACGTCTATGACATCCTGCGCCGTGACACCCTGGTGCTGACCAAGGGTGCGGTCGAAGCGTTGGAGGCACGTCTCAAATGACGATCATCAGCAAAGAGCGGATGTACGAAGTCATCCGCGCCCCGCATATCACTGAAAAGTCGACGCTGATTTCTGAACACAACGCAGTTGCGTTCAAAGTTGCGATCGACGCCACCAAGCCGGAAATCAAGGCTGCTGTGGAAGGTCTGTTCGGGGTGAAGGTCAAGGCGGTCAATACCTCTGTGGTAAAAGGAAAAACCAAGCGTTTTCGCGGTGTTTCCGGTCGTCGGAGTGATTTCAAGAAAGCGATGGTTACCCTCGAAGAGGGTCAGTCCATCGACGTGACTACGGGAATCTAAGACAATGGCTTTGAAGAAGTTTAAACCAACCTCTCCTGGTCGCCGTCAGCTGGTTCTCGTGGATCGTTCCGATCTCCACAAGGGCAAGCCGATCAAAGCGTTGACCGAAGGTCTTCGCAAGAAAGGTGGCCGTAACAACACTGGTCGTATCACCGCCCGTCGTATTGGTGGTGGTCACAAACGTCGTTACCGTCTCATCGACTTCAAACGTACCAAGTTTGACGTCGTCGGTACCGTCGAGCGTTTGGAATATGATCCGAACCGTACCGCGTTTATCGCACTGGTTCGCTATTCCGACGACGAGCTGGCCTACATCCTCGCACCGCAGCGTCTCGCTGTCGGCGACAACGTTGTTGCCGCTGAACGCGTAGACATCAAGCCGGGTAACGCCGCACCGCTGAAGAACATTCCGGTCGGTACCATTGTCCATAACGTCGAACTGAAAGCCGGTAAAGGTGGTCAGATCGCACGTTCAGCAGGTGCATACGTGCAGCTCGTTGGTAAGGACCAGGGTTACGCCCAGCTTAAGCTGTCCTCCGGTGAGGTACGTTTGGTTCGTGGTGAATGCATGGCTACCATCGGTGCCGTGTCCAACCCGGACCATCAGAACACTAACCTTGGTAAAGCCGGCCGTAATCGCTGGCTCGGCAAGCGTCCTTCGGTTCGTGGTGTTGCCATGAACCCGATCGATCACCCGCATGGTGGTGGTGAAGGTCGTACTTCGGGTGGTCGTCACCCGGTTACGCCGTGGGGCAAGCCTACCAAGGGCAAACGTACCCGCTCGAACAAAAAGACCGACGCGCTCATCATGCGCCGTCGTCACAAGAGCTAACGGAGGAGGCTAGACTATGGCGCGTTCCGTTTGGAAGGGTCCGTTTGTTGACGGATACCTTCTTAAGAAAGCCGATACTGTCCGTGCCTCAGGCCGGAATGAGGTAATTAAGACCTGGTCGCGGCGGTCGACGATTCTGCCGCAATTCGTAGGCCTCACCTTTGGGGTTTACAATGGCCAGAAATTCTTGCCGGTGCTGGTGACCGAAGACATGATTGGTCACAAGTTCGGTGAATTCTCGCCGACCCGTACCTATTATGGTCACGCGGCCGACAAAAAGGCGAAGAGGAAGTAACGATGGGTAAGAAAGCTGACATCCGTCGGCTGGCGGATAACGAGGCTGCGGCTTCGCTCCGGGCAGTACGCATTTCCCCGCGTAAGCTCAACCTCGTCGCCGAGTCGATCCGTGGTTTGAAGGCAGAAGCTGCTTTGGCAGAACTGACCTTCTCCAATAAACGTATTTCGCAGGACGTCAAAAAGCTGCTGGAATCGGCAATTGCTAATGCCGAGAACAACCATCAGCTCGATGTCGACCGTCTCTACGTTAAAGAGGCATCTGTTGGTAAGGCCTTCGTGATGAAACGTTGGCGCGCCCGTGCACGCGGTCGCGTCGGCAAGATCATTAAGCCGTTCTCCAACATGCGCATCGTCGTTTGCGAACGTGAGGAGACCGAGTAATGGGTCAGAAAGTAAATCCGATCGGTCTGCGCGTTGGGATTAACCGTACCTGGGATTCCCGCTGGTACGCCAACAAGGCCGATTTCGCAGGTCTTCTTCATGAAGACCTTGCGATCCGTAAATACATCTTCGACCGCCTCAAGCAGGCTGGTGTAGCGAAGGTGATTATCGAACGTCCGGCGAAAAAAGCCCGCATCTCGATCCACACCGCTCGTCCGGGCGTTGTGATCGGGAAAAAAGGCCAGGACATCGAGAAGCTCAAGAACGATCTGCAGAAACTGGCGAATGCCGAAGTGCAGGTTAACATCATCGAAATCCGCAAGCCGGAAATCGATGCCAAGCTGGTCGCTGATAACATCGCCCAGCAGCTTGAGCGCCGTGTTTCGTTCCGTCGCGCTATGAAGCGCTCGGTTCAGAACGCAATGCGTCTCGGTGCTGGTGGCATTCGTATCAATGCTGCTGGTCGTCTTGGTGGCGCTGAAATCGCCCGTACCGAATGGTACCGTGAAGGTCGCGTTCCGCTGCACACTCTGCGTGCGGACGTTGATTACGGCACTTCGGAAGCACACACCACCTATGGTGTTTGCGGTCTGAAGGTCTGGATCTTCAAGGGCGAAATCATGGCACACGATCCGTTGGCTTCAGAGCGTAAAGCTCTCGAGTCGGCTGGTACCAACCGTAAGTAAGGAGATACAGATATGCTTTCTCCGAAACGTACAAAGTTCCGTAAAGCCTTCAAAGGCCGCCTTAAAGGTGAGGCCAAAGGTGGTACGGATCTTAATTTCGGTGCTTATGGCTTGAAAGCCTTGGAGCCTGAGCGTATAACGGCGCGTCAGATCGAAGCGGCTCGCCGCGCGATCACCCGCCACATCCGCCGTCAGGGTCGTGTGTGGATTCGCGTTTTCCCGGATCTCCCGGTCTCGCAGAAGCCTGCCGAAGTCCGTCAGGGTAAAGGTAAAGGCTCGATTGAATACTGGTCGGCACGCGTTAAACCGGGTCGGATCATGTTTGAACTCGACGGTGTTCCGTTGGATCTTGCACGCCGTGCTTTCGAGCTGGCAGCGGCAAAATTGCCGATCAAGACCAAGTTTGTCACTCGTCTTGGTGAAGGGGAGTAATTAGTGATGAAAGTTGCTGATCTCCGCGCTAAAAGCGCTGACGAACTGAAACAGCTGCTGCTGGACCTGCGTAAAGAATCGTTCAACATGCGATTCCAGCAGGCTTCCGGTCAGTTTGAGAACACTGCGCGGGTCCGTCAGGTCCGTCGTGATATTGCCCGCATCAAAACCCTTCTCGGTAACGAGAAGGGTGCGACCGCGGCCTAAACTGGACACGCAGAGGAGTAAACACACATGCCGAGGCGTGTATTGCAGGGGACAGTCGTTTCGACCAAAAACGACAAGACCGTGGTGGTCCGTGTGGAACGCCAGGTCATGCACCCGCTGTATAAAAAGTACGTGCGTAAGTCGAAGAAATTCCACGCGCACGATGAAGAGAACCGCTTCAAAACGGGTGACGTTGTTCGCATTCGCGAATGCAAGCCGATCTCGAAGTTGAAGTCTTGGGAAGTAGTGGTCGAGGAGTGAGTCCTCAGCCCAATCATAGTCAAGGGGTAAACCCATGATCCAGATGCAGTCCAATCTGGACGTTGCCGACAACAGCGGCGCTCGCCGCGTCCAGTGCATCAAGGTGCTGGGCGGCTCGAAGCGCAAAACCGCTCATGTTGGTGATGTTATCGTGGTTTCCGTCAAGGAAGCCATTCCGCGCGGTCGCGTAAAGAAGGGTGCAGTTCACAAAGCTGTCATCGTTCGCACCGCAAAGGAAATTCGTCGTGCCGATGGCTCGGCGATCCGCTTTGACCGTAACGCTGCCGTTCTCATTAATGCGAACGGCGAGCCGATCGGCACGCGTATTTTTGGCCCGGTAACCCGTGAACTTCGTTCTAAAGGTTACATGAAGATCATTTCGCTCGCTCCGGAGGTGCTGTAATGGCTGCCAAGATTAAAAAGGGCGACCGCGTCATTGTTCTGACGGGTAAAGACAAAGGGAAGACCGGCGAGGTTCTCGCCGCTTTCCCGTCCGAGAATAAAGTTCTGGTTTCGGGCATCAACCTGGTGAAACGTCACCAGCGCCCGACCGGTGCTGATGCTGGCGGCATCGTCGAGAAGGAAGCAAAAATTGCTGTTTCCAACATCGCGATTGTCGATCCGAAAGAAAACAAGCCGACCCGCGTCGGTTTCAAGACCCTTGATGACGGTCGCAAGGTTCGCTTCGCGAAGCTCAGCGGCGAAGTCATCGACAACTGAGGGACGGAAAAATGACGCGCCTGCGCGAACATTACAAAGAAGTGGTGCGTGATGCACTCCAGAAGGAGTTCTCCTATGAGAACACCATGGAGATTCCGCGCCTCGAAAAGATCGTGATCAACATGGGTGTCGGCGACGCCACCCAGGATCGCAAAAAGCTGGAAGGTGCTGCTGCGGATCTCGCTGCAATCACCGGTCAGAAGCCTATCTTCACCAAAGCGAAAAAGTCGGTAGCGGCTTTCAAACTTCGTGAAGGTATGAACATCGGTTGTAAAGTGACCCTGCGTCGCGACCGTATGTTTGAGTTCCTGGACCGCTTGGTCACCATCGCGCTTCCGCGCGTTCGTGACTTCCGCGGCCTGAACAAAAAATCCTTCGATGGTCGTGGCAACTTTGCCATGGGCTTGAAGGAACAGTTCGTCTTTCCTGAGGTAGAGTACGACAAAGTCGACTCTGTTCGCGGGATGGATATCATCATTTGTACCACGGCTAAGTCCGACGCCGAAGCTCTTGCCCTTCTTAAGGGTTTTGATCTTCCGTTCGGAAACTAACGGAGGTTGGCCCATGGCCAAGAAAAGCTCAGTAGAGCGTGAACTCAAACGTGAACGCCTGGCAAAGCAGTTTGCTGCCAAGCGTGCCGCTCTTAAAGCGGTTATCGCAAACCGCGAGACGTCCCCTGAGGACCGTATCGTGGCTGTGATGAAACTCGCCCAGCTGCCGCGTAACTCGGCTCGTATCCGTCAGCGTATTCGCTGCCAGGTATCCGGTCGTCCGCGCGGTGTCTATCGCAAATTCCGCCTGTCCCGTATCGCCCTTCGTGAACTTGCTTCGCGTGGTCAGATTCCGGGCATGGTGAAGTCGAGCTGGTAAGGAGGACATCACATGTCGATGACTGATCCAGTCGGTGATATGCTCACGCGTATCCGTAACGGTCAGCGCGTTGGTAAATCCAGCGTTGTCTCGCCGGCTTCGAAACTGCGTACCGGTGTGCTGGATGTTCTCCAGCGCGAAGGTTATATCCGCGGTTATAATGTTAGTGAAATTCGCAAGGGCGTCAGCGAAATCACCATCGAACTCAAATATTTTGAGGGCGATGCCGTGATTAAGCAGATCGACCGCGTCTCGACCCCGGGCCGTCGTGTATATTCGAAGATCAAGGATCTTCCGAAGGTATATAACGGACTCGGCATCGCAGTCCTGTCCACTCCGAAAGGGGTTCTATCGGATCAGGAGGCTCGCGAGCAGAATGTCGGCGGCGAAATCCTCTGTAAAGTATTCTAAGGAGGGCCACGATGTCGCGAGTAGGAAAAAATCCGGTGGTTGTGCCTAACGGCGTTACCATCACCTTGACCGAAGAGCAGATCAGTGCAAAAGGCAAGCTCGGTGAGCTTAACCTTACCTTGACCTCGGACGTAACCGTTACCCAGGAAGACAACCAGCTCTGGGTGAAACCGAACAACGATAGCAAGCGCGCTCGTGCCCTTTGGGGTACCACCCGTGCGAACATCGCGAACCTCGTCACCGGGGTCTCGGAAGGTTTTACCAAGAAACTGGAAATCACCGGTGTTGGTTACCGTGCGCAGGTACAGGGCAAAAACCTGGTTCTGCAGCTTGGCTTCTCACACGACGTTGAAATGGAGATCCCTGCGGGTCTGAACGTTGTTGCTGAAAAGCCGACCCTTATCGCCATCTCTGGCGCAGATAAACAGCTCGTTGGTCAGTTCGCTGCAAATGCACGCGGCTGGCGCGGTCCGGAGCCTTACAAAGGCAAGGGTGTCCGTTACGAAGGCGAGTATATCTTGCGCAAAGAAGGCAAGAAGAAGTAAGGACAGGCACGATGAAAAACGTGAGAAGCCTCTTCGAACGCCGCAAGCGTCGCGTTCGTTTTGCGATCCGCCAGAAAGCGGCCGGTCGCCCGCGCCTCAGCGTGCACCGTTCGAACGCTCACATCTATGCTCAGATCATCGACGATGTCGCTGGCACCACCCTGGTGGCTGCTTCGACCGCGGAGAAAGATCTGGCAGGCAAAGGCAGCAATGCCGAAGCCGCTGCTCTGGTTGGCAAAGCTATTGCCGAGCGCGCAGTCAAAGCTGGTGTGAAAACGGTCGTATTCGATCGTGGCGGGTATCTGTTCCATGGCCGGGTGAAAGCTCTGGCCGATGCCGCCCGTGAGGGCGGTCTGGACTTCTAAGGAGCACGACCATGGCACGTAACCAGAATCAACAGCAGCAGGCACCGAAAGCCCGTGAAGAAAACGAACTCGTCGACAAGCTGGTTGGTATCAACCGCGTCGCGAAAGTCGTTAAGGGCGGCCGTCGCTTTGCTTTCTCCGCAATGGTAGTTGTCGGTGACCAGCGTGGTCGCGTCGGATACGGCACGGGTAAAGCCCGTGAAGTTCCGGAAGCGATCCGTAAGGCTACCGAAGCTGCTAAACGCAACATGATCCGCGTTCCGCTTCGTGAAGGTCGTACCCTTCACCATGATACGCAGGGCCATTTCGGTGCAGGCAAGGTTATCCTTCGCTCGGCTCCGGCTGGTACCGGTATCATCGCCGGCGGTGCGATGCGTGCGGTTTTCGAAACTATGGGCGTTCAGGACGTTGTGTCCAAATGTACCGGTTCGAACAACCCGCACAACGTGATCCGCGCAACCCTTGACGCTCTGGTCAACGGTGCATCCCCGCGTCAGGTCGCTGCTAAGCGTGGCCTGAAAGTCGGTGACGTCGTTGCCCGTCGCGATAGCGGTTCGGCTGCTGCCGCCGTTCTCGAAAAGGAGTAATTCGATATGGCTGCTAAGAAAAAAGCGACCGTACGCGTTACCCAGACGGGTTCGCCGATCGGACGTCCGGCTGATCAGCGCCAGACCCTTGTGGGTCTTGGCCTGAACAAACTGCACCGGACTCGTGAGCTGGAAGATACCCCAGCTGTTCGCGGTATGATCGCAAAGGTCAAACACCTCGTCCGTGTGGACGAGGCTTGATTGACCCCAGATCGAAAAGGTGTTGAACGATGAAACTCAACGAACTTGCCGATAACCCGGGTGCCCGCAAGGCGCGCACCCGCGTCGGTCGCGGCATCGGTTCGGGCAAAGGCAAAACTTCTGGCGCAGGTCAGAAGGGTCAGAAGTCCCGTTCAGGTGTAGCCATTAATGGCTTCGAAGGCGGGCAGATGCCGGTCTATCGCCGTCTTCCGAAACGCGGCTTCAAAAACCCGTTCAAGAAACAGTTCGGTGTTGTGAACCTTGGTACCCTTCAGACCGCCGTTGATAACGGTGTTCTTGAAGAAGGTGCAAATGTCACCATCGCTGTTCTGGCGGAAAAAGGTCTTGCCCGTCCGCAGAAAGACGGTCTGCGCCTTCTGGCTAAAGGCGAACTGAAAGCGAAACTGAACATCGAAATCTCCGGTGCTTCCAAAGCAGCTGTTGAAGCTGTCGAGAAAGTCGGTGGTTCGGTCAAGGTTCTTGCTCCGGTCGCTGCAGAAAAAGCAGAATAAGCCTAGAATGACTTCGTGAGGGTCCGGTTCCAGTAATTTGCGGGACCGGACCCTCCAGTTTATGTGTATTGGGAGATGAGTGCATGGCATCGGCCGCCGAGCAGCTTGCCGCGAACCTGAATTGGTCGTCTTTTTCTAAGTCGACCGAGCTTAAAAAGCGTATCTGGTTCACTTTGGGAGCGCTTATTGTATACCGTCTGGGAACCTATATTCCGGTTCCTGGTGTTGACCCGTCCATTCTTGCTGACATTTTCCGTCAGAATGCGGGCGGCGTTCTGGGCATGTTCGACATGTTCGCCGGTGGTGCGCTGGGTCGTATGACGATCTTTGCGCTGAATATCATGCCGTATATCTCGGCCTCCATTATCATTCAGCTGATGACAACTGTTTCGCCGTCTCTTGAGGCTCTCAAGAAAGAAGGTGAACAGGGTCGTAAGAAAATTAATCAATATACCCGCTACCTGACGGTGCTGATTGCGACGGTTCAGGCGTGGGGCATTGCTGTTGGTCTGGAAAGCATGACCGGTTCGACCGGTGCTGCTGTTCATGACCCGGGCATGTTCTTCCGCTTTACCGCTGTTGTGACGCTTGTTGGTGGTACCATGTTCCTGATGTGGCTTGGTGAACAGATCACCCAGCGTGGCATCGGTAACGGCATTTCGCTGATCATCTTCACCGGTATTGTTGCCGGTCTTCCGAGCGCGATTGCCGGTACTCTGGAACTTGGCCGTACCGGTGCGATTTCTGCACTGGTTATCGTCGCGATCATCGTTCTGGCGATTGCGGTTATCGCATTCATCGTCTTTGTTGAGCGTGCACAGCGCCGCGTTCTGATCCAGTACCCGAAACGCCAGGTCGGCATGAAGGTCATGGAAGGTCAGAGCTCGCACCTGCCGCTCAAGATCAACACTGCCGGTGTTATTCCGCCGATCTTTGCAAGCTCGCTTCTTCTGATGCCGCTTTCGGTCGCTCAGTTCACTGCGGGTGGCAATGCGCCGGAATGGCTGACGACGGCGACCGCACTGCTTGGTCGTGGCCAGCCGCTTTACATCGCGCTTTATATCGGCCTGATCGTCTTCTTTGCCTTCTTCTACACTGCGGTTGTTTTCAACCCGGAAGACACGGCAGACAACCTGAAGAAACACGGTGGCTTTATTCCGGGCATCCGTCCGGGCAAAAATACCGCGAATCATCTGGATTTCATTCTGACCCGCCTGACGGTTATCGGTGCAGCTTATCTCGCATTCGTCTGTATCCTGCCGGAACTGCTGATCGCGGAATGGTCTGTGCCCTTCTACTTTGGTGGGACTAGCCTCCTGATCGTAGTCACGGTAACCATGGATACCGTTGCGCAGATCCAGTCTCATATGCTGGCTCATCAGTATGAAGGCCTGATCAAGAAATCCAAACTGCGTGGTCGCCGCCGATAAAAACGACTACGGAATTCAGGGGGAAGACGATGAATATTATCCTTCTTGGCCCTCCCGGTGCAGGGAAAGGCACTCAGGCCAAGCGTCTCGAAACGGGGCGCGGCATGATCCAGCTTTCGACTGGTGACATGCTTCGTGCAGCGGTTGCTGCCGGGACTGAGTTGGGGATGAAGGCAAAGGAAGTCATGGATGCAGGGCAGCTTGTATCCGACGATCTGATGATCGGTCTGATTTCCGAACGACTTGACCAGGATGACGCCAAGGGTGGTTTCATTCTGGACGGGTTCCCGCGCACGACGGCACAGGCAGAAGCCCTTGACGTCATGCTGGAAACCAAAGGTCTGGCACTTGATTATGTGATTGAACTGCGTGTCGATGACGCAGCGTTGGTTGCCCGCATTGTGGGCCGCTATACCTGTGCCAAATGCGGGCAGGGATATCATGACGAGTTCCAGAAACCCGCTGAAGAAGGTGTCTGCGACGTATGTGGCGGCACTGAATTCAAACGCCGTGCGGATGACAACGCCGAGACGGTCACCTCGCGACTGGACGCTTATCACAAGCAGACAGCACCGATCATTCCTTACTATGAAAAGGTCGGTAAGCTGAAAACAGTTGACGGGATGGCTGAAATCGACGAAGTTACGCGCGAGATTGAAGCCATCCTGGGGTAATTTCCCGGGCAGGGCGTTTTTTGCTTGCGGGTTAGCAGCGATGCTGGCCCGCTTTTGCAGCGTTCTACCCTACCGGATCTGCCCTTGGGTTTGTTAACAGGAAACAGGAGTTCACATAGTGGCTCGTATTGCTGGCGTAAACATCCCGACCGCGAAGCGTGTCGTGATTGCGCTTACCTACATCACCGGCATTGGCCCGGCGAAATCGAAAGAAATTTGCGAAAAGGTCGGAATCGAAGCAGCGACCCGCGTTCATCAGCTTTCTGATGACCAGGTTCTGAAGATTCGTGAAGTCATCGACGCTGATTACACCGTTGAAGGCGACCTTCGTCGTGAAACCGCAATGAACATTAAACGTCTGATGGATCTGGGCTGCTATCGCGGTCTCCGTCACCGTCGCGGTCTCCCGGTACGCGGTCAGCGTACTCACACCAACGCTCGCACCCGTAAGGGCCCGGCTAAGCCGATTGCTGGCAAGAAGAAGTAAGGTAGGGGAACGACAATGGCGAAAGCTCCTCAGACTCGCGTCCGTCGCCGCGAGCGTAAGAATATTACGAATGGTATCGCGCACGTAAACGCGACCTTCAACAACACCATGATCACCATCACCGACGTTCAGGGTAACACCATTTCCTGGTCGACCGCTGGTGGTATGGGTTTCCGCGGTTCGCGTAAATCGACTCCGTATGCTGCACAGATGGCTGCCGAAGACGCAGGTAAAAAAGCTGCTGAACACGGCATGAAAACTCTTGAAGTACAGGTTAAAGGCCCGGGTTCGGGACGTGAATCTGCACTGCGTGCGCTTCAGGCTGTCGGTTTCACCATTACGTCGATCAAAGACGTAACGCCGATTCCGCACAACGGTTGCCGTCCGCGTAAACGTCGTCGCGTCTAATCGCGTCGATCTTTGCGGACGACCCCGCGTTTGGGCCCGGATACGCCGGGCCCCTTCGCGTTTCTCGCGAGGGCAAATTTTTGTCCTCCTTACCATAGGCTCCAGTTGCGAAGGTGGGTCTCGTGATTCAAAAGAACTGGCAGGAACTGATTAAGCCGACGAAGCTTGATGTTACTCCGGGTACAGATGCCAGCCGCATCGGTACGATCGTGGCGGAACCGCTGGAGCGCGGTTTTGGTCAGACTCTGGGTAACGCGCTGCGTCGCATTCTGCTGTCGTCGCTCCAGGGTTCGGCGGTGACTGCGATCCAGATCGACGGTGTGTTGCACGAATTTTCGTCGATTCCGGGTGTGCGTGAAGATGTTACCGACATCATCCTGAACATCAAGACCATGGGCGTGCGTATGCATGCTGAAGGTCCGAAGAAAATGGTTCTGAAGGCGACCGGCCCCGGTGCCGTCACCGCAGGTCAGATCGAAACCGGCGCGGATATCGAAATCCTCAACCCGGATCTCGAGCTGTGCCATCTTGACGATGGTGCAACGCTGAACATCGAATTTACCGTTGATAACGGTAAGGGCTATGTCGCAGCAAGCTCGCACAGCTCTTCGGATGCACCGATCGGTCTTATTCCGATTGATGCGATCTTCAGCCCGATCCGTAAAGTGGCCTACAAGGTGGAAAACACCCGTGTTGGTCAGGATACCGATTTTGACAAGCTGTCGCTGACTGTTGAAACCAACGGCGCACTGACCCCGGAAGATTCGGTTGCACTTGCTGCCCGTATCCTTCAGGACCAGCTGTCCCTGTTCGTCAACTTCGAAGAACCGGAAGCGGTTGTCGAAGAGAAGAAAGAAGACGAACTTCCGTTCAACCGTAACCTTCTTCGTAAGGTTGACGAGCTTGAACTGTCGGTACGCTCGGCAAACTGCCTGAAGAACGACAACATCATCTATATCGGTGATCTTGTTCAGAAGACCGAAGCAGAAATGCTCCGTACGCCGAACTTCGGCCGTAAGTCGCTGAACGAAATCAAAGACGTACTGGCTCAGATGGGCCTGCATCTCGGTATGGAAGTCGGCGGTTGGCCGCCGGAAAACATCGAAGAACTTGCTCGCAAGTTCGAAGATCCGTTCTAAGAACGGGTCTTCGGCCTTCGGGCCGTTTTCGGAGCAATTGTTGCTCCAAACCGGAAAGACCGAACTGTTTGGCATTTCCGGCGGGCTAGTTGCCCACACCGCACGTGCATGACCTGACTTTGCTCAGGGTGGCGGCGCGGTTTTACAATCGGTTTCGTGAGCGAAGCCAGGCTATTTAGGAGAGTTACCATGCGTCACGGTATGCAAGGCCGTAAGCTTAATCGTACTTCGTCCCATCGTAAGGCGATGTTTGCCAACATGGCAGTTTCGCTGCTCACCCACGAGCAGATCAAAACCACTCTTCCGAAGGCCAAGGATCTTCGCCCGTATGTCGAAAAACTGATTACGCTGGGCAAGCGGGGCGACCTGCATGCACGCCGTCAGGCTATTTCGATCCTGCGTGACGATAAAGTCGTTGCCAAGCTGTTCGGCGAAATCGCTGATCGCTACAAAGAGCGTGCTGGTGGTTACACCCGCGTTCTCAAGGCTGGCTTCCGTTACGGCGATGCGGCACCGGTGGCTGTGATCGAACTTGTTGATCGCAACGTCGATGCAAAAGGCGCGGCTGACCGCGCTCGCCTCGAAGCAGAGGGCGAAGGCGAAGAAGCAGCTGCTGAATAAGCATCGCTTCGGCCTTTAAGAAACAGAAACGGGCGATGCCATATGGTGTCGCCCGTTTTCTTTTATTCTGGTCCTTTTACCCTGACGTCACTTAAGGTGCCTGTCAGGAATTTTGTTCATATTTCCGCCAATGTTGCGCGGCAAATCTTGTTTTCCTAATTCATATGTCTGTGGATTGTTGGCAACACGATCCTTTATTCAGACACATCACATGGTTTGACAGCAGTGAGAGAGAACGACGTGCAGGTAAGATGGATTCCAGCCATTTTGACAATCGCAACGATTTCCATGGCCGCCCTTGTTGGCGTTGCGCCAGTCGGGGAAGCACAGGCCCAAACCCGGACAAATCATACTGACGATCGCCGACTGCCAACCAGTCAGGCCGAAGTCAAAATGTCTTTCTCGCCGCTGGTCAAACAGACCGCACCGGCTGTGGTCAATATCTATACCAAGAAGGTCGTCGCCGAGCGTCAGCGTACACCGTTCTTCAATGATCCGTTCTTCAAGCAATTCTTTGGGGAGCGGTTTGGAGGTGCATTTGGCGCGCCGCGCCAACGGGTGGAACGGTCTCTTGGCTCGGGTGTTATCGTTTCTGGCGACGGTACAGTTGTGACCAACCACCATGTGATTGATGGCGCAAGCGAGATCCGTGTGGTCCTGCATGACAACCGGGAATTTGATGCCGAGCTTGTCGGATCGGACGAACGTACCGATCTGGCCGTTCTCAAGTTGCGCGGTGTCGAAAGCGCCTTGCCCGCCATCTCGTTTGGCGATTCCGATGCAGTCGAGGTCGGTGATCTTGTTCTGGCCATCGGTAACCCGTTTGGCGTAGGGCAAACCGTCACGAGCGGGATTGTGTCGGCTCTGGCACGTGCCGGTGTTACCGGGCAGGATTATCAATCCTTCATCCAGACCGATGCGGCGATCAACCCGGGGAACTCGGGCGGGGCGCTGATTGATATTGATGGCAAGCTGATTGGTGTCAACTCGGCGATCTTTACAAAGTCGGGTGGATCGAACGGCATCGGCTTTGCTGTTCCGGTCAATATGGTCAAGGTCGTGATGCGCGGTCTGATCAGTGGCGATTTACGCCGTCCATGGGTCGGGGCAAGTGGTCAGGCGGTGACGGCTGATCTGGCGGCCTCGCTTGAACTTGATCGTCCGCATGGTGTTCTGATCAGTGCTATTCGCGACGGCAGCCCGGCCGACCGCGGGGGACTTCGCGCCGGCGATGTTGTCGTGGCGGTAAACGGCCTTCCGGTTGATAACCCCAATGAACTGAAATTCCGGATCGCGACCCTTGAACTGAACCACGATGCAGAACTTCTGGTTCTACGCCGTGGCAAGGAAACTGTACTGTCGATGCCGCTTGAAGTCGCACCGGAAAAACCGGCTCGCGATGAAAGCGTGATTGATGGCAATAACCCGTTTAGCGGCACCAAGGTTTCAAACATGAACCCGGCACTGGCTGACGAGCTCGGGGTTGATACCCTGACCGAAGGTGTGGTCATCCTTGGGGTCGCACGCGACAGTCTTGCGCGTCGCGCACGTCTTCAGGCCGGTGACTATATTGTTGAAATCAATGGTCAGAAGATTGACACGGTCGCGCGCCTGAAGGAAGTTGTCAAATCAGGCGAACGCAGCCGGGACTGGAAAATTGCGGTAAAACGTGATGGCAAGGTTTTGACAGGCGAGTTTACCCTGTAACGGCCACCCGTAACGAGAAGACCGTTTATGCCATCCCTGTTTGAAAGTCAGGTAACCCGGCCTTTGGCCGACAGACTTCGCCCCGCCAAACTCGACGAGGTGGTGGGGCAGGGGCATCTGTTTGGCGATGACGGTCCGATCACCCGGATGATTAAAACCGGGCGCGTGCCCTCGGTCATCCTTTGGGGGCCGCCCGGTTGTGGCAAGACCACATTGGCACGTCTGATGGCCGATGTGGCCGATATGGCTTTTGAACCGCTTTCGGCGATCTTTTCCGGGGTTGCTGATCTGCGCAAGGTGTTCGAACGCGCGCGTGGGCGCCGCGCCACCGGCGGGGCGACCTTGCTGTTCATCGATGAAATCCATCGTTTCAACAAGGCCCAGCAGGACAGCTTCCTGCCCTATGTCGAAGACGGGACGATTACGCTTATTGGTGCAACAACCGAAAACCCGTCCTTTGAGCTCAATGCCGCCCTTTTGTCGCGCTGTCAGGTGCTTGTTCTCAAGCGTCTGGATGATCAGGGACTTGAAGAACTTCTGGTTCGTGCGGAAAAGGAAATGGGCTTTGAGCTTCCGCTGACATCTGAAGCGCGTGAAACCCTGCGTGCGATGGCTGACGGCGACGGGCGTTATTTGCTCAATCTTGCCGAAGAACTGTTTTCGATGCCGCCCAGTGACGATGGCCCGCTTGGCGTTGCCGAGCTTGCGCGTACAGTGCAAAAGCGGATGCCGATCTATGACAAGGGTGATGACAGCCATTACAACCTGATCAGTGCGCTGCATAAATCCATTCGTGGCTCTGACCCGGATGCGGCCCTTTACTGGTTTAACCGCATGCTGGCCGGGGGAGAGGATCCCAAATTCGTTGCGCGCCGTCTGACCCGTATGGCGGTTGAGGATATTGGGCTGGCCGATCCGCAAGCCCAGCAATTCTGCATTGGTGCCTGGGAATCCTATGAGCGGCTTGGCAGCCCCGAGGGCGAGCTTGCCCTGGCCCAGGCTGTGATTTATCTTGCCCTGGCGCCCAAATCGAATGCCGGTTATTCGGCTTATAAGAAGTCGCTCAAAATCGCGCGTGAAACCGGCTCCCTGATGCCACCGGCCCACATCCTTAATGCGCCGACCAAGCTGATGAAAGATATCGGTTATGGTACCGGTTATGCCTATGACCATGATCAGGAAGATGGTTTTTCCGGTCAGAATTACTTCCCCGATGGCATGCGTCGGCAGAATTTCTATGAGCCGGTCGAGCGCGGATTTGAACGCGATCTGAAAAAGCGGGTCGAATATTTCGACCGTCTGCGTCAGGATCGGCAACAAAAGCGGCCTAAAGATTAACTGACGGTTGGTTAGTTATCATTTTGGAAACAATCTGGTGAACAGTCTTGGGATAAACAGGAACGGCAGAGAAGGGTAGTTTCAGGTCAACAAACGAACACCTCTCTGGAGACCTCAAATGACCAATATTCTGCATGTGAACGCATCTGTGAACGGTGAGAATTCCAACTCCCGTCACATCGCTTCCAAACTGATCGAGCGCATCGTTGCTGCCGATCCGTCCGCCAAAGTCGTTGAGCGTGATGCCAATGACAAAGCAATTTCCGCACTGACCGGCGAAACTGTTGGGGCCTTCTACACCCCGGAAGAATCCCGTACCGACGCACAGAAAGAAGTAATTGCTGTCTCGGACAAGATGGTTGCCGAACTTCAGGCGGCTGATGTCCTTGTCATTGGTGCGCCGATGTATAACTTCAGTGTTCCTTCGACCCTCAAAGCCTGGGTTGACCTGATTGCCCGTGTTGGTGTGACCTTCAAATACACCGAAAACGGCGCGGTTGGCCTGCTCGGCGGCAAAAAAGCCTATGTTGTTGTTGCGACTGGCGGCGTGCCGGTCAACAGCCCTGCGGATTTTGCGACCCCGTATTTGAAACAGGTGCTTGGTTTCGTCGGGATTTCGGAAGTTGAAGTCATTGACGCATCCGGCTTTGCGGTAAATGCCGAAGAAGCCATGCAGCGCGCCATCGCCAATGTCGAAGCAGTTGCATTGCCTTCTGTCGCCTGATCGAACAACCTTGACTGCGAATGCAGTGCGAATTTGCTGATCAACGAAACCAATTCCCCCCCCCCCGTTCGTTGATTGCTCTATTTCGCATCTCCCGGTGCCCGACTGTTCCCCAGTCGGGCATTTTGATTCCTGCCCAATTCGTATTATTGTAATCGCCGTGTCGGCGTGTGCCAGATGGGCTGGCTTGCGTGCAAACAGACAGGTGGTGCGATTGAGACGACTGGTAATGTTTGCAATATGGGGCTTGGTAGTACTCACAGGGATATTTGTGGTCGTTCGCTTTACCGGGTTGATCGACCATATGTTACCGGCAGGTGAGCCGCCCAAATTCACCTTCGCACCTGATACGCCGGTGCCGCAAACACGCAACTTCTTCGTGGCCTGCCCCGATGATCTGCTGCCCAAAACAGACCGGTCAATGCAAAGCCCGCATTTTAATGCGGCGGCATCGACACTGGCCGATGTCATGATCGAAACGGCTCCCGCACACGGCATGACAGCCAAAACCGGTGTCAGCGGTGCGGAGCCCGGACGCCTGTACTTCCTTGCACGCAGCCCGATTTTCCATTTTCCCGACTGGGTCGAGGTCGAGCTTGTCCTGCCCGAAAAGGGTGGTGATATTTCGTTTTGCCTGTTTGCCCAGTCGGTCTATGGCCTTGACGATATCCAGCAAAACGAAAAACGCACCCGGGCCTGGATTGCCGATGTGACCAAACTCATGCATGGAAAATGAAGCAGAAAAAGCCGCTTCGCATGGTCACGAAGCGGCTTGTCTGAAGGCATTGAGAAATCAGTTCTAGTTTTGCAAATCCATGGACTTGCCAAGCAATGACGACAAGAATTGCTTGGTCGGTACCGGAAGCAGATCAACCGGATGATCTCCGCCAAATGTTGCCCATTTGCTGCTTGCACTCAAAGTGCTGGTCGCAAGCATTTTTTGATCACTTACATTATAGGCTTGATAGTGAATGGTAATGCGATCTGGTCTACCCGACCATTCGGTTGCGCGATCTTCCCAGTGCAGAATTTGCGGATCAATCAGGAACTCCAGTTCCAAGTTAGCTGCATTTTGAAAGGCTTCATCCCGGGTTTCAATCGAGGTTGCTTTCACGACTTTACTGCTAAAGGGGATAAGCTGTTTGTAAACTTCGTTGGTTAGCATCGCGCCTGAACCGACATAGTTTGTCGACCCAAAAGTACCATCTGCCGGTTGCATCACATAAAAACTGCTACCCGGAGCAACTGTTTGCACCAATTGATGATTGTCAGTACGGTATTTGCTTGAGCAAGCGCCAAGTGCAAGCGACGCTGCTATGGAACATAGGATGCCAAGTCGACGAAGTTTCATGAGAGCCCTCAGACCGAGTTGATAAAGGGAAAAGTAATATACAGAGCTGGTCTGCGTTGCAATATGTTGAAATAGAATGAAATTCTGTGGATGCGATAATGCTTGTTGCCCATGACGTTTTCACGCGTGACTTTTGGTGTTTGAAAGAATAGGTTCCGCGCCATGCAATTTTCACCGTTGTTTATCGCTTCCATTGCCTTGGGTGGCGCCGTTGGTGCGATCGCACGTCACAGTGTTTCTGTGATGATGGGCTCGCTTCTGGGTAATGGATTTCCCTGGGGAACGCTTACGGTCAATATCGTCGGTTCGTTTCTGATGGGCGTGCTGATCGAACTTTCGGCCCTTAAACTTTCGATGGGGCCGGAAATGCGCGCACTGCTTGTGACCGGTTTTCTTGGGGCATTTACAACCTTTTCGACTTTTTCGCTGGATGTGGCGACCCTATATGAACGAAGCAATCTTGGCCTGTCGGCCCTGTATGTGATTGTTTCTGTCGTGGTTGGTATTTCCGCACTGTTTGGCGCGATGGCGCTGGTAAGGGGTATTCTGCAATGAGTGGTGTCACTCTGCGCAAGGTCAAAGCTGACGAAGCCGATTTGCGGCTTGATCGCTGGTTCAAGCGCAATTGCCCGGAATTTACATTCGGTCAGGTTCAAAAGTTTCTGCGTGGCGGTCAGATCCGGGTCGACGGCAAACGTGCCAAGGCCAATCAGCGCGTCGAGCCGGGACAGGAAATCCGTGTCCCGCCCGTACCGGTCATGTCCGGTGGCGGGGCTGAACCATGGGCGCAGGACGGGGCCTATAACCCCGCCGAAGTCCAGCAGCGCAAACAGGCCGGACCGTCCAAGTCCGATGCCAGCGAGGCAGATCTTCAGGCCCTGCGCGATTCCGTGATTTTCTATGACGAAGTGGTTCTCGCGATCAACAAGCCTGCCGGTCTTGCCGTGCAGGGCGGAACCAACACGTCGCTTCATGTTGACGGCATGCTTGATGCCCTGAAACTTGACAGCAAGGAACGTCCGAAGCTGGTTCACCGTCTTGATAAGGACACCAGCGGCGTTTTGCTGCTGGCGCGTTCGGCATCAGCGGCCCATGCCCTGACCAAGGCATTCAAGGACAAATCAACCCGCAAGCTGTATTGGGCGATTGTTGCTGGTGCACCGGCCGAACGCGAAGGTCTGATTGATGCGCCGCTTGCCAAACTCGCAGGCAAGGGCGGGGAAAAGATGGTCATCGACGAAAAGCTTGGTAAATCGGCACAAAGCGTGTTCCGTCAGCTTCATCGCGCCGGACGCAAGGCCGCCTGGCTTGCGCTGTCGCCGCTGACCGGGCGTACGCACCAGCTGCGCGTTCATTGCGAGGCCATTGAATGCCCGATCCTTGGGGATGGTAAATATGGCGGGGCCAAGGCCTTCCTTGATGGTTTGTCCAACCAGATGCATCTGCATGCACGTGCGATTGATTTCCCGCATCCTGTGACCGGGCATCGCGTGATCATCGAGGCACCAGTGCCGCCGCACTTTGCCGAGACCTTGAAGGCGCTCAACTTTGATCCGAAAACGCCGACCAAATTCCTGACGCCGGAAATTCACCGCGAAAAGGAAGAAAAACCGAAACCCAAGGCGAAACCGTCCCGGTCGCGCAAGAAATAACGCCTGTCTTTTGATCTGGCCTGAAACCGCGAAAAGCCGACGCAGTGCGTCGGCTTTTTCGTCCCTGTCAGAGGTCAAAACCAAAAGGCGTTGAATGACATTCGAGCTTTATCAGCGGTAAGTTAGTGTTTTCCGAAACGTTTGATGAAGGCATCATGCACCCGGTTCAGATATTGGGCATGAACCGTATTTCCCATGCGTTCACACATTTCGGCCTGACCCTTGATCATGCACGCAATACGTTTGCGACCATGTGCAGTGTGTACCATGCTTTCGCCTTCCTCCAAGGCCGATACAAGCGGGATATGCTCACACTCGGCAATCGCGAGTATTTCTTCCTCCTTCAGATCACTGAAATCGATGCAGTCACGTAGCGTGAGCACGGGTTGCCTCCGCCGTTACAAGGTCAGAAGATCATAATATCGCGTCTTTGAGGTGATCAAAAGAAGATCAAATTTTACCTGTGGTTTCCAATGCTTCGCGGGTGACTAAAAATGGTTCTGCATTGCGTTGGTCAGGGACTCGATCTTTGGTTCCGTTTGCATTAGGTTCTGGCTTTCTGAAATTCAGGATGAAAGACCACGCATGACCACCGACCCGCTCAGACTTGTTGTATTTGATTGTGACGGCACCCTTGTTGACAGCCAGCACGCGATTGCGCACTGCATGGATCATGCGTTTGCACAACATGGTCTGGATTGCCCGGGGCTTGAAAATACCCGTACGATCATCGGTCTGAGCCTGCCCGAAGCCATCACGAAGCTGGCTGCCCCCAATCGCATTGACAATGCCCTGATTGAAGCGGTGACTGCGGCTTATAAAACGGCTTTCTTTACCCTGCGCCAGACGCCTGATTTCTACGAGCCGCTTTTCCCCGGTGTGCGTGAACTTCTGGCCGAGCTTGATCGTCGTCAGTGGCTGAGCGGTGTCGCAACCGGCAAGGCGCGCCGAGGTCTTGACGCGGTACTTGCGCGCAATGAACTTGAAGGCCGGTTTGTGACTTTGCAGACCTGCGACAACCATCCGTCAAAACCCAATCCGGCGATGCTCATGGCAGCTCTTGATGAAACCGGTGTCGATGCGCCCAATGCTGTTATTGTCGGGGATACCAGCTATGATATCGAGATGGGCCGTGCTGCCGGAATGATTGCGATTGGCGTTGACTGGGGCTATCACGATGTCGAAACGCTTCACGCGTCCGGCGCACATGCCGTGATCAGCCATTTTGACGATCTGCCTGACATACTCGACAAGATCTGGGAAGACGATCGTGACGCCGCTTAAAAACCCGGAACTGGCCCCGATCAGCTTCGAGCTGGTGGTGGCGATTGACCCGCAAGACGCCTTTGATGTCTTTACCAAGGGCTTTGGCAGCTGGTGGCCAACCGACAGCCATTCGATTTCCAAAAAGGATTGTCTTGCGGTTGAGCTTGATCCCGTTGCGGGCGGCAAGATTATCGAGCGGGTAAAAGGCAAGAAAGACATCGTCTGGGGCCGGATTGAAAACTGGCAACCGGGTGAAGCCCTGTCCTTTACCTGGCATCCGGGATGGGATGTCGGGGACTTTACCCTGATTGATGTCAGGTTTGATCTGAATGATTTCGGGCGCTGTGTGATCCGCCTTGAACATAGGGCGTGGGAAAATGTCGGTGATATCGCTCCGGCCCTGCGTGAAGGATATCTGTCGGGCTGGGAATATGTCTTCGGGGAATGCTTTGGCAATTATCTGCGCAATGGTCGCCGATAATCCCGATATCTGACCGGATTAAAATAAAGGGCACCGTTCGGGTGCCCTTTGTCATTTGTGGCGGACAGTTGTTAAAACAGGCGATCTTCGATCATTTCGCGCTGCAATTTGACCGGATCGCGGAACCAGTGCGTCATGAAGCCCATTTCGCGTGCCTGCTGGATGTTCTTTTCGCTATCATCGATAAACAGTGTTTCGCGCGGATTGAGCTTGAAGCGCGCGCAGACAAGATCAAAAATCTGCGGATCTGGCTTGGCGAGTTTTTCCTGACCAGAAACCAGAATGCCTTCGAAGTGATTGAGGAACTCGAACCGTTCAAGCGCATGGGGCCAGGTTTCTGCCGACCAGTTGGTCAGGGCAAACAGACGGACCTTGTTTCTGGCCTTCAGGTCTTCGAGGATGCCGACTGTGCGTTCAATCGGGCCTTTCATCATTTCCGGCCAGCGATCATTCCATGCCGCGATCTGATCGTGGTAATGCGGATAGCGATGCTGCAAATCCGGGATGGAATTGGCAAAGCTGAGCGCACCCTTGTCATGCAAAAAATTCCAGTGCGGATGGCAGACTTCGGACAGGAACTTTTCCATTTCCGCAGGGTCGGTAAAAATCTTGCGATACAGATGGCGCGGATCCCAGTCGACAAGAACCCCACCAAGATCAAACAGGACGGTTTCGATATCGCGCATGATGTCTCCCTGCGGCAATGGCGTGTAACGGGATGGTTAAACCAGCTGTGAGGTGCAATCGCAAGCTGCAGTTTACCAAAGTTTGGCGTGCCGACATGATCTTGTGCAGTGATGCGACCGTATTAAAGGCACCGGGCAGAATAATCTGATGTTCGGGGTTATGGCGTGGCCAGGGCGATGACATGATTGTCATTTGCCAAGACCCTGCCTTTTCGCAAAAGATGGAAATTCCACAAAACAAGAATCAGAGGAGGCTTGAACATGTGTACCCTTGATGGATGTGGTTCCCACGAAGATCTTGGTCCGCCACCCAAGGCGACAGATGAGGACCGTCGACTGTTTCTGAAGGGCGCTATTGCGCTGCCGCTTGCTGTTATTCTTGCCGACCCGATGCTCGCCCATGCCGCCGGGTCGATGCTTGAAAAAGTAACGATCACGACCCCCGAAGGCGATCAGATGGCAGCCGAGATTGCCATGCCCGCAACATTGCCTGCCCCGACCGTGATCCTGATCCACGAATGGTGGGGGCTTAATGATCAGATCCGTGCCGTTGCTGCCGAATATGCCAAACAGGGCTATATTGCGCTTGCGGTTGATCTCTATGGCAAGCCGCCAGCAACCACGCCCGATGGTGCAAAGGCGCTGATGGCGGGGCTTGATCCGGTTGTCGCGACCCGCAAATTGCAGTCATCGGTCGAATTCCTGCGCAATCACAAGGATTCAACGGGCAAGGTTGGCTCTGTTGGCTGGTGCTTTGGGGGTGGCTGGTCGCTCAATACGGCGCTTGCCACCGATATTGATGCGGCTGTGATCTATTACGGCAATGTCAAAAAGACTCCGGAACAGGTCGCAACCCTCAATGCGCCGCTTCTGGGGCATTTCGGAACCCTTGATAAAAGCATCAACAAGGCAATGGTCGACGGGTTCGAACAGTCCCTTCGGATCGCGGGCAAGTCGGATTATCAGTTCTACTGGTACGAAGCCGACCATGCCTTTGCCAATCCAAGTGGTGCCCGCTATGACAGCGAAGATGCGATGCTGGCCTGGGAGCGCACCATGGCATTCTTTGGTGATCATCTGGCCTAGCCCAAAGCCACGACTTGCTATTGTATGACCAAAAAAGGCCGGGAAAATCCCGGCCTTTTTATTTGTCTGATGAATGCGATCAGATGTTCTGATTGCCGCGATTGGCCCATTTGGTCGAACGGCGCTCGATCACGTTGAATATCTCGTACATCGCAATCCCCATCACCGCGATCACCAGAAGACCGGCAAAGACCAGCGGCATGTTGAATTTCGATGACGCCGAAAGCATCAGATACCCGACCCCGACATTCGATGCCACGGTTTCAGAAATTACCGATCCGACAAAGGCCAGCGTGATCGCAACCTTAAGCGATGCAAAGAAATAGGGCATGGCACGCGGGAAGCCGACCTTGACCAGAATATCGCGACGGGTCGCGCCAAGCGAACGCAACACATCGCGCAATTCCGGCTCAAGGGTCGCCAGACCCGTAGCCACGTTGACCACAATCGGGAAGAACGAGATCAGAAATGCGGTGATGATCGCCGGCACTGTCCCGATGCCAAACCACATGACCAGAACCGGAACAAGGGCAACCTTCGGGACCGAGTTAAAGCCGACCAGAAGCGGGTTTGCCGCATCATATATCGCCCGGCTTGAGCCGACCAGCGCCCCAAGCACAACGCCAAACACAACCGCAATGGCAAAGCCGGCAAGCGTTGTGTAAAGCGTGTGAACCGCATGCATCCAGATCGCTTCGTGGAACTGCCAGCCGACAATGATGCTTTCGGACGGGGTTGGGAGGACATAGGGCGGAATGTTGAAGATACGGACAATCAGTTCCCACAGAACAAAAAGGCCAATTGCGCTAAGCCACGGGGCTGCTTTGGAAAGGTTGAGTTTCTTTTTCATGATATCTGCCCGCCCCCTCAGGATTCTCGCACGTCACGGATGTGACTGCGCAGTTCATGGACAAGGTCGGTGAATGGCTGGGTAAAGGTGGTTTCCTGATCGCGCGGGCGGGGCAGGGTGTTTTCACGTGCCACCAGAATTTTGCCCGGACGCTTGGACATCACATAAATGGTATCAGCCAGATAGGCTGCCTCGCGCAGATCATGTGTCACCAGAATGACGGTGAAGGGACGCACCATCCAGAGGTTCTGCAAGATGTCCCACAATTCTTCACGGGTGAAGGCATCAAGTGCCCCGAACGGCTCATCAAGCATCAAAAGATCAGGTTCATGGATCAGTGAGCGGCAAAGTGACGCACGTTGTTGCATTCCGCCCGACAGTTCCCACGGATATTTGTCTTCATGTCCCTGAAGGCCGACACTGGCCAGAAGTTTGCGCGCACGTTCTTCATATTCGGCGCGATGCTTGCGCAGGCGGTTACGATGCGGTTTAACGATTTCCATTGGCAACAGCACGTTATCGAGCGTGGTCCGCCAGGGCAAAAGGGTCGGGTTCTGGAAAGCCATGCCAACGATCTTGAGCGGGCCACTGACTTCCTTGTTGTCGACAATGACATTGCCCTCGGACGGGGGCATCAGGCCGGAAACAAGTTTAAGCAAGGAAGACTTGCCGCAGCCTGACGGGCCGACAACAGCAATAAATTCCCCCTTGTCAATTTTCATATTGGTGGTTTCAAGCGCCAGCTCGTCGCCTTCACTATAGCGCAGCCTGACATTGTTGAGTTCGACAAAGCTCTTCGACACTGCAGTCATTCCCCCTGCTTGTCTCGGTCGTTCTTATTATGGATTGGTGGTCATCAATAGAAAACCGGGGCGGATGATCGACCGCCCCGGAATATCATGTGACTTACTTGATTTTACGGTCTTCTGCGCCCGGCATGAAAACGTCGGTGAAGACGTCACCAACGGTCGGCTTGTTTTCAAAGCCGAATGCGAGTGCGACCTGATCAATTGCCTTGGCCATACGGTCGGTTTTGACCATGCCCATGCCATTTTCAAGGGTGTCCGGGGTGACGACGTTTTCATCAATCGCCATCTGAAGGCGTTGCAGCTCCAGGGCCGGGTCGATCAGCGGATCGACTTCCTTAAGGGCCTCGATTGCCGATGCCGGATCGGCAATTGCCGCACGCCAGCCTTTGACAACACCGCGCAGGAAACCGCGCAGTTCTTCGGCGTGGTTTTCCATCATGTCAGGCGATGCAAGAAGGCCATTGCCATAGAAGTCCATACCGAAATCCTTGTATTGGAAAACGGTCAGGTCATCCTTGGTAACGCCCTGTGCCTGAAGGTTGAGGATCGAGGTGAAATAGTGGCCGGAAATCGCATCGACATCGCCACGTACCAGCATCGGTTCACGCAGCGGCGGATCCATGCTTTCCCAAGTTACGGCATCAAGTTCAAGACCGGTTGCCGAAGCAAATGCAGGATAAAGCTTGCGCGATGCATCAAAGACCGGGGCGCCGAGTTTTTTACCAATCAGGTCTTCCGGCTTGGTGATGCCCGATTTCTTGAGCATGAACAGCGAGAAGGGCGGGCGGTCATAGACCATGAAGATCGACTTCATGGCACGATCCGGGTTCGATGCATTGAATTCAACCAGCGAGTTGATATCAGCAAGCGACACATCATAGGCACCGCTGGCAACACGGGTGATCGCACCGACCGAGCCGTTGCCCGAGTCAATGGTCACATCCAGACCTTCTTCATCGAAATAGCCATTTTTCTTGGCCAGAAGATACGGTGCTGCCGGACCTTCGAATTTCCAGTCGAGCGAGAATTTGATCGCCATTTCAGCCATGGCTGAATGTGCGCCAAGTGCAACCGCAGCACCGAGTGCTGCACCCAAGAGCCGGTTTGTAAAAGTCGTCATTTGTTAAGAAGCCTCCTGTTTTGGGTCGATTATGCCGACCCTGCAACCGAATAATCCCCTGATGACACAGCAATTCGTATGCCATGTCGCGAATGCGCCCGCTTTGTTGCGGATTTGTAATCTTCATCAAGCAGAGTAGAGTTGTTTATTATTTGGTCAATGGGGTAAATTGATCAAAAATTATACAGAAATTATTGATAATCGCCCAAACTGCAATCTGATGCGGTGAAAAGCCCTTGCACAGCGCGCCGCTTTTAGGCATATGGCGATCATGCTTACAAAAACGATCAATCGCTTCTATAAAAAAGCCGAAGCTGCTGCCGATGACAGTGGTTCGGGATGGCGCGTGCATCTTGATGGTCGCGCGGTAAAGTCACCTGCAAAGGCAGAATTCCTGCTGCCTTCTGAAATTCTGGCGCGCGAAATTGCTGCTGAATGGGATGCGCAGGGGGAAAAAGTTCAACCGGCGACCATGCCGATCATGCAGCTGGCTGCAACTGCCATTGACCGGGTGCGTCCGCACCGCGATGCGGTTATCGCCGAACTTACCGGCTATGGCCGGTCTGACCTGTTATGCTATCGGGCATCATTTCCCAAGGACCTGATCGAACGTCAGGCCAGGGTATGGCAACCGCTTCTTGACTGGGCAAAGTCCGATCTTGATGTTGCGCTTGCCGTGACTGAAGGCGTAATGCCGATCAGTCAGGATGATCAATCGCTTTTGCGTTTGCAGGACCATGTAAAAAGCTTTGATGACTATCATCTGACCGCCTTGCACAGTCTGACCACGGTATCGGGTTCCGTGGTCATTGGTCTTGCCGTGATGAAGCGCGAGATCGATGCGCAGCACGCCTTTGAATGCGCGATGCTTGACGAAGAATACGCGATTGAGCAGTGGGGAGATGATGCCGAGGCCGTGGCACGATGTGAGCGCCACAAGTCAGAATTGCTGGCAACCGGCCGATATCTGGAGTTGCTGTCTGGCAACTGACACCGGCCGAAACATTTCAGAGATTTCACAAGAAAAGGGGCAGGAAACTGCCCCTTTTCTTGTTTTGGTGTTTCGGCGCTTTTTTACACGCGTGGTTATGCTGGAAATCAATTAGTGCGCACTCTCCAATGGTATAAGTGATGGAAGTGTATTATATACCGTAGTATTAGTTTCTTTGTTCTGTCGCATATGTGGTGGAACGTGGGTGAGGAATGAAAACAGGCCGATCAAAGCTGGTCTGGACTGATTTGAAGGCAACGATCCGAATGACGCCTGCTGCAAATATGAAAGCACAACAGAGCCAGTTACGCGGTGGAGATTCATCGCGCGATGCCGAGCGACGCTACAAGCGCCTTCTTGAAGCATTGGCCGAAGGTGTGGTTGTTCATGATGCTTCGGGCGCAATTGTCGAATTTAACCATGCGGCCCTTTCGATCCTTGGCCTCACGGCGGACGAGTTAACCGGGGTCACGCCGATTGATCCGCGATGGAATTGTGTGCATGTCGACGGATCTCCTTTTCCGGGCGAAGATCATCCGGCGGCAAAGGTTATGGCGACCCACAAAAGCCAGGCCGATATCGTGATGGGGGTTAATCAGCCAGATGGCTCGTTTTCCTGGATACGGATCAATGCCGAACCGTTATTTAGCGAAGACAACAAAAGCTTTGATGGTGTCATCGTATCCTTTGCCGATATCAACGCGTTGAAAAAGGCCGAAGTGGCCATTCAGGAACGCGAACGGCTCTATCGCCAGATGTTCAAGAATACGACAGCGGTCAATTTGCTCATTGATCCCGCTGACGGGCGTATTGTTGATGCCAGTAATGCGGCCAAGGCATTCTACGGGTTTGAGGATGACGGTCTGATCGGACGTACCATTCTTGATCTTAATGTGAATGGTAGTGGTGAAGTCAGAAAACATATTATCGATGTTCTGGAAAAAGGAGCGGCAAGTTTTGATGTGCAGCATCGGCTGGCCAACGGATCCTTGCGTGACATCCAGATCCATGCCGGCCTGATCGAACTTGACGAGCGCCAGTTTATCCATTCAACCAATTTCGATGTGACAGATCGCAAAAACTATGAGCAACAGCTGGTTGATGTGAACCATGCCCTGTCAAGCGAACGTCAGCGCCTTGATGAAATCATTTGGGGGACCAATGTCGGGACCTGGGAATGGCACGTCCAGATCGGGGATGTTCGTTTTAACGAAAGATGGGCCGATATCATTGGCTATCGTCTTGAAGAGCTGGGCAATACCAGCATCGAAACATGGATTACCTATTGTCATCCGGACGATCTTGAACAGTCCAATACGCGGCTTGAACGGGTTTTTGCCAGACAGGACGAGTATTACGAATGTGAATGCCGGATGCGCCACAAGGACGGACACTGGGTCTGGGTTCTTGACCGTGGTAAGGTTGTGGAATGGGATGATGCGGGCAAACCGCTTCGTATGTCGGGCACGCATACCGATATCACACCGTCCAAAGCGGTTGAGGAAGAAATCAGACGTCTTGCCCAAACCGATCAGTTGACCGGTCTGGCCAACCGCTATCAGTTCAATACAATGCTTTCGCAGATTGTGCAGCTAAACCGCCGTTATAAAAAGAACGTGGTTTTGATGTTGCTCGATCTTGATTACTTCAAGGCTGTTAATGACACATACGGTCATCCGATGGGCGACAAGCTTCTGATCAGGGTTGGCGAAATCATCAAGACCCATTCGCGTGGCGCAGATGTTGTCGCCCGGCTTGGCGGGGATGAATTTGCGATTATCCTGCCGCTGATTGAAAAAGTGACCGATGCCGCAATACCGGCCAGCCGGATCATCGAGGAAATTTCAAAGCCCCATATCATTGACGGCCAGACAATCCGGGTTGGTGCAAGCATCGGCATAACAACCTGTCATGATGGCGAAAGCAATCCGGAGCTGATTTACAACGATGCTGATCGGGCGCTTTATCGTGCCAAGGAATGCGGGCGGAATAAATATTGCTTCCACAAGACGGGCGTCGCGGAAAGCTGCGAAGAATGTGATAAGCTCTTGTGCGGCGACAGTTTGTCATCACTCATTCATGAGATGGCGGCAAAGCGCGAAGCATAGTGATCGGGGTTGATGAAGTTGTGCTGCCCCGGATTGTTGATGAGGGGGCGGTTGCTTTTGGCGCTGCTGAACGGGTAAATCGCGGTTTCTGATGAAGCTTGCTTGCGCCCACCTCTAGACTTTAGTCCAGCTTCTTCTCACATATCACAATGACGCTAGGGAAATCAGGCCTTTGCGGTCGATTTTGGCATGAGACCAAACTGTCAAAAATAATTGGCATTCCAGTACCGAATAATGCTATTTCATTCTCAGGACGCGCACATTGGGCGAAATGTGCAAAACGCCCGTTCACAGCAAGGAAAACGCAAGATGCAAGAAATCATCGCCAAGCTCGAAGCGAAACGCGCCGAAGCCGCCATGGGTGGTGGCCAGCGACGCATTGATAATCAGCACGCCAAAGGCAAGCTCACTGCACGTGAACGTCTTGATGTGTTGCTTGATGAGGGTTCCTTCGAAGAATGGGATATGTTTGTCGAACATGATTGTGTGGATTTCGGCATGACCGAAAACCGCATCCCGGGCGATGGTGTTGTCACCGGTCACGGTACGATCAATGGTCGGCTTGTTTTTGTGTTTTCGCAGGACTTCACCGTGTTTGGCGGCGCACTTTCCGGGGCGCACGCGCGCAAGATCGGAAAGATCATGGATCAGGCGATGAAGGTCGGTGCTCCGGTTATCGGCCTGAATGATTCGGGCGGTGCCCGTATTCAGGAAGGTGTCGAAAGTCTTGCCGGTTATGCCGATGTGTTCCAGCGCAATGTCGAGGCATCGGGCGTTATTCCGCAGATTTCCCTGATCATGGGGCCTTGTGCCGGTGGTGCTGTTTACAGCCCGGCCATGACCGACTTCATCTTCATGGTCAAGGACAGCTCCTATATGTTCGTGACGGGGCCCGATGTGGTCAAGACCGTGACCCACGAGGAAGTCACCCACGAACAGCTTGGTGGTGCGTCAACGCATACATCGGTTTCGGGCGTTGCCGATCTGGCCTTTGACAATGACGTTGATCTGTTGCTGCAGACCCGTCGTTTCATGGACTTCCTGCCGCTGTGTAACAAGGAAGACCCGCCCGCCCATCTGTGCGAAGACCCGATCACGCGTGATGATTTCTCGCTTGATACGCTGGTGCCTGAAAACCCCAACATGCCCTATGACATGAAGGAGCTGATTGCAAAGATCGTCGATGAGGGCGATTTCTTTGAAATTCAGCCTGACTACGCCAAAAACATCATCATTGGCATGGCGCGTATGGATGGCCGTACCGTCGGTGTTGTCGCCAACCAGCCGATGGTTCTGGCCGGTTGCCTTGATATCGACAGTTCCAAAAAGGCCGCGCGTTTTGTACGGTTCTGCGATGCCTATAACATTCCGATTGTCACCCTTGTTGATGTGCCGGGCTTCATGCCGGGCACCGCACAGGAATATGGCGGGATCATCAAACATGGTGCCAAGCTTCTTTATGCCTATGCCGAGGCAACGGTGCCAAAAGTCACCGTGATCACGCGCAAGGCCTATGGCGGCGCCTATGACGTTATGGCGTCCAAACATCTGCGCGGTGATGTCAACTATGCCTGGCCGACCGCGGAAATTGCGGTGATGGGGCCAAAGGGGGCTGTGGAAATTATCTTCCGGTCTGACATGAATGATCCGGCCAAGATCGAAGCCCGCACCGAGGAATATCGCGAAAAATTCGCCAACCCGTTTGTCGCGGGCCGCAAGGGCTTTATCGATGATGTCATTATGCCGCACGGCACACGCCGCCGCATTTGTAAGGCGCTTGGCATGCTGCGCAACAAAGACATCAAGAACCCGGAAAAGAAACACGGCAACATTCCGTTGTAATCCGCCAAGACATATTGGGAGACATCCATGTTTTCGAAAATCCTGATTGCCAACCGCGGTGAAATTGCCTGCCGTGTGATCAAATCAGCCCGCAAGATGGGCATCAAAACCGTCGCGGTTTATTCCGATGCGGATAAAGCTGCCCTGCATGTGCAGATGGCTGACGAGGCCGTCCATATCGGTCCGGCCCCGACCAACCAGTCCTATCTGATCATCGACAAGATCATCGAAGCCTGTAAGGCAACCGGTGCCGAGGCCGTTCATCCGGGCTATGGTTTCCTGTCGGAAAATCAGGCCTTCGCCAAGGCCCTTGATGCCGCCAATATCGCCTTTATCGGCCCGCCGAATGGTGCGATTGCCGCCATGGGTGACAAGATTACGTCCAAGAAAATTGCCGCAGATGCCGGGGTTTCCACGGTTCCGGGCTATATGGGGGTGATCAAGGATACCGACGAGGCCATCAAGATCGCCAACGAAATCGGCTATCCGGTGATGCTGAAAGCATCCGCGGGCGGTGGTGGCAAGGGCATGCGTATCGCGCGCAATGACGCCGAATGCCGCGAAGGCTTCGAACGTGCAACGTCGGAAGCTGCAAGCTCGTTTGGTGATGACCGTGTCTTTGTCGAAAAATTCGTCGAAGAACCGCGCCATATCGAAATTCAGGTGCTGGCCGACAAGCACGGCAATGCGATCTATCTCGGCGAGCGTGAATGTTCCATTCAGCGCCGCCACCAAAAGGTCGTTGAAGAAGCCCCGTCACCCTTTATCGATCCGGCAACCCGCAAGGCCATGGGCGAACAGGCCGTGGCACTGGCACGTGCGGTGGATTACTGCTCGGCCGGGACCGTGGAATTCATCGTCGACAAGGACAAGAATTTCTACTTCCTTGAAATGAACACCCGTCTTCAGGTCGAACATCCGGTGACCGAACTTGTCACCGGGCAGGACCTTGTCGAATGGATGATCAGGATCGCCGACGGGCAGGAACTGACCCTTAAACAGGATGACGTAACCATGACCGGCTGGGCGATGGAAACCCGCGTCTATGCCGAAGACCCGTTCCGCGAATTCCTGCCATCTACCGGGCGTCTGGTGAAATATCAACCGCCCGCAGAAAGTGCGACGGTGCGCGTTGATACCGGCGTCTATGAAGGCGGCGAGATTTCGATGTATTACGATCCGATGGTCGCAAAACTGATCACCTATGGGGAAACCCGTGATCAGGCGATTGCCGAAATGCGTAGCGCCCTTGATGCCTATTACATCCGTGGGATTTCCCACAACATCCCGTTCCTGGCCGCTGTCATGGCCAATAAACGGTTCCAGGATGGCAATATCACCACCAACTTCATTGCCGAAGAATATCCCGACGGTTTCTCGTCTGATGATCTTCCCGATGAAGATCCTTCGACCCTGATTGTTGTCGCCGCCTACCTTAATCAGCGTTATGCCGAACGCAATTCCGGTATCACCGGGCAGGTCAGCGACCACCCGATCAAGGTTTCCGAAAGCTGGGTTGCGGTCAGCGGCGATGAGCACACCCCGTTTGATATCGAGTTTGATGGTGTTAACGGCGATTACATTGTGGCCATCGGTGATCGCAGCTATGGCGTGGTGTCGGACTGGAAAATCGGTGATCCGATGTTTGTCGGTGAAATCGATGGTGGATTGGTCTGCGTTCAGATCGATATCGAAGGTATTGGCTTCCGCCTGTCGTCAAACGGTGTTCAGCGCAGCTTCAAGGTCCTTCTGCCCCGCGTGGCAGAGCTCCAGAAACTGATGCCGTTCAAGGCGCCGCCAGACATGTCTAACTTCCTGCAATCGCCGATGCCGGGGCTTTTGGTCAAGGTATCCGTGACCGAAGGCCAGACGGTTCAGCCAGGACAGGAGCTTTGTATCCTCGAAGCCATGAAGATGGAAAACGTGCTGAAGGCCGAAAGCAAGGGCGTGGTCAAAAAGATCCATGCCGAGCAGGGTGCAAACCTCTCGGTCGATGCCATCATCATCGAGTTCGAAAAAGACGAATAAGCCACCTGATCCCTCAAGGGTGATGCTTGTCATGGCGCCAGCAATATGAATGTTGGCGCCATTTTTGTAACTGCTCGGACGAGTAGGATCAATTAGCTATCTGTCATGTTAAGTTGCCGACACAATTTAGATGAATTGGAGTGTGTCGTGAAAGTAGCAGGTATGCATGTAGCTGGATTCCGTTCGATTGCATCGAACGGAGTGTACGTATCTTTCCTTGATGGGGATGCAATCTTTGTCTTTGGAAGGAACAATGCAGGGAAAACAAGTATTCTCAAAGCGTACGAGTTTTTCTGTAATGCGAAATCAAAACCACAACGATCCGATTTCTATAACTTCATGCATGGAGATGCGCTGGATATCGAGATTGAGCTCATTTTCAGTGTGAAAGATGGTGAAGATAGACAAAAACTAGCCGATGGAAATTTAGAAAAGTGGATTTCTCCAGACGGATTTGTACGTATCAGGAAGGTGTGGTCTGAAGTGGGTGGCCAAGGTGTCAAGTACACCTACGATCCGAGAGCTGATGCATTCGTCAAAGGTGGCTTTGGCGGCTTTGATACACTGGTATCTCATTATGCGCCTACACCAGTTTATATCCCTCCCGTAGCTACAGAAGATGACCTGAAAAAGATCGTTGGGGATATTCTTAAAAAGCACATCGCGCAGAAACTGAAAGACGAATGCGGTGAAATTCTAGATCGTGCGGATGCTGCTTTTCGCGAACTCGAAGAGGCTGTTTCTGTGATGGATGAAACAGCAAAAGTGAACACGCTTGCGAACGAGTATTTTCAAAAGATATTTCCAGATCACGCATTGAAAATCAGCTCGGCAAACGCGGGAGACGGACGTCTTGAAACACTGCTTAGCAAGAGCTTTGATGTAACAGTAGTCAATGAGCGCTTAGCTGAAGAACAGCAACCTCTATCTAGTCAAGGCGATGGAGTTGTTCGTCAGGCAATATTTAACTTCATCGGTATTGTAAAAAACAGAGAATTAATTGAGGGCTTTGCCAATGGGGGTGACCGTAAGGGATTCCTTATATTGTTTGAGGAACCAGAGGTCTATTTGCATCCATCTAAGATGCGTTTGATGAGGGAGAAGCTTTATAGCATTGTTACAAATTCGCCGTTTCAATTGCTATGCGCTTCTCATAGCCCTCAACTTATTGACTTGTCGAAGAAGCATACGTCGCTCGTCCGTATTACAAAAAATGATGAGATCACAGAGTACTATCAGGCAGGGGAGCAACTATTCGCACCTGATAAGGACGCTAAAGACTTTATGCACATGTTGATGAACTTTGATCCGCATATTTGCGAAGTGTTTTTTGCTGACAATGTGATCCTAGTAGAAGGTGATACAGAAGCTATTGTTCTTCGGAGCTTACTAGAGGATAGCGAAGAACATCGAGAAGTATTTGTGCTAAACACTGGCACAAAAAACAATATTCCTTTCTTTCAAAATGTACTTACCCATTTCGGAATTAAACACACGGTAATTCACGATGCAGACTTGCGCTACCAATATAAACACGGACAAATCTCGAGAAAGGGTGATGGTGAGCCGAAGGCAAATTCAGCTTGGACATTAAATGCTAAAATCTGGGAAAACATTGTTGCAAGTAACAGTCAAAAAGAAGGTTTGGCTCGCAGGTATGTTCATATCGTGGATTTTGAGTCCGCTCACGGTTATTCGTATGATGCTAATGAAGGAAAGCCATTCTCGGCATTTAAGTTTGGCAAGCTACTAGACAAAGGAGGCGATCAGCCAGTTGTCCAGTTCTCACGTGACATGCTGAAAGAAGTTAGTGATTTGGATGAAGCAAGCCAAGAGTGGATAGAGGTTAACGTTGACGAAGAATATTGGGCTAGGGTCAAAGGCCTTATTTCCTGAAAAACGGGTGATAGGCGCTGGCGATTAATTTGCTGGCGCCTTTTCTGTTAATCTGATCACGCCGCCGTAGTTTCAACCCCTTTCACTGTGCATTTGCGAATATTAAATACAGATAACGGGGCTTTACTGCGGGTTTGCACTGCCATATGGTCGCAAATCGAGGCTGTAATTCCCGATGAACACGGCCATCCAATAACAAGAAACGAGGCGAAAGAATGTATAAACTGATTGCTTTTGATGGGGATGATACCCTGTGGCACAACGAGCCACTTTTCCGCGAAGCGCACATTCAGTTGCGTGAAATGCTGGGCCATTATGTTGCCCCCGAACAGGTCGATGACCGCCTGTATCAGGCCGAACTGGCAAACCTGTCGATCTATGGCTACGGGATAACCGGCTTTACCCTGTCGATGATTGAAACCGCGATCGAGCTTTCTGATCGCAAGATCAGTGCAGAAGATATTCACAAACTGGCCGAGATCGGCAAATCCATGCTGCGCGCCCCGACCCGTATCATTGATGGTGCGGTCGAAGTTCTGCGCCGTTATGCGGAAAATCCACGCTACAAGGTCGTTCTGATCACCAAGGGTGATCTGATCGCACAGCAGCTTAAAATCGACCGTTCCGGGTTCGAAGACCTGTTTGACGGGATCGAGATTGTCTCGGAAAAGGATCCGCTGACCTATCGCAACATCTTTGGGCGCTATGGTGTCGAGCCCGAAGACGCAATCATGATCGGCAATTCGATGAAATCCGATATCCTGCCGGTCCTTGCGTGTGGCGGGGCTGCGATCCACATTCCCTATGAAATCACCTGGGTTCATGAAATGGTCGACCAGACCGAGATTGAAAACCAGAATGTCGTGACCGCAGAAAGCATCGCCGACGTTCCGGCCATGATTGAACAACTTGAACAACACCGCACTGCTGGGAGTATGGAGCATGTCTGATTGCGCCGGTTCTGAAATGTCAACCGAGGCCGTTCTGGCCAATGGTCCGGCCGCCGACCTTGATCCGCAAACCAAGCTGGAACTCGAAGCTGCGGCCTTTCGCGGTCTTGTCCTGCATCTTCAGGACCGCAAGGATGTTCAGAATATTGACCTGATGAACCTTGCCGGTTTCTGCCGTAACTGCCTTGCCAAATGGTATCTGGCTGCTGCGCGCGACCGTGGCGTAGCGATGGATTATGACGGGGCGCGCGAAGTTGTCTATGGCATGACCTATGACGCATGGAAGGACAACCATCAGGCCCCGGCATCGGAAGAGCAGAAACAGAAATTCGTTGATACTGCCCATCTGCATGCAAAAATTCCGGGTGCCAAGTAACCCGGAAACGCCAAGGCGAGGGAGGTTTTCATGACCGACACACGCCCCGATCCACAGACCGGATCTGGCAACATATCTGTTCATGCCCGGATCGAGGGCAGGGTACAGGGTGTATGGTATCGCGCATGGACCGTCGAGGAAGCCCGCAAGCGCGATCTTACCGGCTGGGTGCGCAATCGCACCGATGGCACGGTAGAGGCGGTGTTTTGCGGTCCGGTCGATGTGGTGCAATCGATGATTACGGCCTGTTACGACGGGCCTCCTCATGCGCGCGTCGACAAAATTCACGAAGAACCCGCACTGGAAGACGGCTTTGACATATTTGAAAAGCGTCCCACGGCCTGAGTGAATTCCAAATATAATCACCGGTTTGGCGTTATTTTCAAACCGCTGGCAAAAGCCTTTTTCCGGCAAGAACTGGAAAAAGGCTTTTTATTTGTCGCAGTGCAGTGGCATGCTGTTGAAATCCTGTCTGCATGGTCAGCATCCATCGGGTCGGGAAATCAACAGGGAGAATATAAAATGACCTTTATCGCAAAATCATTTGGTGTGGCCGCCATTGTGGCGACCAGCGCCCTTTGTGCTTTTGGTGCACAGGCGCAGGAACCTGCACAGAATGACGGTTTGAACGGCACCCTTTGGCTTCAGACCTCGGTCGAATATAAAACGACCGCCATTTCGGTCTATGCCGGTGCGACCCGTCTGCTGGATGCGGCCATTGGCGATCACAGCTGGACCGCAGCACTTGAGCAGGACGGCAACTATATGTCCAAGCCGCCGGCAGTTATTCTGGACGTTGATGAGACGGTTCTGGACAACTCGAAATATCAGGCATGGGTTGTAACCGAGAGCACGCATTACAGCTCCAAAACCTGGGCGAAATTCGTTCATGACATGGTGTCGACCCCGACCCCGGGCGCACTTGAATTCACCAAGGCTGCTGCGGCCAAGGGTGTGGAAGTCTTCTATGTGTCAAACCGCAAGGCACCGGAAGAAACACCGACCATCGAAAACCTGAAAAAATACGGTTTCCCCTATGCTGATGAAAAACACGTCATGTTGCGTGGTGAAGTCGAAGCTTGGGGCTCGAACAAAACACCGCGTCGCAAGGCGGTTGCGGATGACTACCGTGTGATCATGCAATTTGGTGACAATTTCGGCGACTTCACCGACGAGATTGATGGTTCGATCGCAGAACGCCTTGAAGTCATGGACAAATACGCGACCTATTGGGGCGAGCGCTGGTTCATGCTGCCAAACCCGAGCTACGGCTCGTGGGAAGAAGCTGCATTTGGTGGCGACTGGAAAAAGTCGTCTGAGGTCCGTCGTCAGGACAAGCTCAATGCCATGGATCCATGGGCCGGTCCGGGCGAATAAGTCTGCGACTTTGACCATGAAACTGAAAAGGGCGTCCCGCGGGGCGCCCTTTTTGCATTCGATTTATTTCAGGACCCAGCGGAAGGCACGGTTAAGCTCTGCAACTGCATTGGTGTCGTACCAGCGCCCATGGGCAAGAATGACGCGCTTCGGGTTCCAGCCGATCATGGTTTCAACGCATTTGCGCACATGACCACGATGGCCGATAAAGGTTGCCCGCATGTCACGCGGGGCGGATCCATCCGGATCCATGGTTCCGAATAGACGCAGCATGAACCGCCAGAACGGGCTTTTGACTTTTTGCGGTTCGAAATTCTCGATCAGATCGGTCAGGATCAGGGTTTCGGAAGCACTGTGGAAAAAGACTGCTTCGTTCAGATAGCCGCCCCGAACCAGTACCTGTTTGATGTCATCGGCCCAGTCGGGCTCGGCACTGTCAGCCAGTTCACCGTCAAAGCGTACTGATATGCCAACCGATTTGGCACGCTTGATCACGCCGGGCGCACAAAATGCCAGTGCATCCGGATAGGCCTTTTGCCAGTCAGGCACACCGGCATAGTGAATGGTGTTTGATGCAATCAGCCAGGTTACTGTGCCCAGTTGATCGACTGCCGCCTTCAACTGATTGGTAAGACGGATCGGGGAATGCACAAACAGCCTGTTTCCCGACAGGCGCACGATGGTCATTCGCATGGGAAAGGGCATGGAAAACCCGAAATTCTGAAACCCGATCACCGGACCATCAATGATCCAGATATTATCAGCAACCGGTTTGGGCGTATCGAGCGGGGCATAGGTATCGACAGAGAACATGGGGCGTGTCTCCGGTATGGTGGGGTGTTTGTGTAAAGGTTAAACAACTTTACCGGGATTAAACCTGGCATCGGGATCAATCGCTGTCTTGATCGCGCGCAACAGCTTCATTTTTTCGTCGCTGGCATAGTGAGCAAGCTCGTCACGCTTGAGCTGCCCGATGCCATGTTCGGCACTGATCGATCCGCCAAGATCAGTGACAATGTCATGGATGACTCTATTGAGGCTTTCCCAGCGGGCTAGATATTTTGATTTCTCCATGCTGACCGGCTGGCTGAAATTGAAATGGATATTGCCATCGCCGACATGACCAAACGGGCAGGGGCGAATACCGGGGATCAGGGCCTTGGCCGCAGCTATCCCACGATCCAGAAGATCGGGCACGCGCGATACCGGCACGGACACGTCATGCTTGATCGAGCCGCCTTCGAACCCCTGGGCCTCGGGGATGCCTTCGCGGATTGCCCACAGATTGGCGCGCTGTTTTTCCGATTGCGCAATGGTGGCATCAGATGCCAGACCGATCTCGACCGCATTGCTTAAAAGGTCGACCAGAAGTGCTTGCAAATCATCATCAGGGCGTGACGAGGTCAGCTCGATCAGAACATGCCAGTCTGTCTTGGTGGCAAGCGGACGTGTCAGCCCCTTAAGGTAAGTCACCGACATATCATGGGCAAAGCCGCTGATCAGTTCGAACGCGGCAATCGCGTCCCCGGTATGGCGGCGGGCAAGGGCCAGCAGATCAATCGCGCATTCCGGCGATGGCACAGCAAGCCATGCGGTGGCGACATGCTGGGGACGGGCAAACAGTTTAAGCGTCGCCTTGGTGATGATACCTAATGTGCCTTCGGCGCCGATAAACAGATCGCGAAGATCATACCCGCTATTGTCCTTGCGCAGTTTGGAAAGCCCGTTCCAGATGCTGCCATCGGGCAGGACGACCTCAAGGCCAAGGCACAAATCCCGCGCATTGCCATAACGAATGACATTCAAGCCGCCGGCATTGGTCGCAAGATTGCCACCGATCTGACAGCTGCCCTCGGCCCCGAGTGATAACGGGAAAAGAAGGTCATGTCTCGCACAGGCTTCCTGAATGGTTTGCAGGATCGCACCGGCTTCGACGGTCGCGGTAAAATCGCGCTCGTCAATTTCAATGATCGCGTTCATGCGCTTCAGGTTCAAAAGAACCTGTTTGGAACCGGCAACTGCCCCGCCGCATCGTCCGGTATTGCCGCCTTGCGGAACAATGGCAATGTCATGGGCGGCACAGATCGCAACCGCCTTTGCGACTTCTTCGGTACTGGCCGGAAACAGGACAATTTCCGCCTGACCTTTGAACTTGCCACGGGCCTCGGCATTATGCGGTGCCAGAACGTCAAGATCGGTGCTCCAGCCCTTGGGGCCAAGCAGGTCTTTGAGATCATTGATCGCGCCGTCTGGCAAAAAGGGCATGGCGATATCCGTGTCAGGGCGAAGGATGTGGCGCGCGCGGGGCTGCGGCACGTTTCATGCGGTCATTGATCGCAAGTCCAAGTCCGCTATCGGGGATTGGCGCAATCGCAATGCCGTCAAAACGTTTCTGGTCGGCTTCATGAAGTTTGGCAAACAGATTGGCAGCCGCTTCACGGTCATCGCCGGTTCTGGATAACCAAAGAACAGCGTCAAATCCCCTGGTGTTGCAATCGCCAAATGCCAGAAGGATTTCATTGCCATATTTGGCACTGTCGGCGGTTTTTGCATCAAGGCGCACCGGCAGACCCGGCGCATAATGGCTGGTCAGCATGCCGGGGCTTTTGGGTGCGGTATCATCGGTTTCGGCCATGATGACCTCACAGCCAAGAACCTCTGCAACCTGTTCCATGGTAATCCCGCCGGGACGCAACATCACCACCCGATCCGTGGTCAGGTCAATGACCGTACTTTCAAGCCCGACACCACAGGGGCCGCCATCAAGGATCATGCTGATCGCATCGCCAAGGGAATGGGCAACATGGCCTGCTGTGGTCGGGCTGATGCGCCCGGAACGGTTGGCAGAGGGGGCGGCAATCGGGCGACCGACCGCGCGCAACAACTCACGCGCCATCGGATGGGCCGGAACACGTACGGCAATGCTTGGAAGACCTGCGGTGACCAGTTCGCAGACATTACTGTCTTTTTGACGGGGCAGAACCAGTGTCAGCGCACCGGGCCAGAATGCCCCGGCCAGTTTGTCGGCACGGGCATCAAAGACCGCATGCTTTGCCGCCGCGTCGCGGTCGGGAAAATGGCTGATCAGCGGGTTGAAGCTTGGACGCTGCTTGGCGGCATAGATACCGGCAACCGCATCGGCATTGGTGGCATCCGCACCCAGTCCATAGACCGTCTCGGTCGGAAAGGCCACAAGTTCACCGGCGCGCAGTTTTGCTGCGGCCTGGCTAAGGGCACCTTCGGAATAGGGTCGAATGGTCAGTGCGGGTGACATGCAAGTATCCGTGAAAAGACAAGCTACTCAGATACCTAGCGACGATGCGCGCCCATGACAAGGAAGAACGCCGCACGGTTACGTGATGGCAGCCAAAAAAGAATGACATATCTGGAAGGAACTTGGGCCCGAACAGCGCAGAGCCGCCATAAAATGGCGGCTCCAATTTACGCTCTAGCCCGATTTCGCCCCGCGGTGGTGAAACTGGACCGCGTCGCCGTTATTCCGGCGGCTATTTACGTCACCTACACTCAGTGTGGCGATACATTCTGTATATTTCAAAACACGCGAAAAGTCAATGAAACTGCGGTTTTTTAAGGTGTTTTTTCTGCGCCAAAACAAAAGCGGCCTGCCATATGTGCAATGCACAAGGGACAAGCCGCTGATGATGCTGATGAATTCGTCCAGGTCTTTGCGTAGCGGTAAATCAGGCTTGGTATTTCACCGGTACGGACGGGCTGCGCGCGATGAAGAACGGATTGCGAAAATCGTCTTTTCCATAAAGGAATCGCGATCCGTCCATATTTTCGACAACGCCGCCTGCGGCTGCCAGAACGGCATGACCAGCCCCGATATCCCATTCCATGGTCGGACCCAGACGCGGGTAAAGATCGGCTTCGCCTGCGGCGACAAGGCAAAGCTTAAGCGAACTGCCCGCCGGGCGCAGTTCCTTGACCGGAAGATCACCAAGAAAGGCCTTCATGGCTTCGGGATCGCCATGCGAACGCGACCCGACAACAACAACGCCGTCTTCTGGCATATCGCGCACGGTGATGTTGGTGATGGTCGGGTTAACATCGTCCTCGATCAGTTTCGCGCCATCCGGGCCGCCGTAATAAAGCTTTTCAATGGCCGGGGCATAGACCACGCCCAGAACCGGCTGACCCTTGGCAATCAGGGCAATGTTGACGGTGAATTCGCCATTGCGCTTGATGAATTCCTTGGTGCCGTCCAGCGGATCAACCAGCCAGAAAAATTCCGTTTCACCATTCACATCTGGCACATCACCCTTGGCCGCTGATTCCTCGGACACGATTTTGACATCCGGGGTCAGCGCGCGCAGACCCGGAAGGATCACGGCCTCGGCGGCTTCGTCGGCTTCGGTCACCGGGCTTGCATCATCCTTGGAGCGGACTTCGAAATCGGTCTTGTAGATTTCCATCATGGCCGCACCGGCCTTGCGGGCAATTTCGATCAGGCCGTTTTCAAGGGCGTCGGCTTTGGCTGGCAGGGCAATGGTCATTGCGGTCTCGTGCGTTTGCGTGAATATGTTGATTGATGGGGATAGGGAATTTTCGACCCAAGGTCCAGCCTGCACATGCAAATAATTCCGGTTTCAGGATTTCCTGCCGAACTGAACCGTCATCGCGGCCTTAAGCGCGCCAAGCAAATAGGCACTCAATTTATCGGGCCGGATCAAAACCGGCCCCAGTGCCGGTGTCGGGCAAATGCCCGCCATGATGTTTTGGGACTGCCAGTCAGGTATCAGATGCTCAATCACATCAACCAGTGTGATCGCACCGGCAACATGGTTGGTCCGAATGCTTGCCCCCCAGCGTTGCGCGGCATCGCGGGTGGCGAAAAGCGGGCAGAATGTCTGACCCTCATGGGTATGCAGCAACCAGCCATGATGAAAAAGCCCCCAAAGACCTTCCCATTTCCCGACTTCTTGCAGAAATTCCCGATACCGGTTGTCGTTCGGATGTTCTGAAGCGACGTCAGACATCGCGCCAGAAACCGGTTGGCGTTATGTCGCGGGCGGAAATGCCACGGGTGATGAACCGCTGGGCTTGCAGGCTGCCCGACCAGTAATCCATCGGCAATCCGGCCTTGCGTTTCAGGTGGGCTACAAAATCCTTGGGATCGGGCAACTGATCCCAAACCTGTGGCAGGAACAAGCCCCGCCGGTTGCCATCCGACAGGATGATGCCGTCTTCAAACGGCGTCAGCCTGGCAATCAGATCAGCCTCGTCTTCAAACGGGAACGGATGGGGCGGCGACAGGACCGAGATCGACAGTTCAAGATCATCACTGATTTCATCACGTGAAAGCCCGGCAAATCGCGGATCGCGGAATGCGGCCTTGAAGGCGTTCTCACAAAGATCGGTGGCAAGATCGGCGTGCGCAATGATTGATCCGATGCAGCCGCGCAATTGCCCGGATTTTTTAAGCGTCACAAAGCAGGCCCCCGGTGCGGCAAGGGCCGGTGGGACTTCGCTGGTGGAGACATGCAATGGCGCACCGGTATCAAGCCCGTGCAGGATTGATTTGCGGCACAGATCAAGCATGGCGGGGCCATGAGCCTTGATCAAATCCTCGGTCGCCTTGGCGAAATTGTCTTCTGTGGCGTTCGGTCTCGTATCGGGCAACTCGTCACTTTGATAAAGCGCCCATGCGCCATAGCCAACCACACGCGACTTGTCGCCGGTGACATCACCGGAATTACGCATGCCCAATGTTTCGATCCGCATATTGCGGTTCCGCGCGCAAAGCAACATGCCCGCCACCGGAAGCGCGCCACAGGCGTCATCGCTTCCGATACTTTCCGCATCGAAATTCTCGATCATTTTGCGGGTATTGGCATCCATGCGTTTGGCGGTGTCATAATCATGGAAGTGCGACAGGTCTGATGAAATGACAATCAGGGTTTCCGGACCGCCCCACAGCTTTTCAATGACCTCACTGACCTGACGCGGGCTGCATCGGCTGACCAGAAGCGGCACGATGCCGATATCGGCCGTTTCGCCAAACAGGCGCTGAATAAATGGCAATTCGATCTCAAGCCCGTGCTCAAGCTTGTGCGCGTCGTCAAGCATCTGAACCTGTGGCAAAGACAGCGACGTTTGCAGAGCAGGAAGATCGCAGCGCATCGTACCAAGCGGGGTTGCAAAACCATCGGCCTTGGCCAGTGCGATGCCCTGAAACGCCATGCGGTGCGCCGGGCCAATGATCAGGATACGCTTTATCTGCCCCTTAAGGGCGCGCACCGTGGCAAAGCCAAGGGCGGCAAGGTTTCCTGAAAACATCAAACCGGCATGAGGAACAATTATCGCCTTGGGGGTCGCTTTGTTTTGCGTGGCATCAGCATGCAGCGCGGCATCAATCAGCCCGTCAATCTCGCTGCGCAGGATATCAGCATCAGCAGGATAAAAGGTTCCGGCAACGGCAGGGGGGCGGATGATGGTCATAGCTTTCCTCTGATGTACCTGAAAGCCCTTTGAAGCGATGTTTCAGAGGGGTTTGGAATGCTTGGACTCAAATTGGTCCAATGGTACCAAGTATAGTGATATACTCCCTGTTGGACGCTGAATTTATTCCCACAAATTGTGCATTCGCATCTATAGTCGGCGGACCAGTTTTGGGCGTCTTCCACTTTATCAGTTATGACAACGAATCCTTCCTCCGCTTCTTTGTTCGGATTGAAAAACATGTTGCTTGGGTAAAGTTCGCATTGGCAAGCCTCAGTCTCTCTAATGAAGCTCAGTTTCTTCAATGCAAAGTTCAGGTGGTAATCATTAGACAACAAGCCAGGGCCACTGTTCTTAAAGATGTTTTTTGTCTCCTTTCTAATTTTTTTCAAGTGCTCGGAAATTTCGAGAAGCTTATCTCTATCGCGTAACTTTCTAATTTCACAGCTGGCTAGCCAAACTTTGTGAGGGTCACGGGAAAGGAAGTGTTCTAAAATATCCAATGCGTTGTCCTAAAGTTAGATGCTCATTGCAGCAGGAGATTTCTCAGCGACCTTTTGAAAAAGATAGCGATCAGGACTAGATTTTCAAAGAGGAAGCTTTGCCAAAAGAAAGCCCGCGCCATGAATATGACCACCCCGCAGGTCGATACGGTCCCCGCCCGCTATTGGCACCATCTCGACGATGGCCGCATTCAGTGCGATGTCTGCCCGCGCTTTTGCAGGCTCAATGACGGGCAGCGGGGGCTTTGTTTTGTCCGGGCTCGCGAAGGCGATCAGATGGTTCTGACCACTTGGGGGCGGTCATCGGGCTTTTGCATTGATCCGATCGAGAAAAAGCCGCTCAATCATTTCCTGCCCGGAACGCCGGTCCTGTCATTTGGCACAGCGGGCTGTAATCTGACCTGCAAGTTCTGCCAGAATTACGAGATTTCCAAGGCGCGCCAGATGGACAAGCTTTCATCGCTGGCGACCCCGGAAATGATCGCCCAGACCGCCAAGGCGCATGGCTGTTCGTCGGTGGCCTTTACCTATAACGATCCTGTGATTTTCCTTGAATATGCGGTGGATGTGGCACAGGCCTGTCGTGAGTTGGGATTGCGCACGGTGGCGGTTACGGCGGGTTATATCGGGGAGGCGGCACGCGAGGAATTTTTCCGCCATATGGATGCGGCCAATGTGGATTTAAAAGGCTTCACCGACCGGTTTTATCATCAGCTTTGTTCGGCCCATCTTGAGGATGTGCTTGAAACGCTTAGATACCTCAAACACGAAACCGGGGTGTGGTTTGAACTGACCAATCTGGTCATTCCCGGCGAGAATGACGGGGACGGGGAATTTGATGAAATGACCGGCTGGGTGCAGTCCGAACTTGGTCCGGATGTGCCGATGCATTTCAGTGCCTTTCACCCGGACTGGAAAATGATGGATACCCCGCCAACACCGCCCGCGACCCTGATGCGGGCGCGGGACATCGCCACGAAGAACGGCATTCGATATGCCTATGTCGGCAATGTTCATGACAAGGCGGGATCAAGTACCTATTGCCATGGCTGTGGCGGTATCCTGATCGGGCGGGACTGGTATCAGCTATCGGACTGGAACCTTGATGCCCATGGGGCCTGCAAGAATTGCGGCACCCATTGCAGTGGGGTGTTTCAGGCAAACCCCGGAACATGGGGGCCAAAGCGCCAGCCGGTGAAACTGATTTCAAAAACATAATTACAGGAAGGCAGGGACGTCATGGATATCAAACGCGCCGGATCGCAAGCCTCAACCACCGGGTCACCGGAATATTTCACCGGACGGGTGCGGATCGAACCAATCATCAGTGCCGCCGACCCGGCACGGGTTGCCGCAGCCAATGTGACGTTTGAACCGGGCGCACGCACCACATGGCACACCCATCCGCTGGGCCAGACGATTATTGTCACCGCCGGGGTAGGCCGTGCTCAGCGCGAAGGCGGCCCGGTCGAGGAAATCCGTCCGGGCGATATCGTCTGGTTCGAGCCGGGTGAAAAGCACTGGCACGGGGCCGGTCCCGAAACGGCCATGACCCATATCGCCATTCAGGAAAAACTCAATGGCTCGCCAGTCGATTGGTTGGAGCCCGTGACGGATGCGGATTATCTCGGTAAATAAACCGCTGGTCTGACAATTCGGCCCACGCCGTCATTCCGGGCGGAGCAAAGCGCAGACCCGGAATCCATCGCTCTGAGGTCATGGTGGTGCCCGACTGGATCCCCGCCTTCGCGGGGATGACGGCGGTGGAGGCATTACTTAACACCTTACGATTTCGCTGGCACTCTCGCGTCATATCGCTAAATTGCCGCACAGTTTGACGCGGTAGGAAAGAAAGCACACGCAGTGGCCGGGATGAAAATTCGCAAAGCCCGTTTGGGCGATGTCGGGGCAATTTTTGCCATCCGAAGCCGCGTGCGTGAAAACCACCTTTCCGCCTCCGAACTGGCCGAACGCGGCATCACCAAGGCGGCCTTTGGCAAATGGCTTGCCGATGGTTACGGCATCTGGCTTGCCGATCTGGACGGATCGGCGGCGGGCTTTGCCATCGCCATCCCGAGTGAAGCCACCCTTTGGGCGCTGTTTGTTGATCCCGATTTCGAAGGGCGCGGTGTCGGTGCGGCATTGCTGCGCACCGCAGAAGACTGGCTGTTTGCCCAAGGATGTGATGACATCTCGCTTACCACCGGGGCGGATCCGAAAAACCGTGCCCATGGCTTTTATGAAATGCATGGCTGGCACAGCACCGGAGATGTCGAAAACGACGATGTCGAATATATCAAATCCAACCCGTCGCTTTCGCTGTTTGATTTCTAGATCACGAAGGACCTAGCGCACCGGAATGCCGCGTGTTTTCTTCTGCGACGGGCCCAACAGAACCGGGCCATAGCCAATCAGAAATGCCAGCCAGCCGCCCAGCCACATCAGGGTCGCAATCGCAAGGATCGTGACATAGTGTTCATTGCTTTGCCCGGCGATGATCCGAAAGGCGGTTGAAAGCCAGATCAGGCCAAAGGCGGCATTAAGCATCCCGCTTGCGCGCAATTCGCGCCCGGTATGGCCAAGGGCCGCCCGCCCGGAAATCGCAATGATCATACAGGCCATCGCCCCGCCGGTCAGCGCATGCAGCGCATCGCGACTGCCAATCGTATCGGGCCAGATATGTGACGCCCCCAGAAGAGCAAGCCCCACCGGCACCCAGAAATAGCCAAGATGAAGCATGGCAACAATCGGCTCGCGCCAGCTGTAAATCCCGCGCCAGCGGATCAGGCGCACGGCATGCAGCACGGCCGCAACCAGAAGCACACTGCCAGACAATGGCGTGTCAGGTGCGGTAATCGTACTCAGGATGGCGACAACAATGCTGGCCATACAGGCCATGTCAAACCGGCCAAACATGGCGGGCATCGGCGCATTGATCTGTTCGCGCTGCATCCAGTTGCGCGTAAAGGCCGGGATCACCCGCCCGCCAATGAGGCTGATCAGCAAAATGATCGTCAGGATCGCGGTTTGATAAAGAATGGCCGGATCAAGGGCGATGACATCCAGGCAGGATGCAATAAACAGCCCGTCAAACAGCGCGATGACGCCAATCACGGCCAGAACCCGCATATTCTTGAAATTGCGCGCCGCAATCAGTTCGCGTGCGCCCAGCGCAATCAGAAAGGCGAAATAGGCAAGATCGCCAAGGATCACCAGAACCGGTGGCAGGCTGTCGGCAAAACCGACTGAAATCCGCCCCAGAAGCCACGTTGATGTAAGGCCCATTAACATCGGCCCGGAAATGGCCGGTCGTCCGGTCCAGTTGGCAATTGCCGTTAACAGAAACCCGCCAATCGCCGCCCCGCCAAAACCGAATATCATTTCATGGGCATGCCAGTATGACGGCGTTCCAAGGCTTGGCACGACAATTCCGTGGGCAAATCCCGCAACCCACCAGACCACAGCCACAATCGCCAAAAGACCGGCAAGCAGGAAAAGCGGGCGGAATGCACCACTCCAGAATGGATGGGGAGATTTTGGCGGCTCGGTAATGGTAATCGGTGCCGGCTTGGCGCACATGACGGGGCTCCTGCATAGGGGAATGGGCCATCATAGCGGGTTTTGACCATCCGGACTTGATATTGGGCAATTTGGATCGAAGCCAATTCGCAACGCTAACACATTGCTGTTAAGTGAAATCCCGGAGCTTTTTCGATGATAAGCCTTTTCAAGCGCATTTATCGCGCTAGATTAGGGGCAGTATTGTTCAGACACAGTGTTCAAGCTGTGCGCCCCGAAACATGACAGGAGTCCTGTTCACCATGAAGATCACGTTTTCCGATCTCGCCATTCCGTCCAGCGGTGCCGTTATTGCCTTTGCGACCGAGGGTGCCGATCTGATGCCAAGTGCCGTCGCACTGGACGAAGCAACCGGTGGATCGATCACCAGGGCGATCAAATCCTCGACCTTCAAGGGCAAGGCAGGACAAAGCCTTCAGGTTCTGGCGCCGGCCAATGTTGATCTGTCGCGCGTGATCATTTTCGGGATTGGCAAGGAAGCCGAATTTGACGTGATCGCTGCCCAGAAGCTTGGCGGTTCTGTGACCGTACGCGCGCTGTCAACCGGCGAGAAAGAGGTCTCTGTCCTGTTTGATATGGAAAACCTCGCCTGTGATTTCGCAACCGGTGCGATGCTGCGCGACTATCGTTTTGATAAATACCGCACCACCGAAACCAAGGAAGACAAGCCGGTTCTGAAATCCCTTGATGTCGCGACCCGCGATCACAAGGAAGCCAAGAAACAGTTCGATACCGCCAAAAAGGTCGTCGAAGGCGTGTTCTTCACCCGTGATCTTGTCTCCGAACCGGCCAACGTTCTGTATCCGGAAACCTTCACCAAGGAAGTCATGGCGCTTGAAAAGCTCGGTGTCGAGATTGACGTCCTTGATGAAAAGGAAATGAAGAAGCTCGGCATGGGCGCGCTTCTGGGCGTTGCCATGGGCTCGGCCAAGAAACCGGCCATGGTTGTCATGCGCTGGAATGGCGGCAAGAAAAAAGACGCCCCGATTGCCTTCGTTGGCAAGGGCGTGACCTTTGACACCGGTGGTATTTCGATCAAACCGGCGGCTGGCATGGAAGACATGAAATGGGACATGGGCGGTGCCGGTGTTGTTTCCGGTCTGATGAAGGCACTGGCGGGCCGCAAGGCGAAATGCAACGTGGTTGCGGTTCTTGGTCTTGTTGAAAACATGCCGTCCTCGACCGCACAGCGTCCGGGTGACGTTGTGACCTCGATGTCGGGCCAGACGATTGAAGTCATCAATACCGACGCCGAAGGCCGCTTGGTTCTGTGTGATGCCCTGACCTATGTGCAGGAAAAATACGATCCGCGTCTGATCGTTGATCTGGCGACCCTGACCGGTGCGGTCATCATTGCCCTTGGTCATGAAAATGCCGGCCTGTTTTCCAATAATGACGATCTGGCTGCCCAGATTTCAACAGCCGGTCTTGCGGTTGATGAAGGTGTCTGGCGCTTGCCGCTGTCGCCTGCCTATGACAAGCAGCTTAAATCCGACATTGCCGATATGAAAAACGTTGGCGGTCGTCCGGCCGGTTCGATCACCGCGGCCCAGTTCCTCAAACGCTTTATCACCAAGGATCGCCCCTGGGCGCATCTTGATATCGCGGCCATGGCATGGTCGACCGCGGATAAGGAAGTCGTGCCAAAAGGCGGTACGGGCTTTGGCGTGCGTCTGCTTGATCGCTTTGTTGCCGATAACTACGAAAACTGATTTCGGTTTTCATCGGTCGTAATTTGCGGGGCAGGGTGTGGATCACCTTGCCCCGTTTTCATGTTCGGGCTAGAAACGCTGTATGGCTGACATCTGGTTCTATCATCTCACCAGCTTGCCGCTGGAACGCGCACTTCCCACCCTGCTCTCCAAAACGCTGGAGCGGGAAAAACGTGCTGTGGTGATGACCGGTAATGATCAGCGCATCGATGCGATCAACACGCTTCTCTGGACCTATGATCCGGCAAGCTGGTTGCCCCATGGTTCTGCCGCTGATGGTGATCCGGAAATGCAGCCCGTCTGGCTGACATCCGAGGATGAAAATCCCAACAATGCCCAGTTCCTGTTTCTGACCGACCGTGCGATGAGCGACAAGGTCGCGGAGTACGAACGCGTCATCATGCTGTTTGATGATCGTGACCATGATGCGGTGGCCGAGGCCCGCACGCGCTGGAAAGACTGGAAAGACGCCGGTCACAAGCTGTCCTACTGGCAGCAATCCCCGCAAGGCGCGTGGGAGAAAAAGGCCGAAAGCTGATCGCTTCCGGCCTTTGTTGTTTCACGGTTCTTTTCAGATTTCCTTGATCAATAACACCCAGTTCTGACCACGATTTTCCCAACCCTCCTTGACCATCGGGCGTTGGGCACAGGCCACAAAGCCTTGGCGTTGGTAAAGGCGAATTGCGTCGGGATTGCCATCCGATGCAATCAGGCTGACGGTCTTTTTACCGGCATGTCGTGCATTGGCCTCGGCCCGTGCAAGCAATGCCGATCCAATCCCCTGATCGCGGTGGGCCGGAAAGACGGCAAGGACATTGATGTACCAGCTGCCCGGTGCAAGATTTTCAAGTTCAAGGATCGGTACGAATATCGCCGGGATATCGGCCGGGTCAAAGGGCTCTGGCTGATCAGGTTGGGCATAATCGACAAGTGCCGCAACGGTTTCACCATGATGGACCGCAAGGGTGGTGTTGCGATATGAAAAACCGCCTTCTTCACGTTGTGCGCGTCTGCGACCGACATCAAAGACCGTCTCGCTGCCTTCTGCCATGTCTTGCCACAAATAGACCGGCAAACCTTCACCGGCGATATTGATCAGCTGGGCCATCGCATCGGCATCCGATTTTGTCGCTCTGACAAAGCTCGTGACCGGGTGCGGGTGGCGCGGACGGGCGGCACCCTTATGTGCCGCCCGTTCCAGTACGGGTTCTGCAATCATTGCTCGTATCCTGTTCTTTTTGGGTTTTCGTGTTTGGTTCTTATGCGCCCGTGGCCAAAAGGCGCGGCAGGGCATGTTTGGTCATAGCCGCAACATGGCGATGGTCTGTGCCGCAACAGCCGCCAATCACCGCCAGATTTGGCAGCAGATCAGCCAGATCGTGATAAAGCTGGCCCAGTTCTTCCGGATCGCCATCATCAAGATGCGTGCTGGCATCAAGTTCGGCGTGGCTTTGGCGCGATGCATTGGCCCGCAGACCACAAATGCGCGTTTTCCAGTCGCCGTTTTCGTGCAATCGGTCGCGGAAATGATCCGGGTGGGCACAGTTGATCATGTAATAGGCCGGATAGGTCCCGGTTTCGGTATCAACCATGGCAATCGCATCACGGATCGTCTCGCCGCTGGGCAGGTTGCCATCGGTTTCAACAGTGAACGAAATGACGCAAGGAATATCAACATCCCGGCACGCAAGGGCGATGCCGATGGCTTCCTCGGGATAGTTGATGGTCACGACCGACACCATGTCGACCCCCGCCTTGGCAAAAGTCACAATCTGCGGGGCGTGATAGGCGCGCGCCTGATTGATCGTCATCCGGTCCGATGGCACATACCCATCGCCACGCGGTCCGATATTGCCACTGATCAGGCACGGTGTTGCATCAGAATGATAACGATCGCGAAGCTCCGCCATCAGGCCAATGGCCTTGCGGTTGATATCGGCCAGGTCATCCTCGTCATAGCCGATCCTGGCCCCCCAGTCGCGATTGGCGCGCCATGTCGGGCTTTCAAGGATAAATCCGGCTTGGGCCTGCTTGGCCAGATCAAGATAACGTTCGTAATAGGCGGTGATACGCGCGCAGCCCGCATCCGTTTTCAGAAGGTCAAAGGATGCAAAATGCGGCAGGTCGATCCCGTCATGAAAGATCAGGGTGGTCTCAAGACCGCCATCGGTGATGAATTTTGCCTTTCCGTGCGGCGGAAGGTGCAGATTGCCTGTGCTCATGGGTCCAAATTTCAGTTTTGGGTTTCAAAATTTCTACCGCGGGGGTATGTAATCGCGGATCGGAAATCTCGCCCTGATTGAGTTTTGCTTCTAGTAGGCACACGGTCAGGTTTTTCAGATTTTCAAAAATATATTCAAAACAGATGCTTATGATTTATCCGGTGTTTTTCGGCGCGGCCATGGCGGCCTTTGACGACGAAAAACTGTACCGGCGGTAGGGTAAGCGGGGGTTGAGATGGAAAAACTGACAATCACCGACACGTTCGGTGGCCCGAAACGCAAGGGCGAACGCACGCGCGAACGCATTCTGGAAATCGCATCACAGGCAGTTCTGGAAAAGGGCTTCGGTGCGACCTCGATCGAGGAAATCATTGCCGAAGCCGGACTGACAAAAAGCGGGTTTTTCTATCATTTCTCCGATAAGAACGAACTCGCCCGCGCACTTTTGCAACGCTATATTGAACAGGATGACGAAATCCTCGATCAGGTGTTTGATCGCGCCCGCGAACTGGTCGACGATCCGCTGCATCAATTGCTGGCAGCGCTTAAAATGCTGGCCGAGGTGCTCGAAGATCTGCCCAACGGTCATCCGGGCTGCATCGTTGCGGTCTATTGCTATCAGGAACGGCTGTTTGACAAGGAAGTCCGTGATCTCAACCGTCACGCCGTTCTGGCCTGGCGCACCCGTTTCCGCGCGATCCTTGACGATATCGCAGACCAGTACCAGACGACCGAGCCGGTCGACCTCGAACAGGTCGCCGACATGATTTCAACCGTGCTCGAAGGCGGGATTGTCATGTCAAAGGCACTCAACGAGCCCCGCAAACTCGCCGATCAGGTCATGCTGCTGCGCAGTTTTTTAAAGCTGCTTTTTACCCAGCGATAGAATGTGCATTCATGGGACCCTTGCCGCTAAGGTTTGGGTTGTGTGGTGCCAGGGCCCGGAAGGAATTCGGCAAACAGGATTTCCACCAGTGCCTTTGTTACGTCTTGCTCGGTCAATTTTCCCGCAGCCATTTCATTGATTGCCGGGAAACTGTCGGATGCCAGGTCAAACAGCTTTGTCTGGATCTCCGATGCACGCACAGGCCAGTCGGGATCAATTTGTGCAAGTCCCAACAGCATGCTCCGCGCCATCTGATCGGCATCACCGCTTTTGATCGCGTCCTGAACCTGCGGGATTTGCTTGGCCTCCGATACTGCAACATCAAGTGTCGCCAACAAATCGGCAAGTTCCTTTGCCTGTTTCTGAATATCGTTAACCGGATAGTTTTGTTCGATCTCGCGCAACGGCGCGACAGCGGCCGACGTGCCATAACTTCCCAGATAGGATATCGCCCCGCCAAGCTGCCAGTTTTCCCATTTTTTCCAGACCCCGGCCTTGAGATCGTCAATCATCGGGGCCGCAATCGTGCCACTATATCGACGGAAAATCTGATCAACCGTGTAAGGGGCGGGGCGATTTGAAATGCGGTCTTCCATCGAGCTGGCAAGACTGGAAATATCTTTGAGGGCCTGTTGATAGTCACTTTGTGCACTCATCGGGAAACTCCCTTTTCATGTGCGATGATATCAGGCATCGACCGCCGTCCACCAGTTTGCATAGCGCGCATTGCCAAAGGCCGTCTGGCCGTCATAGGGGGCGCGAAGTTCATTTGTGCCGCAGTGAATCTCGCCATGCGCGACATGGTAGTCGTCCCAGTCATCAATAAAGACGCATTCCGGACCGTTCTGAATTGCCGCGATCTTCTGTCTGATATCGTCCTCAAACAGATCATGACCGTTATTGGGCATTGTGTTGTCGACAATCCAGGGACCAAAAGGCTTGGGAATCATGAGTTTGTCGTTCCCGACGAACATATTGACCATATCCCCGGTCATGGCGCCACTGCGGAAACCGCATTCTCGACCCGGATAAATATTGAAGCCGTTATCTGCACCAATTGTCCAGAAGCTGATCTTGTCAGAAATTGTGAAGTTACCATTGATCTGATGCACGGGAATGAAGATTACGGGCACCTTGATGATATCATTGTCCGTCAGATCGAACGCTGCCTTTAATCGACGGATGTTCTGATTGATCAGATTTTCAATACCATAGATATTCCAGTCTCTGAGTTGTTTGTATGTGTAGTTTTGTAAGTTCCCGGTATTGATATCCTGCCAGCTTGTTGGGGCCTGCCCGTTGCCCAGGAAGTCGGTGATTGTGCCGGTCGCATCTATGGCGTTGCCGATGCTAAGCCCTGCAAAGTTTGGGGTCGCATTGCCCGGCGAATGTGGCGGGCGCGCAATAAGTGGCGCGTTGCCATGTGCATTGCGGTTATTGCGCAGAATGCCATAGGCCGTTGCCGGGCTTGCGATCAGCAGTTTCCATTTCTTGAAGGCATTGGCCGGGTTGTCGTCCGGAACGAATGTCATCATCTCGTCCACATGACCAACCGCCAACCAGTCAGTGTTCAGTGTGATTGGCGGCTGCATGTTCTGCGCATCAAAGAAGTCTCTGCTGCTTTGATCCACGGTGCTCTGGACATTGTTGCCGAAATAGATCCGTCCATATCGGTAATAGGCTGTCGCTCCGTTCACCGTTTTCTGCACCGGGGGCGTAACGGCAATATTACCCCCGGAATTGCCGTCATTAATGCCATCAGCACTCCCGGCAGCAGGGTAATACAGCCCTACATTCTGGCTGATCAGCGTTTGGTAAATCCAGTTCTGTAATGACCGCCAGCGATGAGCTTTCATGAAGGTGTCCTTGCTTTGAACACCTGCTCCGTTTCCTGGCCAGACACTGTGACCTGAGACAATGGTATCGCGCATCCAGCGATCCCTGCTGATGCCGGGCCTCGCGATTCTTCCCGCAGCAATGAAATTCTGCCAGGCATTGCCGTTCAGATAGGGAACGTGTGTGAGTGCGGACGTGCCCGGTGTGGCCAATGTCAGGGCGTAGGGCGGGTTTTCGTTGGCAACGGGAACGCCAAGGGCCGCTTGAAAGTTGGCATTATTGGCATCGACAACATAAATCTGCGAAACAGTTTGACGATGATGATTGCCGATCCAGCGCGCAACGACAACCCGGTCTGCAAAGAGATAGGTGGGATTGCCATTCCCTGTGACTTCCTGCTGGATCACGTTCAGGGCGATGCGGATTTGCCCGGATGTAAATCCTGTGCCCGCAAACCGGACGGCTTCAACTGCATAGAGTTTGGACGCACCGACAGTGACGGTGGTGATCGGGACGCTGTGGGTCGTTTCGGGGCCAATGATTTCGGCGCTGTTATTCAGGATCCCGTCGAAAATCCGCAAATGCTGTTGGGCAGGGTTTTCGCCAAGGGTTCCGATCACGCTTAACAGCAAGCTCCAGCCCACCGGAATAGCCGGGGCACCTGCATTCGGGCCAAGGGCATTTCGCCGGATTTCAAGGCGGGATGTGCCGGTGACAAGGTCATTGTTACCATTGACCCGCTGATCCTGATTATCCGTGTATCCGGCAGCGGTATTGTTGCCGTCACGATTGCAGTTGACCGGAATGATCGCGCCCACACCGGCGGTGCCATAGGTGATTGCCCCCGGTGTTACCTGATTAAGGAGACCGGCATCATCCAGATTGCCATCGCGATTGCGATCAGTATGAAGCGTATACCAGACAACATCGAGATTCTTCGCATTGACGGCATCGCCATTCACAACAATGTTCTGTTCGTTGACAGGCACGAAACCGGCACCGGAAATCTCAAGGTCCCATGTGCCGTTTGGGATGTTGAATACACGCGAAACCGCGACATTCGGCGTAAGGACGACATTCTGGATTTGTTGTGGCTGGCCCACGCAGGTAAGTGAAACACGTACCGTGTTAAACGGGTAAACTCCGGCGGGGGCGGTCAGCTGGACGGTGTAATTTGCCATGGCGTCCTCAGCGGCTGCTAGGTTCGTGGGATGGGGTTTCGTGCAACGCATCGGCAATCAGTTGCCGTGCCTGAAGTGCGTTGTTTAAAACCGCAATCCGGTCATCAATGGTGCCAAGACCGGTATCTTTCAGGATCGCGCTGGCCCAAGGCTGGCTGAAGACGTCCGGGCCACCTGTGAATTGCGCCGTCGCATAATCAGTGATCCCGTCGGGGGTTTTCGCGCCAAGCTTGATCGCGGCATCCCCGGCGGCTTTGCTCGCGTTCGCCAGACTGTCGGCGTCGTAGCCCGCGACCGCGTCGGGAATGGTGATCTGCAAGTATCCGGGCAGAGATGCGACGACATCCTGCAAGGACGGCACGGGCGAGGGGGCCGGTGCTGGCGTCGGAGTTGGCGTTGGGGTCGGAACTGGTGTCGGGACCGGTGTTGGTTGGGGCTGAGGCTGAGGTTGTGGCTTGGGATCGGGTTTGACGCCGCTGCCACCTTGCAGGGAACCAACCGCCTGAGACTCTTGGGTCAGAAGTTTTGCAATTTCATCAGCAAAGCGTTTCTCGGCCTGATAGCGTGTTGCGGCACTGGCATCGAATTTCTGTTTGCTAAAGATGCTCATGGATTTCAGGCGTTCGGCGTCCTGCGCGCGAAAGGCCGACAGGGTCGCCGATATCTGACCGGCACCGGAGGACAGCCTGGATGCAAGATTTGCGGCATCCGGGCATTTGCCACTGGCAATCGCCACATCACCTTCGGCGGCTAGCTTTTCAAGCGACGCCGTTTCCGATGACAGGGTGGAAAGCTGTGTCTTGGTACGGACATCCACCTTGTTGCCCGTGACCGTCACGACGGTCGGGTACTGGGCCAGTGTTCTGGCAAGGTCATTGATCCGGTCGGCATAGGCCATCTGTCCAATCCCGCTTTGATATTGACCATCCCTAGACGGGACAGCAGCGGGTTTGTGAATGCCGACTGGTGGGGGCTTTTGAACAAAATATTTGTGTTGTATATTTCAACTTCATGAAAGCTATGCGTAAAATGCATGATCATTGCCATTGATGAACGGCGTCCAGTCAGGTACACAAGAGCAATCGAACGCGCCGATTTGCTCCTCAGCTTGCGGGCGCGATAAAAATGCGGCTAAAGCGAGAGGGCGTATATGCTCCGTATGTACGACCGCCTCGGTTAAGCCGCGGCGGTTTTTTTGTATCTACGGAAAGGTTGGGGTCCATGATCAGGCTCTCGAACGTCCAGAAGACTTATGCTGCCCGGCGTGGCAGTGAAGAACATACAGCGCTGCGCGGTATTGATCTTGATATTGCAGCAGGCGAGATTGTTGGTGTCATTGGCCGTTCCGGTGCCGGTAAATCTACCCTGATCCGTTGTATCAATCTGCTTGAAACGCCGACCTCGGGCTCCGTGGTTGTGGATGGCACGGACGTCACCAAGCTTTCCAAGCGTGATCTTCCGTTGTTCCGTCGCCAGCTTGGCATGGTGTTTCAGCATTTCAATCTGCTGTCGTCGCGCACGGTCTATGACAATATCGCGCTTCCGCTTGAACTGGCCGGTGCCAGCAAGGCCGAAATCGCCGAGGCGGTAAATCCGCTTTTGCCGCTGGTCGGACTGGAAGAAAAGCGGGATCGCTATCCGGCGGAATTGTCCGGTGGTCAGAAACAGCGTGTCGGTATTGCGCGCGCCCTGTCATCGAGCCCCAAGGTTCTTTTGTGTGACGAGGTGACCTCGGCCCTTGATCCGGAAACCACCCGCCAGATCCTTAATCTGCTTAAAGACATCAATAAACGTCTTGGTCTGACCATGGTGGTGATCACCCATGAAATGGCGGTGGTCAAGGCGCTGTGTGATCGTGTTGCGGTCATGGATGGCGGTGTGATTGTCGAAGAAGGGCTGGTTGACGGCATTTTCGCCAATCCGGTTCACGACACCACCAAATCGCTTCTGGCCGATGAATTCGTCGAATTCCGCGCCGGCCAGTCCAGTAACCAGTCCAGCGACCAATCTAACGGGCAGGAGGATTAATTCATGTTTTCGACACTCGCACCGATCTTGCTTCAGGCGACCGGGGAAACCCTTTACATGGTTGCTGCTGCCTTGACGCTGGGCACCTCGATGGGGCTTCCGCTTGGTGTGCTTCTGGCCACATCCGGACGTGGCGAACTGTTTGAAGCGCTTTGGTTCCAACGTATCTTTGGCCCGATTGTCAATGCGACCCGTTCGGTTCCCTTTATCATTCTGGCCGTGGCGATCATTCCGTTCACCCGCCTGATTGTCGGAACGTCAATTGGTACGTCTGCGGCGATTGTGCCGCTGACCGTGGCGGCGATCCCGTTCATTGCGCGCATCATCGAAGGGGCCATTCGTGAAGTCGATAGCGGCCTGATCGAAGCCGCCCAAGCCATGGGCGCGCGCCCGGTTCAGGTCGTGACCAAGGTTCTGCTGCCCGAGGCATTGCCCGGCATCATTCATGGCCTGACCCTGACCGCGGTGACACTGATCGGCTATTCGGCCATGGTCGGTGCGGTTGGTGCTGGTGGGCTGGGTGATCTTGGCATTCGCTATGGCTATCAGCGGTTCCGCCCCGACGTGATGGCGGCCGTTGTGATCACCCTGATTGTTGTGGTGCAGGCTGTTCAAAGCTCGGGCGACTGGATGGCGCGCAAGGCTGATAAACGTAATATATGAGCAATCCTCATATTTTGAAATTCCCGCAAAGAACCAGCTAAAACAAGGAGTTTTACAATGCGGTTTCTGCTTAAACTGACGGCTGCGGCCGTTCTGGCATCGGCCCTGACCGGTCAGGCACTTGCCAACGAAAAAATCAAAATCGGCGTTACCCCGGGTGCGCATGAAGAAGTCATGGAAGAGGTCGTCAAGGTTGCGGCGACCAAGGGTCTTGATATCGAAATCGTCAGCTTCTCGGATTATGTCATTCCGAACCAGGCGCTGGATGATGGCGATCTGCAGGCCAACAGCTTCCAGCACAAGCCGTATCTTGATAACCAGATCAAGGATCGCGGTTATGATCTGGCAGTTGTCGGTTACAACATCCTGACCCCGATGGGCATCTATTCCGACAAGATCAAAAGCCTCGACGAGCTTAAAGACGGTGCGGAAATCGGCATTCCGAACGACCCGACCAATGGTGGTCGTGCGCTTCTGGTGCTGCAGGCACAGGGCCTGATCAAGGTCGATCCGGCAGCCGGTCTGGTTGTCAGCCCGCTTGATATCATCGAAAACCCGAAAAACATCAGCTTTGTAGAGCTTGATGCTGCACAGCTGCCGCGTTCGCTGGCCGATCTTGATGCCTCGGCAATCAACACCAACTATGCGCTTGAAGCCGGTCTGAACCCGATCAAGGATTCAATTGCGATTGAAGGCAATGACAGCCCCTATGCCAACGTGATCGTCACTCGCACCCAGGACAAGGATGCGGCCTGGGTCAAGACGCTGGTTGAGGCCTATCACGATGACAAAATCCGCGAGTTCATCGAAACCAAATACGAAGGTTCGGTTCTTCCGGTCTTTAAAATTTCTGAATAATCAGCCTGATTATTCAATTTAAGTTAATCGCCCGCGTGCCTTCCGGTCCGCGGGCGATTTTCATTTCGGGTTCCTGATTGTCGGGGATCGAGTTTGGCCTCAACCCTCAACCCTCAACGTAGAGTCATCAATCAAGTGTGACCATGCCGTGCCATGCGGTCAGAAGGGCAACCCCGATAAACAGTAATCCTGCCGCCCGCCCGATAAAGATGGTGGCGACCGGGTTGCCCGTGATCAGATTGCGGCTGGTTCCGGCAGCAAGGGCAAGCGCGCCATAGACGGCAAGCTGAACCGCAGCCGTCATGATCCCCATCACCAGCGCCTGTGACCAAAGCGGGCCATATTGCGGGCGGATGAATTGCGGATAGACCGCAAAGATAAACAGATAGGCCTTGGGGTTGAGCATGCAGGTGATCATGCCCTGACGAAAGGCGATCCACAGTGATGATGGTTTTGCCGCCCGGATCGCCCCGACGGTGATCGCACTTCGGATCAGGGTAACCCCGATCCAGACCATATAGGCCGCCCCGGCAAACAGCATCACATTCAAGAGCCAGGGGGCAATGGCCAGAAGGGCGCTGATGCCGATTGCGCCAAGCAGGGTGTGATACACCCCGCCAAGCATGATACCGACCGTTGCCGAAAGACCGGCACGCCGCCCGCCGGTCAGGGCATTGGCGATGACAAAAAACATATCCATTCCGGGCACGATAATGATGCCCGAAAGCAGAACGAAAAATAGCCAGAGATTTTCAACATAGGTCATGGCACGCCTTGCATCGGGGTTCGTAAAAGTTTGTCACCCGGAAGCTAGCAGGGCGCTCCTGACAGGATCATGTCAGGAATGTCGGTCGCATGGTGATCCTTCTGGCGGGAATAATCTGGAGCCATTGTAATGTAGGGTTGCTTATATTAGATGTTGAACCAAAAGAACATTTCACGGGGCGGGACAATTTGTGTGCGAAAGTCTGTTCTTCGGGTATTATTTGCAGGTGTCATACTTGAGAATAGGGTGCCTTGGGTGTGGGCAGGATTTGGCGGCTTGCGCAATGTGCGACTGACAGAAGCAGGAAGGCGATGATCAAACTGGGCCATGTGAAGTCATTTATGGTGTGTTTCGCACCGTTGTCCGTCGTCTTTCTGAGCATTGTCGGATTTCTGGCATGGGAGGGAAGCTCTGTCCGGGAAAAGGCCATTGCCGATGACCAGCGCTATGCCCTTGAAAAGTCGATCTCGGTCCTGCGGGAACGTATTGAAATTGTTATTTCCGATCTTTTGATCCTGTCTGAAAGCAAGCAGATTGACGCGGTTGTTGCGGGCACATCAAACCTGACGGAACTTGCGGACGAGTTTGCGGTTTTTTCCCTGCGCCGCGGTCTCTATGACCAGATCCGCCTGCTTGATAATGACGGTATTGAAGTTGTGCGCGTCAATTATGGCAGCGGCATCCCGTTTTCCGTGCCGGTGCGTGAGCTTCAGGATAAAAGCAACCGCTCCTATTTCCGGATGGCAAGAAACGCACCGCGCGGGACGATCTATATTTCGGGCGTTGATCTGAACGAGGAATTCGGACAGATCGAAAAACCGATCAAGCCTGTGGTCCGGTTGTCTGCACCGGTGTTTGACAAATTTGGCGAGCGCCACGGTGTCATGGTTCTGAACCTGCGTGCGGCTCCGATCTTTAACGAGGTCGTCGATGCCTTGCGCCTTGACGGGGCAGAGCCCTTTGTCCTTGATGACGATGGTGGCTGGATGCTTGGCGGCGAGGAGGGGGAAAACTGGTCGGAGGAACTGACCGGCAAACCATCAAGCATCGGCGACCGTTATCCGAAGGCGTGGGAGAACATGCAGCTTGGCCTGCAAAGTTTCCGGGTTGATAGCGGATTTTATTCGGTACAGCGTCTTGATGTTTCCGACCTGTTTCTGGCACGCAATTCCCTGCGTTCGCTGGCGGTTATTTTTGGCAGTGACGACGAAAAAAGCAGCCGTTTGAACCTTTATGTCGGTGCCCGGCTGCCCACCGATACGTTAAACCAGCTTCTTTCGCCCGAGCGCGACACACTGATCATCGTTTCAGCAGCCTTTCTTTTGCTGATTGCGGTGGGCAGTGCCGCCTATGCCTGGACTCGCCAGAACCAGATTATTGCCAGTTTCGATGCCCGCCTGTCCGAACAGGTGCTGCGGGCCTCAAAGAACAGTGTGGTCGTCGCCGATGAGAATGGCATCATCCTTAAGGTCAATCCGGGCTTTACGGCAATGACGGGTTATTTGCCCAACGAGGCGGTCGGCAAACCGCTTTCCTTCCTGCGTGCCCAGCGCGAAAATGCCGAAGCGCTTGACGATATCCTGATGTCGGCGCGCGCCAATGGCATCTGGGAAGGCGAAGTGCGCAACCGTCGCAAGGGCGGGGATTTCTTCTATTCAAATGTGGTGGTCAGCGCGATTACCGATCCCACAACATCGGATGTCAATTTTGTCGAGATGGGACTTGATATCTCGCGCCATATGGAAAATGCCCAGGAATTGTGGCGTCAGGCCAATCATGACGCGCTGACCGGGCTTCCGAACCGGCTTTTGTTCGAGGACCGTCTTGAAGTCTCGTGCGGTCATTCCGAGAATGAAGGGCATTCGGTCGGGCTTCTCTATATCGATCTTGATGGCTTCAAGCCGGTCAATGATCGTTATGGCCATGAAATCGGCGATCAGGTCCTGCGCAAGGTTGGCGAGCGGATCAAGAATACAATCCGTCAGGGCGATACGGTCGCACGTCTTGGCGGGGATGAGTTCGCGGTGATTGCCGATGACGTGAACGGGCGCGAAGAAGCCGAATGGGTCGCTCAGAAAATTGCAGCATCCATCCAGCGCCCGATCGAGATTGATGCGCTGAGCATTACCGTTGGTGCAAGTGTCGGGATCGCGATTTTCCCGACAGATTGCAAGGAAACGGTCGCGCTGCTGGGACTGGCAGATGAAAAAATGTACCAGAACAAGCGGATCAGAAAATCCAAGAGTGGTGATCTGGCCAGTGCCCTGAAGTAACACAAAAAGCCAACCCCAAACGCCCGGTCTTGTAACCATGACTGGGCGTTTTTTTGTACCCTTAACCGGAGCAGATCAGAAGTTCGAAATGCCGGATACCATGATTATCAAAATCAGCAGGCTGGAACACTGGTGACAGAGTTTTGGGATGCTCAGTCAAAACTGTTGATGGGGACATGTGTATTCTTCTGACATTGAATGTCTGTCGTTAGGGGGAAAATGGCGATGGGTTTTTGGGGGCTGCGTCGGGGATTAGGTCTTGCGACGTTTGGTGTGGCCTTGTTGTCGGGAACAGCAATTCAGGCGGCGGATTTCACGATTTCCAGCGGTGTTACCGACACAACGGCCAAATCGCTGACGGCCGGGCAAACCGGATTGATCGAAGCGGGCGGGGTTCTTAATGTTGCAGCGGGGACGTCGATCAGTGTTGCGGGCGATGGCGTGACGGTGACGAACAATGGCACGATTTCATCAACAAACCCGGCAATCAATGGTGGTGCGACGTCAACCAATGCCCGGTTTACAAATAACGGAAGTATTTCAACAACCGCCGCGTTTGGGTCCGGGATGGTTGCGCAAGGAACCGGCAGTACGGTGATCAATAACGGGTCGATTACAACAACTGGCGCAAATGCCTTCGGCCTCCGGGCCACCAGCGGAACCAACATCACGCTTACCAACACTGGGACAATTTCGTCAAGCGGTATCGGGATGTCTCTCGACATCTCAAACGGTACTGGTATCAATAGTGGCTCAATTACCTCGACCGGTGGTTCCGGCATTGCCCTATCAGGTAGCAACAATAAAATTACTGTTACTGATACCGGGATCGTCAATGTGTCGGCGGCCAGTGCCCGGGGCATTATCAGTACGGGTGCGAATACGACAGTCACGGTCAGCGGAACGATTATGGCGACCGGGAGTGCGACAGAAGCGATTCGTTTCACAAGCACCGGTGGCATCATTAATATCAATGCAGGCGCGACGATTGTCGGGACCATTGATCCGGGGGGTGCAACCAGCGTGATCAATATCGATGCGTCGGGGGGCGGCCGGTCTTCAACATTGACCTTTACCAATGCCGGAACAATCAATCCATCGTCGGGGGGCGACGGACTGGCTGTGCAAAGCGGTTCGACAGTGGCGATTGTTGATCCCACGGGCCTTGCGGCCAACCGGGCGGCATTGGGGTCAACCACAGTGGGTATTCATCAGGCTGTCAGCCAGCAACTGGCACGGTCGAACAAGCCGGACCTGATTGTGGTCGCCGCCGATGAGCTGGAGCCCGGCATGCTGTTTGTCGAAGAAATGCCGTTTGCATGGGGGCAGGTTTTTGGCAGTTACCTTCAACGTGGCGATGACGGGGCGGCTTTGGCCTATTCAAGCCGGGTTGGCGGGGTAATTGCCGGATATGAAAAGCCGATTGATGATCACAGCATCGGCCTGTTTGGCGGAGCATCGGTTGCGGGCATGAAAACCGACGAGGCATCGGTTGAAAGTGACAGCAACGGTGTGTTCATCGGCGGATACGGGGAATATGTTTTCGGGAAATGGGCCCTCGACGGGGCGGTGGTTGTCGGATACCAGCACCATCAGGATGAACGTCTTGTGGTCGATAACCTGAAGGGCGAGGAAACAGCCCAATCGGATTACAACAGTGTCTATATCAGCCCCTCTCTGGCGCTGATCCGGTCGATTGATCTTGCCGGGGGCATAGAGCTGCGTCCGTCCGCGGAGGTGAATTACACCTATGGCTATTACGGGGAATATAGTGAAACCGGCACGACATCATCGAACCTGACCGTCAAGGGGCACGGGGTGGATGTGATCAATGGTCGTCTGCAACTGGCCGCCCGGCAGGATATTGCCGACGGGCTTGGCGAAATCGAATTGCGTGGCGGGATGAAATACAGCTATTTCGGGCGCGACAGCGTTGATGTCGGCCTGAGGAACGGACCGATGACACGCTATCAGGGAACAGGGGATACGTCATCGCGTGGGGGGTATGTCGGGGGCAACATGCGCTATGACATTGACCGGCGCATGACCTTTGTCGCCGATATGGAAATGGGCGCTGCCACAAACGAGGAACGGTCCATCAGCGGGTATCTTGGGCTGGAATACCGGTTCTAGGAGCAGGGGGCGTTAAAGTTGCCGCACCCAGTGCGGCAACCCTGCGGCATAACTGGGGGATGACGGGGAAGTGTCCCGGTTGCGTATGTAAGCATCGAGGGCTTCGGCGCGGACCTGACTTGGTGCGGCGTTGAATTTGGCGCGGAAGGCCCGGCTGAAATGGGATTCACTGTTAAATCCGCATTCAAAGGCGATGGTGCCAATATTCTTGTGGCTGAAGCGGGGCTGTGACAGCAAATGCAGGCTGCGCTGCAAACGGCGGTCCCACAAATAAGTCGCGACACCGCCATGGGGGGCGAAGATGCGGTAAATCTGTGACCGTGACATTCGAAAGGTCTGGGCGAGCAATGCCGGGGTGATGTTTTCGGACAGGTTGTTTTCGATATAGCGATAGATGATCCGGGTTAAAGCCACAGAAGTCGGCAAATCATATTCATCGGGGAAAAGCCCCTTGCGCAGCAGGCATCCCTGCATCAGATCAAGGGTACCCTGCATCGCGCTGTCCGCCTGACTGATTGTCATGCCGGGAATGCTTTGCCACAGATTTAAAAGACCGCTTCCAATAAAGCTGATCAGCGGATTTTCCGATGATAGCCTCCTGCCATGCAAAGCCGACAAGCGATCGGATATTTCCGGTCGCTTGTCCCGTGGGAGGACAAGGGTCAGGTTTTCAAAATCGCTGTTGGTCATGTCATGGGGCTGATCAAGATCAATGATCAGCATGTCGCCTGCAACGATATGCTCGTTGTCTTTGGTAACACCGCTGCCCTTGAGGAAAAGCTGAACCAGAATGTGATCCATATCATCCTGTATCACCCGGCGGGTATTGCGCGTGAATCGCTGGGCTTGTGATCTGGTTACACCAAAAACGGCGTCGCCGAGATTGCAGACATCGATTTTTGCATGAACATTCGTTGACTGCTTCCCGCCATCGGGCATGGCAAGATCGAAAAAGACGCCGATATTTTCTTGCCAGGCATCAAAGCGATGATCTGGCTCGATACTGGCCGTGTCAAAATGCGATATCGGAACCTGTGCCGTTTCGGACAATCTGAACATTCTTTCACATTGCGGGTAAGGCAAGCAGGTGGGCCAAAACGATGTCCCTCACCCGTTTTTAAATTAACCGAAGGTTGATGATTGCAGCTAATTTATATTTCGTCACATCGCTTTAAACAAGCGCCATTAGAAGCTTTCTAAGGGTGGTGTGGGCCCAATATCCTAGTGGTTCTGCCTTTTTCAGGCCACCATCGCCTCATACTCTTCCTGCTTGTCGAGCCATTTCTGTTCGACCATGGCAAGCTCGTTTTCGATCTGGCCGAGTTCCTTTTGGATGTCGGCCAGTTTTTGCGCGTTGGCGTCTTCGTAAAGGGTCGGGTCGGCCATTTTTTCTTCGATGCCGGCTTTGCGTTCGGAAAGCTTTTCCATCTGCTTTTCAAGCTTTTCGACTTCGCGCTTTATGGGGGCGGCTACTTTACGCTTTTCGGCGGCCTGTTGGCGTTCTGCCTTGCGGTCGCGTTTGGCGGGTTTGCCATTGCCGTTTCCGTCTTCGCCGCCGTTCTTGTTGGCACGGCGTTCCATGCGCGCACGATCGAGAAGATACTGGCGGTATTCGGCAACGTCGCCGTCAAACGATGTGACCGTGCCGTCCGCTACCAGAACCAGACGATCCGCACAGGCCTCGATCAGGTAGGGATCGTGGCTGATGATGATGACCGCACCTTCATAGGCATTGAGCGCGTGGTTAAGCGCATCGCGGCTGTCGATATCAAGATGGTTGGTTGGTTCGTCAAGGATCAGCATATGCGGGGCATCAAGCGTCATCAGGGCAAACAGCAGACGCGCCTTTTCACCACCCGAAAGGTCCTTGACCTTGGTGTCGCCCTTCGCGCCTTCGAAGGCAAAGCGGCCGAGCTGGGCGCGGACCTTGCTTTCGATCACATCGGGCATCAGGGATGCCATATGCTGATAAGGCGTTTCATCGCCGCGGAGCTCGTCTGTCTGGTGCTGGGCGAAATACCCGATGCGCAATTTGTTCGAGGATGTCTTTTCGCCGTCGGTCAGCTCGAGCCGGTCCGACAGCAGTTTGGCCAGTGTTGATTTACCATTGCCATTGGCGCCAAGAAGGGCGATGCGGTCATCCATATCAATGCGCAGGCTGATATTGCGCAGAACCGGTTTGCCCGGCTCATAGCCGACTTCACCATTATGGATATTGATCAGGGGCGGCGGCAGTTCCTTGGGGCTCGGGAAGTCAAAGGAAATACCGCGATCCTCGACCACCGGAATGGCCGGGCCCATTTTTTCAAGCATTTTGACACGGCTTTGCGCCTGTTTGGCCTTGCTGGCCTTGGCACGGAAGCGGTCGATGAAGGATTGCAGATGCTTTTGCTGGGCGATCTGTTTTTCGTAATGCTTGGAGGCCAGTTCCATCTGTTCGCGGCGCGTCTTGGCGAATTTGTCGTAATTGCCGCCATAAAGCGTCACCGTGCCATCATGCAGATGGGCAATGGTTTTGACCGCGCGGTTCAAAAGATCGCGATCGTGACTGATCAGGATGATCGTGCCGGGATAGTTGATCAGATAGTTTTCAAGCCAGATGGTGGCTTCAAGATCAAGGTGGTTGGTCGGCTCGTCAAGCAGCAGCAGATCAGGACGCAGGAACAGGGTTGCGGCAAGCGCCACACGCATGCGCCAGCCACCCGAGAAATCATCGCAGGCGCGTTGCTGTGCCTCGGCGTCAAAGCCAAGGCCCGAAAGGATCGATGCGGCGCGCGCTTCGGCGGTGTGGGCATCAATATCGGCAAGGCGGGTGTGGATTTCAGCAATGCGATGGGGATCGGTGGCTGTTTCGGCCTCGTCAAGCAGGCTTGCGCGTTCGGTATCCGCGGCAAGAACAGTATCAAGAAGGGATCGGCTGCCAGCAGGAGCTTCCTGTGAAACCACGCCCATGCGGGCACGCTTTGACAGGACAATGTCGCCACCATCGGTTGCCAGTTCGCCCGAGATCAGCTTGAGCAGGGTGGATTTGCCAGCACCATTGCGGCCAATCAGGCCGACTTTATGGCCATCGGGAATGGTCAGGGAAACCTGGTCAAGAATGACGCGGCCACCAATACGATAGGTGAGATCGGTAATTTGCAGCATTTTATCGGTCGTTCTCTTGATCGTGTAATCCGGTTTTCCCGAGCATTCCCGCCAGCGGTCGGGGGAATCGCAAGGATTTCTGTGCTTTCAATAGGGCAGAGTGCCGTTTGAAGCAAGGTTTCTTGAAACTGTAACCTGTGGAAAATCACTGGAAACAGCAGGGTTGTAACCATCGGAAGAATCGCAGTTTTATGCGTTTTTGCGCATTTTCGTGATGGTTTTGAGGTCAATGCAGCTACTGCAGGTCTGTATTGCGCGGGCAGAACTATCTGTTGCGTTGCGCTTCAAGCCCGTTTATATAGCGCCAACCTTTGGGTCTGTGGATGATAAGGGAGTCCTAATCTATGGCTCCTTTATGTTCCGCAGGCCCTTTTGGAAGCCCTCTTGGGGGGTAACGAAATTTTAAAAAGCTAGGTGAAACCAATGGCTGTCGAACGCACTCTTTCGATCATCAAGCCGGACGCAACGCGCCGCAACCTGACTGGCAAAATCAATGCCGTCATCGAAGAAGCTGGCCTGCGCATTGTCGCACAGAAGCGCGTCGCACTGACCCGCGCTCAGGCTGAAGGTTTCTATGCAGTTCACAAAGAACGTTCGTTCTTCGGTGAGCTCGTAGACTTCATGGTCTCCGGCCCGGTCGTCGTCCAGGTTCTGGAAGGCGAAAACGCTGTCGCGACCTACCGCGAAGTTATGGGTGCAACCAACCCGGCAAACGCCGAAGAGGGCACCATCCGTAAGCAGTTTGCAGAATCCATCGAAGCGAACTCGGTCCATGGTTCGGACTCGCTCGAAAACGCTGCAATCGAAATTGCTTACTTCTTCGCTCAGACCGAGATCGTCGGCTAAGCTTGGAATACAGAATTCCGGTTCATCCGGTAAAGAAAACGCCCCGCAGATTGCGGGGCGTTTTTTTGTGCCTGCGTTCTGGAATGAGAGATCAATCTATCAGGAAAGCCGCCATCAAAAGCAGCAAAACAGCAATGGAGATAATGCTCCAGAGAACGAACTTGGTCCAGTTGTGCCAGCCCGTTTCATGGACCTTGACCAGTTCGACGTCGTAGTCGCTTCCTTGCATTGTTTCCTCCCCAATTTCTGGGCCCAATTTCTGGGTCCGATTGTTTCGGATTTCGGGGGTACCCCGGCTATCAATCAAGACAACAGACAAATCTTAGCGATATTTAACCTGTGGGTGAATATCTTTTGTTCTCGGATCGTTTTGTGCGCCGCAACGTTGTGGACAAGGCAGGGTCTCCATGCAATGATGCCGGTATGGAAAATGTTGTAACCAATGCATCTGCACGAATTTTTACCGCCATTCACAGGATGGCGGGGTAGCGACGTTTTGACCAAATGAAACCCACCCGCCGGCGAGGCGGGTTTTTTGTGGCTGTCTCCCGGTATTTTTGAACAAGGGAGATTTAAATGCAGCCTGCGCCATCGCATCAAGATCGACGTCAACCAGCCGAACCAGCCCAAGCGGCCCCCGTGCTGCATATGTTATGCGGAAAGATCGCCGCCGGAAAATCCACGCTTGCCGCAGAACTGGCGCGAAAACCCCGAACAGTTCTGATTGCCGAGGATGAATGGCTTTCGGTCTTGTTTGGCGATCAGATGACCTCTGTTGCCGATTATATCCGTGTTTCAGGGAAACTTCGCACCGTCATGGGCCCGCATGTCAGCATGTTGCTGATGTCGGGGATTTCCGTGGTGCTTGATTTTCCGGCCAATACCGTGACCTTGCGCGGCTGGATGCGGCAGATATACGAAGATGCCGGAGCCGGTCACAAGTTGCATTTTCTTGATCTGGATGAAGATGTCTGCAAGCAGCGCCTGCGCGCACGCAACCGGACGGGAACGCATCAGTTTGCGGCCAGTGACACCCAGTTCCACCAGATTTGTGCGGCTTTTCAACCACCAGCCATTCACGAGGGCTTTGATGTCGTCACTTATGTGACAGATACGATCTGAAAACAAAAAAAGCTGCCAGAGAATGGCAGCTTTTTAAATTCCGGCTTGATGCAATCAGATCAATGCCAAAGGCAGATCACAGCAGGAAAATGGCCATCAGGACCAGAATGGCGATAACCGAAATGGTCGACCATTTCACGAAGCTGGTGAAACCGTCATAAATCGCGACATGGGTGTCGGTAAGTTCGTAGTCGTTACCCTGCAAGATTGCCTCCTAGGTTTGAATTTTTCAAATTTATATCTGCTGGGTTGAGGTGAGGCAAGTCCAAGATTAACCATAAATATCATCCCTTTGACCAAGGTCACACTCGCTCATTGACCATCGTTGCGACAACCATAAGGCAGGAAGGTACCGGTGAGCCCGTGGCTCATCATCGCAAGTGACATCTCGTTGGCGTAGTCGAGCTCTGTCTTGGATTTCGGGCAGGCATAGGCTCGCCCGGCACAGCCATTTTCGATATAGTCTTCCTCGGCCTTGGCAAATTCGGGGCTGAGTGCGCCGCGCGGAATTTCATCAAGCATTTCATCCCGGGTTTCCTGATAGACAGCGCATTTTTGTGCCCGCCAGGATTTTTCACCCGTTTGCATATCGGCCTTGTAGGAGTCCAGATCTGGATCGGAATCGGCCATCGCAGGACTGGTGAGCATGGCCAAAAGGGCGAAGGGGATGATCAGTCCGGAGAGCTTGCGCATCATGGTATCGGTTTTCCGTGGCGGTGGTGGTATTCGTTGATCCCATAACAGCATCAGAATGCGCAAAGATTATGACCCCGGTTTGCGGATCTGGCAGCAGGCCAAGAAAAAGGCGGGACATATGGTATGTCCCGCCTTTTATGCGTTCAGAAACCTGCGCAGCCAGCGCCAAAGGTTCTTTCATCCGGGCTCGAGTGCTGGGTTGATTTCAGCAAAATCGGCCTGCGGGGCGTCGGCAACCGTCACGATGCCCTTGGCATCGACCGATACCCGGCCCTCGGCGATCCAGCGGATCACTTGCGGATAAATGCGGTGCTCCTGACGCAGGATGCGCTGGGCGAGTTTGCCCGCATCATCGCCGGGAAGAACAGGGACGACTGCCTGGGCGATGATCGGGCCGCTATCGACTTCGGGGACAACATAATGCACGGTGCATCCGGCAAATTTGACCCCGGCATCAAGGGCAGCCTGATGAACATGCAGGCCCTTGAAGCTTGGCAGAAGCGACGGGTGAATATTGATCAGCCTGTCTTTCCAGCGGGTGACAAAGCTTTCACTGACCAGTCGCAGATATCCGGCAAGCACCACGAGATCCGCACCGCTTTCCTCGATCAGGGTGCTGACCGCCGCGTCATAGGCTTCGCGCCCGCCGGGATAGCCCTTGTGCGGGATGGCTTCGGCGCGGATGCCTGCCTTGCGGCCGCGTTCAAGCCCGCCTGCGTCAAGCTGGTTTGAGAAAACCAGAACGATTTCGGCAGGGTAGTCAGCTGCATTGCAGGCATCAATGATGGCCTGCAAATTGGACCCGCCGCCTGAAATCAGAACGGCGAGTTTAAGCTTGCTTACTTTTCCCATGCGGGGCCCATGTTCTTGATAACGACCTGCGGGCCGTCACCGGCACGCGGGCCGATCACACCGATCTGGCTGACGGTTTCGCCATGTTCACGCAGGATGGCTTCGGCCTCGTCTGCCTTGTCAGCCGGAACCACAACGCACATGCCAATGCCGCAGTTAAAGGTGCGTGCCATCTCGACGGCGGGAATGCCGCCTTCTTTGGCGAGCCATTTGAAGATCGGAAGGAATTCCCAAGTGCTGGCATCAAAGACAGCCGTCATGTTTTCTGGCAGAACGCGCGGAACGTTTTCCGTCAGGCCGCCACCGGTGATGTGGGCAAGGGCCTTGACCAGACCGGCCTTGTGGGCTGCCAGACAACTTTTGACGTAAATTTTGGTCGGTTCAAGAAGGGCTTCGCCAACGGTTTTGCCCGGTGCAAACGGGGCTTCGTCGCTGTAACCAAGGCCCGCCTTGTCGACAACCTTGCGGACCAGCGAATAACCGTTCGAGTGAACGCCACTCGATGCCAGACCAAGGATCACGTCACCTTCGGCAACGTTGCTGCCATCAAGAAGTTCACCACGTTCGGCGGCACCCACGGCAAAACCGGCCAGATCATATTCGCCATCCGAATACATGCCCGGCATTTCAGCGGTTTCACCACCGATCAGTGCACAGCCAGCCTGTTTGCAGCCCTCGGCGATGCCCGCAACCACGTCGGCGGCATTATCGACCGACAGTTTGCCGGTTGCGAAGTAATCAAGGAAAAGAAGCGGTTCAGCGCCCTGAACGACAAGGTCATTGACGCTCATGGCGACAAGGTCGATACCGACGGTGTCGTGCTTGTCGGCAAGGAAGGCGACCTTGAGCTTGGTGCCGACACCGTCGGTGCAGGAAACCAGAACCGGGTCGTTGTAACCGGCAGCCTTCAGGTCAAAAAGTGCACCGAAACCGCCAAGCCCGCCGGAAACACCGGAGCGCGAGGTGGCCTTGGCCAACGGTTTGATTCGATCGACAAGGGCGTTACCGGCATCGATATCGACACCGGAGTCCTTATAGGTAAGGCCTTTGGAGGCGGTCATTTTGGTGATCCTTGGCATCAAGCATGCATGAAAAAAGGGCGGCATAACCCGCGTTTTTCATCAATACGTACCGACTTCCAATCGACGTTCACCGGGCATTTGCGGGCCGGGTCGCAGCGGATATGCTGCTGTTTGACCAATCCGCCTTACTGACGCCTTTAATCAGATGCAGGAATATTCGTCAGTCCTACTGATAAAAAACGCGGGCTTGATAATTTCCGCTGGGCCGAAAATACTCAAACGCGGACAATATGCAATGATCACCTGCGCATGACAGAGTTTTCTTTGCAGAATGCGTGCAACATGCCACAAAGAGCATTGCACAAGAATTCGACAAGACACGATTAGGGCAACGAGGCATACGTGCTTACTTCATTGAAAAACATCAAGATGTTGGCTGGCGCCGTTACCGTTTCTGCGCTGATGGCATTTCCGGCTTTCGCACAGGACATTTTCACCGTAACGGGCGTTCATGTCGATGAAAGTGCGGAAACCGCCGCAGCTGCGCGCGAAAAGGCACTGGAAATCGGACAGCGCAAAGCATTTGAAGAAGTGGTTGCGCGCCTGACGCTGCCCGAAGATCGCGCCGGATTGCAGATTCCTGCGACCTCGGAAATTACCAATATGGTGCGCGATTTCGGCCTGTCGAACGAAAAAACGTCGTCGGTACGATATATCGCGGACATGACCGTGCGCTTCAAGGATGATGAATTGCGCCGTTTCTTGCGGTTCCGCGATATCTCCTTTGCCGAGCTGCAATCAAAACCGGTGATGATCGTCCCGGTCTATCGCACATCGGGCTATGTCAGCCTGTGGGATGATCCCAATCCTTGGCGCGATGTCTGGTCACGCAATATCGCGACATCGGGACTTGTTCCGGTCAAGGCACCGATTGGTGATCTGACCGATATTGGCACCATTTCAGCCGAACAGGCGGAAAATGGGTCGATGGAACGCCTTACGACACTAGCAAATCGCTATGGGGCGGGGGTCGCCGTGGTGGCAAGTGCAGATGTTGCCGGACCGACCGGCGGGGAAAGTGTCAATGTGACCGTGACCCGCTATGATCCCAACAGCGGCCCGCAGGTGTTTGGTGTTCAGGAAAATACGCTTCCTGGTGAAACGCTGAACGAGACGCTGGTGCGTGCCGCGAAGTCGGTACAGGACCAGCTTGCCGATGGCTGGAAGCGTGCGAACCTGATCAATTACAGTACGGGTGGCAGCCTGATGGTGTTTATCCCGATTACCGGTTTGCAGGACTGGGCCAAGATCGAGGACAAGCTGATCGGTCTTCCGGTTGTGCGCAATTCGCGCGTGGTGGCGATGTCACGCCGCGAAGTTCAGCTGTCGCTGGATTTCGTCGGTTCGACCAGTCAGCTGCAGACGGCCCTTAACCAGCAGAACCTTAATCTGAGTCGCATGGGCGAGCTCTGGTTCATCCAGCCGACCGGTTCGGACCGTTTGCAGGGCCTGTCGATTGGCGGATAAGCCAAGCGGCGCGCCATAAAGCCTAACAGGGGTGCGGTTAACGCCCCCTGAGTTTTCGCCACAGGTTTCGGGCGTCTGGCAAAAAGGGGTACCCAGACATGACGTTACGGCAAAAGGCACGTTTCTGGCTTTTATTCACTGTCGCCTTCTTCTTTCTGGTCTGGCTGTTTTCGGGCATCCTGTTGCCGTTTGTTGCCGGGATGGCGATTGCCTATTTCCTTGATCCGCTGGCAGACAAGCTTGAAGCGCGCGGTGCTAGCCGAACCATCGCGACAAGCATCATTACGGTGTTGTTCTTCCTTGTCTTTATTCTGGTGCTGCTTTTGATCGTCCCAATGATCGGAAGCCAGCTTGCCGGGTTCCTTGAACGGTTGCCGGGCTATGTCGATGCGTTGCGCACCAATGTTGCACCGTATTTGCAGCATATCCTTGACCGCGTTGCGCCCGAGACCCTGCAAAGTGTTTCCGATGCTGTTAAGGGCCAAAGTGCCAATGCGCTCAAGTGGGTTGGCAATGTTCTGACCAATGTGCTTTCCGGTGGTCTGGCGCTTCTGAACTTCCTGAGTTTGCTGTTTATTACCCCGGTTGTGTCGTTCTATCTGTTGCGCGACTGGGACAAGATTGTTGCCAAGATCGATAGCTATCTGCCGCGTCGTTCGGCCGAGGATATCCGCCAATGTGCCAGCGAGATCGATGAAACCCTTGCCGGGTTCGTGCGCGGGCAGGCAACCGTTTGCGTCTTGCTTGGCCTGTTTTACGGATTGGGCCTGACGCTTGCCGGACTTGAATTCGGCTTTGTGATCGGGCTTATGACCGGCTTGGTATCCTTTGTGCCGTATTTTGGCATGATCGCAGGCTTTGCGGTCGGGATGGGGGTTGCGATTGCCCAGTTCGGATTTGGTGTTGATCTTGGTCTTGTCGCGCTGGTGTTCGGGATCGGACAGATTTTGGAAGGCAACTTCCTGACCCCCAAACTGGTTGGCGACAAAGTCGGTCTTCATGCGGTCTGGGTGATGTTTGCCTTGCTTGCCGGTGGTGCGGTGTTCGGTTTGCTTGGGGTGATGCTGGCGGTTCCGGTTGCGGCGGTGATCGGCGTACTTGTGCGTTACGGTTTAAGGCAGTATCTCAGTAGTCATCTATATGACCACGGACCGGATCATCCACGCGGTGATGCGGTTACAGACGGCGAGAATTGAGACCATCGTGACCCGGGCAACAAACAATCCGGCCAATGAAACAGACAATCCGGTGGCGGATGTGCAGGATGACCGCGCGGCAATCACGCCCGAAGTCGCCCCGCAACAATTGCCACTGGCTCTTGAATTGCGCCCGGCTCTTGGACGTGATGATTTCATGGTTGCCCAATGTAACCGCGAAGCGGTGGCCTGGATTGACCAGTGGCCGAACTGGCCGGTGCCGGCATTGTGTCTTTATGGGCCCAAGGGATGTGGCAAAAGCCATCTGGCCGAAGTGTGGCGGGCTCGGTCCGCAGCCCTTAGCGTTGCTGCAGGCGATCTTGGCGGTGTTGATCCCGACGCGCTTCTTGGTGATGCGCAGGGGCTTGTCATCGAGGATGCCGATGGCGGTCTCGACGAGACGGTCTGTTTTCATCTTTACAATATGCTCAAGGAACGGGGCGGGCATTTGCTTTTGACGGCAACCTTGCCGCCTGCGCGCTGGAAAGTGACCTTGCCCGATTTGAAATCGCGTCTTGGGGCGGCACTGGTCTGCGAGATATCGCCGCCCGATGATGACCTTATGGTCGGATTGCTGCTTAAGCTTTTTGCGGATCGGCAAATTCAGGCAGGCCCGCAAACCATCAGCTATATCCTGCCCCGGATCGAACGGTCCTTTGTGGCACTGACCGATCTGGTGGCGGCAATTGATCGCCGTGCGCTTGCTGAAAAGCGTGCCGTAACCTTGCCGCTGGTGCGCAGCGTGATGGAAGATATCCAGATGGCCACAGGGCAGGGTAATCGCGCGGACTAAATCGTCCGGATGCGTTAAATCCGTATGCCATTCAGCCATTTGCAGTCTATATTCAAGGCATTATCAATTACCGGACTGTGCATGTGAGCCCGCAACGCGTTAAAGCAAAACCGTCATTGAAATCCCAGACCGAAGCCCTGATTGCTGATGGACATATTCTGGGCTGGCGGGAATGGATCGGACTCCCCGACCTTAATGTTCCGCAGATCAAGGCCAAGGTCGATACAGGGGCAAGGACGTCGTCGCTGCACGCGCTTAATCCCAAACAGATTACCCTGGACGGACGCGATTATGTTCAGTTCGTCTTGCCCCATTATCGCGGTGATGGTCACGGGCGCATCCAGTGTTGTGCCCCGCTGGTCGAACTTCGCGAGATTCGTTCGTCGAACGGAAATGCCGAAGAACGGTTCATTGTGTCGACCCATATCGTCGTCGGGCATCACAAATTGAAAGTTGAAGTGTCGCTTGCCAACCGCTCAATCATGGGGTTTCCCATGCTTTTGGGGCGCACGGCGATGAAGGCAGGAAGATTTTTGGTGCTGCCATCGAAATCTTATCTTGCAGGGAAGCCCGAACAGAGTTAGATGCGCAGAAGAACGATCGTGTGACGGAACAAATTCCCGGCAGGATCGTTTTTTCTTTCTGACAGTATTTCAAAGCCCCGCAAACGACGTCTGGATCGTTCGCGCGCCTTTTGATGCCGACCACGGGAGTTCATTGTATGAAAATCGCGATGCTTGCGCGGAATCCGAATCTTTACTCCCACAAACGGTTGGTCGAGGCTGCCGAGGCGCGTGGGCATGAGATCGACATCATCAGCACCTTGCGTGTTTCGATGAATATCACGTCGATGAAACCCGAAATCTATTATGGCGGCAAAAAGCTTCTGGGGTACGAAGCTGTCATTCCACGCATTGGCGTTTCGGTTACGTCCTTCGGTCTGGCTGTTCTTCGCCAGTTCGAGATGATGGGTGTTTATCCGCTCAATGAATCGGTTGCGATTGGCCGTTCGCGCGACAAGCTGCGGTCGCTGCAGATCCTTGCGCGCCGTGGTGTTGGTCTGCCGGTGACGGCCTTTGCACACGATCCGAAGAAAACCGACGAGGTTCTGTCGATTGTTGGTGGTGCGCCGGTGGTGATCAAGCTGCTTGAAGGAACGCAAGGGATCGGTGTGGTTCTTGGCGAAACCGAAAAGTCGGCGAAATCGGTTATCGAGGCTTTCCGTGGTGCCAGCGTGGACATCATGGTCCAGGAGTTCATCAAGGAAGCAGGCAATACTGACATCCGTTGCTTTGTGATTGGTGGCAAGGTCGTTGCCAGCATGGAACGCAAGGGGGCCGAGGGCGATTTCCGGTCGAACATCCATCGCGGTGGTTCGGCGCGCTCTGTCCGTATTACTCCGCAGGAGCGATCAACAGCAGTTGAAGCCGCCAAGGCAATGGGGCTAAATGTCTGTGGTGTCGATATTTTGCGTTCGAACCACGGGCCTGTCGTGATGGAAGTCAACTCGTCACCGGGCCTTGAGGGGATCGAAGGTGCTACCGGCAAGGATATTGCCAGCATGATTATCGAATTCCTTGAGAAAGATTACCGTCCGGGCAAGGTCCGGACCAAAGGCAAAGGATGACGGCATGAGCGAAACCGGAACGGCCAAGGGAAAAAACAAAACTCCCAAGACCCCTGATTTTGAAATTGGCGGGAAAAAGGTTGCTCCGGGGACACGCAAGATTGTCGATATTCCGATCTCGCTTCTTTCCAATCACACGCCGGTCAATCTGACGGTCAATGTCGTTCACGGGAAACGCCCCGGTCCTGTTCTGTTTGTCAGCGGGGCGGTGCATGGTGACGAGATTGTCGGCGTGGAAGTCATCCGCCGCGTTCTGAAATCAGCAGGACTGCGCGGGATGCGCGGAACCTTGCTTGCGGTGCCGCTGGTCAATGCCTTCGGTTTTTTGAACCATACGCGCTATTTGCCTGACCGCCGCGACCTTAACCGCAGTTTTCCGGGGCATGCGCGTGGATCGCTGGCCGCCCAGCTTGCCCATCTTTTCCTCCATGAAATTGTTGAAAGGTCGGACTTCGGAATTGATCTTCATTCCGCGGCTGTTAACCGCGTTAACTTGCCCCAGATCAGGGTCAATGAAGACGATCCTGACATCATGGAATATGCCGAGGCCTTTGGCGCGCCGATCATTCTGACCAGCCCGCTGCGCGAAGGATCGCTTCGTCAGGCCGCACGCGAGCTGGGGGTGCCGATCCTGCTTTATGAAGCAGGCGAGGGGCTTCGCTTTGATGAAATGTCGATCCGGGCAGGGGTGTCGGGTGTTTTGCGCGTGATGCGCAAACTGGGCATGATATCGCAACGGACCATACGCGAACCGCGCGTGAAGTCGTTCAAGTCATCGAACAGTCACTGGCTGCGCGCGCCTGTCGGCGGCATCTTGCGGACATTCAAGATTGCCGGCGAGTTTGTCCATGCAGGCGACGTGGTGGCCGCCGTGGCCGACCCGTTCGGGCAAACCGATGAAGAAGTCTTTGCGCGTGAGGATGGCCTTATTATCGGGCGTACCAACCTTCCGATTGTCAATCAGGGGGACGCGCTGTTTCATGTGGCCTCGATCAAGCGACCATCCGAAGTGCAGGAACGCATGGATGCCATCGAAACCCATCTGCAATCTGATCCGTTGCTGGATGAAGACGAGATTATCTGACGAGATTATCCGAGGGACTTGAGTGGGCTGCGGCGATGTCTGGGTATCTGCTGTTGTCTGAATATATTGATGACCAGACCTGCATCGAAGCTACTGGCGAATTGATCCGGGCAATGCTATAGCAATCCTCATGGAACCTATTACAACTACAGAAGAACTGCGCACACTGTGTGAAAGCTTGCGCAAGTTCGAATATGTCACTGTCGATACCGAATTCATGCGGGATTCGACCTATTGGCCGCAACTGTGTCTTGTGCAGCTTGCAAGCCCTGAACATTCCGACAACGGTGCTGCGGTCGATCCGCTTGCCGAGGGCATTGACCTGACTCCGCTGTTTGACCTGATGCAGGATGAAAGCGTGATCAAGGTGTTTCACGCCGCCCGTCAGGATATCGAAATCTTTGTTCATCTGTCTGGCAAGGTGCCCCATCCGGTGTTTGACACCCAGGTGGCTGCCATGGTGCTGGGCTATGGTGATCAGGTTGGATATGAAACGCTGGTCAACAAGGTGGCGCGCAAAAGCATTGATAAATCGATGCGCTTTACCGACTGGTCGCGCCGTCCGCTTTCATCGAAACAGATCAGCTACGCGCTTTCGGATGTCACCCATCTGCGGGTGATCTTTGAAGACTTCCATGATCGTCTTGAGGCCAATGGCCGTGCCGTATGGCTCAATGAGGAAATGGAACGTCTGACCGATCCGTCGATCTATTCGATTGATCCGGCGGAAGCATGGTTGCGTCTCAAGACACGGTCCAACAGCCCGAAGTTTCTGGCAGTTGCTCGTGCGCTTGGCGAATGGCGTGAAACCGAGGCCCAGCGCAAGAACCTTCCACGGAATCGCATTCTGCGCGATGACACGCTTCTTGATATCGCCGCGCGTCAGCCGATGAGTGAAGAAGATCTCGACAAGACCCGGGGTGTTGGCCGTAATTTCGGAAGCTCCAAACCCGGTCAGGCGATCATCGAGGCCATCAAGGCAGCCCTGGACAGTCCGCAGGACCTGTGGCCGAAGCCCAAGCAGCGCATCGAACTTCCGGCCGGGATTGGCCCGACGGTAGAACTGCTTAAGGTGCTGCTAAAGCTTTGCGCCGAGGAAAAGGGTGTTGCCCAGCGTCTGGTGGCATCTGGCGATGATCTTCAGAACATTGCGGCTGATGATAATGCCGATGTTCCGGCCATGCATGGCTGGCGTCGTGATCTTTTTGGTCAGTATGCCTTGCGCCTTAAACACGGGCAGCTTGGTCTGAAACTTCAGAATGGCGAAGTTGTTCTTGTTGACCTGAACGACTAGGTAAATCTGACGACCGGATATACAAAAACGGGGCCGTAACGGGCCCCGTTTTGTTTTGTGGGGTGGGTCCTAAGCGGGCAGGGCCGCGTCAAGCAATCCCTTGGCAATCGATTTTGCCGTTTGGGCGGCATCAGGAAGGCCGCGTACCTGAGCGGTCACAATTGCGCCTTCCTTGAGTAGGGCGAGTTGTTCGGCAAGTGTGACCGGATCCTTGGCACCTGCATCCGCGCAAAGGCCGGCGATGTAGTCGAGAACCGATTGTTTGTGTTCAGCTGCAAGGCGGTGGGCGGGATGATCGGATTGTGAAAACTCGCCCGATGCATTGATAAAGGCACAGCCCGCAAAGCCGAGTCCCTTAAAGGCACGTCCCCGGAACCATTGTTCCAGGGCATCAAACATCGCAAGGAGCTGTTCGCGCGGCTGATCAGATGCCTTTGTCATCTCGCCGGCAAGCCATTCACGAAACTGTTCATCCCGGCGTTGCAGCGCGGCAAGGATCAATTCATCCTTGGATTTGAAGTGCTTGTACATGGTCATTTTGGCGACGCCGGACTCGGCCAGAATTTTGTCAATTCCAGTGGCGTTGAAGCCCTGTGTGTAGAACAGGCGCAAGGCAGTATCGACAAGATCGTCGCGTTTTGATCGCACTTTTATATCTCCAATAGTCAGACCGGTCTGTATTCTTTTGCCCTGAAAGTCGCAGAAAAGCAATAGATTCAAAATTTCAGAATGATCGTTTTAAAAATATATTTGACAAGTAGACAGACCTGTCTGTATTCATATTGATACTTGAACACGAACATTTCGCTATTGAGGAGAAAACCCTATGACCAGAATTACACTTCCTGCGTCGATTGACGCCGCACCTGCAGCTGCCCAGCCGCTTCTTGAGGCCGTCAACAAACAGCTCGGTGTCGTGCCGAACCTTTTCCGTCTGACCGCAAACAGCCCGGCTGCCCTTGAAGGCTATCTTGGTTTGAATGGTGCCCTGGCAAAGGGCGCACTTGACGCCCAGACCCGCGAACGCATCGCGCTTGCTGTTGCCCAGATCAATGGTTGTGACTATTGCCTGTCAGCGCATAGCTATCTTGGTAAAAACCTTGCCAAGCTTGATGATGCCGAAATCGCAGCCAACCGTAATGGCAAGTCGAGCGATCAGAAGGCCAATGCTGCCGTGCGTTTCGCGGTTGCACTGGTTCACCAGCGCGGGCAGGTCAGCGAGGAAGACGTCAATGCCGTCAAGTCAGCTGGTTACAGCGAAGCCGAGCTTGTCGAAATTGTTGCGCATGTCGCGCTGAACACCCTCACCAATTACCTCAACGAGGCATTTGGCACCCCGATTGACTTCCCGGTAGTGCGCGCTGCGGCTGCGTAACATTCCGGTGCGCCCCCGGTCGACGGTCCCCCCTCCGCATATCTGCCCGCGTCGACCGGGGTCTTTTTCCTGATGACAGTCCAAGGATGAAAACCATGTCACGTCCACCACTTCCGCCCTTTGATCTTGAAACCGCTACGCAAAAGGTTCGCTTGGCCGAAGACGGCTGGAACGGGCAAGACCCGAGTAAAGTTGCACTGGCCTATACCGAGGACAGCCGTTGGCGTAACCGTGCCGAGATCTTTGAAGGACGTGAAAACATCGTCGCCTTCCTGACCCGCAAGTGGGAGAAGGAGCGGGAATATCGTCTGATCAAGGAACTTTGGGCATTCCGGGAAAATCGAATTGCGGTGCGTTTTGCCTATGAATATCGCGATGACAGCGGTAACTGGTTTCGTGCCTATGGCAATGAAAACTGGGAATTTGATGAACACGGCCTGATGCGCCATCGCGTTGCCTCGATCAATGACAAGCCGATTACTGAACAGGAACGGCTGTTCCACTGGCCGCTTGGCCGCCGTCCCGATGATCATCCGGAATTGTCCGAACTCGGACTTTGAAACAACCCAAACCGATTACCCCGCCATGTTCCGGTTCCTTAAACGGATAGGAAAGTTCGGCGGAAGCAAGTTCTACCCGGCAGGCAAGGTGGTGCGTCCCCGGTGCCGACTTGCCTGCCTCCCCGCAAAGGAACCTGAACATGATTGTCAAATATGTCGTCTTTTCGATCACATCGACCGCCGTGCTTTTCGTTTCTTCCCTGCTGGCGTTTGCTCCGTAATGTCAGTTCCAGGATGTCTCCCTGTAAACTTGCCGGAGCCCGTTTGGGCCCCGTTTTCTTATCTAGACAAACAGCCGCCCGGAATGTCGGGCGGCTGTTTGTTTGTTGCGGTGCCAGTGGTCTAGAACATGGTGTTGTCGTGAGCCTGTTGGTCAGGAACAGGCTGGGAAACATCCCAATGCTCGACAATCTTGCCATCTGCATCAAGCCGGAAGATATCTATCACTGCACTTTCGCCCTGTGCGGACGTGGAGCGAACATGAAGTGTGACCAGATCATCCTGGGCAATTGTCCGGACGATGTCGGCATGGATCGAAGGATCGGCCTTCAACCAGCCTGTGATGGCTGAGCGGAACCCTTCAATGCCGTCAGGCGCAAAGGGGTTATGCTGAATATATTCATCGCCCATAAACTTGGTAATCGCGCCATCGACATTATGCTGGTTAAAGACCATCTCATAGAATGCGACGGTATTGGCGGTATTGCGATCCTCTATCTCGCCTGCGTGAAGCGGGTGCGTGATAGTGAGCAAGGCCATGAGTAACGCTGACCGCAGAATGGATTTTGATCCGATCATTTGAGCGCTCCGGCAATAAAGTCCTCAACAGATTGCGGTTTGCGTCCGACAAGTTTTTCGAAATCTTTACTGACGGTTTCGTAGTCACCTTTCTTGGCGCCAACATAAAGACCGGCAAGGGCTTCGACCAGATGGCCCGGCAGCCCGATGCCATTGAGGATGCCGACATGGACATCAGCGGGCAGGTCGGCAAACTGAATATCCTTGCCGGTGGCCTTGGCGATGTAACCTGCGATCTCGGTATGGGTGACGGCCTTGCCGCCGGTCAGATCATAGATTTTGTTGATATGTGCGGCCGGATTGGCAAGTACGGTTGCTGCTGCTTCGGCCAGATCATTGCGCGGGATATAGGTGATTTTGGCATCCCCAGCCGGTGCGCCATAAGCGCCGGTTTCAAGAGCATGCGGCACACCGGCCAGCAGCAGGTCGGCATAGAAGCTGTTGCGCAGCAGGGTATAGTCCAGGCCGCTTGCCTTGATGTAATTCTCGGTATCAAGATGGATGGCCGAATAGGTGAAATCGGCATCCGCACGCGGATTGACAATGCTGGTATAGACCAGATGTCTAACCCCGGCAGCCTTGGCTGCATCAACAGCGGTGCGATGCTGTGCAATGCGCGTGGCGTTATCGGCCTCTGCCGAAATGATCAGGACGGTATCAATGCCCTTGAACGCGGTCGTCATCAAAGCAAGGTCGTCAAAATCGCCATGGCGCACATCAATGCCCTGGGTGGCAAGCTGATCGGCCTTTGCAGGTGTCCGAACGCTTACGGCGATCTGATTGGCGGGAAGGTGATCCAGAAGATGTTTTACAACGAGGCTTCCGAGTTGGCCGGTTGCGCCGGTAATCAGTGTTTTCATGTCAAATTCTCCGGATAAGGGGCAGGCGGCGCCTGTGAATAACATGGAGTTTGACGGCAATAAGTTATATGATCAATTCGATGAATATGATAATTAATATGCATGAATATCGATGAATTGGATCTTGATTATCGTTTGCTGCGTCTGTTCCTGACCATCTATGACGAAGGGTCGGTAACAGCTGCGGCCAATCGCCTTGGTGTCGGTCAGCCAACCGTCAGTCACGGGCTTGACCGGTTGCGCCAGATCGTAGGTGATCCGTTGTTTGTAAGATCGGGACGGTCGATCTCGCCAACCGCACATGCTGATGAAATTGCGCCGCAAATTCGCGTGCTGCTGCAAGGCATGCGGGATCTGACCCGCGTGGTAACATTTGATCCCGATAATCCGGATCACTTTGCGCGCTTTACTCTTGGTGCCAATGACTATGAAGTCGCGGTGGTCCTGCCGGCCTTGATGCAACGTTTACAGGCGTGCAAGGCGGATATCCGGCTCAAGATTCTGTCGATTAGTGGCGAGGACCATTTTGTCAGCTTGCTCCGCAACGGCAAAATTGACCATGCCATAAGTATTCAGTCAGCGGGCAAACATGCTGATATCGCGATGCAGGCCCTGTTTCGCGAACGGATGCGTTGCTTTTATGATCCGGCTTTTCACGATGGGCCACCCGATACGTTGGATCGTTATTGCGCAGCAGATCATGCGCGCGTGATTATCGGGGCGAATGATGTGTCGGCGATTGATGATATGCTTCGTGCAGCTGGCCGATCTCGCCGCACGGCACTACAAGTTTCAACCTTTGCCAGTATTCCAAACCTGATCCGCGGGACCAAGATCATCGCGACATTACCGTCACGGCTGTCGGAAAACATGATGGGGGGCTTTGCGACCTGCGAGTTTCCGCTGGCGTTTCCCGGATATGGATTTGCTCAATACTGGCATGTCCGGAATGCGGCGAATGCTGCACATAAATGGCTCCGCAGCGAGATTTTCAGGATTGCACGCGGATTGGTTTAACGGAACATCACCGTTATTGCGAGCTCGCTCATTGGCGGCGAACTGCTTCTATAAATTCCTTGGGTGTACCGTACAGCAATGGTGACAGTTCCTTGAGCTTTGCATCAGAAAGCTCCCACCAGCATGTTTCAAGAAGCTGTTCGATTACCTCATCGTCGAACCGCTTTCGAATGATCCTGGCGGGATTTCCCCCGACAATTGCGTATGGGGGGACGTCTTTTGTTACAACTGCTCCGGCGGCGACCACTGCACCTGTTCCGATTTTTACACCCGACAAAATGATTGCACGCGCGCCGATCCAGACATCATGTTCCAGACTTATCGGACCTTTGGTAATTGCGTCCTGGTTACCATTTTCAGTGTCCCACAGGCGGGTCTTGAAGGGATAAGTGCTTGGGTGATCAAGAGGGTGATCTACCTTGCACAGAAAAAGAACATCAGGCCCAATCGAACAGTAACTACCTACTGTCAGGGATGCGTCAGAAGAAACTCCTGCGATCATATTCTTGTTCAAACCATAGGAGTGCTTTCCGATGGTTACATAGGAAGGTAGCTGTTTCCTCTTGGGTTTAATGCCCAGCAGTTTGCGCAAGCGATCTTTAAGTTTCATGATTTCGCCACCATTCGACACAGCTTTCCAAAGCTGACGCGAGGTCAAATTTCGGCTTGAAGCCGATTGTTTCTGCAAGAACAGATGTATCAGCAACCAGGTAGGGAGGATCATCTGGCCGGTCAGGCAGGCTACCCGCAGATATCTGTCCCTGTCCGATCACGTTTTGCAGCATGTTTGCAACAGACAGAAGTGAGTGTCCTTCGCCACTGGCTACGTTGACAATACCGGTGAATTGACTATCGAATATCTTCGAGAAGGCCGAACCTGCATCCTCGACATGCATGAAGTCCCGAACTTGCGTGCCGGAACTCATCTTTGCAACATCGTTGGCAAGTAATGCACTGGTAACAGCAGGGACGAAGCGGGCAGGATATTCGCCCGGCCCGCAGAGCAGGAACAATCGACCCCATGCGATTGAAGCACCCTGATCGTTCAAACGCAGGCAGTGATCAGCCAGTTTGAGCTTTTCCTGACCGTAAAGTGTTGCTGGGTTGCACGCATCAGTTTCGCGTGTCTTCTGGCCCGGCTTTGTGGTCGTCCAGTCATATTCGGCACAACTTCCGGCAAGAACTGCGCGCTTGCCACCGTGATCCAGAAACCGGCTTAGCAAATCGATGGATGCAGCCATCCAGTCGGGATTATCCGGTGCATTCCAGAAATGCCCATGTCTGGTTTGCCATGCCAGATGGATCAAGCCGTCAGGTTTCTCGTCATGAATGATGCGGGATCGAAATTCGACATCTAGCAGATCACCCACCAGATGGGTGCATGACTGCGAACCGGAACGCCCGCAGCTCAGAACATCATGTCCCGACGCACGCAGTGATGCGTAAACATGTGAACCGATCAGGCCATTGGCGCCAGTTACAAGGACTTTCATTTCAGTCGCTCATAGTCGGGATAGTTTGCATCTCGATCATTGATGATGGTCGGTGCCATTGGCCATTCAATTGCAAATGCGGGATCATCCCATCGAACGCCGCCGGCGAGATCTGCTTTGAATGGCGCACCCATCAGGTACATGACTTCTGAGTTGTCCTCGAGTGTCAGGAACCCGTGAGCACAACCGGCCGGAATGATCAATGATTTACGATTGCGGGATGAAAGTTCGGCTGAGGTCCATTGGCAGTAAGTGGGAGAGCCCGCGCGCAGATCAATAACGACGTCAAATATGCGTCCGGCAATGCATCGCACGATCTTGGGATCTCCAACGGGTTCTTGTTGGTAATGCATTCCACGCAATGTGCCGACATGATGATTGAAGGACAGATTGGCCTGATGGATTGTAAAATCATGACCATGTTGACCCAGTTCTTCGACACAAAAGGATCGTGCAAAAAAACCGCGGTCGTCTTCGTGCCTTTCAAGCTCGATCAGATCGACACCCGCAATATCTGTCTTTGTTAGTTTCATCCCACGACTGCAACTTCAGGTACCGCGACCACAAACTTTCCATCCCACTGCTTTACGTATGCGACATCATTCATGATCTCGTTCTGTAAATTCCATGGCAGAATAAGCACGTAATCAGGTTTGCGTTCTTTGAGGGTGTCGGGGGCGTGGACCGGAATGCGGCTTCCGGGCAGAAGCGTCTGTTGCTTGTGCGGATTTGCGTCGACAACAAAGTCAATCAGGTCAGTCCCAATTCCACAGTAATTCAAAAGGGTATTACCCTTTGCTGCTGCGCCGTAACCGGCGACCGTCTTGTTTTCTGCCTTCGCTTTTTTGAGGAAGGCAAGCAGGTCGTCGCGGATTTTCTGAACTTTGGTTTCAAAACCTTCGTAGCAGGCAAGTGTTGAAATGCCCGCGTCTGCTTCTTTGGAGCGCAACGCAATCAGACGATCGCTTTCCGGACGCGTCCCGATCATCTTCTGAGCCCAGACGCGCAGGCTGCCGCCGTGGGTTGGCAGTTCTTCGACGTCAAAGACCTTAAGCCCGTTTGCCGCAAAGCATTTTTCAACCGCGTACAATGACAGGTAAGAAAAATGTTCATGATAGATTGTGTCGAACTGCGTTTCCTCCAACAGGTTCAACAGATGGGGAAACTCAAAGGTCGATACGCCGTCATCCTTGAGGATGGTCGCAAAGCCAGACACAAAATCGTTGATATCGGGTACGTGTGCCAGAACGTTGTTTGCTGCTGTTAAACTGGCATGCCCGTGTTCAGCAACAACTTTCTCAGCCGTTTCCTTGCCAAAGAAGGCGACCAGACTACGGACGCCTTTCTTCTCGGCTTCGGCTGCGACATTGACTGCCGGTTCTACGCCAAGAACCGGCACGCCGTTGGCAACGAAATGCTGCAACAGATAACCATCGTTGGACGCTACCTCGACAACGAATGAGTTTTCGTTCAGGCCAAGTCGTTCCGTGGCGCTCTCGCAATATTTGCGAGCATGCTCGACCCAACTGCTCGAATAGCTTGAGAAATAGGCGTAGTGACTAAAGATATCGGATGGCGGGACAACGTCGTCGACCTGAACGAGGAAGCATTTGCTGCAGACACGCGCGTGCAGCGGGTAAGCCGGGTCGGTATCGGTCTTGTGATCAAGTGGAACATAGGAGTTCGCAAGCGGGCTGAGACCCAGATCAACAAGAGTATGTTCAAGATCGGTGCCGCAAGCACGGCAAGTTGGCGTTGTCATTTCGTGTCCATCATCAAAACTGTCGAAGCACGCCGTGCCTCGGAAATATTGGTGCACTTCAGGTTATCAATGTCGATGTCTATTGCAGTTTGCAGCCGGTCACCAGACTTTCCAAGGAGCTTTGCCTTCTGACCAGAGATTTTCAAGCATATGCTTTTCTCTGAGGGTATCCATCGGCTGCCAGAAACCGTCGTGTCGCCATGCAGAAAGTTGATCCTGATCTGTCAAGTTACGCAGTGGTTCTGCTTCCCATACGGTTTGATCATCGTTGATTTCGGCCAGAACAGACTTTTCGCAGACAAAGAACCCGGCATTGATACGCGCACCATCGCCAAGTGGCTTTTCCTGGAAAGCGGAAACACGGTCTCCGTCGAGCACAGTTGCACCAAATCTGCCGGGGGGGGAAACAACCGTCATGGTTGCCTTTCGCCCCTGCTTTTTGTGGAAGTCAATGCTGGCTGTAATGTCCACGTTGCCAAGCCCGTCTCCATAGGTCAGGCAGAACGGCTCGTGGTCATCAAGATGGTCTGAAACGCGTTTGATGCGTCCGCCTGTCATGCTGTTTAAGCCAGTATCTACCAGAGTGATCTTCCAGGGTTCGGCATTGGCATTGTGATATTCAAGCTGGTTTGACGACATGTCGATGGTAACATCAGCATGATGGAGGAAGTAATTGGCAAAATATTCCTTGATCACATATCCCTTGTAGCCAAGGCAGATGACAAATTCATTCACGCCATGAGCCGAATAGATTTTCATCAGGTGCCAAAGGATCGGTTTACCACCAATTTCGACCATCGGCTTTGGCTTCACCGATGTCTCTTCACTCAATCGGCTGCCATAACCGCCCGCGAGAATTACTGCCTTCATCAGAATAGTTACCCATTTGTCCAGATTAATGTGTCAGTTTCTACAGACTGTCACTTCAGTGCGGACGTTTTGCCGCCCTAAAACCCATGATCGCTGCAAGCGATCCGGCACATCTTGCGAGATCGCGCCAGCCCTTCTTGCGCTGCAGGGATACTCCGTACAGAACGGCTTTCCAGCCAAATCGCAAGGAATGTCGAATGCCAAGACAGGCTGCAGCTAAGCGACCCTTGTATTTGCGTTCAAAGTAAATTCGTGACCACGCAAGGTGCCAGAATTTTTCCCAGTAATAGGCCCGGTTAGGTCTTACAGATCCACCATTGAGGTGCATAACGACTGAGTCGGCAACCAGTATCATACTGTGACCAGCGCGCAGCATGCGTGCGCACATGTCATCGTCGTCATAATACAGAAAGATCTCGGGATCATAAAAACCGACTTGGCGCATGATATCCATACGCACCAGATTGACCGCACCAGAGAGAAACTCGACACAGATTGGACCTTCAGGGACGCAATCATAGGCAAGTCTGCCAAACTCGCGGCGTTTCCAGAGTTCGACATCGTGGCTGGGTTCGATCTCGCCGTTTCCATCCTTGTGGAGCGGGCCAAACATCGCGGCCTCGGGATACTGATCCGCTGCGCCGACCAATGCGTCGATGGCATTGGCTGAAATCAAAGAGTCAGGGTTGGCGAGCAGGGCGAATTCCGTCTCGACAATGTCAAGTCCCTGACTTGCCGCCGTTCCATAACCAAGCCCAACACGGTTGCGAATGATTTTCGCATCGGGGCGCAGTTTGGTAACGATATCAAGAGTATCATCCTCGGAAGCGTTATCAATGACAATCAGAGGAAGGTCTGCAGGTAGCGATTCCAACAGCCCGCCAATGACGAGCCCCCCGTTGTGGGTGATTGTAATAACTGTTGTTCTCGCCGTCATTTAGGTTCCCTGCAAAGTGTCGATTTTTATGTGCGGCTGAACATACTCAATCCTGACTTAATGTCCAACGACAGATTCTTGCCAAGATGAATTATGTCCGGGGCTTTTGAGAGCAGGAAAACTATCTGATTCCTGTGACGCTTCACCGTTGGTTGCGGTATTTGCTGTTGAAAGCATTTCTACGAAGAACTAGAAAATGCTCGAAGAGAAAGAAAGTTTGTTCGCTTTGCTAAATTGTGTCGTTGTGCGGTAAAACGGACACCTTCCCAAGCATATCAACAGAAAGACCATTCATGAGAGTATTATTGACCGGTTATCAGGGGTACGTCGGAAGTGTTATGTCCGCGTTCCTGAAGTCTCGTGGACATTCAGTTATTGGCCTCGATACGGGATATTTCAACGGTCTGGACCTTTGGGCGCCACCGTCCGTCGACGAGGTTAGAACTGTGGATATGCGAAACATCGAGGAAAAAGATGTAGAGGGTGTTGACGCGGTTATTCATCTGGCGGCGCTGAGCAATGATCCGCTGGGGGACTTTGCGCCAGAACTTACAGACGCGATCAATTTCAAGGCAACAATGAAGCTGGCAGAGATGTCAAAGAAACACGGTATCAAGCGTTTCGTGTTTGCTTCATCTTGTTCGCTGTATGGTGCTGCAGACGTTTCAAAGCCGGTGGATGAAACTTCGCCGACGCTTCCTCTGACGCCGTATGCCAAAAGCAAAATCGACTGCGAAAACGCGTTGCTAACCATGAAGGACGAGAATTTCGAGCCGGTCTTTATGCGTAATGCGACCTGTTATGGTGACTCTCCGCGCATTCGTATTGACGTGGTTCTCAACAACCTTACCGCACGTGCTATCGTTACCGGTGAGGTGAAGCTTCTGTCCGATGGTTCGGCGTGGCGTCCACTTCTGCATGTCGAAGATATGAGCGCGAGTTTCGAGGCGGTGATGACTGCTCCGGCCAAGCTGGTCAGTGGTGAAGCCTTTAACGTGGGTACGAACGAGCAGAACTACCAAGTGATCGATATTGCAAGGACAGTTCAAAAAGTCATCCCGGGTTGCGATTTGACCTATTCTGATGATGCGCAGGCGGATGCTCGCAGCTACCGCGTGTCATTTGATAAACTCCACAGTGTATTGCCCAATATTGGGTTCAAGTGGAATGCAGAAAAAGGTGCGATCCAAGTTGCCAACCGCCTAAGGGCAGAGAAGGCGAGGGCTGAAGACCTGTTCGGCAGAAAACACATTCGTCTGGAGCAGTTGAAGTATCTGGTTGAAAATAAGAACGTGAACGCCGATCTTTTCTGGAACGCCTGACCGCCAGAATCACAATCTGGCAAGACAAAGTAAACTTGCCTTGGCTGGATCGCGTCAGTCAAACTGCTTCGGGCGGATCGCGATCCCGCCGACCCACCGTGTGCCGGTGAAGCTTTTCAGGAAGTTGCGTTTTCCCGACAGGGTTTCGATACCTTCCGGCGTCAGCGAGATGGTGCGGGTTGGCCAATCCTGATTGTTGTCGCCTGACAGGGTGAAAAGTGGCGTCGTGGATTTCATCATTGTCTGAATTTCGGTCCAGAACATCAGGTCGCCAAGATAGGGAAGCGGGTCGTAACTTCGCATCAGATGACCAAAGACCTTCCCGACTGTCAGCTGCCCATGGTTGGCAATGATTTGAAGGATCAGTTTCTGGGTCAGGCCAAGCCCGGTTTGCGGATCGGGGCGTTCGGCGTGATGGCGTTTCAATGCCGCAATCATATGGGGCAAGGATGTGTCGCCTTTTTCAATGACGGATTGCAGGGCGTCAGGGCTGGATGATCGAACGGCCTGCCAAGCCGACTGTCCGGCACGCAGCATGGCTTCGGACACAGGTAGCCGATGGTTCTCCCAGCACCAGATCAGAAGTTCCGGGGAGAGCTGCCCCAGACCGATGAAGCGTTCAACGCCGGGGACCTGTCCAACCGATATCAGTTCAAGGAGTGTGTTCGGTCGGGTGGCGGCGATGAAATCCATCAGAAATGCCAAAATCAGCTGATCGTAACTGTCATGTTCGAACCAGAGAACAACATGTTCGTAATCGCCAAGGGTTGTTAAAGCGCCATATTCCCGTTGGCATCGTGCAAGAGCATCTTTGGGGGTAATCTGATAGCTACTGGCAATGAAATCGGCCCTGACCGATACAAATTCATCAAGCGGCAGGTTTGGCACCGGCCCCTGACAGAACGGGTCGGCAAATTCCAGAAAGTCTCCCTGGAAACCGGCAATCTGAAGTCCGTTGCGGATATCCGAACCACATCGCAGATGAAGGGTGTTCCCGGTGTCAAGCATCGGCTGCATGCCGGTTGCGATCTGGCGGGTGTGTTCGGTGATACGGTCAATGTGATGTTTGAGTTTTGGCCAACTGGCAAAGCCGTTCTCGCGCGCGATCACCATCTGAGCATCGGCGAGCTTGGTCTCTGAAATTTCTGTATCCGGGATCGTTTGGCCGTTTTGCGCAAAGCGTTCGATTGCATCGGGATCAGAAGCGTGCAGGGCACGCAAAAGTTCCTTGGCACGTTTGCGTTGCTGTTCAAGGCTCAAGCGCCCGTCAAAGACAAGACGTGATGGTGCAGAAGAGGTTTTGTCGGATTTGTATGTACGTGACGCGGACATACGATTCCCCTGATGATGGGGCCTGTGTCCGCCTGACAGGCAAGGAAACCGTTTGTTTCATATGCGTTCTAGAGTGGGCGCAGCCCTTTCCGCGGACGGGGTGCCGAAAGGCAACCCCAAGATAGCGGTTTTGTATGCGAAAGCAAACCGTTCCTGAATTATTTCAGACGGACTTCGCTTTCGCGGTTCATCAGTTTGGCAAGCTTTGAAAGCCGTTGTTCAACAACCTCGCCATAGAGTGTCGAGACCTTTTCATCGAACTCAAGGATTAGCTTGTCACCTTCAAGCAGAAGCCGGGTTTGTTGCAAAATGCCCTCAACCCCGCCCGAAAGCGTATGCCCAAGTCGAATGACATGACCAAACAGGCGGCCGGTCAGACGGGCATCATCATCAAGGATCCGGTCGCTGGCTTCATCACCCTTGAAATTGCCGGTATAGCGCGACCCGATTGTGTAGGCGAGAAACACCCGGTCATGATGGTTCAGATCAAGATAGGGGTGACGCAGAATGCGGTTATAGCTCTGTATTGCGCGATAATCAGGATGTTCGTTCCAGCCGACATCGCCAATGATACAGGCTGCAAGGCGCAAGCGTTCGATATTGTCAGGCAGTTCGGAGAAGATGGGCGCACACCAGCGTGCGACTTCCTCGCCATGCTGATGGAAGCGTTCACCGTCTTCGGCGAAGCTGAGGCAGGCATCAAGAAGCGGGTCGCGCTGACGCAAGTCTTCTGGCAGGACTTCATACATCCAGCCTTCACGCAGGCCATGGCCGGAAAAGACGACCTCGTTCGGGCACATGCGCGCCAACAGCATGTTCATGACAAGGGCGGCATGGGGCAGGCTGTCGACACGGCGTTTGGAGACACCGCCAATCTTTTCAAGCGAGATACGGCTTTGCTGCGAAATAATGTGGGTCAGTTCATCCATTTCGGATCGCGGCATTGCTAGGTTATGCACCACAGAAATCGGATAGTTTTCCTGGGCGATGAACAGTTTGGCAATCGAACGCCATGATCCGCCAACCGCAAAAAGCTGCTGCCCGCTTGCTTCGGAGAGCCAGTCGACACTGTCAAGATAACGGGTGATTTCGGCGGTCAGGCGCGCACGGTTCGAACCGAATACGGCATGAAGACGCATGGCCCCGAGGGGAAGGCTGACGCGCTTTTTAATCTCGCCCCGATCAAGCAGGACGAGTTCAAGCGACCCACCACCAATATCGCCCATAATGCCACTTGCAACCGGGTCACCGGAAATAATGCCAAGGGCAGAAAGCCGCGCTTCTTCAAGGCCGTCAATTACCTTGACCGTCAGTCCGGTTTCCCTGGCAATGCGATCACAAAACAGTTTGCCATCACTTGCCGCGCGCACAGCAGCGGTGGCAAGAACATCTACACGAGCGACCTTCATGGCACGCAAAAGCGTTGCAAACCGCTGCATGGCGACCACGGCAAGCTCGACCCCCTCGGGATTGAGCTTGCCGGTGTCTTCGGGGTCGCGTCCCAGTCCGCACATGACTTTCTCGTTGAAAATCGGGACTGGGGCACGTGTCATGCCATCGAAAATGACAAGGCGCACAGAGTTTGAGCCAACATCAATAATCGCGATGCGGTTGGAAGCCCGTTGGTCAGTTAGCATACTGTTGATGGCACCTGTTGGTCGTGTGTCTGCATCTTGGAAGGATCAATCATCAAGCTGCAGAACGGGGACATTCGGGTCCTCTTCATTCAGGGCGCTACCGCGGCCTGACAGGGACGGGTTGGTCATGAAATACTGGTGTGACGAAAACGCCTTTTCACCGGCTTCGCAGCGTTCATAGGAACCGTCAGCTTGCAGGTACCAGGCCTGTGCCGTGTCTTTGAGGTTGGCAATCATGATCTGTTCAACAATCTGGCGCTGACAGGTCGGATTTTCAACCGGAACAAGGGTTTCAACACGACGGTTCAAATTACGCGGCATCCAGTCCGCAGACGAGATAAAGGCCTTGGCCTTGCGCGACGGAAGCTTTGCCCCATTGGCAAAGACCACAATACGCGAATGTTCAAGGAAGCGACCGACAATTGATTTGACCCGGATATTTTCCGAAAGCCCCGGCACACCCGGACGCAAACAGCAAATCCCGCGCACCACCAGTTCAACATGCACACCGGCCTGGCTTGCCCGATAGAGCGCATCAATCACCACCGGATCGACCAGACTGTTCATCTTGGCCCAGATGCCACATGGCTTGCCAGCCTTGCAGTTTTCGATTTCCTGATCGATATGGGTCAAAAGTGTCGGGCGGAGTGTATGCGGGGCAATCGCGATCTTTTCAAGGGAACGCGGGGTCGCATAACCGGTCATGAAGTTAAAGATGCTTGCCGCATCGCGCCCCAAAGCCGGATCGCAGGAGAAGAATGAAATGTCGGTATAGAACTTTGCGGTGATCGGGTGATAGTTCCCGGTCCCGAAATGGACATAGGTCTTGAGGCCGTGGGTTTCGCGGCGGACAACCAGCGACACCTTGGCATGGGTTTTCCAGTCAAGGAAGCCATAAACCACCTGACAGCCGGCACGTTCAAGGTCGGCCGCCCAGCGCAGGTTGGCTTCCTCGTCAAAGCGGGCCTTGAGTTCGACCATGGCGGTGACGGATTTACCGGCCTCGGCAGCCGCAATCAGGGCTTTGACGATCGGGCTGTTTTCCGAGGTACGATAAAGGGTCTGCTTGATGGTGACGACATCCGGGTCGCGTGCAGCCTGAAGCAGGAACTGCACCACTACGTCGAAATCTTCGAACGGGTGGTGAACCACAAGGTCCTTTTTGCTGATGGCAGCAAAGCAATCACCGCCAAAGTCACGCACACGTTCCGGGTAACGCGCCGCATAGGGGGCAAACAAAAGGTCATGATGCAGATCGGAATCGATCAGCTGTTTGACATCGACGACCCCCAGAAGGCCGTCAACCTTGACGACTTCTTCAAGGGCGACATCAAGTTCATCAATGACAAAGTCCAGAAGGTCTTCGGGGATTGCCGCATTGACCTTAAGGCGGATGATGCTGCCGCGACGGCGACGTTTCAGGGCGGTTTTGAAAACACGCACCAGATCTTCTGCTTCTTCCTCGATCTCGACATCCGAGTCACGGATGACACGGAAGAAGCCATGTTCGATCATGTCAAAGCCCGGGAACAGCTTGCCAAGATACAGCAAGATCGCCTGTTCGACCGGAAGATAGCGTTCATTGCGACCCGGCAGACGCAGGAAGCGCCCGATCTTTTGCGGGACCGGGATCAGGCCGCGCATATTGTGCCCGTCAGCCGGATCAAACAGCTGCATCACAATGGCAAAGCCAAGGTTGGGAATGAACGGGAAGGGGTGTGACGGATCAATGGCAAGCGGTGTCAGGGTCGGGAAGATTTCGCGCATGAAATAGCCATCAAGCCATTTGCGGTCCGTCTGGGTCAGGTCGGACTGATCAATGACCGAAATGCCCTGCTGTTCCATTTCACGGCTAAGCTGTCGCCAGATGCGTTGCTGATCCTGCATCAGCTGGTTGGCATCAAAGGTAATGGCGCGCAGCTGCTCGGACGGGCTCATACCATCCTGACTGACCTTGGTCATGCCTGCGCGCAACTGACCGACAAGACCTGCGACGCGCACCATGTAAAATTCATCAAGGTTGCTGGCCGAGATCGACAGAAAGCGCAAGCGTTCAAGCAGCGGGTGCCCGCTATTCTGGGCTTCTTCAAGAACGCGATTGTTGAAAGCCAGCCACGAAAGTTCGCGGTTTATGAAACGGCTTTCCGAATCAATGGTGATCGCGCTTGATTGAACTGCAGCGGCGTGTGTCACGCTATGCCTCCTGCGGATTGAGGGAATGTCTTTGAATTTATGCGACAGTTCCCGGTTGCAAATGGAGTATAGGATAACTGTTTGCGCCCGTGCAATTTTCTTAAATTTATGTGTCAGTTTTTCTGATGGCGCTACAGGCTTCTATATGGCATGGAAGAACACCGTTTGATCATCATTCATGGCTGTAAAGACCGAAGACATGAAGACGTTGCTGTTGCTCAGGCATGCAAAATCAAGCTGGTCCGACCCCGGTCGGGCCGACCATGACCGTGAACTCAACCGTCGTGGCGAAAAGGCGGCACCATTTATGGGGCGTTTCCTGCGTGAGCAGGCCCTGATACCTGATCTTGTCTGGTGTTCGACGGCGGCTCGTACGGTGCAGACACTTGGTCTTCTGGGGCGCGATTTTGCCACCCATGCCGATGTGATCTATAGCGAAGATCTTTATATGGCCGGTGAAAGCGTGTTGCTTGAAAGCCTTCATCACACCCATGAAGACGCGACGTCCGTGATGTTTATCGGCCATAATCCCGGTATCGAGATGTTTGCGCAGGCACTGTTCGGGGCCGGGGACGCAGAGGCCCGAGATGCAATGGCGCGCAAATATCCGACATGCGCGCTGGCGCATTTCAAATTTGATGTGGAAAACTGGACGGATATCACCTTTGGCTCCGGCACCCTGATCGGCTTTACCAAGGTCAAGGATTTGCAGGCAATCAAGGTCGGATCGTGACGAACTGGCGATCTGCAAGACGGTGATATGCAAGACGGGCACTTGACGCGCCGCCTTCGAGAGCGTTTTATACCGCGGAAATTTTGACGCCGCGTATGAACGGCAGTGAACACATCACCGCGAAACGTTTCGAAATTGTCGGAACGGGTCTGTTGTGGTGCGTTTTTTGTTTGACAGCGCGGGTCTGGCATGCACCTTTGCGGCCAAATTTGCGGCCCAAAATATAAAGCAACCTGGAATGACAATGCATCCTTATCGCTCACATAATTGTAATGCGCTGCGCGCGACTGACGCAGATGCGGAAGTTCGTCTGTCTGGCTGGATTCACCGTAAGCGTGACCACGGCAACCTTCTGTTTGTTGACCTGCGCGACCATTACGGCATCACCCAGGTCGTGATCGACATTTCCAGCCCGCTGTTTGAAACGCTTGATAAAGCGCGCGCCGAAAGCGTGATCACGGTCGATGGCAAGGTTGTCAAACGTACTGCGGAAACCATCAATCCGAATCTGCCGACCGGCGAGATCGAGGTTTATGCATCGAATATCGAAGTTCAGTCCGCGGCTGAAGTTCTGCCGATGCCGGTCTTTGGCGACGTTGAATATGGCGAGGAAATCCGCCTGCGTCACCGTTACCTTGATCTGCGTCGCGAAAGTGTTCATTCGAACATCGTTCTGCGTTCGAAGGTCATTTCGGCCATGCGTCAGAAAATGACTGCACAGGGCTTCCTTGAAATCCAGACCCCGATCCTGACGGCAAGCTCGCCGGAAGGCGCACGTGACTTCCTGGTTCCGTCGCGTATGCATCCGGGCAAGTTCTATGCGCTGCCGCAGGCTCCGCAGCAGTTCAAACAGCTTCTGATGGTTTCGGGCTTTGACCGTTACTTCCAGATTGCACCGTGCTTCCGCGATGAAGATGCACGTGCTGACCGTTCGCCGGGTGAATTCTATCAGCTCGACTTCGAGATGGCCTTTGCCACCCAGGAAGACGTATTCGCCGCGATCGAGCCGGTTCTCTATGAGATCTTTGTCGAGTTCGGCGGTGGTCGTGATGTTACCCCGTTCCCGTTCCCGCGTATTCCGTTCGATGAATCGATGGCGAAATACGGTTCGGACAAGCCGGATCTGCGTAACCCGCTTCTGATTTCCGATGTAACCGAGCCGTTCCGTGGTTCGAGCTTTGGTATCTTTGCCTCGAACATCGAAAAAGGTTCGGTCGTTCGCGCCATTCAGGCAACTGGTGCCGCTTCACGTCCGCGCAGCTTCTTTGACAAGCTGAACTCATGGGCACGTGACGAGGGTGCGGCTGGTCTTGGCTATATCGTTTATGGCGAAGACGGCGAAGCAAAAGGCCCGATTGCCAAGAACCTTGATGCCGATCGTATTGCGCAGATCAAGGAAATCGCAGGCGTATCGAACGGCGATGCTGTGTTCTTCGTGTGTGACAAGGCCCTGGCTGCGGCCAAGTTTGCTGGCAAGGTCCGTGACAAGGTCTGTGACGAACTTGAACTGCGCGAAGAAGGTATGTTCAAGTTCTGCTGGATTGTTGACTTCCCGATGTATGAGGAAGATGACGACGGCAAGATCGAATTCAGCCACAACCCGTTCTCGATGCCGCAGGGCGGTCTTGAGTCGCTTGAAAACATGAACCCGCTTGATATCAAGGCCTGGCAGTATGACATCGTGTGTAACGGTATCGAGCTGTCGTCGGGTGCCATTCGTAACCACCGTCCGGACATCATGTACAAGGCGTTCGAGATTGCCGGTTACGGTCAGGACGTGGTCGAAGAACAGTTTGGCGGCATGCTTAACGCGTTCAAATTCGGCGCACCGCCGCACGGTGGTTCTGCCCCGGGTGTTGACCGTATCGTCATGCTGCTTGCTGACGAGCCGAACATTCGCGAAGTCATTGCCTTCCCGCTGAATCAGCAGGCACAGGATCTTATGATGAACGCGCCTTCGAATGTCGAAGACAAGCAGCTTAAAGAACTGCATCTGCGTGTTCAGCTGCCGCCGAAGGCGAAAAAAGACTGATTATGTTTCGGGGCTTCGGGCCCGGATATATCATGTGATGAACGGCCCGGTTTTGTCCGGGCCGTTTTCTTTTGTGCCAACTGGTTACCTAATATTAACTGCCGATGCGCCAAAGTACCGCGAAGATAACAAATTTGATCCTTCGGGGGATGGCCTGTGAAAAAGATACTCGTTGTGGCTGCACCATTGGCACTCGGTGCGTGCGGTGGGCCGATTGAGCTTACCGTTGCCAAGCTGGCAGGTGATTTGATCAGCTATGTCACCACAGGAAAAAGCACGACAGATCATGCCGTGTCCATCGTTGCCGAACAGGATTGCGCGCTGCATCGTCCGCTGTTTGATCAGGATATCTGCAAGGACGACGAAATCGTTCTTGCCGAAGAAGCCGCAGCACTCGCCCCACTGGGCGAGCCGGAAATCAAACAGGAAATCCGTACCGCCCGACCCGAGATTTATGCGGTCAATGCGCCCGCTGAGAACTGGTCACGCCCGGTTGATATGAATGCAACGCCGATTATCAAGACCGATCTTCCGCCGCGTGCAACAATTGCCCAAACCGAACTTGGCGCGCCCGCAAATGAAAAGCCGGTCGAAGTTGCCTCGGCATCCGAGCAGTTCGATGCCGGTGATGTTGTGTCCTATGGCAATGAAGGCAATGTGCTTGATCCGCAGGCCGAAGCCGATGCCGCGATTGCCGGTTATGTTTCCGACGCCAAACCGGCAGAAACCGCGCAGCCCGAAACAATGACAGCTGCCCTGGTTGATGCCGCGGTTATGACTGATGACAATGCGCCTGTGGCCAATGCAACCGGGATTGATGCAGCGGTCGATGGCAAGGGATTGGCTGGTGATGTACTTGCAGCACCTCTGCCGGGTGATTATGTGATCTTGGCAAGTTTTGCCAATGAAGCCCGTGCGCAGAAGGCCCTTGAGATTTACAACGAATATCAGCCCCGGCTTTTGACTGCGCTTGTGAATGGTCGCAATTATATGCGGGTTGCAGTCGGTCCGCTTTCGGCAGAACATGCAAATGATTTACGCCTTCTTGCTGTCAAAAAGGGTGTTAAAGATCCCTGGATTGTCGGGATTGGCGCCACCGGAGAGTGATATTGTCGGTTTTGTTTTCGAAGTTTGAAGAAAGTCGGCGTTCCTTCGCAGGAACGCTGATCTTGTGTTTGGGGCTTGCAGGATGTGCGGCACAGGCTGGAAGTGTTTCCAGTGTCGAAAGTGCAATGATCCCGCATGTCGCGGAATATCATTTCAAGATGACCCGTTCTGATCAGGGGAGTTCGGTGGTTGATGCATCGGGTGTCCTTGGTTATCGCTTTGAAAAAATGTGTGATGGCTGGGTCACTGAAATGCAGCAGATCATGATTCTGCAAGGCGCGGAAGGAACCGCAATCAATTCAGCCTATTCCATGACCCAGTGGGAAGACTTTGCAGGCGCGCATTATCGTTTCCGGATGAGCGACTATCTTGATGGTACCAAGGTTGATGAAATCGTCGGATCGGCCGTCCGTGAAAGCGACGCTGTCAAGGTGACCTATCAGGTCCCGGTTGAAGTGACCGAGGAGCTTCCGGCAGATACGATGTTCCCGACGCAGCACTCAGCAATGTTGCTTGAGCGCGCAGCGGCCGGTGAGAAATTTGGCAATGATCTTGTCTTTGATGGCAGTGGTGAAACACCGACCAACCGGATTGCCGTGGTCATTTCAGATCAAAAGAAGCCGGACCATAATGCTGATGATCCTGACAAGATCGCAACGACGCTGTTCCATCGCATGAATTTGGCATTCTATCCGCTGGGTGCTGCGGAAAATGGTCCTTCGACCGAGATGGCGGTGGATTTCGGGCTGAATGGGGTCGCCCATGCCATGCGGTTCGACTATGGCGAGTTCGAGGTGCTGGGAACGCTTGATAAGGTATCGTTGCTGCCGCAGCCTGATTGCGGGTCATGACCCGACGGGCATGCTGTTGCGTGTGATATGGTGTTAAGCCACAAAAAAAAGCCTGCCACAAATGGCAGGCTTTTTTTTGTGGGGGATTACCCTGATCATTTTCACGCAGCAGCGGCATTGCTGCTGGTATCGCAATAAAGCCCATAGAGTGTCTTGATGACACGCAGAGCTTCGTCACCATGCAACGAGTAGAAAATGGTCTGTGCCTCGCGACGGGTTTTAACAAGTTTGTCACGACGCAGGCGTGCAAGGTGCTGCGACAGGGCGGACTGGCTTAGCCCGACGATACGTTCGAGTTCGCCAACGGACTTTTCGCCTTCGTTAAGTTGGCAAAGAATAAGCAGTCTGCTCTGATTGCTCATGGCCTTTAACAGGGTGCTCGCCTGTTGGGCCTTTTGTTCTAAATGGTTTAGTTCCATTTGGCTTCCTTATAAGCCTGGCCGCAAGCGGCCATTGTCCCAATGAAAATCCGATTTTTTTTGTCATTTGATCCCATCAAAGCAGATGAAGATCATGCGACCGGAGTTTCCATTCCTTATACAACCTGAAAGGTTGTGGCTCTTGAACCCACCAAACACTAATGTTTGGCTCGTTCTTATTCTCAAGTATATGCCGGTTCTGTCAAGATGCAGTTTATTCTCAACAGGACATCATTTGATTGTTACTCGGTTGGAATACCTCGCGATACACCGGATTTCCGCGTTGATATCAGAAAGTTCACTGATAAGCGTTTCTTGATCCACCCCCTGACTTTTGCAAGGCTTAAAGGCAAAAATGCGCCGAATTACGGGCAATTTATCGTCTAAAGGTGTCTTTTGCGTCGCTTTCAGGAACTTCGTCGATTACGCAAATCTAACATCGAGAAAAAGGCGAAACTGTGAAAGTGATTACAATTTTAACGGTCAGAGGTCGCCCGGTTTGGTTTAAAAAACAACCAAAGAACTTGCAGCGCCCATGGGGGATATGCTGATTTAGAACAAAGCGGCGCGCCCGGCGTCGCGATTATGATACCAAAATCACGCATATAAGCAGGAGATGCGCAGCATAATCCTGCAAGACCCGATCATATTGCTGATCCAATCAGGAAGGCGACCAAAAGAGATGGCGACACTGTTCGTTACGCATCACGATTGCATTGAACATGATACCGGCCCGGGCCACCCGGAAAGCTCGGACCGATTGCGCGTCATTCAGCGTGTTTTCGAGGCCGAGGAATTCATGTTTCTGCACCGTGAAGAAGCCCCGCTGGGCGATATGGACCTGATCAAGGCTGTGCATGATCCGGCCTATGTCGACAAGGTGATGGCGTCTATTCCGGAAAGCGGCATCAAGTCACTTGATGGCGATACCTATATTTCGCCAAAATCGGGCAAGGCGGCGCTGCGTGCTGTCGGCGGGGCATGCGTTGCCGTTGACGCGGTCGTGGATGGTCATGAACATAATGCCTTTGTTGCCACGCGCCCGCCCGGGCACCATGCCGAATATGACCGGGCGATGGGATTCTGTCTGTTTAACAATGCCGCGATTGCCGCCCATTACGCGCGCAAGCGTTACGGTTTGAAACGCATCGCAGTGATGGATTTTGATGTTCATCACGGCAATGGTACGCAGGATTTGTTCTTTAACGATCCGGATCTGTTTTATTGTTCGACCCATCAATGGCCGCTTTATCCCGGCACCGGTGCCGAGACCGAACGGGGCTGTGCCAACAATATCCTTAATGTCGGATTGCCTGCGGGTGCCGGAACAGCCGAACTTCAGGCGGCCTTTAATGAAACCGTGATTCCGGGCATTTCAGCTTTCAAGCCGGAACTTCTGATCGTTTCGGCGGGGTTTGACGCCCACAAGAACGATCCGCTGGCAGGCCTGTGCTTCGAGACCGACGATTTCGTCTGGATCACCCGGCAATTAATGGCGCTTGCCGATGCGCAATGCGAGGGGCGTCTGGTGTCGCTTCTTGAGGGCGGATATGATTTGCCGTCGCTTGCCGAAAGTGTGCTGCAGCATGTACGAACCCTTATGACGGGCTAAGGGATGGCGACTGTTATCCTAATGTTTAGACAAGACGAAATTCCACTCTGTCTGGTTGCCCTGATCAGGACTTACGCGTAAACTCCGGCGCACTCAAAGAAATGGAGCTTACATGTCCGAGGCTACTTCATCTTCCGCCATCCCTGATGATATCGCAAAACTCAGCTTTGAAGAGGCATTGGGTCAGCTAGAGACCCTTGTCCGCCAGCTTGAGCAGGGCCAGGTTGGACTGGATGACGCGATTGCATCATATGAACGTGGTGCGGCCCTGAAACGTCATTGTGCGGACAAGTTACGTGCGGCCGAAGAGCGCATTGAAAAAATCACCCTGAATGCGGATGGCCGCCCGTCGGCAACCCCAATTGAAATTGAATAGGGCGATTGCCCCTTAACTTCGGAGACCGTGGTGAGTTACGACCTGCTTGCCGGACTGAGTGCAGCGTCTGCCGATCTTGGTGAGACACTCGACAAAATTTTACCGCGTGCCAATGGCCAGATTGAGCAGCGCCTGTTTCAGGCGATGCGTTATTCCACCTTGGGCGAGGGCAAACGCCTGCGCCCGTTTCTGGTGCTGAGCTCGGCATCTTTGTTCAAGGTGTCACGCCATTCTGCTTTGCGCGTTGCTGCGGCGGTCGAGATGGTTCACAGCTATTCGCTGATCCATGATGATCTGCCCGCGATGGATGATGATGATCTGCGGCGCGGCAAGCCAAGCTGCCACAAGCAGTTTGACGAGGCGACCGCAATCCTTGCCGGTGATGCGCTTCTGACCCAGGCATTCGAAGTTCTGGCAGACGAAGACACCCATCCTGATCCGCGTGTCTGTACCGATCTTGTGCGTGCACTTGCCCGTGCGGCGGGGCCGCATGGTATGGTGGGGGGCCAGATGATCGATCTGGCGGGCGAAGGCCAGTCCCTTGATCAGGCACAGGTAACTCACCTGCATCTGCTGAAAACCGGTCGCATGTTTGCCTTTGCCTGCGAAGCCGGTGCCATTCTTGGCAAGGCGCCGAAAAGCATTCGCATGGCATTGCGTTCCTATGCCCATGACATGGGGCTGGCGTTCCAGATCAAGGATGACCTGCTTGATGTCGAAGCAAGTTCCGAAGAACTTGGCAAGACTGCAGGCAAGGATATCGATCAGGACAAGTCGACCTTTGTCAAATTGCTGGGGCTGGAACAGGCTCGCGATCAGGCAAAGATGCTGTGTGACCAGGCGATCAACCATCTGAGCTGCTTTGACGATGAAGCCGAACCGCTGCGTGCAGTGGCGCGGTTCGTTGTTGAACGCGGCCGGTAAGCCAGACAGTCACGCGCCCCACCATGACTGATCAGCCAAAATATACAGCCGGTTTTCGTGACCGGCTGTTTGACAAGGACCCGTTCCCGCTTGCGATCTGGTATCCGGCAGAAATGCCGGAAAAACCGGTGCGTCATATGGGGGTGGCATCCAGTGCGGCGCGCAATGTGCCCTTTGCCGGTAACGGGCCGTTTCCGATTGTGATGTTTTCGCATGGATCGGAAGGCCATCGGTTTAACCAGTTCTGGTTGGCCGAATATCTGGCACGGCGCGGCTATATCGTGGCCGCCCCGCAGCATGAAGGGGATAATTACCTTGATGCGTCCGATGCAAGGCAATTGACGATCATTGAACGACGCCCGCGCGAAATGCGTCTGGCGCTTGATCTGTTGCTTGATCATGGGGAAATCGCCGATCACATCGACCCGGGTCGCATTTACGCGCTGGGCCATTCGGCTGGCGGGGCGACGGTCCTTAAGCTGGCTGGCTGGGATTTTGATGCCAAGGCCTGGCAAAGTTACTGTGCGCTCAATGCCGAAAGTGACAGGGTGATTTGCCAGTTTGCGCCAACGGATGATCACATTGACCAGCTTCATGCCGCCAATGGCGGGCCGGTGGTTTCGGAATATGATCCGAGGATTGCGGCAATCATTGCAGTGACACCGGCATTTGGTGTGGCGGCCACTGATGATGGCCTGTCGGATGTTTCCGTGCCGATGCTGTTTGTCGAGGCCGATAGAGACGAAATCCTGCATGATCACGTCAATGCCGCGCATTTCCGAAAGCTTCTGCGCGGTCGGGCAAAGTTTGTCCGGGTCAAAGGGGCCGGGCACTATTCATTCTTACCCCAATGTACCCCGTATATTGCTGAAAACTTTGGCTATTTATGCCGTGATTTCGGTCGTGAACGCGATGCCATTCACCGCACTGTCGAACAAGTTGTTTACGGCTTTCTCGAACGTGTGAAATCAGGTGAAATTCAGGGTCGCTAATTCAGTTGAACCTCGCTATTTTACGCAGCTTGCAACTTGGACATGGAAACGTCACCCTGTTGTAATCTACGCCATATAAAAAATTGAAAATCGAGATCGGTATGAGCACGACCTCCAAGACCCCGCTGTTGGATACGATTAACACTCCTGACGAGCTGCGCAAATTGCAGCCTGCGCAGATGCGACAGGTGGCAGACGAATTGCGCGCCGAGGTGATTGATGCCGTATCTGTCACGGGCGGACATCTTGGTGCAGGCCTTGGTGTGGTTGAGCTGACGGTTGCGATCCATTACCTGTTTGATACGCCGTATGACCGCGTGATCTGGGATGTCGGCCATCAGTGCTATCCGCATAAAATCCTGACCGGGCGTCGTGACCGTATTCGCACGCTACGCCAGGGCGGTGGTCTTTCGGGTTTCACCAAGCGATCCGAGTCCGAGTATGATCCGTTCGGGGCGGGCCACAGCTCCACCTCGATCTCGGCCGGTCTTGGCATGGCGGTGGCCAACCAGCTTTCCGATGACAAGCGCAAGAATGTCATTGCCGTGATCGGCGACGGGTCGATGAGTGCGGGCATGGCCTATGAAGCCATGAACAATGCTGCGGCCACCGACCAGCGTTTGATTGTCATCCTGAACGATAACGACATGTCGATTGCCCCGCCGGTGGGCTCCATGTCGGGTTATCTGTCACGCCTGATTTCCGGCAAGGGCTATCAGGGGCTGCGCAACGCTGCGAAGGGCCTGACAAAGCATCTGCCGCGCCAGATCGAAGAAGCTGCGCGCAAGCTTGAAGAATATACCCGTGGCATGGTCACGGGCGGGACCCTGTTTGAAGAAATGGGATTCTTCTATGTCGGTCCGATTGATGGTCACAACATGGATCATCTGTTGCCGGTACTTAAAAATGTACGTGATGCCGATGTTGATGGTCCGATCCTGATCCATGCGGTCACGCAAAAGGGCAAGGGTTATGGCCCGGCCGAAAGTGCCGCAGACAAATATCATGGCGTTGCCAAGTTTGATGTGGTGACCGGGAAACAGGCCAAGCCGACCCCGAATGCGCCAAGCTACACCAAGGTGTATGGCGAAACGCTGGTCAAGCTTGGTGAAAAGGACGAAAAAGTCACGGCAATTACCGCCGCCATGCCATCGGGCACCGGTGTGAATATCTTTGCCGACCGTTTCCCGGATCGTGCCTTTGACGTTGGTATTGCTGAACAGCACGCGGTGACCTTTGCCGCCGGTATGGCGTGCGAGGGCTACAAGCCGTTTTGCACGCTTTATTCGACCTTCCTGCAGCGTGGCTATGATCAGGTTGTTCATGATGTTGCCATCCAGAACCTTCCGGTGCGTTTTGCAATGGACCGTGCCGGTCTGGTCGGCGCGGATGGTGCAACCCATGCAGGGGCCTATGACATTGCCTATCTTGGCTGTTTGCCGAACTTTGTTCTGATGGCTGCTGCTGATGAGGCGGAACTGGTTCACATGACCACGACCGCATGGGCGATTGATGACCGGCCGAGTGCGTTCCGCTATCCGCGTGGCGAGGGTGTTGGTGTTGAAATGCCGACCGAGGGACAGGTTCTTGAAATCGGCAAGGGCCGTATTCTGCGCGAAGGTGGAAAGATTGCCATTCTGTCCTATGGCACGCGGTTGGCAGAAGCACTTCTGGCGGCAGAGGATCTGGCTGCGCGCGGTCTTCCGGCAACGGTTGCCGATGCACGCTTTGCCAAGCCGCTTGATCACCAGTTGATCGCCGATCTTGCCCGCAATCATGAAGTCCTGATCACCATCGAAGAAGGCTCGATCAACGGCTTTGGCGCGATGGTCCTTCAGCACATGGCAGGGCAGGGGCTTTTGGATAACGGTCTTAAAATCCGTACCATGGCATTGCCCGATAGCCTGATTGATCACGACAAGCCGGAAATCCAGTATCAGAAAGCCGGTCTGGATGCCGCAGCTATTGTCAAGACGGCCCTTGGTGCGCTTGGTCTGAGCGAGAGCAAGGCGCGGGCCTAAACCGGATTGATCATCGGGTCTGTTGAAATACAAACAGCGCAGATAGCGATATCTGCGCTGTTTTCATTTCGGAGACTGGCGGACCTTAGTCGACGTAAATCATCTTGTGCGTCATGCCGCCATCAATGCGGATGGTTTCCCCCGTCATAAAGCCCGATTTCGTTGCTTCCAGAAGGAAGCTTACCGCCTGTGCGATGTCTTCTGGGGTGCCGACGCGCCCGACCGGATGTTGGGATTTGTCGGTTTCACTATGTTCGGGTCGGGATCGGTTGGATGATTTCTGCCAGTCGCCGACTTCGATCCAGCCCGGGGCAATGGCATTGACGCGAACGTCGCCCGCAAGGCTGACCGCAAGGGCGTGGGTCAGGGCAACGACACCACCCTTGGATGCGGCATAGGATTCTGTATTGGCTTCGGATTGAAACGCGCGGGTCGATGCGATGTTTACAATCGCACCCTTGGTGTGGCGCAGATGTTGTGTTGCATGTTTGGTCGCAAGGAACACACCACCCAGATTGACATTGATCACACGCTGCCACTGATCCCATTCAAGGTGCTCAATACCACCCGAACGCGGATTTGCAATGCCGGCATTATTGACCAGACCATCAATGCGCCCGAACCGGTCAACGGTTTGCTGAACAGCAAGTTTGATGTCGCTTTCGTTTGCGACGTCACCAGCGATAAACAGGGCGCGGTCCTGCTGTTCGGGGGCAAGGGCGTCAAAGGCCTCTTTGCCGGCGTCTTCATCGCGATCAAACAGCGTTACCCGCCAACCGGCATCAAGAAGGTGTTTTGAAATGCCAAGACCCAGACCCTGTGCCGCACCTGTGACAAAAGCGACCAGTTGATCAGACGCGTTGCTCATATTTGCCCCGTGTTCGAGTGTGGAAAATAGGATCGGCCAGAACAGCCGACTTGCGGAAAATGGTCCTGTTTTTCAGGGATTGCAATGGCTGGTGGCGCGGAAGTGCAGATTGCTCAGACAGATGGCGACTTGATCGCGGGATCAAGCTGATCAAGCAGCGCATGCACAAAGCCCTTTTGCCGCGGATTCAGGTTTCGCCGCGAGGCTGTCTGTTGCAGGGCGTCGGTCGCCTCGATATGCAGGCGGTAATGGCCCGGGTCCTGATCAATTGTTGTTGCACGTTCGCTGTCATCCCCAAAGACCATCCTGTGACAGCGTCCTGCATCCGATGAGGTAAAGGCACGGCAGGACAGCGGACGGACATCATAGATGCTACAGCGGTTATCTTCGCCCAGAAGCGGGCAGCGCACGCGAACCTCGGCCGTTGTTTTCGACTGTTCGATGATCGCTGCGGCATTTTTTAAACGGGCAAGAAGGTCTGTCTGTTCGCGGTGATCAAATGTCTTGCGTATGTGATCGGCAATCAGGCTTGTGACACCGGGTGGAACACTGACAAACAGATTGCAGCAAGCGCTGCATTGATCGCAGCAATCGTGATGCTGCGGATTTGGGAAACTTGATGCGATGGCCGTAGAGGCCGTGTCGACCATGGACATTGCCAGGCGTGCGGCATCGGCCATGGTTGGCTGGGCATCAAGGGCATGTTCAAGTTCGCGCCGGAAGGTCTGGAACATCTCGTCATAGCGACGCGATGCCTCGCAGGTGAGCGCACCTGTGTTGGCAATACTTTGCGATATCTTGTCAATGGCGTCGTCAAGTTCGGCCATATATCCCAGCGTCTTCCTGATGGGCGCATTAAGGTTACCAGCGCCTTGGTTGTTGTTTGTTTTCTAATTTAGCATCTTGGCGTTCCAAATCCTAACAAGGACATAACAGCGGGGAACGGAAGGGGAAACGTCGGGTCGATGGCCTGCATTCAGACAAAAAAAATTCCGGCCAGATCGGCTCTGACCGGAAGGTTGGGTCTATGACCCTTTGGGTGCTGTCTGTCAGGACAGCGGGAGATATTGGCTACATCACATCATGCAGCAGGGGAGGTAAAGGTGTCGGCATATTGCTTGCGCAGTTCGGCCTTTTGAATTTTGCCCATGGTGTTGCGCGGCAATTCCTTGATCACCCAGATGCGCTTGGGAACCTTGAATTTTGCAAGCTTGTCCTGGGTGCGTTTGATGATGGTATCGGTGTCGGCTGTTTCGCCCTTGGCGGCAACAATGACACCGGCAACGGCTTCGCCGAAATCTGGGTGGGGCAGGCCGAAGATGGCAACTTCCTCGACCTCGTCATATTCGGCGATGACTTCCTCGACTTCTTTTGGATAGACGTTGAAACCACCCGAAATGATCAGGTCCTTGTCGCGACCGACAATCGTGACATAGCCGTCTTCACCGATGGTTGCGAGATCACCCGTGATAAAGAAGCCGTCGGTGCGGAATTCCGAGGCGGTCTTTTCCGGCATCTGCCAGTAGCCTTTGAACACGTTCGGCCCGCGCACTTCGAGAACGCCTATTTCGCCAGCGCCCAGAACATTGCCATCCTTGTCACAAACCCGTGCCTCGATCCCCGGAAGGGTCGGGCCAACCGCACCAGGACGACGTTCACCGTCCAGCGGGTTCGACGTGTTCATGCAGGTTTCGGTCATGCCGTAACGCTCAAGAATTTTATGACCGGTACGTTCAAAGAACGCATCATGGGTTTCGGCCAGAAGCGGTGCGGACCCCGACACAAACAGCCGGATGTTGGCGGTAACATCCTTATTGAACTGCGGATGAGACAGCAGGCGGGTATAGAAGGTCGGAACGCCCATCAAGACGGTAGATTGTGGCAGACGTTCAATAACGTCATCAGCATCGAATTTCGGAAGCAGGATGACCTTGCCACCATTCATCAGCATGATGTTGATTGCCACAAACAGACCGTGGGTGTGAAACAGCGGCAGCGCATGCAAAAGCGTATCGCCCGGTTTGAAACCCCACGCCGAATGAAGCGTCCTGGCGTTTGAACCCAGATTGTTATGGGTCAGCATCGCGCCCTTGGACCGCCCCGTCGTGCCCGAGGTATAAAGGATTGCTGCAACATCATCCTTGTCGGCACTTACAATGTCGGTCATCGGTGTTGCACTGGCGGCCTGATCGTTGAGGCTGCCATCGCCATTGGAGCCAAGGGAAAGAACAGCAGCAACATTGTTCTGATCGCCAAGGGCCGTGGCAGCATCAATATGGGCAGGTCGGCACACAAAAACGCGCGGTGCGGCATCGCCAAGGAAATAGGCAATTTCGTCACCGGTATAGGCGGTATTGAGCGGCAGGTGAATGGCACCAAGCTGCAAGCAGGCAAGATAAAGCGCAATCACGTCAGATGACTTGTCGACCTGGGCTGCGACGCGGTCACCCTTGACCACCCCGTGGGAAGCAAGAACAGCGGCATAGCGACCGGTTCGATCAAGCAACCATGCAAAGCTGCGTTCCGTGCCGTCACGTTCGATCAGAAACGTGCGCGACTTGTCTGCCGGGAAACGGTCGAGGAAGGTTTGAAAAAGATTATCAGACATGGTCATACCTACTTAAATGCCGGCAAGCTGTGCGACGGATTTCGATGTTGCGATCTTTCCGTCATTCATCAGCGCTTCGTGATTTTTCTCAATGCTGTCAAGGTGGTAGGCATAATTGACCATCATGCCGCCCGCTTGGCGCAGTCCCTTGATTGATGTGTCTCCCAGCCAGTTCAGCCGTTCAAGCTGTGCGCCATTGCCAAGATGGAAACGTGCGGTGGGATCAAGCGGTGATTTCCCGCGTTTGCAAGTCGCAAGATATGTCGCACAAAGGGCAATCGTCGGTTTGCGCAGGGCTTCGACCTTTTCCGGATCATCAATCCAGTGATCATCACTAAGCCCTTCAAGAACCTGACTGGCAAGACCGGCGTCATCGGCCTTGCTTTTCTGGCGGGTCCGCAGCCAGCCCATAAAGCCCGGAATGGGCGACAGGGTCGCAAACTGTTTAAGTTGCGGGAACTCGCGTTTGAGTTCCTCGACAACCTGTTTGATCAGGAAGTTGCCAAACGAAATGCCCTTAAGCCCGGCCTGACAGTTACTGATTGAATAGAAGATTGCGGTATTGGCTGTATCAGGAGCCTTTTCATCAATCTCGGGTGCGAGAAGGGCCTGAACACTATCGGCCAGCCCATGAACGAGTGCGACTTCGACAAAGATCAGCGGATCATCGGGAATGGCGGGATGGAAGAAGGCAAAGCATTTCCGGTCTGTTGCCAGACGGCGGCGCAAATCATCCCAGCCCTGAATTTCATGGACTGCTTCATAGCGGATCAGCTTTTCAAGGATCGCAGCCGAGGTATCCCAGTCAATGTGACGCAGTTCAAGAAAACCACGGTTAAACCAGCTGGTCAGCAGATGCTGCATATCGGCATTCAGCGGTTCGAGATCGCGGTTGGTTTTTAAAAGCCCGATCAGGATTTCACGCATGTCAACAATAGCCCGGGTTCCACCCGGCGCCATATTGATCCGGCGTAGCAATTCCTGACGTGCAGGTTCTGATGCCTGGGTCAGGGCCGCCAGATTGGTTTCTGACGGGTCCTTGGCAAAGGCATCGGCGGCCTTGGTGACCTTGGCGCGATCTGCACTAAAGTCGTTCTGCATCATCTGGAAGAACCGAAGATGATCCTCCTCTGGCAGATTTTCCCAAAGCCGGACCACTTCGCGGGCAACGGCGGTGCCACGGGCCTCGCCTTTTTGCGAGACGAGGTCCTTGCACATGGCGCGAAGCTGCGCAAACGGGTCCTGCGGGGTGGAAATTGGCAGATCAAGCAATTCCCGACCACGGTCGGCGATGCTTGAAATCCAGCTTCTGACAGAAATCCCTGACATTAGCGTCCTCCAATAACCGTTTCTGGAAGCCAGGTGGCGATTTGCGGGAAGAAGCAAAGAATGATGATCGCAACAACCATGCACAGCACATAAGGCATGGCACCTTTGAGGATCGTCTGCAGGCGAATATCTGGTGCAATGCCATTGATGACATACAGGTTCAAACCGACCGGCGGGGTGATCAGGCCGATTTCCATGTTGATGGTCAGGATGACGGCAAACCAGTAGGGGTCAAAGCCGGCATTGATAATCACCGGAAGCAGGATCGGCGCACTCATCAGGATCACTGCAACCGGCGGCAGGAAGAAGCCGCTGATCAGCAGGAACAGGTTGATGAAGCCCATCAGGACCCAGCGGTTTACTTCAAGTGCTGAAATCCATTGTGCGATCGACTGGGTGATGAACAGGGATGACAGCATATAGCTGAACAGGCCTGCAGCCCCGATGATCAGAAGAATCATCACCGACTCTTTGGTGGTGTCACGCATGACGTGCCACAGCTGGCCGGGCTTCCACATCTTGTAAATGATCATTGCGGTGATCAGGCAGAACAGCGCACCCACACCGGCCGTTTCCGACGGGGTCGCAACGCCGCCGTAAAGAGCAAACAGAACCGCGCCGATGATGACAAGGAAGGGCAGAACACGCGGAAGGATTTCAAACTTTTCCTTCCAGCTGTATTTGACCACGCCAAGCGCAGCCTGGGCATTGCCCTGACGCCAGGTCGAATAAAGCGACCAGGTCATGAAAAGGGCTGTAACCAGAAGACCCGGCAGAAGGCCTGCAAGGAAAAGTCGACCAATCGAGGTCTCGGTCGAAATACCATACACGATCATGGTCACACTTGGCGGGATCAGAATGCCAAGGGTGCCGCCCGCTGCGATGGAGCCGGCGGCCACGGTGTCGGGAAAACCGCGTTCACGCATTGCAGGAATGCCCATCTTGCCGATGGCAGCACAGGTTGCAGGTGAAGAACCCGAAAGAGCCGAAAAGATCGCACATGCCCCCAGGTTGGAAATAACCAATCCTCCTGGCACGCGCGTCAACCAGCGATCAAGAACGGAATAAAGGTCGCCACCGGCACGGGACGAGGCCACAACCGCCCCCATCAGGATAAACATCGGGATGGCAAGAACTTCAAAGCTTTCAAGTTTTCCAAACAGGATTTCAGGCAGCAAAGGCAGGGAACCGGTGCCATCGAAGATGATGATGAACCCGACACTGACCAGAAGCAGGCCGATGCCGACAGGAATGCCGGAAAAAAGGACAACGGTGGTTGCGATGCCAACAATGGCCGCAAGAAGCAAAGGATCCATAATGCGGCCTCCTTAGAATGCGTCATCGCGCAGATCGAACGGGGTCGACCGGCGAGTGACAAGGGACAGGAAGTCGGCAAGGAACTGCAAGAACAGCAGGCCAAAACCGATTGGCAGGGCGGTATATGGTTTCCAAAGCGGAACAGCCCAGATCGTTTCAGACAGCCATCCGCCTTCAAATGCCTCAATCACAAGCTCAAGTCCGTAAAAGCCGAACATGGCGCTGATGGCCATTCCACATAGAAGGGTGAGAACGGCAAGCGTCATGCGTGCGCCGTGTTTGAGATAAAGCGGCAGCAAGTCGACATTCACATGGCCACGCAACAGCTGGACATAGGGCAGGCCGATCAGGGTTGCGCCGATCATCAGGAAAATCACAGCTTCGGTTTGCCAGACAGTCGATTCATTAAGCACATAGCGCATGAAAACCAGCTGGCAGATGATCAGCATTGAAATGCCGAACATGGATGCCGACGCGATTCCGCAAATGCGCGATGCCGTATGAATGACGGCAATGAATGCATCAAGCGGCCCTTTGGGCGGAGCCGCACGATTGGTGGCATTGACATTTTGATCGTCGATGGGCTCGACATCAGGCGGGGGCGGCATATCGGATTTAACGGAATGCGACGCACTTGGGGTCTGCGCGAAATCATCGGGCAGATCAATTGGAAGTGGGTGCGGGGACATGGCGTTGGACACGCGCGTACTCCTCTGACGGAACCTGATTGTTCTGTATTTTTATATTATTCGGGAAATGGGGTGGTGCCGAACGCCTCGGCACCACCAGCGCATCATCAATGGATCACTTTACAGCAAGTGCCATATCAAGAAGTTCCTGACCGTTCGGGGTCTCTTCGACGAACTTCTTGTAAGAGGTTTCCATGGCAAGTTTCTGCCATTCTGCGAAATCCTCATCGGTGAGTTCTGCGATTTCCACACCGGCATTCTTGAAGACATCGATGCTGTCAGAATCCTGCTTGCGGCCTTCGGTGGTGTAATATTCTTCCGCTTTCTTTGCCGCAGCGGCAAGGGCATCTTTCTGAGCATCATTCAGCTTGTCATAGCTTTTCTTCGACATCAGAACCGGTTGATACATGAACCACAGCGCATTGCCTGCTGCCGGGGTATAGCATTTGACCTGCTCATAGATGCGATAGGAAACGAAGCTCGACGAGCTGGTGTTGGTGGCGTCAAGAACGCCGGTCTGCATCGCCGGATAGATTTCCGAGCTTGGCATCGCAGCGATTGAAGCACCGGCACCTTCAAGCATCTGCTCGAACGATTTACCAGCTGCACGAATCTGCAGGCCTTTTACGTCTTCCGGCTTTTGGATGCAGCCCTTGGTCGATGCAAAGCCACCGGCAAGCCAGCCCTTGGCAACCGTAACAACACCATCTTCGTTCAGCAGACCTTCAATCTTGTCCATGAACGGGGAGGTGTTGATGCGGTTTGCGTGGTCATGGTTTTTGACCAGTGCAGGCATCAGGGTCAGGTTGGCAGCAGGGACACGACCACCGGCATAGGCCAGCGGATAAACAATCATGTCAAGCTGGCCACGCGTCATCGGAGTCCACTGCTCCTTTGCCTTGAACAGGGAACCGGACGGGAAGATCTGGATTTCCAGATCAACATTGGCGGCTTTGACTTCGTTGGCAATGATTTCGGCAACCTTGTGGCGGATATCGCTGGTCGACCACTGATGTGACAGTTTCAGCGTTTCTGCATTGGCGGATGCGGACATGCCAAAAGCGGCAACAGACAGAGTAATGGCGGCGACAGACGCCGAAAGGGTCTTCTTGAAAATCTTCATCTTTTCCTCCCGGATGAAGCATGCGTTCTGGATGCATTTTGACGGCTTTTTGCGCGTCTTATTATTGATGCGGTTTTCGCATTAGTCGAAAGCGTTACAGATTTCTGGCATTCTGTCTATGCAATTTTGTATACCAGAAATGCGTTTTGCAGTGCCACAAACCCGCGCTTGAGTATTTGCCTGCAAACTGGCGGAAATCGGCATGTAACTTTTGCGATGCAATATTGAAACTCTGCAAAGCAGCAGAGAAAAGGCTTTGATTAGTACCATTTTATGTGTTCTGGTATACCAGTAACCGAATATGGATGAGGGCGTTTTATGGCGCAAAACGGTAAGCTTGCTGCGGATCTGGTACAGAAACTTGAACGCGATATTGTGACCGGCATTCTTAAGCCCGGCGACAAGCTTGACGAACGTTCGCTGAGCGAACGGTTCGGCGTTTCGCGTACACCGGTCCGGGAGGCTCTGCAGACTCTTGCCGGTTCCGGTCTTGTGGCAACCATGCCCCGCCGCGGAACGATTGTTGCGTCAATCACAGTCGCCGAACTGATCGAGATGTTTGAAGTCATGGCCGAGCTTGAGGCCATGTGCGCACGTCTCGCCGCCCGCCGGATGCCGCGTGCTGATATTGAAAACCTGATTGCACTGTCTGAAGAGTGCAGCGCGCTTCAGGGGCATGCGGATGCAGATGCCTATTATGAGGCCAATGTGCGTTTCCACGAAGCAATCTATGCCGGTTGCCGGAACAGTTTTCTGGAACGCCAGACCAAAAATGTCCGCAATCGTCTGGCGCCCTATCGTCGGTTGCAGCTTCATCGTCCGGGCCGTGTTAAAAAATCAAACAATGAACATGCCGAAATCCTGAGCGCCATTTCAAACGGCGAGGCCGATGTCGCCGGCAAGCTGATGCAGCAACATGTCGCTGTTCAGGGCGAAGCCCTTAACGACCTTCTCGCCATTGTCCCGCGCGGATATCTTGAACCGCTGGCGAGTTAGGCGATCTGTTCCGATCACAGTGAAATTACCGTTATTGGGCGTGACCTTTTTTCATGGGTGCGCTAAAACGCGCTTATGGCAAAGAAACGTTTAGATCAGATGCTTGTCGAACGCGGGTTGGTGGAAAGCCGGTCCAAGGCGCAGGCTTTCATTATGGCGGGCAACGTCTTTAGTGGCGAGCAGCGCCTTGATAAACCGGGCATGCAGTGCAAGGAAGATATGGCGATCACCTTGCGCGGACAGCCCCATCCTTGGGTTTCGCGCGGCGGGTTAAAGCTGGAAAAGGGGCTTGCCGAATTCAACATTGATGTGACCGGCTTTATCGGAATTGATGTTGGGGCGTCCACAGGCGGCTTTACCGATGTTTTGCTGCAAAACGGTGCGGCAAAGGTCTATGCCGTGGATGTCGGGCAGGGGCAGCTTGACTGGAAATTACGCAATGACGACCGGGTGGTTGTCATGGAAAAAACCAATGCGCGCCACATCACTGAAGAACAGATTCCCGATCTGGTCGATATCGTCGTGTGTGATGCCAGCTTCATTGGCCTGCGCACCGTTCTTCCGGCCAGCATGGAGCGCCTTAAACCGGGCGGGCATCTGATTGCACTGATCAAGCCGCAATTTGAAGTCGGCAAGGAGCGCGTCGGTAAAAAGGGCGTCGTGCGCGAACCCGAGCTGCATCAGGAAGTGTGTGACACCATTTCCGACTGGCTGTCGAATTTGCCGGGCTGGGAAGTTCTGGGCATTACCACAAGTCCGATCACCGGGCCCGAAGGTAATGTCGAGTTTTTGATCTGTGGGCGGAAATCAGCCTGATCACAGGCCGATTTCCATCGCGCGAATTTTGATTACTTGCCGATTTTCTTCATGAAGAAATCAATCCCGGCTTGGGCGCAGTCCTGATCCTGCGGGGGCGTGCCGGAACTCACACCGATGCCGCCAACGCATTCGCCATCGACAAAGACCGGAAGACCACCCGCAACAATCGACAGGCGCCCGCCGATTTCGGAATCAATGCCATAGGCCGGTTTGCCTGGCTGAGCGGCGGCGGCGTATTCGTGGGTGCCTTTGCGCGCGCCCGAGGCAGTGAATGATTTATCCTGGGCAATCGTGGTACTGGTGACCTTGCCGCCATCCATGCGTTCAAAGGCGATGAGAACACCGGATTCATCGGTGATGGCAATGCACATCGGAACACCAATTTCATTGGCACGGTTGCGCGCGCCTTCAATCAGGATATAGGCGTCTTCGATTGACAGGCGTTTGATGGTCAGCATGGGATGTCTCCGGTGTTCTGGATATAAGCTGGCGCATCTTATGTGGTCGGGCAAAAGCCGATCAATCACATAAAACGTCTTTTCACATGGTGGAAGAATGGGGCCCGCCAATCAGTCTGGAACTGCGTCCGGTGCTACGTCATCGGGGGAAAGGGCTGCAATCGCACCAAGGGCAAGCTCGCGCACTGCCGGGTTGGCACGATCACGCACCATCAGGCTGATATCAACCGACGGCAAGGGTGGCAGAACATCATCAGAAAGCTGGTGCAATCCCGCATGTTCCGCCGTACAACGCGGCATTGCCCCTACCGCGTGACCACCATTAATGACGGTAATGATCATGGTATTGGCATCGCTGCTGTGGCTGATGCGATGGGGAGTGCCCGCCTTCTTAAGTGCGGATGTTGCCGCATCACGGATGACACACCCGTCTTCAAACAACACCAGCGGCAAGGGGCGCTGTGACAGATCGAAATCAGAATGCGCAACCCAGACCAACGGTTCGGAAACCACATGCAGGGATGGTGTATCAGGATCGGCCGTCAGAATCGCGAGATCAAGGTCGCCATTTGCCACACGCTTTGAAAGATTGCGTGAAAGATCGGCGTGACAGGTGATTTCGGTGTCGGGAAGCCGCCGTGCCGCAACCCGAAAAAGTTGGGGCAGATAGACTGCGGCGTAATCATCTGGCACACCGACGCGAATTCTCGACGGTGCGGCATCGACAAGATCGGCCAGCATACGGTCATTAAGGCCTATAATCCCCTCGGCATAGGATTTGACGACCAGACCCGTGGTGGTTGGTGTGATGGCCTTGCGGTCCCGGGTGATCAGGGGCGTGCCGACGGTTTCCTCAAGCTTTCTGATCTGCTGGCTGATGGCCGGTTGTGTGCGCAATAGCCGTTCTGCAGTGCGGGTGAAACTTTGCGTTTCAAGCACCGTCAGGAAAGTTCGCAACAGATCGATGTCAACATTGAGAAGGGTCATAAGCGCCCGTTATTTGCACTATAAGCCGAAGCAATTTCACTTCGATAGCGCAATCAACCATCCTGTGTCCAGCCGCAGACGCATCAGATGATCTTTCACCGGTCATTTGCACAACCAACTGCGATGCCACCTGAAAGCAAGCGCCATGTCCCATGCCGGAAGTTCTGTTTGTACTCCCTCCGCCACCAAATGCGTGGATGCAGGCGCGATTAAGGCTGGTGATAGTCATCTCAATCCGCTTTGGGCATTCGGCTTGTTGCTGTTTGCGGGCGGGTTGCTTGGAATGTCGCCAATTCTTGTGCGATTCAGTGGTGTTTCGGCTGATGCGTCTGCGTTCTGGCGCGTTGCGCTTGCCGCCCCTTTGTTATGCGCAACCGCATTCCTTGTACCGGCCAGACCGGCACGCCCCGATCCGGCGAGCCCGACAAGTGTCGGGAAAGCCGTGATTGCGGGCTGGATGGTTCTGGCCGGTGTCTTTTTTGCTGCAGACCTGATTGCATGCCATGTCGCGATTGAGCTCACGACCGCAGGAAATGCGATCCTGCTTGCCAATCTGGCCCCGGTTATCATCGGTCTGCTTGGACTTGTCGGGCTTGCGCGACGTCCGGGCAGGATGTTCTGGTTCGGATTGCCATTTGCCGGTTTTGGGGCCTGGTGCCTGTTTCGGGCAAGCGATGCCGGAACCGGGAGCATGGCCGGGGATGCCTTTGGACTATTGGCCGCTGTTTTCTATGCGGGCTATCTGATCGTGATCGGAAGATTGCGGCGGCATATCGGTGCCGCTGTTACCATGAGCGGCACGACCGTTGTCACTGCGATTGTCATTGGCGTATTTGCCGCGATCAAGGGTGATCTGGTTGCGCCAACAGATATGACGGGCTGGTTGGCGCTGGCCGCCCTTGGCATACTGGTTCATGCCCTTGGACAGGGGATGGTGTCTGTCGGGCTTAAATCGGTCGATGAGGCGACGGGGTCGATGGTCCTTCTGGTCCAGCCGTTTGTCGCGACCTTGCTTGGTGCATTGGTGCTTGGCGAAGTTTTGAATGGCTGGCACATGCTGGGCAATATTGCGGTGGTATTTGCCTTGCTGATTGCCACGCGGGCCCGTCGCAGACCCGCGTAAGGACAATCAGGTTTTAGCGGAAAATCATGAAGTAAAGCGTGCCCAGCGGCAGCAAGACAGCAATCCCGCCAATGATGTTCCAAAGCTTGCGGCTTTTTTCATAGGCCGCTGGCATGGTGCTTTCCCCGGCCTGAACGGTTTTGGCGGCAATCTTTGACATGTAGATCTGAAGAGGCAGCAACCCTGTCAGCCAGAGCATCGCAGCCATTCCAAACAGGCCGATGCCAATCGTCAGGTGCGGGGCATCGGAAATTGCGATGCCTGTTGCGTGAAACAATCCGATCCCGCCAATCGTAATCAAGGCAGCCCCGAACGCGGTAAAGAACAGGTCGGTCATATTCACCAGCCGACAGGCAAAGGCGATGACGACCGGGTTCTGTGTCCGGTCAGCCTGCGTTTTCCAAAGGGCAGAGACAATGATGTTGCCCAGAAAAAGCACGACACCAAGCACGTGGATGAATTTAACGGTGAAATATTCCATCGGAGAATCCGGTTGGCAGGGGACAATGGGCGGGAATGCGCGTTACATGCCTGTCGGGGCGTTTAAATCTTCGGCCAGAAGGCCAAGTACAAAGCTGCCAAGGTTCTGATCAGCAGGTGGAACAATCATGCCGTCAATCACCAGCATCGCGATCCCGTGTGCCCGGCTCCAGGCGGCAAGGGCACGGTTATAGGCCGTGGCGGCCTCGGTCAGGGTCATTTCGGCCTTGCGATCAACGGACGTGACAGCGCGCTGCAAAACATCAAAGGCATTGTCGGCGGCTTCGCGCAGTTCCGGATATTGATCAAGCGGCGGGCGTTCCCGGCCAAAGATCAGGCGGAAATGCTGCGGGTTCTCAACCGCAAACCCGACATAGGCCGCGCCAAGATGCATGATGCGCTCTTCGTGATGTTCAACATTTGCGGCAACGGCTTCGAGTTGTTCGGCAAAACGTTCAAAGGCCGATATGGCCACTGCCGCCAAAATGCCATCCTTTCCGTCAAAATGACGATAGGGAGCGGCTTCTGAAACACCGGTCATGCGCGCCAGACGTCGCAGCGAAAGACCGGTCGGGCCTTCTTCGGTCAGGATGGTTTCGGCTTTTTGCAAAAGAACATTGCGGACGTCACCGTGATGGTATTTCCCCATTAGCTCGCATCTCGATTTTCTTATGTTAACTGAGTTAACATTATCGAATGATATCTGGTATTTCAAGGCTAAACTGATCTCGAACCGACAAAATATGCCACTAAAACAAGGCTGTCCTTTGTTAGAACTTAAAAAAGCACCGCTTCTGGAAGAAGCGGTGCAGTACGTTCAGGAGGTTATCTGAAGAACTGAGGGGATCAGGCAGGATCAGTTGCCGGTTTTGGATCATCCGATGGTCCCGGCGTTTGTGTCTGTGCCTGTGCCGTATTGGTGCTGTCATCCCCGGTTGCCGGGGCTTGTGGTGCGCTTGCCGGATTGGTTTCAGCGGCATCCGCTTTGGGCTGTTCTGGCTGTACGTCTTCTGATGGTGTGTTTGCTGCGTCTGTTCGGGATTGCTCGTTTTGTGGTGGTGGCACCGGCACTGCAGGATTTTGGCTGTCTGCTGATTGATCCTCAGGGCTCACTGTATTTGAAGGATTTGACGCATCTGCATTCGGTGTTGCAGGCATTGCGGCGTCGTTTGAAATGTCCTGGTTATTTGAGGCTGACTCCAGCGGAGTTTCCGGTGTTGTGTCCTTCGTGCCCGTCGTGTCCGCGTCTTTATGGGGGAGATCATCAGACTTGGTCTGTTCGGGCGAACTGGTTTGTTCGGGCATAGTGTCTGTTTTGGTCTGCGCGGCGCCCGGCTCTGACGGCGCAGGCATCTCAGACGGGTCAGACGATTCTGTGGGGTTCAGGTCAACGGAAGGCGTTGGTGTTTGTAAGTCTTTTTTGTCGCGATCCGGGCGGATCAGGAACTTGTCGCCCAGCGTATCCTGCCCGATCAGAAGCGGTTGTTCGAGACCGGTCATTTCCAGAAGCCCGATTTCAACGTCGCGTTCGATACCACGAATTTTCATACGGGTATGGATGACTGGGGCGCGCACGCTTTCGCTGCTGCTGCTGGTTTGAATATCCCGATATCCGGCAATCGGAAGCGAGAGCTTCCAGACAATGGTGCAGGACTTCAAATTGCTTTGGGGATCGGGATTGCATTTCAGGGTCAGACTGAAGGAGACAATCCCGGCGGCTGATCCGTCTGAGGTTTTGGTAGGCTCGGCCTCGGTATCCTGATCCGTGTCGGAACTTTCACCTGTACTGGCGTTATCTGAGCCAGACATTTCAAGATCGCTGACAAACAGGCAGGTTTGCGGGGCCGCTCCCAGGATCATGCCGGGCATTCCGGCAATTCCCCATTCCGGCAGGTCAAGCGCCTCGTCCGGGTAAAGGATCGTGCGGTTGCGCAATTGTGCATCAGTGCCAAGCGATCCGCCTTTGGCGGATTTGTTGTTTGATGCAGCAAGCGAGATCAGGGTTTTGAGCAATATCGGGTTCATGCCATCAAGACGTGGCATCAACCCGATTGTGACAGGAATTATCTGCTTAAGGGATCAGCTCGGGAAATGCTTGTTGGTGTTCCAGCCTTCGCATTGCGCGCGATGGCGCAGAAGGTGGTCGGCAAGCACAATGGCCGCCATGGCTTCGCCGACCGGAACGCCGCGAATGCCAACGCACGGGTCGTGACGGCCCTTGGTGACAACGTCGACTTCCTTGCCATAAATATCGATGCTTTTGCGCGGGGTCAGGATTGAGCTGGTCGGTTTGACCGCAAAGCGAACGACAACATCCTGACCGGACGAAATACCACCCAGAATGCCACCGGCATGGTTCGAACCAAAGACGGGTTTGCCGTCGTTGCCCAAGTGCATTTCATCGGCATTCTCGATGCCGGTCAGTTCGGCGGCTTCAAAGCCGTTGCCGATTTCGACCCCCTTGACCGCGTTGATGGTCATCATCGCCTTGGCCAGATCGGCATCAAGCTTGTCATAAACCGGATCGCCAAGACCAACCGGAACGCCCGAACAGACAATTTCGATCACAGCACCAACCGATGATCCGTCCTTGCGCAGGCCGTCGAGATATTCCTCGAATACCGGAACGGCTTCGGGATCGGGGCAGAAGAACGGGTTGTTATCAACTTCGTTCCAGTCCCAGTTATCGCGATTGATTTCCTTGGTGCCCATCTTGACCAGTGCGCCACGGATTTTGATGTCATCGCCAAGAACCTTGCGGGCAATGGCACCGGCCGCAACACGCATTGCTGTTTCGCGGGCCGATGAACGGCCGCCGCCGCGATAATCGCGCGTGCCGTATTTTTCCCAATAGGTGTAATCGGCATGGCCCGGGCGGAACTGGTTTTTAATCTCGCCATAATCCTTGGATCGCTGATCGACATTTTCGATCAGAAGCCCAATCGGGGTGCCGGTGGTTTTGCCTTCGAACACGCCCGAAAGAATTTTGACCTGATCAGGTTCGCGACGCTGGGTGGTAAAGCGCGATTGACCGGGTTTGCGTTTCTCGAGGAATTCCTGGATATCGGCCTCGGTCAGCTCAAGAAGAGGGGGCACACCATCTACAACACAGCCGATTGCCGGGCCGTGGCTTTCGCCAAAGGTGGTGAAGCGAAAGAGCGTTCCAAAACTGTTGCCAGCCATAACCGAATTCCAGAATTCAAATATTAAAGAGACAAAACGGGCCGCCCATAAGGGCAGCCCGCAAAATCATATCATGTTCAGATCAGGATTTCTGAACATTGATGTCAGGTGCGTCTGCCTGCTTCATGCCAACGGTATGGTAACCGCAATCGACATGATGGGTTTCACCCGTGACACCGGTCGAAAGATCCGACAGGAAGTACAGCCCCGAACCGCCAACGTCATCAAGCGTGACGTTACGGCGCATCGGCGAGTTGTATTCGTTCCATTTCAGGATATAGCGGAAGTCGCCGATACCTGAAGCGGCAAGGGTTTTCATCGGACCGGCCGAAATTGCGTTGACACGGATGCGGTCCGGGCCAAGGTCATTGGCCAGATATTTCACGCTTGCTTCCAGTGCTGCCTTGGCAACGCCCATGACGTTGTAGTGCGGCATGACTTTTTCTGCACCGTAATAGGACAGGGTCAGAAGCGAGCCACCATCGGTCATCAGTTTTTCCGCGCGCTGGGCAACAGCGGTGAAAGAATAGACCGAGATGTTCATTGAAAGCGCGAAGTTTTCCGGCGAGGTGTCGACATAGCGACCGCGCAGTTCGTTCTTGTCGGAAAAACCGATGGCATGGACGACAAAGTCCAGCTTGCCCCATTTTTCCTTGAGCGTGTCAAAAACAGCGTCGATGCTTGCGGCATCGGTGACGTCACATGGCAAGACGATATCGCTGCCGACAGACTCCGCAAGCGGGCGTACGCGCTTTTCAAGTGCCTCGCCCTGGAAAGTAAAAGCAACCTCGGCACCCGCGGCAGCAGCGGCGCGTGCGATACCCCATGCGATGGATTTATCGTTGGCGACGCCCATAATCAGGCCGCGCTTACCGGCCATCAGGCCCGAAATGTTTTCGGTGGACAGGCTCATTTTTCCTCTCGTTCCCACGATCTCATTTTCTGGCAGGTAGAAGCATTCAAATAAAGCCGCGACCGGCACAGAAGGCATTAGACATTCGGCGCATCCTACACAAAGCTAGGCCAAGGTCAATCTGGCCTGTCATATCATGTATCGGCGCGCTATCTTGTTGATCACATGCAGTATAACCGGAAAATGCGTGGGGATAAGCGTTTAATGGTCGAAATTCAGAAAATGATCGCGGACCGAACGGCATTTTGGCGCTATGCAATTATGCGGTTTATTCACGATAAATCGGTCCAGCGTGCAGCGGGACTCTCCTATACGACGCTTCTGGCAATGGTGCCGTTTCTGGCTGTGGCCCTGACAGTTTTGTCTGCCTTTCCCGTATTTGATCAGTTCAAAGATCAGATCATGGATGTCGTTCTGAACAACTTTCTGCCCGAAACCGGGGAGCAGGTAAGCGACTATCTAGGCAACTTCCTGCAAAATACCGGACAGATGACGGCGATCGGTACCATGGTACTGGGGTTGACTGCTGTCATGCTGCTTGGCGCGATAGAAGGGGCGATGAATGATGTCTTTCGCGTTACGAGTCCGCGCAAGTTATTGGCACGACTTGTCGTGTTCTGGACACTTCTGACTGTCGGTCCGATGTTGCTGGGGTTAAGCCTGTCGCTTGCATCCTATATCTTTGCAATGCGTCATCTGGTTGGGGGCGAGGCGCTTGGCCAGCAGATAGGTCAATTGACATTCATTGCACCGTTCCTGTTGTCTACAGCCGCATTTTCGCTGTTGTTCATCGGAATGCCCAACCGTTCGGTTGCAATCATTGACGGACTCGTTGGCGGTTTTGTTGCCGCCATGCTGTTCGAAGCCCTGAAAAAGGGTTTCGGGTTCTATGTCACCAACTTTCCGACCTATCAGACCATTTATGGTGCGGTGGCGATTGTTCCGATCTTCCTGTTGTGGATGTACCTGACATGGATTGTGATCTTGCTCGGCGCTCAGGTGGCCGCCGCACAATCGGAATGGCGTGCTGCACGAGCTGCGGGTCTTATTCCCGACCCACGCGGTGCCGTGCCCGGGCATATGGAGCGGATTATTGCCGTGCTGCGGGTGCTGGAATATCTGCAGGCGCGGTTCCATGATGCGGCAAAACCGCCGACCTATCGCAAGATGATGCGTGAGCTCAAACTTGGCGGACGTGATCTCAACTGGGCGCTGGCCGCTCTTCGCCGCGAGAAACTGATTGATCGGTCCGAAGATCATCGCTGGTTGCTTTCCGGGGACCTGTCGCGCATTACCCTGACGGAACTGATGACGCGGATGGGGCTGTTTCTTGATTATGACCGGTTGCTGCTGGTGCAAACCGATGGTGGCTGGCCGATTGTCATGCGCGAACGTCTGGTCGAGCTTGAGAAAAAGCGCCAGTCTGTTCTTGCTGTGCAGGTAGGAGCATTGCTCGATACGCCAAGACCGGAAAACAAAATACCCGAACAGGTCGAAGCTGATCCTCATCATCTCAAGGCCAACCAGGTCGAACAAAAAGACATGACCGATATCATCAGCTAGATCGCGACCCGAGACATGAACCAAAAAGGCCGGGACAGCTGTTCCGGCCTTTTCATATGTGCTGCTGCGAATGGTTCAATCCGCTATTTGGCGGACTTGCGGGCAATCTCATTCAGGGCCCTGGCGATTTCTGCACGACGTCCGGCGTCCGCCCGTGGACGGCTGGGACGGTCCGGTGCCTTCAGGGCCTTTTCGAAATAGGTGCGAGCTTCGCTGCTGCGATCCTGCTGCAGCAGGAAGTCACCGTAAAAGTAGTTCGGGTCGATGCCGTCAGGGTTAACGGCCAGCGCCTTTTTCAGGAATTCCTCGGCCTTGGTGTTGCTACCAAAGGCAAGCGGCCATGACGGGACCTGATAGTATAATGACCCAAGCGAGGTATAGGCTGAACCGTCAAGTGCATCGGGATTGGTTTTGATCGCCTTTTCAAACAGCTCGCGGGCATCACGGACCTTGCCAAGTGCGGAAATACCGCGATCAATTCCGGCATCGGTCGATAGCAAAATTCCCTGCCAGATCTGCAGTTCCGGGCTTTCGGGGAACCGGACAAGCAGTTCTGCGCCATCAGCTTCAAGCTGATGAAGGGCTTCTACTTGCTGGTCCTTGTCCGACAGGTCGTATTTGATCCGCGCCCATTCGGTCTGAAGATGTGATACGCCATCCATCACCGCACCGTTGGTGGTTTCTGCATGCCCAATCATGGGCAGCAATACCGCAAGGGCACAGAAAAGAATAAGGGGGTTGAGCTTCATGCGATGTTCCTCCGCTGGGTGTCACAGTTTGGGGCGGCAAGAGGTTGTGGCTCGGCGCTATCCTCCTGTTCGGAATTGAGGATATCAACGCCAATGGCCGTGTTCTTGCGAAGACCCTTGTCGATCAGGGAAGGGCACAGGGCGTTAAGTTGCGCAAACAGGCGTTCGGGCCAGCCGATCCGAACATCGGATTCACTGCGTTCAATGGCGTTGATGATACGGTTTGCCACGTCACGCGGGCGGTCTTCGGTCGTATGGGTCCGCTTGTTCAGCAAACCAAGTTTGCCAGCATTCATTTCGGTGTGAACAGCACGTGGTGCAATGTGGGAAACCTTGACGCCGCAATCTGCCATTTCGCGTCGAAGGGCGTCGCTAAATCCCTTAAGCCCGGATTTGGCCGCGACGTAACCGGTCATGTGCGGCAGGGGGATCAATCCCGCCATCGATCCGATATTGACGATCTGTCCGGAACGGCGTGCGCGCATGGTCGGCAAGACCGCCTGACACAAGCGCATCGGCACCAGCAGGTTCAAGGTCAGAAGCGCGTCGTAATCCTGCTTTTCGGCAAGGTCGAACTCGTTGATCCCGGCCAGATTGACCAGAATGTCGGGCGTGTTTTCGCGCAGGACCTTGCAGGTGGTATCGATATTTTCCATCAGATTACCCTGCTGGGCCCGGTCATAGGTTGTGACATGAGCACCGCGTCCCCTGAGCAGGGCGGCAAGCGGCCTGCCAATGCCGCCCGTCGCCCCGGTCAGAAAGACGCTTTTTCCATCAAGCAACATGTTTTCTCTGTCCTTCATGCGGAATGGCAGCAAACAGGTTTGCAAACAGACGGAAGGTGTTTTGGGCCACTTCAATGATCGCTGCCTGATCATCGGGATCGGTGATCTTGTTGACGGTCTGTTCGAAGAATTTCATATGCTCGATATCAAGCGACCCGTGCGAGAACAGATAGCTGAATGCCGATTTCGGAAGATCAAGGCCGTTCATGACGGCATCAGCACCCTGACTTGCGATCTGGGTAGAGGTGCTTTCAAGCATAAAGACCATGCCAAAGAACCCGACCGGGTTTTTGCGCGCGATATAGTCATAGTTATAGGCAACCATGACCTGGGTTTCGAGGTTCGGCGTTGCGTTGCGCGCTTTTTCGCGATTGCCGCCAGCGGCCTCGATGTCATTGAGAATCCATTCTTCGTGGCCTTCTTCTTCTTCAAGATATTCAATGATCGCCTTGTGCAACCAGCGTTTGTCCTCAGGCAGGCGCGATCCCATCGCCATCAGGAACGGGACGGTGTGTTTGACGTGGTGATAGGCCTCGGTCAGATAGGCAACATAGGTCGAGCGCGAAATATTACCCTGCAGTCCGTCCACCAGCTGCGGGACATGATAAAGGCTTGCACGTGCTTCTGCGGTTTCTGCAACAAGACGATCATAAAAGTTCATGGAAGGCTCCGGGGTAAGTTGAGGAGAAAGGTAGCGGGCTGAAATTGCGTCGCGTTTGGGCCGACCATTGCCGGTCAGGCAGCCATTTTCGACGCTAAAAGGCGGGACGATCTGGAAATCGCGTATCTGCGCATAGTCGGGGAGAACGGTGTTGGTCGTCTCAATCGCGGCTGCGATATTGGCGGTCGCATTGCTTGGAACGATCAGGGCGCTCAGATGTGGCTGGTCATCGCCATAGACGATTGCCTGATAGATTTCCGGTTGCGCCAACAGAACGGACTCCGGCCATTCAGGCGATATGTTGCGGCCATGCGAGGTTATCAGCACATTCTTCTTGCGGCCGGTAACGTGAACAAATCCGTCCGCATCGATGTCGCCGATATCGCCAGTGGCAAACCACTGGGCAACGGTGCCGTCCGACTGGTCTGTTGCTCCGATATAGCCAAGGAAACCCGGGCGGTGGACATAGATTTCGCCATCCCGAATTTCTGCCTTTACGTGGGGAAGCAATGTGCCAGCCGTGCCAGGTTTGTCCTTGCCCGGGATATTCATCGAAAGAACCGACGCACATTCCGACAGGCCATAGCCCTCATAGACAGGAAGACCAAGCTGGCGCGCCGTGGCGATCAGGCGCGGGGCAACGCGTGCACCACCAACAGCGATGAATTTCAAATCAGGAAGCGGGCCTTTGGCGTGGACCTGCATCATCAGGGCACGCAAGATTTCCGGGACCAGAATGACCGAATTTGCGCGGGCCTGTTTCAGGACATCGTACAGATTATGATATTGCGATCCGAATTCCTGCAGCCCTGTCAGATGGATTGTGCATCCGGCTATCAGACCGGCATAGACCCCGGCGACATTTTCCAGAAGAACGGCAAGTGGAAGGACACAGGCATGTGTTCCGACAAAATCATCGCCGAGAACCGCGTGGATGGCATGTGCGACATTGAACATCGCGGTCTCCGACAGACAAACACCCTTTGGGGTGCCTGTCGAGCCAGAGGTGAAGGTGATTTTTGCCGTTCCTTCGGGGATCAATGGCGAACGGTCAAAGCCGGTTGCAACAAGCCCGCCCGGTGTGACCATGTGTGTGATCCCGCCAGTCGCAATGCTGTGGTCAATCTGATCCTTGGTGAAAAAGGGTGGTAACGGGATGCAGATGATCCCGGTATGCAGGGCCGCAAGATCCCAGAGCAGCCAGTCAATGCCGTTATCAAGTGCGATGCCCAGAACATCAACATCCTGCAACTGGATGCTGCGTTCCTCAACATGACGGATCAGGTCGCCATAGTTAATTTCGGCGGTGCCTGTGCGCAGGGCAGGACGATGACCAGGATGATTGCGGATACGTTCAAACAGCATGATCAAATCTCGCCATTATGCTGGAAGTGGGGATAAAGACGCGGGCGCATATGCAGATATTCAGCGCCATACAGCGATTGCAGCTGTCGGTAGCCATATGCGACCGATCCGGACAGAACATGCGGGCAGCGCTCGTAATAGCGGCCCCAATCGGTGTCCTTTTCGGCCAGACGCGATGGATCGGCCATGGCGTGACGCACCGGGTTCAAACCCATCTTGCGCAGACGCTTTTCGATATTGTCGGTACCGGTGACGACTGCCTGCTTATAGGCATTGTGATACAGATAGGCCGAAAGGGCGGTGAACAGGAACGACGTTCCGCCACCACCGGACGAAGCCAGATTGCCGATTTCGACAATCTGATGGCGAGAAATGCCAAGGATGTTGTCAATCGGGCAGGGCAGATATTGTTCAAGGAAAAGTGGTCCGTGACCGGCAGAGCGAAAGCCAAGGGCTGCGACAATCTTGCCGCTGTCATCACGCACACTCATCAGCGTGTCATATTGCACCCGGATCGACGCGTCATAGGCGTTGGCGTAGGTCGCGGCGATGAAATCCTCCACCTCGGCCCGTTCGGTCGCAAGGCTGGTCAGAATGGAGATCGCACAGGCGCGCATTTGCACGCGAGCCAGAAAACCATTCTTCTGCAGGCTTAATCGTGCCGCAGGATTTCCATTCTCATTGTAATTCAACAGAAGCATTTCGGGCGCCTTTGACTGCGTTAAGGTCGCAGTTTGGCGCGCCTACCTGACAGCAACCTGAATATGTGATCCAGATCACAAAAAGGTTTGATGCTGTTTGGCTGCCTAGTTTGTTGGCGAGGTCATCTCGACGCGAATGGGCGCATCGCCGCTACGCAGGTGCAGGTCGCGTTGCGGGAACGGAATTTCAATATTGTGTTCCTTGAAGGCATCCCAGACATTGAGCAGAATTTCGCTGATGATATTGCCGCGCCCGTTCTGCGGATCATCAATCCAGAAACGGATTTCAAGATCAACAGAGTTGTCCCCAAATCCGCGCAGCAATGTATTTGGGCCGGGATTTTCCAGAACCCTTTGGCATTTTGCTGCGGCTTCGTTGCAAAGCTTGATCGCAAAATGCGGATCACAGCTATAGGCAATGCCGACCGGAATTTTCAGGCGCAGTTTGACGTCCGAATGGCTCCAGTTTTCGACCTGCGTGGTAATAAGGTCTTCGTTCGGGATCAGGAATTCGGTGCCGTCACGGGTGCGAACGGCGGTATATCGTGCCCCTAGAGACTGGATCCAGCCAAATGTCTCGCCGATGGCAATGACGTCACCGGGTTTGATCGACCGATCCAGAAGCAGAATGACTCCGCTGATCAGGTTGGCGACGATCCGTTGCAAGCCAAGGCCGATACCAACGCCAACCGCGCCACCAAATACCGCAAGGGCCGTCAGATCAACGCCAATCGTCGATAGCGCAAACAGAACTGCAACCGACAGCAGGACAAGTTTCAAAAGCTTTGCCATCAGGACCTGAACCGACGGGGTCAGGCGGTGGACCTTTTGAATGCGTTGTTCAAACAGGCGGGAAGCAAAGGATGCAACCCACAACAAAACCGCAAGTGATAATACGGCTTTGAGAATGCCATAGACCGACACCCGGAAATCGCCGACCTGCATGGCAAGGCTGTCAAGGATCTCGATGGTTGGTTCAAGCCAGCCAACAATATTAAGGGCGGCAAGCCCCCAGGCCACGGTTGCAATCGTACGTGACCATACCGGGTCGTTGACGATGGCTGCTGCCAGCCGAATGACGATCCATGCATTCAAAAGGCTTGCAACCAGTCGAATGACATTGTGGCGATACCCCGCCTGAACAGCGACGGCATCAAGCAGCCAGACAAGGATGACAAGAAGAAGCGGGAAGGCCAAACCGGGCAGGACCGTGGCAAAGCGACGGAACCCGGCATATTGCAAAAGCGGCTTCCAGTTTTGCAGACGCGACAGCAATGTTTCAAGTCTGCCGCGCAACAGGAACGCGGTAATAGCAACAACCACACAGACCAGAATTTGTATCAGGATCGGGATCAGCAACACATTGGCCGAAAGCCAGTCTATCGCCTGTTCAACCCACAGAACGTACTGATCCGGATTGGTAAATTGTTCCATTATCCCCTGATGGTCTGTTTTGCCCTTCACACCATATGGGAACAAGAACCGGTTTTTTCAGGTGCCATAAAGTCAGATAGGACTGACTTTATTTGATCTGGTGGCGTCTCTGGCGGGCTTCGTCTTCCCAGCTTTCAGTGAGAATGGCAGCGCCAAAGCCCAATCCGCCGAAAATAACCAGGCTCAGGATCAGGGCCGGAAACAGGCTGTCAGGTGGTAGGAAATTCGGAGATCCTCCGGGCAGCAACAACCAGACGATTGCAGCACTTCCCCAAAGAAGGCCGATGGCTCCAATCCCTATTGCGGTAAAGGCCAGTCGCAAGGGCGATACGAATTTCATCACTGGGCCTTCCGGCGTTCGACTGTGCCGTCATAGTGAAGGGCAACAGTTTCAAGGGTTGTTTTGTCTTGAGCAAGGGCGACAACATCAAGCGGTTTGCGCCGAAGAAGGGTTACGATATCACCAGAGGCCACATCACCAATCACGTGATAGCCGGCAACGCTTGCAATCTTGCAGTCACGCATTGGTTCGGGAAGCGACATCATTGCCTGTTGCTCGGAAAGAGTAAGCTCGTTGACAGGGGAAAGTTCAATGTCAAACCCTTCTGCCATAAGGCTTTCTTTCCAGCCGTCGACATTCTTGCAGTTGGCAGAATAGGATAGTTCAATTGTCGGGCGTGCAGTGCCGACAAATGCAGTCAGCCCCAAAAGGGCAATGCCAGCGAGAATGGGAACAAATGAAATCGGGCGCATGGTTTTTCCCTTTGTGCGGTGAAATACTCCAAAGGGAAAATACGTGTTTGCGCCCGACCGAGTCTTGAGTCCTGTCAAGCCACGGGCAGGGCCGTGGCCTAGCGCGTTTTGTAGGGATGTTTTTCAGACCATTCCTTGATGAAGTCGATCAGTTCATCATCGCGTTCATCAGGAAGCTTGACCGTCAGGTGAACATACTGGTCACCACGTTTGGTGCCGCGATCATAGGGGGCACCCTTACCGCGCAGGCGCAATTTGGTGCCGCTATTGGCATTGGCCGGGATCTTCATATTCACCTTGCCATCGACGATCGGTACTTCGATCGACCCACCAAGAAGGGCCTCGGGCAGGCTGATCGCAAGATCGCAATGGATATCATTGCCTTCGCGACGGAATGTCTTGTCGGGATGAACATGAAGCTTGATCAGTGCATCTCCGGCTTCGCCGCCATTCATGCCCGCCATGCCCTGCCCCTTCAGGCGAAGGGTCTGTTCATTTTCGCTTCCGGGCGGGATACGGACTTCAAGGCTTTTGCCGCTGGCAAGATTGATACGTTTGGTCGCGCCAAGGATCGCCTCGCTGAAATCAAGGCTCAGCTCATAGGAGATATTCGGGCCTTTGACTTTTTGCGGTTTGCGTTCACCGCCAAAACCGCCAAAGCCACCACCGGACCGGCCACGCCCCTTGCCGAAAATCTCGTCAAAGATGTCTTCGGCATTCGCCCCCGAGAATCCAAAGGGATCACCATTGCCGCCACCAAACCCGCCCGCGCGTCCGCTACCACGCGCAAAGGGGCTGGTTTCACGGCCGTCGGCATCGATTTCGCCATTGTCGAATTTCTTGCGGCGTTCGGCATCACCAAGCAGGTGATAGGCGCTTGAAACCTTCTTGAAGCGTTCCTCGATTTTCGCGTCGCCGGGATTTACGTCGGGATGGAGTTCACGCGCCAGTTTACGATAGGCTTTCTTGATTTCTTCCTGACTGGCACCCTTGGAAACACCAAGTATCTTATAGGGATCCTGCATGTACTGACCGGTTGTAAAAACTAAAAGCACGTAGGTTCATTATTAGAGCATGATCGGTCAAATATGAACCTTAATTGCGATCAGCAAGGTGGGAGAACGACCATCTTGTCTGGTCGCGATAATGAAAAGGCGGTGACAACCACATGGATTGCACCGCCCTTGATAGTTTTCACAGCCTGTGTTGGCTGTTATTGATCAATTAACGACCTGCCAACTGCCATCAGGCTTGCGGCACGCAGTACCATAGGCGGTTTCTTCCTGACCACCGATCATGACGGTCTGCTGGTACTCGCGGCAATATTCCTGGGTCTTGGGTTCCTGATAGGTGCGGGTCGGTGTAACCGTACCCTGAACACCGGTATCCGGGTTCTGCCAGGTGGATGTCTGACCTGTCGGGGTCGCTTCAAGCGTGCGCTGGGTGCTTTGCGCCATGATTGCACGGTCTGCATTGTCCAGCGAACGTCCGACTTCGCTACCGATAAAGGCACCGGCGAGCGTGCCAAGCGCTACGCCAACGAGCTGGCCGCTGCCTTTACCAAATTGTGCGCCAGCAACAGCACCACCAACCGCACCAAGCAAGGTGCCAGCGGTTTGTTTCTGACCCTGATCCTGGGCGCAGCCAGCGATGAAGGCGGTCATGATGACCGGAATTACGATATGACGGAATTTCATGTTTGTTTTGCCCATCTTGTCTTTACAGTCCCAACCGATATTCTTTGCGTATATATATGAGAAGCAAACGACGTGTCTGCCACCAATGTTCCAAATTAGTTGAACCGCACGGCGACTAATTTCAATCAGCCAAAGGAAATCTTTTCCCAATGGACGAAAAAAATACGCCAAAATTTGGGCACGAACCCCACGACGCCCCTTACGAAATGTTCCAGAAATGGTTTGATGAAGCCAAAGCTGCCGAAAAGGCCTATCCGGACGCAATGACACTGGCGACTGCCGATGCGCAAGGTCGCCCGTCGGCCAGGATTGTTCTTCTTAAGGAATTTGATCCGCGGGGCTTCGTTTTCTATACCAACTATGAAAGCCGCAAGGGTGAGCAGCTTGGCGAGAATGGCTATGCCGCCCTTTGCTTCCACTGGAAAACGTTGGAAAAATGCGTCCGTATCGAAGGCAAGGTATCAAAGGTCGACGCCGCTGAGTCAGATGAATATTTCGCAACGCGCCCGCGTGGCAGTCAGCTTGGCGCATGGGCTTCAATCCAGTCCCGCCCGATGAGTGGCCGGTTTGATCTGGAAAAACGTGTTGCCGAGTTCACCGCAAAGTTTGGTCTTGGCAAAGTGCCAAGGCCGGATCACTGGGGCGGGTTCCGTTTAGTACCTGATCGTATCGAATTCTGGTCCGAGGGAAAATTCCGCCTGCATGACCGAAAACTCTATACCCGCGATTCTGATGACGCCGGGTGGAACATCGATAAATTGTTCCCGTGAGTTCGAAACGGTCGGTAGCTGAAAAAAACAAAACGCACAAGGTCGGGGGACTTTGTGCGTTTTTGTTTTTGTCAGAGGGGAAACAGCCTCTAAGCGTTTTCTTCCGGCGGGCAGAAGGTTTCCTGCAAGACGGCAATGATCCTCATGATGTCGGGATTGGCAAGGGAGTAATAGATTGTCTGAGCATCACGGCGTGTTTTGACCAGTCCTTCGCGGCGCAACCGTGCCAGATGCTGGGACAGGGCAGACTGTTTGATGCCCAGCTCGTTTTCCAGCGTGCCGACAGACTTTTCCAGATCCCCGAGCGAACACAGGATCATCAGGCGCCACTCATTGCCCAAGGTTTTGAGAAATTCCGCTGCTTCGCGGGCATTCTCATGGAGTGCTTCATAATCCATTCGGCAGACGACCCATTCTAAGTTCAATGTTTCACTTCGCCCATTGTCATAAATTTGCGGTTTTTTGAAGGGCGAAAATTTTGGTTTGATATTGAAACCGCCATCGTAATCACAACCATAGATGATACAATCATTTTGTGTGTTAGGCTTCACTAAATCTGATCAAATGTACGGTATTTGAATGAATGTTCATGATGTTTGCCGGGATTTGATCTTGAACAAAGAAAATGGCACTGAAAAATTGCAGACTTAACACTGGCTTGAAATGAACCCGACCCGGTTTCCGGGCCACGCGGTTATCAAACGGATTGGCGGGAGTGTGAGAAATGGCAATACGAACAATTCTGGCTCCAGTGGCAGGGACGGCCATTGATGAAAGAGTAATGGAAACGGCTTTTCGGATGGCCAAACGGTTTGACGCCCACCTTGAAGCGTTGTTCGTCGCAGCCGAACCGCAGGACGCAATTCCGATTGTTGGCGAAGGAATGTCCGGACTGATCATCGAAGAAATGATCCGTGCGGCCGAAAACGAAACCGAAAAGCGCGAAATCAGTGGCAAGGCATCCTTTGAGGCCGCTGTGAAAGCCTCGGGGGTTGAAGCGACCGACGTGCCGTCCAGCGATGCCAAACCAACCTGTGCATGGCGCAAGGATAGCGGTCGCGAGGATGAAACTGTTGCCCGTCGAGGTCGGCTGTTTGATCTTGTCGTGATCGGACGCGATCCCAAGGAAGCGTCTGCATCCCTGACCTTTGATGCCGCACTTATGGAAACGGGCCGCCCGATCCTTGTTGCGCCGGAAAAGTCGCCTGCGACGGTTGGCGAGAAGGTCATGATTGCCTGGAATGGCGGGGTAGAGGCCGCGCGTGCCGTCACCTCGGCGATGCCGCTTCTGCGCAGTGCCAAGGAAGTCACGATTGTCAGCGTCGGGGATGTGCCCTATGGCCGGGCTTGTGGCAAGGCACTGGCCGAACAGTTCCGCTGGCACGGAGTCGAAGCCGTGGTTGTCGATAACACTGAAACGTCGAACGTTGCTAATGCCTTGATTTCCGAGGCGGAAAAATGCGGAGCAGATACCATTGTTCTTGGTGCCTACAGCCATTCGCGTTTCAAGGAGATGATTCTTGGCGGTGTTACGCAGGATATGCTGGGAAAATGCACATTGCCCCTTTGGATAATGCACTGACGTTTTGGTGATGATAACTGCCTGAAATCACAAATTTAAATTATCGGTTTGCACAGGCAAACAGGGAAAGGCGCATGAAAATGCGCCTTTTTTTGTTGCACTCGCGAACAATTCACGACAGGGTTACGGAAATCTTACAAAGACGGAACCCCGATAAACGAGGCGTTTCGCACTGAGGAAAAGAAACGTCTGGCAGGGGAACTCCCATGTTGTCATTGCGCGATATCATTGATTTCGCAGCCATGTCCGAGGATCTGGCGCAAGAGCTCAATAACCCCAAAATCGGGCTTCCTGATCTTGGCGCGGTCGTTGCCGGGAACACGGGATATGGCAGCACTGTTCGTGGATGCGGTGCAACACCCTGTGCCGCCAACGATGTCGATCTGGACTAAAACCTTTCGTCGACCGGATCGCTCGAACTGATTCAGTCCATCCTATTTTGAAAACAGATCAATCTGGTTCTGATCCTGATCGGCATTGTCGGGACGCGCTGTTTCTTCGTGCCAGGACAAGACATGATCTGGCAACGGGGCCAGCATGTGGTGCAGGTCGCGAAATGCAATCGCCGGATCAAGCCAATGGGCAAGGTGGCTGGGGCCAATAACCGCAGGCATGCGGTTATGAATATGCGCAATTGATGCAGACGGGGCGCAGGTGATGATGGTGGCCTCATGTCCGTTTTCCAGCCCGGCAAACAAAAACGGCTGATGATCGGGCAGGGTGATCCGGTTCCTGTGTTTTGATGAGCCGTCCTTGCGCCATTCATACCAGCTGGTTGCCGGAATCAGGCACCGCCGTTCCAGAAGAGGGCGGAAAGTCGGTTTTTCGGCAAGTGTTTCAGATCGGGCATTGATCATCGGCGCCTTCAGACCGGGTACACTTAACCCCCATGACCGAATGGCTATCGTGCGATCTGGCAGGATAACCGCAATCGGGTCGGTTGGTCGTCTTGTGCCGGTCAGGCTGTCGAACGCGGTTTCAAGATCGTCTGATGCGTTGTCCTGCTCATAGAGTGCGTTATTATTCTCGTCCATTGCCATGCGCTGGATATTTTCCATATCCAGCGCAAGCTGAGCCTGAAATGCCCGGATATCACTGTTGAGATCAAATCGGCTGCACATTTGAGTCCCTTGTTCGCATTGTCCCCGGATCATAGCGATTTTCACCAGACATGCCAAACAGGCATGGTTTCGGTTTGCAATTGATGCAGCCAAAAAAATGACGGATTTCGGGCTTTTTCTTCAAGGGTTTGGCAACGGAATGCTATAAGAGGGCAATCAAAAGCATGGATGCATGCCCAAGCTTGGAAGTGAGCAGGATAAATGACCACTAGCGCCCCGAAAACTGTCGTTCTGACTGGTGCCAGCCGTGGCATCGGCCATGTCACTGTTGGATATTTTGCCAAACGTGGCTGGCGGGTGATTTGTTGTTCACGCGAAGCGCCGCCGCCCAGCTGTCCGCGTGATCCGGCACAGGGTATTCATATCCGTGCCGATCTTTCCAAACCTGAAGATGTCGAAACTTTTATTGCGCAGGCCAATGAAGTGCTTGGTGACGATCCGCTGCATGCACTGGTCAATAATGCCGGCGTGTCACCCAAAACACCCTACAAGGAACGACTGGGCTGTTTGAATGGTGATATTGCAGCATGGCGCGATGTGTTTGAGCTGAACTTCTTTACCCCGCTGACCCTGTCGCGTGGATTTGCCGCAGCACTTCATCGCGGCAAAGGGGCGATTTGCAACATCACATCGATCGCAGGCCATTATGTGCATCCGTTTGCCGGCTCTGCCTATTCAACATCAAAGGCGGCACTTTCCGGGCTTACGCGCGAAATGGCTGTGGAATTTGCCGAGCTTGGGGTGCGCGTCAACGCGGTGGCACCGGGCGAGATCAAGACCGATATGATTTCCCCGGAATATGAGGCACTGGTGCCACGTATCCCGATGAACCGCATGGGCACGCCCGAAGATGTGGCAGCAGCGGTTCATTATCTGGTCGGCGATGACAGCAGCTATGTCACCGGGACCGAGATTTTTGTGACTGGCGGGCAGCATCTTTACTGATGATGTCACCGATATCCGGCCAAATGCGAAAGGCAGCCCGGTGTGGCTGCCTTATGTTTTGGGGGCAATTGCAAATGCCGGGTCGTACTCCACCATCCCTTGGGGGATCTCATCGACCAGTGGTCGCGCCATGAAATATTCATCGGGCACGCCTTCAAGTTTCAGATCGGGCAGGGTGGCAAAGCCGAACCGGCTGTAGTAGTTCGGCTCTCCAAGGACCACACAGCCACGCGCGTCATTGGCGCGCAGATGGCGAATGCCACTTTGGATCAGTTCCGATCCGATGCCCATACCCTGACGATCCGGGGTGACTGCAACCGGGCCAAGCCCGTACCAGTCGGATTTCTTGCCATTGATCAGGACAGGTGAAAAGGCAATGCAACCGACAAGCTCATTGTCTTCTTCGGCAATTAGCGAAAGCGTCAATTTACCGCTTTGTCTGAGAGCATCCACAATCAGATGTTCGGTTTGCTGGCTGTGAGGGGCCGTTTCAAATGCACTGGCCAACAGCGCATTAATTGCCGCGAAGTCGTCTTCGGTTTCTTCACGTATCAACATTTTCCGTCCCTGCCTGTGACGTTAGACCGGCTTCCTGCTGGCCTTCAATCACGACTATAACGGGAAAATGCGTCAGGCCAACAGGCTTTTAAGCCAGTCGCGCTTTTGTTCGAGACGTTTTACTTCCATTTCGAGCCAACCGGCAAAGTTTCCGGCTTCGCTGGCATGTTCTTCGCGCAGGGCAAGAACACGGTCCAGATCAAGCTCGCAGACATCATGGAGGATCTCGACCTGTTCGGCGCGAATGTCATCATCAAGCAGATGCAGGAACCGCATTTTAAGCGCCATGATCAGACGCGAAAGTTCACCCGACGTGTCACGCAGGTTACCTTGCATCAGTTCGATGAATTTCTCATGGCCAGCCGGTGTCAGGCTCAGTTGTGCATCGGAAAAGGATCCGTTGGATGTGTCTTCCTTGACCAGACCTTCAAGTTTCAGAAGCTGAAGGGAGCTTCCCATCATATCAAGCGATGGTCCCATGATGTGGGACATGAAATGGCGCACCGAATTGGCCAGATCAGCATAGCTGATCGGTTTGTCGGAAAGGGCAAGGGTGCCAAGCGCACAAAGTCGCAGACATTCTTTGGGAAGCAAGGTTCTATCCGAATACATGATGCGGTCCCTGATTGATCACAGGTCCGACGTTAACGCGAACGGTTCTTAATTGCAAGTTCGATCTTGCCAGTTATGGCCGGGTGATCGGTTTGCGGACCCTCAATATAGAGCGCCCCGTCGCGAAAGCAAATGTCAGACGTCAATGATCTGACTTACGGTGTCGCAATTTACCCGGATCACGAAAAAAGGCCGGGGCGTATGCCACCGGCCTTTGATCTGTCATTAGCTTTTGGCGTCAGGCTGCCTTGGAAATTCCCAGCTGTCCCCAAACGGTCAGAAGCGAGTCGATCAGGTGATCAATCAGCGCGTCGTCATGAAGCGGGCCGGGGGTAAAGCGCAGACGTTCCGTGCCACGCGGCACCGTCGGATAGTTGATGGGCTGAACATAGATATCATGTTCGAACAGAAGCCGGTCACTTGCTTCCTTGCACATGGCGGCATCGCCAACCATCAAGGGCACGATATGGCTTGGCGCATCCATTACCGGAAGACCCGCAGCCCGCATGCGTTCACGCAGGGTTTCTGCGCGTTCCTTCTGGGCAAGGCGTTCTTCGTTGCTTTTCTTGAGATGACGGACGGATGCCAATGCACCAGCCGCAATGCTTGGCGGGTGGGAACTGGTAAAGATGAAGCCGTTGCCAAAGCTGCGAACGAAATCGACGATTTCCGGTTTGGCCGCGATATAGCCACCAATCACACCGAATGCCTTGGCAAGGGTACCCTGAATGATGTCAACGCGGTCCATGACACCGTCACGTTCGGCAACACCGCCGCCGTGCGGACCATACATACCGACCGCATGGACTTCGTCCAGATATGAAATCGCATTGTACTTTTCGCAAAGATCAAGGATTTGACCGATCGGGGCGATATCGCCATCCATCGAATAAACGGATTCAAATGCGACAATCTTGGCGCGCTCGGGCCCGATATCCTTAAGGATCGCTTCAAGATTTTCGACGTCATTATGTTCCCAGATACGGCGTTCGGCCTTGGAATGACGCATGCCTTCGATCATGGAATTATGGTTCTGCGAGTCCGAGATAATCACACAATCAGGAAGTTTGGCGCCAAGGGTCGAAAGCGTCGTCCAGTTTGCGACATAGCCCGACGTCATCAAAAGGGCGGCTTCCTTGCCATGCAGATCGGCGAGCTCTTGCTCAAGCGCGACATGCAGATGGTTGGAACCGGAAATATTGCGCGTACCACCTGCGCCACCACCCTGGCCGGTAATGGCATTCTGCATCGCTTCAATTACTTTCGGATGCTGTCCCATGCCAAGATAGTCATTGGAACACCAAACAGTAATTTCACGCGGGGCTTCGCCGTTGCCGGGATGATACATGGCCTTCGGGAATTTGCCGACAATACGTTCAAGGTTGGCGAACACGCGATAGCGGCCCTCTGCTTTCAGGCCGGACAATGCGTCTTTGAAGAAGTTGTTATAATTCATCTTTGGTTCTTTCGCCTGTCTCTGTGTGACCAGACTGGTTGGTCACAAAGCTCTGTCAGCGCCCGGATCAGGAACCTGATCAGAACATATCTGTCTGTTTTGACCGGGGCTTGATTATTCCCTTATCGGACATGGCGACCGATCCGGCATTGACCCTTGTCAAAAATTAAAGCGATTCCAGTTTAGTTTGGAACCGTTCGAACAGAGAAGGTGTTCCGTCTCTCGTTTGTCGATCTTTTCCCAAGAGGCGCGCCATCGCGGGATATGCGGGCTCGCCCCATCTCAATACAGTTTTCAATTTGGGCCTATTGGCTTCATTTGGCAAGGATTTGAACGCCTTTGCCGTCACAATTATATTGATTTTAGTTATAGGAAAAATCAATTGACTGTTGGTTCTTGGTGTCGTGTTTTCTATTTTTCGGCGATCTTCATTGCAAATGACATAAAATGGAAAATCCCGTGCAACCGGTTTGATTGCACGGGATGTAAGCGTCAAGTGTGACTCACACCGGAAAAAGTGATTGCCTACCGGGTTGCATGCCAAGCCGTCAGACCGGCTTCGACCTTATCAAACATGTCATTGATCTGGTCTTCGGTAATGATCAGCGGCGGGCAGAAGGCGACCGTGTCACCCAGTGCACGCAGGATCACGCCCTGTTCAAGGCAGGCCTCGGCAACGGCCTTGCCCGCAGCGCCATAAGGCTCGAACGGGGTTTTTGCGCATTTGTCTGCAACCAGTTCAAACGCCCCGATCAGGCCGCGACCACGGGTTTCGCCAACATGATCAAACTTGTTCAGGTCTTTCAGGCGTTTCTGGAACGGCGACATGACATTGCGGACATGCTCGATAATGCCGTCTTCTTCATAGATTTTAAGAGTCTCAAGAGCAACTGCCGCCGCAACTGGATGGCCGGAATAGGTAAAGCCATGGCCAAAGGTGCCAACCTCGTTGGAGCCTTTTTTGACCGCCTGATAAATCGTGTCATTGATGAACAGGGCTGAAATCGGCTGATAAGCCGATGACAGCTGTTTGGCGACCGTGATCATGTCCGGTTTGAGGTTAAAGGTCTCGGTCGCAAACATCCGTCCGGTACGGCCAAAGCCGCAAATCACTTCATCGGCAATGAACAGGATGTCATAGCGTTTGAGGACTTCCTGGATTTTCTCGAAATAGGTGCGTGGCGGAACAATCACGCCACCGGCCCCCATGATCGGTTCGGCAATAAAGGCACCGACGGTTTCGGGGCCTTCGGCCTGAATAAGGTCTTCAAGCTGTTCGGCAAGGCGGGTTGCGAAATCTTCTTCCTCTTCGCCCGGCTGCGCTTCGCGCCAGTAATGCGGGGTGTCGGTATGAAGGATACGATCAATCGGCAGATCAAACAGTTTGTGGTTGCCCGGAAGACCGGTCATTGACGCAGCTGCAACGGTGACACCGTGATAGCCTTTCTTGCGCGAAATGATCTTTTTCTTTTCAGGCTGACCGATGGCGTTGTGATAGTACCAAACCATCTTGACCGCAGAATCCGTTGCTTCCGAGCCACTATTGGCAAAGAAGACCTTCGACATCGGGACCGGAACCAGTTCAAGCAGCTTCTCTGCCAGATCAATCGCCGGGTTTGTGCTTTTGGACGCAAAGGTATGGTAATAGGGCAGGGTGCTGAGCTGCTTGGTCGCGGCGTCAACCAGACGCTTTTCGCTAAAGCCAAGGGACGCACACCACAGGCCGGCCATGCCTTCGATCAGGTTGCGACCACTGTCATCGGTCACATAGATACCATTCCCGCCCGTGATGATATGCGGGCCGGTTTTTTCGTGCGTGACCAGATTGGTATAGGGATGCAGATAGCTTGCGACATCGCGGCTGGCATCGGAATTGCCCGGGATGGTCGGATTGACGTTGGTGGCGTCGATGGTCATTTCGAACCTCTGTATTTTGATATGGGTCCCTGAAACCCGAAAGCAGTTTATTGCACTTTAAGCCTACCGTTTTGCGGCGCAACTCTTTCCTGTGCCGTGTCTGATCTTTGATCCGGAAATCGACTTTAAAAGCATAAAACCGGCCAGTTTCCTGACCGGTTTTACAGCTTTGCGATTGGGCAGACTGATCAAAAGGGATCAATGAGACATCAGAACGGGAACCGTCATGTGGCGCAGCAGATGCTGGGTGACACCACCCATCATCAGTTCGCGCAGACGGGGGCGGCCATAGGCACCACAAATGATCAGATCGATGCTTTCATCCGCCGCACGCGACAGCAGCAGATCCCCAACGCTGATTCCGGTTGCGTTCATGGTTTCACGGCGAACCTTGATGCCATGGCGTTCAAGGCGTGCGGTTACATTGGTGCCCGGCACCGGCATGGTATCGCGCGCACCCTTGTTCGGATCCGCACACAGCACCAGCGCAGATTTGGCATTCTCAAGGAACGGCATACCGTCATTTACCGCACGAACGGCCTCGCGATAAGGCTTCCATGCGACCATGACGCGTTCGCCAATGGCGTCAAAACGTCCGACATAGGGAACGACAAGCACCGGTGCGCCAGATGTGAGGATAACCTTGTCAGGCATTTCAGAGACCGAGCACGGATCGGAGCTTTCCGGATCGCGCTGCCCCAGGACCGTCAAATCGTGGTGGCGGGCATACATGGCGGTGGTTTCGGCAATTTCGGATGCCGGGCAGGAAGTCTGTTGCCAACTGAACGAAATGCCTGCTGCTTCACAGGTGCTTTCGAACTCCTTGCGGGCAACGTTGCCGGTTTCCGCCATGGCTGCGCGCTGCTGGGAGATGATTTCCTCGGTGATCTGAACTTCCATGAAACGCGGAATTTCGGGGTATGGCAAAAGATACAGACCCGTCAGATGGGCGTTCTGTGCCTTTGCGATTTTCAATGCGACCGAAAGACGTTCCTTGCACGCTGGCGAGGTGTCGATGTGAACAAGAATATCCCGATACATAGGTTGATCTCCGTTGCATAAAAGACGTGGCGCAGACCGGAACGGTGCCAAACCCTACAGGTCTAAACGTCATGCCAAGCACGATATCGAAGTAACCGGAAGTTTTCTTTGTTCTATCTCAAAGTGCAGCTCATTGAGTTGAAAAGATCTTCAGCCGTCCGAGCCCGAACTGCTCATGGGAATGATCTTTTCCATTGTCGGGGTGTCGCTATCGCCTGCAGGCGCACTCGTTGCCGGAGCCGGAGGCCTTGGCGGACTGTCATTTGCGGGCACCATCGCCGGATCATTTGAAGGATCGGTCATCGGCATCTGCATGCTGTCCCCGGCCATCATCGACAGGGTTTTATGCAACTGTTGCGACAGGGGTGCCCAATTGGTCTGAAGTGTCGCGCAGGCCGCAGCATCGCCATCCTGAACGCAACGCTTTGCCATGCGATCAAGGATGCCGAGGGCAATTCGCGCCTCGTCGATCTGTTTTTGCTGAATCTGGTCAAGCGCCTTGCGGTTGGCGTCTTCCATCATCACCAGATTGCTGTCGCTGCTGCTCGTTGCGGTACTGCGTGTTGATGATGGTGCGCCCCAGGGCGTGACCAGCGTCTGGGACTCATTGGCAACCGTGACCGGTTCCTTGGCGTCAAGCAAACAGCCAGACAAGGCAAAGCCCATTGCAATCATGGTCAGGCATTTGGCCGTCTTGTGCATCGACATGGGTTGCTCCTTTGACCGTCGGGTAATCTTGCCCTGATCGCGTCTGTGTATTGTCCCGGATATCTGCCATAGTTCGGTCTATGGCTTTGCTTTTACTTGGGAACATATTGAACGTGGTTGTTCACGCTGTCCAGTCTGCGAGGATGAACAATCCATCATTGCGATGTTTGGTGCGCCAAACACCTAAGTCTGTGCAAGATTCAGCCGAGGATCATTTTTCAAGGACTTGCTGATCCAGCGCATGGTTTCTCGGATGCGCGAAATATGGCGCAGATCAGGGTGGGTCAAAACCCAAAGCCTGTTTGCGGGAACATCAGGCAGCTTTGCCAGCAATTGCAAACCGGGCCGGGCAAGATCAGCTGGCAAACAGGCAAGGCCACATCCCGCATGCGCAAGTTGCGCCATGGCAATCAGATCATCTGTTCGCTGTTTGTATGGTTTGCGAATATGTTGATCGAGCCACTTGAACGTCGCGTGACCCACAAGGTTTCCTGCACCACCGATGAAAGTGTGATCGAACATCGTGTCTAGCCCGTCCGGTGTGTATTTTCCTGTTGCGCCGTATATGCCCCATTCAATTTTCCGGACTTCGGTGCCAACGAGATGGTCTGGCGGGTTTGCCGCAACGCGAATGGCGATATCTGCATATCGCTGTGTCATATTGAATTCCAGATTGCTGGCAAGCAATTCCACCTGAATTTCGGGCCAGCGTTGATGAAGTTTGGCGATGCAATCTGGCAAGAGAAAATATGAAAAACTGGTCGGGGCGGTTAATCGGACCAGCCCGCCAAGATCAGTATCGGCACCGGCAACATGGGTGCTGATGGTATCGAAACTATTCATGATCTGACGGGCGGGAACGAGCATTTCATTTCCCGTGTCGGTCAAGTGATACTGACCGCGTATTCGATCAAACAACCGGCTTCCGGTTTGCTCCTCCAGGGCGTGGATATGGCGAAATACCGTGGTGGTGCTTACCCGGATTTTCTGTGCTGCCTGTTCGAGATTTCCCGTTTCGACAATGGCAAGGAATGACTTGATGTAGTTCCAATCCACCGAATACTCCATTTCAAATTTGCAATCAAATACTACAAAACTGCCTATGTATTGCAAAATTGAAATTACCTACGGTGGTCGGCATACGGAATTCACCTTCATATGTCAGGAAAGAAAACATGATCGGATACACATCACTCGGCACCAATGATTTATCCCGTTCGGGCGCGTTCTATGACGCATTGCTTGCCGGTTTTGGTGCGCAGCGCGTCTTTGAGCAGCCGGACTTTATCGTTTGGAGTGCCGGCGAAAACAGCCCGGCATTTTCGGTGCATGTTCCGTTTGACGGGAATGCGGCAACGGTTGGAAATGGCACGATGATCGCACTTTCAGCAGCGTCGCGTGATCAGGTCGATGCGCTTTACAAGAAGGCGATCTCGCTTGGTGCGATGTCGGAAGGTGAGCCGGGGCAACGCCACGAAAACGGGTTTTACGCGGCCTACTTCCGCGATCTGGATGGTAACAAACTCAACATCCATCATATGGGCTAGGGCGATGACTGGTTGTGATGCTGCGGGGGATGAACTGATGACATCGTATCATTTGATCGGTCACCGGCTTTGCCCCTATGTCCAGCGTGTCGCGATGGTTCTGGCGCAAAATGGCATTGCCCACAAACGCACAGACATTGCCCTTGATGCCAAGCCGGACTGGTTTCTGGCGCTAAGCCCGACCGGAAATGTTCCTGTTCTGGTGGTTGATGATGGGCGGACCTTGTTTGAGGCCGCCGCCATCTGCCAATACCTTGAGGCAATAACGGGGAAAAAACCGTGTGGGGCGGATGCCTATGACCTAGCCTTGGCGCAGGCGGTGGTTGCGATCGGGGATAAGTTATTATCCCTCACCGCAGATCTGATTTATCGCGATCTGTCTGAAAACAGCGTCGATGCAACGATGCATCAGATCCACAAACAGATGTCGATTGTGTCCGGTCTTGTGCTGCCACAGGCCCTGGACGGGGGCAAAGAGCTTTCGATGCTCGATATCGTTTTTGCGACGGTTTTTCGGCCTTTTGCCCTGATAGCGGTCGGGCTGAACCGGGATCTGTTTGCCGGTTTTCCCGGGTTGCGTGGCTGGGCAAGTGATTTGGCCAAGCACGAGACGGTCCGAAACGCAGTGCCCGCCACCTACCATCGGGAACTGCACGAATTCATCGCGTGCAAGCACGGATATCTGGCAAACCGTTTACGCATGATACCGCAAAACAACATCGTGCTTGCGCCACCAAGCTGATGATGTGATTGCGTTGTGATGCGCAATAAAGGCAATAAAAAACGCCCGCTTGGTTGAACCCGCGGGCGTTTTGTCTTTTGGGCTTGTTGCAGCTTAGTCGTGCTTGCCGCCATTGGCTTTGGACCAGCCAATCGGATCATTCAGGAAAGAACGAACGCCTTCGATGGCTTCCTTGCTGAAATATTCACCTTCCTCGGCAACGGCGAGGACATCGGCCCAGGTCGCAAGGTAATGCATTTCGATGTCGTCCTTGCGCAGTTCGTCAAGCGCACCTTCAAAGATATCATAGAAGAAGACGACAAAGGCGTGTTTGCACTCGGCACCGGCTTCGCGGATGGCGTTGACGAAATTGACTTTCGATGCGCCGTCGGTGGCAAGGTCTTCGACCAGAAGAACGCGTTGTCCTTCGTGGATGTCACCTTCGATGCGGGCCTTGCGGCCAAAGCCCTTGGGTTTTTTGCGGACATACTGCATTGGCAGGTCAAGCGCATCGGCAAGCCATGCGGAATAGGGGATACCAGCCGTTTCACCGCCAGCAACCGCATCAAAGGCCTCGTAGCCAGCCGCATCGGATACCTGACGGGCGGCGAGTTCAATGACCTTGCGGCGTGCACGCGGGAAGGAAATCAGTTTGCGGCAATCGATATAGACCGGGCTGGCCCAGCCGGATGTCAGGATATAGGCTTCTTCCGGGCGGAAGTTTACCGCACCAATATCAAGCAAAATCTTGGCGACGGTCTTCGCAGCATAGGTGCAATGCGCGGTCGGTTTTTCGTTGGTCATGGCGGATATACCCTTCTCGGATCGAATATTTGCCGACCTCTTAACGCTTTCTGTCCAAAAGCGCAAAGAAAAGCCGCTGACCGTTTGGTCAGGTTTGCTGGCTGTCCTGTGTTTGACAATCCGGGGCGGGTGCGGGCGGCGGGATGAAAAGAACCATGTTTATAAAATATGGCAGTTTTGATGTTTAAAACATCATTTATTTATTTTGAAATATCATTTCTCAGGTGCTAGATTTGCCCCCTAAAGAATGATGGCCTGCCTTTGGGAAAGGGACCTTGATGATTTCAGCCGGACAAATGCGCGCGGCGCGGGCCCTTTTGGGGATTGACCAGAAAATGCTGGCGGAAATGTCAGGGGTCTCTGTTCCGACCATTCAGCGGATGGAAGCCAGCAACGGAAATGTCCGCGGAGTCGTCGATACCTTGTCCAAGGTGATCGAGGCCCTTGATCGTGCGGGGGTTGAATTGATCGGGGAGCAGGCACCAAGTCTTGCTACTGGTCGGGGCGTGCGACTGAAAGAACCGGTCATCCGGTCATCGGGCGACGACTAGCTTCGGTTTCGGGATTTTATCCGATGCAGAAGGCATGGTGAACATGTTCTGCCAAACGGGAAATGCGGGTGCCCGATAGGGCATTGGTTTTGTGCAATCAATATCCACAAGGTTGCAACGGGAAATGAAGACAGCAACATCTGCAAACGAACAGCATCGCAAGCCGGGTTTTGTCGACCTGTTTACGCCGAAGCTCGTAACCGTTCTTCGCGAAGGCTATGGGCTTGGGCATTTGCGCGCCGATGCCATTGCTGGGCTGACCGTGGCAATCGTTGCGTTGCCCCTGTCGATGGCGATTGCAATTGCATCGGGGGCTACGCCCGCACAGGGTCTTTATACCGCGATCATCGGCGGTATTCTGGTATCCCTTCTGGGGGGCAGCCGGTTCCAGATCGGGGGACCGGCAGGGGCCTTTATCGTGCTTGTCGCGGCAACGGTTCAGGAACACGGAATGGATGGCTTGCTTCTGGCCACGATCCTTGCCGGGATCATCCTTGTTCTGATCGGGTTGTTGCGTCTGGGGACCTATATCAAGTTCATTCCCTATCCGGTGACGGTCGGCTTTACGGCCGGGATTGCTGTCATCATCTTTGCCAGCCAGATCAAGGACCTTCTGGGACTGACCCTTGAAGGAAAAGAGCCCGGACCGCTTTTGGACAAGATCCCGGTTATCTGGAACGCCTTGCCGGGAACGGATGCTACAACGGTCATTCTTTCCGGATTGACCATTCTGATCATTGTCGGATTGAAACATGTTCGGCCCCATTGGCCCGGTATGCTGGTTGCGGTTGTTTGCGCGGCTGCGGCAACGGCACTCTTCAATCTGCCGGTCTCAACCATTGGCAGTGTCTTTGGCGGAATTCCCGACAGTTTGCCTGTGCCGTCGCTCCCGGAGATCAGCTTTGCCAAGATGCAGGCCGTTTTGCCCAATGCGATTGCATTTGCGCTTCTGGGGGCGATTGAATCCCTGTTGTCTGCGGTTGTCGCGGACGGCATGACGGGGCGCAGACACCGGTCAAATTGTGAACTGGTGGCGCAGGGGGTCGCGAATGTTGCATCGGGATTGTTTGGCGGGATTTGTGTGACCGGCACGATTGCGCGTACGGCAACCAACGTGCGTTCCAAGGCGCATGGACCGGTGGCCGGTATCCTGCACGGGTTTTTCCTGTTGGTGTTCATTCTGGTTGCGGCTCCGCTGGCAAGTTTCATTCCCTTGGCATGTCTTGCCGGTGTGTTGGCCGTTGTGGCCTGGAACATGATCGAAAAACACGCGATTTTTACATTGCTGCGGTCATCGCGCGGCGATGCGGCGGTTTTGTTGACGACGTTGTTGCTCACCGTTTTTCGCGATCTGCTCGAAGCCATCATTGTCGGTTTTGCGCTTGGGTCGGTTTTGTTTATTCGCCGGATGTCTCGCATGGCAGATGTCGAAAGCCACACCCCGTTTGTTGCAGAAGATCTGGCAGACAGCACGCTGGTTGCGCCCAATAGCGATGCGGTGTCGGCTGGCGATCCCGATGTTGTCGTGTTTCGGATTTCGGGTGTCTTTTTCTTCGGGGCGACAGCGGCATTCGGCTCGGTACTTGATCGTATAGGCGATACACGTCGTGCTCTGGTTGTTGATTTCTCGGCTGTGCCATTTCTGGATTCAACGGCGGCAAATACATTGGCCGGACTTGTGCAAAAGGTGCGCGGGCGTGGCGGGCAGATCGTTTTTTGCGGAACAAAACACGACATCCGCCGCGATCTGTTCGTACATGGCATGAAGCCGCCAGCAGTCCATTACGAGGCTGATATCGATGAGGCGGTGGCATGGCTGGACAGAAGGCTGAACAAATCACGGGAAACGGCATCTGTGACGACAGAAAGTCATGGTGTCTGATGTTCTAGTGACCGGAAACTGCTTGTCTTTTATTGGCAAGACCGCTGTTTCGGTTTATTCGGTATAGTTATGCCGAATTAAGCTGTGTCCACACAGCAAGCCCCAAAGGAAATGTCATGACCGACCAGACCGGATTGAATGTCGCCATTGCAGATGGCATTGCGACTGTCACCATTTGTCAGCCCGACCGCAAAAACGCCCTGACAAAGCCGATGTGGGGCACGCTTGCCAATATCGCACAGGAACTTTCCGGTGATCTGGATTTGCGCTGTGTCGTTATTCGCGGTGGTGAGGGGGCCGGTTTCGGTGCTGGTGCAGATATTCATGAGTTCGTGCGTGAACGGGCCGGATTTGAAAAGGCCCGTGATTACGGGCTTTTGCATGCAGAAGCCCTGCAAGCGATCCAGAACTGCACCCATCCGGTGATTGCGGCCATTGATGGGCCTTGCATGGGGGCGTCTTTCGTTCTGGCATCGGCCTGTGATCTGCGCATTGCGGCAGATAATGCAAAATTTGCAGTTCCGCCAATGAAGCTTGGTGCGACGCTGGGTTATCCGGAGCTTGAGATCATGCTTGATCTTCTGGGCGAGGCAACCTTGTTTGAAATCCTGCTTGAAGGGCAGGTCTTTGATGCCGAGCGCGCGCGTGAGATCGGCTTTGTTGCCCGTCATGTGCCGATTGCCGACTTTGATGCCGAGATCGACAAAACGGCGCACCGCATTGCCGGTGGCGCACCAATTACCCAGCGCCTGCACAAGAAAATGATCAACCGTCTCCGTCAGGGCGGTGCGATTGACGCGCGCGAATTTGACGAAGGCTATCGCGCCTTTGACAGTGCGGATTTCAAGGAAGGCTACACTGCCTTCCTTGAAAAGCGCAAAGCGGTCTTTATCGGGAAATAATCCCGACCTTACAGCGGCAAATCGGGGGTAAGCGGTACATCCGTGATGCCGTAATCAAGACCCACCTTGTGCAATTCACTGGTGATTTGCGATCTGTGATGGGTCTGATGGTTGAAAAGCTGCATCAGGAATAACTGGCGGGGAAGCTTTCTTGTGACCCCGTCCAGCCCCATCAATTCACGGTAATCATCTTGCCATGCATGATCGGTTGCATCGACAAAGGCACTGATTTCCTTGTCCATCGCAATACGTTGTTCCCTGAGATCTTCAAAGTCATCTGCAACGATGGTGCGCGCATCATAGGTTCCGGCCTGACCGGTTTTCAGAATACCCAAAATGCGCAGATCAATATAAAGAAGATGGTTCAGCGTGTTGTGGATTGAGCCAAAAAACATGTTCCTGTCACGGCGGCGTTCTTCATCGCCAATTTGCGCACAAAGATCAAACAGCACGCCATTCTGCCAGCTGTTGTAGGTCGCCATGCAACGACCGTAATCATTGAAATTCATCTTTGCCATGATCGGTGGTTCTCCTGTTCAATCTTTTATTCTGCGGCATCTGTCGCGGATGTTTCTCGTAAATTTGCGGTGACGTCGGTCGGTTTTGCTTCTGCGACGAAATGAACCATCACATTGGCAAATAACCCGAAGACCAGCATCGAAAGCGTGACAGGCAAAAGCGTGCCATCATGAAAATGGCCAATGATCATGCCGGCAAGTGCCCCGGTTGCGAACTGGATGGTTCCCATCAATGCGGTCGCGGTTCCGCCGATATGGGGGAAATATTGCATGAAAGATGCCGTTGCATTTGGCGCGGTCAGCCCGATCATTCCGACCGAAATCATGACCAGAGGCACAACACTATACAGGCTTGGCTCAAACACATTGATCGCCAGAAACAGTCCGATCACAGCCGCAAACTGAATGCCTGTTCCATATTTAAGAATCTGATGAAGCTCCATCCGGCGCAGTAACGGATTGTTCAGGCGGTTGCACAGCACGATGACCACAACATTGGCCCCGAACAGATAGGGGAACTGTGCCGGGGTAAAACCGAAAAAGTCGATATACATGAACGGGCTGTCGGTCAGAAAGCTGAACATGACGGCACTCGCACCCGTATGGGTCAGCATGAAGCCAACGGCCTTGCGCGTGCGCAGGACCTCAAGATAGGTCCACCAGACACGCCGGGTTGGTCCGGCATAATGCGGACGGTATTTGGTGGTTTCGGGCATCCTGAACCAGACGACACACAGCATCAGGCTGCCATAGATGATCAGAAGAACAAAGATCGCCTGCCAGTCAAACCAGACCAGAAGTGCTGATCCCACTGTTGGTGCCACCAGTGGCGCGATCATCATGATCACGGCAATCAGCGCAAACATCTTTGCCGCTTCCTTGCCTTCATAAAGATCACGAACGGACGCGCCGACAACAACCAGTGCAAAGCCGCCACCAATTGCCTGAATAAAGCGCATGACATTTAGTGCCGCAGCACTTTCAACGCCCGTGATAAGCGCGCTGGTGATGATATAGATAACCAGCCCGGTCAACGCGACCGGACGCCGCCCGATACGATCAGATAACGGGCCGCCAATCAGTTGCCCAAGGGCAAATCCGATCAGAAATGTACTGATCGAAATTTCAACCGCGTGGGTTGCAGTACCAAAGTCGGTGGCCATCGCCGGGATCGCTGGCAGGTAGGTGTCGATTGCAAAGGGGGCCGTTGCAATCAGGGCTGCAAGCAGCAAAGCCAGACGTTTGGGATCGGGCCTTGTATCGGGCGTGCTTTGTGCCATTTGGTCTGCTTTCCGTTTCATGCAGTGGCAAGTGGGGCTAAATTCTTCAGCGTTCCGGGCATGCTGACAATTATTTGCCAAGTCGGGGCGTAAATCCGCGCACGATATCGAACGCGGTTTTAACGGGATAAGGCAAACGGGGTGGCGTCAATTCTGCGTCCGCGCTTGTGCGACACATGCCACACCTTCAGGGACAGAAACCTGAAACAATTGAAGAAATCCCATTATCCACAAGATCGCTGTTTTTTCCAAGTGCCTCAATCCGATCCGCTGGAATGGCTGCTATGCGGCCAAATGAAAAGGGCGGTGTCACGTCGAACACCGCCCTTTTCAGGTTTCTTTCCGGAAAATCAGAGCCGTCTAGTGGGTCATGATCCGTTCCGGTCCCATCAGGGTTGTCGGAAGCCATGTTGAGATGGCCGGGACATAGGTGATGAGCACAAGGAAGCCCAGAAGGATCATCAACCAGGGCAGGGCTGCCTTGACGACCTTGAGAAGCGGCATCCCCGTGATTCCCGAAGTCACAAACAGGTTGAGCCCCACCGGCGGTGTGATCATGCCGATCTCCATATTGACCACCATGATGATGCCAAGATGGATCGGATCAATGCCCAGCTGCATGGCAATCGGGAACAAGATCGGTGCCATGATCAGAAGGATCGCGCTTGGCTCCATGAAGTTTCCGGCGATCAACAGAACGATATTGACCACAATCAGGAAGCCCCATGCCGGAAGTCCCCAGCCAATGATGGTTTCGGCAATGGTATGCGGAATGCGTTCGGATGTCAGAACATGTGCAAACAGCATCGCATTGGCGATGATGAACATCAACATGATGGTGACTTTGCCCGCATCCAGCAGAACGTGACGCACTTCCTTGTCAAATGGTAGCAATGCCAAAGCCTTGCCCATCTTCGGAATATTATGGGCAATCAGGCTGCCAAAGCCGGTATTGCCGTTTTCCGGAACCCATGAAAGGTTCTTGATCGGGCCCATGTCACGGTAAAACAGCACAGCAACAAACATGGCATAGAAGGCTGCTACTGCGGCGGCCTCGGTCGGGGTAAAGACACCGCCATAAATGCCACCCATGATCAGGAGAACCAGCAACAGGCCACCGGATGCTGAAAACAGTGCTCCGCCCCATTCTCCGATGCTTGGACGTGGCTGGCTTGGCAGTTTCTTGATGCGCGCAACGATATAGATGGCAATCATCAAAAGCAGGCCAACCATGATACCCGGGATGACCCCGCCAAGGAACATGCGGCCAACCGAAACCTCGGTCGCGGCTGCATAAACCACCATGACGATGGATGGCGGGATCAGAATGCCAAGCGTCCCGGCATTACAGATCACACCGGCCGCAAAGCTTTGCGGGTAACCCGCGCGGACCATACCGGCAATCACGATGGAGCCGATGGCGACGACCGTGGCCGGGCTTGATCCGGATACGGCCGCAAACAGCATGCAAGCCAGAACCGATGCCATGGCAAGACCGCCGGGGAACCAGCCCACAGTGTCAATGGCAAAGCGGATCAGACGGCGGGCAACACCACCGGTCGAAAGAAATGCCGAGGCCAGAATAAAATACGGGATGGCAAGAAGGGTGTAATGTTCCATCCCGCCAAACAGCTTTTCGGCCAGCGTGGCAAGGCTGTCATCACCAAACATCAGAATGGTCGCAAGCGAAGATACGCCAAGCGAAATGGCGATCGGTGCGCCCATGGCCATCAAGCCGAACAGCAGGATAAACAGAAATGCAATTGTCATGAAAAATGTCCCCCGCGCGGCTTACGCATTTGGCTTTGATGCGTCGGCGGACTTGTCGCCGTTTGCAGCTGAATTGCCAGCATGATTAAGCTGATCAATCGCTTCGCGTGCTTCGTCTGCCAGATTAAAGCCAACCTGTTTGCCGGTGATGATGCGCCAGCCAACCTGTGCCAGACGGAATGCCAGCAAAGCTGCACCAACGGGCATGATCAGATAAACGAACCACAGCATCAGCGGGCTGTCTTCCGCTTCCATTTCAAGCATGTGGTTGAAGCTGACCAGTTCCCAGCCACCAATGATCAACCAGCTCGAATACAGGATGCCTGTTGCGACAACGATCAGGCCAATCACGCGCTGTACCCGATCCGGGAACAGACGGACAAGTGCGTCCACACCAATGTGGGAACCGACCTTGACCCCATAGGACATGCCAAACAGGATCAGCCAGGCAAACAGGAATTCGGTGATTTCCAAGGCCCAGGTGAGACCGGAGTTGAAAACGTAACGCATGACGACGTTTACAAAGGTAAGCGATGTCATGGCGGCAAGCAGGAGGGCAATAATGCCCTCCTCCAGCCGGGTAACGACCGTCGAGATCATCGTAAACGGCCCTTTTCCGATAAAGTGGGGAAAAAGCTAGGATCAGTTACACGCAGCAGCGGCGTCGATGATGTCCTGACCGATATCGCCAGAGAACTCATCCCAAACCGGCTTCATTGCTGTCTGCCATTTGGCAAAGTCATCTGCTGAAACGGAAAGGATTTCGGTTTCGCCGGAATCGATCACTGCCTGACGCTGTTCAGCGGTCAGATTGGCCGACAGGCCGTTTGCGTAATCGGATGCTTCGTTCATTGCCTGGGTCAGGCCCGCGCGGATTTCCGGATCCAGACCGTCCCACCACTTGGTCGAGGTGACGACCATATAGTCGAGAAGACCATGGTTGGATTCAGTGATGTAATCCTGAACTTCGAAGAATTTCTTCGAATAGATGTTCGACCAGGTGTTTTCCTGACCATCAACAACGCCGGTCTGAAGGGCAGAGTAGGTCTCGGAGAATGCCATTTTCTGCGGAACTGCATCGATTGCTTCGAATTGTGCAGCAATCACGTCAGATGACTGGATACGGAATTTCAGGCCTGCGGCATCTTCGGGTGCGCGCAGCGGCTTGTTGGCCGAAAGCTGTTTCAGGCCGTTATGCCAGTAGCCAACACCGGTCAGGCCCTTGCCCGACATGGAGTTCAGGAGCTCCTGACCTTTTTCGCCATTCTGGAAGCAGGAAACGGCATCCATGTCCTTGAACAGGAACGGAAGATCATAGACCTGCAGTTTTTTGGTCCATTTGCCGAATTTCGCCAGCGACGGTGCACCGAACTGTACGTCACCACGCAGGATGGCCGGCAGAACCTTGTCGTCATCAAAAAGCTGGGAGTTCGGATAGATTTCGATTTTTACTTTGTCACCCAGAATTTCTTCTGCACGCTTTTTGAAAAATTCCGCACCCTGACCTTTCGGGGTGTTCGGCGCAACAACGTGCGCAAACTTGATAACTTCCTGTGCGGAGGCTGCATTGACACCCATGAGTGCTGCGGCGGCAACGCCTGCTGCGAGGATATGTTTGGTGATAGGACGCATTCGATTGTCTCCCTTTGACTGGCTTATGCGTTTTCCCGTTAGCGCGCCTTTTGTGGCGTCGTTTTGAAACGCCTTTTGGCGCTGTGCCGTAATCAGCAAGGGACGGGCCAGTTTGGGGGTGTTAAAAATTATTATTTTAAATCAGCTTGTTAAGCTGAATCTGATGCTATTGCGGTGCGGTATATTTTGTTGATTTGTGAGTTATCTCGCACATGATTACTTGCTGTTTGTGTGGATATCCACACAAGTTGGATGTGGCATCGTCTCAAGCAAAAAGCCCGCCTAGCTGGCGGGCTCTTCATTGCTGTTGCTGCGGGTTTTTCTGAATTCGGAGGGGGTGATGTCGTATTTGGTCAGCTTGTCATAGAATGTCTTGCGCGGGACGCCCAACGCGCTGACGGTTGTGGTCACGTTACCGCGATGCTCGCGAAGGGCCTCGGTGATCAGGCTTTTTTCAAAGGCCTCGACCTGCTGGGGCAGCGTCAATCCGCTTTGTGGTGCCGCGTCATTGTCGCTTGCCAAAGGATCAAGACCAAGAACACGACGTTCGGCAGCGTTGCGTAATTCGCGGACATTTCCCGGCCAGTCATAGGCCGTGAATTGCGCCATTTCAGCAGGTGTTACCAGTTTTACCGAGCGGTCGAACCGTTTGGCCGCATCCCGGGTGAAATGTTCGAACAGAAGCGGGATGTCATCCTTGCGGTCGCGCAGCGGCGGGATGTGAAGCTGCACGACATTAAGCCGGTAATACAGATCTTCGCGAAATTCCCCGCGTGATGATGCTGCTCGAAGATCGGTTTTGGTGGCGGCAACCACGCGCAGATCAATCGGTTGCACCCGGTTTGACCCAAGCCGTTCAAGGGCGCGTTCCTGCAAGACACGCAACAGCTTGATTTGCAGGGAAAGCGGCATGCTTTCGATCTCATCAAGGAATATCGTACCCTTGTCGGCAAACTCGAACTTACCGATGCGTTTGTGATCGGCACCGGTGAATGCACCGGCCTCATGACCAAACAGTTCGGATTCAATCAGGTTTTCCGGCATGCCGCCGCAATTGACCGCAACGAACGGGCCGCTACGCCCCGACATTTCATGCAAATTGCGCGCAATGACTTCCTTGCCTGATCCGGTTTCACCATTGATCAGGACATGGGCATTGGTGCTGGCAATATTGGCAATCAGGGTGCGCAACTTTTCCATTGCCGGATTGCGGCCGATGAAGTCAGACGCATTTCTCGTATGTTTGGCGAGCTCGATGCGCAGTGTTCTGTTTTCAAGGATCAGGCTGCGATGTGCCATTGCTCGCCTGGTCGCATCCACGAACATGTCCGGGGCATAGGGTTTTTCGATAAAATCGAATGCCCCGTTTTGCATGGCCTTTACCGCGGTTGCGACGTCGCCATGCCCGGTAACCATAATCACCGGCATGTCGGGGTCGATTTTTTTGACCTCGGTCAGGAATTCCAGCCCGTCCATTTTCGGCATGCGAATGTCAGAGACGACCACACCGGGCCATCCTTTGCGCAGGCGGGCAAGGGCGGATGTGGCATCGGCAAAAAGTTCGACCGGGATGTCGGCGAGCTCAAGTGTTTGTTGTGCGGCTTCACGCACATCAGCGTCGTCATCAACAAACAGAACACATTCGGCGGTGGCGGGCACTGGCGTATCCTTTGATCCTGATACCGGATCAGAAAGCCGGTTTGTGGTCAGGCCTGATCCCCATGCACATCAAGAGCAGATGCGATTTGATTCTGGTTTTTATCAGGCCCTGCATTTCCCGTCGAGACACTGTTTTCCCCGCTCTCCTCGCCAACACCATCATGGCGAAGCTCAATGATAAAGGATGATCCGCCAGTTGGGCGGTTTTCCGCACGGATGGTGCCGCCAAAGCTTCGAATGATGCCATAACAGATTGAAAGACCCAGTCCCAAACCGTCGCCAAAGGGTTTGGTGGTAAAGAACGGGTCGAAAAGTTTCGGCAGGTTTTCGGGCAGGATGCCATGCCCGTTATCCTTGACTTTAACAAGGACACGGTCTTCACGCTCGATAATAGAAATTTCGATTTTGGCGTTTTCGATACTGTTGCAGGCATCTGCGGCATTGCTGATCAGATTGGTAAAGACCTGTGTCAGCTGGTTGGCCTCTGCGATGACGGGGCGAATATTTTCATCGTGGGTCATAACAATCTCGGCCATGCCGGCACGACCGGTTTCATGAACAAGATCAATCGCCGTTTGCATCTGTTTGGGGACGTCAACCGGGTGATTGTCCTGTTCGGGACGGCGCGAAAATGTCTTGAGGTTGTTCGTGATCCGCCCCATTCGGTCGGTCAGTTCCGAGATGCGTTGCAGATTGCGGCTTGCCGTTTCTTCATTGCCGCGCGCAATGAATTTAAGGGCGTTTTCGGCATAGCTTCGAATGGCGGTTAGCGGCTGGTTGATTTCGTGGGCAATGCCCGCTGACATCTGACCAAGGGCTGCGAGTTTGCTGGTCTGGACCAGTTCTGCCTGTGCTGATCGCAAGGCATCTTCGGTACGGGACCGTTCATTGATTTCCTGGGCAAGACGCAGATTGGTGCTCATCAGATCGGCGGTACGAAGGCGAACCTGACGTTCGAGCTCGCGCTGTGACCAGTCACGAATTTCAAGTTGTTCAAGCATCGCGCGTCGGCGCTGCAAGATGATAAACACCAGGCCGGTGAAAATGATATGCGCTGCACCGCCCATCAAACCGGCACTGATGATCGAACGATCCAGTGATGATTTGTCGGTCAGCAAATACATCCGCCACCCTTGTGTTGGCAGGGTGCTGCCCGTCACAAGATAGGTGGTTTTGGCCAGTTCGGGTTTGGCTTTTTCGGTGCGGAGCTGACCGGTTTCGGGCGCGGAGGAGATGTTTTGATCGCCCGCATTGCGCGGTGTTCCGCCAAGTGTAAGGGTCCCAAGGTCATTGCCTTTTGGCCAGTCACCGGAAATCAATGGCATCGGATCAAGTGAATGGTCACCATATTTGCGTGAAGCAATGATCCGCGGTCGCTCCTTTGTCGGCAATCCGTCAAGATCGCGGAACCGCCATTCAGGATGAGACGCAATAATGACGATACCGTTTTCGTCGGTGACAAGAACGCTTTCACTGCCCCTTGCCCAGCGTTGCACAAGGGCCTCAAGATGGGTTTTGACCACCATAGCCCCCTGAAAGGTCGTGCCGTCCGGGCGGACCGGGTGGGAGATATAGTAACCCGGAACATTCGATGTGATACCAAACGCAAAATAATGACCGGTCATGCCCATGCGGGCTTGCTGGAAATAGGGGCGGAATGAAAAGTTGCGCCCGATAAAGGATGCCTGGCTGTTCCAGTTGCTTGCGGCAATAGTCGCACCACTCTCATCCATGAAATAGATATCAGATGCGCCACTGTCTGCCGTAAGCCGTTCAAGATAGACATTAACCGCCGCTGCGGTCGCCGGATCGGCCCCGAGTGCGAGATCAATGATGCGTTTGTCCGAGGCCAGCGTGATCGGAAGATATTCATGTTCCTTGATCGCGCCCTGCAGGTTGGAGCGATAAAGTTCAAGCTTGTTCCGGCCATCCTCGCTGATGTCGACAAGTTTGGTTTCGCGCCAGAATTCGGTCACCATCCATACAATGACCGGCAGCAAGGCAAGCAGGATGCACAGGACAGTTCTTGAAGTTCTTTTGACCGATACCGATGAGCCGAGCATTCTGCCTGCGCCTGAGTAATAAGTTTCCCATCCTAAAGAATAGGTAGGGGCGAATGATTAAATTACAAAAATGTTTCATTGCCCAGCGCCAATTTCATGACTTTGCGTGGATGCTTGATAAACCCATAATCTGACTGTACCTATCAGATCAGCATCCATCGACCCGGACAGGCAAAAACGATAATCTGTTTTGTGCCATCGTCGAAAAACAATAATCAAATCAGGAAAGTTTCCCTGAATGACCGAGCAAGACACGCATCTGATATGGGTTCTGGCCGATGATCGGGCCGGAAATGTCAATCAGGCAATCGGTGTCGCCGAGGCATTGGCGCAACCCTTCAAGCGTATCGATATCGGTTATACCAAATGGGCGCGTCTGCCAAACTTCATCCGTGGATCAAGTTTGATCGGTGTTGATATGTCTTCGCGCACCAGATTGACCGCGCCTTGGCCAGACCTTGTGATTTCTGCCGGTCGCAGGACTGCGCCGATCGCCAGATGGATCAAAAAGCAAAGCCGGGGTCACAGCCGCATCTGCCAGATCATGCGTCCGGATGGTGGCGAAGGTGCGTTTGATCTGATTGCGGTTCCTGCGCATGACCAGATCACGATCCGCGAAAATATTGTCGAAATTCCTGGTGCCCCGCATCGGGTCACCGAGACGCGTCTTTTGATCGAGGCCGATCAATGGCGCCCTGTTTTCAAGGGGCTGCCGTCACCGCGTTTTGCCGTCATTGTCGGGGGCAATACCAAGAAGACAACATTTACAAGTGTGATGGCCGACGAGCTGATCTCAAAGGCAATCGAGGCCGCCCAGGCTGTCGATGGCAGCCTGATGGTCACGACAAGCCGACGCACGGGATCTGAGAATGAAGCCCTGATCGCAAGGCGTCTGGAAGCATCGGGGCTTGCCTATCACTATCACGACTGGACATCGCAGAACGAAAATCCCTATTTCGGATATCTCGCACTTGCCGATGTGGTGATTGTAACCGGTGATTCCGTTTCGATGTGTTGTGAAGCAGCGGCCGCGTCCGGCGGGGTTTATATCTATGCGCCCGATGGATTGTCCTCGGAACGTCACCGACGGTTTCAACAGTCGCTGTATGAAGGTGGCTATGCCCGGCCGATGCAAACCGGGACCGAGCTTGTGCCGTTTCATCATCCATCTTTGCAGCCCGCACGTCTGGTTGCACAGAGATGCCTTGAACTGCTAAGTGCTGCGGAACTTCAGGACTCCATATAACGCCTTGATTGTTCAAGGGGTATAAGGTCTATTCGGTGCGCCCCAACCAGTCAGGATTAAACTGAATGTCCGCCGCCCGTCACGATCCGTCCCCGGTAAACCCGAATGCTGCCCCCGCACTGTTTCCCCGCCAGATTGCAGTGATGACTTTGGCGCTTGTCGCCTGCAGCTTTGCGGGCAACCATGTCGCCGCACGGCTTGCATTCGAAAATGGTACCGGGTTGCTGCTGGCGGTTTTGTGCCGATCAGGTGTAGCGTTGCTGATCCTGATTTCGATCGTCACCATGCAGCGTCATTCCATTCGCCTTCCCAGGCGATTGGGGCGGTGGCAATTACTACTTGGCCTGATGATCACGATCCAGAGCCTGTGCCTCTATTCTGCGGTCGCGCGCGTACCTGTGGCGCTGGCCTTGCTGACGGCCAATACGTTTCCAATCATTCTGGCCCTTTTGACATGGGGGTTGGGTGGTGCGCGCCCGACACTGAAATCAGCTGCTCTGATGCTGTTCATTCTCTCGGGACTTGTCCTGGCGCTTGATCTGCCGGGGATCCTGGGGGGCGGTATTGCTGTAACTGATGAATGGTGGCTTGGCATTGTCTTTGCCCTGATGGCCGCAACCGCCCTGTCGGTGGCGTTCTGGGTGACCGATCACAAGCTTGCTGCTTTGAATGGTTCTGTTCGATCCATGTTTACGATGGTTGTGGTCTTTATCGCCATGATCATGGCCGGGATCGGTGATGTACTGCCCGGTGGCATGGCGACACCGCAAGCCTTGCCGGGCTGGATCGGACTTGCCGTTCTGGTCACGCTTTATGGCAGTGCGTTTTCCGTTCTGTTCATCACCGTGCCGCGACTGGATATGGCGCGCAATGCGCCGGTGATGAATGTCGAGCCGATTGCGACCCTGCTGTTTGGCTGGGTGGTGCTGGACCAGATGATCAGCCCGATCCAGATGGTTGGCGGCCTGATTGTTGTCAGTGGCATTGTCATTCTGACTTTGCGCAAGTCTGCATAGTCCGGGGCCTTGATTTCAGGCTTCTTTGACGCAGTTTGCGACAAAGTCGATAAAGGCGCGAACACGGGTGGCAAGATGATCGTGACCCGCCCAGACAGCATGCACCGTTTCCACGTCATCCGCAGTCCAGTCTTTAAGAATTTCGATCAGCTCACCACGGTCGATTGCATCCTGAACATGAAAATTGCCAATCCGGGCTATGCCGATACCTGCCAGACACATAGACTTGACCAGCGGGCCGTTGTTTCCCAGAAAATCACCATTGATGGTTTGTTCAAAGCGTCGATTGGTTTGTGGATCGGTAAATGGCCAGAAATTCCGACCCTTGATGAAACTGAAGCGCAGGCATTTATGATGGGCGAGGTCGGCCGGTGTTTGCGGGATGCCATGGTCTGCCAAATAGTCCGGGGATGCGACGATTTTGCGCTTCGTTTCAAGAAGCTTGCGCGCCATCAGGTTGGAGTCCGGTAACAAGCCTGAACGAATGGCGATATCAGCACGTTCTTCCAGTAAATCAACAATGCCATCGGTCTGGGTCAGTTCAAGCTCGATGTCGGGATATTGACGCAGAAAACGCGGCAGGTTGGGCACAATGAAAACCTGTGCAAAGGCGACAGATGCATTAACGCTAAGCTTGCCACGTGGTGCAACCTGACCGCCGCCGCCGATCAATCGGTCGGTTTCATCAATCTGATCAAGAATGGTCCGGGCACGGCGCAAATACATTTCGCCTTCAGGTGTCAGTTGCAGCTGGCGGGTGGATCGGACAAGCAATCTTGTGCCAAGGCGGTCCTCAATGCGCGTGACCAGTTTGCTGACGGCGGACGGAGACATGTGCAAATCCCGTGCTGCCTGGGAAAAGCTACCATGCTCGATGACTCTGACAAAGGTCTCCATTTCACCTGCGCGATTGTCCAATTGTGCCTCATCTTTGAATTGAATTCATATATGGTTGTCGCGCAATCCAGATTATCGCGCAAGGTTTTGCTTGGCATAGTCACACCAAATTCCGGGAAATCCCGATGAAACACAATTATCCGCATCATCTGCGGAAGGAGAATTTGGATGCCACTTGCCTTGTTTGCGTTGACCATCGCAGCCTATGCGATCGGGACAACAGAATTTGTGATCGTCGGCCTGTTGCCGACGGTTGCAACGGATCTTGCCGTGACCTTGCCGATGGCGGGCCTGATCGTCAGTGTCTATGCTCTTGGTGTTACTTTTGGTGCACCGATCCTGACCGCGCTTACCGGTGGGATGAACCGCAAATCCCTGATGTTGGGATTGATGGGGTTGTTCATTATCGGGAATGCGATTGCAGCACTAAGTCCGAGTTACGAGCTGCTGTTGGTCGCAAGGGTGATTTCCGCCTTCGCACATGGTGTGTTTTTCTCAGTCGGGGCGACGATTGCAGCGGACCTTGTTCCGGAAGATCGTCGGGCATCGGCCATTGCCATGATGTTCATGGGGCTGACGGTTGCAATTGTTACCGGTGTTCCGTTGGGAACATTCATTGGTCAGATGTTCGGCTGGCGCGCGACATTCTGGGGAGTTGCCCTTCTGGGGGTTGTTTCCTTTGCCGGGATTGCGGCATTGCTGCCTGCGAATCTCAAGCGTGGCGAAGCGGCAGGGCTTGGCGATCAGCTCCGTGTTCTGGGCAGTGGGCGTTTGTTGATTGTCTATGGCATGACGGCACTCGGCTATGGCGGGACATTCGTTGCCTTTACCTATTTGTCAGCGATCTTGCAGGAAATCACCGGCTTTACCGAATCATCGGTCAGTCTGATCCTGATCTTTTACGGTGTCGCGATTGCCATTGGTAATCTTGCGGGTGGGAAGCTTGCCAACCGCAATCCCATCCGTGCCCTGACTGGATTGTTTATCTTGCAGGCGGCAGTCCTTGTTCTGTTCAGCTTTGCTGTCATTTCGCCGATTGCGACGATTGCGACCTTGGGGGCGCTTGGGTTCCTGCAATTTGCTAATGTGCCGGGACTGCAGCTTTATGTCGTGAAACTGGCCAAACAACATCGCCCTAATGGTGTGGATGTCGCTTCTGCACTCAATATCGCGGCGTTCAATCTTGGCATTGCTCTTGGCGCCTGGATTGGTGGGCAGATTGTCGCATCAAGTCTGGGATTGGTCGCGACGCCCTGGATTGGTGCCATTCTGGTTGTTGTTGCACTTGGTTTGACTGTGTTGAGTGGATCGCTTGATCGACGTCACGAGATCAGTCTTCAGCCTGCCCGGTGAACGCATTCCCGCCTACGAAATATTCCACAGTTTGAAACGCAAACATCAAATGGATGTTTGCCATCAAAACGCAACAAAACGAGGATTGAAAATGTTTGATGTAACCGCAAATGGCGCGCGCATTCCTGCGCTTGGATTTGGGACGTTTCGCATCGCCGAAGATGATGTGAAACGCATCGTCCCGCAGGCTCTGAAAACCGGATTTCGTCATATCGATACCGCGCAGATTTATGAGAATGAGGCCGCAGTGGGCGAAGCCATCGAAATGTCAGGTATCCCGCGCAAAGACATATTCCTGACCACCAAGGTCTGGGTCAGCAATTACCGTCATGATGATTTCATTGCGTCTGTTGATGAAAGTCTTGGCAAGTTGCGTACAGACTATGTTGATCTTTTGCTTTTGCACTGGCCGAACAATGATGTGCCGCTGGCAGAACAGATCGGCGCACTTAATGCCGTTCACAAGGCCGGGAAGGTCCGCCATATCGGGGTGAGCAACTTCAGTACCGCTCTGATGGCCGAGACGGTATCGCTTTCAGATGCTCCGATTGTAACCAATCAGGTCGAATATCATCCGTTCCTTGATCAATCCGTTGTGATGGATGCGGCAAACAGGTTCGGGATGTCTCTGACCAGTTACTTTGCCATGGCCGATGGTAAGGTATTCGAAAATGACACCCTGAAAGAATTAGCCGCCGATCACGGAAAATCGGTTGCGCAGATAGTTCTCCGCTGGTTGATCCAGCAAAACAATGTGGTTGCCCTGTCCAAAACTGTTAACGAGCACCGGTTGAAGGAAAACTTCGATATCTTTGACTTTGAACTGTCGAGCGCGCAAATGACGGTCATTCACGATCTTGCTGATGCAAATGGCCGCATCGTCAGTCCTGATGGGCTGGCGCCGCAGTGGGACTGATCTTTTCTACTCCGTTCGATCAATGAAAAAGGGGCCAATTGGCCCCTTTTGTTGGATTATTCAAAGGATCAAACTGCCTGGGAGTGTCGACCATGTGCGGGATCAAGGTAAGTGTCAAACGCTGCACAGACAGCACGCACCAAAGGACGTCCCGTTTCGGTCAGGGATATGTTATTGCCGTTAACTTCGGCGATGTTATCGGCGCTCATGGCGCTGATGCGTTCAAGTTCGGGCGCAAACCGGTCCGCCGATGTGCCAAACTGTGCGCAGACGACATCAAGATCAACGGTCAGGTTGCACATCAATTCATTGATGATCTCGCGGCGCAGCTTGTCGCTGGCTGAAAGGGCGACGCCTTTTTCGATGGCGCATTTGCCGTCTTCGACATTGCGTTGCCAGCGCGCAAGGGCCGGATCATTTTGCGCATATCCTTGCGGCAGGGATGAAATCGCCGAAGGGCCAAAGCCGATAAGCGCTTCTGCGCGATCGGTGGTGTAACCCTGAAAGTTGCGGTGAAGTTTCCCGTTTTTCAGGGCAATCGCCATGCTGTCGGCTTCATGGGCAAAGTGATCAAGCCCGATGGCAACATATCCGTGCATGGCAAGGCGGTTCTGGATTTCCTCATACTGGGCCCAGCGTTCCTGCGTGTTTGGCAGGGCTTCTGTCGGGATCAGTTGCTGATGTTTTTTCATCCAGGGAACATGGGCATAGCCAAATACAGACAAGCGATCAGGGCGCAATGAGACGGTTTGATCAACCGTTTCGCGCAATGTTTCAAGAGTCTGAAACGGCAAGCCGTACATCAGATCGACATTGATACCGGTAATGCCGCGATCGCGCAGATTGGTAATCACATCGCTGACCAGTTCCATGCTCTGGATGCGGTTGACGGCCCGTTGCACAGTTTCATTAAAGTCCTGAATACCGATGCTTGCGCGGTTGAAGCCGAACTCGATCATGGCATCCATGAAATCGATTTTGGCTGTCCGCGGGTCCATCTCAACAGCAATTTCGGCATCGTCAAGAATATCAAGCCGGGCCCGAATGGTTGTCATGATTGCACGCAAATCATCGGCTTTCATGATGGTTGGGCTGCCACCGCCAAAATGGATATGTGAAACGCTGAATTTCTTGCCTTCGGGAAGCTTGCTCAGCGTGCTTTGGATTTCGCCAACCAGTGCTTCGACATACCCGGCGACCGGCTTGTAGTGTTTTGTGATCTTGGTGTTGCAGCCGCAAAACCAGCACATTTCCTGACAATAGGGGACATGCAGATAAAGGGAAAGCGGCTGGTCGGGATCAAGGTCACCAAGCCATCCTTCAAATACGTCACCATTTACGCCAGCATGGAAATGGGGGGCGGTCGGATAGCTCGTATAACGTGGCAGTCGCAGATCGTATTTTTCGTAAAGTGCAAGCTGCATGACGGATATCCCGGTTAATTCGTTCTATCCGTCTTTTGCATTATTCCAATCTGGGGTGCCTTGATGTGCGTCAAGCAGGGCTGCCTGAATATCTAAAGATGCTTGAAAGCGGAAATCAGATCGGCCCGCAGGGTAGCAAGACGATCACGACCGGCATCTTCTGCATATGGCTGAGCCGTTCCAACGCCCCAGATCGGGCCGGGCCATGCCGGATCGTTCTTGAAGCGGCCAACGACATGACAATGAAGCTGCGGAACCATATTGCCCAGCATGGCAACATTGGTTTTGTAGGCTTCAAAACGGCGCTTGATCACTTTCGAAACTGCCGCGACCTCGTTGCCAAGGGTGATGCGATCCTCGGTGCTCAGATCATCATAATCAACAAGATCGGGACGTTTGGGCACAAGGATCAGCCAGGGATAACGCGCATCATTCATCAGCAGCACATGCGACAACGGACCATCGGTCACAAGGGTCGTGTCAGCGGCAAGTTGGGGATGAAGGGCAAAGGCGTTGTTCATGCTTGGGGCCTCTATCATGATCACAATAGACCGTTGTTATAGCGACAAGGTGCGGGCTTGTCTTGGGTTGCGTGTGCATTCGAAGATCACAAGCAAAGGTCTGGACGATATCATGAGAAAACCGAATTTATCAGCATGTCCGGTCGGTGGCATCTGATCAGGGACACGACCGGGCCGGGACAGAATCCTTGCCCGGTCGTATGATTTCATGCAGCGTTTCTTGTGCTGTGTTTCCTGATCAGCTTGTTTGCAATTTCGATTGTTTCTGCCTCTGCCATGGCAATTGATCGTTCGGTGCGATCATCGCCGAATTCATCATATTCAATTGCTGCCCCATAGCTGTCCGTAATGCCGAGATATTCAAGCGGCGCAAAAAGGCTGCCTTCGACAAAGTTCAAATGTGCGACCCGTCCGCCGGGGTCATAGCCGTAGTCCCCGCGAGAAGACAAAACGACAACTGATTTGTCATCGGTTATCATCGGCCAATAGGGAACACCATCGCGCGAGCGGTCAAAGCCGAATGTTTTCCCGACGCGGACAATGTTGTCGACCCATGCCTTCATCTGGGCGGGCATGCCGAAATTATACATCGGGACACCGGTGACAATGACATCAGCCGACAAAAGTTCATCAACCAGAAGATCACTTTCACGAAGGACGTCATGCATCCAGTCTTCGCGATCATCGGGTTTGGTAAATGCAGCATGGACCCAGTCACCGGTGACGGGTGCTGGCGGATTGGTACCGACATCACGATAGATAATCTCATCATCCGGGCGAAGGGCGCGCCAGTGTTCGATGAATTTGGCCGACAGGCGGCGGCTGTGGGATCCGTGAGGTTTCTGATCGGAACGACCGGGACGGGCGCTGCTGTCGATGTGAAGAATTCTGGTCATTTTGGGGCTCCATCTGATGATTCTAATTCATCTTTGATTGGGTGATGACCAAGACTTGTCTTGTTTTTCAGGTTGGTGCAAAATCGAATTCTTCACGTATCAGATGAGTTAAATTCATCCATATGTCTTTGCCGCCCCTTGCTGCCTTGCGTGCGTTCGAAGCCGCCGCCCGCCATCAAAGCTTTAAAAAAGCAGCTGCCGAAATTGCCGTGACACCAACGGCAATCAGTCATCAGGTGCGCCTTCTTGAGGAAACTCTTGGTGTGCGCCTGTTTGATCGCAAACCAAGACAGGTGGTGTTGACCCAGGCCGGACAGGAACTTTACCCGGTGCTTCGTGACGGGTTTGTGTCCTTTGCAAATGCAATTGATCGTGTTCGTCGCCGCAAGACATCGCGCGGTTTGACCGTCTCGGTTCTTCCGTCCTTTGCCGCCAAATGGCTGTTGCGCCGTTTGCCGGATTTTCAAAAACGTCATCCTGACATTCACCTGCATCTTCATACCTCGGCAGAGGTGGTTGACCTTGCAAGCGGGACGGTTGACGCAGCGATCCGGTATGGCCGTGGCCCGCATCACGGGCTTGTGGTTCAAACGATGTTTCGCGAAACTTTCGCACCGATTTGCAGTCCGGCGTTGGGTATTCAGGGCTTTGATGATCTGTCCAGGGCAACCTTGCTACATCTTGACTGGTTAAATCCTGATGACGTTACCCCGACCTGGGAACGCTGGGCTGAGGTCAACGGGGTGGAGGGGCTTGGAACATCGGGCGGGATCAGCTTTTCTGATGATACGCATGCCATTCAGGCCGCCATTGCCGGGCAGGGCGTGGTTCTTGCCAGTCCCGCCATGGCCCGCGAGGAGATCAATACCGGTCTGTTGACCATGCCCTTTGATCTGTATCTTGAAGGTCACAATTATCACTTCGTCCATACCGGGCGCGGCAATAACCGGGGGGAGGTCGAGATGTTCGGGGACTGGCTTTTGGCCGAAGTCAAAAAATCACAGCTGCATCTTGAGAATTCACTGATTGATGATTGACCTTGTGTGGCGCATGGGAAACCATACCGGATAATTTTCACTCACCCGTCAGGTGCGATATGCCACGCTTTGCCGCCAATCTTTCATTTCTGTTTGCCGATCTTCCATTCGAGAAACGGTTTGCTGCTGCGGCTGAGGCGGGGTTTGTCGGTGTCGAATATATCGGTGCCTATGACATGCCGCTCTCAACGGTCAAATCGCTTCTAAAGGATAACGGGCTGGAGCAGGTGCTGTTTAATCTTCCGGCTGGTAACTGGGAGGCCGGTGACCGGGGTCTTGCCTGTCGACCGGGGCGCGAGGACGAATTTCGGGATTCCGTGATCAAGGCGCTTGATTACGCGGCGGCAACCGACTGCAAGATGCTTCATTGTATGGCCGGTGTGATGGGACAGAACGAGAATTCCGGCGAGCTGGCCCGTCTTTATTGTGACAATCTGCTCTATGCTGCCGATCTTGCCGATCAGGCGGGAATAGATATCCTGATCGAGCCGATCAATCCGCTTGATATGCCGGGTTATCTTTTAAACTCGGTCGAGCAGGCGGCGGTTATCCTCGAACAGCTTGCCCATCCGCGGCTTAAGCTTCAGTTCGATATTTATCATGCGCAAATTGTTGGCGGGAATATTGCCGCCCGTCTGGACAAGCATCTTGACCAAATTGCCCATATTCAGGTGGCCGGGGCACCGGGGCGTCATGAACCCGACAGTGGCGAGCTGAACTATCCATTCCTGTTTTATATGCTTGATCGCATTGGCTATGACGGCTGGATCGGCTGCGAATACAAGCCGCACGGCAAAACCGAAGACGGGCTTGGCTGGGTTCGGCCATGGATGCCGAGCATTTGACTAGGGGAGTGCCAAATGTCGTTGTGGTTTACGATTAAATTTCTGGCCGGAATATTCGCTTTTTGTTTCGGTGTTGCATTTGTTTTTGGTGGATGGGGGCCAACAAGATTCATTTCAGAAATAGTACAATTCCCCGTTCAACTTTTTGAGATTTTAATCAGTGCAAAGCTGATAGTTGTTGGCTATTGGTTCCTGTCAGGCATTGTTATGATAGGTTATATTAGGGAACGCAAGAACCGTTCAGAACGAAGCTAATCGGTCGTCGCGCTTCTTATTCAATCAGTATCGCCCGGAAATCATTCACATTGGTCAGGGTCGGGCCGGTAATGATCAGATCATCGATCCGGGCAAAGGCGCTATAGGCATCATTATTGGCAAGATATTCACGAAGATCGATGCCAAGCTCCTGTGCCTTTTTCCAGCTAGTCCCATCCATGATCGCACCGGCATTGTCTTCGCTGCCATCAATGCCATCTGTGTCAATGGCAATGGCGCTGAACCCCGGCTGATCGCGCAGCTGGATCAGAAGTGACAGCAAAAACTCGCTGTTGCGGCCGCCACGGCCGCCTTTGCTTCGGACTGTCACGGTGGTTTCTCCACCAGAAAGCAGAACACAGGGTTTCGCGGCGGGTTGTCCGTGATTGGAAACCTGATGGGCGATACCGGCATGCATGATGGCGACTTCGCGAGATTCCCCTTCGATGGCATCGCCAAGGATCACCGGGTTCAGCCCCATGTCGCGGGCAACCGATGCGGCGGCCTCAAGACTGTCTTGCGGGCGCGACAGCATGATTGTCTCATGCCCGTCAAAGCACCGATCATCGGGTTTGACGGTTTCATCAGCAGCACTGCGTAGAAGCGCTTCGGCGGCTTCGGGAATGTCGATCTGATAGTGGCGAATGATATCAAGCGCGTCCTGACCCGTGGTCGGGTCTGCAACGGTCGGGCCCGATGCAATAATCGCCGGGTCATCACCGGGAACATCTGACACCAGATATGTCACCATGCGTGCCGGTGCCGCCACCTTGGCTAGACGTCCGCCCTTGATCGCCGAAAGGTGTTTACGCACACAATTCATTTCCGAAATTGTCGCGCCACTGCGCAGCAATGCCTTGTTGATGGATTGCTTGTCATCCAGTGTCAGTCCGGGGCCGGGCAGGGCAAGCAATGCCGATCCACCGCCCGAAATCATGCAGACAACCAAATCATCCGGGCCAGCGGATTTGACAATTTCGAGGATGCGTTTTGCGGCTTCTTCGCCTGCGGCATCCGGTACCGGATGGGATGCCTCGACGATTTCAATTTTCTCGCATGGAACAGCATGGCCATAACGGGTCACGACCAGCCCTTCGAGATCACCTTTCCATGCCTGTTCAAACGCGCGCGCCATGTTCGCTGATGCCTTGCCAGCACCGATGACAATGGTTTTCCCCTTTGGCGGTGATGGCATGTTGAGCGGGATCTGAACGCCCGGATCAGCTGCCTTCAGTGCGGCATCCATCAAAGCCAGAAGTTTCTCGCGCGAGGTCGTCATGTCGGTTTTCCCCTGAATGGATTTGTTTTGTTATCGGCCCTGTTGTTTTTGCGATCAGGTTGATTGCTTGTCCGAGGCCGTTTTAAAGAAATCAAGTACCGCCTGAAGGTGGTTGGACATTGCCTTTTCCGCGGCATCCGGGTCACGGGCTGCAATTGCTTCGATAATGTCGCGGTGGTGATCCTGTACCATGCGGTCGAAGGACGGGCCGCTCATGGAGTTAAACCGGATTTCAGTCAGTGCTGCTTGCAGCACATCGTGAAGCATCTTCATCACGTGATAATAAATGATCGATCCGGTGGCGCGGCCAATCATCATATGCAGGCGATGATCGTCATCTGCACGGTATTTGGCGGCACGCCGCGGGTCATGTGCCTGTCGGAAGGCCAGACGCAGCAATTTGATATCTTCATCACTGGCATTGATAGCAGCACGGCGGGCAGCCCATGTTTCAAGCGTACAGCGGATTTCCTGCAGATCGCGCAGATTGTTGATCGAATCGCGCACCAGATCGGTCATCGCCGTGTCCATGTCGATCCCGGTCGATGACAGGATTTCCGTACCACCACCCTGAACCGCACGGAGATAACCGCGCGTCTTGAGCTTTTGCAATGCTGCGCGAACCGAAACCCGGCTGACTTTCATGCTTTCGGCAAGCTGACGCTCGCCGGGCAGTCGGTCACCGGGCAGGAAAATGCCGTCCGAAATCTTTTCAAGAATCTGATCGGCGACCTGATCGGCAATCCTTTTGGGGCGTTTGCCTTCCTGATCGTCGTTTACGGCTGCTGGTTTGGCAGACGGCATGTTGGGTTTACTCCAATCGTTTTCTTCTATGCCAACGCGGTTGCTCAAGCGGTTGCAACGTGATCCTGAACGTAATGGTCATACCACTTTACGGGATGTTTGCTATGGACGCAAAGCGTCGATGCGCGAAGTGATGGCATAATGCAGGGCAATCTTGTCTCGGGATCGATAAATTGATAGTTCAACAGATGTCGGACGGATCACAGGCACCGCTTCTATCGGGACAGTGACCTGTCGACAGAACCCGCCACCACACAGCAAATACCGACTTTCAGGAGAATACGCGTGTCTCACCATGCAGGGACCTTGTTGGGTCAGGATGATCCGGCCCCGTTCGAAATTTTGAATGAAGCAGGCAAGGGGCATTCGCTTTTTGTCTGTGATCACGCATCGCGCGTTATTCCCAAAAGTCTCGGTACCCTCGGTCTGCCCGAAGAAGAACGCAAACGCCATATCGGCTGGGATATCGGCGCACGCAAGGTGACAGAGATTCTGGTTGACCGTTTTGATTGTCCGGCGGTTCTGGGGGGATATTCCCGTCTGGTGATCGATTGCAACCGTCAGCTTTGGGACCCGACCGGAATGCCTGAAATTGCCGACCAAACGGTAGTGCCGGGCAATAAGAATATCTCGCCGACGGAACATATGAAGCGTATTCGCGAGATTTTCCTGCCTTATCACGGTGCGATCGAAGAACGCATTGCCAATTTCCATGCGCATAAAATCGTCCCGGCCCTGATTGCAATCCACAGCTTTACACCCGTGTTCCAGGGCTTTGAACGCCCATGGGAAATTGGTGTTCTTTGGGATCAGGATGATCGTATTCCGGTGCCATTGCTTGCGAAATTGCGTGAACAGAACCCGGACCTGACCATTGGCGATAATGAACCCTATTCCGGGCAGCATATGGCCGACTACACTATTGATCATCATGGCGAAGCAGGGGGATTGCCCTGTGTGTCGATTGAAATTCGCCAGGATCTGATTGATACTGATGAAGGTTGCGAGAAATGGGCAAAGATCCTTGGCGATGCCTTTGTCGATATCCTTGCCGACCCGAACCTTTATAAAATCCGGAGAGACTGATTTGGTTGGGTCCAGTGCACAGGAACCGGGATTTTCCATCGGCATCGAAGAAGAATTCTGGCTTGTTGATCGCCACAGCCGCGATCTTGCCAAGGACCCGCCCGCCGATTTCCTGAAAGATGCGAAGGCAAAGCTTGGCGATCAGGTTTCAAGCGAATTCATGCGTTGCCAGATCGAGATCGGAAGCAAGGTTTGTAACAGCGCCGCCGAGGCCAGGCAGGAACTGACGCATATGCGCTCGACCTTGTGCGAGGTCGCTGGGAAGTATGATATGGCACTGCTTGCCGCATCTACCCATCCGTTCGCGCAGTGGGATAATCAGAAACATACCGATGGCGAACGCTACAACACGATTGCGCGGGATTTGCGCACTGTGGTTGATCGGCTGTTGATCTGCGGGATGCATGTCCATATCGGGATCGAGGATAATGATCTTCGGATCGAACTGATGGCACAGGCCAGCTACTTCCTGCCGCATTTGCTTGCATTGACGACAAGCTCGCCATTCTGGCGGGGCAGGGACACGGGACTTCAGACCTTCCGGCTTTCGGTGTTTGATAATCTGCCACGCACCGGTTTACCCGAAGTGTTTGGTTCATGGGCGGAATATCGCCGCCATGTCGATATGCTTATTCAGGCAGGGGTGATTGAAGACGGCACCAAGCTCTGGTGGGATCTGCGTCCGAGTGACCGTTGGCCAACGCTTGAAATGCGTATTGCTGATGTTTGTACGGATCTTGAAGATGCGATTTGTGTCGCATCCATTACGCGTTGCGTGATGCGGATGCTTTATCGGTTGCGGCGTAACAATCAGCGCTGGCGGATTTATTCCAACATGCTGGTGCGCGAAAACCGCTGGCGGGCCTGCCGCTATGGCAGTGATCCGGGTGACAAGGCAGGGCTTATTGATTTCGGTCGCGCAGAGATTGTCCCTTATGCCGATCTGGTCGAGGAAATCCTCGAGCTGATCCGGCCTGATGCAGAATTCTTTGGGTGTGTGGCCGAAGTCGAACATGCCCGCGAAATCATCCATCGTGGTACAAGTGCCCGGCGCCAGCGTGAGATTTACAATGCCGCAATCGAGCAGGGGGCAAGCCCGAACGACGCATTGCTTGCCGTGGCAGACCGTCTGATTGAACGAACAGTGCCTGGATCGGGAATTGCGTCCTAACGACACTTGTCAGCGGGCAATCCATTGAGTATCGTCGCGCCGCATTAAAAATTTCGCGCACCGGATATCCGCTGTGCAATCCATCATCGGAGAAGAATTGATGACCGAAGTCGGTGGTATCGCAGCCGATCAGCTTGCGAGCTATGTAGAGCGTATCGAACGCCTCGAAGAAGAAAAAGCCAACCTGATGGCTGACATCAAGGAAGTCTATGGCGAAGCCAAGGCATTGGGCTATGACGTGAAAATCCTGCGCCAGATCATCCGCCTGCGCAAAATGGAGGACCACGAGCGCACCGAACAGGAAGAAATCCTCGAGGTTTACAAACGCGCACTGGGCATGAGCTGACACTTTTTGTCAGTAGACATACACGATCCCATGAAGCCCGCTTTCGAGCGGGCTTTTGTTTTTGTAAGATTTCGCCATGGAAACAAGAACCCGCCCCCAAATCACATCTGAAGTCACAGACGGTGTCTGTCGGCTTTTGTATCATCATCAGATGGCCTGTTTGACAGAGCTGCGTCTGGGTAATGGTCGGGGGCTGGATGTTTTGGCATTGGGGGCCAAGGGGGAGTTGTGGGCGGTTGAGGTCAAATCTTCTGTGGAGGATTTCCGGGTCGATCAGAAATGGGAAAGCTATCTTGATTATTGCGACCGGTTTTTCTTTGCCGTGCCGATGGAGTTTCCAAAGGAACTGATCCCTGGAAATGTTGGTTTGATCGTTGCAGATCGATATGAAGCCGCGATCATTCGTCAATGTGAGGAATGCTCACTTTCGGCCGCAAGGCGCAAAAAGCTTCTGATTTCGTTTGGTCAAACCGCCGCTACCCGTCTTCAGGGTGGGGGAGGTGATGCGGTGTTCATCACCTGATCGGGTTCAAAACAAAAGGCCCTGAAATATGTTCAGGGCCTTTGTTGATCAACGGGGTTATTCCGCCGCCTTAAGGTGTTCTGGCGGGTTGCGGAATTGTTCGATCAATTCTGCCTCGCGCTTTTTGACCTTGTCGATATTGCCATCCTTGATGTGGCCATAGCCACGGATCTGTTCGGGCAGGGCAAGCAGGGCATTGGCAATACGGGCATTATCCGCATTCAGGCCATCAATGACCTCGGTCACGAGTTTCTCGTAATCGGCAATCAGCTGGCGTTCCATCTTGCGTTCATGGGTGCGTCCGAACGGATCAAGTGCGGTTCCGCGCAGGAACTTGAATTTCGCAAGAACACGAAACGCACTCATCATCCAGGGACCATAGGTGGACTTTTTAAGCTGACCGCTTTCCGGGTCCTGTTTGGCAATGGCAGGCGGTGCAAGATGGAAGTGGATTTTGTAATCGCCTGCAAAATTCTTTGCCACTTTCTTCAGGAACGCCGGGTCCGTGTAAAGACGGGCAACTTCGTATTCGTCCTTATAGGCCAGCAGTTTGAAGTAATATTTGGCTACCGTCCGCGACAGTTCGTCTCCGTCCCCAAGCCGTTTTTCCGCAGCTCTGACTTTATCGACCAATGCAACAAAACGATCGGCATAGGCCGCGTTCTGATAATCGGTCAGGAAGGACCGGCGTTTGGCAACGATTTCGGAAAGGTCGGTTGCAATCGGATGGGCTTCGGTTTCGTTCGGACCGACGACTTCGATGACGCGTTTGGGATCATGGGCATAAAGGCGGCCCCAATGGAAGGACTGCTTGTTCATGTCCACAGCAACGGCGTTAAGTTCAATCGCCTGCATCAGGGCTTCTTCGCTGATCGGGATCAGGCCACGCTGCCAGGCAACACCAAGCATGAACAGGTTGGTTGCAATCGAGTTGCCCATCAGACGGGTGGCAATGTCGCTGCCCTCAACGAAATGAACCGCATCCGCCCCGCAGGCATCGTTGATGACTTTCATATGCTCGTTGGTTCTGAGCTGGAAGTCCGGATTGCGGGTAAAGGCACCGGTGACGGTTTCATGGGTATTAATTACTGCCTGGGTGAAGTTGCGGCGCATCTTGGCAAGGCCCTCAAAACTTGCCGCCACCAAAAGATCACAGCCCAGAACCACGTTTGCTTCACCCGCCGGAATACGCGCGGCATGCAGTTTGCTCTGGTCATTGGCAAAACGGATATGGCTGACCACAGCACCACCTTTCTGGGCAAGACCGGCCATATCAAGGCCGACAATGCCTTTGCCTTCGATGTGGGCGGCCATGCCAAGTAATGCGCCAATGGTGACAACGCCCGTACCACCAACACCGGTGATCAGCACGGACCATGGATCATTGATATCCGGCAAGGTCGGACGTGGCAGGCTGGCAAAAACGGCATCACCTGTTTTGTCGCCCTTTGCGGCTGCTTCAGGCTTGCGGAGCGAACCGCCTTCGATGGTCACAAAGCTCGGGCAGAAGCCATTCAGGCAAGAGAAATCCTTGTTACATGCGGACTGGTCAATCGCACGTTTACGGCCAAACTCGGTTTCAACCGGGACAACGGCAAGACAGTTGGATTTTTCACCGCAATCGCCACAGCCCTCGCACACCAGATCGTTGATGAACACGCGCTTGGGCGGATCAACCATCAGTTTGCGCTTCCGGCGACGGCGTTTTTCGGCCGCACAGGTCTGATCAAAGATCAGGATCGTAACGCCTTCGATTTCACGAAGCTCTTTCTGCGTATTATCAAGCTCGTCACGATGACGGATGTCGACACCCGGCGCAAAGTCCGCGCCCATCGGATATTTTTCAGGCTCGTCTGACAAGACGATGATGCGTTTGGCACCTTCGTCAAACATCTGACGGGTGATCTGCGGAACCGTAAGCGGACCATCAACCGGCTGCCCGCCGGTCATGGCAACTGCGTCGTTAAACAGGATTTTGTAAGTGATATTGACGCCTGACGCGACGGCTGCCCGCACAGCAAGCGAGCCGGAGTGATAGTAGGTGCCATCGCCAAGGTTCTGGAAAACGTGCTTTGTGTGGGTGAACGGGGCTTGGCCGATCCATGTCGCACCTTCGCCGCCCATATGGGTAAAGGTTTCGGTGGATCGATCCATCCAGTTGACCATGTAATGGCAACCGATACCGGCCATGGCGCGGCTGCCTTCGGGCACCTTGGTTGAACTGTTATGCGGGCACCCCGGGCAGAACCATGGAATACGCGCGACATCCGGGCGCGGTTCGGCGATTTCCTTTTCTTTTTCAGCAAGCCAGTTGATGCGTTCATGGATGGCCGGGCTGTCATAGAAACGCTTGATGCGTTCGGCCAGAACCACAGCAATCCGGGCCGGGGTCAGTTCATCCATGGATGGCAGGATCCATTCGCCTTTTTCGTCGAACTTGCCGATCACCGTCGGGCGCACATCTTCGCGCCAGTTATAAAGCTGTTCCTTGACCTGGTTTTCCATCACCGCGCGTTTTTCCTCGACGACGATGATTTCCTCCAGCCCCATGGCAAATTCGCGAACGTCATCGCGGTTAAGTGGCCAGCTCATGCCGACTTTCAAAACGCGAATACCGATCTTGGCAGCATCGGCTTCGGAAATGCCGAGATCGTCAAAGGCCTGCATGACATCAAGATAAGCCTTGCCCGCAGTAATAATGCCGATACGGGCATTCGGGCTGTCGATCACGGTTTTATTGAGCTTGTTGGCGCGCGCATATGCCAGTGCGGCATATAGCTTGTATTTCATCAGGCGGTGTTCCTGTTCCTTTGGCGTATCAGGCCAACGGATGTGAAGACCACCTTCGGGCATCGCAAAATCTTCGGGAATGATCGGGGTGATGCGATCCGGCGCAACATCGGCAGCGGCCGAACTTTCGACCGTTTCTGCGATGGTTTTCATTGCCACCCAGCAGCCGGAATAGCGGCTCATCGCCCAGCCATGAAGACCGAAATCAAGAATATCCTGCACACCTGACGGGTTCAGAACCGGGATCTGCGCATCGATAAAGGCATATTCGGTCTGATGGGGCAGGGTGGATGATTTGCAACTGTGGTCATCCCCGGCCAGAACCAGAACACCGCCATGTTTTGAGGTGCCAGCATGGTTGGCATGCTTGAACACGTCACCCGACCGGTCAACACCTGGGCCCTTGCCATACCACATGCCAAAGACGCCATCATATTTGGCGTCTTTATACATATTCACCTGTTGGCTGCCCCAGACGACGGTCGCAGCCAGGTCTTCATTCACACCGGGCTGAAATTCGATTTGCTGTTTGGTCAGGAATTTCTTGGCACGCCAAAGCTGTTGATCAAGGCCACCCAGCGGCGATCCGCGATAGCCTGAAATGCAGCCAGCAGTATTCAACCCCGCGCGCGCATCCAATTGGCGCTGCATCAGGGGCAAGCGTACCAGCGCCTGAATACCCGTCAGGTAAACACGACCTTCTTCGAGCGTATATTTGTCGTCCAGGCTGATTGCCGCCAATTGTGCCATGACCGGTCTCCCTTGGGATCTCTCTGATATGCGGGGTCATTTCGGGCCGTTCGCACTGCATTTATTGATATGGGTGTTATTGCAGTGTTTCGGTATGACCTGTTTGTCTTTCATCCGGTGACAGCTTGCGGGACAGATACCGGATACAAGAATGGTAATGAATACTGACCTTTTTTCAAAGTGAACTCGCATCGCAATGCGTAAAACGCCTGATTGCATCGGTTGACGTTGGGTCAACTTATTATTTACTTATTTCAGTACCGATTTACGCGCAATATAATTGCGTCTTTGTTGCGGTGCGAAACTTCACGGCATGTCGAGTCCGGGCTCGGATACACAAAAGGACCGTGTTAAAGTGGCACGGGTTTTGGGTGCTCTGACACCGAGGAGCATAATATGGAACAGCGTGTATCGCTGATTACTTTGGGGGTGGCCGATCTGGACCGGTCACGCCGCTTTTACGAGGACGGCCTTGGCTGGCAAATGACCGAGATGGTCGAAGGCCAGGTGGTTTTCTATCAGTTGTCCAATGGTCTGGCACTTGGTCTTTTCGGTCGGGAAGACCTGAAAAAGGATGGGCATTTTGATGATGATACCGGTGCGACATTTGCGGGGCTGACCCTGGCCTATAACGCGCGCAGCGAAGAAGAAGTCGATCTGGTCATGGCCGATGCAGAGAAGGCCGGAGCAAAAATTCAGAAACCGGCCGAGAAAGTTTTCTGGGGTGGTTATTCCGGCTATTTCCGTGATCCTGACGGACATGCCTGGGAGATTGCCTTTAACCCGTTTTGGGAAATTGATCCTGCAGGGAATTTGATCATTCCTCCCAGCAAGGCGGAATAGCACTTGCCAGGGATAGAGGATGCGAAAGAGGGCAGTGCGTGGGTGCTGCCCTTTTTTATGTCCGGATTGCGTCAAATGGCATGGGGGAATGGACTGCAAGGTTGCATCAGGGGGAAATTCGTTTTACACAACTTGAATGTATTATTGGTCGCATTAAAATGAGCGATCAATAGTTGTACGCTAAACAGGGGGATCAGGATCGTGAGTTGGATTGACCAGTTTCAGGGTCTTTCGCGTTTGCCTGACGCCATTCGAAACTATCTCCTTGAAGAAAGCAAGATCGTTACGGTTCCGGCCAATACGGTCATTTTTGGCCCGGGAAAGTCGCCGGAAAATTTGTTGTTATTGCTCGAAGGAACCGTTCGGGTACAGCAAACGTCAGATGCCGGACGCGAAATTGTTTTATATCGGGTGCATGCCGGGGAAAGTTGCGTCCTGACCACCGCCTGCCTTCTGGCCTATGAGGACTATTCCGCAGAGGGTATCGCCGAGACACAGACCCGCGCCGTCGCAATACCCAGAGCAGCCTTTGACAAACTGGTGTCTGATTCCATCGAGTTTCGACAGTTTGTGTTCACCGCCTATTCCAAACGCATCACCGACCTGTTTGTTGTGATCGAGGAAATTGCCTTTCGCAGACTTGATATCCGACTGGCACAGAAGCTGATTGAACTTTGTGGGGCTGAGGACACAGTACTTTCAACCCACCAGAAGCTGGCAGTCGAACTGGGAACAGCCCGCGAAGTCGTGTCGCGGCAATTACAGGAATTCCAGCGGCGCGGCTGGATTGAGCAAACCCGTGGCACAATAAGACTGATCGACCGTGACGAGATCGGCAAGCTTGCAAAAAGCTGATGTCGCAATGTTTTCCGGCTTTTGCAGGATATTTTTATTAATACATCATGATGTTTCGTTGTTTGGTGACAAGGTCACTGAACACCCAGGCCAGAATGCATAAAATGAACAGCATAACATGATGATTTGTTCGGAAAAGCACCGAACAGGGCTCATCCCAACCTTGTCTGTCCTGCGCTGTGAACCACAACTTGCAGGCCGTACTGTTTAGGAGGAATTATGCCTGATTACCCGGTAAACATGTCTGTAAATCCAGTCGTATCAGCATTCTTTGATCCTGATACCAACACGATCAGCTATGTGGTCAAGGACCCGGAAAGCAACGCCTGTGCTGTTGTTGATTCCGTGATGGACATTGACTATGCGGCAGGCCGGATCAGCTTCGACCATGCTGACAAGATCATTGCCTTCATCAGGGAAAATGATCTCAAGCTTGAATGGATTATCGAGACCCATGTTCATGCCGATCACCTCTCGGCAGCGCCATATATTCAGGAAAAGCTGGGTGGCCAGCTTGGCATTGGTTCACAAATCACCGTTGTGCAGGACACCTTTGGCAAGGTGTTCAACGAAGGCACCGAGTTCCAGCGTGATGGCAGCCAGTTCGATCGTCTGTTCGAAGATGGCGACACCTATCAGGTCGGTTCGATGACCTGCTTTGCGATCTACACGCCGGGACACACGCCGGCATGCATGGTCCATGTCATGGGTAATGCCGCCTTTGTGGGCGATACATTGTTCATGCCGGACGGTGGTTCAGCACGTGCTGACTTCCCCGGCGGGGATGCGGGAACTCTCTATGACAGCATTCAGAAATTGCTCGCGCTGCCAGACGATATGCGTTTGTTCATGTGCCATGACTATGGTCCGAATGGCCGGGAAATCCGTTGGGAAACAACGGTCGGCGAGGAAAAGCAGAACAACATTCATGTTGGTAACAACAAAACCCGCGAAGAGTTCATCGCCTTCCGTACCGAGCGCGACGCGCAGCTTGATATGCCGCGTCTGATCATTCCGTCTCTTCAGGTCAATATGCGTGCGGGACGACTGCCAACCGATGAAAGCGGTCATCAGGTTCTTAAAGTGCCGGTCAACGGCCTGTAATTGTCGGGAGGATCACCCATGGATACCAGAAAGATCAGTGACGGGATTTCGGTCAGTCCGCAAATCACGCCAGATGATGTCAGCGAGATCGCCAAACTTGGCTTTCGGTCGATCATTTGTAACCGGCCGGATGGCGAAGGCGCGGATCAGCCGACCTTCGACGAAGTTGCCAGAGCCGCTGTCAAGGCAGGACTGGAAGCACGCTATCTTCCGATTGTGTCGGGAAAGGTAAGTGATCGTGATGCCGATGATTTTGGTCAGGCGCTTGATGCATTGCCAAAACCGGTATTTGCCTATTGCCGGACCGGAACCAGATCGGCAACGCTCTGGTCGCTAAGTCAGGCGACCCGTCTTGGTGCCAGTGAAATTCTGCGCGCAACCAAGGCCGCAGGCTATGACATGGGCGGCGTTGTTCGCCGTATCGTTAATGGTGGCAAAACCCCGACCGATAATGGCGATGCCCGCTACGATGTCGTTATTGTCGGTGGCGGGGCTGCTGGGATTTCCGTTGCGTCAAGTTTGCAGGCCCGCCGTTCGGGGCTTGAAATTGCAATCATTGATCCGGCCGACATCCATTATTATCAGCCGGGCTGGACGATGGTGGGCGGTGGTGTCTTTGATGCAAGCACCACGGCACAGACGATGGGATCACTGATCCCGAAGGGTGTTCACTGGATCAAGGCGGCTGTTGCTGCATTTGAGCCAAAGGATGATGCCATCGTTCTTGATGGTTGCCGGGTGGTTAAGTATGGCCGTCTGATCGTCTGTCCCGGGCTGAAACTTGACTGGCATCGTATTGAAGGTCTGGTCGAGACATTGGGCCGCAATGGTGTGACGTCGAACTATCGCTATGATCTGGCGCCTTACACGTGGGAACTGGTATCGTCGATGCGTGAAGGCGAGGCGGTGTTTACACAGCCCCCGATGCCGATCAAATGCGCCGGTGCCCCGCAAAAGGCGCTCTATCTGTCGGGCGATCACTGGTATCGCAATGGTGCGATCAACAACATCAATATCGGGTTTTATAACGCCGGTGGCGTGTTGTTCGGCGTAAAGGACTATGTTCCGGCACTTGAGAAATACATCGACCGTTATGGCGCAGAACTGAATTTCTTCCACAATCTTGTGGCGATTGACGGTGTTGCGAAAAAGGCCTGGTTTGATGTGGTCAAACCAGATAGCGCGGTCCAGCGGGTCGAGAAATCCTTTGATATGATCCATGTCTGCCCGCCGCAAGTCGCACCGGACTTTATCCGGGTGTCACCGCTGGCGGATGCTGCGGGATGGGTCGATGTTGATCAGTCAACGCTGCGTCATAAAACCTTTGCCAATATCTGGTCGCTTGGCGATGTGATGAATGCACCCAACGCCAAAACGGCCGCCGCTGCGCGCAAGCAGGCACCTGTTGTTGCGGAAAATGTTGTCGCCGATATCGATGGCAAATCACCGATTGCACAATATGACGGTTACGGTTCCTGTCCGCTTACGGTCGAGCGTGGCCGGATCGTTCTGGCCGAGTTCGGATATGGCGGCGCACTGCGACCATCCTTCCCGAAATGGCTGATTGATGGCACGCATCCGTCACGCCTTGCATGGTTGCTTAAGGAAAAGATCCTGCCTCCGATTTATTGGAAAGCGATGCTGCGCGGCAAGGAATGGATGGCAAAGCCGGAAAAGATTTCTGCCAACTGACCAATGATGTCGGGGGCGCTTGTCACCCCCGATTAACTCTGATCGAAGAGATCAATCGATGCTTTTGAAGTCGTTTGTAAAATATATTCCCGTCCTGGATTGGGGGCGGCGCTATGATCGGACCGCGTTCGGGAATGACATGGTCGCTGCCATCATTGTGACGATCATGCTGATCCCGCAATCGCTGGCCTATGCGCTTCTGGCAGGCTTGCCACCCGAGGCGGGGTTATATGCATCGATTGTACCGATCATTCTCTATGCGATCTTCGGAACCAGCCGCGCGCTTGCCGTCGGGCCGGTTGCCGTCGTTTCCCTGATGACGGCGGCCGCCATCGGCAATGTCGCCCAAACGGGAACCATGGGCTATGCCGTTGCTGCCCTGACACTGGCGGCTTTGTCCGGTGCCATTTTGCTGACGATGGGGGTGTTCAAGCTTGGTTTCCTTGCGAACTTTCTGTCTCATCCGGTAATCGCGGGTTTTATCACGGCATCGGGCATCCTCATTGCCGCAAGTCAGCTCAAGCATATTCTGGGTGTGAATGCCGGTGGTCATAACCTTTGGGAAATGGTGATGTCGCTGGTCGACCATCTGCCATCGACCAACCTGATCACGTTGCTGATCGGCGGGATGGCGACCGTATTTCTGTTCTGGGTTCGCAAGGGGCTCAAACCTGCCTTGCGCAAGATCGGCGTTGGTGCACGTCTTGCCGATGTCATAACAAAGGCGGGGCCGGTTGCTGCCGTCGTGGTGACGACATTGGCGGTCTGGAAATTCCAGCTTGCGGATGCCGGGGTGAAAATCGTTGGAGATGTACCGCAAAGCCTGCCACCACTGACCATGCCGGATTTTTCGATTGGTCTGGTTTCCGATCTTCTGATTCCGGCACTTCTGATTTCGGTGATCGGTTTTGTTGAATCGATCTCTGTGGCCCAGACGCTGGCTGCAAAACGTCGTCAGCGGATCAATCCGGATCAGGAACTGATCGGTCTTGGCGCGGCAAACCTTGGTGCCGCTTTTACCGGTGGCTATCCGGTAACCGGGGGCTTTGCGCGCTCTGTCGTGAATTTTGATGCCGGTGCCCAAACGCCTGCTGCCGGGGCCTTTACCGCAGTTGGTCTTGCGATTGCTGCGATTGCGCTGACCCCGCTGGTTTATTTCCTGCCAAAGGCAACTCTGGCTGCAACCATCATTGTGGCGGTGCTGTCGCTTGTGGATTTCTCGATCCTTAAAACCAGTTGGCGCTATTCCAAGGCGGATTTCGTTGCGGTTCTGGCAACCATTCTTCTGACCCTTGGTTTCGGGGTTGAGGTCGGTGTGACGTCCGGGGTGGTGCTGTCGATTGGTTTGTTCCTTTACAAGACATCGCGTCCACATATTGCGGAGGTCGGTCTGGTTCCGAGTACCCAGCATTTCCGCAATATCAAACGCCACAAAGTGATCACTGATCCCTCGGTTCTGACAATCCGGATTGACGAAAGCCTGTATTTCGCCAATGCCCGTTTCCTTGAAGATTACATCCTTGATCGTGTAGTCGGTGATGACCGGCTCAAGCATGTCATTCTGATGTGTTCGGCGATCAACGAGATTGATCTGAGTGCCCTTGAATCGCTTGAAGCGATCAATCACAGACTGGATGAAATGGGGATCACCCTTCATCTGTCCGAGGTCAAGGGCCCGGTGATGGATCGCCTGAAATGTGCCCATTTTCTTGATGAACTGACCGGGAAAGTCTTCCTGTCGCAATATGACGCGATGAGTGATCTGTTTAAGGCGCCGCTGGTCTCCGTCGCCTCCGTCACGCAAGAAGATGGCGATGAAAAGCCTGCGTCAAAGGCTGTTTGATCGCCACGATAAAACGACAAAAGCCCGGCATTGCGTATACCGGGCTTTTGTTTTTTGGGTCAGGTCTTTCGTTTCCCAAGGTGGGTCAGCAGATAAATCAGCCCCCCAGCCAGCAGCCCCCAGAACGCACCTGAAATCCCGTAGAATGTCAGTCCGGCGGCCGTAACGATAAAGGTCACAGCCGCAGCTTCGCGGCCATCTTCTTCCTTGAAGGCGGCAACGGTTGATCCGGCAAAAGCCCCGATCAGGGCAAGCCCGGCAACTGCTTCGATAAGGATGCTTGGTGCCAGACTGACAAAGGCGGTGACCAGGCCGGCAAGCAATCCGAAGACGATATAGAAAACACCGCCCGAAATTGTTGCCCAGTAGCGTTTTGATGGGTCAGGATGGGCGTCCTTGCCTGCACAAAGGGCCGCCGTAATTGCTGCCAGATTAACCGCATGTCCGCCAAATGGCGCGGACAATAGTGAAAAGATACCGGTTACGGTGAAAAGAGGACCCGGCGGTGTATCATAATCATTGGCCCGCAAAACAGCCGTTCCCGGAATATTCTGCGATGCCATGGTGACAATGAACAGTGGCAGGGCAATACCGATCAGGCCGCTTAACGTGAATTCCGGTATGACAAACTCGACCGGCGGGGCGATTGAGTTACCAAGATCGGCAAGGGCGTTTTCCGGAAACTCCACGCCAAAGATCATGACGGCAATAAAGGCCAGAAGAGCCGCAGGAACCGCCAATAGACGATTGAAACGCCCGACCACCAGCCAGGCAACAGCAATTGGCAGACCAAGCAATGGATTAAAGGCAACGGCCTTGACCGGCGCAAGGCAAAGTCCCAGCAGAACACCGGCCAGCATCGCATTGGCCAGCGGGGCAGGGATGCCCGCGACCGCGCGGCCCAATGGACGCCAGACACCGCTTATAACGATCAGGATCGCACAAACGATAAAGGCACCGACAGCAACGGCAAATCCCCCGTCAACTGCTCCGGACGTTGCCAAAAGTGCTGCTCCGGGCGTTGACCATGCAATGCTGATCGGCATGCGGGTTTTGAATGACAGGACGATCGCACATAGACCCATCGAAACCGAAAGTGCCATAAGCCCGGACGCCGCCTGTTCGGGCGATGCCCCGACGGCAGTCAATCCCTGTAGGACAACTGCAAATGAACTGGCAAACCCGACAAAACCGGCCAAAAGGCCCATGAAAATACTTTGAGGCGAAATATCCCGCAGCATGATGGCTCCGACATCTGACTATTCTGAGTTGCGCGATGGCGCGGTTTTCGAACCTAGCGGGAAGTTCTTGATTTCACCACAAAAATAAAGGTCCCGAAGCTCTTGGCTCGGGACCTTTATGCGTGGTTATGTTTTTTTGATCAGCGCTCGGTGATTTTGAACTCGATACGCCGGTTTCGGCGATAGGCGATTTCATCATCGCGGTTATCAAGGGGCTGATATTCACCAAAGCCCGCTGCAACCAGACGATTTGGCGGAACACCCTGATCAATCAGGAACTTGACCACCGAGATGGCGCGCGCGGCTGAAAGTTCCCAGTTCGATGCGAATTTCAGGTTCCGGATCGGTACCTTGTCAGTGTGGCCGTCAACGCGCATGACCCAGTCAATATCGTCGGGGATATCCGCCGCAATGGTTTTAAGCGTCTCGCCAAGTTTGGCGAGCTGTTCCTGACCGCCTTCGCCCAGATCCGCAGAACCCGATGCAAACAGGACTTCTGACTGGAAGACAAAGCGATCGCCAACCACACGGATATCCTGACGGTCGCCAAGGACCTCGCGCAGGCGGCCAAAGAATTCTGACCGGTATCGCTGCAATTCCGCGACCTTGGTCGCCAATGCCGCGTTCAGGCGCTGCCCCAGATTGACGATCTGGGCTTGCTTGTCGGCATTTTCACGTTCGGATGCTTCAAGGGCTGCTTCGATTTTCTGCAATTGCTGGCGCAGTGCCAGCATCTGCTGGTTCAGCGCGGCAACCTGTGCCTGTGCCTCGGTGCTCAGGTTTTTCTGGGTTTCCAGTTCGGCCGCACGCGATGCCAGAAGGGCAGAAAGTTCTTCGATACGGGCATCCTGATCCGATATTTTTTCTTCGCTGTTGCTGCGCAGTTCGGAAAGCTCGGTTTCCTTGTCTTCAAGTGAGGCAAGGGCAGCCAGAAGCTTTTTCTCGATCTCGTCAGCCGAAAGCTTGGCATCAGAAAGCTGCGTCGCCAATGCAGCCGCGCGCGCCTTAAGATCATCACGCTGGTCACTGGTGTTGGAAAGTTCAGTGGTCAACTGGGTCAGTTCCAGTTCCATCCGCTGGTTATTTCCACGTTCAAGCGACAAAAGATTGGTCAGTTCATTGACCTGTGCGGTCAAATCACTCAGCGCTTCATCACGACCCGAAAGAGCCGCGCCAAGATAGACCTGCGCAATCACGAAGATCATCAAAAGAAAGATGATCACCATCAACAATGTTGCCAGCGCGTCAACAAAGCCCGGCCAGGTATTTACATCGCGGTTACGACGGCGCGAAAGCCCGATCATGCGATCAGCCCTCCTCGGCGATGGCGGCGATGGTGCGGGCCAGAAGTTTGATTTCGCTTCTGATTTCCTGTGTGGATTGCTGGCGGCCGATGGTCAGTTCTTCGGCGACACGGCTCAACTGGTTATCAAGCGAACGGATATGCGCACGCGTGTTGTCATCAATGCCAAAGCTGCCCATTTTCATGGAGTCTGCAAGTTGATCAAGAACCGGTTTCAGATGCATCTGGTTTTCGGCCAGCTTGACCATCAATTGCTGCTCGGCTTTCATCTGATCGGTGAGGGTCGACAATTTGTCAGCAAGATCAATCAGGGTGTTATGCGACTTGATCTGCGAGCTTTCAGAACGCTGGATCGAGTTCTGCAAGCCTTCCATATTGTCAGCCATCTGTTCGATCAGGGCCGAAAGATAGGCCGGAACCGATTGTTCGCCATCCGAAAGTGCGCTGCCCGAACCCAGACGGGTAAAGCTTGAAAGCCATTCTTCAAGATCATTGAAGAAACGGTTCTGTGCCTGGCCTGCCTGCATATCAAGAAGACCAAGGGCAAGCGACCCTGCCAGACCAAACAGTGATGACGAAAACGCTGTGCCCATACCACTTAGCGGTTCAGACAGGCCTTCCTTAAGATCGGAGAACCAGAGATCAAGGTTCGACCCGCTGCCGACATTGACATTCCCAATGACATCCGCGACCGAGTTGACGGTCTGAAGCAGGCCCCAGAACGTGCCGAGCAGGCCAAGGAACACCAGAAGTCCCACCACATAGCGCGACAATTCGCGGCTCTCATCAAGGCGCGAACGAATGGAATCAAGGATCGTCCGGGTCGATGTGGTCGAAAGCTGCGGACGATCACGGCGCTGTTCGGCCATCATGCTGGCCATCGGAGCCAGAAGTTTCGGCGGAACCTGTGATGTCAGGCCCGGACGTGACCGACGGAAATCCTCGATCCAGGTTACTTCCGGTGACAGGCTTGCCGCCATGCGGAAGGTATAAACAACCCCGACCACAAACACGCCAAGGATCAGACCATTGAGAACAGCATTGGCCATAAAGGCATCAGACAATGTAGGGAACAGCAATGCGCCGACCCCGACGATAATGGCAACAAAGATTGCCATACGTGTCAGATAACTTCCGGGTTTGGTAATGGGCAGGACCGTGCCTGCACCATTGGCCGAATGACTGCTCATGACGGATTAATCCTAGCGTTGAACGGTTTTGATATCGACGCGATCAGCAGGGCCGGATGGAACGTTCGAGCCAAGGGCACGAACATCAATGCGCGTGGAGCGCACGCCCTGATCGATCAGATAGGAACGGACCTGAAGTGCACGCGAAAGCGACAGTCGACGCGCCTTTGACGCATTCGCCCCGTCACCCTGCGCATAGGCCTGAAGCTGAATGCGAAGGCTGTCATCTTTGTTCATGGCGGCGATCACCTGATCAAGCTCGCTTCTTGCCTGACTGCTGAGTTCAAAGCTGTCGGCGGCAAAGCCTAGGCTGTATTCATCGCCACCACTTGCAGGCATCGGTGCCGGTGCAGTGCTTGCGGGCGGAATAGCGGCTTCCTCAGCAACTGGTTGCGGTGCAGGTGCCGGTTCGGCTTTCGGTGCGGCTTCGGCCATCGCCGGTGCAGACTGGGTCGTATCAGGTGAGGGTGCCGGTGCAGGCGGAACTTCGGTGCTTTTGGCGATCGGTTCAACTACTGGCGCACTTGGTGCGGCGGGGGCTGCGCTGTCCTCGGACAGAAGCGGCGGGGCCTTTGGCGGTTCAATAACTTCGGCTGTTTCGGCCGCCGGCGCTGCAGTCGGGGCTACAACCGGTGCTGCTGCCATGGTCGGTGCCGCAGGTGCAGGTTCCGGCGCCGGTTTGGTCAAGGGCGTTGGCGTATTTGATGCGCTGCTTTCTGCCATAACCGGTGCGGCCGGTTTGCTGCGCGGCGCAGACGTCGGTTCAGGCTGTTGCAGGGCAATGGTCTGGTTTGCACCATCATCCATTGCCGCCGATGCACTCACGCCCGGAACGCCATAAAATTCGGATCGGCTTGGAAATGCGTTGCCACTGCCTGCACCATCAATCACAACGGTTTCATAACCGATGTCATCGCTGCTCGCTGCCCTGGCACCGGCGAACTGGTCGCCTGCAAGGAACTCGGATTTCGGTCTGGTTTCCGGGTAAATCAGATCTCCACCGGGCATCACGATATGTTCGCGCGAAACGGTTGGCGAAAGATATTGCGGCACGGTCGGCTGATCGCCAAACCCGTCTGCGACATCCCAGTTTACCTGTACGCTATTATCAACCGAGACGGGGGAGTATTGCTGTGCGGATGCGTCACTGCCATAGAACACGCCGGTTCCCAGTGCAGCTGCCATCGCAAGCACGGAAATATTGGAATACCCCTTCATCAAATCGCAGGCCCCTTAATACCCTGTGTTTGAAATCGTTTTATAACGTTTTTCTTTTTCACACAGTTTTGTGTCGATCGTTAGGCACCCGCAAAAATTTACCGAATGCCGCCCCTGTTGTCTGGCAGCCCGTTCAAAGGCCACTCAGTACCAAGCACCATAGCTTAGAGACAGGTAATGGACAACCGCTTTGACCGATAAAGCAAAAGGGGCACTTCGGTAAATTCCGAAGTGCCCCTTTCAAAAAACGGTAATAAAAGCGGGATGTTAGTCCGTGATCGCTTTCTTCAGCGTTTTAGCCAGAACCGGCTGGATATAGTCGTTGGCAGCAACGACGCTACCGGTGCCAAGCATGTTGGTACCACCGTTAATATCGCGGACATAGCCACCAGCTTCGGTCACGATCAGAAGACCTGCTGCGATATCCCACGCATTGATGTGGGACTCCCAGTAGCCATCGTAACGGCCTGCTGCGACATAAGCCAGATCAAGAGATGCAGCACCCATGCGACGAACACCTGCACAACGATCCATGACCGAATGCAGCTGTTTTTCGAAGGCAGCATGATCGCCATGGCCAAGATGGGGAACGCCACAAGCCAGAACGCATTCGTTCATACGACGGCGGCCGGAAACACGCAGGCGACGGTTGTCAAGAAACGCACCAAGGCCTTTTTCCGCCCAGAAGCACTCATCCTTGGCAACGTCATAGATCATGCCAGCGATGATTTCGTCCCCCTTCTGAAGGGCAACCGAAATGGCAAAATGCGGAATGCCATGCAGGAAGTTGGTGGTGCCATCAAGCGGGTCGATGATCCAGCGATGTTCCGGATCGGATCCCTTGACCTCACCGCCTTCTTCAAGCAGGAAGCCGTAACCCGGACGGGAACGTTCCAGCTCTTCACGCAGGCGTTTCTCGGCACGGTGATCAGCCGCAGATACGAAATCTGCCGGGCCTTTCATCGACACCTGAAGGTTTTCGACTTCACCGAAGTCGCGTTTCAGTCCATAGGCTGCTTTTTCAACAGCCTTGTACATAACGTTGATATTCGCAGAACGACGGGCGGCGCCTCGCACGGCATATCTCCCGGTGTTTGAATTAAAGGGAGGGCAAAAACCCTAAACCAGAGAGCGGATAACGCCCTTAGTCCTTGGCACGCTCGATATAGGTGCCTTCAACCGTGTTCACGACGATGCGGGTACCCGATTCAATATGCGGGGGCACCATCACACGAACACCGTTTTCAAGAACGGCTGGTTTGAAAGAAGAAGACTGGGTCTGACCTTTGACAACGGCGTCGGCTTCAACAATCTGGAAGACAACATGTTCCGGAAGGGTCACGCCAAGCGGCTCGCCTTCGAAGGATTCGATGGTAACAACCATGCCATCCTGAAGATAAACAGCCGGTTCGCCAACAAGGTCAGCATTAATCGTGATCTGATCGTAGGTTTCGCTGTCCATGAAGGTGATCATGTCACCATCGGCAAACAGGTAGGTGTATTCTTTCTGCTCAAGGCGAACCTTTTCGACAGTTTCCGATGCACGGAAACGTTCGTTCAGCTTGGTGCCGGTACGAATGTCTTTAAGTTCAACCTGGTTAAAAGCACCGCCTTTACCCGGCTTCACAGCCTGGCATTTTACTGCACGCCACAGGGCACCTTTATGTTCGATAAGGTTACCCGGACGGATTTCGTTGCCGTTGATTTTCATGGCACCAACCGTTCTTTCAGATCACAGATTCACAATGCAATAAGGGGCACTTGCCCCATTTAAGGTGCGTTAAGTACCAGTTTGGCGTTTTTGCTGCAAGCAGATTGATCAGGGTTGTCGTGCATGACAGCCTGTCATTCCCGCATGGCTTAGGCCAACCGGTTGTCACCCAATATCTTTATGACGGATTGCGCAATCAGATTGCAGTGGCCGCAATCGCTGCCTTGATCGCCTTTGCCCCGGCCTCGGGCCCGTCGGGATGGTTCCAGACACCACCGGTCACTGCGATGAAATCAGCCCCGGCCAACACAATAGGGCCAAGGTTTTCGGCGGTTATTCCGCCAATTGCAACGCAAGGGACGGTGGTAAAGGTCGTCCAGATTTCAAGGATTTCCGGCGTGACGCTGGTTTTGGCTTCTTTGGTTTCGGTCGGATAGAACGCACCAAATGCAACGTAGTCAGCACCCTTGTCGCCAAGGATCATCGCGCGGTGGCGGCTGTCATAGCAGGAAACACCGACAATATGCTCTTCGCCCATAATCGCGCGCGCCTCGTCATAGCTGGCGTCTTCCTCGCCAACATGAACGCCGTCGCAGCCCGATTTTTTGGCAAGATCCGGACGGTCATTAAGGATCAGCGGAATGTCGCGGTCGTTACACATCGGAAGGATGGTATCAATCGCCTTGCGGATTTCATCGTCGCTGACGTCTTTAAGGCGGAGCTGCAGGCAATCAACCGCACCGGTATCAAGAACGGACTTCAGCTTCTCGCCAAAGGAAGAAAGTTCGATTTTCGGCGGGGTCAGAAGATAAAGACCGGCAAGTTCGTCAGTATTCACAATGATAATTCCTGATGATTTCCTGCGTGTTATGTAACCCTTGGCGGTGCTTTTGGCAATTGCCTTGGGGAAGGGGCCTATCGAAGACTGGTTTTCAAACGCCGGTCAAGTTCATGGTCGGGCAATCGGTCATCTTCCATTTCATAAATTGCGATTGCCGCCGGATGTGCTGTCAGGATCGCGCATGCGGCTTGCCGCCCCAGATCGCGCAGGCTTTGGACTTGCACCTCGTCAAGGGGATCAATGATAACACAATCAATGCCGATCTCGATTGCGGCCAATGCCCCCGACAGGCGTCCACGACAATCAAGCGTTGCCTTGAACCGGGCGTCGGGGAATTCGGTGCGGATCAGCGTGACCAGATCACCGAACCACTGCGCACCATGCGAAAGGGCCGCATTTTCAGGTGAGAGCAGGACGAAGGACCGGTTTCCCATAACGCGGCATGCCGATCTTGCACCGGAAATGCCCTGAATTCGGATGATGGGATCAAGCTCTGACGTCATGGGTGCGTATCGTTATAAGGGGGTGCGGGCAACATAGACTGTGTTGATGTCTTCGCGATCAATCAACGGATGCCGGAATGTAATTACCTCTGCACGAATATTGTCAAAGGCAGCTGACAGGTTTTCTTCAAACCACGGTTCGGGCAACTCGGTTGACCACAGGGCAAAAACACCACCGGGGACAAGGTGCTGTGCAAGTTTCTGGAGGCCATCCTTGGTATAAAGGCGTTTATGATCATCATGCAAAACATTGCCCGGTGAATGGTCAACATCAAGCAGGATGGCATCATGTTTTGTTGCGGGGGCATCCGGGTTCATTCCGGCCGTTTCCGAAAGGGCTGCGCCAAAGAAATCTCCATGCACCAGCGCGCAACGCGGATCGCTCGAAAGTTGCGCGCCAAGCGGTAGCAAGCCTTGCTGATGCCATTCGATGACCTCGGGCAAGGTATCAAGCACGGTCAGCTTTCCGGTTTTGGGATTATCAAGGGCCGCCTTCGCGGTATAGCCAAGTCCCAATCCGCCGACCACAACATCAAGGTTATCACGGTCAAGTTCTGCCAGTCCCAGATCGGCAAGGGCAATCTCGGCGTCGGTGAACAGGCTCGACATCAGATATTCGTCATCAAGCTTGATCTCGTAGACGTCGATATCGAGACTAAGTTCGCGCCGACGACGCAGGATAAGAACGCCCATCGGGGTAGGCCGGTAATCGAGTTCCTTGAAAAGAAGGCCCAAGAGTCAGGTTCCTTTTGTCATAAATGGGATATTCGAACTGATATTATTGCATGTTTAGAAAGCTTTTAAAGCCTCAAAAGGGGCAAGATCAGTCGAAGTAAAGGTGTAAGCAAATCGCCTTAATTAAGATATTTGTTATTGATTGTATTAGGCTCTGAAAAGTATCTTAAAGCGAGATAAAAGCTTTGAGGGTGATATGAAAAGTTGTTTTGTGATTTCTCCGATAGGGGAGGAAGGATCAGATACTCGCAATAGAGCAAATAAGGTCCTAAAGCATATCATAAGGCCTGCTGCGGAAGCTTGCGGATACGAAGCCCAGCGTGCTGACGAGATCGACAAACCTGGATTGATTACGAGTCAGGTTATTGAAAGAGTAATTTCTGACCAACTTGTGATTGCGGATCTCACGGAGACGAACCCTAATGTCTTTTATGAGTTGGCACTACGTCATGCGACTGGCAAACCACTGGTGCAGATCATCCAGAAAGGTGAGAGAATCCCATTTGATGTAGCAGGCACACGTACTATTCATGTCGATCATCAGGATTTGGATAGTGCCGCTGCTGCGAAAGAGTCAATAGAACGGCAAATTAGGGAAATTGAGGCGGACCCGGGGAATATTGAAACCCCGTTGTCTACAACAATTGATTTGCAAATGTTGAGGTCGAGTGGTGATCCGGAAGATCGTAGCTTCGCCGAAATTATATCTGAGATTTCAGAATTAAGGTCAGCAATCAATACTATCTCAACGAACGGAGATGATGCGGCGTTCACCCGACGAGCTTTGCGGGACATACGGGAGAGAATTGATTACTTAGCTGGAGAGGACCTAGGGAACTACAAGAGCTCTGGTTTGTTGCCGAGACGTGCGGATCATATAATCTCTATTATTGAGCGCGAAGACATTGAGTTGGTTATGCTGACGGTAATTGGATTAGCAACCAAGTTTGTTCCAGAACTTACTCTCCCACTCGAACAATTCTATACATCAGTTGTTCGTAGATCCCTAAAAACAGATTCCTCTAGAGCAAGAGGGGAGTTGAAAAAACTGACTGGTGCCGTGGTTCTTTTTGTTCTTGAGTGGCCAGAGAGGCAGCCCCTATCAGGTAGGCCGTCTTTTCTTAGAGAGGCATTCGACCGGTTCTTGAGTAGATTGCACAATCACTTTATGTGACTTAAAGTTTAGAGCTTGGAGGAGGAAGGGGCAGCTTAAGCTGCCCCTTCTTTTTTTATGTAGGATGCTTAGAGGAATTTCGCCATGGCGACAGCGGTGTCGCTCATACGGTTGGAGAAGCCCCATTCGTTGTCGTACCAGGACAGAATACGAACGAAGTTTCCGTCCATAACCTGGGTCTGGGTCGCATCAAAGGTCGAGCTGTTCGGGTTGTGGTTGAAGTCAACCGAAACCAGCGGTGCTTCGCAAACGCCAAGAACGCCTTTAAGCGGGCCGTTTGCTGCTTCCTTGATTGCGGCGTTGACTTCTTCAACAGTGGTGTCACGACCAGCAACGAAGGTCAGGTCAACCATGGAAACGTTCGGGGTCGGAACGCGGATGGCGGTACCATCGAGTTTGCCCTTGAGTTCCGGAAGAACAAGACCAACAGCCTTTGCTGCACCGGTCGAGGTCGGGATCATCGAAAGCGATGCCGAACGCGCACGGCGCAGATCTTTGTGCAGGCTGTCCACGGTGTTCTGGTCGCCGGTGAAGGCGTGAACGGTGGTCATGAAGCCTTTGGTGATGCCAACGGTTTTGTTCAGGACGTCTGCAACCGGTGCAAGGCAGTTGGTGGTGCAAGATGCGTTCGAAACGATCACGTCATCAGCCGTCAGGGTGTCGGAGTTAACACCGTAAACAACGGTCTTGATATCGCCCTTTGCCGGGGCAGAGATCAGAACGCGTTTTGCGCCAGCCGTCAGATGTTTGCCAGCACCCGCTTCGTCAAGGAAGATACCGGTGCACTCGAATGCGATATCAACATTCAGGGCCGCCCACGGCAGGTTCGCCGGGTCGCGCTCGGAGCAAACTTTGATGGCTTTGCCGTCAATGACCAGATTTTCGCCTTCGGCTTTGACGTCATTGGCCAGAACGCCATGAACTGAATCATATTTCAGAAGATGCGCGTTGGTGGCAACGTCACCCAGGTCGTTGATGGCAACAACTTCGACGTCGGTACGACCGCTTTCAACGATAGAACGCAGAACAAGACGGCCGATACGACCGAAACCATTAATCGCTACGCGAATAGCCATTCATCCCTCCAAAATTATAATGATTGCTACCTGGGGAGTATCAATCACGGCTTAGGGTTTCAAACCCATAGAAAAAAGGCCGGATCGGCATGTTACCGATCCGGCCCTGTAAATTAAACCAGTTCCTTGGCCGCTTTGACCAGCGCATCGGCGGTGATGCCGAAATGCTCGTAAAGGACCGGGGCAGGTGCCGAAGCACCGAAACCGTGCATGCCGATAACCTTGCCGTTATCGCCAACATATTTTTCCCAACCGAAGACCGAAAGAGCTTCGATGGCAACGCGCGGTGCGCTGCCCAGAACGTCTTTGCGGTATTCCGGTGACTGGGCGTCGAACAGTTCCCAGCTTGGCAGCGAAACAACAACGGCGTTGATGCCGTCTGCTTTCAGCTTGGCCTGTGCGGCAACTGCGATTTCAACTTCGGAACCGGTCGCGATCAGGGTGACCTGACGGTCGCCGTCGCAATCGGAAATCACATAACCGCCACGTGCGACGAGGTTGTCTTCACGATAGTCGGTACGAAGCGTCGGCAGGTTCTGACGGGTCAGGGCCAGAACGGTCGGGCCGCTCTCATTGGTGATTGCCATTGCCCATGCTTCTGCCGTCTCGACGGCGTCCGCCGGGCGGATCACGGTGACGTTCGGCATCGCACGCAGCGAAGCAACATGTTCAACCGGCTGATGGGTCGGGCCGTCTTCGCCAAGACCGATGGAATCATGGGTCATGACATAAACAACGCGCTGGTTCATCAAAGCCGAAAGACGGATCGACGGACGGCAGTAATCGGTAAAGACCAGGAAGGTGCCGCCATAAGGCAGAACACCACCATGCAGCGCCAGACCATTCATGGCTGCTGCCATGCCGTGTTCACGGATACCGTAATAGATATACGCACCTTCATAGCCGCCTGCGGCGGTAATCGGTGCCTGAACGCTGGTCTTGGTGTTGTTCGAACCGGTCAGGTCGGCAGAACCACCGATCATTTCCGGAATGGCTTTGGTCAGAACTTCAAGAACGTTTTCCGAAGCCTTGCGGGTTGCGACTTTCGGCTGATCAGCGGTGATCTGCTTTTTATAGTCGTTGAACGCTTCGATCCAGTTTTCCGGAAGCTTGCCTTCAACCCGGCGCTCGAACTCGTCTTTCAGGGCAGCTTCGAGGTTTTCGAAACGACCACCCCAGGCGTTGAAGTCTTCTGCACCGCGCGAACCTGCTGCAAGCCATGCATCACGAATGTCTGCCGGGATATCGAACGGTTCGGAAGTCCAGCCGAGTTTCTCGCGCATGCCAGCAAGTTCGGATGCACCAAGCGGGGATCCGTGCGTTGCCGAGGTACCACCTTTGGTCGGTGCGCCAAAACCGATTTCGGTTTTGCAAGCAATCATCGACGGGGTGTTGGTGGTTTTTGCCTTGGCAATGGCGGCTTCGATGGCGACCGGATCATGGCCGTCAATTTCCTGAACGTCCCAGCCTGCTGCTTCAAAGCGCTTGGTGTGATCTTCAGAAGTCGAAAGCGAGGTCGGGCCATCAATCGAAATGCCGTTATCGTCAAACAGAACGATCAGTTTCGACAGTTTCAGATGGCCGGCCAGCGAAATGGCTTCCTGCGAGATGCCTTCCATAAGGCAACCGTCGCCTGCGATCACATAGGTGAAGTGATCAACAACGTCGTTGCCAAAGCGCGCATTCATGATGCGTTCGCCAAGTGCGAAACCGACCGAGGTCGCAATACCCTGACCCAGCGGGCCGGTGGTGGTTTCGATACCGGCACCGTGGCCGAATTCCGGGTGACCGGCGGTGCGGAAGCCCATCTGACGGAAATTCTTGATCTGATCAAGATCGAAATCTTCGTACCCGGTCAGGTGCAGAAGCGAATAAAGAAGCATCGAACCGTGACCTGCGGACAGGATGAAACGGTCGCGGTCCGGCCAGTTCGGATGCTTCGGATCGAATTTCAAGAATTTGGTGTAAAGAACAGTCGCAACGTCTGCCATGCCCATCGGCATGCCGGGGTGGCCGGAATTGGCCTTCTCAACAGCGTCTGCCGAGAGGAAGCGGATGGCATTGGCCATGCGGTTGTGTTCTACTTGCGTCGTCATGTGATGCGGTTCCTGGGGGTTTCGCGGTCGGGCGATCAAAACACTTTAAATACGGTTATTCCAGAATTAACGGAATTCGCGCGGAAGATGCCCTTACAGGGGGCATACGTCAACCGCTTCTGTCGAAAAACTGTACCTGTTACCCGGATTCTGGCTAACAGATGTGCCAATAGTGCATGGCTGGTGACGCGCTTGCTGATCTGCCTGCAATTGTCATACAGTGTTTTCATTGCTTTACCGGTCTTCAAACAATTCACAGATTTCTTGTTCAATCGGGCAAAAATGTTGTTGATCGGGATACTGGATGCTAAATCAGCCATTATCATGACATCTTCGCCGGGCTTGATGTCGCCTTTGGTGATTCGTCACAGTTCAGTTCGTTCTGTGGTCTTGGGTAAAACAGCAAACAATCGGGTAGTGATCAATGTCGCGGTTGCAACAGGCAAGTGATCGGCTGAAAACAGCATTGGACCGTCTTGAAATGGTCGCGGAGTCGGCTATCGCTCAAAAAGACCAGTCTGCAGTTTCAGATACACAGGAAGTTGAAGCACTGCGTGCCCAGCTTTCGGCAATGCGCGCTGATTACGACCGTCTGACCGAGGCGACCGAAACGGTTTCTGCCCGTCTTGATGGTGCGGTTGATCAGCTTAAATTCGTTCTTTCCGAAGATCCCGTAAAGAAACAGGCATAACCCATGGCACAGGTATCCATTCGCATTAACGGTCGCAGCTACGACATCGCATGTGATGACGGGCAGGAAGATCGCATTAACGCCCTTGCCGGTTATGTCAACGAACGGGTCAGGGAAATCGCCGAGGCTGTCGGCCAGATCGGCGAGCAACGTTTGCTGGTCATGGCAAGTCTTCTGATTGCCGATGAACTTGGGAACACCCAGGAAAAGCTTGAAAACGGTGCGCAGCAGTCGGCTCAGGTGACCGGGCTGTCGGATGCGGAAAGTGATGCCCTGGCTGACAATATCGAAACCATGGCCGCGCGCGTCGAAGCAATCGCCGAAAAGCTTGCCCAAAACTGATTATCCCGATGCATATCGGTCAGCCGGGCTTGGTCTGGCAAAGTGTTGCGGCTAACGCGCAGCGGGCATATCGATGCAATCTACTTGAAATTCAGCCGTCCGGGGACTAAGTTCCGGGCGCTGACAGTTTGCGATGCGTCGTTCGCGGCGATCAAGAACCCAGCATAAGGGGGCTGCCCTGTTCGTCAGGTTCGCTAATTCCCGGGGCCGATGCTCATTTCTCTAGGGAGCTGTCCCTTTCCAGGCCGTGGTCTGGTTATACGGCGCCCACCTGCACCTGCAGGTCACGAGGAATTACCACATGGCCAACGGCAGCGGTGGCTCCCGCTTATCTCCCGGATTTTGATCCGGACATTTCCCTTCTCCTTTGCGTAGTGCAATATGCTGTGCGTCCCGGATAGGGTGCATTGATAAAAAGCCATGCCAAATATTCGGGCATGGAAAAGACACAGGAAAGAATATGCGTTTACTTCATCTTGGCGACGTTCTGGGCCAAACCGGTCGCAAGGCAGCACTTGAGGCATTGCCGATGCTCCGCGATCGTTTGTCAGTCGACGTCGCAGTGGTGAATGTTGAAAACGCCGCGCACGGCTTCGGGGTAACGGCAAAGATCTGCAAGGAATTCTACGCTGCCGGGGCCGATGTCCTGACCACAGGCAACCATGTCTGGGATCAGCGCGAAATCATTGCCTATATCGATGAAGACGAAAAGCTTTTGCGGCCATGGAACTTCCCTGATGGGACGCCGGGCAATGGCGATTATGTTTTCAAAACCAGATCAGGCAAGAAAGTTTGTGTGATCAACATGATGGGTCGCCTGTTCATGGATCCGCTTTCCTGTCCGTTCCAGGGCGCGGACAAGCTGTTTTCCAAGCATAAGCTTGGCAAGAATGTTGATGCGATCATTCTTGATTTCCATGCCGAAACCACGTCGGAAAAAATGGCCTTCGGGCATCACTGTGACGGTCGTGCATCGCTGGTTCTGGGAACGCATACCCATGTCCCGACGGCAGATGCGCAAATTCTTCCCAATGGCACGGCCTATCAGACGGATGTCGGCATGTGTGGTGACTTTGATTCCGTCATCGGCATGAAAAAGGAAAACTCGGTCCGTAAATTCCTGACCAAGATGCCGGCGGGGCGTTTTGAACCGGCCGAGGGGCCTGCAACAGTTTGTGGCGTCTTTGTCGAAACCGATGATAAGACCGGTTTGGCAAAACGTATTGAATCAGTGCGGATTGGCGGACGCCTTAAGGGCAGTTGGCCAAGCGCCTGATCGCGAAATCCATTATCGGATTACCAATGTAAAAGGCCCGCCAAATGGCGGGCCTTCGTTTGTTAAGGTCGGGCAGGATAATTACGCTGCGCGGTCCCGGGCCTGCTGACGCAATGCATCAAGAATGGTGGTAATGCGGTTTCGCATTTCACCGACCTTTTCAGATGCCGCACGGGAAGTCGTAAGAACTTCGCCCGACAACTGACCGGTGCGACCGGTTTCATTTGCAACCTCGGTGATCGATGCCGAAACTGCACGGGTGCGATCAGCAGCCCCGCGAACATTGCGGCTGATCTCGTCGGTTGCAGCGCCCTGTTCCTCGACAGCCGCCGAGATCGTGGTGGCAATTTCATTGA
>NZ_JPWI01000008.1 GCF_003326795.1 Thalassospira profundimaris | reverse complement strand
AACCGGGCCCCGACCAGATCACATCAGGCCAGATCAGACCTTGATAATGTAATTCACCACCAGGAATGGCTGCATATTGTTATGCGGCTGATCGCCGCCTTCAATGATGCCATTCTGGCTAGACGATGAACCGGCGTTATTTCCGGATTGCCCAACTGCTGCATCAATATGACCACTGTGCGAAGGCATCTCATCAACGGTCAATTGATGCGTTTCAGTACCATCGACCGCACCAATGACACGGTCTGTCAGGCCACCACCCTGACCGGCACCGACCGGAATACGACCGCGCAGATCCGGCAGTTTGAAACCACCGGCCGACTGGCCTTCGCCATAGGTGGTGCCAATGGCCGCAAACAGATCGGCAAACTCGCTTGCGGGCACTTCCGCGCCATCACAAATCAGGAAGCCTTCCGGGGCCACCGAACCGGCAAAGGGCAGCACGGTCGCGACGGGCACCGAACCGGAGGAGCTACCACCACCAAACATGACCTGAAGCGCTTGCAAAAGCTGGGTATCGTCCATGCGATCCGGAACAATGTCCGCTGCCAGAACAACGTTGAGAACTTCGCTTTCAACCGGGCTCAAACACTGCATTTGAATTCTCCAATTGCGGGGCAAAAAGAACCCCGGCAAGCGGTGCCTGCCGGGGGAAAGATGTCTGGTTTCAGAAAAACTTATTGAGCTGAAACACTGGGATAGCATCAGGGTTAGGGATGACCCGAAACCGTCATATCAAAGCCGATTACGCCACTACTTGTTCCGCCATTTGGTGATCGCATTGCAATCCCGGCAAGATGGTAGCCTTCGGTTAGAAGGCCGGCATAAGTTGGCGCAAGAGAAGCCTGCGGCTGAACTCCGCTGGCATAAGCTCCGATTGGTGTTCCATCAATTGCCACCATAGCTGCCGATCCATTCGAGCAATCGGCATAACCAGCAGCACTCAAACTTACAGCATCATCAGCCCAGCACAGGAAGCCAATTGAGTTTGCTGTCGTGGTAACGATCTGGAAGGATGTTGACGAAACAGAAACAGCACCAGTGGAAGAGTTTTTGGCAATCGGCTGACGATTATACCAGCTTGCCACAAGTTCTGGAGCTGCAGGCCATGCATCGTTTTGCAGCACATATACCATGCCTACCAAGGTTCTGGTTTCATCGCCAAGTTTGATTTCGATACCTGTGACTTCGCTCTGCGTATGGCCGACTGATGACCATTCCAGCACCAATTCCCCATTGATTACCGCTGCATAGACGTAATACAGGTTGTTTGCTTGGGTTGATGTCGCAGCGATAGAAACCCCTTCCACTGGGATATCGTATAGCCCACCATTGATCACAATTTTACGACCACCAAAACGACGGAGTACCAACATACCGTTGAGCTCGACCAAACGGCATTGGCTTGTCGTGCATGATGCAGCAAAGTTTGCGATTGCGGCACAGAGGTTCATTTGTTCGTTAGTTGTCATTCGTCACTCTTATGTACTGGTCGATAACGAAAACCCCGGCAAGCGATGCCTGCCGGGGGAAAGATGTCTGATTTCAGAAAGACTTACTGAGCTGAAACAGTGGGATAGAACGCCTTGATCGCATAAGTCATCGCAACGTTGCGCGGGCGAACTGCACCGGAATAACCCTGATCTCCCGAGACGCCCGGCAAGGCTGTGATGGATTGTCCCGGAGCACCTGCAAGTCCACCATCCAAGTAGTCGCTTGAGTCATATGCCTCGTAACCGAGGGCACCAGCAACATCACCAGAGGTGAGAGTAGTGGTAACGCTCCAAACTGAGTCATTGCCCGTATCAAAACCTGCAATGCTTGGCTTTTGCCAGGAGCCGAACACACGCCCCGCATCTACGCCGCGACCATCATCAAAGCCGCGAACAAACTCGCCGCGTAGATCAGGAAGGTTGAACGTCGAAACCTGATCACCATGGCCCCAAAGCGTGCCAATCGCAGCAAACAGATCAGCATATTCCGTGCGCGAGATCGCAGCGCCATCACAGACCAGCCAGCCTTCCGGGGCGGTCGGCATCGCAAATGCCGAAACCGAGCCGATTTCGCTGCCGATGATAACGGTGTTACCGCCACCGGAAATCAGGGTGTTGATCGCCTGAAGCAGCTGGGTTTTATCATCGCAATCAGGCCAGATGCCAGCCCCCTGAATGACATTGAGGATTTCACATTCGACAGCAGTATTCCCCTGCATGCGCAGTCTCCTTGGTTGGGAAAAGAAAACCCCGGCAGCAGTGCTACCGGGGCCGAGGGTGAGGGAGGAAATAAAAGAGATGCGCGCTTAGTCGGTATTGGCCGTGCCAATTGCCGTCATGTCGCGGACATCAACGCCCGCAGCACCCGAGCTTGCGACCACGAAAAGGCCGCCAGACAGGGTGGCGTCGCGGTTGGTATTGGCGATGATGAAATCACCGACACGCAGCATGTCGCGTGCATCGGCAAAATAGCCCGATGTATCAACGTCGGCGGCGACATCCGGGGTGATGTAATGCCAAAGCGTAAAGCCGTTGGCATAGGCCAGAACACTGAGGTTTCTGGCTTTGAAACCTTCTGCCATCTATGGGCTCCTGTGGTTGTCTTTGTCAGAGATTTGAGCTTGCCGATCGAGATCCCCGCCTTCGCGGGGATGACGATGGGTAAAACACGTGCGTGGAACGAACGTCATTCCCGCGCAGGCGGGAACCTCAAGCAGCGCATTGAGCAGGACTTCGTCCTTATTCCTGCGCCTGCAAACAGGTCACGCCATCGCCGTCAATCAGGGCAGCGCCCTGTGACATCGAGTTGTTCACGAAATGCGCCGCATGATCGCCATGCCAGGTGATATCGGATTGAACGTCCGAGCCAATCGCGTGACCGATGGCGGTGCGGTGATACCAGAAACAGGACCGGATGCCCGCCGCCACCGGAAGCCCCGAATGGGGCATCCAGAGCGTTCCCAACCATCGTTTGGCCTGTGTGCCCTTCCAGGGCAGATCATCATCACCAATATAATCGGCATTGGAAAATTCGTTGATCTGCAACAGTTCCGACCATTGTTTCCAGCCGACAATCGCATAGCGCTGCCCGTCATCGGGAACATCGCGTTCGCCCAGTCCTTCGAACGCCATCATGACTTTTTCAAGCGTCATGCCCTCGGCATTATCGGGCACGATATCATCGCCCTGCACCAGTGCATTGATGATCAGCTCGTCGGTCTTGCGGCCCAGCGCATAGGCCCCGGCATTGGCCAGAACCATCTTTTCGTCATGGTTGATTTTAAGTTCATCAAGCGCATCAACCCAGTCCCCGGCATAGTAATCGCGCAGATCACACCGCACCGCTTCATGATCGACATTCATCACCGGTACCTTGCCGTGGCGCGCCTTGGTCATTGCCGTGCCCTTGCCGACTTTCTGGAAAACCGTGGTCGCGCCCTTGATCGAATTTTTCACCCGGACCGTGTTGCGCAATTTTGATCCCATGCGCTGATAGGCCTGATGCACATCGGCCTGAAAATGATCAATAAAGCTTTGATCAATGGTATCGCTCATCGCTATTCGCCCCCTTTGAAGAAATGAAATCCGGGCATCAAAAGCCCGTCACCAAAGCCATCTGCCCCTGGTGCCCGTTACGCGTCATCTGTTGGAAAATGCGGTTGTCCTAATCGCCGCGCAGGCGCGCAAAGCCCGCCTGTACCTCGGCAATCAGGGCCGGATCGCGATCACGCCAATAGCGCGGATCATTCATTTTGGCCCGGATATCGGCGCGCAAATCGCCACTGCCATCGGCATCATTCGTACGACCCAATGTGATCTCGCCTGCCTGCGTCATCAAACGATGGAGCGCCATCACCCCGTCCCTGGTCTGACAAAGTGTTTCAAAGGCCGCATCGGGCAGGTTAGCCCGCCCCCATTGTTCGATCCGCGGTGCCAGGGCCTGCCATGCGTCCTTGCCACCAAATTCAGTGATCAGGGCCGCCCGGTCCGATGCCCGTTTGGCGGCCTGATCCATATCGGCCATCATCGGACCCAGAATTTCCCCGGCGAGATCATAAACAAGCTGGGCCTGCGCATTGTTAAATCCCGCTTGATGCAGGCGCTTGTTCAGATCGGGATCCATGCCGCCAAGCGCATCATCAACCGAAATCGCATAGTCATCAGCACTGGCAGGCACCGTGAGCATATCGGCTTTATTCCCGTCATGCTTATCACCCTGATCATCCGGCAAGCCCCCAGACAAAAGCCCCGCATCAGCGGGGCCCGGATCAGGAATTTCAGTTTCAATTTGTGGTTCGGCACCACCGCCCGACAGGCTGTCATTTGGCGGTGTTTCATTATCCGCGATGATGTCAGTCATCTGCCTCCTCCGCAGTGTTGTTTGCTGTTGCAAGCCGCCGGATCAAAAGCACCAGTGCGCGTTGCCCTTCGCGCATCCAGATCGCCCCCGGACTTGCATCCGGGCCAAGGGCGGTGTGCAGAATATGGGCTTCAAGATCATCGAGAACCTGTTGCCCGGCGGGACTGTCAAAACAGGCCTGCCAGTGATCATTTTCCGCGCCCGGATTTGGAGACTCTTGCGGTTCGAACCAGTCCCAACCGTTTTCGGTGTTCATGCCAGTTCCTCCGCCATAATGGCTGGCAAGGCCGGTTTCAAAAGATGGTCCGGCACCCCGAACTGATCGGCAAGCCAGCGCACCATGACCGGCAAGTCGACCTCATTCATCGCATCGGGGCCAAGGGTTGCGATGCGTGAAAGCCAGTCAAGCACCTGTCCGGCCTGTACCCGTCTTGGCAATTGCGCCAGCGGCGCAGAATGGCGCAAAACCACGACATCCCCGTCAACCGGAATGTCGGGAAGTTCCCCGGTCCGGCTCAGGATATGAAGCGCCCGGCGGATCAGCGGATAAAGCAATTCCGCCTGCAACCGGCCATAGGTCGCACCAAGCAACCGCGCATTTTCCGATGCACGTTCAAGCACCTCGGTCGCGGTCATGCCCGGTTGATCAACCTGACCCAGCCGGTCGGCCAGAAGACAGCGGCGAATACGATCGCGCAGATCTGACAACACAAGGTCAGACACATCAAACCGGCCTGGCGCATCAAGCGGCTTGAGCCCCGCCGATCCGACCGCCTTGGGGATGATGCTGCCCGGTACAAGTCGAATGGTGGCCGGGTTTAACACCCCGTCATCATCGGCCTGCCAGATGCCGGTCACGGCAATCGATGCGTTTTTAAGAACAAGTTCGACCACCTTGTTCGCGGTTTTGATATCAGGCAGCGCCTTCATCACAGGCGACCTTCCATAAATCTCACCCGGGGCCTTCATCCAGCGAAAGGCGATATAGGGCGAAACATCAAACTGCCCGCGATAAATCAGATCATCCTGTGATGCCCCGCCTTCCTCGCGAAAGACGTAAATCTCATATCCCGATTGCCCGCTGGTGGCCGGTATAACCGCTTCGATCACGGCAAAGCGTTTCTGATGATCTTCTTCATCATTGCTTGCCCCGAATTCGGGCAGCTTCCCGGCACCGGGCCAGTTCGACATGATGTCATCACGGCTCAGCATCAGCTTGCGAAACACCGCGTCCATCTTGCCATCAGATCGTTCTTCAAAGGCCAGATCACGCAGCGGAACGGCAGCAAATAGAAAGGCCGACGGGCTTTGCAAACCGGCCTTTTCAAGACGCAGGCACGCGGTGCCAGCCGTGACCAGATCAAGAAAGGCCTGATGCATCTCGACTGCAAAGTTCGACCGGTCAAAATGCCCCTGAAGAATGCGCACCGCACGCCCAAGCTGTTCTGTCAGAACCTCGCGATCATCGGACGCAACATTGCCGCCCGGTTCAAGATCAAACCAGCCACCCGCAGGCGGGGTAATTTCGGCCATCAGACTTGCGGCAAGCTGTTCGACCGCATCGGGTGCGGTTGCGTCAAACACCCGGTCAAGGCGCTTGCCCCCGCTGGTTTGCCGGGCGGCACCATTGCGTTGAGGCAGGGCAAACTCATAACATTCCTGCCAATGGGCCAGCCAGTTGCGCCGACGGCCCACCGCCTTTTGATAGCGGCTGCGCAGCTGGGCAATACTGGTGTTGGTGTTGGCGTTCTTGTCCCTGGCGCTGGCCTTTTGCGGCTCCTGCCCGGCGGCACCATGGGTCATCTGTTTTGCCGGTTTTGCCATGCCTATTCCCCCAAAAGGTTTTTGCCACCGCCAAGCCCGGTGATGCGGTCATTCAGCAAGCCGCGAAAGCTTGTGGTGATCAGGCTGGACCGGCCATAACGCCGACGTTCAAGGGCTTCCTTGCGGGCATTGCCGGTTGCGGTTTCCGAGCCGGTTGGCGTCTTCGCAGCCGCATCGTTGGTGGTGGTTGCGGTCGTGACCGGATTGCTGACCATGACCGGCTTTGGCGTTGAAAACAGGCTTCCCATCGCGGTCTCCGGGTTGTGAAGTTTGGTGATGGTTGCGAAAGAGCACGTTGCACGAGCCCCCGCCTTCGCGGGGATGACGGTGCCCAAAACAGCTGCAAGGAACGAACGTCATTCCCGCGAAGGCGGGAAACGCGATCCACAAGCTCAAGGCCAAACGCAAAAACGCCCGCAAGGGTCGGAACCCTGCGGGCGCAATTATCGCGTTGATTTGCCTCTTATAGCATCACAAAAAGAACAAATCAAGAACATTTTTCAGAAAAATAAACATGGCCGTTTTCAGTCGTCCGGTCCCTGCCCGTTTGGCTTTGCGCGTACATATGACGATAAAGCTGCCAGGGGGTGATGATCCAAAAGGCCGAAATACCCAGCAATCGTTTAACCAGTTCGACACAGCTCATCGGGCCAAACCGGGCCTTGCGCGTGACCATGTGCGGGTAATGGGCCCAGATGCAATGATGGCCGATTGACCGGTAATAGGCCGCCGGATCAAAGATCGGCGAATAGGCCCAGCTTTCACAGCGCACCCGGTGGCTTTGCGGATCAAGGCAAATCCATTCCCCGGCCCGCAATCCCGACACCAGCACAAAGCAATGGCGAAATCCGGGTTTAAGAAACCGCAATAACCGCTTTTCCGGGGCATCGGCAAAGACCACCAGAACCGATGCCTCGCGCGCCGATGTCGACTGGCTGATCCATTGATCAAGCGACGTATCGTTGCTGGCATCCGCATTTGGGATGGCATGATAATTGTCGTCGTCACCTACCCTGCCCGGCGCGACAGAACACAGATTTTCAAAACTCAGATTCCGCATGGCGACAAATCCCCGCGCAGTTTGATCATGACCTCGTCATGGTGGAAATCCTCATCGCGGCGGCGCGTCACAATCCCGCGTGTGATCAGGACATTTTCAAGCGCCTCCATGGCCTGCCGCCACAGGCTGTCCTTACCTTTTTCACGCGGATCACGGGGATCGGGTTCGCGTTCCACCAGCCCGAAATATTCAAGAACCTGCAAATGCCGGTCGGTCAATGTCCCGGCCTGTTTCAGCCGCATCACCGCGTTATAGACATCATCGGGATCGCACGGGCGCACCACCTCGCCCGCATCGGCGATCACGCGTGCGCCCTCGATCCGCGCGGTCTGACATCGCACGAACCAGAACCATGCCTGACGCGCACTGGCAAAGGGCGTAATTTCACGCTCTGACAGGGGTTTTGGAAAAAGTCGTTGTTCGGTCACGTCGCCCTCCTGCTGGCTGGATTCTCATCGCAACGCCGACCATGCAATCCCCTGGGATGGGGCACCAAACAGCCATTTCACCCGCCAAAAAGCCAAGCTGAACCCATCGCACGCACATAAGTGCGCATCGTTACGATGATGCTGGTTTGTGATTTCCCCAAAGACGGCCATGCCGCCCAATTCCGGCAACGGTGACACAGCCGTTGCATATTTCAGGGCACCCCGCCGCCTATGAGCAGATGGAGAAATCCCTATTTCTGGATGCAGTTCCGGTGTTGATTTGCAAGTTATAATCCCCTTTTGTTCTCATTGTAAAGGATTAATTTCCTATCTTCCATAAATTGCACCCTCGCAGGAAACTGCGCATCCTCGCGAAACCCGTTCAAATATGAGAGTATCCCTTATGCACTCAGTAGATATTTGGGGGAATATAATGAGGCGTTTAGCGATCTTTACTTTCCTAGTGCTGGCCAGCTGCACAGGGCAGATCATGAAAGGCTACATTGGACAGTCGATCCAGGAGCCAATTCTTGACTATGGGCCCCCAATAAACGTGATCGAACTTGGAGACGACCGACGTGCATACCAATGGAACATAACCACAGGCGGCATGGTTCCTATTTCCGGTCCCACGACGACAACATTGGTACCGTATTCAGATTCTTGCGTACATACACTAACCGCTACCAAGTCAGGCGATGACTACATAGTTGATGGCCACAGACAGACTCACGCCTTCTGCGAATAAGCTGACTAAACTGCGCTTTTAGGCCAAGCTCCGATGACGGCACACTGAAACCGAAAGGAGCTAAAGGCGTGGGAGCTATCAAAGATGCACCATTGGGGATTGGGATTTTCGCAATGAAACGCCTTGTCACTACCTTTGCTTTTCTGTGCTTTTCGGCGAGTCCGCTTGCGGCCGAAACATTCCGGGCCGATGTCTGGGCGGATAACTGGTTTAAAATGCGCATCAATGGCGTTCAGGTCGCAGAGGACAGTGTTCCCATCACGACCGAGCGATCCTTTAATGCCGAAAGCTTTGCGTTTGAGGCCGAACGCCCCTTTGTGATCGGTCTGGTCGCCAAGGATTTCAAACAGGATGATACAGGGCTGGAATATATCGGCACACGGCGTCAGCAAATGGGTGATGGCGGCGTGATTGTCCAGATCAGGGACCGTGCAGGCAAGACCGTCGCGGCAAGCAATGCGGATTGGCAATGCCGGGTCATTCACACCGCCCCGCTTGATAAATCCTGTGCCCGCGAACGCAACCCGGTTGCGGGTATTGGCCCCTGCGGTTTCACAATCACACCCGAACCGGCAGGTTGGGATCAGGCCGGTTTTGATGCGTCTTCCTGGCCGCAAGCCGTTGAGTATTCCGAGCGCGCCGTGCGTCCCAAGGACGGTTACGACAGGATAAGATGGGATGCAAATGCACGGCTGATCTGGGGACCGGACCTTGAACAAAGCAACACCATCCTATGTCGCCTTACCGTTCAATGATCCGAGCATGAAAGCTGTGATGTCCTGGCAGGGTGGTCCGCCGCACAGTGCAGTTATGAAGGGCTGGTTTACCCACGCACCATACAGAGTTACGGCAAATTCTCTTTGACCACCACTTCCATGGTCAGTTTGGCCAGGTCCTTGTCGACCTGACCACCGGCGCGCAGATTTTCAAAGATGCGCAGCACATTATGCACGATCACGCCGGGGCTTTGGGTGATGACGACATCCATGATGTCTTCAAGCAGGAAACGACGGGTATCGGGTGTCAGGCCATGGCCGATAAAGATGATGTCGCGTCCACGACCGCTTTCGCGCAAGGCGCGTGCCACCCCGTCCGATGCCCCGCCGACGTTATAGATGCCAATCAGATCGGGATATTCTTCGAGCAGTGATTTGGTGTGCAGATAGTTTTCGCTGCGATCATCGTGGCCTTCGCGGGCTGCAACCACGCGCAGTTCGGGAAATTCTTCTTCCATCAGGCTGAGGAAGCCCATTTCGCGTTCTTCATGGGCGCGATAGGTGCGGCTGGCCGCAATCATTGCCACCCGCCCGCTGCGACTGCCCTTGAACCGGCCCAGCAAATATCCTGCCGTCCGGCCAACCGCACGGTTATCAAGCCCGACATAGGCGGCATGGGGCACACCGGAAATATCGGACACCACCGTAATCATATGCTTTCCGGCATTCTGAAGTTCGGACACGGTTTCACGCACCAGCGGATGATCAATCGCCATAAAAGCAATGCCATCGGCCTTTTCGCCATGCTGACGAAGCGCCTCGGACAGAAGTTGCGGATTGAAACTGTCGATGAAAAAGCACCGCGCGCGGATGTTATAGCCCGTGGTGGCCTCGGCCGCAGTTTTGATGCGATCACCAAGCAACTGCAAATACGGGTTGGTGCCCGATGGCAACAGGAACACGACCCGCATCGGTTTGGGCCGAAACGCTTCGGCCATATCGGTTTCGGGCAGATAGCCAAGCTCGCTTGCCGCTTGCAAAACCCGCTTTGCCGTGCGTTCACGCACGCCCGGACGTTTGTTCAAAACGCGGTCAACCGTTGCCGGTGAAACCCCGGAAAGCTCGGCGATATCCTTGATGATGGGGCCGGTCGTTTTTGGCATCTGATCCTCAAAAAACATCAAAACACATCATTTTATGATGTTTGATGAGGCAAAATGTTTCACGTATTCTGCGTCCATTCAAGGGAAAAGATATAACAATCCCGACCGGAAAACAGATAAGGTACGAACATATCTTTCAAAGGTGCGTTCTGCCGTCAAAACGCTCATAAACCATCATGGGAGGAAACCATGGCTATGCATAAAAAGTTTCGCCAGCTCGCGACCACCTTTGCAGCGGCAGCTTCGTTTGCCGTGATCGCACACGGCGCGCAGGCGCAGGAATATGAACTGAATTACGGCCACATGAACTCGCCGACCAGCGTTGTTGGCATGCAGGCAGACTGGCTGGCCGAAGAAGTCGCCAAGAACACCAATGGCGCGGTCAAGATCGATGTTTACCCGTCCTCCCAGCTTGGCAAGATTCAGGAACTGGCCGAAGGCGTTTCGATGGGTTCCATCGCGCTTTCGCACAATACCGCTGGTGCGCTGAGCTCGCTTTACGAAGATTTCGGTGTGCTCGACACCCCGTATCTGTATCGCGACTATGATCACCTGATGAAGGTTGTCGACATCAATTCCCCGATCATGGCCGAACTTAATCAGGGTCTGATCGACAATACCGGCATGCGCGTCCTGTATGCGTTCTATTTCGGCACCCGTCAGCTGACCGCCAATATGGCCGTCAAGACGCCTGCTGATCTGGCTGGTGTCAAAATCCGCGCCATTCCGTCCCCGGTTTATCTGACCGCGGTCGAGGGCCTTGGTGCTGCCCCGGTTCCGGTTGACTGGTCGGAAGTCCCGACCGCCCTTGCAACCGGTATCGTTCAGGGCCAGGAAAACCCGGTAAACGTTGCAGTTGACCACAAGCTCTTTGATGTTCAGTCGCACATGATGCTGACCGGTCATATTTCGGCCGCCGAGATCGTCGTGATCAACGAAGACCTGTGGCAGAGCTTCCCGCAGGACATCAAGGACGGCCTCACCAAGGCGGCTGAAACAGTTCGTCAGAAAGCCTCCCAGATGATCCTTGATAAGGAAGCAGGCGATCTTCAGAAGCTTAAGGATGCCGGCATGACCATCATTGGTCCGGATGACGGTCTTGATGTTGCGGCCTTCCGCGCCGGTGTCGAGAAACTCGTCCACGAGCGTTTTGACGACAAATACGGCAAGTATTTCGAACAGATCGCTGCTGTAAAATAAAACGATCAGGGCGGCATCAGGGAACCTTGCGTTCAGGGATGTCGCCCGCCCCTTTTATCCCGCTTTTATTCAGGTATCGTCATGCCGTACAGGAATTCCCCGATCTACAGGGGACTGGACCGCATCTGCCGCTTCATGACCGCATTATCCATGCTGATGCTGGGTTTGATGGCTGTGCTGGTGGTTGGTCAGGTGATCTTGCGCAACTTCTTTGATCTTGGCCTGCCCTGGGCCGATGAATTGTCGCGCATTTCCAATATCGCCCTGGTGTTCTTTGCCGTTCCGGCCTTGATGCTGCACAACCGTCATATCGCAATTGATCTGCTTTATAGCGCCCTGCGGCCTTGCGGAAAGGCGATCCTGCGATTTTCCAATTATGTGCTGATCAGCGCATTTGCAGGGATCTTCCTGTTTGGTCTTTACAAGTTTCTGATCCGTGCGGGCAAATTCACCACCCCGTCGCTCAACCTTTCGAATTATGCAGTTTATGCGCCGGTTCTGATCGCGATTGTGCTTTTGCTGATTGTTGCACTCTATCGCCTGATCACCGGCACCGAACCTGCTTCTGACTTTGACACCGAAGAAGACGAAAACCCGATTGCCAAGGCCATCGCCGAGGAAATGTCGGAACAGGTATCGTCTGGGGATTCCCGCAAATGATGAGTGCAACCCTTCTTATCCTGTTTCTCGCACTCATGATCATTCGTGTGCCGATTGCGGTCTGTCTGGGCCTGTCATCGGCTGTGGTGATGATCCTGTTTAACCTGCCGATGGCGGTTCTGGCGCAGCGCACGGTCAATGCGCTTGATTCAACCCCGCTTCTGGCCGTGCCGCTTTTCATCTTTGCCGCCAATCTTCTCAGCCTGTCGGGTGTGACCAACCATCTGTTTGAACTGGTCCGCATGATGGTTGGCTGGATCCGGGGTGGGACCGCACAGGTCAGCGTTCTGGTCAGCCTGATTTTCTCGGGCGTGTCGGGTGCGGCCCTTGCCGATATCGGGGCCCTTGGTGCCGTTCAGATCAAGATGATGCGCAAACAGGGTTATTCTTCCGAGTTTGCATCGGGCATCACCATGGCGGCAGCCACCATCGGTCCGATCTTCCCGCCAAGCATTCCGTTGATCATCTTTGCGTCGGTCTCGAACGTATCAGCGGTCAAGCTTCTGATTGCAGGCATCGTTCCGGCCATCCTGATCACCATCCTTTTGATGGCACAGGTTGCCGTGATGGCGCGCATCTATAAATTGCCGCGTGACGAGGTGAAATTCAGCCTTGCGGCCTTTGCCCGCAAATTCGTCGTCTCGCTTCCTGCCCTTGCCGCCCCGGTTCTTTTGATCGGCGGTCTGATTTCGGGGTATTTCGGGCCGACCGAAGTGGCCGGTGTCACGGTTGCCTATGCGCTTTTGATCGGCAAGTTCATCTATGGGCAGCTTGATCTCAAACGTGTTCTGATTGCCGCACGCGACAGTGTCGATGCCACGGGCAATGTCCTGTTCATCGTTGCCACCGCCGCCCTGTTTGCCTGGGTCCTGACCATGGATCGCCTGCCGGCAACGGCAAGCGAGTTCCTTCTGGGGCTTTCAAGCGATCCGCTGGTGCTGCTTCTGATCGTCAATGTGCTGTTGCTGGTGGTCGGCATGTTCCTTGAATCCATTGCCGCCATCCTGATCATCGCACCGATCATTACCCCTGCCATGACGGCGGCCGGTGTTGATCCGCTGCAACTTGGCATCGTGTTCGTTCTCAATCTGATGATCGGGCTTCTGACCCCGCCGGTCGGCATGAGCCTTTATATGGTCAGCATCATCGCCAAGATGCCGCTGCACCGCGTGATCCGGGGCGCCTTGCCCTTCCTGTTACCGCTGTTTTTGTCGCTGCTCGCAGTGACCTGCATACCGGCAATCTCTGTCTGGTTGCCCAACCTTCTGGATTAAGTGAGGAAACATGAGCAGATTTCTTGGTGAAATTCGCCAGCTCGGTTATGTCGTGCCCGATATCGAAGAGGCCATGGAATACTGGTCCACGACCATGGGTGTCGGCCCCTGGTACTATAACCCGCGCGTGCCGATCGAGGATTACCGTTATGACGGCAAGGCCTATGACGTCCACAACTCGGTCGCACTTGCCAATTCCGGTTACGTTCAGGTCGAACTGATCCAGACCCGCAATGACGCGCCGTCCATGTATCGCGACTTTACCCAGGCCGGGAATGTCGGCCTGCAACATGTCGCCTACTGGACCGAGAAGTTTGATGATGACCTTGCCCTGATGGAAAGCAAGGGCTTCAACGTCAAAATGAGCGGCAAGGTCGGTGACAATGGTCGCTTTGTCTATTTTGACCGCGAAATGCATCCGGGCACCGTGATCGAACTTTCCGAAGTTGTCGGTCCGAAAGGCCGTCTGTTCAAGTCGATCTATGAAGCCTCGATTGACTGGGACGGTTCTGAACCGATCCGTCCTTTCCCGTCGCTTTCGGAAATCTGAGCCATGGACCTGATCGAAGCCCGCTATCTTATCGAAACGCCGATGGATCCTGCAAAGATCGCCGCCATCATGGCTGGCGAACAAAGCAGCGGAACATTCGTGCGCGTAGCAGGTGAAACCGACGAGCTGCGCGAACGCTGTTCGGCGCGTGTGCTTGAAGTCCGCGAACTGACCCCGGTCAATCACCCCAGCCTGCATAGTGCCTATCTGACTGAGCGCGGCATCACCGGCCCCTATCGCCGGGCCGAGATCCGCATCGGTTTTCCGACTGGCAATATCGGCAAAAACCTTGCGACGCTGGCCGCAACGGTTTCGGGCAATCTTTATGATCTGGGCGAAATCACCGGGCTTAAGCTGATTGATGTCACAGTGCCCAAGGCCTATCGCGATCTTTATGATTATCCGGTGGCCGGAACCAAGGGCACGCGCGATCGCATGGATGTCCATTGTCGCCCGTTCTTTGGCACGATCATCAAGCCGAATGTCGGCCTGCGCAGCGACGATATCGCCCGTCTGGTCGGGCAGCTTTGCGAAGCCGGTGTCGATTTCATCAAGGATGATGAAGTCTGCGCCAATCCGGCATCCGCCCCGCTTGCCGAACGCATCCCGGCCGTGATGGATCAGGTCCGTCGTTATCGGGATCGTACCGGGCGCGATGTGATGATTGCCTTTAACATCACCGATGAAACCGATGCCATGCGTCACCATGCCGACCTGATTGAAAAAGAAGGCGGATCATGCGCGATGGTCAGCATGAACTGGACGGGTCTTTCAGCCCTTCAGACCTTGCGCAAATCGACCGGCCTTGTCCTGCACGGGCATCGCAACGGCTTTGGGGCGCTGTCGCGTCATCCGATGATCGGCATGGCCTATCCGGCCTATCAGACGCTGTATCGTCTGGCGGGTATGGATCACATGCATGTCCATGGCATGGGCGGTAAATTCTGTGATGAAGACAGCGAAGTCGAAGCATCGGCCCAACTGTGTGGCAAGCCGCTTGCCGCTGGCAATGGCGATGAAGATCGCGTTCTTCCGGTCTTTTCGTCGGGCCAGTGGGCTGGCACGGTTCCGGCCACCTGCAAGGCGGTCGGATCGGCTGATTTCATGTTCCTGGCCGGGGGTGGCATCCTTGCCCATCCGTCGGGACCTGCGGCGGGCATCACCAGTCTGCGTCAGGCATGGGAAGCCTGCGAAGCCGGTGTCAGTCTCGAACAACATGCCAAAACCAACCCTGCCCTGTCAGAAGCCCTGGCATTTTATGGGGCACGAGGCTGACAATGACCAAACTCGTTTTTTGTGCTGATGACTTCACCGGGGCGTCCGATACGCTGGCCACGCTGGCCCGGGCAGGACTTTCTGCACGCCTGTATCTGACTGCTCCGGATATGTCGGAACACAAAGACGACGTTGGTCACGGGTCACCGGGTTCAGACCCTGGCAGCCTCGATGCCTTTGGTGTTGCAACGTCGCTTCGTGCTATGGGGGTCGAAGACGGCGTTGCCACCATCGGCAAACTTTCAAGCCAGCTGGCAAAAGCCCGCTGTGGCATCTATCATTTCAAAATCTGCTCGACCTTCGACAGCGCACCGGAAACCGGCAATATTGCCACCGTTGCAGATCGTTATGCGCAGTCCGTTGGTGCAAAATGGAAAGCCATCATCGGCGGACAGCCGTCACTGCGCCGGTTCTGTTTCCTTGGCAATCTTTTTGCCGGTGTCGGTGCGGGACAAATCCACCGCATTGACCGCCATCCGGTGATGGCAAACCACCCGGTCACCCCGATGAGCGAGGCCGACCTTCGTCGCCATCTGGCAACACAGGGCTGGTCCAGTGTCGGGTTGATTGATTTCACCATGATCCGGCAAGGGCGCACCGCCCTGATTGCCGAAATCAAACGCCGGATCGCCACTGGCGAAACCGAAACCCTGTTTGATGTGTCAGATGAAAACGATCTTCTGACGATTGGCGAAGCCCTTCATGAGATCGCCACATCCGCCCCGATCCTGTGCATTGGTGCAAGCAGCGTCGCACAGGCCCTGTTTCCGTCATTCCCGCCCCTGCCGCAAAATGCTGCCAAAGCATCGCGGCGCGCAGGGCCGGTCTTTGCCTTTGCCGGAAGCAGATCACCCCTGACCGCCGAACAGGTGGCAAGCGCACAGAACTATGTCAAATACCGCGTGTCTCCATCTGATCTGCTTGATCCCGATGCCGTCAATCTGTTGAAAGACGAATGTCTTTCGGCCCTGAAAGACGGCAAGAACCTTCTGGTGTCGCTGTCTGATGACCGCAATCACACGATTGCCAGCCATGACCTTGCACAGGCCAGCGCGCGTTTCATCGCCGATATCAGCCGGTCGGTAGCACTTGGTTTCCTTTTGATTGCCGGTGGCGATACGTCAAGCCTTGCGGTTCAGGCCCTTGGCATTGACAGCCTGTCCTATGTTGCCGATTTCGATGCCGGTGCGCCGGTCATTCGTGCCCATGCCCAAACACATGACAGCGCACAGAACAGCCTTGATGGCCTGCCGATGCTGCTTAAGGGCGGGCAGATGGGCAAAGTCACCCTGTTTGACAATATCGCCAATCTGGCCATCGCCAAGGCTTAGCCGGGCGGTCTGTTGCCGCCTGTAAAATCCCCGAGCGATAAGGAATAAATTCCTTCGACTGCGTCCCGCCCCCCTGCTAGGATGGGTCATGATCCGACATCAGAAAATTTGGGCCGCCCTTGACCAGATCGCCAAAGATCACGGTTTGACACCGTCCGGTCTTGCGCGTCTGGCACAGCTTGACCCGACGACATTCAACCGGTCCAAACGCACCACCACACAGGGCAAGGCGCGCTGGCCCTCGACCGAAAGCATTTCCAAGGTGCTTGCGGTGACCGATGTCAGTTTCCGTGAATTTTCCGAACTGGTTGATGGCAATGGGGCCGGGCGCATCCCGGTGATCGGCTTTGCGCAGGCTGGCAATCAGGGATTTTTTGACGATGCCGGTTATCCGGTTGGCGGATCATGGGAAGACATCACTTTTCCGGCCCTGCATGATCCGACCGCCTATGGCTTGCGGATTTCCGGGGACTCAATGGCGCCGGTATTTCGCAATGGCGATCTGATCATTGTCAGCCCCGCATCAAACATCCGCCCCCATGACCGGGTTGTCGTCAAAACGGTTGATGGCGAAGTTCTGGCAAAGGAACTGATCCGGCGCGGCGCGCTTGGCGTCGAGCTGAAATCGTTCAACCCCGACTTTGAAGACCGGTTCATCCCCGCTGATCAGATTGACTGGGTCGCGCGCGTTTTATGGTGCAGTCAGTAACCCGCACAAAACCCGCGACAGGCACTGAAATGCCCCGCCATCGGCTTTTGCCAGATTCTGTTATATTTTTTTCATCCTGATCATCCGTGATTGCGTCGAAACCGTATTCAAAATCACGTTGCGCATCCTTACATTAAGGAGAAGACACACAGACGTGTCGCGCATGGGGGAAAGGGGAATTCGTTTGACGCTGCAACGCCGCTATATCTTGCGCGCTCTGGCGATTGCACTTGCCTATTTCCTTTTTGGTTATGCCGGTTTGCAACTGCCCTTTTTTGGCAGCAGCGTCACCCTTGTCTGGCCGCCATCCGGGATTGCGCTTGCCGCCCTGATTGTCTGGGGCTGGCGATATTTTCCAGCCGTCTTTATCGGGGCGCTGGCTGTTAACCTTGCGACGTCGCCATCCATTACCCTCGCCTTTCTGATCGCATCAGGCAATACCATTGCCGCCATCGGCCCGGCATTGCTTGTCCGGCGGTTTTGCGGGACCTACCCGATCGGCCTGTTCCGAAACATGCTGATTTTCCTGTCGCTCGGATGCGTGCTCAGCCCTGCCCTGTCCGCTCTTTTTGGCGCCACATCGCTCAGTCTTGTCGTGATCGGGAATTTTGGCCAGTTCCCGCAAATCTGGCAGGGCTGGTTCCTGGGGGATCTGGTCGGCGCAATTGTTGTCGGGCCACTTGTGATGCGCTTGATGAAATGGCGTCAGTTCGGCCGGATGGGCCAGCATTATGGTGAGCTGGTCTTTATCTGTGTTGCCGCCATCGTTATTTCCTCGGCGGTGCAGACCACACCACTGGTCTCGAAACCCGAATTTCTGTTCATCTTTGTCTCCCTGCCTTTTGTGATCTGGGGGGCGACGCGGTTCGGGCTTCTGGGTGCGACACTCGTCAATACCATCATTGTGGCTGACATCATTGTCTTTGCGGCCCTTGGCAACAATACATTCGGGTCGGTCGGGATCAATACCGGCCTTCGCAATCTTTATGGCTATCTGATCGCCGTATCGGTCGGGACCCTGTTCCTTGCAGGCGGACTGGAGCGCATTTCCTTTATCACGACGCGCGCACGTGACGGCCGCCTTTCTGATGACGTGCATCGCATGCGGCGCACCCTTTCGATCGTGATCGGTGTCATCGGTTTTGGCGTGTCGTCTCTGGCATCCTGGTACACCTATAGCCAGCTGGTTGCGGCAGAACGCGTGTCGACCGAACAATACCGGCTGGCCTTTGAGGCGTCCCTTCGCGAAGAACTTGGCCGTGCGACCGATGCACTGGTCGCGGTCAAAACGCTGTTTGACGTCCATGGCAGTGTTTCTGCCAATACGTTTGACGCAATGATTGCCCCCTGGGTCAGTCGCCGTCCGGGGATTGCCGCCCTTGAATGGGCGCCGTTTATCGAAGGCCGCGCCCGTGCGCTGATAGAAGAAAATGCCGCCTTGCGCGGAGTTCCGGATTTCCAGATCCGCGAACTGGTCGATGGCAAGCGACAAGCCGCCGCCCAGCGCGATGGGTATTACCCGATTTTCTTTGTGTTCCCGCGTTCAGGTAACGAAGCCGCTATCGGCTTTGATCTGGCCAGTGAGGAAACCCGCAGACGTGCGCTTGAGACCGCCCTTCTGACGGGAAATGTCACCCTGACCGAACCGATCAAACTGATTCAGTCAAACTCAGCGGTTGCCACTGCACTTGCCTTTTTGAGCGTTGAGAACCGGCGCAACCCCGATGGTCCGCCACTGGGACTTGCCGTGGGTGTCCTGCGCCTGACCGACATGATCACGCGGGCGGCGCGCGTGGCACGCATGCCGCTTGATTTTGAGATCCATCTGGCCGACCTGAAATCCAGATCCGACGCACAGCTGATCTATTCCAACCGGCCGACTGACTATGCCATTGACCATATTCAGCACGAACTTGAAAGACCGTTCAATCCGACTGTTTCAAATTTCACCTTTGGCTATCGCGACTGGACAATTGTCTTGCATCCGACCAAGTCCGCACTTGCCAGCCTGCATTACTGGCAACCTTGGGCGATCCTTGTATTTGGCAGCATGATCAGCATTCTGTTGCTGATTTATCTGCGGTCACTCAACCGCACGGAAAAATATGTTGTCGATCTGGTTGCCCGCCGGACCGAGGAACTTGAAAATGCAAGTACCGCTGCCGAACGGGCAATGAATCAGGCCCAGCAGGCCGACCGGGCAAAATCGGAATTCATCGCCCATATGAGCCACGAATTCCGATCCCCGATGACATCTATCCTTGGCTATACCGAACTTGCCAGTGACAGTCTGGACAACAAGGATTTTTCTGTCGAAACCTTGCGCGGATACCTGTCGACCATTCGCGGGGCGGGCCGTCATGTCCTGTCGCTGATCGGAGATGTTCTTGATATCTCCAAGATCGAGGCCGGACGCCTGATCCTTGAAGAAGTGCCCTTTGATCTGCGCGGGATTTGCGAGGAAGTCACATCAATGATGCTGGTGCCCGCACGCGCACAGAATAACCGGCTGCATCTTGAAATCCCGGCAGACATGCCGCGCTGGGTCACCGGTGATCCGGTCCGCTTCCGACAGGTCCTGACCAACCTTGTCTCCAATGCGATCAAATTCACCAAATATGGCAATATCCATGTCACCGTGACACCGACCACGGTCACCGATGATGACCTTGGTTTCCGCATTTCCGTGCGCGACGAAGGGATCGGCATTCCGGCCAACAAACTCGAAACCATTTTCGAGGCCTTTGCACAGGTCGAAACATCGACGTCACGCCGCTATGGCGGCACCGGGCTTGGGCTTGCGATCTGTCAGCGCATGGTTGAGGCAATGGGAGGCAAGATCAGGGTCGATAGCCAGGAAGGAACTGGCAGCACATTCTGGTTTGAATTGACCCTGCCGCGCAGCTCTGCTGCGGCGGCGGCGGAAAATGCGGAAATCGAAGCTCAAACCGACGAAGATCTTGAAAAGGTCCCGGTTACCGGCAGGAACCTGCTTCTGGTCGAGGATATCGAGATCAATCGCATCCTTGCCCAGAAACTCCTTGAACAGCAGGGGCACATCATCACCCCGGCAGCCAATGGTCAGGACGCCCTTGATATCCTTGCAAAACAGGATTTCGATGCGGTTCTGATGGATGTGCATATGCCCGTCCTTGACGGGATCGAAGCCACGCGACAAATCCGCGAATTTGATGACCCCGTAAAGGCCACCATCCCGATCCTTGCCCTGACGGCAGATATTTCCAATGACAATCTTGCCGTCTTCCGGGCAGCGGGATTTGACGCCCATTGCACCAAGCCGCTTGATATCAAGGCCATCAATAGCGAATTGATGCGCCTTGAAAGCCGGATGCTGGACAACCGACGCGCAGCACAGCAAAAAACCGCCCCCTGATCCTTTGATCCATTGCAACAGGGGCGGTACCGGACTTTATTTTTCAATCCCGGTCATCGCGCGCAATTCGGCGGCAACATTGGCCCCGGCAGTCAGGATAGGCGCGCCTTTTTCAAGGGCATCAGGCGCACCAAGATAATCATTGGCCCAGCCACCGGCCTCGCGCATCAAAAGGATGCCCGCCATGCAGTCCCACGGATTGATATGGGGTTCGTAATAACCGATCAACCGGCCCGCCGCGGCATAGGCCATCATCAACGCCCCTGATCCGTTGCGGATAAAGATGCCCTCACGGTCCAGCAAATCCTTGATGAAAGGCGTGATTTCATCACTGCTGGTGCGATGAGACATGCCAAGCCCCATCAGGCCCTCACTCACAGAATTTGCCGTACTGGCCTTGATCGGCTCGCCATTGGCCTCGGCCCCCTCGCCCAGTCGGGCGGTGAAAAGTTCCTTGTTGCAGGGCTGATAGATCAGGCCCAGCACGATTTCACCGGCCACAACCAGTGCAATGGAAATGCACCAGCTTGGCATCTGGTTGACAAAACAGGCTGTGCCGTCAATCGGGTCAATCACCCAAAGGCAGTCATTGCTGCCCTGCTCGATCCCCATTTCCTCGCCGAGAAATCCGTCTTCGGGAAAGGCATCATGAATGCGGTCACGAATGATTGCCTCGACATTCTTGTCGGCAATACTGACCATATCAAGGGCATTGGTCTTTGCCTCGATCTCAAGGTCACCGGCGGTGCCATCGTAATAGGACATCGCGCGCTTGCCCGCGGCCTTGATCACATCCCGAGCATGATCAAAGCGCGCGTTGATATCAAGTTTGATGTCACTGCCCATGATGGCTTCCTTTCGGGTAATGGTTCTGATCGGTAAATTTTGTTCATAATCAAACAGATATACAAAATCTGCAGCCCGCAGATATCGCAACTTTTCATGACAATTTTCAGGCAGCGCCAAATGCGATCTTTTCTTTGACCATCCTTGGGCAAAAATCCTATTCTCACCCCCGGAATTGACCGCCCCACCGGCAGCGCCGCGCCAAGCGGACGCGCACAAGACTGATCAGGAGTACAAGAATGGGCCACGCCGCCACTGATAGCACCCCCACCACCTGGACCTGGTACAAGGGCGAATGGCATGAGGGTAACCCGAACATCATGGGTCCGCAAACCCATGGTGTCTGGATGGCATCGACCGTGTTTGACGGTGCGCGCCGTATGAATGGCAAGATGCCCGACCTTTATCCGCATTGCGCGCGTGTGCTGCGCTCCGCCAAATTGATGGGTCTGACACCCAAAATCACGACCGAGGAAATTGTTGCCCTGGTCAAGGAAGGTGTTCAGAAATTCGATCCGGCACTTGCCCTTTATATCAAGCCGATTGTCTATGGTGGTGAAGGCTTCCTTGCCCCGAACCCCGACAGCGCGCAATTCGTGCTGTGTCTTTCGGTCTCTGACATTCCCGACGCCATCGAGACCGGCTTTACGGCACGCAAATCAAGTTTCCGCCGCCCGTCACCGGAAAGTGCCCCGACCGAGGCCAAGGCAGCCTGCCTCTATCCGAATGTCGGCCGTGCAGTGACCGAGGCGACCGAGTCCGGTTTTGATACCGGTGTGATGCTTGATCCGATTGGCAATGTGGCCGAGTTTTCCTATGCCAACCTGTTCTTTGCCAAGGATGGTACGGTCTATACCCCGGCCATCAATGGCACGTTCCTTAATGGTCTGACCCGTCAGCGCGTCATTGCCCTTCTGCGTGAAAACGGCGTCGAGGTTGTCGAGAAAACCTGCAAATACGAGGAACTCGAAGCTGCCGACGAAATCTTTGGCACCGGCAACTATTACAAGGTTGCACCCTGCGTCAAACTTGACGACCGCAACCTGCAGCCCGGCCCGATCACACGCCGCGCGCAGGAACTCTATATGGCTTTCACCGCGGCCAGCGAAGACTGACAGCCTGCGTATTCCAGACAAAAGGGCCGGTTATCCGGCCCTTTTTTATTGCCCGCCTTGTATCGCGGCCTTGATGCCACTGGGGAAGTTACTGTGCCAGCGGCACGGCAACGTTACTTCCGGCAACAAAGGGATATTTGGCAAAGATCGATGCCACTGCTGATCTGACTGTTTCATTAGGCGCCTCGCGCACCGAACTTGTCACACGCGCAACCGCCGTTCCTTCCCAGACCATCTGTCTGGTCACGCGGTTGACCATATCAACCGTCAGGGTTCCCTCGGTATAGGTATCGACATAACCGGGTTCGACATAGCCCGGCCAGCCAACATACATTCCGCTGCGATATCCGTAATAGCCGCCAACATAGACCGGCGGGGCTGTCCGCGTTTTTTCCTCGGTCTTGAGATGGAAATTGATCAGGATATCGGGATTGCGAATATCAACGCGATAGCCGCGCGCTTCAAGGGCGCTGCTTATGGCATCCTCGATCCGCTGCCCTGACAGGGTCTGATACCGGGCCTCGGTATCCTTGCCTGCGGATTCAATAAAGGCAAAGGTCTGGAACTGACCGAAATCGGCCGCCGGATCAACATCGGTATAGACGCGCGGGCCGCTTGCACAGGCCGCAAGCATTCCAGCCAGAAGCCCCGCAACCGCCAGTTTCAATCTTTGCATAATGTCGGCCCCTTTTTGTTCAGTACAGAACTGTCTTCAATATATGACGTTTGAACCCGACAATACCATCACCAGAAATTGGTTTCATGATGGCAATCATAAATTGCATCACAGCAATTGCTGCGCCGTCTGACGCAAATCCTCGATTTCGTCATCAAGGATGGCACGGTCATTCATCGCATGCGCAAGAATGATCGCCCCTTGCCAGCGCACAATAATCCGTCGTCCTTCGGTTTCGGCCTTTGTCGAGACCATGCCCGCTGCCACGAACTGTGTGGCCAGCCAGTCAACAAGGTCATCAAACACCGATTGTCCGATTGCGCGCGCATCATCAAAATCCGCATCCGGTGGCAGATCAATCATCAGGCGCGCTAACGGGCAGCCATGGCGCACCCGGCGCGGGGTCATGGCATCAAGATAATCAAAGAATTTGGCAACGCGTTCGCGGACCGAACCATCTGGCGCAATGCTGGCCAGAAGCGGTGCGAATTCACCCTGAATGGTTTCAAGTGCGGCGCGCGCCAGATCATGTTTCCTGGGGAACCGGTAAAACACCCCGCCTGCGGGCAATCCGGCTTCGTTGGCGACGGCCTGAATGGTGGCCGCGTGATATCCGTCGCGCCAGATCACATTCATTGCCGCACGGGCAAGCTTTGTCCGTTTTTCCTCGGAACTGAGTTTGCCCGCCATCACCGATCCTTATTCTGATCAATTAAGTAAGTTAACTAACTTGATATGTGAAACTCCAGATATTGTCAATGTGACATCAATCCTTCGCAGCCGTTCCCGCCGTTCCCGATACACTGGCCCTCGTAAAAATGCCGCCAGACGGATCTGGCGGCATATGCAGGTAGTTAAGATGTCTATCGGTTCAGCCCGGATCGTAACAACAAACCAAGATTGCGGGGATTTTCCCCGACCCGACGCCAGGCATAAGCCCACCAGTCATGCCCGAACGGCGCATAAAGCCGCAACCGGTATCCGGCATCACGCAATTCACGTTGCAAGGGCTGGTTCACGCCATACAGCATTTCAAATTCAAACCGGTCGCGCGTCCAACCATTCTGATCGGCAATTTGCCCGATCCGGATCGCAAGATCGCGATGATGGGTGCCAAACACCGGAAAGAACCCGGCATTGCGCGCAGCATCGGACAACATCCTGCCTGCAAGCTTCAGATAATTGGCATCGATATCGGGGCGCTTGGTAAAGGCCACCGCATCAGGCGGGGCCATGGCGCCCTTGACCAGCCGTACCATCGCCCCGCGCGCAATCATGCTCTCAAGATCGGTTTCTGTTCTGAACAGACGGGCCTGTAACGTCTGGGCGACCGGAATGCCCGCATCGGCAAGACGATGATGCAGGGCAAGCGTATCATCGATCATGTCGAAATCTTCCATATCGATCATTAATCGGATGGTGCGGTTATTTTTGCGCTGCGCGGTTCCGTTTGCCGCCGTTCGGATCAGTCGGGCAATGTCATCGACATTTTGATCAAGGACTTCCTTGCCCTGCATATAGCCAAGCTGCGACGGATCGATGGAAATATGAATATCCCCGCCCGCCTGATCGAGCTTGGGCACAAGCGCCCCCAGCTGTGCTGCTGTTTCATGGACCTGGGCAATGTCGGTGACATATTCGCCAAGATAAAAGCTTGATATTCCGATGCCCTGTTCGCGCAACCGGATGGCGCGCGCAACATGTCCTTCAATATTGCTCGCACTGACAAACTGGTCCGCGAGACCGGTCTTGCGTCCAATGGCCTCACCGGTGCGACGTATCGGCTTGTTGCAGGCAACAGCGATCATGCATTTCTGCCAGATACCCATTGATTACTCCTTCGTGGTGGCGAATATGCAGGTACCATGAAAGCCGATATTGCTTATTGAACGATATGCGCCACAGACCGGACAAATTTTGACGATTTACTGCGAAAATTGAACCCTTTGTCATTGCGGTGTATCACAGTCACGTCTGACACGATTTCAGAAACAATAAAACGGGAGCCCCCTTGAAAAACCGTCAATTCACGCTTGCTGACATTCGTAACGCCATCTCGGCCGGTGTCATCAGCGAAGAGTCTTTTACAAGGCTTGAAAGCTTCCTTGTCGCGCAATCGCATGAAGCCGCCGAAACCGAAAAATTCACCCTGTTTCGCGGTATGAATGACATCTTCATCGCGCTGGGCGTCGTGGCATTAAGTGTTGGCTGGTTCATCCTGTGGGGCATGCTGACCGAAAGCCCGGCCTTCTGGGTTGCACCGCTTCTGGCGATTGCCGGTTATGTCGCATTGGCTGAATATATCGCGGGCAAGCTCAAGGCGACCCTGCCGTCAATTGCGATCATGGCTGCCCTTGGCGCGACCATCATGCTGTATGCCATGGCGCTGTTTATGCCGTTTTACGGCACAGGAAGCGGCCTTTCGACCCTTGAAAGCATCATCGAATTTGGCGAGGAATCTGCCAATATTCTTGTGCTTGTGACCGTGATCGGCTTTGCCTTTCAGGTGGGCTTTTTCCTGCGATACAGATTGCCGGTATCCTTCGCACTGATTGCGGCGGGCATCCTTGGTGTGGCCTGGGCGGCACTGACGGCCGCCATCGGCCCGGCGATTGCCGACTATCTGAATTACCTGATCACCGCGACCGGGTTGCTGTTGCTTGTCCTTGGCGTCTTTATCGACAGCCGCGATCCCGAACGTATCAATGGCTGGGCGGAATGCGCGTTCTGGCTTTATGTGATGGGCGCACCGATGACCATCCATTCGGTTGCCATCGCCTATGAGGCATCGGCCTGGGTGATGGTTCCGCTGATTGCCCTTGCCATGCTGTTCTCGCTGGTCGTGGATCGCAGATCACCGATCATCAGTTCACTGATCTATGTCGGCTATCTGCTGCAATCGGGCTTTGAAGGTGTCGCCATCGACCCGTCTGTGACCATTGTTCTGGTCTGCTTTATCATTGGCGGCCTTGTCATGGCATTCGGGGTTGGCTGGCAAAAAGCCCGTCATGTCCTGCTTGCACCATTTGCCGACCAGCCCTGGCGGCGTTACCTGCCGCCAAGCTAAATCCACAAGACAGCATTCAAACAAAAAGGCCCGCATCATTTGACGCGGGCCTTACCTTTTTTTATCAAAACAGAACAACAAACATCAACTTTTAATTGAAAACCTGAAATGCCTTCAGCTAGAATATTAGAGAAACACAACATTAAGCCGCAATTGATCGGATACAACCAATGCTCAAAGTTGAAGGTTTAGATAAGCTCCAGAAACAGCTTAAAGAAGCGCAGCGCGCCTTGGAAGATATTGATGGTGAATTATGTACAGTATCTCTTGACCCACATGACCCAGAGAGCATTGCAATTGCAATTTCCAAAATGGAAACGTTAATTGACGAAAAAATGGGGAAATACTCAAAAAATCCATTCGTCGCACCAATGATTGAAGCATCAAAAGAACAGTTCAGAGCATCAATTCTGGAGAAAGCTTCTGAAGCTAGGATTGAAAATGAAACATGAAACAGGAATCTGATTTATTCGTTCAAATCAATAATGCTGTCTTGGATTTGCAACAGACCGATAGCCAGAATTTTCATCAACCACTAAAACGACTTGGCAGATTGTTGCAACATGATCAACTCAGGACGTTCAATCTAGAAATATCAAGAAATCTAAACCTTGATGATTTCATTAGTAAAAGCAATGAAACACAAGGAGGGTTTGTTGGGTCTGCTAAGTTAGTCTGGCCCGACGATGATTTGGAAATCTTGGGCTTACAGCTTTTGCTAGTCCTGAAATTCTCAGAGAAACCTGAGGAACTAATACACTTCTGTCACACATTTTTTTATAGCAACGGCAAGATATCAGGACACATTCAATCATTTGTAACAAAACTGATAATCCCTTTCATCAGAGACTATAAAGCGTTTGTAAAAAGCCAAGGAGAAATAGCTCCTGCACTAATTCCGAGTATATCAAAAAAGGTTTTTGTCGTTCACGGTCATGATGCGGAAGCTAGAGAATCTGTAGCCCGCTATATTGAAAAGCTTGGGCTTGAAGCAATAATCTTACATGAGCAAGCAAATCAGGGACGAACGATTATCGAAAAAGTAGAACACAGTTCCGATGTCGGTTTCGCAGTAGTTTTGCTAACACCTGACGATGTTGGAAAATCAGTTGGCGATCAAGATCTTGAGCCACGCGCCCGACAAAACGTCTTGCTAGAGCTAGGTTACTTTATTGGCCGATTACAACGAAGTCGCGTCTGCGCTCTAAAGAAGGGAAATGTAAGTATCCCTAGCGATTTCGCGGGAGTTGTCTGGGAAGAACTCGACCAAGCCGGCGCTTGGAAAACCAAACTTGCAAGAGAGCTCAGTGCTGCAGGATATACTATAGACTGGAACACCGTCATGCGCTGAGTTGACCTCATCCATGAAGAGTCAAAAATCACAAAAAAAGCCCGCATCATTTGATGCGGGCCTTTGTCATTTTACGTTCTGGTCGCTAATCAGGCGCTCAGATCTTCACCGGCAAGCGCGCGGTCGATCAGGGCAACGCTTTCGTCAATGCCATACAGGGCAATGAAGGAACCCATGCGCGGGCCCTGTTCCTGACCGAGCAGGATTTCATAAAGCGTTTTGAACCAGTCGCGCAGGTTCTCGTAATTGTGGTTTTTGCCAACCGTGAAGACCTCGGTCTGGATGTCAGACGGATCGGTGCCCGGTGCGACTTTGGCAAGCGTATCGCGCAGTTCGCGCAGGGCGGCCTGTTCGGCCTCGGTTGCGGCGCGGTATTTCTTCGTCGGTTTGACGAAGTCGCTGTAATAATTGATGGCATAGCCAACCAGCTTGTCGAGATACGGCGAGCTTTCCGGGGTGGCACCCTTGGCATAGCGCGAAATGAACTTCCACAGAAGCGCGCTGTCATCGGTGTTGCAGACCGAAACAAGGTTCAGCAAAATCCCAAAGGACAGCGGAATTTCGCGATCCGGTGCCGTACCGGCATGGATGTGCCAGGCCGGGTTCTGAAGGATTTTTTCCGGGTCGGTTTCGGTTTTCAGCTTTTCGGCAAAGGTCAGATATTCATCCACGGTTTTCGGGATGACATCGAAATACAGACGCTTTGCGGTTTTCGGTTTCTGGAACATGAACAGCGACAGGCTGTCTTCCGGCGCATATTTCAGCCAGTCTTCCATCGAAAGACCATTGCCCTTGGATTTCGAAATCTTCTGGGCGTTCTCGTCAAGGAACAGCTCGTAGTTAAAGCCTTCTGGCGGCGTACCGCCAAGGGCCTTGACGATCTTGTTGCCAAGCTCAACCGACGGAATAAGGTCCTTGCCAGCCATTTCGTAATCAACACCCAGCGCATACCAGCGCATCGCCCAGTCGGGTTTCCACTGCAATTTGCAGTTCCCGCCAGTAACCGGGGTTTCGACAAGCTTGCCGGTTTCCGGATGCTCGTAAACGATGGTCCCGGCTTCAACATTAAGCTCAGTCACCTTGGCCATCAGAACCTTGTTGGTCCCCGGTTCGACCGGCATGAACGGGCTATAGGTCGCGCGGCGTTCTTCACCAAGGGTCGGCAGCATGATTTTCTGGATCGCGTCATAGCGTTCCAGAAGACGCAAAAGAGCGGCATCAAACATGCCCGAACGGTAACATTCGGTCGAAGATTTGAATTCATATTCAAAGCCGAAACCGTCAAGGAATTCACGCAGCTTGGCATTGTTATGATGCGCAAAGCTCTCGTGGGTGCCAAACGGGTCCGGAACGCTGGTCAGCGCCTTGCCAAGATGCTCGGCAACCATTTCCTTGTTCGGTATATTGTCCGGTACCTTGCGCAGGCCGTCCATATCGTCCGAGAAGCAGAAAAGCTTGGTCGGGATATCGCACATGGTTTCAAACGCACGGCGGACATAAGTCGTACGCGCAACTTCACCAAAGGTCCCGATATGCGGAAGCCCCGACGGACCATAACCGGTTTCAAAAAGGACATAGCCCTTTTCAGGCGCCTTCTGTTTATACCGCTTGACCAGCTTGCTGGCTTCCTGAAAGGCCCAGACGTTGCTGTTAAGTGCGGCATCTCGAAGATCGGCTGTCATTTTTGAAACCTTGTTTGTCAGTTGTATCGTTGAAATCACATGGAAATCTTATGCACGCCCGATCACCCGGATCGCGTGCGTGCGCGAAGCTATACCTCACTTTGTCCCAAGATCAAGCCTCTGTTACGCATGGCTGCCAAATAATCGCGGAACGCATGGTAATTTTTGCAGCCCTTCTCCACATAAAACAGGCATGGGAAAAACCTAAACAGAGGCCCCATGCACCCCTATGCGTAAGTGTAGTTGAATTCCGGCCATACCGTCCAGATATCCAACCCAAGCGCGCACTCGGAAAAGAATTTAAATTTTTCGCACAATATCCGCACGCAATAACGCAGATAAGAACTGATCAAAAACCATACGGAAAGATAAAGCCACGACCGGATTCAGTTTGATGTTTTCGTGTTGTTATGGGGAGCCACAACAAGGTGACGCACGATCAGGTCGTCCAACAAGGAAGCGACGAGCTTTCGCCAGACAGTGCCGATCAGAGATTTGAACGCGTGGTCGAATACGCACCAAATGCCATGATCCTGATCAGCGCAGGAGGCCTTATGGAAATGGTCAACGCCCAGACCGAAATCATTTTCGGTTATGCGCGATCCGAATTGCTTGGCCAACCGATTGAAATGCTGGTGCCCGAACGGTTTCGCGCGCGCCACCCGGCCCTGCGCGGGTCGTTTTCAAAAAACCCGAACCCGCGTCCGATGGGCCCGGGCAGGGATTTATATGCCTTGCGCAAGGATGGCAGCGAGTTCCCGGTCGAAATCGGCCTGAACCCGATCACCAGCGGCGACCGCCACCAGATCCTTGCGGCGATTTCCGACATTTCCGAACGCAAGCATCGCGAAGAACAGATCGCGCGATCCCTTCGTGAAAAGGAAACCCTGCTTTCCGAGGTCCATCACCGGGTCAAAAACAACCTGCAGATCGTGCATAGTCTTCTGGATATGCAAACCAGCTCTGTCATGGACAGCCAGGCCCGTCAGGCGCTGATTGACAGTTGCAACCGCGTGCGATCAATGGCGCAAATCCACCAGTCGCTGTATCAAAGCGAAGACATCGCCAAGGTCAATTTCGCCAATTTCTGCGAAGGCCTTATTTCATCGCTTTTTGCCGCCTATAATATCGACATCGAACGCATCCGCGTCATTACCGACCTGACGGAAGTCGAGCTGGCCATTGATCAGGCTGTTCCATGTGGGCTGATTGCCAATGAATTGATTTCCAATGCACTGAAACACGGCTTTTCTGACGGTTACAGTGGCGAAATCCGGGTCTCCACACGCATGGAGACCGAAAATGTCGTGGAACTTTGCGTTTCAGATACCGGGCGCGGCATGCCCAAGGATTTCAACATGTCGACAAATAGCGGCCTTGGCTTGCAGCTGATTGAATTGCTGGTCGATCAGATTGGCGGAAATCTGGTCGTTGATACTTCAAGGGACACCACCTTCATCATCCGGTTTACTCTGGGAAACTGAAAAGGAACTGATCTGGGATGCATCATCCGGTCCATGTCATGATTGTCGAGGATGAACGCGTAATTGCCCTGCATTTGCGCAAGCAACTCGAACGACTGGGCTATGAGCGCACAAGCGTTCATAACGCCGGCTATGATGCACTCAAGGCAATCGAGCGCGATCCGCCCGACATCATCCTGATGGATATCCGCATTGATGGCGATATTGACGGTATTGAAACGGCTGCAGGCATTCCACCGCACCTGTTGATCCCGGTGATCTATCTGTCTGCCCATTCCGAAGACGCCACCCTTGTCCGTGCGCAGAAAACCCGTCCCTATGGTTTTCTGATCAAGCCGTTTTCCGAACGCGAACTGCATGCCACCATTCAGATGGCCCTTGAACGTCGCGTTGCCGAACTGGCCCTTCGCGATACGCAGCAACGTCTGTCACTGGCAATGACAGCCGCCCAGATGAGTTGCTGGGAAATTGATGTTGCCACCCGTCAGGTCCAGCGCACCGGCCTTGGCAGTTTCAGCCACCTTCAGGAAACCGAAACCATCACCGAAAGCTGGGATGATTTCCTTGAACGGGTGGCCCCCGAAGATCGCGCCATGGTCCGCAAGGCCTTTACCTTTGCCATTCACAATGGCGAGTTCTACGACATCGTTTTTCGCACCATTGATGAAGAACGCGGATATCGCTGGCTGCGTGCACGCGGCAAACTGTTTCCCGCGGATCGCACCAGCGCGATGCGCATCATCGGCATGACCCAGGACATCACCGATCAACGCCATACCCAGGATAAATTGCGCGAAGCCATGGCGGTCTATGAGACCACGCAGGACGGCATCCTTATTCTTGATCCCAAACTGAATGTCACCAATGCCAACAAGGCCTATTACCGGATTACCGGGGCCAATGCCAAAAACACGCTCCATCATCCGCCCTATTTCATAACCCCTGAAAAGCTGCCCGCAGAACAGTACAAGGAACTGCTTCTGGCCTTGCAAAATCGCAAACACTGGCATCAGGATATTGATACCCAGAATACGGGCGGCGGTCCGATATCGCTGGCGATCCAGATCATCGGGGTCGAGGATGATGACGGTAAACTGACCCATTTCGTTGCCATCGTTTCGGATCGCACCGCCATCCGGCAAGCCGAACAGGAATTGCATTACCTTGCACAGTATGACGGCCTGACCAGCCTGCCCAACCGTCTGCTGGCCACCGACCGCCTGAACCGGGCGATCGAGCGTTCCGAACAAACCGGCTCGATTGTCGCCTGTCTGTTTCTTGATATTGATGATTTCAAGAATATCAATGACACGCTGGGTCATGCGGCAGGCGATCAGGTGATCCTGATTGCCTCGACCCGTATCAGGGCAGTGACAGAGCGCACCGACACCATTTCGCGTCTTGGCGGGGATGAATTCCTGATCATTCGCGAAAATCTCAAAAGCGAGGTCGCGGCGGCAAATCTTGCCAACAAGATCATTCAGGAACTCGAACGCCCGTTTTACATTGTCGGTCAGGAAATGACGCTTTCGGCCAGCATCGGCATATCTTTCTATCCTAACCATGCGTCCTCCTCACAGGACCTGATCCGGCTTGCCGATACCGCGATGTATGCAGCGAAGGATCGTGGCAGACGGACCTATGCGTTCTATGAAACTGAAATGACCGAGAACGCCACCCATTACATGACCAGATCGCTTGAATTGCGGCGCGGCCTTGAAAACAATGAACTGGTCCTGCATTACCAGCCACAGATCGATGCAAGAACCGAACAGATGGTCGGTGTCGAAGCGCTTCTGCGCTGGAACCATCCCCAGCACGGCCTTCTTGGCCCGGCGGAAATCATCCCGATTGCCGAACAAAGTGGCCTGATTGTTGAAATCGGGAACTGGGTCATTCGCGAAGCCTGCTCACAGGCCCGCCAATGGCAGGACGAGTTTGACAAGAAAATCCGCGTTGCCGTGAATGCTTCGGTTCGGCAGTTACGATCAGAGGGCTTTGCCGAAGCTGTCCAGCACGAGCTTGCCCTGTCGGGCCTGCCCGCCGAATTCCTTGAAATTGAAGTCACCGAAAGCATGATCCAGGACGAAGCGTCAATGATCAAGACGCTGCATGAATTGCGCGAAGTCGGCGTGTTGCTTGCGATTGATGATTTCGGGACCGGCTATTCCTGTCTGCGGTCGATCAAAAGCCTGCCGATCAAACGCATCAAGATTGACCGCGCCTTTATCAAGGGCATTCCCGACAAGACCGATGATGTCGCACTGGTCGAGGCCATGCTTGCCATGGCCGGGTCGCTTGGCCTGCTTGTCACGGCCGAGGGCGTTGAAACCCGTGAACAATACACCTTCCTTCGTGCCATCGAAGGCATCGAGTTGCAGGGCTATCTGTTTGGCAAACCTGTCCCTGCGTCAGAAATCACTGCCGACACCTCCCCCAAGGCAAAGTTTTCATAAATCCGTCCCATATCGCCCGACCCCGCCGAACGCCCCCAAAAGCATTGTCCTTTCCCAATACTTCCGATCAGGTTTCAGCAACTTGTCGATGTAAATTCACTTGCAAGTTATTGAATTAACGGCTGGTGTCGCCATATGCGATAAATCTCACCAAAGCATAGGTCGGAAGGACGGCTGCATGAATCTCTCCTCCTTGTCGCTTGGCGCAAAGCTCACGCTTGTCAGTGCGTTTGCCATTGCTGTTTGCCTGATTGCGGGCATTACCCTGCAAACCATTCAAACCAGCAAGACGACAGAACAGTTGACGGTGGGTGAGGCGCGCGGCGTTGCCAAACACCATGCCGAACAGGCCAGTCAGGTTCTCAATAGCGGCATGTCGATTGCCAGACAGCTTGCCGGCGGTTTCCGTGCCATCCGTGAACAGGGCGGCGCAGACCGCAAGGTCTATAACGAAATTCTCAACCGCACCCTGATTGATTACCCGTCGCTTGCCGGTGCCTGGTCGGGGTTTGAACCCGATGCCCTTGATGGCAAGGATGCCGACTACAAGGACGAAGGTGAGCCGTTTGGCGAAGGATCAGGACGCTATGTCACCTATTTTTATAATTTCGGTGACGGCATTACGCCCTATCATCTGACCGGCCTTGATGACCCGTCGGTCAATGAATATTACACCTCGCCGCGTGACACCAATAAACCCTATGTCACCGATGCCATCACCTATGACATTCAGGGCCGTGATGTTGTTCTGACATCCTTTGTCTATCCGGTGCAGGACAAATCAGGAAAATTCCTTGGAGTTCTGGGCGTTGATCTTGAACTGAATGCGCTTTCCGAACGCTTTGCCGAACTGACACCGTTTGAAACGGGAACGGTCAATCTGGTTTCGGCACAAGGCACCTGGGTTGCCCACGAAGATCCGGCCATTCGCGGCACCAAGCTTGACGCCAATGACCCGGTTCAGGCCACCATCCTCGAAGTGATGAAAAGTGGTGAACCGCAGCGCATCGACGATGACAAAGACATGCATATGATCGTGCCGGTGGAAATTTCAGGTTACCCCAATCAGTGGGGTGTGGTCGTCAATGTGCCGCTTGCCACTGTCTTTGCCCCGGCAGACAATCTGCGCGATGCAACCCTGATTGGCGGTGTGGTCCTTTTGTCAATTGTGATTGCAGTTGTGCTGTTTTCGACCACCACGATGGTGCGTCGCCCGATGACATCTGTTGCCGGGGTGATTGACCATCTGCAAAAGGGCAATTTCGCCATCGACGTGCCCTATCTTGAGCGCAATGACGAAATCGGTGCCATTGCCAAGGCACTTGAAGCCTTCAAGGAAGCATCGGCTGGCATGCAGCAGGCCGAACGCGAAAAGCTTGAAGCCGAACAGCGCGCCAGCGAGGAACGCAATCGCACCCGGCTGCAAATGGCTGACGAGTTTGAAAAGTCGGTCGGCTCGATTGTCGTCAATGTGTCTGACAGTGCTGAAAACATGGAAAAGGTTTCCCGCCAGATGCGCAATGCCGCAGATCAAAGCGCTGAACAGGCCGTTGTCGTTGCCGCCGCCGCTGACGAAGCCAGTGCCAATGTTCAGACCGTGGCATCCGCGACCGAGGAACTGTCTGCCTCCATTCAGGAGATCAGTTCGCAAGTGGCAAAATCGTCTGATATTTCCAGCACCGCTGTTGAAGAAGCATCGCGGGCCAATGCCATGGTCACCGGCCTTGCCGAGGCTGCGGACCGCATTGGCGAAGTCGTCAGCCTGATCAACGATATCGCAGCCCAGACCAACCTGTTGGCCCTGAACGCCACCATCGAGGCTGCGCGTGCCGGTGAAGCAGGCAAAGGCTTTGCCGTTGTTGCACAGGAAGTCAAAAACCTTGCCAACCAGACCGCCAAGGCAACCGATGAAATTGCCCAGCAGATCGGATCCATCCAGTCCGAAACCCAGAACACTGTTGGCGCGATTGAACGGGTGACCGAGACGATTTCAAACATCAATGAAATCGCCACCGCCATTGCATCTGCCGTTGAACAGCAGGGTGCCGCCACAGCCGAGATTTCGGGCAATGTTCAGCAAGCTGCGGCGGGCACGAACGAGGTGTCATCCTCAATCGGGATCGTGCGCAATACGTCGCAAGAAACCGGCGAAGCAGCATCAAACGTCCAGGTCGGGGCAACCCAGCTTGCACAGGAAGCCCGCAATCTTGATGCACAGGTCAAAAACTTCCTTGATCGTCTGCGCAACATCTAGGCGCACGACAGGCGGACATCACACAAAATTAAACGGCGGCACTCCTCGCGGGTGCCGTCATTTTGTTGATAGCAATCCCGTTCGGTGGTTGAATTGCTTTTCGATACAAAGACCTTGCGCCCTTATTCAAGGAATACTCCGATGCTGCCACTTCCTGTGACGACTGTGACCGTTGCGATATTTGCCCTGATGCTGACTGTGCTGAGCCTTGCTGTATCGTTCAGGCGGCGTGACCTTAATCTGGCGGTCGGAGATGGCGATGATCGCATCTTGCGCCGTCGCATCCGCACCCATGGCAACTTTATCGAGAACGCGCCGCTTTGTGCGCTGGTTGTCCTTGCGGTTGAAGCCATTCTGGCAACATCGGACATGGTCTGGGTTGTGGCCGGTCTGCTGATTGCTGCACGTGTCCTGCATGTCATCGGCACATTCAAGCGCCTCAACAAGCGTCTGGTGGCCCCGGCCATGGTGATCCAGCATGTGACCATGATGATTTGCGCAATCTGGCTACTGGTGCAAAGCTTTCACAATGTAATGGGCGGGATGATGTGATGACCGATCCGGTCAAAATGTCCGGCGTGCCTGCCAAAATCGCAACCTGCCCTGCCCCGGCGCGTCAGATACTGACCCAGATCAGAAACTGGGTTCATAGCCTTGCCGCCGGGATGGATGGTGTGGGGCCGCTTGATGAAAGCCTTAAATGGGGCGAGCCCGCCTGGCGTCCGAAATCGGGGGCCGGCACCACCATTCGCGCAGACTGGAAGGCAAAAACCCCCGATCAGGTCATGATCTTTTTTGACTGCAAGACCGATCTGATCGACCGCACGCGCAGCCTGCTATCATCCGAACTGACCTGTGAAGGCAACCGGGCGATCATCCTGCCCCTTGACCGCCCCTTACCGGAAGACGCGATCAAAACCGCACTTGGCTGGGCGCTTCGATATCATCTGGATCGCAAGGCATCCTGATCGAAAGCGGGCCTATTTCGCAGCCGCCGCCAGCGTATCACGCATTGCCTGCAGATCACTGTTCAGGCGCTTGGCCGTTTCGATATCAAGCCCGGTCGCCTCAAGAATGCAGGGCGGGACTTCACGCGCCTTTTCCCGCAACGCCTTGCCCGCGTCGGTCAGGTTGATGCGCACAGACCGCTCGTCTTTCGGATCGCGCTTGCGCATGACAAGGCCATTGGCCTCCAGCCGTTTCAAAAGCGGGGTCAACGTACTTGATTCCAGATACATCTTTTCCCCGATACTGCTGACCGACTGATCATCTTCCTGCCAAAGCGTAACCATCACCAGATATTGCGGATAGGTCAGGCCAAGCGCATCAAGCAGCGGCTTGTAAATACGGTTAAAGGCATGGGTTGCAGAATAAACCGAAAAGCACAGAAACTTTTCAAGCTGCAAAAAGTCTTGGTTTGATGTGTTTTCCATCGGTTCATCCTGTCTGAAACGGGGCGGGATCTGGCATATGCCGGATCATTACGACTTGTCTTGACATATATCGGCATGCGGGTCGGGTCAAATATCTGCGGCGACTTTCAACACGACATCCACATAACCCATTGATTCCATAGATATTTTATCACGCTCCCTGATCCTGCATCCCTGCAGAAAATCAGGAGTTCTGGAATCAGGGTCAGAGACATTATATCGCGCACGATTTAATTACAAGCGATTTAATTGCATGCCTGGTATCTCCATTTTTATATCGCACACGATTTAATTGTATGCGATACATAATTCACCGAAACGACACACCGCCCGGTCACCGGGCCTTCTCAAAGGAACAGACCCATGAGCCCATTCAAAACCAAAGTTGCCGCAGCTGCATTTTCTGGCGTACTGGCACTCTCGACGGCGATTGCATCTTCGGCTGCCTTTGCTGAACCGGTTCTCGAACCGGCCACCCAGAACTTCATCAATGTCCTTGAAGCATCCGGCGGCCCGGCGATCTACACCCTGACACCAACTGAAGCCCGCAACGTTCTGGCCGGTGCACAATCCGGCAAAATTGCCAAACCGGCTGTTGATATCACCGACACCGTCTTTGCCGTCGGCCCGACCGGCCAGACCAATGTACGCATCATCCGCCCGGCGGGTAATCAGCAACGTCTCCCGGTGATCGTGTATTTCCACGGCGCAGGCTGGGTGATGGGGGACAAGGGAACCCACGACCGACTGGTCCGTGAACTTGCGGTTCGCGCCAATGCCGCCCTGGTCTTTGTCGATTATGAACGGTCACCCGAACACCGCTACCCGGTCGCCATCGAACAGGATTATGCGGTGACCAAATATGTCGCCGAACATGCCGAACAGCTGAATGTCGATCCAACCCGTCTGGCGATTGCCGGTGACAGTGTCGGGGGCAACATGACCGCCGTAGTCTCGTTGCTGGCACAGGAACGCAAAGGTCCGGCGATCACCGCACAGGTCCTGTTCTATCCGGTGACGGACGCGAACTTTGATAACGGATCCTACACCAGCTTTGCCAACGGCCCGTGGTTGACCCGGCCTGCCATGGAATGGTTCTGGAACCAGTATCTGCCCGAAGGCATTGACCGTACTGATCCGAAAATAACGCCGATCCATGCGACACAAGATCAGCTTGCCGGTCAGGCCCCTGCCCTTGTGATCACGGCTGAAAACGATGTGCTGCGTGATGAAGGCGAAGCCTATGCCCGCAAATTGTCGCAGGCTGGCGTTGATGTCACGGTCACCCGCTATAACGGCACGATCCATGATTTTGTGATGCTCAATGCCCTTGCTGACACCCCGGCCGCCAAAGCAGCAATCGCCCAGGCCGGTCAGTATCTGCACAACGCCCTTCACGGTGAATGATCACAAAACTTTCATACTCTCTTTCGGGTAGGCGCGGTTGCGCCTGCCCACCCCCGGCGACATATGGAAAAGACAGCCGGGTAATCACCGAAACCAAACCATTGATCAAACAAAGGATGAAAACCATGTCTGTTGATGTCAAATACACCGCACAAGCTTCTGCAACCGGTGGCCGCGATGGTCGCGCCAAAACCGCTGATGGTTCGCTTGATGTCAAGCTGACCACGCCAAAGGAACTTGGTGGTGCAGGTGGCGACGGCAACAACCCCGAACAGTTGTTTGCCATGGGTTACTCGGCCTGTTTCATCGGTGCGATGAAGTTCGTTTCTTCCCAGGGTGGCCCGAAAGTTCCGGCTGATGTTTCTGTCACTGCCGATGTCGGTATCGGCCCGCGTTCTGCCGGTGGATTTGGTCTTGCTGTGACCCTGACCATCTCGCTTCCGGGCCTTGACAAGGCCGAGGCCGAGAAACTGGTCGAAGAAGCGCACAAGATCTGCCCGTATTCGAACGCAACGCGCGGCAATGTCGAAGTAACTTCGGTGATTGCCTGATTTTATCAGTTCCCCCCCTGCTGGTCAGCAGCCCCCATTTGCTGATCGGCATTCAAAGGCCCGGTGTTACCCCGCACCGGGCCTTTTCTTTGTTTTTCAGGTCGTCGTTCATTAAACTGTTGCCGATCGGGTTGTGGGCGCCGATGATCCACCTCGTCACAATAAATATTCAGAAAATCGGGAACTTATCATGTCCAAGCAGCTTACCCTTGTTGTCTATTCGCGCGCCAAACCGGGCATGGAGGAAGAACTGGGCAAGCGGCTTCTGGCCCTTGTCGAGCCGTCGCGCGCCGAAGAAGGCTGCATCAGCTATGACATGCACCAGTCGCAGGAAGATCCGGCCGTCTGGCTGGCCTATGAAAACTGGCGCTCCGAAGAAGACCTTGCCAGCCATTTTGAACAGCCTTATCTGCGCGCCTTTGCCGATACCAAGGACGAAGTCCTTGACGGCCCGCTTGATATTCGCAAATTCACGATCAAGTCATAACATCTGACCGGATCGGCTTTAAACCCGTGCTGTTTGCCCTTTTCCTTTCGGCCCTGACATCGGCAACCATTCTGCCCGGAACGTCCGAGGCGGCCCTTGGCGCAATGGTTGCTGCGGGCGATCATGCCATCTGGCTTCTGGTCGCCATCGCAACCCTTGGCAATGTGCTGGGCTCTATCATCAATTGGGGGCTTGGTCTTTATGTCGATCACTTCAAGGATCGCCGCTGGTTCCCGGTTTCGCCCGATGCACTGGATCGTGCGTCGCACTGGTTTGGCAAATACGGGCTTTGGTCACTCTTGCTTGCATGGCTTCCGGTTATTGGCGATCCGCTGACCCTTTTTGCAGGCGTCATGCGGGTTCGCTTCATACCGTTTTTGATCCTTGTCACCATTGGCAAGGCCGCACGCTATGCCATGATTGCCGGTGGCGCAGCTTGGCTTGGATCATTATTTTAACACCCGAAATCACGCCAAATATCTGAACATGTTTGATAATAAAAGTGCGACATGTTTCAAAATAATGTCAAAAAACCCACCAATGATTTAAATATAAAAATATAAATCAATTGTAATTGTGCGCCGATAATGTCTTCCTTTGGCACAACAGCTCTATGGAAAATGCATTTCATAGCCTGACCAAAAGGATCTTTATTATGCCAATGACAATCGCCACATGGGTTAAACCCGCAATCTGGGGCGGCGTTGTCGGTGCTGTCCTGATCACCATCGTCGGTTTCAGCACCGGCTCGGTCGTATCTGGCAGCACAGCCGAAAAGATGGCTGAAACCAGCAGCAAGGAATCTGTTATTGCCGCCATGGCGCCTGTTTGCGTTGCCCAGTTCAAGACGCTGACCCCGAACAATCAGATGGCGGAACTTGCCGCCCTGAAAGAGGAAAGCTCTTACAAGCGTGATGATTTCGTCATCGCCAAGGGTTGGGCAACCATGCCGGGCAGCGAAGAGCCGCGCAATGACATTGCCCAGCGCTGTGCATCGCTTCTGATGGACATGACCAAAAGCTGATTGGTCCATCTCCGGGCCCGTCACGGCCTTTGGCCAAAACGGCAAATGAACCAAATCAAAAAACCGCAACCGGCATCACATCCGGTTGCGGTTTTTTTTGCAAAAATCGTCCCCGCCTTCCTCTGAAGGTCAATTTTGTTCAATAAAGCCCGCATCCGTCATGGCAGGCTTGGAACAAGGAAAAGCCCCACAGAGGAAACCAAACGCATGCTCCCCTTTAGCGCAACCATGAGCCTGTATCTTTCGATGGCAAGCTTTGCGCTTGCCGCCTCGATCACCCCCGGCCCGGTCAATATTCTTGTCCTGAGCTCGGGCGTTCAGTTCGGTTTCCGGCCCTCGCTCCGCCTTGTTTTCGGGGCCACTGCCGGATTTTGCCTGCTTTTGTTGTTGATCGGGCTTGGCCTGCATCAGTTGCTTGAAACCTTTCCGCAACTGACCACCCTCATCCAGTGGGCGGGTGTTGCTTTTCTGTTATTCATGGCCTGGAAGCTGTTTTCATCAAATGGTGAACTTGGCAAAAGCGATGCCGGTTCCGGCCCCTCCGTCATGACCGGGGCGGTGATGCAATGGCTAAACCCCAAGGCATGGCTGGCCTCGATCGCCGGGATGGGGGCCTATGCCTCATCCGGGGCACCGACCCTGATCTGGGAATTCACTGCGATCTATTTCGTCATCTGTTTTGCGGCGATCGCATGCTGGGCCTATGCCGGGGCGTTTTTATCGCGTTTTCTGGGCGAACCATCGCGCATCCGCATGTTTAACCGGGCGATGGCCATATTGCTGGCCGCCAGTGCGATCTATCTGATTTTGGGATAACCCCCACACCTTGCTCCCCCTGCAAACCTGCAAATATCAAGGTGTGAACTTCAAGGCGGATCATTGTATCCGCCTTTCTTTTTACCCGGATCTCAGGCGGCCTTGCCGCGCGCATATTGCCGTGGCGTCGTCGCCATCAGGCGTTTGAAAATGCGCTGAAAATGCGCCTGATCGGCAAAGCCGGTTTCAAGCGCCACATCAACGATCTTTTCCCCGCGCCGCAATGCATGACGGGCGCGCTGGACCCGGCAATTTATCAGATAGGCATAGGGCGTCATGCCAAAGGTTTTTTTGAAAGCCCGCACCAGATAGGACCGCGAATAACCAACCAGTCCGGCCAGTGCATCAAGACTGATATTCTCGTCATAATGCGTGCGGATATAATCGGCGACCCGGATCATTTTCCGGTCATTGACCGAACCGATCCCGCCATCGAGATCACCGCGCAGATCAAGCTGCACATGCAAATCGCCAAAGAACGACACCATGGCGGTTTCCTTGCCCAGCACATCAATATCCGGATTGATCAGCGTATCGGCAAGATCGGCCAGCCCGTTATAAAGCCTTGGATTGTGGCTGATCGTATCGGAAAACATCGCAAATTTTCCGGCCGCATCGGCATCAATTTCGATCTGCAGATCCAGAAGCCAGCCCGGATCGACAAACAGCATGTCATAACACCAGTCCGCCCCCTTGACCGGGTTGCAGCCATGCACATCCTCAGGATTCAGGATCACCACCGAACCGGCTTGCGTTTCATGGGTCTTGCCGCGGTTCCAATAGGTGCTGTGACCACCATTCACCGTGCCAATCGAAAAGGTATCGTGGCTATGGCGCTCATAACAGACAGCATGCCCGTCCGCCACGCGCCTGAGCTCGACAAACGGCAACGCGTCGTCACGCCAGAAATGCTGGTTGCGGGTATTCGGGGCTGCCATTCGGTACGGTCATCTTGTGGTGATTGTCAAACTTGATAATTTCAAAGATAGGTCAATTTCCCCGGTAGCGCCACTGTCGCTGTCTGCTTATAGTGCCCCAAATGTTCGATGATCGTTCCGAAGAAGCCACACCGCGTTTTATGCCGCCCAATGCGCCAGTCATGGTCGTTGGATTGCGTCATGCTGTGTTTCTGTCGCCAGATGGCGAGATCGAGGAACTCCCGCACGGGGCTGCCGCCAAAAAGGCACGTTCAACCCGTCCCATTCTGGTGCATACCCCGGCCTGCGCGCGGCGTCTGAAATCCGATCCGTTTCCGGCCCATGACCTGCTCGAACTGTTTGCCTTTGTCCGCCCGGCACAGTTTTGCGTGCCGACCCCGCGTGGCATCGCGTTGGCAACGGGTCAAAAGCCCGCCGATGACCTGATCGGTCAGGCCGAGGCACTGGCAGAAGCCATGAAGCGGCTTTTGCAGGAACTGGCCACCCTTCATCGTAACAAGCGCGGCCCGGCTCTTTCGGTTGCATGGCCGATGGCCCGCGGACATTGGCCGTGGGGTGTTTCGGTTCTGGCTGCTCTTGGTGCGGATGGCGACGGCCCGCATCGTTATGCGGTCTATGAAGGGCTTAAGGTCTGGAAAAAGCTTGGCGAATGGGCCGAACATGCGCCGCCACCGCCGCCCGCCAATTATCCGGTTGATCCCAAGGATGCCCGCAAGCGCCTGAAAGAACTTCTGGGCGAAGGGGCCGAAGAACGCCCGCAACAGGCCGATTATGCCTCATCGGTCTGTTCGGCCTTTGGCCCGCGTCTGCATGATGGTGCGCCCAATATTGTCTTGGCCGAGGCCGGAACAGGCACCGGCAAGACGCTGGGTTACGTGGCACCAGCATCGCTTTGGGCCCAGAAAAATGACGGCGCGGTCTGGATTTCGACCTATACCCGCAACCTGCAACGCCAGATCGATCAGGAACTTGACCGGCTTTATGATGACCCCAAGGACAAACGCCTTAAGGCCGTGGTCCGCAAGGGTCGCGAAAACTATTTCTGCCTGCTGAATTTCGAAGAAGCGCAGCGCCCGTTAAACCAGCAACCGCACCAAGCCACCCCGCTTGGCCTGATTGCGCGTTGGGCATCCCATACCCGCGATGGCGATATGGTCGGCGGTGATTTCCCCGCCTGGCTGACCGAATTGCTGGGTAACCGCTTCACCGGCGCATTGGCCGATCAGCGCGGCGAATGCATCTATGCTGCCTGCCCGCATTATTCGAAATGCTTTATCGAAAAGACCGTACGCCGCGCCCGTTCGGCCGAGATCGTTGTTGCCAACCATGCCCTTGTCATGGTGCAGGCGGCCTTGGGCGGGCTTGATGACAGCTCGATGCCGACCCGTTACGTCTTTGACGAAGGCCATCATTTGTTTGATGCCGCCGATAAGGCATTTTCATCCCACCTGACCGGGATGGAGGGGCAGGAATTGCGCCGCTGGCTGCTTGGGGCCGAGCAAAAGGGGTCATCGCGTGCGCGTGGTTTGAAACAGCGGCTTGAAACCCTGATCCTTGATCGCGATGAACTGCGCGATGCGGTCAATGCGGTGATTGTTGCCGCCCAATGCCTTCCGGAACAGGGATGGCTTTCGCGCATTCATGACGGATCGCAACATGCCAAGGGCCCGGCGGAAACCTTCCTTGCCCATGTGCGTGCGCAGGTCATGGCACGCTCCGCCGAAGGTGATCGCGGATATTCCATCGAGACCGATTGCAAACCGGCGCTGAACGAAGTCCTTGCCAGTGCAGCCGATCTTGATCGCGCGCTTGAGGCCATGGAAAAACCGGCCAAGTCGCTGATCAAGATCATCGCCCATATGCTCGATGAAAAGGCTGATGAGCTTGAAAGTGCGGAGCGTCAGCGCCTTGATGCTGCCATCAGATCCCTTGAACGCCGGGCGATCATGCAGGTCGCGGCATGGCGTGAAATGCTGGCATCATTAGTCGAGGAAACACCCAAAACCTTTGTCGACTGGTTTGCGATTGAACGGCAGTTTGGCCGGGATTTTGATGTTGGCATGCATCGCCATTACCTTGATCCGACCTTGCCGCTGACATCGGCATTGGCCCCCACCGCCCATGGCATGGTGGTGACGTCCGCCACCCTGCGCGATGGCACCGGGGACGAGGATTTTGACTGGGCCGTGGCCGAGGACCGCACGGGGGCCGCCCACATGCCGCTTCCGGCCATCCGGGCGGCGATGAAAAGCCCCTATAATTACCGCGAACAGACCCGTGTTTTCATCGTCAATGATCTGGGCCGGGATAACCCGGACCATATTGCTGCGGCCTATCGCGAACTGTTTCTGGCGTCCGGTGGCGGTGCGCTTGGCCTGTTTACCGCGATCACCCGTCTGCGTGCGATTTATGAACGCCTGACCGGACCGATGGATGATGCGGGTCTGCAATTACTCGCCCAGCATATTGACGGCATGGATGTCTCAACACTCATCGATATTTTCCGGGTTGAACGCGATGCCTGTTTGCTGGGTACGGATGCCGTGCGTGACGGCGTTGATGTACCGGGCGACAGTTTGCGCCTGATCGTCTTTGACCGCGTGCCATGGCCCCGCCCCGATATTCTCCACCGTGCCCGTAAATCCGCATTCCACGGTGCGCGTTATGACGACATGCTCACGCGCCTTCGGATGAAACAGGCCTTTGGCCGCCTTGTGCGTCGTGCCGAAGATCGCGGTGTGTTTGTTCTGCTTGATAACCGCATGCCGTCACGGCTTCTGGGCGCCTTCCCCGAAGACGTCGAAGTCCAGCGGGTTGGGTTGCGCGAGGCGATTGAACAGACGCGGATCTTCCTTGGCAACGACCAGAGCAACGAAAAATGATCGGCTGCCTGCCTGCCTTTGTCGTGCCGGATTTCCGCGACAAGACCTGCTAAACTTTTAAGGCGCAGGGTGTTCTTTGGAACGGCAAAAAGGATGGATCATGCATGTCATGCTGATGACCTATGGGACGCGCGGCGATGTGCAGCCCTTTGTCGCGTTGGGGCGTGGACTGATCCAAAAGGGGCATCGGGTCACCGTCGCCGCCCCGGAACGCTTTGCCGGTTTTATCACCGATCATGATCTTGAATTCGCAGCCCTGACCGATGCGCTGATTGCGCTTATGGATGACCCGCAATTTGCCGATGCGTCTGATCCGAAGGCATCGGCCTTGGCGAAACTGAGATCGTTATTTGCCATCGGCAAAAAGGCGCGTGGTCTTCAGGACAGGCTGCTTGATGGCATTTTCCGCGCGATAGATCAGGCCAAGCCCGACGTCATCGTTTTTCATCCGAAAACCTTTGGCGCGCTGCCGATTGGCAGGCATTTCGGTATCCCGGTTGTGATGGCGCAACTGATCCCGTCCTTTATCCCGACCGGCGATTATCCGCATATGGGCGTTCCCGATCTTGGCCCAAGAGGTGTGTTGGGCCGCTGGTATAACCGCGTGACCGGCACGCTGATATATAGGCTTTTGAACGCGACACTGCGTCGGCAAGTTCACAGATGGGCCGCACGACGCCAAAACGGGATCAATGCCAACTCTTTGGACATCCTTCAGTCTTGTAAGTCCGGTACGCTGCCCATGATCCACGCCTTTGGCAACGCTGTGATCAATCGCCCCACAGACTGGCCGACACACGCAACTGTCACTGGATACTGGTTTCTGGACGGGGGCGCACAAACAAACCTGCCTGATCCGGCATTAAAAAGCTTTGTCGAACGTCACGAAAACCTGATATATATCGGTTTCGGGTCAATGCACGGCAATGATCCGACCGCGATGGCAGAGATGATTGTTAAGGCCGTCTCACAAGCCGGTGTGAGCGCTATCATTGCAACCGGCTGGGGCGGCATGGGCGACATTGACTGGCCATCCAACATCCTTGCGGTCCGCGAAGTTCCCCATGACTGGCTGTTCCCGAAAGTCGATCTCGTCATTCATCATGGCGGGGCTGGCACCTGTGCCGCAGCACTGCGCGCCGGTCGCCCGTCGATCATCATTCCGTTTTTCGGTGATCAACCTTTCTGGGCAAAGCGCCTGCACGGGCTTGGCGTTGCGCCATGCCCGATCAAGCCTGCAAAACTTGATGCCGCGATCCTGGCCCATCAGATCAAAACGGTCCTTGAAACGCCGGCCTATCGCAACAACGCCGAACGCGTCGCAAGCAAGATCGCCGATGAAGACGGCATCGCGAATGCCATTGCCGAAATCACGCGCGCGGTTAACCACTAACACTTTCCGAATACTGTTAGCTGGACCGCAAACTTGGCGTCTCAGGCGTTTGGCTGCTCTACCATATCGGCATCAATATCATGCGCGATTGCCAGTCTGAGCGCATTGAGGATCGCGATGATATCAATGCCTTCCTGCAACAGCGCACCCGCAACAGGCGTGATGTAGCCAGCCGCGGCAAAGCCCATGGCGACGATGGATAGCACCATGCCACCAATCACGCTTTGCAAAAGAATGCGACGCATCGCCATGCTGATGTGAAGGAGCTCGTCCACCGTGACCAGCGATGCTTCGGGGATCACGGCACCGGCGGCATCCGCCGTGACCGCACTTTCCTTGCCAAAGGCAATGCCGACGGTGGCAACAGCCAGTGCCGGGGCATCGTTGATGCCATCGCCCATGAACAGTGTCGGGGCCTTGGCGGCCTCGGCCCGGACGATGGCGACTTTCTGTTCCGGGCTTTGTGATGCCAGACTTTCGGAAATACCCAGCAGTTCCGAAAGGTAGCTGACCTCGCTTTCGCGGTCGCCTGACAGCAACATCACCTTTTTGAAATGATGGATGTCGCCCAGATGCCCGACGAAGCTTTCACCTTCGGCGCGCGGTGTGTCGCGGAACCGGAATGTCGCGCCATATTGGCCATTGATCAGCACCACACATTCAAGCCCCGCCGTGGTGTCGGGCAGAAGCTTTGCCATCTCGGGATCGGATTTCATAAGCTTGTTGCGGTGGGTGACCACCACTTCATGGCCATCAACCTGCCCGCTTAATCCCTGTCCGGGTTTTTCCGAGGCACGAGAAACTTCATCAAGCGGCAGCTTGCGGAGCTTGGCGGCCTTAAGCACCGCGGATGCCAGCGGATGCTTGGAATAGCGTTCCAGCCCCGCTGTCAGGCGCAGGACAAAATCCCCCTCAAACCCGGCGCCGGGCACGACATCGACCAGCTCCGGCCGCCCATAGGTCAGTGTCCCGGTCTTGTCAAAAATCGCGGTCTGGCAGGTCGGCAGGCGTTCCAGCACCGTCGGGTCGCGAATGACGATGCCGCGCCGGGCAGCAATGGAAATCGCACTCATTACCGTGATCGGAATGGCAATCAGAAGCGGACAGGGTGTTGCCACCACCAGCACGGCCAGAAAGCGTGATGAGTCCCCGCTCAGATACCCGACAAGAATGGCAAAGATCAGGGCGGCGGGCGCAAACCATGCACCGATCTGATCACCAAGACGGCGGATGCGCGGGCGTTTTTGTTCGGCCTCGGCCATCACATCCATGATCTGGGCATAACGGGAATCGCGTGCGCGTTTTTCCGCCCGGATGATCAGGACCGCCTCGCCATTGATCGCACCCGATAACACCGCCGTTCCCGGTGCCTTGGCCACCACATAGGGCTCGCCGGTCAGATAGCTTTCATCCATCGAGCCATGACCATCGACAACGGTGCCATCGACCGGGGCTGTTTCATGGGGAAAGACCGCGATCAGATCATTGATCTGAACATCATCAAGGGCAATGTCGGTAATATCGCCCCCGGCTTCCTTGCGATGCGCGACACTGGGCATGCGACGCGCAAGGGCATTGAGTGCCGAGGATGCCTTGCGCATGGCAAAGCTTTCCAGAACCTGCCCGCCAGTCAGCATCAGGATGATCAGGCTGGCCGCCAGATATTCACCGAGCCACACACCGGTCACAAAGGCAATGGCAGCCAGAAAATCCGCACCCATTTCGCGCCTGAGCAACTTGATGGCAAGCTGGCCGAGGATCGGCACGCCCCCGATCACAAACAGTGCCAAAAGCGGGATATCTGCGGCCTGATACGCACCGACCCTGTGAGGCCCCGCCCAAAGCAGCACAAAATGCGTCCCCATGGCGACCAGTGTCGCAATCAGGATCACACGATTAAGGACAGGTGTCGAAAGCCTGTCATCTATCCGGGCAAGAAAATCTTCAAAAGCCTGTGCTGCCATGGTCAAATCCCGAATGTGGTTCTGCGATCATGCCATGAATGCACGCCGCTACGCAGCCCCGCCTGAACAATACGGTCACCACAGGCCTTTGGGGTGTCAAAGACGCGAAACCTTGCCCATCGCAACCGAAACCATCAGATAGCTGAAACCCGATGACAGCAAATTGATGCCCAGCAACAGGCCAATTGCCCAGCTGGCAGAACTTGGCAATTCGGCGAAAATCAGGACACCGGCAAGGATGGCAACACCGCCCGAAAACAGCATCCATTTCCAGCCGGGAAACTGGCTGAGCCGTGAGGCCATCACGATTTCAAGCAGGCCCTGCAGGATAAAGGCAATGGCAAGCAACACCGTCAGGGTCACGATCCCGGCCAGCGGAAAGAATGCCAGCCAGCCACCAATCACACCAAAAATGATGCCCTGAACAACATCAACAGATCGCCGGGTGGGCGTATCGGCATTCCAGGCGCCATAGAAATGACCAAGCGCGCCGATAATGAACAACCAGCCAATGATGGTTTTAAACGCAATCGTCGTTGCCAATGGGAAAGCCACAGCCAGAACACCAAGGATCAGCATGATCACGCCAACATTGCGCAGCCGCTTGCGGCCCTTGTCGAGAAGTCCGCGCATTTCCGGGGTACCGTCATTTACGACCTGGGTCATGGATTTGCTCCTGTGTGAGTGCGGATGGCATCAACAAATCTCAACCCAAAATAGTTCATTTTGTTCCGACTGAATACAAAAGTTTATGAGTTGCAATATGTTGGACCATCATCCCCAATCAGATCACAGATATTCTTGCGCCCTTTTCATGACGCTTTTAAAAAAATCCCGACAAAAAATCTGCCCGCGAACCATCGGCCCGAACGCACAAACCACGGGTTACCTGCGATCACGGGATTTGTTTGAATCATTATAAAGAAATTCTGATAACTGGTTCACAATTGCAGGCTTTGACAGGGCGCTTTCAAAGGGCTATTGAAAACCCGTATCTTTCCAATCTGGATAGAAGCCGTGTCAGTTACCCGAAAACATATTCCGGTCATTCGACGCACACTGTCACTCCTTGTCGGATGGCTGTTGCTGGTTAATGGCATGATGTTCGGGTTCATGCACGCCCCTGTTGCCCTTGCTGCGGTTCCGACCAGCACGACGGCATCCGAAGTTACCTATGTTCCCCTGATTATCTGTACGGCCAACGGCATCAAGACCATTTCCGTCCCGGCCGAGGTCGCAAATGATGGTGCCACCGCCCCGCACAGTTCGAACGCCTATGAGGGCTTTCAATGTGCGAGTTGCGGACTTGGCAATCATGCTGTCGGCATGCCGGTCGAGCCGGAACTTCCAGATGTTCAGCGGGTCAAGCTTTCCAATCAGGTCACAGCCCTTCACATCACGGCACGTCTGCACGACTTTTGCCCGATTGCAGCATCCCCGCGCGCACCGCCCGCTTTGATCTGATTTTGTTTCCGCGGTTTTCGGCATTTTACGCCATCACTGTATCTTCACGCCCGGAATCCGTCTGAAAACAATGTGCAGCGCCCATCCAATCGGGCCATCCCGGATGCCATGCCGGGCCTAACGACTGGTGTCGATACGCGACCCCGCATTTGCCGCGTATCCTGAATTTGCCAATGGGGGACAACCCATGAACAAACAAGACGCCTTGAAAATTATGGAAATACTCGCCGAGCCATCGGCCCTTAACCTGCCGGCCGATGCCAGCATCGGTCATCATGCCGAAGATCAGAGCTATATCTATCTTCTGGCAAACGGCCTTGCCCTTCGCTGCAAATATACCGAAGACGGCGAAAGACAGGTCTGCCGGGTTTACCGCCCCGGCGATGTGATCGGACTTGAAATGCTTGCGGTCTGTGATCCGACCCTGGTGATCGAAACCATTGCGCCTTCGATCATCAAGCGGATCCCGATCAAACGGTTGCAAGAAACCCAGCAGCACGATCGCCAGACTCAAATGGCGGTCATGAGCCTGCTTGCGACCGAAGTCATGGATGCCCAGCAGCTTAAAATAAGCTTTGGCACCGGATCGGCCATGCGCCGCATTTGCCGGTTCCTGCTTTGGGCATCGCACAAGGATCAGGTCGCCCTGCCCAACCGTGAAAAGCTTGGCAATATCATTGCAACCACGACCGAAACGGCCAGTCGCATGATTGCCAATCTCAAACGTGAAGGAGCCATTTCCAAAAGTCCGGCCCTGCCCACGGTCATGCAGATCAACCGGGCAAAGCTTTGTGCCGGGGCTGGCGAAGCCCGGCAACAATCCGCCGCCTGATCAAAGATCGGTGCAAACATGAAAAAAGGTGTGTGGCGGTTATCCCCATGCACCTTTTTCAATTTCGATATTCTGCGGTCACGCGCGCGCTGCTTAATGCACGGCATTCCCGGTCAGCGGGAAATGCGTTGGCGCAGTTTTGTTGGATTTCAGCAAGGCTTCCATGTCACTCGCCGAGACAGGCTTGCTGAAATAGAATCCCTGTACCTCGTCCACGCCCTCGGACGCGATATGTTCAAGCTGGGTTTCGGTTTCAATACCCTCGACATTCACAGCCATCCCGAACGAACGCGCCAGGAACACCACCGCACGGACAATCGCGGCATTGCCATCGGAACTGTCGATATCAATGATAAAGGACCGGTCGATCTTGATCTTGTCGACTGGGAAGCGTTTCAGATAGGCCAGCGACGAATAGCCGGTGCCGAAATCGTCAATCGCAATCCGGATGCCCTGATTACGCAGAATGCCAAGGGTAATGGCCGCCTCGCGCGGGTTGTCCATCACCGCACCTTCGGTGACCTCGAACTGCAATTGACGCGGATTAAGGCCCGAACGCGCCAGGACTTCGCCGACACTTTCAATCAGGTCTTCGTGGCGCGCCAGTTCAAGCGGCGACAGGTTGACCGAAATCGTCAGCTCCCCGAACCCCTCATCGCGCCAGATCTTGGTTTGTTCACAGGCACGGTTCAAAACCCATTTGCCGATATCGCCAATGATGCCCATGCGTTCGGCAACCGGGATGAAATCAACCGGACTGACGGGGCCACGTGACGGACTGAACCAGCGAACAAGGGCCTCCATGCCGATGATACGATGCCCACCCATTTCAATGATCGGCTGATAGAACAGTTCCAGCTCGTCATTTTCAATCGCGTGGCTAAGATCGCGTTCCATCGCCTTGCGTTCCTGAACCTCGACCTGCAATTTCGGCTCAAAGAAATGATACCGGTTGCGGCCTTCGGCCTTGGAACAATAAAGCGCAAGATCGGCATTGCGCAGAAGGTCCTTTTCATCGCGACCATCCTGCGGATACATGCAAATCCCGACCGAGGTCGATGCCTGAACCTCGTTGCCATCAAGCATGAAGCGTTCAGAAACGCGTTCAATCAGGCGCTGGGCAACGAATGTGACTTCCTCGACCGATCCGGGTTCATGGATCAGAACGGCAAATTCATCCCCGCCCAGACGGGCGACCACATCCTCGTTGCGCAGACAAACGCGCATGCGTTCCCCTACCCCCTGTAAGAGTAGGTCACCGATGGGGTGGCCGAGTGTGTCGTTGATGTCTTTAAAGTTATCCAGATCAAACATCATCAGGACAAAATTGCGGCGTTCGCGTTTGGATCGTTCGACCGCGGCAGCCAGTCGCTCCTGAAACAGCGTGCGATTGGGAAGACCGGTCAAGCCGTCATGATGGGCAAGGAACTGAATGCGGGCTTCGCTGCGCTTGCGGTCGGTAATGTCGGTAATCGATCCTTCGATCAGGTGGGGACGCCCCTTCTCGTCGCGGACCAGACGGGCATTTTCCTCGACCCAGATGATCTTACCGTCACTGCGGCGCAGCTCTGTTTCAAAGCCCTGCACAATTCCATCGCGTAACAAACGCCCCGTAAGGCGCAGGCGACTTACGGGGTTCAGGTAATGATGTTGAAGTTCGTCATTTTGCAACATCAACTCATCAACGGACTCATAGCCCAAAATCGAAACGAATGCCGGATTGGCGGACAGAACCGGCCCCATAGGCCTGCTTTGATAAAGCCCCTCGGCAGAGTTTTCAAAGATACCGCGGAATTTCTCTTCGGCGTGGCGAAGCGCACGCTCGACCGCCAGTTTCTCGGTTACGTCCTGGCCGATACAGATCACACCGGCCACGTCGCCATCTTCACCGAAATGCGCGCGGGCATTCCATTGCAACAGGCGGACTTCACCATCACGGCGCTTGAACGAGAAAACCTCATCCTTGATGATTTCACCGGAAAGCAGACGACGTACCGCCATACGCACCCGCGCACGGTCACTTTCAATCAGCAGGAAATCAAAAAAGTTCTGACCGGCGGCCTCCATCCAGGAATAGCCAAAGGTCCATTCGCATTCACGGTTATATTCAAGAATGCGTCCCTCGGCATCGAGGAACATGATCACGCTGCCTGCGGTCTGAACCAGTGCGCGATAGCGTTCCTGACGCCGGCGCAGGTCATATTCCGCCTGACGGCTTTTGGTGATGTCGGTCATCGTGACGCTATAGCCAAGCAACCCGCCGCCTTCGCCACGGATTTCGGTCGCATTCAGGCGAACCCAGATCTGACTGCCGTCCGAACGGCGCATTTCGATATCGCGCGCATGGACCCCAATACCTGTTGCCAGATCACGGCGCAGCTGCACACGATCACTGTCCTGGGCATAGAATGTCTCGGGATGGCGCAGATAGGCCTGCATGACTTCGCGCACACTGTCATAATTAAACAGGGCTGCGGTTTCTTCGTTTACATGGGTGATCGTGCCATCGGCACTCAGTTCAATAATCCCGTGCACCGCATGTTCAAGCGCGCGGCGATAACTTTCCTCGCGCGTGCGTTCCTGTGCAAACAGGACGACAAATTCGGCACCGAAAAGCGGCATGCATTGCCACTGGAAGAAACGCTGTCCGTAATGAACCGTGCGTGAATTTTCTTCGTCAAATTGCGGACCATTCTGATCAACAAGGGAACGCTGATCCACCGGATGGGCCAATGCGAACGGGCTTGCAAAGCCCATCTCAAGGGCCAGCTGTTCGGCCGCGCGGTTCGCACATCGCATTGCGCCATCGCGTTCGAATATCAGAACCGGTTGTGGCGATATCAGGCTGCCCATGCCTGATGACACATCGTCATCCATCACCATCAGGCGGATATAGTCAACTCCACGAATGCTCAGCTTCCAGCCAAACAGCACATGGTCTGCGCCGCCAACTGCAAGAGTACGGCTGTGATATCCGCTATTCTGAAGAATTTCGTCCGCAAGTTCCGGTAGCAGATCCGACAAGCTGCCGAGATCATCAATCTCGTACCACCGGGACTCTTCGATGTCCTGATCAAACCAGGGAACCCATAACGCATTGACAAGCAGACACTTTCGGACAGGATCAAACAATCCAGCCGGCATACGCAGGTGGCTGATCAATGCCGCCAGTGTGTTGGCGGAATTGATTGCGTTGATGTCTCCCATATCCGCTTTAATCGTCATTTTCGTTATCGCTGCGAGACCATAACTGCTACCCCATGCACTGCAAAGGCTATTTTTCCCCAAAGAGAGTAAGCAGCCACTTTATGTCGCTATTATTTTGAACCGGCTTAATTTTTTTTAGATTGCCTGAATCACGCACATCTTTCGATGCATTTTTTTACCCCGCGTGACCGACTTGAACAGATTGTGTCAGATTTCCCTACGTAATCATTAAAATCCAAAAAATTTAATCGGTTAACTGTTGCCCGCTGATTGTTATCAGAATACCATTCCTCCGCCTAATGGTTGTCACAGTGTAATGCGACGAACGTCAACGGTCTGCACAGACACGATTCTGATAATCATACTGGAAAGGAGTAACCAACGTGATTTCGCATCAGGACGCCTTGATCTACACAATGGTTATGGTTTCGGCCGCCGATAATGACATTACGGATGCCGAGCTTTCCGCTATGGGACGCCGGGTACGGTATCTTCCGATTTTTGCCGGATTTGACAATGACGGTGTCACCAGTGTGGCCCGCGATTGTGCAAGCCTGCTTGGCGAAGAAGACGGCATGGACCGCGCACTGACCATGATCCGCGATGCCCTGCCGCGCAAATTGCGTGAAACCGCCTATGTCTTTGCCTGCGAAATTGTTCTGTCTGACAGTGAAATCAGTCAGGAAGAACTTCGTATCCTTGAACTTCTGCGCCACCGGCTTGATATCGACCGTCTTGTCGGCGCGGCAATTGAACGTGCCATGGCTGCCCGCTATGTTCGCCCCGGTGATTTCTAGGGGTCGGGCATTGTGGCAACACGCGTCAGACGACATATGTCTGGCATGACGAAACAAAGCAGAATTCATCAGCAAAACCCGAAACAACGAGGCCGTGTCTGACACAAATTGTGGTGTACCAAGCGCATTTCGGGCAAGTTCCCCTTGAAATCGCAGCTTTCATCAACGCCACAATGTGATATGGCCTAGCCACAAGAATCACCGCATACGTGCCATTCGGCGCGCGTGGGGTTGCGTATCGACCGATCCGTTGTCGTTCACCGCCACAAAAGGGACCGCTGTCATGACTGCTCTTTCCGGGGAAAATATCGCCTTTATCGGACTTGGACTGATGGGGCGCCCGATGGCGCTCAATCTTGAAAAGGCCGGAGCGATCCTGACGGTCAATACCCGCAATCCAGAAACGCTCAATGCCTTTGAAGATCTTGGCATTGCAACGGCAGGCACCCCCGCAGACGCCGCCGCCGAGGCCGATATTGTCATCATCTGCGTTGCCAATACGCCCGCCCTTGAAAATGTGCTGCTCGGCGAGGACGGCGTCATTGACGGCATGGAAGAAGGCACGATTGTCATTGATATGGGCACCACCGCCGTTGATGCGACACGCCGCTTTGCCGATGCGGTCGAGGATGCCGGTGGCCGCTGGATTGATGCCCCGGTTTCGGGTGGCACGCATGGAGCTGAAAACGGCACGCTTTCGATCATGGTCGGCGCCGACAAGCAGGATTTCGAACGCGCGCATCGGGTGTTTGATGTTCTGGGCGCACGCGTCACCCATGTCGGCGATGTAACGTCGGGCCAGATCGCCAAGGCCGCCAACCAGATGATTGTCGGCATCACCATCGGTGCGGTTGCCGAAGCCTTCTCGATGGCCGATGAGGCAGGTGTTGATCTTGACAAGCTGCGCTCGGCCCTGACCGGCGGATTTGCAGATTCTGCAATCTTGCAAAAGCATGGCGAACGCATGATCGAGCGCAATTTCGAACCGGGCGGCAAGGTTGTCACCCAGCGCAAGGACCTCTATCAGGCACTTGAATTTTCCGAAGGTGAACTTGGTCTTGAACTGCCCTTCTCGCGGCTCGCGCTGGAGCTTTATGACGAAGTCATCGCCATGGGCGGTGGCGAACTTGACCATTCCGCACTGATCAAAGTCTATGAAGAAGACTGACCAGCAAGATGTCGAACTGACATCGGTTCTGACATGCCCGGAATGTGGCCATGTCGAAACCGAAACCATGCCAACCGATGCCTGCCAGTATTTTTATGACTGTAAGGGATGCGGGGCGGTACTGCGCCCGCTTGCCGGGGATTGCTGTGTATTTTGTTCTTACGGCACGGTCCCCTGCCCGCCGGTTCAGCTTGATGGCAAGAATGCTTCCTGTTGTGGCGGCAATGGCACCACGAAGGCGGACCAGGCGGAAATCCCCTAACGATCAGCCTGGCTTGTGCTTTCCAAACCGGTATAGATACAACCGGTCCGGACCGGATTTCATCGGCACTTCGCCAAAGGCCTGCCAGCCGGGAATGGAAAAGGCGCGTGAAATGACAATCGCGCCATCGCGCATCCGTTCTGACAGGACATCGCCGACATCGGCCATGACGCGCGGATCCAGAAAACAGATCACAACATCGCCCGGATCACGGTCAAGCTTGCGAAAGTCCCCCCGGATCAGCGTCAGGTTCGGCTTGGCAGCCAAGACCGCCCGCATCCGGCTGATCGCATAGGGCACCGGGGACAGTTCGATCCCGGTTACACTGATCCCGGGACGCGCACGGGCAATGGCAAAGGTCAAATCCCCCCACCCCGATCCGAAATCGGTGACGGTTGTGACGTCAGCCGGGATATAGGCAATGATTTCATCAGCCGCCGCGGACAATGTCGGCATGGGAACCGAACGCAGCCAAACGGCATAAGCCGCAATCAGACCCAGAATGATAACGACGAAAACAAGTACCGATAAATCAGTCATAAGCCCGCTAAATATGTTAGTGTCCGGGTGAATTCAGTCTTTAGTCCTGCCACACGGTGGCCCCCAAATCCAGAAGATACCAGCATGCATAACGAAGACACGGAAACCCGCATCACTGAACTTGAAACCCAGCTCGCACACATGGATTCCGTGGTAAGCGACCTTTCAGACATGATCAAATCCCAGTGGGATCGTATTGATCTTCTGGAACGCCAGAATAAATTAATGTCTGCTGATATTAAACGGATGATCGATTTTCTGCGTACAGCACCAGAAGACGATGCTCCGCCTCCGCACTACTGATCGTCTGAAAGACCCGTAAAGACCTGCGGCACCAGCACCAGATTGCGAGTAGGACGTGACCAACCTGTATCTTGATATTCCGGTATTTGACGACTTCGCCAGAGTACTCGATGGCGATGTATATCATCGACTGCCTGACGACTGGTGGGTAGGCACATCCGATATCGTCGGATCAACCAGGGCGATTGCCGCCGGGCGGTTCAAGGATGTGAATATGGTTGGCGCATCCGTGATCTGTGCGGTCAGCAACGCATTGGGCCATTCCGATTATCCCTTTATCTTTGGCGGTGACGGCGCGAGCTTTGCCTGCCCGCCTGACCGGATCGAGGATGTGCGGGCGGCCCTGGCTGCGACCGCCACCTGGGCGCGCGAAACCCTTGATTTTGACCTGCGCGTTGCGCTGGCCCGGATTTCCGATATTCGTGCCACCGGACGCGATATCCGGGTTGCGCGCTATGCCGTCTCGCACCCGGTTTCCTATGCCATGTTCAGTGGTCGGGGCCTTAAATGGGCCGAAGATCGCATGAAGGCAGGCGACAATATCGTGGCCCCGGCCCCGGCCGGGACGCGTCCGGATCTGACCGGGCTCTCGTGCCGCTGGTCGCCGATCAAGGCCAAAGGCGATGATCACATCCTGTCGATCATTGTTCAGCCGACCGATGACCGCGCCAAATTTGATACGGTTGTCAAACATCTGTTTGAACTTCTTGACGATGCTCCACGCAAAAGCAGCCCGATCCCGGCCAAGGGGCCTGATTTTGCCTTTCCCCCGCCGGGGCTCAAACTTGAAGCCATTGCCACCGAACATCAGGAAGGCGGATATTTCAAGGCCTGGTTCAAGGCGTTCTATATCTCGCTGATTGCGCTTGTCCTGATGAAAACCGGATGGAAGCTTGGCGACTTTGACCCCAAGCGCTATCGCGATTTCACCGGCAATAACACCGACTTTCGAAAGTTCGGTGACGGTCTCTGGATGACGGTGAATTGCAGCGCGGATCGCAGCGCAGAGATCGAGGAATATTTGCATGCGGCCGAACAGCGCGGCGACATCCTGTTTGGCACCCATCATCAACGCAGTGCGATCATGACCTGTATCGTGCCCTCGATCACCAATGACGCGCATTTCCATTTCCTTGATGGGGGCGAAGGCGGCTATACCGCCGCCGCTGCTGCCTACAAGGCCAAGATCGGTGCAATCGGGACGAACCAAACCCCAGCCACATAGCCTTGACATGCGCAAAACGCATCAATGATACGGTGCCAATAGATTCATTGCATGACGTCTTGAAATGTCTGACACTGTCCTGATCCCTGACAGATCAGGACACGGATGATGGATACCCGCGAACTCGAAGCCCTGATTGCCGTCGCAGATGCGCAATCCTTTCACGGTGCCGCCGACAAGCTTGGCCTGACACAGCCCGCCGTGACACGCCGCATTCAGCGTCTTGAAGACCGTATTGGCACATCGCTGTTTGACCGGTCGACCAAACCGTTGCAACCAACCCCTGCCGGTCACCGCGCACTTACCGAGGCCCGAGATCTTTTGCGCCGCCTTGACGGGTTTACCGACGCCATTTCCGGCGATACCAGACGACAGGGCCCCTTCCGGCTTGGCGTCAGTCATGGTTCGGCACCGCTTCTGACCGCACCGGAACTGCGCGAACTTCATCAATCCTTTCCCGATATATCGCTGTCCATCAAAAGCGGCTGGTCAAGTGAACTTCTACCGCTTCTGCGACGTGGCGAGATTGATGCCATGCTTTCGCTTGATGGCCCCAATGGCATTGTCGGCGGCATTCAGACCCGCGACCTTCCGGCAAGTCTGGTCCCTCAAAGGCTGCTGGATGATCATATTGTTGCCATCGGTCCGAAATCGGCCCGCCATCACCCGACAAGCATTACCGAACTTGCCAGACATCCGATGGTCCTGATGCCCGAAGGCTGTACTTTCCGTGCCCTTGGCAATGCCTGGGCGCGCAAGAATGGTGTCGAATTCAATTCCGTGCTTGAAGTCTCCGCCCTTGAATTGCAGATCGAAATGGTCGCGGCCGGGGCCGGATATGGCATCATGGCACGGCGCTTTTGCATGCATAGCCCGGCCAGCGATCGCATCCGGATCCTTGATATTCCCGGCATGAACTGGGATATGGCCATCACCCTGATCCGGCGCACCTCAAGCGGTGATCTTAATGATATCATTGATAAAATCGGAGATATCGTGATCCGGGCTGGCGAAATGTCAAACCCCGATCATGCGCAAATGTTATCAGCATCATAATTCGAATGAATTGGACGCATGACCGCAATGCGCCCACTATCGCCACCAACATACTCATTCCCCTTGCGGAGGAACATTCATGAGCCCCACCCAAAATGCCGGCAGCTCATCCGGCACCCCCAGCCCGACGCGTCTGGCGTTGTTGCGGGCAACCAAATGGTTCCCCTGGCTGGTTCTGCTTTGCGGTTGCCTTGTCCTGTCGCTGAACCTTGGTGTGCGTCAGTCACTTGGCCTGTTTATTCCCGACATGCTCAATGATACCGGCTGGACGGCAGCGACCTTTGGTCTTGCCTTTGCCATTCAGAACCTGATGTGGGGGATATCTGCCCCGATCGCCGGTGCGCTTGCCGACCGGTTTGGCACCACCCGGACCCTGATCGGTGGCTCCATCCTGTATGGTCTTGGCCTTTACATGATGGGCACATCATCAACCCCCGGCGAGTTGCACCTGACGGCTGGCTTCCTGATTGGCACAGGTGTCGGTGCGACCAGCTTCCCGGTTATTCTGGCCGCAATCAGCCGTGTTTTCAGCCCCGAACGCCGCAGCTTTGCCCTTGGTCTTGCATCGGCGGGCGGTTCGGTTGGTCAGTTTGTCATGGCCCCGACCGCACAGGCCCTTAACGGATCGCTTGGCTATGTCGCGACCCTTGGCATTCTTGCCGCCATTTCGATGCTGATTGTGCCTGCTGCCTTTGCCCTGACTGGCAAGGCCGAGGGCAACAGCCCGACCGCCACCCCCGATCTGGGTCCACAGGGCCTTGCCGCAGCCTTTCACGAGGCACGCAAACATCGCGGCTTCCTGCTTTTGAATGCAGGGTTCTTTGTCTGCGGTTTCCACATTGCCGTGATTGCCACCCACCTTCCGACCTTTACCGAGCTTTGCGGCCTGCCGCGTTCGGTGGCGGCCGAGGGTCTGGCACTGGTTGGCCTGTTTAACATCTTTGGCACGCTGACGGCGGGCTGGGCTGGCGGCAAGTGGCGCAAGAAGAATGGTCTGTCCTTCATCTACGGGATGCGGGCGCTGGTCATTATTGTCTTTATCTTCTCGCCAAAGACATCGGAAACCATCTTGCTGTTTTCGGCATCGATGGGCGCCCTTTGGCTGTCGACCGTCCCGCTGACCAGTGGCCTGATCGCACAGGTATTTGGGCCGCGCTACATGGCCACCCTGTTTGGCATTGTCATGCTGTCCCATCAAGTTGGTGCGTTCTTTGGCGCATGGATGGGCGGGATTGTCTATGACCTGACCGGCAATTTCGATGCCGTCTGGTGGACCTCAGTCGGGCTTGGCATCTTTGCGGCCCTTGTCCATATGCCCATTGATGACAAGGAACTGCGCACGGCCAAGGCGGCCTGATCGGGCATTCCGAACAATCACGATTTTGACGGGCAGCGACAAGGCATTCTTGTCGCTGCTTTTTTATGCGTTCATTGCATTGCTCACCGGCAAAATATTTTCACCTTTTACTGGATGAATTCAGGGTTGGTCTGTTGTCAGGGTGGCTTTGGCTAGGCACTGTTGCAACCGGTTTTCTGCGATCTGAAAAGCAAAAAGGAAGCAACGATGTCGTCACCGGACACGCCCCGTTCTGAAATCCTGGCGCACTATCCCGAAGTCGGAGCACGGGCCAAGGCCAAAGAACTTCAAAAGCTTGACATCCACTGCAAGAAGTTCATTTCCCTGTCGCCGTTTTGCATCCTGTCAACCGCGACACCCAGTGCCGAACCTGATCTTAGTCCACGCGGCGGATTGCCGGGCTTTGTCCATGTCAAAGATGATAATACGCTGGTCCTGCCCGATCGCCCCGGCAACAACCGGTTGGACAATCTGGGAAACCTTGCCCAAAACCCGCAGGTTGCACTGCTTTTCATGATCCCCGGCGTCAATGAAACCTTGCGCATTCGCGGGACGATCAAGATCGTCACCGACCCTGACTTCTGCGCCGAATTTACCGAACGCGATACAGCTCCGCGTTCGGTCCTTGCCATCACCGTCACCTGTGCCTTTTTGCATTGTGCCAAGGCGTTCATGCGCTCCGAACTTTGGTCAGCCGATGCCCGCATTGACCGTGCCGAACTTCCCACCATGGGACAGATGCTTAAAGACCAGATGAACAGCGAAGGCCCCAACGAAACGCAATCGGAAATGGAAGCCCGTTACCGCCAAAGTCTTTAGGTCATTGCGATCGTCCATCAATTGCCCGGCCTGATTTGCCGGGGTTTGATTGCATCTTTCCGAAGAGAGCAAGTTGGGTTAAAACCCGCGCATGGACAGACCGATTTACATCACGCCCGAGGGTCTTGCGACGCTGCGCGCCGAACTTGATCACCTTTGGAAAAAGGAACGCCCCGAAGTGGTTGCCGTTGTGCATTGGGCGGCGGGCAATGGTGATCGTTCGGAAAATGGCGATTACATCTATGGCAAACGACGCCTGCGCGAGATTGACCGTCGCGTAAGATATCTGCGCAAGCGGATCGAGGATGCCGTTGTTGTCCGCCCCGAAGAACAGCCCGATCATTCGCGCATCTTCTTTGGGGCCACTGTCACCTATGTAAATTCCCGCGACGAGGAAAAAACCATCCGCATCGTCGGCGAGGACGAGGCCGACAGCCTCAATGGCAAGATCAGCTGGATTTCCCCGGTCGCGCGCGCATTGATGAAGGCCACGGTCGGCGATGTTGTCACCTTCCGCACCCCGGCGGGCGAGGACGAACTCGAAGTCCTTGAAATCAGCTACCCGGGCTAGTTGGTGACAGGATCGAACCTCGGCAATCTGCCTGTCAAACGCGAAACAACGGGATTTCTTGCAAAAGTTGCACTACCCCCGGCAACTCCGCGCAGTCAGATAACTGATTTCGCGGGGTAAACAGCGCACCAGCTGGCAGAAAGAACAGACGACAAGAAACAATTTCTCGTCAGAAGCCTTGCGCAATGATCCAAATCGCGCTCATGATTAGCGACATACAGTTCAAATTTTAAAACAGATCGTTTCCCGGAAATAATTCATTTCTGGCGAGCCAGTACGATATAAAAACGACCGGAATTTAAAAATGAGTGATCCTACATTCTCGATTGGCACGAAACTGCGCCATGCACGCAAGATCAAAGGCATGCGACTTTGCGATCTCGCCGATCAGGTAGAATGCTCGGAAGGCTTTCTGTCCAAACTGGAAAATGACAGGGTCAAACCATCACTCCAGCTTCTACACAGGATTGTCGCTGTCCTTGAAACATCGATCAGCAACCTGTTTAGCGAAAGCAACGACAGCATTGTGTCGCGCGCTGGAACACGACAAGTTCTTCATACCAGTAACATTCGCCCCGGCGAAGGTGTCGGCCTTGAAACACTGGTTTCCCCATCCGCCGGTCATTTGCTGTTTGGCGCGATCCATATTGTCCGTGCCGGTGGCGGCAGTTCGGGCACCATCGTCCATGAAGGCGAAGAACTTGGTTATGTGCTTGAAGGGGAGCTCGATCTGAATGTCGATGGTGTCGAATATCACCTGATGCCAGGCGACTCATTCTTTTTCCCGTCACGAATGCCGCACGGCTATCGCAATCCGACCGATAAGGAAACCAGGGTTTTGTGGGTGAACACACCGCCAACCTTCTAGTTTTCATGCTCTAAGTAAAACTACTTTCTTATTGGTCAAGTCACTTGACCAATAAGAAAGACTTGGTCAGTATGCCTCTGCTGGCTAAGTCGGAATTCCACCGTACACAAGGTGGCCGGGTCATAAGACCCAGGTTCGGGAAGGAACATAAATCTCGCATCGATATGGCTGGCGAAACCTCCGGAGTCCGAATTCGGCTCCGTATGAGTTGTTTTCCAAAAAGCCAACAGGGGGCTTATCTTGATGAACATTCTACGCAAATCGACCGTTTCTGCGATTGCACTGACGATGGCACTGACGGTTGGTGCCGGCATCGCCGATGCAAAAGACAAAGTAAAAGTTGCCTTCATTGGCCCGCTGACCGGTGGCGTATCGGCAATCGGTGTTGGCGGTCGTAACTCGGCAGAGCTTGCTGTTCAGCTCCGTAACGCAGACCCGGATGCCAAGTACGAATATGAACTAGTTGCGATGGATTCCGAATGCAAACCGAACGTCGGCGTTCAGGTTGCAACCAAAGTTGCCGCTGACAGATCGATTATCGGCCTTGTTGGCCACTATTGCTCGGCTGTGGCGATGGGCGCTGTTGACATCTATCACAAATTCAACCTGCCGATGTCGGTGTGGGGTGCTGTTCTTCCCGATGTCACCTATGGCAACGATTACAAAGAAATCCATCGCGTGAACGGCACGATGATCAACCAGAACGATGTCGCAGCAAAGTTCATGGCTGAACAGGGTTATAAAACCTGGGTCATCATTCACGACACGACCGATTACGGCAAAGGCCACAACAAATACTTCTCCGAGTATCTGACCCAGAATGGCGGCGAAATCCTTGCTGATTTCGGTGTTCCGGCTGACCAGCAGGACTTCACTGCCGAGCTGACCAAAGCCAAACAGCTGAACCCGGATGTCATCTATTTCGGTGGTCTGGTTCCGCTTGGCGTCCGCGTGCGTTCGCAGATGGAAAAGCTTGGCATCAGCGCACAGTTCCAGGGCGTATCGGGTATCAAGTCTGATGCCTTCATCGAAGGCGTTGGCACCGAACTTTCCGAAGGCGTTGTCAGCTTCCTTGAAGGTGCACCGGTGGACAAACTTCCGGGTGGCCAGTACTTTACCGAGAAATACAAAGCAGCCGGTTTTGCCGAAGACGAAGAAGCCTATGGCCCGTTCGCCTTTGCTGCAATGAGCCTGATCCTTGATGGTATCGAGGAAGTCGGTCCGAACCGCAAAAAACTGACCAAATACCTTGGCGACATTCAGGGTCATGACTCGATCGTTGGTAAAATCTCGTTTGATGATCACGGTCAGAACACCGTTGCCGCCATCACCAAATATGTCGTCCAGGACGGCAAATGGGTGGTCTGGGAAGACAGCGAATACGCAACCGGCGCCCGTAAACTTGCTGGCAAATAAGCCGGTCTGATGCGGCCCTTCCTGTCCGGTTTTTCGGGCAGGAAGGGGCTCATTGCATTTCTCGCAAGCAATTTAAATCAATCAAAACAAAAAGGTAGGTTGGCCATGGATGTGGGCCTTCTCGGTCAGTTTGTTGTTAACGGCATGATGCTTGGCATGATGTATGCCCTTGTCGCTGTTGGCTTCACACTGTTTTTCGGTGTGCTTGATGTCATCAAGTTCTCCCATGGTGATGTCTTGATGGTCGGTACTTTCGCAGGTTTCTCGACCTATCTCGGCATGACTGCGATCGGGATCGACAACGCTTTCATTCAGTTGATCGGTGTTCTGGTTATCTCCATCGGATCGATGGCCATTCTCGGTGCTGTCATTGCCCGCTATCTGGTGCTTCCGCTGAAATCGGCACCGCCACTTAATACCCTGCTGGTTACGTTGATGCTGGGCACGGTTCTGCGCGAAGCCATCCGTCTGTTTTACCCGGACGGCTCGAACCCGAAACACTTCCCGGCCCTTCTGCCGACCGATTCATGGTCACTGGGGTCCTTCACCCTGCGTTCCGACAGCGTCATCCTGCTGGTCGGTGGCCTTCTGGTGATTGTCGGCGTCAATATGCTGATCAACCGTACCCGTCTTGGTCTGGCAATCCGTGCTGTGGCCCAGGACGAAGAAACCGCCAAATGCATGGGCATCAATTTCAAAATGATTGTGCTTCTGACCTTTGCGCTGGGTTCGGGTGTGGCGGCCTTTGCCGGTGTCATGAACGGCCTTTACTACAATGAAATCAACTTCGGCATGGGCCTGTTGCTTGGTGTTATCGGCTTTAGTGCGGCCATCGTTGGCGGCCTTGGCAACATCTATGGCGCCATTCTTGGCGGTTTCCTGTTTGCCGGATTGCAGACCCTTGGTGCCGTCGCCCTGCCCTTTGCCAGTGCGTACAAAGACGTTTTCGCGTTTGCAGTTGTTATTGCCATCATCGCCTGGCGTCCAACCGGCCTGATCGCCGAAAAAACGAGCGAAAGGGTCTGATCGATGACGCAATCGTTAAAAGACAAACTTGTCATCATTCTTCTGGCCGCTGTGATTGCTGCCTTTTCGATCACCTTCATCGCCATTGAAGAACAGGTCGAAATCTTTGCCCTGCTGGTATTTGCCGCTGCACTGGTTCTTGGCGGTGCCAAACTTGGCATCACCGCCTCCATCGCGCAAAGCCTGGCGCGGAATGAACGGCTGATGAACTTTGCCTTCATCGCGGCAACCATTGCCGTTGTTTTCTGGTTCCGCGAAGATCACTTCCCGCTTCTGATGATCGCGACTGTCCTTTTGTATGTGATTGCCTGTTGCGGCCTGAACATTCAGTTCGGCTTCACCGGTGTTGTGAACTTTGCCGGGGCGGCATTCTTTGGGGTGGGTTGCTATACCGCAGCTGTGCTTGGCGATACATCCGTGCCGCTGCTGCTTGTCATCCTGCTTGGCGGCATCATTGCAGCCATTGTCGGATCGGTGCTGATTATTCCGGTTCTGCGTACACGCGGCCATTATGCCGCCGTTGTCACCATCGCCTTTGGTCTTTTGTTCCGTACCTTCCTTGAGGTCAACGACACGCTTGGCGGCCCGCAAGGGCTGGGCGTTTCGGGCATGAACCTGTTTGGCTGGGACTTTAACAACAACATCGAAATCAGCGAAAACCTCGAAATCTCGTTCTATATGAACTACGTGGTTTTGGCGCTGATTATGGTGGTTCTGACCTTTGTTCTGATGCGTCGTATTGAACGGTCATGGATCGGGTTGAATTTCGATGCGGTTCGTCTTGATGAAACCGCTGCGGCCTGCTTTGGCATCAATATCAAACGCTGGAAAATTGTTGCCTTTACCCTTGGCAACTTCCTGGCCGGAACGGCTGGTGCGCTGTACGCCATGATGCTTGGCTTTATTGCGCCGTCGAACTTTGCGTTCTCGGACTCACTGATCCTTGTTTCCATCGTGTTGCTCGGCGGGATGGGAAGCCTGTGGGGCACGATCCTTGCCGCCGGTCTTGTCGTTCTGCTGCCTGAAAAGCTTCAGGTCATTCAGGAATACCGGTTCCTGATCTATGCGGTCGTGATGATCCTGATCCTGCTGTTCCGTCCGCAGGGCATCCTTCCGCGTGGTTTGCGCGCATATATTCCAGGCTGGAGAGGTTGATATGGCCCAGCAACAAGAAACCGTACTGACCTTTCGCGGACTGACCCGGCGTTTCGGCGGCGTGATTGCGCTTAACAAGTTCGACATGGAACTTACCAATGGCCAGATCCTTGGCCTTATCGGGCCGAACGGATCGGGCAAGACAACGTCGTTTAACGTGCTGACCGGCATCTATGAAGCCAATGGCGGCAGCATCGAATTTCTCGGACAGGACATCACAAGCTGGCCTGCCCAGAAAGTCTACGAAGCCGGGGTTGCCCGCACGTTCCAGCGTTCGCGCCTGTGTCTTGAATTGTCGATCTTTGACAACATCATGATCGGCAACCACAAGCGCCTTAATCAGGGCCTGCTGTTCAATATCTTCCAGCGCAAGGCCCTTAAGGAACAGATCCAGGAAAATCACGAAGAAGCCCGCAAGCTTCTGAAGATTTTTGATCCTGCACTGGCCGAGAAGATGTTCGATCCGGTCGGAAGCCTGCGCATGATTGACCGTCGCCGTATCGAAATTTGCCGCGCCCTGATCAGTCATCCGCGTCTGTTGCTTCTTGATGAACCTTCGGCGGGCATGACCCACGAAGAAACCCGCGAATTGATGGATGACATTCTTGAAGTCCGCGAAATGATCGATGGCCTGTCCATCATTCTGGTCGAACATGAAATGGGCATGATCGAACGCGTGACAGACAAATGCATTGTCCTGAATTTCGGTCAGAAAATTTGTGAAGGTGCGTATCGTGACGTCGCCTCGGACAAGCTTGTCCAGGAAGCCTATCTGGGGGGAGAATAATCATGGCCACTGCAAGTGCACTTGAAGTCAGGGACATCTACGCGGCCTATGATTCCGCCGATGTTCTCGAAGGCGTATCGCTTAAGGTCCCGGCAGGCAAAATCACCTGCCTGCTGGGATCAAACGGTGCCGGGAAATCCACCATCATTCGCGCCATTCTTGGCCTGACGCCACCGCGTGCCGGCGACATTCTGATTGATGGTCAAAGTCTGGTCGGGCTTCCGACCCACAAGATCATTTCAGCGGGCATTGCCTGTATCCCCGAAGGCCGCAAGGTTTTCCCGAAAATGACGGTTGTCGATAACCTCCGTCTTGGCGGATATCAGGAAAATACCGAAGCCGTCCTGAAAGATCGCATGGATCAGGTGTTCGAAATTTTCCCGCGCCTTAAGGAACGCCGCAATCAGCTGGCCGGAACGATGTCGGGCGGTGAACAGGCAATGGTGTCCATCGGGCGCGGCCTGATGGCGGCCCCCAAGGTCCTGTTGATTGACGAGCCGTCTCTGGGCTTGTCGCCGCTGTTTGTCAAAGAAAACTTCAACATCATCAAGCGGATCAACGATCAGGGCATCACAGTGTTCCTTGTCGAACAGAATGTGCATCAAACACTGGCCATTGCCCATTACGGCTACGTGATGTCGCAGGGACGTGTTGTCGCCGAAGGAACGGCACAGGAACTGTCCGAAAACAAGGAAGTCCACGAGGCCTATTTCGGCTAGTCACCGAAACACGCTTCTGAAAATATCAGGAACACAGGGGATAAAACGTGCCCAACACCAAAATTGATGCGGTCGAACTGACCCGTCAACTCATCCGGTTTGAAACCGTCAATCCGGTCAATCCTGAAAAGGATTGCGTCGAATATGTCGGCAAGCTGCTGGCAGAAAATGGTTTTGACATTTCCTATCATGACTTCGCACCGGGTCGAACCAACCTGATTGCGCGGATCGGCGGGTCAGAAACCTGTCCCCCGATATGCTTTACCGGTCATCTTGATACCGTCCCGCTTGGTCATACCGAATGGTCCATGGCGCCGTTTGGTGCCGACATTGCCGATGGCAAACTTTATGGTCGCGGATCAAGCGACATGAAATCGGGCGTCGCCGCCTTTGTCGCCGCCGTGATTGAAATTGCGCCTGATCTGGCCAAGGGTCCCGGTGTGGTTCTTCTGATAACGGCGGGCGAAGAAACCGGCTGCGAGGGTGCTGCCTATATCGCCGGACTTGGCGATGTGATTGGCAAGTCCGGTGCCATCGTCGTTGCCGAACCGACATCAAACTACCCCTATGTCGGGCACAAGGGAGCGCTTTGGATGAAAGCCACGACCGACGGTGTCACCGCGCACGGTTCGATGCCCGAACTTGGCGTCAATGCCATTTACAAGGCATCGCGCGCGATCACCAAGCTCGAAGACTATGACTTCAACGTCGCCCGTCATCCGGTGATGGGGCCCGCGACCTTGAATGTTGGGACGGTTGATGGCGGCATTAACGTCAACTCCGTCCCCAACCGTGCGGAAATCGGCATTGATGTGCGCACCATCCCCGGTCAGGATAACGAGGTCATTCTTGAACAGCTGGCCTCCTATCTGGGCGACGAGGTGACATTGACCCCGACGGTCAATCTTGAACCGGTCTGGACATCGCCGGATGATCCGTGGATGCAGTCAGTGTTCGAGGTGGTCGCACCGCTTCATGACGGCCCGATTGAAAACAGGACTGCGGCCTATTTTACCGATGCGTCGATTTTCACCCGTGCCTATGACTTTGCCCCAACCGTCATTCTTGGCCCGGGCGAAGCCGCCATGGCCCACCAGACCGACGAGTTTTGCTATGTCTCGCGGATCGAAGAAGCCGTCGGTATCTATCGTGCGCTGGCTGAAAACTGGAACAATCAATGATGTCACAGCCAAACAGATTGTCGCTTCTTGAAGCGGCCAGCGCACTTTCGGACGGTAAACTGACCGCTGAAACGCTTTTGGCATCCTGCCTTGAACGCATTTCCGAACGTGAAGGGGATGTTGGTGCCTGGATGCATATCAATGCCGACAGCGCCAAGGCACAGGCAAGCGCCCCTGCCGCCAAGACCACCACTGGCCCGCTTTCGGGTCTTCCGATCGGGATCAAGGATCTGATTGATACCGTCGACATGCCGACCGGGTATGGATCACCGATCTATGAAGGTCATCAACCGGCACAGGACGCAGCCTGCGTTGCGACCATCCGCAATGCCGGTGGCATTGTCCTTGGTAAAACCGTCTCGACGGAATTTGCCTATTTCCAGCCGGGAAAAACCGCCAATCCCAACGATCTGACCAGAACTCCGGGCGGATCATCAAGCGGCTCGGCGGCCGCAGTTGCCGATTATCATGTTCCGGCAGCACTCGGCACCCAGACCGCCGGTTCGATTATCCGTCCTGCATCCTATTGCGGGGTTGTTGGCTATAAACCCAGTTACGGTTTCTTGCCGTTAACCGGCATCCGTCCCCTCGCGCCATCGATGGATCACCTCGGGGTTATGACCCGGACGGTGAAGGATGCCGGTTTCCTTGCCGCGATCCTTGGACGACGCCCCGAACTTGATATCAGCAACCAGTCCGGCGACTTCGTTCCGACAATCGGGTTTTGCCAGACGCCGCAATGGGATGCGGCCGACGCAACCACCCAGTCACTGATCGAAGATGCCGCAACCAGACTTGGGAAAGCCGGTGCGAAGGTTTCCAACTTCACCCTGCCCGACATCTTTGCAACGCTTGCCAGCGCCCATGGCATTGCGATGGATTATGAGGTCAGCTTTACCGGCCTTTATGATGTTTCAAACCACCCCGATCAGGCCAGCGCAAAGTTCCGCGAACGGTTTGATGCCGGGATGAATGTTCTGACATCTGATTATGACAAGGCACTTGATCAGGCAAAACTAAGCCGCACCGCCCTTTCCGATGCCATGGGGGATTATGATATCCTGATCTGCCCAAGCGCCCCGGGCGAAGCACCGGTTGGCCTCAACGCCACGGGTGATCCGGTGTTTAACCGTATCTGGACGTTCTCGGGCGTGCCTTGCATCAACGTTCCGGGTCTGTCTGGCCCGAACAATATGCCGGTTGGCTTGCAGGTGATTGGTCGCTTTGGTGATGATGCCCGCATGCTCAAGGCAGCCGACTGGATTTCCCGTCATCTTTGATTTCGGACAGGAACCTACATCCGGCTTTTAACCCGGCGTGTGGGTTCCGCCTGAAGCGGATCATCGGGCCAGTAATGTTTGGGATAGCGTCCCTTCATCTCGGCTTTGACCTGCGCATAGGATCCGTTCCAGAAACCCACCAGATCACTTGTGACCTGTATCGGGCGCTGGGCCGGGGATAGCAGATGCAGGGTCACGGCAACCTTGCCTCCGGCGACCTTTGGCGTTTCGGTCGCGCCGAACATTTCCTGCATGCGCACCGGCAGGGCCGGTTTTTCACCGCTATAATCAATGCGGATGTTTGATCCGGTCGGCACTTGCCAATGGGTGGGCGCAAGGCGGTCCAGTTCCTGTCGCTGGTTCCAGTCAATCCCGGCCAGCAATGCCTCGGACAGATTGATCTGTTTAAGCTGCCCGCGCTTGGTAATGCCGGTCAAATAGGGTGCAATCCAAGTTTCAAGCGATCCCAGCAACCCGTCATCAGACACATCAGGCCAGTGATCGCCATCCACCCGATGCAGGAAGGATAACCGTTCACGCAGACCTTCTGATGCCTTGTCCCAAGGCAGGCAATGCAGACCGATCTTGCGGATACCTTCGATCATCGCCGTTGCAATCGCATCGGGATCGGCTTCGTCATGGGTGGCTTTTTCATCAAGCACCAATGCCCCGATCCGGCGCTGCCAGCGAGCCTGCACGGCGTCTGATTGGGTATCCCAGAAAACCTCTGTGCCTTCGGAAATCTGATCGGCGAAATGTGTTTCAAGAGTTGCCCGCGCCACCGGGGCGGCAAGGTAAATTCTGGCCTCGCGCGCCTGCCCGTCCAGTTCGGCCACCGCGATATAGGCCTCATTCGCAAGGCTGTCTTCATTGGGTAAAACGCCCCCGCGCCCACCTGACAGGCGATAGCGCGCATCGGCCCCCTTGCGCCGTTCGCCAATCCGGTCGGGATAGGCAAAGGCCAGAAGCAACCCGACCTCATCCGCGCGATCAACCTTTGTGCCTTCACCTTTGGGAAGGTTTGCCTGATGCACCACATCAGAAAGCCTGCGTGCAAGTTGCTTGGCGGCCTCGCTGATCATTTTGGGGGCATGACCGCGCAGGATGGCCTCAATCCGCAACCTTAAATCCGCCCCGCGCCCGCGCATGAAATCCCGATCCGAAAGCAGTGCCGCCAAGGCACAGGCAATCTGGTCAAGCCCCAAGGCCGCGCCGCGCAACATCATATGCGCCAGTCTGGGATGGACCGGGATCCCCGCCATTGCCGTTCCCATGGCGGTGATGCGGTTGTCAGTATCAATCGCCTCAAGCCCGCGCAGGATATCGCGCGCCTGATCAATCTTGGCGGCTTCGGGTACATCAAGCCAGGGCAGGCTTTTGGGATCCGTTACCCCCCAGCGCGCAAGTTCAAGGGTCAGCGGGGCCAGATCGGCCTCGGCAATTTCGGGCGCGGTAAAGGGCGCACGGGCGCGCTGTTCATTTTCCGCCCACAGGCGATAACAAATACCGGGCTCCAGTCGTCCGGCACGACCGCGGCGCTGTTCGGCACTTGCCTGCGATGATTTGACCGTGATCAGCCGGGTCATGCCCGATGCCGGATCAAAACGCGGCAGGCGTTGCAACCCGCTATCGACCACGACGCGAATACCATCAATGGTCAGCGACGTTTCGGCAATCGCGGTTGCCAGCACCACCTTGCGCTTGCCTTCTGATGCCGGCTGGATCGCGATATCCTGTGCCTTGGCATCCATTGCGCCATAAAGCGGGGCGATGATGGTATCGCTGCCAACCACTTCTTTTAATGCCGCCTCGACCCTTGTGATTTCGCCCTGTCCGGGCAGGAAGGCAAGGATCGATCCGCTTTCTTCGCGAAGGGCGGTTTTGATCGCCGCCGTCATTTCCGCGTCAATGCGGATATTGCCCCATTTATCGGGCTTGGGCGGGAAATAGCGGGTTTCGACCGGGAAGGCGCGCCCCTCGGACGTAATCACCGGGCAGTCGCCCATAAGCGTTGCAATCGGCCCGCCATCAAGGGTTGCCGACATCACCACAATGCGCAGATCATCGCGCAGTGCCCCTTGGGTTTCCAGCGCCAAGGCCAATCCAAGATCGGCATCAAGGGATCGTTCGTGAAACTCGTCAAACAGGATCGCGCCAATGCCCGAAAGTTCCGGGTCATCCTGAATCATCCGGACCAGAATACCCTCGGTCACGACCTCGATTTTGGTCCTGGCCGATATCTTGCTGTCAAAGCGAACGCGATAGCCCACCCGCTCGCCAACCCCCTCGCCCAGAAGCTGCGCCATGCGGCGCGCAGCCGCCCGGGCGGCGAGCCTGCGGGGTTCAAGCATGATGATCTTCTGATCGCCACGCCACCCGGCATCCAGCAACGCCAAGGGCACCTTGGTCGTCTTGCCTGCGCCCGGCGGAGCTTGCAAAACCGCATTGGTTCCCGTTTCCAGCGCCGCGCAAAATTCGGGCAGGACGGCATCAATCGGAAGGGCCGGGAATGCAGAGGTCATGTGATCTTTCGATATTGAACGGACGACATCGTTGCTCTGCCTAGCAATATCCCTGTGCTGTTGTTTGGCGCAAGCGCTCAGTTACATCGATATTTCACCAGATCCCTGATCCTTGCCCTTTGATCGGCCTCAATGCGGCCCGATGTCATACCGTGATAGGCTCTCCTTGTTGGTTTAGGCAGATGCCTGTTCTCTCATTTCATATCAGTGCTCAGGCAGCTTGCAGGAAAACACCCCAGCCCAGAAACCGGAGACGATCGATGAAGAACATTCTCGCAGTAACCGTATTTAGTTTGGCACTTGCAGGCTCTATTGGTCTGGCAAATGCACAACAAGGCTCGCCGATGATGAAACAGCCCGGACAGGGCATGATGCAAGGTGGTCAGGGTCCTATGCAGGGTCAGGGAATGATGCAAGGACAAGGTTATGGCAATATGGCCTATTCCTGTAACGGCATGCCGGGTGCCGGAATGATGATGGGATCTGGCATGATGGCGGGCAGGATGCATGGGCCCGACATGATGATCGTCATGATGGACACCAACGGTGATGGCAGCCTGTCACTCGAAGAATTTCAGGCCATCCATGCCCGGATGTTCAAACATCTTGATGCCAATGGTGATGGTCAGTTGACCAGTGACGAGATGTCGCAACGCTGACAGTCCACACACTGCCCCGCTTTATGCGCCTGAACGCGCAATCCGAAGAATGATCCCGCGTTCTCCGCCAATCCGTTGCAGGGTTTTCATCCCGCGCGTCAGGCCATAAAGCGCTTCCATCTCGCCTGTGTTTTTCATGCGCGCGGCTTCGTCCCGCGTAATGGCATAAAGCGTGCAAAAGGCGTCTTCGGACAGGTTGCGCAATGCCGCTTCCTTGTCCGCCCTGTCCGGATCGGGATGGGGAAATGAAAGTGCTGCGTTTGGATCAAGCGTTGGCATGGGCGTGTCTTGCTGTTTCAATGCCATTCTTTCTATCACGATCGAAAGGGCCCAGACCATCCAGGCTTGCGTCCAGCGCAGATAGTTTTGCCGATCAACCCCAAACCGTCCGATCCCGGCATGAAACACATCGCGCGCCGGATCAAAAAGCATCTGCACCGCCCAATGTGCCAGCCTGACCGCATCGACCACCTCACCAAACCGGCACAGGCCTGCCATCGCCTGCGCCACCGCATGAGCATCAAGATAACCATCCTTGCTGGCAAAGCTTCTGGGAATACCGTCCGGATCAAAGCAGTTGCTACGATAAAACTGCCAGCCACGTGCGATCACGCCATCCAGCCCGCCAATCTCCGCCCCTTCAACGCCAGTCGTCCGAAACCGGTCAAGCAGATCAAGGATGTAGCCGGTATGAAAGCCATCGACAAAACCATGATGCCCGCGCGTGCCATAGGCCCAGCTGCCATCATCGCATTGCGCGTTGATGACGCGCACCAAGGCGCGCCGGGATTTTTCATTTCCGGGCAGAATGCGATTTAACGCAAAGGCCGCCCATAGGCTGGCATTGTAAATTTCGCTCGCATCATGATCAAAATAGGCGAAATAGCCATCGCGCCAAAGATCACGTGCAATGAATTCCCCCGCCCGGATCAGGGCTGCATGGTCTGGCGTCATGCCGCCTGCCAGCAATCCATCAATCACAAAACTTGTGACAATCGCATTGCTTTGATGACGTCTGGCGTAAAAGGCCCGCGCTTGCCATTCAAACGGATATCCCCACCCGCCATCGGCATTTTGCATCGCGATCAATTGCCCGGAAAAATCACCAAGCCGGACACCACCCGCACCACCATTCAGCAGTGCCAGCGTTTTGGGATTCATCATCGGCGGGATCATGGCAAACCGTCGCAAGACACCCGGTCCGCGCTTGATCGCCTGCAACCAGATCAGACGGGCAATTCGAAACCGTCCAAGACCCGATACCTGGAATAATCGACTTTCAAGCCCGTCAAACGGATCGGCACCGGCAAAATCCGCTTGCCGCATGCGTGCCAGAACCCGGTCCCGAACATTGATCAGAACGGCCCTATTCACGCGGTCCTCCTGTGTGTGCGGCAATCCCCGATGCAATTGCCGCACACATCAGATAGTGCCCGTAATTCAGACTGTTATCGGTCACCATCGTCACAAATACCGAAATCAGGATACAGACCGATAACCGCACCTGACGCACCGACCAGATCATCATTCCCCATGCCCAAAGCCACAAAATGGCCCCAACCATCCCGGTTTCAAACAGGATACGGAAATGATCATTATGAAGTGCGCCAAATGAGGCAAATGACGATGATCCCGACAGGATTTCCTCAACCGATCCGGCCCCGAAACCAAGCCATTGCCGCGATGGCGGACCATCACGCCAGAGATCGGCAAACTCCTGCCAGAAAACCAGCCTTCCACTGTCATGGGTCATCAAAAGACGTGGCAGATACTGCGCGATCAATGCCGCCATGATCCCAAGACCTGTGACCCCGACCAGCACGGTCACGGCCCGTCCGAACCTTATCCCGCCGACCAGATTGATCAGCATCGCAATCACCGCAATCCGCGTCTGGCTCAGCAAAATGGTGATGGCCGCAACCCCGCCTGCCCATCGGCCACCCGGCAACGCCATGACCGAGCAAAGCGCAAAGAACCCCAGAAGCAGGAATGCGTGATTAAGCCGAAACCCTTCATGGGTCAGATAAAAGGAGCTTGAAAGAACAAGATAAAGTGCGAGTGATGGCACAAGAATACGCAAACAATCACGCCCGATCACATATCCCGCAGCAAGCCCGACCGGCAACATCATCAGATTGCCCGCAAGACGGATTTTCTCACCCGGACTGCCATCCCCCAGCCCGATCAAACCGATCAGGGCACAAAGGATCAAACCACCCACCAGCCCGGCCGGTTTGAAATGCAGATTGCGACCATACGCTGCCAGCATCATGACCCAGAAAATCAGCAGGATCAGCTTGGCCATCATTCCGCCCGCGCCCAGCAGCCACAGCGATGCGATCATCACAGCGTTGCCAGCAATCACCAGCCACAGTGGCAAGACCTGCGATGCAACGACGTCAACAAGACGTGTTTTTACATCCCCGCGCCCGGCCAGGGAATAAGGCCTGCCTGTCATATTGCACCTCGGCACACAGTCCCTGCTTCTGTTGATTGGCGCGCGACAGGCAAGCAAATCTTCGCTAGACTGAACCCCTTGTTTTCAAAGCAGATTGGCACGGCCTGATGCATCGTCTGGCGCAATTTTGCCTGATCGCACAGATTATCCTCGCCCCGGTAATGCTGGGCGGAGCACGGCCATGGGCGATGGCGATCCTGTCGATCCTGACCGGCATTGGATTGCTTGCCATGATCGCGGCGGCGCGCAATCTGATCCTGCGCCGTTACGTGCTTTATGTCTGGATACTTGTGGCAGGACTGATCGGCTGGTCTGTCCTGCAATCCATGCCAGTCTGGCCCATTCAACCCTTCCCGTTCGAGGCACCTTATATCGCGCTTTACCCGGGTGGCTGGATTGACCTGTCGGCCCGTTTGATCTGGCTTGCCGGAACGATCACGCTTGGATCGCTGATCGCGCAACTCCATCCCGGTCACTGGCAGATTATTGTTGGCAAGGCTGTTATTGCATCCTGCTGCCTGCAACTGATCCTTGCCACAGGCAATGCAGCTTTTGACTGGCAGACCACCTTCTGGTTTGTCAAAACCGCCCATATCGGGGACTGGACCGGAAGCTTTGCCAATCGCAATGCCTTTGGCATATTGATGGCAACCGGAACGATGACCTGTTTGTGGTTCTTTGTCCGGTATCCGGATCAATCGACGGGCAAGCGGCTTGATCAGTCGGGCAGTTATCTGGCACTGGCCATCCTGTTCACCGCCGCCCTGATCCAGAGCCATTCGCGCAGTGCGATTTTGGCGATCATTATCGCAACCATCCTTTTCGTTACCCTGTGCAGTTCCAGACAATCCGGTCTTGCCCGCCTTCGACGATTTTTCGCTGCAACAGCCGGTGCCGTAATTGTTCTTGCCCTTGTTGCTTCTGCCGAACCCGAATTGTTTATGCGCTTTGCCGATCTTGGCCGGCTTGATCTGATCCAGCGCGATGATGCCGGGCTGACGGCCATACATGCCATCGCCGAACGCCCGATCACCGGATATGGCGCAAACAGTATTCCCCTTGTGATGGCTCATGTCGCGACACCGGATTTAAATACCAATGCCCACTGGTTTAGCAGCCACAATCTGTGGCTTGACGGGGCGATTATGTTCGGGATTCCGGTAACTATCGCCGTTGCTTTATCGCTGATTGCAGCAATTTTTTTCATTCTCCGCAATGCCGCAAACCGGCCAAACCGGGCATTTGGGGCGGCTTTGATTTCCATTGCGCTGATCGGATCATTCTCGGACTGGGTCATCTCGCTTCCCGCCCTTATTCTGCCAATGGTGGCAATGTGGGTGGCGGGCCTTGAAGGCCGTCTTGTATCGCCTTTCGAATTTCCCGAACGCGCCTATCACGCGGCGCAATCGCCACTGCCTGATCAAGCAACCCTGCGCCAGTGACAAGATCAGGCGTTTTTCCGGACATTCTGGCCACCGCCAAAAGTGACAGCAATACCGGGTCAAATGGTGCGGATTGCAGTTGATCCTGTGTCATGCGTTCCATCTGGCGCGGATCACCCGACGCAACCGCGTACCGCATATCTTGTGCGCGGGCAGCCGCCCCCATGCCATCGCCGTTGCGCCATCCTGCGGCAACCTGATCAACTGTCTGAAACGCGGCGATTTCCGATCCAAGACGGAAAAGACCGACACCGATCAGAAGCCCCGCGACCAGGACAAGGAAAGACTTCATGATACCTGCCCGCTTTTGATTGCCGTGGTATTTGCCTTGCCATAGGCCGGGCGCGGCACCACTCCGTTCAAAACAATCCCCTCCGGGATCACATCGACTGTTCGAAGCTGATCAAGCGCCTCGGCACTATCGCGACGTTTGCTTTGCCCTTTGCGCAGAACCAGCAGCCTGACATCAGCCAAACGCAAGGCAACCAGCCCGTCGGCAACTGACAGGACCGGCGGCGTATCAATGATGATGTGATCAAACTGAAAACAAAGCGCCTTGATAATCGCGGGCAGGCGGTTTTCGATCAGCCCCGTGGCAATATTGCCCGGCACCGCCAGTCGCACCCCCAGATGACAGTAGCCCGGCGCATCCTTCATCGCGCCAAACACATCCTCAGGTGCGATATCCCCCGATAATATTGGCATCAGATCGGCAAACACACCCGCATGCCCCCGCATCATCGCCGGATCATGAAGGTCCGCATCAACCAGCACCGTCTTGCCACCAAGGGCGGCAAGCTTGGCTGCCAATGCCTGCGCGATATGCGATTTGCCTTCCCCGGTCTGGGCCGATGCAATGGCAATGACCTGTCCCCGGCCAGACCGTTCCGAACGGTTATCTGATTTTTGATCAAGGAGACGCATCAATACTGCTAAATGGCCTGTTGCCTCGTCACTCGCACCTGATGATTGTTCGGTGCGCACGGATGGTCCTGTATCCGGGATCCGGGCATAAAGCGGAATACCCAGCATGCTTTCGGGTTCGAAACCATCGCCGATGGTTTGATCAAAATAATGCCGAAGCAGGGCGGCAATCATCGCAGCAAACAGGGCGACCATAACCGCAAGCAACAACAGGTCGCGTCTTGCCGGAAATTCTGCCGCAACCGGCAATGTTGGTGATCGCAGGATTTCGGCATCGCCCTTAAAGGATACCAGTTCGCGACGCAGCCCCTGAACCCGCTGCCCCAAATCCTGAAGGTTATCACGCGCCATGGCGACTGCGCGCACCAAGGCAGCCTGTCCCTGCATGCTGGTATGGCGGTCACTCATGCGCGCCTGCCATTGATCGCGTTGACGTTCGATCAGGTACAGTTTTTCCTGCGCATTGATCAGGGCACTTCCCATTTGATCGGCAACCGATGTTGCCACGGTCATCAGTTCCGCGCGCAGATCATCAAGCTCACGCTGCTTGCCTTGCATAAGCGGATGTTTGGGACCGTAACGCTGATCAAGTGCAAGGAACTCCTTCCTTTGTGCGTCATACCGCGTGGCAAGTTGCGCCACCATCGGATGGGTCGCGACATCGGGAATGGTCAGAAGGTCCTCAAGACGGTTTGCACCGTCACGCTGAATTGCCGCCAGTTTGAGTGCCGCCACATCCTGCCCGATTTTCTCGGCCTGCTCATCAAGGGCATAGATGCGGTCAAGCATCAGTTTGCTTTCGTCAGGATCAAGGACACCGGCACGTTGTTGCCATTCCGACAAGTCGCTCTCGCTGGTTTCAAGTTCTGTCTGCGCACGATCAAACTGACCCGTTATTTCGGCAAGTTCGATCCTAAGGGACCGCTTTTGCCGGTCCTCGCGTTGCCAGACATAACTTTCGACAATGGCGCGCAGAACCGACTGGCTAAGCGCCGGATCACCGGATGCAAAGCTGACCGAAATTACGGCGGAATGACCGATGCGCTCGGCCTTCAACCCGGCATGCAGCTGATTGATCAGACCTGTTTCATCTGGGTGTGGCGAGGTCTGTGATTGTCTGGCCACCACATCCTTGAACAATCCCCTGTTCGCCTGCCCCGAAACCAGTCTGGAAAACATGACAGGCTCCCCGCGCAAAACCGACAAGGCGGTCGAAAGCGTTTTTTCACTTCCGATCTCGGCAATGACCGTTTCAATATCCTGCGCGGTCAATTGTCCCTGTCCTGTCGGCCCGCCATCCTTGAGCTCCCCCCGGGTCGGGGGCATTGATGATGCCAACCCGATCTCGGCACTTGCACGATAGTCAAATCGCCAGTTGGCAATCACACCAATTGATCCAACCAGCACAAGAACAAAGGTCAAAGCCGCCACTCCGCGCCGTTGCCAAAGAATGGCAACCAGATCACGCAAACTCGGGTCAAAGCTGTTTGCCAGTTTTTGTGTCATCGCGGGCTTGCATCCCCGACAATTGCAACATCAGCATCGCGCTCATCAATCAGGGCACCCCAACCACCTTGTTCCGGAGTGCTTGTCGGGCCCTGACCATAGACAAGATCAAAAACCCGGATGACCCGGCGATCGACATTCTGAACGTAAGTTTCCGGTTGATCGACAGACTGAGACGGGACTGCATACGAGACCGGCAAGGTCGGCCTTGTGTCAAAGTCATCATTCCTGAAGGCACGATCATGGAAAACGCGTGCTGCAAATTCCGGGGTACTATCGGCAATCATTCGGCTAAGGCGGCTTGGTTCGGGATGCAGGCCCAGCAACTGTTTCAATGTCCCGCCCAGAACCGTTTCGACCAGAAAGCTGTTTCCACCTGCCGCTGTCAGGACAACCTCGATCACTTTAAGCAAAGTCAGGATCGCGGCATCTGCTGTCTGCCAGTCAATTTCCGTCTTTTCGGGATCGACAGGCACATCTTCGACCTTCCCAAACAAAACCAGATCGACCAGCTGATTGATGATGACCTGTATATCTTCGGGATCGGATATCGCCGCGATCCGGCTTTCGATCCATGCCTGCGTTGCCTCGGTATCTGATGTTGTCAGATTATCCGGAACGACAATTTCAGAACGCCCGTCCGTACCCCCCATCAGGATCAGAATTGCCGATACGGCAAAAGCCATCTTTACGGCCCAGTTTCTGAACCTGGTTGCCTGAAACTTTATGACGGCGGGAACAACCAGCCTGGCAAAGGCAGTCAACCCGCAAGCATAACGTGGCAGCATGTATCCCGGCTGACACAGGATACGCCAAAGAAATTCCATCCCGGTCCTTTGCCAGATAGCCGGTGCACGCCTGATCCGACCGGCCAGAACATCAAATGCTCCACCAACACCCATGGCAAAGCCGCACCCGGTCAGATCGGCATAGCGTTCGATAAACAGCTCCTTGCGCGGGGATGGCAATGCGACAAACAAGACATCAGCACCGCTTTGCCTGACAATTTGCGCAAGCTTTGCATCATCTTGTTCATAGCCATGATGCATTCCGGCAATCAAAAGATCCGGGTGACCGGCAATCAGTTTGTCCTTAAGCGCGACCAGGACATCTTGTCGCGCCCCCAGAAGGAAGACACGCAGACCTTGTTTTGCAAAGCGTGGCAGCAAATCCGCCATGACATCAATGCCCGCAACACGCTCGGGAACCGTGATACCCAAAAGCCTTGCCGTCCAGACAATGCCCATACCATCGGCATTCAGGCTATCGGCATTGGCAAGTGCGTCAAACAGCTGCCTGTCCGCAATTGATTGCGGTAATTTCAAAGCATTCAGGGAATGTTGCCGGAAACACGAAACATGCCCGGTTCGATGGCGATGCACCAACCGTTCGCAGATATCAGTACAGAGTTGGTCACGCCGCCGCAGATCAAGGCGCAGTCCAAATAAAGCCGCTTTCCCCTGTCGCATTCATCATCCCCGCCAGCCCCGTTCTGACCGCCCGGATATCCAACCAGATTGCTTTTTTATTGTGTGTCCCTCGATACTTGTGCCGAAGAACAGGCGTCACTTAATTCATTGATATCGATGGTAACTTATGATTGAGTTAACAGCAACAATAGCATCTTGGGGTGATTGTTCCGGTGAAAGTAACATTGCTGACAAACCTTGTTGCCCCTTACCGGTTTGCCAGTTATTGCGCCCTGCATCAGCGCGCCTGTAATGCCGGTGGCGCGTTGACGGTTATCTGTACCAGCAACACAGAACCCCAGCGCAACTGGCCGGAACGCACGCCCCCTTTCTCACAGCAACATCTGCGCGGACTGCATGTTCATCTTGGTGAAAATCGTCTGCTGACCATCCCGTCCGGGATCTCTGATGCAGTTCGATCAACTGCCCCGGATGTGTTGGTTCTTGTCGGATTTGGCATCGCCCAGTGGCGGGCATGCAATTGGGCCGCCAAGGCCGGTATTCCGGTTATCGTGCAGTTTGATGGCTGGTCCGGATCGGACGATATCTATAGCAATCCCATTCGCCGCTATATCCGCCGTCACATGTTGGAAAAGGCCGATGGATTTATCGCCGCCAGTATGTTGGGCAGGCACTGGTTTGAACTGCAGGGCGTTTCAGATAACCGCATCCTGATCTCGCCAATCCCGATATCTTTCTCCGTCAACGGGGATAGAGAACTTCAATCACATCGCAGATTTGACGACCGCGAATATGATCTTCTGTGGTGCGGGCGGACGACAACGCGCAAGGGATTTGGATGTTTTCTTGAGATTGCCAGTGCTCTGATTACTTCCGGGACCATCAGCAAGATCGGCATCATTGGCTGCATCGATACAGATCGAACCAAATCCGAGCTGCAAAATTTCGGCCTTCCTGATCAGATCGATCTTTATCCTCAACTGCCCCCGGATCAGCTTCAGGCATTTCTTGCCAATAGCAAACTTTGCCTGTTTCCAAGCCAGAATGATGCCTATGGCCTTGGTGTGATCGAGGCGATTTCTTGCGGGGCTGTTGCACTGGCAAGTGATGCGGTTGGTTGCGCACCTGACATGCTTGATCCCGATGAAATCCTGTCCGCGAACGTGTTGGCGAACTGGGTTCGCGCCTGTCAAAGACTGCTCGACAATCCCGCTATTTGGGAGCAAACCCGACAAAATCAGGCGTCCCGAATAACGCAAAACACCCCGACACATCATGCCGAAACCCTGTGGCAGGCGATCAATCAGGCAGTACAGAAACCCGCAGGGGTAAGGCAATGGAACTGATCCGGCCTGTATCCCGACCACAAAAATCTGCCCCGACCGTATGGATGGTCAGCCGGGTTGATCAGGCAGCCATTCTTGCATCCCATCTTGCCCGTCACAACCGGCTGATCCGTTGGGACAGTTTCTGGCGGCATGACGGAACCGGCCCCCTTACCCCGGCCAACCGTCTGACCGATCCGGTATTGGCCAAGGTTTCCGGTCGACATCTGATCCCCGATCTTCTGGCCAAGGTCGCGCGCAAAATTCATCTGCCGGCCTATAATCTTTATTCGGATGTTCCCCTTTCGATGCTCGCAACCCTGCACGCCCCGAGAGCCGATATTTTTCATGGTCAGGGCAATTACAGTCTACCCGCCATGCAGCGTGCCAAGGCCCGCGGCATGATAACCATCGCGGATATTACCGGCCAACTCGCCGAAACCCGCCACAAGCAGTTGGGCGAGGAATATGCATCCCATAACCGGACCTATCGCGAAATTTCCGGTTTTCTTTCCCGTCGAAGAACCAGGGAAGCCCTTTTTGCCGATGCCGTATTTGCGCCATCCGATACGGTTGCGGGCGGCCTTCTTGATTGCGGCGTCGAACCGCAGAAGATTTTTCTGGTTCCCTTTCTTTCACCGCATTGCCATGCACTGCTCACCCGCGCACGTCCTGAGCGACAGGAAACCGTCATCCGTGTTCTATATGTCGGCAATCTGTCGCTTGCCAAGGGGATCGCGCATCTGCTTGACGCTTGGTCCTCCTTACGCGTGACATACCGGGTGCGCATCAAACTGACTTTGGTCGGGCGGGTTCAGCCGTGCGCCCGATCACTGATCGAAAATCTTCCCGATGGATGTGAATGGCTTGGTCCCTTGTCGCAAGACAAGGTCGCAGAGTTGATGCTGGGCTCGGACATTTTCGTGTTCCCCAGCCTGTCGGAAGGCAGCAGTCTGGCCGTGATGGAGGCCATGGCAGCAGGTTGTTGTGTCATCAACACCTTTGATGCCGGAAGCCCGGTGGTTAACCATATATCCGGCCTGATCATCCCGCCGCGACATTCCGGTGCAATCACCACTGCCATTTCCGCAGTGATCGAAAATCCGCAGATGCGCAAAAGTCTGGCGCAGTCTGCCCGCGATCAGATTTCGGAAGATATAAAGACCGGCTATGGCAACCGGGTAGATGCGGCCTATGACGCCGTTTTATCGCGTAATGGATAAAGTCATCAGCATCGTTGCAGGCAATCTTTTTCCACTGTGGCTGGTCGGGGCAAACCTGATTGCGCGGCTGGGCGGGATGATCATCCTTCTATTGATCGGGCACAGCTTTTCCCCGGAAATCTTGGGCAGCTATTTTGCAATGCTGGCAACGGCCGGGCTTGCCGTCACCGCAACCCAGGCCGGAAGTGGCCCGCTCCTGATCCGCCTTATGCAAGGTGGCGCATTGCCCAAAGCCTTGTTTGTTGTTGCGATCAGATTGCTGATTGCCGGGCTGGCTGTATCGACCCTTGTAAGCAGACCTGAATTCGAACTCAATATGCATTGGCCGTTTCTGATCATGCCGGTTGCAGCAGCCCTGTCCCCGGACTGGGTGATCGCAGCACGAACGGAGTTTGGCCGTCTTGGAAAAATTGCACTGATCGCGCAGGCAACCGGCATCACCTTCGCCGTCATTGCAGCGGAACAAACCAACGATTTTCTGTTGTTTACCATCGCCCCCGTGATCTCTTTTACAGCATTTTTATCAGCCATATTTCTGGCCCTTAGGCCCACCACATCGCGACGAAAACCCGTCAATGCAGATGCGCTGGATATTCGACAAAGTATTGGCCTGATCGGCTTCACCCTGCTTGCGGGTTTTTTGCCCAATCTTGATTTCGTTTTGCTTGGCAATGATGAACACAGCCTGTTCCTTGCTCAACGCATTTTCCTGTTTTGTGGCGGCTTGATTGCAGCCATTTCCGCGACATTGTTTGCCAAACAACACGGCGGACTGGCACGTGATTTATGGCTTTTTGTTCCGATGTCGCTGGTCTCACTGGCATTGCTTGTCGGCCCGGATCAGATAGCAAACCTGATCTATGGATCGCCTGAGGCCACGCTGATTTCAGTTCTTCAAAACGGCGCGTTCTGGCCATTGCTTCTGGCACTTGTCACCCGGCAATGCCTGATCTTGCAGGAAACAGCTCGTGCTGCTGGGGTGGGATGGTTTCTTCTTTTCATGCTTGTGGGTTCAGCGGCCATTCTGCCGAACCATCAGGACACAATTGAGCTGATCATCACCTGCCAACTTCGCCTTGCCGCGATCTATATCGCCCTTTCTGCTTTCCAGTTTTGGTCCAAAGGTCGTGAGGCCCGCTTATGACCAAACTCGATGTCAGGATCGCAAATAATCGACTGGTCACCGGGCAATTTGGTGATGTCAGGTTTTCGAATTGGGGCGTTGAATGCTCTGACCGTCATTCCTTTGTCACCCTGACGGATATCGCGCGCAATGCACACCAGACGGACGGCGTCTGGCATCTTGCAGGCGGACGTCTCAAGATCGATCTGGAAACAAGACTGATTGAACCTGACGTCCTCAGCATTCAGGCCCGATTTACCGCACTTGATGACATCGCCCTTCAGGATGCTGTCGTCCGCCTTGTCTTTGACAGGCAGGGTATCGACCATGGCGTGATCGCCGACAAAAAATACCGGCACACCAATAGTGATAAATACCGTCTTCATTCCGTTGATCACGCTCAACTGACCAGCACATCAGGCAAGCACGTGTTGGTCACCCTCAAAACTGCCGATGGCGCGGAACGATTTGCGCCGTATCTTTACCTGCGGGATCGCGATGATCACTGGATCATTCATGCCCGGTTGCTACCACTGGAACCGGTTGATCATGTCTGGCTGCGCTGGGCCAATCGGTTTTTCACCCTCTCAGCTCCCGATTGCCTTGCCCGGCTGCTTTGGCATTTCGGTCCGACACGCAATTTCCTGTGGCGTCTTCGCGAACGGATGGGGCGAAACTGGCCCGAATTTCAGGCCATACCGCTTAATAAAATCAGGCGTGGCCAGTCCCTGTCGCTGGAGGTCACATGTCACTTCCGCTAACCCCAGATGATATCACCCGGCGGTGCAACAGACTGGCGCGGATCATCGCCGATGACCTTGCAGACCGGCAGACCCGCGATGGCAATTTCCCGCTCCCGGAGTTTTACGCAAAGGGTTTTGCATGCGCCCTCTGGACGGAGCTTGATGCGCATCGCTACAAGAAGAACATAAATCGCGCATTTGATGCCCTGATCGCAGAAGTTCCAGATCGGACATATCATCGCGAATTCATCAAATATGCCCTGCTCGCCATTCCCGGCTTAAGCAAAGAAACCCGTAACAGCATCCTTAAAAACGCGCGCAATCTGGCCCCTGACGTCGCGAACTGGCAAATCCTTGGGCTAGGGAACCATCAGGCAAAAGCTTCCAGCTTTTTCAACAAATTGCTTGGACTTCTGCATACGGGTTTCATTCGTTATCGTTACTGGCGTTCACCCGTTTTCCTTGACCGCCCCGGATGCTTTTCAGCGCAATATCACGCATTTTGCGCAGCCCTGTTTTCGGACAGTCCGACCCCTTCTGATCGGGTCATTGCGTCAAATGCAACCGGATTGATCGCCGCACTGGTTGGGGATCATGGTTATGCCAATTTGCTGGGGCGTGGTGCAGGACAAAGCTTTGGCGCTGTTTGCGCGCTTTATGTTCTGATGAAACACGGGTTCTCCCCACAGGCGGAAGCCGTCCTTTATCGACTTGAAGAAGCCATCCTCAATGCTGGCACAATGCCGCTCAATCTTCTGACGGCAAGGCCATTACCTGAAAATCCGGGCCCGGCGAACCCGCAAACACCGGGCTGGTACAGCTATAACCGCCATGATGACTATCTGGCCTTTGCAGGATACTGGTTACACCGGGCAGCGACCCTCAAACCCGCTGATTCGCCAGCCGGGCAATCCATTCAGTCACAACTGATATTTCTGAAAACCACCCAATCCTATCACGTCCAAATGGCCCTTGTTGGAAAGCAGTCCTTCGACGTTTCATCATCGCCCGTCATTATCGCCGGGCATGGGCAGGATGCGATATTGCTTCTGCCCCCGACGGGTGGGGAAACGGATCAGCAAAGCCTTTATACCCCCACGTCCACCCCGTTACCGATGGCCTCCGACGGACAGGTCGGCCTATTCCAGAAGGCCCAACGCGTTTCCAAAACGGAAGTCCGAATACAATTCTCCCTTGCCGGAAAACAGGGGTCCCGAACCCTCACCTTTGCCGATGACGAAATCTGCATCACGGATTGCTGTCCCGACCCTGTTTCCGGGAAACCCGACCTGTTTCGATTGTTATTCAACGGCGAGCTGGGCCTTGCCCGTATTTCAGATCATGAGCTTTTTGTTGCAAGGCTGGGTGTCCGAATTCACTGCGATCACCCCATTTCGATTGATCAAAACGATACCTACACGGCTGCCGGACCTGCGCAGCGCATAACGGCGCCGGGTTGCAATCTGGCAAAACTTTCGATCCGTTGGGAGACGCGCCATGTCTGACGCGATCACCGTCGTCACAACGGTTTATAATGGCGAGGGCTTTCTGCGATCCTGGGCCGACAACCTGCAATCTGTCCTTCGGCCGATTGATCGTGCTATTCTTGTTGATGATGGATCAGATTGCCCTGTAGCACTGCCTGAGGACCTTGCAAAGGATCATCGTTTCAAGCTGATCACCTCTGCACGGATCGGGCGGGGTGCGGCGCTTAACCTTGCCATTGAAAACAGCTCGACAGACCTGATTGCCATTCAGGACATTGATGACATTTCGCTTCCCGACAGATTGGCACAACAGGCAGACATTCTTGCCAAATATCCTGAAGACCTTGTTTTTGCGCGCTCTCTGACGGATCGAAACACCCTGTTCAACGCGCGCCTCCGCAAGATTAATCCAGCGCGCTTGTATCTTGGCAATCGCCTGCATCATTCGTCCCTCGCCTTTCACCGTCGCGTCTGGACCAAAGCAGGCGGATACGCCACCGATCTTCGCTGTTGCATTGATCTTGAATTCTATCTGCGCGCAAGCATCCATGCCGGTGCGACCTTGCGGCAATTAACTGCGCCCCTGATCAGTCGCAACCTCGATCCGACGGGGCGCTATTTCGCCACCATTGAACCGGATATTTATGACGCCACGCGACGCAAGGTTCTTGATCAATATCGCCCGGAAATAGCCAGCTCTCTGTGGTTGCTGCTTGCACGTTTTCGCAAAAGACGGGGCGGAACAAACGCATGAGCAAGCGCGCCAAGATTATCGCCATGGTACAACTCCCGCCCCCCATGCATGGGGCTGCGAAAATGAACCGGCATGCCATCGACGCCCTGTCACGGGTGTTCGATCTTCATGTCATCGAGATGCATTTTTCAAAGGATTTGTCCGATATCGGTCGCCCGACCTTTGGCAAAGTTTTTCATGCCATATGGCTGGCGCTTCGCCTGATCTGCGCCCTGCCTGCCAGCCGGGCATTTTACATATGCTTTGCACCACGTGGTGCGGCCTACTACCGCGACAGCCTTTATGTCCTGATTACCAAACTGTTTCAGGTTCCGGCCATCATCCACCTGCATGGGCGCGGGTTACCCGCAATGCGACAAACGCGTTTTTCCGCATGGTTCCAGAAAGGGGTCTTCTCCGACCAAACCGTCATCCTTCTTGGCGAAACACTGCGTTCAGAAATCACCGGTCTGAATTGCGCAAGCACCATCATTGCCAATTGCCTTGATGATGATGCCTTCGCCAAGCCCGTATCCGAGCACTGGAAGCCCCGGATACCCTTGCGGATATTGTGGCTGTCCAACCTGTTTCGCGCCAAGGGCCTTGAAACCCTGCTTGCAGCATGTGCTCTTCTTGATAATCAGGACGTCGCGTTTGAACTCACCATTGCCGGGGCAGCTGGCGACATCAATCCGCCGATGCTGCGCGAGTTACTGCACAGCTATGGCATCGATGCCAATACCCGATATATCGGCCCTGCAACGGCACATGAACGGAAGATTTTGTTCCGGAGCACCGATCTGTTCGTCTTTCCCACCAACTACGCAAACGAAGCACAGCCGCTTGTTGTGCTCGAAGCCATGGCTGCGGGTATTCCGGTGATTACAAGTGGCATCGCAACCCTTCCGGAATTTGTCATCCATGGCCAAACCGGTTGGCTTTGCAGGCCAAATAGCCCAGAAAACCTTGCCCAAACCATCATCGATGTGACCCGTTCAGCAGATACAACCCATCAGGTACGGGTAAATGCGCGCTCAGTCTGTGAAACCCGTTTCACACGCGACCGCTTTACAAAGGAAATCATATCCACCATTCGGAATGCGATGAGGTGAGATGAAATAAGTCACCTGACCTCTTCACAGGGTGATCAAACCATCCCACAATGACGCCAATTCAGTAGATCGAGCAGAAACACATGACCCGCGATGAGTTCAATGCCTTTTGCAAATCCCTGCCCCAAACCACCCATGTGGTTCAGTGGGGTGGTGCCGATGTCTGGAAAGTTGGTGGCAAGGTCTTTGCCATTGCCGGATGGACCAAAAACGAGACGCTTGGCATCACTTTCAAGACATCTGAAATCGGCTATGAGGTTCTAAAGGAAATGCCGGGGCTGCGCCCTGCCCCCTATCTGGCATCACGCGGGATGAAATGGATCCAGCATTATGACGAGCCCGGACTTGGGGATGATGATCTTCGTGATCATATCAAAAGCGCGCACCACATCGTCGCCAAGGGTTTGACGAGAAAGCTGCAGCGCGCGCTTGATCTTTATCAGGATGAATAAGCGAAGGTCTTGAACAGGCTTACAAACGCCAAAGGTCAATACCGGCCGGAACCGCATCGCGCGGCAGAACCGCCCGAACGTCGGCAACAAAGCCCTTGCCATCTTTCAGAAGACCCTGAACCAAAGGCCAGCCCTTGGCGACATATTCCTTGTGCGATACCGCAAGAATAAGCGCATCCGCCGGTTTCAGATCAGCATCACCACACAGCTTGAGGCCATCAAACTCATGGGTGACTTCCTCGGCATCGGCATGAACATCATGAACCTGTACCGTGATACCGGCATCTTCAAGTGAACGGATGATATCAATCACACGCGTATTGCGGATGTCAGGAACATCTTCCTTGAAGGTGAGGCCAAGGACGGTAACCGTCGGGTTCCTGGTTGCCCCTTCACGCAGGAGTGCGCGGATCACTTTATTGGCAACAACCTCGCCCATCCCGTCATTCACACGACGACCGGCCAGAACCACCTGCGGGTAATAGCCGAGTTCTTCGGACTTGTGGGTCAGGTAATAGGGATCAACACCGATGCAATGACCGCCGACCAGCCCCGGGGTGAATTTCAGGAAGTTCCACTTGGTCCCGGCGGCTTCAAGCACATCACGGGTATCAATGCCTGCGCGATCAAAGATCAGGGACAATTCATTCATCAGCGCAATATTCAAATCACGCTGGGTGTTTTCAATCACCTTGGCGGCTTCGGCGGCCTTAATCGTCGGTGCCTTGTGAATACCGGCGGTGACAACACTGCCATACACATCGGCAACAATATCAAGGGTCGCCTGATCCTGACCCGATACGACCTTGGTAATCGTGGTGAAGCGATGTTCGCGATCACCCGGATTGATGCGTTCTGGCGAATAACCGACCGTAAAATCAGATCCGGCTTTCAGACCAGAAAGTTCTTCAAGGATCGGAACGCATTCTTCTTCGGTCGCCCCCGGATAGACCGTGCTTTCATAGACAACGATGTCGCCCTTTTTAAGGATGGCGCCAACGGTTTTTGATGCGGAACGAAGCGGGGAAAGGTCCGGACGGTTTGAGCTGTCAATCGGGGTCGGGACCGTCACAATATGGAAATCCGCCGCACGCAGATCTTGCGGATCTGCAGTCAATAACAGGTCCGCAGCGGCAAGCTCATGATCATCGACTTCGCCCGTCGCATCATGCCCGGCTTTGAGCTGCGCAATGCGTGTCTTGTTAATGTCAAAGGCAACAGTTCGCCCTGTCGCGGTCCCGAATGCAACTGCAACCGGCAATCCGACATAGCCCAAACCGATAACTGAAACCTTACGCCCGTGGCTCATTGCTCAACCCTTACAAGATATGCTGAACTGACTTCTAGCCAGCCCCCGTCCAACCGTCAATAATCGAGATCAAATAGAAACGGGGCACCAAAGTTTTTGGTGCCCTGTCTGAAAAATCAATGTGCGACGGGCCTTAGCCCTTCACAACAATATTGACCAGCTTCGGGGTCGGCTTGGCGATGTAGATCACCTTGACGATCTCTTTGCCTTCAATATGACGGGCAACGTTTTCGTCTGCCTTGGCAAGGGCTTCAACCGTTGCCTGATCGGCATCGGCTGCCACCATGACGGAACCGCGTTTCTTGCCATTGACCTGAACCGGGACTTCGAACTCGTCATCCTTGGCCTTCTCGGCATCGTATTCCGGCCAGTCGAACCTGATCACCGACTTCCTGGTCCCGAATTCATCGGCTGCCATCCGGCTCATCAGCTCTTCACCCAGATGCGGGGCAAACGGAGCAACCATCAGGGCCAATGCCTTGGCATGGTCATCATGAACCGCATTCTGCTTGGTCAGCGCATTGGTCAGTTCGATCAATGCCGCAATCGCCGTGTTAAGGCGAAGATCGGCAATATCGCCGGTGACCTTGGCAATGGTCTTGTGCAGAAGCGTTTCGATCTTGCCATCAACGTTATCGGTCCGTTCCATCTGGGTCGTGACTTTCCAGACGTTGGACAGGAAACGCATCATGCCGACAATGGCATCGGACTGCCATGGCTTGGAGCTGTCAAGCGGCCCCATATACATCTCGTACGTTCTGAACGTATCGATGGTGTACTGGTCGCAGATTTCCTCGGGCGGGATACCGTTCTTGTAACGCTTGCCCATCTTGCCCGGAACCGTAATCAGGGCCTCGTTGGTTTTGGCGTTGAACGGTGCCTTTTTGCCGTCAACATCGCGCATTTCAACATCATGGATATCGACATAAACGCCACGCGCATCGGTATAGGCATCGGCCGTAATCATGCCCTGGTTAAACAGTTTCTGGAACGGCTCAGGGGTTCCGACATAGCCAAGATCAAACAGAACCTTGTGCCAGAAGCGCGAATACAGCAGGTGAAGAACCGCGTGTTCCGCCCCGCCAACATAAAGGTCAACCGCGCCCGGAAGCGCCTTGCCATCCTTGTCCGTACTATTTGCCCAATAGGCAGCCGCATCGTCGGAGGCAAATTTCACATCATTTCTGGCATCGAAATAGCGCAGATAATACCAGCAAGACCCCGCCCAGTTCGGCATGGAGTTGGCATCGCGTTTGAACGCGCGTACTTCGTAATCTGCACCATCATGGGCGTATTTTGAGCCGACCGCAGCATCCACCGGAAGAACCGAACCATCTGAAAGAACAATCCCGGTGACTTCCATCCATTCCTTGGCGCGCGCCAGTGGCGGTTCTGGCTCGGAATTGGGGTCTTCGTTCGATTGCGGTTTGAAATCGGTCATTTCGGGCAGAACAACGGGCAAGGCCGCCTGCGCAATGCCGTGAACCTGATCGGTTTCCTTATCAAACAGAACAGGGAACGGCTCGCCCCAGTACCGCTGACGCGAGAACAGCCAGTCGCGCAGTTTATACTGCACACGACCACGACCAATGCCCTTGCCTTCCATCCAGTCGATGATTTTGGCCTTGGCATCGGGGGTCGAAAGACCGTTGATTGAAACCTCGTCATTGGAGGAATTGATCGTCTCGCCAATTTCGGTCTGGGCAACCTTGAAGCTGCCCGGCTCTGCTTCATAGCGTGCGAGCAACGCTTGCGCATCCAATTCACCCGCATCCGCCGGCGCATTGTCCTTAAGCCAGCTATCAGACGGCTTGGTGGTTGCCTTGATCGGCAGGCCGAATTTATGGGCAAATTCAAAGTCGCGCTGATCGCCAGCCGGAACCGCCATGATCGCGCCGGTGCCATAGCCCATCAGGACATAATCGGCAATCCAGACCGGGATTTCTTCACCCGTGACCGGGTTGGTCGCATGGGCACCAATGAACACACCGGTCTTTTCGCGTTCGGCATCATCCTTGGCCGAAACGGCCTTAAGCTCGGACGCCTGCGCACGATAGGCAGCAACATCGGCCTTTTTGTCGTCCGCGCACAGCGCATCGACCAGCGGATGTTCGGGTGCCAGAACCATATAGGTCGCACCGAAAATCGTGTCCGGGCGGGTGGTGTAAACGGCAATCTTGTCTTCAGAACCGTTCGAAAGTTTGACCGGGAAATTGACACGCGCGCCAACAGAACGGCCAATCCAGCCCTTCTGCATTTCAACAACACCGTTTGGCCAATCCAGCCCTTCAAGATCGGCCACCAGACGATCGGCATAATCGGTAATGCGCAACATCCACTGTTTCAGCGGGCGCTTGTAAACCGGGTAATCACCGCGTTCGGACTTGCCTTCGTTGGTGACTTCCTCGTTCGACAGAACCGTACCCAGCATCGGGCACCAGTTGACCGGAACTTCATCGACATAGGCCAGACGCCCGCGATCAATCGCACGGTCGATTTCCTTGCCTTCGGCCTTAACACCTTCGCCGATCACGGCTTTGGGCTGCGGCACGCCATCTTCGTCCAGCAACCACGCACCACTTTCAAGCAACGGGCGCAGCTCGGCAATCGGGCGGGCACGGCCGGAAATGGTCTGACCCTGCGGGCCTTTCCATTCAACAGTCGGATCATAGAAGCTGTTAAACAGCTGCAGGAAAATCCACTGCGTCCATTTGTAATAGTCGACATCGGTGGTGGCAAAACGACGATGCGGATCATGGCCAAGGCCGATCACCTGCAACTGGCGCAGCATATTGTCGATATTGGCTTCGGTCGTGATGCGCGGATGCTGACCGGTCTGGATCGCGAACTGTTCTGCGGGCAGGCCAAAGGCATCAAAGCCCATGGAATGCAGAACGTTATAGCCACGCATGCGTTCGAACCGCGCCTTTACGTCGGTCGCGATATAGCCAAGCGGGTGACCGATATGCAGGCCAACCCCACTTGGATAAGGGAACATATCAAGGATGACGCTTTTCTTTTTGGACGCGTCAAAATCGGCATCGCCCGGGTTCGGGGTACGATAGGTATCGTTTTCCCGCCAGTAATCCTGCCAGCGCTTTTCAAATTCCCGCGCACTTTCCTGATAGTTCGCCACGCTCTCTCAACTCCTGCATGTCGGGGCCCGTGGTCGGCATCGGGCGCCGGTCCAAAACCGCGCCTGCCATACCCAACCGGGTTCAAAAATAATCTTAAGCAGTGTTCATAAGCGGGCTTTGGCCCGCGTGCAACATCAGATCGACTGGAATCAGCGGAAATACAGACGATTTTCGCAATCCCCCATCCGCAATTTGCAAGGCGGCATTGCAGCCCCATCAACCCGCGCTTGCGTGACAGGACTGGATTTTTCACCTGCGCCATGCCATATTAGGGTCACGGATTTATCAGGCAACCGGTCGCGCATGAAAATGCCACGCGGCTTTTGTCTGGCGAAAGTGCTGATCGCAAACGATTTGTGTGTGGCACAGCTCTCAAAGATCTCGTCCAGGGAGGACGATTATGGATATCACCATTGGTGGCCTCACGTCCCAGCAGTCCGGCGCGTCCTCGCGTTCGGCCCAGTCCTATTTGCCCGGACAGAGTGACTCTGAAAAGACCGGCAATAGCGGCACTTCGGCCTTTGCGGCGGCGACCTCTGTGTCGCTGTCATCGGGTTCTGCCAATCGTCTGACCGCTGATCAGGTTGTCTCGGCAATCAATGAAAGCCTGTCCTCGACCGGGATTTCAATTGGCAATGTTGATCCGGGCGATTACACCCCCGAAGCTGTTGCCGACCGTATTCTTGCCCGTGTTGGCGATCTGATTGCCGCCAATGCCAGCTCGGAATCCGAAGCCCGCGACATTTTCGACAAGGCCAGCGAAGGCATCCAGAAGGGCCTTGATAATGCCCGTGAATTCCTTGAAGGCCTTGGTGCGCTCAATGAGGAAATCAACGGCAATATCACCGAGACCGAAGATCGCCTGAACGAAGGCCTTAAATCGATCGAGCAGCGCCTGACCGAACTGTTTAACAGCAGCGCATCCGAGGAAGCCGCCGAGGCATCGACCCCGGTTCGCGATGAACAGGTCCTGCAATCGCAGATCACCCAGACCGCACAGGCAAGTCAGGCCTATGCCGAAGCTGGCACCAACGCCCAGCGCAATGCGCCGCGTTATGGCACCACCGGCTAACCCATCCGAACATTCCGTTCGTACAAAAAAAACCCGGCTCCAATGGAGCCGGGGTTTCCTTTGCCTACTAAGAGATAAGCTCTTTGAGTTTCGCTTGCGCCGGAACACTAAAGTTCCCAGCCAAAAACTCGTCAATGCCGAACTTCTCGTCCCCCTCAGTCACCGACAATCCGTTGACCCGCACATGGTTCCATTTATGCAACACATGCAAACCTTCAGTATCCTCAATCAAATACCACCAGTCCTCGTATTGCCCCAAATGACCAGATTCTTTTTTATGCAGCAGTTTTCTCACGCAACTTCCCCATCGCCGTATGCTTTCTCTGCCTCAATCTCGGCAACGTCATCCTCAAAGTTCAGAATCAGTTGGATTGGGTTACCTTTTGAACGGCTGTCATTGAAATGATCAACATCCATCTTCAACTGATAACTGTCACGCACGATACCTTGACGGCGCTGTTGAAACGATTTTTCCATGAACGAGCGCGGAGCTCGATCGATATCATTCCATAACGCCAGCTGGACGCCGCCCCTATTTTCTCGCACGCAATGCTTGGCTCTATAGTGGCGGCCTTGCTCATCAACCCTGATTTCTTGGCGCAATGCTTCCGACATCTCTCTGCCAAAAATCTTTGCTATGTCTTGCGGTCGAGGCGCCCATAAACCACGTTCTACAGCCCAATCAAAACACTCTCGGACTGTATGCGGTTCTTCACCGTTTTCGACTTCGTATTGCCGCCAAATTTTTCTGAGTTGCTCTTTGTAGGTCATGCCGACGCTTATAACTCCAACGTTACTGTTTCATCCCAACCATCAACCACATTCAAACCTTTGAGCTCTCGGATCAGTATTCCTCGAACACCACCAACCTTCGCGCTCATGTATTTTCGCAAGAAACTCCACTTCTTCATTGCGAACTGCAATTGCCCGACAACGATTGCCGGGTGCACCTCCAGCCGCCTCGAAAACCCGACAACATCTTTCTCGGAGATGTAAGGACTCTTCCTGGCAATGAAGGACATCAATTGGTCTTGAGGCACACAGAATTCAGAAGCAGCAGCATTCGCAAGACGCTCTTCCTCCACTATCTCATGACTTTTTTCTGAGTTTTGATCATCAATGTTATCAATTGCAGTGAACCCCCGCTGCTTCCCATGCTCCTGCAAGACATGTTCGATCTCATGCCTCAACACGAACCAGAAATTGTCCACGCGGTCGTAGCGAGTTGTAATAGCAACTACAGGCTGATCATCGAGCCAAGTGCAAACACCGTCGATCTTCGCCTTCGGCAAACACTCGACAATTACAAACCGAACACCACACTGCGCCAAGATATTGTAAACACTAGACACATCTTCGGTATCCCCCATCAGTTGCTTAAGCTCTGGAAGCGCTGAAACCAACCTATCTCTTGAATACGCAGGCACATCTAATTGACGCGCGACTTGCCGGACCCTGTACAACCAAACAAGCTCCTCAGCAGTTGGCAAGTAAGGTTCCGTTTTCCTTGCTGCGTAGCCAACTACCTCTACGTTGTCGTTCAAGAACGGTATATCGTTCAGATCGTTCTTTTCAAAAAAACGCAACATCTGAACATCCAACAGCGAGGCATCACTTTCTTCAATCCATCCCCTTTTGAGCATATCGCGGATTGGGAAAACAGACTGCCAGTGCGCTCGCTTACGCACATCAGGATGAGAAACCTGAGCCTTGGAAAGTTGGTATTGGCTCTCTAGATTTGTAAAGAATTCAGCAGGCATACTGAAGGCTTCTCCCAAAAGGAACGCCATGTCTGCTGTAATGCTAACTTTACCTGACAGGATAACATTTAATTGCTGAACAGACTTCCCCATAACAAAAGCTAAGTCTGACTGGGCCCAGCCACGAGCTTCCAACTCAGCTTTGATGTAAAATCCGGGATGCTGTACTTCGGGTAAAACATCAGAAGTCATTAGATGCATTCCAAATTCTATTCACCAACATCATTTCTCGGTCATTTCGCACAGCTTGAACCATCCCCATTCTCCAACTACCATGCAAAGAAACTGAGCAACAACCATCCCCGAGCTCTGGATCTGAACGATAACCCAAGCTCCGCCAATTGGTGAGATACTCGCGCGCAGGAACAGCTTTTATCAGCAAGAACTTCTCTCTAGCCGACCTGATTACTTTAACAGGCACCTGGGTCCGCAGCACGGAACCATCACTATGCAGAAATTCCAGTTCAGGATTCTCAATTACAATTTCCATTTTGGTAAACTTAACTCACCTAACATCGCCCGTCAAACCAATTTAAATACGATGTGTTTAAATTGCCTTTCATCATGATTTTACTGGGTTTATATCAGCGAATTTTATCTTACGGGGTTACTTAGCACTTTCCAATCACTCCGAAGGATAGCCCAAGCCTCCCGTACACAAACTCAATATGAAGCATTACTTAACTGCCCTGACAATCTCGTTTTCTCAACCATAGGCCGCTCCCCAACCCGCCCTCTGATCATCTGCAACCCGAAACAATTTCTTTCCAGCAAACTGAACCCGGGCAAAAGCATCCTCGGCCATGAAACCAGAAACAAACGCCATAAAGGTCGCAAGATAGGGGCTGATATCAACCTGCCCGGTGCAATCCAGCCCGCCTTGGGTCAGCATCAGCATCCCGGCTTCGGTAAACAAGAAGATCGCCTTCGCGGCGATAGTTGCCACTGGCTCAACCTATGAACCACAGATAAAAAAGCCCCACACTTAAGGGTAGCCTGAAATTAAATCGTTTAATTTCAATAACTTAATTTGAATCAATTCTTTCCCTATACACTTGTACTATCCGGTTGGCTGGTCTATTTTGATAAATAATAAACTGCTCATGTAGAGCAGATCACATTCTGTGACTTTCGAAACGCCTTGCTTGTTCAGGTAGGAACTGCGACATGGCTTTGAACATCATTTCCAACTATGCGGCGAATCTTGCCCATCGGAACCTTTTGGCGTCCGATGCATCGGCAACGCGTTCGCTTGCCAAACTTTCATCGGGTACGCGCGTGGTTTCTGCGCGTGACGATGCGGCCTCGATGGCCATCGGGGCGCGGCTGAATGCCACGGCCCAGGCACTTAAAACTGCCACCGTTAACGTCGGGCAGGCCAATTCCATGCTGCAGATCGCCGATGGCGGCATGGCAACAATTGACGATATCCTTGTTCGGATGAAGACGCTTGCCGTTCAGGCATCGTCGGGCAACCTGTCCGATACCGAACGCGGTTTTCTCAATGATGAATTCACCCAGCTCCGTGACGAGATTGACCGTATTTCATCCTCGACCAACTTCAACGGCATTCAGCTGCTGGGCGATGGCGGCGATGTGTCGGTCAATTATGCCAACCTCAATTCCGCTGGCCTTGCCGAAGACCTTTCGCCTGCCAACGGTTTTGATAGCATCGGCATCACCGATAATAATTACTGGGCAACAGATGCCAATAATAACGGTGTGACCGACAACCAGTTCAAGCTGCATTTCGTCAAGGTCGGCAATACCGTCATGCTCAATGTGTTTACGACCATTGACGGTGCCACCGACCGCGAACAAAGCATTGATGTGACCGATTTTGCCACCGGCGGGACAAGGGCCCTGACGGCAGGCGAAAAGACGACTGTCAATTTTGACGAGCTTGGGCTGACCTTTGATCTCAACCACAATATCAGCACGATCATTGCCAATGCCATCACCCTTGGTTCTGATGGTGCCGGGGCTGATGGTTATGCCACCGCACAGGTGATCGGTGGTGGTGCAACGGTCGGCGACAACAGCACTGTTCAGATGCTGGCCGATAATGGTCAAAAGCTTTCGGACAATATCTCGTTCCAGATCGGGGCGGGAAATACATCCAATGACCGTCTTGCCATCTCCTTCCAGTCCGTTGACAGCAGCGCGCTGGGATCGGGGGCAACCGGCACCGAAGACGGGCTTGATGATCTGGGAGCCAACGCCATTTCAACTGCGGCCAATGCCCAGAACGCGGTCGAGGTTGTCACGCGTGCGATTGATGATTTGCAACGCGCGCGCGCCAATGTCGGCACCTATCAGAACCGGCTGGATTTCGCAGGGCAAAACCTTGCGACCATGCTTGAAAATGTCGAAGAAGCCCGCTCGACCCTGCTTGATCTTGATGTCGCTGCAGAGATGACCAACTTCACCTCAAAGCAAATTCTGGTTCAATCAGGCGTCGCCATGCTGGCCCAGGCCAACCAGATGCCGCAAAACCTTTTGCGACTTCTGCAGGGGTAAGACCCCACTACCCAAAAGTCCCAACGAAAGGAAAACCGGCGCGCTGTTTCGCCGGTTTTCTTTTGCCTGAATGCGATGCCTAAGCCATTGGAATATCAGGGCCCTTTCCCCCGTTCTCATCGGCCGTAACGCGAAAGATTTTCTTTCCGGCAAACTGGATACGGGCAAAGGCATCCTCGGCCATAAAGCCCGAAACAAAGGCCATGAAGGTCACAAGATAAGGGCTGATATCGACCTGCCCCGTGCCATCGGGCCCGCCTTGGGTTAACATCAGCATCCCGGCCTCGGTAAACAGGAATATCGCCATGGCAGCCGCTATCCCCTCGCCGGTCAAAACCAGCAACCTTGCCACCGCCGCCCAGCCATTTGCCGGTGCCTGCCGCCCGTCCCTGATCGCTGCCGGTGCAATAACATCCAGATCCGCATCCTCATTCGCATGGCCCTCGCGGCTGGCCTTGGCAATCGGCTGTGTACGTGCTGCGAAATTATCGCGGGTAAAGGCCACCACTGCGCCAAGCCCACCTGCGGCGATTGTGACCAAAAGGGTCAACATGATGGTCGGCAACTGAATAAGGTAAAAAAGCGCATTGCCGACCGGATGGGCAAAAAGTGCGACCAGCGCCCTATATTCCGGCCCGCCTTCGCGCTCAAGGCGTTCGATCTCGCGACTGGTCTCGGCAATTTCGGCTGTCAGGTTGGATCGCAACCGGTCCTCATGGTCCTGCCCGGACCGGATATTGGCCCATTCGATCTGCGCCCGCACGCTTTTGGCATCAAACGCCTTGGCCGCCGCACGCACAGCTTCGACCTCACGCGCGATCTGTTCCTCAAAGGCCGGGTCGGCATCAGCACCAAATTGCAGGCCTTCCAGAACCCTGCGCAACTCGACCATGACCTGAACACCAGCCGCCCGGCGTTCCGCATCATCGCCTGCCTCGCCGACCGGCACATCAAGCAATCCCAGCGGAACCGTATTTTCCCACGGATCGCCGCCCGCCTCGCTGACAAGGCCCGAGGCCTCCAGATCCGTGACAAGTGCAAAGGCCCGGTTGACCGCATCACTTAAACCCGCGACAAATCCCGGATCAAAGGCCGCGCGGTTACGCATCACGATATCGCGCAAACCGGCATATTTGTCATAGGCCGCCCACCAGCCCGCAATCGCCTCCTTGCGCGCCAGAAGCCCGACCCGCATATCCTCGGCCGAACCGGCCTCAAGCATGCGCAAATCACGCTTTGAGCGCCGCAAATCCTGGCGCAACTCGGCCTCAAGATAACTTTGAAGAACAATCCGCTCGAGCTTGCCGGGCGTTGACGCCCCAAGCTCCCGCCCCAGAAAATCGCGCTGGATATCGGCGGTAAATCCGGCGAACAGGATCGCCACGAACCCGACATAGAGAACACAGGTCAGGGCAACCAGAATGCCTGATCCGGCAGCTTTCCGTAAGGTAATGCGTTGTTCAGGTGCTTCGACCATGCATCATGTTCTCCATCGACACTTTATATCGACGGACAAGTTCTGCGCATGTGAGGGCAACAAAGGATCAACTCTGCCTTTGTTTCAAATGACATTTCTCCTATTGTCAAAGCCAGCAGATCAAAGAAACGAGACACCATGACCGCACAGACACAAACCACCTGGCACCACCTCTCCTCAGACTGGATCAACTGGGCAGACCGGCTGGCCCCGGCAGCCGAGAAGATCAACCGTCACATGATTGAGGCGGCTGATCTGGAAGGTCTGGCGCGATTGCGCGCTGCTGCGCCGCTTGATGTGCTTGATCTGGCATCCGGGGTTGGCGAGCCGGCCTTTTCCTTTGCCCGTGCATTGGGCGACGCGGGCGGTCATGTCACCGCATCCGATATCGTGCCGGAAATGTGTGATGGCCTGTCGGCCCGCGCGGTCGAGGAAAGCATTACCAATATTTCGGTGATCCCGGCGGATATGGAAAAGCTTCCATTTTCCGACCAAAGCTTTGATGTGGTGTCGTGCCGGTTTGGCGTGATGTTTTGCACGGATCCGGATCAGGCATTGTGCGAGGCCCACCGGGTTTTGCGCTCTGGCGGGCGGGCGGTTTATATGGTCTGGGCACCGATGGTTGATAACCCGCTTTTTGCCGCCATGGATGCGGTTCTGGGCAACATCCTTGGCGTCGGGTTTGAAAGCGCCGGGCTTGATCCCTTTGCCTTTGGCCATCCGGATAAATCGATGATGCGTCTTGAGGATGCGGGCTTTACCGATATTGCTGCCACCACCCATAGCCCGGCCGGGCGCATCCCCGAAAAGGTGGCCTTCTGGAAGCCGCAGATGGATATGCTGTTTGGCAATGTGTTGCGCACCGCATCGGATATGGATCGCGGGGCGATTGATGCGGCGATGTTTGAAACACTTTCACCCTATATCGAAAACGGTCATTTTCAGGTTCCGATTTGTTTTCATGTGCTTAGCGCCAAGCGGGCCTAAGATGCGCATTCCCGTTACCGCCTGATTGTATAAAAATCACAGCATTCCTGCGCGTAACGCATGGTTGCATGCGTGGATTTTTGCTTGCCTTTTGAAGCACAGCGTGGCAAATGCCCGCCCTGAAGCGATGTTCGCTTCCCTGTCGTAGCACCAGGTTAAAAACACGAAAGACATATGATTATGAAGACGATTGTCGTCTGCTCTGGCGGGCTCGATTCCGTCACGCTGGCCTATAAGGTTGCAGCCGAGCACAAGCTCCATTCCCTGATTTCGTTCGATTATGGCCAGCGCCATAAAAAGGAACTCGATTTCGCTGCGCGCACGGCACGCGATCTTGGCGTCAAACATCACATTGTTGATCTGACCCCGGTGGGGGCGCTTTTGACCGGATCGTCGCTGACTTCTGATGATGTCGATGTGCCCGATGGCCATTACGCCGAAGAAACCATGCGCGTGACTGTGGTGCCCAACCGCAATGCCATCATGCTTGCGGTTGCCTTTGGTGCGGCCGCCAGTGCCGGTGCCGACGCGGTTGCAGCAGCCGTTCATGGCGGGGATCATTTCATCTATCCCGATTGCCGCCCCGATTTCATCAAATCGTTTCAGGCCATGCAGGACCATGCGCTTGAAGGGGTCAGGGACGTCAAGCTTTATACCCCGTTTGTGAATGTCTCCAAGGCCGACATCGCGCTTGAGGCCGGTCGCCTTGGCGTGCCGGTTGATCTGACCTGGTCATGCTACAAGGGCGGGGAAACCCATTGCGGACGGTGCGGCACCTGTGTCGAGCGGCGCGAGGCGCTTGAACTGGCGCGCGTCAAGGACCCGACCGTTTATGTCGATCGCGATTACTGGAAACAGGCCCGTGCCGAACATCGTGCACGTCAGCTGGCAAATAGCGAAAGCGCCACCAGCGTTACCAGCGCGGCCGAGTAATCCCTATAACTTCCTTGCAGCATGGATGCCTGCCTTTGCGGGCGTGACGGATAAGAGTTGAACCTGTCTGGTCTGGCACCGTCATCCCCGCAAAAGCGGGGACCTCGATCCGCGTGCTCATACTGCAAGGCATGACTACACCGAAAGAAAACCGATGTTTACCATCACCAAACAATTCGCCTTTTCCGCCAGCCATCAGCTGGCCGGTCTTGAAGAAGACCATCCCTGTTCGCGCCTGCATGGCCACAACTATATCGTCGAGGTCGAACTTAAGGGGGCCAACCTTGATGCGCGCGGTTTTGTGCGCGATTACCGCGAACTTGGCCCGCTTAAACGCCTGATTGATGACGAATTTGATCACCGCCACCTCAATGATGTTCTGGGCCATGATCATCCGACCGCAGAACAGCTTGCCCTGTTCTTTTACGAATGGGCGCACGATCGCTGGGAAGAAGTATCGGCGGTGCGCGTGTCCGAAACGCCGAAAACCTGGGCGGAATATCGTCCATGACCGTCCTTGATCCCCAGATTGCCGAAATCTCCGAACAGCGGGGCAAAATCCGCATTTCCGAGATTTTCGGTCCCACCGTTCAGGGCGAAGGCGCGCTGATCGGGGTGCCGACCGTGTTTGTGCGCACCGGTGGTTGTGATTTTCGCTGTTCCTGGTGCGATACGCTTTATGCGGTCGATCCGGCCTTTCGGGCCGACTGGAAGCCAATGTCTGCGACCGAGGTTCTGGACGAGGTCAAAAGGCTTTCGGGTGGCAAGCCGATCCTGATCACGCTTTCGGGCGGCAATCCGGCGATCCAGCCGCTGGGCACCCTGATTGCCATGGGCAAACAGGAAGGGTTCACCTTTGCGATTGAAACCCAGGGCAGCATCGCCAGGGACTGGTTTGCGGACCTTGACTACCTGACACTCAGTCCAAAACCGCCAAGCTCATCGACCAGCTTTGAGGCCGACGCCCTTCGCGCCTGCATTGATGCCGCACAGGCGCGCGGAATGCTGGATGGCCCGGCCATCACCCTTAAATTCCCGGTCCGTGACGAGGCCGATCTGATGTTTGCCGATTATGTGAGGAACCTTCACATTAGCATTCCGGTCTGTTTGCAGCCGGTCAATACTACCCCCGCCGAACCTCATCCCGATGGTGTGAACGGTGTTGATATCGATGGCCTGACTGCCCGTTATCGCTGGCTGGTGGATGAGGTTGCCAAACGCAAATGGTTTGACGTGCGCGTCCTGCCGCAGTGGCATGTCCATGTCTGGGGCAATTTGCGCGGGGTTTGATCCCCGTCCATTCCCGGCAATACCGATAATGCCGCACCCCGGATCAGCTCCAGATCCGGGCAGCGTTCAAATCCGCCAAATGTCGGGATTTAAAGCGGGATCGGGAAAAATATATTTTATGCGAAATAGCTGATCCTTTTCATGGGCATCAGGGTTTTGCCATCCATGGATGCGTGTCCCTGCATTTGCTATTGCCGTGAAAACAACCACTTCCAAGAAGCGGGCGTATTTTGCGCCGCCATATGGAAAGTATTTATCATGTCATTTCGCAGTTTCTCTAAAGACCATGCGAACGCGGCTAACAAGACCGAAGCCCTATCTGCTACAGCCGCCCCGACATCCCCGGCCAAAACCGCCGAGCCAGCACCTGATACCGAGCCGGCCGGGCCAGAAGCCCCGGCAGCAGTCCCCCATCAGGGCGCGAACGACTGACCTGCATCGCGGAGGGGTCATACCCTCCGTCCTGCCCTGTTTCGTGCAGCGGCATTGTTACGCTGACCTTGCCAGGGGCAAGACACCATCGCAGGGCATATTCCACCATCAAAAAGAGCCTGTCCGATGTCCCATGAGCGCACCTCACAAAAAACAGTAACCTTTGACCATCCGTTTCATCTCAAGGGGTTTAACGATCTGTTCCCGTCCGGCAGCTATGTTGTTGAAACCACCGAAGAACTGGTCGAAGGCATTTCATTTACCGTCTATCGCCGGGTATCGACGGAACTTCACCTTAAGGCAAAGCTGAACGGGATGCTGGTTGACCGTATCCTGAACGTCAATCCGATTGATCTTGATCTGGCACTTTCAAAGGATGGTGAACAGGAAGCGGGTCCTGATATCCACTAATCCGTCATCGACCTGCATACAGGCCGCTTTTCGGGGGCAATTTGCCCTTTGCCTGCAACCATCCCATATATAAGACATCAGCCGTTTCAACGAAGGATCGCAAAACGGCTATGGCGCTTCGCCATATACCCCCGTGGTGATGAGCAAATCCGGGGCAGAAGCGCCTGGTTTAACAGCCGGAAAGTTCGGCCCATGGCCGGATTGATCGCCCGACGGGTGCGATATCACAATAAAAACCAGATCAGCCCCGAGAACGATCATCTTCCGGATGCTCGAAGGAGCCATGATCATGAGCATTACCCGTACAACCCATCGCACGGTGACGTTCTTTCATCCGTTCCACCTGTCTTGCCACGACGGACTGCTTCGCGCGGGTGAATATGAAGTCGATACACTTGAAAAGCTTGATATCGAAGCCGCAACGCGCAGCTATATCAAACTGGAATGCCAGCTTCATCTCTGGTCCGAGGAAGATCTGGCACAGGGGATCAAAAGCCTGACAGTCATGCCCCAGGAACTCGAAGCAGCCCTTGCCCTTGATTCCGATCCACTACGCGAAGATGAACGTAACCGGATGATCAAATCCTTTGGCGGCGTATCAGAAGACACTGCCGCCTGAACAACAGGTAAGCGTCCCAGCGCATCCCTTCCGCCTGATCGGGTGTTTCCGGCATTCATGGCAGCCGGATCACCGGTGTCAGCCACCCCATGGACTGCATCATTTTCACCGCTTCAAACACCGGTATTGCCATCAAAAACCACAATGCATCGCGTGTGGTCGTTAAAAACAGGGCCGGTTTGCAGACAAGGTCAGCCTCATCACGCCAGCGATACCATGCGGGGCGGAAACGCGGCGTATAGTTGCGATAGCGCGCGTACATAACACCGAACCGTTCAGCCAGAAGTCTTTCTTCGCGGATGACAACACCGCGAAACACAAGCCAGCCTGCCACGGCAAAGATCACCCCGATACTCAGGCTTCCGGTTTGCAAACCGGCACCAAACGCCCCGATGATGCTAAAGACATAAAGCGGGTTGCGGCACAGGGAATAGGGTCCGCTTGTTACCAGTTCGGCTTTCTTGCGCCCGCCAATATAAAGCGAACACCAGCCGCGACCGAAAATGCAAATGGCAATTGCCCCGACGCCAGCCCCCTCGATCAAATCATGAAGCGGGCTGTCAGGTGCCAGAACAGAGCCGCTTCCACCGACCACAACCAAAAGTACCAGCACGCCAAGACGAATGACCCGCTTTCGGCGGCGCTGGACATTTTGCAGATCGTCGTAACCAATCCTGATAGCCGGTTCGGAACTGTCAGGAAGACGGGAGATATTCGGTTCGGACATTCAGGGCACCCTGTATCTGGTTGTGATACAGGAACCCTATTCCTGTCAGACCGCGTCTGACGTCCTGTGCTGCGCATCCGGTCGTTCGGATGCAGCTTCGGACGCAGTGCCCGATGCATCGCCCCTGTTGCTTTCCCGATTTGACAGATACTTGTCTCTGGCGGCTTCGCGCACGGCACTGGGCGTTTCGCCCGTGATCTTTTTGAAAGCCAGATTAAAGGTCGATTTCGAATTGAAGCCGACACTGAGTGCGATATCAAGGATCGTCCGATCAGGCTCAAGCAACAGTACCGCATGGGCCTCCTCGATCCGGGCACTATTGACGAAATCAAAGAAACTTTGCCCAACATGCCGGTTGAGGACATAGGATAGCTGGTTGGGGGTAATTCCAACCGCCTTTGCCAGTTTCGGAAGCGAGACCAGCGGGTCGAGCAATATTTCCCGCTGCTTGTATATGGCCGAAAGCCGCGCGACAGCCGCCCTCACCCCGTCTTCATCCAGAAGCGGGCGTGCGACATTCCCGCGCATGTCGCCCGGGTTTTCCCGATCAGATAGCGTATTTTCTTCGCCCGACATGCTGTTCGACAGACTATCCGAACTTCTGTTCGATACCGGGGTTGATGTTCCCGTCGCAATGGCATCGGAGTCAGCATCAGCCATATCGCCCGGCCAGTCCGGCAGGACAAATAGTGTGGGCTGCGTCGCGATCACATAACTCATCGCAAACAGCACCAGCACAATTGCAATCCCGACACCGGTCATTTCCATCCTGTCGGGCAGATAAAGACCCGCGATCTTGCCGATCAACACGGTAACGAACATCAGGCTCACCCCGCCAAGGATCACCGTGATCCAGCGTTGCATTGCCTGCCGGTCTGCGCCCAGCTGTTCCTGGGTCTTCCGGAAATAACGCCGCGACACACGCCAGATCAGCCAGATATAGAGCGATGACTGCGTCAGAATCGCAAGCCAGCAAAACACCCTGATCCCGGCAATCAGAATACTCAGATAACCTGTCGACAACTGTCCTGCCGCCGCATCTGCGTCTTCAAGACTGTCCAGCCCCCCGACCGTCAGCAACCATAACATCAGATTGAAGATCAGCCCGGCCAACAGGAAATGCCCCCATGGCCGCTGCGATGGCGTGCCCGAAATTTCCCGGAAATACAGATAAATCGCCGGAGCAATCAGGAAATTGGCGGGAAAAAAGAATACCAGCAACACATCCTTGCTTGCACCGTTCAGGAAAACTTCACCGATATCTTCGAGCAGATTGACCATGACTGCGGCCAGAAAAAGCATCATCCAGCGGTTTGCCGCGAAGGCCCCTACGCCTTCGGACCGTAGCAACAGGCACAGGAAAATGCCCTGCATCACGCCGATCACGGAAATCGTCATGTCAAAAATTTCGGGAAACCCGACCACCATCTTAAATCACCACCTGCTTTTTCTGGCTACATCTTGCCCGGACTTTGCCTGTCCGAACCAACTATACCGTTTCAATAGACACAGTCGGTCATAAAAGGCGTCCGACTATGCACAAACGGACGCAACCATCCGCACTTTTCGCCAGATTGGTTACCAGACGCCTGTCACCGAAACTGGATGATCCGATCCGTAACAAATCGGTTTCCATAATCGTCCCGGTAGAGGCAGCGTCATAAAAATTTCTATCATAATCGATTGACTGTATCGAATTGATATATGATATTCCGACATATATCGAACTGATATAGCGAAACTGGCAGCTTCCCCCGCCAGTTCGCATTCAGTTCGGGGGAAGAAACAAGGACACAGAACAGAAGATGGACGTACGCACACTTTGTCTGGGCGCTCTAATGGGCGGCGAGGCAACGGGATATGAAATCCGGAAGATGTTCGAAGATGGCACCTTCAGCCATTTTCAGATTGCATCGCTTGGCTCGATTTACCCGGCACTGACCAAACTGACGCAAGACGGTCTTGTGACCTTTGTCGAGCATGAGCAGGAAAACCGTCCCGATAAAAAGGTCTATCAACTGACCTCCGAGGGACGGCGCACATTCCTGCGCACGCTTTTGCAAACGCGCCCGGCCGAGGACCGTTACCGTTCCGACATTCTGTTCATGCTGACCTTCGCCGAAGAAATGCCGATAGAACTGACCGAAGCCCTGATTGATGAATTTGCCGCCCGTCATGAATTGATGAGCCATCAGATCGACCCGGAAAATGACGACAAGCCCGGAACCATGTCGACCTATGGCCGCGATGAAAACGGGGCCCCGAAACCGGGATGTTGTTTTGTCGCCGGTCTGGGACAGGCCATGTGCGAGGCAACCCTGAAATTCATCCGTGAAAACAAACAGGGTCTGCTTGATGAACTGCGAGATTTCAAGGCACGCAAACCATGATCGGGAAGCCCTGAATTGTCTTGAATAAACACGCAAAAAGACGTGCCTGCAAAAGCGCCAAAAACACATTCCGCCGACGGAATATTTGAGGGAAAGAACATGAACGCTTCACGCCTGATCGCAATCCTTCTGGTCTTGGGGACCGTTGTTTGGGTCGGCAGCGCCTATCTCGGGGATGATCCCGCAGAGGCCGCGAACACGTCCGAACAACAGGCAGCGCAAGCTGACGAACAGACAGCCAAGCCGCGTGCGAGTGTCCGCACCATCACCAGCAAGGCGGTTGATCACGTTGATTATCTGCGCATTTCGGGCCGTACCGAAGCGGTGATTTCTGTTGAAATCCGCGCCGAGACAGAGGCCCGCGTAACCGAAATCGGCGCGACCAAGGGGCAGACCGTCAAGAAAGGCGATCTGATTGCCAAGCTGTCCGTCGATGATCGTCAGGCACGTGTGGAAAAGGCCCGTGCCCTTGTTGCCCAGCGTGAACTTGAACATTCGGCAGCCAAAAGTCTGGCCGCGAAAAATTACCGTTCCAAAACCGGCGTTGCCCAGACACTTGCGCTGCTTGAAGAAGCCAAGGCTGATCTGACCATTGCCCGGACCGAACTGAACAATACCGAAATTCGCGCTCCGTTTGATGGCATTGTCGAAAATCGCCCGGCCGAGATCGGTGATCTTCTGTCGATTGGTGATCCGGTTGCAACCATGATCCAGGCTGACCCGATGCTGGTTGTAGCCCAGGTCCCCGAACATTCGATCAGCGCCATCGAACTTGGTCAGCTGGCATCCGTATCGCTTTATGACGGCACCCGCTATGACGGGATTGTGCGTTACACCGCGCGGGTATCTGACAACAATACCCGTACCTTCCGGGTTGAGGTCGAAATCAACAATGCCGATCTGAAAATCCCCGATGGCATGACGGCCGAACTTGAAATTCCGGTTGGTACCAAGCGTGCCCATCAGGTTCTGCCATCTGTTCTGACCCTTAATGATGACGGTGAGCTGGGCGTGCGCGCCATCACCGATGGCAACAAGGTTGACTTCCTTCCGGTCGAACTTCAGGGCGGCTCGCGTGAACGCGTCTGGATTGGCGGCCTGCCACAGGAATTCGAACTGATCGTGGTCGGTCATGACTGGGTCAAGGAAGGGGCACTTGTGAATGTTGTCCATCTTGAAACCGACGAGGCCGGTCTTCCGATAGCACCCGATCCCGCATCAATCGATGGGGAAAACGGTACGACAATTTCGGAACGGACCGCGCAATAAGCGCGTGCATGAGGAGATAGAAAATGTCCCTGATTGATCACGCGTTACACAGGTCGCGCACCGTCATTCTGGTTCTGGTCCTGCTGCTTGCAGCTGGCTGGGTAGGTTATAACACCATCCCCAAGGAAGCCGATCCGGATGTTCAGATCCCGGTGCTGTATGTCACCATGCATCATGATGGCATATCGCCCGAAGACGCTGAACGCCTTCTTTTGCGTCCGATGGAACAGGAATTGCGCTCCATCGAGGGTGTCAAGGAAATGAGCTCGCAGTCCTATCAGGACGGGGCATCGGTAACGCTTGAATTCTATTCAGATGTCGAGATCGACGAGGCATTGGCTGATGTTCGCGAACGCGTTGACATTGCCAAGTCCGAACTGCCCGAAGAAACCGACGATCCCGAAGTTCACGAAGTCAACCTGTCGCTGTTCCCGGTTCTGGTTGTCACCCTGTCAGGGGACGTGCCCGAACGTGCGCTCTTGCGTATGGCGCGTGATCTTAAGGATTCAATCGAAGGTATCCCGGCGGTTCTGGAAGCCAAACTGGCCGGTGACCGCGAGGAGCTTGTCGAATTCGTCATTGATCCGATGAAGGTCGAGACCTATCGCCTGAACGGGATCGATATTGTATCACTGGTGCGCAGCTCAAACTCGCTGGTTGCAGCAGGTGCGGTTGATACCGGTACCGGGCGCTTTAACATCAAGGTCCCCGGCCTTTTTGAAAGCGTGAATGACATTCTTGATATGCCGCTGATTGTGGACGGGGATTCTGTCATCCGGTTCCGCGATATCGGCGATGTCCGCCGGACATTCAAGGATGCAACAAGCTTTGCGCGCCTTAATGGCGAACCGGCGATTGCGATCGAGGTTTCAAAACGTGTTGGCGAAAACATCATCGAGGTGATTGATGCAATCAAGGCCACCACAGCCGAGGCTCAGCAGGCTTTCCCGCCGAACCTGACAATCAGTTATTCGCAGGATAAATCATCTGATATCCGCACCATGCTGTCTGATCTTCAGAACAGCGTGATCCTTGCGATCCTTCTGGTGATGGTGGTTGTCATCTGGTCGCTTGGATGGCGGTCGGGACTGCTGGTTGGTTTGTCCATTCCGGGCTCCTTCCTGACAGCGATCCTGATCCTTTGGGCGCTGGGCATGACGGTCAATATCGTTGTTCTGTTCAGTCTGATCCTTGCAGTCGGGATGCTGGTTGATGGCGCGATTGTTGTCACCGAATATGCCGATCGCAAAATGATCGAGGGCATGCACCGCAAGAAAGCCTATCCGCTGGCGGCCAAACGCATGGCTTTGCCGATCATTGCCTCAACCGCAACCACCCTTGCGGCCTTCCTGCCACTGGCCTTCTGGCCCGATATCGTCGGCGAATTCATGAAATTTCTGCCGATTACGGTACTGTTTACGCTTAGTGCGTCGCTTGCCATGGCCCTGATCTTTGTACCGACTGTGGGTGCATGGTTTGGCAAACCGGGCAGCGAAAACAATGCAAGCCTTGAAGCCATCGCCGCAGATCATGCCGATGACATTGACAAGGTCACGGGCGGCACGGGCCTTTATGTTCGCATCCTTAAGGGGTCGCTTCGTTTCTATTGGCTGATTGTACCACTGGCCTTTGTCGTACTGATCGTTGTCTGGGGTGCCTTTGGCAAACTTGGCAAGGGTGTTGAATTCTTCCCGGCAGTAGAACCTGAAGTCGCTGTTGTTCAGGTCCGCGCACGCGGCAACCTGTCCTATTACGAACAGGATGCGCTGCTTAAGGAAGTCGAAGACCGTATTCTTGCCCTTGATACCCATCATGAAGGCGAGAACTGGTTTGACACGGTCTATGCCCGGTCGGGCAAAAGTGCCGGTGGCAACGAAGCCCCCGAGGATGTCATCGGGGTGGTTCAACTTGAATATGCTGACTGGCAGACCCGCCCGAAGGCAACCGAGATTGAAAAACGCATTCTCGAAGATACGGCCGATCTTGCCGGTATTCAGATCGAAGTACGCGCCCAGGAAGCAGGTCCGCCACAAGGCAAGGATATCCAGATCCAGCTGCGATCCTTCTATCCCGAACTGCTTGATCAAACAGCAACCATGCTGTTGACCGGTCTGCAGGACATGGGGGGTATGTATAACTTCGAAGACGGCAAGTCGCCCCCGGGCATTGACTGGGAATACACAGTCGACCGTGCCCAGGCGCTTAAATTCGGGGCTGATATCAACCAGATCGGCAACGTCGTCAAACTGGTGACCAATGGGATCAATTTCTCGACCTATCGCCCGGATGATTCGACCGAGGAAATCGATATTGTCGGCCGTTATCCGGCGCGTTACCGGTCGCTTGACGAGCTTGAAAACCTTCAGATCGTTACCGAAAAGGGTCTGGTGCCGCTTGCAAACTTCATCTCGCGGACCCCGAAACCCAAAACCGGAACACTGACCCGCGTTGACAGCCGCCGTGCGCTCACCGTCAAGGCAGACGTTCAGGATGGGATTCTGGTCGATACCAAGCTTGGCGAGGTCAAGGCATGGATGAGCACCCTTGAAATTGATCCGCGCGTGTCGGTCGAATTCAAGGGTCAGGATGAAGAACAGAAGAAGTCGGCAGAATTCCTTGTGAATGCCTTTACTGTCGCACTTTTCATCATGTTCATCATTCTGGTCACCCAGTTCAACAGCATCACAAGTTCGCTTCTGATCATGATCGCGATTATCATGTCAACGGCGGGCGTGTTCCTTGGTCTGATGATTACAGGACAAGCTTTCTCGATTGTGATGAACGGGATCGGGGTGGTTGCGCTGGCCGGTATCGTTGTGAACAACAATATCGTTCTGATCGATACCTTTGACCGGCTTAAACACACAGCAGGCAGCATCGAAGCCGCCATTCTTCAAACCGGCGCACAACGTTTGCGCCCGGTGATGCTGACGACGGTGACGACCATTCTTGGTCTGGTGCCGATGGTGCTTCAGATCAATATCGACTTCGCCGCCCGTGCGGTTTCGGTTGGCGCACCATCGACCCAGTGGTGGGTACAGCTTTCGACATCCATCGCATTCGGTCTGGCCTTTGCCACGGCACTGACACTGATCTTTACGCCCTGCGCCTTGATGATGCGTCACAAGCTTGGCGGCAAGTTCCGCGGCTTTGGCCCATGGATCAGGTCGCTTGTCAGCGTCTGGACGGGACGTGCCAACAAGACCCAGCATGATCCGAACGCCTAGAACAGAATAGCCGCGCGACTTTTCCCCCGACCCCGCCGCGCGGTTACACCGGCCCCCTCCCCCGAGGGGGCCGGTGATTTATTTCCGGGAAATTGTATTGATCAGTTGGATGGGGAAGATGTCGTCATCGCCCAGATCTGATCATAGCTGCCGCTGTTTTTGAGCTGATCAAGTGCTGCACGCAGAACTTCTACCGCATCATCATCGGTCGCAAGGCTGGCCGCCAGATAAAGATCGCTTGAAAGTTCGGGTATCCGGGCAACAACCTTAAGCCGATTGCTATCGACATCAAGCATGCGCACCCGATAGGGCAATGACAGGGCATCACCAGCAATCAGATCGGCCCTTCCGGCATATAACATGCGAATGGTGGCTTCTGCGGACGGGACCATTTCCACATCGAAGCCCGACTTTTGCAAATATTGCGCCTTTACGTCGCCCAGCTGTCCGGCCACGTGAAAATCGCTTAGTTCCCGCCAGTTGTCCGTAGCCTGCACGCCGTTTCTGTCTAGCGCAAACAAACGCACCTGATAGGGGGCCACGGTACCAATCCATTTGAATTTTGTTTCACGATCCGGTCGGCGGGCGATACTGAAAATCAGGGTATTCGGCTGTTCAAGCGCCGTCGCATAGGCCCGCGCCCAGGGTTCGACATGGATTTCACATTTGGTCTGGCTCAGCACGCAGATCCTGTTGATCACATCCACTGCTGGGCCGTGCGCCTCGTTGGTTGCTTCATCAAAAATCACATAAGGCGGAAAGGATGTTGTCATCACGCGCAGGTCGGCCGCAAAGGTCAGGACAGGGAAAACAGCCGCAAGACCGCCGACAAACCAGCCAAGCCATCTTCCGGCCACTACCCTTGATTGATTAACCGACATCACCCAACCTCGCTAAAATACTCTTTTAAGGTAGATATTGCTTATATTGTTCGGATCAAGACGTCGCGGCACTCAAATACATACTTTACTAACAAGCTGACCTGTATCCTTGCGATAAAGCAAAACAAAAAAAGTGAATGCGAGGAGCAGCGGAATGGAGTGGTGTTGCGCATGAAATGTTCTGCAAGGTCGGGCTTGTATATCGCCGCATGGCTTTTTGCGTCACTTGCCGGTGAAAATGCGAATGCACAATCTTCGCAAACCACGTTGAGCTGGGCAGTTCCGCCATTTGCACCAGCCTTTATTACGGATGGTGATGAACTCCGTGGTTATGCCGCCGACACCCAGAACTGGTTTGTTGAAAAACTTCCGCAATATCAGCACGAAATCCTTCAGGTTCCGCTGGCCAGACTTCTGGCCGAGATGAAAAACGGAAACAGCGAATTACGCTGCTCGACAACCCTGATCCCGACAGAAGAACGTCGCGAATATATTACCTTTGCCAAGACAATCCTTTTGCATCTGCCGATCTCGGTTGTCATTCGCGTCAAGGACAAGGCGATGTTTGCCCCCTATGTGAACCAAGCGGGCCACATCGATCTTGCACAGCTGATCGCAAACAAGGACATGACAACCGCCATTCGCATCGGGCGGGCCTATGGTACACAGGTTGACAAATATCTCGACACGCATCGCGAAGACGCCAATGTCATGCAGGTCGCCGATGACACCAAGTTTTTGCGCATGCTTGAACTCAACCGGATTGACTGGACCCTTTATTTCCCGTCCGAGGCGGAATTTTACCGCCGTCGCCATGCGCCCGATCTTGATATCATGGCCATCCCGATTGCCGGAAACACCTCCTTGCTGACAGCAACGATCGGCTGTGCCGACACCCCGGAAGGGAAACAGGCGGTTGCTGAAATCAGCAAGATTGTCGATGAATATCCGTCCATGCCCTGGACAGATTTCTATGCCGACTGGCTGAGCCCGCAAGACCGGGAATGGTTCAAGGCCGCCCGCGAGCAATTCATCAATTCCGACCAGTTCGAAGCACGCCTGCAATATCGACAAGACACCCCAAAATAGAATTACATAACGATTTATTTGCATTTATGGATACAAATACCCTTATTAAGTAGGCAGCTCTTATAGCCTGCCTGAATGGGGAGATGATCCGGATGCGGCCTGCAGGCCACTGTTCCCGTCGCCTATTGGCGCGCAGCATGTTTGCTTTTCTGATCGGGCTGGGATGCCTGATCCCCTTGACCTCGACTGCCTCTGCGCAAACGGGTGAAAAGCAGTCTGTGACATGGACGCTTACCCCTTTGCCGCCAGCAATGCTTGAAAAGGACGGGCAGATTGTTGGTTACGGGGTTGATATCCTCAACTGGTTTTCCAGTCGCCTGCCACAATACAATCACATCAGGGAAATCGTACCGCTTCCACGGTTGCTTAAAACCATTACCGGACCGGGGACCTTTTGCAATATCGGCATGAACGCCACGCCGGAACGCAGGGAATTCCTGCATTTTTCCAACGCGGTTCTTCCCCATTTGCCCGTCAGCCTGATAACCAAAGCCGAACGCAATGAGCAGTTCAAGCCATTCATCAACAAGGATGGTGAAGTCGATCTTGAACGCATGATTGCCTTTGGCAAAATGAATGGTGCCCTGCGTTCACAGCGTTCCTATGGCCCGGTCATTGACGCCATTCTTCGACGCAACATCAATAATCCGGGACTGAGTTTTATTGGCAATGACGCCAATTTCCTGCAACTGATTTCTCTGGGGCGTCTGGACTGGACGCTTTATCTGCCCGCAGAGGCCGAATTTTATCGGCGCGCCAAACTTCCCGAAGAAATGTTTGCAAGCTGGCATATTGCCGGGAACGACCACTTAATGCCTGCATCGATTTCATGTAGCAAGACAGCAACCGGCGATGCCATCGTTGCTGCGATCAACAGGCTTGCCAAAGACAATCCTGACATGCCCTGGACAAGGTTTTATGCATCCGCCCTGTCCCGTCAGGACAAGCAGCATTACGAACAAAAACTGCAAGCCTATATCCGTAATGGCCCACCCGTACTGAATTTGGCGGTTGATCAGTAGGCCGGTTTCAGTCATCTGCGAAAACAACAAAAAAGCCGACGCATGCGTCGGCTTTTTCAATTCAGACCGGAAATCAGATCAGTTCTGATGGACGCGGTTCAGTCCCTCTTCGGGGTCGTCATCGGGTTCGCCATCATCATCTTCTTCATCGGCTGTGTCCTCTTCCTGCTGGTGCTCGACCCCCATACGACGATAGGACCGATAAGACAGCGGGAAGGTGATGAAATAGATCGCAGCGATGGCAGACAGCGTCAGCCAGGGCGAGGATACCAGAAACGCCACCGACGCCCCGAATGCCAACATCAATGGCAGCACCCAGGCACGCGGCACCTTGACCTTCTTGAAGCTGAATGTCGGCAACCGCGACACCATCAAACCCGCGATAATCACGCCATAGGGCGCAACGATATAGGGGCTGTCAAAAATGCCTTCGCCAAACTGGAAGGTCAGAACAATCGGCCACATCGCAAGGGCCGCTGCCGCCGGGGCCGGGACCCCGGTAAAGAACCGGTATGCCCAGGTTGGCAATTCCGGTTCGCCCAGCATCTGGGTGTTAAAGCGTGCAAGACGCAGCATCATGCAAACCGCAAACAGCAATGACAATGCCCAGCCAATGCCCCCAAATTCATGGAGCGACCAGAAATACAGCATCATCGCCGGTGCAACGCCAAAGCAGACAAAGTCCGACAGACTGTCAAGCTCGCCGCCAAAGCGGCTGGATGCGTTCAGCATACGGGCCAGACGGCCATCAAGACCGTCAATAATCCCGGCAATCAGAATGGCGGCAACGGCGGCTTCCCAACGATCCTGCATTGCAAAGCGGATCGAGGTCAGACCGGCACACATGCCCATTATCGTTGCGACATTAGGCACCAGCCGCGTAAGCGACATCGCCTTGAAGCGACGCGGACGACGAATGGGATCGATGCCGCCACTCATTAGCGGATCTCCCCAACTGCGGCTTCCTTGCCCTTGACCGAAACATCGGCAAGAACAGTTTCACCGGCAATCGTGGTCTGACCGACAATCACATTGGGTGACACGCCTTCGGGCAGATACACATCAACACGCGAACCAAAGCGGATCAGACCGAAACGTTCACCTGCCTTAAGCTGCGAACCGGTACCGACATCACACAGAATACGACGCGCAACCAGACCGGCAATCTGGACCACACCAAATTCACGGCCTTCCTTGTCGCGGACCAGAAGGATCTGACGTTCGTTGTTTTCCGATGCCTTATCAAGCTCGGCATTAACAAACTTGCCCGGAACATAGGCTTCGCCAACGATCTCGCCATTGACCGGGCAACGGTTCACATGGACGTTGAAAACGTTCATGAAGATCGAAACGCGGGTGCGCGGGGTCTTGTCGTCAAGTTCCAGTTCCTTGGGCAGCGGCGCCTGCGAAATCATGCATACGCGGCCATCTGCCGGCGAAATCACCAGATTTTCATCGGTCGGGGTGATACGGTCCGGGTCGCGGAAGAAATACGCGCACCAAAGTGTCAGGATCACACCGATCCAGCCCAGCGGTTCCGCAATCAGGAACAAACCCACAGTGATCGCCGCGAAGATCGCAACGAATTTCCAGCCTTCAGGATTGATCGGTACAAGAACGGATTTCAAAGTCTTAATTCCCTGGTTGCCATCGATTGGGCATATCAAATTGGTACGATTGGTACCATGCGGGGGCGTTCTTAGCATCTAGTGATGACAAAGGGCAACGCAACCCGTGTAAAACTGTTCACCCAAAATTCAAAAGGGGCAAAACACACTTACCATGTGTTTTGCCCCCGGGAAAGAAAAGCAGTGCTTACTGCGCTTTTTCTTCGTTGGGCAGTGCAAAGATCTGCCCCGGATAAATCAGGTCCGGATCACGGATCTGTTTACGGTTCTGGTTGTAAATGACCCAGTATTTCAGGCCGTCACCATAGGTCCGGCGCGCAATCCGCCACAGGCTGTTGCCCGGCTGAACCACATAGCGCGAACCCGGTTCCAGAATTTCATCCGGCTTTGCACGCTCAAACGGAATTTCAACACGCGCGGTTACCTTGCCGCCATCATCAAGCTGATCGGCGCGCATGGTGTAATTGCCCGGTTCGATCGGTTCGCCAATCGTCAGCGCCCAGTTGCCATTTTCATCGGCCGGGGCAGTTCCGACATGTTTGTTATCAAGATAGACCTGAACGGTGTGGTCCATATCCGCCTTGCCCGACATCGCGACACGACCCTGCTGGTCATAATCGACAACATCGATGGAAAGACGCGGCAGACCCGGTGCGGTTTCGTCGGAGGCGGCATCATCGGCATCCCCCGCATCGTCCATCTTGGCCGGTCCCTGCAGGACGGTTGCGGCACCCTCGCCTTCGGTCGGGACCTTAAGGGCGATGATCGGTTGGGATTCTTCTTTGCTTTCCGTGGCTTCGCCATTTTCCGTTGCCTCGGATGCGGCGCGGTCTTCCGGCTTGGCATCGGGGATCAGAACGACAACCTTGTCTTCGGCCTTGGCCACAGCACCGGTTGCGTCTTCGGATTCAAGCGACAATTCGCGATCACCACTTGCCAGCGGCTTGCCCGGAAGGACCACCCACTCGCCGCGCTCGTCTGCGGTTGCCTCGCCGATAACTTCTTCACCTTCGCGAATGCGAACCTTGCTGTTGGGGGCTGCACGACCGGCAATCACGGCATTACCGTCCGGTCCGATGCGCACGACATCAAAGCTTGGATTGGTGATTTCCGGGGCGTCGGATTCCGGCGTTGTCGCCGGCTCGGGGGTTTTGACCTCGGAGGTATCAGTGGTCGTAACCGCGGGCGCCTGAGTGACCGGTGCAGTCTCTTCATCCGCACTTTTGGTCAACATGTAATTCAGCGCAATCGCCGCAATGATCAGTACAACGCCGACAATGACGAGGATATAGGGTCGTTTCACCGGAAATATCCTTGAACGATGTTTATGTTATCGGGGTTTGCCCCCATGGTCGCACCCAAAACACTGGAATTGCTTGCCATATTCCCCTCAACCAATTCCTTTGGGCACGTTAATTAGAAACTTGTACTACTTTCAGATCACAGTTTCCATAACGTAACGAACAAACGATACCGCGGAACCGTTAGGTAAAGATGAATAGAATCAGTCTCTTTGCTTAATTAACAGGAAGCTCATCTATCCATCAGAAGCGCGATGTTACGAAACCGTCCCTGCCATCTGAGCACCGACATAGGCGACCAATGCCGCCATGATCAATGGTAGTGCCAAAACTCCGAACCGGATCACGCTGCCAATCACAACCGCCTGTGCCGGATTGGCTTCGGGGACAAGCGCGCCAAGCTTTGCCGCCCCACGCCCCGAAGACACCACCAGCAGCAATACCGCAAATGAAACGGCCGATGCGGGTATGGCAATCATCATCACCGCTGCACTTGCCATCAGGGCCCCGACCACACCCAGCCATACCGCCGCACGATATTGCGGGGCTGCCTTTTCCGAGACCAGCGCCACCATCAGCGCGATCCAAAGTGCGGCCTGAAAGACAACATGCTGATCAAGGGCGAACTGATGGGCAATGATCCCCTGCCCCAGTGCCAGTGTCATCAGAACGGCAACCGGGCCGGGCTTTGCCGCATTTGCCACATCGCCCCCACTTTCAGTGGTCGTCGATTTAGACGATCTGGTTTTGGCGATCTTGGTCTTTTTGCCTTTGGCTGCTTTGCCATCAGGTGCGTCATCCTCGGTAAAGTCGGGACGCGTCACCCACAGGAAACAGCCGCCAATCACCAGAAATGCGAGCCAGGCCAGAAACTTGATCCCGCCCGGATGATAGGACAATCCGTTGACCGGCGCCGCCAGAACAAGCCAGCCGCCAAGCAACAAAAGAACGCCCGAGACAATCAGGCAAACACGTTCAGACAGCCTTGCAAAATCAAGGATCGCCCCGCAAACACCGCCCAGCACCAGCATCAATAATGCCGCACCAACACCACCGCGCGCCGTATCAGGCAAGCCGATGGCTGCCGGAACCGCAACGGCCACAGCGGGAATGATCGCTGCCAGCACCAGACGCCGGGCCAGGGCACGTTCAAGTCCCAGCCAAAGCGCCAGCATCAAAACCGCAGCGATGATGCCCGATACCAGAAGGGCGAGTATAAAGGGATTGTCGACAAACACGTTGGGCGGTCCTGCCTTCTTTTCGTTGCTTCGCGATGTACTTCTTTATGCCAGGCACAAATCCGTGCGCAGCATTACCCATCCCACAATCAGGTTCATAACTTGTTAACCCTGCGCCACAGCAGCACGGATTAATCAGAACAGGAGCCCTTCGCGGTGACTGTCCGTGGGCATCACCGTTCTGGCAAATAAAAGCAACGAAAATGCGGCGCAAACACGTCATTTAAATTTAAACTGCTGCCATGCACAAATTCCTGCCCCATCGCTGATTTGATCGGCTATGTTCGTTTCGAGTACGGGGCATCATTGAAAAATGTTGCACCGCTACCTGCGAAACAAGAAACAAAAGGCAGGTCGCCATGACAAAAGTAAAATCAATCTGTGTATTCTGCGGCGCTTCGAACGGCAAAAATCCACAGCATATGGAAAATGCCGTCGCGTTTGGCAAAATGATGGCCGAACGGGGCATCGCACTGGTTTATGGCGGGGGTCGCATTGGCCTGATGGGCGCGGTCGCCGATGGCGTCATGCAGAATGGCGGCGAAGTTATCGGAATCATCCCCGAACACCTGCATGATATCGAAGTTGGCCATAAAGGCCTTTCCGAGCTGATCGTCTGCAAATCCATGCATCAGCGCAAGGTCGAGATGTTCAAGAGATCCGACGCCTTCGTTACCCTTGCCGGTGGCCTTGGCAGTCTGGATGAAGCCTTTGAAGCCATGACACTGCGTCAGCTGGGCATTCATGACAAGCCGATGGTATTCCTCAATGCGCTTGGTTATTGGGACAAGTGCTTTGACATGATCGACGGTATTATCGAGGAAGGCTTTGCACGCGAAAGCCACAAGAACCTCTATACGGTTGCCGATACGCTTGAAGAAGTATTCGAACAGCTTGCGGCAGAACCGGCACCGAAATTCGACCCGCGCGAAAAGCTTTTCTGATCGCGCTGCGAAACAGACAACCTTATGATTTGTCTGCATTAATCGATCAAAATTGACATTGTCATCTTGTCTGATGGCCCGAACGCCGCCCGATTTTTCGGGCGGCGTTTTTGTCACAATGTGACCGCCCGCAATCTCTGATCACCGGACTTTCATTTGATCATTTCCACGAAACCAAGGTTTTCCGCGGCTCTTATAACCGCCTGAATATTCATATGAATGTCATGCTTCTGAAATCTTAGTGACAACGAAGCCGCGTATGATCGTTTCATGTTCAAAGCAACAAATTGAACGATCAAATGAATATTTCGACACGACAACGCGACATCATCGACATTCTGCGCCGCGACAGCTTTGCCTCGATTGACAAACTGGCCGAACATTTTGACGTTACCCCGCAAACCGTGCGGCGCGACGTCAATATGCTAAGCGACGCCAATCTTGTGCGTCGGCGTCACGGCGGCGTTGAATATGCTGGCGAACCGGGCATGAACCTGTCCTATGAAAGTCGGCAGGTCACCAATATTGCCGCCAAGCACGCCATTTCATTGCATGTCGCAAACCTGATCCCGGACGGGGCATCAATCCTGATCGGGATCGGCAGCACGCTGGAACTGATTGCGCTGAACCTTGTCGAACACCGGCATCTGACGGTGGTGACCAACAATCTCAATGCCGCCATGGCTCTTGGCAACAATACCAGCAACCGGATCGTCATTCCCGGTGGCACCTTGCGCCTGCCTGATCGCGATGTCATCAGCCCCGATGCCGAGGCGATGTTTAACAATTACAAGGTTGATTACGGCCTGTTCGGGGTTGGCGGGATCGAGCCCGACGGCACGCTTACCGACTTTGATCATCGTGAAGTGTCATTGCGTCAGGCGATTGCCGCCAATTGCCGCAATTCGATCCTTGTGGCCGATCAATCCAAATTCGGCCGCCCGGCCCCGGCCAAGGGCGGTCATATCACGGCCCCTGACCTGATTGTGGTGGATGGCGTGCCCGGCGGATCGTTCGCCCCGCTGTTTAATCGTCAGGACGTCCGCGCACGTCTGCAAATTGCAAAAAGCGAAAATTCCAAATGAGTGCCCAATCGCCTTTCATCCAGATCAAAGCGGTATCGCGCGTCTTTAACGGCTGCAATGGCGTGCATGATCTGTCCATCGACATTCCACGTGGAAGCTTTGTCGTCCTTCTGGGGCCATCGGGCTGTGGCAAGTCAACAACTCTTCGACTGATTGCCGGTCTTGAAACCGCCGATCAGGGCACAATTGCCATAGACGGCAAGGATGTAACCAATATGCCGCCCTCCAGACGCGGCCTGTCGATGGTGTTTCAGTCCTATGCCCTGTTCCCGCATCTCAGCGTTGCCGAAAACATCATCTTTGGCCTTAAGGTCCGCAAAACCGGCAAGGAAGAAATCAGAACCCGCCTTGATGATGCGCTCAGTGTCACAGGACTTGCCGGATATGAAGATCGCAAACCTGCCGAACTTTCAGGCGGTCAGCGTCAGCGCGTTGCCCTTGCGCGTGCCATTGTCGCCGGTCATCCGCTGTGTCTGATGGACGAGCCGCTCTCGAACCTTGATGCCAAATTGCGCCATTCCGTCCGCCGCGATATCCGCGAACTGCAACAGCGCCTTGGTATCACGGTTGTCTATGTCACCCATGACCAGACCGAAGCCATGAGCATGGCCGATATCGTCATCCTGATGAAGGATGGCCGCATCGAGCAGGCGGGCAACCCGGCCGATCTTTATCTCAAACCCGCGACATCCTTTGCTGCCGGATTTGTCGGAAGCCCGCCCATGGCACTGATACCGGCATCGGCCTTGCCGGGTGACGTGATCCCGGCTGGTTTGGATATGACCAAACTGACCTTTGGCATTCGCCCCGAAGATCTGGTTTTGACCACCAGTGCAGATCAATCGGCATGGAGCATTGCCGCCACGGTCACCGGAAGTGAGTTCCTTGGCGCGGAAACCTTTGTTTCTGTTGCGATCCCGGGAACAGAGGGCGCAACCGCCCGCCTGCCCGGTCAGGTCCATATCGCGCCGGGGACAAAAGTTTCGCTCAGTTGGGCTGGCGCTGCGGCCCACTGGTTTGATGGCGAGGACGGCCATCGTCTTGAACCGGCGATGCCCCGTCAAACAGCGCAGGAACCAAATACCTCTATCGAAACTGACACTGCAATTCCGAGTTTGTAACAGGGAAAACAAATCCATGCGGAATATCGTAACCAGTGCCGCCTTTGCGGCCGGACTGATGGCAACGGCAGCATCACCTGCTTTTGCTGCGACCGAGTTGACCATGTATTATCCGATTGCTGTTGGCGGCCCGCTGACCAACGTGATTGACGGCATGATCGAAGGTTTTGAAGCCGAACACCCCGATGTCAAAGTCAATGCCATCTATGCTGGCAATTATGACGATACCCGTCTGCGTGCCGTATCCGCGCTTAAAAGCGGCGATCCGGCACAGCTGTCTGTCATGTTCTCTATCGATGTTTATGACCTGATCGAACAGGACCTGATTGTTCCGTTTGATGATGTCGTCAAAACCGCAGAAGACAAGGAATGGCTCAAGGGCTTCTATCCGGCGCTGATGGCCAATGGCGAAGTCGATGGCAAAACCTGGGGCATCCCGTTCCAGCGTTCAACCATTGTCATGTACTATAACAAGGACATGTTCCGCGAAGCCGGTCTTGATCCGGAACACGCACCGGCCACCTGGGAAGAACTGGTTTCGGCTGGCAAGGCCCTTGCCAAGGACGGCAAATGGGGCCTGATGGTTCCGTCGACCGGTTACCCGTACTGGATGTTCCAGTGCTTTGCCATCCAGAATGGCAAGGAACTGATGAGCAAGGATGGTACCGAAACCTATTTCGATGATCCGGCTGTTGTCGAGGCGCTTGAATTCTGGCGTGGCCTTGCCACCGACGAAAAGATCATGCCCGAAGGCACGATTGAATGGGGCACGCTTCGTCAGGCCTTCGTTCAGGGTCAGACGGCCATGATGTGGCATTCGACTGGCAACCTGTCGGCTGTCAAACGCGAAGCCAAGTTTGATTTCGGCGTCGCCATGCTGCCGAAACATAAAAAGCCGGGCTCACCGACCGGTGGCGGGAACTTCTATCTGTTCAAAAACTCCAGTGACGAACAGAAAGCAGCATCGCTTGCGCTGATCAAATACATGACCGCACCGGAACGTGCTGCTGAATGGTCGATTGCGACCGGTTATGTTGGCGTCACGCCAGAAGCCTATGAAACCGACGCGCTGAAATCCTATGCGGCTGAATTCCCGCAGGCGGTTGTTGCCCGTGATCAGCTTGAAGTCGCGATCCCGGAATTCTCCACCTATGACACTGCGCGTGTCCGCGAAGGTCTGAACAACGCCATTCAGGCTGCTCTGACCGGTGAAAAGTCACCGAAAGAAGCCCTTGAAGGTGCACAGGCCGAAGCAACCCGTCTTCTTCGGGCGTTCCACTAACCCGATCTGCACGCCGAAGCGGGTTTCACGCCCGCTTCGGCACCCTTGTTTGTGACTTGTTTAATCCATTATCTTATACGGACGTGCCGACCATGAATGACATGGCCCGACTTCAGAAACAAAGGCTGGCACTTTATGGCTGGATGCTTGTGGCACCGGCTTTGGCGCTGATGAGCCTGTTTGCCTTTTACCCGGCCATTGCAACCTTGTGGCACAGCCTGTTTACCCGCGGCACCACGCGCCGCCCGTCGGTCTTTGCCGGATTTGACAATTACGGCGACCTGTTTGCCGACCCGACATTCTGGACCGTGGCCTGGAACAACATCATTTATGCCGGAATCACCATTCCGGTTTCGATCATCTTTGCCCTGATCATGGCGCTTTGGGCCAATGCCCATATTCCGGCACGGTCATTCGTGCGCAGCGCCTATTTCACGCCGACGATCCTGCCGATGATTGCTGCGGCCAATTTGTGGCTGTTTTTCTATACACCCGACCTTGGCGTGATTGACCAGATCACCGGGTTCTTTGGCGCGTCCCCGACCAACTGGCTGGGACAACCTGAAACAGCACTGGCATCCGTCATCATGGTGACAATCTGGAAAGAAGCCGGATTTTTCATGATCTTCTACCTTGCTGCCCTTCAGACAATTCCGCCTGACCTGCGCGAAGCCGCCCGGATCGAGGGGGCAGGTCGATGGACCTATACGCGCCGGGTATTGCTACCGCTTTTGATGCCAACCACGATCTTTGTCTTTGTGAATGCGATGATCAATTCGGTCAAACTGATCGACCATCTGTTCATCCTGACCAAGGGCGGGCCGAATAACGCGTCAAAGCTGATCCTGTACTGGATTTGGGAAATGGCATTTTCCTATTTCGACAGCCCGCATGCCGCCGCCATGACCATTCTTGTTCTTCTGACGCTTGGCCTTGTTGCGGTCATTCAGTTCCGACTGGTTGAAAAACGGACCCATTACAGATGAATACTGCATTTGCCTCGCATCCGGCCAAACGCACCCTGCCTGATTTCGACAAGATCCTTGATACCATCGGCGCATGGGCTCTGGCGATTGTCTGGATATCGCCGCTTCTGTTTGCAACATGGGCCGCATTGCAGCCATCGGGCACCGCCCTTGGTCTTGATTTTTCAAGCCCGCTGACAATCGAGAATTTCGTCTATGTCTGGAACGCGGTGCCATGGGCAGGGTATTTTGCCAATACGGTGGTTCTTGTCACCCTGATCCTTGCCGGTCAGTTGGTTCTTTGCACGCTGGCAGGGTTTGCCTTTGCCCGGTTTGAATTCAGGGGCCGCGATACGATCTTTATCCTTGTTCTGCTGCAGCTCTTCATCCTGCCCGAAGTTCTGATTGTCGAAAACTATGCCATCGTTTCCAAGCTTGGCCTGTTTGACACCGCGCTTGGCATCGGGCTTCCCTATATGGCCAGCGCGTTTGGCATTTTCCTGTTGCGTCAGGCCTTCAAATCGGTGCCGGTCGAACTTGAAGAAGCCGCCCGGATTGAGGGATGCAGCTGGATGGGCGTTTTATGGAAGGTCTATGTGCCCGCGGCCAAGCCGGTCTATCTGGCCTATGCCCTGGTGTCGATTGCGACCCACTGGAACAATTTCCTGTGGCCGCTGATTGTCACCAACTCGCCTGATACCCGCCCGCTAACCGTCGGATTGTCGCTGTTCGGAGCACCGGAAACCGGGGTGGATATTTCAGTCATCAGTGCCGCAACCATCATGACCGTAGCGCCCCTTCTGATCGCGTTCCTGATTTTCCAGCGCCAATTCATTCAGGCCTTCCTGCGCGCCGGCATCCGATAACGGATCGTTTAAACTGAAACCAAAATACACAACTATTCCACCGAAAATCGGCATAGTGAAAAGCTTTTTTCGATAATTCACCTTATTAACCGGCATATCTATCCTGTTCACAACAGCGCAGATCGCGCAGACGAGCCAACTAGCGGCTCTCGCTTTTGTGAAAGGACTAGCTATGACCACGCAGAAAAAAACAGTCATCATCACCGGCGCATCCCAGGGTATGGGTGCGGCACTTGTTCAAGCCTATCGTGACCGCAATTACAACGTTGTCGCAACTTCCCGATCAATCAAGCCAGGTAACGAGATTGATGTGGCGACTGTTGCAGGCGACATCAGCAATCCTGCAACTGCCGAACAAGTCGTTCGTGAAGGCCTCGAACGCTTTGGCCGTATCGACACGCTCGTCAACAATGCAGGCGTGTTTCTGGCGAAACCGTTCATTGAAATGACGCAGGAAGACTACGACCATAATCTGGGCGTCAACGTTGCCGGTTTCTTTAACATCACCCGCCTTGCTGCTGCCGAAATGTTCAAGCAGGGTTCCGGCCACATCGTCAGCATCACCACCAGTCTGGTCGATCAGCCGATTGCCGGCATGCCGTCTGCTCTGGCGTCTCTGACGAAAGGCGGGTTGAATGCCGTTACCAAATCCCTTGCGATCGAATTTGCGCAGAACGGCATCCGAGTGAATGCAGTGTCGCCAGGCATTATCAAAACACCGATGCACCCCGAGGAATCCCACGAATTCCTTTCGAAACTCCACCCTGTTGGACGGATGGGTAATATCAGCGACATCACTGATGCCGTGCTTTACCTTGAAAACGCCAACTTCGTCACGGGTGAAATCCTTCATGTTGACGGCGGTCAAGCCGCAGGTCGCTGGTAATCGTTCACGCGATCACAAACGCAGGATCGACTTTCGGGATCGATCCTGCCCCCCCGATCACATTTTACAAAGGGTAATCAACATGCCGATCGTAACAGTTCAGGTTACACGCGAAGGTACCCAACCCGGTTCCGACAAAGTGACCGCAGAAGAAAAAGCCGCAATCATTCAGGGCGTGAGCGAAGTCTTGCGCGACGTCCTGAATAAACCGCTTGAATCCACATATGTGATTATCGAGGAAGTTGATCTGGAAAACTGGGGATGGGGCGGTATGCCGACCCAGCATTATCGTCAGTTACTGGCGCAGAGAAAATCTTCCACTATCTGAATTCAGAAAGCCTTGCCCGTCGCGCCTGCCTGGTTACAACGGGCAAGGCATATTGTTCATGGTGAAAATTCAGCACACCGGAGCAAATTCAAGCTGGTTTTGTCAGCAAAACCTGATTGCTGAGCGCCTTCGGCACCAAATATCAGCGCGCTGCTTTGGCACATCGAAAACGGGGACAGAACGATGACCAGGATTGGAAATTCCTTTCAACAGCTCGATCTCGGAATTCCGGTGGTTCAGGCACCAATGGCAGGTGTCTCGACGCCGGAGATGGCAGCCGCCGTCACAAACGCTGGCGGTTTGGGCTCAATCGCGGTTGGCGCAAGCACTGTGGATGACGCACGCGCGCAAATCCAGCGGGTAAAGGCGCTCTCCTCCGGTGTATTCAACGTAAATGTGTTCTGCCACAAACCAGCACTTCGTGATCCGATAAAAGAACAAAAATGGCTGGATACCCTGAAACCCGAATTCGCGCGGTTCGGCGCATCGGCACCCAACGACCTATCAGAGATTTACCAAACATTTCTGACAAACGATGCGATGCACACGATGCTGCTTGAAGAATGCCCGCGCGTCATAAGTTTTCATTTTGGATTGCCCCGTCCCGATCAACTCGATGCAATCAAAAACAGGGGCATTATGACATTTGCAACTGCGACCAATCCGAAAGAAGCGCTGGAAATTGAAGCCGCGGGCATTGACGTGATTGTTGCACAAGGCTGGGAAGCCGGAGGGCATCGGGGATGCTTCGATGAAAACAGCTTTGACAGCAAACTGGGAACCCTGGCACTGACCCGGATTCTGACTCAATCAGTTTCCATTCCGGTCATAGCCGCAGGTGGCATTATGGATGGATCGGGCATACGGGCTGCACTTGGTCTTGGCGCTGTTGCCGCGCAGTTGGGCACAGCATTTGTGACCTGTGACGAAAGTAAAGCCGACGCTACTTATCGTGCAAGGTTCACCGGAGAATCTGCAAGCAGTACTGTAATGACGCGGGCAATATCTGGTCGACCTGCGCGCTGCCTTGCCAACAAATTTACCGCTTGGGCGGAAAGCAGATCTGACGGGGAAGTCCCCGACTATCCGGTGACCTATGATGCGGGCAAGGCGTTAAACAGCGCAGCCAAGGCGCAAAACGAGCACGGTTTCGGCGCGCAATGGGCTGGTCAAGGTGCCCCGCTTGCGCGGCCAATGACGACAGCAAAGCTGATGCAGACACTTGCAACCGAACTGGCGGGGTAATCCACTTTCACCATAGCGGTGTCGTGCGTCCCTATATATCCAGCGAGCGGGCATCTTTTTCGAGCTTGGCAAGCGAAGCACGCAAGCGCGGTGCTGCAAAGTCAACAAAGGCACGCACCTTTGGAACCGCCATTCTCCCATGCGGCGCAATCAAATGTACGGGCAAAGGTGGTGCTTCGGCGTCAACCAGAACAATCTTGAGCTGCCCGGCGGATACCTGCCGGGCAACATGGTACGAATACAATCTCGTCAGCCCCAAACCAGCAACAGCTGAACCAACTGCGGCGCGAATGCTGTTGACGATGATGCGCGGCGTAAAACTTATGGTCTTGGGGATTTTTCCTGTTTGTCCGGGCGAAAAGGTCCAGGCATTGAGTCCAAAATGGGAGAATGCGATGATTTGATGTTTCTCCAGATCTTTTGGCTCATGGATGCGAGGATTGCGTTGCAGATAGTCGGGCGAAGCCGTAACAACGCGTCGAACAGCGGTGCCGACCTTTGTGGCGACGTTCGAAGAATCTGATAGCTCACCAATCCGAAGCGCCAGATCCACGCCCTCCTCTACCAGATTAACGAACCTGTCGAGCATCAGGAACTGGACAGAAACCGTCGGAAACTCCTTTAGGAACTCATCGATGATTGGCCTTAAAACTTCTTCGCCCAGGAATGGTGGCGCAGATATTGTAACCGTTCCCCTTGGGGCGGAGCGCTCACCTCCAGCCACCATTTCTGCCTCTTCAAGATCGGCAAGAATGCGCCGACAGGCAGCAGCATAATGTTCGCCGGTTTCACTGAGACGAAGCGACCTTGTTGTTCGATAAAGCAGGTCCGCACCGACATGACTTTCAAGCGCATTCAAAGCACGGCTAACAGCCGTTGGCGACCTGTTCAGACGGCGTGCTGCACCGGCAAGACTGCCTTCATCTATCGCAGCCAAGAATACCTTGATTGAGTCAATTTGGTCCATGATTACACCGATTTTCGGGATGCTGAGTGCTGATTGATAGATATTCACAACAAAACTGCAGCAAGTAAATATCTATGGGACGTTTATCCGCTCAGTGATCAGCACCGATAATCCCGCATATGAAAACTATCATATTTTCAGAATGTTCGCGCGATCACATTCTTATTCACTGCCGCAAAGAAGGGATGACAATGTTCTCGCACGATACCCTTGATCACTTTCCGAAGGTCAGCCTGCTGGACGACGCCACACCAATTCAGCGTCTGGAACGCCTTGAACAAACGTTGGGACTGCCAGCCAAAGACATCCAGTTATTTGTGAAACGCGATGACTTCAATTCACTGGGTGGTGGCGGTAACAAACTGCGAAAACTTGAATTTATTGTGGGTGATGCCCTGCACAGGGGTGCAGATACCGTGGTTGCCGTTGGCGGTTTACAATCAAATTTTGCCAGACTGACAGCAGCCGTTTGCGCGAAGCTTGGTTTGCAATGTGATCTGGTTTTGACATCGCCGACAAGTTCAATGCCCAATGACTTCGCACGTAACGGCAACATGGTGCTTGATCGTATATTGGGTGCGCACATCCACATTGTCCCAACCGGGATAACCGGCCGAGAATTTGCCCACGAGATTGCTGCCAAACTGTCACGGCGCGGATGCAATCCCTATCTCGTCGAACTGGGCGGTTCATCGCCGATCGGCGCCCTCGGTTATGCCCTATGTGCGTTCGAGATAGAGAATCAGATGCGTGCACTTGGGCAAAGTGTCAGTTCAATTGTCTTGCCAAACGGAAGTTCCGGCACCCATGCAGGCCTTGCCGCAGGGATGTACCTGGCAGGTAAAAATCCCGCTTTGATCAAAGCATTTTCTGTCCTCGCGCCAAAAGAAATTGCTCATGCTGCGACGGTTGAGAAAACACAGGCTGTGTTGAAGTTGCTTGGTTCCTCTGTTGAAGCCAATCCAATGGATATCGAGATATCTGACGAACAGTTGGGGGACGGTTATGGAATCCCGACAGACGCCATGAAAGCCGCTGTTCACCAGATGGCAAGAACAGAAGGGCTCTTTCTTGATCCCGTATATGGTGGGAAAGCCTTCGCCGGACTGCTTTCGGACCTCTCTTCCGGTCACTATCAAAGCGGCGAAAGAATCCTGTTTTTAATGACAGGCGGATCTCCGGGCATCTTTGCCTATGCCAATCACTTTCTGGACGAACCGGCATTCGACTAGTAATCGTCAATCGCCAATGTCTCTGCGAATTTGAGATCAGGTCGGCCAAATTCCGAAAGTAGCAGACCTGACTCTTCATGGATTAAATTCAGTAATTTAGCCAAATATTTCTGTCGATATTTTTCCTTATATGGTGCAGCATACGAAATCATTTTCATAACTTTTTTTAATTCTTCATATGTCCGTCATGATCTTGCTTTTCAGCACCACACTGATCTGGTCGCTGCTTTTGGTGAGCAACCGGATTGCATTGACCAGCTTTGATATTGATCCTTATGCCATGACATGCTGGCAACTGGTGTTTGGCGGGGTATCGCTGGTGCTTCTTGCGCCCGGTCGCAGGATCCCCTGGCGGCAATTCACCCTTCCGATCAACTGGGCCTATGGGGTTTTGCGGGTTCTGACCGGCGTAACCTGGACAGCGTCGCTTCTTTACATCAGCGCACCGGAAAGCGGCATTCTGTCGCAGACCGGCATGCCGATGGCCGCCCTTGCCGCGACCTTTATCCTTGGGCGCACGCCGGGACGGTCGGAATGGCTGGGCCATGCGATCCTGATTTCGGGAGCTGTGTGGATGGCATGGCATTTACCCGGTGGCTTTTCCAACCCAGCCGTGTTGCTGATGCTGGCATCCGAAGTCACCGCCATTGCATCAACTGTTCTGGCCGAACTTCATCCTGATAACCAGATCAAGGATACATGGGCACATCTGCGCTTCACCGGCGTCCTGTTGCTGATTACCGCGTCAGTCTTCCTGATCGTGCCGTCCTTTATCGAACGGATCAGTCCGGTTCCGATCCCGTACATTTCCACCGCCGGATTGTTTGGCACCGAAACATTGTTGGCAGGGCTTTTGATCGGGGTTCTGTTTCGCGGGCCTGCGATGGTTTTGTCACTTCGTTCTGTCAAGGTCGCAGGGATCGAGAAATACATCCTGTCGACCACGATCCTGCCCTTTGTCCTTCTGGCGCTTGAGATGCTGGCATCGCGGTTCGACCTCACGCCACCACCGACCCATGACAGTGTGTTCTGGATCTCTTCCCTTTTGGTGATGATCGGGATTATTCAGATAACAGTATCGAAACACCGCCATGCTGCGAAACTCAAGGCACTGGCAAAAATCGCGGCACCTGCCCCGACACCGGGCAAGGCCACCTGATTGGACTACCGGGCGCCTTTGACCCCGTCCCGGTATTCGACCAGTAACCGGCGTAATGTCGATCCCTGCAAGATGCGTATCCCCTTGTCCCAAGGAGATACCGTACGACTTCCCCGGTCGTTATGTTCCCATTGCATCTTGCCCCTTTCGGAGTCTCCCCCGAAAGGTCAAAACGCCCGGGTCCCCACCCGGGCGTTTTTTTTGGGCGTGCAACTGTCCGGGCAAGCGATCAGAAGGCAAATGAGACACGTGCCTTGGCTTCCCAGATATCAAGGCCGTTCTGCCCGAGACTGAGATAGCCCGCCCCGACATCAAAATAGATCCGGTCATCATAAATAAACCGCATCCCGCCGCGCAATGTACCGGTCACGTCTGATGTTTCCTCAAGCGTCAGGTTCCCCGAAAGGATCTTGCCGTCATTGGGCCGGTCAAAGGCATAACGCAGGCCGAGCTCGCCATAGGGTATGCCCAGAAGATTGCCCTCAAGCTCGACATAGGTGCTGGCCTCACCGGCAATTTCGGCCTCGCCAAAGCTGAAATGATCCGAACCGATATCGACCTTGACCGGGGTATTGGACACAGTACCACTGAGATCATAGGCCTCGGTAAAGGTCTCGGCATAGGAAAGGCCGACGCGCGGACGCAGCGTCCAGTCCTTATAATTATACTGCCCGTGAAGGGCGGTGGCAGCCGACAGCTGATGGGAAAAATAGTCGCCCTCAAGCACCACAACATCAAGATCGTTATGGCGCAGCATATAGCCAAGCGATCCCTGAACCGCCCATTCCCGTGACAGACGATGGGCAAAATAGGGCCCGACGGAAATACCATAGGCCTCGTTGACAAGCCCGCCGTCATAACCGTCAGAGCCACTGCTTTCAAACGATCCGGAAACGCCAACAACCGTTTCGTTATCAAAATTGCGATCAAATCCCGCAATAACTGATCCGCTATATCCTTCGATATCCAGATTGTGACGCCGGTCCCGGGCATAGACGCCGCGCGTTTCTGTCCAGAAATTCCAAAGGGGTTCGGCCACGAACTGCCGCCCGGATGTCAAAGGCACATCTGATTGCTCAAGCAAGGAGGCAACCGTAATTCCCTGATATCCGCCCTGCCGGACAAGCGTACAGGGGGCGGTAAAAACAAGACCGTCTTCGTTACGATAAAGCTGCCCGCCACCTTCAAGAATGGCGCAGGTATCACCGGCAAGGAAGTCCTCCGGCCGCTTTGAAAGTTCGGCATTGGCAACGGTTTGGGGAACACTGATCGTCGGCGGAACCGTTGGTATTTCGGGGTCCGGGGATGTAATCACCGGCACTTCCGGCGTAATACCGACCGGTGGCGGGGTGATCACCGGAATTTCCGGCGTGATCCCTGTCGGGGGTAACACCCCAATCGGTGGTCTGGTAGCAACCGGCACTTCCGGCGTAATACCAACCGGCGGCGGAGTGATCACCGGAATTTCCGGGGTAATCCCCGTCGGGGGCAATACACCGATTGGCGGAATGACATCAACCGGTGGCGCGACGATAATCGGGAGTTCCGGCGTGATACCGATCCCGGGCGGTCTTATGACCGGAATTTCCGGAGTAATCCCGATCCCCGGCGGTCTTATGACCGGAATTTCCGGGGTAATCCCGACCGGCGGTACGATCCAGATTGGCGGTTTGGTCGCCACGGGAATTTCGGGTGTCAGGAAATCGGGAAACAGCTTGCCGATCGGCGGCAGGTTAAATCCGCCACGCTGGTTCTGACTGTCAAGCAAACAGCCCGAACCACTATTGTCATAAAGGTGATGAACACCACCATTTCCCGGCGAAACAACGTCCGAAAGCGTCAGATGCAATCCGCCACGTGTCTGGCTCCAGGTATCCTTGGTTGTCCCGGCGGCATCAAGACGAAAAGCGCCTGAACTTGTGCCTGACAACCACAAGGAATTTGCCTTATCCGAGGTCTTGCCAAGGAAAATCAACCCGCCTTCGGCCGAGCAACTGGCTGCGCGCGCCGCGGACATTGATGCACTTACCAGCAATGCGCCCACCCCGCACATCGCATACTGATACACTTTTGATCGCCGCACGCCCAGCTCCCCGCTTTGATTGCAATGGCCATTTACCGGCTTCTCACCATGGCACTATTTTGATCGCAATCCTTCTCACGCCCCGATAACGGAACGCCGTCTACTTTTAACCAACCCCAACCACCCGGTTCTTTTATTGTTCAGTCTAGCGCAAATTTGCGTCAGGAAAAGCATCTGCATGCAGACAATTTACAGTGACAATCAGAACCCCGAACGAGTTTCTGTTCGTTCAGGGTTCATCGACCAAGCCCCGTTCGGCCGCTTCCTGCCCCTGAATGGCAGCTATTTCGGGAACAGGAACGTCAGGATGAACCGTGCCCCCCATCCGTCAGGACCGGCATCCGGGCTATCGACCCAATAGCGAACGCCAGCACCCAGACTGATTTTCTGCCCGCCAACATCGACCAGTTTCGACACAATACCGTTGACCGGAACCGACCATTTCTCGGCGTTCCAGTCATAGGTACTTTCGGTATTAAGTGCGAAGGTCCATGCATCGGGCGTCGTGTAATTGATGAAAGGCTGCAGGAATGTGGCATTCGTTGCCGATGCTGCCGATCCGTCATCGGTGCCCCAGATATGATTGCTCAAAACACCAACCGTCCAGGCATCCTTGATGAACAATCCGACCGCCGTCGGTCCTGCGCCCCATTGATCAAGACCAAGGCTGCTTTCCGATGCAGTGGGCAACAGGAAAACAGGCCCAAGCCCCCAAACCAGCCCGCCGGGGCCCGGTTCAGTTGGCGATAAAAACAAACTTTGTACCGTATCGCCGATGCCGGTATCCGTACCGCTATTGCCATTGATGTCATTCTGATAAACGACCGGCAAAATCGTCCGCGAAATCAGGTTCCAGTCTTCATTAAGACTGACAGGCATGACCGGCTGCACATTGACATAGAACTTGCTGCCGTCTTCGGAACCATAGCCATGATCATAGTTGGCCTGAAATGGCAAACTGATCAGATTGGCCACCGGATTTGACAGTTTCTTGGCAAGATCGGCATCGCCTTCCTGCGCCAATGTCAGGGACGAGAACCCGCAAACACAGGTCAATGCGCCCAGAAAAGTGATCGACAGTCTTCTCAACAGATTGGACATCACTGTCTCCTTCGTTCTTCACAAGCGGCAGAAACCTCTTCGATCCCTGTTTCAATTCACATCACGTGCAATCCGGAATCCGATATGGTTTGACCCGATATGGCTTTCGGCGGGCTGTCGGGCAGCCGGACGATAGCGCAGACAAAAATTCGGTGCACAAAGCCACGATCCGCCCTTGACCACGGTCATCGGACCGACCGCAGGACTGGCAAAGCGCGCCGCAAGCTTTAAAGGTGGGCCATCGGGATCGGTTTGATCGGTTTGGGGATGCCCGGGCACCCACCAGTCCGACACATGTTCCCAGACATTGCCCGCCATATCCGAAAGCCCGTACCCGTTCGGGTCAAAACTGCCGACCGGGGCCGTGCCGTGATGTCCGTCATCTGCCAGATCGGTTTTCGGAAAGGTTCCCTGCCAGCTGTTTGCTTTCCATCCTTCAAGCGGGCTATAGCTGTCACCCCAGCTGTAATCCATACCATCAAGACCACCGCGCGCGGCGAATTCCCATTCGGCCTCGGTCGGAAGTCGCCCGCCAGCCCACTTGGCATAGGCACGGGCATCTTCGACGGAGACCTGCACCACCGGATGATCTTCCAGTCCTTCGATCGTGCTTCCCGGTCCGGCCGGATGACGCCAGTCTGCCCCGGCGATATAGCGCCACCAGTTGCGCAGATCGCCCATATCCACATCATCGGTCGGCTGGGCAAAAACCATGGACCCCGCCTTAAGGAGTTCGTCTGGAACGCCCGGATATTTAGCCGGGTCGAGCGGCCGTTCGACCGAGGTCACATATCCGGTTTCCGCAACAAAGGCGGCAAACTGGGCATTGGTAATTTCAGTTCGACTGATGGTAAAGGATGAAACAGTCACCCGATGCACCGGCGTTTCCTCGCGGTAATGACGGGTATCCCCCATCATGAAAGTCCCGCCTTTGATTTCGACAAATTCGGGCATCGGCTTTTCTTCGGCCAGTGCGCCAGCAGAAGAAAAAAGCACTGCCAGCAAGATCGGGACAGCCCGGCCCAAACGGCCGGGCTGATCAGGTATCAAACGCATTCCCACGTTACTGTCGTCCTTTGGCAAGGAAATCTTCCACAAGACGCGACATGTCAAATGTGGCCCCGCCCTGTACCGGCGGATATTTCGCCAATGTTTGCAGGTGATCGGCAATCAGGACATTCATCGGCTGGACCTGCCAGGATACCTTTTGGGCGAGATGCCCATAGGAATCGATGCTGTCATAACTTTCGAACGGATCCATCCGAAGGTTGAACACCATGGGGAAGTTACGCGGTGTCATGTTGTCGTAATAGTCTTCCTTGGTGGCAAAGTGCCATTTCCATGGCCCCATGCGCACAGCCGTCAGCTGACTTTCAAAGTAATAGAAGATGTGATCACGGGCTGATTTGTCCGTTTCACCTTGCCAGTACGGCAGGTTGTTCACACCATCGATATACTGGCTCTGTTCATCCATCACCTTTTTGGCTGCATCGTCGATGCCTGCCGCCGCGGCAAGGGATGTGAACATGTCCTGATGGCCCTGAATACCATTCAGGGTCCGGCCCGGTTGCAGGTTACCCGGCCAGCGGATCATGGAAGGAACGCGCACACCGCCTTCGTAGGTCGTCATTTTTTCACCGCGGAACGGCGTGGTTGCCCCGTGGGGCCATGATGCATGTTCCGGACCGTTATCGGTCGAATACCAGATGATGGTATTGTCAGCCAGACCCTGCTGTTCCAGCCAGTCCAGTACAGTGCCGATATCGTGGTCATGCTGAAGCATGCCACTGCCGTGATAATCGGCCTCGGACGTGTATTCCTCGGCGGCATAACGCCACTTGTCATCAAGGCGGGTGTATAGATGCATGCGGCTGGTATTAAGCCAGACAAAGAACGGTTCATTGGCGTCCTTCGCAGCGGTCATGAAGCTCAGGGCAGCCGGGATCACCTCGGCGCTGTCAAATTCCTTCATGCGTTCCTGTGTCAGCGGGCCGGTATCCTGAATCATCTGTTTGCCGACACGGCCAAAACGTGGATCAACGGTGCTGTTATCTTCGTCGGTGGCAAAGCTGTGAAGAACGCCGCGCGTGCCAAAACGCTTGTCATATTCTTCGACCGAACCTGCAAAGTCCTTGGCGAAACGCTGGTAGTCACGCTGTTCGGACTCTTCCTGCGTGTTCAGGTGATAAAGATTGCCAAAGAATTCGTCAAATCCGTGAACCGTCGGCAAATGTTCATTGCGATCACCAAGATGGTTCTTGCCGAACTGACCGGTGCGATAGCCTTCTTCCTTGAGAAGTTCGGCAAGCGTCGGAGATTCTTTTTGCAGACCAAGTGTTGCACCGGGCTGCCCAACCGTTGTCATGCCCGAACGGATCGGATATTGACCGGTGATAAAGGCAGCGCGCCCAGCAGTACAGCTGGGCTGTGCATAATGGTCGGTAAACTTGATACCTTCATTGGCAACACGGTCAATATTGGGTGTCGTGTAGCCCATGGTACCAAGACCATAGGCGGACACGTTCTGCCAGCCGATATCATCGCCCCAGATCACAAGGATATTGGGTTTGTTCTGTCCCGAGTTATCTTGCGCGGATACGACACTTGTCGTTCCGATAACCGAACATGTCAGCATTGCTGTAAATAGAAATCGCTTCATCGTCTGCTCCTTGAAACAGGGCATGTGTGATGTGCACACAAATGACCGCATCCATACCAGTCGGTGGTATTGAGAGCGGCAACGTGTTTCCTTCAGGACAGGAACGACCATCACGTTCAGGTTTTGGTAGATGCGGGACCAAGACGATGTGTCGCCAACGGAACAGATGCCTCCGAGTTGTATCCGTATCCGGTGGGGCTTTTCTTATATTTCGTCCATGATACCGCACAACCACCTGAAATTGAATAAGATAATCCAAAAACCCAACTAATACACAAATCCGCAACAAATAAAAAAATGCCGACCCCCGTAAAACGGGGGCCGGCCAGGCCGCACTCGAGCGGGAAAAGCTCGCGGGGTCGGGGAATAAATGTGCGGCCCGTTTCTGATGCGTATTCCTGTTTGTTAATGTCCGCCACCGCCACCAGCGGCCTGCGCGCGCGGTGGTTTGGCAAATGGTAGCAACAAGAAGGCGATAAAGAAGGTTACGGCCATCGCAAGATAGACATCATTAAACGAAATGATCGATGCCTCGCGATTGACCAGATTGACAATGAACTTCATAGCCGCGGCATGCGGATCGGCAATGCCCATCTCGGAATAGCGTGCGATCACGGTTGCCAGATATTCCTTGAAGGCGTTGCTTGCCGGATTGATATGCTCGGACAGAAGCGAGAAATGATAGTCAATGCGCTTATCGAGAAGCGTGTTGATTGCCGCCATGCCGATCGCGCCGCCAAGGTTGCGCATCAGGTTATAAAGCCCGCTGGCATTCTTGATCTTTTCGGGCGGCAAGGTGCCGAGCGCAAGGTTGGTGATCGGCAGCATACAAAACATCAAGGCGGCACCGCGCACGATCTGCGGGAAAATCAGCTCGTTGAACGAAACTTCGCTGGTATTGAAGCCGTGCATGGCAAGACCGGTTGCAAAAAGCACAAGCCCGATCCCCAGCACCACACGCGGCGGGAATTTCGCGGTCAACCGACCGGCAATCGGGGCCGAAAGGAACTGGGCAACACCGGTGACGGCCATGATCATACCGATCTCAAGACTGTCATAGCCTCGCACGCGGCTAAGCATCAGCGGCATGATATAAACACTGCCATAAAGCCCTATGCCAAGCGTAAAGCTGAAAATGCAGCCCATGGTAAAATTGCGATCGGAAAAGGACTTCAGATCAACTATCGGCTTGTCGTAACTGAACATGCGCCAAAAGAAAAAGACGCCCGCAATCACACAGGTAATCGTGCCATAGATAATTGCGGTTTCATCAAACCAGTCATCCTTGGGTCCTTCGTCCAGAACATATTCCAGGCTGCCAAGAAACACTGCCATCGCCAGAAGACCGGTAACGTCAAACCCCTTGAGAAGCGATCTGTCGCCCTTGTCGATCCTGAGCGTCAGGGCAACCACAGCTGCGATCAAAAGGCCCGGCACAACATTGATCAGAAACAGCCAGTGCCAGGACATCGATTGCGTCAGGAATCCGCCCAGCGTCGGTCCAATGGTCGGTGCCATGGTCGCAATCAGGCCGATCATCACCGATGCGCCATTGCGCTTTTCGGGCGGGAAAATGATATAGGTCGTGGCAAAGACGGTCGGGATCATCGCCCCGCCAAGGAACCCCTGGGCCGCACGGAACCAGATCATGCTTTCAATCGACCAGGCAAAGGCCGACGCAATCGACATGACGGTGAAACCGATTGCCGACATCACAAACAGCCAGCGTGTAGAAAACAGCCGCGACAGGAACCCTGAAAGCGGGATCATCACGACCTCGGCAATCAGGTAACTGGTCTGAACCCAGCCGATTTCATCGGGGCTGGCAGACAGGCCTGCCTGAATGTTTTCAAGCGAGCTCGCCACGATCTGAATATCCAGGATCGCCAGAAACATCCCCACAACCATCGCCACCCAGCCAATGAACTGGGCATTGTCCACGTGCTGGCCTGCATCGGGAATGGCTTGCGGTGCGGACGGGCCTGCGCTGGTTGCCGAACCGCTCATCAGTTAAGCTCCGAGACTTCCGTGGACGGAATGATATTTTCGGCAAGTCCCGATCCTGCAATATGCCGGGATCCGTCAGCATCGCGGGTATCGACATCAACCACAACCGAAAGCCCCGGACGCAAGGCAGCCGCCCATTTACTATCGTCAAGCGAGATACGGATCGGCACACGCTGGGTGATTTTGGTGAAATTGCCGGTCGCATTCTCCGGCGGCAACAGGCTGAATTGTGCGCCGGTTGCCGGGGCAAAGCTTTCGACCTGACCAGTGATATCTGCATTCGGGAATGCATCTATTTCAATCCGGACCTTCTGGCCATGGGCCATGTGTTCGATCTGGGTTTCCTTGAAATTGGCCACAACATAAACGCCCGGCAACGGCACCAGAACCAGAAGCTGCTCGCCCGGCTGGACCAGCGCGCCGGTCTGAACCGAACGGTTCCCGACCACGCCATCAAACGGGGCATAGATTTTGGTGTCATCAAGTGCCTGCATCGCCAGGTTGCGGGCTGCCTGAGCCTGACTTACGGCACGCTCGGCTTCGATCTTCTGGGCGCGCAAAACACCCAGACGGCCCTTTTCAACGGCCAGCGTCGCATTGGCCGCAGCAACCTGTGCCTGCGCTTTCTGACGGTCGGCCTTGGCATAGTCGAATTTCTGACGGCTTGCCGCACCCTTTTTGACCAGATCCTGATAGCGCTGGAAATCCTCGGTCGTACGATCCAGTTCGACCCTGGCAATGCGAACATTGGCACCAGCTTGCTCGATTGCGGCTTCCTGCAAGGTGATCTGTTCGTCCATGGTAGTCACAGCAGACTGGCGCGCTTCAAGGGTTGCGGTCGCCTGCGCGACTTCAAGACGATAATCCTCGTCCTTGATCGACATCAGAAGATCCCCCTTGCGGACCGACTGGTTTTCTTCAACTGCAAGCTCGCCAACATAGCCAGATACCTTGGGTGAGATGGCAACCTCGTCTGCCTGCAAATAGGCATTGTCGGTACTTTCAAAGTACTGACCCTCGGTCACCCAGTAGAACCCGTAATATCCACCGCCACCGATAACCGCCACAGCGATCAGGGGCAGGATGATTTTCTTCACACTCATTGTCCTGCTAAATCCTTTTGGTATTGATCAGTACCATTTGTGCATTTATGGTACCAATCAGTACCAACCGTCAAGTACCGAATTGGAACAAATCATTTGTCTGACGCAAAAAAGATCGACCCCAGAACACTGAAACGCCGCGAAGCCATGATCGAGGCGGCGAGAGAACTGTTTTGCGAACATGGACTTGCGGGCACGACACTGGAAATGATCACGGCCGAGGCTGGCGGATCACGCCGAACGATCTATGAGCTGTTTGGCAACAAGGATGGTGTCTTCGAGGCGGTCATTCGCGATTGCACCGGCCGGATCACATCAATCATGGCCGATCTTGAACTGTCGCAATTGCCGTTGCGGCAGGCGCTTATTCATTTTGGCGAAACCTTGATGACGCTTTTGACCACGCCAGACACCATTCGCTATATGCGGCTGTTTCTGGCCGAAGTGCCCCGCTTCCCGCACCTTGGGAAGGTGTTTTATGAAAGCGGCCTTATGACCGGTCGCCGGATCATTACATCCTATTTCGAACGCCAGATGGAAGAAGGCAAGTTTCCCAAGAACGATCCGAAACAGGCCGCTGTCTTTTTCACCAGCCTGCTTAAGGCCGACTATGACTTCCGGCAAATGACCTATGTGGGATGGGAACCTCAGGCCAAAGATTTGCATGCCCATGTCATCGCTGCGGTCGATATGTTTCTGCGCGGCTATGGCATTGAACCTGGCAATAGCCACGCAGATGGCTCGCCAATCAAACCTGAATTTGATTGAGCCAGGACCTGCAGACAATGCCGGCCTTTTTGTCCAGTGACTCCCCAAGCATCTTCGCATCAGCGCGAAGCCGGGGGATATTTATACCAGCACCCGCCAGTTCTGCTGTGTGACCAATCAGCCATTGCTCAAAACCAGTTGATGTTGCCTCTGGATGGAATTGGAACGCAATAATGTTCTCACCCAGGGAAAAGGCCTGGTTTTCATATAGCTGACTGCTTGCCAGAAGCTGCGCACCTCGCGGCAAATCAAAAGTATCACCGTGCCAGTGCAAAGTTGTCGGGCTTTCATGAAAAACCGCCAAACATGATTTCTGCCCGGCTTCGGTAAGTGTAATCGGAGAAAAACCGATTTCCTTCACTGTCCCGGCATACACACGGCTTCCGGCTGCCCGCGCAATCAGTTGTGCGCCAAGGCAGATTCCCATCGTCGGCCAGCCACGTTCCAGTCGACTGGCAATAAAACGGATATAATCCGTAAGAAAGGGATAGTTGCGTTCATCATGCGCGCCGATGGGCCCCCCAAGGACGATCAATAGATCGGGGTCCAGTGTTGCCAATCGTTCCCGGTCATCGATACCGACATCATGATAGAGAATTTCATATCCCGCTGCCCTTATCGCCGGGGCAAAAGCACCAAGGCTCTCAAACCCGACATGACGAATGGCGATTGCTGTTTTCCCCATCGGCGGCTCCCTTAGTTTATCGTGCCGGGCATTTTCAAACCACCGGCAGCTTCAAAGACATCGGTCACACACAAAAGTGGATCATGAACGCTGGCATTCACCTGCAAGGCAGCCGTCACCGCATCAAAATTGGCCCCTTCAAGATCAGCTTGTGCATCAAATGGGACCGTCACGACCAGACTGTCCTGGGTAAAGCGCGGATGCCAACCGGGACTGTCGATCAGAATAGGAAGGCCCGGCCAGGTTTTGGGTAGGTTGGGTGTTGCGCCCTCGGGAATATCGCGCACCTTCAACCCGTTCTGCCCACAGGCGTCATCCGGCACAAGAACCACCCAATGCGAATGCCAGCGACGGCCGTCATTTTCCGGATCTCCATCACCGTCTTCATCAAAAAGAGGTGTGTCATCAAAGTCTGGATGAGACGTTACCGCAAACGACAGAATACCAGCATCTGCATCAAAACCGATTACAGAGGTATCAATCGAGGTTGGCCACACATATGACCACACCGGAGCGCCTGCCAATTGTCCGTGTGCATCTGGTGTTTTGGTTCCTGGACGCCCCTTGAAATACATGGTGAATTCAAGGCTTGTATGTTTGCGAACGATATCTGCATGATGAATGTCAAATGCAGGGTGATCCGCAGTCAGGGGAGCTTCAATCTGGTGTGCATATGCTGAGCTTTCAATCAATCCTGAAATCAGGATGGCGCCAGCCAAGGGGAGAATACGTGCAGTCATTTTGCGATCCTTGTGATAATAGTATCGAGTCGCTATTATCTATATTCGCAGACCGCGAGAAGGTCAATTATTTAGTATCGAGTAGCTATCAAAATGAATACCGACGCACATAAGGCGGCAGATCTGATCGAACGGATCGCCCGCCTGATGCAGGCCGAAGAACAAAAAGGCCAGCTAAACCCGGCACAATGGGAAGCATTACGCTATCTTGCCAAAGCCAACCGCTTTTCAAGAACGCCAGCCGCACTTGCAGAATATCTCGGCTCAACGCGCGGGACGGTGTCCCAAACATTGATTTCACTGGAGAAAAAAGAGTGCATCAAGCGCACGCCCAGTGCTCGCGACAAACGCTCGGTGGATATTGCCCTTACCCCACTGGGACAACAGCACCTGACAAATGACCCGCGGCAAAAACTCGCTTCCTGCATCGAAGCAACCCGGAACGGCTTGTCCCTGCAAGAGGCCCTTTCACACGTTCTGAATGAGGCAATCCTTCGTAACAATGCGAAAAGCTTTGGAATTTGTGCAAGCTGCCGCTTTTTCCTGCGGACGGACAACCCCGAACACGCTGGCGCGTCACATCGTTGCGGGCTTTTGAACGTGCCGTTGTCAGACAAGGACGCTGAAAAAATTTGTGTTGAGCACGAAAAGTAATCTTGCGCTAATCGGCGTTGAGTGCCCCATTGGTCGCACGAAGAGAAAAATTCTGCGCGATTAGCCCCTTATCCAGAACAGAACCGGATCAGAAGACTTCAAGAACTGCCCGATCTGCGAGCAGCCCGCGCCTAAAAGTATCTGACACTTTTTATGCAAACAGGGTCAGCAGTCGCCAAGCTATCGGACCAAGCATGGTCAGGACGCCGCCCCACATCATAGTGACGCCCCAGTTCCGATCACGATTGGTAAACCCGAAACCAAGCAGGCAAAAGCCGATAACGCAGATGATCAGAACAATGATGTTTTCGGTCGCCAAGTTCATGACAGCCCCCTTTTTGCCAAACCTTAATGCGTGGCGGAGTCTTCGCCGCCTTGCATCAATGCATGCAGTTTAGAACCATTTCGGTTCGACCTTCTTTGATCCGGATCATGCGCACTGCAAAATACAATTGATCTGTCACCTGCTTTGAAATTTGCGCAATCATGCCCGTAAATGCCGGACAAACATGCGCTTTTCCAACGCGCGAACCCGCACAAACGCACCTTCTTACAACACAAGAATCCGCAATTGAACGAATGACTACAGGTAAGTTGCGTCGCCCTCTTTGATTTTCTGATGGGTTCCTGTATGTTGCGGGCTCCCGACGCGGCCAGGGCGCTCCCTCGCGCGCCGGAAGACAAAGATTAACCATCTTGAATGGCAGCCGCGCTGCATTCCGGCCGCGGCCAGCAAGGGAGTATTCTATGAGCAAGATTCAAGTTAAGAATCCGATCGTCGAACTTGACGGCGACGAAATGACCCGGATCATCTGGGACTTCATTAAAAACAAGCTGATCCTTCCGTATCTCGACGTTGACCTGAAATACTACGATCTTTCGGTTCAGAAACGTGACGAGACCGACGACCAGATCACCATTGATGCGGCAAACGCCATCAAGGAACACCGCGTTGGCGTCAAATGCGCAACCATCACCCCTGATGAGCAGCGCGTTGAAGAATTCGGCCTGAAAAAGATGTGGAAGTCGCCGAACGGCACCATCCGCAACATCATCGGCGGTACCGTTTTCCGCCAGCCGATCATCTGCAACAACGTTCCGCGTCTGGTTCCGGGTTGGACCCAGCCGATCGTTATCGGCCGTCACGCATTTGGTGACCAGTACCGTGCGACCGACTTCAAGGTTCCGGGCGCAGGCAAGCTGACCATCAAGTTCCAGCCGGCAGACGGCGGCGAAGCCATCGAACACGAAGTCTTTGACTTCCCGTCTTCGGGCGTTGCGATGTCGATGTATAACCTTGATGATTCGATCAAGGGCTTTGCACGTGCTTGCATGAACTATGGTCTGTCGCTCGGTTGGCCGGTCTACCTGTCGACCAAGAACACCATCATGAAAGCCTATGACGGTCGCTTCAAGGACCTGTTTGAAGAAGTTTTCCAAACTGAATTCAAAGACAAGTTCGAAGCCGCTGGCATCACCTACGAACACCGCCTGATCGACGACATGGTTGCATGTGCGATGAAATGGAACGGTGGTTTCGTTTGGGCTTGTAAGAACTATGACGGCGACGTTCAGTCTGACACCGTTGCGCAAGGCTTTGGCTCGCTTGGTCTGATGACCTCTGTTCTGATGACCCCGGATGGGCAGACCGTTGAAGCAGAAGCGGCCCACGGCACCGTTACCCGCCACTATCGCCAGCACCAGCAGGGCAAAGAAACCTCGACCAACCCGATTGCGTCGATCTTTGCATGGACCCAGGGTCTCAAGTACCGTGGTGAGTTCGATGGTACCCCGGAAGTCGTCAAGTTTGCAGAAACCCTTGAAAAAGTTTGCGTCGATACCGTCGAAGCAGGCTTCATGACCAAGGATCTGGCACTGCTGATCGGTCCGAACCAGAAATGGCTGACCACCACCCAGTTCCTCGACAAACTGGACGAAGGTCTGAAAGCTGCAATGGCCTGATCAATCTGATCACGCTGGCTGCTTTGCCAAATATCAAGGCCCTCGCCGATCACTCGGCGAGGGCTTTTTCTTTGTCACCCTGGTTTGCATTTCTGCCAGTTGATTGCGGATAAAAAGAACCCCGCCGGCGGGGGACCAGGCGGGGTTTCCAGTTACCTGCGGTCTGGGTGCAGACCGCAGCGGTCAAAGCAGGATCAGCTGCTTTGCGTGGGAACTATTATGCTGCGGTATCGCCGGTATCACCTGTGTCTCCCGTGTCACCGGTATCCGGCTCGCCATCATCGGGGGTGTCCCCGGTATCGCCGGAATCCGGGCGGGTCAGCTCTTTCCAGCCATGGGTGATAATTTCCTGCTCGACATCAGGATCAACGTCAGGGCCAGTCGCCGCGCCAAAGACGCGCTGGATACCAGGCGGCAACGCGCCGGCAAGTCCAGGCGCATTTGCAATACCCCGCGGCATGCTTTTTCCACCAACTTCGCCTTCCTCGCCTTCTTCACCTTCGGCCGAAGCCGCACCCCGTCCTACGCCCCCGGACTGGAGACCAAGACCCTGTGCGCTTGACCGTGCTGCGGCACTGTTTCCTGGACCATCGGCACCGTTGCCACCACCGTTTCCATTGCCGTTGCCACCACCATTGCCATTGCCATTGCCGCTGTTCCCCGGACCATCGGGGCCGCCCGAACCGCTGTCGCCATTGGCGCCACCGCCATTGCCGCCACCATTACCGTTGCCACCGCCATTGCCGCCGGAATTGCCGTTACCGCCACCGTTACCGTTACCGCCACCGTTACCGCCGCCGTTTCCATTGCCACCGCCATTACCATTGCCTTGCGCAACGGCGGTATTGCCCGACAGGTCAAACTTCGTGAAATCAAAGGAGACCGGAGCTGCAACCAGTGCAAAGGCACCAAAGCCCAGAATTCCAGCCGTCACCATCTTGTTGCGAAGTGATTTGTTCATTTGGATTGCCATCTTAAAGCTCCAGTCCGTTGTCCAGGATTTCGCGTTCTTTGCTGGGACAACGCACCGGTTGAACATATTCTTCCCCAACCTCGAAAATAATTTTCAAAACTTTTTTTAAACTGTGACGGAAGAAACAGCCCCGCGCGAACGTTATATGCACAATAGAACCCAGAAAACCGAAACGGGACATCAGGTTTGGACACCGCACTTCGCTCAGAATTGGCTGATCTTCTGCCACGTGCCTTGCGGTTTGCCAGGTCATTGACGCGCGACGCCGTCGCTGCCGAGGATCTGGTACAGACTGCTTATATAAAGGCGGTCGAACGGATCGAACAATTCGAACCGGGCACGCGACTTGACAGCTGGCTTTATCGCATCATCCAGACAAGCTGGATTGACGAGAAGCGCCGTGACCAGCGACGTGGCAATGTCATTTCGTTTGAAGATGCGCGTGAAACGGCTCTTCCCATGCAAAACCATGGCGGAACCGACCGGATTTTCCTGCAAGCAGCCATGGCATCACTGGTTGAAGATCAGCGTGCGGCAATGACACTGGTTTTGATTGAAGGATACAGCTATCGCGAAGCTGGCGACATATTGGGCGTTCCCGATGGCACGGTCATGAGCCGCGTTGCACGCGCCCGCAAGATACTGGCCGCCCTGCATGACGACGATAGCAATTTGACAAATATGACGGCATCCAGCGAGGTTCGCCATGACCACTGAACTCAAGGAACAGGATTACGTCCTGTTGTCAGCCTATATCGACGGTGAACTTGCGCCGACGGAATGCCGCAAGCTTGAAGACCGGATTGCAAATTGTCCTGTCCTGACGCGGCAATTCAACATCATGGCCGGGCAATCGATTGTCTTGCGCAACCAGTCTGACCGCTTGCTGAATGACCGGGTCTATCCGGAACTGAGCAAAAGCATCGCCGACATCCTTGATCAGAAGCCGGTTGCCAAAAGAAATCCCGCCCATGAGCAGACCGAAAGTCCGCTTAAGGCGCGTGCTGCAAACAACAATACCGCGATCTGGACCGGCGTCGGTGCGGCTGCCGCTGTCTTGCTGGCCTTTGTTGGAGGCAACTGGTTCAATGAAAACCTGACCAATGATCCGGTGGTATTGGCCCCAAAGACCGACACCCATCTGGCGTCCTTCTTGCAGATTGGTAATCCGGTTCTTGATCGCGAAATCAGCCTGACCCTTGAAAAAACCCTGAGCGGTGACATCCGTCATGTTGCACTGGCGCAGAACCAGACCCGCGACAGCGCATCCGACATCCAGATCGAACCCTTGCGGACCTTCCGTCAGGGCGGGCGTTTCTGCCGTGAATATCGGGTGACTTTCCCGGTCGATGCGGCCACCGCAACCCAGGACGGTTTTTATGGCCGTGCCTGTCGCACGGGCGAAGGACAGTGGGAAACGGTTTATCGCCTGATTCCCGGCGTTGAACTTCCCGACCTTGAGGAAGCTACCCCCTCGAAACACAAACTCTAAGACAGCCGACAACGACGAAGAAGGGGTTTCGTCGTTGTCGGTTGCGGCACAAGACACCAGATAAAAAAGCGACATAAAATCTACCAAAAGAATATGCAGGATCAGGAAGATGAATAAGCCGACTATTCAGCGCCACCTTATGGCGCTTTCTTGCGTTTTGGGCATCGCATCACTCGGAGCGTGTCAAACGCTTGATGAATTTGGCGCGAAGCTCAATGAACTCAATGACGGCATGGGTCAGTATGCCGAAAAGACCGAGAATACCGGCCCCGATCTTGCCCCTGCATCGCTTCCTGATTTCGGCATCGGGGATGCCTTTGTCTATGACAGCGGACGCGCAATCTATGTCGAGGATATCAAGGGCGAAAACTTTGTCTGGAATGGCGGCGGTGATTATCTGTTCCAGACCAGCGCCGATTTCACCGGTCCTAATCTTGAATGGTCCTATACCGACAAGGAAGATCGCAAGCGGTCCGGATCAGCCACCATCAAGAAAGGCTCCGAAAGCCTGTGGCCGCTGGAATATGGCAAGATGGTTCGTATTTCGACTGTCTCGGAAAACATTGATCCCGATACAGGAAAAACCAGCAGCTATGACCAGTGGCTGACCTGCAAGGTGCCCGCGACCGAGACGGTTGACGTCCCTGCTGGCACCTTTGACACCTATGTCATCGAATGTTCGCGCTATTACAAACAATGGTGGATGCAGACCACAAAATGGTGGTACGCGCCAGAAATCGGATTTTACGTCAAACGTGACCGTTCCTGGAATTCGGGAACCGATCATAGCGAAGAACTTCTGACTTATGGCCCGGCACCGGCCAAGATCCCGAAAAAGGCCCGCGATCAGCTTGCCATGACGGTTCAGACCGCACTTGAAAGCAATAATTCCGGCGATCAGGAAAGAACCAAAGTTGCAGAGCTCACAATTGCCGTCACTCCGCTCAAAACCGTTCAGACCGACAAGGGGGTCTGGTGCCGGACTTATCGTCAGGAACTTTCATCCCACAACCGCACCAGCCAGCAAATCAAATCTGCCTGTCGCACCAATGACGGTTGGGTGATCGAGGACGAAGTTGCCGACAAGACAGCAGTCACGAAATAAACCTGAATATCAAAGCCCCATCCTTAACGGGTTGGGGCTTTTTATCCGGGTTTAAGCAACATTTCCGACCGAGGATCAGTACTCGACGGCATCAAGAATGGCGTCGAGCTCCCCGTTTTGCCGCAGTTGCTTCAGACCGGCATTGAACAGGCTGATAATGGTTTCGGCATCCGGATGGGTTTTGCCGACAATGAAATGCAGCGGCACGTTTGAAAGCCCTTCTTCGATATGGGCAAAATCATCTGTGGAAAGTTCGGCAGCCTGAATGGAGCTTAAAGCTTCGGGACGCGGACTGATGACACAATCAACCCGGCCTGCTGCCAGAAGTTTGAAACATGTTTTCATGTCCGGTGGGGAAACGCGCTTGGCCCGGCCATTGGCAAACAATTTGCCGGTAAATCCAAGTTCGGCATGCCCCAGCGGCAGACACAGGTTTTTACCAATCAGATCGCTATTGGCATCAAAAGATCCGCGCTTTACCGCATACCACCCATAGGCCGTCAGGTTGGTAATCGGATCTGAGAACAGAACGCTTTTGCTTCGAGCCCGTGTATAGGCATAGGGAAATGTTCCATCGACTTCCCCGTCGATGGTCATTTCAAAACCCTTAAGCCAGGATCGCCAGATGATCTCGACACTGTCATGACCATCACGCTCAAACACCTTGCGAACAATATCGGTCACAACGCCGCCATGATCCATTTCACGATCAGCAAAGGGCGGAAACGCATCACCCGTTACAAATCGCAGGTTTCCGGCATGGGCCGGGGATGCAAAAACACCTGCCACCAGCACCAAAAACCACATAACCGCGCATTGCCGCGACTTCATCATTCTGACGGCTACCTTTCTATTGCCTTGCCTCAAAAGCCCGGACAATAGGGCCGCCATCCCGAGGCGACAAGCCTCTTGGTTGACTGCTTATTGGAAGCATTACAAAAACACCCTGATCCGCATGAACCAGGGTGTTTCTTCTTAAATGCTCCAGAAGCATAGCTGATACGATTTGGTCAGGACGCCGCCTTGCGCACGAAATTTCCGCGCTGATAGTCGTCAAAGGCCTGCATGAGTTCCTGTTTGCTGCTCATAACAAACGGACCATAGCGAACCACCTGCTCGTTAATCGGACGTGCGGCAATCACCAGCATCCGGCCACCATTCTTGCCACCCTTAAGCGTGACACCATCGCCATCTTTCAAAATGGCCAGATGATGGGTCGGAACATCTTTGCCGCTCACCACGGCATCGCCGATAAAAACATAAACCACTGCGGCATGCCCCTGCGGAACCGGAATGCTGACTTCGGCACCGGCATCAAGTTTGGCATCAACAAAGACCGGATCGGTTGAAATACCGTTGATCGGACCGGTCTTGCCAAACATATCGCCTGCGACAAGGCGAAGGTCTGCCCCCTTGGAAACTGCAATCTCGGGAACATCAGGCGCTTCGATATTCTGATAGCGCGGATCAATCATCTTGTCCTTGGCCGGCAAATTGATCCAGAGCTGAAAGCCCTGCAAAAGACCGTCTTCCTGCATCGGCGTTTCGGAATGAATGATCCCCGACCCTGCGGTCATCCACTGCACGCCACCAGATCGCAGAACGCCCTTGGAGCCAATGCTGTCTTCATGGCCCATCGCCCCCTCGACCATATAGGTCACGGTTTCAAAGCCACGATGGGGATGTTCGGGGAAACCGGCAATGTAATCGTCAGCATTATCGGTCGAAATGGAGTCAAGCATCAGGAAGGGATCAAGCATATCAAGCTGTGGCGTTCCAATTGAACGCTTAAGCGACACACCCGCACCATCCGATGTATCCATGGCGCGTAAAACGCGATCAACGGAACGTGCATTACTGATGGCATCAGTCATTTCAAAACTCCTCTTCCTGCCGGTGTGTTACACCGGATACAATTTCATGACTGACACTTTCGCATAAAACTGTCGCCAAACAAGGCACAATCAGGCACCTGATTGTTTACCCAGATGCAACAAAAAGGGCAGTACCGGTTTGACCCGATACTGCCACTTCATTCAGATACATGTCTTGCGGATCAACCGGCAAGCTTGGCAGCCAGTTCGGCAACATGCTTGCCCTGGAAACGGGCAATCTCAAGCTCGTTCTCGGATGGCTGACGCGAACCGTCTGCACCAGCAAGGGTCGAAGCACCATAAGGCGATCCACCGGTGATTTCGTCCATATTGGTCAGGCCTGCGCAGCTATAAGGCACACCAACAATTACCATGCCATGATGCAAAAGCGTGGTGTGGGTTGAGGTGATCGTCGTTTCCTGACCACCATGCTGGGTGCCGGTTGATGCAAAGACCGAACCGATCTTGCCAATCAGCGCACCCTTGGCCCACAGACCACCGGTCTGATCAAAGAAGTTGCGCATCTGTGCGGACATATTGCCAAAGCGGGTCGGAACACCAAAGATGATCGCATCATATTCCGGAAGATCCGAGACATCTGCAATCGGGGCAGCCTGATCAAGTTTGGCACCGGCTGCCTTTGCCACATCTTCGGGCATGATTTCAGGTACGCGTTTGATATCGACCTGCGTTCCCGCAACGCCGCGCGCGCCTTCGGCGACCGCATTTGCCATGGTTTCGATGTGACCATACATCGAATAGTAAAGAACCAGTACCTTGGCCATTTCTACCTCCTTGGTTGAATTTGACGAAGCACAATAATGACTTGCTGCTGTTCCCCTGATAATGACCAGATTGGAAACAGACTGCTTCGAAAATCGAAAAGATCGCCCTTATGACGCCGGGTTTTGCGCCAGAAACTGAACAACCTGATCGGGGAAATCGGTAAAGATGCCGTCAATGCCCGCGTCATCGAAAATCGCCTTGAGGGCAATATTCATGTCCCCTGCCCATTTCGGCAACTGATCGGCACGCAGCGTGTATGGATGCACCAGCAACTGGGCGCGCTGGGCAGCAATCAGTGTCGGGGTCATCACCGCCTTGCCATTTTCACCCAGTCCTGAAATCACCTGAGGCAACCATGGACCGATACCATCAACGATCTTGGCCATTTCAAGGATGCCATCACCGGATTTCAGATAATCGTAATCCGTGCCTTCTGGCGGACCCCAGCGGTTTTCCCCCAGAAGCTGAACCAGTTTGCCCTGATAACGGAGATCATTGCGGATACGTTTGGTTTCTGCCCAGTCAAAACATTGGACAAAGGAATTGGAATCCGGGTTGTTATAGCCCCACTTTTCCAGAACCGAGATCACGGTTTTGGAGATGTCCTGACCTTCGGCATGATGGAATGCGGGGTCCTTGATTTCCGGATAAATCCCGACATCGCGCCCGGTTGAATGGTTCAGACCGCGGACAAGCTTGATTTCTTCTTCAAGGGTCGGGATTTTGAATATTCCGAAATCACCGGGAAACCGGTTTTCATAAACCTGTTTGCCTGTATCGGCCTTGAACCGTTCGGTAACAGTCAGGGTTTTGAGTTCATCAAGCGTAAAATCAATTGCGTAATAGCGCCCGTCCTCGCGCTTGCGATCCGGAAATTTGGTGCTGACATCGGTTGTCGTATCAAGATGAATGTCATGCAGGATGACCGGAACCCCGTCCTTGGACAACACGACATCCTGTTCGATGTAATCCGCGCCCATGCCATAGGCCAGCGCCTTGGCCGGCAATGTATGTTCAGGCAGATATCCCGATGCCCCGCGATGGGCAATCACAACCATTTCGGCCTGAATATCCTGTGCCTGGACAGGGTTTATGGCACTTGTGACGAGCAACCCGACAACAAGCAAGCCCGACTTGATCAGTTTTTTCACCGGCATCCCAGAATTCCTTTTTTTATCGCTGCCCCTTTGGCAGGGGTTCAGGACTATAGGCGCGGTTTCATGGTTCAGGAATGCCCGCAGGGCACCTGACAACAATCTTCATGAAACTGTTACCCTGTCTGGGTAACGCGGACCTAGCGGTTAAGTTCCCCGGTCATGCGATCAAGACCATCCAGCGTCAAAGGAAACATCCGGCCTTCCATCAGTTTATGCATGATCTGGATTGACTGGTGATGCCGCCACCAGTTTTCCGGCTGCGGGTTTATCCAGGCGGCATGATGGAAATGATCGACAAGGCGCTGCATCCACACAGCCCCGGCCTCCTGGTTCCAGTGCTCCACCGCACCACCGGGATAGGTGATTTCATAGGGGCTCATGGTGGCATCGCCCACAATCACCAGCTTGTAATCCGCCCCATAGGTATTGATCACATCCCAAGTGGAAACCTGTTCGTTCCAGCGCCGCGCATTGTCCTTCCACAATCCCTCGTACGGGCAATTGTGGAAGTAATAATATTCAAGATGCTTGAACTCGGTTTTGACCGCCGAAAACAGTTCTTCGCAGACCTTGATGTGATCATCCATTGATCCGCCAACATCAAACAGCATCAAGACCTTGACCGCGTTATGGCGTTCCGGGCGCATTTGCACATCAAGCCAGCCTTGCCGCGCGGTTGATGTAATGGTGCCGGGTAGATCAAGCTCATCGGCGGCCCCGGTGCGCGCCCATTTGCGCAAACGACGCAGTGCGACCTTGATGTTGCGCGTTCCGATCTCGACATTGTCATCAAGATTCTTGAATTCGCGTTTGTCCCAGACCTTGACCGCGCGCCGATGACGCGATTCATGTTGCCCGATGCGTACGCCTTCCGGGTTATAGCCATAGGCGCCGAACGGTGATGTCCCCGCCGTTCCGATCCATTTATTGCCGCCCTGATGACGGCCCTTTTGTTCTTCCAGACGCTGTTTGAGCGTCTCCATCAGCTTTTCCCAGCCGCCAAGCGCTTCGATTTCGGCTTTTTCCTCGTCCGTCAGGAATTTCTCGGCAAGCTTGCGCAACCATTCTTCGGGGATTTCGGTTTCGGCAACCTCGTCCATGCCATCGGCCAGATTGACCACACCCTTGAAATGTTCGGAAAACACCCGGTCGAACTTATCAAGGTGGCGTTCGTCCTTCACCAGTGCGGATCGCGCCAGATAATAAAAATCCTCGACCGAATACCCCGCCAGCCCCTTTTCCACCGCCTCAAGCAGCGTCAGGTATTCCCGTAATGAAACGGGAATGCGCATATCCTTTAGCTTATAGAAAAAGCCGGTGAACATAATGCTTAACGCCCTTCGCGGCGCGCCATGAATGCAAGCCGTTCAAACAGGTGCACATCCTGCTCGTTCTTGAGCAACGCACCATGCAATGGCGGCACGGCGGTTTTGGCATCCTTGGCGCGAAGGGCCTCTGGTGAAAGATCCTCGGCCATCAGAAGCTTCAACCAATCGAGAAGCTCGGACGTTGACGGCTTCTTCTTGAGCCCGGATACATCGCGAATGTCATAGAAAAGGTTCAATGCCTCGGCGACCAGACGTTTCTGGATACCGGGATAATGGACCTCGATGATTTCGGCCATGGTATCGGCATCGGGGAAACGGATGTAATGGAAGAAACAGCGGCGCAAAAACGCGTCGGGCAATTCCTTTTCATTATTTGATGTGATGATGACGATCGGCCGGTTGGTTGCCTTGATGGTTTCCTGCGTCTCATAGACAAAGAATTCCATGCGATCGAGTTCCTGCAACAGATCGTTGGGGAATTCGATATCTGCCTTGTCGATCTCGTCAATCAGAAGAACCGGCGCATCTTCTTCGGCCTCGAATGCTTCCCACAGCTTGCCCTTGACGATGTAATTGCCAATGTCATGGACGCGCTCGTCACCCAGCTGACTATCGCGCAGACGCGACACCGCATCATATTCATACAGCCCCTGCTGGGCGCGGGTGGTCGATTTGATCGACCATGTGATCAGTTTTTTGCCAAGGGATTTGGCGATTTCTTCGGCCAGAACGGTTTTGCCGGTTCCCGGTTCCCCCTTGACCAAAAGCGGACGCTGCAACGTGATCGCGGCATTAACGGCCACCATCAGATCTTCGGTTGCGACGTAATTCTCCGTACCCTGAAACTTCATTTTTGCCCTGCAACATAAGTTGACGTTTGCGTTAACCTAGGGCGTTGAAGAAATTTGGGCAAGAGGCCAAACCGACCTTCCCTTGCACCAACAGGCAACAACCATCCAAGAATGCAATCGCATCAACTGTTTGCCCGTCGCGATCACGCGCTATTGCGACTAAGCGCCTGTGCAGGGCTTTCCCCATACCAGTCCCGGTATGATCTTGAAAAGTTGCTGACATGGCCAAAACCAACCGCTGCGGCAACCTGCTTGACGGTGAATTCACCAGATGCGAGCAGTTCCTGTGCGCGCTCCATCCTTTGGGATCGAATAAAGTCGGCACAGCTTTTGCCCGTCTCACGCTTGAACAGGGTGTTCAGGCGACTTTCGGCCATACCAGCCACATCTGCCAACTGCGCTACTGCCAGCGGTGAAGCCAGATCGTCGGTGATTTTGGCGATTGCGTCCTCAATCACCGTCTTCTCAAGAACACTTGGTTCGGGTGCCCTTTCGGCATCTTCACAAACAAGACAATAGGCATCTATCATCTCGGCCAGAAACAGGGTCGACAACCCTTCCAGTTTGAACTTGTGCCCGATCCCCGTCATTTGTGCCGAGAACATGGCGCTTACGATGCTTCTGATCTTGCTGTTAAGGACAAGTGGCCGGATTTCGATCACGCTCTGTTCGTCAGACAGAAACGGATCAAGTGCATCCGGTAACTCATGACCAAACCGTTGCCGAAGCGCATCGAGCTTGATGGTTACACCAGCGTGACGGATCAACTGCCCGGCCGGAAGAAAATAGCGCGTCCCAGCCACATCAACCCGCATCATCAAACCGATCTCGGGTGACATCATGTGTTGACGACCATCCGGACTATTGAAATCAAGATTGCCAAGAATATTCACCGACCCTGCCACCCAACCCGGCGTCAGGGCATTTTGCACATCAAATATGGAATCTTCACGGACATTCAGTTCTGCGCGGTGCAAACAGATGCCATTGCCAAAATCGATCCGTTCAAGACGTCCGCTGACACCGGGCAATTCAAACAAATCCCCGTCGGCAAGCCTGAGCTCACCAATGCCTTCTACGCGGTCATCGTTTGAAAGAATATCAAACGCATCTCCCGCGCCTTTCCGAAGGTCGCTCATAGCTGCTTGTTCCTGACAGTTTGCTCATACTATCCACCGTCGATTTTTTTGACTGATGGCCGGTAAGGTGTCCTTGGCTTCATCGGTGCCCCAACACCCTGAACCCTTATTTGTTCCTTGTAACAATGGCTTATAATCATGACAGCCTAGGACTTTGGCCGTAAATGGGCAAGCCATTGGAACGACGTTTCCAAGCTGTCCGGTGACAACGGCCTCGCCCTAGCGGTCGTGAATGCCCTTGCCTTCAAGGATTTTGGGACGGTATTTGTCGATCCGGGCCATACGTGTCGCAGATTGTTTGGCCCCACCGATGTAAAGACCGTAACCGCGTTGACGTCCCGGCGTCAGAGCTTCGAACGCTGCTTTTAACGCGCTATCCTGCTCAAGCCGGGAAAGCAATTCAGCAGGCAAATCGATCTCGCTGCTTTTTTCGACCTTCAGGCCTGCTTGCTCGATTTTGATGGCCGCTGCGATATAAGATTTGATGCTGTTCTCGCATCCGGAAACTTCATCAACACTGGTAAAGCGGATCTGACGACCGGAATTTGAATTGGGACCGGGCGGAACCAGAATATTTGCCGGATCATCCATCATCGCCCCCTTGAAGAACATCAGGGCCAGAAAATCCTTCATCCCCTGAATGATCGCGATGTTCTTGCCATCATGGGTATAGCAAGGCTTGGCCCATTTCAGGTCTTCTTCAAGGTCACATCCCAAAAGGATTTCGCGAAGGCGGGCGGACTCAAGCGGCCAGTTTTCGTCCTTCTTGAAATAACCATCTGCCGGTGAGCTCATTATTTTCGGCTCCGTTCACATGTTTCAACCCTAAGGATTAAAAGTCATAACATCACGATGCGAACACAACCATAAATAATAGCAGGCCATAAACGGCTCCTGCCAATCTGCTGACGACTTTAGAATATCGGCATATTCAGACTTATGTCTGTGATGCGGAAGCCCCCGGTCCTAGCCGGTTTGTGACACCAGATGGGCAAGTGGGATATTCTGGCGTGCGACCTGATCCTTGAGGCCGTCAATATCCATGTCCTCGTCCTTGACGAACTCGATGAACATCATGTTCACATTGTTAAAGACCAATTCGCCAATCGCGCTGCAATCGACATCCTTGCGCACAATCCCGCGATCCTGCAACGCACGGAAAAGATCGCAGACCTGTTTTGAAAGCCGGTGATCAAGGGCCGTATAGCGTTTGGAAAACGGTGTTTCGGGCTGCGCGATCGACAGGGACATCGCCGTGCGCCACATTTCCTTGGACAGATATGTCAGCGAATGGTCGTAATATTTTCCGATCAGTTCAAACAGGGCATTGGCAACCTGATCATGCTTTTTGGCGATGATTACGTCACCTGCTGCCAGCACTTCCTCGACCTCCATCGAGACGGTTGCCATCAGCATGTCGCCCTTGTTTTTATAGTAATTATAGAACGTTCCGACCGACACACCGGCCATTTCGGCAATGTCCTCTATGCGTGCGCTGTCATAACCGACCTTGCGAAACAGGGTTGTCGCCGCCTCAAGAATTCGGCGGTTTTTATCGGCTTTTTTCTGGGCGCGCAGACTTGGCATCGTTACTCCGATAAAACTGAACGGGTTCAAAAATTACATTGACTCAAAAAATGAACGCGTTCAATATTTTTTCAACGGCACCGCAATGAGTGCCGATTTACCCAAGAAAAGGGAGGCCTCAATATGAAATCAGGGAGAGCCTATGTTTCGTCACGTTTCCACGGGGAAGACCCGCAATAAGCTTTTGGGTGGTGCTGCGACCTTCTTGCTGACTGCTGTTGCATTTGGCCAGGGCGCACAGGCGACCGAAGAATTGAACGCGCTTGTCTGGTGTGATCACACCGACCCGGCATTGATCGAGCCGTTCGAAAAGAAATACGACGTCAAAGTCAATCTCAAGGAATATGAAGGGACCGGTGCGGGCCTTTCGATCATCGAACAATCGCGTCCGGGGGACTGGGACGTGTTTGTGATTGACGGCGTTGATGTTCATCGCGCTGTTGAAATGGATCTTCTGGCGGAAATTCCGGCGGATGCCCTGCCGACGTCTGATATCTTCCCCGAAGTCGTGATGGCGGAAAACAATGTGGTGGATGGCAAGATCTATGCCGTCACTGAAAAGTTCGGCTACAACACCATTTCGTTCGACAAGACCAAGGTTGATCCCAAGGACATGGAAGACATGTCGGTGATCTGGTCAGACAAATATGCCGGACGCATTGCCATTTATGATTATTACCTGCCGGTGATCGGTCTTGTCGGACTGGGACTTGGTATCGATACGGCTGATCTTGGTGCGGACGATATGGACGCGATCAAGGACAAGCTGTTTGCGATGAAGAAGGTTTCCAAGCAGGTTGGTGAAGTTGTCTCCTCGCAAACGGCTCTGGCCACGGGTGAGGTCGATATTCTTGTTGGTGGTGGTGAATGGATCACGGCGGTTCTGTCCGAGGACAAACCGAACCTTGATTGGGTCATCCCCAAACAGGGCGGTCTGCGCTGGGCCCAGTCGATTGGCGTGATGAAAGAGTCCGCCAAGCCCGACCTTGCGCTTAAATTCGTTCAATACATCCTGAGCCCCGAAGGACAGGCACGTCTTGCGACCTCGTCCTGTTACTGGGGAATGCCCGCCAATGCCAAGGCCGGGGTAAATTTGACCGATGCGCAAAAAGCTGCCCTGCGATGGGATGATCAGGCGGGCTATCTTCAAAACTCGCAGCTTTATCCGATCCCGGATGCCGATCTGGATGCCCAGATGCAGGATGCCTGGGTCGAGATGCTCCAGCAGTAAGCTTCCCTTGCTTATTGCCACCTGCCATTGCCCCGCTTTTTGCGGGGCAATGGTTCCGACTTGCGCTAAGCTTGCCACAACGGCGACCAAACCCTCCACGACACCCAAAATAGCAACCGGATCCATTGTCCGATACGTTGCTAGCAAAGGACACCGTGATGGCCCAAGCCACCCTTGAAACACGCGAAAACCGCCGCGCATGGGGATTTGTGACCCCTGCCTTGCTGTGGACCATCGCGTTTTTCGTGATTCCGTTCATCGTCATGGCCGCGATCAGCCTTGCCACCCGCAAGGGCCGCGAAATCGTCATGGCGTTCAATCTGGACAATTACATTACGTTTTTTGAAAAAGCCCATCTGCTTAAGGGGCTTTTCGTCTCGCTTGAGATCACATTCACCGTCACCATCATCTCGGTCGTTCTGGCCTATCCGCTGGCATGGATCATTGCCGAGCGTGTCCCGCAAAAATGGCAGCGCATGGCACTGATCATGGCGATCCTGCCATTCTGGACCAGCTATGTCGTGCGGTCCTATTCATGGCTTCTGGTTCTGGCCAAGAACGGCGTGATCAATAACACGCTTCTTCATATCGGCCTGATTGCCGAGCCGCTTGAACTGGCAAGTACACGCACCGCCACCGTGATTGGATTTGTGCATTTCTTTGTCATGCTTTTGACCCTGACGATCTATGCCAATCTTGTGCAGATGCCGCCAAACTATCGCCGTGCCGCAGCCGATCTTGGTGCCAACGGGTTTCAGGTGTTCTGGCATGTGGTCTTGCCGCTGACCCTGCCCGGTATCATGGTCGGGGCGTTTCTGACATTTGTTCTGTGCATCGGGGATTATATCACGCCCCAAATTCTGGGCGGCAATAACGAACTGGCACTGCCACAGGTCATCATGCTGCAACTTGGTCGCCGGGCCGACTTCCCGATGGCAGCAACGCTTTCGATCATTCTGATGGCGGTTGTGACACTGGCCTATATTGCCTGCGCGCGCTGGCTCAAGATGGAGAGAACATAAAATGATCTCTTCACGCTTTTCCAAAATCGCCTCCTGGGTTTATCTGGCAACACTTTACGGCTTTATCTTTTTACCCGTCGCCGTGCTTGTCCTGTTTTCCTTTCAGGATGGCCGCCTGCCCGTCCCGCCCTTTAACGGTGCGACCCTTAAATGGTATGGCGAGGTCTTTGCCGATAGTCGCCTGATGTCTGCCCTTGGCAATTCATTGATGGTTGCCATCGGATCGTCGCTGGTTGCCTGTGTGCTTGGTTTCTGTGCGGCTTATGGTCTTGCACGTTATGTCCTTCCGGCATCGCGCTTGCAGCGCGGGCTTCTGGTTGCGCCCATGACGGTAAGTTATCTGATCATTGCCCTTGGCCTGCTTTCGACCTTTAACTGGGTGGGGATTTCCCTGTCACTCTGGACGGTGGGGATCGGGCATGTGATGATCAACTTGCCGCTATGCTTTGCGATCATTTATGCATCCATGGGCGACCATCAAAAGAACATCGAACGCGCCGCGCGCGATCTTGGTGCCGCCGAATGGCAGGTCATGACACAGGTGTCCGCCCCGATGCTGATGCCATCGATCCTTGCCGCATTCTTCCTGTCGGTCACGTTCAGTTGGGATGAATTCATCATCGCATTTTTGCTGTCGCGCTTTGACGTCACCCTGCCTGTCGAAATCTGGAGCATGCTGCGTTCGGGTCTGAACCCGAAAACCAACGCGGTCGGAAGCGTTGTCTTTCTGGTCTCGGTTGCGCTGCTGCTTATTCTTGAACTGATTGTCTTTAGAAGGACGGCAAAGAAATGACCGCCCCTGTATCCATTCGCAATGCAACGAAAACCTTTGGCGATTTTACCGCCCTTGATGATGTCAGCCTTGACATCGCCGCTGGTGAATTCATTGTCCTGCTTGGCCCATCGGGCTGTGGCAAGACCACTTTGCTGTCCCTTCTGGGCGGGTTCCTGTCACCAACCAAGGGGGTGATAGAAATCGCCGGGCGCGATATGGGCGACGTTCCGCCCGCCAGACGCCCGACCACCACGATGTTTCAGGATTATGCCCTGTTTCCGCACATGACCCTGCGCGACAATGTCGCGTTCGGCCTTAAGATGCGCAATGTCGCAAAGCGCGAACGCCAGACAAAAGCCGAAGAACTTCTTGATATGGTCGGGCTTAAGGCATCAGCAGGCAAGAAACCCCATGAACTTTCCGGCGGTCAGCGACAGCGTGTTGCCCTTGCCCGCGCGCTTGCGGTCGAACCTGATGTCTTGTTGCTTGATGAACCGCTTGGTGCGCTTGATCTGAAACTGCGCCGTCAGATGCAGGATGAACTCAAGGCGATCCAGAAACGTGTTGGCACCACATTCGTTCATGTCACCCACGATCAGGAAGAAGCCATGGCGATTGCCGACCGGATTGTGGTGATGAATGCTGGCAAGATCGAAGATGTCGGTCGCCCGGAAGATATCTATATGCGGCCCAGAACCCTGTTTTCGGCAAGGTTCATGGGTGAAGTCAACTTTATCCCCGGCACACTTGAGGCCCTTAGCAATGAAAGCATTTCGGTCAAGACGGTGCTTGGTGCGGTCACCTTGCCGAACGCGGCGCTTGGTGATCAGGCCCTTAAGCCCGGGCAAAAGATCACCCTTGCCATTCGCCCGGAACATTTTCGTGCCAGCACGGGGACCGGCCCGCGCATCACGCTGGGCAAGGCCAAGGTTGAAGACGGATCGTTTTTCGGCACCCATCATCGTGCCCATCTGAGTCCGCTGGATTATCCGGATATGGTGATCACCGCCCATATGCCGCAATCGGCCATCATCGAACCGGGCGCATGGGTTGATCTGACCATTGATCCCGCATCGGTGGTAATCCTGCCCGGTCATCCCGCCGCCACAGCGCAAGAGGACGCCGCATAATGCCCCTTGATCATGCAAAACCCGAAGACTGGTACAGCACAAAAACCGTCGGCGATGATGTCACCTATATCAGCGAGCCGTTTATCGAGGAGTTTTATCGCTGCAATATCTGGCATGTGCGCGGACGCGACGGCGACATGCTTGTCGATAGCGGTATGGGCGTGGTGTCGCTGACCGAGTGGGTCCCGCTGGTAACCGAACGCCCGGTTCAGGCGGTTGCCAGTCACACCCATTTTGACCATATCGGTTGCCACCACGAATTTGATCACCGGATTTGCCACCGCTGTGAGGCCGACCTTTTGGCTGCACCAACCCGCAAAAACACGCTGGCCGATCCCTACGTCACTGACGAGATTTTCACCAAACTCCCGCCGCTGCCATATTCGTCAACCACCTATGCGGTCAAGGCGGCCCCAGCAACCCGGATTGTCGAGGATGGCGATGTGATTGATCTTGGCGACCGGCATTTCGAGGTGATCCACACACCAGGTCACTCGCCGGGTGGCATCGCCCTTTGGGAAGCGGCCACCGGCATTCTGTTTTCTGGCGATATTGTTTATGATGGACCTTTGATCGAAGACACTTATCATGCAAATGCAAAGGATTACGTGCGATCAATGGAGCGGCTTTATGATTTGCCGGTCCGGATCGTCCATGGCGGACATTTTGCCAGTTACAGCGGCGAACGCCACCGCGAGATTATCAAAAACTGGCTGAGGGAACGGACCTGAATTCAGGCACTCAGCGTCGGGAACACATAACCCGACCAGTCACCACCATATGATCAGGAAGGCTTCCTTAATGGAAAACGCAGGCAAATTTTACATCAATGGCAAATGGGTTGATCCGATCTCGTCCCAGAAAATGGATGTCATCAATCCGGCCACCGAAGAAGTCATCACCCGGATCACGCTGGCCAGCGAAGAAGATGTCGACCTTGCAGTTGCCGCGGCCAAGCGTGCCTTTTCAACCTATAGCCAGACGACGATTGATCAGCGCCTTGGCTGGCTTGAAAACCTGCTTGCGATCTATAAACGCCGCTACGAGGAAGTCGCCCGAACCATCAGCATGGAGCTTGGCGCGCCGATCACCATGGCCCGCGAACAGCAGGCCGATGCCGGTACCGCCCATCTTGAAGATTTCATTCATGTGCTGCGCGATCTGAAGCTTGAAGAAACCCTGCATAATGGTGAAACGCTTTTGCGCGAACCGATAGGCGTGTGCGGTCTGATCACGCCATGGAACTGGCCGATCAACCAGATCGTGCTCAAGGTCATTCCGGCCCTGGCAACCGGCTGCACCTGTGTGCTTAAACCGTCCGAATTCACCCCGCTTAATGCCACCCTTTATGCCGAAATGATCCACGAGGCGGGATTCCCGGCCGGGGCATTCAACCTTGTGCAAGGCGCAGGCCCGGTCGCCGGTGCCACCCTTTCGCAGCATCCCGATATTTCGATGATGTCCTTTACCGGATCGACCCGCGCGGGCAAGGCGATTACGCGCGATGCCGCGGAAAACATCAAGCGCGTCACGCTGGAACTTGGTGGCAAATCGCCAAATATCGTGTTTGACGATGTTGATGTCGAAGACCGCATCACATTTAGCGTCCTTGATGTCTTTAACAATACCGGCCAGACCTGCGACGCACCGACCCGGATGCTTGTTCAGCGATCCATCTATGACGAGGCCCTCAAGGTTGCAAAACGCGTTGGCGAAGCCGCAAAGGTCGGCGATCCGTCCGTTGAAGGCGATCATATCGGCCCGCTGGTCAGCCATATTCAGTTTGAAAGGGTACAGACCCTTATTCAGGCGGGCATCGATGAAGGTGCGACCCTTTTGGCTGGCGGAGTTGGCAAACCTGACGGGATCAATGAAGGCTATTACACCAAGCCGACCATCTTTGCCGATGTGAACAACACGATGCGCATCGCACGTGAGGAAATCTTTGGCCCGGTTGTCGCCATGATCCCGTTCGACACCGAAGAAGAAGCGATTAAGATCGCCAATGACACGCCCTATGGGCTGGCGGCCTATATCCAGACCCCGGATGCCGCAAAGGCCGATCGCGTTGCCCGCAAATTGCGTGCTGGCATGATCCGCATCAATGGTGCCTTCCCGCGTCCTGGAAGCCCGTTTGGCGGCTATAAACAATCGGGTATCGGGCGTGAAGGCGGCCTGTTTGGCCTTGAAGATTTCATGGAAATCAAGATGCTGCATAAACCATAAGCGAATTCATGCATGCGTGCCGGGCGGCATATCAATGCCCCCGGCACGACCATTGCGGGGAAACCGATGATCAAACTGTTGCTGGTGTTTTTAACGGGTCTCTTGATGTCATTTTCGGCCTTTGCCGAAAGCCTGTTTAAGGACAATCCCCCCATCGGGACAGTGATGGTTCAGCAAATTGAAACGCCACACGGTCAGGTCATGTTGCCAAAGGGGAACTGGACACTTGCCGGTGTCAAAACCTTTGACGCTGATGGCCCATACCCCCTTGGCAAAGCTGTTCTTGCCCGGATCGGGCAGGACCACACCCTTGATGGCCTGATCTTTCTGACAGTTTCGCTCAATGACGGCGCGGATTACCATCCCGGCACTGAAAAATGGTGTGCGCGAAACTCCGATGCCCTGTTCTTCAGGGAAATAGCGCCATCCTCCCCATCGGAAACCGGTTGCCTTGTCCTTGAAGAACTGGTCAGCCGGTTTGACAATCTGACACCACCACACTTCAAACAAGCATCAAGCTATCTTGCCGATCGCAAAATAGTGCATCCCGACACGATGTTTTTTGCGACATTTCAGATCGCCCGCGACCATCAATTCCTTTCGGTTTCCTACGGCTTTGACTTCCGCCTGCCACCAACCGAAATGCTGCCCGGATACGCGCCGTCAAACGATACCCGTTATGACGGTCCCTATTCAGATCTGACGCGACAGTCCAATTTTGATCTTGTTGTGGATTGGGCACAGGCCACGAAAACAGAAATCCATCGTGCATTTGTGAACCGATGATCGCGGTTTCGCGACATTTCCAAAGCATCGCCCGCAATCAATCACCACTTATGACATAAGGCTGGTGACATAGGGCTGGCAATGCCCGTCCCGGACCTTATAATCCTATCGTTGATCGATAAATCTAAAGATCCGGGCAACGGATCAGGAATGGATTGGGAAACCGGTTATGAATGCAATGTCCTTTGCAGATATGGGGCTTGCAGCACTGAAAAGGCGACAGTTTGATGCCGCCATCAATATGCTGCGTCAGGCCCTTGGCGAAGATATGGATAATCTTGAGGCCCGCTTTGGTCTGGCCCGCGCCCTTCACGAAAAAGGTTCGATTACCGAAGCTCTTGGCGAATATCGCACGGTGCTGCAATCTGATGGGGACAATGCCGACTGCCTCTATCACATTGCACGCGCCCTGTTGCAAAATGGCGATGCGCGCAGCGCGCTCAATCATGTCGATATTGTTCTGCGAACCAAACCGACCGATGCTGCGCTGCTGACGCTGCGTGCGCAGGCTTTGCTGGAACTTGATCGCAGCGAAACGGCCCTGTCATCACTTCAGACCGCCGCCCATCACCGTCCGGGTTCGCAAACCATCCATCGCCTGATGGCAGCCTGTTATCGCGCCAATGACGATATTGAAGGCGAACGGCGAGCGGTTGAACAGTTGCTTCGGATTGATCCTTCGTCGCTTGCCGCATCGAATGATCTGGGCGTGATCAATCTGCGCGAAGGCCATCTGATCGCTGCCTTTGAAGCTTTCGAGCAAATCCTGTCGCAGGATCCCGACCATATCGAAGCCACCCTGAACCGGGCCATTGCCCTGACCGTCATGGGCGGGATGGATCATGATGCGATCTGGGCGCGCGTGATGGAGGTATGCTCTGATCTTGATGAACTCGATATCACCCGCAGCCTTGCCGATGATCTGGCAAAAATGCCCGATGACAAACGCAAGGGAACTGATGCCGCCAGTGCGCTGATGGCACGCGCCGCCCTTGCCCCTTACGATCTCACAGATATCTGAAACAAAAAACGCCCGCAAACGATGCGGGCGTTTCATGATTTTCCATGATCATCAGACCCGGATTATTCGGCGGCGACTTCCGCGGGTGCGGGTGTCAGTGCGCGCGACTTTACCCAGCCCAGAATACCGATCACACAAATCATGGCCGCCACCCCGCCGACCATGAAGGGCGACGTGTTATTGAGCCCCGCCAATACACCGCCGGTCAGAACGGCTGCAGCCTCGGCCAGAACATGGACGGATCTGTAAATACCCAATGCCTGCCCCTGTTCATGGGCCCCGGCCCCGTTTGAAATGAACAGGCTGGTGGTGACTTCGCACCATGCGATCCCGAAGGCGGCAATGCACATCGGCACAAACACCCAGACCAGACCATCCGGCAAAACAAAAGTAATCAGGCCGATGGCCAGCAACAGATGCCCAAGGGTCGCAACCCCGCGAAGCCCGAGCGGACGCTGCGCGCGTTCCACCGTCAATCCGGCCAGAATAAGCGGGATCGAAATGATTGCCGAACACATGCCAAGGAAGCTGCTGGTGACGTCATGGGTCTGGACCAGATAGACGCCAAAGAAGCAGAAGAACAGATAGATCGCAAAATAGCTGGCAAAGGACACCGCATAGCCCGGCAGCAATACCGGATCACGCAGCGTCGCCCATACCGAACGCCCGGCAACGATCTGATCATCCTTGGTCCGCCCGCGACGGCGCGCATATTCGGGAATATGCAGAACAACCGCGACAACCAGAAGGTTAAACCCGTACATGCCTGCGGCAAAGAAGAACGGCCAGGACACGTTAAAGGACGGATGAATGGACGGGTCCGAGAAAAAGCCCCCCATCAGGGGTCCGATGATCCAGCCGACATTGATCGCAACCGTGATCAGGCCGAAATTGCGCACCTTGTTTTCAGGTTTGCTGATATCCGATGCAATCGACTGTGCGATTGCCATATTGCCCTCGCACAGACCCGACACAAAACGGCCAATCAGAACCATCGGCAAATTGGCATTCGCCACGCCGACCGCAACCACAACATAACCACTCGCCGCTCCCAGAAGGGATGCCACCAAAACCGGTTTGCGCCCGACCCTGTCTGAAAGTCGGCCAAGCCAGGGGGCGCCAATAAATTGCCCGATGGGATAAAGCGCCATCGCAACACCAAGCAGGATGGTGCGATATTGTTCGGGTACCGAGGGATCAAGAAAACCAAGTTCGGGTTTCAGGAACATCGGACCGAACACCGGATAGGGCAAACTGAAACCGGCAAAGCCAAACAGCACAGTCAGAAAGACTGCCGACATTGCCTTGTTTTCCTGCGACATGGGGAACTCCGTGGGGCGCTATTGGTGGCGTCGTAAAAGGGGTAAACGGGCTATTCAAGTCATCATCAAAGGGCGCTGGCACTGGCATAGGTGACAGCAAGAGCGCGGACCTTTTCGCGGGCATCATCCACCTGCCAGCCTGCCCCGATCATCAGATCGGCAAGACCGTCACACAGGATACCCAGCGCGTTCTTGCGCAGCTCCTGACCGTAATGCCGGTCGGTAATTTCAGACAGAACCAGCACATTGATCCCGTAACCAAGCCCCCAACTTCCAAGGTTAAGGTTGCGGCTACGACTGGTCATGTCCGATGCAATGCCAAGCTCGTCCTCACCCTCGGTCAGGAAGGTCTGAAACATGGTGGTAATGGCATTGATCTGATCAAGCTGCGCCTGATGTCGGGCCGGTGTGGCACGCTTCCAGACCGACGGCGCAAGGGCAAGATATTCGGCCTCGAACAATTGCGGATTATCGATGGAAAAGCTCAGATCAAGCAAATTGGCGATGATGTATTTTTCAATTGCACTGCCATCGTGATTGCGTGCGATATCGAACTTGTCGGCCCGTTTGGCACCGGCCATAACGGCAAGCCCGATCAGCAAATCCTCCTTGCTGGCAAAATGGCCATAAAGGGTGCCGACCGAGATATCACAGGCCCGCGCAAGATCGGACATCTTGAGCTCGAAAAAGCCGACTTCTGCAATCAGCTCCCCTGCAGCATCAAGGATCATTTCTTCGCGTTGCCGGCGTTTTTCCATGCGGTTTTGCGCAACCATGCCAATGCGGCCCTCTGCCAATGGATCATTTTTGACGTAAAATCGAATTTGGTTCAATTTCTTGATTTAAACAATCACCGTTTTTGCATGGGTGGGTTTCACGCCCGCATGACAGGTCGACAGAACACTGAAATTACGAAGAACAGGAAAACATAGAAAAAGCCCGGCAATCAGAACTGCCGAGCTTTCAAGCGCGTCTTTGGTGGCGCGTCGGGGGTCTGTTGTGTTTCAGGCAATCTGCCGAACAAGGCGCGATGTAATCCTGTTGACGGTGCCCGCACTGATCATCACCAGCGTAAAACCGATCGGCCATGCAACGATAAAGGCACGCGCCCAACGGGACGGGTATCCGGCATCAATGCCGGTATTGATCAGGGTGACAATGCCGGTCATCAGGAAACACAGCCAAAGCGACATGAAGAAGGAAAACACAAAGCGCTGCATCTGCGGGGGGAACATATCGGATCCTCATATTGGGGCTGTCGTCTGGGTCAAACATCCCCTATTCTTGTTTTTGAGAAAAGACGATAATACTGGAAGATAAATTCCCATAAATGGAACACCTGCAAAATCTTGATGATCTCGCGATTTTCGCAAATCTGGTAGATGCGGGCAGCTTGCGCCGCGGATCAACCCAGATGCGCATTCCGGTTGCGACCCTTAGTCGGCGCTTGCAAAAGCTTGAAGCTGCCCTTGGCTGCAAATTGCTTGATCGGGGTGGCGGAATCTTTTCCCTGACCGAGGCAGGACGGGAATATTATAACCGCATCAAGCCGATCATGTCCGAACTTGCCCTGCAGCTGGACGAGATCGATCAGCGCCAAAGCCAATGCGCCGGACTTCTGCGTCTGGCGCTTCCGGTCAATCTTGCCAACTATTGGCTGCCCGATTTCTTTTCGGATTTTATGACGCGCTATCCGCGGATTGAGCTGCATCTGACCCTGTCCAACGCCATTCTGCCCGAAGAAGACTTTCCGTTTGATATCGCCATCCGGGTCGGCAAACAAACCCGCCCGTCCCTGATGATGCGCAGGCTGGCAGGCACTTGGCTTGTCCCCTGCGCCGGACCGTCCTATCTGGCACGCAAGGGATACCCGACATCACCGGCCGATCTTGCCAATCACGACATGATCATCTCCCGCCCGCTTCTGACCTGGCGATTTTATGATCGCAAGACCGGGACCGAAGAAAGCGTTCCCGCGACAGGCCGGTTCAATGTCGATGAAATGGAAATGGCCATCAAAATGGTCCGCAAAGGCCACGGGCTTGGACTGTTTGCCCATAACATCATTGCCGATGATCTTGCCGCAGGCACTCTGGTCCCGATCCTTTCCGACTGGGATACGGAAATGCGCGATTTCTATGCGGTCTGGCATGAAACCGATTTCATGCCGATGCGCCAACGGGTGTTTATCGACGAACTGGCGGCCTTTGCACTGCGCAATCCGCCTGACAAGGATGCGTTGCTATCTGGGTGACAGGGGCGGCATGCGCCGTTCTACCGGCTTGGATTTGACAATGGCGGTATTGGTTTCGGCCTTGTCGACAATCTGATCAAGCAAACCGTCCAGCTCCTTCATCGACCGGATATAAAGCCGTGCGACAAAGCAATCATCGCCCGTTACCTTGTCGCATTCGCCAAACTCGGGAATTTCGGAAATCAGCTGCTGTACGATATGTAACTTCCCCGGAAGTGGCCGGATACGCACGATGGCCTGAAGCGGATAGCCCAGTGCCTCGGGATCGACATCAATCGTAAAGCCGCGAATGACCCCGCGCTCTTCGAGCCGACGGACCCGCTCGGCCACACCGGGTGCAGACAGGCCGACCTTGGCCGCCAGTTCCTTTTGCGAGATTCGGGCATCGCGCATCAGGATTTTAAGAATCTTCTGATCGATTTCATCCATGACTTTATAAATCCCGTAAAAATCGTAACCGTGCTTTCATTAAAAAGGCTACATGGCAATTTTACCTTTCACAAGCCATATAAAACCGGTCGCAAAAAGCGGAAAGTAATGCCATCAAATGAATTCCTGAACGGAGCTTTCCGATGAAAGAACAAGTACGCGGCACCATCGAAATGACGGCTGCCATGACAATTCTGGGGACCATTGGCTGGTTTGTGGTGATGTCTGACCGCCCGGCAATGGATGTGGTTTTCTGGCGCTGCGTGTTTGGCGCGGCATCCCTTCTGGTGATTTGCACGGTGATGGGTCTTTTGCGCGGGCTTTTGAACCTGCGCATGCTGGGCTGGGCAGCACTTGGCGGTGTTGCCATTGTGACGAACTGGTACATGCTGTTTCAGTCCTATCCGATGGCCTCGATCTCGGTATCGACTGCGGTTTACAACACCCAGCCCTTCATGCTGGTGCTGTTTGGTGCAGCCTTCTTTGGCGAGAAACTGACTGCCAACAAATTCATCTGGCTCGGCATCGCCTTTGCCGGACTGCTTTTGATCATTGCCGGAAAACCCCAGGGTGGTCTTGGCGGATCGGACTATGCCGGGGGCATTCTGATGGCGCTTGGTGCGGCATTTTTCTGGGCAACGGCAGCCATCATCACCAAAAAGCTCAAAGGCACGCCGCCGCATCTGATCGCCCTTATTCAGGTCTGTGTCGGCATCCTGATGCTTGTCCCGTTTGCCGATCTTGAAAATCTGCCAGACAGCGCGCTTAGCTGGGGATCACTGATCACGGTCGGGGTGGTTCATACCGGGATCATGTATGTGCTGATGTATGGGGCGGTTCAGAAACTGCCAACCCATTTGCAAGGATCACTCAGCTTCATCTATCCGGTGGTCGCGATCATTGTCGATCTGATTGCCTTTGGCTATCGCCCGGATATGGGCCAGATCATCGGCGCAATTGCCATTCTGATTGCAGCGGCGGGCATGAATCTTGGCTGGCAGATCATCCGCCCGCGCACTCCGCGCAAAGTGGTATTCTGAAGTCTGGCAAACCTGACATCGGCACATTCATCACACAAAACAAAAGGGCCCCGAACGGGGGCCCTTTCATTATTCATACTTTCGCGCCTCAGCCTTCCAACGCCATTTCCTCGGCTTCTTCCTCCAGAGCATCAACACTGACATCCAACGCCCCGTCTCGTTTAGATTTGATTTTGGGCGCAGCCTTCCGCCACGCGACAAGGTTTTGCCCAATGTCTTTGTAAAACTCTGGAACAATTTCTTCCAAGGATGAGATGAAATTGGTTTGCTGCGTAAACTTCGCACCAATTCTGCGCGACAGTAAAACGTGGAAACCAAGCACTTGCATACCTTCTTTCCCGGTTTCCGCAATCGTGGCATCTTCCCGAAGCTCTTCGAGTGGATAGAGCGTAGCCTCACTGCTACCAGGCCACATCAAACGAATGTGGATATCCGGCGTTTCGACAGATTTCAGTTGTCTCAGAAGCCAGTTGACGCGGGCTTTGGTTGATTTCTTATCCTCCGGCGCCCTGAGGAACATCTCCACTGATATGGAGCGCGTCATCAAATTGGCATAAACCTCTACAGGAGAAGCGGCATCAGGAATGATGAGCGTTGTACCTAAACGTTTTGTTTCCCGCAGACAGGCAAACTCTTCTTTCATACGCAGGTTCGGATCATCCATGTGCTTTCTTGGGAGCTTCTCACGAACCAGTGTCTGGGTCTGCCGACTCAAAATAAGGGAAAGATCGCGGGTTTCCTGATGCCAAGCTTCAAGAACAACTTGGGCTGATTCGGACTTAGCTGGTATCCCTTCAGATGCAGAGACAAGCTTGTTCAGCTCTGTCCATTCTTGCGGCATCCGGTCAAAACCTTTTATCCCCGTACTTTCGTGGGTTAAAAAACGCTTTAATTCATTGAGTAGATAAAGCTGATCTGGGTCAGAAACCTCATCGTTGCTTATCAACAAGTCTGCCGTCGTAAGAATGAACATCCAGGACCAATGATAGACTGGAATACGAGACCGACTTTTGCGAACAGATTGCAACGGGTGATTTTCAGGCTTGGATGTAAACTGATTGGAAATCGTAATTACGCAATCGACCCCATGCAATTTAGCAAGGTTGCGATATCTTTCTACTTGGTCATCATCCAGCAGGTTTGAACCGACCTTGGTTTCAACGAGCGCCCGCCATTCGCGTTTTCCAGTCTGCACTATTAACAGGCCATCCGGGCGATCTTTCGACGCTGTTTTATCCCCAGCAAAAACAATCTCGGTAAAGGCGTCAATCGTAGAGGTACGACCAACACGAACACCTAATGACTTCAGTAAATTTTGTCCGAACTCATGAATACTTGTTAAACAACTTAGCACGACTGCGGTTGTTCTGCCCTCTTTCGAAGTTGTCGCCAAAACTGGAAACAATCGCGCTGCTTCACCTTGGGACAAATATTCTGGTCTCATCTGTCTCCCCCCTTCAAATGCAACCAAAGGTTAGACCTGAGAACACAAGTACCGCAACCAAAAGATTTATTAAGCAGATATAATTTAAGTACCCCAGTTCCATAACCGAAAAAAAAAGGGCCCCGAACGGGGGCCCTTTCATTATTCATACTTTTGTCTGTGACGGCATTAGCCAGCCACATGCGCCTCGATGGCAGCCAGTGCGGCGTCGGCCTGTGACGGGTCGGAACCGCCACCCTGCGCCATGTCCGGACGGCCACCGCCGCCCTTGCCGCCGAGTTTCTCGACACCGATACGGACAAGGTCAACCGCGCTGAATTTTGCGGTCAGGTCTTCGGTCAGGCCAACCACGATGGACGCCTTGCCACCATCACCCGAAACAAGGGCCACGATACCTGAACCCATCTGATCGCGCAGTTCGTCAACCATGCCTTTGAGTTCCTTGGCAGGAATACCGTCGAGCGAACGCAGGGCAAGTTTGACGCCATTGATTTCCTTGAAGGCATCGCCACCCGATGCACCACCGGAACCGGCAGTCGCAAGTTTCTTGCGCAGATCGGATACTTCGCGTTCAAGACGACGACGTTCTTCCTGAAGCGCCTTCACGCGCGCCGGGACGTCTTCGGCAACGGCCTTAAGATCAGCTGCCACAGTTGCCAGCACGTTTTCGCGTGCGGCCATGTATTTGGCAGCATCGGCACCGGTCAGGGCTTCGATACGGCGCACACCGCTTGAAACCGCACCTTCGGAAACGATTTTGAACATACCGATATCGCCGGTGCGCTTGACATGCGTACCGCCGCAAAGTTCGAGCGAATAAGCGTGTTCGTTGCTTTCGGGCAGGCCCATGGAAACAACACGGACTTCATCGCCGTATTTTTCACCAAACAGCGCCATCGCACCCAGTTCAATCGCCTCGTCCGGGGTCATCAGACGAGTGGTGACTTCGCTGTTTTCGCGGATAAGACGGTTAACGTCGGCTTCGATCAGTGCGGCTTCCTCGGCGGTTACGGCCTTGGGATGGGATACGTCAAAGCGCAGGCGGTCCTGTGCGACGAGCGAGCCCTTCTGGGTCACGTGACCACCAAGATGCTTGCGCATGACCGCATGAAGCAGGTGCGTTGCCGAGTGGTTGGCACGCAAGCTTGAGCGGCGGGTATGATCAACGCGGAACTCCGCAGCATCACCAACAGCAACATTGCCTTCGACAACCTTGCCCAAATGCACATGAAGGGCACCAAGCTTTTTCTGGGTGTCGGTGATTTCAATGACCGCACCCTTTTCGGTTTTGATCACACCGGCATCGCCCTGCTGACCACCGGACTCACCAAAGAAGGTGGTCTGGTTGGCAAGAACAGCAACCTCGTCGCCCTTCGATGCGGATTTGACTTCGGCACCATCCTTGATCAGCGCGGTCACAACGCCTTCGGCGGTTTCGGTTTCATAACCAAGGAATTCGGTCGCGCCATCACGGTCATTGATGTCAAACCAGACTTCTTCGGTGGCCGCTTCGCCCGAACCCGACCATGCAGCACGGGCCTTGGCTTTCTGTTCTTCCATGGCCGACGAGAAACCGTCTTCATCGATGCCGATTTTACGCGCCTTAAGCGCATCGGCGGTCAGATCAAGCGGGAAGCCATAGGTGTCATAAAGCTTGAAAGCAACGTCACCCGAAAGGGTCGCACCCTCGCCCATGCCATCGGTCGCGTCATCAAGCATCTTGAGCCCGCGATCCAGCATGGTTTTAAAGCCCTGCTCTTCCAGCTTGAGCGTTTCTTCGATCAGTGCCTGTGCACGCACCAGTTCCGGGAAAGCACCGCCCATTTTGCGGACCAGTGCCGGGACCAGTTTATACATGACCGGATCCTGGGTGCCGACCATATGCAGGTGGCGCATGGCGCGACGCATGATACGGCGCAGAACGTTACCGCGACCGGCATTGGACGGCAGAACACCATCCGCAATCAGGAAGCTGGTCGAACGCAGATGGTCGGCAACCACGCGGTGCGACACATTATGCGGACCATCCGGATCGGTATTGGTGGCGTCGGCCGATGCTTCGACCAGTGCGCGCATCAGATCGATGTCATAGTTGTCATGCTTGCCCTGAAGGACGGCAGCAATACGTTCCAGACCCATGCCGGTATCAATCGACGGCTTGGGCAGATCAACGCGATCACCATTTGCCATCTGTTCATACTGCATGAAGACGAGGTTCCAGATTTCAATGAAACGGTCGCCGTCTTCGTCGGCACTGCCCGGAGGGCCACCCCAGATGTGATCGCCATGGTCAAAGAAGATTTCCGAGCACGGACCACACGGGCCGGTATCGCCCATCGACCAGAAGTTATCCGAGGTCGGAATACGAATGATGCGGTCATCGGAAAGACCGGCAATCTTTTTCCACAAACCATGGGCCTCGTCATCGGTGTGATAGACCGTGACCAGAAGCTTGTCCTTGGGAAGACCATATTCCTTGGTGATCAGGTTCCATGCGAATTCAATCGCGTTTTCCTTGAAATAATCGCCAAACGAAAAGTTGCCGAGCATTTCAAAGAAAGTGTGATGGCGGGCCGTATGACCGACATTTTCAAGGTCGTTATGCTTGCCACCGGCACGCACGCATTTCTGCGAGGTGGTCGCGCGGGTATAATCGCGCTGTTCCTGACCGGTGAAAACGTTCTTGAACTGGACCATCCCGGCATTGGTAAACATCAGGGTGGGGTCATTGCGCGGCACCAGCGGGCTGGAAGAAACGACTTCGTGGCCGTTCTTGCGGAAGAACTCCAGAAACGTGGTGCGGATATCGTTAACGGTCTGCATATCTCTCCAACCCGGAAAACGCGGAACAAATTCATCCGCCGTGTTGGCGGACGGACTGCCCTATTTAGCGGGTCGGCCCTGCCCTGTCCAGTCAGGCGAAAGCGTTCAGCGCCAATTGTATCAAGATTTATGAGATTACGGCTTGGCTCATGCTCGAAACCGCTGGATGCTATACAGTCTTCAAGACCATTGAAAACCGATCCCTGTTCATTTGCCTCACAAAGCCAAGCTTCTCAAAACCCAGTCGACGCAATAATTTGGCAGATGATCTGTTTCCGGGATGGGCAAAAGCCGTCAACACGGGAATGGCTGTTTGGTGGCGGGCATGATCAATTGCGGTCTTTGCCAGCTCTGTGGCATAGCCCTGCCCCCAGAAATCGGGATTAAAGAAATATCCCAGTTCCGGCCCCCAGTCAGGATCGAACGGATCGATATACAATCCACCCCAGCCGATTATTCTTTGATCCTGACGCAACCGGATCACCCAGGGGGCGAAACCGTCAGATTTGCGGCGCGCCTCAAAGGCACTCAATCGCCTTTCGCAGTCATCAATTGTTTTGTCGCAATGGGTAAAGCGCATTGCGACGGGATCTCCCAGGAACGCAAAAAGGTCGCCAATATCGGCGACCTGCAACGACGTATAGAACAACCGTTCGCTTCAGAACTCCACAAAGGAGTTAGTCATTAATGCCTTCCTGAATTTGCTGACCAAGCTTTTCCACGTCGCGGCCGAATCCCTGAGCGGTTTCGCAGGCTGAAAGAGCCACGCCAAGGCCAAGAACCAGTGCAAGTGCCAACAAACGCTTCGTTATCATTACCATCGTACCAGGTTGCTCCGTAGCTGGGCGGATCAGATGCCGCTTATTGATTATGGGGCCATTCTGGCGTGACCGCGCACAGCTTACAACTGATAACGCAGCCCTTTGCCCCGATCACCCTTACAGACCAAAAGGACGCCATTATGGCGCCCTTCTGACCTTGTGCCGATCCGGGTTCCGGACGGCCAATCCTGGAATTGCATCATCGGCCTACATCGGCGGACGACGACCGCGCAGCGCATTCACCAGAAGTGAAATGGCAAAAAGCACGATAAAGACAAAGAACAGGACTTTGGCAATCCCGACGAATGTCCCGGCCAGACCACCAAATCCCAGAACGGCGGCAATAAGGGCAAGGATCAGACAGAATATGGCCCAACCTAACATGGCCTGTCTCCTGTGATGAGCGGGGGATGTTGCACATCTGGCAACGGATCAGACCGTCACATTTTCGGACGGTCACATTTACTGTGCGCTATCCTGAATGGCTTCACCGGCGTCTTCGACGTCTTCGCCAAAACCTTCGGCGGTTTCACAAGCGGCCAGGCCAACGCCCATACCCGCAATCATCAGAACGGCAAAAATCTTTTTCATCAGGTCCGACATGTTTGTTCTCCTGTTTGCTCGTAAGTGAAATGTTTCACAACACTCAAAACGGGAAGAAACGGGTGATGTTCCCGCAACTCACGCCAATTGCCTGATTTGAAACAATTAAGGCAGCCTCAACCCTTTTAATTCCGGGCCCCTTGACCAATCGTGATCATTTTGAGGCAGGGAAAAAAAAGAGGACATATTGGTCCTCCTTTTTCCTTGAAGCTTTCCCGAATTCAGGACCCCGGCAGGTTCAGGAATTCAGCAATCGCTGTAACAATCCTTTGATGAATCTGGCCACGGTCTGTGCCCGGAGGATCAGAGCAAATTGGATCGCTTCCTTCTTCTTTCAGAAGTTCAACCGCCCCCGGCACACATTCCGCAAGAAACGTCAGGTGATTTGCCGGTGCAAAGATTGCCGAGGATGCGTTTTTGATCCGTGCAACCAGATTGCTGCCCGAAGGGCCAAAGTCGGTAGCCGCCCACCTGTCTTCATCACCAAGGCCAACAAACAATATGGCATTGCTTACATTCGACAGGCTGGCCTGCGTGGCTGCAAACCCCATGCCCGGTTCGATTGCGACGATGCGTTTGATCCGGTCGTCCGACTTCGAAGCGGCGAAGTCATTTGGCAAATGATCGACATCTACACCGCCTTTGCGCAAAAAGTCACAATCCTGCGCCGCATCACCAAGTCTTTTACAATATTGAGCATAAAGCGCCTGATCGAACTGCACCCCGGAAAGACTCAGCACCGTCGTCCCCCCTAAAGAAAACCCGATTGCCGCGATATTCCGAGGATCAATGTACGGGGCAAAAGCCGGATTGGAGAGTATCTGATCAAGAGTGGCACTGATATCTTCAGCACGTTCACCTACAAATGGCGTCCGTCGGGGCGAAGAGTCCCCCGATGTTGTACCTGGATGGTTTAGCGCAACAACGATCGCCCCGCGCAAAGCCAATTGTGAAGACAGCCAGCCAAGTCCGTCCATATTTCCTCCTGAACCGTGGGAAAGAAGGATCAGGGGGTGGCGTCCCGGCGCGATTGCAGCACCAATATAAGCATCCGTACCTTTCCAGATGACGTTCCCGCCAACAGGAGCACGATAAATGAAGGTATCAGCCGGGTACCAGACTGATGCTGCCAATGGCATGGAACGATGGGCTGCCCGCACATCGAACCGATCATATCCGGGGTAATCTGATTGCTGTTTTGCGTGAACAAACGATGGGGACAAACCCGCCACCAGAAGATGGGAAAGCAGGACGACGACATAATTAAGTTTCATGATCAGGTTCCTTGTTCGCAGTTTAAGCTTGTGGGAACCTTCTGGCGCAAACTAGAATTTCCTGCGTCCTCGAACGGGTTTGTGAACGTATCAAAACCGGTTTTGATACCTTTGTCGGGAACTGACTGTCCGATGCTTGTCCTCCCTGTCCCAATCATTGTTGCCCTGGTTCTGGTTTTTCTTTTTGTCCGCGCGGCCGTGGGGGGAAAAACCCCCAAGATGCTTATGGCGCTCCTGCTTGCGTCTGCAGGGCAAAGTGTTTTGGTTGGGACTGTGCAATATTATGGCTTCACCAGTCTAAGGTGGCTTCAACCCGTTACTGCGTCGGTAATTCCCGCTCTGGCATGGATTGCATTTGTCGAAGCCAGTATCCGTATCCGACTGCATAGCCGGGACTGGTTGCATTTTCTGGTACCGGCCGTTGTTTTACTGTGCGTGCTTTTTTTGCCTGCAATCATTGATGTGGTACTTTGCAGTCTTTTTGTAGGGTATGGATGCGCGATCTTGGTCATGCTTCATCGCCAAGCTGGCGATTTTGCACATATGCGACTGGCCTCGGGCCACATACCATCACTGGTTTGGCGTTTCATCGCGTTGGCATTAATCGCTTCTGCCATAAGTGACGTTATGATCATTGCCGCAAAGACAGGCGGAAATGATCAGATTGTCGGTGTCATTTTAAGTGTCACATCTTCGATGGCTCTGCTCACCATCGGCTTTCTGTGTCTTTCCCCGGATATTGCAATTGATATCGATACAAACGATCCGCCGGAAAATCCGGCATCCAGCCACATTCCCCGAAACGTCGACATCACAGAACACAAATCCACAATGATCCAGCTTGAGGATTTATTGGTGGGGCAGCGGCTTTATCTCGACCCGGATTTGACACTTGCGCGCATTTCGCGGCGTATGGGTATACCGCTAAAGCAGATTTCGGCCGCGATCAACGCCACGACCGGTGAAAACGTATCGCGCTATATCAATAAATTCCGGATCGAACATGCCTGTAACGAACTTGGCCGCGGTCAGAATGTGACAACGGCCATGCTTTCGAGTGGCTTTAACACCAAGTCAAACTTCAATCGGGAATTTCTGCGCATTACTGGCAAGACGCCCAGCCAGTGGCAACAACAGTCACAAGCTGACTGACCCTGTAGGGTATCCCTTTTTACCGTTGTCAGCCCATCACCGGGCGCATGAAGCTGCGCTCATAGGAAATGATCGAGCGGTTCCGAACTTCCATATTCAGGACTTCCTGACATTCCCCGTCATCAGCCATACGGGTTCGATAATCTTCATATTCGGCAAGGCTCGGAAAGCTGAACAGCGCATAGGCGACGTTACTGGCCCCTTCGTGGGGCAGGAAATAGCCATGATGCGTGCCGCCCATGCGGTTGACGATGGGAATCCAGCGTTTGGCATATTCCTCGAACTCGGGGATTTTATGGCTGTCGATGATATATTTCAGATAGCAGGTGATCATGGCGGGGCTCCTGACCGGTGGCAGCTATATTAACGTCCAAAAGCAAAAGGACGGACCGCAATCACGGCCCGTCCTTTGGAAAACTAAGCTGAAAAATCAGCTCGATCAATCGTCATTGACCGGTTCATCTTCGCTCATATTGGTCATGCTTTCGGCAATCAGACCGGCACTCTCGCGAATGCTCTTTTCGATTTCCTGGGTCATTTCCGGATTCTCGCGCAGGAAGGTCTTGGCATTCTCGCGGCCCTGACCGATCCGGGTCGAGTTATAGGAGAACCATGAACCCGACTTCTCGACAATCCCGGCTTTAACACCAAGATCAAGGATTTCGCCCATCTTGGAGACGCCTTCGCCATACATGATGTCAAATTCGACCTGCTTGAAGGGCGGTGCCATCTTGTTTTTGACGACCTTGACGCGGGTCTGGTTACCAACGACCTCGTCACGATCCTTGATCTGGCCAATACGGCGGATATCAAGACGAACCGAGGCATAGAATTTAAGCGCGTTACCACCGGTGGTGGTTTCCGGGCTGCCAAACATCACACCGATCTTCATACGGATCTGGTTAATGAAGATCACCATACAGTTCGACCGCGAAACCGAGCTGGTCAGTTTACGCAAGGCTTGGCTCATCAGGCGGGCCTGCAGACCAACATGGGTGTCGCCCATCTCGCCTTCAAGCTCGGCACGCGGTACAAGGGCAGCAACCGAGTCAACGACCAGAACATCAATCGCCCCGGAACGGACCAGCGTGTCGGCAATCTCAAGCGCCTGTTCACCGGCATCAGGCTGCGAGATCAGAAGTTCGTCGGTATTCACACCCAGCTTGCGGGCATAGCCCGGGTCAAGCGCGTGTTCCGCATCGACAAAGGCACAGGTCCCGCCAAGTTTTTGCGCCTCGGCAATGGTGTGCAGGGCCAGCGTGGTTTTACCCGAACTTTCCGGACCATAAATTTCAACGATACGGCCACGCGGCAAACCGCCGATCCCAAGACCGATATCAAGACCGAGTGAACCGGTCGAAATGGCTGAAATGTCAACGGCGCTATCCCGCTGACCCAGCTTCATGATCGAACCTTTGCCAAATGCCCGTTCGATCTGCCCAAGGGCGGCTTCGAGTGCCTTCTGCTTATCCATAGTATCCTTATCCACCAAATGCAGCGCGGTCTGAATCATTGCTCGAACTCTCTTATTCCACAGGGCCGGGTAGGATGCAACGCAGGCGGTTCCCCGGACCTAAATGCGGAACGCCACCGCTTGAAGAACCTGCTGCCCAGACAGACTGTTTTCCCTGTTCACGTCAGCAGAACGCTTGAGAACATAATGTGAACACTCTCATAAAAAATCGGATGTTGCAAGTTTGTTCTTTTTCTCTTCGATGCCAGAATTTATCGCCAGAATCAAAAACCCCGACCAGAATTCGGTCGGGGTGCAGCATTTCCGGATAAGAAACCTGTCTTTAGTTGGTGATTTTCAGGTGTTCATGCTTATGCGCATGACCATGATGATCATTGCCATGATGATGGGTTTCAACATGCAGTTCGCCCGGAACCGTATAAAGCTGTCCGTGACGGACACCGGGCTGGGCAAGAACCTTGTCGGCGAAGGTCCGAATTTCCGATAACGCACCACGCAGGGTCACGCTTTCAAGACAGGTATCGTGATCAATGTGGAAATGCACCGTCGAGACCGTCAGGTTGTGGTGTTCATGCTGGGTGCTCATCAGACGGGATGCCAGCATGCGTTCTTCATGGTCATAGACATAATTCAGAACGGCGATACCGACGCCGTCAGCATCCTCGCTGAGCTTGGTGTTCTGAAGCTTTTCCCGAATCAGATCGCGGAACCCTTCGGACCGATTGGTATAGCCACGGCCTTCGAGGAAGGCGTCAAAGGCCTCCATCAGATCGTCTTCAATCGATACCGTCACGCGGGTCATGGCAATTCCCTTTCAGAATCATCGTCTTGACATGTATGAACAATTTTGAAAAATTCATACCACCTGTTTTACAGACCTAATTTCCCAAAGGATAGCAGATGTTTCAATCAAAGTTCGCACGCGCCCTGATAATTGGTGCGACCGGATGCCTTTTGGGCAGCGCAGCGGCAGCCCATGAATTCATTGCCCGCACGAGCCAGACAGATGTCGCCCCCGGCAGCAGTGCGGTCCTGACGATGGATTCGACCCATCAGTTCGGCATCCCCGAAGAGGCCGAAGCTACCAGCCATGTGCGCGCCCAACTGATCACACCAGCGGGAAAAACCGACCTTGAAGTGGTCACAAACCCCGATGCCCCCAATCTTGTGGCGTCCTTTACCTATCCTGATCAATCAGCCTGGCTCCATAGCCATCGCCTTCCGGTCGTGTGGTCGCAAACGCCTGACGGCTGGCTTGAAGGCAGGCTTGATCAGCATGCCGATGCAATCACATCAACGCGGTATGAAAAATTCGCCAAACACCTGGTTGGCGGATCGCAAGAAAACGACCTCATCACCGCAGCACTTGGTGACAAACTTGAAATCGTGCCGCTTGCCGATCCGCGCAAAACCGCAATCGGGGCCGATGCCGAGTTTCAAATTCTGCTGGATGGCCACCCTTTAACGACAACTGTTCTTGCGACCTATGCCGGGTTCACCGATACCCCGTCATCCTGGGCCTATTACAGTGAAACACTCACCGACGAGCACGGCAGTGCAATTGCCAAAGTCCGCATTTCGTCACCGGGTCTTTGGGTTGTACGTGTCGCAGCCGACGTTTCCGACCCGCAAGAAGATGTTCGGGTTCACAACCTGCGTGCCACGCTGAGCTTCTATGTGGATGGTCAGGAATAATGTTCGCACGCCCTCTTCGATGGCTGCCAGTTCTTCTGGTCCTGCTTTTTGCCGGACCAGAAGATGCTTTTGCCCATGGGGCTGGATGGCAGCTGGTCGATAGCGATACGACGGTTCGCTATCGCTTTGGCTATACCGACGGAAGCCCGATGGCTTTTGCCGAAATTGTTATTACCGCTCCGGACGGGAAAATCTGGCAAAAGGCGCGTACAGACCGGACGGGCCATTTCGCCTTTGCCGTAGACCCCGCCTCAGAAACGGACGGTCCCGCCGGAAAATGGCACTTAAAGGTCGCTGACGGCATGGGGCATGTCGTGCAACTAAGCCATCAGCCGGACAGCGCACCGAACCCCGAACAAACCGAACATGCATCATCCAATGCAATGCAAGGCACCTCTGCGCTGTTTGACCTGCCCCTTTGGGCAGATATCCTGTTCGGGTTAAGCCTTTTGGCCAACCTGTTTGGCGGCTTGCTGATCTGGCGCCAACATGCCTGGAAAAAACTGTCAGTGCATGAACAATAGTGCAACACCGGCAAAGGCAAGGCAGGTTCCAGCAACGGCCTGCCAGCCGACCGGCTTGCGCATGACCAGTCCTTCATAGACGATCAGCAAGACTGGCGGCAAAGCCATCAATGTCGAGGCAATCCCGACATTGGCATTCTGAACAGCCGCCATCGACAGCCACACCCCGATAGCAGGTCCGATTAACGCCCCAAGCAGCAACCACTTGCCAACATCAGGTGCAATACAGGCAGTAACGGTCCGTCGCACCCGACCCAAAAGGATGGCAATGCCCCACATGACAATGACGGCAACCAGCGTTCTGATCCAGGTCGCTGACAAGGCGGAATAGCCATCAATCAATGCATATTTCGCGGTGATCAGATTGGCGACCTGCCCGATCGCCCCGCCAAGCCCGAACAAAATCCCCAGAACATAGTTGCGCCCGCCGAGGCCGACAGGTCGCCCCTTTTTACCAAGAATAACAATCAGAACACCACTGACGCCAAAGGCGATGCCCGCGATTTCAATCGGGCGCAGGGTTTCGTCAAACAGCAACCATGCCAGAACTGCCCCCATGATCGGTACGGTCGACATCAACAACATCGAAAGCCTTGCCCCGATCAGGACAAAGGCCTGAAACAGCATGGCGTCCCCGATCACAAGCCCGACAATGGAAGACAGGCTGAGCCAGCCAAGCTGTTCCCAACTTACGGCCGCAGGCCAGGGGGATCCTTCAAGCAGCAAATGCAAAACCGTCAGACAGAAAATCGAACAGGCCAACCGCCCGCGATTGACCGTCTGGGCCCCGGCCTTGCCGCCAATATTGGAAAAGATCATGCTTGATGTTGCCCAGCACAGGGCGGCGGTAAAGGCGGCTGCCTCACCAAACAGGGGGATCATGGGGCGCGTTTCCTGTCATTGATATCATACCGGACTTTTGACCGGCTTCGGGCGTTGGGGGCCAGCTATCCATAAGCGCAAATTTGGGGGCGTTTGCAATCTGAATTATCGGGGCTAACGGCATCGCGGTCGCAACTTCTTGCGAATTTCTGCATGCATCGTATGTTCATGAAATCACGCATTTAAGGATCCAAGCATGACCAAGGCCCGACAAAAAGACAGCAACGGTAAACCGTTCAAGGGAATTCGCCGATACCTTCATGACGGTGAAGTCGTGATCATGGATTTGCCGATATCGGCGGTGTCGGTTCTCGTCCCCGGTTTGATCAAGATCATCTGGATTGCCGCCCTGATCTATGCGTCCTATCACTGGCGTGAAATTTACAATTTCCTGATGCCGGAATTCCGGAGCCTTCTGACCGGGCCCGAGGCATTTGCCGCCCTTGACCGGATCTGGGAGGAATATGAATTCGTCTTTTCCTTTGCCCTGATCGGTTTGATCCTGGCAGCCATTTCGATTGTCTGGAGCATCCTGCGCCGCGTCCTTGGTGTTTCAACACGGGCCGCAAAAGACAGCCTGCTTTTGCCCCTGACCGCGATCCGTGATCTGTTCTTTTTTGAACGCGTCATTACCAATAACCGGATTGTCACGCGCAGCGGTGTTTTGCGCAAAGATCAGGATGATCGCGGGTTTGAGGCGATCAAATCCACCCGCATCAGCAAAAGTGTTGTCGGCAATATCTTTGATTATGGTGATCTGCATATCACCGACCGGATCGGGCATACCTTCACCCTGCATCAGGTCAGCCATCCCGAAGATGTCGCCAAGCAGCTGTCGGATTTCTTTGGGCGCGTTTACGCCAATCAGAACCAGAACGCCCCGATCGACATCACCCATCTGGGCTCAAATCAGGCGATTGAAGCTGATCCTCAATCCACACGCACACCGGAAATGTAAGGAATATCCGGGCTTACAGGCCTGCGAATGAATGTCCTTGGGCGTAAAATTCACGCAGAATACGGGCGACGTCCGGCACCAGGTTTTCATGTTCTTTGGAAAGCCAGATATAGGCACCGCTCTGTTTCAGGACGACCTTGTTCATCCCGGCGAGTGTATCCCTGTATTCGCGAAGGTTCAGATCATCGATCAGAAAGGCATCAATACGACCCTTTTTGAACATCTCGACCATCAATTCGTAGCTCGGCACAGTGATCGTGTTTTCATGGCCTTGCGACAAACTATCTGACCATTCTGTGCCGCGACGTATCCCGAGAGTAGCCTGAGAGATATCTTCAATCGCTGACACCTTGAAATCACGGGTGACAAGAATGGCCTCACCGATGATCAGGGGAACCGGCACCATAACCATGTCTGCTGTCTTGTATGGCTCGAACCCTTCTATCCGAAGTAATTCACCATCCACTTCACCATCAAGCAGCATTTGTGCCGATCTGGCAGCCGGATTGTAACTGACAATGAAACAGGGACTCTGCAGGGCAAAAAGATGTTCAAGCTCTTCGCCGACTTTCAAGCCAAGATAGTCGTTTGGTGAAGATAAAGACAGACAGTTACGCGCCTGTGCTGACGACATAAAGGTCAAGCATACTAACGAGGCCAGAAAAACCCGGGCAACGGACGATAACGGCAACGACGCAACTCCGGTCTCAACCTTTTCAATCACTTTGGATCAGGCACTTAGCAGATCAGCTCCGTATCAGGCAAGGAATTCAGTTGTTCTGGTTGTCGGTGTTCACATGCCCTTGGTGCCGACGGCACATATATGATTGTCTGTATGGCAGAACCGGGAAGGTAAAGCCATTGTAATTGCGCCGGATACCTGTCGGAATCAATTATGTTCTGACACGGTCACGAAGGATGCTGGCGCATCAATCCCATCTGCCTGCGCAGACGGTAGCAATTCAAATGATAGCAACAAGGCCACGATAAAAATAATAGCCACCATGCAGGATCGTGCGATCCCGGTCGACGTGCGTTTCGCCATTCTTACCCCCAAGCCAGCATCACGACAGGTTCATTTATCGAACCTTGTTCATGTACTGTTTCTCGCCTGTTTTCCGGTCTTCATTTACTGAGTACCGGACCTGTTCGTATTCTTTTTTGGTCTTGTCGGCGGAATGTTACCGCCAACCGGATTCAACTATAGATAAAAACGAAACAAACATGCAAGAAATCTAAATCACCACCGTGGATTTAAAATATCCAGTCAGGACATCGCGCACATCACATGGCTTCGTACCGTCGCAGCCTAGGGATTTACGATCCGAAGATAATTCGCAGTTGCCATGTCAAACCGGGGCATCAAATAGGCAAATTCTGCTTTCAGCCAGCTATAAACAAAGAACTCGTCAACAGGGACAGCCTTAAACCCGTCGGGAACACCCCCAGAGATTTCCAGCGAATAGGCGTCAAGCAACATGGCATCAATCCGCCCTTCTTGAAGCATCTGCTTTAGCATATCTGCCCCTTTGGGGACTTTGACAACATTCGGATAGTTCGCAATAAGCTTCTCTGGCCAGGTCGCGCCCAACGGCACGCCAAGAACCTCGTTGTTCAGATCCTGGATGCCAGCTATCGGGCCGTTGCTTACGACCAGAAAACCTTTAAGCCTGCCAAGAACGACCTCACCATGCACCATCGGCACGTCAAACTGTTCGTGAAGATCATCCCGCGCGGCAAACACACCATCAATTTCCCCGGAACGGATCTCGGAAAATGCCCTTATTTGTGGCAATGCGACGGGACGAACACACAGACCGGCCTCTTCCATCACCCGACGATACAGTTCCAGTTTCTGGTCATCGACGTGAATTTCCGGCAATGCAATACGCAGACAAACCTGATCAGCCTGAACCGGTGACATAGAAGCCAGTGACAAAACCAGCCCGAGCAAAGTGTATGCTGCAAAAACACAGTTTCGTTCGAAACCGCGTTTGTGATTTGGCGTCACCTTGTTTGTCGCAGGGCGTCCGCTTTCCCGGCTATGGCGGCCCAAACAAATCGTCACGATTTCAGCGACACCTTTTACATTCTATCAAGCGATTCTGATTTGCTGTTCGTCAGGATAGGACGGCTGCGGTCATTTGGCTATATCTAGAAATACGACATCATGATGTCTTTTCGCGCTTGACCAAATCCATTGCCCCACGCACCATCGCGTCGCGGTGACCTGCCGCAACTTCGGGGCCTGCGCCACCACCATGACACGTCCCCGGTCTTTCAAAATGTCGCGCCACATCCCTGACGGATGAAGGTGCCCCAACGCCGGACGTCGACCAAATGAAATTCGGGGATATTGCCCGTTACCTGTTCCTTGCCATCGTGTGGGGATTTTCATTCCTTGTTGTTATCAAAATCGTTGAAGCCTTTGGCTGGGTGGGCGCTGTCACGTTCCGCGCTTTGATCGCCGCCGGATCGCTTTATCTGTTGGCCCGCCTGTTTCGTCGGAAGCTGGATTTCGCGGCTGGCTGGCGTCCGTTTGCCATTGTCGGGGCAACCACGGTTGCCGGACAATTGATCGGGCTGTCTTATGCGGCCCCGCGGATCGGAACCGCCATGGCGGCGATCTTTGTTGCCGCCATTCCACTGTTTTCCATGATCATCAGCCAGCTTTGGGGCCTTGAACGCGCCACCCGTCAAAGCTTTGCCGGTCTTGTTCTGGGTATTGGCGGCATAGTGCTTCTGGTTGGTTTTCCAGCTGTTCCGGTTACGACCGAATTTGCACTGGGATGTGTGGCATCCGTCCTAGCTGCATTCTGCGCCGCCTTTGGCAGCAACTATGCCAGCCGTCACTTGCGCGAAACGGGCAATTGGGAAACCACCATCGGCGCATTTCTGACTGGCGGATTGATGACCTTGCCACTGATCCTTGCCGTACCGCTTGAACGCACACCGGTCGCAGAAGACTACATGTATCTGATCATCGCGGCCGTACTGATGAGTGTTTGCACCTATATCGTCTATTTCCGACTGGTCGCATCCATTGGCCCGACACGGGCTATCAGTGTGGAGTTTCTGGTGACGGTGATCGCGGTATTTGTTGGTGCCACCGTACTTGATGAAAAGCTTTCCGCCATGCAGTTCGCAGGCGGGGTCACGATCATGGTTGGCTGCGCACTGGTCTTGAATCTTGTGCCCGCCTGGATGCGCCCGCGCGCCCAAATGCCCGATATCCCGTGACAAGATCACGCCGAAGAACAAAAGAAAAAGGCGACCGCATGCTGGTCGCCTTTTTTGTGATTAGAGGACTTCCTTGACCTTGGTCGCAAGATCCTTGAGCGAGAAAGGTTTGGGCAGGAAATGCACACCGTTTTCCTCGTCAAGCTCGTCGCGATAGGTATCTTCGGCATAGCCCGAGATGAAGATAACTTTGAGTTCCGGTTTTTTCTCGCGCAGCATGCGGATCAGGCTGGGGCCGTCAATGCCGGGCATGACGACATCGGAAATCACAAGATCAATGGTCTTGTCGGTCTTGTTGAGGACCTCAAGCGCGTTTTCACCATTATTGGCTTCGAGCACGTCATAGCCCTTGCTGCGCAAGGCACGCGCGCCAAAGGTCCGCACTGCATCCTCATCCTCGACCAGAAGGATCGCACCGGTCCCGGTCAGATCGCGTGACGGGGCTTCTTCGGTTACGGCCTGGGTTTCGGCCAGTTCCTGTTCGGTCGCCTCATAGCGCGGAAGATAGATGGTAAAGGTCGTGCCTTTGCCTTCCTCGCTATTGACCGCAATAAAGCCGCCAGTCTGTTTGACGATGCCATAAACCGTCGAAAGACCAAGACCGGTCCCCTCGCCACGCTGCTTGGTCGAGAAGAAGGGCTCGAAAATGCGGGTCAGATTGTCTTTGGGAATGCCGATGCCGGTGTCGGTCACCTTGATGCCGATATAATCGCCGGGCGGAATGACTTCGGTGCCGGTTGCAGTCGGTTCATCGACGATCTCGCTGCTGGTCTGAACCGTCAGCGTTCCGCCCTCACCCGCCATGGCATCGCGCGCATTGACGACAAGGTTAATGATCACCTGATCAAGCTGGCCCGGATCGACCTTGACCAGACCAATGTCACGGCCATGGGTGACTTTAAGATCAATCTTCTCGCCAATCAGACGACGCAGCAGGTTCGACATTTCTGCAAGCGCATCAGTGATATTGATGATTTTCGGCTGCAGGGTCTGACGACGGGAAAACGCCAAAAGCTGCCGGACAAGATTGGCAGCACGATTGGCATTCTGTTTGATCTGCATGATGTCGGCAAAGCTCGGATCACCCGGCCCATGGCGCGATAGCAGCAGATCACAGAACCCGATCATCGCGGTCAGAAGATTGTTGAAGTCATGGGCCACCCCACCGGCAAGCTGACCGACAGCCTGCATTTTCTGGGACTGGGCGAACTGTTCTTCCAGGTTCTTCTGTTCGGTCGTATCCAGGAAGTTCAGAAGCAACGCCCCGGCTTCGCCTGAGCGGCCCGCCACACGTTGCAGATAAATCTGCGCGGCCACCCCTCGGGCACCTGCAAGGCGGGCTTCGATCTGACCGCCCTTACCCATGCCCATCACGGCCTTGGACAAATAGCGGGCCACTTCATCACGATCCTCGGGCAGGATCAGCTCAAGGATCGAGCGCCCCACGACATTGGAATGCTTCTGACCGGCGGTTTGCATAAATGCACGGTTGGCATCGGTCACCGTGCCCGACATATCAGCCAGAACGATCGAAAGCGGGCTTTCATCAAAGAACCAGCGCACCCGGCGCTCGGTCTCGGCAAGGGCGTGTTCCCATTCATGGGCGGGCATCGGATCAGGGAAGATCACGGCCTGACTGCGGACCGGACCTGTGCCCGGTGCATTGATCGAATGGGTCACAAAGCAGCGAATGGGTTCACCGCCAGACACCTTGAATTTGACTTCACCGTTGATCCCGTCGCCAACAATCAGGTCAGCCAGTTCGACCGTACCGTCATTGAACTCTTCGGGTTCCCCGCCAAGCCAGCTTGCCAGACGACGGTTGAGATAAAGAATGCGGCCTTCTTCATCCAGCCCGCATACCCCCACCGGAAGCCGTTCAATCATCTGATCGGCATGCTCAAACCCGCCCGCGGCCTGGGCAACCGGCAAGCTCGACACCATTTCAGGCGCAATCGGTGCAGACAGGGCAAAGCTGGGCTGGCTTTCGGTCGATGGCAGCAACAGCGAAGCACCGCTTTCCGACATGACAGAGCCATCAACACCATCAACCGTCCAAAGCATCTGACCGGCACGGGCATTTGCCTCGGTCACGGAAATGCGCAGGCAGACAACTGCTCCCGCTTCCGCATTTTTGGCTGCATCAACCGTGTTATCGACGTCAGTATTTTCTGCTTCGCCGCCGTCAGGCGCGGCGGCATCTTCGGAAGTTGCGTTATCGGCTTCGAACTTTTCAGAACGCGACAGATCAACAAACATCTGACCGCTCTCACCACGCATTGCACGTGTGCGCAGTTCGGCCAGATCGTCACTCCCGATCCCCAGAAACGACAGGCGCGCTTCAAGCGCGGACAACATGTCCGATCCGGGTTCGATACCAAGTTTGCGTGAGAAGGCAGGGTTGGCATAAAGGGTGCGGCCATAGGCATCAATCAGCGCAATGCCGATGTCGGATTTGCCAAAACCGGAAATCAGCGGTCCGAGCTCGGAATGACCGCCATTGCGCCAGCGCGCAGACAGGGCCAGCGCCGCCACCGAAATAATGGCAACGCCCGTGACCATCGCACCGATGATCCACATTAAACGCGCATCAAGGCCTGCCTTTGCCAGAACATCCATCAGGACAAAGACAAACACAACAAATGCGACACTTACAGCAAGGATGAGCCCCCGAAACAGCACGCGACCGCCTTTAACGACAATAACTTATCAAAATAGTCTATACTTTTAGCTGGTTATCACGCGACTGGCTACCGGCAAGTTTTGCCGACACCTTTATCCCGCGCCGTCACTGTTTCGACCAACCACACAAAACACCGCTGATCAAACAGCAAAAAGGCAGAACCATTTCCGGTCCTGCCTTCTCATCAGATTGTCGGGCGATCACGACGATGCAAGCCCGTTGCGATGCTTTGTCTTTTAACGCGCCAAGCGTTTAACCTGTGCTTCGTCAAGTTTTGTTCCATCAAACTCGACACTAACATTGCCGTCGCTGACATTGCGGACAACCGCCCGCATGGAACCAGAAATGCCCGGAAGTTCGAGATCGATCTTGCTGCCCTTGCCAAAGTTTTCATTCGACACCAGCAATGCCCCCTTTTCCGAGACGTTTTCAAGTTTGGCCCGTCCGGATTTGCCGCCATAGCGATAGGAAATCTCGACAACAGACGGATGACGCTTGGAAGTCCGGCGATCAACATCGGATGTCGAGGTACGAACAACCTCCACCAGAACAACGCGCAGATCACGGACGGCGTCTGCCACATTCTGTGCAAGCGTTCCGACCTCAGCGGCCATACGACCAGTTTCGGAAGCCTCGGTTGAAACTTCGCTGATCCGCATCGAGACTTCGCGCGAAGCTGATGCTGTTTCACTGACGTTGCGCGCGATTTCGGCCGTTGCAGCACTCTGTTCTTCAACAGCAGCAGCAATCGCGGTCGAAACTTCGTCCATCTCGTGAATTTTCTCGGCAATCATTGCCATAGCCTTGACCGCAGAGTCCGTTACCGCCTGAATTTCAGAAATCTGGCGGGCGATTTCATCAGTCGAACGACTGGTCTGGGTCGCAAGGTTTTTGACCTCCTGCGCGACCACGGCAAAACCTTTGCCAGCGTCACCGGCACGGGCAGCTTCAATCGTCGCATTCAGGGCCAGAAGATTGGTTTGTTCAGCAATACCGGAAATCAGCTCAACCACTTCGCCAATGCCGCGGACACTGTCGGCAAGCTGTGAAACCGTGGTTTCGGTCGAACGGCTTGCTTCAACAGCATCTTCGCTGACACGGTTGGCCCGTGCAATCTGACCGTTGATTTCACCAAGCGAAGAATTGAGTTCTTCACCCGCGCCGGCGACGGCTTCGACGGTTGCCAGTGCCTGCGAAGATGCTGCCGCGACGGTTTCGGAATTCCCCTGAACCAGATCAGCCGAGCTCGACATACGCTGGGCAGCATTTGCAAGCTCATTGGTCTGCCCGGAAATCATTTCAACAACACGGCGGGTTTCACTTTCAACCCGTTCAGCCATCTGCATCAATGATTGCTGTCGCTGTTTTTCAGCCTCTTTGCGATCAGCTTCCTGCTGCTCGCGCATTTTAAGGTTACTCAGACCTGTCTCGCGGAAGACATGCATCACCCGAACCAGATCCCCGATTTCATCCTTGCGATCCGATTTATTGAGCGACAGATCATAATTACCATCGGCCAGTTGACCGAGCATATTGACACTTTGGGCGACCGGGCTGGAAATACGGCGATGCATGACCCACGCAATCAGCGCACAGATCAGGATCGAGGCAACGGTAACAGATGTTGTCAGCCAGAAAATCGACTGTACATTTTTTTCGAGGCCGACCAACTTCTCAACCAGTTCCGCTTCGACAGAACTCGCGTAGGTATCTGTATTGTCGACCGCAACTTCCAGTGCCGCAGACAGCTTCTCGGCGGCATCGTCAAAGCTGCTCATCATCTTGTTGCCGACTTCCGGGCCACCATCGATGTAACCCTGCGCCATTTTCTTGCCAGCTTCATAATAAGCAGGGAAGGCAGCCTCGACGATATCAAGCGAACTCAACAGTTCTGTCTGACCAAGCTTTTTGGCCAGATTTTTCGCGACAATAAGGTTCTCGGCAAGCCCCTTTGCCGCGACTTCTGCCTCGTCAAAACCGTCATTAAGGCCATCAAGCCCGCGAGTTGCGGAAATGTCGCTGAGCCATTGCTGAACCTGAATGACGTTATAGCGTGCGCCTTCGATACTTTTGATCAGATCAGGGATATCCGTGCTGGCAACAACACCGATCCTTACCGCCTCCGATGTTGCCTGACGGCCGTCTGAATTAACAGCACCGATACCAATAGCTACGATGATCAACATAACAACGATGATCGCATTAGACAGGAAAATCTGCCCGGATATCCTTAAATTCATCAGATTAATCTCACCATCTCTGACCGTCGCACGAACTCACACGAACGAGAACGCATTACATTCGTATAGTATGATAACCACCAAAAGGGAACTGCAATATTCAGATTATCGCGACCTACCAAATCTGCCTTGATCCAGATCGCTACAATTCAGAATTTTTACAGTTTCTATGACGGGGAAACATGACAGGAAACTGAACAGGTGCTGTTCGCCCTAACCCAGCTTCTTGCCTTTTTGGCGGAAGACGAAGGAGATGATTTCTGCAACGGCCTTATAATGTTCTGGCGGGATTTCCTGATCGACTTCCACGGTTGCGAACAGGGCACGGGCAACCGGCGGGTTTTCCATGATCGTGATTTTGTGTTCTTCGGCGACTTCACGGATTTTAAGCGCGATATTATCCTGCCCCTTGGCAACACAAACCGGGGCTGCCATCGCACCAACATCATATTGCAAGGCCACCGCATAGTGCGTCGGGTTGGTGATGACAACGTCGGCTTTTGGCACGTTCGACATCATGCGTTGTTGGGCGCGTTGCATCCTGATCTGACGGACCTTGGCCTTGATTTCCGGGCTACCTTCGGTCTGCTTATATTCGTCCTTGATTTCCTGCTTGGACATTTTCATCTGTTTGTTGAACTCGTACCTTTGATAGGCAAAGTCGAGCCCGGCAATCACCGCCGTCAGTGAAATTGTCGCGATCAGCAAGATCACAATCATGTCGTAAAGCCGTTCAAGAGTCAGGCCAAGCGACATCTGGGGATAGAGTTCGATATCAAGCAGTTCGGGCATGATCACGACGGTCAGAACCACCCCTACCAGCACAATCTTGCTGACGTTTTTGACAAACTCGACAAGGGTTTTTAGCGAAAACTGGTTCTTGAGCCCGTTGAGCGGATTGAGTTTGTCGGGTTTCGGCTCGATCCGTTCAGCGGCAACAACAATACCGTTTTGCATGATATGCCCGGCAGCGGCAAAAAACACCAAAAGCACAAACGGAATGCCCAATACCCAAAGCATGCCCAGAATGACATCCTTGAACAGCAAGGGTATCCCGGCATTCGATACATCAAGCATATGGGGATGTTCGATAAAACCGACAGCAAGGTCACGCACGCCCTGGGCCATGGTCGGCCCCATCATCAGGATGACCAGACCACCACCAAACAACAGCATGAAGTTACCGACTTCCTTGGAAACCGGCACCTGACCCTTTTTTCGGGCATCCTCAAGCTTTTTACTTGTGGGGTCTTCTGTCTTTTGGCTGTCGTCTTCTTCTGCCATGCATAAACTCATGCTGGGCGGATACCGGAACCTTGCCCGGCCAATCCGCCTTACGGATTGAGAAACGCCTCAAGCCCGTTCTCGAAATATCCAAGATATGCCATCATCATGGATGGCAGGGCCAAGGTCAACAAAAGCAAGGCCAGCGCAATCTGAATTGGCATCGCAACAAAGAAGACGGGCAATTGCGGCATCAGTTTATTGAGCAAGCCCAGGGCAATCTGCAAAACGATGGCAACGATCAGGAAAGGTGCCGACATCTGCATCGCAATCACAAAACTGTCGTTCAATGCCCTTGAAAAGAATTCGCTCATATCGCCTACCGGAAGGACTCCACCCGGTGGGAACAGGGAATAGCTTTCAAAAACCGCCTGAATCATCAAATGATCCATCCCGGTTGCAAACAGTAACACCAAACCAATCTGCATCAAAAGGTTGCCCGTCACCGCACTTTGCGCCCCTGAAAGCGGATCAGCAGTAAAGGCGTTCGCCATTGAGGACAGATAGGCAATAATCGACCCGGCTGTCTGAATACCTGCCATCATGACCTGTGCGAACAGTCCGAAAAACAGCCCGACCGTCACTTCATATCCGATCACAAGCAAAAGCGATGGTGCATCGGCCGGCTGTGGCGGGAATAACGGCCCGGCAAGCGGTGAAATCACCACGGCAACCCAGAACGCAAAAACAAGACGTGCTCGTGCAGGAACCGAACGCGCGCCAATGCCGGGCATATAGGCAAACGCCGCCCCCACCCTGGCGAATGTCATCAGGACGACATAGACATTAAGCGTAAGAAGCTCCTGAAGATCCATCTTGTCTTTGACCGCCTTGCATCAGAAGCGTTCCGGACGCGCTCTGGGCCAGCATCCCCGTTTCGTCGCTAATTGGGTAACCCGATGAAATGATCGACCATCCGCCCCATAAACTCGGTCATCTCCGTGATCATCCACGGCAGCAACACCAGAAGGGCAATGAAAATCACCAGGATTTTCGGAACAAAGGTCAGTGTCATTTCCTGAATCTGGGTCAGGGCCTGAAACAGCGCAATAATCAGACCGACACCAAGCGCAATTAGCATCAACGGCGTGGTCACCTTCAGCAGTGTCCACACCGCGTCATAGGCCACATCCATGATTTCAGCTTGATCCATCGGTCTTCCCGCCTCGCCTTCATACGCAGTACATTGAAGTACCACTGTTATTCATACAGGATTTGGCGACATGATTGCCATGATTTCCTGTATCCCCGACTGCCCAAAACAAAAAACCGCACGATTGACGTGCGGTTCTGTCACAGGATGTCGATCACATAAAAGATCAGACCGGCATGTTCAAAATGCTCTGATAGGCTTCAAAAGCCTTGTCACGAACCGAGACCACAGTACGCAGGGTTACCTCGGCTGCCGAAACCGCCGTGACAACTTCATGGAGTTCCGCGTCACCGGTGATGGCCTTCTGGGTCATTTGTTCACTGTTGGCCATGGTCGCGCGCGCATCATGAGCAGCACCACGAACCATGTCGGCAAAACTTTCCCCCGGATTCACCTTCGTACCGGTGCCGGTTACGGTTTCCGCAACGGTATTGGTCTTGCCCGAGGCCGCATTGCGGTAGGCAGAAATGGCATCGTTGAAGCTGGCGACCATGGGTCTTGTTCCTTAAGCGTCTTAACTGTCTTTGGATATCGACTGCCTATTGCAGAATATCAAGGGTCTTGAGCAACATGCTGCGCGAAGACTGGATCACATTGAGGTTGGCCTCGTAGGAACGCTGTGCTTCACGCATATCCATCATCTCAACAAGCGTTTCAACATTCGGGGTCTGAACATAGCCCTGATCGTTGGCCGCCGGATGGCTTGGTTCGTACTTCATACCAAAATCGGAACGGTCTGGCATTACCTTATTGACCTTGACCATTTCCACACCGACCTCACGATCCATGACGTTCTTGAAGGTCAGAAGCTTGCGTCGATACGGGTCCTGACCCGGTGCGGTCGGAAGACTGTCGGCGTTGGCCACGTTTTCCGCAGCAATACGAAGACGGGTTCCCTGTGCGCGCATGCCGGCAGCCGAGATTTTAAAAGCCTTGTAAAGTTCCATGGTTCTAACTCTCCAGCTTCGGATTACACGCGACCAAGGGCCGAAATGAACATTGATTTCTGTTTGGCATACAGCCGGGTCATGGTCTGATAATCGACCTGGTTTTCGTTCATCTTGACCATCTGTTCTTCAAGGATGACGGCGTTTTTGCCCGGCGCGACTTCATAGTTCTTGCGCACTTCCTCGTCCTTGAAGTTCTGGGGTTTTTGAAGCCCCTGACTATGGCCCGGCGTGGTTGCCTCCATCGCAAGGATGAACTGGCGGTCACGACCAATATTCTTCGGGTCGAATTTCTTGAGATCGCTGGCGCGGTAGTTTGGCGTATCGGAGTTGGCAATATTCTGCGCAATGACTTCCTGGCGCTGTGTCAGCCAGTCCATCTTTTCTTTCATGTTGGCGAACATGCCAAGTTTGCCGATATCCATTTCCTGCTCCTTGTCTGCGCTTTCCGAGTATTGATTGCGCGGGTAAAGCCGACGTTAACGCCATCGCCCTGATCGGGACCGGATCCCCCGGACGGATGATTTTGCCGCCTCGATTGACCTTGCAAACTGAAATGCATGAAGCGTGCCAAAGACCAAAAGATCTTTGAAATTGACGGCATTTCACCCAATTAACGGCGGGCACTAGACCCCGCGTTTGAAAGCGGGCATATTGTGTCCGATCTGGTAAATTTTGTTTGCCATCTATCGAAACCGGGACACTGTATGCTCTATCTCACACGAAAAGTTGGCGACTCCGTTGTCATTGATGACAATATCGAAGTCACCGTCGTTGAGGTCCGTGGCAAGACCGTCAAGCTTGGCTTTACCTTCCCCGAAGATGTTCAGGTTCTTCGACGCGAACTCTATGACCGTATTCAGGAAGAAAACCGTTCGGCGGCCGTTAGCGAAGACATCATTCGCCATCTCGGCGGGGTGAACAGTCCGGCCAAGGACACCAACGAAAAAGAAGCAGACACCGACGAGAATGTCGGCAACAGCTGATTGATCCGGGCAAGGCCGGAATGACCGGCGCCTGTAATATATCTTTTGCCTGGCAACAGGCACCGTCATCTTCCGGGCAGGTAGCCAGGATATTGACCCCCGATCCGGCTCTCTCCCGCTTTTTTCTCTTCGAGAATTTCCTCGCCTGTCCGATGCTGGTTCGACAACGATTTGTTGACCATCTCTGATCTATGGTCGAGGCTTGATGAAGAGATCAGGCAACAGCGTCCTGAATTGAAGGGTCGTATGAGCGGGAAAAAAACCACCTATGACATCACCGACGAACCGGCAGGCAGGACAGGCAATCTTGCGGCACCGGGCGAAGATGGCCAGAAAGCCGTCGCACTTCGGTATGCACATGGACGTGACAATGCCCCCATATTAAGTGCCAAGGGCGAAGGCAGCGTTGCGGAACAGATATTGCAAGTCGCTTTTGCCAACGGGATCAAGGTCCGCAAGGACAGTGATCTTGCTGAAATTCTGATGGCAGTCGATGTCGATAGCGAAATCCCGCTGGAGGCCTTTGCGGCTGTTGCCGAAATTCTGAACTACATCTATCGGATCAACCGCATTTACGGTGGTTCGTCACGCAGCAAGACCGAACCACAAGACACGGTCAAGGCGACGACATCATTTGATCGAAATTTTGATCGCAACGGGGAAGGCCAGTCATGAGCCCTGAACAATTCAAGCCCGATCAGTTCAAGAAGGATCTAAAACGCGTTCTGTCCCTGATCCGGACCGGACAGAGATATCTGGACGATGGCAAGGTTGTCGAGTTATCGGCCCTTGAACACCGGATTGCCGATCTGTGTGAACAGGCACGCGCCATGGATCCCGAACAGCGTAGCGACATTGCGCCGCTTTTGGCCGCTCTTGGTGACGAACTCGGACAGCTCGAAACCAACATGCAGAAAGAATATTCCGATATTCAGCGCCAGTTGCGCGGCATCAGTAACACCGCACAGGCAACAAATGCCTATGCGCAGGCTGCCCGCACCAAATAGGCCGTGACCGGCCAAATGGCTGATTTCAAACAAACTGCCATCGATGATCTGTTCGATGGCAACTTGCCTGTATGTCGGTGGCGCGGTAAACAGAAATACCGATGGCAAACACAGACAACAATCACATCGGTCATTCTGACCAGAGTTCGGGATTGTTCACGGGGAAAGCGACCTGATGGATTTAAGCGCCTATTACCGGTTTGTTGCCGCTCTGCTTTTTGTGCTGGGGATTATTGGCATCTTCGCACTGGTTGCACGGCGGATTATTCCCGGTGCGCGCAATATCAACCGACGGGGTTCGAAGCGTCGCCTGTCCGTGGTTGAAGTTGTTCCGGTCGACACAAAAAGACGACTTGTTCTTCTGCGTCGCGATGATACCGAACATCTTGTCATGCTTGGTCCGCAGGGCGATATGGTGATTGAACGCAATATCGGCACCCATTTTGTTGATCTGATCGACACATCAACCACCGACCTTGCCCCCGAGAAAGACAAAGCCGATACGTCATCAGATATACCCGAAGCAACCCCGACCGGTCCGCGCCCGACGACCAACGACAGGAACAACCCTGCATGAGCCGCACCGACCTAAAGACACCCACTGCCCCCAAGACACAACCGGGCAAAACAGGATGGCACGCGCCGCGCTGGTTGACCTTGTGTGCGACTTGGTCGCTGATCCCTTTGATCGCACTGATTGCCGGTGGCGACACGGTTCAGGCACAGACCTTTAATTTTGATCTTGGTGATGGCCCCGGTGTGACGTCATCGGGTCGCCTTATTCAGTTGATCGGTCTGATCACGGTTCTGAGCATTGCACCTGCCATCCTGATGATGGTGACGTCCTTTACCCGAATCATCGTGGTGCTCAGCCTGCTCAGGACCGCTCTTGGCATTCAGCAATCCCCCCCAAACCAGGTCCTGATCAGTCTGGCGATGTTTCTGACACTGTTTATCATGATGCCGACCTTGGAACGCGTCTGGGACGAGGGATTGCAGCCGATGATCAACGGCAATATTGACGAATTCGAAGGGTTCGAGCGATCCGTAAGACCGGTTCATGATTTCATGATGACGCAGGTGCGTGAACGTGACCTTCAGCTGTTTGTCAATCTGGCCGGCGTTGAAGTCACCACCCCCGAAACCATTCCGCTGCGCTCCCTGATCCCGGCTTTCATGATCAGCGAATTGCGCCGCGCGTTTGAAATCGGCTTCCTGCTGTTTATTCCGTTCCTGATCATCGACATGGTGGTCGCCAGTATCCTGATGTCGATGGGGATGATGATGCTGCCACCGGTCATCATTTCCCTGCCATTCAAGCTTATCTTCTTTGTAATGGTCGATGGCTGGTACCTGATTGCCGGATCGCTTGTCGAAAGTTTCGGGCGTTAGCCAGGGTAACTCAGCATCGACCACAATGATAAAAGCCGCCAAGCACAAGCTGGCGGCTTTTTTCGGGGTTTCACCCCTTTACTTCCCTAGACTCAGGCACTCTGGCAGTTGCCAGATCCCCCATACGCACATCGTGCGCAAGACCGTCAGGACCGTCGTCTGACGGTCTTGAATACATCTTGTTCAAGCGGTTTCAGACCAAAGCTGCCCCGGCGCGGACCAGGGTTGTCGGCCACGAATTTCTCCGCAATGTTACGTTCACGCTCTGTCATGCGGGCGTGGATTGCCCCCATCTCGCGCTGGGCCTGACTGCCTTCTGTCGGTGACGACATCCGCAGCCAGTAATAGGCAAGAATGTTATCCTGTTCGACGCCACTGCCAATCGCATAGAGACGCCCAAGGGCTGCCTGGCCATTCGCGGAACCCTTGCGGGCCGCACGTTCATACCAGGTGGCAGCGCGCGCCATATCAACCGGCACGCCAAGACCATGCTCATACATCACCCCGATCAGGTGATAACCACCCGGATGCCCAAGCTCGGCCAGATCCATCGCCAGATCAAGCGCACTGGAATAATCGGGTTCGCGATGGGGCACGCCGAAAATCAGGATTTGCGTCATCTGATATTTCGCAGATGCATCGCCCTGATCGCAGGCATTCATCAACATGGTCCAGCCGCGATTGAAAAGCTTCAAATCCGGCGAATGACAGAAATACATAGCAAGGTTTGCCTGCGCATAGGCATCGCCTTCGCTTGCGGCAAGCTCAAACCAGCTGATGCTTTCGGCAATATTGCGTTCCGCGCCAAGCCCGACACCCAGCGCATAGCCAAGTGCGGATGCGGCTTCGATGCTGCCGGCGCGTGCTGCGCGCATGTTGAATTCAAACGATTTTGCCGGATCACGGCGCACGCCGCGGCCTTCAAGATAAAGATAGGCAAGAACGCTGGCCGCAGACGGATCGTTAAGATCGCTGGCGCGTTCGAAATATTCGATTGCCTTTTCGTCATCCTGGGCAACGCCCCAGCCATTCAGATAGCAGACACCAAGATTATAAAGCGCTGCGACCGAACCGAACTCGATGGCTTCTTCAAACCAGTGAGCGGCGGTTTCGGCATTTTCCTGAACGCCCAATCCCTTGGCATACAGATAACCAAGATTATTGGCCGAAACCGGTTCGCCAGAGGATGCTTCTTCATGGAACCAGTAGGCCGCTTCACGGTACCACTGCTGCCCCTCGCCCAGATCTTCGGAAACACCGAGTCCCTTGCTACGCATATAGCCATAGCAAACGGCTGCAAATGCACGGCTCTGGCGGTGAATCTGGTCCAGAATACGACGGGTCGCAGACTCGTCGCGCGGCATTCCATCGCCTTGAAAATGTTTCTGGGCAAGCGAAAGCTGTGCAAAAATGTCCTTTTCGACATTCGCATCATCGTAATAGACCATTTTAAGTGCACGATCCATCACAGCACTACACTCGCTATCACACGTTCAAACCAGCAGAAAATGGGCGAAAACCTCGCATTTTGGCGAACATCACCCACGTTACACATTTATCGAACGTTAATTTATAGCACTAAGCTGTGACTTTTCCAACTGGTCGCGATAGGTCGCAAGGAAGCCCTGAAAGTTTTCAACCTCGTCGACCTTGTCGGCAAGGGTACGGTAATCAATCAAGCCTTGCGTCGGAGATGACGTAATCAGATTGAATGCCTCGGCGAACGGGCTTTGTGCCATGCCCTCGCCGTAACGGCGTTTGAGCATGTTAAGTGTTCTTTCCTGACCAGCCATTGCAAGATTGACCGCCCAGTTCAAAAGATAGCGGGCGCGCTCATTCGAAATTTCACCGGTCGGGCTTTTTTCATCATCGCCGACAAGACGCTGGAAGGTCTCAGCCGCCGACATATAGTCCCGCGTCTGGCGATAATAATCGACCCGCAAAAGCTCCGCATTCTTCGAAAAATCACCTTCAAGAGACGCAATTGCCTCAGCTCCCCGGTCGGTATCAAGCAAAGCCCGCGCCTTGAGGTGGCGGCGCTGGGTTGACAGCTCGTCGGACAGATCGGGGGTCTCCGTATTGTCAATGACGCGTATTGTTTCCTCGGGCTTGCTATCAAGCAGATAGACCAGACCAAGTCTGGCCCCGACACGGGCCTTTTCAACCCCCTGCAGTCGGAAATCGACCTGATGTTCAAGAAGGTCCTCGGCACGTTCAAACAACTCAACATCGACCATACGGTCGGCAAGCCTGCGGATCAATTCATCCCCCTTCTCGCCCGCCGGGGTCAGTTCGCGGAATTCGTCATAAAGCGCAACCGCCTTGATCGCCGAAATATTGTTGATGTCATCGCCGAGATAGAGGTTCTCGAACGTGGTATGCATCATGTCAGTCGCCTCGGTTGCGACCGGCTTGTTCGGGAAGAAAATCGCAACCTGTCGAAGCGTATTAAGCCCGTCGCGAAAATCCTTGTTCTCGATTTGCAACTCGCCAATGCGTTTGAGCAACGCCATCTCGAAACCGTCGCCACGCCAGGCAAAACGCAGTTGCTGGAGCTGTTCGATCGCATCTTCGATTGTCAGGCGTTCCAGACGCATAAGAAGCTCGGTACGATCAAAAATTGCATGCGCGCGCGCCTTGCGGTTATCTCCTTCGGCCACCTGATCCCAGGTGGCGACCGCCTGTTCGAGTTCACCGGCCTCTTCTTCAAAGAACCCTTTGAGATATTGCACATCCATGATCTTGGACTCGGAAAGTCCATCCGTCAGCAGCATCTTGTCGATCAGATCCATACCCGCTTCCGGGTTGCCAACAATCAGGGCCTGCTCGGTCGCAAGCGGCCCTAACCGCGACAGAAGCTCTGGCGGATAGAAATCAAGGATGTGGACACTTTCAAGCAGATCACGCGCACCTTCATTCGGGCGCCCCAGTGCAGCAAGGGTCACAGCCCGCCACAACTGCATTTCCGGAATGGCGCGTAACCGTTCGTCTTCAAGAAGACGCTCTGCTTCGGCGTAATCGCGATACAGAAACTTCACAGCAGCCCTAAGCGCACGGAATTGCAGTTTCTGGGCAATCAGCGGATCGTCGCCTTCCATTGTGGAAACAACAGCATTGGCCTCTGGCCCAAGGCCGTTGGCCAGATAATATTGCGCAAGTTCAAGGCGGGCCTTGTTGCGGTGTTCATCTCCGCTTTCGGCAATATTGCCGCGCAGCTCGCGAATGGCATCATTGAAATCATCAAGTCCGCCACGCCGCCAGGTATCAAGATCAAAGATCAGACCTTCACGGCCATCACCGGTGCTTGCCCGCACACCGGTTGCCGAGGCCAGCAGACGCGCACCTTCGGGTGAAATGTTCAGGCCATCGGCGGCAGTAACAATTACGGCCTGCCCGTCATCACGACCGGCCACCTGAACACTTTCATTCATCGGCGCAACAACAACCCCCTGCACGGACGGCAACACTTCGAATTCCGGATAATTCAGGGCGACCTCGATGCCATAACCCGATTGTGTTGTTGTCACAACGCGCAGGGTATCACCGACTTCGGGATCATCAATCGGGACAATCGGCCCGACATCTTCAATCGGAACAATCAGGCGTGCACGGGTCTGGTCATCAAGCTCAATCGACGGACCCAGTTTTTCAACCGGCTGCATGGTGCCTTGCTGCAATGTCACACGCCAGTCACCGACTTCGGTTCTGGTTGTGTAAAGGCCAACCCCGTCCGGAATGGTCATCCGCAAGACGGTGGCATAGGGACTGTCGATCTGTTCGATTACCCCGATGATCTGTGACGCTTCCTGACGCACGGTTTCAAGATCAAGATTTGCCCGAACATCAAAGGCCATCCACAGGAAACCGGCACGCGACCATACCGCTGCCCCGCCGGGCTGCCCAAACGGGAAGCCCAATGTGAGTTCTGTCGTAGTCTGTTCAACCGTAACCGGCATTTCACCGATGCTGGTACGTTCCTGCGGCACCCCGCCTGTGCTACCGCCATTGCCCTGCCCGGCGGCAGCTGCGCGTGCCAGTGCTTCGGGTGAATTCGGATCCAGCACCTCACCGGTTGAAGCAGCTGGCTGCGTGTTGGTTCCTGTCTGGCTATCCGGCTGCGCATTTTGCTGTGCCGGGGCGACCGGGGCATCCGGCGCGGCGACGGCAACCGCTTCGTCCCGGGGTTCTGCTGGCGACGCTGAACGTGACTGTGCGGTTTCACTTGCGGGTGCGCGCTGGGCGCCCATGATGTCAACGACAACCTTGTTGCCCGAGCGGAAATGACGCAGCTGGCGCGCCGGGCTGGTTTCAATCACAACATCAAGCGGATTTGTCGCGGCCTGGCGAATACGCACACCTTCGGGCAGGCGTCGTGACAGACCCGTGGCATCAATGCGCGCCGGAGACTGAAAGGCAACCGTCTGCAATCCCTGATCGCCTTCCAGGGCATAATCCGTACGCGTTGGCCAATCAAAAACCAGCCGATAGAACGTCGGGTGACGTCCGACACGAACATCAAGAAGATCTGCTGACGCATCTGCCAAAGCAGTCGCATCTTCGGTTGCCACCGTTTCAACCGGGCTGGTCGGTGCGGGCGTTATTTGCGGCTTTTGTTCCGGGGTCGGAACCGATGGTACTGCCGGTTCCGGTGCAGCTACCGGTGTCGGCGGTTGCTTGTCCAGAATATCAAGGACAACGTTGCTTCCGACATTAAAGGCGCGCACTTCGTAATCGTCGCTCAGAACAAAGGCGACGGTGCGACCATCCGGATCAAAGAACCCATCCGAAACATATTTGGAAATCGGGGTCAGCACCCCGCGCAAGGAAGCAACAAGCGGCTCGTCAAAACGCACAACAAGCTGGTCGCCGATGATCTCGGCGCTGTAATTGACCGGCTTGCTCCATTGCAGAACAATTCGTCCATAACCGCTATGCAGCCCGGAGCGGATGATAACTGGATCAACCGCCTGGGCCATTGCTGGGCGCATTCCGCCTAGGGGCAACAAAATTGCCGTGGTGGTCGCAAGAACAACCGCCAGCAGGACGCGCACGGCAAGTTTTGCCATACTTACGTGCCTCCGATCCCGCTTCCACCATGAGGCTCGATGACGATGTCAACCCGGCGCGCCATTGCAAAGCGCGCCTCCTCATCAAGCAGCTTGGGAAGCTGGTCGTATCTTGATGCCGCAAATCCGTAAATATTTATGTAATCTGTGTAGCCTGATTTTTTCAGTTCGTTGGCAACAGCACCGGCACGGGCAAGAGACAGCTCCCAGTTCGAGGCATATTGGCCTCGCCCGCTAAGTGGTCGCGGATCGGTATGACCCTGAACACCAATACGGTTCCCGATATTGCGCAACACCCCGCCCAACACGAACAAGGCCTGCTTGGCCTTTGGCGTCATTTCAGAGCTGCCAGCGACAAACAGGATATCACCGGGAAGTGAAATCACCAGCTTGTCGGCATCACGCGACATCTTGGCGTCACCGAGAACCGGGTTGTCATCAATGGCGTCGTCAATCACAGCGCTCAGATAATCAAGGTTCATCGCCGGTTTGCGATAAACGCGCGGAATGTTCAGACTTGCCATCGGCTCGTCATTTTCTTCCTTGGGAGCGGGCTTGATGCTTTGCGACAGCGCATCAACAACCTCGTCCCAGCGGTCAATCTTGACCTTGGACATCGCAAACAGCATCACAAAGAAAGTCAGCAACAGCGAAATCAGATCGGCAAGGCTGAGCATCCAGACCGGCGGGCCACTCGGACCATTGTCTTTTTTGACTTCATCACTCATCAGCCACCTCCTCCGGCCTGCGGTCCAAGCGGAATGGGCTGGTTCACCGTGGGCTGATTGCCCCCCGGCAGCGGAATAGCCATTTTAGGCGGGATCAGCATCTGGCCAGACGCCCCGTTTGCCGCCCCGTTCCCACCTGTCCCCGCACCAGTACCGCCATTGGTAGAGGTGCCATTCTGACCAGTGCCGGTCGCACCGGTTTTCTCAATCGGAGCTGGTGGCTCTTTGGGGCCAAAATCCCAGAAAAACCGGAAAGTCGCGATAAACGGATCCGCGCCCGGATCAATACCGACATAAAGATGATTTTCCGGCGCGCCTGCATCAATCAGTTCTCGTGCAAAGGAACCGGCACGTGCGATCTGGAGATTGTTCTCGATCTCGATCACGCCTTTTGATTCAATCTGGCTGCCCATCACCATTTCCATCTCATAGGACGCATAGCCCTCATCATCGGCAAGGACAGATGCGAGCTGCTTCATGAAGCTTGCCTGCCGTTCCCTGATAAGAATGGAGTTGGGATCAAACAACTGATCAACATGCATGATGATTTCCATCAGCTTTCCGGGCTGAATGACTTCGACCCGGACAACCTTGATGGCGGTCTCAAACAACTGACCAAGCTTTTCCTGCATGTCTTCGGCCGCAACCACCGGGCCCTCAATCGAGGTCACGGTTTGCAAACTGGTCGTTGGCGGCAGAATGGCGGCAAAAGCGGAGGAAAGGCTTTCCTGCACTTCGCGCGTTTTGACCTCTTCAAAGGTCGAAATGGTATTGAGCAGAATAAAGAACGCCAGCAGCAGAAGATAAAGAGCCAAAAACAGCGCCACAGCCCCGTTGGCAGGGGGGGATGGTGGTGTGGGTCCGTCGTCCTCTATCTCCGCCATGTCAACGCCACTTAATTGAACATCGCGTCGATGTCAGCCTGCGAAACGCCTTTACCCTCAAGCTGAGGCCCGTTGAGCAAAGCTTCCTCGCCTTCCGGTTCTTTTTTCTGCTTTGGATTTGCGGCAGCATATTTGGCGATTTCGTCGCCGAATGCGGTGACCAGTCCCTCGACGCGTTCCTCGATGGATTTCAGGGCCTTGATCACCTTGGTGGTGCGCTGCCCGGTGATATCCTGAAAATTACAGGCTTCATAAACCCGCATGGTCGCATCGGTGACAATCTTGCCCTGTTCAGGGGGCAAGGTCGATGCGAATTCTTCGAGCACATCCATGGCGTCAAGGATCTCGTGGGTTGCCCCGGCCGTCGCATCCACAATGGCATCAAGCTCATCGGTGGCATTGGGGATATATTCGGCCTTGATATCGTCCGGACGAAGCGATGCAATCTCCGACTTCATCTTGCGGATGATGCCGGACAATTCATCAAGTTCACCAAACAGGCGTTTCTGATCGTCAGACGGCGCGTCCCCCATGAAACGGGAAAGCTGATCCATCAGATCAGACAGCTGCTCAACCTTCAGGTCATCACCATCAAGGCGTGCTCGAAGGTCATTTAGCAGCTTCCGGAGTTCGTCCTTGGACGCTTTGGACATAGCGGTATCGCGGGACGCAGGCCCCGCGCTCCTGATCAGAAATCGCCAATAACCGTTTTCATCTTGCCCTTCAACGTCTCGGCGTTGAACGGCTTCACGATGTAATTGGAGACACCGGCCTTTTTCGCCATCACGACGTTTTCGGTCTTGGCTTCGGCGGTAATCATGATGAAGGGGAGGTCCTTCAACTTGGCATCTGCACGGACTTCTTTGAGAAGCTGAAGACCGGTCATCGGCTCCATGTTCCAGTCGGAAATCACAAGACTGAACGGAGCTTCACGCAGTTTACGAAGCGCCATGCTACCATCTGTCGCTTCTTCAATATTCGTAAAGTTGAGCTGCCGCAGAAGGTTACGGATGATACGCAACATGGTTTTGTAATCATCCACAATCAGGATCGGCATATTCGGATCGACGGCCATTCACAACTCCATCAGCTATCTGATCTCTCACCCTTGCTGCATATTTCAACGCACACAGACAAGGCCCCTAATAATCGTGATGTACATATTTAATATTGGTTAATCAAGGTTTTTAACCAGAGATCAAATCATTCCATCACATTGACTATTCTCGAAAAATTGGCCGTTTTTCTATTTAAAGGCACGAAAATCGAAACCAACCTATTTTTGTAACCCCTATTGCAATGGCAGCATGTTTATATCTTGCTTATATGCCAGTTCAGCTGTCAATGCCCGCGCACGTTCCGGCGTCATTTGCGACAGAACAGCAGCAGTATTGGCCTCGCGCATCCCCAGCGCCACTTGCAACAGGATATCCATATCCAGATCGTTCCAAATCCGCGCAGCGTCTTTCGGTTTCATTTTCTCATAAACGCTGATCAGTTTCTTGATCCGGTCATCTTCCTGGGCTTCCTTGGTTTCGACCAATCCTTCGATGGCCGTTTTCAAGGATTTCATTTCTTCGATCTTGGCATCAATCCGGGCTTCGGCTGCCGCAATCAGGCTCTCGCGTTCGTCGAGACGCTGTTCCTTGCGATCAAGCTCGCCACGGCGCACCGAAAGGTTCTGAAGAAGGTCGATTTCTTCCTGGGTAAACAGGGTCGGATCACCGCCAAGGGTCGGCGCAATATCACTTGCGCTCGCCTCCCCCTCAAGCGGGGTACCTTCCATCGTCATCGCCGCCGGATCATCAAGGCCGGGGCCCGCAGCCTGGGAAGCTGCATCCTGTCCTGCAGGTGCGCTTGCCGGTGCAGGAGCCTGCGCCTGGGCCATCTGGACCATGCTTACACCTGTCGGCTGGGACTCAGAAGTCGCAACGACATCATCCCCTCCCGAAAACAGGTTCACCACCCGCATTGACAACACCATCAGTCCAACCAGAACAACCAATGGCAAGATACGCACACCAGACATCTATTCACCTAAGCAATGAGGCATCTTGTCCCATGCTCCTTCACGCTTCAATTATCTTTAATTCCATCAGAATGACGGATCACTCTTTAGATATAAAGAAATGTCATGATCTCAAGTCCGGACCGGAAGCCCGAACAAATTTCAAATCTAGCGTACGGACCGCAAAGCCGCGAGCAATTCGCGCTCTGCCTCTGAACGACCGGCATCTTCGTCCTGATCGTACGGGTCTGCACCACCAGCATCACCATATCCGGCAGATGATCCCCCAAGAGACACATCATCGCGGTCACGATCACTCATCGCATTTCCGCCGCGTTCGAATTCGCCCACCATGCGCGCAGCCAGTTCTTCGGCGCGTGTTTCCACACCGAGGCGGTCCCGGTCATCAATAACATCGTGGCGATCCTTGCCGCTACCCTTGCCCGAACGCATAGGCGCACTGTCAGCACCACCCGCCACCTGCCCGGCACCAGACGCCCCCGAACGGCGCACAGCATTCACATCACTGGCAGCCTTTTCGAGACGGTTTGCGATGCTTTCACCGCGATCGACCATAAAGCTCAGGTCTTCGTTAAGGCCACTGGCCTTTTCAATGTTTTCGCGCAGTTTTTCGCCTGACTGTTCGGCCATGTCCTTGAGAGCCATGATCGAGGTTTCCGCCCGTTCATTGGCCGCATTGAACGCTGTCAGGAAGTTCTGCATGTCTTCCCGGCTGCGCCGGAATGCGGCGAGCTTGCGATTCAGAATGATGGCATAGACAATCGTCACAACCAGCAGCACGATCATCACAAGATCAAGATAGAACGCGAAGTCCATCACTTCTCTTCCTCGTTTATGCGCGCGCGATCACGCACCTGAATAGCGATCCGGTCACCCTTGCGTCCCATCATGCCCTTGAACAACGGAACATCGCCGCAGCGGACCTCGACAGGTGAAGTCGGACTGGTATTCAGAACCAGACGGTTGCCAACTTCCAGATTGAGCACATCGCCCAGCGCCATCACCTGTTCATCAAGGACTGCTAACAGGTTAACATGGGTTTGCCACAGTTCGTTTGCGAGGTGGTTTTCCCAAATAGAGTCACGACCAAACTTTTCCCCCATGAACATCTGAAGCAGAAGTTCACGAACCGGCTCCAGCGTCGCATAGGGGATCAGCAGCTCAAGCCGGCCACCGCGGTCTTCCATATCAATGCGCAACTTGGCCACAATCGCCGCATTGGCGTGACGGGCAATGGTTGCAAAACGCGGGTTCGTTTCAAGACGTTCGAACCGGAAAGTTACCGGGCTTAGCGGATCAAACGCAGCCGAAAGGTCGCCAAGCACCACATGGATCATACGTTCGACAAGGTTACGTTCAATCGTCGTATAGGGACGACCTTCAATACGCATGGCCGCCGTACCGCGACGCCCGCCCAGCAACACGTCGACGATGGAATAGATCAGGGCTGAGTCAACGGTGAGCAAGCCATAGTTATCCCACTCCTCGGCCTTGAAAACACCCAGCATCGCCGGTAGCGGGATCGAGTTCAGATAGTCACCGAAACGCAGCGACAGAATGTTATCGAGCGACACTTCAACGTTGTCGGACGTGAAGTTACGCAAAGATGTCGACATCATGCGGACAAGGCGGTCGAACACGACCTCAAGCATCGGCAGACGTTCATAGGCAACCATCGACGAGTTGATGATTGCCTGAATACCGGACTGGTCGCCTGCGCCGGAACCATCATCAAAGCCCAGAAGACTGTCGATTTCGTCCTGGTTCAGAACGCGTGCCGAACCACCGCCCATTTCGGCGGCCATATCATCGCCACCGTCATCGCCGTCATCGTCGCCGAGCATGGATTCCCATTCGGCGGCCATATCCTCGCCGCCGTCGTCTCCACCTTCGTCATCTCCACCCGCCATGGCTTCCCATTCGGCAGCGAGTGCATCATCATCGTCTTCATCAGCCATCAGCGATTGCTTCCTGATTTTGGCATTCGGGCCGCTACAAGTTTATTGTACCAGCATTTCCTTGAACAGAACGTCGTTAATTTTTGCAGGCTTGGCCGCGGCACTGACCCGGATCAGCAATTCTTCACGCAGTCGGAACATGCCTTCGGAACCGGAAAGGTCTTCCGGACGCAATTCACGAAGATAAACCTGAAAGTTGTCAATAATGCGCGGCATCATCTGTTCGACCTGCGGCAACATTGACTGATCGGCCACTTCCAGACTGACACGAATTTTAAGATAGCTTTGCTTGCCTGCACCGGTATTCAGATTGACCAGAATTTCCGGCAAATCCACGAACCCGACATTCTCAGGCACACCTGGTGCCTGCTCAATCGCATCTTCGGAAATCACTTCTTCGGTTTGCTGGCCATCACCGCCGGTCAGCATGTCAATTACCGGCTGAAGCAATCCGGTGAAATAGGCCGCGGCCGCACCGCCAAGCAGTAGCAGCACAAGCAGCACGACCACGATCAGCATTTTTTTGCTGCGACCGCCGCCACCTTCGTCCATTTCGATTTCGTCGACATCGTCGCCCATAGCTTCGCCAATTCCCGCGCTTGAAGTTATGTCGTCATCTCCAGCAAACACTGTGCCGGATTAACAGCCATAACGCTATCACGTTAAAAATCCGTTTCGTTTCCGACAGCTTACGTACCTTCAGACCATTCAGCCACCAAGACTTGAAACGAAATTCCCCCACAACATCAAAGCGATCCTCGACCTGGCAGAAATAGCCCTGCTGCATTTTACGACATTCCTCCGCCCCCTCGAAAAATCCGACCCGGAAAACTTTGTCCATTTGAACGGCTTACGTCGCGGCAGTTTCTGCCAATCCCCACGTTAGACACCCCGGCAACAAATGCCGAACACAAAATTTTTTGTTTATTTTCAATGCCTTGAATGTTCTGGCATGGCTTTCGCATTTGTGTTGGCAAATCATTGCCCCCAACCGGGAAACTGACCATGGAAAATATTTCATATATCGCGCTGTCCCGTCAGAAGACGCTTCGCAGCATGATGAACAACATTTCGCAGAACCTGGCGAACATGAACACGACCGGGTACAAAGAAGAGCGGATGATGTTCACCGACTGGATCGCGAAGAACAAGGACGCCCCGTTCCGCGGCGAGCGCGAGATTTCCCTTGTTCAGGATATTTCCCAGTATCGCAACACGACGGTCGGCAACATTGAGCATACCGACAGGCCGCTCGACGTTGCACTAAGTCAGCCCGACATGTTCTTTGCCGTCGAGACACCAACGGGCGTCCAGTATACCCGCAACGGTAATTTCACGCTCGACCCCGGCGGACAGCTCATCACCAATGACGGTTACCCAGTCCTGAGCGACGCCGGTCAGCCTATGTTTTTCAATCAGGCCGATGGGCAGATTGAAATCAAGGGTGACGGGACCGTTTCCACTGATATTGGCCAGATTGGCAAATTGCAGGTCATCACGGTTGATAATGTTCAGCGCATGATCGTGACTGGTAATACGCTTTATCGGGCGCCCAACGAGCAAGCTGGGGATGACGAGGAAATCGCCGTTCAGCAAGTTGAAAACCCCGGTATTGTTCAGGGAGCCCTTGAAAAATCCAACGTCAACCCGATCAGCGCCATGACACAGATGATCGACGTCTTGCGAACATATCAATCCGTCACCCGCTCTTTGGAAAGCGAGAACGAGCGGATGCGTAACATGATCAGCAAACTCGGGGATGTTCGCGCCTGATTTGGCCGCTGACACCCGTACCACAGAAATTTGGCGCAAAACTTGCGCAATCGAAGGAGAAGACAGATGCGGTCACTTGATATCGGCGCTTTGGGGATGCAGGCCCAGTCCACCAACGTGGACGTTACATCGCACAACATCGCCAACATGACGACGACCGGCTACAAGCGCCAGCGCGCGGAATTTCAGGACCTGCTTTATCAGGATCTGCGTCGTGCCGGTTCACCGTCATCTGATACCGGAACGATTGTCCCGACCGGGGTCCAGGTTGGTCTGGGTGTCAAAACCGCCGCAATTGGCCGCTATATGGGGCAAGGCACACTTACCCTGACCGAGAACGAACTTGATATCGCCATTCAGGGCCGCGGCTATCTTCAGATTGACCTGCCGAGCGGTGAAACCGCCTATACCCGCGATGGCACGCTGAAGCTTGATGCCAACGGGGCGCTTGTCACCAAGGACGGCTTTGCCGTTCAGCCGGGCATTACCGTTCCGAACAACGCAACGTCGGTCACCATCAACACCAACGGCGAGGTCTATGCCGAAATCGATGGTCAGGTTGCCCTTTCCAATCTGGGACAAATTCAGCTCGCAACCTTTATCAACCCGGCCGGTCTTGATGCCCTTGGTGATAACCTTTACCTTGAAACGGAGGCCTCGGGTCAGGCGAATACCGGCGCACCGGGTGATGTCGGTTATGGCACGGTCCAGCAGGGCTATCTGGAATCCTCGAACGTCAACGTGGTTCAGGAAATCACCAACCTGATCAAGGCACAGCGTGCCTATGAGATGAACTCCAAGTCGATTTCGACCACCGACGAAATGATGAGCGCAGTCAGCAATCTGCGTTAATCCTGCGTTCTGAATACAGTTATTCGCTTGCACAAGTCGCGGTCTGAAAGATCGCGGACTTGTGCGAACTGTATTTACGCGATGTATACCGTTCCGTGGTATAGTAGGCGCATGAAGATAAAGAAATTAATCCTCTCGTTCGCGATCTTGTCCTTTGCCCTTTCGACCGGGGATGCCTTTGCGCAGTCGACAAGGAACAGCAGTTCGCGCACCAGCCAACAGGTTGACGAAAACATCCTGCTGAAACCTGATGCGCTGATCGAAGGGCAATATGTGACGCTTGGGGACATTTTTTCTGGCATCGACCTGCAACAGGCAGATATTGCCGTTGCCCACGCACCGCAGCCCGGCAAACAGGTCGTTCTTGATTACCGCTGGCTTTATGGCATTGCCCAGCGGCACAAAATTAACTGGCGCCCCCGCACCACGGCCGATCAGGTTCTGATCACCCGGGCAAGCCAGATCATCACGATCGAAGAAATTCGCGACGCTGTTGAAGTTGCCCTTGTTGATTACGGGATAAAACGCCCTTTCACGATTGACCTTTCGAGCGACAACTTCCAGATCCATTTGCCCGTTGATGCTCGCAGTGATGTCACCGTCAGTTCGGTCGAACTCAATTCCAGAACCCAGCGTTTTGTCGCCAGCGTGACAACCGGCGCACAAACTGCACAACAACGCACATATCGCATCAGCGGCAAATATTACCCGCTTTCAACCGTTCCAGTTCTGGTTGAACCGGTTGCCCGGGGGCAAATCATTCGTCCTGACCAGGTTGAATATCGTGATTTCCGAACAGAACGTGTTCCAAACGGCGCTATTCAGGACATCAATGATGTCATCGGAAAGGAAGTTGTCCGCGCAGGCACCCCAAACGAACCGTTGCTGTTCCGTGACCTGACCAATCCAATTCTCGTTCGACGTGGCGCATTGGTAACCGTTCGACTGGTCACCGCCAATATGTCGCTAACCGCACGCGGCAAAGCCCTTGAGAACGGATCCAAGGGCGACATCATCCGTGTCGTCAATCAAACCAGCAACAAGACCATTCAGGTTGAAGTCGTTGCCGAAAATGAAGTCCGGGCCCTGCCTGCTATGTCACAATAACCCGTGACTTCAGGCCTGATACGACACACTTCGCACCCGGCAAGCTTTTCCCAGATTTCCACGCTACAACTGGCATGATCCTTGCGTAGATACCGGCAGGAACCCAGGAGGAATTCATGCCCGGTAAAAACACACAGATTTCATGGCGGCGTATCGCGCTTGTCAGCGGACTGATCGGTGCAACGGTACTGCTTTCAGGCTGCAACGCGATGAAACGTCTTTCCGAAGTCGGCGAACCGCCAAAATTGTCGTCGATCGACAATCCGACCCAGTCGGAAAACTATCATCCGGTCAGCCTGCCGATGCCAGCACCGCAAGTTGCCGAAAGCAACCCGAACTCATTGTGGCGTGCAGGTGCACGATCCTTCTTCAAGGATCAGCGTGCCAATCAGGTCGGTGATATTCTGACCGTTGTTGTCAATATGTCTGACAGCGCAGCCCTTGCCAATACCACGACGCGTTCTCGTACAAATTCCGAGGATCTCGCGGTCCCGAACCTGTTCGGCCTTGAAGCAGAATTCACCAAGGTGTTGCCAGAAGCGATCAATCCCAGTTCAATGTTCGATATGGACAGCAAAACGTCCAACCGAGGCGCTGGATCTTTGGATCGTACCGAGGCAATCAATCTGCGTGTTGCCGCCATCGTGATTCAAGTTCTGCCGAACGGCAATTACGTCATCCATGGCCGTCAGGAAATTCGCGTAAACAGCGAGGTCCGCGAAGTTCAGATCGCTGGCGTTATTCGCGCTGCCGACATTACTTCCGCCAATGAAGTCGGATATGACAAGATTGCCGAAGCACGCATTTCCTACGGCGGACGCGGCACAATTTCCGATGTCCAGCAACCACGCTATGGCAGTGAAGTTCTTGATATCATTCTGCCATTCTAGGGAGCTGCTGTGATCTGATCCGTTGCCCGGGTTCCTGTCAGACAGATCATCACACAGTAAACCTGACAAAAGACCGTCTCCGGACGGTCTTTTTCTTTAGAGCCTCAGTATAAACGGGAAAAGCCCGGTCATATGACCGGGCTTTTGAATTTGGTTATCCCTAACCAGTAATCTCCCACAAGGCCACATCGTTGCATGGCACGGGCCGACTTTGCGGCTCCTGATTTTGTCACCCGGCGCGATCAATCGTCGCGACGTGTGCGCTCCATCCGTTCATGGCGTTCCTGGGCTTCGATGCTCAGGGTCGCAATTGGACGAGCTTCAAGTCTTTTCAAGCTGATCGGCTCGTCGGTTTCTTCGCAGTAACCATATGATCCGTCTTCAATTCGACGCAAAGCAGCATCAATTTTTGAAATAAGCTTGCGCGCCCTGTCACGAGTACGAAGCTCAAGCGCCCTGTCCGTTTCCGCCGACGCGCGGTCGGTCAGGTCAGGTTCTTGAAGCCCGCCATCTTGCAGGTTCGCTAATGTTTCCGAAGATTCGTGCAGAAGTTCTGCCCGCCAGGTCAGAAGTTTCTGCCGGAAATATTCCCGCTGACGCGGGTTCATGAACTCTTCGTCCTCAGCAGGACGATAGTCAGGTGGTAATGTGATAGTCATGTATGCCCTCTATACAGGACTCATCGATCGCGCGGCAATATAGAGGGAGCCAGCGGGTGGTGCAAGCCGATTGAACAAATAAATCTTGATTTACCCTGAAACGGGCAGAAACCTGCGGCTTTCACCCTCAAATACCGCAAATTAAAAAGCTAGATCAGGCCGGAAACCTCAAGTTTCGCCAGCTCTATTCGGGCACGCAGGTCAATCTCGTCAAGAACCGCCGAAAGCTTGGGATCGTCAATCGTTTCGCGCTGCTGATCCATCAAGCCGACAAGCTGTTGCAGGCGTGCCCCAGACAGAGCCCCGCTCAGCAAGCCGTCACGAATGGACTCAAGCTGTTCAAGCAGGCTTTTGGCCCGCAAAACAGCAGCCTTGCGCGGAGAGTCGAGCGCGTCACCGCTTTGCTGCAAGGCCAATAACGCATCAAGCGCACTGACACTTCCCGTACTATGAACGCCAACCGAACCGCCAGCATCCCCCGAACCGTCAAGCGAACGCATGGTATCTGCAAAGCCGCTGCCGCCTGATGCGCCAGATGCCTTCTTACGTGATGTTCCGCTCGTCCCGGTTGCCTTGGAACCGCTAACCTTCATGACCTGTTTCCGTCTCGTTATGATACGATCATTGCGCAATCCCCAACGGATGAGCTGTCAGATATGGCCCATGGCCACCAATGCCAATCCGTTCGCCGAACTGAATCATGCGTCGATTACGATATAAGAGTCTCCCTCAATCGCAGAAACCGCGCAACGGGAAAAAAATGCCGGGCAGACGGCACCGATATGTGTGAAGCGGCCCCATATCTGAATTTGACGGCACATTTTCGCGGAATCCTTGGCGTCTTTCGCAAGAAGCCCCGGAAAGCCTGACTTGGCATGATTTTCGCAAACCATATGACAAACGCGATTAATGTCTTCTATCGCACCATTTGCCGGATGCCCATGCATCCCACGTCAAAGCGGAATTGAGAATATGATCACAGGTCTTGGCAAATCAGCGCGCAAAGCGACAGTCGCAGTCGCACTGGCTATGCTCGCCCTGACGCAGCTTGCCCCGGCACATGCACAGTCACGCATCAAGGATATCGCCGACTTCGAAGGCGTGCGTGACAACATGCTGGTCGGTTACGGTCTTGTGGTTGGTTTGAATGGTACTGGCGATGATCTTGGCGACGCTGACTTTACCCGCCAGAGCCTGGTTGCCATGCTTGAACGCCTTGGCATCAACGTCCGCGACCAGATTGAAGATCTGGAGTCTGACAATATTGCAGCAGTCATGGTCACCTCGACCCTGCCACCATTTTCCCGTCAGGGGGCCCGTATTGATGTCAGCATCAGCGCCATTGGTACTGCTAAAAGCCTTCAGGGCGGCACCCTTCTTGTCACCCCGATGGTCGGCGCAGACGGCGAAGTTTATGCTGTTGCCCAGGGCAACCTTGCCGTTGGCGGATTTTCTGCCGGTGGCGCTGCCGAAACCATTGTCAAAGGTGTCCCGACCTCCGCACGTATTGCCAATGGCGGCATTGTTGAACGCGAGATCGATTTTAACCTGAACTCGATGCAGGACATGTCTGTTGTGCTGCGCAACCCGGATTTCACCACCGCTCGTCGTGTCTCGGAAGCAATTAATGCCTATCTTGGCGAAGTTGCAGCACGTCCGAGTGATCCCGGTACGGTTCGCCTGAACATTCCGGACCGTTACAATCAGAATGTTGTCGCCCTTTTAACCGATATTGAACAGTTGCGCGTTGAACCCGACCAGATTGCACGCGTTGTGATCGACGAGAATACCGGAACCATTGTCATGGGTGAAAATGTCCGGATCAACCGGGTCGCAATTGCCCAGGGCAACCTGACCATCCGCGTAACTGAAAGCCAGCAGGTCTCCCAACCTTCGCCCTTCTCGCAGACCGGCACGACCCAAACAGTGGACCGGACCAATGTGGAAGTTGATGAAGACCAGGACAATCAGCTTGGCATCATGGATGGCGGCGTAAGCCTTCAGGAACTGGTGAACGGCCTTAACAGCCTTGGCGTTGGACCACGCGACATGATCACCATTCTTCAGGCGATCAAAACGTCCGGCGCGCTTCAAGCCGAAATCGAGGTGATGTAATGCAGACCGACAGCTCAACAGCCCTGATGGCACAGGCGCAAGCCAGCGCACAATATGGCGCCCAGAACAATATGGCTGCCAAGATGAGCTCGCTTACGGACGGTCACATCAAAACCGAAGCCGAAGCCCGCGAGGCCGGCAAAGAATTTGAATCCATGTTTCTTGGCCAGATGCTGAGCCACATGTTTTCCGGGATCGAAACCAACGAGTTGTTTGGCGGTGGTCATGGCGAAACGATGATGCGCTCCATGCTGGTTGATGAATATGCCAAAGAAATGACCCGCGCAGGTGGCATCGGAATTGCAGATGCTGTCACACGCGAAATCCTCAAAATCCAGGAGGGGTAAAAATGACCACCCAAGAGTTGGTTACTGAACTGAAAAGTGTCACTTACGACCTCATGTCCCTGCTGGAACGTGAAACGACCGACCTGCGCACCCTGTCGCATGGCGAGTACGAACAGTTCATCTCGGAAAAATCTGCCCTGTCGATGCAGTATGAGCAGCTGGTTGTGAAATTGCGCAGCCGCGGCGATGAATTGCGCGCTATGCCCGAAGAAGACCGTGCCGAATTACGTGAACTCCAGGCCGAATTCCAGGAAACTGCGCGTCGCAACATGACGGCCCTTCAGGCAGCCAAGGCGACCAATGAACGCATGGTTCAGGCGATCGTCCGTGCTGTCAATGACAAGGCCAAGGAAGATTGCACCACCTATAATCGCTCGGCCAAAACCAGCAAGGCAACCCTTGGCGGCTATGGTCGTACGATGAACAAATCCGGCGGCGCGTTTAGCGTCAATGAAACGCTCTAGGGGTAAAGGCACATATCATGTCACTGACCCAGGCACTCAATACGGCAATTTCCGGCCTCAATACGGCTCAGTCACGTATTGCCATCACGTCTTCGAACATTTCGAACGTGAATACTGAAGGCTATTCAAAGAAGATTGCCGGACAAGAAACCCTTACACTTGACGGTACGGGTGCCGGTTCACAGATCGCCGATATCTATCGCAACGTCAATGAAGGCCTCCTGCGTGAAGTTCGCGGCGAGCTGGGCAAAGCCGGGCGTGAAGAAGTCCGCTACGAGTTTTTCCAGCGTGTTCAGACCCTGTTTGGTACGGTTCAGTCGGATGCAGCCATCAGCCAGCGCATCAATGATCTGGCCGATGCTTTTGAACAGCTTGGCGTTACCCCGGATCAGAACTCGCCGCGCATCGAAGCCATTGAAAGCGCTATTCAGGTTGTTGAGTCTTTTGAAAAGCTCTCAAGCCAGCTTCAGGACATGCGCGATGACATCGACGATCAGATCACCGACGAGGTCAACACCGCCAATACGCTGCTCAGCCAGATCGCAGATCTGAATACCGGCATTATCCGCCTGAAAAACCTTGAACAGCCAACGACCGAACTTGAAGATCAGCGCGACCAGAAGCTCAACCAGCTTTCCAAGATCATTGACATCACCACCTTTTCCCGCAGTGACGGGTCGATGGTGGTTTATTCGGCCGCAGGTGCAAACACCCTTCTTGATCGCACCCCGAACAAACTGACCTTTACCCAGACGGCAGGCTTCGAGCCGGGCACCGGGGGCTCCGGAATTACGCTTAATGGCGAAGATATCACCGCCACCCTGCGTACAGGCACTCTTAAGGGCCTGTTTGAAATGCGCGATTCTGAAATTCCCGCCATCAACGATCAGATCAACGAGCTTGCAGGCGAATTGCGTGATGCCCTGAACGAAGAACACAACAAAGGTACTGCGTTCCCGCCGCCAGCCAACCTTTCAGGCAACCGCGTCGTTGCAGCAAGCGATCCCCTCACCGCAACCGGTGCGTTTCGTGTAGCTGCCCTCGATGCCGACGGGCAGCTTGTTGCGACCGACAGCTGGGCCGATATTGCTCTGCCGACCACTCCTGCTACGGTTCAGGGGATTGTTGACGCCATCAACAGCTCCGATGCCGGAACCTATCTGACAGCGTCACTGATTGACAACAAGCTGGTTATCGAAGGCACAGATGGTAACCGCGTTTCGATCAATGAAATGGACAGCCAGATTACAACCGGTGATGGCCGCAAACAGGGTATGTCCCACTATTTCGGCCTGAATGACTTTATTGCGACAGTCAAGCAGTCGGACACCATCACAACCACGGCACAACGCAACTCGACAGATGCACTCAATATTACCGCCAGCTCCTTTACGCTTTCAGCGGGATCGGGCGTATTGGTTGGCGGGGTTACGGTCAACTACACAGCTACGGACTCTCTTGAAGACATTCGCGATAACATTCGCACCGCCCTGCAAGGGGCCGGCATGACGGTCGCAGATTCAGAAACAACCGCGTTCATTGTCGAGGATGGCAATCGTTATCGTCTTGTCATTGACTATAACGCCAATATGACAGTCACAGATTCCGGCACCTTGTCGAGCAAGCTTGGCCTGAGCGAAGATCAGCCCAATCTTTCGGGAAATATGAGCGTTTCGGCCGCTATTCAGAATGATCCGTCACGCATTGTGCGTGGACAGCTGAATGCCGACACTTATGAAACCTCGAACGCCGTGGTCAATCCGGACAATGCCATTCCGAACCTTGGCCCGCTGGTTCCGCCGCCGCTCAACTATACCCTGACTGTCAGCGGTGATTTCACCGATGTCGATATTGATTATGACAGCAACACAACCCTGCAGGACATTGCAGATGCGATCAATAACAGCGCGACATTGACCGATAACAACATCACGGCAGAAGTGGTTTTTGACAGCCAGATTGGCGGCTACAAACTCAGCGTGACAGACGCCGATGGCGATCCGTTCTATTTCAGTGATAATGGCCTGCCGAATACGGACTCCTTGACCACCGTTCTTGGTCTTGGGATCAATTTTGGCGTTCATGAAGGCGACAACAGTGCTGCCCTGATGATGAGCCATACCTTTGAGCGAACCGATATCGAATTCGAGGCTACCGATGGCCTGTCTGGCGAGCGCACGTCCCTGACGGACTTTGCAGCAGGCATCGTCGCCACCGCAGCGACCAAGACCAAGGTTGCTGAAAGCTCTTATGAATTCCAGTCAGGACTGGTCACCGATTTGACCACCCGCATCCAGAATGAAGCCGGCGTTAACCTTGATGAAGAGATGTCTGATCTGATCATCTTCCAGCGCGCCTACACCGCATCGGCCCAGGTGATCTCTACGGTTGATGAAATGTTTGATGCATTGCTCAATGCAGTTTAAACTTCGGCTTATGAAGTGAGGATATCATGGTATCTCGTGTCGCAACCTATACGAACCATACGCTGCTTTCGGATCTTGCCATCCGGAACGCGGCAAAGGTAACGGATCTGCAGAATCAGGCGTCGAGCGGCTATAAATCGCGCGACTATGCCGGTATTGCAGACAGCGCACAGCGCCTGCTTAATCTGGAAGGCGAATATACCCGAACTGAACAGTATCTGCGCAACACGACGCAGGCCAAACTCCGTCTGCAAAGCATGGAATCTGCTGTCGACAGCATGATGACCATCGCAACAGAGATGAAGTCGCTTCTGATTCAGGCAAGCTCGGCCCAGCAGGCCGACGATGTAAACATCAAGGACGAAGCCAAACAGGCCTTGCAGCAGATTGCCAATCTGCTCAATACGAACCTTGATGGCCGTTATCTGTTTGCGGGTGGCCGTTCCGAAGAACCGGCTGTCGATCTCGACAAGATTGGCGCACCGGATAACTATATGAGCGACATGGACGTTGCTCTGACCGGTGCGACCACACTGGCCTCCCTCGGGGTCACAACCGGACAGCTTCAGATTGTCAGCACCGATGTCAACGGCAACAGCGTGACGACCAACGTCAACTATAATGCCGCAACAGATGACATTGATGACATTCTTGATGCCATCAACAGTGTCACGACCAATGGCGCAATCGCCTCCTTGCGCGGTTTTGGCGGCAATGGAAATCCGCTTCTGAATATCGAAAATGTCGGCAATGGGTCCATTACCATTACCGAAACCGGTGCAGGCGATTTCCTGACCCAGCTTGGCATGGAAAAGATCCCGAACCCGCGCCCGGATGCAGATTATTATGACGGCGATCAACAGATCCTCGAAGTCCGTATCGACGAACAATATAACGTTTCATACGGAATTCTTGCCGATAACCCGGCTTTCCAGAAGCTGGTTCAGGGCCTCGGGATTGCGGCAGGCACGGAAGACCAGGACGCAATGACCGTTGCACTTGGCTTTATCAACGACGCCATCAACGATCTGCCAAACGTTCAGGGACAGATCGGCCTTGATATTTCAAACGTCGAACGGTTCGAAACGCGCCATCAAGACTTCAAGGTTTTCGCGGCCCAGGCAATTAGTGACATTGAAACCGTTGATGTTCCGCTGACGCTCGCGGAACTGTCGCAGTATGAAACCGCCCTGCAGGCAAGTTTTATTGCCATTTCGCGGGCCTCGGATTTATCATTGGCTAACTATTTGCGTTGATTATCATACATATTTAATTGCTTCTTTACCTGTTTTGTCCGCTTAATAGCGCGAAATGTGTAAGTAGACAGAACCTTTCGACCGTCGGAGTATTACGGGAATGGATACCGAAAACGTCGCCGAAAACGGAACCCCTGAATCCGTCACAGTGGAAACACGCTTTGGCGATATCGAATTCAGCTGGGACAAAGGCATTTATATGCCGGTCGGCCTTCTTGGCTTTCCCGAGCACCATGTCTTCGGACTGGCAAATATTCCCAATACCTCACTGGATCAGTTCAAGCTCTATCAGAGCCTGACGGACGCGAACCTCTCCTTTATTGTCGCACCCTATAATATGGAAAGCGGCGTTTATGCAGAAAAAGACCTGACGAATGCCCAGAAAAGTCTCGCAATTGATGCTGCGGACATGGCCATTCTGATGGTTGTCACGATCCGCAGCGCACCTGGTGGTCAGGGCATCACAATGTCGACCAATCTGCGTGCACCAATTCTTGTGGATACCGGCCGTCAGGTCGCCTGGCAGCATATCCTGCCAAACGAGAAATACTCTGTGCAGCACGACCTGTAATTTTTGCCTAGTAAATTTGGCACGCGCATTGCTTTATTGTCCCGTAAGGCAATGTAGCCGAAGGATTGAATGGCTGAGCCATTCTGTCTTATCCGTGTAGGAGGAAAAAAATGGCTCTCAATATTATTTCCAACTATGCAGCGAACGTCGCCCATCGCAACCTGACCAATTCGGACACGATGGCGACCCGATCGCTTGCAAAGCTTTCTTCTGGTACCCGCGTTGTTTCCGCTCGTGACGATGCGGCATCGATGGCTATTGGTGCGCGCCTGAATGCAACGACCCAGGCGTTGAAAACCGCAACGGTTAACGTTGGTCAGGCCAACTCGATGCTTCAGATTGCCGATGGCGGCATGGCAACGATTGATGACATCCTCGTTCGCATGAAGACACTGGCTGTTCAGGCTTCTTCGGGCAACCTGTCTGACACTGAACGCGGCTTCCTTAATGACGAATTTGTTCAGCTTCGTGACGAGATCGACCGCATTGCATCCTCGACCAACTTCAACGGCATTCAATTGCTCGGCGATGGTGGTGACGTTGCACTGGATTACACAGATCTTGCCGCTGCCGGCACTGGTGCTGCACTGTCAGCCGTGAACGGCTTTGATGCGATTGCCATCACTGACAACAATTACTGGGCGACAGATACCAACACCAACACCGTTACGGACAACGATTTCTCCGTTGCTATAAACTATGCGGCGGGCGGTCAGGTGATTATGACCGTCACTGCCAATATTGATGGTGCTGTGACCACCAATGACCGCACCCAGTCAATTGACGTAAGTGATTACGTTACTGGCGGCAGCAAAGTCATGAGTGCTGGTGACAAAGCGACCCTGAACTTTGACGAGCTTGGCCTTACATTCTCGCTAAACAGTAACTTTACGGCATCTGTCGATGTTATCGCTGGCGACAACACCGGAGCTTCGGACTTCGGTACGGACACAACCTTTAACGGTGTCGCCGGCAACAACTCTACTTTGAACACCGTTACAATGGCCGCTGACAACGGCCAGCAATTGCAGGCGACTGTCGATTTCCAGGTTGGTGCCGGCAACACTGCAAATGATCGTCTGGCGATTGAGTTTACCGCAGTGGACTCTGAAACCCTCGGTTCTGGCGCTGCTGGCACACAGGAATCACTTGCCGATCTTACCGCCAACGCGATTGATACTGCTGCCAATGCACAGAATGCAGTCGAAGTCGTAACCCGGGCGATTGATGACCTGCAGCGCGCACGCGCCAATATCGGTACTTATCAGAACCGCTTGGATTTTGCCGGTCAGAACCTTGCATCTACGCAGGAAAATACTGAATCAGCTCGCTCTACCTTGCTTGACCTTGATGTTGCAGCAGAAATGACTGCCTTCACTTCCAAGCAGATCCTGGTTCAGTCGGGCGTTGCGATGCTTGCCCAAGCCAACCAGATGCCGCAAAACCTGCTGCGTCTGCTTCAGGGCTAACAGCTGCAGCAGCTATCGCAGCGACAACGGCGGCAAACTATTTTTGCCGCCGTTTCCTTATGCGTACACCGATTATTTCCTTCTGATCACTAAAGTTTGTTTACCTCATCGACGAATCTTAGACCTTGACCGGATTCGCAAGCCAAAAGTTAGCTTATCTTCTTTTGTAAGAAAGACGTCGTTTTTTCACCGCACAACAACCAATCTTAAAATAAAATTTCCTCACGATATCAACGACCACAGGCCACAGTCAGCATTTTTTTGACATGAATTGATTTTTTTTCTGGACTCATTCGTAGTTTGAATATCTAATCGGCAGGTCTGGACTAAATAGAGTTGTTCAAGAAGAACTTCTGGTCCGTATTTTTCGCAGATCGATTCTGCGCATTCCAAGTAGGAAGATGAAAAATGGCTCTCAATATTATTTCAAACTATGCCGCTAACGTTGCGCACCGTAACCTGACAGCATCTGACGAGATGGCGACCCGTTCGCTGTCGAAACTTTCGTCCGGTACGCGTGTTGTTTCCGCACGTGACGATGCTGCCTCTATGGCAATCGGCGCACGTCTCAACGCAACCACCCAGGCTCTGAAAACGGCAACCGTTAACGTTGGTCAAGCCAACGCGATGCTCCAGATTGCCGACGGCGGCATGGCAACCATCGACGATATCC
>NZ_JPWI01000007.1 GCF_003326795.1 Thalassospira profundimaris | reverse complement strand
CCGGTAGCTCGTCAGGCTCATAACCTGAAGGTCAGAGGTTCAAATCCTCTCCCCGCAACCAAATAGAAAAAGCGGTCCCTCGCGGGGCCGCTTTTTCTATTTGATCACGTGAAGAGACTTCAAACCTCTGATGTTCCTGCGGTATGAGCCTGTGCTCATAACTTGAAGGCTGACGCTGTGAAGAAATCGCTCCAGTGGAGCGATTTTAAGCGGAAGGTCGAGCACGGCCGATAGGCCGCGCGCAGACTGCGCAGGGAAATACGTATCAAACTATCCACGGCTTAACCCTTCGAGGGGGCTCTCCCTTTTTGTTCAGATACTAGCTGAGTTCTAGTGTTCGCTTGTCGTGGGTGAAGTACCTTCCGACTACATAGTCGGTATCGGCAAGCTTCGGAGAAATCATTGAAGTGGCATAGATTAACTGATGGTCAGTGTTGGAAGCTTCTGAGATTTCAGCCAATATGTTCTGGAAATTATGGCTGCGCGCAGGTTCCATGCCTTTGTCCTCAATAGTATCCATTAACAAAAATCGCGGATATCTAATGCTTTCTTGTTCTAGTGAAGCTTTCCAAAAACCCACAAAGAAGCTATTGCGTAAATAGACCATTGAGCTGGCCGAGAAATAACTCTCTCCATTTACGCTGAGCCAGTCGCCTTCAAAACTGAATTCAATGCGGTTAGCTCGTTCGAAAGTATCTTGTCTAGCAAGATCTCTTTTAAGAAGCCATTTTACGTTTTCAGAAATAGCTTTGTATGCACTCTGTACTTTGCGGTTGCTTGATTTTTCACCTGCACTAATTCGGTCCGTTAGCATAGATATCTCAGCTTGTACGTCCGCTTTTTTCCGGGAGATATCATCTAGGCGTCCAATTAACGCAGCTTTCTCATTTAAGTCTTCAAGCTCACGCTCCAAATAACCTGCTCTGCGATGGAGTTCGCGTGCGCGTGTGCGCAGTTCGGTCGACGGTACTCGATTAATTAACTTGTACCGTCTATTTATGCTCTCCCATCTTGTGGAAGCTTCGGATAACTGTTTTTCCAGCAGTGCAACTCGTTCTTTTCTGTAGCGTTGCAACGTCTCGGACTGCTTGAGCTGTAGTCCAACTTCATTTAGTAGAGTTAGAACTCTTGATTGAGCTTTATCTCGATCAAAGGGAGCCTTGCATAGAGAACAGTGATGCTCACTGTCAGGAGACTCAATCGGTGCAAAGCAAGCCGGACAATATAAAAACGACACCGCACCAAGCGCGTTCGCTGCTAGCGAAGCATCCTGAAGTGATTCTCGTTTTTCAATCAGGCTTTCAATGTAGTGTTGCGAGTCTGCGATCTCGAATTGAATTTCATCTAACTCTGAGCGTGTTTCAGCCAATTTAGTCTGCGCATCTACTACTGCTTCATATGCTTCTTTCTGACTTTGGATTGACAAGCCATCACTGACCTCGCCATTAAAGATTTTCTCCTCAAGGGTAACAATCTCGTCTTGTACCTCAAGCATTTCGGTATTTATGTTTTTCCGTTGTTCGGATACCCAGTCTAAGGTTAGAGAGTGAGCCACCGTTCCAAGGGTCGAGTAAATGCTTCTCAGTTCAGAGTTGTAGCTTTCGAATTCTTTCTTTGCATCGCGTAGTCTAAGCTGGGCTTCAAACATTCCACGATCATAGGCGCCGCATAGCATGTTGCCTACGGTCTGCCGAACCAATGGGAGTTCAAATGGAGTGTTTTCTAACCGGAATATTCTTTGAATTGGTGTTACTTGGTCTGAGTAGATGAGGCGAAGCAACTGATGCATTGTAATGTTGCTGGTCTCGTGCCCTGGGACTTGGGGTAAATCTAGCCATCTGAACAAAACTTGCGAAAAGCTCTCTTTTTCAGAGCTTCTTTTGTAGGGGTAGATTTTCCATCCATCAGAAGAAGATACATCGGCTTCTGCGAATGGCCCCTCATAAATGCGCATAGGTTGCATTCTGGTGTCGCGAACTTCTCGCTTAAATGTTGCAGGCATTCCATTTAGCAAGACTTCAGTGGTGACTTCGTCGCACTGGAGAGCAGCTTCTCGCCATTCGGTAAGGTCGCCGCCAAGGCCGTAAAACAGAAAATCCATAATCGTAGATTTTCCGGAGCTATTCTCACCACGTAAAATATTTAAACCTTTATGAAAGTCCGCGCTGAAGACGCTTCTTCCATTGGCACTTACGACGAGTTTCCGTATTTCGATATTTGGCCTAAGCATAGTCATATCTGTATTCCATTAAGCCGGTTCTTGCCTTCAACCCCTTTGGTCCATCAAGTGGGATGGGGAGTAATACTTCAATTAGGTATTCTATGAGCGACGCTTCTTTTTCATTTCGCAAGCTGATAGAAGCAGTCAATGCTTCGGGAATCCCGAGTTCGGAAAGTTGTATCTCTCCATGCATTAATGACTCTATGTCGAAGTCGAGAAAGCCTTGAAGACAAAGTGTTTGGATCGCGGCATCTTGGATCGGACCCATTTGATTGAATATGGTTATTGGTGAGGGAAGTTCGCCGTAGGGTTTTGGAAAACTATTTAGTTTGTACTTCTTGTGTTGACGTTGAAGACCCGTGATATCTGTCGTAAGTCGCGGAAATGCCATGTAAAAATCGAGTATTTTTAATTTGTCGACTTTAATGGTCTCCTCTGGAATGCATGACAGAATTCGGAGTACCCTAAACGTTGTGTGAAAAGTGTCATATGCGGGATGATATGCAATCTGGATCATTTGTGCCACCTGATGAAGCACTGTTCTGCAAGCCAGTAGACCATGCCAGAGGCATGGTTGTTATTTACAGCAAACACACCTTGGCTCATTTCATCTAGCACAGGTGAAACGACCTTGTGTTGTATTAGCTTCTCTATCTCTGTATCGTCCACATGGCCAATAAGAGGCGTTACCTCAACTTCAAATAAATGCTCAACTCTCGATAATAAAAAGGCAAAAATTTCTTGAGCTGATCCATATAGTCCGTACTTATCTAAAAGTTTTGAGAATTCTTCTTTGCGCATTAGGGCCTTGGCGATCTGTTCCTTCCCTCGACCAGCATGTTCTAATTTATTCTCTAGGCCATCTATCCCATCAACGGAATACTTCTTCTTAAAGTATTGGAGGCTATCAACCATCTCTTGCGTTTTTTCATTGCTGGATATTTCTTGCGCAAGTTTTTCCATCCAAGACTCGATCTGACTTTTTCGCCGCTCGAACTGGTTTGTAGTATTGGTTATCTTATCGCGCCCAATCATGTCACCTTGTGCAGATGCATTAGATTGATTAACGCTGGAGGCGTTATCCGAATTCGTGATGTTCGTAGACAATTTACTTAACCAGATTTTATGTCACAATATCGAGGCTAGACTGAGTCTTAGCTTTCTTTGCCGGTAATCTTATCTCGACCAACCATATCCTGCCCGCTTGTAGCTCCAGACTGATTTGTCTGAGTGGCGCTGCCTGTAGCTGTATTACGACAAAAACGGATAGTGATTGGAACGCTGATTGCAGCACCTGCAAACGCGCCCAGTACACTCGAAACTATTTCAGAGACATATGCTTCCATCTCCCCCCCAAAAAAAAAGCACTTTGACCAGTTTGCTAATATTAAGCTTTCCTGATGAGGGATGCTACTCAAGGTAACCGAATATTTCCACAGATAAATTAAAAGTGGAATTGTGTTTCGTTAGGTTACCATCGTGTGATTTGTATTTGATATGGGGCTGAGCAAGCTATTTTTAGCAATTTGATGGTCGAAACAAAAAACACCCCCAGCCTCTCGACCGGGGGTGTTCCTCTTTCAGAGCCCAAAAGCCCCAATCAAAATCAAACTAGCGTCTGAGCGCCTCAGGCGAGATCAAACCGATCCGCATTCATGACCTTGGTCCAGGCGGCAACGAAGTCCGTAACAAACTTCTCTTTGTTGTCGTCCTGGGCATAGACCTCTGCATAGGCGCGCAGGATCGAGTTGGAACCGAAGACCAGATCGACGCGGGTGGCGGTCCATTTGGTTGCGCCGGTTTTGCGATCAACGATGTTGTAAAGGTTGTCGCCCGCCGGGTTCCAGCTATAGGCCATGTCGGTCAGATTGACGAAGAAGTCGTTGGTCAGCTTGCCAGCCTGATCGGTGAAGACACCGTGCCTGGTGCCGCCATGGTTGGTGTCAAGCGCACGCATGCCACCGACCAGGACGGTCATTTCCGGTGCGGTCAGGCCCATCAGCTGGGCACGGTCGAGCATCATTTCTTCCGGGCTGACAACATAGTCCTTCTTCACCCAGTTGCGGAAACCATCCGCAAGCGGTTCGAGCACGTCAAACGACGCGGCATCGGTCATGGCGTCGGTGGCGTCCCCACGGCCCGGTGCGAACGGCACGGTGATATTGACACCGGCATCCCTGGCGGCCTTTTCAACCGCTGCGGTCCCGCCAAGCACGATGAGATCGGCAATCGAGACTTTCTTGGCAAGGCCGGCCTGAATGCCTTCAAGGGTTTTGAGAACCTTGGCAAGGCGGGCGGGCTCATTGCCTTCCCAATCCTTCTGCGGGGCAAGACGGATGCGCGCCCCATTGGCACCACCACGCATGTCCGAGCCGCGGAAAGTGCGCGCACTATCCCAGGCGGTGCTGATCAGCTCGGCACTGGTCAGGCCCGATGCCAGAAGCTCGGACTTGAGATCAGCGATTTCGGCATCCGACAGGCTATAGTCAACGGTCGGGATCGGGTCCTGCCAGATCAGGTCCTCGGACGGGACGTCCGGGCCGAGATAACGGGATTTCGGACCGAGATCACGGTGGGTCAGCTTGAACCATGCACGGGCAAAGGTGTCAGAGAAATATTCCGGATCGGCGATGAATTTCTGGCAGATCGCGTTATAGGTCGGGTCAACCTTCATCGCCATATCGGCATCGGTCATGATCGGCATGCAACGGATTGACGGGTCTTCGACGTCAACCGGCATGTCTTCTTCCTTGATATCGATTGGCATCCACTGCCATGCACCAGCCGGGCTTTTCTTAAGCTCCCACTCGTAGCCGAACAGCAGATCGAACCAGCCCATATCCCACTGGGTCGGGTTTTTGGTCCAGGCACCTTCGATGCCCGACACAACCGTATCACGGCCAATGCCGCGGCCCTTGGTGTTCATCCAGCCCATGCCCTGTGCGGTGACATCGGCGGCTTCGGGTTCGGCGCTAAGGTTGGCGGCATCGCCATTGCCATGTGCCTTGCCGATGGTATGGCCACCGGCGGTCAGGGCGGCGGTTTCTTCGTCATTCATCGCCATACGGGCAAAGGTTTCACGCACCTGTGCGGCGGTTTTCATCGGGTCGGGCTGACCGTTGACACCTTCGGGGTTCACATAGATCAGGCCCATCTGAACGGCCGAAAGCGGGTTTTCAAGGGTGTCGGGTTTGGAGACATCGCCGTAACGACCGTCACTTGGGGCCAGCCATTCCTTTTCAGCGCCCCAGTAAATATCCTTTTCCGGGTGCCAGATGTCTTCACGGCCAAAGGCAAAGCCAAAGGTTTTCAGACCGGCAACTTCATAGGCAATGGTGCCTGAAAGAATCATCAGGTCGGCCCAGGAGATTTTGTTGCCATATTTCTTTTTGATCGGCCAGAGAAGGCGACGGCCCTTGTCGGTATTGACGTTATCGGGCCAGGAGTTCAGCGGTGCGAAACGCTGGTTGCCGGTGCCGCCGCCACCACGGCCATCGGCCAGACGGTAGGAGCCTGCTGCGTGCCATGCAACGCGGGCAAACATGCCGACATAGCTGCCCCAGTCGGCCGGCCACCAGTCCTGGCTGTCTTTCATCAGGGCGCGGAGGTCATTTTTAAGCGCCTCGACATCAAGTTTTTTCAGCTCTTCGGCATAGTTGAAATCCTTGCCAAGCGGGTTAACCTTGGTGTCGTGCTGATGCAGAATGTCGAAATTCAGTGCGTTCGGCCACCAGTCGGTGACAGTGGTGCCCAGTGCGGTTTGACCGCCATGCATAACCGGACATTTCCCTGCAGTATGTTTTCCGTCCATTTCTCTCTCTCCGTAATGGCTGAGATGTTCTTAAAACAGCTCCTTGACCCGTATTGCCTTGCGCCAGAGGTCATGATGACAAGACAGCAAGTCCCGACCCGCTGTCTTGTATCGGCCTGTGGTTCGTATCCCTGAGGTTATGATTTAAACAAAACCCTTCTGAAGGCGCCAGTATTTCTACGTGAAGCTTTCATGTTGCAGATAATGTTCAACTCAGGGATAGCAACGCGCCGGGTCACAAAATCCGAAGTGACGGGTTTCCCCATCGCTCTGGATACCCTAACAAGCGGCACAATAATAGGTGAAATAGTTATTTTATGTATGTTTGATAGATTTTTTCGATTAATTGGGATGTTTTATGGAGAGCTCTGTGATTGACCGGGTTCCTTGCAAATAGTATGAGGATATAAAACCGGCGATGCGGTGTTTGACGGGTAAGGCAAACCGCTCCGCACAGCATCACGAGAACAAAGATCAAAGGGCAGGGCGTTGACGGTTTCATCACATCATTTGGCTACCCCGACACAGGTGCCGGGCTGGATCGCAGTTGACTGGGGCACATCCAATCTGCGCGTCTGGGCACTGGATGATCGCGCGAACATCCTTGCAGAAACCCAAAGTCCGCTTGGCATGAATGCGATTGCAGGCGACGAGAAGCTTTCATTTGAAGGCGTTCTGATCAGCCTGATAGACGCTTGGTTGCCATCAGACGCACGTGGGGTGCCCGTGGTGATATGCGGCATGGCCGGGGCCAGGCAGGGCTGGCTTGAGGCGCCCTATTGCGATGTACCGGCACGGCCGTCTGATCTTGCGCAAGGGGCAGTACAACCAAATGTGAGGGATCCTCGTATTTTGGTGTCGATCCTGCCGGGGCTGTGTCAGCGTGATGATGCCGATGTCATGCGCGGCGAGGAAACCCAGCTGGTCGGGTTTATGGATGCGCATCCGGGTTTTGCCGGGTGGGTCTGTTTGCCCGGGACCCATTCGAAATGGGCGCGGGTGTCAAACGGCGAGATCAGCGGTTTCCGTACCTATATGAGTGGCGAGGTCTTTGCGCTTTTATCGCAAAACTCGATCCTGCGTCATTCGGTCAAAGAGGGCTGGGATGACGGGGCCTTTGCCGATGCCGTGCGCGCGGCCAAGGTGCAACCGGCCAGTTTCCTGCACAGTCTTTTCACGGTACGCGCACGCGCCCTTGTTGCGCGCGACGGGGCGGCGGTTGCCCCCGGCGGTGCCGTGCTGTCGGGCACCGTCATCGGGGCGGAGATTGCCGATGTGCTGGGACTTTTGCAGCCGGGCGAGGAAATTGCACTTATCGGGGCAGGAAAGCTGGCATCGCTTTATCAGGCGGCCCTGGGCGTCCATGGTCATAAGGCCACCCCGATGGATGGCACCGCCATTACCCTTGCCGGTTTGACGCAAGCCTATCATACCTTAAAGACCGCATCAGAGAGGATCTAGGACCATGGCACCATCATATGTTGCAGAACAAATCACGGATGCCGTCACGCCGGGAAAAAAACACCGTCGCCTGATTGCAATCCTGCGCGGGGTCAAGCCGAGCGAAGCTGTCGATATGGTGCGTGCGCTGGTTGATGCCGGGATCACCATGATCGAGGTGCCGCTGAACTCGCCCGAACCGCTTAAAAGCATTGCGGCGATGAAAGACGCCGTGGGGGATGCGGCACTGATAGGCGCGGGCACGGTCCTGACGGTGAATGATGTTGCCAATGTCAAAGAGGCCGGTGGTGAATTTGTCGTATCGCCCAATTGCGATATTGAAGTGATCGCCAAGACCAAGGAACTTGGCATGGGATCATGGCCCGGTGTTTTGACGCCCACCGAATGCTTTGCCGCGATCAAGGCCGGGGCCGACGGGCTAAAGATTTTCCCGGCCAGCATCATCGGGGCAGAGGGAATCAAGGCCATGCGTGCGGTTTTGCCCGCTAACATGCCGGTTTATGCGGTTGGCGGCGTTGGGCCGGATGATTTTAGCGTCTATGCCAAGGCGGGCTGTGACGGGTTTGGTCTTGGGTCGGGGATCTATAAACCCGGTATGAGTGTTGCCGAGGTCTCGGATGCGGCGGTTAGGTATGTCAACGCACATGACGCAGTGTTTGGCTAAGACACTTACCGACTGAAAATGATTGCGCCCGGTGCGAGGATATCGCACCGGGCGCTTTTAATTTTGGTGCCCGTTTTCTTATGGACAGGTGGTGTTGTCGGTAAAGCTGACAGAACCGGTATTGGTGCCGGAAGTCACACAGTTCCCGGCATTTCTGGTATTGCCGGAACCTGACAGGTTTGTGACGTCCCTCACAAACAGTGATACAAGGTCGGTACTGTTGGATGCGGATACCGAGTTATTCGAGAATGTCACATTACTCGCGACGTTCATCATGGCGCCGCCAGCCGCGCGTTGGGACCCGCCGCCAATAGCACTTAATGTATTACCGGTAATTGTGACGTTGCTGGAGCCAGATTCAATAAAGATCGGTGTGGAAGAGTTACCGGTTGTGGAAGCGGTCAACGTGCTGTTTTTGATTGTGACATTCGATACACCTTTGACCAGAATGGTTGCGATGCCGTTTCCTCCGTTAGCGGTATTGCTAAGGGTGATGTTGTCCAGTGTACTGTTATTGGCCATCTGGATCAGGCTGGCCACCGAACTCGCGACCTGGCCAGTGCCCGAGATGGAGGCCGACCCCATTGTCACGGTCGCCGTGCGCCCGGATGGGGATTTTACGACCATTGTGCCGCTTCCCATCAATGTTTGACCGGATTGAAGCGTTATTTTGGCGTTGTTCATCCCCGTATAGTTGCCTTGCAGGATGACGGTCGAGTTTGCGCCTGCATTGGCAACGGCTGTTGCAAGGTTTGCCGTGGTCGTCGACGCGCTATCAATTACGGAAATTACACCCCCTGACATTGTAGTCACGCCGGTTTCAGCCGGGCCGAAGCTGCCTGCCTCGGTGACGACGTCGATGTCACGGATCACCGGATCGGTCATGCGTTTTTCAATGGGGCTGAGGTTCTGGCGCACAGCCTTGCGTTCGGAAAAGACCTGAAGCGGAATACGAAGGCGGAAACTTGCGAAACTTTGTGTGCCGCGCGGATCGTCATGCTGCACTTCGGCACCAAGGCTAAGGCGCGAGCCCTGCCAAAGGAACGGGACTTCGTCAAAGGTCAGATCAAGCCTTCCACGGGGGCCTGCAATCAGGCCGGCCTTATCGTCGGAAAAGCGATAGCCGCCACCATAAAGGCGCAATTGCTGACCAGCATTCTCGTCAAAAAGCGGGGCGCGCCATCCGATTTCTGCATCAAACCCGCCAAGGGAGCGTTCCTCGCCGCCACGAAAAATGATGGAAGCACCGGAAATGGTTGCGGTGCTCAGGCTATCTTCATCATGTGATGTACGACCAACCGGAACATAGGCGTTGGCACGCAGGTCCCAGTCCATGGACAGGGCTTCGGCGCCGAAGGTGAGCTGATTGAACATGTTGCCCATGGGGCTTTTTCGGCGGTCGAAATAGGTAATCCCGCCAAGGTTCCAGCCACTGTCAAGCATATGACGGACGCCAAGGCCGAAGTTGCCTTCGCGGCTGTCATTGTCATCCATGCGGGCGCGCAGATTGGTGAAGAACAGTGTTTCGTCGTCTTGTGACAGGGGAATGAACAGGTCTGTTTCGCCAAGGTTGCGATCTGTGCCTGCCTTGCCTTCAAGGTCGATATGCGGTCCCCATTTGGGGGCGGATAAATCCCGAGCAGCGACCGGATTGAGAATGCCGTCAGTCACCGTCAACGCAAGCCACGCGGTCAACAGACCACGGAGATAACCGAATTTCATTGTGAAGCTCTGCCCGAATGTCCCGGATAGACAACTGCGCTGTTCCGGTACGCTTATGATTTGTTTTTATGCTGTGTATTTACTTGAAAATTCCTCTAACTCAACTTTTGGTAATCTCCAGCGATATTTTGATCGTCATGGGTTGTGTGTGCGGTACCTCACAGCGGGCGGAATACACCCAAACCGGTCTGTTTGATTGAACTGGAACAATCGTTTCCAAATCGTGGAAGGGCGTTTGACCCGACAGGGAAAGCCGGTCTACATTCCTGCCATTGTATGAATTCCAGAATGGGAGGATCCATTGGATCTGGGAATTAAGGGCCGCAAGGCGATTGTCTGTGCATCTTCCAAGGGACTTGGTCGTGGTTGCGCGATCAAGCTGGGCGAAGCGGGCGTTGATCTTGTTCTCAATGCGCGTTCCGAAGGGCCGCTTAATGAAACGGCGGAATATATCCGTGATACGTTTGGCGTGAATGTCACCACGGTTGCGTGTGACATCACGACCGAGGAAGGCCGTAACAAGGTTCTGGCCGCTGTTGATGCGCCCGATATCCTTGTAAATAATGCCGGTGGCCCGCCTCCGGGCATCTGGTCTGACTGGGGGCAGGCCGAATGGGAAGCGGCTGTTCAGTCGAACATGCTGACCCCGATCCTGTTGGCGACCGCCGTTCTGCCAGGCATGATTTCGCGCAAATGGGGTCGCATCGTTAATATCACGTCGGGTTCGGTCAAATCGCCGATCCCGCATCTTGGTCTTTCGAACGGTGCACGGGCTGGTCTGACCGGCTTTGTCGCGGGTACCTCGCGTCAGGTTGCCAAAGATGGCGTGATCATGAATAACCTGCTTCCGGGCCAGCACGATACCGATCGCATCAATGCGCTGATGACCAACAAGTCAAAGGCCGAGGGGATCAGCCTTGATGAAGCGCGCAGCAAAACCCAGGCCGGTCTTCCGACCGGGCGTTTTGGCGATCCGCTTGATTTCGGTGCGACCTGTGCCTTCATGTGCAGCGAACATGCGAAATTTATGGTCGGGCAGAATGTCTTGCTCGATGGCGGAGCCTTCAACTCCACCCTTTAATTCGTCCCATGCCGGGCTGCAAACGACTGACTTCTGCGCTTTCGGTGCTCACGTACTTGAGTACGCTGCGCTCCGGTTCTCGAAGTCAGTCGTTTTCGCCACAGCATGAAACGAATTCATCTCCAAGTCGCAAGGCTCGGTATTTCGAAAATGGCGTCATTCACCTTTGTCTATGTGCTGCGCGAACTGGATTTTGATCCGGGTGAAAATGCGCGGGTGAAGGTGCCCCGGACTTATGTGGGATGGTCGACCGATGTCGAGGCGCGCCTTGAAACCCATAACAGCGGCAAAGGGGCCAAAAGTACCCGCGGGCGACAGTGGGAACTGGTCTATGTCGAACGGTTCCGTACATTCGGGCAGGCGATGAGCCGGGAATGGCATCTCAAGCGGGATCGCAAGTTGCGTAAGCAGCTGGCGGGTGGCTAAGACAACAAGCATTGCAATTGTTGCAACGGCATTGACCAAAACAGGGCTTGCATCATTGCGCCAAGTAACAGATATGTCCTTGCAAATAACGCATTGAAACCGGGGTGAAACCAGATATGGCATTCGTTCGCAAAAATCCGCTGAAACTCAATAATTTGCAGCTTCGTACCCTTGTGCTGGCGCAGGTCATCGCCAAGGACCCGAATTCGGGCCGGATTGACGAAGCCAGTGGCGAAGGCACGCTTTTGCGTGTACCGCATGCACATGGTGATCACGTGCATGTCGGCCAGTTCACGGTATCGGCCCGTGATGCCAGCGGTTTTGAAAACCCGGCTGTCTGGGTGGCGCTGGCCCGTAAAGGTCTGGTCAAGGATGGTTATCCGGCCAGCATCGTTCTGACCAAGGAAGGCATGGAATATGATACCGGCCTTGGCGATCATTTCCTTGAAGAAAGCGACCACTAGGTTTTGTTGCCTGCTGGTCTGCAATCAACAAAAGCCCTGCATTTGCAGGGCTTTTGTTTTGGGTGATGCGCGATTTCACTGTATGCGGATGAACTTCCCGTTCTCAATCACCACGAAATAGATGTTGCGGTTGCCATCGCCAAACTGGTCAAACATCAATTCCTGATGCAAACCGGTCTGAGGGGGCAAGGTGGTCATGGCGTTGGCAAGAGACTGGTCAGGATGCTTGGTGCTTAAAGCGGTAAACAGCATGGTTGCCGCGTCATAGGTCAGGACGGCGCTATAGCCGGGTTCGCGATCAAACATCAAGCTGTAGTCAGCGACGAATTTCTGAAAGCGCGGATTGGTGTCATAGCGGTCATAAGCCTGGATAAGTTCCATGCCCTCTACGGCATCGGCTCCGACTTCAATCAGGGAATCCGATCCGGCCCATTCGGCAGCGGAAAGCGGTATGTCCGCATTCAGTTTGCGGATTTCCCTTGCCATGGTGGCGCTGTCGCCACTGTTGGTGATCAGGACAATGGCATCGGGCGCATCTTCAAGAAGCCGGGATGCAGCATCAGCATGTGTGCCGTTATCATTATTGATCCAGACCTTGGAAATAACCCGCCCGTCAAGTTCGTCAAACTCCAACAGAAACTCGCGATACCAGCTGTCGGCGAATGCTTCGTTCTGGCCATCAAGGGCAAGCGATACGCGTTTGCGTCCAAGACTGATGCTGCGCTTGGCATAAGCACGCGCATTTTCCCGGGTCGTTGTGTTCATACGAAACAGATAATCACGAAATCCGGCAAATTCGGCTGCCGATATTGTGGGCGAAACCGTGACAATGCCAAGCTCGTTAATCACTGGAAGCATCGCCATCCCGATTGAACTGATGATCGGGCCGACAATGGCTTCAACGCCAAGTTCGCCGAATTCGCGGACAAATTTCTGTGCAAGTTCCGGGGATTTTTCATCATCACGGGGGATGATTTCAATCATTCTGCTATTGATGCCGCCCGAATTGTTGATCTGTTGGGCCGCAAGTTTCAGGGCATTAAGGGAATCTGTGCCGGTATCGGAACCCGGTCCGCTCAGTTGGGCAATAAAGCCTATCTTGATCGGGCCTGTCTGATCACAGGCAACGAGGAGGAAACACCCAAGAAAGATGGCAGAAAGCAATGAACGAGGCCGCATCTTGTTCCTTACTGCGTATGAAAAACGGTCGGTAATGCATCATGGTGTCATGACAGCGATATGGTTTTGAACCAAAGATGTTTCAAGACGTTGAGGCGGATCACAGACCTTATCCGAAGTCCCGACGGGCCTGCAATACACGCCCGAATGTCGTCATCAGGCAAAGCACACCAAAGATCGCTGCGATTTGGGGAAACCAGTGTGGAAAGACGCAAATCAGGCACAGGACAAGGATGGTTTCACTGCCTTCTGTAATACCGGTCAGGAAATAGAAGCTCTTCTTGCCCTGCCTGTCATGATTGCGGTTTTGCTTGGCGGCAATGATGGCATAGGCCAGAAAACTCGACCCCGTACCGACAAAGCAAAAAATCAGGAAGGCCGCCATTAATGCGTGTTCGGGGCGTCCGATGGCAAAGCCCAGAATAATCCCCGAATAAAACAGGAAGTCAGAAACGATGTCATAATATCCGCCAAGATCGCTTTCCTGGGTTTTGGCGCCGGGATGGCGGGATCGCGGGGCGGCATGGCGGGCAACCGCACCATCCAGTCCATCCATTATTCTTGATGCCAGGATCAGGACAAGGGCGGCATAATCAAGCTTAAAGGCCAGACAAGCAGCACCGAGAAACCCCAGTACAAAACCAAATCCGGTGATCATGTTTGGTGTAATACCCGTCCCGGACAGGGTTCTGGCAACCACAATGAGCGGCTTGTCGATCAGGGGGCGCAGGCGAGCGTCAAACATTGTGATATCATCCGGTTAGCGTGTTTCTTGCCGACTATAGTTCTGCTACCGGATAATTCAAAATCACCAGTTCGTCAGAAGGTTTGAAATACTGTTGGAAGGCGGTCATTCGTCTTGCGGGATCAGGTGATAATAGGGATTGTCTTCAAGAACAGCCTCATCGGCATGGGCCAGATTGTTCTGTCTGATGACGGCCTGGATTTCCTTGATATAGACGTTGCCGCGTTCTGAATAACGGGTCAGCGTTTCGGCAAGTGATGTCCCCGAAAGCGGTTCATTGCGTTTAGTCATGCCTGCGCGCATATCGCGAAATTCCGCGTAGGCCGAACCGGTATTGAGATTGATCATATAGGCCCGGACCGAGCCGAACGGTGTTTTGAAAGCCGCGATCTTATAGTCACCAAGGTGGCTTCTCTGTTGTTCCGGGGTGATCCCTTCACCGTCATAGGTCCATTGTCCGAACAACGCGTTCCCTTCGGCCGCGAAGCGTGATGTTCCCCAGCCGCTTTCGATTGCCATTTGCGCCATGGCAAGGGACGGCGGGACGGGGGCGATCCGCTTTTGCAATTCAGCAATGGTTGCCGGATCATCAGGTGCTGTACTGACGCGATATTGACCGGCCAGTTCGGCAATGACAGCGGTGTCGTTATTGGCAATCGCATCGCTGAGTGCTTTTTGCTGAAAGGCGATTTCTTCGTTTGCCAGCAAGGTCAGTGGACCAAGGGTACGGAAAAATGTGCGTTTTTTTGCTGTGACCGTAAGCTGGTCGGCGATTTCATCACGCCATTGGCCGGGAATGGTTTGTAAGAACAGGCGCGGAATAATCCGTTCCCCGGCATTCCATGATTCCGGTGTATAGCCCAGATCATCAAAGAAGCTGGCAAGTTGTTTATAGCTGTGCAGCTCGACCCGGATGATATCATCGTCCGTGGGGATCGGAAGGGTGATGTCGGCCTTGGCAAGGCCCGGCAGGGCTATGATGATCATGATGGCCATTCTGGCCCGGTCGACAAGAGACCGGAACAAGCTGTTGCGGGGCATGATGGTTCTTTCCTGATCCGTTGCGGCGGCGCGCCGGGACGATTTGAACCTATCATGTTTTGTTCCGGGAATGGATTTCTAAATCAACCCATGGCTGTGTTCTGGCCGGGCGGAATTTGATCCGGGGCATCAAGGCGCATCAAGCTGTCGTGTGTCGTGGCTGGGGGCGGATTTCTCGTTCCATAACTGTTCGACCAGCCGGACGGCGCAATCCACGCCTTCGAGTATGGGGGCCGGGCTTTCATTTTCGAGCTGCTGTTTCATGCCTGCGGTGACTGCACCGCCAAGAATGACGATTTCCGCACCGTCATTCCTAACGGCTTGACGGATCAGTTTCCGAAAGGCTGTAACCGTACCTGAAAAATCCGCATGAGCCCCGAGAACGCCCTGGTTTGCAAAGCTGACGGGGGCATTTTCCGGGCGGGACTTTTTTGAAAGCCTGATGTCGGCAACCCGAACCACATGCATGATTGTTTTGATCATTCTGGGGGCTGCGTTTCTGTCAGTTGGAATGGCATTTACGGGCATTCCGGTGGCCCTGACCAACTGGATCAACGAAATGGGCATGTCGCCTTACATGCTGATTGTTGTCCTGACACTGATCTATATCGTTCTTGGATGTTTCCTTGAGGGCACATCCATGATCGTTCTGACATCGTCCGTAGCCTTGCCAATGATCCAGAGTGCCGGGCTTGATCCGATCTGGTTTGGTATCTATCTGGTTCTGGTTGTCGAGATGTCGCAGATTACGCCGCCGGTCGGTTTTAACCTGTTTGTTCTTCAAAGCATGAGTGGTCGTGACATTCTGACCATTACCAAGGCCTCTCTGCCTTTCTTTTTCCTGATGCTGTTTGGTTTGGTGCTTATCACTGTGTGGCCGGAAATCGCGACTTTCCTGCCAGGTATGATGATCAATCGTTAAATCGGTAAAGCCGACAAACCCCGCATATGCGGGGTTTGTCGGCGTAAGACCAAGCGAGGAGCCCCGGATCACGAGACAGGGTGCATCAGGGCCTGAAGTGAATGGCGTTGGGTGCCATTTTCATCGAAGTTATCGGGCGACAGCCAGGCTTCAAACCCGGCCCGAACAGCTGGCCATTCTTCATCGGTGATCGAAAACCAGGCGGTGTCGCGGTTGCGTCCCTTATAGACCATGTGATTGCGGAAGGTGCCTTCATAGGTAAAGCCGTATCGGGCGGCGGCGGCGCGAGAGGGGGTGTTCTGATCGTCGCATTTCCACTCATAGCGGCGATAGCCCAGTTCATCAAAGGCACGCTTCATCATCAGATACATCGCCTCGGTCCCGCCGATGGTTTTGGACAGGGCCGGGGCATAATTGATATTGCCGACTTCAATCACGCCATTGGTTGCATCAATCCGCATGAAGGCGGCCACACCGACCGCCATATTGGTCGATTTGTCGATGATGGCATGCAGAATCGGGTCGCTATTGGCTACCATGCCCTCAAGCCAGGCGCGGTAAGCGTCAAAATCATCAAAGGCATGTGTCCAGAGATAGGTAAACCGCGATCCGTCGGCGGCCGAATTGTTGGCATCAAACAGTTGACGGGCGTCGCGCGCAACGTTGACCGGGCTGACAATCACATGTTGACCGGTCATGTCACTGCGTGGGGGCAGCTTGCATCCAGTCCAGTTCTCAACCGGATGACCAACCGGTTTGCCAAAATTATCCTTGTAAGGTGAGCTCATGAAACATCCTTGTTCGTCAGGGTTATAGATCAAGAATGGTTAAATTGGCCCCTGATTCCAGTGCCAGTTTTGTAAATGTGATGGTACCAATATCGATTTTGATGTCAGGTAAATTTCAGGCGGCCGTTTGAGGTGGCCGCCTGTCATATTGATCGAACTGGTGGGGCATTGTTGAGTGACTTGTTTGGATTGAAGCTTTGTATTTGAAGCAAGAAACCCCGGCATCGTCATATGCCGGGGTTTCTTGCGGCTGATCTGTTGAGGGATCAGATCAGGGATCAGATTTCAGGGTACCAGGCACCCAGAACGCCGAACTCTTCAAGCTTGGCGACGATTGCCTCCGCTGCTTCTTCAGCACTCTGGTCCGAAGTGTTCACCACGATCTCGGCATTTTCCGGACGCTCATAGGGGCTGGAAATGCCGGTAAAGTTGGCGATCTCGCCCGCACGGGCCTTCTTGTAAAGGCCCTTGACGTCGCGCTGTTCACAGACTTCAAGCGGGGTATCGATAAAGACTTCGATGAACTCGTCCTTGCCAACCAGACTGCGCGCCAGCTGGCGCTCGCTTCGGAATGGCGAGATAAAGGAGACCAGCGTGATAACACCGGCATCGACAAACAGCTTGGCGGTTTCACCAACGCGGCGGATGTTTTCGACGCGATCGGCATCAGTAAAGCCAAGATCCTTGTTCAGGCCGTGACGGACATTGTCACCATCAAGGGTGTAGGTATGCTTGCCAAGCGCATGGAGCTTTTTCTCCACCAGGTTGGCCACGGTGGATTTCCCTGCACCCGATAGGCCGGTAAACCACAGAATGACCGATTTCTGGCCTTTCTGATAGGCGCGCGCCTGTTTGTTGATGTCCATTTCCTGCCATTTGATATTGGTCGCACGGCGAAGGGAATGGTTGACCATGCCTGCACCAACGGTCGCGTTGGTAAAGCGGTCAATGATGATGAAACGACCGGAGTGACGGTTGTCATCATAGGGATCAAAGGCAAGTGCCTTGTCGGTCGAGATATTGGCAATCCCGACTTCATTGAGTTCAAGCGTTTTGCCCGCCACATGTTCGAGCGTATTGACATTGACCTTGTATTTCAGGTCGCTGATCTGCGCGTTGGTGACCTGTGCGCCCATTTTAATAATATAGGGGCGACCGGGCAGAAGGTGATCTTCATGCATCCAGATGATGCGTGCTTCAAACTGATCAGCGAAATCCGGTTTGGCCTCAACAGGGGCCAGAACGTCGCCGCGCGAGATGTCGATTTCGTCTTCAAGGGTCAGCGTGATCGCCTGACCGGCAATGGCTTCTTCAAGGTTGCCATCGAAGGTGACGATATCCTTGACCTTGCTGGTCTGACCCGATGCGGTGACGACAATCTCGTCACCCGGCTTGACCCGGCCCGATGAAATGGTGCCGGAAAAGCCACGGAAATCAAGGTTCGGGCGGTTGACCCACTGGACCGGAAGGCGGAACGGTTTGTTGATCGCATCCTGTTCGACCTGAACGGTCTCAAGATGGGCAAGCAGCGTCGGGCCGGAATACCAGGGCGTATTGGCGCTGGCTTCGATCATGTTGTCGCCTCGAAGGGCGGAAAGCGGGATCGCAGTGATCGAGCTGTAATTCAGCTGGGCGGCAAATTCCTGATAGGCGGCAACGATCTCGTCAAATTTGGTGCGATCATAATCGATCAGGTCCATCTTGTTGACGGCCAGAACCACGTGCTTGATCCCCAGAAGCGAGGTAATGAAGCTGTGACGGCGGGTCTGGGTCAGGATGCCTTTGCGCGCATCGATCAGGATCACCGCAACATCGGCGGTCGAGGCACCGGTCGCCATGTTGCGGGTATATTGTTCATGGCCCGGCGTATCGGCGACGATGAATTTGCGCTTGTCGGTCGAGAAGAAGCGATAGGCCACATCAATGGTGATGCCCTGTTCGCGTTCGGCCTGCAGACCATCAAGCAGCAGGGCAAAGTCAATCTCGCCGCCCTGTGTGCCAACCTTGCGGCTATCAGATTCAAGAGCAGCCAGCTGGTCTTCGAAAATCAGTTTGGAATCCCAAAGCAAACGCCCGATCAGGGTCGATTTGCCGTCATCTACGCTGCCGCAGGTGATGAAACGCAGAAGGCTTTTTTCTTCCTGCGATTTCAGGTAGCCGAGGATATCTTCGGCAATCAGGTCGGACTGGTGTGCCATCAGAAATACCCTTCCTGCTTTTTCTTCTCCATCGACCCGGCCTGGTCATGGTCAATCATACGGCCCTGACGTTCGCTTGAACGGGTCAGAAGCATTTCCTGGATAATGTCGGGCAGGGTGGCTGCCTCGGACTCAACGGCACCGGTCAGGGGATAGCAGCCCAGCGTTCTGAAACGCACCGACTTCATTTCCGGCTTTTCACCCGGATTAAGCGGCATGCGGTCGTCATCAACCATGATCAGCATGCCATCGCGTTCGACCACCGGACGTTTTGCCGAATAATACAGCGGCACGATCGGGATCTGTTCGAGATAGATGTATTGCCAGATGTCAAGCTCGGTCCAGTTGGAGATCGGGAAGGCACGGATGCTTTCGCCTTTATTGATCCGGGCGTTATAGATATCCCACAATTCCGGGCGCTGGTTTTTAGGATCCCAGCGATGGGTCTCGGTCCGGAACGAAAATACACGTTCCTTGGCGCGCGCCTTTTCCTCATCACGGCGGGCACCGCCAAAGGCCGCATCGAACTTGTATTTGTTCAGCGCCTGTTTAAGCGATTCCGTCTTCATAACATCTGTATGCAGGCTGGACCCATGGGTGAAGGGGCCAATGCCGCGTTCAACACCGTCCTGATTGATATGAACAATCAGATCAAAGCCGTATTCCGCCGCCATCCGGTCGCGAAATTCGATCATCTCGCGGAATTTCCAGGTGGTATCGACATGCATCAGCGGGAAGGGTGGCGGTGCCGGATAAAACGCCTTGCGGGCGAGATGCAGCAGAACCGATGAATCCTTGCCGATGGAATAAAGCATCACCGGTCGTTCAAACGATGCCGCAACCTCGCGGATGATATGGATGCTCTCTGCCTCAAGCTGGCGGAGATGGGTCAGATTAGGCTGCATTCTCTTTCCTGACGGTATATCAACACAAATTTTTGTGTTTATAATTGTATTTCACTTAGCTTTGATGGGTAATATGGAATGCCCCGCAAAGCAAGTGTGATTTCTATTTTTACACAAAATTTTGTGGTCCAATTAATTTTCACACATTCATTGTGTTTAATTTATCGGCGGCAATGATCAAAGCCAACAGTTAAGTCAGAACATGGCAGGCGGGACCTGTTCATTGGGAGGGGCTTTGTCGCATGCGGATAGGTGTGACGAAAGTCACAGGAAGTCATGTTGCCCGCAAGTAGCATTAATTTGAGGGAACTCAATTTTGACGAGGCGGGGCAAAAATGAAATTCGATATTACAATCTGGGGAGAGGCAAGGGATGTAATCCGTAAAAACCTTGTCATATTCACAGTCGCTGTTGCGGCATTGCTGCTGGTCGATATTGCGATTTACGCATTGAAGCCAGAGGCGGAGTCACCCCAGTTGCCGACTTATATTGTCGGTGCCTATCTGGCTATTGCCTCCCATATGACCATTTTGCGTAATGTCAGTGGATTTACCGCCACAGGCGCACTCCCAAAATGGGCGTTCTTCAAATTCTGTATGCGCGGCTTGGCCATTGGCTTCATCACGATGATCCCCGCACTCCTTGTCATGATTCCGCTTTTTGAAGTTCCGGAAATCAAAGCTGCAAGCCAGCAGGCTCAATATGTTCTTGTCTTTTCTGCTGTGCTTGCCTTTTACGGACTAGCAATGCTGATCGTCCTCAGTCTGGTCGGTACGTGGCTGCCGTCCGCACTTGTTGCCGATGGATCGTCGTTAAAGCGTGCCTTCGCGCGCGGGCGTAAAACATTCGGTTATGTCACATCACGATTGATTGTCGGGCCGGGCGCAAACATCGTTTTGTTCTTTGCAACCCTGTTCCTTTTGCCCGGACAGTTTTCCGTGGCGACGCGGGCCTACACCATTCAGGTAGGTGAACTGAAATTTGTTCCCTTTGATATTGTCATGAACGGACTGGGATATCTGGTCTGGGCAACCGGCATTGTTCTTGTGGCGGTGGTGCTGTCGCGTGCCTATCAACTGGGCGAGGCACGCTTGTCAGAGGCCAGCCTGCAGGACGCCGAACTCAAACAGATGGAGGCCATCTGAGATGGTACAGGAACAGGCTTCGGCGAAACCGGGCCAAAAGCAGCCAGGTATCTGGAAAACGAGCTTTGTCGCGCTTTCGCAATGTTGGGCTAATGTTGTAGTTGTCGCGGTTTCACTGATAGGGCTTGCCTTGTGGCAGTGGGCGGCACCCTTTTCCGGGCAGGTCTATGTCATCTTTGTGTTTGGGCTTGTCATCTCGGGGTATTTTGCGCTGTCCCTGTTTGTCTGGTTGCAAAATGGACATGCTGGCGTTTTCGCATTCAGGGAAATCGACAGGTCGCGGGTCCGGCTTTTTTCCGGGCGTTACCTTGCGCTCCAACTCCTTGATACCTTGCCTTCATCATTGGGCCTGTTTGTTCTGACCGGACATTTCCTTTTGTCGCCAGAAGACATGGCCAAGGTTTCGAACCTGTCTGCCATCGGTATCACCAGCATCATTACCTTTTTGGTTCTCTGGATCGTTCTGGTGTTCTTTGCAACATTGCTGCCTGCCGCCCTTGCCGGGGATGGTAGCGGGGTTGGGCGTGCTATTGCGCGTGGCAGGAAGACTGTATGGTACGTTACCGGGCGGATTTTGCTTGGTCCGTTGCTGATGATGTTTTTGGGTTCGATGATTGTAAATCTGGTGCAGACCGCGGGTGGAGAGCCATTGATATCAGGTGAGGGTACGCTGGTCCTCAACACGACCTCGGTCATAACCATGGTCGTTAGCAGCCTTCAATATGTTATCGTTACAGCCATGATTGTGGTGATCGTATCGCGTGCCTATCAGCGCGGCGAAAAGCGTTTAACAGAAGAAAAGAATATCGCTGAAAACCAATCGCTTGCATATGAATGACGTCGTGAATGGCGACAGATGATATGGCGCTACTGGCGATTAATACAGCTGGTATCTGGACTAAGAGCATTGAAGTGATCCGGGCGAACTGGCGTCGGTTCATGTTTCTTTGTGGCGCATTCGCTGTGATCCGATACCCTTTGCTCTATGTCGGCGGGGGTATGGTCGATCTGATCAATGCCGGGTTGGAATTCGCATTCGAATGTGCCGTTCTATATGTCACGTGCTTCTGGTTGATAACTGGAACCTCCAAGCTAGGAATGCGCAGCCTGCTGCGGTTTGTTCCGCGCTACTTATTTTTGAGTCTGCTGGTTTCTGTGCCGTCCATTCTTTACTTTCTGACTGTTGACGGGACGTTGATTTTAACCACAAGCGATATCAGGGATCTGGCAGGCGACAACACGTCTCTGGAGCATTCAATGACACTTGTCGGAGGTCTGATCAGGACGATCTTCGCCCTGATTGTGTTTCTGTTCGGGGCGACTTGGGTGCCTGCTGTCATTTTGAAATTTGACAAGGGGCTGTTGCGGGCTGTCAAACGAGGATGGAGAACACTGGCCTTTGGTCTTATGGGGCTTTTGATTGGTCCGTTTCTGTTTTCACTGATTGTGGATGTGACGTATCTCTTGCTGGGCGACCTTTCGATAGGATTATTGGTCGAAACGGGTGGTGGGCTTACTCGGCTTCATCTTCTTTTCGTGTTGGGGGCATTACTTGGTGCAGGCAAGTTACTGATTGTAAATGTTCTGCTTGGCACCGTTGCATCCCGGACCCTCATTCTCGGAGAAGAGCGGCTGCGCAAGGATCACATACCGGGCGGGGACGGGCTAGGTCTGTCGGCCCGATAACGCAATACCTTCGTCAGAACCCAGAATGTCGGGGCGGCGTGATGTCGTGACCGCGTTTTCGGGGCAAACCGGCAATCGCTATATAACCATGATTGAACAAGCGCCCTGTTCATCGCCATATACCGGTCTGTTGATGGAAAAGACGGGTGAGAGATGGGGGCCAAGATTACAGCGCACAACGACTTCAAGGCCTGGATCCTTCAGGACGCATGGGACGTGTTCTGGCAATGCCGGTCTGTCATTGCGGCGGCGTTGCTGTGGATGGTTCTGTTTGCGGCATTCGATGCGATATTGCCGCGTTCGGGTGTGCTTGGCCCGGACGGGGCAATTTCTGTTTGGGGTGGAATCTGGTTCGTTGCCCGCTTTCTGATCGATGCGGTGGCCGTGGTCAGTGTTGCATTCTGTGCACATGTTTCCGTGCTGACCAGATTGGCCGGATGGTCCGCGTTTAGCATCATCGACCGCAGGGCTGCCGGAATGTTCTTTGCTGGTATGATGTTACTGGCACTGCTGATGGCGGTGATGATTCTGATCTATCAGCTGTTTCTTGTCCCCGATATTCTGCGGTTGTTAGTGGGCAATGATGACGCGGAAGCCAATACCGGGCTCGGGATTGGTGTTGTCGTCGTGATGGCTTTTCTGTGTCTGGTTGCGGTGGCAGCCACATGGGGTGGAGCCGTGATTTGTGGCGCTGACCCATCATTAGTCGCGACATGGTCCCGTGGAAAAGCAACATTCCGGTTCGTTCTTTGGCGGATGATTGCCGTCTTCCTTGTTCTGCCGGTGATCGCAGCGCTTTTCATACCTGTAACGGGGCAGGTGGTCGCGATTGTGCAGGCAATCGGAATTCCCGCTGATACCGGATTGCTGGTGATTTCAGCAATTTTCAACGGAGCAACGACATGCTTTGTCATTGTGCTGCTTTCGGTGATTTTTTCCCGCGCTTTTATCATCTCTTTGAAATCATGACGGAATCCCTTTAATGCAGGGTTTGCAAACTATCGGTGTGTTACGGGCTTGATGGGTAATTTTATTTCAAAATGCTTGTCGTTTGAAAAATAAACTTGATTTAGGTCAGTGTTGCTTGCCAAATAACGTCAAGAAGACTGACCTAATGAGGAAGCCATGACGATCCAATGGAACGAGATGATTGTGCCTGATGCCCGTGCGCTGCGTGCATCGGAAATTCGTGATTTGCTGAAAGTTGCTGAACGCCCGGAGATTATCTCGTTCGCGGGCGGGGTGCCTGATCCCGATCTTTTCCCGCTTGCTGATTTTCGCGACATGTTTGACGGCCTGACCAGCGACGAAACCGCGGGGCGACGCAGTCTTCAATATTCGATCAGCGAAGGTCTGCCGGGATTGCGGCAATGGATTGCCGATGATCTTGCCAAAAGTGGTGCGACCCGTGACATCGACAATATTCTGATTACCTGCGGGGCGCAGCAGGCCCTTGATATGATTGCGCGCCTGTTACTCGAACCCGGGCGCGAAATCGTTATGGAAAAGCCAAGCTATCTTGGCGCGATGCAGGCCTTTTCGATGCGCCGTCCCAACTATGTCGGCATCAATATGGATGAGGACGGCCCGGTCATTGCCGAACTTGATGCGGCCTTTGCGGCCGGTGCGCGCATTGCCTATCTGGCCCCGGATTTCCAGAACCCGACGGGTCGATCCTACACGCTTGATCGTCGCATGGCAGTTCTCGAAACGGCCCGCAAATATGGCGCTGTCATTCTTGAGGATGCGGCCTATTGCAAACTGTCATACGAAGGCGAAAGCCTGCCATCGCTTCTGGCCCTGGACGAGGTCGGCAGTGATCCCGATGCCGGAACGGTCATTCAGCTTGGCACTTTTTCCAAAACACTCGCCCCGGCCTTGCGGATTGGCTGGGTCACAGCACCGCGTCCGGTGATCCGTCAGCTGGTTTTGATGAAGCAGGCGGGTGATCTGCATGTGTCGACCATCAATCAGGAAATCGCGCTGCGTGCCGCAACCAAACTGTTTCCGGCCCATCTGGAAACGCTTCGCGATGCATATCGGGCAAAGCGTGATGCGATGCTGGGTGCTATGGATGAATTCATGCCCGATGATGTCAGTTATTCACGGCCCAAGGGCGGCATGTTTGTCTGGTTAACATTGCCCGAAAATATCGACAGCCGGGCGCTTCTGGTCGAGGCGATGGAAGATGCCAAGGTCGCCTTTGTCCCCGGTCAGGCATTTTTCTGTGACCAGTCGGGGCAAAATACTGCACGGTTCAGCTTTGCCACCGAAAAGCCGGAACGCATTCGCGCCGGGATCGAACGCCTTGCTGATCTGATCCGGCGCAAGGACAACCAGTAAAAGAAAACCCGGCAGCAGGGTGGGGGAATTTGCTGCCGGGTGCTGACGCCCCGCATCTCGGCGAGGCGTCATTTCAGGAGCCGCGATGTGCTTTATGCCTGACCCAACATGGCCTTAAGCAGCATGGCAGCAGTACCTATGACGACAATCCCGCCGACATAAAGCCCGACAAACCAAAGCAGACGTCTGGTTCTTTCCGATGTGATCCTGGGCATCAATGATATCCCTCGTCACTGACCTTTCCGCGGAACACCCAATAGGCATAAGCGGTATAGGCAAATATCACCGGAAGCAGGATCACGGCCCCGACCAGCATGAAGGAAAGGCTGTTGTCCGGGGCGGCGGCATCCCTGAACGTGATCATCGGCGGGACGATATTGGGATAAAGCGTGATGCCAAAACCAAGATAACACAGGAAAAAGATCGCAAGCGTAATGCCGAAAACCGTCTTTTCCCGATGTGAAACCGCCCGCCACAGCCAGATCAGAAGCCCGGCCGTGATCAAGGGGATCGGTGCCATGAATGCCAGATTGGGCATGTCAAACCAGCGGTCGGCATAGGCCGGGTTGATATAAGTGGTCATCAGCGACACCACAGCAAGATTTGCCGCCATCCAGATCACGGCGGGTTTGGCGAGACGGCGCAGATTGCCCTGAAAATCGCCTTCCATCTTCATGATCAGCCAGCCGGTGCCAAGCAGGGCATAGCCGACAATAACCGCCGTGGCGCAGAAGAATGAAAACGGACTGAGCCAGTCAAACGCGCCACCGACAAAGCGGCCATTTTCAACGGCAATGCCTTCGATAAAAGCGCCCAGCATCGCGCCCTGCATGGCGCTTGCAATGATTGATCCAGCAGAAAAGGCGATGTCCCAATGTTTCTGATGGTTCTGGCTTTTGAACCGGAACTCGAACGCCACGCCGCGAAACACAAGGGCAAGCAGCATGACAAAAACCGGAATGTAAAAGGCCGTCATCAGCAGGGAATAGGCTTTGGGGAAGGCGGCATAAAGCCCGCCGCCGCCCAGCACCAGCCAGGTTTCATTGCCATCCCAGATCGGCGCAACCGTATTCATCATGCGCCCGCGTTTCACCGGATCCTTGATGAAGGGAAACAGAATGCCGATGCCCAGATCAAAGCCATCGAGTGTGACATAGGCAAAGACCGCAACCGCGATCAAAAGAACCCAGATCAGTTGATAATCCATGATCATTCTCCTGCCTGCGGATTGTTATGTGCGGCCAGCTGGCGGCCACCGGCACGAAGGAATTCTCCGCTCGGGACATGCGCCTTGCGCGGATCATGGTTCATGGCGCGGATGATATAGGCCGTGCCAACCCCAAACACGATTGAATAGACCACGACAAAGGCCAGAAGCGATCCGGCAATTGCGGTGGCGGTGACCGGCGAGCCTGCTTCTGATGTGCGCATAAATCCATACACCACCCATGGCTGGCGTCCGATTTCGGTGGTGAACCAGCCCGCCAGAATGGCGACAAAGCCGCTTGGTCCCATGATCAGGGCAAAGCGATGCAGATATTTGCAATCATAAAGCTTGTGACGGAACCGCGCGATCAGGCTCGCAATGCCAAGCAATGCCATCAGGACGCCAACGCCGACCATGATGCGGAAGGTCCAGAAGACGATGGTGGCATTTGGGCGATCTTCCGGTGCGAAATCCTTAAGCCCCGTGATCTTGCCATCCCAGTCATGGGTCAGGATCATCGAGCCAAGCTTGGGAATTTCAATCGCGTACCGGGTTTCTTCGGCCTTCATATCGGGCAGGCCAAACAGGATCAGTGGCGCGCCATTTTGCGTTTCAAAATGGCCTTCCATTGCCGCGACCTTGGCCGGTTGATGTTCAAGAGTATTGAGCCCGTGCATATCGCCTGCCACGATCTGGATCGGGGCAACAATGGCCGCCATCCACATGGCCATGGAAAACATGATCCGTGCCGCCCGATTTTCCCGATCACGCAGCAAATGCCATGCACCAACCGCACCCACCACAAAGGCGGTGGTCAGATAAGCCGCCAGAACCATGTGAACAAGGCGATAGGGGAAGCTTGGATTAAAGATCGCATCAATCCAGCTGGTGACAACCGCCCGACCATTTTCGATGACAAAGCCATCTGGCGTCTGCATCCAGCTATTGGCTGACAAAATCCAGAAGGCCGAAAAAAGTGTGCCGACGGCAACCATGGTGGTGGCAAGGAAGTGAAGTTTTGGTCCGACCCGGTTCAGGCCAAACAGCATGATGCCAAGAAAACCTGCCTCCAGGAAAAAGGCGCTAAGAACCTCATAGGCCATCAACGGGCCAATGACGCCGCCGGTAAATTCCGAAAACGGCCCCCAGTTGGTGCCAAACTGATAGGACATCACAATCCCGGAAACCACACCCATGCCAAAGGCCAGCGCAAAGATCTTGAGCCAGAATTTGTACAGCGCAAGATAGGTGTCATCACGGGTGCGCAACCACTGCGCTTCAAGCACGAACAGGAAGCTCGCAAGCCCGATGGTAAATGACGGGAAAATGATGTGGAATGAAACGGTAAAGGCAAACTGTATGCGTGCCAATATTTCTGCATCAAGCATTGGCGTTGGTCCTTCTATCAGGCAAAGCCTTCCTGTTCGGCCACGCTTTTCGCTGCGTTGCGAAGTCGTTCATTGATTGACCTGATTGTGGAGCAAACCGACGATCAGGGGCCGTTCTGTGTAAGCTTTTCGATAGAAGCTTGTCCGAAATGCTGCATTGCGCATTCGCAATTTACATTTGGAAAATTTCCAAATACGCGTTGAATGCGGCTTAATGTCGTTGGTCAAGGCACAACTTTTCCAGCGCCAGAGAACTTCGAGTTTGCTGGCGTTCTTTATGGCGGAGCACCATGAATTTGCGGGGCGGGATCGGGAAGCTTGCACGGGCCAGTCGGCCTTGGGCGATCAGGGAGCTGACGGCGAATTGCGAAACGGCGGTGGCGGCAAGTCCGGTTTCAACGGCGGTAATGACGGCCTCGTTGCTGGGCAGGACCAGTGCGGTTTTAAGCCGTGCCGGGTCAACACCAAGGTCGCGTAATGCATTTTCGAATTCCGATCTGGTGCCCGATCCGGCTTCGCGCAGGATCCAGTTGGTCTGGGTGACAAGGGCCTGTGCGGTCAAGGGCCTGCCATCGGCCCAGGGATGCTTGGGGCCGACCACAATCACCAGCGCATCTTCGGCAACTTCGCGTTTGGCAAGGGCAGGTTCGTCAATGTCGCCTTCGATAAAGCCGATGTCGGCCGCCCCGCCGCGTACCGCATCAGATACGGTCTTGGTGTTGCCAATGGTCAGATGGATTTCAATGCCGGGATATTGATCATGGAACTTCATCAGGAACGGTGGCAGCCAGTAACTGGCAATCGTTTGACTGGCATAAACATTCAAATCCCCGCGCTGCATCCCGCCAAGCTCGGCCAGTGTCAGTTCGGCAGCACGTGCGCGGGCCAGTGTTGATTTGGCTTCATCAAGGAACAAGCGCCCGGTCTGGGTCAGTTCGATCCGCCGTCCGACCCGGTTAAACAGCGCCACACCATAAAAACCTTCAAGGTTCTTGATCGCCGAGCTGACCGCCGAGGGAGTCAGACCAATTGCCTCGGCCGCGCGGGTCAGATGTTCGCGTTCGGCGACAGCAACAAAGATCTGCAATTGTTCAAGCGTCATCATGGCAAAGCTCAATCGTTCGATTTAATCGAATGAAATATGAGTTTTTATTAGATGGAAGTAAATGGTCTGGCGTGAGATTTTCCCGATGTGATCAAAGCACAGGAAAATCATGTTTTTTAACGCCCGCATCAAACCGATCCTGCCAGGCCTTGCCGTGACATTGCTTGTCGCACTGGCTGCCAAGCTTGCCGAACATGCCGAGCGCGTGTTTTTCGGGCGTGGCTGGGTGGAAAGTCTGGTCTTTGCTATTCTGATCGGGGTGGTGGTGCGATCGGTGTTTGGGTTGGCCCCGCGTTATTTTGCCGGTGTGCGGTTCTGCGGCAAGACAGTGCTTGAGATCGCGATTGTTTTGCTGGGCGGGTCGATCAGTGCGCAGGCCATCGGATCTGCGGGGGGCGGGCTGGTGGTTGCCATCGTGGCTGTGGTCTGTATCAGCCTGTTTGTCAGCTATCATATCGGTCGGGCCTTGGGATTGTCAGAGCATCTTTCAACGCTGGTGGCCTGTGGAAACTCGATTTGCGGCAATTCGGCGATAGCTGCGACCGCTCCGGTGATCGAGGCCCGGTCCGATGATGTGGCGGCCTCAATTTCCTTTACGGCGGTACTTGGCGTGCTGTTTGTGTTTGTCCTGCCGCTGCTTCATGCCGGGCTTGGCTTGTCCGCTACCCAGTATGGCATTTTTTCGGGTCTTACCGTTTATGCGGTGCCACAGGTTCTTGCCGCAACCGCCCCGGCAGGCGCGCTTGCTGTGCAGGTGGGCACGCTGGTCAAGCTGATCCGGGTTTTGATGCTGGGACCGGTGATTTTTACCCTCGCACTGCTTGGCGGGCGGGCACGTGAAACCCGACTTCCGATTTCGCAGGTAGTGCCCTGGTTCATCATCGGATTTATCGTCATGATGATTGCACGGTCATTCGGGCTTTTGCCGGAATTTGCGCTGGGCTCAATGAAAACCGCATCGTCGTTCCTGACGATCCTTGCCATGGCGGCCTTGGGATTAAGTGTTGATATCCGCAATGTCATGCATGTCGGCGGGCGGGTGGTTGTTGCAGCGTTGTTGTCGCTGATGTTTCTGTGCATGCTAAGCGGGCTTGTGATTGTGGTTCTGGGCACCGCATAAAAAAAAAGCCCGCCACCTGAATGGGGGAGGCAGCGGGCCAGGAAGAAGAAGCTACGGAAAGATTTGCAGTGCCATCAGCACCTTCTGGTGTTTCGGGGAGAAGGCATCATGGGGGATGACGCCCGGAACGAAACGCCGCGGGTAACAGCTGAAGCCTGTGAAACCTAGATGTCGGAGATGATCGGTTTCTTTTCCTCCGCCTTCTTCAGGATATTCCATTCATCGTCACTGAAAATCCGGGATCGGGTCAGAAAGCGTTTGCCCTCGGGCCCTTCAAGCGAAAACATTCCGCCGCGACCATTGACGACATCAATGATCAACTGGGTATGCTGCCAATATTCAAATTGCGCCCGCCCGATGAAAAACGGACTGCCTTCAATTTCGCCCAGCAACACATCCTGATCACCGGTTTTGAACTCGCCAGCGGGAAAGCACATCGGCGCGCTGCCATCACAACACCCGCCCGACTGATGAAACATCACCGGCCCGTGGATCGATTTAAGCTTCCTGATCAGTTCAATCGCCGCATCTGTGGCGGTAACCCTGACTGGAACGGTTTCTGATCCGGTCATATTCTGCCTCCTTTTCGCGAAAGGCGACCGGACGCATCCGGGAGGAGATGCGCCCGGTCACGGTCATTGCGCGATCAGAAGAAGCCCATCGGTTTCGGATCGTAGGAAACCAGAAGGTTCTTGGTTTGCTGATAATGGTTGAGCATCATCTTGTGGTTTTCACGACCGATGCCCGACTGCTTGTAACCACCAAAGGCCGCGTGGGCCGGATAGAGGTGATAGCAGTTGGTCCAGACACGACCGGCCTTGATATCACGGCCAAAGCGGTACGAACGGTTGGCATCGCGCGTCCAGACACCGGCACCCAGGCCATACAGCGTGTCATTGGCGATATGAAGGGCTTCGGCATCGTCCTTGAAGGTGGTTGCCGAAACAACCGGACCAAAGATTTCCTCCTGGAAGATGCGCATGCGGTTGTGGCCCTTGAAGATGGTCGGCTGGATATAGAAGCCGCCCGCAAGGTCGCCGCCCAGATCCGCCTTGTCGCCACCACAGAGGACTTCTGCCCCTTCCTGTTTGCCGATATCGAGATAGGACATGATCTTTTCCATCTGCTCGGTCGAGGCCTGTGCACCCATCATGGTGTCGGTATCAAGCGGGTTGCCCTGTTTGATGTTTGCAACACGCGACAGAACGCTATCCATGAATTTGTCATAGATGCTTTCCTGAATGATGGCGCGCGACGGGCAGGTGCAAACTTCGCCCTGGTTAAGGGCAAACATGGCCATGCCTTCGGCGGCTTTCTGACGGAAATCGTCATCTGCTGCCATGATGTCTTCAAAGAAGATGTTCGGTGACTTGCCACCAAGCTCAAGCGTCACCGGAATGATGTTTTCCGATGCGTATTGCATGATCAGACGACCGGTGGTGGTTTCACCGGTAAAGGCGACTTTGGCCACGCGGTTGCTTTGTGCCAGCGGCTTGCCGGCTTCGACACCAAAGCCCTGCACGACGTTGACGACACCTGCCGGGATCAGATCGGAAATCAGTTCCAGAAGGACGCAGATCGAAGCCGGGGTCTGTTCGGCCGGTTTCAGAACAATACAATTGCCTGCGGCAAGGGCCGGTGCCAGTTTCCAGACCGCCATCAGGATCGGGAAGTTCCACGGAATGATCTGGCCAACCACACCAAGTGGTTCGTGGAAGTGATAGGCGACCGTATTGTCATCAATTTCGCCAAGCGACCCTTCCTGTGCACGAATGGCACCGGCAAAATAGCGGAAATGATCGATCGCCAGCGGAATGTCAGCGGCCAGCGTTTCGCGCACGGCCTTGCCATTGTCCCAGGTTTCGGCAACAGCCAGCATTTCCAGATTGGCTTCCATGCGATCAGCGATCTTGTTGAGCATGTTGGCACGCTCGGTCACCGATGTTTTGCCCCAGGCCGGGAAAGCGGCATGGGCGGCATCAAGTGCTTTTTCGATATCTTCGCTTGATGAACGGGCTACCTCGCAGAATGGTTTGCCATTCACCGGCGAGACATTTTCGAAATACTGGCCCTTGGACGGAGCGACCCATTCGCCGCCGATGAAGTTCTCGTAACGGCCTTTGAAGCTTACCGGACTGCCGGCGTCATTTGGATTCTTGTAGATCATTTTGGTTCCTCCGAGATCGACAGGCGATTTTTTCGCCCGCTTTTTGATTGTGACGGTGCCTTATCCGCAAAGGTCATGCCACTTTGGTCACGTTTAGGGATAGGGGCGAAAAATGACCGGTTTTCATGCGGTTACCGGGATGCCGAAAAGGTCGCCAGGCAAAGACGGACGGCGAACAGTCCGATACAAACGGCGCAAATTGTTCCAAAAATGGAACAGTCCGGATTGAACGGATTTTTTACCGCGAAACTGTTTGGCGTGAAGGGCCCCCGATATGGTACGATTGCCATTGTGATCGGATGCGGCACAAGCCGCGCCACCGGAAAATTCCGGGTAAAACACCGACACAAGGGAGATAGCGTCTATGTCAGGAAACCTTCCCGGCGGACGGATAGAAGCAGCATTGCAACTTAGCGGTGGTGCGCAAAATCGTGCGGTGCTTGAAAGCTGGCAACGGTGTGAAGAACGCTTTGGTCTGGCTCATGACACCTTGCGCCGTCCCGAAGTCATGCCCGAAAGCCAGACCCGTCAATTGCGTGATCGCAACGGGCGGCTTTATCACCATGCCCATGATCTCGTCCGGACCCTTTATCGCAAGATTGATGCGTCGGGTTATGCGGTGTTTCTGACCGATAATAGCGGCGTGATCCTTGACAGTGTTGCCGCCCATTCCCTGTTGCCATCATTTCGGACCAACGGCCTGTTGCCCGGCGCTGTCTGGAGCGAGGAGCGTGAAGGTACGAACGGCATTGGCACCTGTATTGTCGAAGGACGCCCGATCACCATCCATAAGGATGAACATTTCCTGTCCCAGCATTCCGTGCTGACCTGCACAGCTGCCCCGGTCTTTGATCCCGATGGCAAGGTGTGCTCGGTGCTTGATGTATCGGCTGTGCGCGATGATATCAAACGCACCGATTGCCTGCGCGTGCGCGGCATGGTGGCCGATTACGCCGATGCACTTGAACGCATCCTGTTTTTTGATGAACGGGCTGGCGATGTGATCCTTCATCTTCACCCCGAGGCCCGGCATGTCGGATCGACCCGCGATGCGATGATTTCAATCGCCCCGGATGGCAAGATCAACGGGGCGACGTCAACAGCGCGCCGCATTCTTGCCGCAGCCAACAATTCCACTGACATCGCCGATATGTTCGAGATGGATGTCGATGCCCTGTTGTCGAAATTCACCGCACAGGACGGCGGGAATTCATCGGCCATGGCGCTTAATATTGCCGGGGGCGGGGTTCTGTTTGGCTCTGTGACGATGCCGGAACGGATGCGCCGTCACTATGTCGGGCGATCTACCCCGATTGCCAGCAGAACGCCCGCACCAGCAAGGAAGATTGCGCAGATTGCGGATCGTGATCCGGCATTGCGCCGGATTTACGATATCGGAACGCGTCTGCATGCGCGCGATATCAATATCCTGATGTCGGGTGAAACCGGCAGTGGCAAGGAATATCTGGCGCGTCATATCCATGAAGCAACCCTTGGAAAATCCAGAAACTTTGTTGCGATCAATTGTGCAGCCCTGCCCGAAGGATTGATTGAAAACGAACTGTTTGGCCATGCTGGTGGGGCCTTTACCGGGGCAGCAAGAGACGGATTTGGCGGGCGCATCCGCGAAGCCAATGGTGGAACGCTGTTTCTTGATGAGATCGGCGATATGCCGCTTGCCGCTCAGGGACGGCTGTTGCGTGTTCTTGAAAGCCGCAAGGTCGAACCGCTTGGCAGTACCAAGTCGGTACCGGTCGATTTCCGCCTGATCTGTGCAAGCAATGTCGATCTTGGTCAGGCGGTAGCGGATGGCAAGTTCCGCGAAGATTTGCTCTATCGGATCAAGGGCGCGCGTCTTGCCGTTCCGCCCTTGCGTGAGCGCAGTGATATTGTCGATGTGATCGGGCGGTTGTTGGCTGCTTTGTCGAATGATTATGTCGAATGCAGTGATGAAGTGATCAGACTTCTGACCCGTCATCAATGGCCGGGCAATGTGCGCGAACTGATCAATGTGTTGCAATATGCCAGTGTCTTTGCCGAAAACGGTGTGATTGAAGGCGATCATCTTCCGGACGATTTCCGCATCGAGACAATCAAACCCGCAACATCGGCACGCGATGCGATTGAACGGGCCGAAGAAGGCGCGCTGCGCCAGCTTCTGGACGATCATCACTGGCATATCAGCAACACGGCCAAGGCGCTTGGTATCGGACGCAACACGCTCTATCGCCGGATGGCGCGACTGGGAATCGAGAGGCGCTGACTTGCCGCGTCATACCCTTTTGGTCGCTTATGTCTCGTCCAAAGAGCCTGCCCTTATCCTTTTGCAGGGCGGCTTTGGCGCGTTTCAGGTGTGATTGATCCGAATGCCGACCTGCCAGATTGCCCGGATTGCCTCATCCGGGCATTTTTATGTGTGCAGCATCGGGTTTGCAGAATGTTTTCATTGTAGAATGTGCCGTTATTGTTTTAAGTAACGGCAGGGTTTTACAGGATTATTTTATGTGTGGAATTGCCGGTTTATGGCTGTCTGGACAAAGTGACGCAAGCGGATTGGGCGATGCTGTATCGCGCATGAATGCGGCACTGCATCATCGCGGCCCTGATGGCGGCGATGTCTGGGTTGATTCCGATAATGGTCTGGCACTTGGCCAGCGCCGCCTTGCGATCATTGATCTTTCTGATGCCGGTAAACAGCCGATGCATTCGGCCAATGGCCGTTATGTCATGGTCTATAATGGCGAGATCTATAACGCGCCGGAACTTCGCGAGAAGCTGGCTGCGGCCAATATCAATGTTGCCTGGCGCGGGCATTCCGACACCGAAGTCATCCTTGAATGCATTGCCCATTGGGGCGTGCGCGATACGATCAAGCGCCTGATCGGCATGTTTGCGATTGCCCTGTGGGACAAGGAAGCAAAGAAACTGACGCTTGTGCGTGACCGTCTTGGCATCAAGCCGCTTTACTGGTCTCGCTATGAGGGCAATATAGGCTTTGCATCCGAAGTCAAAGCGCTTCTGGCCGGTGGTGCCATTTCACGCGAAGTCAATCAGGCTGGTCTTGAGGCCTATCTTCGCTTTGGCTATGTGCCATCGGGGCTTTCGATCTATGCGCATGCCAAGATGCTCAAGCCCGGTCATATTCTTGAGGTAACCTCGCACGACCAGGCAACCGAGACGGCCTATTGGTCGGTTGAGGATGCGGTCCTCAACGGGCAAAAACATGCATGGAGCGGCGATGATCAAAGCGCGATTGATGCGCTTGAAGATTTGCTCCGCGATGCTGTTCAGCGCCGCATGGTTGCCGATGTACCGCTGGGTGCATTTCTGTCGGGCGGGATTGATTCATCGACCATTGTTGCCCTGATGCAGTCGGTTTCGGATCGTCCGGTCAAAACATTTTCGGTCGGTTTCGAAGACGAAGCCTTTAACGAGGCGGCTTTTGCCGGTGAAGTGGCGCGCCATCTTAAAACCGATCATACCGAACTTTATGTCACGCCCAAGGATGCGCTTGATCTGGTGCCGAAGCTTTCGGAAACCTATGACGAGCCGTTCTTTGACAGCTCGGCCATTCCGACCTATCTGATTTCGGCCCTGACCCGCAAGGAAGTCACGGTTGCGCTTTCCGGTGATGGCGGGGATGAAACATTTGGCGGCTATACCCGTTATCTTTGGGCCAAGCAGCTGAGTGCCGCAGCAGGCAGTATTCCGTTTGGTGCGTCACTTGTGTCGCGTGGTCTGACCATGCTGTCACCAGAGCAATGGGACAATCTTGTCGGGCTGGTTCCGGGCAAGCTTTCGACCAGTGCGATTGGCGATAAAATCCATAAGGCTGCCCCGCTTCTGGCGATCAGGGATGATCTCGACCGGTATCATGCGCTGCTGTCGCTGTTTGATAGCGACAAGCTTCTGGGCAGCCGTTCCTCGCGCAAGAAATTCCGCGTTCCGGGTGAGATGTTCTGTCGGAACCGCAATCTTGACTATGTCTCGTCCATGCAAATCATGGATACGATGATGTATATGGTTGATGATGTTCTGACCAAGGTTGACCGTGCATCGATGGCCAATTCGCTTGAGGTCCGGGTGCCGTTTATCGATCATCGCGTGATCGAATTTGGCTGGCGTCTTCCCGCACGGCTCAAGATGAATGGGTCGACCGGCAAATATGCCCTGCGCCAGATTCTCTATAAATATGTGCCGCGCGAAATGATTGATCGCCCGAAAACCGGTTTTGGCGTGCCTTTGGCGCAATGGCTGCGCGGGCCGCTGCGTGAATGGATGGGCGATCTTCTGGCCAATGACGCACTTTATCAGGACTTTGGTCTGGACCGCCGTCAAATCGAAAAGCTGCAGAACGAACATATGAGCGGCAAACGCAACTGGGGTCATCAGCTCTGGACGATTTCCATGCTCTCGGACTGGCAGAAACGCTGGCTGGCCTGACGGGCTGACAAACCCGACATTCCAATTTCATTGCATCCATGAACGCCCCGCCTGAATATCAGGCGGGGTTTTTCAATTTATTTCAAAAATGAACTTTTCAAAATTTTCATGCTGTCTGACCTGCATCTGGCAGTTGGCGCATGCGATGGAGACATGGCTGTGTCGAATAAATGTCACAATTCGAAACTTGAAAATTTTCGAAAATGAACTATTTTGAGATCAAAGAGAGATTCCTTTGGCTGAAAGAGGCCCCGCATGGCGACGACTGCACATTACGATCTGATCATTATTGGTGGTGGCATTAACGGTGCCGGCATTGCCCGTGATGCGGCGGGCCGCGGCCTTAAGGTTCTGCTCTGTGAAAAGGATGATCTGGCCAGCGCAACCTCGTCAGCCAGTACCAAGCTGATCCATGGTGGTTTGCGCTATCTGGAACATTATGAATTCCGGCTGGTACGCGAAGCTTTGACCGAACGAGAAGTGTTGCTTGGCAATGCGCCGCATATCATCTGGCCGTTGCGCTTTGTGTTGCCGCACCGCAAGGATTTGCGCCCGGCATGGATGATCCGTCTTGGACTGTTTCTTTATGATCATCTTGGTGGTCGCAAAAAACTTCCGGCGTCCGAGGGCATTTCATTTGCCAAGCATGTATCGGGTGCGCCGCTTCGTGATGGCGTGACAAAGGGCTTTGTCTATTCCGATTGCTGGGTCGATGATGCGCGTCTGGTGGTGCTTAATGCCATTGATGCCAACGGCTTTGGCGCGGAAATCCTGACGCGCACCAAATGTGTCGGTGCCAAGCGCATCAAAGATCAGTGGCAGGTTGCCCTGCGCGACGAGGAAACCGGCGCAGAACGGCAGGTGTCGGGCCGGATGCTGGTCAATGCGGCGGGGCCCTGGTGTGCTGATCTGATCAATCCGAAAAACGGTGTGGTGCAATCTGATACCAAGGCCGATATTCGTCTGGTCAAGGGCAGCCACATTGTCGTGCCCAAGCTGTTTGACCATGACTATTGCTATATCTTCCAGAATGGCGATGGGCGCATCGTCTTTGCCATTCCCTATCAGGATGATTTTACCCTGATCGGAACCACCGATGTTGATTTCGCCGGTGACCCGGCCAAGGTCAAAATCGATCAGACCGAAATCGATTATCTGTGCAAGCTTGCCAGCGGTTACTTCAAAAAACAGATATCGTCCGACGATGTCGTCTGGACCTATTCCGGTGTGCGTCCGCTTTATGCCGGAAATGGCGAAAGCGAAAATGCATCAAAGGTTTCGCGTGATTATACCCTTAAACTTGAAGCCAATGACGGGGTTGCCCCGGCACTGCATGTGTTTGGCGGGAAAATCACCACCTATCGCAAGCTGGCGGAACATGCGCTTCAGATCATCACCAAGCAGCTTGGCACCCGCGATGCGCCATGGACCGCACGTGAAACCCTGCCCGGTGGCGATTTCCCCAATGCATCCTATGATGAGGCGCTTGCGCTTTATGCTGGTCAATATGGCTGGATGGATCGCGGGTTGCTGAAACGGTTGCTGCGTGCCTATGGCACCCGGATTGAACTGATTGTCGGAACCGCATCGAAAATGACCGACCTTGGCACATGCTATGGTCATGACCTTTATGAAGCGGAACTGCGCTATCTGATTGATCATGAATGGGTTCGCAAGATTGATGACCTGATCTGGCGACGTTCCAAGCTTGGCCTGCGTCTGAGTGCGGAACAGATTGCTGCACTTGAAACCCGTCTGGCACCGGAAAAGCAGTCAGAACGCGTGATCGCCGCGCAATAGATGCGATATCTGTCGTCAGACAGGTTGGAAATTTAGAACAGGGGCAGTGCACCGATCCATATCGTGCGCTGCCCCTGTTGTTTTATGCGTCCGGATGTCTTGCGAAATGTGTGTGCCTAGGTTTCTGAAAATCCTGACAATTATTGCGGGCTGTAGTAATGCTTGTGGGCTGGTTGTCCTTGATTGCGGCGGGTTTTGAATGTCCGGGTTCCTTCGCCTATTGCTGTTAAGTCTGTCCTTCTTCGTTCTTGATCTTTCGACTGCACAGGCAGCCGAGGACGGGGGAACGTTGCAAGCGGGCTGGATGGCGGTCGGGCTTGTCGGGGGCCTTGCGCTGTTCCTTTATGGGATGGATCATCTGGCAAGTGCGCTTAAGACCCTTGCCGGTGCAAAGCTGCGCTTCATCCTGTCAAAAATGACGCGCAACCGTTTTATGGCGGCGATATCGGGTGCGCTGGTGACCGGGCTTGTGCAGTCTTCCAGTGTCACGACGGTTCTGGTGGTCGGCTTTGTGTCGGCGGGGTTAATGCCCTTTGCCCAGTCAATTGCCGTGATCATGGGGGCCAATGTCGGCAGTACCCTGACCGCTCAGATCATCGCATTCAAGGTCGAGGCCATCGCGCCGTTGGTGATCGCGATCGGTTTTGCCATGACCATGATGGGAACACGCAAGCGTGTTGCCCTTGCCGGGAAGGCGATCCTTGGCATGGGGATGCTGTTCTTTGGCATGGGCATGATGAGCGACGCGATGGAACCACTGCGCACCTATCCGCCCTTTATCGATCTGATGGCCCAAATGCAAAACCCCGTACTTGCCATCATTGTCGCCGCCGTTTTTACCGCCCTTGTGCAATCGAGTGCCGCGACAACGGGGATTGTCATTGTTCTGGCCGGGCAGGGCCTTGTCAGTCTTGATGGCGGGATAGCCCTGATTTTCGGAGCCAATATCGGGACCTGCTTTACCGCCCTTCTGGTGACAATCGGCAAGGGCCGGGATGCCTTGCGGACCGCAATTGGACATGTGCTGTTTAACATTGGCGGTGTGTTGTTGTGGCTTCCGTTTATTTCGCAATTGTCGGAATTCGTGTCTGACATCACGTATGTGACCAATGGCGGCAGTACCGATATTGCGCGCGAAATTGCCAATGCACACAGCATTTTCAACATTGCCAATGTGATCCTGATGATCGGTTTCGTGCCGTGGATTGCCCGGCTGATCGAAAAGCTGGTGCCGCTTGAAACCGTCATTGACCCGCCGCTTGATCCCAGCCCGAAATATCTGATGCATGAAGTGACCGACACGCCTGCAGCGGCAATTGCGCTTTTGCGCAACGAGGTCATCCATATGGGGGATATCGTGACTGATGTTGTCCGTCGCGGTCGCGAAAATCTGGGGAAGCCGACGAGTACCAGACTGCAACACATTGCCGAGCTTGATGACGGTGTCGATAGTCTTCAGGACGCGATTGCACTGTTTGCCAGCAAGGTCCGCCGGTCAGAGCTTTTGCCTTCGGAACAAAGAAGGCTGCAAAACGAACTTGAAGTCAGCAACCACCTTGAAGCGGTGGGGGATCTTGTTGCCGAGGAAATGGTGGATATGGTCTCGGAGCTGATGGATATCGGGCAAATCCCGTCCCAGGAACGGCGCACCCAGCTGGCCGAGCTGTTTCAGATCGGCGAGGATTGTCTCAAACAGGCACTTACCGCCTATTCAAGCGAAGATCGCGAAACGGCCATGGCCGTTCTGGCACGCAAGGCCGAATTCACCGACAAGATGGAGCTGACATTGCGCCGGATCAGCGATGCCATCGGTCCGCGTGATGTGGATATCCGGTGCTATCGCATCAATGTGGCGCTGGTTGAACGCATCTATCGGTTGTTTGAGCGTGCGCGTCGCATTGCCCACGCGACGATTGCCGTGATTGATGACAAGGCGCCATCGGACAACGGTCAGGACATGCAAACCGTTGCCGATGCTGCCACCGGGTCCTGATCGTCCTAGGAGGTTTGACGTTCAAGCGGGGGAGTGTCGATATCCTTCTGCATCACGGTGACATCAAGCGCACGATAGCCAAGATGGCGATAGAAATCCTGTGTCTTGCTGTTTTCCGAGCGCACCATCAATTGCATGCGCCAGACACCCTGATCGCGTAACCAGCTTTCGGCAATGTCCATAAGTCTGCGACCAAGCCCGGATTTCTGAAGCGTCGGAGCAACCGCCAGATAATAGACCCATCCGCGGTGACCATCGTGACCGGCCATCACGGACCCGATAATGTTATCGCTGTTATCTTCCCAGACGAGAAGGGTCGCATCGGTCGCATTGACCGCAAAGCCGATATCCCACGCGGGCGGATTATAGGGACGATAAAGGCCGGTATCCTGCCAAAGTTGTGTCAGGGCGGGGATGTCATCAAGGGTGGCTGTTCTTGGGCTGTCGTTTGGGGCGGTCATGTTCGTCATTGTTTTTCTTTCGGGGCGCAGTTTTTAATCGCCAAGAATGATGATCAGGATTGTGGTCGTCAAACCAAAAAAACATGAAAAATCAACGACACATAAGAAGTGCCCCCAAGGGGGAAACCTTGGAGGCACTGGGGAGTGTCCGGGGTATCGGTTGGGAATGAAGCCCCCGGACCGGGGTGGGGATTGTGTCAGGGGTTCGTTTCGGCTGATCTTAGCTGATCGGGCGGCCGGTCACGCTGCTGAGTTCCATTTCACGGACAATGTCACCCGCCTGATTGGTAACCGTCGCGGTATAGGTGCCACGCGGGGTTTCTGCCAGTTTGTCGAGTTTAAGTTCACCATTGCCAAACCGGATGACCATGGCATTGGCCAGAAGGTTCATCTGATCGGCGGTGAATTTTTGGCTGTAGCGTTCTGCCTTATCCGGGCGTGGCATCAGTTTTCGCAAGTCACGACGTTCCTCGCGGTCCATGCGGCCGGATTTGGCATCAAATGAGATGACTTCAATAACGTCGCCCTCGGCATTGACCAGAAGGACGTCGATCTTGCCCGGTTCTTCTGCCGTAAGGGCATCTCCGGTCTTGAGATCAGCCGAGCTGGATTTCAGAAGCATGGCATCGACCAGAATGCGGGCCTCGGCCGGGGTCAGCGGGGTTGCACGTTCGCGGGCTTGGCTGCCAAACATGCCGCCTTTGCCATGTTCGCCACGCTTGCCACGCTCAGCACATTCACCGCCGGATTTGTCACCACGATGATGGTCGCCGCCAAACATCGCCCATTCACTTGGTGCGCCACGATCGCCAGGTGATGCATAGGCTACTGCAATCGGGGTCGCAATCAGGGTTGATGCAAACAGGGCAGCTGCAATCTTGATTTTATTGGTGGGCTTCATCGTAAACCTCTTACGGTTGGGGGGATCGCTTGTTGAGGTCTGTTATCGCCGATGATTGTCGCGAAATGATCCCGAAGAACCGGCAAATTGGTCGCAAGATTTGCCAAAAGTCCGAAATGCGACAATTTGATACAAATTGCCGTTTTTGCCCCAAATGCCAACGCGCTAAGTTACACTGAGCAGACCGTTCCAATGACAGGACCGCAAATGAGCGACCAGCCCCATATTCTTGTTGTCGATGACCACCGTGATATTCGCGATCTTCTGGGGCGTTATCTGCGTCAGCATGAATATCGTGTGTCACTGGCGTCTGATGGTCGCGAATTGCGCAAGATGATGGCTGATGACGTCTCGCCTGATCTGATTGTGCTTGACCTGATGATGCCTGGTGAAGACGGGCTAAGTTTGTGTCGCTGGCTGCGCGAGAACTATGATGTGCCGGTTGTCATGCTGACCGCCCTTGGCGAGGAGACGGATCGCATCATCGGTCTGGAAATGGGGGCGGACGATTATCTGGCAAAGCCGTTTAATCCACGCGAACTACTGGCGCGGATCAAGGCGGTGCTACGCCGGGCGCAAAGTCTTCCGGTCGGGCGCAAGGGACCGCTTCCCGGTGGGGAAGTCCATTTTGATCGATGGATACTTGATCGCACGCGCCATGAATTGCGCGATGCCAATGATGTGGTCCTGCCGCTGAGTGCCGGGGAATACGGGTTGCTTTGCGCCTTTGTCGAACATCCCAACATGGTGCTTAACCGTGACCAGTTGCTGGATCTTACCCGTGGACGCGAAGCCGTTCCCTTTGATCGCAGCATTGATAACCAGGTCAGCCGTCTGCGTAAAAAGATCGAAACCGATGTCAAAAACCCGACCCTGATCAAAACTGTCTGGGGCGGGGGATATATGTTCACCTGCGAGGTGGTCGAGAAATGACCAAGCGCCGCCTGATCAAACGTCTTTGGCCTCAAAGTCTTACCGGGCAGCTTGTCTGTCTTCTGCTTGGTGCAATTATCCTGACCCATATTGTGCTGGGCGTGATGCTGGCCGATGAACGCCGTGATGCGCTGGCCTCCGAGCGGCGCGGAAATGCATTGTCACGTGTGGCGGCAATTTCACGTATTTTGACGACAACACCGCAGGATAACTGGGTCGATGTCCTGCGTGTCGCCCAGTCACCGCAAACCCGTTTGCGACTGGTCGACAAGACCGAAGTCGCACATTCGGACGGGCAGATATCTGACAAGCTTACAGGCAAACTGAACGAAGCTCTGACGTCGGGGGCAGGAAGTGTTCCCGGGATTTCTGCGCGGGTGGAAATCCTGACAGAAGATGACTGTTGGGCCGAACGCAAATCCCTGCGACACGCCAAGGAAGCCTTTCTGGACCAATACCGCGAGGAACGCTCAAAGCGTACGTCTGACCACGATGATCGCGATAAACATGATGATGACCATGATAAACGCACAGCACCGTGGGAATTCCGCTATATGGAGCGCTTTGACTGCCATGTCGCACCCGTGATGCAGATTGCTGTTCCGATCATCCCGATATCTGGTGATGGTTCGGGCGGTATTCCGGGCGATGGATCATTTGATGGTAATGGTCCGGCGGAGGCACCCTCGAACCGCAACAGCACCGATGTCCAGCCACAAGTCTGGCTCGAAGCAATGATTGGCGGTGTGATGCCGCCGCCATGGTTTGTCTTTGACAATGTGCTGCGCGTTGCCTTGTCCGCGCTGGTGATTGCGGTGATCACATTCTTTATCACGCGGCGCATCTCGCGATCATGGGTGCTTTTGGCCAATGCCGCCGACCGGGTCGGGCGCGGGGATTATCCCGAACCGGTACCCGAAACCGGCCCGATTGAAATTCGACGTGCAGCCAAGGCCTTTAACCGCATGACGGCACGTCTTAAGCGGTTTGTCGAAGACCGCACGCGGATGCTGGCTGCCATTTCCCATGATCTGCGCACGCCGATCACGTCGCTTCGTCTGCGGGCTGAATTTGTCGACGATCCCGAAAACCGTTCGCGGATCATCGAGACGCTTGACGAAATGGAACAGATGGTCGAAGCGGCAATGGCCTTTGCCCGCGAAGAAACGGCAAATGAAGATACCCGCAAGATCAACATCACCGCCCTTGTTGAATCCGCAGTCGAGGATCTGGCGGAAACCGGTCGCCCGATTTCCTTTGTCGGAGACGGTGCCGCGCGGATTTATCCATGTCGACCGCTTTCGGTCAAACGGGCCTTTGGCAATCTGGTATCCAATGCATTGCGGTTTGGCGATCATGTCGAGGTGAATGTGCGCGACGCCGATGATGATGGCTTGTGGATTGAAATTGCCGATGACGGGCCGGGGATTCCGGTTGATAAACGCGAACAGGTGTTTGAACCGTTCTTCCGGCTTGAAGAATCACGCAATCGTGACACCGGGGGTATCGGCCTTGGAATGGCCATCGCGCGCACCGCCATTCGTGCCCATGGCGGGGAGATTTACCTTGAAGAGTCCCCGAAAGGCGGGCTTTTGGCGCGGATATACCTTCCACCGGCAAGGTTGGATACCAAAGCGTAGATTACGTCCGGTTTTGGTGAGTTTTCAGCAAAATCATAAGGTTAAGAATTTTTGACAACTTGCCCTTGCGTTTTTAATGACTAATGGTCATTTGTGTGCCGGGAAATAGATTGTTTCCAAATCAATAATTGCGAATTGGCATTGCTGTTCTATCTATGCAATGCAAAAATAAACGCGAAAATGGACGGAGCGAACAATGAACAATAACGGCCAGGACTCAGCAGTCGTGACCTCGCTACCGGGCACCAACAATGCCCAGGCAGCGCGCGGCTTTGTGCGTTCTGTCAATGACTGGCTGATGGAATGTGCGCTTGATGATACCGATATCAGCGAACTTCTGTCAGGGATGGTCAGCCGCCTTGTCGCATCGGGCATCCCGATTGACCGCGTGATGGTCGCCTTCAAGACCCTTCATCCCCTTTACGAAGGGGTTTCCTATATCTGGAACAAGGAAAGCGGACAGGTCGAACGTTCAACCCATATGGGGGTTGGTGATCAGGATCAGGACTGGGCCGAAAGCCCGATGAAATGGATGCTCGATAATGATGTCAGCTTCATGCGCCGACATCTGATCGGGCCAAGCGCGGTGATCGATTTTCCGGTTCTTGAAAGTTTCCGCCGCAACCGCGGGACGGACTATTATGCGTTGATGACCCCGTTTGTTACCGACCGTGACAGCACGCTTGATAGCAACCGCATTTTCATGACCTATCTGACCCGTCGTCCCAGCGGTTTCTCGGACGAGGATCTGGCGATCCTTTCGGGTATTCAGCGCCGTTTTGCCGTGTCGTGCAAGATGCGTATCAATCATGAAGAAACCAGTACCATTCTCGAAACCTATCTGGGTTCGGACGCCGGGAGCCGTGTGCGCAACGGCCAGATCAAGCTTGGTGACAGTACCAAGACCCGTGCGGTGATCTGGTTCTCGGACATGCGCAATTCGACATCGGTTGCGACCCATGTTGGCGATGATGCCTTTCTTGGGGAAATGAATGATTTCTTTGCAGCCACTGCGGGGGCTGTGCTTAAGCATGGTGGACAGGTTTTGCGCTATATCGGGGATGCGACACTTGCGATTTTCCCGATTGGCGAAGACGAAAACAATCTCGAAGAAGCCTGCCTTGCCGCTCTTTATGCCGCAGCCGAGGCGCAGCTTAATGTTGATGCGCTGAATGCCACGCGCGAAGAGTCCGGCAAACCGCCATTTGACTATGGCCTTGGCATGCATGTTGGCGACGTGATTTACGGTAATGTCGGAGTGTCCGAGCGTGTCGACTTTACCGTGGTCGGGCAGGCCGCAAACGAAGCCGCCCGGATTGAACAATTGACCAAGCAACTTGGCAAACGCGTTCTGGTCAGCCAGACGGTCGCAAGCTTCATTTCCTGCCCGACGCAGGAAATGGGCGCCTATGAGCTTCAGGGAACCGGAGTCAGCGTCAAACTGTTCGCCCCTGACTTCTCCGAGGCTTGCCACCGGATCGAACTGATGCGGGCCGGTTAATCAAGCCAGAAGAACGACAATCAAAAAGGCCGGTTCCTTGAAAAAAGGACCGGCCTTTTTGATTGCGGTGACATCCGGATTACTCTTCACGCCAGACTGTCAAAATCCTTTACGACGCTGCTGGCCGACTCACCCACACTTGCGAATGTCTTTTGCGCATCGGTTACGGCCTGGGTCGCGGCCTTGATGATGTTGGCATAGGGGTCGACTTCTTTTTTGACCAGCATCTGTTGCATGGCGACACCGGTGGTGGCTGATGCCATCGACATGATGTTGCGCAGATAATCGGTTGAATCCTGCACGGCATAGGCAGCTGCCTGCGCGACCTTTTGATAGGCAACACCATTTGCGCCCGGAATGGCCCCGTTAAGGACAGCGTGATTGGTGGTTCCAACCGCCTGGACGATTTGCGGGTTCAATGCGGTGCTAAGGGGCGGGGTGCTGGCCGGACTTGATGTGTTGGCAGCCGCACCGGTGCTGTCACCTGCGCTGTCTGCATCACTGGACGGTTTGCTGTCATCAGCACCGCCTGCTGCCGCCTTGGTGCCGGAAGGATCGCTGCCCTCGGCGTTTTCCGAAGGGGCGGCGTTATCGGCATTGCCGGATGCATCGGGATTGGTGTTGTCATCATCTGCCATCATGGACCTCTTGCGGGGTATATGTGCGCGGGGCGTATAAACGCGCCGTTGCCGTGTTTAGTGCCTTGGCATCAGAACTATCGGTGCTCAGGACGTGCTATCGCCGCCTTTGCCACCCATGCCGCCGCCGGTACTGTCAAGGATCATGCGGCATGCGCTTGACGTGACGGCATTGCCAATCTGTTGCAGTCCGCCCTGGGTTTGCATGGCGTTTTGCATCGACAGACTGATGGAATGGGCCATCGTCTGATAGACAAGGCCCATGGCCTGTGCCGGTGCCTCGCCCAGAACCTTGACGTTGGTCTGGGTCACGGCGTCCGTGATTTGTGCATTTACAGGGGTGTTGTCTGCCATGTCACGCCCTCATATTTGGACCGTTGCCTGGCCGCAGAAAGACCGGGCAGGTCAGATGCCTAGCGGCGGGTTGCTGCCAAAATTACCAGAAGTGTCAAAAGCGTATCGGCATTGTCAGACCGGCCAAGCTTGGCGGTGGCCTGTGCTCCGGCCATGGTATTGACCGAATAAAGCTGCATCACGCCCTGATTGGTAGCGGCCTGCGAGCAGATCGATGCCTGTTGCTGGGCCTGAACCGCGTTCTGGAACAGGATGGATGTCGAATGTGCGGCACTTTGATAGATCGAGCCCATCGCATTGGCGGGCGCGGATCCAAGAATGCTGACCGAGCTTTGTGTAACAGCATCGGTAATCTGACCGTTCACCGGGGTTGGAATAGCCATGATATCCTCCGAAAAGGCGGTCCGGATGACCGCACATCTTTAGACGCGTATTGCAGGGATTTGTGATCTGTTTCGCGGGCCTTTTACCGTCCCGTGAAAAATGTGTCCTAACCCGCCTGTGCCGTAATCAGGGCGACAAGCTTTGATGTGGCGGTATTGACGACCTGTTGCATGTTGCCCTGGGTGAGTGTGGCATTTTCCATGGCAAGTCCCGTGGCATGGGAATGTGATTGCAATGCGATGGAAACCGCCTGTGCCGGACTTTCACCAAGCACCTTTACGTTGGTCTGGGTAACGGCATCGGTGATTTGTGGATTGACGATGTTGCTCATGGTTCGTCCTCTGTCGTTTCATCGTCTTCTTCGCCGGAACCGGAACTGCCATAATCGAAATGTTCCTTGAAGCCGGTTCCGTTGCCGATAAATCGCGGATCGAGCTTGCCATACCAGGGCAGATTGTTTTTACCGTCGTCCTGATCTTCGTCGTCGTCATCGTCAGGGTCGTCCGATCCGTCATCAAGACCCTCCGCGCCGCCATAACCGTCTAGGTCGGCGAGGGATCCTTTTTCTTCCTGGACGTGCCACCCTGCGGAGCCGTAAAAAAATTTGGCTTGTTGTCCTGAACCGAAAGTGTGGCCTTGGCACATTCCATGGTGGTGGCCAGACTTGCGACCGATTGCTGCTGCTGTTCATTGACCATGTTGGCAAACAGGATGCCCTGTGCCTGGGCCTGTGACAGATAGGACTGCATCGCCCCGATTGCCGGACCATTGGCAATGACCGAGGTGTTGGTCTGGGTCACGCTGTCGGTGATTTGTTCGTCGACTTCGTTTTGGGTGCTCATCGCAGTGATCCTTAATAGTTACGACGATTCATCAATTGCAGAACGCTTTGGGTCATGGTCGTCATGCCGATCATGGCGTTCTGCTTTTGGGCGGACACCATGTTCGCCATCAGAATGTTCTGGGACTGGGTCTGGCCCAGCATTGATTGCAAGGCGGCGTAACCCGGTCCGGCACCCAGTGTCGCGACATTGGTCAGTGCGACACAGTCCGTGATCTGATCGGAAACCGCACATTGATGCGGTTCGACCTCGGCGGCGAGTTGGGTTTGCTGGGAACTGTTGCCGTCTTGCGCTGAAGGTGTCGATGGCATGTCCGTCTCCTTGCCTGACCTGATTTGTACTTACCGGTATGACGCGGGGCTTTGAGGTTTGTGAAAGAAAAAGCCCGGCAAGCTTGCGCATGCCGGGCGGGTTCGGCGGCGAAACCAATATGGAATTACGACACGGACGTTCCGGTCGTTGCCTTGAGAGCCGACAAAAGCGAAAGCATGTTGTCGGGGACGTCGCTTGCGGCCAGCTTTGACGTCGCAACGGCACCAGCCATGGTGTCGACAGAGTAAACCTGAATGACGCCCTGATTGGTGGCTGCCTGCGAAGAGATGCCGACCTGTTGCTGGGTACTGACAGCGTTCTCGTAGAGAATGCCATGAGAATGCGCCAGCGACTGGTAAAGCGAGCCCATGGCCATTGCCGGCGCATCGCCCAGAACCTTTACATTGGCCTGGGTGACTGAGTCGGTAATCATGCCATTGACCGGAGTGTTATCAGCCATTGTGTATCTCCTGGTTGCCTAAAGAAGTGCCGGAAGGAAGTTGACCCTCGTGACCGGCCCTTTCCGCATGTCTTGCGGTCAGACTTTTGACGCGGCGCGCCCGGTGTTGTGACACAAAGCGCGTAAAAACTTCGGTGGGTCAAAGCCCGGTTTCCCAATAAAAATCGGGCGGTCGCCGATGGAAGCAACCGCCCGATTTGAGGAAGACCTGTGTGGGGGATACAGGGTGCCTGGTATCAGCTTTTGACGGCCTGAAGGGCGGTCAGAAGCGAAAGCATGTTGTCGGGAACATCGCTTTTGGCAATCTTCGAGGTCGCGACCGAGTCTGCCATCGTATCGACCGAATAGATCTGGATGACGCCCTGATTGGTGGCGGCCTGCGAGGTGATGCCGATCTGCTGCTGTGCGCTGACGGCGTTTTCATAAAGAATGCCGGTGGAATGTGCGAGGGACTGGAAGATCGAGCCCATTGCCATTGCCGGGGCGTCGCCCAGAACTTTCACGTTAGCCTGGGTGACTGCATCAGTGATCTGACCATTTACCGGGGTCGGAATCGCCATTGTAAAGTCTCCTTCGTGTGCTTGTGCTGTGTGCTGCTTGCTGTTGTGATCCTGACGGGGTTTCGCCGTCCCGTTTTCAGTCTAAAGACGTTGGCCCTGTTGGGTTGTGACGCGTCTTTTTATTTTATCGTCGGTTTTTTCAGTGCCCGTGGGGCTGTCCCCGTGTTTGTCCGGGGTTGAAAAAGGTTTGCTCGGTCCAGACCGGTTCTGATCGGTGCAGGGCAGACGGATTATTGAATGCCCGCCCCTCTGAGATGTTCGCGGGCCAGCTGGACGCGCTTGCGCACCGCGCAATTGCTTAATCCAAGGGCCTCGGCAATCTCGTCGTAACTGCGATCCTGAACGCATCGCATCAAAAGCGGTTTGCGCAATTTTTCATGCATCGCCAGAAGGGCCGTTTCCAGCTGGTCAAGTTGTTCACCTGCCAGATAGGATTCCTCGGGGCTTGGAATGATCGGCGCTGTCATCGGGGAAGCCGGGGTATCGGCGCTGCCATGTGTTTCTTCACGATATTCGGCCTTGCGGCGGTTCTGGCGGTGCAGATCAATACAGGCATTATGGACAATCCGTGAAAGCCATGCGCGGTGGTTGCGGATTTCGTCCATGGAATCTTCGAACTTGGTGGATGCCTTGACCATCGCCTCGGACAGCGCATCCTGCGCATCATCCATATTGCCCGACATCAGTTTCAGACACTGTTTTAAAAGACTGTCCTGCTGATCAATCCAGAGCGGCCAGAAATTGGGGGCGGCTGGGCCGGTATCACCGTCGAGATCCGGACCCGGATGTCGGGCGGGATTTGGCCACGCGTCTGATCGGCTGTGGTCGGGGGTTCCCGTCGGGGAATGGGGCGGAATGTCGGTTGTGCCCGGCATGGGTTGGCGCAAATCCGGTTGAACAAGGCCGCCTGGCAGAAGCCCGCGCAAAACATCCATCGGGTTGCTGCCCGATCCGTTAAAACCGGGAAGTGCGCCAGCAATGATATCTTCGGGGCGCGGGCCGATATTTGACGGTTCCAGTCCCGGGAAACCCGCAAGCGGGTTGAAATCGGCCGGATAACCGGGCGGGGGACTGTGTCGGGGGGCCGGTATTTCCGATTGCGCAGTCGGTATGTGCATTTCTGTCGGATGGACAGGTGTTTGCTGCGCCTGACGTTCTGTCGCTGCTGCCAGATCGGCTGCCACCGTTGATCCAAAGGACATTTGTGTCGTGCGCTGGATAACCGATGCGGGATCAAGGGCAAAAGAAGATATATCTTCGTTGCCATCGACAGTTTGTCTGTCCTGTCGGGCAGGGGACAGGGCAGGGTTCTTTCGGGTGCCGAACTCGCCATCGTTGTCGCCCGCGCTGCAAGCTGCAGGGTCGGTTGTGCGAAGCCTGTCGAGATAGTCTTCGGCGATGCGCGCCCGTTGATCGGGTTTTAACCGCGACCAGATGGATGTGACGTTATCGCCGTCTGCCATCGCCTGACCCAAAGTTTGTTCAAGGCTATGAACGAAATGCAGCTCGACCTCGGTCAGACCTGCCTCTTCCTGTTGGTTGGTTTTTTCGTTCTGCACTATGGACCCCTCCAGTTGATAGATTGCAACCATAGGCTGTTTAAGTTATGCGGCCTTTATTATGACGTGAAAGCTAAGTGATTGTGAATAAAAGTTATAGTGCAATTATAGGTTGTGTAATGGTGCATATCCTTGCAGCCTGATTCTTCCGGCCCAAGAGAATTTTAAGGCGCTTGTTTCTGCCTGATTGTGCGTTTCTTCCGAGCGCTGCTTTGTGTCGCTCTATCCACATTTCAGGCGCGCATCAGGGATGCCGGACCATCTTCCGGGTCCGCTCCGCTGTTATAGTGATCAACCTTTCTTTGGAGATCGTGAATTTCCGGAACTGTCTTTGCCTTTGGGCATGTTCGATGCTGTGGATTGATCCTGTGCCGGAAAGGCATCGGCAAGGGCAGCTTCGACCTTTTCTGAAAGCAATTGCATCCGCAAATCAATTTCGCGGGTAATGATGTTTCGAATTTCGCTGGCGATATCAAACATGATCTGCTGATCGCCATGAAGGTTCGCCTGTGATGACATTTGCGGAGCACCTTGTGCGGGATAACCGTTTTGCGGGACCGGGGCGCCGACCGGGGGGCGGGGGCTTGTGGCACCTGATCTGACCTGGTCGGTGTGGTTCGAAATCGTATAGCGTTGATCAAGAACCTGTTCACGGGCGCGCTCGGCGGCCTGTGTCATGGCTTTCTGCGTTGCCAGATATTCCTGGTTGAAGGCCTTCCTGACCGCGTCCTTGCGGTCACTGGCCGTGGCAATATCCCTGTGCGCCTGATCCGACATCAGGTGCCTCCCTTGGTGCTGTTGTTATTGTCAGTATTGCTACTACTGCCCTTTGCTGCCCGGCCGGACGATTTGGCGGCCGCGTTGCCGGTGTCTGACGACCCGGATTTGTCGGTGCTGTTGTCTGGATCGCTGGCAGCACCCTTGGTCGATGCATCGGCCGTCGGGCTGCTGTCCTTGGATGTGCCGGTTTTGGCCGTGCTGGCGGTGGCGTCCGGCTTGGCGTCGGTTTGTGTCGTGATCGTCGCCGGATCGGTCAGGACAAAGCCATATTGCGCCAGATCACCTTCGTCCGGGCTTGTGGCCAGTCCTGTAAGACAGGTTTCAAGTCGGCCATTGCTGTTGGACACCATGCTTGCGGCCTTGCAGGCAGAGTTATCGCTTTGTCCGGCACAGGTCAGGATGGCGGTGGGTGTGCAGGTGCGCGCCTCGGTCAGAAGCTGTGCCGTGACGTTAAAGCCTGTTTCCTGATCATAGCGCACCAAAGCAACAAGGCTGGCCCCCTTGTCTCCTTCGCTGGGCGGTGTGATCTGAACGCGGAACGGAATGGTATAGTTGGGACCGGCCAGAATATTGCCGCCGACAATCGGGCTGGGCAGGGTGCCGGTATATTCAAACTGCACAGGGATCGGAGCGCGATCGGCAAAGATCAACCGGATCAGGGCAAGGTTGGGAACCGTGCCGCTTGCAATCGATCCCACCGATTGTTCAAGATGCAGGGCAAGCGGCCCGCCACCATAAACCGGAACCTCGGAAACCCGGTTCTGTGCGTCATCCTTGGCCGTGCTGTCAAACATCAGGGCGCGCAACTGCGATGGCGCCGATGTTGGTACCGAGACCGACAATTCAGATTGCGCATCCGCCGACTGACCGACCCGCAAGCGCCAGCCTTTCAGACTTTGCGGCAGATCATCAGCAACAAGCCGTGCGCCGACGGCAGTTTGCGCACTTGTCCGCCCCGCCGAAAGTGGATGGCCCTGTGCCATCGAAATTGTCCAGTCGGGGTCACCGGTTGCGTCCGATGTATTACCGCTCAGGCGGGGCATTGACGTTCTGAACATGTCATCGGCAATGACCGGTCCGTTCAGATCGGTGCTGCTGCCATCACGATTGGTGATCGTCACCCCCCACTGCGCCTGTGTCGAGGTTTCGCCAGTCGATGACGTGTCAAAGAACGGATTATTCATTGCGGGTGCCTCGCTGTTAGACGGTTTGCCGGGCGGGGAATTTGTCTGGGCTGTCCCGGCGATCACGCTGGTCGGGTCCGGGATGGCATCGTTGAAATTCGGGCGCGGGGTGGTCGAACCGGGGCGACCCGGATCGTCGAACAGAAATCGTTGAATGATTTCAAAGGCCGTTTCACCGGGTTGGGACAGACCCGCGTCCTGATTTACCGGATGTGACGGGGATGATGCATCCGCACTTTGCGGCGACGTGCCCAAAAGGCCGAATTCGTGGCACAATGCCGTCATGATATCGAGTGCGGCCTGCGGTTCGTTAAGCGGACCCTGACCAAGCCCGTCCTGGGCCTCGACCGGTTCAGTCAGGCCGTTCTCGGCTGCTGCCGGGCCTGCTTCATGCAAATTCGCACTGCGATCAGTTGTGCCTGATGCCGGTTTTGTCTGATCGGGTTTGGGCGCGTCACTGTCTGTCATGCATGCATTCCCCAGTGTTGCCCCTGCAGCGGGTCTTGTGCCGGATAAACGGCCACCTCTATCTGCAAGGATTTAAACGGTTCCATGCATTCAGACGTGCAGGGCCGGGGAATGTGACAAAGATTGCACTTTTGCGGGGAAACGGGGCTGATTTCTGCAATTTCGTAAATCAGTCGTAATCAACGGCAGAAAACCGGGATTTCGGGGGATGCAACCTGGCCCGGAAAACACAAAACCCGCCGAAGATACACTAAACTGCGTCTTGGCGGGTCTTGGGTTTTACAAAATGGTGCTGGTGATAGGATTTGAACCTACGACCTACGCATTACGAATGCGCCGCTCTACCAGCTGAGCTACACCAGCACGATTCATTTTGTGGCGCGGAAAATACGGACAATCACCGGGCTTGGCAAGTGCTTTATTGTTCTTTTTGCCCACAAGCGGCTGCGGCGCAGCCATACCTTAAAATCAGGGCAGGAAGACATAATATCACATTGACCACGCTGTAATTATACGGCTTAGATGTGCGCCGTCCGAATTCGCGCATTGGGGGGCAGGATATGTGCCGTTGGCTAAGTTACGTTGGTGATCCGGTTTATCTCGAAAAGCTGGTCTTTGAGCCGCGCCATTCACTGGTCGAGCAAAGCCTGCATGCCGAACAGGCCAAAACACCCACCAACGGGGACGGCTTTGGCATTGGCTGGTACGACGAACGCCCGACACCGGGGCTTTATCGTGAAATCCTTCCGGCATGGAATGATCCGAACCTGCGCGCATTGGCTCATCATATCCGTTCGGGTCTGTTCTTTGCCCATGTCCGGGCTTCGACCGGGACGCATACCAGCCGCACCAACTGTCATCCCTTTGCGCACAGCAATTACCTGTTCATGCATAACGGCCAGATCGGCGATTACCCGCTGGTGCGCCGGTCGCTCGAAGGCATGATCGAAGACGAATTTTACGAAGGCCGTCAGGGATCAACTGATAGCGAGCTGATCTTTTGCCTGATGCTGACACTTGGCCTGAAAGACGATCCGCATCGTGCCATCCGCCGCACGATTGAAGTCGTCGAAAATGAAATGAAGGTACGCGGCGCGACCGCCCCGTTCCGTTTCACCGCCTGCCTGTCCAATGGCAAAAGTGTCTGCGCCATCCGGCATGCCAGTGACGACAAACCGCCATCACTTTACTGGCGCAAACGCGACGACCACGTGATTGTGGTCTCCGAACCGCTCGATACCGAAACCGCAAGCTGGACGGCGGTTGCGCCGAACCACACCCTGCATGTCGAGGGTGATCTGGTCGTGACCGAAGACGCTACACTGGCCTGTCATTAAGCCATTGCGTGCCAGGACCTTACGTTACAACGACAATCTGACTGCGTGCCTTGACCAGTGCGCGTTGCAGGGCGTCGCCCGGTGCGGTGTTTAAAAGAACCGTTTGAAAATCGCTGGCATGGCCATCGCGGCAGAGCGCCTTGCGGCCGACCTTTTTCTCGTCGATCATCAGGATCGCGTGATCGCAACAGCTTACAAGCGCGCGGCGTGCGCGGACTTCATCCATGTTGAAATCAAGCAGATCACCGTCATCCGTCATGCCGCCGACACTGACAATTCCGTAATCGGCGCGAAGACCCCCAAAGAAATCGGCACTATCCGCCCCGATGATATCAAGATCACGGGTGCGTACCGTGCCGCCCGCCAGACGCAGCGTGACGTTTGGCGCATTTTGTAATGTCAGGACCACATGCAGGTTATTGGTCAGCACGGTCAGATTGCGGTGCGATGATAAATGCTGGGCGGCGAGTTCGGCAGTGGTGCCGGTGCCGATGGCAATCGTGCAGCCCTCGGGGATCAGTTCGGCGACCCTGGCGGCAATCGCCATCTTGCCCGACCGGTTCCACACTTCGCGTTTTTCATAGGCCGAGTTATCGGGATCGGGTGCCGGGCCCGCCAGCCCGTGACGGCGAAACACACGCCCCTGTTCCTGAAGATCGCGCAGGTCGGTGCGAATGGTCTGGACCGATACATTGAACCGGCGTGCAAGTTCCTCGACCGCCATAAAGCCACAGGATTTAACAAGGGTGACAATGCGGTCACGGCGACGGTCAAGCGGCACGGGATCAGGAATTTCTGACACTATTGTTTCTTTCGTTCGAAAGTCGTGGTTTCGTTTGTGTCGTGATTATAAACAGGCCAGATTGCGGCTGGAAAGGCCGGTATACCTATTGAAACAATTAATTCTTGGTGTTGTCACACAACTGTTATCGAAATCCATATAGCTTCCGGGTCGAAACGTTTTCGAACGAAACCTTATTTTCGACCAAGGGATGCCGATCATGCGTAACGTTCTTCTTGCTGCTGTCGCGACTGCTGCGATGATGCTGCCGGTTGTTGGCCAGGCTGCTGAAAAGCTTGTTGTCTATACCAGCCAGCCCAACCAGGATGCCCAGACCACTGTTGATGCCTTTATGGCTGCCAACCCGGATATTGAAGTTGAGTGGGTCCGTGACGGCACCACCAAACTGATGGCCAAGCTGCGTGCCGAGATTGCCGCAGGCGACCCGCGCCCGGATGTTCTTCTGATTGCTGACACCGTGACGCTCGAAGGCATGAAACAGGAAGGTCTGCTTCAGGCTTATAAATCGGCCGAAGCCAAGTCCTATGAAGACGCGCTTTACGATGCCGAAGGCTATTACTATTCCACCAAGCTGATCACCACCGGTATTGTTTACAACACCGCGGCAAAGGCACCGACTTCGTGGACGGATCTGTCGAATGCAGATGCGAAGAACAAGATCGTCATGCCAAGCCCGCTTTATTCCGGTGCGGCTCTTATCCATCTTTCGACCCTGACCGAGAACAAGGATCTGGGTTGGGATTACTATCAGGCACTGGCCGCCAACGAAGCCCGCGCACAGGGCGGTAACGGTGGCGTCTTCAAGGCCGTTGCATCGGGCGAAAAGCCGTATGGTGTGGTTGTCGACTTCCTTGCCATCCGTGGCAAAGCCAAAGGTTCGCCGGTTGATTTCGTCTTCCCGAAAGAAGGCGTAACCTATGTGACCGAGCCGGTTGCGATCATGAAAGACGCCAAGAACGTTGATGCTGCGCACAAGTTCGTTGACTTCGTCCTGTCTGATGCGGGTCAGAAGCTGGTTCTTGATATGGGTTATATCCCGGCCCGCAATGACATGGCCCTGCCAGAAGGCTTCCCGGCCCGCAAGGACATCAAACTGATGGACTTCAATCCGGCTATCGCTCTTGAACAGGCAGAAGCGAACAAAAAGAAATTCGCTGACATCTTCGGGGCTGAGTAATGCAGGCTACAGGTCGCCTTCGTGGCGCTCTGCCTGGCATCATGACCAGATCCACAGGCAACCGGTCTTCGGACCGGTTGCTTTACTGGTTGCTGTTGCCGGTCTTTGTGATTTCCATTTTACCGATTGTCCGGCTTGCCTTTGAGGGCGTTTTTGTCGGTGGTGTGCCGTCGCTTGATTATTTCCGGGATGTTCTGGGATCGGGCGCAACATGGCAGGCAACCGCCAACAGCCTTTATACGGCGGGTCTTGGGACGGTCATTTCGCTGGTGATTGGCGGGGCATTTGCCTTTCTGGTCGCGCTGACCGACGTGCGCGCCAAGGCAGCACTGGTGTTCTGTTTCATGATCCCGATGATGATACCGCCGCAGATCACGGCCCTGAGCTGGGTTCAGCTGACCGGGCCAAGCAGTGCGCTGTTAAACGCCTTTGGCATCGCACCACCCATGGGATCGCCACAGCCGCTTTATTCGGCCGAGGGTATTGCGCTTTTGCTGGGGATCCAGCATGCCTCCATCGTGTTCCTGACATTGCGCGCCAATCTGCGCATGATCCCGAGCGAACAGATCGAAGCCGCCCGGCTTGCCGGTGCGCGTGGCGGGCGCTTGTGGTGGCAGATCATTTTACCGCTGACCAGTCCGGGGCTGATTGCCGGAACGGCGATGGCCTTTGTCACGGCCCTTGGTAATTTCGGCATTCCGGCGATGCTCGGTATTCCGGCCAATTATCCCACCTTGCCGACCCTGATTTATCAGAAACTGGCCGGGTTCGGCCCGTCAGTTCTGGGCGAGGTATCGGTTCTTGCCATGCTGATCGGGGCGATTGCGATTTGTGGTGTCGCCATCCATCACCGGCTGCTTGCCAACCGTGATTACCGTTTGATGGGGATGGTCGGGCGTCCGCTTGATATCCGCCTGGGGGCGCGACGTTCATTGATTGAAACCGTTCTTTGGGCGGTTCTGATTGCCATTCTGGTGGTGCCGTTAATGGCGCTAATTGCCACGTCGCTGGTTCCGGCATTTGGTGTGAAGCTTAATTTCAGCAATTTCAGCTTTGATGCCTTTAACCAAGTTTTGTTTGTTCAGCCTTCGACGATCCGTGCCTTTCATAACAGCTTCATGCTGTCGGTGGGCGCGGCGATGACGCTGGTTCTGGTCTGTTTGCCGCTGGCCTATGTGATGGTGCGCAAACCTTCGAAACTGACCAAGCTGATCAATCTTCTGGTCGAAGTGCCCTATGCGCTGCCCGGTGTGGTTCTGGCGATTGCCTGTATCTTGCTGTTCATCAAGATCCCGCTGATCGAGATCAGCCTCTATGGCACGCTGGGCATTATCTTTATCGCCTATCTCGCACGTTTCCTTGTGATTGCGCTGCGCCCGGTGATGAACAGTTTCACCCAGCTTGACCCGGCTCTTGAAGAAGCAGCCCAGGCCTGCGGTGCCGGTATCTGGCGGCGCTTGCGTGATGTGTTGTTGCCGCTGGCGGCACCATCGGCGGCAGCCGGAGCGTTGCTGGTGTTCCTGACCGCGTTTAACGAACTGACCGTTTCGGCCCTTTTGTGGTCGGCGGGCAATGAAACGCTGGGTGTTCTGATTTTCAATCTTGATGACAGTGGCGACACCGTTCTGGCCTCGGCCGTGGCGGTTCTGGTCGTGCTGGTTGTGATCGCGTTGATGAGCTGTTTTCAGCTGGCTTCGCGTCGTTTGCCCAAGGGAGTTGTGCCATGGCAGACATAAATCTTTCGCGCATTACAAAATGCTTTGGTGATTATCGTGCCCTTAATCAGGTGTCGCTTGATATCGCCGATGGTGAATTCGTCGCCCTGCTTGGCCCGTCGGGCTGTGGCAAAACGACGTTGCTTCGATTGCTTGCCGGATTTGAAGAACCCGATGACGGGCAAATCTCAATTGGCGGGCAGGCGGTTGCCGATCCTGCCAAAGGTCTGATGGTCAGTCCCGAAGACCGCAATCTTGGCATTGTGTTTCAATCCTATGCCCTGTGGCCGCATATGTCGGTAGCGCGCAATGTCGGCTATCCGCTTGAAGTACGTGGCATGAACCGTGTCGAACGTGATCGCCGCATCTCTGAAGCGCTCGATATCGTTGCCCTTGGTCCCTATGCGGATCGCAGTCCTGCCGAACTTTCCGGCGGGCAGCGTCAGCGTGTGGCACTGGCACGGTGTCTGGTGATGGAACCACGTGCGGTGCTTCTGGACGAGCCGCTGGCAAACCTTGATGTGCATCTGCGTGAAACCATGCAGCAGGCGTTTCTTGATTTCCATCGTCGCACCGGGGCCACGATGATTTACGTGACCCATGATCAGGCCGAAGCCATGGCAATGGCCGACCGGATTGCGGTGATGGACAAGGGCCATATTCGCCAGATGGCCGCCCCTGAAACGCTTTATCGTGAACCTGCCGATCATATGGTGGCGGGTTTTGTCGGGGCCGGGTCGGTCCTGCCGATAACCGGTGTTCAGGTCGAAGATGGCGGGACATGTTCAGTCAGGCTGGGCGATACTCGGATTGCCGCGCGCGTTTGTCCGAAACTGGCCAATAGCGGTCATATCAACGGGCAGGCGGGGTTGTGCCTGCGTCCCGAAGATGTCTGGGTCGAAGACAGTGCGCCCTTGCGTGGCAAGGTCGAGGATTGCGTTTATCTGGGCGGGCGGTTCCGTTTGTCGGTCCGGATTGATGACGACCACACCTTGCCGGTTTATGCCAGCCGCCGTGCCAGGGTTGGCGAACCGGTCGGGCTTAAAGTCGCCGACGGATGGGTGTTTGACCGGCTAGCAGGTGAGGTTGCCTGATGTCTGCCCGCATGCGTGTTCTTTCCGGGCTTGGCGAAAAAGGCCCGGCCTGTTTGCGACTGGAATTCTTTAACCGGCGCTGGATGCTTGATTGCGGCGTCGGCCCGGAAAGTGATCAGGGTTTTGATCCGGCATGGCTTAACAAAGTTAACGCCGTTTTCATTACCCATGACCATGTCGACCATATCGGAGCTGCTGACGAGATCGTGGCGGCTGGCCTTCCGATCTATTGTACCGAAGTTACCGCACGATCCTTGCCCAAGGGGGCAAATGTCATTCCCTTGCCGCCCTGCGGGGAAATTCAGGTCGATGGTGTTACGGTGACCACCGGGCGTACCGGTCATTCCTTTGGCGGGGTGTGGCTGCATTTCGAACTGGGGGGCGGGTTGCTTTATTCCGGCGATTTCTGTCAGGAATCCGATTACTTCCTGTATGACAGTCCCCCGGATGCCGCGACTGTGATGCTTGATGCATCATATGGCATGGAACAACTCAGCCAGCAGGTCCGGATTGACAGTCTTCTGACCACCATGACCAAGCTGGATGGTCAAATCCTGTTTCCTGTGCCGCCAAGTGGCCGGGCTGCGGAAATGGCGCTTTTGTTTGAAAGTCACGGCCTGACCGACTGGTCGATGGATGATCGCTGCTATGGGCAGGTCAAGCAGGTGCTTGATGCCCATGGATCAGATTATGTGAATGCCGATGCCATCCGGCGTCTGCGCGGGCTTAAGGACAAGGCAAAGCATTTCAATCCCGATGCCCGGTTGCTGTTATGTCATGCACCGTGTGCGACCTATGGCAAGGCGCGCGAACTGATTGATAAATGGCGTGATGCCGGACGACTTGGGGCAAGTGCCCATGTGATCTTTACCGGCTTCATGCCGATTGAAGCCCGCAAGATGGTCGAAAAGGGCCATGCGCATTTCCGGCGCTGGAACGTTCATCCACTGGCACGTCATGTCATTGAACTCGCCAATCAGTGCCATGCCATGCAGGTGGTCCCGCTTTTCAATAGTTGTCCCGAGGATTTTGGTCTTGTCGACGGGTTCGACGGACGGCTACAGCTTGCTGATCGGTTCTATTTGTAATGGGTTGCGATCCATTTCGATATTCAAACGGGTGATGCCTGATCATGATTTATGCTGCTGAGAAGTTCGAATTTCCCAAATTGCCGTTTGTCTTCATCCGGCATGGGGAAACCGATGCCAACCGCGCAGGTATCATTGCAGGTTCCAACGAACCGCCCCTGAATGACACCGGCCGCGAACAGGCAACCGCGATTGCGCCCCTGATGGCGCAGGCAAGATGGCGGGCGGTTTATGTCAGTCCACAAGACAGGGCGCGGACAACGGCAAGCCTTGTTCTGCCCGACTATGAGGCCAAGGTACTTGATGGTCTGCGCGAACGGCATTGGGGCGATCTTGAAGGACGTCCGATTGCGGAATTGTGCCCGCGCTTTGAAACCCCGCCCAATGGCGAAGGGTTTGATGCCATGTGCCAGCGCGTTTCCTTTGCCATGCAACAGGCATTGGCAGAAGTCAGCGACGACCTGACCGTTGTTGTTGCCCATTCCGGTGTGGCGCGCTGCATTCTTTATATGACCGGGTTCGAGGCCGACGGGCCGCGTGTCCCCAATGCCACCCCGATCCTGTTCCGTCCGGTTCCGACCGGATGGGAATATGACTATCTGACTGAAACCCTGATCAAGGAGATCTCCGCGTGACCAACGCAAACGCCGATGCGCAACAAACCCGACCGACTTCTGTGACTGCACGGGATGCGGTGGTGTTTGATATGGATGGAACACTCGCGCATTTCGATGCCGATGCCCTGGGGCATCTGGTTCACGGTGTGGAAAAACAGTGGGATGCGTTTTTTGACGCGATGGACCATGCAAAGCCGATTGAAAATATCGAACGGCTTTTGCGTATCCTGCATGCGTCGGGCCATGCGATTTTGATCTGTTCGGGCCGCCCGGCAGGCTGGCAGCATCGATCAGAATCCTGGCTGCGTGCGCATAATATTCCGTTTGATGGCATGTATCTGCGCCCCGTCGACGCCGATCACCGCACCGATGAAGAGGTCAAGGAAGACCTTCTGGCAAAGATCATCGACGACGGGTTTAATCCATGGCTTGTGGTCGATGATCGCAGGCGCGTGGTCGATAAATGGCGCGATATGGGCCTGACCTGTTTGCAATGTGCGCCGGGTGATTTCTAAGGTTGTGGAAAATCCTCATACAAATAAAAAGACCGGCTTTGCGCCGGTCTTTTTATTTCTGATTAATCGAAAAGGTGGCGATAGTCGCCATATCCCTCGGCCTCAAGATCATCGACGGTGACAAAGCGCAGCGATGCGGAATTGATGCAATAACGCAATCCACCACGATCACGCGGCCCGTCCGGGAAAACATGGCCCAGATGGCTGTCACCATGTTTGGACCGGACTTCGATCCGGCGCATGCCATGGCTGTTGTCTTCGCGGGCAATGACGTGATCGGACTCAACGGGCTTTACAAAGCTTGGCCAGCCACAGCCGGAATCAAATTTATCACGCGATGTGAAAAGCGGCTCACCCGAGACGATGTCCACATAAAGCCCATCTTCCTTGTGATCCCAGAAATCATTGCGGAACGGCGGCTCTGTGCCGCTTTCCTGTGTCACATGATATTGTTCCGGGGACAGGTCTGCGATGGCGTCCGGGTCTTTGTGATATTTGCTCATATTCGGTCACTTCACATCTTTGGTCATCGGGATAGCTGAATTTCTCGTTCCCAAAGATGGTCGGATTATCGCGATTGTCCAGTGGCTTCACACCAATGTGACGGGGGGATGTTACATCCGGCGGGCGTCTTGGCTTAGCTTAGCCCTGGCACCATGGCTGACGCTTTGTCTTGCCGTCATAGGGGCGGGCAAGGCCGTTATGGATAAGTTCAAGATCAAGCGGACTGCCGTCAATACGTACAGATGCCACGACGCGTCCGCCATACCGGCCCCATTCAGGTTCGCAGAATTCAACTGATTTGGCTGTTTTCAGACGGTCACGTGCATAATCACGGGCCTTTTGCGCCAGTTGCTTTTCGCTTTCACATTTTCCGCGGATTTCGGGTGTATCAACACCGCGTACACGCACCGACATATTGGCGATCTCGCCGGGCAGACCGGGAATGGCGACATAGATCGTATCGCCGTCATAGGCATATTCGCCCTTATGTTCACGTAGCGGCCAACCATAGCATGCAGCGCTGGCCGGGATGGCGGTCACCACTGTGCCGATGGCAACAAGCGTGATGAGTGCGCGCTTGGCAAGTCGCGGATTTGGAGAGGGTTGGGGTATCATATGGCCGTACTTACAGTTTGAGGCGGGTCAGTATTTGGGCGGCGCGCTGTTCGACCGGGCCCTTGCGAATTTCGACCAGTTCATAGCCGCATTCATGATAGGTCCGGCACAGCACGACATATGTTCTGACGGCTTCAGAGAAGCTTTGTGTTCGCGCGTTGTCGGTTTTGTATATTTCCGACCAAGGCGGCAGAACAAATGCCGTCTTGTGATAGCGATAGGTCCGGATCGCGTTCATCAATCCCTGATCTTCGGGAAGTTTCGATAACCTGCGATGGGCCAGGGTGTCGGGCAGACCGCGATCACAAAAAACGGTTCGCGGATGGGATTGAATGGCTTCTTGCCAGGCGCGGATCGAGCGGCGGCACATCAATCCCGCATAGGCGTCATTATCCCCCCATGGCAGGGCATTGCCCCCGCGTTCCTGCTGTTCTTCGATGATCGCACGCGCAACCTCGGGACTGGTGTCAAAGCCCCGTTCATGAAGATGATTGATCAAAGTGGTTTTGCCGACACCGGGGCCGCCGGTGATGACAACAAGGTTGGATGTTATAGGCGTTTGCATTCGTGTTTGTCTCCGCGAGCACGCCTTTTGGTCATGCTTTGCGGCAAGGTGATGGCAATATTGTTGTTGGTTTTTGACCCGCACCGGACATGTGCGGAATGCGCTTTTGACGGCGTTGGCAGACCTTGTCAACGCCAAAGGAAAAGCTGTGATTTTTCAGATGATTGGTCGGCGGGTCACAGGCTCAGGAACAGCCTTCAAGCAGCGTGATCGCATCCGTTCCGGCATGAATGGCCGTGACAAGGCCATCTTCATTCAGTTCAAAACGAATGCCTCGTGATTTGGCTGTGTCCGCCCACCAGGTGATGTAGCGGGCATCGGCACCAAGATATTCGTGATCTTCCTCGATCAGATCCTTGTCGCCAAAGGCGGCAAAAACGTCGTCACGGGTTGCGCCAAGGGCAATGCCGTTGACGGTTTTGACCAGACTGGTCGCCACGTCATATTCATCAGCATAAAGCGAAATCCGGGCAAGCTTGCCATCAAGTACCAGATATCCCAATCCGGATGGATCAAGGTTGCGTTGCAGATAGGTGCAATTTTCATCGTCACCGGCGATAAACTGGTCAAGCTGCGGACCAAGCGTTTTACGCAATGTTGCCTGATCCCAACCAATCATGACGGGCCCGTATCCCTGCTCTGAAAGAGAAGCAAGGCGGGTCGCGATGGCATCCGATATTTCCAGATCAATAATCGCTGTGCCGTGTTGGATGCGTACCTTGCCGGGTTCTACGGTTTGATGGAGATGGAGCTGCGTCCATTGTGTGTTTTCCGGCCAGTCCTTTGGAAAGGCCAGATTGCTGGTCGGTTCAAGGCACAGCTGATCGGCCTTGCCAAGCACGTCCTTGTGGCGGGCGCGCACCGGGGACGGAATATCCATGCAGATGGTTTGCGGAATATCTTCCATCCAGCTCACCGGAATGCCCGAACCGTCACAGATTTCCGGATCGGGACGCAATTCGCAATAGGACGGAACGATGCTGTCCATTGCGAAATCAAGGCGCATGCTGTCCCTGCCTGCTGCGGAAATTACGGCGTCAAGGGCATCTTCACCGGGTTCAAGCCACTGATACTGCGTGATTGCCCATGCGGTGGTACCACGCAAATCCATCAACGCAAATGTCGGGCCTTCCGGGTGCGGTTCTTCGGATTCCGTTGCCATCGCAAATGATGCGACAAACGGACCGCAAACAGCGATCAGGGTCCCCAGATAGTGTGCGATGCGCGGCATATATGATTCTCGACCAGAATATATTTTGTTGTATGACAGTAGCTTACGTCAGTCTGGCTGTAACGCACAGAATTTAACCAAATAACCGATCCGGATATATTGGCCTAAAGCAGCGGTTTTTCTATACGGGCAAGAACATGATCCGATACCAGCTGGGCAGACGGGGACAGACGATGACCACGCGCGGTGATCAGGCTGTAGGGTTTGATTTCAATCATCCCGTCAAACGGAAGTTCGGTAATGAGCCCGCCGCTTGCCAGAAGGGTTGTGACTTCCTCGGCCATCGGTGCTATGGCATCGGTATCGGCAAGCGTTGCAAGCGTCACCAGCAAGGATGCCGAGTTCAGGCTTGAATGCGGCAAGGGAAGATGGCGCGAAATAAATACGTCTTCGATGGTTCGACGCATCAGGTTGCCCGGCGGGGGCAATATCCATTCGAACTTGGCCAGTCGGGCAAGGGTGATCGGCTTGTTGGCTTCAAGCAACGGGTGTCCCGTGCGCACCATCAGGCGGATTTTTTCGCTGCGAATTTCGCGGATGTTGAATTGCCGTGGATTCATGTCCTCGGGCACGCGACCAATGACAAAGTCATGATCGCCCGCCAGCAAATCCTTGATCAGTAAATGCGACGGACCAACACTGACATGGGCTTCCAGTAACGAGTTGACCGCCTGCACGCTGCGAATGGCCGGAACGACCAGATCCACCGCCGCTGCCGTCACCGCACCGACAAAAACCGTTCCGCCGCCATGCTTGATGTCTTCGATTTCGCGTTCGGCCTCGCGGATTTCGATCAGCATGCTGCGTGCTCGCCGGGCAAGGGCGCGGCCGGCATTGGTCATCTCGATCCCGCGCGGGCTACGCACGCACAGCCGCGCTTCAAGGATGTTCTCCATTTCCGAAAGCAGTCGTGATGCCGCTGGCTGGGAGGTTTTAAGCATGTCGGCAGCCAGACTGATCTGCCCGGTTTCTTCCATGGCTACGATCATGCGCAGATGGCTGAGCTTGAGCCCGCGTTGAAACAGGTTTCCTGATCGAAAAAGCAAGGACTTGGCAGAGCTCAGTGGCTGGTTATTTCGAAACTCGGACATGGTTGTTCCTCCCTTGGTGGGGATTGTATTATATCAATTTTGATATGCAAGTTTCGAAATTACTTATTTGATTGTTATGTTGTGCCTCTGAATAATGGCGCCGTGTCCTTTGGGAAATGGGATGCATTATCAATTGAAAACAAAGACACGACATGTTCAGGCGCAATTTGCCTGAGAAAGTCGGGCACCAAAAATGGCTGATATGCCGTGTCTTGTAGGGAGGATAGCTATGAAACGTCTCAGTGCCGTAATGGCAGGGGTCGCCTTTGGTGCGGCCGCAATGATGAGCCCGATGATTTCTGGCGGTTATGCACATGCCGCCGAAAAAGGCTATGTCGGGATCGCAATGCCGACCAAATCTTCGGCACGCTGGATTTCTGATGGCAACTCGATGGTCGAGCAGTTTGAAGCAGCCGGTTACAAAACCGACCTTCAATATGCAGAAGACGACATTCCGAACCAGCTCTCGCAGATCGAAAACATGATCGTTAAGGGCGTTGATGTTCTGGTGATTGCCGCAATCGATGGCACAACTCTTTCGAACGCGCTGGAAAATGCTGCTGCTGCGGGCATCAAGGTCTTTGCCTATGACCGCCTGATCCGCGAAAGTGCCAATGTCGACTACTATTCGACCTTCGATAACTTCAAGGTTGGTGTTCAGCAGGCGACCTCACTGGTTGACGGTCTGGCTGCTGCGGGCAATCCGCCTTACAATGTTGAACTGTTCGGCGGTTCGCCGGACGATAACAACGCTTATTTCTTCTATAATGGTGCCATGTCCGTTCTTCAGCCGCTAATTGACAGCGGTGATGTCGTGATCAAATCCGGCCAGATGGGCATGGACAAAGTTGGTACCCTGCGTTGGGACGGTGCGGTTGCACAGGCACGTATGGATAACCTTCTTTCGGCATATTACACCGACGAACAGGTCGATGGTGTTCTGTCGCCGTATGACGGTCTGTCGATTGGTATTCTTTCCTCGCTCAAAGGGGTCGGTTACGGCTCTGGCGACATGAAAATGCCGGTCGTTTCCGGTCAGGATGCCGAGCTGCCGTCGATCAAGTCGATCCTTGCTGGCGAACAGTATTCCACCATCTTCAAGGATACCCGTGAACTTGCACGTGTAACCGTTTCCATGGTTGACGATGTTCTTGCCGGTCGCGAGCCGACCATCAACGACACCAAAACCTATGACAATGGCGTCAAGGTTGTTCCTTCCTACCTGCTTGAGCCGGTCATGGTTGACAAGTCCAACTGGGAAGAAATCATTCTTGGCTCTGGCTACTACACTGCAGAAGAAGTGAAGTAAGTCCCGACATTCGTATGGAACCCGGTGTGCTGTCTGATAGGGCAATCTACCGGGTTCTATCGTCTCGAAGAATGTCTGCGAACGGGTCCTGTTTTGCTGTAGCCTGAAAATACAGCACACTACAAACAGGTGTGATACCCGAAGGGTTTCCCCAAAGAAAACCAAGACAGCAAAGACCAAAATAGACAGAGGCGTTGTCAGGCGACTGACAGCAGTGGGAGGACCGGATGGATACCATCCTGGAAATGAAGAACATCACCAAGACCTTTCCGGGTGTAAAGGCGCTGGATGATGTCAGCATCAAGGTTGAACGTGGTGAAATCCACGCGCTTTGCGGCGAGAACGGTGCAGGTAAATCCACCCTGATGAAGGTTCTGAGCGGGGTTTATCCGCACGGTACGTATGAAGGCGATATTCTTTACGATGGCGGCGTACAGGAATTCAAAGATATCCGCGATAGCGAAGAACGCGGCATCATCATTATCCACCAGGAACTGGCGCTGGTGCCGTTACTGTCGATCGCCGAGAACATCTTTCTGGGCAATGAAATTGCCGAAAACGGCATTGTAAACTGGCCGGCGACCTTTGCGCGCACGGGGGAGTTGCTTAAAAAAGTCGGGTTGAAGGAAAATCCGGCGACGCTTGTGACCAACATCGGTGTCGGCAAACAGCAGTTGGTCGAAATTGCCAAGGCGCTGTCCAAAAAGGTCAAGCTTCTTATCCTTGACGAGCCAACGGCCAGTCTTCAGGAAAATGACAGCCAGAAGCTTCTGGATCTGCTGCTGGAGTTCAAGGCGCAGGGCATTACATCTATCCTGATTTCGCACAAGCTTAACGAGATCAACCGTGTTGCAGACCGCATCACGATTATTCGTGACGGTAAATCGATCTCGACCCTTGATGCCCGTGCAGGACAGATTACCGAAGACGATATCGTCAAGGACATGGTCGGGCGTGACATGGCGCACCGCTATCCGGAACGCACGCCCAATATCAGCAGCGAAAAACTTATGGAAGTCCGCAACTGGTCGGCAACCCATCCGCTGCATCCCGAACGCAAGGTCGTTGACAATGTCAGCATTGATGTTGCTGCGGGCGAGGTTGTCGGGATTGCTGGTCTTATGGGGGCAGGCCGTACCGAACTTGCCATGAGCATCTTCGGCAAATCCTATGGCACCGACATTTCGGGTGAAGTTCTGATCAAGGGCAAACCGGTTGATGTTTCGACCGTGGAGAAGGCGATTGCATCGGGACTGGCCTATGTCACCGAAGACCGCAAGGAAATGGGGCTGATCCTTGAGGAAAGCATTACGACGAATATCACGCTGGCCAATCTTGGCGGGGTATCGGAACGTGGTGTGCTCAATGACGGGGCGGAACGTTCCGTCGCCGAGGATTATCGCCAGAAAATCAATATTCGCACGCCCAATGTCGGGCAGAAGGTTGTCAATCTTTCGGGCGGGAACCAGCAGAAAGTCGTTTTGTCGAAATGGCTGTTTGCAGCACCCGAAGTCCTGATCCTTGACGAACCGACGCGCGGCATCGATGTCGGTGCGAAATACGAAATCTATACGATTATCAACCAGCTGGCTGCCGACGGTAAGGGGGTCATCATGATCTCGTCGGAAATGCCGGAGCTTCTGGGCATGTGCGATCGCATCTACGTCATGAACGAGGGTGAGATCAAGGGACAGCTTGCAGCAAAGGATGCAAGCCAGGAAGCAATCATGCGCATGATCCTGAAAGCGTGAGGAACAGACAATGACGGATACTGATAACAAATCAATTGGTTACTACTTGCGCACCCATATCCGCGAATACGGGATGGTTGTTGCGCTGGTGGCCATTCTGGCCTTTTTCCAGGTTCTGACCGATGGCATCATGCTCAAGCCGGTTAACCTGACAAACCTGTTCCTTCAGAACAGCTACATCATCATCATGGCTGTTGGCATGTTGCTGGTGATTGTCGGTGGGCATATCGACCTTTCGGTTGGCTCGGTCGTTGGTTTTGTCGGCGCGCTGGCTGCGGTGATGATCGTGAACTGGGATCTGCCGACAGTCTTTGTAATTCCGGCCTGTCTTGTGGTTGGTGCGATCATTGGTGCTGCACAAGGATACTGGGTGGCCTATTGGCGCATTCCGTCCTTTATCGTGACCCTTGCCGGGATGCTGGTGTTCAAGGGCCTGACGCTGGCTCTTCTGGGTGGTGCGTCGGTGGGGCCGTTCCCGTCTGAATTCCAGGCGATGTCTTCGGGCTTCCTGCCGGACTTCTTTGGCGGGTTGATCGAAGGCCGCTTTAACGTCTTTTCCATGACGATTGGTGTGGTTCTGGCTGCTCTTTTGCCGATCCTCGGTCTGCGTTCGCGTGCCAAGCAGGCGAAGTTTGCAGCCGTTGACGAACCGATGGCGTTCTTTGTTGCCAAACATGCGGTTGCCGGTGTGGCGATCCTGTATGTCACCTATCTGCTGTCGACCTATCGCGGTCTGCCAAACATTCTGATCATCATGGCACTTCTGATTGCGATCTTCACCTTTATTACCAACTCCACGACCCTTGGTCGTCGCATCTATGCGCTGGGTGGTAACGAGAAAGCCGCAAAGCTTTCAGGGATCAATACCAAACGCCTGACCTTCTTTACCTTTGCCAATATGGGCATGCTTGCGGCCCTTGCCGGTCTGGTTTTTGCCGCACGTCTGAATACAGCCACACCGAAAGCCGGCCTTGCGTTCGAGCTTGATGTGATTGCGGCGGTGTTTATCGGTGGCGCATCCATGTCGGGTGGTGTCGGCAAGGTGATTGGTGCGGTGGTTGGCGCCCTGATCATGGGCGTGATGAATAACGGGATGTCGATCATTGGTGTCGGTATTGACTGGCAGCAGGTGATCAAGGGTCTGGTGCTGCTCGCAGCAGTGATCTTCGACGTCTACAACAAGAACAAGGCTTAACAATACCATGACGCGGAACGACGCAGATCTGGGTGAAAACAGCCAACAAAGCCGGTTGGGTGCCAGTTTGTGTCGTTCACAGTCCCCTGTGCGGTCTTTGGGGTCGTACATTTCCGGACCCGTCTCGATAATAAGTCAAAAAGGAAAACGGGCATGACGAAGTTCAAACCGGCACCCTGGCCGCGGGTTTTAAGATCACAAGAAGGTTGGTTCGGCGGAACCAGCAAGGACAATATCTATCATCGCAGCTGGATGAAGAACCAGGGGCTGCCCTCGGATCTGTTTGATGGCCGTCCGGTGATTGGTATTTGCAACACATGGTCGCAACTGACCCCGTGTAATGCCCATCTGCGCGATCTTGCCGAACGGGTCAAGCACGGCATTTACGAGGCAGGCGGTCTGCCGCTTGAATTTCCGGTCTTCTCGGCTGGCGAAAGCACACTTCGCCCGACCGCAATGATGTTCCGCAACCTGGCCGCCATGGATGTTGAAGAAGCCCTTCGTGGAACCCCGCTTGACGGTGTGGTTCTGATGGTTGGGTGTGACAAGACAACGCCATCGCTTCTGATGGGCGCTGCCAGTGTCGATATCCCGGCAATCGTGGTCACCGGTGGTCCGATGCTTAATGGCAAATGGCGCGGTCAGGATATCGGTTCGGGAACCTCGCTCTGGCAACTTTCCGAAGACCGCAAGGCAGGCAAGATCAGCACCGAGGATTTCCTTGAAGCCGAAATCGCCATGTCGCGTTCGCCCGGATCTTGCAACACCATGGGCACAGCATCAACCATGGCCAGCATGGCCGAAGCCCTTGGGATGGCGCTTTCGGGTAATGCGGCCATTCCGGCGGTCGATAGCCGTCGCCGCGTGATGGCGCATATCACCGGCCGTCGTATCGTTCAGATGGTCAAGGATGACCTTAAACCGTCTGACGTCATGACCAAGGAAGCATTTGAAAACGCCATTCGCGTCAATGGTGCAATTGGCGGTTCGACCAATGCGGTTATCCATTTGCTGGCGATTGCCGGACGTGTTGGCATTGACCTGAGCCTTGATGACTGGGATCGCCTTGGCCGTGATATTCCGACCATTGTGAACCTTCAGCCGTCTGGCAAATATCTGATGGAAGAATTCTTCTATGCCGGTGGTTTGCCTGTGGTGATCAAGGCACTGGCCGAGGCCGGAAAGCTGCATAATGATGCGCTGACGGTTTCGGGCGAAACCATGTGGGACCAGGTCAAGGACGTTCAGAACTGGAATGACGATGTTATTCGTCCGTTCGAAAAAGCTTTGACCGAAAGTGGCGGTATCGCGGTGGTCAAAGGCAATCTTGCTCCGAACGGCGCGGTCCTTAAGCCTTCGGCGGCAACACCGGCTCTGCTGACCCATCGTGGTCGTGCGGTGGTATTTGAGGATATCGACGACTACAAGGCCAAGATCTATGATGAAAGCCTTGATATCGATGAAACCTGCATCATGGTTCTGAAAAACTGCGGTCCGAAAGGCTATCCGGGCATGGCAGAAGTCGGCAATATGGGCCTGCCGCCCAAGGTGCTCCGCAAGGGGATCACCGATATGGTGCGTATTTCAGACGCGCGCATGAGCGGCACGGCATATGGCACCGTGGTCTTGCATACCTCGCCAGAGGCCGCGGCAGGCGGACCGCTTGCCGTGGTTCGGAACGGTGACATGATCGAGCTTGATGTGCCCAATCGCCGTCTGCATCTTGATATCAGCGACGAAGAACTGGCGCAGCGCCTTAAGGACTGGAAAAACACAGTCCCGGTTCCGGCCAGTGGTTATGCATCGCTCTATTACAAGAGCGTTATCGGCGCAGACAAGGGGGCCGATTTTGACTTCCTTGTCGGTCACCGTGGCAAGGAAATCCCGAAAGACAGCCACTAGGATTCAGGGTTCAATCATACCCGTAATCAAAGCCCGGTCGGCAACAAGGTCGACCGGGTTTTGTTTCAGGTTATGGCAAAGGCCAGATGACGTTGTTGGGCGCATCACCGTCATGGGTGATCAGGAGTTTGCCGTCGACCAGTTCCCAATTCACGAAATAGGCACCGGTCACATCAATGACGGGTGTTGATTGCTGTGCCGGGGCAATCAGGCGGGCACGTTGTGAATGCGCGCCTTTGTGACAGACCAGCAAGAAGGCGGTTGTGTCTCTGACATCGGGTTCGGTGAGGACAAAGATGCCGTCCTGATTGCAATTATCTTCGTCGCCTTCACACATGAAGCAACCAAGATCCTCGGCAATTTCGTCGCCAGTGTTCCAGTCGCGGATAAACAGGGTTTGGTTCCCCTGTTTGGTGCTGAGTTCCCATTGGTATGGGGTATGCAGAACAATGACGGTTTGATCCTGCACTTCCCCCTGACGACTGGATGCCTCGTCCAGCACAAGTCCGCCCTTGGCCGGGTTTCCCTGATCAGGTTGCTTTGCAAATGCGGCCAAAGGAAATGCCAACATCGCGTAGGTGAACAGACCAAAACATCCGGTGCGCAGGAATGAGTGCATGGGCAATGCTCCGAGAAGCTTGATGTTGGGGCGTTTCAGACCGCTTAAAGTCCTGTGATGGATTTGATGGCTTCGGGCAGATTTTCATAGGCCGTGACGACGGCATCGGCACCCAGGGAATTTGCGCGGGTGTCATCAACTTCGAAGGCGACGGCGATGGCATGGACATTGGCATCACGGGCCGAATTCACGTCATTTGCATGGTCGCCAACCATGAGGGCAATGTCGTCAGTGCCGGGTTTATAGCCCATCTGATCAAGTACAAAGCGCAGGAAGCGACCATCGGGTTTTTTGACTTCGAATGAATTGCCGCCTGCAATCACGGTAAACAGCTCGGCAATGCCAAGCTTGTTCAAAATCGCCTTGCAGGGGCCTTCGGGTTTGTTTGATGCAAGCGCAATGGTCCAGCCGTCAGCTTTAAGTTGGCGCAACACGTTTTCGGCATTCTCGTAAAGCCGTGTATAGGCATAACCGGTTTCAACATAACGATTGTTGAAGTCGATATTAAGTTCATCAAGTGTGGCATCGTCCGGCGTTTGATCGCGTTTGGCAAAGGCGCGTTTGGTCAGCATCCAGGTGCCATCACCCAGCATGGCTTCGATATCATGTCGAGTGATGGCGGATAATCCGTGCGCATCAAGCAATCCGTTCATTGCAACCAACAAATCCTCGACCCCGTCAATCAGGGTGCCGTCGAGGTCGAACATGATGAATTTTGCCATTTGGGCGGGGCTCCGTATGGGGGTGGTTTGAGTGTGGTGACTGATTCAGAGGAACTTAACCGAGTTTGTGCCATTAACAAACGGTAACATCCGCTAACAGGCGGTAACAAAACGTGATTCTTTATGGGCTTTTGCAGCAAAAGAATATGTTCTAAGACTTGCTGCAAATCAGATTACCCGTGCTGTTGTAACCGACATGCGCGAAGCAGGAACAGGGGATGCTGCATCAAAAATGCGGCAAGCGGATTGATAAATGTCACTTGAGCTAAGTGTTATCGTTTTGGCTGCCGGTATGGGCACGCGTATGAAAAGCGCATTGCCCAAAGTCATGCACAAGGTTGCCGGCAAGCCGATGGTCAATCATGTCATTGATACGGCAGCCAAGCTGTGTGCGGCCAAGACAATGGTCGTCGTTGGCCCCGATATGCCCAAACTGATTGAGACGGTTTCCCCGCATCCCACGTTTGAGCAAACCGATCGTCTGGGAACTGCCCATGCCGTTCTTGCCGCCAAGGATGGTTTGGCCGGGCTCAGTGGCAACGTTCTTGTTCTTTATGCCGACAGCCCGCTTTTTACCGCCGAGACGCTTGAACGTCTGGTGGCCGCCCGCGAAGCTGGCGATCACGCGGTTGCTGTTCTTGGCTTCCGACCGGATGATCCCGCCGGTTACGGTCGCTTGGTGACGGATCCTGCATCTGGTGAATTGCTGGCGATTGTCGAAGACAAGGAATGCGATGCGGCCCAGCGGGCACTTAACTTCTGCAATTCCGGTGTGATGTGTTTCCGCGCCGAAGATATGCTGACCACTCTTGAGGCGATTGATAATGCCAATGCCAAGGGTGAATTCTATCTGACCGATGCCGTCGCAGTTTCTCGTGCGCATGGTAAAAGCTGTGTTGCCATCGAAGTCGACGAGCAAGAAACACTTGGCGTTAATTCCCGTGCCCAGCTGGCCGTTGCCGAAGTCATCATGCAGGATCGTTTGCGCAAGGCTGCCATGGAAGACGGTGCGACCCTGATTGATCCGGCATCAGTATTTCTGTGTGCCGATACCAAACTTGGTCGAGACGTTATAGTTGAACCGAATGTGGTTTTCGGTCCGGGGGTCACGGTTGGCGATAACGTCGTGATCAAGGCGTTCAGCCATCTTGAAAGCTGTGTCGTTGGCGAGGCTGCCGATATCGGCCCTTACGCCCGTTTGCGTCCGGGAGCCGAAATCGGCGCAGGTGCCAGGGTTGGCAATTTTGTCGAGATCAAGAAAGCCATTGTTGAAGATGGCGCCAAGGTCAATCACCTCAGCTATATCGGTGATGCACGCGTCGGGGCAAAGGCCAATATCGGCGCGGGTACGATCACGTGCAACTATGACGGCTATCGCAAGCAGCATACAGATATCGGCGCGGGGGCCTTTATCGGATCAAATTCGGCGCTTGTTGCGCCGGTTGAAATTGGTGATGGCGCGATTGTCGGCGCCGGGAGCACGATTACCGGAAAGGTTGAAGCCGATGCCCTGACACTGACCCGGGCAGAGCGCATTGAAAAAGCAGGATGGGCGGCAAAGTTTCGCGAGAAAATGCACGCGCTCACCGGCAAGAAATAACTGTAACTCCGATATCGAACTGGTCATGTGACGAACGAGCACGTCCGACCAAAACTGAAGCGATTTGAAGCAGGAATAAACGAATATGTGCGGTATCATCGGGATTATCGGCAGTGACAGTGTTAGCGAGCGTATTCTTGAGGGGCTCAAGCGCCTTGAATATCGTGGCTATGACAGTGCCGGGATCGCAACGCTGGTTAATGGCGATATCGAACGCCGTCGTGCCGAGGGCAAGCTGATCAATCTTGCCAACCGTCTGGAACAAAGCCCGCTTGCAGGAGACGTCGGGATTGGTCACACCCGCTGGGCGACTCATGGCGTTCCGACGGAGAACAACGCCCATCCGCATACCGATGGCAAGGTTGCTGTCGTTCATAACGGCATCATTGAGAACTATCAGGAAATCAAGGCAGAGCTCTCTGCCAAAGGGCGCGTCTTTGCCACCGATACCGATACCGAGGTGGTTGTCCATCTGGTGTCCGATTTCCTCGATCAGGGCAAGTCACCGCGTGACGCCGTTGCTGCCACCCTGCACCGGATCGAAGGCGCCTTTGCGCTGGTGATCATGATTGCCGGTCATCACGATGTGATCTTTGGTGCGCGTCGAGGTACTCCGCTTGCTGTCGGGCTCGGTGAGGGGGAGATGTATCTTGGCTCGGATGCCATGGCGCTTTCGCATCTTACCAACAAGCTGATTTACCTCGAAGAGGGTGACTGGGTCGAGATGACCCGTGATTCTGTTCAGGTTCGCGATGAAAATGATGTTGATGTGACCCGCGAAACCAAACTGTCGGCCGTTTCTGGCGCGATGATGGGCAAGGGCAATTACAATCACTTCATGCAGAAGGAAATCTTCGAGCAGCCTGCGGTGATCGGCGACACCCTGCACGCGTTCATCAACCCGGCGACCCAGACCATCAAACTGCCTGATATGCCGTTTTCGTTTGCCGATGCGACCCGCCTGACGATTGTTGCCTGCGGCACGTCTTTCTATGCCGGTCTGGTGGCAAAACACTGGATCGAACGTTATGCCGGTCTTGGCGTCGATGTCGATGTTGCATCCGAGTTCCGCTATCGCTGTCCGCCGCTGCCCAAAGGCGGTGTGGCACTGTTCATTTCGCAGTCCGGTGAAACGCTCGATACCCTTGCGGCCCTTCGGTATGCGAAGTCCAAAGGCCAGAAGATCGTCTCGATCGTCAATGTGCCCGAAAGCACGATTGCCCGTGAAAGCGACGTGGTGCTTCTGACTTATGCCGGACCTGAAATCGGCGTTGCATCGACCAAGGCATTTACCACGCAGCTCACAGTTCTGGCCTGCCTTGCAGTGACCATCGGGCGCGAAAACGGCACCCTTGCCAAGGACGAGGAAGCTGCCATCGTCAATGCCCTGACCGAAGTGCCAAAACACGCGGCCGAGGTCCTGCATCATGACGAGGCGCTCAAGAAACTGGCGCTTGATATTGCCGATGCGCGCGATGTTTTGTATCTCGGGCGCGGGCTTGGCTATCCGATTGCGATGGAAGGGGCACTCAAGCTCAAGGAAATTTCCTATATCCACGCCGAAGGGTACGCTGCGGGCGAGATGAAGCATGGTCCGATCGCCCTGATTGACCAGTCGGTTCCGATCATTGTCATTGCGCCGTCTGACGAGCTGTTTGAAAAAACCGCCTCAAACATGCAGGAAGCCGCCGCACGAGGTGGGCGCGTGATCTTTATCTCGGACGCGCCGGGGCTTTCGAAACTTGGTGATATGGCATCTGCAACGGTGGAACTGCCCAAGGTTGCCGATTTCGTCGCACCGATCCTTTATACCATCCCGGTTCAGATGCTGGCCTATCACGTTGCAGTCCATAAGGGCACCGACGTTGATCAGCCGCGCAATCTTGCAAAGTCGGTAACGGTCGAATAAGCCCACTTTTCATATCAGACACCATCAAGCCGGATGCCTTTGCATCCGGCTTTTTTATTGAGCGGCTCTCATGTGTGTACGCTGGTCGCAGCAACGCCGGGCATGAAAAGTGGCATGAATGCGTTGGAACGCGCCATTAAATTGACGGATTGAACCGCCAATACAGTTCGCAAGTTTTCCATGAATGATTGCAGTGCCTTGCACTGAATTACACGCAGCTTGCAGACAAAGAGTTCACGATGAGAATTATTGTAACAGGCGGTGCCGGTTTCATCGGTTCGGCAGTTTGTCGGCTTCTGGCCGGTCGGGATGACTGTGCAATTCTCAATATCGACAGGCAGCCAGTTTACGTGAGGGGAATGAAAGCGCGCGACTGGTTGCATGCCGATTACCAATCCTCGCGGGAATCCATCCTGAGAAAGCACAATGTGCTTGAACGATCCGGTCTTGGGACGGAGCATCACAATGATTAGGGTACTTGTATTCGGGCAAAGTGGCCAGTTGGCAAGATGTCTAGCACAAGAGGCAACCTGCTTCGCAAATATTGAGTTGAACTTTGTCGGGCGCAGTCGCTGTGATCTTGAATATCCATGGAACATAGCGGAAATCATCGACAAAATGCGCCCGGATATTGTGATCAATGCTGCGGCCTATACTGCGGTTGATCTTGCCGAAAGCGAACCTGATCGGGCTGTTGCCGTCAATGCTACGGCTGTGAAAGTAATGTCCGAGCTAACAGCAAAACATGCAATTCCATTCATTCATTTTTCGACGGATTATGTTTTTGATGGGAGTGCCGTAAAGCCCTATGTCGAGACGGATCGCGTTGCGCCACTGGGAATCTATGGGCAAACAAAGCTTGCCGGAGAACAAGCGGTTCGCGATCTGAACCCAAGACATGTGATTTTCAGAACTTCATGGCTCTATAGCCCGTTTGGCAAGAATTTCGTGAAAACGATGTGCCGCCTTTTGGCCGAGACCGATGAAGTCAAAGTGGTCGATGACCAGATCGGGTGCCCGACAAGCGCATATGATCTGGCGCACGGCGTCTTGCAGGTCCTGCCTGCTTTCGTTACGGAGAGGTCTCCCGCATTTGGCACCTATCATGTTGTATCGGATCAACCATTAAGCTGGTGCGCTTTTACCCGTCGCATTCAGGTCCTTGGCGCAGATGTATTCGGACCTGAATGGCCGGGGGGGGATCGTCGCATCACACCCATTAGCACGGATCAGTTTCCAAGCAAGGTCAAGCGACCGGCCTATTCCGTCTTGTCAAACCGGAAGGTCCGGGAAGCCTTGGGCGTCAATTTTCCTTCGATGACTGAGAGCCTCGGACGTGTGCTGACCGATCTTAATAAGGTGACTGCCACGCGCAAGAGGATCTTCTGACTGGCGGCACCAGATAGTGTCTTGATTTGTCGGTGCTGGTTGTGACAAAGCAATTCCAGCCTGTCTATGGCAAGCCGACTGACAACATTGATGTTTGCCTGTTTTGCCCAAGACCCGGAACGCTATGGCGTCGTCGAGTTCGATCACAATGTCATTGATGTTAACCGGTCTATAAGGCCATCCACCCGTGACGAGTTCGAAATCACGAGCGGATGACAAGGCGTATCTGCAAGCCGTGTTGAAAAACTACGATCAGATCGAGGGTCGTCAGAAATCCGGGTCATTGCAGTAATCGGCAAAGCTCATTGCCGCCGCATCCTTGGCAGACAGGGTCACGTCATCAGCACCGAATGGCCAGGAAATACCGATGTCGGGGTCGTTCCACATGATTGCCCGTTCGCTTTCAGGCGCGTAAGGAGCAGACACCTTGTAAATGACTTCTGTATCAGCTTCGAGCGTTGCGAAACCGTGGGCAAATCCCTTGGGAACAAAGATCTGGTTCCAGTCATCAGCGCTGAGTTCAGCAGAAACCCATTTGCCAAAGGTCGGCGAATTTTTGCGAATATCGACGGCGATATCAAGGATGCGACCATGAACAACGCGGACGAGTTTGTCCTGGGCAAAGGGCGGGCATTGGTAATGAAGGCCGCGTAAAACCCCGGCTTCGCGCGAAAGTGAATGATTGTCCTGAACAAATTCGACTGAAATGCCTGCTTGGTTAAAGCGTGACTGACTGTAGGTTTCGGAGAAGAAACCCCGTTCGTCACCAAACTTTCGCGGAAAGAGCAACTTAATGTCGGTGATATCAAGTGTTTCAATCTGCAATGTTTCGACCCTATGCTGTGTTTTGTCGTCAGATGAAGGTTGGCTCAAAGGTGTTGCTGGTCCAGCCGCTCGCGTTTTGTCCGGATATGAAAGGGCAGTCGATGCAATTTCGTTTGCGCTATGTTCCGGTGCTTCTTGCTGGTTTTCTCTCAGCATGTAGTAGCCATCAAAGTGGCGTTTCTGTGGTCTCGTCACCAAGTTGTTCGCAGCAGCTCCGCGAGTTCGATGCGTTGATTACTGATCAGGGACAACGAAACATCGGTGCGGCACCTGTTGCCGGATACCGGTTTCTGCGGGCCAACCGAAATTCGGTGCTGATGGGCAAGCAGGTCGGGACCGCCATAGCGCAAGGCGCTCAGGGCGAGCTGTTGTTTGCCGACTGGGTGGCGCAGATGCGCGCACTTGATCGTGACGCGCGGGCAGACGAGCTGCGCAATCTTCCTGTTGCTGCGGAACTGTCTCTGACAGAAGTCGAAAACTGTGCGAGTCAAATGGCTGCGGGACTGACCATTGGTGATTACGCGTCGTTGTCCAAGGCGGTTTTCGTGCCTGATGACTATCTGGATTTTCAACGCATTGCCGGGTTTTATCCGCTTACAGCCTTTGCCGCGCATTTTGGCTATGAAAGCTGGAAGCGTGATAATTTTGGAAGCTTTGATCTGTCCGAAGAGGCCTTGCAGGCTTCTGGTCCCTGGCAGCGCTATCGTGCAGACGGGCAGGGAGATGCAGGGCAAGACGCCATTGCGATCAAAGCAATTGAAGAAGATGCCTTTGGCCGGATCATACCAACGCATGCCGAGCTCAAATCGCTTGCCGAACGCTATGCGCCGGAATTTCGGATACGCACGCTGACAAGCAGTGATCGTATCGGTACACCGGCTCTGCCATCGCGTGAGGGCTTGTCGATTGTCGATCTTGATCGCCCTGCAATCTATTACCGGCTCAGCCATACCTGGTTTAATAACCAATGGCGTCCGCAAATCATCTATTCGGTCTGGTTCCCCGAGCGACCGGCACAGGGAATGTTTGATATTCTCGCCGGGCATCTTGATGCATTGATCTGGCGCGTCACCCTTGATGGAGAAGGGCATCCTCTGATTGCGGACAGCATTCATGGGTGTGGCTGCTATCATATGTTCTTCCCGACATCGTCATTGCAGCGAATTGTGGCACCCGAAGATGGTGATATTCGCGAGACGGCTGAAAGCCCGGCCGGTGCTGTACCGTCGGCGACCCTTGCCCGTCCGGTGCTGTGGGTTGATGCGATCAGTCACTATCTTTTGGCCGTGACTCCGGAAAATTCAGACGTGAAGACCCTGGCGCCCATAAAGGCATCAATGCAGCCAGAGCAATCACTTGCGAGCATTCCGCTCAAAGATGGCAGCGGATATGAAAGCCTTTATGATGAAGACGGTTTCGTCCCGGGCACCGAAAGAATGGAACGTTTCATCCTGTGGCCAATGGGGGTGGACCGGCCCGGCGCAATGCGCCAGTGGGGGCATCATGCAACCGCCTTTGTCGGACGCCGACATTTTGATGAGCCAGCATTGTATGAGCGCTATTTCGAACTTCGCTGACTGAATGTTGCGATCTTGTAATTGCAAGGGCATGTGGGTCGGTTCGCAGCGAAATATTTTTGTACGGCAGGGTTGTGCGGGTTGATAGAAAATGGTGTGATCAGCAGCCCTTCCTGGAAGACGGTTTTTTGTTCGGTTTGAATCACCGGAAATGCGTAAAAATCGTGACATTTCTGCGTCTTTTTACATCTTCCTATTGACTTTAAACAGGCACTCCAATAAATGCTGTTAGCACTCGCCGGGGGTGAGTGCTAATACGGGCTCATCCCGGTTAGTCTTAGTTATTAACGAGCCTTAGCTTTAACACGGAGTTGTCTAAAATGAAGTTCCGTCCGCTGCATGATCGAGTACTGGTACGTCGTGTCGAGTCTGACACCAAAACTGCCGGTGGCATCATTATTCCGGATACCGCCAAAGAAAAACCGCAGGAAGGCGAAGTCGTCGCTGTTGGTTCTGGCGTTCGCAAAGAAGATGGCTCGGTCGTAGCCCTCGACGTCAAGGCAGGTGACAAAGTCCTGTTCGGCAAATGGTCGGGTACCGAAGTCAAGGTCGACGGCGAAGAGCTGCTGATCATGAAAGAATCCGACATCATGGGCATCATGGAATAAGTCAGCCCTTTGGGTGACTTAAGTCCACGTTCATCCGTCTCATAGAGAGGAAAGAATATTATGGCTGCTAAAGAAGTAAAATTCTCCACCGATGCACGCGCCAAGATGCTGCGCGGTGTCGACATCCTGGCAGATGCTGTCAAGGTGACCCTCGGCCCGAAAGGTCGTAACGTTGTTATCGAGAAGTCCTTTGGCGCTCCGCGCGTAACCAAGGACGGTGTTTCTGTCGCCAAGGAAATCGAACTTTCTGACAAGTTCGAAAACATGGGCGCACAGATGGTTCGCGAAGTTGCGTCGAAAACCGCCGATCTGGCTGGTGACGGCACCACCACCGCAACCGTTCTGGCACAGGCAATCGTTCGTGAAGGCAACAAGGCTGTTGCTGCCGGCATGAACCCGATGGACCTGAAGCGCGGTATCGACCTCGCGACCTCCAAGGTTATCGAATCCATCCAGGGCCGTGCACGTAAAGTTGCTGGTCGCGATGAGATCGCTCAGGTTGGTAACATCTCTGCTAACGGTGACCGTGAAGTCGGCGACATGATCGCTGAAGCCATGGAAAAAGTTGGCAACGAAGGCGTTATCACCGTTGAAGAAGCAAAAGGCCTGCACACCGAACTCGACGTTGTCGAAGGCATGCAGTTCGATCGTGGTTACCTGTCTCCGTACTTCGTAACCAACCCGGAGAAAATGGTTGCAGAAATGGATGCTCCGTACATCCTGCTCTTCGACAAGAAAATCTCCTCGCTGCAGCCGGTTCTTCCGCTGCTCGAAGCTGTTGTTCAGACCGGCAAGCCGCTTCTGATCATTGCTGAAGACATCGAAGGCGAAGCTCTGGCAACCCTGGTTGTCAACAAGCTGCGCGGTGGTCTGAAAATCGCTGCTGTCAAAGCACCGGGCTTCGGCGACCGTCGTAAAGCAATGCTCGAAGACATCGCGATCCTTACCGGTGGTCAGGTTGTTTCCGAAGATCTCGGCATCAAGCTTGAAAGCGTTACGCTTGACATGCTCGGTACCGCGAAATCGGTTACCATCACCAAAGAAGAAACCACCATCATTGATGGCGCTGGCGAGAAAGCACAGATCGAAGGCCGTGTTGCCCAGATCCGCGCTCAGATCGAAGAAACCACCTCTGATTACGATCGTGAAAAACTGCAGGAACGTCTCGCGAAACTCGCAGGCGGTGTTGCAGTGATCAAGATCGGTGGCGCTTCGGAAATCGAAGTTAAAGAACGCAAAGACCGTGTTGACGATGCTCTGCACGCGACCCGCGCTGCTGTCGAAGAAGGCATCGTTGCTGGTGGCGGTACGGCTCTTCTGTACTCTGTCCGTGCGCTTGACGGTCTCGAAGGTGAAAACCATGACCAGACCATCGGTGTTGACATCGTTCGCCGTGCCCTTCAGGCACCGGTTCGTCAGATCGCAACCAACGCTGGCGTAGACGGCGCGGTTGTTGCTGGTAAACTGCTTGAGCAGGACGACATCGAGTTCGGTTATGACGCTCAGAAGGGCGAATACACCAACCTGATCAAAGCTGGCATCATCGACCCGGCCAAAGTTGTTCGTACTGCCCTGCAGGACGCAGCTTCGGTCGCTGGTCTGCTGATCACCACCGAATGCATGATCGCCGAGAAAGCCGAAGACAAACCGGCTGGCGCACCTGACATGGGTGGCATGGGTGGTATGGGCGGCATGGGTGGCATGGGCTTCTAAGCCTTACCAACCAACCGACCTTTGCACTACAGGAAGGGCTCCGCAATTGCGGGGCCCTTTTTGCATGCAGCTCAGAGAAATAAAAAAAAAGCCCGGCACATTGTTGTGCCGGGCTTTTGGTGGTTCAGATCAGCCAAACAGCTTTTTAAGGCTGCGCGGCTGACAGCGCAGATATTGCGGGGCAGCTTTGACTTCGGCCCCAAGGGTTGCTGCGGCGTGCCAGGGCCAGCGCGGGTCATAAAGGATGCCGCGCGCAAGAGCGATGGCATCGGCCTGACCGGTAAAGGTGATGGCTTCTGCCTGTTCGGCCTCGGTGATCAGGCCAACCGCAATGGTGGTCATGCCGGTTTCTGCCTTGATACGGGCTGCAAACGGAACCTGATAGTTCGGGCCAAGCGGGATTTTCTGATCAATGTGCAGACCGCCGGACGAAACATCAATGAAATCGCAACCGCGTGCATGAAGCAGTTTGGCAAGTTCGACGCTTTGATCAATGTCCCAGCCGTCATCAACCCAGTCGGTGGCCGAAATACGGATACCCAGCGGGTAGTCGGTGCCGACTTCTGCGCGGATGGCGTCATAAATCTCAAGAACGATGCGCACGCGGTTTTCAAACGATCCGCCATATTCATCGTCACGCTTGTTCGAATGGGGGGACAGGAACTGATGGAGCAGATAGCCATGGGCAGCGTGGATTTCGATGGCATCAAAACCGATACGGATCGAGCGTTTTGCGCTTTCGACAAAGGCCTGCACGATTTCGGAAATGCGCGACTTTGAAAGGGCTTCGGGGATCGGGTCGCCCTCGCGGAACGGAACAGCCGACGGTGCGCAAACTTGCCAGCCATTGGCATGATCCGGTGACAGTGCATGCCCACCCAGCCAGGGTTTCTCGCACGATGCCTTGCGTCCGGCATGGGCCAGTTGAATGGCGACCGGCATGTCAGAGTGGCTGCGTACCGCAGAAATGGTTCTGGCAAGGGACGCTTCGGTTTCGTCATCCCACAGACCTACATCGCCATAGGTGATGCGACCTTCGGGTTCAACGGCTGTTGCTTCGATAATCAAAAGTCCTGCGCCCGACTGGGCAAGGTTGCCCAGATGCATCGGATGCCAGTCCGAGGTTTTGCCGTTTTCAGCTGAATACTGGCACATCGGCGCAATGATGACGCGGTTGTCCAGGGCAAGCTTGCCCAGTGACAATGGTGAGAAAAGGGTACTCATGGATCTTCCTTGTTAGGGAGGTCGGCCATAAGCCGACAAACAATGAGAAGAAGCTAATCCGGTCAGGGGATGAGTGCCAGTCTCTGATTTGATTTTTCGAAAAAAGTTCGTCCGGATAATGTGTTATTGGCCATTCAGGTCGGCGGAATGCAAAAAAAACAAAAAAAATGCATGACGCCACTTGCGGAAAAAATCCTGTGCTCTATCTCAAGTTTGCAAAGGGGCATGGTGCCCTGATACGCGTCAAGGTTGCAGCCTGGTCTGGACTGATGGCGCAAGAATACTCGTCTGTAATGGAGGGTACTAATGACTGGTCTTCAGACTCTTAATGGATCCGCACGTCGTCTTGCAACTGCACCGACCTATGGTGATCCTTTCTCGCTTCTTTCCCGTGATTTCGATCGTATGATTGGCTCGATCTTTGGTGATCGTGCAACTGCATCAAAGGCGGTTGCAGATGGTCAGGAAGCAGCTCAAACTCTGTTGAGCCCGCGTATCGATGTCCACGAAACCGAAGATCATATCGAACTGTCTGCCGAACTTCCCGGCGTTGAGCAGGATGATGTGGATGTGTCGGTTCTCGACGGTGTTCTGACCATCACCGGTGAAAAGAAATCCACCCGTGAAACCAACGAAGGTGCCCGCGTTGTTGAACGCAGCTTTGGCAGCTTCAAACGGTCATTCCGTCTGAATGATACCATTGATGTCGATAACATCACGGCGTCGTTCAAGAATGGTGTTCTGGTGCTTACTCTCCCCAAAGTAGCAGAACAAAAGCCCGAGCCGCGCAAGATTGCTGTGAACGGCTAGGACTTGTCTGTCTCTCCTCCCTGAGAAGCTTTCCCTGTCTTGCCTGACGGGCGGTACTTACCGCCCGTCTTTTTTTGTCTGGCTGCTCACATGCGATGAGGCTCCCCGTCTTCTGGTGCATCCGGATTATCAGAGGAGAAAGCCCGATGAGCAGTACGCTTGGCGATTTGGCCAATGATTATGCAGCCGCATACAAGGCCGATATCGCGTCCTTTCGAACTGAAACGCAAACCGAACAGCTTTGCGCCATTGCCACGCGCGTCGCACAAAGCTGCTCGGCCGTTGAAACCAGCAGCAAGCCTGTTTCAGTTGCGCAAAGCGAGATTTCCGGTGCGATCATCATCGGCGAGGCAACCGCGAAAAAGCTTACCAAGGATGATGCCGCCTGGATTGCACGGCAGGCTGCTGTCAGTCAGACCGATCTGCGCAAGAAGGCCGAAGAACAGCAGGCACGTGACCTGACCCTTCTGTCCAGTCTCAAGGAACTGTCGGAGAAGCTTGAAGGCACCGGCGCAACCGATAGCGGTTATGAGCAATCGGTCGAAGGATTTGAAGACACGCTTGCATCCGGCGCGCTGGTGGCTTCTTAACGCCGACGGCGCATTCATTGAGGCCGGTCCCGTGCAGTGTTGTCGGGACCGGCCTTATTCTTGTCATTACGGGGTCGGCAGGGCGTTTTGGGTGTTGATCAGATTATTGGTATTCCACCAGTTCTCGATGCGATCAGCAAAGGCCTTGTTATCTGATGCAGCCCACTGGTTTTTCCTGAGTTCGAGATAGGTGAAGGTGCCACCGGCATCATATCCCTCGCCAGCCCAGTCGCGCCGTACCCGAATGGCCGCGACCACGTCCTTATAAGCGACATTAAGGACCGCAAGCTCGCGCGCATAAAGGTTCTGGCGTGCCATCTGGCGTTCGGTCGCGCCAAACCTGGCAGCATTGCCATAGACCCGTTGCTGGATGGAATAGGTGGGGCACCAGTATCCACGCAAACGCACGCAGTAAACCCATGTCTCGGCAGCAGGATCCGGCTGATCAGGAACCTTTGGCGGGAAGAGGGCACCGATTTCATGCGTACCTGACAGACACACGGCCGTATAATGCGCAAGATCCTGATCCGCCTTGCGATAAACAATGGCCGGGGTTGCGGGGGATGTCCCGCGCCGGGAAAAGCCGTGGCCGAAAATTTCATCGGGGGGGCGCGTATCCCCGCGCCATGCATAAAGGGCCCGGCTGCTTTGGGATGTGTTACGTTTCAGATCGGGTGGCACCCAAAGATAGTCGACATAGGCAAATACAGAACGTTCATTTGACAGCAAAGCCCAGAAATCATCTGCGCAATTTGTCCCGTAAACCTTTTGTGTCTGGCCAGAATTTTCGAGATCCACATTCTCGATATAAAGCTCGATACCGCCGATTTTCTCTGTTGTCATGTCATGCCTCGTTTAAATCACTCCGATGCATTCCGACGGTGAGACAATGAAGCTGTGAGAAACGGGTAAACCGGGTCTGGACAAAAGCAAAAGGCCGGGTATGTGATCACCCGGCCTTAATTTGAATTCAGGAAACGGCTGGAGCCTGTCAGGCTTTGCGATACCCGGTCTTGTGATCTAGCGGCATGTCAAGAAGCCCGGTCGCATCAAACTGTTCAAGTGCTGATGTCCAGGGGGCGAGGTCGATATTCTGTGCCTTGATCCATTCCGGATTGTAATAGGTGTCGCAATAGCGATCCCCGCCATCACACAACAAGGTCACGACCGATCCGGTTTGCCCGGCCTTTTTCATTTCCGTGATCAGCGACAGGGTGGCAATCAGGTTGGTGCCGGTTGACCCGCCGCAGCGACGGCCAAGATGACGTTCAAGATAATGCAGGGCGGCAAAGCTTGCGGCATCGGGAATGCGATACATGCGATCGACAACGGTCGGATTGAAGCTTGGCTCGACACGGGGACGGCCAATGCCCTCGACGCGCGATCCCTTGGTGCCGGTCACCGAACAGTCGCCGGTTTCATACGCATCATAAAAGACCGAGTTTTCCGGATCCGCCACGCAAAGCTCGCAGCCTTGCCCCAATGTCCGGCCATAACGGACATAGCGACCGATGGTCGATGATGTGCCGCCCGTACCCGCACCGACGACAACCCAGCGCGGAACCGGATGGGGTTCACGTTTAAGCTGATCAAAGATGCTTTCGGCAATGTTGTTATTGCCGCGCCAGTCGGTTGCGCGCTCGGCATAGGTGAACTGGTCCATGTAATGGCCGTCAAGTTCGCGCGCCAGGCGTTGGGATTCTTCATAGATCTGACCGCTGTGATCTACCAGATGGCTTTCACCGCCATAAAATGCGATCTGGTCGATTTTCTGTTGCGAGGTCGATTTCGGCATCACGGCGATAAAACGCAGGCCAAGCAGGCGTGCGAAATAGGCCTCTGACACGGCGGTTGATCCGCTTGATGCCTCGATAACCGGCGTGTCCCTGGTGATCCAGCCGTTGCACAGGCCATAGAGAAACAGCGAGCGCGCCAGACGGTGCTTGAGACTGCCAGAAGGATGGGTCGACTCATCTTTAAGATACAAGCCAATCCCGTCAAGTTTCGGCAGATCAAGGCGGATCAGGTGGGTGTCTGCCGACCGGTTGAAATCAGCTTCGATCTTGCTGATGGCGTCAGCCACCCATTGGCGGTCATATGTCATTTAACATCCTGGCGTCAGGTTGGATCACATCATGGCGATCATGAAAATCGCGAATGGGCACTTGTGTAGGGGATTATAATACAAAAAACTACAGTGAAATTGTGTCGATACATTTTGGCGATCTGACAATTTTTAAGAGATTGGGCTTGCTAACACTTTTTTCAAAGCTAACCTTTATAATTCAAGGTTCCCGATTCCTTCGACCAGACCGGATGGCGCTAAATCATGGCTGTTGACGATAAAGACCCGTTTTCCAAGCGACATGGTGCATCAGAAATTGGTGCGGCCTATGACGTGCCGGTGCGCGTTTCGACGGTGATTGGCAAAAGCCAGATTCAGGTCGCGCAATTGATGCGTCTGACCCGTGGTGCGGTTCTTGAACTTGACCGTCGGGTTGGGGAACCCGTTGATATCTATGTCAATAACCGGCTGGTTGCGCGTGGCGAGCTGGTGGTGGTGGACGAAAATCTTGGTGTGACGATTACCGAAGTGGTCAAGACCGGCACAATCATCGAGACCCATCATTAGACGCGATACTGCCAGACAGACAGGCACGGGATAGAAGTTTTAAGGCCGCATGATGCGGCCTTTTAATTTGGAATGAATCCTTCCGTCTGAAGACGTTTGTCGATGCGCGTGATTTCCTCAGGACGCAGGCGGGCTTCAAGTGCCGAGACCGCGGCCATCGGGTCCATCGGGGTTTCAAGGTTCAGGCCCGGCGGCAAGGTGATCGGGCCAAGTGTGGCGCGCCTTAGCCAGTAATAGGCTTCTGCCTGGTTTTCTTCCTGCCCCCAGCCGCGTTCAAGCAGGGCGCCATACATGAACTGGGCGGCGTGATTGTCGGCCTTTGCGCCAAGTTCGAAATAGTGGGCCGCTTCTACAAAGTTCTGACGCACACCGCGCCCGTGGAAATATTGCGTGCCAGTCAGAAAGGCAGCATCCCCGTTTCCGGGATCAGCTTGCAAGGCGCGCTTGAAATATTCAGTGGTGCGGAATTGGTCATAATTCACGCCGTGCCCGTTGTAATACAAAAGCCCGATATAATAGATCGCGCCGCTATGATTGGCGCGCGCGGCCTTTTGAAACCATTTGACGGCTTCCGGATAATCGGGGCGTCCCATGTCTCCGCGATAGTTCAAAAGTCCCAGCGCATATTGTGCATAAGGGTCATCATTCAGGGCTGCGATTTCCCACTGCTGTCTGGCTTCGCTGAAGTCCCCGGACTGATAGGCGTAATAGCCGGTCTGATATTCGCGGCTCATTTTGCTGGCTTGGGCGGGGGTAGGCGTAAGGGCCAGCAAGAAGGCTGAGCTGATCAGGGCCGCAAATGTTGCGAGCCTGATGGCAGTCGAAACAGGGAGACGCACTTTTTTGTCCGCTTTTTTTGTAATCAGGAATTGTTTTTAAACAGCGGGACGACTTTACGCGCGCGCTTTTCGATGGCCTCAAGAACGTTGGTGATATCAGAACTTTGCTTGATTCGCTCGCCACTATGAAGTGCCAGATATTGTCCGGCATTCTTGTGTTCGCTGCCCAGCTTGATCACGGTGAAAAGCGGTGTTTCATGCGTGGAACGGAAAATCGAAAACATTGCCATGCCGTCAAGATGGTCAATCGCGTAGTCGCGCCAGGCACCACTTGCAACCTGGCGGGAATAGGTATTCATGAGCCGCATCAGTTCGGACCGGTCAAAATGTACAAAGCTTTTGGCTTTGCGATATTTTGCCAAATCGAACAGTGTTCCCATGTCATTCTCCGACAATGTGATCGTCTGGTTGCCCTGACCTGAAAGCAGAACATGACAGCCATATGACACGGTAGCGCGGATTGACTTTCGTCTCAAGTTTCAATGGGCATGAACCGGTTCACAACGCGTGTGACCGGTTTGAATATCATAGGAAAATCAGGTGATTGGCTGTTAAAGGCTGCGTGATCTCGTCGGCGGCCAGTCAACGGTTTGTGCCCCGGTATTATAGGGGTCAGGCGTGCGATAGCAATTGACGGCTGCCAGCGTACGATAGCAATAAAGCGGGGTTTCGGGGACCGGATCCTTTTTGCAATAGGATTTGCCGTCAAGCTTGCGGATGGTTGAGCAATCCTGACCGGTCGAAAGCGACACCACATGGTCAATCAGGGTTTTGTCGGTATTGATGATACTGACAACGTCAAAGGCCAGATACCATTCCCCGCCTGTAAAGATGCTGGTTCCGGCAATGTCAGACATTGTGGTGCTGCAGCCAGAAACGCCGGTTCCCAACAATGTTGCAAACAGCCCGGCCAGAATACGTTGTCGAATGACACGCTTGGCATCATGCCGGCTATACACTTTCTGACGACGTTCCATGGTGTCTCCGTCCATCTACCGGGCAATTTTGACCGATAGCATTGTGAAATCTGTTCCCTTGACTGTTAACAAAGCAAGCCCCGTGCCGGATTTGTCGTCATCTGTCCCTGTTCTTGTCATATGGGCAGGGTTAGGTTTGTTTTCAGTCGTTTTGGAGCTTTTCGCTGATCATTTTATGGTGCTGATGATGTGTGGAAAATCTTTCAAACCGGTTTAAATCCGCCTGATCGGTCCGCGGGAACAGGCAATTCTTTCCCTGCATCGGTAAATTTGCCCCGATTTTGCCCAAAATGCGGACTTAACTGCTGGATGAAAAAGTACGGAAACAAGCTTTGCACTGGCCAGATACAGGCCAGATACCTGCTTCATGCCGGCCATATAGCCGCAATCGGGCAAAATAATTGGCCGATTGCCGGGTTTGGCTTCGAGCAGACTTGACCCTGTACGTGCTGGCGCGTTAAATCCTTGCCAGAATTAATTCAGATAAGCGGGCAGGTTGCCCGCTTTATTGTGACCGGATTGGAGCCGTTTTCGTGGTTGATATTTTCCAGGAAGTCGAAGAAGACCTGAAGCGCGAACGCACAGAAGAACTGTGGCGCAAATACGGGAAATATGTCATCGGCACTGCTGCTGTGATTGTGTTGGGGGTTGCCGGTCGTGAAGGCTGGAAAACTTATGAACACACCACCAGCATCGAAAATGGCACCCGCCTTGCCAATGCTGTCGAACTGGCAAATGCAGGTGACGACAAACAGGATGCCGCGCTCGAGGCGCTTGATGCGATTATTGCCGACGGAAATGCCGGTTTTGTTGCCCTTGGTCATTTCCAGAAAGCCGCAGTTTACCTGCGTGCCGGTGCCGTTCCGTCCGCAGTAACCGAACTTGAAGCGATTGCTGGCAACTCCGAAATTGATGACGTTTACCGTGATCTTGCCGTGGTTCAAATTGCGATGAACAGCGCAAATGAAACCAATGCCAAGGACCTGATCACGCGTCTTCAACCGATCGCGGTTCCGGAAAACGCCTGGTACTATTCAGCGCGTGAGATGATTGCCTTGCTGCATGTTGCCTCGGGTGAAGTTGATGCAGCCAAACCGCTTCTGACGGAAATTGCCGATGACAATGAAGCACCGTCAGGCATGCGCGCACGCGCAAGTGAACTTCTCAAGGCCGTTGGTGCCTAACAAGGTCCAGACAGGATGGCCGGGAACAAACCCGGCCACCGTGACGACAGCTTGAATCAGGGGAAACGGTTTTGACCACACGCGGTATTAAGTCAGTTCTGTGCGTAATGGGAATGACAGGCCTTTTGGCCGGGTGTTCGGGTTGGCTTGGTGGCGAAGAAGAACCGCCATTGCCGGGTGAACGCATTTCGGTTCTTGCCCTGCAAAGCACAGTTCAACCCGATGTCGAACTGTCTGACCAGCGTGTGATCCTTCCCGAACCCGAACCGATGGTCGACTGGCCGCAGAATGGCGGCTATCCGAGCCATGCCCTGCATCATGTCGGTCTGGATAATGACGTTCTCAAGCAGGACTGGTCGATTGATATCGGCGAGGGGTCAATGGATGACAACCTTTTGCTTAATCAGGCGATCATTGCGCGCGGTGTGATCTTTACCATTGATGCCAGTGCCGAAGTGCGTGCCTTTGCTGCCAATAACGGCAAACGAATCTGGTCACTTGAACTGGCGCCCGAAGACGAAGAGGACAGCACGCTTCTTGGCGGTGGTCTGGCCTATGAGCGCGGGATCATCTATGCCACCACCGGCTTTGCCGAGATCGTTGCCATTGATGCACCAAGTGCCAAGGTTCTGTGGCGCAGCCAGGTCAGTGCACCGATGCGTTCGGCGCCGACAGTGCGCGGTGGTCGTGTCTTTGCCATTACCATTGATAACCAGACCATCGCGCTCAATGCGATGACCGGTGAAACGCTTTGGAACCATCGTGGTGCAGCCGAAGGCGCATCCTTTATCGGTGGTGCAAGCCCGGCGGTTGATCAGGGTGTGGTGATTTCGGCCTATTCGACGGGCGAGATTTATGCCCTTCGTGTTGAAAACGGTCAGGTGATCTGGTCGGATGCACTGGCTGGTGCAGGACGTACCGATGCGGTGTCGGCAATCGCCGATATTCGCGGTCTTCCGGTCATTGATGATGATCTTGTGATTGCGACAAGTAACTCCGGTCTGACCGTTGCGATTGATCTTCGTACCGGCTATCGGGTCTGGGAACTGGAGGCCGGTGGCATCCAGTCGCCATGGGTGGCCGGCGATTACGTATACCTGCTAACCAACACAAATGATCTGATTGCCTTGCGTCGGAAGACCGGACAGGTTAAATGGGTGACGGTTCTGCCACGTTTTGTCGATCCCGAAGACCAGGAAGAGCCGATTGTCTGGACAGGTCCGGTACTGGTCGGTGACAGGTTGATCGTAGGTAACGAGCAGGGCGAAGTGATGACTGTTTCCCCTTATAGCGGTGACATTCTCGGCAAGGATGAGGTATCCGGGCCGATCACATTGCCGCCATCGGTTGCGGGTGACAGCCTTTACTTCCTGACTGCGGATGCCGATCTAATCGCATATCGCTGATCAGTCAGTTCGAACATAGAGTTTTTCGCAAGGTTTCCTTGCAGGATTTGCGATGCGCCGAGGGCAGTGAAAGCCGTCGGCGCATAACGCCTTTTATAACGAGAGTCTGAAAGTCAGATGTCGCTTAAAGTTGCCATTATCGGTCGCCCCAATGTCGGGAAGTCGACCCTGTTTAACCGTCTGGTCGGCAAAAAGCTGGCTTTGGTGGACGACCAGCCTGGCGTGACCCGTGATCGCCGCTATGGAAAGGCGCGTCTGGGAGATATGTCGTTCGACATTATCGATACCGCCGGTCTGGAAGAAGCATTCGATGATTCGGTCGAAGGCATGATGCGCCAGCAAAGCGAGAAGGCGTTCGAGGAATGCGATGTTGCGCTGTTCCTGATCGATGCCCGTGCAGGCCTGACCCCGCTTGATAACCATTTTGCCGACTGGCTGCGCAAGCGCCATAAACCGGTCTATGTCATTGCCAACAAACACGAAGGCAAGGATCAGGATCCGGGTCTTTACGAGGCCTATGGCCTTGGTCTTGGCGATGTCGCACCAATTTCAGCCGAACATGGTCTTGGCATCGAGCTTCTGTATGATTTGCTCGAACCCCATTGGAAAGAATGGAAAGACCGCGAACGTGTCGCCAAACAGCATGCCCGCGAAGCGGCGGCCGAGGCGGCTGGTCTGGAAGATGACGATAGCGACGATCTGATTGACGAAGATGGCTTTGCCGATGACGAGGGCGAGGTCTTCCCGTCCTTTGAAATCGAATTTGACGAAGATGACGAAGACGAAGATGGTGAACTGATCGTCGAAGGATCGCGCGATAATTCGAAAATTCAGCTGGCAATCGTTGGTCGCCCGAACGCAGGAAAATCCACACTTCTCAACCAGCTTCTGGGTGAAAATCGTGTGATGACCGGCCCGCAGGCGGGCCTGACCCGTGATTCGATTGCGGTTGACTGGTCCTATGAAGGTCGTCCGATCCGTCTGGTCGATACAGCGGGTATGCGCCGCAAGAAAAAGATCGATGACCGTGTCGAACGGCTTTCGGTTGCCGATACCCTGCGCGTCATCCGGTATGCGCAGGTCGTTGTTCTGATGCTTGATGCGACCAATACCCTGGACAAGCAGGACCTGACGATTGCCCGTATGGTACTTGAAGAAGGTCGTGCCCTGATCATCGCGGTCAACAAGTGGGATGCTGTCCGCGACAAGGCAGAAGTGATGCAGGCCCTGCGTGACAAGCTTGATACGTCTTTTGCACAGGCCAAGGGTATTCCGGTTTTGGCATTCTCGGCATTGACCGGGCGCGGCACCGACAGCCTGATGCCAACCGTGCTTGATCTTCACGATATCTGGAGCCGCCGTATCCCGACTTCACAGCTTAACCGCTGGCTGGAAGCAACCACCGAACGGCATCTGCCGCCGGTCATTTCGGGGCGTCGTATTCGCCTGCGCTATATGACCCAGGCGAAATCGCGTCCGCCAAGCTTCTTTATCAACTGCTCCAAGGCGGCTGAACTGCCCGAAAGCTATACGCGTTACCTGATCAATGGCTTGCGCGAAGATTTCGACATGCCCGGCGTTCCGATCCGTATCTATCTGCGCAGCAGTGATAACCCTTATGCCAAGAAGAAAAAGAAACGCTAGTTTCGGGACTTCTTGTTCAACACATGAAAAAGCCGCCCTTGGTCAACAGGGGCGGCTTTTTGTCCGTCTGTATCGCGGACTGATCAGTTTTTGGGGATCGACGGACCGTTATCGATGATTTCGCGGATATGTTCGGGCAGGTCTTCTTCGGTGAAGCTTTCCTGAATGTCACCATCCTGCACAAAGGCAAAGATATCGGCGATGTCCTGTCCGGAAAAATCAATCTGATAGCCAAGGTCGGCCTGTTGCAGATGAAGCATTGATTCTGCACCGCGCCACATGCGTGCAAAGAACTCGAACGGTTCACGCGCGATATTCATGTTGGATGCATCAAGTCCGGGGCCGATATCGCCCCCGACATTGTTGACTGCATGACAAACCACGCAGCCACGCTCCGCAAACAGGTCCTTGCCGCGTTCTGCATCCATTTCGCTTATGGCGGCGCTCGTGGAGCCGTTGTCGGCTGCTTGCGCCTCTGTGGCATTTGGCAGGGTCAGGGGTGTTGCAATGATCAATGCCAGGCCAAAAGTCCCCAAAGGAGAAAGAATGCAGTTACGAAGCGCCTGTTTCATGGCTATTCCCAGATTGTTTGTTGCGGGTTGCGGCCATGCTAACGACCCGGGGCGGGTAAATGCAATCAATTGATGGTGCAGGCAAATTTTAAATGGTCTCCCGGGTCATGAGTGGGGATCATCACCCGGGAAAACGGCCTAGTGTCGGGCAGGCGGATTAAGCAGCGCAAAGCCATCCTGCGTGTAATAGGGATAATGCGGATAGGGCGGTGTGCGATCACTGACCCGGTTAAGACGGGCGATCTGACCCTTGTCGAGCGACCAGCCGATTGCGCCAAGATTATCAATCAGCTGTTGCTGATTGCGTGCCCCGATAATCACCGAGGAAACGGTGGGGCGTTGCAACAGCCAGTTAATGGCAACCTGCGGAACGGTTTTGCCGGTCTCGACCGCGATCTCGTCAAGAACATCAATGATGTCATAAAGTTTTGCGTCATCGACGGGCGGGCCGAACTGACTGGTTTCATGCAAACGGCTTTGGGTCGGGGCGGGTTTGTTACGGCTGATCTTGCCGGTCAGCCGTCCCCAGCCAAGCGGGCTCCAGACCAGTGCGCCAAGTCCCTGATCCTCGCCAAGGGGCATCAGGTCCCATTCGTAATCCCGACCAACCAGTGAATAATAAACCTGATTGGCAACATAGCGTGACAGACCGTGGCGCTCAGCAATCGAAAGCGATTTCATGATCTGCCATCCGGCAAAGTTTGAAACCCCGATATAACGGATTTTCCCGGCCCGGATCAGATCATCAAGGGTAACAAGAACTTCCTCGATCGGTGTATGGGCGTCAAAGGCGTGAAGTTGCAGCAGATCGATATAATCGGTGCCAAGGCGCGACAGTGCCTGTTCGGTCCCGGCAATCAGGCGGCTGCGCGCGGTGCCATAGTCATTGGGGCCCTGACCCATCGGCAGGCCGAGTTTGGTTGAAATCATGACCTGATCGCGCCGTCCCTTGATCGCCTGACCCAGAACGGTCTCGGATGCGCCATCGGAATAAACATCGGCACTGTCAAAAAGACTGGCCCCATGTTCGAGGCAGATATCAATCAGGGATGCGGCTTCGCGGGCATCCGTTGTGCCCCAGTTCGAAAACAGCGGACCTTGTCCGCCAAAGGTGCCCGTGCCGAGCGAAAGGGCGGGAACCCGAAGGCCGGACCGGCCCAGTTGCCTGTATTCCATATTCAGTCTCCTGAGAGGTGATCGTTTGAACTGGTGCGAATATGGACAGGGGATCAATTTTCAACTAGTACGACCTAAGGAACATTATTTGTGAGTTGAATTCCAAATGGCGCGTCTTGACACAAACCGGTCCGGGGAAATGGAAGTCTATGTCCGTGTGGTCGAACGGGGCGGGTTTTCTGCCGCGGCGCGTGACTTCAAGATGACACCATCTGCCGTCAGCAAACTTGTCGGGCGGCTCGAAAGCCGCCTTGGCGTGCGGCTGCTCAACCGGTCGACGCGGAAATTGCAACTGACACCGGAAGGCCAGCGGTTCTACGACCGTGCGGTCAATGTTCTGGCGGAACTGAGTGATGCCGAGGACGAAGCGGCAAGGGCCGTTCAGCCGCGTGGCAAGCTTCGCGTCAGTGTGAATATGCCGGTCGGCTTGTATCGCATCTTGCCGCTTGTTCCGGTTTTTCAGGCGCGCTTCCCCGATATCGATCTTGATATCACCGTCAGTGACAAGGTTGTTGATTTGTACGAGGAACGGGCAGATGTCGCCATTCGCAGTGGTCCTTTGCCGTCATCCGGCCTGATTGCGCGCAAGCTGGGACAATGCCGCATGGTGATTGTCGCCTCGCCGGATTATCTGGATGGGGCTGGTACGCCCCGTAATGTCGAGGATTTAAGTGAGCATCAATTGATCGGCTATAACTTTCCGCGTGCGATCAGTGAATGGTCGTTTGATGATCACGGGACGATCAAGACAGTCATGCCCGGTGGCAAGGTCTGTGTCGGGGATGCGGAAAGCGCGCGTCAGCTGGCCGTTGCGGGTGGTGGCGTTGCCCGTCTGGCGGCTTTTCATGTCAGAGACGATGTGGATGCAGGAAGGCTATGTGTGCTGCTTGAGGCGTTTAACCCCGGCGGCGGCGTTGATATTCATGCTGTCTATGTCGGGCAGGGCGGGCTTATGCCTGCGCGCGTCCGGGCATTCCTTGATTTCTGTATTGAGAATGTCGATCTGAACTGAAAAAGGCCGGGCAAAATACCCGGCCTTTGAAAATTGCGCTGGTTTGAAGCTTAGTAAGCGTCAACCACTTCGCCATGTTTGGTGCAACTGGCTTCTGCCAGATCAACAAACACGTCGGTGATGCTGTCAGGTGTCGGAAGCGACTGCGGATCTTCACCCGGATAGGCTTCTGCACGCATTTTGGTGCGGATACGCCCCGGATTGACCAGATTGACACGGACCTTGCTATCATCAAGCTCCTGCGCATAGGAAAGCACAAGGGCCTCAAGGGCCGCCTTGGTGGCAGCATAAAGCCCCCAGAAAGCACGGCCCTTTGCCGATGCGTTCGAGGTCACGAAAATCGCACGGCCAGCATCGGAAAGCTGCAGCAGCTTGTCGACAGTACGGATCAGACGGAAGTTCGACGTCACATTGGTTGCAACGGTATTGTCGAAAATCTGCGTGTCGATATGGCCAACCGGTGCCAGTTCCCCCAGAAGGGCGGCATTGCCAACAACGATATCAAGCTTGCCGAACCGTTCAAAAATGGTCGGGCCAATGGCATCAACCTTTTCAAACATGGTCAGATCAATCGGAAGCAGCGAAATCTTGCCACCTGCGTCGGTAACTTCGTCGCTCAGTTCTTCAAGCGCGCCGACATTGCGACCAATCGCGATGACATGTGCGCCTTCGGCGGCAAAGCGTTTGGCAACAGCATAACCGATCCCGTGCGAGGCACCGGTAATCAGTGCCACGCGCCCTTCAAGACGTTTGGTTTCGGTCATGCAGATTGCCTTTCAACCAGCTGGCTCAGCTTGCGATCCTTGTTTTCGGCATTGTGATCCGTCAGACGGATCGGATAGTCGCCGGTAAAGCAGGCATCACAGAATGCCGGGCTGTCATTGTCGCGGCCCGGAAGACCGGTCGCACGATACAGACCGTCAATGGTGACAAAGGCAAGGCTGTCCACACCAATAATCTTTGCCATGCTTTCGATGTCGTGATTGGCCGCCATCAGCTTGTCTTTGGACGGGGTATCAACGCCATAGAAGCACGGGTTCATGGTCGGCGGGCTGGTGATGCGCATATGGACTTCGGCGGCACCGGCCTGACGGACCAGATCAACAATCTTGGTCGAGGTGGTGCCACGCACGATCGAGTCATCAACCAGAATAACGCGCTTGCCCTTAAGCTTGCCGGGGTTGGCGTTATGTTTCAGCTTCACGCCAAGATGGCGGATCTGATCGGTCGGTTCGATGAAGGTACGGCCGACATAGTGGTTGCGGATGATGCCCAGTTCGAACGGGATACCGCTTTCGTCGGCGTAGCCAAGGGCGGACGGAACACCTGAGTCGGGGATCGGCACGACAACGTCGGCTTCAACAGCAGACTCACGGGCCAGTTCACGACCGATATTCTTGCGCACGTCATAAACGCTTGTGCCTTCGACGATACTGTCGGGGCGGGCGAAATAGACATGCTCGAAAATGCAGAAGCGTGATTTGACCGGTTTGAACGGCTTGATCGAACGAAGACCTTCATCGGTGATTTCGACGATCTCGCCCGGTTCGATGTCGCGGATGAATTCCGCGCCAACAATATCCAGACCGACCGTTTCCGACGACAGGATATAGGCATCATTGAGCTTGCCGAGAACCAGCGGGCGGACACCAAGCGGATCACGTACACCGATCAGTTTCTTCTGGGTCATCACGACCAGAGAATAGGCACCTTCGACCTGACGAACCGCATCGATCAGGCGATCAATGATTTTCTCGTACAGGCTGGTTGCGATCAGGTGAATAAAGGTTTCGGTATCCGAGGTCGACTGGAAGATCGACCCGCGTTTGACCAGACGGTCACGTACCGCAAGCGAGTTGGTCAGGTTACCGTTATGGGCAATCGCCAAACCGCCAAATTCAAAATCGGCAAAAAGCGGCTGAACGTTGCGAAGGCCTTTGCCGCCTGCGGTGGAGTACCGCACATGGCCGACGGCACGCTGGCCGGGCAGGCTTTTGATTACGTCTTCCGAACCAAAGATATCACCAACCTGGCCAGAAGCCCGGTGGGCAGGAAAATCTTCGCCGTCATAGGAAACGATACCAGCAGCTTCCTGTCCGCGGTGTTGCAAGGCATGAAGGCCAAGAGCCGTCAGAGCCGCCGCATCGGGGGAGCCAAAAACGCCAAAGACGCCACATTCTTCACGTAGCTTGTCGTCATCAAATGGATTGGTGGTCAGCATGAGTGGGTTCCGCTCTCTCGCCGGTGGCGCACGGACAACGTATTCTCTACGAAACCCACACGCCTCACTCGTTAGTGGTCGCCTCAATCAGGCGATCCAAATCATCGCGCGAGGGCCTTGTATACCCGTTTAGGGGCTTGGGTCCAGTCCCTTTTGGTTCCGGACCAAGAAGTTGACGATAGGTTTGCTCATTTGCATCGGCCTTGCGCTGAGCGCGCTCAAGCTCTTGGGCCGTGGTATCGAAAATTTCGTCAGGAGCCATGCGCATAATGAGGAACGCACCTTCCTCAAGAACCGGGCGTGTGCGGGCGTCGCGAACCCAGTCAGGTTGCGAATCTGCGGGCAGAAGCCAGGACAATGCCAAAAAGCCGATACAGACGATCAGGGCGCCGCGCAAAAGACCAAAAACAAAGCCCAGCGTGCTGTCGAGACTATCAAGACCGGAATTCTGAACAGCCCGACCGATCCGGCCGCTGATGAACGAGAAAATCAGAAACGTGATCAGAAACAGGCCAACACCGGTTGCAAGATCGGCAATCAGTTCGGACGGGATCAGATCGCGCACATAGGGTCTGGCAACCGGATAGCCATAAAGCGCGCACAGACCAGCCCCCAGCCAGCCCATCATCGACAAGGTTTCATGGATAAAGCCACGGAAAAAGGCAAACACACCCGAGATCAGCAAGATGCCGACAACAATCAGGTCAAACACATCGCGTGCGCCAAGATCGGGTAGGGCGGAGAAATCCATCTGTTCTTAAACCTTGTCAGTCAATCAGTCTGGGGACGCACGGGCGGGCTCAATACATGCCTTCGCGCGGGCGTACCTTGTCGCGGACATCGTCGCCGAATAGATTTACCAAATCCTGAAGATGGCCGATTTCGGTCTGATTGAGGCCCTTGATCGACAGCTTCTTCTTGCCCTGTGTCCCGTTTTTGGGGGTATAGGCATTGCCAAAGCCAAGTTTGGTGGCTTCTTTGAGCCGCGATTCGAGTTGTCCGACCGGACGAACTTCGCCCGAAAGACCGATTTCACCAACAATCACGGTCTCGGCAGGAACCGGGGCATCTGCCACGGCCGAAATAAGGGCGGCGGCAACCGCCATATCGGCGGCCGGTTCGCCAACCCGCAGGCCACCAGCGACATTAAGATAAACGTCAAACTGGCTGAGCGGCAATCCGCAACGGGCATCAAGGACAGCAAGGATCATGTTCATGCGCGCAGAATCCCAGCCAACAACCGCACGGCGTGGTGTCGCAAGGGCCGATTGCGCGACCAGCGCCTGGATCTCGACCAGCATCGGACGGGTGCCTTCCAGCCCAGCAAAGACCGCCGTGCCACTGACCGGTGCTTCGCGATCGGCAAGAAACAGGGCAGACGGGTTCGGAACTTCAACCAGACCGGCATCGCCCATTTCAAACACGCCAATTTCATCGGTGGCGCCAAAACGGTTTTTCACCGCGCGCAGAATGCGGAACTGATGGCCACGTTCGCCTTCGAAATACAGAACCGTATCGACCATATGTTCCAGAACGCGCGGTCCTGCGATCTGGCCTTCCTTGGTGACGTGACCGACCAGAAGCACGGCAAAGCCCTTGCGCTTGGCAAGGCGGATCAGTTCCAGTGCACAGGCGCGGACCTGTGACACTGTGCCCGGCGCGCTATCAAGGGTGTCGGCATACATGGTCTGGATGGAGTCAATGACCACGACTTCGTGGCTGCTGGATTCAAGGGTGGTTATGATATCACGCAGGCTGGTCGCAGCAGCAAAATCGACTTTGGACTTCTCAAGCCCCAGACGGGCCGCACGCATGCGAACCTGGTCAACCGCTTCCTCGCCCGAGATATAGGCGCATTTGTGCCGGGCGGCCATCGCGCCAACAGCTTGAAGCAGGATTGTCGATTTCCCGATCCCCGGATCACCACCGACCAGCAATGCCGATCCCGGTACAAGTCCGCCACCACAGGCGCGATCAAGTTCGGTGATGCCGCTTATGATGCGTTTGGGACTGGCACTTTCGCCCTCAAGGGCGACGAATTCGATGGTTTTACCCTTGGCACCACCGGCAATGCCACCTGCGGCCTTCGGGCCGGTTTCAACGCGTTCTTCCTCGATGCTGTTCCATTCGCCACATCCATCGCAACGGCCGGTCCATTTGCGGTATTCGGCACCACAGTTCTGACAGATGAAACGGCTTTGGGTTTTGGCCACAGAATGCTCCGATGGTCGTTAAGGTGGTCAGTAAATGCTTTGCAGGTGTTCGGGGCTTCAGGCGGACTAGAGATGCTTGAGATCAAGCTCCAGCGGGCCTTCGATATCACCGGCAACGAACTGCTTCAAATAGGGGTTGTCGGACTGATCAATTTCGCTGACCGGACCATCCCAGATGATCTTGCCCTGATAGAGCATGGCGACGCGATCAGCGATCTTGCGCGCACTTGCCATATCATGGGTGATGGTCATCGCACTGGCACCAAGTTCGCGGGTGCATTTGACAATCAGGTCATTGATGATGTCGCCCATGATCGGGTCAATGCCGGTGGTCGGTTCGTCAAAGAACAGGATTTCCGGCTCGGTCGCAATGGCGCGGGCCAGACCGACACGTTTTTGCATGCCACCTGACAAAGATGCCGGTGACATATTGGCAATTTCCGGACCCAGCCCGACGTCGGCAAGGCGTGCAATGGCAACGTCACGTGCGTCACGCGGTTTCATGCCGCGTCCTTCGATCAGGCCAAAGGCAACATTTTGCCAGACCGAAAGGGAATCAAACAGGGCAGCGCCCTGAAACAGCACGCCGGTTTTCGCAAGCATTGCGTCGCGTTCTGCCTGGCTGGCATCGGTCATCTCGACACCGTCAACGGTGATCGATCCCTGATCCGGGTTCAGAAGGCCCAGCACGCATTTCAGCGTTACCGATTTGCCGGTGCCCGATCCGCCGATGATGGCAACGGATTCACCCGGCGCAACGTCAAGATCTACACCCTGAAGCACCTGTTTGGGGCCAAAGGCCTTGTGAACATTGCGAAGCGATATTTTGGCAGGGCTGGTCATGATGCGTTCACCGGCCCTTATCGCGAAAAGAAGAGTTCGGTGACGATATAGTTCGAAATCAGGATCAGGATGGAACTTGATACAACCGCATTCGTCGTCGCCTGACCAACGCCCTGCGCACCGCCACGCGAATGATACCCGTGATAGCAGCCCATCAGCGTGATGATGAAGCCGAACACCGCCGCCTTGACCAGACCCGAGACAACATCAAGCTGTTCAAGATACTGGAACGTGTTGCGGATATAGGACCCGTCATTAAAGCCAAGCTTGTTCACACCAACCAGATAGCCGCCAAGAACCCCGATAATATCCCCGATCAGAACCAGAACCGGCAGGGTGATCAGGCCGGCAATAACGCGCGGAACCACCAGATATTTGAACGGATTGGTCGAAAGGGTGACAAGCGCGTCGATCTGTTCGGTAACCCGCATGGTGCCGATTTCAGCTGCAATTGCTGCACCGACACGGCCAGCCACCATAAGACCGGCCAGAACCGGACCCAGTTCGCGGGTCATAGAAATGACAACCACGGTGGCAACGGCACTTTCGGCAGAAAAGCGCGAGAACCCCGAATAGGATTGCAGGGCCAGAACCATCCCGGCAAACAGGGTGGTCATGGCAACCACCGGCAACGAGAAATAGCCGATCTCGCGCATCTGTTTGAAAATGAGACGGAAATAGATCGGCGGCGTAACCATATGGCCAACCGTCCGACCTGCAAACACCGTCACGCGACCAACAAGGGCCAGAAAGGTCAGAAAGATATGGCCAACCGGCGCAAAGATCGGCATCTGTACTTCGAAGTCCCCTGTTATCGGCCTGCCAACATAGTCTGGCCAGTTTTTATGGATCAGCTTTCTGTATAGACCCGCCGATAGCGATGTCCAAGCGAAGTTAGTATCTCGTAACCGATTGTACCAGCAGCAGATGCGACATCGTCAACCGTCATCTTGTCATCCAGAAGCGATACCATATCACCGGCCTTGAGGGGCTTGCCCGGAAGATCGGTGATATCAACTGTGATCGCATCCATCGATACACGCCCGACATAGGGAACTTCGTGTCCTTTGATCAGCAATTTTCCGGCATTGGACAAGGAGCGCAGCCAGCCGTCAGCATAACCAAGAGCAATGGTTGCAATCCTGGATTTGCGTTTGGCCTGCCATGTCGCGCCATAGCCGACAGTCTGTGGTTCGTTGATTTCGCGAACCTGCAGAACCTTGACCTTAAGGTTTACCACAGCGCGCATCGGGTTTGCTGCTTCGGGTGTCGGGTTGCCCCCCCAAAGTGCATAGCCCGGACGGCAGAATTCGAGATGATATTCCTTGTCGCGGAAAATGGCCGACGAGTTACAGAAGCCGCGCGGGGCAGGCGGAAGCCTGCGATACCATTTCATGAACAGGTCATACTGTTCCTTGGTGATCGGGTTTCCGGCTTCGTCTGCTGCGACCGGGTGGGTCATGTAACCGGCCTTTTCAAACCCGTAAAGCAGGGATGAATAGCGATCAACCAGATGGCTGACATCAAGCGGGGTCAAGCCAAGGCGGCTCATGCCGGTATCAAGATGAATGAAGGCCGGGGCAGGGCGTTCATATTCGCGGCACAGATTTGACCAGCGTTCAATCTGTTCAAGATCGTTCAGGACCGGAATGACATCATTCTCGATGAAGAATTCCTCGTCGCCGGGCAGCACGCCATTGAGAACTGCGATCCGTCCGCCGCCCCGCAGAACCGGAAAAAGTTCGGCGGCCTCGTTGGCCTGTGCGACGAAGAACAACCGGCATCCCTGCTTTTTGAGAACCGGAACAATGGTATTTGCACCAAGACCATAGGCATCTGCCTTTACCACAGCGCCACAGGTGCGCCCGGTATAACGTTTGGTCAGGATCTTGTAGTTGTCGGCAACTGCTTTCAGATTGATCTGCAGTTCCGCGCACTCGGCAGCACGGCCGACGGCGGGAAGAACGGTCATTCGTAAATACCCCGTGGAATCCAGTTACGGATGGGCGTTACCCCAATCCTTACTCATATTCTTCTTCAATGTGATCAAGATCGCCAAACTTGGTGTAGTTCCCGTCAAAGAACAGGCGGACATTGCCCACCGGGCCGTGACGCTGCTTGGCAACAATTACCTCAGCGGTGTTGTAGACATGGTTCAAACGTTCCTGCCACTGCGCATAGCGTTCACCGAACTTGTCGGTGGCTTCTTCCGGGCGTTGGGCCGGTTCGGCACGTTCGAGATAATATTGTTCGCGATAGATGAACATGACGACGTCGGCGTCCTGCTCGATCGAGCCCGATTCACGAAGGTCAGAAAGCTGCGGACGTTTGTCTTCGCGCTGTTCAACCGCACGCGAAAGCTGTGACAGGGCAAGAACCGGAACTTCGAGTTCCTTGGCAATCGCCTTGAGCATACGGGTAATTTCCGAGACCTCCTGCACGCGACCATCACCACGGAAGTTGGTTGGCGGTGCCAGAAGCTGAAGGTAATCGACGACGATCATCGCCAGGCCGTGCTGACGTTTCAGTCGGCGACAACGGGTACGCAGGGTAGATACCGGAAGGGCAGGCGTATCGTCGATATAAAGCGGAACAGTATTGAGTTCCTGTGTCGCCAGAAGCAGGCGTTCGAAATCCTGTTCGTTCAGGTCACCACGGCGCATATTGTCGCCCGATACCTCGGCGGCCTGCGAGAGAAGACGACCGGCAAGCTGTTCGGCGGCCATCTCAAGCGAGAAGACGGCAACCGCACCTGTACGGACCTCGTCACGGGGGTCTTCACCTGCTGCGCGGTTCTGATGCGATGCGATGGCGGCGTTAAAGGCAATGTTCATCGCAAGGGCGGTTTTACCCATCGACGGACGACCCGCAAGGATCAGCAAGTCTGATGGATGCAGACCGCCCAGCTTGCGGTCAATGTCACGCAAGCCGGTGGTCACGCCAACAACGCGACCGGCGTTCTTATAGGCGTGATCGATATTCTCATAAGCCTTGGCCAGTGCAGGACCAAAGGCCACAAAGCCCGATTCAGCAGCCCCTGCCGTCGCCAGCGAGAACAGTTTCTGTTCTGCCTTTTCGATCTGGGTGGTGGCATCGGTATCAAGTTCGTGCTTATAGGCCTCGTTGACCACATCTTCGCCAAGCTCGATAAGCTCGCGCCGCAGATAAAGGTCATAGATCAGTTTGCCGTAATCACCGGCATTGATCACCGAGACAAGGTTGTTTGACAGTTCTGCCAGATATTGCGCCCCGCCGATTTCAGCAAGTTCCTCATCCTGCTTGAAATACGCCTTGAGCGTGACCGGGTTGGCCAGTTGGCCACGTTCGATCTGCTTGCCGCAGGCTTCGAAAATGCGGCCGTGCCGGGCATCTGCGAAATGTTCCGGTCGCAGGATGTCTGAAACGCGCTCATAGGCAGCGTTATTGTTCAGGATCGCGCCAAGAAGGGCAGCCTCTGCCTCAAAGTTATGAGGAGCCATGCGTTCGAGCACCATGTCGGTGTCGGCACCGTGGTTCATATCCAGAGGAGCGAAAAGGGCGTCAAGATTGGGATCTGTCATGGGCGGAAAAGGTATCAGTCATCCGGTTGGCCGCAAAGAGTTAATCGGTATAACTCATAGCGGGTATTCCGCAAGCGCAGAGGTCGACCGCAGCGCAGGTTTTTGATCCCGTTCGGGAAATCTGTCCCGACAACGGTCCAATGACCGCACCGGACAAAAGAAAACGGCATATCCTTGCGGATATGCCGTCTCTTGAATGGTCTTGGAAGAAAACCTGCAATTAAGCGTTGGTTTCTTCTTCGCCTTCAGCAGCTTCGTCAGCCATGTCAGCCGGAACGTCTTCTTCGAAGAGTTCTTCAGCAGCTTCCAGAGCTTCTTCAGCTTCCATCTCGTCGATGGTGCCAAGAACTGCGCCGCCTTTGCGGAGCTGTTCTTCAGCGTCTTCTTCAGAACGTGCAACGTTGGCAGTTACTTCGATAGCAACTTCCGGGTGCAGGTTGATTTTGACCTGGTGCAGACCAAGGTTTTTGATCGGCTGATCAAGAACAACCTGGGTACGAGCAACAGTGAAACCGGCTTCGGTTACTGCGTTTGCGATGTCGCGCGCAGTTACCGAACCGTAAAGCTGACCGACGTCGGATGCCTGGCGAACGAGGGTAACAGCGAGTTCACCCATGTTCTCGGCAACCGCTTCGGCGTCTTTGCGGCGGTCAAGGTTGTCAGCTTCGAGCTGTGCTTTCTGTGCTTCGAACACAGCAAGGTTTGCTTTGGTTGCACGAAGGGCCATGCCCTGCGGCAGCAAGCGGTTGCGGGCGTGGCCCGGCTTGACGGAGACTACGTCACCCATCTGACCGAGTTTTTCTACCCGCTGGAGCAGAATAACTTCCATCACCGATCCTCCTCATTGCTACGGGTCATCGGTTCTTTCCCCCGCAGCCTGATTAAATGCTCAATAATTCCAAGTCCGGTGATCGCAACAAAGGACCAACTGGACAGAACCGCGACGATGTAAAACACCGTCAGTATCATACGTTTTTGCGGCCATCGGGCTGCCTGCCCATGCACCAGTGCCAATCCCTGAAACAGGAACGGCACTGCCAGTACCACCGCGACGTTTCGCGCCACATAGGCCAGAGAACCATCGGCAAAGCCGACCGTAAACCCGGCCAGGGCGAACGCAAACAGTGACCAGCCAGGCAAGGCGAAAGTCGCCATTCTTGGTGTCGGACGCAGGTTTTTGCCTGCACGCACCAGAATTGCCTGTGCGATTGCCGCATTGGCGAACAGCATCATCAGCCAGCTCACCGCAGCAATCGCCGGGAAGTAAACCTGGAACATGCCAATCAGACCCTGAACATCGGATGTCATAGGAACACCCATTTCCGAGTACATCTGGCTCAGGAGCTTCGAAATGAGTTCCTGAATGTCCAGACCTTCCGCCGTCAAAGTCCCGGTAATGAAGATCATCACCGTTGCGACCATGACGGCCATGGCACTTACGACAATTCCGGATGGAAGAAAGGCAACATTGCCATTTTCATCTTTCCGGATGACCAGCGCCATGCGGGTCAACAACATCGCCGGTCCGGCAAACACGATCATAAAGACCGTGAAAGGCAGCAATCCCCCCAGAAGAACGAGGGCACTGCATGCGGCTACTGCCGCAACCAGCAGGCGTTTGGGTCCTTGCCAAAGTCCCGTAAGGAACAGCGGCAAATGCCCGAAATATGAGAGCAAAAGCGCAATCGGATTTCCTGATAGAACCAACAGGAACAGAACGGCACTGCCCAGTCCTGAACCAATCGCTATTAGGGTGTCACGTTGCATCATTTACTCCCGGCCCGAGACCACAAAAGGGTCTCTTGCCGACTGCCTCAGACCTGATCTGCGTAGGGCAGCAGCGCCAGGAAGCGTGCACGTTTAATGGCTTTTGCCAGTTCGCGCTGCTTCTTGGCCGAAACCGCAGTGATACGGCTCGGAACGATTTTGCCGCGTTCGGAAACGAAACGCTGCAGCAGTTTGACATCTTTGTAGTCAATCTTCGGCGCATCATCACCCGAGAACGGGCAGGATTTGCGACGACGGAAAAACAGACGACGTCCAGCCATGATATTATCTCCTCGCTATCTGTTAGCCGTGCTGACGGGGACCGCCACGGCGATTACCGCCACGACCGCCGCGCTCGTCGCGGTTACGCAGAATGGCAGACTGTTCTTCTTCGAACTCGTCAACCTTGACAGTCATCTGACGCAGAACGTCTTCGTTCAGGCGCATCTGACGCTCATATTCCGCGATCACATCTTTTTCAGCTTCGATCTGGAAGAGAGTATAGTGGCCTTTGCGGTTCTTTTTGACACGGTATGCCAGGGAACGCAGACCCCAATATTCGGTTTTAGCGATCTTGCCACCGAGACCTTCGATGGTCTGGGTCAGCTTTTCGTTCAGGCTTTCGACCTGTGCGGTCGAGAAGTCCTGACGTGCGATAAACACGCTTTCGTACTTGCTCATAATACTCCTAATCACTCCTTGTGGCTTATCTCTTCCGTACATGACCTCATGTCATGCAGGCATAGCCGGGCAATCCCGGCAAGGAGCCGTGAGACGGCGGAATATACACTTTTCGCCCATTAGTGCAACGCCAAATGCACGTTTTCCACAGGCAGGCACACAGAGCGCGAAAACTTCAATGCGTGTTGGTTTGTATCGGGTTGTGACCATTTGGGGGCATATTGTCAGTGTTGCACTTTTCAGGAAGCCGATATGCGTGAACTGGTTCACACTTGAAACGAAAAATTCAAGCGAGTAGGCCTTGTTGTATTCGTTGTGCCGGTAACTGACGCGCCCTGTTGATTATTCCTGTTCAGCTACAGGGACGGGCCGGGTGACGCGTATCGAGCGTTCTTGTCCCGAATACCGGTTCTGCAGTCCCAAGTTTCATGACACGCGGATTTGTAATGCCAGAGCCTTCTATTGATGCTGCGTCTTCACGCCGGGCATCGTTATTCAATTTATGTTTACTTGCGTTATGTGTCGGTATCGTCACCGGGTACGGAGCAGTGGCGTTCCGTGCTCTGGTCGCCCTGATCCATAACATCGCGTATTTTGGCGTCTTCTCTATTGAATATGATGCCAACCTTTTGACCGAGCCGAGCAGCTGGGGGCCTTTATTCATTCTGGTGCCTGTCATCGGCGGGATGTTCGTGGTCTTTCTGGTCAATAATTTCGCCCCCGAGGCCAAAGGCCATGGCGTTCCCGAAGTGATGAACGCCATTTATTTCGAACAGGGCCGTATTCGCCCGACGGTCGCACTGGTCAAATCAATCGCGTCGTCGCTTTCAATCGGCACTGGCGCATCGGTTGGTCGCGAAGGCCCGATCATTCAGGTCGGATCGGCGCTGGGTTCAAGTATCGCCCAGATTTTCAGGCTGCAGACCGGCCAGCGCATAACGCTGCTTGCGGCCGGGGCGGGCGCAGGTATTGCGGCGACCTTCAATACACCACTTGGTGCCGTGCTGTTTGCCATCGAGCTGATGATGCCCGAAGTTTCCACCCGTACATTTTTGCCGGTGGTGATTGCAACCGGGGCTGCGACCTATATCGGACGGATCTCATTTGGTTTGGCACCAGCCTTTGATGTGCCCCTTGCTGCCGTTCCGCAAGTGTCGGCAATCGATCTTCAGGCGCTTGTTGTTTATGTCGTGCTTGGTCTTCTGTGTGGTGTTGCGGCCTGGATGCTGATCCGCTCGATGCTGATCACTGGGGCATTTTTCAGGAAAATGCCGGGAAATGATTACACCCGTCATGCGGTTGGCATGCTTTCGGTCGGTATTCTGATGTATGTCCTGATGCTGACGGGTGGCAATTATTATGTTGACGGTGTTGGCTATGGCACGATCCAGCATATCCTGCGCGGAGCGATGACTTCCTTGCCGCTGCTGGTGATCCTGTTCTTTGCCAAGCTCTATGCAACCTCGGTCAGTATCGGTTCCGGGGCGTCGGGTGGTGTGTTCTCGCCATCCCTGTTTGTTGGGGCAACGCTTGGCGCAACTTGCGGCGTGGTCGGCAATATGATCTTCCCCGAAGCAGGCATTACGCCTGTCGAGTTCGCACTTGTCGGGATGGGTGGGGTTGTTGCGGCTGGTACTGGTGCGGCAATGACCGCGATCATCATGATCTTCGAGATGACGCGCGACTATAATATAATTGTACCGCTGATCGTCGCCGTTGCCATTGCGCTTGGTTTCCGTCGCATGATCATCAGCGAGACGATCTATACGTCCAAGCTGGTTCTGCGTGGCCGTCATATCCCCAAAGAGCGTCATAGCAACATGTTCATGGTCCATCCGGTCCGCGAGGTCATGACAACCAGACAGCTTTATGCCGACGCGGCGCTTCGGGTCTCGGAAATCATCGACAAGGTCGGCTCATCCCCGGAACCAAATCCGATGATTGTCCTCGAAGGAGACAGGATTGCCGGTGTTATTCCTGATGTGACAGCTTTGTTCTCGGTCGTTGGTGACAAGGGCAACAAGACGCTTAAGGAATTGATCGGCGAAGATTTCGTCGTCGTTGTCGATGACATGAACATGTATGACGTGATCAAACGTATGGAACGCCGCAAGGCGCGCGCCGCTGTTGTGGTGAAGCCGTGCCGTGGTGTGCCGCGTCAGGATGATGTTTGCGGTGTGATTACCAAGTCGCATATTGCGGACAGCGTGGTTTCGAGCATGCAGCACTATATTGGCTAAGTTCCAAGAACAATGGACGAATTTGTGCGCTGCACGATAGGGAGTCCTTCATGAAAGGCAGCAAACATGTCATACATGTTTGCTGCCTTTTAACTTGAAATCATGAATTTCCGTGCCACCTTGTTTGCAAGGTTTGGATATGACAGCCAAAAAACCGCATCTGTCCTTGACAGCGGAGGCGGGCACGTTATCAAGGGTGGCTCAATTTTAAGGCCGATCATTCGGCACAGCCTTCGTAGAAGCGGACAAGGGTATATTTGATATAATGACACGCGCACTCGTTTTCCCCGGTCAGGGGTCGCAAGCGGTTGGTATGGGGAAAGAGCTGGCAGAAGCATTCCCGGTTGCCCGCGAAGTTTTCCAGGAAGTCGATGACGCACTTTCCCAAAAACTGAGCGCATTGATGTTCGAAGGTCCGGAAAACGAACTGACCCTGACTGAAAACGCGCAACCCGCGTTGATGGCCGTCAGCCTTGCTGTTACCCGCGTTCTTGAAAAAGAAGGTGGCTTCATGCTGACCGACAAATGCGATCTGGTCGCGGGCCATTCGCTGGGTGAATATTCTGCGCTTGCTGCGGCCGGGACCTTTGCGATTGCCGATGCCGCCCGTCTTCTGAAAATCCGTGGGCAGGCCATGCAGGCCGCTGTTCCGGTTGGTGTTGGCGCGATGGCGGCCCTTCTTGGTCTTGATTATGCCGATGCTGTTGCGGTTGCAGAAGAAGCCGCACAGGGCGAAGTCTGCACCGCGGCCAACGATAATGCCAGCGGACAGGTTGTTGTTTCGGGCCATAAGGCGGCTGTCGAGCGCGCGATCGAGATCGCCAAGGGCAAGGGCGCGAAACGCGCAGTTCTTCTGCCGGTATCCGCACCGTTCCATTGCCCGCTGATGCAGCCGGCTGCGGATCGTATGGCCGAGGCCCTTGGTACTGTCACCATGAATGCGCCGGCAAAACCGGTTGTTGCGAACGTGACAGCAGAAAAAACTGATGATCCGGAAACCATTCGTAAACTCCTTGTGGAGCAGGTTTGCGGCACGGTGCGCTGGCGTGAGTCTGTTCTTTACATGAAAGAACAGGGCATCACCGAGCTGGTCGAGATCGGCGCAGGCAAGGTTCTGACCGGTATGGTCCGCCGTATTGATCGTGATCTGAGCGGCACTGCCGTAAATGGTCCGGCAGATATCGAAGCATTCCTTGGCACTCTTTAAGAGTGTTCCGAGAAAAGACGAACCCAAAGGGAATTAAAGTTAATGTTTGATCTTGCAGGGAAAACAGCACTCGTAACGGGCGCGACCGGCGGTATCGGTGGCGAAATCGCCAAGGTTCTGGCGCAGGCCGGTGCGAAGGTTGCTCTGTCGGGTACCCGTCAGGAACGCCTCGAAGCGGTTGCTGCCGACATCGGTGAAAATGCCGTTGTTGTTCCGGCCAACCTTTCGGACTCTGAATCGGTTGATGGTCTGATCAAGAATGCCGAAGAGGCCCTTGGTGGTCAGCTTGATATTCTGGTCAACAATGCGGGCATCACCCGTGACCAGCTTGCCATGCGTCTGAAAGACGAAGACTGGCAGGCGGTTCTTGATGTCAATCTGACCTCGGCTTTCAAGCTTGCGCGCAATTCGCTGCGTGGCATGATGAAGCGCCGTCATGGCCGCATCATCAACATCACCTCGATTGTCGGTGTGACCGGTAACCCGGGGCAGACCAACTATGCGGCGGCCAAGGCTGGCATGATCGGCTGGTCAAAATCGCTGGCACAGGAAGTTGCCGCACGTGGCATCACGGTAAATTGTGTGGCACCAGGTTTCATTACCACGGCCATGACAGAAGAACTCGGAGACGCTCAGAAAGAAAAGCTTTTGGGTGGTATTCCGGCAGGTCGCATGGGCGACAGCAAAGAGATCGCAGCAGCGGTTCTGTATCTCGCAAGTGACGAAGCTGCTTATGTCACGGGACAGACCTTGCATGTGAACGGCGGAATGGCGATGATTTAACCCGTTGCGGGTTGCCTACTTTTCTGCTTAAAAGGGGCCGCTATACCAAATATTGAAACCGGCAATTGTTTGTTGTCGGTTTCCGGTTCCCGGGAAGTCCTTCAATAGGGGGAATAAACGGGCACCACGTAAACACTAACTGACAGAAAACCTATTGAAGGATTTGAGCTATGAGTGATGTCGCAGATCGCGTGAAGAAGATCGTTGTCGAGCACCTCGGTGTTGAAGAAGACAAGGTCACTGAAAACGCAAGCTTCATCGATGATCTGGGCGCAGACAGCCTGGACACCGTTGAGCTGGTTATGGCGTTTGAAGAAGAATTCGGTTGCGAGATTCCTGATGACGCGGCTGAAAAAATTCTGACCGTCAAAGACGCGATCGACTTCATCGAAAAGGCGAACGGCTAATCTTGCCGTGAGACATGGGCGCCAGAGGGCATCCTCAGGCGCCCTTTTCGTCTTTGCTGGATTCATAAAATAAAGGCGTAATGCGGGATGAGACGCGTAGTTGTTACCGGACTTGGTGCTGTAACGCCGCTTGCTAGCGGTGCACAGAATACCTGGCAGAAATTGCTGAACAGCCAATCCGGCATCAAAGCCATCGATACTTTCGATGTGTCCGATATCCCTGCCAAAATCGCAGGCCTCGTGCCGCGCGGTGAGGGTGACGGACTTTTCAACGCGGAAGATCATGTCTCGATCAAAGACATGAAGAAAATGGACGATTTTATCGTCTATGGGATTGCCGCTGCAGATCAGGCACTGGCTGATTCGGGCTGGAAACCGGAAACCGACGAAGATCAGGAAGCCACTGGCGTTCTGATTGGTTCTGGTATCGGTGGCCTTCCGAAAATTGCCGAAGCTTCGGATCTCGTGAATAACGGCAAGACCCGCCGTGTCAGTCCGTTCTTCATTCCGTCATGCCTGATCAACCTGGTTTCTGGCCAAGTTTCGATCAAACACGGTCTCAAAGGTCCGAACCATGCGGTGGTAACTGCATGTTCGACCGGTGCACATGCCATTGGCGACGCATCGCGCATGATCATGCTTGGCGATGCGGACGTAATGGTTGCCGGTGGTGCAGAAGCTGCTGTTTGCCGTCTTGGCATGGCTGGTTTTGCTGCTGCGCGTGCGCTTTCGACCGGTTACAACGACACCCCGACCGAGGCATCCCGTCCGTGGGATCAGGGCCGTGACGGTTTTGTCATGGGCGAAGGTGCTGGCTGTGTCGTTCTTGAAGAATACGAACATGCCAAGGCACGCGGTGCGAGGATTTATGCAGAAGTCGGCGGCTATGGCATGTCGGGCGATGCATATCACATCACCGCACCGGCCGAAGATGGCAATGGTGGCTTCCGCTCGATGCGCAATGCGCTTCGCAATGCGGGCGTGAACCCGGAAGACGTCGACTATGTCAACGCACATGGTACCTCGACTCCGTTGGGTGACGAAATCGAACTGGGTGCGGTCAAGCGCCTGTTTGGTGACCAGGCAACCAAGCTGTCCATGTCTTCGACCAAATCGGCAACCGGTCACCTTCTGGGGGCGGCGGGTGCGATTGAAGCAGTGTTCTCGATCCTTGCGATCCACGAAGGTGTCGTTCCGCCGACCCTGAACCTGCGCAATCCGTCCGAAGCCTGCAAGGGTATCGATCTGGTTCCGCTTGAAGCAAAACAGCGCAAGGTCAATGTTGCTCTGTCGAACTCGTTCGGCTTTGGCGGCACCAATGCCTCGCTGGTATTCAAGGCCGTTTAAAACAGCAGAGCCAACCTTAACGGGAGCTATCCCTTGAAGCGTTTTCTGCTTGTTCTTGGCTTGCTAATCATCACCGCCGCACTCACCATTGGTGGGGCGGCGGTGTATGTTTATGTGCAATACACATCGCCAAGCAAACTTGTACAGGACCGTGACATCATTATCCCGCAAGGGACCGGTGTTCGCGGCATTGCAGAGATTTTTCGACGCGAACAGATTATTGATGAGCCGCTGATCTTTATGGCGGGCGTGCGGGCTAGCGGGCTGGATCGTTCGCTCCGGGCGGGGGAATATCACTTCCCCAAACGGGTAAGCCCGAAGCAGGCTGCCGAAATCCTGGCCAATGGTGAAACAGTTAACCGGTTTGTCACCATTCCCGAAGGTCTTCGGTCGGGTGAAATTGTCGCGCGAATCAATCTGGTCGATGGATTAACTGGCGAAATCACCGAAATTCCCGAAGACGGCACTCTGTTGCCCGAGACCTATCAATTCTCTTATGGCGATTCCAAGCAAAGTATCCTTGACCGGATGCGGGCTGCCCATGACGAGATGGTCGAGCAACTTTGGCCGGGGCGCGATGCCAATCTGCCGTTTGATACAATCGAGGAGGCCCTTGTTCTGGCCTCCATCGTCGAACGGGAAACAGGTGTTGCTGCCGAGCGCGCCCGGGTGGCTGGTGTCTTCATCAACCGGCTTCGGATCAACATGCGTTTGCAGTCCGATCCGACGGTTGCCTATGCTATCAGTCCGGATAAACGTCTTGAACGGTCGCTGACGCGCAAGGATCTGCGTTTTGAAAGCCCCTATAACACTTATGTGACCGCGGGTTTGCCTCCGTCGCCAATCACCAATCCTGGACGTGAAGCCTTTTATGCGGTTCTGCATCCGGCAACCACGAAAGAGCTTTATTTTGTGGCTGATGGTACGGGCGGGCACGCCTTTGCCCGGACCCTTAAGGAACATAACCGCAATGTCGCCAAATGGCGGCGCATCCGCGACGGTCAGTGACCGGGATTTTCAATCCGGATACAAAACAGGCGGCAATCCGATTGGGTTGCCGCCTTTGTTTTTCATTGATCCTGACAACTCAGGCTTCAGCATCCTGATTGCGGGAGGATGCCTTTCGTGGAACCCGGTTGGCGACCAGATCAAGAACCCATTGCGGGGTTATTTTCAGCAAGCCGATAATCATGTTCATTTGCCAGGGAAAGGCGATCATGCCGCGATTGCGTTCCAGTCCGCGGGCGATTTTGCGTGCGGCCTTCTCTGCCTGCATGAAGAACGGCATGGGAAAGTCATTGGCGTCCGTGATGCGGCTTTTGACAAAGCCGGGGCAGATGACATTGACCTTGATCCCTGTCGGAGCCAGGGCGCCCCGCAAACCTTCGCCATAGACGCGCACAGCGGCCTTGCTGGCGCAATATGCCGGGGCAGAAGGCAAGCCACGCCAGGACGCCTGCGAGGACACCAGCGCGATCTGACCACGCCCACGGACGCGCATGGCCGCGATTGCCGGATCGATGGTGTTCAGAACACCCGCGACATTGGTCGCCAGAATATCCCTTACCTGTTCGGGGCTTTCGCCACGGCCGCCTGTCCCGGCGGATATACCGGCATTGGCGACCACGAGACTAAGTGGGGCCAGCTCGTCACAATGGGTGACATAGGCGTTCATGGTTTCGCGGTTGGTCACATCAAGAATATCGGCATAGACATTGGCACCGGCAGCACGACATTCATTTTCAACAAGCCGCAAGCGTGTTTCATCCCGACCACTGATGAACAAAGTCACCCCAGTGCGGGCAAAATGTCGGGCAAGTGCGGCGCCAATACCGGAACTGGCACCGGTAATCAGGATGGCGTGATACTGAAAGGACATGGTTGCTCGAATACAGTTCTGAAATGCGGTTTATCGAATTTTGCGGACCATGATGCAGCAATAGGGCAGCATTATGAAATACATGCAACCGATACCATATTGTTGATATCGCACAGTCTGCAAGTGTTGGCCCTTGGCGTTACCGGGGGCAAACGTTATAAACGCGCAAACATGAAATTATACTGGATGGGAATATGACCGTTTCAAGCATGACCGGCTTTGCCCGCACTGATGGTGCGGCCGATGGATTTGGCTGGACCTGGGAATTGCGCAGCGTCAATGGCAAGGGGCTTGATGTGCGTGTGCGCCTGAATGGCGGGTTCGAGCGGCTTGAAGCCAAGGTCCGTGATGCGGTGTCCCAGCGTTTCAAACGCGGCAATATGGGTGTGACGCTTAATGTTGTACGCTCGGCGGACACCGGCGCGTATAGCGTTAATCGTGAATTGCTCGCAGAGCTTGTTTCAATTGCCGAAGAATTCGACAATACCAGCAGTCTGTCTTCCGGCACGATTGCCGACCTTCTTAATGTGCGGGGTGTTCTTGAGGCGGTTGAAACGCAGGAAGATGAAGCAACCCGTGACGCACGCGATGATGCCGTGCTTGCCAGCCTTGCAGATGCGATTGAGCAGATGGCCGATCATCGTGCCGAAGAAGGACAGAAGCTTGATGCGATGCTGCGCGGGCATGTCGACAATATCGAAGAAACTGTGACGCGGGCCGAGAATTGTGCTTCTGCGCGCGGGGACGCGATCAAGGAACGCCTGAAACGTCAGATAGAAGAATTGATGGATGCCGGGAAGTTCGATCCGGAACGCCTGCATCAGGAAGCTGCCCTGCTTGCGACCAAGGCCGATATCCGCGAGGAAATTGACCGCCTCAAGGCCCACATCTCGGCTGCGCGCGACATGCTGACCAAGGGCGGTGCCATCGGGCGCAAGCTTGATTTCCTGTGTCAGGAATTCAATCGTGAAGCCAATACCTTGTGCTCCAAGGCCAATGACATCGAACTGACCAATTGCGGGATGGAGCTTAAGGTCATCATTGATCAGCTCCGCGAGCAGGTCCAGAACGTTGAATAAGCGGGCAGGGAAGGAAACACGATATGATTGATCCTCACAATCGCCGTGGCGTGATGTTGGTATTCTGTGCTCCGTCGGGTGCAGGCAAGACAACCATCACCCGTCAGCTTCTGGAAAAAGACGACAAGATTTCGCTGTCAGTCTCGGCAACCACCCGCGCCGCCAGACCGGGCGAAGAAGAAGGCACACACTACTTTTTCAAATCGGTTGATGAATTCAAACATATGATTGCCGATGATGAATTGCTCGAATGGGCCGAGGTTTTTGGCAATTATTATGGCACCCCGGTTGCTCCGGTCGAAAAGGCCCTGTCAGAGGGGCATGACGTTCTGTTTGATATCGATTGGCAAGGTGCGCGCCAGCTTCGTGACAAGGGTGGAGCCGATGTCGTTTCGGTCTTTATCTTGCCACCGTCTTCTGGCGAACTTGAACGTCGCCTGCGTGATCGGGGGCAGGACGCGGATGATGTCATCATGAAACGCATGGCAAAGGCCGGCGCAGAAATCAGCCATTGGGAAGAATTCGACTATGTTCTGATCAATGATGATCTGGAACGTTGCCTCGCCGACGTGCAGCATATCATTGGTGCAGAGCGCATGAAGCGCACAAGGCAGTCCGGATTGCCGGGCTTTGTCAAAAAGCTTCTGACCGACTGAGCCGCAAACAGGAAAATGGCCGCTTTACAAAGCGGCCATTTCATCATGAGCCTGGGTCAGGCGAACAAAGTCCGCGACACTGAGTTCTTCTGCGCGGGCCGTTTCGGTAATCTCGGCCTTCGCAAGCAATTCACCGACATTGACATTTAGTGTCTTGAGACTGGCACGCAACATCTTGCGGCGTTGGCCAAACGCGGCCTGTGTGATTTTGGCAAGACTGGCCAGATTAATGTCCGTACCACGGTCCGGTTTCGGGCGCAGCTGCACCACAGCTGATGTGACTTTGGGCGGTGGTGTAAAGGCACTGCGATGGACATCAAACAATATGTCGCAGTCACAGAGATACTGGCAAAGTACGGACAGGCGGCCATAGGCCTTGCTTTTGGGACCTGCGACAACGCGTTCGGCGACTTCCTTCTGGAACATCAGGGTCAGACTGGCAAACTGATCAATTTGCATCAGCCAGCCCAGCAAAAGCTGGGTTCCGACATTATAGGGCAGGTTGGCGACAATCTTGCGCGGGGCAGGGCCAAGTTTGGTGACATCGACTTCCAGTGCATCACCATCAATGACATGTAATGCACCGGGGTAATGATTGCTGATTTGCTCCAGCACCGGTTGGCAACGCGGGTCACGTTCAATAACGGTCAGGTTCTTGGCGCCGTTAAACAGCAAGGCGCGTGTCAGACCACCAGGCCCAGGTCCGATCTCGATCACCGTCGCATCGTCAAGCGGTGCCGCAGCGCGCGCAATACGTCCGGTCAGGTTCAGGTCAAACAGGAAATTCTGACCGAATTTTTTCTGGGCAGACAGGCCATGTGTAGCAATGACTTCGCGCAGCGGCGGCAGGCCGTCATTGGCAAGTGTCCCCGATTGGGTGGTTTCTTCTGACACGTGGGTCAGGCTCCTGTCAAAAGACGTTTCTCGGCCATTTCCGCAGCCATTTTAAGGGCTGCAATCAGGCTGTCCGGGCGCGCAATACCTTGGCCGGCAATATTCAATGCCGTGCCGTGATCGGGCGATGTTCTGATAAATGGCAATCCGAGCGTCACATTTACACCGCCATGGAAATCAAGCGTCTTGACCGGTATCAGGGCCTGATCGTGATAGGGGCACAGGGCGACGTCGTAATTCGTGCGGGCTTCTTCATGGAACATCGTGTCGGCTGGCATAGGGCCAATAACGTCCAGCCCCTTTGCCCGCAATGTTGCAATTGCGGGGGCCATGATCGTTTGTTCCTCTGTTCCCATTGTCCCGTCTTCTCCTGCATGCGGATTAAGCCCCGCAACGGCAAGGCGTGGGTTCGCGATGCCAAAATCACGCTGAAGGGCGGCAGCAGTAATCTCGCACTGCTCAATAATCAATTCCGGTGTCAGAGAGTTCATGACATCGCTTAGGGCGATATGGATGGTCAGCGGCACGACGCGAAGCTTGGAATTAGCCAGCATCATCACGGGTATTGTACCCGGTCCGGCGAGCTCGGCAAGGAACTCGGTATGCCCCGGATGCTTGAAACCCGCCGCATATAGCGCACTTTTTTGAATTGGGTTGGTAACCACAGCACTCGCAGCACCATTGCGCGCGAGATCCACGGCCTTGGTGATACTTTCGATTACCACGTTCGCGGTGCTGGCCGAAGCAATACCGGTGACGACCGGGCTTTCTGCGTCGGCAATTGCAAGCACAGGTAATGCGTGATCAAAGACCGACGCGGTTTCAGCGATGTCTGAAATGACCTTAAGGGGAACGTTTTTACCGTGTTCCCGGCAAGCATTCTCAAGAATGCCAAGCGGGGCAAGAACGCAAAAAGGTGCCAGTCCGTCATCATGACGACGCAGCCATACCTTCAGGCTAAGCTCTGGTCCGATACCGCCAGGCTCACCGATGGTCAGGGCAATCGGTGCGATCTTGGTCATCTGGTTTCCATCTTCGCAATGATCACATGCGGATGTCGATAAAGGCCTGTCGGCGCAATTCACGAAGCTTGCGACGGGCAAGAATGTCAAGGCGCTCCATCATCAGCCGGTTCTCGATATCCCTGCGGTCTGGCAAATTGCTTTCCTCGGTCTTGTTACAGATCATGACCAGAAGGGCTCCGCCATCAACCTGAACAATATTGGACGGTTGTCCAGGCTTGAGGTTTGTGATGGCCTGTGCGACCGGACCGGAAAGTTCGCTTGGAGAAATGCCTTTCATCTCACCGCTAAGGTCCGAGCCAAGATCAACGGCGACATTTGCCAGAGTCTGACAGCTATCCGCTGTTTCCCTGGTGTTTCTCAGCACAGCCAGCTTTGCATCAATCTGATCTTTGGGCATGTCAGCGCTCAGAGGCACGAACAACTGATAAAGATCAAGCCTGACATCTGTAACGGCACCTTCATCGCCAACCCGACGATCAAGCAGCTTGATGATGTAATAGCCTCGGATCGTCTGTACCGGGGCACTGACTTTTCCCGGTTCAAGCTGGTTGACGACCTGTTGCAGGTCGCCTGAAAGCTCGCCAGCATACAACCAGCCAAGATCACCACCGGTGGCAGCACTTGCACTTGCCGAGAACTGGCGGGCAAGGGCACTGAAATCAGCCCCTTGGTTCAAAGCATCGAGAATTTCCTGGGCAGTCTGGTAAACACGTGTGCTGTCTTGCGGATTGTCGACCGGAAGAAATATCTCCTGAACGCGGTTACGCGGTTTTCCCTGATTGCTGATAATCCTTTCCAGGTTATCGTCAATTTCTGCATCGGAAATTTCGATCTGACTACGCATGGAGCCAAGCAGTTTCTGCCAGGCAACCTGTGGGCGGATCTGGTTTTCGATCGTGCCTGGTGCGATCCGGCGTTGTTCCAGGAAGGCATCAAGCTTTCCATCCGGAAGCCCGGCATTTTGCTCGATCATGGATTTACCGCGTGCGATGTCAGCATCCGTAACCTCAATACCGCGACGCTCTGCTTCCTGCATCTGCAGGGTCTCATTGATCAGTTGCTGCAGGATCTGGGGCGCGATCTCGTTACTTTTTTCAGGTGTCATCTGAATATTTGAGGACACGGCAACAAGCTTGATGCGCTCGACCAGATCAATGATCGAAATCGGGTCATCATTGACAACAGCTGCAACGCCGACAGGCGACTGGGCTTTGGCTGGTGTACCCAGAGCAAAACCCATGGACAGAACCAAAGTCGCGCAGACGTTTGCAAATTTGAAAATTGGAAGTTTGGAAATCATGTTTTCTTACAATCCGGCTGCGGAGGCGACTTCACCAAGGGTTTTGAATACCAGACGGAACAGGAATTCATCAGACTCGCCAAGATCCTGATCCTGATAGAATGTACGGCGCATAAGCCCATCAAAGATAAAGCATTCATCCTCGTACACAAAACCGATGCCATACTCCAGTGGATCAGACTGATCAATGTCATAACGGCTATATGCCAGTCCTGACCAGTAGTCCGAGAACTTTCGCTGTGCCTGGAAGTATAGTTCTTCTCGTTCATTGAATTCTTCACTTCCGGCATCGTCGGAGAAATGAACGTAAGATGTATTAAGAAGCAAGGTTTCAAATGAGCCCACAGTCGCACTTACCTGATTACGCCGTGCGGACAGATTTTCGTTATCGAGGCGATAGCGATATGTGAGATCAAGATAGCTGTTAGGCGAGATCGTGACCCGGCCCACATAGTCAGACAAATGCTCATCAAGGCCGGAGCCTTTGGCAAATGTGTCGTTTTTATTTGCGCGGTAACTTTGCCCGAACATGGCGCTGGTATAACCACCATTCGGTCCATAGACACCCCATTCGACACCGTAACTTGCTCTTAAGCCATCTTCTGCGCGGTCGATGCCGCCGAAGCGGTCGTGGGAGAACAGATTAATGTCGTCAAATTCGAAAGACTGAGAATCCTCATTGGGAATTTCTCCGGGGTTTCCGCCGTTGGGGGACCAGGCAACCATGGCAATTGGTGTTATGACCTGATGATAAAGTCCCTGATCATTGACGAACGGCATCTGCCAATCAAGTGCCGCTACCGGAAGCACGCGCCCAGTGTATCCGCTGTAATTGTCTTGTCCGTCACGTTCGACATCGGAAACCATATAGCTATCGCCACGAACAGACAAACTCAGTTTGGTGACATCTCCCATGGATCCAACATGAGGAAGTTCCCACCCGACTTTTGCGGACGCGCGATGAGAATTTGTACCTTCCTTACGTGTGAGTGACAGGCCATCCAGGTCAAGTGTCGTAACACTGCCATATTTTGCCGGTTGGGTTTGTCCATGGAATTGCATGTGCGGCAGGACAACTGGTGTTGTATCCCTGTCATCACTGGATTTCAAACCCTGGAAGTAATAGCTGTCAACGCGTGTGTAGCTGGCGCCCCGGAAACCTTCTGTAAACAGGTTTGACGTCAATACCGACGGAGACTCAAAGCCATATCTGGAAAGATATGTCTTTTCACTTGCTTGTTCAGCGTCAAAACCCCAGCGCCAGGTAGGATCAATGTCAAAACGCCCCTCGGCATCAATGTGCCCTTGCCATTTGTCTTTGTTGTCTAATATGACGCTACCAAGTGCTTTCAATTCTCCGGTGTCAAAACGTTGTCTGTACTCGGTTGCAAGCAAAGGACCATCATTCGTGGTGTATGTTGGTGTGAATGTCATGTCGGTACTTTTGTCGATAACCCAGTAATAGGGTTGACTGAAATACGAACCGACATAGCTGGTGCTACCAAATGATGGTGCCAATAGGCCAGACTGACGTTTTACGGTTGGATCGGGATGCTGCAAATACGGGGTGTACATGATAGGTACACCTGCTACTTCCAGTCGGGCATCCTTGTATTCTACCGTTTTGTTTTCAGCATCGTGCAAAACACGCGCGGCCCGGATTCGCCATAAAGGTGTGCCAGCACTTCCATCGTCCTCCTGACAGACTTTGCAGGGCGAGTAGACGGCTTTGGCGATTTCAGTGTAGTTACCAGCGCTTCGACGCGCTCCGGTTCCGGCGATACGGGTGTTCTCATCAAGCAGAACATAGATATCTTTAACGATACCGTTTTTGAAGTCACCGCTAAGTTCAACATAGCTTGCAAACGTAACTTCCCCGGTTGGTTCGGTGATGCTGACATTGCCAGAGGCTGTCAATACATCCTGACTTCGGTCGTAGTTGACGGTGTCAGCAAGAAGTATGCGACCGTCGCGTGAAATTTCGACATTGCCGCGTGCAGTCACAGTTTGCAGCTCGCGATTATAGTCGACTTCATCAGCACTAAACAGAATAGCTGGTTCCTGCTGCTCTGGTTGCTCTGAGGCTGCGCCCTGGGCATATGCGTAGTTGAGGCTGAAGTGCCCGGCCATCAAAAATACGCCACAACCCAGTATGGTACTCGTTGCCAGTCTTTTTATCATTCCCCCCGCAATGGCCATCTGTCTAGCCATCCTCAAGATGTAGCAATGTCGAAATCCCCAGTAGCAAAGATATACCGGCAGGTGCCCAAGCGGACAATATTGGTGGAATGCCACCCGACACACCAAGTGCCGAGATGACATCTGTGCAGAAATAAAGAATGAACCCTGTCGTCACCCCACCACCGATAACAAGGGATGCCCGCCTGCGTCGAGAAAATTTAAGGCAGAAAGCCGCAGCAATGAGAACCATCGCACATAGAAGGAGAGGTCGTGATAGCAGGCTGTGGAAATGAATTCGGTGTCGGGTCGCGTTAAAGCCTGCACGCTCAAGCAAATTGATAAATGGTCTTAAATCCCAGAAAGACATGGTTTCAGGTGATGCAAAACTATCCTGAATCTTGCGCGCTGTCAGGTTGGTTGGAAGTTTCAGGTTGTTCGAGAACACGCTAGCCTTCCCCGGAGTGAATGTCCATGCATCATAAAAATGCCAGGTACCGGGCTCGAGAACTGCACGTGCAGCATCAATTCGTGTGGTGAAGTCATCAGAATTCTGGAAACGAAAAATGGTTACATTTCGCAGATCAATCTGGTCGCCTTGCTGACTGCGTACGGCCCGGGCATAAATGACGGCTTGCCCGTCCTGCGTGCCCTGACGCAGCCAAAGTCCGCTCGAAGACAGGTTCATCACATTGACGTTATTCTGCAAGTAGCGTGCTTCGAGCGTTTCATAGCGCTGTAGAAGGATCGATGACAGTGGATTAAGCGCTCCGACCTGAATGCTGCCAAGGATCAGGGCGCACAGGATCGGCGGCAATAAAAACTGCCAGGCCGAAACGCCGGCTGCACGTGTAACTACCAGTTCTTGATTACCGGTAAGTTTCCAGAAGGAGAACATCGATCCGAACAGGACGGCAAAGGGCAGAACTTTTTCCGTCATGAAGGGAATGCGGCTGGTCGCCATTTGCAAAACGATGCCGACTGTCGCGTCCGGTTTGCCGCCAGCACGCCTTAGAAGTTCGATCGTGTCGCCAATCAGGATAAGGCCAATCAGAAGGGCCAGAATAGCAAGAATAGACAACAGAACATGCTTGCCGAAATACCATGTCAGAAGCGGTGAAATTCTCATGCTTCGGCCTCTTCTGCGGTCGCGCGTTTGGCGCGGATCTGAGGTCCGCGGAATGTCCAGTAAAGCCCCAGGATGATCGGCAGGAAGGCGTTGACATACATCAGGGGTATCAGTGCCGGGTTTTTAGCAGCAAGGTTTTTCATCGCAATACCAAGGGCCTGACAAAGCACCATTACACCGATCGCGATGAGCAACCGACCAGTCTGTCCGCGACGTGAAAAGCTGCTTGAGACCAGAACCGCAAGCGCAATGCTGGCAAAAGCAATAGCATTCAATGGCGATATCAAACGATCATGCCCTTCCGCCCGGAAAGCATCAATGTCGTTTGGATTAACATCGGGGGTCGTGGCCGTCAGGAGATTGTAGACGTCGCGCTCACGTGCTTCGCGATAACGCATTGCCGGGTCTTCCGAGCTTTGCGCGATATCGACGGCATAACGGTCGAAATACAGGATCGACATGGTGCCGTCTTCCGGGTTCACTTCCTGACGGTTGCCATCAAGGAGAACAATGCGCGGGCCATCATCTGTACGTAGCAGCGCACCATGCTTGGCCATCATGGTTGTTTGCTGATCCGGATTGCGAGAATCATGAACCAGAATACCGAGCAATTCATTGTCACGGCCGACTTCGCGCACATAGACGGTCAAACCATCAAGTTCCGTGAAGCTGCCTTCCTGTAAAAGGACAGAAGAAAAGTCATTGCGGATCGAAAACTGCAACTCTTTGAATTGCTGATAGCTATAGGGCAGATAAAACAGCGTCAGGAAATAACAGACGGCTGTCGAAATCAACGCTACCATCAGTGCCGGTTTGGCCAACGCCCACTGATTTAACCCGGCTGATCGCATGATGATCAGCTCACGATCCTGAATAAGCTTGTTGTAGGTGAAGACAATCACGAAGAACAAGGAAATCGGGATGATGATCGTCAAAAAGCTTGGCAGCAACAACGAGGTCAGCTGCAAAAACACCGAGATCGACAGGCCCCGGTTGACGATCATTTCGACAAAACGCAGACTTTGCGATAGCCAAATGACACAGAGAAGCCCCAGTGTCACAAACACCATCATAATCAGCTGCTGTTTAAGCATATATCGGGTTAAGCGATTCATCGGGCGGATTATAGAGAAGCAATCAAAAACCGAAACAGGAAATTATCGCCAAATAGGGACAAACCGTACGGAATTTCCGAATGTTGGCGTTTATGAACGCTTCGATGATGTGGGCCGATAGGTGAGGTAGAAAAGGGTGCGCCATCGTCATCTAAAGAGAACAATGGCGCACGGCAATCTCGGCAAAGAGTTTGTCAAAATAGTGGCTGGGTTTCGTGCAACTCAATCGAAGTACAATTTTTAATCTGCGTTGCCATAAAGGTCGCTTCGGGAAGCAACTGGTCAAAGAAGAACTGACAACTTTTGAGTTTGGCAGCTTGGAAGCTGTCAGAAACACCGTTTTGTGACGCAACGCTCATGGCGCGTAACATCAACCATCCCGAAATACACAAAGCGGCCTGCCGAGCATATGGTGTAGCAAGCACCTGCATCATCCTGTCATCGGCACTGCACCTTTCAATGACGATTGCAGTGCTTTTTCCCAACTCATCAAGCGCGTTCGAAAGCGTTCCTGCAGCCTGTTTGGCATCTCCGTTCGTCACATCGGCAATGGTTGCGCGCATGTCCGCGATCAGCGCGCCAAGTGCCCCTGCCTTGTCGCGCGTGACTTTGCGTCCAATGAAATCAAGCGCTTGAATACCGTTGGTTCCCTCGTAAATCGGGGCTATGCGGGCGTCACGCAGGTGTTGGGCAGCACCGGTTTCCTCGATAAAGCCCATGCCGCCATGCACCTGAACACCTAAAGACGCATTATCCACGCCAAGATCTGTTGACCACGCCTTGACCAGCGGGATTAGCAAATCAGCACGCGCCTGTGCATTGGCACGTGCCTTGTCATCTTCCAGATGATGGGCAAGATCAAGCTGTGCTGCTGCATAAAGCGAAAGAGCACGTGCCGCCTCGGTCGAGGACCGCATGCGCATCAGCATACGTTGAACATCACCATGGATGATGATCGGCGCATCGTCGCCGGTTTGCGGATCGCGTCCCTGTTTGCGGTTGCGGGCATATTCAAGTGCCTGCTGGTAGGCACGTTCTGATATGGCAACACCTTGCTGACCAACGGCCAGACGGGCATTGTTCATCATGGTGAACATATATGCCAGGCCCTTGCCTTCTTCCCCGATAAGGTAACCGGTGGCACCTCCCTGATCGCCAAATGATAAAACCGCTGTCGGGCTGGCATGAATGCCAAGCTTGTGTTCAAGCGAAACACAGGTGACATCATTGCGCGCACCGATTTCACCAGAGTCCGATACAATGAATTTCGGCACAATAAACAGCGAAATGCCCTTAACTCCGGCGGGGGCATCCGGTGTGCGGGCCAGAACAAGATGCACGATATTCTCGGTCATATCGTGGTCGCCATAGGTGATGAAAATCTTTTGTCCGGTGATTTTGTAGGTTCCGTCGCCAGTCGGCACTGCCATGCTGCGAACTTTTGAAAGATCCGACCCTGCCTGTGGTTCGGTCAGATTCATGGTGCCAGTCCATTCGCCACTGATCATGCGTGACAGATAAAGGACGCGCTGATCTTCCGAGCCATGTGCGCCAAGTGCCTCAATCGCACCGGCGGTGAGCATCGGACAAAGCGCAAAGGCCATGTTCGATGCTTGCCACATTTCGGCAACAGCGGCACCAAGAAGGATCGGAAGCCCCATGCCACCTTCGGCCTCGGGGGCGGAGATGCCCTGCCATCCGCCTTCGCAGAATTGCGCATAGGCCTCTTTCCAGCCAGATGCAGTGCGCACCGTGCCGTCTTCAAGAAGCCGGGCGCCTTCCTGATCGCCAGTTCTGTTGATTGGCGCGAGAACTGAGGACGCAAACTTTCCTGCTTCTTCCAGGATGGCGTCGACAAGGTCAGGACTGGTTTCGGAAAAGGCCGGAAGGTCGGCAACCGTATCAAGGCCGATTACGTTATGGATCAAAAACCGAAAATCGGAAACTGGCGGCGTAAAATCGCTCATGAAAAAAGACGTCTCCCTGAATTGTGAGCCGCCCGCTCGGTGTAGTCGGCTTTGTGCCGACTTTGATTGTTTGGACGCAGCATAACGCTGCAATGCACCAAGATCGAGTCTGTTTCGACCCGGTGATGAAAAAACCGTCTTCGAAATTGGTTGAAGGCTGTTTGTGCTGCCCCACTGGCAAAACGCCCAAAAGCTTCCGATATGTGAGTTCAAACAAGATTGATCAGCAGTTGATCAAATTCCGTCGGGAAATCCGCGCCGAGGGGTCGCCAATCACGAAAAGGCAGGCTAGACTTGCCGCAATCAAGTCGCATTCATATTCGATTAACCTCGAAAACAAGTGCATATGTACCATCGGGAAGAATGCGGGTTTCGATCCGGAACTGAAGTTGCAAGACAGGAGTAGGCTATTGCTGCGCAAAGGATTATTGCCAATTTTGTTTGCGGTATTGATTTCGTTTGCCGGAACGAGGTTGGTCGCCTGTGCCGGGCCTGCCTGGCCAAGTGATGAAGAACGCAAGTTTCTGGATGCCTACCGTGACAGCGTAACCGCCGGTGCGACAGACGAGCAATTTGCCCATGCAGACAAGCTTTATGTCGAGGCCCTTCAGGTTCTTTCCGAACAGTATGTCGAAAAAATCGATCGCGTTGCCTTTGTCGAAAACAGCATCGCAATGCTGGGTGATATCGAGACAGAGGATAAAACACCGGTCGGTATTGTCGGTGCAGTTCTTGATGACAGCTTGCACAATCTTGATCCCCACAGCGCCTATATGACGGACGACATGTTCCGTCGCCTGCAGGAAAGTACAGAAGGCAGCTTTGCCGGGGTCGGGATTGTCATTGCGCTTGATGATGAAAAACGCATCAGGATCGTATCGCCAATTGATGATACGCCAGCCGCGCGGGCCGGTTTGCGTCCCGACGATCGTATTACCCATATTGATGGTTATCAGATGACGGGCGAACCGATTTCCGAGGCCGTGCGCCGGATGCGCGGGCGGGTCGGGGATCCGGTTACCCTGACAATCCAGCGTGTCGAGGACAGCTTTGATGTCACCGTCAAACGCGCACGGATCGAAGTGCCATCTGTCAGTGCCGGTATTATTGATCAGGATATCGGATATATCCGCGTATCGCGTTTTGATGCAACCACACTGGATCAGACACAGGAATATCTTGCCGAGCTTGAAGACAAGGTCGCCAATCCGCGCGGGATCATCGTTGACTTGCGTCGCAATCCGGGCGGGTTGCTTGATAGCGCGGCCGATATTGCTGATCAGTTTCTGACCGACGGGCTGATCGTTGCGACCGAGGGCCGGGGAGAACGCAAATTGCGCAGCTACGAAGCAGATCGGGCCGATTACTTTGAAAAGGTGCCGATGGCAATTCTGCTTGATCGCGGCTCGGCATCCGGGGCGGAGCTTATGGCGGCAGCCCTGCGTGAAAACGGACGCGGGGTGATCATCGGCGAACGTTCGTTTGGCAAGGGGTCGATGCAGCGGATCATGCCTCTGACATCGGGTGGTGGTCTTAAAATCACCACGGGATATTACACGACGCCCGAAAATCATATCGTTCAGGGCAATGGTGTGATCCCTGATATCGAAGTCAATCGTGCCGATGACGACGAATTCGAACGTGAAGTGGATCTTGCCAATGCCTTGCCATCGCGTCGTCGTGATCCGCGCCAGTCACTGGCAAAGCTTGATGCCAAAAGCTGTGAACAGGACATCGTGATTGAGCGGCTTGGCAAAAACAATCGCGAGAATCTTCAGGAAGAAATGCCAAAAGGCGATGACTCCTATCGGGATTCTGTCCTTGAATGTGCGGTCGGCTATTTCAATGATGGTCCGCTGGCATCCTATCGCAATCAGGTGGAGCCGCTGCTGCGCGCCGGTCTGTAAGGCAAGCGGGTTTCTGAGGTATAAAAAAAGCGCGGCCCGAATGGGTCGCGCTTTTGTTTTTGGCTATGTCGATATGATTACCCGCGGGCAAGCAGATCAATCAGGCTTGATGTATCCCAGCGATTGCCGCCACGTTCCTGCACCTGTGCATAGAACTGATCGACAAGGGCCGTTACCGGCAGACGTGCGCCATTGCGTTTGGATTCTTCAAGGCAAATTCCAAGATCCTTGCGCATCCAGTCAACGGCAAAGCCGAAGTCGAATTTGTTCTGAACCATGGTGCTGCCACGGTTTTCCATCTGCCAGCTGCCTGCGGCACCCTTGGAAATCACATCAAGAACCTTTTCCATATCAAGACCGGCTTTCACACCGAAATTAACACCTTCGGAAAGGCCCTGAACCAGACCGGCGATGCAAATCTGGTTGACCATTTTGGTCAGCTGGCCAGCGCCACTTTCGCCCATCAGTTTGCAGGAACGGGCAAAGGCATCAATAACCGGGGCAGCTCGGTCAAAAGCCGCCTGATCGCCGCCGCACATGACGGTCAGAACTCCGTTCTCTGCGCCAGCCTGACCACCGGAAACCGGTGCGTCGATAAAGGAAATGCCCATTTCCTTTGCCGCGGTATAAAGTTCGCGGGCAACGTCGGCTGACGCGGTGGTGTTGTCGATCAGAACCGCACCCTTGTCCATGCCGGCAAACATGCCGCCATCGCCCAGCATGACACTGCGCAGATCGTCATCATTGCCAACGCAGGAAAAGACGAATTCGGCCCCTTTGACCGCTTCGGCCGGGGTCGCGGCAGATGATCCGCCATATTCGGATACCCATTTTTCTGCCTTGGCTGCCGTACGGTTATAAACAGTTACGTCATGACCTGCTTTTTGCAGGTGACCGGCCATCGGGTATCCCATGACACCCAGACCGATAAATGCACATTTTGCCATTGTTTGCCTCCCAAATACTGATGGTCACCAGTAAAGGTTGCGAGGCGGGCAATGTCAATGAAGGCAAATGTTACCGCGACAATGTTTTCACGATCTGGAAGACCAGAGGCCGTGATAGCTTCTAGTCCTCGTCAAGCTCTTCGGCGACGCTATGGATGATGCGCCGGTCGTAGACCAGAATTTCTGGCCGCTTTCCGGGATAGTCGAACTGGGACAGATAAAATCGCATGGCATTGATGCGTGCACGTTTCTTGTCGTCGGATTTGACAATGATCCACGGGCTGTCGGTGGTTGATGTGTGGAAGAACATGTCGCGCTTGGCTTCGGTATAGGAGTCCCAAAGATTCTGGGATGCCAGATCAACCGGGCTGAGTTTCCATTGTTTCAACGGATCGTTCTTGCGCTGTTTGAACCGTTTGGCCTGTTCTTTTTTGCTGACCGAGAAATAGAATTTGGTCATGCGGATGTTCGACCGGATCAGCATTCTTTCAAGTTCAGGGACAGATTGCAGAAATTCGCTGACATCAAACATGCTGCAAAAACCCATCACCCGTTCAACCATGGCCCGGTTGTACCAGGAACGGTCAAACAGCGCCATTTCGCCACCACTTGGCAAATGTTCAATGTAACGCTGGAAATACCATTGGGTCAGTTCCCGGTCGTTGGGTTTGCCAAGAGCGACAATGCGCGCCCCGCGCGGGTTCAGGTGTTCGGTGAACCGTTTGATGGTGCCACCTTTTCCGGCGGCGTCACGTCCTTCGAAAATGATCAGGGATTTAAGGTTTTCGGCCTTGATCCAGTTTTGCAATTTCAGAAGTTCGATATGAAGCGGGGCGATCAATTCAAGATATTGTTTGCCAGGCATCTTCTTGGCGCGTGCCATGGGATCAGCGCTGATATCAGGCGGGAGATCACCGTTGGGAGCAGTGATGACAAAGTCAGCCTTTGATGGTTTGTCGTCAAGGCGGTCCATTGTCATGTTCTCGGCATCAAGCAAAAATCGATCCTTGGTTTCCTTGTCAAGCCTGGTAAGAGCGGCCGTCTTGTTGGCGGCAGCACGGCTTTTGCCTGTATGACGGGTTGCTGCGCGCACCGGCTCGGATTCATTCCTGTTCGAGGATGGCGTCGACTTTTGGTGGGTTTTTTTGCTCTCACTCATGTCCGGAAATCCAAAGTTCTTGAAGACCACTTTGAAAAGTTTGCGCGATAAAGCAGTAACTTGCAATGAACTGGATCAATTTATCCGGGTAGGCCGTATATCGTCTGATCGCTAAAAAAAAGAAACCCGGTCGATCAGGGGATCAACCGGGTTTTGGCGGATTGTGCTGGTGGCGCGAAGGGCGGACCTGTTCTGACTGTGAAATCCGTGGGGGCGGAAGCACAGCAGGTCCGACTGGTGTTAAAGCAGCCGGAAAGACTGCCGGTATTCTTCCTCGGCATCGGCGCGCGTCAGTCCGATATCAAGAAGTTGTGCGTCAGACAGCGACATAAGGGTTCTGCGTTGACGGCGGATTTCGACAAACCGGGAGTACCGGTCTGAGAGGCTGTTGAGGGCTGCGGTCAGATGTGATGGACGCAGCATGGTTGCAACGATTGAAAGCGTATTTTGCGCGTTCTGGTGAGACTCCCGTGACGCAGGAGCAGGGCAAGCCGTGTAAGCCATGATCTTCTCCATGAGTTAATATTGCTAATGCAATGTTTGCTGTGAAAACCATATTGCTGATATGTTTGGTTGATGACAAACGACGATTTCTGATCAATCGGATTAGTTCAACTAATTCATGAATTCGGAGAAGCCAGATGCGACTTCCGCCATTGCAGTCCCTGCGTGCCTTTGATGCCGCTGCCCGCCATCTCAGCTTTACCAAAGCGGCCGAGGAGCTGTTTGTGACGCAGGGCGCGATCAGCCAGCAGGTGCGGCAGCTTGAAGATTATCTTGGTTTCAAACTGTTTCACCGTTTGCCGCGTCAGATCTATCTGACTGAGGAAGGAGCACAGCTGGCCCATGCCACAACAGCCGGCTTTTCGCGAATTTCTGATGAAATCGAACGTTTGATGCTGGTCGAGGAAACCGGTGTGGTCACCGTCAGTGTTCTTCAAAGTTTTGCCGTGAAATGGCTGGTGCCCAGACTGGGATATTTCCGTGAAGCCTATCCTGACATCGATGTGCGTATTCATGCCGATGACCGGATGGTTGATTTGCGCACCGAGGGCATTGATCTTGCCGTGCGGTTTGGGAATGGCAAATATCCGAACCTGCATTGTGAAATGCTGATGCGCGATGAATCGTTTCCGGTATGCAGCCCGGCCTATCTTGCAAGCAATCCCGGCCTGAAAACCCCCAAGGACATTGCGGGCCATCAGCTGCTTCATGACGCAACGGCGGTGCTTGACCATCCCCATGCCGCAGACTGGGAATTCTGGCTTGATGGAGTTGGCGTCAGCGGCGTGGATGTCAGTCGCGGCCTTCGATTTAATTCGGGAGACATGGTTATTCAGGCAGCACTGATGGGGCAGGGGATCGGCATGGCGCGGACAAGTCTTGCCGCCCTTGATCTTAAGGCCGGAAATCTTGTTCGGCCCTTTCCACAAACCGTGGCGTCAAACGGGGCCTATTATCTGGTTTATCCGGAAGAACATCTGCGGCGGCCGCGTGTGCAGGCCTTTGTCAACTGGCTTAAGCAGGAAGTCGCAGCAACCCTGCGCGAGATTGACGATGACGGGGCCATGGCCCCGGTCTGAACGCCGAAAGGGGCGCGATCAAATCAAACCAAGATCTCGCAATTCATCGGCCATGTCGTCGGGCAGGGTTTCGGTGCCGCCCCCCTGCTTGTCATCGGGCGGGCATTTGTCGGCGGTCAGATAGCGCCATCCCTGAAATGCGCGATGCGGATAGGGACGGGTTTCAATCAGTTCGGGATCAAGCACGATGCGGCAGTATTTTGTGCCTTCCTCATTGACGAACTCTTCCAGGTCGATGACGCGCTGACGGCATCGTATAGCCCCTTTGAAAACCCAATAGATCGATCCGCCATCAAGAATCTCGTCGCGGCGTTTCGGGGTCATCCGCGTGGTGTGATAAACCCGGCCATAGGCAGACTGGAACCATGTTTGCCATTCGCGCAAACCTTCCGGTGTTTCTGTTCCGACGCTGAGCTTGATGATGTGAAGGGGCATTTTTCAGGCTTCTTTTGAGGTCGTTTCATCGCGGGGCAATATTCTGTGTCCTGACCTAGAACCAGTACGATCAGGGGTCAAGGGTGGATTAATTAAACACATAAAATTGTGTAATTAAGTATATTTAACAAAAAAACTTGACCATTTGAGGTTAATCAGACAAATTCTTGTGCAGAAAAGGTCCCGCCATAGGACCAAACCCGAGAGATATACAGGCTGAGAGAACCGAATGTCCCTGCAAGTTGTCACGGCAAACCGTCTGGGTGACGGGTTGGTGGTGTTCCTGACCGCTGATGGTGGTTGGAGCGAGAACATCAATGATTCCCGCGTTGCCGACGGAAAAGATGCCGCCGAGGCGATCCTTGCCCAGGCAAGCGCCCCTGAGCTCGACGTTGTGATCGTCGGGCCGTATCTGATTGATGTCGAACAGCAGGACGGCGGACTGGTTCCGACAAAATACCGCGAAGTTCTGCGCACCAAAGGCCCAAGTGTCCGTGAAGACCTTGGCTATCAGGCGGTATAAGGAGAGACCCCATGTATCGTTACGACGATTTTGACCGCCAGCTTGTTCAGGAACGCACCGAGCAGTTCCGTGAACAGGTAAAACGCCGTCTGGCCGGTGACATCACCGAAGAACAGTTCCGCCCGCTGCGTCTTATGAACGGTGTGTATCTTCAGCTGCACGCCTATATGCTGCGCGTGGCCATTCCCTATGGCACCCTGCGCGCCGATCAGCTGCGTGAGCTTGGTTCGATTGCGCGTAAATATGACAAGGGCTATGGCCATTTCACCACGCGCCAGAACATCCAGTACAACTGGCCGAAGCTCGATGAAATCCCGGATGCGCTGCTTGATCTTGCCAATGTCGAGATGCATGCGATCCAGACGTCGGGCAACTGCATTCGTAATACCACGACAGACCAGTATGCCGGTGCGGCAGCTGACGAGATCGAAGATCCGCGTCCCTATTGCGAACTGATCCGTCAGTGGTCGACCTTCCATCCGGAATTCACCTATCTGCCGCGTAAGTTCAAAATCGCTGTCACCGGTTCGCCCAATGACCGTGCAGCGGTGAAGGTGCACGATATCGGCCTTCGCATGCATCAGAACGAGGCTGGCGAGACCGGCTTTGAAGTGATCGTTGGTGGTGGCCTGGGCCGTACGCCATTTGTTGGCAAGACCATCCGTGACTTCATCGGCAAGAACGACCTGTTCTCGTATCTCGAAGCCATCCTGCGCGTTTATAACCGTTTTGGCCGTCGCGATAACAAGTACAAGGCACGGATCAAGATCCTCGTTCACGAGGAAGGTATCGATAAAATCCGCGATCTGGTCGAAGAGGAATGGGCACAGATCAGGGACGGATCGCTTCGTGTCAGTGACGAGGAAATTGCACATTACATTGCGCAGTTCACTCCGCCTGCCTTCGAAACCCTGTCTGATGATGACGCCGATTTTGAAGTTCACAAGGCTGCAAACCGTCGCTTCTTTAACTGGGTGCGTTCGAATGTGATCGAACACAAACAGCCGGGCTATGCGATTGCCAACGTATCGCTGAAACCGATTGGCGGTATTCCGGGTGACGCGACTGATAGCCAGATGGAACTGGTTGCCGATCTTTCGGAAAAATACAGCTTTGGCGATGTCCGCGTGACCCATGAACAGAACCTTGTTCTGCCGCATGTGAAGAAAGCCGATCTGTTTGCGCTTTGGACTGCACTTGATGCAGCGGGTCTTGGTACGGCAAACCTCGGTTACGTGACCGATATCATTTCCTGCCCGGGGCTTGATTACTGCGCCTTGGCAACCGCGCGGTCTATCCCGCTGTCACAGCGTATTTCCGAGCGTTTCGGCGATCTGGATCGTCAGCACGATATCGGGGAACTCAAGATCAAGATTTCTGGCTGCATCAATGCCTGCGGGCATCACCATGTGGGGCATATCGGTATTCTTGGCCTCGATAAACGCGGCAAGGAATTCTATCAGATCACTCTTGGCGGCGATGCCAGCGAGAATGCCGAGATCGGCAAGATCGCCGGTGCCGGTTTCTCCGAAGCCGAAGTCGTTGATGCCATCGAAAGTCTGGTGACCAAATATATTGATATCCGCGAAAGCGGCGAACGTTTCATCGACACCTATCGTCGTGTCGGCATGGACCCGTTCAAGGAGGTGCTTTATGGCGATCGTTAAGAATGACAGCGTGATCGAACAGGAATGGGTCACGGTTGGTGCCGAGGGCGATCTTCCATCCAGCGATGAAAACCTGATTGTACCGTTGGCACGCTTCATGGAAGAGCGTGACCACCTTTTGGGGCGCAATGGTGGTTTGGGCGTGCAGCTTAATCCCGGTGATGTGCCCGAAGATCTGGCAGATGACCTTGATCGCCTGTCGATCATCACGGTGAACTTCCCCGCCTACACGGATGGACGCGGCTATTCATATGGTCGTGTGTTACGAGAACGGATGGGCTTTACGGGGGAGCTTCGCGCGATTGGCGACGTGCTTCGTGACCAAATTCTTTATATGCATCGCTGCGGCTTCGATTCCTATGACCTCAAGGTCGATGGGGAAACAGCCCTGACCAAGGTGCGCGCGGCCCTGAAGGAAATGTCTGTCTATTACCAGCCGACTGGCGATGGTCGCGTGACAGCACAGTCGCTGCGCGAACGTCGTCGTGTCGCATTGGATCAGAAAGCTTCCTGACCACTTGATCCCAGTATCACGTCAAGGGCACCAAGGTTGGTGCCCTTTTTCATTGGCGGAGCTGCAATCTTTGGTTGTTGTGTTGTTTGATGGATGGCTCTTTGGTGTAATTCAGAGGCTGCGGTTGTGATATCGGTCACACATTTTGTGACGAGGCCTATGGTGCTGCTTATATTCAACTTATCGAAGTTTATTCTGATAACGTTGCTTGTCGGGGGCTTTTCATGATCGGGGCATTCAATAATCTTAAAATATCGACCAAGGTTTTCGGTGGCTTTGGCATGGTATTGCTTTTGCTTGCCGGTATCGCTTTGCTTGGTGTTTTGTCTATTGCCAGCGTCAGCGACGATTTCGTCCGTTATCGTCAGGTTGCCTTGCAATCAAATCAGGCAGGACGTGTACAAGCTAATCTTCTGGAGGCACGGGTTTCAGTCAAAGATTATCTGCTAACGGGCAGTGCGGCTTCCGCCAATAAGGTGAAGGAACGTCTTGCATCGACGCTGGCACTTAATGAAGAGCTCTTTGCTCATTTATCGGAGCCGGAACGCAAGGCAGTCGTCGAGGACGCGGAAAAGAATCTCAAAATATATGCAGAGACCTTTGACAGGATCCTGTCCATGCCTGCTGACGATCCGAACCGTATTGATCTTGTAAACGGCACGCTGGATCGGGTTGGACCAATTATTGCTGCTGACCTTGAGAACCTGAAGCTTTCGGTGAAGGCCGAGCAGGATGAACTGGGGCCACATGCGACGAAGGCGGCCCTTCAGTCAGAACTACTGACAACAATATTGTCAGTGATTGCTGTTGCTCTGGGGTGCTTTGCTGCCTGGTTGATCGGAGCTGGAATATCAAAGCCAATCCGCCTGATCACGGCGACCATGAATGACCTGGCCGGTGGGGATAAGCAAGCTGACATTCCCTGTCAGGATCGTGGAGATGAAATCGGCGAGATGTCCAGGGCCGTACTGGTTTTCAAGGAAAACATGATCAAGGCCGATGAACTTGCGGCTCAGGAAGTTGAAGCGGCGCGTAAGCGCGAAGAACGTGCGCGCAAAATCAGCGAACTGACATCCGGGTTCGATGCCGATATCTCAGAGGTTCTTAAAACACTGGCATCGGCTGCTACTGAAATGCAGGCAACGGCAACCGGTATGAGCAGCACGGCGGAACAAACCAGCCGACAGTCAGGTATCGTTGCCGCCGCTGCAGAACAGGCATCGACCAATGTGCAGACGGTTGCCAGTGCGACCGAACAACTTAGTGCCTCCATTGCCGAGATCAATCAACAGGTTAGCCAATCGACCGCGGTGGCGGGGCGTGCGGTTGATGACGCTGAAAAAACCAATGCACAGGTCCGTGGACTGGCAGAGGCTGCGCAGAAAATTGGCGATGTTGTCGGATTGATCAGTGACATTGCCGAACAGACAAACCTGCTGGCGCTGAATGCGACGATTGAAGCCGCCCGTGCGGGTGATGCTGGCAAGGGCTTTGCGGTTGTTGCCGCCGAGGTCAAAAACCTTGCCACGGCAACATCACGTGCGACCGAGGATATAACTGCGCAGATCACCGGCATTCAGAATGAAACAGAGGGTGCGGTAACAGCCATCGCAGCGATTTCGACCACCATCGCCGAAATTAGCGAAATTTCATCTGCCATCGCCAGTGCCGTTGAGGAACAGGGGGCTGCAACCCTTGAAATCACCCGCAATGTTCAGGAAGCATCGGTGGGTACATCAGATGTCACGACAAACATCGTCAGTGTGAACGAAGCCGCCGGATCCACCGGTGTAGCAGCCGAACAGGTCCTGGGGGCGGCGGGGGAACTGTCAAAGGAATCCGAAATCCTGCGCACCAAGGTCGAACAATTCCTGAATTCGGTTCGCGCGGCCTGATCAGGATTGCTGATCAATTTGAATTGGATTGTCAGGGGGCCAGTGTCATTAAAAGGCACGGCCCCTTGGCGGTTTCATATTCGCGTCCGGCAACAAAGCCGATGGCCTCATAACAGCGAATGGCGCGTTCGTTTTCCGGGTCCGGGTCAATGCCGATCATTGGCGCGCCGCGTTCAAACAGCATCCTTGTCAGCGTTTTTAAAAACATCTGACCATGCCCACATCCCATCATGTCGGGCACCCCGATAAAGGCATCAAGACAACGGGTGTTTTCGGGCAGGGGATCGAAATGGGCTTGTGGCCATTGATGGGCGTCGTAATGCTGCACAAAGGCAAATGGCCGATTGCGGTATGACACAATCAGGGTCGCCATTTCAGGCAGTTCGACATCTTCGGAAATCAGTTCAATCTGTTCGGCCGGGTCGCCCCACCAGCGGACAACTTCCGGGACGTGTAACCAGCGGCCAATCATTGGCAGATCATTTGGGGTGGCCCGTCGGAAGCTGTAATTTGACGGGCCCATCAATTATTCCCCGGCAGTGGATCGTTTCGCCGCAAAGGCCAGATTAACCTTCGAAGCACTTGATCTTCCTATCTGATCACAAATCCAGCTTCCTGTCTCGGCCAGCTTTTCAAGATCGATGCCGGTGTCGATGCCAAGGCCGTTCAACATATAGACGACGTCCTCGGTTGCGACATTGCCACTCGCCCCCTTGGCATAGGGGCAGCCGCCAAGACCGGCAACCGAACTGTCGATGGTGGCAACACCCATCTGAAGCACGGCCAGCAAATTGGCGAGTGCCTGGCCATAGGTGTCATGGAAGTGCGCAGCGAGTTTTTCGACCGGAACATGCTTGGCAACGGCGTCAATCATCGCCTGTGCCTTGGTCGGTGTGCCGGTTCCAATGGTATCGCCCAGACTGATTTCATAGCAACCCATGTCATAAAGGGCCTTTGAAACCTCGGCGACCTTTGCAGGCGCAATTTCGCCTTCATAGGGGCAACCCAAAACACAGGATACATAACCACGCACGGCAAGACCCGCTTCGCGTGCGGCATCGGTTACCGGACGAAAACGATCAAGGCTTTCGGCAATCGAACAGTTAATGTTCTTTTGCGAGAAGCTTTCTGATGCCGCACCAAATACCGCAACCTCGGTTGCGCCGCTGGCTATGGCGGCTTCAAGCCCCTTAAGGTTTGGGGTCAGAACCGGATAGGTCACACCGGCCTTGCGGGTGATCTGTGCCATGACATCGGGTGCATCGGCCATTTGCGGGACCCATTTCGGGCTGACAAAGGCGGTGGCCTCGATCACTGACAAACCGGCATTATTAAGCCGGTTGATCAGTTCAACCTTGGTGGCGGTCGCGACCATGGTCTTTTCGTTCTGAAGCCCGTCGCGTGGGCCGACTTCAACGATTTTGACCCGGCTGGGAAGATCGGAAATCGCGGCCATTATTCGGCCTCCTCGATCGCGATCAGTTCTGCACCATCGTCAACCTGATCACCTACGGCAAAGAACACTTCCCTGACCGTGCCCGAAACAGGAGCGGAAATGGTGTGTTCCATCTTCATGGCTTCCATAATGACAAGCTTGTCCCCGGCGGTCACGGTTTGGCCTGTCTCGGCCATCACGGCGATGATTTTACCGGGCATCGGGGCGGTTAGGCCGCCACCGGCACCTTCATTGCCACCGGCTGCTGCCAGCGGATCAAAGATGTCGAGACGATCAAGACGACCGGCCCGGAATATTGTCATACGATTGCCATCGCGCAGGACGGTTGCCCGTTTGCGGACATTATCGAGCTTGGCAACAATCGCGCCGTTTTCGTCATGTTCGGCAGATGCGATGACAGCGTTTCCGTCAGGCATGTCGATGACATAACCCTGGTCGCGGTAATGGACCTTGACCGCAATATCCGATCCTTCGTGGCGCAGGATCAGATCATGGTGGTTATCGTCATTCAGACGGAAACCGGCCGTGCTGTTCCAGGGGGAATAGGGATCGTTGCTTTGCGCAGCGTGACGGGCAGCCTCGGCATCGCGGGTCAGCAGGATATCAAGGGCGGCAAATGCCAGTGCCTCGTTATCCGGGGTTGCCGGGGCCGGGATCAGGGCATCCTGATAATGCGGGATAAAGCCGGTTTCGACTTCACCGCGCTCAAAGGCCGGATGGCGGGCAATATTGCCAAGGAAACCGGTATTGGTGGTGACGCCAACGATCTGTACATCATCAAGGGCGGATGCCATGCGACGCAGGGCCGATTTACGATCGACATCCCAGGTGATCAGCTTGGCGATCATCGGGTCATAATGGATTGATACCTCGCCGCCTTCATAGACGCCGGTATCAACACGAACATGTTCGGTTTCGCGTGGCATGCGCATATGAACAAGCTTGCCGGTGGCGGGCAGGAAATCATTCTGCGGATCTTCGGCATAAATGCGGACTTCAAAGGAATGCCCGTTGATCGACAGTTCTTCCTGTGCCTTGGGCAGTTTTTCACCGTCGGCCACACGCAACTGCCATTCCACCAGATCCTCGCCGGTGATTTTCTCGGTCACCGGATGTTCGACCTGAAGACGGGTATTCATTTCCATGAAATAGAAACTGCCCGACGCATCCAGAAGGAACTCAACCGTGCCAGCGCCTTGATAGCCAATGGCCTTCGCTGCATCGACGGCGGCCTGACCCATTTGGGCACGCAATTCTTCGGTCATTCCGGGGGCAGGGGCTTCTTCGATCACCTTTTGATGGCGACGCTGAAGCGAACAGTCACGTTCAAACAGATAGACCGCGTTGCCATGACTGTCGGCAAAGACTTGAATTTCGACATGGCGCGGTTTGACGATCAGCTTTTCAATCAGGCAATGGTCATCACCAAAGCTGCTGGCAGCTTCACGTTTGCAGCTGATCAGGGCATCCTTGAAATCAGACGCTTTTTCAACGGCACGCATACCTTTGCCACCACCACCGGCCGATGCCTTGATCAGAACCGGATAGCCGATTTTATCGGCCTCTGCTGCCAAAAGGTCAGGGTCCTGATCTTCACCGTGATAACCGGGGACCAGCGGCACGCCGGCCTTGCCCATGATTTTCTTGGCTTCGGATTTTGACCCCATGGCGCGAATGGCACTGGCTGGCGGGCCAACAAAAACGCAGCCTGCCTTTTCAAGCGCATCGGCGAAACCGGCATTTTCCGAAAGAAAACCATAACCGGGATGAACCGCATCAGCCCCGGATTGCGCAATGACTTCAAGCAGACGGTCGGTGCGCAGATAGCTGTCCTTGGGGGCCGGAGCACCGATGTGATAGGCCTCGTCGGCATGTTTGACGTGGAGCGCATTGGTATCCGCATCGGAATAAACAGCAACAGTCGTAATGCCCATGCGGCGGGCTGTCTTGATCACACGACATGCAATTTCACCGCGGTTGGCGATCAATAGTTTACGGGGCATTATTTCTTGCTCCAGTTCGCGGGACGTTTTTCCAGAAAGGCACCAACGCCTTCGCGGCCTTCATCGCTTGCACGCTGATCGGCAATGCGGTGCGCGGTATCGTCAATGACGGCGTCCGAAATCGGTTTGTTGGCAACCGCATAGATCAGGTCTTTGGCGGCATGCATGGCAGCCGGACCGTTGGCCAGCAGTATATTTGCTATTTCATCGCCGCGCGCAGCCAATTCATCGCCGGAAACGATTTCGTGAACCAGTCCGATCTGTTTGGCGGTTTCGGCGTTAAACCGTTCGGCGGTCAGGAAATAACGGCGTGCCTGATTAACCCCGATGGCTTCGACCACATAGGGCGAAATGACAGCCGGGATCAGGCCAAGCTTGACTTCAGACAGGCAGAAACTTGCACGATCCGATGCAATCACGATGTCACAGCACGCAGCCAACCCAACCCCGCCGCCAAAGGCAGCCCCGTTGACCAGTGCGATGGTCGGTTTTGATGCGAAGTTCAAAACCTTCATCAGTTTTGCAAGGGCGCGTGAATCAGCAAGGTTTTCAGCATGGCTGTAACCGGCCATGCGTTTCATCCAGTTCAGATCGGCCCCGGCAGAGAAGCTTTTGCCTGCTCCGGTCAGGATGATCGCGCGTACCAGCGGATCGGCATCAAGGGTTTCGATCTTTGCTGTCAGGTCGGCAATCAGAACATCGTCAAAGGCGTTATGAATGTCAGGACGGTTGAGCGTGATGGTGGCAACGCCGTTTTCCGCAATTTCGCAGATGGCGGCATCAGAAATGTTATTGGTGTTTACATTGGTCATGGCGGCCTCACATTCTGAACACGCCAAACCGGGTTTCTTCGACCGGTTTGTTCAGTGCTGCCGACAGGCCAAGGCCAAGAACCATGCGGGTATCAGCCGGATCAATCACGCCATCATCCCACAAGCGGGCAGAGGCGTAATAGGGATGGCCTTGTTCTTCATACTGATCGCGGATCGGGGCCTTGAATGCTTCCTGTTCGGCCTCGGGCCAGGTTTCCCCGCGTTTCTCGGCGGCATCGGCACGAATTTGGGTCAGAACATTTGCGGCCTGTTCGCCGCCCATCACAGAGATTCGGGCATTTGGCCACATCCACAGGAAGCGCGGGCTATAGGCACGACCACACATACCATAGTTGCCAGCACCAAATGATCCACCGATCAGAACGGTGAATTTTGGCACATTGGCGGTGGCAACAGCGGTGACAAGCTTTGCGCCATCCTTGGCAATTCCGCCGCTTTCATATTTGCGGCCAATCATGAAGCCGGTAATATTTTGCAGAAACACCAGGGGAATGCCGCGCTGGGCGCAAAGTTCGATGAAATGCGCCCCCTTAAGCGCGCTTTCGGAAAACAGGATGCCGTTATTGGCGATGATCCCGACCGGATAGCCAAAGATACGGGCAAAGCCGGTGACAAGGGTTGTCCCGTACTGCGCCTTGAATTCATCAAAGTCCGAGCCATCAACGATGCGGGCAATGATTTCGCGCACGTCATAGGGTTTCTTGGTGTCGGTTGGCACCACGCCATAAATCTCGCGCGGGTCGTAGGAAGGCGCACGGGGCTCGGTCAAAGTCAGGCCGGGGTTCTTGGTCCAGTTCAGGTTCTTGACGATATCGCGCGCAATCGAAAGCGCATGATTGTCATCCTGTGCGTAATGATCAGTGACACCGGACGTTTTGCAATGCACATCCGCACCACCAAGGTCTTCGGCTGAAACAACTTCACCAGTTGCAGCTTTTACCAACGGCGGACCACCCAGGAAGATGGTGCCCTGCTTGCGCACGATGATGCTTTCATCCGACATGGCCGGAACATAGGCACCGCCCGCGGTGCAAGACCCCATAACAACGGCGATCTGCGGGATGCCCTTCGACGACATGGTTGCCTGATTAAAGAAGATGCGCCCGAAATGATCGCGATCAGGAAATACGTCATCCTGACGCGGCAGGTTGGCACCGCCACTATCAACCAGATAGATGCAGGGCAGATTGTTCTCAAGCGCAATTTCCTGAGCGCGAAGATGCTTTTTAACCGTCATCGGGTAGTAGGAACCACCCTTGACCGTCGCATCATTGGCAACAATCACGCATTCGATGCCGGAAACCCGCCCAATGCCGGTGATAATGCCGGCTGCCGGGACGTCCTCATCCCCATACATGCCATATGCCGCAAGCTGGGAGAGTTCGAGAAACGGCGATCCGATATCAAGAAGCTGGCGAATACGTTCGCGTGGCAGCAGCTTTCCGCGGCTTGTGTGACGCTCGCGGGCGCGTTCGCCGCCGCCCAGCTTTACCGTCGCGATCTGTTCACGAAGATCAGCAACCAGTTTTTCCATGTGTTCGGCATTGTTGCGGAACTCTTCGGAACGGGAATTCACCGCAGATTTCAGTACCGTCATTGTCCGTCTGCACCGTTTGTTATGGGCAATCGGTCGCCCGAGTGAGTGGTGTTTATGGCTGTTGTTATGGGTGAAGTTTACGTAAACGTCAATATTAAATCGGTATTTCAGTACCGGATTTGTATATATGAGGCGTGATCACGATTTATGCGCAGTATTCTGCGGTTTTATATGCTCTCTGGCGCTGCCTGTTTCGCGCGAAAGCGTATCTGTTCGCATCAATATTCAGCCGGGTTTTGTCAAATCCGGCATCTGGAAAGGTCAATATGCAAAGATCACGGTTGGTTAGCCAGGCAGGCTGTTTGCTGTGCTTCGGCGCAATGAAATCCACTGTTCGAGTTGATCAAGGCGGTCATTCCCGAAAAACGGTTCGTCCTCGTAAAAGAAGAAGGGGGATCCGAATGCGCCAAGGGCAATGGCCTCGTCGGTGACTTCACGGGTGCGGTCTTTCCAGCGTTGCGACTCAACGGCCAGACGCATTTCACCGGGATTGATCGAATGACGTGTGGCCGCGGCAAAAACGTTTTCCGGGTTTGCCATGTCAAGCCCGTCGGCAAAATAGCCGCGATAGATGTCCTTGGCAAAACGCCGGGCAAGGGCCGGGGACCGCGACTCAAGCCAGTAGAATGCCCGTGTTGGAACAAGTGCCGAATAGGGGAAGTTGTCGGGGATATTGAAGGGAGTACCTTGCAGGCGCGCACATCGTTCCATGTCGTGGCGGAAATATTTGCCACGAATCGGCTGGCTAAGCAGCGGGCTTTGTCCTGTCTGTTTGAAGGCAGCACCAATCATGAAGGGACGCCAGATGACCGTAACCCCGACACGCGATTCGAATTCTTCCATTCGCTCGGCAGCGAGATAACCGTAGGGTGAAGAAAAATCGAAATAGAAACTGACTTCTGACATTTTCCTGCGCCTGACTTGTTTGGTTTCTTTTGGGCAATAGCCGACCCTAACAGGTTTTCATCCTGTTTGAATTTCACGGATTGTGCGCATTAAGCTATTGCAAAGCAACCAAAAAACAGTCGATCAGGGGATCGTGATGCCCGGACGGACTTTTACTTCTTCCATGACGACATATGTATGAGTCTGGCTCACACCCTGCACTGATGACAGGCGTTCAAGAAACTCGCGATAGGCATACATGTCTTCAACTCGCAGTTTGGCGAGGTAATCGAAGCCGCCAGCGACCATATGACATTCTTCAATTTCCGGCAGCTTGCGAATGGCGGCGGCAAATACGTCAAAAACGTCCGGGGTGGTGCGATCCAGGGTGATTTCGACAAAGACGACCAGAGACTGGTTAAGCTTGCGCGGATCAAGGGTCGCCATATAGCCGGTAATAAAGCCGTGCTGTTCGAGGCGACGTACACGTTCAAGGCAGGGCGTCGGGCTGAGATTGACCCGGCGCGACAGTTCCACATTGGACATCCGTCCGTCGTTCTGGAGTTCCCGCAGGATCTGCTTGTCGATCTTGTCGAGGCTCTTTTGGTTCTTCTGCATAATAATAAACTAACCAGTGTTTGTGACTGCTTAAAGTCGAATTGTTTGGATGATATATCGTATTTTACCGAAAATTGGCAGCACATTTTTTGGGTGAAATAATAATGTCTGTCGTCATAGAGGTGCCATCAGGCTCTGAAAACAGCACTTTGTCCTGTGACGGAGCCCGTGAAAGTCAATACTGCAGGGAGAGGTCGAACTAGATGTTCCGCACTGAATTGCCCCAACCGAATGCCATCCGTAGCCAGATCCGTGATGCCTATCGTGCCGACGAAGAAGCCGCGGTCGAGCGCCTTATCGAAAAGGCGCGTCTGAGCCCCGAACAGACTGCACGTGTGCAGGCCAAGGCCTATCAGCTGGTCGCCAATGTCCGTAAGGCCGATAACGGCAAAAGCGGCATTGATGCGCTGCTGCACGAATACGAGCTTTCAAGCAAGGAAGGCGTCATTCTGATGTGTCTGGCCGAGGCGCTGCTGCGCGTGCCCGATGCGGTGACGGCTGACAAGCTTATTCAGGACAAGCTGTTCGACGCAAACTGGCAGAGCCATCTGGGACATTCAGACAGCTTCTTTGTGAATGCCTCGACCTGGGGGCTGATGCTGACCGGTAAGGTCATCAAGTTTGGCAAGGCGGAAAAGGCCGATCCGGGCCGTTTGCTGAAACGCATGATTGCGCGGTCGGGCGAGCCGGTCATTCGCAAGGCATTCAACCATGCGATGCGCATCATGGGGCGCCAGTTCGTTATGGGCCGCACCATTGACGAGGCCGCCGTTCGTGCCAAGGCGAACGAGGAAAAGGGCTATCGCTATTCCTACGACATGCTGGGCGAAGCAGCCCGTACGATGGAAGACGCAGATCGGTATTACAAGGCCTATGAAGACGCGATCAACGATATTGGCCGTGTCGCCAATGGTCGTGGTCCGATCCACAGCCCGGGTATCTCGGTCAAGCTGTCGGCGATCCATCCGCGTTATGATTTCGCCAATTATGACCGCGTCATGAACGAACTGACGCCGCGTCTGAAACAGCTCGCACTGCTTGCCAAGAAATATGACATCGGTTTCACCGTCGATGCCGAGGAAGCCAACCGTCTTGACCTGTCACTTGATGTGATTGGTGCGGTCTTTGCCGACCCTGAACTTGATGGCTGGGAAGGTTATGGTCTGGCGGTTCAGGCCTATCAGAAACGTGCATATTATGTGCTGGAATGGCTGGCAGACCTGTCGACCAAGGTCGGTCGCAAAATGATGGTGCGCCTTGTGAAGGGGGCCTATTGGGATACCGAAGTCAAATTCAGTCAGGAAAACGGTTTTGAAGGCTATCCGTGCTTCACGCGCAAGGCATCAACCGACGTTTCCTATCTGGCATGCGCCAAACTGATGCTGTCACGTCGCGATGCATTCTATTGCCAGTTCGCAAGCCACAATGCGCATACGGTTGCCTCCATCCTTGAAATGGCGGGCAATGACCGTACCTTTGAATTCCAGCGTTTGCACGGTATGGGCGAGGCCCTTTATGAGCAGATCGTCGACAAGGCTGGCGAAAATGTTCCGTGTCGCGTTTATGCCCCCGTCGGCACACATGAAGACCTTCTGGCTTATCTGGTGCGTCGTCTTCTGGAAAACGGTGCGAATACCAGCTTCGTGAACCGTATTCAGGACGAACAGCTGCCGATCGAGGAAATGATCGCCGATCCGATTGAAAAGATGGCGGCACTTCCGCGTAAGGGCCACCCGAAGATCCCGGCACCGGTCGATCTTTATGGTGCAGGGCGCGTCAATTCGCGTGGTATTGACCTGACCGATACCAATATGTTGCTGCCGCTTAATGCCAAGCTTGCCGAAATTCAGGGCAAGACCTGGAACGCGGCCCCGCTGATCGACGGCAAACTGGTTTCCGGAACCCCGGTTGATGTCGTGAATCCGGCAAAACTGGCTGAGAAGGTCGGTAATCTGGTGCAGGCCACCAGTGATGACGTGGAAGCAGCAGTTGTTGCTGCTGTCAAAGGATATGGCATCTGGAACAAAACACCGGCTACTGATCGAGCAGCAGCTCTGCGTCGTTTGGGCGATCTGCTTGAAGCGAATATGGACGAGTTCATCGCGCTGTGTCAGCGCGAAGCAGGCAAACTTTATTCCGATGGTGTTGCCGAAGTTCGCGAGGCCGTTGATTTCTGCCGTTACTATGCAAACCGTGCCGAGGAAACCTTCCGCGAGGGAACAGCACTTGAAGGCCGTGGCGTGATTGTCTGTATCAGTCCGTGGAACTTCCCGCTTGCGATCTTCCTTGGTCAGGTGACTGCCGCACTGGCAGCAGGCAATGCTGTCATTGCCAAGCCGGCAGAGCAGACTTCTCTGGTTGCGGCCCGTGCCGCAGAACTGATCCTTGAAGCGGGTGTACCCGGTGCTGCGTTCAATCTGGTTCCCGGACCGGGTCGGGTGATTGGGAATCAGCTGATCAATGATCCGCGGATTGCCGGTGTGGCCTTTACCGGTTCGACCGAGACCGCACAGGTCATCAATCAGGCGCTTGCGAAGCGTCCGGGTGTGCCCTTGCCGTTGATTGCAGAGACCGGTGGGCAGAATGCCATGATCGTTGACTCGACCGCGCTTCCCGAGCAGGTCGTTCAGGATGCGATCATTTCCGGCTTCCAGTCCGCTGGTCAGCGTTGCTCGGCCCTGCGTGTCCTGTTTGTTCAGGAAGATATCGCAGACAAGCTGTGCCACATGCTGGTCGGTGCGATGAAGGAACTGCGCGTTGGTGATCCGAAATTCCTTGATATCGATGTCGGGCCGGTCATTGACGAAAAATCGCGCAAGACGCTTGAAGCACATGCAGAGCGGATGAAGAAAGAAGCCAAGCTGCTTCATGCCTGTGACGTTCTGCCGGAATGCAAGGACGGTACTTTCTTTGCCCCGCATTGCTTTGAGATTCCGTCGATTGACGTTCTTGAACGCGAAGTGTTTGGTCCGGTCGTGCATGTGGTTCGCTACAAGGCCCGTGATCTCGACAAGATTCTTGATCAGATCAATGCATCTGGCTACGGCCTGACGATGGGGATTCATTCGCGTATCGACGGCACGGTTCGCCAGATTTCGCAGAAGCTGCGTGTCGGCAACTGCTATGTGAACCGTAACATGATCGGAGCCGTTGTCGGTGTTCAGCCGTTCGGTGGTCAGGGCAAGTCGGGTACCGGTCCGAAAGCCGGTGGGCCGCACTATGTCGAACGCTTTGCCAAGCCGATTGCTGTTGCACATGGTGCGGCTCATGATGCCGTCCTTGAGGATCGTGCGCCGATCATCGTCAAGGATGTGATACCGACCGCCGAATATGCCGCGATGCTGTCCGCGCAGGAAGAGTGGCAGGCGGTTGATGGCAATGAACGCGTCCGGATTCTTGAGACGCTTGCGGCAAAGCTCAATGAGTCTGGCAAGGATGAGCTGGTGGCGGGTGCAAACCATGTGGCCAGCTTTGCAGCCCTGTCGGAAAACGGATTTGTTGCCCCCAAACGGATGCCCGGGCCGACTGGTGAAACCAACGATCTTTATTGTCTGGGACGGGGTGTCTATCTGGTGCAGGCCGACAAGGATGCCGAGCCGACCCGTGTGATCCGCCATCTTGGTGCGGCATTGGCAGCAGGGAACTCTGTGATCCTTGCCGGTGATCTGAAATGGTTTGCTGACATTCCCGCGCTGGCGAACGAAGCCGGACTTCCGGCCAGACTGGTGAAGGTTGTTGGTGCCAATACCGGTCTGGGCGCGATGTATGATGGCGATATTGCCGGTGTGTCCTGTATCGCGCCGCTTGATCGCGTCACATCGTTCAAACAGCTGCTTGCCAAGCGTGATGGCGCGATCCTGTCGCTGATTTCCGATAGCGGGGCTGAGGATGACGGTGCGCTTCCTGATGAAGCGTTCCTGCATCGCTTTGCCACCGAGAAAACCATCACCATCAACACCACGGCCGCAGGGGGTAACGCATCCCTGATGTCGATGGAGGAGAATTGAGTTCGAAGGAGCACGGCGTGTCCGGAAAGCCGGACGATGAGCCCCCGAGATAGCAATATCCAGACCTTGGACCGGAAAGAAATTTTCGGTCCATTTTTCTTTCATTCACTTTCTTTTATGTAAGATGCGCCGCTGCGCATTTGCGTCGGGCTTTTTTTTGTCAAAATTCACTGTAATAGATAAAGACAGGAACCGATCAGGATTTTGCGCGTTTGATCAGAAACACTGATAAAGCAGCGATAATTGCCGGTCGCCAAATATTTTGAACCATGCCACACGGGCATGAAAAGGAGAACATTGATGATCAAGGTTAACCGAGGCTTGCGCAGTGTGTTCAAGACGCTTTCCATCTGTGCAGTTTTGGCAGCACCTCTTGCCGCATGCGGGCCGCTTCAAATGCCGCTTGAAGACCGCACAGGCAATGATCAGTGGCTTGATACACAGATCAAGTCAGGCATCCTTGGCGAGTTTTCCAAAGTGGATCATACCTATTTGCTCGATGTGAATGTCGACATCTGGAAACAGAATGTCATGGTCACCGGTCTGGTTGATTCCAAAGGTAAATATTATGACGTGATGTCGCTGGTCAGACAGGATAACCGGATCAAGACCGTTTATGATCACCTTGTGATTGCCGATCAGGAAACCATTGACGCCTATCACCGGGCCGAAGACGAATATGGCAAGAATGCCGTACCGGCGGATTCGGCGACCCAATCTGTTTCCGATGTCTGGATCGAAAGTCAGATCAAGGCATTGTTATTGGCCGAAAAAGGCGTGAGTTCGGTCAACTATCGTTGGCAGTCTGTTCAGAACATTGTCTACATCATGGGCGAAGCACAGACCGATGAGGAGCTCAATAAAGTGCTATCCATCGTGCGTCGTATCAAAGGTGTGGCAAAGGTTGTAAGTCACATAAGTCTTGCCTGATCTTCTTGTAAGTAAACAGCTTTCCCAAAATCCCCTGCAGAAATCCAAACCTGCAGGGGATTTTTTTTGATCTGGTGTTTGCAAAAGTGTTTGAAAACTATTCGCATTTATCCTACATCTGTGTGCACGTAATTAATAACTGATTGCAATCGCACCTATGTATGTCTGCATTTGTAATGCGTTAAGGGAAAAAGACGTTCGTCGTGCCGCCGAGGAAGGTGGTGCCACGCGTCCGGCGGAAGTATTTCGTTTCCATGGCTGTGCACCTCAATGCGGCAAATGTGCCTGTCACATGCGCGCAGAATTGCTTCAGTCGAAAACCTGTGGCAATTGTGATTGTGAAGATGCAGCGGCTGTGACCGCAAATGTTGCGCCGATCGCGGCAGAATAACCGTCTCTCTGATCTGAATGCATACAATCGGTTAAATGAAAAAGGCGAAGCCATGTGGGCCTCGCCTTTTTGTTTTTGTGGATTTTGTGGCCGTCAGGCTGCCTTGCGAACCAGGCCGAACCGTTCCTCGGCAAGGCGGTCGGCGACAAAGCCGGTCGACAGGTTTTGCTGTTTGGCGCGATCAAAGATTTCGCGCACGGTGCCAGCGATGCCCTCGATATGTTTATTGGTTTCGCTAACCGGTTTGCCTTCGCGGCAATAATGAACCTCGACGACGCCACCGGCATTGATCACGTAATCCGGCGCATAGAGGACGCCCGCTTCGCGCAGCATGTCGCCATGCCGGTCATGTTCAAGCTGGTTATTGGCCGCACCGGCAATAATGCCAACACGGAGCTTTTCGATACTTCTGTCGTTGATCACTCCGCCAAGCGCACAAGGGGCGAGAATGTCGGCATCGACTGACAGGATTTCATCCACAGATACCGCAGTTGCGCCAAACTCGTTCACAGCGGTCATCACGCTGTTCTTGTTGAGATCAGCGACAATAAGCTTGGCACCTGCCGCAAACAGCATCCGGCACAGATGATAGCCAACATGTCCCAGTCCCTGAACGGCAACGCGAAGGTCCTTAAGGTCGTCGGTGCCGTATTTGAAACGAGCAGCTTCCTTCAGGCCTATAAATACCCCATAGGCGGTGAAGGGGGACGGGTCACCTGTCCGGGCCGGGTCCGAGCCATCATTGATCCCGCCAACATGTTTGGTCTGGCTTGCAATCTGTTCCATGTCTTCGGGGCTGGTTCCGACATCTTCGGCGACGATGTAGCGGCCGCCAACCTGTTCGACAGCGCGGCCCATGGCGCGGAACAGTTCAGGGGTCTTCTGACTGCGTGGATCGCCGATGATCACGGATTTCCCGCCGCCAAGCGGAAGATTGGCAAGAGCTGACTTGTAGGTCATGCCGCGCGACAGACGAAGCACATCATGAATGGCTTCCTGTTCGCTTGCATAGGGCCACATGCGGCACCCGCCAAGCGACGGACCAAGATTGGTATTGTGGACGGCGATGATGGTTTTCAGACCAGTGGCTTCGTCACTGGCAAACACGACCTGTTCATGGCCATCAAATGCGGTATCGGAAAAGACGTTCATCCTCTTGCAGCCTCCTGGCAGCATCATTGTTCTGATGCAGGCTGATGCCTGCTTATCCTTTTATGTTTGATGCATTGCTCGTCCGATCAATTTCAAATTCATCACATGCTTAAAAAAGAACGTTTCGGTTGGGGTGGGGGCGACAGTGTGGAATTTTATGATCACTGCAGAAAAGCTTTGTAATATTATTGCGCGACCTGTGCGCTGCAACATAACCGCAAATGATCAAAATGGTGCAAAACCCCGGGCAGGATGATTCTTAATGCGTCTGTCGAGGATCGATAAAAGCAGCAACTTGGTATTGTGTGGCATTTAAAACAGACGATTTATTGCGCAGAATAGCGATCCCGGCGTGATTTGTGCTGACCGGCGCCTGACCGGCGTTTGCCGGTGATGCAGCTATGACAAATTCGCACTTGAAACCGGAGCAATTAATCTAGAAATACAAATTAACCGGACAATTTACGGCTCGTTAAGGCGCGAAACGTAAGCTGGAGGTTGGGTGTCTTGTGGTTGAGATTCCCGGTTCAGGACACGACGGCGTCTGGGCGGCGCCGCCGGACAAAAAGTAAGGAGATCGGCGGAAATGTCTGCATTCACAGACCATCGCCAGACCGTTTTCGAAGTTGAACTGCACAACCAAGCCGTTCGCGAATGTGTCAAAGAAAATCGTTCCCACGAGATTTTTGACGATCGCTGGGCAGATGTGCAGACCCATGAAGTCGCCGCAAGTGACGAGCATAAGGCCCTTGCCATGATCGAAAACACTTATCCGTCATCTGACGGGTTTGTTGTCGATCACGTCAAACGCCTTGGCTAGGGGAACAGGAATTCTGGTTTATTGATCTGATCAAAGACCAAAACGAACGGGGCGGGAAATTTTCCCGCCCCGTTCGTTTTAAGCAATCCGTTCAGTACTGTCGGGGCAGATCAGCCGAGTGCCCGGTCAACGAAATCGAGCCGGTCCTGGCCCCAGAACATCTCGTTGCCGATAAAATAGGTCGGGACTCCGAAAATGTTGTGATCACGTGCGGACTGGGAATTGCCATCGTAAATATTGGCGATCTCGGGCAGGTCGGCATTTTCAAGGTATTCTGCGGACAGTCCGTTTGCGATCAGAGCTTCGCGTATGACGGCTGCATCTGCGATGTCGCGTTCTCGCAACCAGATATCACCCATCAGGGTTTCGGTCAGTTGCAATACATCCTTGCCATCTTCCTGAACCGCAATGATGGTCCGCGCTGCGCGTGTTTCATCAACCGGGAAATATTTGGGATGCAGGTTAATCGGAATGTTCAGGAATTCAGACCAGCGTTTGAGTTCGACCAGTCGATAGTCCTGACGGGGTTTGGGACGTTTGGCCAGCGGGACACCGCCACCATGTTCCCACACATCCGCTGCCCGGCAGGGTTTATGAATGATATCGACACCATGTTTGCGGGCAATTTCGACAACACGCCGAAATCCGAAGAATGACCAGGGTGACTGGACAAAGAAATAATGAATGATGGGCTCGGACAAGATGACCTCCTGTTTCTGCAGCGCAGATTGTCTTTTATCAATGAGCTACAGTGCCCAAGCACAGATAGGTCGTCAAATAACCAGTCATATGGTTGCTCGGGCATGTGATCATAAATTCGTGATGGTCGTGAGGAGATCTGACCGGGTCAGTAATCAAGCCACCAGGAATGTTCATCCAACCCACCCAGAAGGACACCGTCAAAGCCGAGTTTCATGACGCCGCCAAGGTAGCTTGCTTCGCTGCCATATATCAGGCTCTGCCATTTCGGTGTCCAGTAATGGACATGATGTTCCTGCCCCCAGCGGGCAAGTAAATTGCCTTCACCGATGAAATCGGGTGATCCGGTGCGCCAGTTGCTTTTCCAGTAATAACGATAGGTTTCGGCTGTGGCGATATTGATATAGGCCATCAGTGTCCGGGGTGTTCCGGTCTTCTTGTAGCGCAACCGTTTCATATCGTCATAGGTCAGCGGGATGGTGCCGCGGTGGAACGGATCAATGATCAACGTGTCGTAATTGGTTTCGGCCAGCGCATTGATATAGGCGTCTTTGGTGCCATAAGGAGAACTGTCGAGCACCATGGCAAAGTTCTTTGCCTGACGCAGATTGTCGATCACGTGCGGGTTTGACCCGATTGGCGTCCGCGGGACCTTGGCAAGGGTCGATAACTGCATTCCCGGTGGCGGGGCAGCATAGTAAATGGCATCAAGCCCGGAAAGTTGCTTGCGAGCCGCCTGCATGTTCTCGATCTTGTTGGTGTAATCGACGATCAGATATTTCAGGCCCTCAAGCTTCAGACGGTCGAGATAGCCAAGGATATATTTGCTTTCCTCGCCATTGGTTGGCTCGCCGTAATTCTCATAGCCGAAAAACGGGGCTTCGCTCAGGATGCCATCAAGGGCGCGCAGATAATCCCGTGCCGGCTCTGCCGTGCCGCGAGCAGCAAATAACGTGGTTTCCAGATACTCGGTCAACTCCAACCCGTTCATCGCGACGATGGAAAAGTCGCTGCGATAACTTTTCGCCCACCGGCTAAGCGCAATAACGTATTCCCGCATCTTGTCGGTAAAATCGACTTTGGGCTTGCTGCTATCGCTGCCAAGACCGCGTCCTGTGGTCAGACTGTTCGGTGCAAGAGTAAAGGGTTCAAGTTGCTGGGCATGAAGGGCAAGCGGGCTGGATGCCAGAACCGCACCGCCCAATCCCAGCATGCTGCCCGCAAGGAAACGTCGCCGCGACAGACCGCCAACTGATTGCGCGGGTTTGGGTGTCGCAATCTCGTTCTGGCTATGTGTCGTCATGTTGCGGCGTGACTTGGTCATGTTCCACTCGTCGCTGTTCTCAGAGAACGACATCAAGATGCCGCTTGAAAATTGCCCTGTTGCGTAATCAGGTCTGAAACGCGTTCTCCAATGGCTATGGATGCCGTCAGACCAGGTGATTCAATACCATAGAGCATTACAAGTCCATTAAGACCGTGCAGCTTTTCATCAGCAATCATGAAATCGCGTGCGGCTTCTCCCGGTGCCTGAATTTTGGGGCGAACGCCTGCATAGCCGGTCTGAAGCGCATCCTCATTGAGGTCGGGGTAATATTTGCGAATGGCTTGGGCAAAGGCCGCCCGGCGTTCCTCCGGGACGTCATAGTCGGGCTGGTCGACCCATGTTACGTCCGGACCAAAACGTGCCTGTCCCCCCAGATCAAGGGTCAGGTGAATCCCAAGGCCGGCCTGCTCAGGGGCGGGATAGATCAGGGTCGAAAATGGTGCCTTGCCCGACAGGGTAAAGTAACAACCGCGCGCGTAGTGTTGTGGCGGGACGGTATCTTGCGGCAAGCCCGCAAAGTTCCGGCCAAGGGTCTGGCTGTGAAGACCGCCTGCGACGACAAGTTCTGCGCAGGTCAGGCTCATTTCCTCGCCATCGGCGTCGCGGGTGGTGAGTGTGTAGAGACCGTTTGCGTGATCGACCGAGACGACCTTGGTGTTAAGGGCCAGTGTCGCGCCATTATTCTCGGCCTCGCCCAGCAAGGTCACCATCAACTGGTGAGAATCGACTATGCCGGTCGACGGGCTGTGCAATGCGCCAACACAGTTCAGTGCCGGTTCACGTTCCAGTGCTTCTTGCTGGCTTAGCCACACAAGATCGGTCACCCCGTTTTCACGTGCCTTGCTTTCGATGCCATGAAGAGCTTCGATTTGATCCTGTGCTGTTGCAACGATCAGTTTGCCGGTGCGTCTGTGGCTGATGCCGTTTTCGGCACAATAGCGATACAGCATTTCGCGACCGGAAACGCACAATTTGGCTTTCAGGCTGCCCTTCGGGTAGTAGATACCGGCATGGATGACTTCGCTATTGCGTGCGCTGGTTTCGGTGCCGATCGCATCATGTTGTTCAATGATCAGAACTTCTCGGCCGGTTCGGGAAAGCGAACGTGCGCATGCAAGTCCGACAACGCCTGCGCCAATTACAATGGTCTGGATATCTGCGGTCATATTCGTTTGATTCTTTGGGGCAAAATGAGTTGGGTTTTCGGTCGTTCGGGATCAGTTGGCCTGGCGGAAATAGACTGCCTGTCCCTGATTGTCCTGTCCGTCACCTGTAACGGTTGCAGTCGTTTCGCTGGTATAGTGACCGCGGGCAAAGCTGCTGTCATTGCAGTACACATACCAGCTGCCAAAGGGCAATGTGCCACTTTGATATGCACCGCCTTCGTGGCGCCAGATACCCTCGCAATGGCGTTGGTCGTCATCAAGGATCATGGTGCCTTCGCCAGATGGCTGATCAAAATGCAGTTTACCGGTGCCACGTACACCCTGCCAGTTGGTGGTGATTGCAATGCCATCAGCCGGTGCCGGGGCAACGGAATCTGTTGACACGGGTGTATCCACGGTTGCGGCAACCTCTGCCGTGACCGGTGAGTTTTCCAGCAGCTTAATTGCCAGGCGACTGAAGAAGGCAGCGGCAAATTCCTGGGCATCAATCACGGGAAGACTGTTTTGCGGGGATACTGCACCCGTTTGCGCTTGTAGTAGTGCGGGAGTGCAGTAATAGCCAAGAATTCGGCTGCCGCGCTGTGTTTGTGTTTGAGGGTCCCATTGCCCGACAAAGGCAATACATTGGGAACCCTGACGAACAAACGGGGTAAGGGCAACAGGGCCGAAGCGGGTATCCTGTACAAATCCCTGACCATTAATGCTGGTGCGGTCTTTCAAGCTTTGGAACATCTCAAGCAAATTTTCGGGGGCCATCGCGGTACTAAACCGAAAACCCGGAGCGGACGTCGTATAGACGGCTTCAAGATACAGGTCGCTTGCTGTGTTCTGTGGTTCCTTTTCAGTGCGCGGCGCAAACCAACGGGCGACAAAGACTGTGCTGTTATCGCGATATTGACGCAGGAACGCGCGCTGGCCATCAATGCGGGTTGTATATGAGACGGGGCTCTGATCGTCGGGAATCTGTTCAAACCCGGCTGCTTGCTGTGCAAAGGCCGTAGATGTGGCCATCATCATCAAACTGGCCAATATGCCGCCAACCGCCGCCGCCCGATACCTCACATTGCGTCCTTTCATCTTGTTTTCATGCGCATTTTGGTGCTGCGCTACCCTTATCTTTACCTTTGTGCTCATAGATTGGCTAGTGATCAGTCACACGACTTCAGTCAGATGGGTTTCTTTTACCTTGATTTTTACTGGTAAAGTGGCTCATTGGGGGAGATTGGTCATGGGGACACAACCAATAAGCCTGAATAACGGAGCAGACATTCATGACGGTGGACGAGACCAGCGCAAACGGGGACAGCGCAGGCCAGCAGACCGCGACGGAAAAACAGCCGTCGTCCAAACGCGCCCATGTGATCGTGATCGGTAACGAGAAGGGGGGATCAGGCAAATCGACAACGGCGATGCATCTGATTGTTTCCCTGATGAAGATGGGATTTCGGGTCGGATCGCTTGATATCGATGCGCGGCAGGGAACTTTGACCCGTTATGTCGAGAACCGGCAAGCATTCAACGAGAAAAAACGTCTTCAACTTCCTGTGCCCGATCATCGTCCGATCTATCGCAGTGAACTTCCCGATGCCAACGAGGCCAAGCTTGACGAGCGCGAACGCTTCACGACTGCGCTGGGTGAGATGGTGCTGGCGTGCGATTTCGTGGTGATGGATTGTCCGGGGAGTGACAATTATCTGTCGCGCCTTGCCCATGCCTGTGCCGATACGCTTATTACGCCGATCAATGACAGCTTCATTGATCTTGATATGCTTGCGCGGATTGATCCTGACAGCCTTGCGATCAAGGGGCCGAGTATTTATGCCGAAATGGTCTGGGATGCGCGCAAACGCCGTGCCGCCATCGATGGTGGCACAATTGACTGGATTGTCATGCGCAACCGCCTGTCGCATCTTGATGCCCGCAACAAGCGCGACATTGCTGAAATCGTTGAAAAACTGGGCGAGCGTATCCGTTTCCGTTCTGCGCCGGGCTTTGGCGAACGTGTCATTTATCGCGAACTTTTCCTCAAAGGTCTGACCCTTCTTGACTTGCGTGAAAAAGGGGTCGGCATTCCGATGAGCATGTCCCACATGGCTGCCCGTCAGGAAGTTCGATCCCTGCTTGAAGTGATCGGGTTCAAACCGGCCGAAGGTGAAGAGTTGCCGATCTGACTGCCTGCGGCCTATATCTTAAGGGGCGCTATTCGTGCCCACACAGTATATGAAGCAGGCAGGTTTTCTTGGGACGCAAAGACATCATCTCGGATACATCGAGCAGACAGGAAGTCGATGACTTCCTGCATCGTGCGCGTGGTCTTTCTGTGCGTGCGCCGACATCTGGTCCGGCAATGGGGCGACTGGTCTTTGCAATGGACGCGACAGCCAGTCGCCAGCCAAGCTGGGACCGGGCGGCCGAAATTCAGGCCGAGATGTTTGATGCGGTTGACGGAATAGGTGCGCTTGATATCCAGCTTGTGTTTTTTCGCGGGCTGTCCGAGTGCAAGGCAAGCGGTTGGTGCCGCAATGCCAAGGCGCTCCGCGATTATATCTCCAAGGTCAGTTGCCATGCCGGGCATACTCAGATCGAGCGTGTGCTGGCGCATGTCGAACGAGAAGCCAGCAGCAAAAAAATTGATGCACTGATTTATGTTGGTGATTGCATTGAAGAGAACCCCGATCATTTGGCGCCGATTGCAGGAAACCTTGCACTCAAAGGTGTTAAGGCCTTCATGTTTCAGGAGGGCTATGACAGGGATGCCAGCTTTGCCTTTGGCGAGATTGCACGCATAACTGGCGGCGCATTCATGCAATTTGATGCGAGTTCCGCATCCAGACTTCGGGATTTGCTCGGCGCGGTGGCGAGTTATGCGGTTGGCGGGGATAACGGTCTTTCCGTTTATCAACAGAAAACCGGATCGCAAGAAGTTTTGCGTCTTGGTCATCAATTGCGAAAGCCCCGGTAATGCAGTGGGTTCTGATCGGGATTGCGCTTTTTGTTGGTGTGGGCTTTTTCATCCGCTGGATGAGCGAGGCTGAACCGAAGGATGTCCGAAAAGTCGGATTGTTCCTTATTGTCGGCCTTCTGATCCTGTTGGCGTTGTGGCTTCTTTTGACTGGCAAAATTGCCGCAATGTCGGCGGCTTTGGCCGTAACATCGCCATTTTTAGTTCGGATGATGAAGCTTGGTTATTTATGGCCATTGTTTCGACGGGTGTTTGCCTATTCCCGCCGTCGTGCCCGGCCGGGCAACATGGGGGGGAGTTCAAATGGTTCTGCCGGTTCTGGCAGGACATCGGAAATTCGAACGGAAATTCTGCATATGCTGCTTGATCTTGAAACCGGACAAATGAAGGGCTCTGTCATAAGCGGAACCTATGCCGGTGCAGATTTGGACAGCTTGGGGGTTGACGACCTGCAGTTGCTTTTTGTTGACTGTTGTTACGCAACCGACCAAAGCCAGACGGTTCTTGAGGCTTATCTTGAACGTCGTCCCGACTGTAGGGGATGGCAGGAATGGTCCCGCAACGATACTGGCAGTCAGGATGCACATTCCGGAGGAAACGACCGCAACAATGGCGATAGGAACCATGGCAATAGCAGGAGCAAAAGCGCGGCTGACATGAGTGCGGAGGAAGCGCGAAAAATCCTTGGTGTGGATGCGAATGCATCACGCGAAGAGATTAATCGTGCTTACAAGATCCAGATCAAGGCGGTGCACCCCGATCATGGTGGATCAGATTATCTGGCCGCAAAACTCAACACCGCGCGCAGCCTTTTGTTACGGCTATGTAAAGATTAGCGTGAATTATTCTTACGCTCGCTTGATCGGAGTTCCGGAAATGTGGCAGAAGCATACATGCCGTACTTTCGATCAGACTGGGCGTGCAGCGGTTGAAAAGGGAAGTGTTTGAATGTCGAGAAAAATCAAGAAGGCTGTATTTCCGGTTGCAGGTATGGGGACCCGCTTTTTGCCAGCAACCAAGGCAATGCCCAAGGAAATGCTTCCGGTTGTTGATAAGCCCCTTATCCAATACGCTGTCGAAGAGGCCATTGCTGCGGGGATTGAAGAATTCATTTTCGTAACCGGCCGTGGCAAAACTGCCATTGAAGATCATTTTGATCGCTCTGCCGAACTTGAAGCGATCCTGACCGAACGCGGAAAAACCGACGCGCTTGAGACGGCCCTTGCAATGATCCCGGAAAATGGTCGTGTGACCTATACCCGTCAGGGCAATCCGCTGGGCCTTGGTCATGCTGTTTTGTGCGCCAAATCGCTGGTCGGGGATGAGCCGTTTGTGGTTCTTCTGGCCGATGACCTTATTCAGGCAAAGACACCTTGCATGAAGCAGATGGTCGAAAGTTATGGTCGCACAGGCGGTAACATGGTTGCCGTCATGGATGTTCCGCGTGAAGAAACCCAGCGCTATGGCGTTCTTGAAGTCGAAGGCACCAACGGCCGTCTGGTCAGTGCGTGCGGGATGGTGGAAAAGCCAAAACCCGAAGACGCACCCTCAACGCTGTCGGCGATTGGCCGTTATATTCTGGATCCGGGCATCTTCGAAACTCTCGAAAATATTCCGCGTGGAGCGGGTAACGAAATTCAGCTGACCGATGCACTGGCTGCGATGATCGGTAAAGTTCCGTTCTACGGATATCGTTTTGAAGGCCGCCGTTTTGATTGCGGCAACAAGATCGGTTTTCTTCGGGCGACAATGGCATTTGCCCTGGCGCGCGAAGACATGAAGGACGATGTCCGCCAGCTCATTCACGAATTCGCCGAAGGCGAAGCAGCAGAATAATCATTTGATTTCAACGATAACTGACCGAAATGGTTCGATGATCTGTTTTGGTCAGTCTCCTCTTACTAGGATTAAACCTCCATGCGCGTAGCAATGATCGGGACCGGATATGTTGGACTTGTTTCCGGTGCCTGTTTCTCCGAGTTTGGCACGGATGTTATTTGTGTCGACAAGGATGTGGAAAAAATCGCCCGTCTTGAAGACGGTATCATGCCAATCTACGAGCCTGGTCTGGATGTTCTGGTCGAAAACAATGTCAAGGCAGGTCGTCTGACATTTACCACCGACCTCAAGGAAGGGGTCAAAGGGGCTGATGCTGTCTTTATTGCGGTAGGAACACCAACCCGTCGTGGCGACGGTCATGCTGATCTCAGCTATGTCTATGCTGCTGCCGAAGAAATCGCAGACGCAATGGAAGGTTTTACCGTCATTGTGACCAAATCGACGGTTCCGGTCGGAACCGGTCGTGAAGTTGAGCGCATTATTCGTGAAAAGCGTCCTGATGCCGAATTTGCAGTGGTTTCCAACCCGGAATTCCTGCGCGAAGGATCGGCGATTGGCGATTTCATGCGCCCGGATCGTGTCGTTATCGGTACGAGCGACGAGCGTGCTCGCGAAGTCATGTCTGATCTGTATCGTCCGCTTTATCTGATTGAAACACCGATTGTCTTCACCACGCGTGAAACTTCGGAAATGATCAAATATGCGGCCAATACATTCCTTGCTGCCAAGATTACCTTCATCAACGAGATCGCCGATCTCTGTGAGAAGGTCGGTGCAGACGTGCATGACGTTGCCCGCGGCATTGGTCTTGATGGCCGTATCGGCAAAAAATTCCTGCATCCCGGTCCGGGCTATGGCGGATCGTGCTTCCCGAAGGACACGCTTGCGCTGGTGCGTACCGCACAGGAACATGGCAGCCCGCTTCGTATCATCGAGACGGTTGTTGACGTGAATGCCAAACGCAAGAAAGCCATGGCTGATCGTGTGATTTCTGCCTGTGGTGGTTCTGTGGCTGGTAAGACCATCGGTATCCTCGGTCTGGCATTCAAGCCAAACACCGATGACATGCGCGATGCACCGAGCCTTGATATCGTTCCGGCCCTGATTGCAGCGGGTGCAAAGATCAAGGCATTCGATCCCGAAGCCATGGGCGAGGCCAAAAAGCTTCTTGATGGCATCGAATATTGCGATGGCGCGTACGACGCGATTTCCGGTGCTGATGCCATGGTCGTTCTGACCGAATGGAACGAATTCCGCGGCATGGATCTTGATCGTATCAAGGATGCGCTGGTTCACCCGACCGTGGTTGATCTGCGTAACGTTTATGACCCGACCGAAATGGCTGAAAACGGTTTTAGCTATTCCTGCGTCGGACGTGCAACTATTGGAGGCTGACCCAGGCTATGACGAATTCCGCAGCACACAAGTTTGACAGTTCGGTATTGCGTGAATACGACGTACGCGGGGTTGTCGGGGATACCCTTCATGCAGCAGATGCCAATGCATTGGGCAAGGCGTTCGGGACCATGGTGCGTCGGTCAGGAGGCAAGCGCGTCGCTTTGGGGCGTGACGGGCGTCTGAGCTCGCCCGAACTTGCTTCGGCGCTGGCAGACGGCATTCTTTCGACCGGCTGTGATGTCGTGCTTGTCGGCCGCGGCCCGACCCCGATGCTTTACTTCACGGTTTATGACGAAAAAACCGATGCAGGTATCATGGTTACCGGATCGCATAACCCGTCAAACTATAACGGGTTCAAGATGCTCAATGCCGGCAAGTCTGTTTTTGGTGCCGCCATTCAGGAACTGGGTAAAATTGCCGCTGCCGGGGATTTCGAGACCGGGCAGGGAACCGCAACCGAAATTGATGTCGAGGACCGGTTTGTTGCCCGTCTTCTGGCGGAACTTGATTGTGACGTTCCCGATCCGATGACCATCGTCTGGGATTGTGGCAATGGTGCCGCCGGTGATGTTGTTCGCAAGCTGACGGCCCAGCTTCCGGGAACGCATCATTTGTTGTTTGACGACATTGATGGCACTTTCCCCAACCACCATCCTGATCCGACGGTTGAAGCCAATCTGGTTGATCTCAAGGCCGCCGTGGCCAAGCATAATGCTGATTGGGGTGTTGCCTTTGATGGTGATGGCGACCGTATTGGTGTGATTGATGGCAAGGGCAATGTCCTTTGGGGTGATCAGTTGCTTCAGATCTATGCCGCCGATGTTCTTGAACGGCAGCCAGGTGCGTCGATTATTGCCGATGTCAAGGCAAGCCAGACCCTGTTTGACGAGGTTACCCGCCTTGGTGGCAATGCCATTATGTGGAAGACCGGTCACTCGTTGATCAAGACCAAAATGATCGAGGCAAAAGCCCCGATTGCAGGCGAAATGAGCGGCCATATCTTCTTTGCTGAGCGCTATTATGGCTATGATGACGCAACGTACGCGGCGGTTCGTCTGTACCGTATTCTGGTCCAAAGCGGTAAGAGTCTTGCGCAATGGCGCGAAGCTATGCCGGTTGCAGTCAATACACCGGAAACCAGGATTGATTGTCCGGATGATCGCAAATTTGCCCTGATCGAAGAAGTGCGTGCGCGCCTTGCCGAGGCTGGTGCAGAGGTTAGCGGCATTGATGGCGTACGTGTCAGTACTGTGGATGGCTGGTGGTTGCTGCGTGCCTCCAATACCCAGCCAGCCATCGTTGCGCGCTGCGAGGCAGCAGATAACGATGGCCTGATCCGGCTCAAGGCCCAGGTAACAGATCAGCTGGTTAAAAGTGGACTGGCATTAGATGACTTCTTTGCCCCCGGTGGCGGGCATTGATCCGGCCATAACCCCCGACGGCTTGATGTCGACACGGGATTTTGGACAAAAACAAAGGCTGTCAGATTGCTCTGACAGCCTTTGTTGTATCTTGATATTGTGCGAGTTGTTTAACCAGCGCCGCCGGAATTAACCGGGATACACGCCAGTTTTTCACGGCGCAGTGCTGCGCAAGCGGCGCGGGCTTCGCTTTCACCGTCAAAACCAAGAAGACGTGCGCGGTAAACGACACCGGTTCCGCTTGCCTGCTGTTCAACAGCCGCGCGGGTCAAACGCAACACATCCGGGGCCGTACGGGCGGCTGCAAGAACAGCTTCCTGTGCCCGACGCTGATCGCTGAACGCACCAACCTGAATGGCCCAGCTTCCATTGGTTTCCGGCTTCATACGGGTCACCACGGTCTGTGTATCAATGCGGCCGGGTTGCTCTGCTTCACGCATGGTTTCACGCTTGGCCATCAAAAGCTGGGCATCGGCGGGAAGAATTTTATCTTCCGGGCTGACGCGTGGACGCGGAACCCTGATTTCGCCTTCCTTCGTCAGTTCGACATAGGCGCTATCAAGGAGCTTTTTCATCTGATCGTCACGGGTACGGGCGGTTCTGCCACCAAACACGACGCCGATCAGGCGTTTGCCATTACGGTTGACCGATGCAACAAGGTTAAAGCCCGAAGCATTGATATAGCCGGTCTTGATCCCGTCGGTTCCGTAATAGGACGCCAGAAGGTTGTTGTGGTTGCCATAGGTACGGTCACCGAAACGAAACTTCTGGGTGGCAAAATAGTGGTAGTAGCTGCCAAAATTCTTGCGAAGCGCAACTGCAAGCGTGATCATATCACGCGCTGTAGTCATCTGGCCGCGATTGGGCAGGCCCGATGCATTGCGGAAGGTCGTCCGTTTCATGCCAATCCGACGCGCTTCGGCCGTCATCATCTGGGCAAATTTGATTTCTGTGCCGCCAAGATGTTCAGCAACAACGACGGCAACATCGTTGGCCGACTTCGTTACCAGTGCAAGAATGGCGTCCTTGACTGAAATGGTGTCACCGGGCTGAACACCCAGTTTGGACGGCGCCTGTCCCCATGCACGCTTGGATACTTTCATTGGAGTTGAAAGCGATACCTTTCCGCTATCAAGGGCGTCAAACAGCATATAAAGCGTCATGATTTTGGTCAGGGACGCAGGGTACACTTTATGGTCTGCACGATATTCATGCAGTACGTCGCCCGTATCACCATCGATGACCATGGCGGTATAGGTTCGTGCCAGCGCCTTGTTCGGGACAAGGGTCGCAGAAAGCGTGATTGCTGTCAGACACAAAAACGCAGCCAAACAGGCACGCAGAAAACGGCTGCGTGTCAAAAGCGGTGTCTTGGCCAACGCATTTGGCCCGGAAGGGGTCATTAAACGCATTATTCGGGCTCGGCTTTCGGTAGTCCCCAAGAACTAAATATGACCAATCTGGCATCACAGACTTAAACAAATGTTTAAGACCGTCAATTTTCGGCTTTTCTAATCGCGGCCATTCTGTGACCATCTTTCTGCGCCAATGTCACTTTTATATCTCCTGATCGGCAAAAAATCGAGGATCGAATGGTGAAAAGAATTGCCCCACTTCTCAAAACGATAAGCATGAAACGTGCCAGTTTGGCAGGGGTGGGGGTGTTTACACTTGCTGCCGTCGGGCTGGCCGGGTGCGCTTTCACGGAAAATAGTGACGTCAGTAATCCGCTGGTGCGCAAGTCGGCCTGGTTTTCGTATTTGAACGCAGATGATTTGCGCACGGCCTGTTCTGCCGGTGATGCAGAGGGCCGGATTCGCATCATCTATAATGCCGACTACTATAAAGAAGTTCGTGTCTTCGAGCTTGAGCCCAAAGCTGGCAACCAGCAATTCGATCTGACAACGCGTGTGTTCGGACCTGCTCAGGTCAGTGAAATCAATGTCGAGATCAATGCGCCTTTGGGAGTGTTCGGGGGAGAGCAGAGTGTTGATGTGATCGGACGCGATGACTATCTCGCGGTCACCGATGCCTTGCAAAAGGACGGATTTGGAACCCAGCAGGGCCGCGATGGTGTCCGATTATATTCCGATGATTTTTACTGGGTCGCACTTGGATGCTCATCTGGCTACGTAACGCTGGGGACATGGATGTCCGGCGTTGATGATTTGCGCGCACTTACGTTCCCGGCCGTGTTAACGAATTTGTCGAGCATCGAAACAAAGCTGCCGGAGCCGCCAGCGAAGGATAAAGCGCGTTCGCAATCAGCTGCACAGCTTCAAACCATTCAAAATAGCGAGTCTGGTACATTTTACCGGACTGTGCGTGGAAATATGCTGCGCTAAGGCGTGGACCGGATTGGAAATGTCTTCAAACGGGGATGCATGAAGATGCATCCCCGTTTGCATTTATGCCGCATTGCGAAATCAAGTTTGTCGCTAGAACTTTGTTGCTGCTGATCTTTTGTCGGCGCAGCAACGTCCGGGCACGAATTTGTAACGTTTCCAAATACGGATGCTGTGACTGGGTCGCTGTTTTGTTACCAAACTGTGCTTGACCTTTGGGGGGAATTCCATCTAGGGTTATGTTGCGATGCAGCATGAATTTGGGGCGTTCGCCCCGGCAAGTATGAGGTTGGAGACAATGGCTGTTTCAAAACAAAAGACCTCTGGGAAATCAGGTAAAAAAGCACCTGCTCCCGCCAGGGCCACAGCGCCCGCAGCACCGGTGTCATCTGTAGCTTCCGGGCAAGTATCAAAATCGACCACCGGTACTGCTTCGACAGGTGCAGAGCTGCCAGCCAAGCGGGTGGTGATGACCTCGTCAGAGATAGAAGCCGCGGCAAAGCAGGTAGATGATGCTCCTGTGCCCAAAAGCGATGCCGTTGTGGAAGATGTTTCGACGCCAAAGAACGCCCCGGTAACGGCAAAGGATGGTGCTTCGGTATCGGGCACCACGATTGATGAGGCAGGGGCGCCAGCGCCAGCGCCAGTCAAGCTGACTGAAAATGCACCTTCTGTGCCCGAGCCCGCCGTGAAGGCTACGCCGAGCAAGGTGGCAGCCTCAAAAGTAACGTCGGCGACCAAAAAGGTTGCCCCTGTGACGGCTGTTCCCAAGTCGTCATCCAGGCCAGCGTCGAAACCAGCCGTTGTTCAGGCGAAATCTGATGTCAAACCGGAACCGGTTGCAACAGCCACCGCTGCATCCTCGTCCAAGCCGGTAACGTCTTCTGAAACTGAAAGGGCCAGCACTGTGACTACGACAAGCAAGTCCGCAACTGAGACCAAGAAAGCAACAGCCTCGACCACCCCGAAAAAAGCCACGGCCCCGAAAAAGGTTCCCGCAGAGGCCCCGTCTGTTGCAAAATCTGCTAGCAAGTCGGCCGAAAAGCCGGTTGCAAGCAAGGAGGAGGCGCCGAAGCAGGCTTCGAAACCCGCTGCGCCAAAAGGGGATGATCTGTTCGGGTTTGGTCAGATGTTCATGGCGCCCGATGCGATGGAAAGTTATCTGGAGCTCTGGAAAGCGCCCGAAATTGACGCGATCGTCGAAGCCGGAAATGATGCGCTTGAAGAAAGCGTAGCTGTCGCAAACGATGCGTTTGCCAAGCTGTTTGATGCAATGACCGGGCAGTCGGACGTGATTTCTGATGCCGGATCGCGCATTGCGGCCCAATGTGAAGAATTGGTCGATATGCACCAGAAAAATCTGGAAGAAACTTGGCTGGCTTCCAGGACTGTGTTCGAGAAAACTGGTGGTATTGGTGCAGAGCTTGCAGCCTGGATGCAGCGCGAGATCGAGGCATCTCAGGATGATCTTGATGCGCTAACCAAGGCTGAAAGCCTGTCCGACATTCAGGAACTGCAATCGAAAATTCTGACGCGCTATGTCGAAAGCAGCGTTGCCGAGGGCGAAAAGATTCAGGAAATCATGTTCTCGGCAATGTCAGATAGCTTTAACGCAATGTCCAAAGCCGCCAGTGCTGTCATGAAATGACGGCAGATCAACCGGTTTTTCGGACCTTGCTTTGAATATGGAAACGGGCATGACATTGGTTGTGCCCGTTTTCTTTTGGCGCGATGGCCGGTTTGTTCGGGTTTCGAGTGCCGCGATCACGCGGGTTCGCACGAAGTTTACGGATTGATCTTGCAGCGGCTCAATCGCAGCCTAAATGAATTGAAGATAGACGATAAATTAGTGACACGATTTTAAGCTGCGGCCTTTGAAAGAGCCTGACAATGACCTATCATGAAGTTCATGCAGGAAATAAGGGTTCCGGTAAGTAAACAATGACTGAACAGGATAATGACGGCACTGATCTGCCGAACACGGGGATCGTAACAAAAACACGGCCCAAGACGAAAAAGCCGTCCATGTACAAGGTGCTGTTACTGAATGACGACTACACTCCGATGGAGTTTGTTGTTCACGTATTGGAACGGTTTTTTGAAAAGGGTCGCGAAGAAGCCACCGAAATCATGCTTCAGGTTCACCGCAAGGGCGTTGGAGTATGTGGTGTGTTCACTTACGAAATTGCGGAAACCAAGGTTAACCAGGTCATGGACCTGGCCCGCCAGAATCAGCATCCGCTGCAGTGTACCTTAGAGAAGGAGTGACATATGCTATCGCGCAATCTTGAGGAAAGCCTGCACCGTGCGCTCGCATATGCGTCGGAGCGTCGGCACGAATATGCCACTCTTGAACATCTTCTGTTGTCCCTGACCGAAGATCAGGACGCGCTTGCTGTGCTTAAGGCATGCCGGGTCGATATTGATCGGTTGCGATCGGATTTGCTGGAATTTGCAGATAGTGAGCTGTCCGGCCTGATCAGCGCACGCTTGATTGATCCCAAACCAACTGCCGGGTTCCAGCGCGTTATCCAGCGTGCCGCAATCCATGTGCAATCGTCCGGCCGCGAAGAAGTTACCGGTGCGAATGTGCTGGTTGCCCTGTTCTCTGAGCGGGAATCGCATGCTGTCTATTATCTGCAACTTCAGGACATGACCCGTCTTGATGCGGTCAACTACATTTCGCATGGTATTGCCAAGGCGTCCGAGCTTAATGAACGTCGCATCCCGCGGGGGGCAGACGAAGAACCGGTTGCCGGTATTCCGCCAGAAGGGGATGATAGCGGCCCGGCCGAGGGCGAGGCGCTTAAGGCCTATTGTGTGAATCTCAATGTCAAAGCGCAAAAAGGCAAGATTGATCCGTTGATCGGGCGTCAAAGTGAAATTGAGCGCACGATCCAGGTTCTGTGCCGTCGTACCAAAAACAATCCGTTGTATGTTGGGGATCCCGGGGTTGGTAAAACCGCCATCGCCGAGGGTCTTGCACGTCGGATCAATGACGGTGATGTGCCTGAAGTTCTGGCCGATGCAACGATCTTTGCGCTTGATATGGGGGCACTTCTGGCCGGAACCCGCTATCGCGGTGACTTTGAAGAACGTCTCAAGGCGGTGGTCAAGGAACTTGAAGAGTATGAAGGTGCTGTTCTGTTCATTGATGAAATCCACACTGTTATCGGTGCCGGGGCAACGTCAGGCGGGGCAATGGATGCCTCCAACCTGTTGAAACCGGCGCTGGCAAGTGGTTCGTTGCGGTGCATCGGGTCGACGACCTACAAGGAATTCCGTGGCCACTTTGAAAAGGACCGCGCCCTTGTGCGTCGCTTCCAGAAAATCGATGTCGAGGAACCGTCCGAAGAAGATACCGTGAAAATCCTCAAGGGGCTGAAGCCCTATTACGAGGACCATCACAAGGTCAAATACACCAACGAAGCTATTCGTTCGGCGGTCGAGCTTGCATCGCGCTACATCAATGACCGCAAACGTCCTGACAGTGCGATTGACGTGATCGACGAGGTCGGGGCATCGCGCATGTTGATGGCACCAAGCAAGCGCAAACGCACGGTGGGCAAGCGCGATGTCGAGGAAATCGTCGCGAAAATTGCCCGTATACCCCCAAAATCGGTTTCGACCGATGATCGCAAGGCGCTGGCAAATCTTGAGCGTGACCTTAAAACCGTTGTGTTTGGTCAGGACAAGGCCATTGAGTCGGTCGCAAGTGCGATCAAACTCGCCCGTGCCGGTCTGCGCGAACCTGAAAAGCCGATTGGTAGCTATCTGTTCTCTGGTCCGACCGGGGTTGGTAAAACCGAGGTCACCAAACAGCTGGCAACCGTTATGGGTATCGAGTTCATCCGGTTCGATATGTCGGAATATATGGAACGCCACAGCGTTTCACGCCTGATCGGTGCCCCTCCGGGCTATGTCGGGTTTGACCAGGGTGGTCTTCTGACCGATGCCGTTGATCAGCATCCGCATGCGGTGGTTCTGCTTGATGAAATTGAAAAGGCCCATCCGGACCTGTTCAATATTCTGCTGCAGGTCATGGATCACGGCAAGCTGACCGACAATAACGGCAAGACGGTTGATTTCCGAAATGTTGTGCTGGTAATGACGACCAATGCCGGTGCATCTGACATGGCCAAGCCGCCAATCGGGTTCAAGCGCGAAATGCGTATCGGAGAAGACGAGGAGGCGATCAAACGCACTTTCTCGCCGGAGTTCCGCAACCGTCTGGATGCTGTTATTCCGTTTGCCAACCTGCAGCCGGAAGTGGTCAAGATGGTGGTCGACAAGTTCATCTTGCAGCTTGAGGTGCAGCTTGCTGACCGGAATGTGTCAATTGAATTGACCGAGGCGGCCCGTGCATGGCTTGCCGAGCGTGGCTACGATGCGGCCTTCGGGGCGCGTCCGCTTGGTCGTGTTATTCAGGAATATGTCAAGAAGCCGCTTGCCGAAGAACTTCTGTTTGGGAAGCTTTCCAAGGGTGGTGCGGTTCTTGTGGATATCGAGGATGACGTTGTTGTCTTCCGCTATCCCGAAGAGGATGGTGACAAGAAGCAGGCCAAAAAGAGCCCCGAGATGGTCGAAGGTTGATGTCTTGCCCCGGACTTGGGGTGTTGTTAATCATTGGCGGTTAGATTGTGCCCGGGGAGTTGTTCCCCGGGCACGATTTTAGAATAAGAACGCCAGAGCAAAATGAGCCAAGCAGCACAACGACAATATCGAACAGAGGTCGAGGAGTTTCTGTCCCGGCTTGAATTACGTGCGCGCAAGCTGGTTGCGCTGGCTGATAATATGGATAAGACCACGGACAAAATGGACGTGACCGGATATCGGCCATTCCGCGAGGAGGTTGATAATTTCAAGGCTCTGTCACTTGTGATTTCCGAGCGCCTCAAGAGGCTTGAAAAACATCCGAAAAAGGAAGAGCTGGAAGGACAGTTTCACAAGCTTCAGGTTCTTATGTTGCGTCTTGTCATCAAAACCAGTCTTAAGTTCTTCTTTGTCATGAGTGCCAAGGAACATCTGCCGCTTGGTGCGCGCGAAATGTTCCAGAGCGAACTTCGAACCCTGTACGAAGCCGAGCGCATGATCTCTGACCCGCGCTATATCAGTCAGCTTGACGAGACAGCGCGCGAGGATCTTGATACGGCAAAATCCATCCTGGAAGAGATCATTGAGAAGGCTCCCGCCTTGCTGAATTTCGGGGCGCGCAAGAAAAAGCGCCGCCAGTAAACCGGTTTTTGCGCAGGCCTTGGTCTTCTGACAGAATTGCAATTTGCAAAATGCAACAAAGGATCTTTGCGTTTTGCAATTTTTGCGTTTTGAAATGCAAAGATCATTTAAAGCTGTCTATTCGTTCAGGTTTTGGATTGGCTAAATCCCCTAAGAAAATATGGTTTTTCATGGATTTAAAAAGTTGGCACGCTTCCTGCTTATAGGATTGTGGACAGTTGTTCTTTGCAGGGGCGCTTTGCGCCTGGAACAACGTAATCTTCTGCAGTTTGCTCGTGTCCCAACCAAACTCAGCGGCGGTTTTACCGCCGCTTTTTTCTTTCCCGGATTTCAAATCATTCCAGTTGCGGTCTTGTTGCTGCGCGCGCAATCCACATATGAACTTGTGTGGAGCTGCCCTTGTGCGCTGCGGTCAAGGGTCTGTTTCTAAAATTAGTTGTATGGGAATTATTACTTTGGTATAAAAACCTATACTTTAAGTTAGTTCCCCTTGACGCAAGAAAAACAAAATTCGGGAGAGAGACCGATGATGTCCTGCAAAAGTAAGGTTTTGACGGGCTTTTTCGCGGCGGCTTTGTTTGCGGCACCGCATGCAGCAATGGCCAAGGCAGAGCTACCTGGTGATCCGAATGTCCTTATAACCGACAAGATGATCAAAGATATTCGGGAATGGCTTGCAAATCCTGTTGTTTCTTTGTCGATCAATTCCCAGAACCGTCTGAGAACAGATATGACACAGGATCAGATTGATGCAGCAGATGCGCAATGGCGGGCTGAGCGCGAAGCGGATGATCAGCCTCTTGTTGCCGCGATCCTGACCAACCCGTTATCGAGTTATCTGACACAGGTGCAGGCCCGTTCAGGCGGGCTGTATGCCGAGATTTTTGTCATGGATTCAAAGGGACTCAATGTCGGGCAAAGCTCGATTACGTCGGACTTCTGGCAAGGAGATGAAGGCAAGTTCCAGAATACTTATCCCAACGGTCCCAGCGCGGTTTTCATTGATGAAGCCGAATATAACGAAGAGTCAGATACCTGGCGATCGCAACTGAACATGACCATGAGCGATGAGAACCGGCAGCCCATCGGCGCCGTGACCATTGAGGTCAATTTGAATGAACTTGCGCGTCGTGGTGGCCAGTAGGGAGAAACGTCATGAACTTCTTTAAGAACCTTTCCATTCCTGCCAAGCTGACGACCTGCTTTGCGATCATGATCGCTGTGATCCTTATGGTTGCAGCGGCTGGCATGTTTGCGACGATGCAGGTCAAATCCGCAAACGAGCAACGTGACTACCTGTCAACCTTTGAACGGGATTATCGAGACCTTGATCGCGCATATCTCATGGCACGTCAGGAACTGATCTATTTCCTGACAACCGGTGATCGTGCCGGTCTTGTGAGCTATGAAAAGTCGCTTGAGGAAATCGACACCCGCACGGACGTTATTAAAACCTATGCTTCAATCAACAGCGAAGTCGCCGGTCTGATTGAAGCAATGGACGGGGCAATTGATCGTTGGGAAGAAATCGCCGGTCAGCAGGCAAAGCTGATGCGCCATTATCTGACGGTCAACCATGCGCGTGCGATTGAAGCATCAGGTGAGCCCCGCGAACTCTCTGATCAGGTGAGTGCTCTTGCAAGCCAGCTGGCGCAAGTGATTGACCAAATGGTCCTAGATGTCGAAAGCAGGGTCGATCAGGCCATGCGGATTTTCCAGGTAACGCTCGGGGTTGGAGTGGTTTTGCTGATTGCGATGGCGGCCCTGTTCGGGGGCACTTTGTCACGAATGATCGCAACGCCAATCCGCAAGATGACCGAAGCGATGGGAAGCCTTGCCTCAGGTAATCTGGATATTGAAACCCTTGACATGAAGCGCAACGACGAAGTCGGTGCGATGGCCAAGTCGCTTGAGGTTTTCAAGGAAAATGCCCGTGAACGTGCCCGTATGGCCGAGCAGGAAAAAGTCGAGGCCGAACGCCAGGTCGCGCGCAGTAAACGCATGGGAGTCCTGACCAAGGGATTTGATGAAAAAATCCAGGATGTTCTGACCTCGGTAAATGCCGCCCTTGATGAGGTCCGTTCTGCTTCGGAAACCCTGACATCGCATGCGGTTCGCGCCAATCAGGATGCCCAGTCCGTGGCCGAACAGGCACAGGAATCATCAAGTAATATCGAAACGGTGGCCTCGGCCACGGCACAGCTTTCGGCATCGATCTCGGAAATCTCGTCGCAGATCGCACGGGTTACCGAAATCACCCAGCTTGCTGTTGGTGAAACCGAACGGACCAATGAACGGGTCGAGAAGCTTAATGATGCGGCACAAAGTGTTGGCGAGGTTGTCAACCTGATCAGTGACATTGCCGATCAGACCAATCTTCTGGCGCTAAACGCAACCATTGAGTCTGCCCGTGCCGGCGAAGCGGGCAAAGGCTTTGCCGTTGTGGCTGGCGAGGTTAAAAATCTTGCCTCCCAGACGGTCAAGGCGACCGAACAGATCACGGCCAAGATCGCCGAAATGCAAAGCGAAACCGGTGCTGCGTCCGAAGCAGTTCGCGGCTTTGCCGAAACAATTCAAAAAATCGATGAATTGATGTCGGTGGTCGCAAGTGCGGTCGAAGAACAGGGCGCAGCAACCGAGGAAATCTCGCGCAGTGTAGAAGGGGCGGCAAACGGTAATGTCGCCATTTCAAATGCGGTCAAAAATGTTGCCGATGCGACAACTGAAAGCGGTGATCTTTCCAATGGCCAGCTTGACAGTGTTGGCAAGCTTGCCGCGGCCAATGACGAGTTGCGCAGCCATGTGAATGGCTTCCTTGATGACGTCCGTGCCGTCTGATTGCTGAAAACATCCAGAAAAAAGGCGCAAGGTATAAACCTTGCGCCTTTTTCATATCTGAACGGCCTGCCTACTTGTTTGGCTCTGCATTGCGGTAGGGGCTGTGTTCGGCAAGGATATAGTCGCGGTCTTGCGTGATATGGCTCAGTTCCTGCTTGAGAAACTGGGCAACGGCACGTCGCAGGCCTTCATCAGCAATCAGGTGGGCTGAATGTGTGATCACCGGTTCATAGCCGCGCTGGATCTTGTGTTCGCCCTGTGCCCCGGCCTCGACCGTTGCAAGGCCATGGGCAATCGCAATATCAATCGCCTGATAATAGCAGGTCTCGAAATGCAGAAGCGGGGTGCGATCAATCGTCCCCCAGTTGCGCCCATAAAGCGTGTTTGATCCGATCAGATTCAAGGCACCCGCAACCATGTCCTCATCGCGAAATGCAGCGACCAGAACGGTTTTATCGCCGATCCGTTCATGGATAAGTTCAAAGAACTCACGCTTCAGATAGGCCTGTCCCCATTTTCGGTCGGATGTATCGCGATAGAACTGATAAAATCGGTCCCAGTGACGGGGTTTAAGGTCATCCCCGCGCAATGCTTCAAACCGGTAACCGGCGTCAAGAACCTGCTTGCGTTCCTTGCGCAGGTTCTTGCGTTTACGCGAATTCAAGGCCCCGAGGAAGTCATCAAAACTTTGATAGCCGCGATTATGCCAGTGATACTGGATGCCGGTTCGACGCAGGAAACCCGCATCCTCCATCAACCGGCTCTCGTCACTGCTGCAAAAGGTCACATGTAACGTCGCCATGCCGAGTTTTTCGGGCAGCATCGCCAGGCCATCAATCAGGATACGACGCACACGATCAGGATCCGGGTGATCGTCTGCGACCAGAAGGCGCGGGCCGGGCACCGGGGAAAAGGGCACGGATGATTGCAGTTTGGGATAGTAACGCCCCCCGGTGCGCTCATATGCCTCTGCCCAGCTCCAGTCGAAAACATATTCGCCATAGGAATGGGCTTTGACATAAAGCGGCACAATGCCAACCGCCTGACCGGCCTCATCATTCAAAACCAGATGAAACGGTTGCCAGCCAGTCTGGGCGGTCGTCGATGCGCTGTCTTCCATTGCCGAAAGGAATGCGAAGCTGACAAAGGGATTGTCTGTGCCTGCGCATTTGTCCCATTGGGCTTGGCCGATTGCGTGGATATCGGTGACGGTCTTGATTTCGGCAGACAAGATTTTATCCCCTGAACAGGCAACGATCTGGCAGTGACCCCCTGGCGGGCCTTTGTTTTTGTACGCATTAGCCGGTATATGCGTTCAGAAGATAGGGGCAATGCATATTTACGCAAGGGAAAGCCTTTGACGGACGCGCTTCAAGGCCCTATTTCATTGGTCCACGGGCCGTTATGGAACGGCCTGACAAACGGCTCGGGGATGATCCCGTGTCGCCCTCGCGAAGAAAAGGATGGTGCGCCGTGAACAGCAAACTTTCGTTGGAGAAGGACAAGATCAAGATCGTCCTGCTCGAAGGAATCCATGAAAACGCTGTAAAGATGTTCAAAGAGGCCGGCTACTCTAATGTCGACCACTACCCAGCTGCGCTCGACGCGGACGAACTCAAGTCCGTTGTCTCCGATGCGCATTTCCTGGGCATCCGTTCCCGCACCAAACTGACCGAAGAAGTTATTGAAGCTGCTTCCAAGCTGACCTCGATTGGCTGTTTCTGCATCGGTACCAATCAGGTTGACCTGACGGCCGCGGCCATGCGTGGCATTCCGGTATTTAACGCACCATATTCGAATACCCGTTCGGTTGCTGAACTGGTTCTTGGTCAGATCATCATGCTGCTTCGCGGTGTTCCGCAGCGTAGTGCCGCAGCCCACAAGGGCGGATGGCTTAAAAATGCCAAGGGTTCATACGAAGCCCGCGGAAAGACCCTTGGTATTATCGGTTATGGTCATATCGGCTCGCAGCTGTCGGTTCTGGCGGAATCGCTTGGCATGAACGTCATTTACTTTGACGTGATCAACAAGCTTGCGATGGGCAATGCGACGGCCTGTGCATCAATGGATGAACTGCTTGCGAAATCCGATGTGGTGTCGCTGCATGTTCCGGCCAACGAGCAGACCAAAAACATGATCACCGCAGCCGAAATCGCGAAAATGAAAAAGGGTGCGCATCTGATCAATGCTGCACGTGGCAATGTCATCGTCATTGATGATCTGGCCGCGGCCCTGGAAAGCGGCCATCTGGCCGGCGCTGCCCTTGACGTATTCCCGGTTGAACCGGCAGGCAAGGACGAAGAATTCGTAAGCCCGCTGCGTGGTATGGATAATGTCATCCTGACCCCGCATATCGGTGGTTCCACCCAGGAAGCACAGGAAAATATCGGGATCGAGGTTGCTGACAAGCTGATCACCTATTCCGATAACGGATCAACTCTCGGTGCGGTCAACTTCCCGGAAGTTTCGCTTCCGGTCAAGGATCGCTCGCACACCCGTTTCCTGCATATTCACCGCAACGTTCCGGGCGTGCTGTTGAAAATCAACGATGTCTTCGCATCGCGCGGCATCAATATCAGCGGTCAGTATCTGCGTTCTGAAGGTGGTGTTGGTTATGTCGTCGTCGAAGTCGACGAGGAAATCAAACCGGGAGCCGGCGTTCGCAAGGAACTCGCGGCTATCGAGGGGACGCTGCGTGTCCGCTTCCTGTTCTGATTTTCAGAGCCGTTAGACAAAAAACATGAAAAGGGCGGGTGCCAGATGGTACCCGCCCTTGTTCTTTTCAGACTGAATATCCTAGAGCTTGCGATACATCACCAGTGCGTCGGTTTCGCCCAGTTTGGGATGCATGAAAGCACCGGGCAGGCGTCCGACAATTTCAAAGCCAAGCGTTGGCCACAGATGCACGGCGGCTTCGTTGCTGGCAATTACGAAGTTGTATTGCATTGCGCGGTAGCCAAGTTCTCTGGCGCGTACAAACGAATCCTCGCCCATGCGTCGGGCTATGCCCCGTCCGGTTGCTTTGGGGGATGTCATATAACCGCAGTTACATACATGCGATCCGCCGCCGCCCTGATTTTTGCGGATGTAATAGGTGCCAACGATCTCGCCGTCTTCTTCGGCGACCAGCGTGACCTTGTCCGGCCCCATCCAGTAGGCGATGACCTGATCATCATCCATATTGCTGTCGATGGCATAGGTTTCACCGGCACGCAGGGTCGGGGCAACGATCTCAAGAATGGCCGGGATATCTTGCCTGGTGGCGGGGCGGATATTCATGATGCGGGTGGCTCGTTTGATATGTGGAGCAGGGTGCTTGCAGGTACGCTGATTTCGCAAGGTGCGGGCAGCTTAACTATCGCCGCCTGAAAGGGTTTGTTCAAGGAATTCCGGTTCGACCTCGAACGGAAGATTTGCCCGCCCTGCCAAGGCCTTGGCAAGTTCGTTGCGATATCTTTCACGCGGGATTTCCAGAACGCCAAACTGCTTGAGATGATCATTCACAAACTGTGTATCAAGCAGGCTGAAGCCGCCCTGCCGCATCAGGGCAACCAGATGGACAAGGGCAACCTTGGACGCGTTGGTTGCGCGCGAAAACATGCTTTCGCCAAAGAATGCCTTGCCCAGACTGACACCATAAAGTCCGCCGACCAGTTCGCCGTCTTTCCATGCCTCTATCGAATGCGCGCAGCCCATTTTGTGAAGCGCGCAATAGGCTTCAAGGATATTGCTGTTGATCCATGTGTCATCGCGGGTTTCGGTTTGTTCTGCGCAGGCGCGGATGACATCGGGAAAGGCGCGATCTACATGGATTTTATAAGTGCCTTTGCGCACAGCCTTTTTGAGGCTGCGCGGGACATGAAACCCGTCAAGCGGCAATACGCCTCGCCATTCCGGATCAATCCAGTAAAGGGTTGGATCGTCATGGCTTTCGGCCATGGGAAACAGACCGACGGAATAAGCGCGGATCAAAAGATCAGGGGTCAGCTGGTTCGACATGATCGCAGTGATAATTGTTTCTGTCCTGTCTATCTGGGGTCAATTTACATATGAGAACGCGGGCAAGCCAGACAAGGGATCTTGTCAAATCTAGACGCGCGATACCATCAGGTTAGGCCCGGATCGATTATTTTTTTGATGCTGATTTGATGAAATATGCAGACAAAAAAACGGGAACCCGAAGGTTCCCGTTTGAAATCTGTATCATTTGTGATCAGAGGGTCTTTCTCATGCCCATGAACTTTTCCAGCCAGTGGATGTCATAATCCCCTTTCTGGATGTCTGGGTTGGCAAGAAGGGTCTGATGCAGCGGAATGGTGGTTTTGATACCGCCAATCGCATATTCAGCCAGTGCACGGCGCAGGCGCATCATGCATTCTTCGCGATCACGACCATGAACGATCAGCTTGGCAATCATGCTGTCGTAATAGGGCGGGATCGAATAGCCGGTATAGATACCACTGTCGACGCGTACGCCAAGGCCGCCCGGTGCATGATATTCCTTGATCTTGCCCGGTGACGGGACAAAGGTCTGCGGATCTTCTGCGTTGATGCGGCATTCAATGGCGTGACCGTGAATTTCAAGGTCTTCCTGTTTGAATGACAGTTCAAGGCCCGCAGCAACGCGGATCTGTTCACGCACAAGGTCAACGCCGGAAATCATTTCGGTGACCGGGTGTTCCACCTGAAGACGGGTGTTCATTTCAATGAAATAGAACTCGCCATTTTCATAGAGGAACTCGATGGTACCGGCATTGCGATAGCCCATGCCGATCATGGCATTGGCAACCGTGGAGCCGATCCGCTGGCGTTCTTCGACCGTCAGGGTCGGAGATGGTGCTTCTTCGAGAACCTTCTGGTGACGACGTTGCAACGAACAATCGCGTTCAAACAGGTGAACAGCATTACCGTGACTGTCACCAATGACCTGCAATTCGATGTGACGCGGTTTGCCAAGGTACTTTTCCATGTAAACGGCAGCATTGCCAAAGTTCTGCAATGCTTCCTTACGGGTCATGGAGAAGGCTTCTGCAAGGTCTTCTTCGCGTTCAACGACTTTCATGCCACGGCCGCCGCCGCCGCCCGATGCCTTGATCAGGACCGGATAGCCGATTTCCTTGGCGCATGTGCGGGCTTCGTCAACGGTAGTGATTTCACCATCAGAGCCCGGAACGCACGGAATGCCAAGTTTTTCGGCGGTTTGTTTTGCCGTGATCTTGTCACCCATCATGCGGATATGTTCCGCGGTCGGGCCGATAAAGACAAAGCCGTGTTCTTCGACCATGGCTGCGAAATCGGCGTTTTCCGACAGGAAGCCGTAACCCGGATGGATGGCTTCGGCGCCGGTGATTTCAGCAGCCGAAAGAATGGCCGGGATATTCAGATAGCTGTCTTTGGATGCAGGCGGGCCGATGCAAACCGATTCGTCGGCCAGACGCACATGCATTGCGTCAGCATCGGCGGTGGAATGCACCGCAACAGTTTTGATGCCCATTTCACGGCAGGCGCGCTGAATACGGAGCGCGATTTCGCCGCGGTTGGCAATCAGGATTTTGTCGAACATGCGGTTCTTACCCCGGCTTATTCAATAATGATCAGCGGTTCGTCATATTCGACCGGATGGCCGTCGGTCGCCAGAATCTGGCTTACTTTGCCTGATTTCGGCGCACGGATCGGGTTGAAGGTTTTCATCGCCTCGATCAGCATCACGGTCTGACCTTCGGAAACACTCGACCCGACCGAGATGAACGGAGCAGCGCCCGGTTCCGGTGCGAAGTAAACAACACCGACCATCGGTGATTTTACAGCGCCCGGATGCGAAGCTGCATCAGACGGAGCCGCTGCAACAGAGGCAGCAACCGGTGCCGGAGCCGCCGCAACCGGGGCTGCAGGAGCCGCAGCAACCATGGTGCCCTGGCGGGCAACGCGAATGCGGTTGTCACCAGCGGCAACTTCAATTTCGGTCAGATTGGTGTCGTCCAGCAGCTCGGCGAGCTGGCGAATGGCGTCATTGTCGATGTTGAACTTGCTCATTTCGATATCTTTTATGATGGTGTGTGGATCAATTCGCGCATGGCATCCAGGGCGTGTTTATAACTCTGGGAGCCAAAGCCATAGATCATACCGTTTGCAGCTTTCGAGACGTTTGCTTCTAGTCTGAATGCGTCCCGCTTTTGAATATTGGACAGATGGACCTCGATCATCGGCATATCTGATGCCCCAATCGCATCGAGGATCGCAACCGATGTGTGCGTATATGCCCCAGCATTGCAAAGAATGCCAGACTCTTCTTGTCGGGTTTCCTGAAACCAGTCAACCAGTTCACCTTCTTTGTTGTCTTCATGGCAGATGGCCCTAAGGCGCTCAGCCGTGTCATTGACTTCACATCGATCGTTGATCACGTGCAATGTCATCTTACCTCAGACATCCATTCGGTTATCGCATCCGGTTCCGATCTGGCACCTTATGTCCAACTTTTGGTGTTGCGTTTATAACACGACCAAAGTCTGACGCAACTTTGCAATAGTCTTGGCAATGCAGCATTGCATAACCGGTTTGCCATTCTTCATCGTCTTCGGGATGACTTTCCGCACATGAATGCTTAAAAGCCTTGGATGACGACTTGCCTCAGGCCGGGTCGCTGCGCATACTGCGCGGCAATCATGAAGATTTTAATACCACAGGGATTGAACGAAAAAGATGCTTCTGACGATCAACGGTGAAGACCGCAATATCGAGAATGCCGTAAACGTTGCCGAATTGCTTGGTGAGCTGGGCATTGCTGCAACCAAGGTCGCGGTTGAACGCAATCTCGAAATCGTTCCCAAAACAGCCTATGGCGAGACGCCTCTTGTTGATGGTGACAAGCTCGAGATCGTCCATTTCATTGGTGGCGGTTCGCAGGAGGCGGATCTTGCCGCAGCGGATGACGACGGGTTCGTCGTTGCGGGCAAGAAGTTCTCCTCGCGTCTTCTGGTCGGTACCGGAAAATACAAGGATTTTGAAGAAACCAAAATCGCAATTGAGGCATCAGGGGCCGAAATCGTCACGGTTGCTGTGCGTCGTGTCAATCTGACCGATCCCAACCAGCCGATGCTGGTCGATTATGTCGATCCGAAGAAATATACCTATCTGCCCAATACAGCGGGTTGCTTTACGGCCGATGATGCCGTCCGGACCCTGCGCCTTGCGCGCGAAGCAGGTGGCTGGAACCTTGTAAAACTTGAAGTGCTCGGGGATCAGGCAACGCTTTATCCCAATATGCCCGAAACGCTCAAGGCGGCTGAAGCCCTGATCAAGGATGGCTTTGATGTCATGGTTTATTGCAGCGATGATCCCATTCAGGCCAAGATGCTTGAAGACATGGGGTGCTGCGCCATCATGCCGCTAGGATCACTGATCGGGTCGGGCATGGGGATTCTCAATCCGGTCAATATTGCCCTGATCAAGGAACATGCCAATGTGCCGGTTCTCGTCGATGCCGGAGTTGGTACGGCGTCTGATGCCGCGGTTGCCATGGAGCTTGGCTGTGACGGGGTTCTTATGAATACCGCGATTGCCGGGGCAAAGGATCCGATCCGAATGGCTCGCGCGATGAAGCATGCAATTATTGCGGGCCGTGAATCCTTCCTTGCCGGCCGGATGCCCAAGAAGAAATATGCCGACCCATCTTCACCCTTGGCAGGCATCATCTGATCTTCGAGTTTGGCAAATAGCTCAAAGGCCCGTTTCGAAATCGAAACGGGCCTTTGTTTTTTGTTCGCAGACCGAAATGGCGTGACTACAGATGTAGTCCGTCTCTGTCGCGCGTGATCATTGCGACAATCACGATGCCTCTTCGAGACCGGCTTTCACAAGCGCATTGACACGTTCCATATCCGCACCGGAGACCAGACTGCCATTAATGATAAAGGCCGGTGTGCCACTGATGCCAACGGTGCGTGCCATTGCGGCATACTGGGCAATCATGCCGCCGATTTCCGGCGATTTCATATCTTCGCGCATTTTGGTCACATCGACGCCAGCACCAGCAGCAAGCTCGTCAATCCGGACATCATCAAGAAGACCACGGTTGCTCATGAAGGCTTCGTGGACTTCCATGTATTTGCCTTGCTTGTCGGCCGCCAGCGCAGCACGCGCGGCTGTGGCACTCTCTTCTCGCAGGATCGGGAATTCGACAAAAATCGTACGAACCTTGCCGTCATGTTCCTTGGCAATGTCCATCACGCCATCGAATGCACTTTTGCAATATCCGCAATGATAGTCAAAGAACTCGATGACTGTAACGGGTGCATCAACCGGGCCGATAGACGGTACAGAACTGTCGGCAACCAGTGCATCCCAGACAGGTGTGATGGCCTCTGCCTGCTGGCGGGCTTTTTCGGTTGCCTGCCAGATCTGGACATTCTGAATGGCGCGCAGAAGAACTTCGGGATTCTTCATCAGGTAGTCTTCGATCACGCTTTCGACTTCGGCCTTCTGACCTGCATTAAGGGCTTCGTCAGCCTGCGCAATCGATGCACCAAACAGCATGGTCGTTGCAATCGCGCTGCAGCCAAGGAAGCGTTTAACAATCTGGGAATTCATCGGGAGTCCTTCTGTGACTGTGGCCGCTTATGGCCTTGGAATTAGTGTGTTGGTTCTGTGATACGTGATCAGGTGTCTAACGGGAAAGTAAAATTTGCGTCAGATAGGTGATCCCACTCACAGACGCCCTGTGGTCGCGACCGGGCACAATACCGATCCAGACCAGCCGGACTTCGTCATTTGGGGTATCCGGCCAGTAGTGGCGGTAAAGGGTTGAAAGGTCGAAGTATTCGCGCTGCCATTCTCCATATTGTACGGTGCTTTGACCAATCGGAATACGTACAAGTTGATCCATGAACGGTTTGCCCGATCCCAGATCGCTTTCATTCCAGTTGCCCTGATCCTGTTTACGAAAACCAAGCTCAAGCTCAATGTCCCCGACCTGTGCTGTGCTGTTGAACTGCCAGTCAAACGACAAATAGGGTGAAGCCAGAACAACCACATTGGTTCTGCGTCCGATCTCGAATGATCCGACGCCCGGACGCACTGCCAGGGCGATATTCCCGTTCTTATCGACCCATTGAAGCGGTGTATCGGCGCTGGAAAGCTGTCCCGGGTTGATTTTCTGGCTGACGGTCCAGTAAGGCGGCGGACGGTCAAGCGAGAAGGGCGCATATAACAGTTTCAGATCACCTGCGGCATCAACCCCGGCATCGGGCAGCGAACATCCGGCGACTGATGCAGACACAAATATCGAGCATGATAAATATGTTATGCGTCTAAATGCCGTGAATCTTGCCAAAGATATTTTGAATCCTGCGCGACGCAGCAGACGACCGATCACTTCGGCGCATCCCTGCCCGGTGTTCCGTCAGGATTGGTCGCCTGCAAGATATCCTGTGCGCGTAGCCATGCTGCGGTTCCTTTTTCAAGTTTCCGGTCGGCCTGTACCGCGTGATAGCTTGCAGCCTGACGGTCACCGGTCAGAAGGCTGTATTCGGCCTGTGACAGCGATGCCTCGCCCTCATTACCAAGACGGCTTTCAACAATTGCACGGAAACGCCAGGCAGATGCATTGCCACGCTCTCGCGACAAAACGCCCATCAGGGTGGTTTTCGCTGGCTCAAGAAACGCATTATCACCGGTTTCGATCATCGCATGCGCCAGCAAAAGACGTATCAGAGGGGCGCCGTTCGAAAGTTCGACCGATTTTTCAAGCGGCGCTATTGCGTCATTGGCGCGACCGAATTCCAGAAGAACCTGACCTTTGAGTTCCTCGAAATAGGGGTTGGACGGCTCAACCGCGATCAGTTTTTCAATGATCTCAAGTGCCGGATCCAGTTCGGAATTCCGGTAATAGGCAATGGCGCGCGCATATTGGCCGGCAATGCTGGTATCGCTTTCAGGATAGATGCGCAGCGTGTTCTGGATATGGTTGGTAAAGGCATAAAGTTTGGCGCGCATACGGGCATGGCGCTCGTAAAACTCGGGGCTGACCCTGGCATCTTTCAGTGATGAATTGGCAACGTAATTTTCCAGAAACTCGACACGTTCGGTGGTCAGCGGGTGACTGCGCATATACGGATCCTGACTTGCCGTGCTCAGCAATTCCTGACCTTCAAGCGTTTCCATGAATTCCATCATGCCACGCGCAGAGATGCCTGCTGCTGTCAGATATTTTACACCGGCCTGATCGGCACTGCTTTCCTGTGTACGGGAATAGGCCAGAAAGTTACGCGTCGCAATATTCTGACCGCCCAGAATCGCCGCCGTCCCCACATCGGATCTGCCCGCGGCAACACCGGCAGCAACACCGGCAATGGTCGACAGGATCGAGATTGCAGAGGCATTGCGCAGTTGATCATGCACGCGCGAAAGGTGGCCGCCGGTGATGTGACCGGTCTCGTGGGCCATGACCCCGATAACCTGTTCTGGAGTCTCTGCTTTTAACAACAGCCCAGTATTGATAAAAAGCTTTTGTCCACCGGCAACAAATGCGTTCAAGCTGTTGTCAGAAACGATATAAACAGACACACCGTTCGGATCGAGCCCCGCTGCCTTGAAGATAGGTGTGGCATAGAGACGAAGGGTATCCTCGATCTCGGTATCGCGGATAAAAGAACGACCCTGCGCCAAAACCATGCTAGGCAGGGCAACAAGGAAAATGGCAGTGAGAGTTAAAATGCGTCTGAGCAAAATGTGCGTTCCATATTTTCGTTCGACTGATGTCGGTTCCGTGCCGACGCGCAAGCCATCATGGCGGATCGCGTTTGCAATCGCAATGACTGCCGGACTTGCTGCCTGCAGTAGTACTAATACAGAAAATCTTGGTCAAATAGGGGCAGTTACCGGATATTTCGGTGGTGTTGTCGCCGATGAGCCGCGGGCAGTAAGGGTTGCGCGCGACGTCCTGTCTGCTGGCGGTACCGCTGCGGATGCTTCTGTCGCGCTGTATGCGACCATGACAGTAACCAAACCATCTGTTGCCGGAATTGGCGGCGGCGGTGTGTGTGTCGTTCACGAACGCGCAGGCAAAAAGGTCGAGGTTCTTGATTTCTGGCCGCGTCCGGGGACTCGAACCAGTGCAGGTCAAACCGCAACCACGATTCCGGCCGTTCCGCGTGGTCTATATGCACTTAGTGCGCGCTTTGGGCGCCTGCAATGGGCGTCACTTCTAAGTGCGGCTGAACAATATGCCCGCCTTGGTGTGCCGGTATCGCGCTCACTTGTGAACGATATTCAGGCCAACCGTGCGCGCATCGAAGCTAGCCCGGCCTTGCGCAAGACATTCATGCCCGACGGCAAGTTGCTTGAAGTTGGTGATCGTATCCGTTCGGTCAATCTTGCAGCACTGCTGACATCGCTGCGTGTCAAGGGACCAGGTGATTTCTATAACGGTGCGCTTGGTGCAGATATTGCCGCAGCCGTCCAGAATGCCGGTGGCACGCTTACGGCTGACGATTTGCGCAATTATCGTCCGGAATGGAAAGCGGCGACCGAAGTCAAACATGGCAATGAAATTGTCTATCTTGCCTATCCGCCGCGTTCAGCAAGCGGACCATCCGTCATTACCGATGGCAGTGATGTTGCCGAAATCCTGAACCGTTATCTTGCCGATATCGCGTCTGGGGATTTGTCCGGGCAGGCACTTTCGGGTCGCAGTGGCTTTGTTGTCGTCGATCGTGCTGCCAATGCTGTTGCCTGTATGATGACCATGAATACGCCGTTTGGTGCGGGCCTTGGTGCAGATGCCTTTGGTCTTAACCTTGCCACTGGTGATGCCGCACAGGCGGCTACGCCACTGATCGGCCCGGCCCTGATGGTGAACCCGTTTGTCTGGGAATATTATTATGGCATTGCCGGGACGGGCACACCGGCCGGTGCAACCAAACAAATTGCCACCATGGCCGAAGATCTGATTGGTGCCGGGGCGGCATCGGGAATTACCCTTAATTCCCAGGGTGCGTCTTCTGTCAATGTGATCCGCTGCCTTGAAGGCGTGCCACCTCATCCGGAAAGTTGTCAGTTCGTGGCTGATCCGGCGGGCGGTGGCATGGCCGGTGTTCGCTAACAGGACATTTCAACAGGGCAGGGATCATCCTGCCCTGTTGCACTTAATCGTAGTTAAAACGAATTGGGACCCCACACAATGGCTTTGAAACAATCCCTGCGCGGCGCAATTTCGCCCTTTATCGTCATGGATGTGATGCGTGCAGCCAATGCGCGCGAGACCGAGGGAAAAGCTGTTTATCATCTTGAAGTCGGACAGCCGGGGACACCGGCCCCGCGCAAGGTCCGCGAAGCAGCTGCCAAGGCGCTTGAAGCCGACCTGATCGGCTATACCAACGCCATGGGCATCGATCCGCTACGCGAAGCCATTGCCGGACATTACAAAACAAAATTTGGTGTGTCGGTTGATCCGTCGCGCGTTTGCGTTGCCAGTGGATCGTCGTCGATCTTTGTACTGGCGTTCCTCGCGGCCTTTGATGCGGGCGACCGTGTTGCGATGGCAGCACCGGGATATCCGGCCTACCACAATATTCTCAGCGCGCTTGGTATTGATACGGTCAACCTGCCTGCGGGCCCGGAAACCCATTATCAGCCGACCGTTCAGATGCTCCGTGATCTTGAAGAGCCGGTTGATGGCCTGATCGTTGCCAGCCCGTCCAATCCGGCAGGCAGCATGATCGATGTCGAAACCTATCGTGAGCTGGCAACCTATTGCCGCGAAAACGGCATTCGCCTGATCAGTGACGAGATTTATCAGGGTATCTCGTTCGGGGATGTCAAGGAATGCACCGCCCTTGAATTCGGGGATGACGCCATCATCATCAACAGTTTTTCGAAATATTTCTCGATGACCGGCTGGCGTCTGGGTTGGGCAATTGTGCCGCCTGATCTGATGCGTGCGGTGGAATGCTTGCAGCAAAACCTGTTCATTTCCGCCCCGGCTTTGTCGCAAATTGCAGCCGTCGCCGCCTTTGATTGCGAAGATGAACTTCAGGCCAATATCGCGGCCTATGCGCGCAATCGCGAAATCCTGCTTGAAGGTCTGCCGAAGGCAGGCTTCACCAAATTCGCCCCGGCGGATGGTGCATTTTATCTCTATGCCGATGTCCGCGAGCTGACGAATGACAGCGAAGTTTTCTGTCGCCGGATGCTCGAGGAAACCGGTGTGGCCACCACACCGGGCACGGATTTTGACCGGATGCGTGGCAAGGGCTATGTACGTTTCTCTTTCGCGCATAGCGAGGCAACCATGATCGGTGCCGTCAAGGCGTTGCAGAATTGGAAACGCTAGACGACGTTGCATTCCGCTGGTAGCGACCATCTAGTCCTTTTCTGTCGGCGTTTTCGACAACATCCTTGATGAGATACAGTGTGAGAGGTGTCTGTCGAACTTTGTCAGTCATCGAGTGGATGCCACGTCTGGAGAAAAACGCATAGAAGTGACTGTGCAGCACCGAACCCAAACACAAGAAAAGTGATGATAGCGTCGCAAAGACAAGAATTGTGATCGGTATCGAGAAGTTCTTGATGGTTGCTGCCGTCATTGAGAGCAAGCCATAGACAATGAGAGCGGCAGCGATGTCTAGGGCAACGATGATGCCGATAATTTTACCCCATCGTCTGTAAGTCATCTGAGGATGGAATAGTTTTTTGCTCATTGTGACCGATCTGATCCCTCAACGCTGACAGTTATCATTGCTAAAACCTTTATAGGTTTAAACAAAAAAAAGACCGCTGAATTTCAGCGGTCTTTTTCTTTTAGCGACTTTGATCGGGTTAGCGACCAAGGCTCCACCAGCCGCGTTTTTTCGACTTGGGCTTTTCGTCCTTTGCCGGTTCGGCTGCAGGGGCTGCTTCCGGTGCCGGGGCAGGGGCCTCGGTTTTGGCCGGTTCAGCCGGTTTTGGTGCTGCCGGTTTTTCGACAGGTGCCTCAACCTTTGGTGCTTCTGCTTTCGGTGCCGGTGCTGCGACTTCTGCCGGGGCAGCTGCCGGTGCGGCAACGGTGGTTTCCGGTTTGCTTTCAGCAACGGCCTCCGGTGCCGGGCCGCTCTGGATCGGGATATTTTTCACATCACCACGATCATTGCTGCCTTCAGGGCGATCCGAGCGCGGATTGCGGTCACGGCGGTTGCGACGGTTGTCGTTGCGATCCCGACGCGGACGGGCCGGGGCCGGTGCCGTGGTGCTGCGCACACGACCGACACGAACGCCTTCCTGATCAAAGCTGTCAGCATCCTGACCGTCGCTTTCGGCGTCGATCACGCTGTTTTCTTCAGAACCATCCGGTGCTTCGTGATCACGGTTGCGACGCGCAGATGTCAGGGCCGGATCATCATTGGGCGAACGGGTACGGTTGGTATCGAAATCCTGACGACGCGAACGGCGACGGCCACCACGTTTGCCACGACGGCGACGCTTGCGCTGGCTTTCTTCATCATCGTCATCAAGGTTGCCGTGATCCGAACCATCAGCATCTTCGGCGTCGGTATCTGCCGCTTCCTGCTGGGTATCGTTGCGATCATCACGATCATCGTTGCGACCGCGACGACGACGGCGACGACGGCGGCGTTTGCCACCCTGATCGTCATCATCACCACGAACAATGTCTTCATCTTCGTCTTCGTCGTCTTCAACCGGGCTTTCAATTGCCGTCAGCGACACGCTGTCGGTATTGAGAACCGGGCTTACCTCTTCCTGCTCGTCACCTTTTTTCGCGCGGGTGCGCTCGATACGGTGATCCGGGGAAATCAGGCTGTCATCGCCAAAGATCATCACGGTGAAGCCGTAACGTTGTTCGATTTCAGCAAGCGAATCACGTTTACGGTTCAGGATGTAAAGGGCGACTTCGCTGGCGACATGAACGGTGAGCGCACCAGAGCGACGGCGCATGCCTTCTTCTTCGATGACACGCAGCAGATGAAGGGCTGCACTTTCTATCGAACGGACAAGGCCGACACCACGGCAATGCGAGCAAACCTCGAACGCGCTTTCAACAAGCGACGGACGCAGGCGCTGACGCGACATTTCAAGCAGGCCAAACGGGCTGATACGGCCAATCTGCAAACGTGCACGGTCATTGCGCATCGCTTCTTTAAGCTTGCGTTCAACCGATGCCTGATTGCGGTGATCTTCCATGTCGATGAAGTCGACAACGATCAGACCGGCAAGGTCACGCAGGCGCAGCTGGCGTGCCAGTTCCTCGGCCGCTTCAAGGTTGGTCTTGTATGCGGTTTCTTCGATATTGCGTTCGCGGGTCGAGCGGCCGGAGTTCACGTCAATCGCGACCAGTGCTTCGGTCGGGTTGATGACGATATAACCACCGGATTTAAGCTGTACGACCGGGTTGAGCATCGCATCAAGCTGACTTTCCACCTGGAAACGGTGGAACAGTGGCACGCCCTGATCCTTATAGGGCTGCACGCGCTTGGCATGTGATGGCATCAGCATTTTCATGAAGTCTTTGGCGATCCGGTAACCTTCGTCACCTTCGACCAGAACTTCATCAACATCGCGTGCATAAAGGTCACGGATGGAACGCTTGATCAGATCGGCTTCTTCGTAAATCAGGCAAGGTGCCTGGCTCTGAAGGGTGGTTTCGCGGATACGATCCCACAGACGCATCAGATAGTCGAAGTCGCGTTTGATTTCGGCTTTGGTCCGTTCTGCACCGGCGGTGCGAACGATCACGGCCATGCCGTCCGGAATCTCCAGCTCGGCCAGAATGGATTTCAGACGCTTGCGGTCCTGGGCATTGGTGATTTTGCGCGAAATGCCGCCACCACGCGGGGTGTTTGGCATCAGAACGCAATAACGGCCCGCCAGCGACAGGAAGGTCGAAAGTGCCGCACCCTTGTTGCCGCGTTCTTCCTTGACGACCTGAACCAGAATGATCTGGCGGCGTTTGATCACTTCCTGAATTTTGTAGCGTTTCTGAAGCTGACGGCTGTGTGATTCGACGAATTCGTCGGCATCGTCGCCACCAAGGTCTTCGATTTCTTCTTCTTCGCCACCGGCATCCGCAGACGGTGCCCCGTCATCATTGTCGTCGCCTTCACCGTCGGCATCAATGTCAACGGTCAGTTCTGCGACTTCTGCCGACATTGCGGCATTACCGCCGGTCGGGGTGTCGTCAGAACCGTTGTCGTCACCATCATTGCTTTCTGCGGCCGGGGCATCATCAGATGACGCTTCGGTTGCTGATGCTTCGACATCATCGGACTTTTTGCGACGATTGCGGGTGCGACGACGACGCGGCTTGGCGTCTTCTTCCTCGGAAGATGCCTGTGCATCGCTTGCGTCAGCAGCATCGGCCGGGGTTTCTGCCTCGGCACCTGCTTCGAGTTCGGCTGCATCACCTTCGGTCGGTTCAGCCGTTTCGTCCTTGTCCTTTGCGCGCGGTTTGCGACGCGAACGTGAACGGGCAGGTTTCTTTTCTTTTTTAGGGCTGTCTTCGGTTTCGCCGATATTGTCTTCGACAATTTCAGCGTCCTTGACCTGTGCGCCGCCCTGACTCAGGGCTTCGCGGTCGGCAACCGGGATCTGGTAGTAGTCAGAGTGGATTTCGCTGAAGGCAAGAAAACCGTGGCGGTTTCCACCATAATCAACAAAGGCCGCCTGCAAAGAGGGTTCTACACGCGTCACTTTCGCGAGGTAGATGTTTCCCTTGATTTGTTTTTTTGTCGAAGTCTCGACATCGTATTCTTCTAGGCGATTTCCATTAATAACAACGACACGGCTTTCTTCCGCGTGCGTTGCATCGATAAGCATGCGTTTAACCATTCGGAACCTGTTCCTGGAGGCCCCGCCAGTTCAATGCTACGCGCATTACTGCGCTGATATGCAAACAAACCGGCGTGACCGGAGGCGCCGTCCAATAGGGTCGCGATATGTCCTGTTTGTCTCTGGTTCATCGCGTGTCGGCTGCTCTTCCGGTTCGGACCTGGTTTTGATGTTGAAACAAAATAGGTTGTGTATTTTCGAGCGCGCCAAGGCAGCCTTTTTAAGGAGGGCTCTATCGGGAGCGGGAATTGCCGCGTCACCGAGACACCGACCGTAAGAACTGATCTAGTCGCGTCCTCAGCCTGGTGGCGTTTTAGGTACATACCACAAAGCATAGGAATCTCGGGTGCAACATATCCGGTTTATTCGCCTGCGACAAACAGTTTTGTTACATCAGACGATGACTTTCTGACACCGGCCTGTCAAAAGGCGAAGATTTCCGCGCATTTTCGCCTATGACGATCAATTGCTGTCAAATATATGAAAAAGCAAAGCTTTTGACCTGCTGGCTGTGTCGCGACCATTAAAGGCAGGTTGATCAGGGGTGCGTCTAACTTCTTGCTTTGGTCAATTGCCCGTTAACCAACGCGTTGTTATAACCTTTGATCTCAGCTCTGGCAGGGTAAACAGGCGCAAGCACGACAGATGAATTCACCGCATGCAACATCACATTCCAATATGCGACCTGCACCGTGGGTTACGGTGTATCGTAAATTGACAAGATTTGCGATCTCGCTGTTTTTGCTGCTTTTTTCTGCCCAGATGGTTACGTCGACGGCCAATGCACAGGCCGCCAAGGTCCTTGGCGCGCGACTTGGCGTCTATCCCGATTATACGCGTTTCGTAATCGATCTCGACCGGGATGTGGATTTTACCTATTTCCTGCTGCCTGATCCGTATCGCATCATTATCGATATGCCGGAAATCGACTGGAGCGCCCCTCCGGGCAAGGTGACCTCGGGCGGGGGGCTGATTTCCGGGCTGCGCTATGGCCTGTTCAAGCCCGGTACATTCCGTGTCGTGCTTGATGTTGCCGAACCATCGCTGGTGTCCAAGATATTTGCATTACCGGCATCCGGCGGGAAGCCCAATCGTCTGGTTGTCGACCTTAAACCGGCAAAACGTCAGGCTTTTCTGGATGCATCGCGCGATAGCATGGCAGCCTATTCCGCGCGCAGCCGCAATGATACCAGTGCCACAGAACAAAGTGTTGATGTCGGTGTAAAATCCGGCCGTGGCGGCGAGGAAAAGCCGCTGATCGCCATTGATGCCGGACATGGTGGCGTTGATCCCGGTGCCATCGGGGTTGGCAATGTCTATGAAAAGGACCTGACGCTGGCCGCAGCCCGTCAGCTTGCAGATACCCTGACCGCGTCGGGGCGTTATCGTGTGCTTCTGACACGCGACAAGGATGTGTTCCTTAAATTGCGCCAGCGTGTTGAAATTGCGCGTAAAAATGGTGCCGATCTTTTCATCTCGCTGCATGCAGACTCTATTGCCAATCCGAAGCATCGCGGCGGATCGGTCTATACCCTGTCTGAAAACGCATCGGACAAGGAGGCAGCAGCCCTTGCTTCCAAGGAAAACAAGGCCGACGTCATTGCCGGTATTGATCTCTCTGATGAAAACTCGCTGGTACAAAGCATTCTGATCGACTTGGCTCAGCGCGAAACCATGAACCTGTCGGCAACGCTGGCTGCCAACATGGTAAGCCAGTTGTCACAAAGCATCGAACTGCAACGCAGAACCCATCGCTTTGCCGGATTTGCGGTTCTCAAGGCGCCTGATATTCCGTCTGCCCTGTTTGAAATGGGGTATCTGTCCAATGCAACAGATACCAAGCTCCTGCAAAGCCCGGCCCATCGTAAAAAGATTGCCGAAGCAGTCTTGCGGGCAATTGATATCTATTTCGAGAAACACAAATTCTAGAACTGGAACGCAGCAAAGGCTTTGCCCCGCATTTCCAATGTTTGGGGCAGGGCAGTTTGATGCGTATATTCGCACGGAATGAACAAAAAGATACGCAGCGTGCGTGTCGTCACAACCTTGTCACTTTTTTGCCGCTATAGTCGGCATAACTGCGGTAGATCGACCAGACAAGGTCGATAATCTGCTGGGACATTGCATTTCCGGTGATTGTGCATGAATATGCGCCCTCGTCGGATCAGGCCAACAAATCGAAAAAGACCTGCTTACATGCGCATTTTACTAAGTATTTTCGGCTTTCTGTTTTTGATGGGGATCGCAGGCGGTGCCGGTGTTCTGGCCATCTTCTGGCATTTTGGTCAGGACTTGCCCGACTATACCCAGCTTGAAAACTACGAACCCGAAGTCATGACGCGTGTTCATGCATCCGATGGTGCGCTGATTGCTGAATATGCCCGCGAGAAACGTGTATTCGTTCCGATCACTGCCATCCCGCACAAGGTAATTGATGCCTTTGTTGCAGCCGAGGACAAAAACTTCTTCTCCCATCCCGGGATTGATTTTGCGTCGGTTCTCCGTGCTGCAGTGACCAACGTGGTCAATCTTGGCACCGGACGTCGTCCGGTCGGGGCATCGACCATCACCCAGCAGGTCGCCAAGAACTTCCTTCTGACCAACGAAGTTTCCTATGAACGCAAGATCAAGGAAGCGATCCTGTCGTTCCGTATCGAGCGTGCGTTCTCCAAGGAGCATATCCTTGAGCTTTACCTGAACGAGATTTACCTCGGCAGTGGCGCATACGGGGTTGCTGCCGCATCGCTGCGTTATTTCGACAAGTCGCTTGATGAACTTAACGTCGAAGAGGCAGCCTATCTTGCGGCCTTGCCAAAGGCCCCGTCGAACTATCATCCGGTCCGTAATCACGACGAAGCAAAGGCGCGCCGTAACTGGGTGATTGGCCGGATGCTCGAGGAAAAATACGTGACCGAGGCCGAAGCACAGGCCGCATGGTCAGCACCACTGGTTAGCAAATCGCGTGAGTCGGTTGATACCTATCAGGCCGATTTCTTTGCCGAGGAAGTCCGTCGTCAGCTGGTCGACCGTTACGGCGAAGGCATGCTTTATGATGGCGGTCTTTCGGTACGTTCAACCGTTGATCCGAACATGCAGACGGTTGCGGACAAGGCGCTGTTTGAAGGTCTGGTTGCCTATGACCGTCGCCACGGCTGGCGCGGCCCGATCACACAGATTGACCTGAATGGCAACTGGCAGCAGAAACTGCGCGAAGTTGAAAAGCCCGGTGACATTCCATGGGATCTGGCTGTTGTACTTAAAACAGATGCCAACGAAGCGACCCTTGGATTGCAATCAGGCGAGCAGGGCCGTATTCCGCTGCGTTTCCTGACCTGGGCGCGTCCGTGGCAAAAGGGCCAGACACTGGGTGCTGTGGTGAACCGTCCGTCGGATGTGCTTAATCCGGGCGACGTTGTCTATGTCAAACATTTCGCAGAACTTGATGGCGAGAAACTGCCACCAAACACCTATGGCCTGCGCCAGATTCCCAATGTGAATGGTGGTCTGGTGGCGATGGATCCGCATACGGGCCGTGTTCTTGCGATGTCTGGCGGTTTTTCGCACGATCTGTCGAAATTCAACCGCGCAACCCAGGCCCGCCGTCAACCGGGCTCGGCATTCAAGCCATTTGTCTATCTGGCCGCCCTTGATCAGGGCTTTACCCCTTCAACGCTGGTGCTTGATGCGCCTTTCGTGATTGATCAGGGACCGGGGCTTGGGAAATGGAAGCCGGGCAACTATAGCGGCCAGTTCTATGGCCCATCGACCATGCGCCTCGGGATCGAGAAGTCCCGTAACCTGATGACGGTGCGACTGGCACAGACCATCGGAATGCCTACTGTTGCCGATTATGCCGAGCGCTTTGGCATTGTTGATGAGCTGCCAGAAGTGCTTTCGATGTCGCTTGGCGCTGCGGAAACGACCGTCATGCGCCTGACGGCGGCCTATGCCGAACTGGTCAATGGGGGCAAGAAAATCACACCGACCCTGATTGACCGTATTCAGGACCGTCGCGGTAATGTGATCTATCGTCGGGACGAGCGCGATTGTGCGCAGTGTCAGGATGTGGCGTTCCGCAATCAGATGCCGCCTGATCTTCCCGATACCCGCGAACAGCTGACCGATCCGACCAGTGCCTTCCAGATGGTTCATATTATGGAAGGTGTGGTGTCACGCGGTACCGGCCGGACCATTGCCGAACTTGGCTACCCGCTGGCAGGCAAGACGGGAACGACCAATGATTCACGTGATGCATGGTTTGTCGGTTTCTCGCCGGATCTGGCGGTCGGGGTTTATGTCGGCTTTGATGATAACAGATCGCTTGGCGACAAGGAGCAGGGTGCCAGTGCTGCGGCTCCGATCTGGAAAGAATTCATGCGTGGTGCCCTTGCAGGAACCAAAGCCATTCCGTTCCGTACTCCACCGGGCATTCGCATGGTCCGTGTCGAGGCCCGCACCGGTATTCCGGCTCGTCCGGGCGATAAGGACGTGATCTGGGAAGCCTTCAAACCCGGCACCATTCCGGCATCAAACGACAATGTTATTGATGGTGGATATAACGAGTTTGGCGGCTCTGACAGCAGAAATGGCGGTGCTGTTTCCGGACCGGGCGGGATTTACTGATCAACCCCGATATACTTAATTGCGATGATCCAAATATTGCAGTCCAAATGTGATAAAAGCCGGATGTAATCAGCATCCGGCTTTTTTTGACCATGGGGTCTTTCATCTGAAACTTTCTGTTTTCAGATCAGGCCATTTGGAAAGATGATCTGTCATCAAACAGTGACAAAAGAATCAACGCGATGACATTGGTCTGTCATCGGAATTTGTCATGATCTCCAGGGATTTAGTTCATGCATTAAAGAGGTTCCAGAGATGTCATTTCGTCTTTCCCGCCGAAAGTTTCTTGCAACAGGTGCGACCGCCGGTGCCGCAACGGCCATGGGTGGTTTCTTTATGCCGTCAATCTCGCGTGCGGCTGACCGTCCGGTCATCACGCATGGTGTTCAAAGTGGTGATGTGACTGCCAACACCGCCTGCATCTGGGGACGTGCAGATCGGGCTTCGCGTATGGTAACCGAAATCGCAACCACTGAAGGCTTCAGGAATTCGGTCCGTATTCCCCATGTCGATGTTCTGGCCCAGCGCGATTTTGCCGGCAAGCTCGCATTGAATGATCTTCCAGCTGGTCAGGATATTTTCTACAAGATCCATTTCGAGAACCTTGATGATGGTCGCGCGTCTTCCGAACCGGTGATCGGCCATTTCCGTACGGCACCTGCGGCGAAACGCAACATCCGCTTTGGCTGGTCCGGCGATACCGGTGGTCAGGGCTGGGGGATTGACGAAGATCGCGGCGGCATGAAAACCTATGCCACGATCACCAAACACAATCCTGATTTCTTCATTCATTCCGGCGATACGATTTATGCCGATGGACCGTTTGCCGAGACCAAGGAAACGCCCGACGGGCAAATTTGGAAAAACATCACGACCGATGACACCGCCAAGGTGGCCGAGACCATCAACGAGTTTCGCGGCAACTACAAATACAACATGCTTGATCGCAATGTGCGCGAATTCAATCGCCTGATCCCGGTCTATTACCAGTGGGACGACCACGAAGTGACCAATAACTGGTATCCGGGCGAAATGTTGGTCAATGATGATCGCTACACGGAAAAATCGGCGCTTATTCTGGCTGCCCGTGCCAACCGTGCATTCCGGGAAATGTTGCCGATTACCGAACATGCATCCGAACCCGGCCGTGTATATCGCAAGGTGTCCTATGGACCGTCGCTGGAAATCTTCTTCCTTGATATGCGCACCTATCGTGGCACCAATGATGCCAATAACAGCCCGGTGCCAACCGACAATACCGATTTCCTCGGGCGCACGCAGGTCGAGTGGCTCAAACGTGGCCTTTTGAATTCCAAAGCGACCTGGAAAGTCATTGCTGCTGACATGCCGATTGGCATGATCGTGCGTGACGGCGACAACTTTGAGAACGGTGCCAATGGCGATGGTCTGCCGATGGGGCGTGAACTGGAAATGGCGGAACTGCTGCGTTTCATCAAAACCGCCAAAATCCGCAACACGGTCTGGTTGACAGCCGATGTTCATTACACCGCAGCTCATTATTACGATCCGAACAAGGCCCAGTTCCAGGACTTCGATCCGTTCTGGGAATTTGTTTCCGGTCCGCTCCACGCCGGAACGTTCGGTCCCAGCGAGATGGACAACACATTTGGTCCGCAGGTAAAATTCACCAAACACCCGACCAAGGAACAGGGCGTTAATCTGCCGCCATCCTTTGGTTTGCAGTTCTTTGGTCTGGTCGATATTGATGCCGAAACCGAACAGTTCCGGGTCTCGTTGCGCGATGTTGCTGACGATGAACTTTATACCGTGACACTCGATCCGGTATTGGAGTGATCTCTGAATTACCCTGCCTTATCTTTGATGCGAAACCCGGTAGCAACCCGCTGCCGGGTTTTTGCATGGTTGCAGGGGTTTCAACTGCGGCAAAAACTGCTATAAGCGGCGCCGAGTTTGCCGCAGTCAAACTGTGGCCACAAATTTCAGATGAATAACGGAGACATCAATGCGCGCCGAAGCACAGGCATTGGTCGATGAAATCAAGCAGTCGATGGTACTGCTGAGGAGGCATCTTTGACTGGGATAACGCTCTTAGACGCCTGGACGAACTGAACGCACTGGCCGAAGACCCGACCCTTTGGGACAACGCCGCCAATGCGCAGAAAGTCATGCGTGAACGTACCCAGCTTGATGATGCCATCAATGGTTATAAAAAGCTCGCCCAGGAGCTTGAAGACAACATTGAACTGATCGAACTTGGCGAAGCCGAGGGCGATGCAGAAACGGTTGCCGAGGCCGAAGAAGGCCTGCGCGCAATCCGCGAGATTGCCGCACAGCGCGAACTCGAAAGCCTGCTTTCGGGCGAAGCCGACGCCAATGATGCCTATCTTGAAATCCATGCCGGTGCTGGTGGTACCGAAGCACAGGACTGGGCATCGATGATGGCACGCATGTATTACCGTTGGGCGGAGTCCAAGGGTTACAAGCTTGAGATGCTCGAAGAAAGTGATGGCGAGGAAGCCGGTATCAAATCGGTTACCTACAAAATCACCGGGCATAATGCCTATGGCTGGCTCAAGAACGAAGTGGGTGTGCATCGTCTGGTGCGTATTTCGCCCTATGACAGTTCTGCGCGCCGCCATACGAGCTTCTCGTCGGTCTGGGTCTATCCGGTCATTGATGACAATATCGAGATTGAAATCCTTGATAAGGATCTTCGTGTCGATACCTACCGTGCATCAGGTGCCGGTGGTCAGCACGTTAACCGGACGGATTCCGCTGTTCGTATTACCCATATTCCGACCGGCATCGTTGCCCAGTGTCAGAATGACCGTTCGCAGCATAAAAACCGCGATACGGCGATGAAGATGCTCAAAGCCCGCCTCTATGAGGCCGAGCTTAAAAAGCGCGAAGCCGAGGCACAGGCGGTTGAGGACAGCAAAACCGACATCGGTTGGGGGCATCAGATCCGTTCCTACGTTCTGCAGCCCTATCAGATGATCAAGGACCTGCGTACGGGGACCGAAACATCCGATACCCAGGGTGTTCTGAACGGCGATCTTGATGCCTTCATGGCAGCTGCATTGGCCGCAAAGGTTACCGGTTCGGCTGGCGAGATCGAAGACATCGATTGATCGGTTGCCGATAACTGCTTGAAATCTAGAACACCCCGCTGATTATTCGGCGGGGTGTTTTTTCTAATCGATTTGTTTTACATCTGGTAGGGTTGCTCTAATGCACGCAACGAGTTGCTCCACGGCTTGGTCAATCTTTTCAGAGGACCATAAAATGTGGAGATGATGGTTCGTATCGAAATGAGTACCTCCAGTGCGTTTGTTGAAAGTATTCTCTTCGCACAAGTAAACTACAGGTTTTCCAATACCCTCGGCGTAGCCAGCTTCCCAGTATGCACCGTTGTTGTCGTGTGTAAGGTCTGCAAGAACAAGCTTTGCCATCTTGATTTCGAGCCTAAGTCTATCATCAATTAGGCCAGCTTTTTGACCATCGGGATCATTTAGCTTTCGTAGTTTCAAACCTGTGCGTGTAATAGCAGGGCGAATGTGCTCATCCACAATTCTATTGAGTTCTGTGTCTCCGAAACTCATTGCGATGAAAACTGTGTCAACGGATTCCTCGCCTTGGATAATTTGATGAAGGTGTTCCCAACCCGAGAAAGTCAGGCGGTACATTAGTGGTGCCCGTCCTTCAACTAGTCCCTTATCTTCCAAAGATTTTAATACAAATTCCAAGTCATCTTCTGTGACGCAGCCAAGGCTTCCACCATCAACTTCAAAACTTAAATGAACCCATGATCCGGCGGACGTTTGTTGGTCTCCCAGTAAAAGAATAAGATTATCTGATATCTCTTTTGGGTTTGCTTTTATTGGGTTCTTAATCAGCTTTTCATAGATTTCTTGATTTAGATAGGGGAGTGGTTGTTGTGGTGAACGCATCTTATGCAAGGCGTAAGGAAAAAATGCGTATGACTTTTCTGCATTCTCGTCCGGTGAAGAAATAAAATGCTTAACCAGACCAGAAACTTGATATTTTCCACAAAAAGGGCAATCGAACAAATAGCGATCAGCGGTACCGATCATTCTAATGTCATTGTTGAGTGTATTTCCGCAAAAGGGACATTGCTGCATTGTTGACCTTCACACGATGGGCAGACATCAATTTTCCTTAACGTACATCCAGTGGTTGTGCCTTGCCCAGTGTTTTGAGCTATGTCGGACATCTTGCCCCCAAAAGTCCCATTTCTGTCACACAATTGCCGGATAGCTTTGCCATGGTGAGGTCAAGCGAGACCTGCCAAGCAATAACAAACCCCAGACAATGGCTGGAGACTGGCAGGCTTGCCTCAGAGCAAACATCTTTTGTCAGGTAGTCCCAAATGGCCCAGAACTCTCTTGGTCCGGTCGCAGTCGGCGACCAGTTCAAACTCGCAACTCCGAACGGTCCGGTTTTCGAGGTTGTCAAAATCCGTCAGATGGCACCGGTCGATCATGCCCTGATCACCAAAGTGCGCGATACCAAATCCCCGACACTGATCGCGGTGACCACCCTTTTAAATCGTGACTTCTATCTTCCGGTTGCGCCGGAAAACCGCCAGATGCCCGACAATGACGGGATATTACGCGGTATCTGATTGTAAAGCAGTGCAGCAGACTGTTTTGCAACCTGCGAGATGAAAAACAGGTTGGCATGGCGGCCCTGACACGGTGAAATGGTACAAACAAATATCAGTACTTCAGGGGCCGCCATCATGCCAGAGACCACCGCCAGCCCGAACCTTTTGGAAAAGCTGTTCTCCGTTCTGGAAAACGACATTCTTCCCAAAACGCGCGCAGGTGTTGCGGGTGGCAACAAGCTGTTCGGGGCAGCGATCCTTCGAAAATCCGATCATTCTCTGGTCATTGCTGAAACCAACAATGAAACCGAAAACCCGCTTTGGCATGGGGAAGTCCATTGTCTTAAGCGGTTTTATGAAATTCCTGCTGATCAGCGCCCGGTAACCTCGGAGCTGATATTCCTTTCAACCCATGAACCCTGTTCGATGTGCCTGTCGGCAATTACCTGGGCCGGGTTTGATAATTTCTATTATTTCTTTTCCTACGAAGATTCCCGCGATGCCTTTGCCATTCCCCATGATTTGAAAATCATGAAGGAGGTCTTCACGCTTGATGACGGCGAATACAACAAGTCCAACGCATTCTGGGACAGTCATTCGATGATGGGCATGGTCGCCGAACTGCCGGAAGACACGCGGGCAGGGTACCTTGTCCGGGCCAAGGCGATTTCAGACGAATATGATCGTCTGTCGGCGCAATATCAGGATGGTAAATCCGATAACGACATTCCCCTGAACTAGGGCAATCAGACGATTTTACGTTTGAGTCCGAATCTGGCGAGTTTTGATTGCCGGTTCTGGTAAACTGCCGGGCATGGAACAGCTCAATAACGATATATGCTATCAGGCACTCAAAACCCGGGACCGTCGGTTTGACGGGCGGTTTTATACCGCCGTTCTGACCACCGGGATTTTCTGTCGCCCGATTTGCCCCGCAGTCACGCCAAAACGTGCCAATGTGGAATTCTATCCCAGTGCGGAGGCGGCAATTGCCCATGGCTTCCGGCCGTGCCTGCGCTGTCGTCCCGAAGCTGCCCCCGGAAGTCCTGCCAGTGCCGGTGTTCATGCAACCGTGGCCCGTGCTGTGCGCCTGATTGATCAGGGCGTGCTTGAAACCGGATCGATTGCTGATCTGGCCGAGCGGCTTGGTGTCGGGGATCGGCATCTGCGCCGTATCTTCAAGGAACATACCGGCGTCACCCCGCAGGAACACGCCAAGGCCAGACGCCTTTTGCGGGCGCGCCAGCTGATTGTGGACAGTAACCTGTCGATGATCGAGATTGCTGATATTGCCGGTTTCGGCAGCTTGCGGCGGTTCAACGATGCGATGAAGCAGGCCTATGGTCAGGCACCGACGGCATTCCGGCGCGGCGTAAAACCCAGAACGTCGAGCCCGGTAAAGGACGACGATCCATTTGCCCCGCGCAATGATGATCTTGTTTTGCGTCTGCGTGCCAGACAGCCGTTTGATGCGGAATATCTTCTGGCCTTTTTCCGGGCGCGCGCCATTCCGGGGTTGGAAGCAGTCCGTGATCGCATCTATGCACGCGGATTTGCCATGGGCGATCAGGTTGGCCTGATGATCTGCCATTTCAGCCCGGATCAAAGCGGGGTGGAGGTGATCCTGCGCGGCCCGGCGCGTGAAGCCGTGCTTGAAATTGGTGCGCGGGTCCGGCGCCTGTTTGATCTTGATGCGGATGTTCCGTCCATCACGGCACAGTTTTCCGATGATGCGTTGCTTGCGCCACTGATTGAAAAACGCCCGGGCCTTCGTGTGCCGGGGTGTTGGGACCGGTTTGAACTGGCCATGCGCGCCGTTTTGGGACAGCAGGTATCGGTTGCTGCGGCCAGAACACTGGCAGGGCGTATTGTCGCCCGCTTTGGCAAGGCACTGCCCGATGATCTGGTTGCCAGAACCGGTGTCACGCATCTGTTTCCCGCCCCGGCACAACTTGCCAATCAGGAACTGATATCCATCGGGCTTACAACCCGCCGTGCGCAGACACTGGCCGATGTGACTGATCTTTTTGCCGATCCCGGTTGCGATCAGAAGGCGGGTGAAACCCTGATTGCCGATCTGACCGCGATCAAGGGAATAGGTCCATGGACATTGAACTATTTCGGCCTGCGCGGACTTGGCGACCCGGATGCCTTTCCGGCGGCCGATCTTGGCATCCTCAAGGCATCAAGCATGGGCGGCGGCCCGGACAAGGCCAAGGCACTTGATGCCCTGTCGGAAAGCTGGCGACCCTGGCGGGCCTATGCCGCGCAATATCTTTGGTCTGCATTGGAAGGAGAAGGATGATGACAACCACGATCAATGTGATCCGTTATCCAAGCCCGATTGGCAAACTGTCGCTTGCCTCGGTCGATGGCAAGCTTGTGCATCTTGATTTTGAAGATAACGATGATCGTCTGAAAACCATTCAGACGCGGCGTTTTAAAAAGCTCGACTGGATGGAAGGTGGCTCTGCGCCCGGATCGGTGATTGACTGGCTTGATGCCTATTTCGAGGGCGCGGCGATCAAACCGCCGATAGATGCTCTTACCATGATCGGGACCGATTTTCAGAAATCTGTCTGGGATGCCCTGATTACCATTCCCAATGGCAAAAGCGTGTCCTATTCCGGACTGGCGGTTCAGCTTGGAAAGCCAAATGCCGTTCGCGCGGTTGCACGCGCCAATGCACTGAACCCGGTTTCGATCATTGTGCCATGCCACCGGGTGATCGGATCAAACGGAACATTGACCGGCTATGCCGGTGGGCTGGATCGCAAGAAATGGTTGCTTGATCACGAAGCCGCCATTGCCGCAAGCACCTTCTGATCCTCTTAGCTACGGCCCATAAGCCCTGCGCGCGTGGGCTACCCCAACGAAAATTCACGCAAAACCGGAGACTGCCAACTGACCAGCGTCTTGGTCAGAACGCCATTTCGTTGCCTTTTTGAAAGCAAGTACCATGAAGCTCTATGATTATCCCGGATCGCAAAATGCCTGGAAAGTTCGGCAACTATGCGCGCATTTGTCAATTGCATATGATGCGGAATGGCTGTCTATTTTTGAAGGGCAAAGCCACACCGATGCGTTCATTGAACGCAACCCGGCGGGCGCTGTGCCGGTGCTGGAACTTGAGGACGGGCGCTGTATTGCTGAATCCAACGCGATCATGATTTATCTGGCCGAGGGCAGTGCCTATTTTCCAGATGATCGCTATGAACGTGCCAAGGTCCACCAGTGGCTATTTTTCGAAGCCGATTACGTGCAATCAACAATCGCAACCCTGCGCTACTGGAACTTGACCGGAAAGAACGCGCGCAATCAGCATCAACTTGAAAAGCGACGGCTTGGCGCCATCGGGGTTCTGGGAAATCTGGATCGGTACCTCACTGATAAAAGCTTCCTTGTTGGTGATCGCTATACCATCGCTGATATCGCCGTTTATGCATATGTCCACCTGGCCCACGAGGCAGATATTGATATGGCACCGTACGCAGCGATTAGGCGCTGGATCGACCGGGTTCACACCATTGTCGGGAATGAGGTGCCAGTGCGCTATTACGCCGAAGATCCTCACAGCACAGATGATCTTTAGCGCCAAGAAAAAATTCCCTGTGTCTGAAGGCACATTTGAAACAGGCCTCGGACACAGGGAACAATATGCAAATCATGCAAAGCGAAAATCAGATCGACATCACGATGCGGCCATCGATCTTGCCGTCGCGCATGCGATCAAAGATCGAATTGATGTTTTCCATCGGTTCGGTGGTGAAGTGTGAATGCACCTTGCCATCGCCTGCGAATTCAAGGGCTTCTTGGAGATCGGCACGGGTGCCGACGATGGAACCGCGAATGGTTTTGCGCGACAGAACCGTATCAAAGATATCAAGCTCGAACGTTCCCGGTGGCAAACCGACCAGCGCCATGGTCCCGCCACGGCCCAGCATGCCAACGCCCTGTTTGAAGGCCGCGCGCGATACCGCCGTGACAAGCACGCCATTGGCGCCGCCCATCTGCTTTTGCACTTCGGATATGACATCGGTTTCGGCAGCGTTCAGTGTCCAGTCCGCGCCAAGATCACGGGCAAGTTTCAGTTTGTCCTCGCCGATATCGACCGCAATCACCTTCATGCCCATGGCCTTGGCATATTGCACGGCCATATGGCCCAGACCACCAATGCCCGAAATCACAACCGTTTCGCCCGGCTTGCATTCGGTTTCCTTAAGCCCCTTATAGACCGTTACCCCGGCACATAGCACAGGGGCTGCATTGCCAAATTCAAGGGCGGGTGGCAGATGCCCGATATAGTTCGGGTCAGCCAGAACATATTCGGCAAAGCCGCCATTAACGGAGTAGCCAGTGTTGAGCTGTTCACCGCAAAGCGTTTCCCAGCCGGTAATGCAGTGATGACAATGCCCGCAGGCCGAATGCAGCCAGGGCACGCCAACCCGGTCGCCTTCCTTGACGGATGTGACACCTTCGCCAACCTTGGCAACAATGCCGACACCTTCATGGCCCGGAATGAAAGGCGGGTTTGGTTTGACCGGCCAGTCCCCCTCGGCGGCATGAAGATCGGTGTGGCAGACACCGGATGCCTCGATCTTTACAAGTATCTTGCCCGGTGAAACTTCGGGAACAGTGACTTCTTCGATGGAAAGCGGTTTGCCAAACTCGCGAACGACGGCGGCCTTCATAGTGCGTGGCATGATCGTGCCTCCTGACGGAATGCAAAAATAGCCGCCTTGTCGCGGCTGTCTCATTCTCGCAAAAGGAATAAACCTGTTTTCTTATGCACGCATTGCGGTGGGTCAAATTCGCTAAATCTGAATCAGCGTACCAACCCTGAACGACTCAGAGGTCGTCGGCTTCTCCGGGAAGTTCCAGAACATAATCCTGATAGTAATCAGGCGGCATGCCTGCTTCATACCGGGCTTCGTCATTGAAGGGCGGTTTTAGGGGCCCGCGGAAATGTTTGCGCAGCATGTCATGCCAGGTGGTGTAATAGGGCAGGTCCCGCTGATCGCAGACATATTCATAATATTTGCGGCCCGCTGCCACATGGGCGATTTCATCATGGGCAATGATTTTAAGGATGCGCGCACTTTCCGTATCGCCATGGGCCAGAAGTCGTTCGATGGTCGGCGGCGTGGCATCAAGGCCGCGGGCCTCAAACACCATCGGTACGACGGCAAGGCGCGGCAGGATGTCATAGGCCGTATCCATTGACGTCTGCCAAAGGCCGTCATGGGCAGGCAGATCACCATAGGCCGCACCCATTTCACCAAGGCGCTTGTTGATCATCTTGAAATGGCGCGCCTCGTCATCGGCAACCTGAACCCAGGCATCATGGAAATCGCGCGGCATGTCTGCTTCGGGGAAGCGCACACACAAATCCCACGCCAGATCAATCGCATTAAGCTCGATATGGGCCAACGCATGCAAAAGCCCGATGCGGCCCTGAACGCTGCCCTTTTTACGCTTGGGCATTTTGTTGGGGGCCAGCAATTCCGGCTTTGCCGGACGTCCGGGACGATCAGGAAGATCGGTTGATCCGATTTCGGTAATCTCGCCATTGCGCCACATTGCGGCGAGTTCGGCCGTGATATCGGCTTTCTCGGTGGCGTCTTCGGTCAAAAGCGCCCGTTTGGCGGCTTCGGCGAGGGTGAGCTTGGTCATGATTGTCCGGGTGGTTGTGAAGATGTCTGGTGCCTGTGTCTGCCATTTGCCGGGCACCCGGTCAATGGGCAAGGAAAAGGGCGATCCGCCATAACATGCCTGATCGCCCTTTGGGATTTGAATATGCCCGGAGATGTTCGGCGTTCCGGACGCTTCATCAGGTGATGTTAAATCGCGCCAGTGCCTCGGCCAGATCTTCGCCAAACGCATTGCCTTTGCGGATGATTGCCGTGCGGCATGGCAAATCCTGAAGAGACGGGTGGTTGGGGGCATCCGATGTCAGAACAGCGGTCGGAATTGCACGCGTTTTGGGCATCGCTTGCAATGCATTGGCCAGATCAACACCGCTGAGCTCATCAATGGTTTTGGCAACAATGATGAAATCCGGACGGGTGCGAACGGCAAGTTCAATCGCTTCGAACGACGTTTGCGTAACCGAGCTGCGATATCCGCAAGCCGCCAGTTCACGTTCAAGGATCGTTGCCATGGAGCGCTGCGGAATGACCAGCAATGCTTCGACATTGGCCTGTTTCAACCAGTTGGGATCGATGTCAGGTGCACGCTTTGAAGGCAATTCACGCACAAATTCGGCGGTATCCGTACCACCCGCCGTCATGTCGCCTTCAAGCAGGGTCTGGATTTTGTCGACAAAGGCCTGAATATCATCAATGGAACCTTCGTTCAGTTCCTTGCAGGTGGTGACGTAATCTGCCAGACGATGGCTGGTCAGATTGATCAGCGGCGCTGCAACCGACTTGCCTTTGTAACGCAGATTGAAAACTTCGCGCTGGATGGCGGTCAGATGGGCGGGGTCGCTTTTGCCTCGGGCATTTTGCAGATGGACATCAATCGAATTGATGATGTCATTTGCTTCATCGCGAAAGTCCGCAAGCATCTGATCGTCGAGATCAACAACATTCTTGTTCATTGCAATACCTGCTTTGCCGGCGTGCCGGTTTGTTTTGTCTTAACAGGTGAAAAGCCTCTTCACCCATACTCCCATATGTAAATTGTTATCCTGACATGTAACCCAAGGCAACAAATTCAATGCGTTGTTCAATGCGCATCGGTATGAAATTTTGAAGTCAGAAAATGCCAAAAACAAAGGCCCGGCAAATACTTGCCGGGCCTGGCATATGTTCTGAAAAATCAGTTCTCTGCGGCGCTCAAAGCGCGCGTACTGCTTCAAGAACTTCGGCGACATGGCCTTTGACCTTGACCTTGCGCCATGCATTGCGGATCACGCCATCGCCATCAATGACAAAGGTCGACCGTTCGATCCCCATGAATTTCTTGCCATACATGCTTTTTTCCTGCCAGACACCGAACTCCTCGCAGACAGTGCCGTTCTCGTCGGATGCCAGAATGAAATTCAGGTCGTGCTTGGCTTTGAATTTGTCGTGGCGACTGACGCTGTCTTTGGAAATGCCGATGATCTGGGCGTTGACGGCGCTGAAATCAGGTTCGGCGTCACGAAACTCGCAGGATTCAGTGGTGCAGCCCGGGGTCATGTCCTTGGGATAGAAATAGATCACCACCGGTTTTCCTGCCAGATCAGACAATTTGACACTGTTGTCACCATCGGTCGGCAGTTCGAAATCAGGGGCCTTGTCACCTACATTGAGGGTCATGTTCCATCCTTTATCTGTTCGGTTTGTCGTGCGATCCGTATCCGCGCTGAAAATACAATCCTTTATAAGGATGGCAAGATCACGTGGATCATTGGCACGAACACTTATTCGCTGTGTTGTCCGTTCGGGTTTTATGCTTCGGCTGGCGGGGCGACCTTTTCAGCCGGTTCTGCAATGATGCGGTCATAGATTGCCTTGATCCGGGTGGCGGTGGCTTCGATCTTTTCCTTCAGGCTGGCGAAATCGTCACATTTTCCGGCCCGGGCCAACATCTGCTGCAAATCGGTGCTTGCCCGTTCGGGATCAAACGGTCCCTCGGTCGTCAGGCGCAACATCGCCTGAAGGGCCAGCCAGAACGCCCCGGCATTGGCAAGAAATTCTGCCTCCTCTGCATCAAGAATGCCCGCAGTGCCAAGGCGTTTGAATACTTCACGCGTGGTCGGTGACAGGATTTCGGGATGTTCATGCGCGTGACGCAGCTGCAAATATTGCGCAATGAATTCCAGATCGACCAGTCCGCCACGGCGCATCTTGATGGCCCAGGGGTGATTGTCACCCTTGCCGGCATCCATGCGGTTTCGCATGTCAAATACTTCGCGGACCAGTTGGTCGGGGTCGCGTGGTTTGCGCAGGACGGCATTGGTTGTCGCAAGAACCTTGTCGCACAGCGATTGCGGACCAAAGACCGCGCGCAGACGGGTCAGTGCCATATGCTCCCAGGTCCAGGCTTCATTATTCTGATAGGTCTCGAAACTTTTGAAATGGGTTGCAAGCGGGCCTTTAGATCCGCTTGGCCGCAGGCGCAGGTCTGTTTCAAACAGAACCCCCTCGGCCGTCGGGGCGGAAAGGGCGTTGATATAGCGCTGGCTGAGCCGGATGAAATAATGACCGGGCGAAAGTGGCCTTTCGCCATCTGATTCTTCAGCCTCTTCGGGAACATCATAGATAAAGACCATATCAAGGTCCGACCCCGGCGACAGTTCCTGACCGCCGTGTTTGCCAAGGGCAAACACGGCCAGTCCACCATCTGTGAACGTGCCATGCTTGGCGGCAAAATCATCGGCAATGCGCGGGAACAGGGCGCGGATCGCCACATCGGCCACATCGGCAAGGGCCCGGCCTGCTTCATGCGGGGTCTGGCGATTCTGGATGGTCTGAACATCGATCTGGAATTTCTGATCATTGGCCCAGCGCCGTGCGGCATCGAGCCAGTCTTCGACCATGTCTTCGCGCGACAGGCGGGCGTCAAGATCGGCAAGCATGGTTTCGGCATCGGGAAGCTGTTCGTGGAAGCCTGACATCAGAACGAAATCAAGAACCGATGCGTTGCGTCCGATATATTTCGCCATGCGTGGTGCTGTTCCGGCAATCTGTGCCAGCAATTCCAGCAATTCGGGATGGGCTGTAAACAGCGAGAACAACTGAACTCCGGCAGGCAGGCCTTTGAGGAATTCGTCGAAGGCACGGAATGCCATATCGGGGTTGGTGGTTTTGGAAAGCGCACCAAGCAATGTCGGCATCAGTTCGGTCAGGATTTCACGCGCACGGCGTGACCGGGTCGCACGATACCGCCCGTGATGCCATCCGCGTACTGTCACCGATACATTTTCGGCATTCTCAAACCCCATCTCGCGCAGGTTCGAAAGGGTATCGGGATCATCTTCGGTGCCGGTAAAGACAAGGTTGCCCGTCTTGCTGTCACCGGTTAGCGGTGTGTCGTCTTCAAACAGTTCGGCATAATTGTTTTCGACATTGCGCAGATGAAGCAGCAAATCGGCCCTGAAATCATCAAGGGTCGCATAGCCAAGGAAGGTGGCAAGGGCGAGCAATCCCTCGTCGGTTTCCGGTAATGTCTGGGTCTGCTGATCATTGATCATTTGCAGACGATGCTCGACCGTGCGCAGAAACGCATAGGCGGCAAGCATTTCGTCGCGGACTTTTTCTGAAACCTGCCCGAATTTGGTCAGCGTATGCAAGGTGTCGCAGGTTGCCTTGCCACGCAGGGCAACTTCACGTCCCCCCCATATCAATTGCTGGGTCTGGGCAAAGAATTCGATTTCGCGGATACCGCCGCGACCGAGCTTGATGTTATGGCCCGGCACATTGATCTTGCTGCCGCCCTTATGGGCATTGATCTGGCGCTTGATCGAATGAATGTCCTGAATGGCCAGAAAATCAAGATGCTTGCGCCAGACAAACGGACGCAGAATTTCCAGAAATGCATTGCCGGCCGGGCGATCGCCTCCGACGATCCGGGCCTTGATCATGGCCGCACGTTCCCAGTTCTGCCCGACCGTCTCATAATAGGTTTCCGCTGCAATCATCGACAGGATCGGCGGGGTTGAGGCAGGGTCGGGGCGCAAACGCAAGTCGGTTCGAAAGACATAGCCGTCGCCTGTGCGTTCTTCCATGACGCGCGTGATGTCACGGACCATTCGGACAAGATCCTGTTGCAGGCGATCCGGATCAAGATAGGTCACAACATCCTGATCATACAGGAAGATCAGATCGATATCGGACGAGTAGTTCAGCTCGCAAGCACCAAGCTTTCCCATGCCAATCGCAAAGATACCCGACCCGTCCAGCGGATTTTCCGGGTTGGGCAGGTCGTATTTGCGCTGACGCGCCATGGCTGACAGGCAATGGGCCATGGTGAAATCAAGGGTGCATTCGGCGGTTTCACTGATCGCAGCGGTTATCTTGGCCAGTGGCCATGCCTTGCAGATATCGGCAATCGCAATGACCAGTGCTGCACGGCGTTTGGCCTTGCGCACGATGGTCATGGTTGTTGCCTGATCGATGTTGCGCGCTTCTGCACTGACCCGGACCGGATCAAGTGCCACACCAAAGGCATGATCAAGCCCGTTATCAAAGACATCACAGACAATATCGGGATCGCGCAAACACAGATTGGTCAGATAGGGGCTGTTGCCAAAAAGTGCCGCGAGAACGGTCCTGCTTTGGGGATCGGACGCAATGTCGCCAATTTTTGATGCAAGATTTTCGAATGCCGGACGTTCTCCTAATATGTTCCAGCGTTCAAACGCATTGCGAACACGTTCGGCATCAAAGGGTTGGGGCAGGTCCTGTGAAATCCAGGAAAGAGACACTTTTTGCGTTCCTTGTATTGCGAAACGGTAACGAAACGGGCTATGCACAGAACTGTGCGTGATCGCATACTTCCGGCAAGAACTTCGAAGCCCCGCTCAAAAGGGTGACGATCTATATTTAGCTTTTCTGTGATCGGACAAAAAGAGATTAGATCGGTAAGCGTCTGGTACTTTTGACCAAGTATGTGCTGTTCATATGGTCGATATGAATACCAGACTGCGCTGATTGTTGCTATTGCTGCATATGTTATCGGGAAGACAGGATAAATAAGAGTGCGCCTTGTTAAAATCTTCGCTGGATGGCTGGCGCTGACCTTATCGGCGGTCGTCCTGTTTGTTGGCGTATTTGCAGCAGTCACCATCTGGCGACTGTCACAGGAACCTGTGTCCCTGCACCGCATCACTCCCTATATCGTTGATCATTTGAACAAGTCGATGGGCGACAACCGGCTTGCGGTCGGTGACGTTGTTCTGCGTTGGCGCGGCTGGGCGGAAAAGTTTGATGTCGGGCTTCGAGATGTTGTCATCATCGGTGGTGATGACCGTGAATTGCTGCACATCCCCGAAGCCGACGTGGTGTTTTCCAGCAAGGCCTTGTTTGAAGGTGTCCTTGCCCTGCGCGAAATGAACCTGATCGGGGCACGTATTCGCCTTGAACGTCGCGCCGATGGTCAGATCGATATCGGTTATGTGACGGATAATGTTGCGTCCGGCGAGGCCGTATCAGATGACAACTCAGGTAATCCGCCTGACCAAACCTATGAGTCCGGACGCGGCACATCCGTAATCATTGATCTGCCAGCTGGTCAGAATGCCCAGCCATCTGCGCCAATTGAGCAAAACACCCCGGTAGCAACAACGGGGTCTGACGGAAAGACTGGGCTGGAACAGGCAGGCGAGCCGATTGAACGATCCGGTAGCGAAATGCTGCGCGATGTTGTCTCAATCCTGTCGGGCGAACGGACGGACTTTCCGGCGGCAGCCTATTTTGAAAGCTTTGGCATCGTGAATGCCGACTTGCAGGTGCGCGACGAACAGCTTGGCGTTGTCTGGGCCGCACCACAGGCTGATATTCTGTTGTCGCGCAAGCCGCTTGGCATTGGTGCCGAGGCATCCTTGCAGGTCAGTGCAGGTGCCCTGTCAACGCGTGTCAATATCACCGGCGATTACAGCACCAGGACAGGTGAAATCGATCTTGAAGCGCGATTGGGCGAGGTCGAACTTTCAGATCTGGTCAGTATCTCCGATATCTTTGAGCCACTGCGCGATGCCTATGTGCCGGTGTCGGGTGCGATCAAGGCCCGGTACGATGTCGATGGTACACTGGTCTCTGCGGCAACCGATCTTGTGGTCGGGAGCGGTGTGATTTCCTTCCCGGACGAGATGCGTGCAACCTATCGCGTGACCGACGGGCGCATTGTGACAAGCTTTGTGCCGGGCCGCTTCAGTGTTGATGACGTGACCCTGAATGTCGGCGACGCAACCGCGACAGTTACCGGGGTGGTTCTTGATCCGTTCGGGCAATGGCGGGTCAGTCTTGACGCGCGGGCGACCGATGTGGCCACCAATGATCTTGATCGCCTGTGGCCGGAAAATGTCGGCATCGATGCGCGGACATGGGTTGTCACGAACCTGTCCGAAGGCATCGTCCATCAGGCAACCATGCATACCGAACTTCATCAGGATGAAGCAGGCGAGGTGGTTCTTGACGCGTTGGGTGGTCAAATGACCATGTCGGGTGTGACAGTGCATTATCTTGGTGACATGCCCGAGGTGCTTGATGCAGCCGGCCATGCCGAATTCGATGAAACCAGCTTCAGGATTTATGCTAATCGCGGACAGGCGGATGGCTTGACCGTGACCGATGCCAGTATCCTGTTTACCAAGCTTGATGAACCGGTTCCCTCGGCCGATATCGAGGTTGTTGCCAATGGCAGTGCGCGCAAGGCACTTGAACTGATCGAGGCACAGCCGCTTGGATTTGCCACCCGTCTTGGTATTGATCCCGCGCAGATTGAAGGGGAACAGGCAACCCGTGTTCGTTTGCATTTCCCGTTGCTTCGCGCTGTGACTTTCGATGATGTCGAGGTCGCCGCAGCATCGCGGATCGAGAAGGCCAGTATCACCAATGCATTCCGCGAGCTGGATGTCAAAAACGGCAGCTTCGAATTGCAGGTCAACACCAAGGGGCTTGAACTGAACGGTACGGCATCCGTTGGTAAGGGCAAGACGGCAATCAACTGGGTCGAAAGTTTCGATACCGCGGCCAGGGTCAGAAGCCATTACACCCTTTCGGGTGACCTGGACCTGGCCGTTCTACCCGATGTCGAACTTGATGTGTCGCCATATCTTTCCGGAATGGGCAAGGGCAAGCTTGATATCAGGGTCTTGCCCGACCAGGTAGAGCTTAAAGGCGATGTCGGCCTTAAGGATGTCGCGATTTCGCTCCCGCTTGAGGAACTCGCCTATGTCAAACAGGCCGGGGCAGAGGCAAACGCAAAGTTCGATGCTGCAGTCCTCTATGAGGGGGGCGGGCAACTGAAATCCTTTGCGATTACGGCGCCGGCACTTGAGGCTTCCGGGCGCGGGAACTGGCGCGGCGATAATCCGATTGCCGATCAATGGGCGTTCGAGATCGAAGATACACGTTTTCGCGAAAATACCGGGCTCGAAGGCTCTATCCGCCTTGCCAATGATGACAAGCTGACGGTTGATCTTCGTGGCGCGCAGTTTGATCTGCGTCCCTTCGTTGAAAAGGACACATCATCCGAACCTGCTGAGGTGACTGGAGATGACAAGGCTGATCTGCGCAATGTTATTGTCACCCTGACAGGGGACAGTTTCTTGCTTAAGGGGGCCGACCCGCTTCTTAATGACGGCAAAGTCACATTCAATCAGGCGAATGACAGCCGCGAAATCGAAATTTCTGCACGTCAGCTGATTGCAACGCCCTGGATTGTCAATGATGAGACCGACAGTCCCAAATCCGGGGAAAGTGCGGCCCCCAATAGTGGCGGTATCGGTCAGCGCGCCAGCCGCGAGGGCGGTTCAACTGCAATCTTCCTGAATATCGAACAGTTGGTTATGGCCAATGGCGAGCTGTTCAGTGACGTCAAAGGATCGATCCATGTAGTCGGGCAGGAATGGGATCGTCTGGTGTTAAACGGGTCGCTGGCGGATCGCGCGACCGTTTTCGCACAAGTCAGCCGCGAAGATTTCGCGACCCGCAAAGTCATGCTGACCGCCGAAGATGCAGGCAAGTTCCTGCGCGCGCTTGATATGTATGACAACCTTCTGGGCGGCAACATGTCGATCGAAGGCACGGTCGATGAAAGCGACGTTGCACAACCCTTTGCCGGAAAGGTCAATATCACCGAATTCCGGGTTGTTAATGCCCCGATTGCCGCCCGTGTTCTTGGCGCAGCATCGCTATCGGGCCTGAACGACGTGCTGCAAGGCAATGGTATCGCCTTTGCCGAACTTAATGGTGATTTCACCTATGTGAATGACGTTTTGACCTTGGCCAAGGTCGCCGCAAATGGAACGGCGGTTGGCGTAACAGCAAACGGATCAATTGATCTGGCAAAATCGGAAATCCGTCTTGCCGGGTCTATTGTGCCGATCTATGCGATCAACTCGGCACTTGGGGTGATCCCGATCCTTGGTGATCTTCTGGTTGGTGAGGAAGGTGGCGGTATCTTTGCCCCGACCTACACGATTGAGGGTGATCTGGGCGAACCGGACGTCACGGTCAATCCGCTTTCGACCTTTGTGCCCGGCGTGTTTCGCAATCTGATCACCGGGGCCGAACCCGGCTAGTCATGCCTGTTATCGACAAACAAAAAGCCCCGCAGCCTGAGCTGCGGGGCTTTTGTATTTGATAGGGGGCGACCTGATCAGACCGGTTTGATCAGTACGTGGCGCTTTTTGCCTGCGGAAACCTTGATGACGCCATCGGCGTTCAGGGCGTCTGATGTGATATTGGCGTTTTCATCACTGACTTTCTCGTCATTGATTTTTGCGCCGCCACCTTTAATCAGGCGACGGGCTTCGCCACCCGTATTGGCCAGCTCTGCACGGCGGAAAAGATCGAAGGCCGGGATACCGGCATCAAGTTCGGCCCTTGCGACTTCAACGGTCGGAAGGTCATCGGCCAGAACACCTTCTTCAAAGGTCTTGCGCGCCGTTTCGGCTGCGGCAAGGGCCGCTTCTTCGCCACGACACAGCTTGACGGCTTCGAATGCCAGAACCTTTTTGGCTTCGTTGATCTGCGACCCTTCAAGCTTGGCGAACGCGTCAATCTGCTCAAGCGACATTTCGGTAAACAGGCGCATGAACTTGATAACGTCGGCGTCTTCGGTGTTGCGCCAGAACTGGTAATAGTCATAGGACGACAGGCGTTCCTCGTTCAGCCATACCGCCCCGGCGGCGGTTTTGCCCATCTTGGCACCTGACGCGGTGGTCATGAGCGGTGTGGTCAGGCCAAACAGTGATTTCTCGTCAACGCGACGGCCAAGCTCAACACCATTAACGATATTGCCCCACTGATCCGAACCGCCCATCTGCAACATGCAGCCGTAATTGCGATTCAGTTCAACAAAGTCATAGGCCTGCAGGATCATATAGTTGAATTCAAGGAAGCTCAGCGACTGTTCACGTTCCAGACGCAGCTTGACCGAGTCAAAGCTCAGCATACGGTTGACCGAGAAATGGCGACCGAAATCACGCAGGAATTCGATATAGTTCAGCTTGTCGAGCCAGTCGGCATTGTTGACCATAACTGCATCGGTCGGGCCGTCGCCAAAAGTCAGGAACTGCTGGAAGACCTTTTTGATACCGGCCATGTTGGCTGCAATGACTTCATCGGTCAGAACCGGGCGGGCATCATCACGACCGGTCGGATCGCCAACGCGCGTCGTACCGGCACCCATCAGAACAATCGGCTTGTGACCGGTTTTCTGCAACCAGCGCAGCATCATGATCGAGACAAGCGATCCGACATGCAGGCTGTCTGCGGTGCAGTCATAACCGACATAGCACACCACCGTATTTTCCGATGCATAGGCATCAAGGCCTTCAAGATCAGTGCATTGGTGGATGTAACCGCGGTCATTCATGACGCGGAGAAAATCAGACTTCAGTTCAGTCATGGTTTTTGCGCTATGTTGGTTGTGATAGAAAATTCGGGCCGCATAATGTGCGGAGGCGATGATCTAGCACAGAAAACATGCGCTGGGCAACGCATCGGCGAACAGATATGCAATCAGGGTAACGATTTCGCCAGAATTTCGATCTAACCTGCTTTTGCAACCACAAAAAGATCAGGCGGAGCAAGATATGACACAGGGCAGGACACCGGGCTGGATCACGGCAATTGGAATGATGAGCGGCACCTCGCTTGATGGCGTGGACGCGGCGCTGATTGAAACCGATGGTGTCGAGGTTAGGCGTCTGGATCAGTCTGTTTTTGTGCCTTATGCGCCGGAATTACGCGAAAGAATGCGGGCCTGTTTTGGCAACCGCAGTGCGACCAACTCCGAACATGTGGTCGCCGATGATCTGACGCAGGTTCATGTTGATGCTGTTAACATGCTGCTGGAGAAAACCAGCATGACGCCGGGTGATATCGGGGTGATCGGTTTTCATGGCCAGACCGTGTTTCACGAACCGGCGTCGGGCCTGACCCGTCAGATTGGCACGCCAGATATGCTGGCTGATAAAACCGGTATTCCGGTGGTCGCAGATTTTCGTCTTGCTGATGTTGCCGCAGGCGGCGAGGGCGCACCGCTGGCTCCGGTTTACCACGCAGCCCTGATGAAAAGTGCAGGAGTGGAAGTGCCTGTTGCTGTGCTTAATATCGGTGGCGTCTCGAACGTCACATGGATCGGCGAGGGCGATGATATCCTTGCCTTCGATTGCGGGCCGGGCAATGCACGTCTTGATGACTGGATGTTGCGCCATACCGGCAATCCGGTAGATCTGAACGGTGCAACGGCGGCGTCAGGTAAGGGGGACCTGATGGTCGAGGTCAAATTCCTTGAAGACCCGTATTTTGATCGTGTCCCGCCGAAATCACTCGATCGCGAAGATATGGCTGCCCGGATTGATAGTCTGGTGACCGAGGCAAAGCTTGGTGTTTCAGATGGGGCGGCAACCCTTGCCAATTGCACGGTCGCCGCCATTGTTGCCGGGGTGAACCATCTGCCGGTTGCACCCAAAAGCTGGTTTGTCTGCGGTGGCGGGCGACACAATCATTATGTCATGGAAACGCTGGCAAGCCGTCTTGGGGTTCCGGTGCGTTCGGTTGATGAACTGGACTGGGACGGGGATGCGGTCGAGGCAGAATGTTTCGGCTATCTTGCCGTGCGTCACCTGCATGGCTTGCCGCTAAGTTTTCCCGGGACGACGGGCGTGCCCGCGCCATGTTGTGGTGGTAAATTATATACAACGAAAAAGGCCGCCTGATCAGGCGGCCTTTTTCGTGATTGTCTGACATGCTGGCGGGCAATTATGCGCCGCGCTTGTCCAGATAGGCGATCGAATGCTTGATCACGTCATCTTGCTGTTTGGCAAAATAGTGATCGGCACCGTCAATCGTGCACATGTCAACTTCGATGCCTTTCTGGGCATTGAGTTTGTCTGCAAGCTTGTTAACCGACGATACCGGAATGTTGCTGTCCTGCGATCCGTGGATCAGGATACCCGACGACGGGCAGGGGGCAAGGAAGGTGAAGTCATATTCACTTGCCGGTGCTGCAACCGAAATAAATCCGTCGATTTCCGGGCGGCGCATCAGAAGCTGCATGCCGATCCAGGAACCGAACGAGTAACCGGCAACCCAGGTTGCACGTGCATTGGCATTATAGGTCTGCATCCAGTCAAGCGCAGATGCCGCATCCGACAGTTCACCGATTCCCTGATCGTAAACGCCCTGCGAGCGACCGACACCGCGGAAGTTGAACCGCATGACAGAATAGCCACGATCCTTGAACATGTTGAACATGTTGAAGCACAACTTGTTGTTCATTGTGCCACCCTGTTGCGGGTTCGGATGGAGGATAAGTGCGATGGGCGAATCGTCAGCGCCGTTATGGTGGTAGCGACCTTCAAGGCGACCTTCGGGGCCGTTAAAAATGACCTCAGGCATGGATCAGACTGCTCCTGTCCACGAATGGAATGATGTGTGCAACAAAAATATCCGAGTGTTTTTGTAAGTTTTTTCGTGTTTGCGCATAAATTGCTTTGGGCAAATACTTGACCAAGTTACTCGGTTATCCTATATTCCGGCTAACCCGTTGGTGCCGACTTAACCCGATCTTGCAGGTGATGCAGGGCCGGGCGTGGACGTGGCTGCCGGGAATCGAAGCTACTAATTACACAGTGGACCGCCCCATGTTCAAGATAATTCGTCAGGAAATTGACGCGATGATTGCCCGCGACCCCGCGGCCCGATCCCGTTGGGAAGTCGTGATCAGTTATCCGGCGTTTCATGCGATCATGGGATACCGCGCAACACACTGGCTCTGGCAGCGTGGTTTTCGCATTACAGCACGCTTCTTTTCCCAGATTTTCCGCTGGTTGACCGGGATTGAAATTCACCCGGGTGCCAAGATCGGCAAGCGGTTCTTTATCGACCATGGCATGGGTGTCGTGATTGGTGAAACCGCCGAGATTGGCGACGATGTGACCCTGTATCAGGGGGTTACCCTTGGCGGAACATCGCCCAGCGTAAACAGCGATGGCCAGCGCGGCCTCAAACGCCATCCGACACTTGAAGATGGTGTGATCGTTGGTTCGGGCGCGCAGATTCTTGGTCCGTTCACCGTGCGCAAGAATGCCCGTGTCGGCGGCAATGCCGTTGTGCTTTCCGAAGTGCCCGAAGGGGCGACTGTGGTTGGTATCCCGGCCAAGATCGTTCGCCGCGAGACCGATGATCGTTTCTGTGCTTATGGTACGCCGCTTGGCGATCTGCCCGATCCGGTGGCGCGCGCTCTTGAAGAACTCGGTCGCGAAGTACAGGCGCTGCGCAATCAGGTCACCGCACTTGAAGCCGAAAAGTCGGGTGCTGCAGGAAAGCCGGGCGGGGATGCGACGCCGGAAAAACCGCGTATCGTCGCATCATCGGAATAATTTGCGCGTATCGCGCAACTTGAATGAACAGCCCGCTGTCAGGTTCATGAGCAACAGAACCGAACCAGCAAGGCAGGAGGACGCACCGTGAAGCTGAGTACCAAAGGCCGCTATGCCGTTATGGCGATGGTCGATCTCGCTGAAAGCAGCAAGGACCGACCGGTCGCACTTGCCGATATTGCGGACCGTCAGGAAATTTCGCTGTCTTATCTTGAACAGCTGTTTGGCAAATTGCGCAAGGGCGGGCTTGTCCGTTCCGTGCGTGGCCCGGGTGGTGGATATCTGCTGGCAAGAACTGCCAGCGAAACCCGTGTGGCCGATGTCATTCTTGCTGTTGATGAACCGATCCGTGCAACCCGTTGCAAATCAGGTTCCCCCAAGGGCTGCAAGGCCAACAAGGGCCGCTGCCAGACCCATGAATTGTGGGAAGAACTGGGCAACCAGATTTATCTTTATCTGGCTTCTGTCAGCCTTGCTGATGTGGTGGATCGCAACGTGACCGGTTCTCTTCGGGTTTTTCCGGGTAAAACAACGCAAATAGAAGAACCGTCGCAGGTTGCGGCACAGTGAATGCTCCTCTATATCGAGGGTAGATGCGAATAAGGATGATTACAAACTGATGGCCGACCAGGTTTATCTCGACTACAACGCAAGCGCGCCGCTGTGCTCCGAAGCACGGCAGGCCATGATCGCTGCGATGGATGTTGCAGGTAATCCGTCATCGGTTCATGCCAGCGGCCGTGCTGCACGCAAGATTGTCGACCATGCACGTCGCACCATTGCCGAACTGGTCGGTGGTGATTCAGAACGGATCATCTTCACCAGTGGCGGTACCGAGGCCAACAACCTCGCGCTGAACGGTCTTGAAGACGTCACTGTCTTCACAAGCGCGGTTGAACATCCCTCGGTGATCGAAGGGCGCGTTGATGCAAAACGCATCCCGGTGGATGGCAACGGTGTGGTTGATCTTGATGCCCTTGAAGCGATGCTCAAGGAAGCATCGGACGCCGGGCAGAAGGTTCTGGTTTCGGTCATGCTGGCCAATAATGAAACCGGTGTGATCCAGCCGGTGGCCAAAGTGGCCCTGCTGGCCCGCGAATACGGGGCAAAGGTCCATTGTGATGCCGTTCAGGCATTGGGCCGGATGCCGGTGGATATGGGGCGCTTGCTGGTTGATATGGTGTCGATTTCGGCCCATAAGATCGGCGGACCCAAGGGAATTGGCGCACTTGCGATCGCGCCCGGCGTGATGCTGGTGCCGCAGATCCGCGGGGGCGGACAGGAAAAATACCGCCGTGGCGGCACCGAGAACGTTCTGGGTATTGCAGGCTTTTCCGCCGCAGCCGAACGGGCAGAGGCCAAAATGGCAAACATGGCGAATGTCGCAGCCCTGCGTGATCGCCTTGAAACGGAATTGGCATCAGAGGCGCCTGAGCTTCTGATCGCTGGTAAGGGAACGGAGCGACTGGTGAATACAAGTTGCCTGATCTTGCCGGGAATGCCGGGGGAAACCCAGGTTATGGCGCTGGATCTGGCAGGTGTTGCCATCAGTTCGGGATCAGCCTGTTCGTCAGGCAAGGTGCGTGAAAGCCACGTGCTCAGGGAAATGGGGGTTTCGGATGCCGGATCGGCCATCAGGGTCAGTCTGGGACTGGAAACCACCGACGAGGATATTGATACATTTATCCGTGTTTGGAGCCGGATGAGGGGCAATGCAGCGCGTAAGAAAGCGCGTCACGCTGCCTGACAAGAGAGTGAGTGAGGAAGCCTTTAATATGAACGAGCTTAAAGCAAAGCCGATCTATCTGGACTACCAGGCCACGACGCCGACCGACCCGCGTGTCGTCGAAGCGATGCTGCCGTATTTCACCGAGAAGTTCGGTAACCCGCATTCGCGTAACCACAGCTTTGGCTGGGAAGCCGAAGATGCGGTTGAAATTGCACGTGGTCAGGTTGCCAAGATCATTGGCGCATCGGCAAAAGAAATCATCTTTACCTCGGGTGCGACTGAATCGAACAACCTCGCACTCAAAGGTGTGATGAAGTTCTATGGCAAGAAAAAGCCGCATCTGATCACGGTCGTGACCGAGCATAAATGCGTGCTCGACAGTGCCCGTCACCTTGAGCAGGAAGGTTACAAAGTGACCTATCTTGGCGTTAAGGATAATGGCCTGATCGACCTTGAAGAACTTAAAGCTGCGATCACCGATGAAACTGCACTTGTTTCCGTCATGGGCGTGAACAACGAAATCGGTGTCATTCAGCCGCTTAAGGAAATCGGTGCCATCTGCCGTGAACGCAAGGTGTTCTTCCACACCGATTGCGCACAGGCTGTTGGCAAGATCGACCTTGATGTTGAAGACATGAATATCGACCTGATGTCGATTTCCGGCCACAAGATCTATGGCCCGAAAGGCATCGGTGCGCTGTTTGTCCGTCGTCGTCCGCGCGTTCGCGTTATCGCCCAGATCACCGGTGGTGGTCAGGAACGCGGTATGCGTTCGGGTACGCTCCCGACCCCGCTGATCGTGGGTCTTGGCAAGGCATGTGACATTCTGTCGAACGAAATGGCAGAAGAAAATGCACGCCTGACCGAACTGCGTGACTACACGCTGGCACGTTTCCGCGATCGTCTTGACGACATCTATCTGAATGGTGACGAAGAAGCCCGCGTTTGCGGTAACCTCAATGTTTCCTTTGCCTATGTCGAAGGCGAAAGCCTTCTGATGGACATCAAGAACATTGCTGTTTCTTCGGGTTCGGCATGTACGTCGGCATCGCTTGAACCGTCTTACGTTCTGCGTGCGCTTGGTGTTGACGAAGAACTCGCACACACCTCGCTGCGTATCGGCCTTGGCCGTTTCACGACCAAGGAAGAACTCGACACCGCTGTAGATGCAATCTGCACCGCGGTGGAGCGTCTCCGCGAGATGAGCCCGCTTTGGGAAATGGCCCAGGAAGGCATCGACATCAAGTCGATCGAGTGGGCTGAGCACTAAGAAGCGCCTGAATTAACGTCATTGTCTCGCGAGAGACCAAAAGAATATTGGAGAGAAATCATGGCTTATAGTGAAAAGCTGATCGACCATTACGAAAACCCGCGCAACGTTGGTTCCATGGACAAAAACGAAATGTCCGTTGGTACCGGTCTTGTTGGTGCACCGGCTTGTGGCGACGTGATGAAGCTGCAGATCAAGGTCACCCCGGAAGGCATCATCGAAGACGCAAAGTTCAAGACCTTTGGTTGCGGTTCGGCGATTGCGTCAAGCTCGCTGATCACCGAATGGGTCAAGGGCAAGTCGCTTGATGAAGCCGGCTCGATCAAGAACTCGCAGATTGCCGAAGAACTGGCTCTTCCGCCGGTCAAGGTTCACTGCTCGATCCTCGCTGAAGACGCCATCAAGGCTGCTATCAGCGACTACAAATCCAAAAACGGTGTGGCGGACGCTGCTGAATAAGCAACGTCCCTACCGCTGCGTTTTCCGGAATTTGGGAGAATACCATGGCTCTACCGTCACCGATTTCTGTCACACCAGTTGCGCTTGATCATATCAAGGCGTTGCTCGATAGCCGCGGCAAACCGTCGCATGGCATTCGTCTGGGTGTGCGCAGTAAAGGGTGTTCGGGCCTGTCTTACACGCTTGAATATGCTGACGATGCCAGCGGCTTCGAAGAAGTTGTCGAGCTGGAAGACGGCGTGAAAATCCTGATCGACCCAAAAGCCATCATGTTCGTGCTCGGCACCGAGATGGATTACGAGGTCAATAAAATGGAAGAAGGTTTCGTTTTCCGGAACCCCAACGAAAAAGGTCGTTGTGGTTGCGGGGAATCCTTCCACGTCTGATCGGCCGGGCTTTCCCTGCTTTCTGATTGGTCATGGCCCCGGCTTCATCGCCGGGGCCATCGACTGAAAAGGGTGGTCGGATCGCATCAAGTCCGACTGCCTTGCTATTTGTTTTTTGATTTTAATCCTCGGAAGTGCACCGCGTGAGCAATACAGAACATCCGGCACACAAAGCTTGCTGGTCCTGCAAGGGGCCGGTTGAAGTCAGCGCACTGTTTTGTGACACCTGCAACGCCATTCAGGCCCCGGGTCAGCTCGACCATTTCAAACGGTTTGGTCTGGAACGGTCCTTTGTCGTTGATATTGACGCGATGGAGGCCACCTATCTCAAACAGCAGCAGCTGTTGCACCCCGACCGCTTTGCGTCGAAATCCGGCCGTGAGCAGGCCCTGTCTTCGCAACAGGCTGCCAGCCTGAACGAGGCTTTCGAGACCCTTAAAAATCCGGTGGCGCGTGCCCATTACATGCTGCGTCTGGCCGGGATCGAACCCGAAGGTGGCGAAGGCCATACCGTCAATGATCCGGAACTTCTGATGGAAGCGATGGAAATGCGCGAAGCGCTTCATGATGCCGAAGACAAGGGCACCATTGATGCGATGATCAAGGATACCCGCAAGCAGGCCCGTGCCTGCGAAAAGGACCTTGGCGATGCGATTGACGGCAATGCCTTTGATACGGCCAAAAAGCTTACCACCCGTCTGAGATATCTCATGAAAATGACCGAGGAAGCGCGCGCGAAGAAATCGCGCCTTGCCGCTGCCTGATCATTTCAAATAACCGATACGGATAGAATTCATGGCTCTGCTTAAAATCCACGAACCGGGCGAAACGCCGCTCCCCCATGAGGACGAGCGCCAGATCGCGGTTGGTATCGATCTTGGAACCACCAACTCGGTCGTTGCGATTTCACGCGATGAAAAGCCCGAAGTGCTCCGCGACAAATCCGGTGGCAACGCCATCGTGCCGTCGGTTGTCTATTATGGCGATGGTACTCCGGTGGTCGGCGAAGAAGCCCGCGAACATATCAATACCGATGCCAATCGCGTCGTGTCCTCGGTCAAGCGCCTGATGGGCCGTGGTCTTGAGGATGTGAAATCGGTGGCCGGTACACTGCCCTATGACGTCGAAGTTCCCGAAGGTACCGAAGACGGCGCGGGCGAACCGATGATGGTGCGCCTTAATGTCGGGGGGCGCGTTCTGACCCCGGTTGAAGTTTCGGCTGATATCCTGCGGGCATTGCGGGCACGTGCCGAGGAAAGCCTTGATAAGACGGTCGAAAAGGCCGTGATCACGGTTCCGGCCTATTTTGACGATGCGGCACGTACCGCGACCAAGGATGCGGCCAAGCTTGCCGGGATTGAAGTCCTGCGTCTGGTCAATGAACCGACTGCGGCTGCCCTTGCCTATGGCCTTGATAACGGGGCAGAAGGGCTTTACGCCGTGTACGATCTTGGCGGCGGGACCTTTGATATCTCGCTTCTGAAAATGCAAAAGGGCGTTTTCCAGGTCAAGGCAACCGGCGGTGATGCCGCCCTTGGCGGTGACGATTTCGATCATGCCATTGCCGAACATCTTCTGGCCGAGCGCAAGGATGGCGGGGCGGCTGATGCGATTGACGCATCCGATGCCAAGCGCCTTCTGAAAACCGCACGCAAGGTCAAGGAAGGCCTGACCGATCAGGATGCGGTAGAAGTCGTTGTTGACCTGAATGGCAGCAAAACCACCCACACCGTCACGCGTGCCGCGTTCGAGGCGATGATCGCCAAGCTGTTATCGCGCACAACCGCGATCACCGAACAGGTTCTTGACGATGCCGATATCCTGCCCGAAGACGTCAAGGGCGTGGTGCTTGTCGGCGGTTCAACCCGTGTTCCGGCCGTGCGCAAGGCGGTGGCAGACCTGTTTGAACAGGAGCCGCTGTCTGATATCGACCCGGACGAGGTTGTCGCCCTTGGTGCCGCCCTTCAGGCCGAGGCACTCACGGGTGGTTCTGACAACCTTCTTCTGGATGTCACGCCATTGTCGCTTGGTCTGGAAACCATGGGCGGGATTGTTGAAAAGGTCATTGACCGCAATACCCCGATCCCGGTCGCCAAGGCACAGGAATTCACCACCTATCAGGATGGCCAGTCGGCCATGATGATCCATGTGGTGCAGGGCGAACGCGAAATGGTTGATCAGTGCAGATCGCTTGCCCGTTTTGTCCTGACCGGTATCCCGTCGATGGCCGCCGGGGCGGCCCGTATCCGCGTACAGTTCAATGTGGATGCGGATGGTCTTCTGACCGTCTCGGCCCGCGAGGAAACCACCGGCACCGAACAGGAAGTCGCCGTCAAGCCGACCTATGGCATCAACGAAGTCGATATGGCCAATATGCTGCGCGACAGTATGGTGCATGCCCGTGAAGATATGGAACTGCGCGTCCTGACCGAGGCGCGCGTTGAAGCGCGGCGCAATATCCTGGCTGTACGTGCGGCAATGGAAGCGGATCGGGCGTTACTGGCGCCTGAGGATGAGGAGACTATCAATAACGCCATTGCCACCCTTGAAACTGCAATGGCGGGCGATGACCGTGATGCCATCAACGAGGCCGCCGAGGCCCTTGAAAATGCATCGCGTCCCTTCGCCGAAGCCCGAATGGATAGCCGGATCCGGCAGGCACTTGCCGGCCAGAATGTTGATGAAGTGAATTAATCGACACCGGTGGAATTGACAAACCGGTCATCTGCGGCGATTGTCCCGAACAACCGCCAAGGTCAGGGCCGGACGAATGTGTTGCTTTCGGGTATCCGGGGCAGCGCATCAAACAGAGATCGAACGAAAAGTATTACCGAGGAGAAAGGCACAGATGCCTAAGATCGTTTTTGTTGAGACCGATGGCACCGAAAAGGAATTCGAAGTTGCCGACGGCCTGTCCGTTCTGGAAGCTGCCCATAAGAACGGCATCGACCTTGAAGGTGCATGCGAAGGTTCGCTGGCTTGCTCGACCTGTCACGTCGTTCTGGACGAAGAATGGTTCGACAAACTGGACGAGCCGTCTGAAGACGAAGAAGACATGCTTGATCTTGCTTTCGGCCTGACCGAGACCTCGCGTCTTGGCTGCCAGATCATCATGAGCGACGAACTCGACGGCCTGCGCGTCAAGCTGCCGGCTGCGACCCGCAACATGATGGTCGACAAGTAAGTTTGACCTTCTGTTGTCCGGATGCGTTTGCATGCCGGGCGTCAAAGGAGACGAATATGCGTTGGACAGATATTCAGGACATCGCGATCGAGCTTGAGGAAGCACATCCAGACAAGGATAACCTCAACCTTCGCTTTACCGACCTGCATAAATGGGTTTGCGAGCTTGAAGGTTTCGAAGACGATCCCGAGAAATCGAACGAAAAGATTCTCGAAGCCATCCAGATGGCCTGGATCGACGAACGCGAAGACTGATTTCGGAAGGGTTGAGACGTGCGCCTTGCGGCCTGCACCCTGACCAGAAAAATGACGGACCAGCCTGCATCTGCGGGCTGGTCCGTTTTTGTTTGTGCCAAAACCGGCCTGCCAAAACCATAAAACGGGACGAAATATCCATGAGCCAGACCGCCACCTTTACCGACATCATTCCGGCCGACAGCCTGTTTGGCAAATTGCGCGCACGCGCAAGTGACGCCTGGGAAAGCTATGTCTGCCATGATTTCGTAAAACAGCTTGGCAATGGAACCCTGCCCGAGGCCGCCTTCAAACATTACCTTATTCAGGATTACCTGTTTCTGATCCAGTTTTCGCGCGCCTATGCCCTTGCGGTCTACAAGGCCGAAGACCTGACCGCCATGCGCCAGTTTTCGGGCACAGTGCATGCCATCCTTGATATGGAAATGAGCCTGCATCTTGATTTCTGCAAAGGCTGGGGCCTGACTGAAGCCGACATCATCGCCGAACCGGAGGCGCGCGCCTGTGTCACCTATACCCGCTATGTGCTTGATCGCGGCATGCAGGGCGATGTGGTTGATCTTCAGGTTGCCCTGATGCCCTGTATGGTTGGCTATGCCGAAATCGCAAACCGCCTGATGGCAAGTTCTGATACAAGGCTTGATAACAATCCGTACCGGGCATGGATTGAAATGTATGCGTCCGCCGAATTCCAGGACGTGGCCAGGGCCGAGATCGACTTGCTCGAACATACCGTTGCCAAACGTGGCGGTCATGATCGCATCGACGGTCTGGTGGATACCTTTGCCATGGCAAGCCGCCTTGAAGCCGATTTCTGGCAGATGGGACTTGATCTGGCAAAATAGGCCAACATCGCCTATATAAGCTCGAAATATAACGTGCGGGTGGCGGCAATGCCGCCCGTTGCTTTTTGGATCAACTTCTTGTCGCTGCGGCCTTGACCCGCAGATGGGTGGGAAAAATGAACTCTCTTGGCTTTGATAAAGCCCCCGAAGATACCCGCGTGGTTGTTGCCATGTCGGGCGGTGTCGATAGCTCCGCGGTCGCGGCCCTTCTGAAATCAGAAGGCTATGACGTGGTGGGCATCACCCTTCAGCTTTATGATATGGGTGCCAATGCACCGACCCGTGCGAAATCCTGCTGTGCCGGGCGCGATATTTATGATGCGCGCAAAGTGGCCGAGGATATCGACATTCCCTATTACGTGCTTGATTACGAATCACGCTTCCGCGAAGAAGTGATCGATGATTTTGCCGACAGCTATATGCGCGGCGAAACTCCGATCCCGTGTGTGAAATGCAATCAGACCGTCAAATTCCGTGATCTGCTGGAAACCTCGCATGATCTTGGCGCGGATTGCATGGCGACCGGCCATTACGTGCAGCGCAAACTTGGTGCCGATGGCCGTGCCCAGTTGCACCGTGCCGCCGATCCGAACCGTGATCAAAGCTATTTCCTGTTCACCACCACCCAGGAACAGCTCGATTTCCTGCGCTTCCCGCTGGGCCATTTGATGAGCAAGGCCGAAACCCGTGCCCTTGCGGCCAAGTTCGGCCTTGAAGTTGCCGACAAGCCCGACAGTCAGGACATCTGCTTTGTCCCGGATGGCAAATATGCCCGTCTGGTCGAACGCCTCCGTCCCGAGGCGGGAGAGCCGGGCCAGATCGTTGATATTGATGGCAATGTCATGGGCGATCACCGGGGCCTGATCCATTACACGGTCGGGCAGCGTCGCGGGCTTAATATCGGTGGCACGGCAGAACCGCTTTATGTGGTCAAGCTGGTGCCGGAAAAACGTCAGGTCGTGGTTGGCCCCAAAGCCGCCCTTGCCAAGAAAATGGTCTATGTCAAAGACCTCAACTGGCTTGATGGCGACCAGATCGATGAAAAGGGGGTCGAGGTCGAAGTCAAACTGCGCTCGGCCATGCAGCCGACCACGGCAACCGTCTTCCCCGAAGCCCGCGGTGAAGCCCGGATCGAGCTTCACGATGCCCAGTTCGGGATCGCACCGGGGCAGGCGGGTGTGTTCTATCAGGGGGAACGTGTCCTTGGTGGCGGCTGGATCACCCGTGAAGAGCTTCTGGCCAATTCGGCGACTGCTGCCTAAGGTGGCCTGATCAACGAGTGTGGTGGGCGAGGGTGCATGTTCCTCGCCCGCTGGTTTTGTGGAAATCTTTTTTGATAAAAACGTCAAAAAGGCGCTTGACGGGGACGGCTCCCTGACTTAAAAACCGCCTCGTTCCGAACATTGCGGAACACCACAGAATATCCTGTGGCCGAGTAGCTCAGCTGGTTAGAGCAGCGGAATCATAATCCGCGTGTCGGGGGTTCAAGTCCCTCCTCGGCTACCAATTAAAGAAGCCCCGTACCATTCGGTACGGGGCTTCTTTAATTTTTACGCCAAGGATCGGGCTTGAACCCCCTGGTTCGCGAGAAAGCGAGGTACGCAGCTTTCGAGAGACATCGCCCTCCGGGCGATGGTCCGCAGGGCAAAGCCCAAGGATAAAAAGCAGCCCAAAGGCTGGTTTTTACAATTCCCTCCTCGGCTTCCAGCTAATCAAGTCGTGAACTTGACCTTCCAGAGTTTGTCTCGCGTCTTGCTTGGGTCTGGATTGGTTTGGGCAAGAGCGTCAGAATGGGAATAAATAAGATTCTCAAAGTTCTCGCTTGTTAGGCAGATGAGTTCTTGTCCGGTATTGTCTTGATCCTCTGCAGTGATGTGGTTGTGAATGGGTAAAATATTGAAAATATTTAAGAAAATCGTAGGGAAAGAGGTGGTCGTCTACAGCTTTTTGCTGTTTTCATTTGTTTTTGGGATTTTAGACGTTCTGGTTTTTAATCTAGCGATTTTGTATGGGGCGCTTGGAAAATTAATTGGTTTTGTTGCTCTTGTATTGTCTGTCTTGCATGTTGAATTCATGATGAGAGACCCCGAGAAGTACGATGGACTTGTTTTTTCACTAAGTAACGGTCGCGGATACAGAAATGTAGATAGTCGGACTCTTATATCATCAATGGGTGGCTTTATTTGTATCCTTTGTTGGTTGTTTATATTGGATTTAACAGAAATTTTCCTCGTGTATAGCGTGTCCTATTTTACGTATGCGGTTTTATTTGTGATTTCAGGTAGAGGTGAAGAGCGGTGTCAAAAAGGGTAGAGGTAGTCCATAACAAGACTCTTAAAGAAGGGAGCTGTTTCCTGTAACTCTTAGCACGGGCAGTGAAACCCGAGCGATATTATGCGGCACGAAACAAAAAAGACCGGGCATTTCCGGTCCTTTTTGCGTTTTGGACGGCAGCTTAGGCCGTTAATTTCAACAACAACTCATCCAGCCGTTCGAGCGTTGAGGCCAGGCCAGCCTCCATACCCATGTCAATGACCGTTTGCAGGTCTTTTGCAGAGTTATAGGCCACCACTGTCTCGGTAAGCGTATGTTCGCCCTGATCGGTGAAGGTCATGGTGACGTGAGAACGTGGCAAACTAGGATTTGCGATGCCGGTTTCATCGGTAAAG
>NZ_JPWI01000006.1 GCF_003326795.1 Thalassospira profundimaris | reverse complement strand
TCAGGCCAGCGTCAATATCGAGCGCAATCGCGCCTTCTTCGCTGCCGGAAACATCAGAGACTTCAAGGGTCGGGGTGTCTGCAACACCGGCAACATCAACGGTGATCGAGCCGGAAGTGGTTACGGTATCGTCACCATCGGTCGAGGTGACGGTGACGCCCAGATCGAACGACCCTGAATAATCATCGGCAGGCGTGATCGTCAGCCCTTCAAGATCAGAGGCAGACAGCGTCCAGGTGCCGTCACCATTATCGGTCCCCGCAGACAGCACGGCTCCATCCGGAACACCGGAGATCGTGATCGAAAGAACTTCCGATGCATCGGTCAGGCCCGCATCGATATCAAGCGCAATTGCACCTTCTTCGCTGCCCAAAGCATCCGACACTTCAAGCGTCGGGGTGTCGGCGACGCCTGCAACTTCAACCTTGATGTCTTCCATCACCACGGCTGTATCATCGCCATCCGTGGTGGAGACAAGTACAGACAGATCAATTTCACCGCTGAAGTCTTCAGGCGGGGTGATGGTCAGGCCTTCGAGTTCGGAAGGATCAAGGGTCCATGTGCCATCGCCATTATTGGTCCCCGCCGACAGTTCTGCACCATCGGGAACACCGGTGATGGTGACTGAGATGCTTTCGCTGCCATCAAGAAGTTCGGTGTCGATATCAAGGGCAATCGCGTTATCCTCGCGGCCCGATGCATCGGACACATCAAGTGTTGCACCATCGGCAACACCCCCGACCTCGACCGTAAAGCTTGATGAGGTTGTGCTTGTGCTGCCATTGGCCTCGCGACTGGTCGCGGTTACCGAAAGGGTGAAGCTGCCGCTATAGTCATCCGGGGGCGTGAGGGTCAGTCCCGATAGCTGCCCGGCAGATACGGTCCAGGTGCCGTCGCCATTATCGGTTCCGGCAGACAATACCGCACCATCGGGCACACCTGAGATCGTGATCGAGAGTGTTTCACTACCACCATCAAGATCATTGAGTGCGGCGGAAACATTAAGCGAAATCGCGCTGTCTTCCGATCCTGTTACATTACTGACCTTCAAATCAGGCGTATCGGCAACCTTGGGCGCCTCGACAGTTTCTTCAACCGTCTCGGTTTCTTCGATGCTTTCGTCTTCTTCGATCAGCTCCAGAACCTCGGTTTCGGCTTCTGGCGTCTGTTCTTCGGTCGGGATGAAGTCCGGGCCACGATCATCACGACCGTCCCCGCGGATATCTTCGCGATCACCACGCAAGGCATTGGTATCGTTCGTCGAAAGCGGAATTTCAGGCAATTCGATTGTGCTTGGATCGGACTGCAGCGAGATGTTATCGGCACCATCATTACCGATATTGGTGTCAATGGTGTCGGCACCTGTATCAAGATTGTTCTGAATCTCGGCCGCTTCATTCTGGGCGATGGTTTGCTTTTCGGTCGCCTCTTCGGCCTCGACACGTTCCTGACGCTGGGATGCAGCATTCTGGCGGCGGAAGGCCTGCTGCGCTTCGCCCTGCGGGTTGAAAGCCAGGTTTCCGTACTGGACCGAACCGATTTCCTGTTCGGGCGGTGTGCCAGATTCGTTCTGACCGCCCTGGGTTTCGACCAGTTCGTTCGTTTCGCTGTCCTGCTCGTCCGCGCGCATCAAATCGTCCGATGCAGCACCCTGATTGAGGTCGCCGCCATCACCGTCACTGCGTGAATTTTCCGTATCGCGAGGATCGTCCGCCATCAAACCCATTCTCCGTAAAGTGCGAGAAGGGTTTCGCCCAACTCACACATCTATACATTAGTATAGAATCCCTAGTTTGCACCAGAGAATTGTGCGGCCAGGCAGTAGAAATGACATGATCATTTCCAGCGGGACCAAAAATACGCTCATCGTTCCTTAAACGCTTGATCAAGCGAGACATATACCGGCTTCAGCAAATACTGAAGAAGGGTACGTTCCCCGGTCTGGATGTCCGCCTGGACAGTCATGCCGGGTATGATCTTCTGAGCAACTACCCCTTCTCCAACCGTGTCAGAATCAAGGGCAACCTTGCCTTTATAATATGGTCGTCCCTCTTCATCAACAAAAGTAGATGCAGAAATCGATACCAGTTCGCCGGAAATACCACCATATCGTATAAAGTCAAATGCGCTGACCTTGACCGTCACCGGCTGGCCAAGATGCACATGCCCGATATCCTCGGTCGATATCCGTGTTTCAGCAATCAGATCGTCATCTGCCGGCACCAGCTCCATGACGATCTGGGCCGGGGCTATCACCCCGCCAATTGTCGTGAATTGCAGTCCCTTGATATAACCGCGTGTCGGCGCAACAATTTCCAGACGTGCGACACGATCCCGCAGTTTGCGAAGGGCCTCGCGGGTTTGGGCAATTTCACCTCCCAAACGGCCAAGCTCGGTAATGGCTTCTTCACGCTGGCTTTTTTCAAGCTCATTCAAACGCAAATTTGCCTCGGCGATGGTTTCGCGTGCGCGCGCCTGTTCGGCAACAACCCCGGAAAGATTACCCTGTGCCTCGTTCAGCTCGCGCTGGATGTTCAGGAACAGCACCTTGGAATTCAGCCCCTGTTCATAGAGCGAACGGCGCATGGTCACTTCCTGATTCAACAGATCAACCGACTTGCGCAAGGTGGCTTCCTGTTCGGCCAATTGTGCAAGTTCGGCGTTACGTTCCTTGATCTGGACCTGAAGGATTTCGGACTGGTTATTATCAAGCTCGGTCTGGATGTTGTAAATTTCCTGCTGGTTGCGCGCCAGTTCGGGATATTGCGCAAGCAGGGTTGCAAAATCCGGTTCGCGACCTTCGGCCAAGGCACGATAGCGTTCGGATTCAAGCTGCAAATTTCCAAGTTTGGTTTCGGTTTGCGAAAGTTCAGCCTGTGCACCATCGGCCTTAAGGCGCATCAAAACCTGTCCCGGCTCAACAAGGTCACCGTCGCGCACCATGATCTGTTCGATGATGCCGCCTTCAAGATGCTGGATCTTGTTCACCGCACCGGTTGGCATTACCTGACCAAAGGTGATGGCGGTTTCCTTGATCTGGGTGGTGGCAGCCCAAGCCACAAGTGCCAGAAAACCAACCGATAGCAGCACCATCGCCGCCCGGACAAAGATCGAAATCCCGCCTTCTTCAAGCAACACCGCGTGCGAAAGATAACGTGCCATGCGCCGGGACCGGCGGAACCGTTCAATCGCAGTATTCTGCACAGCTGCATTGCTCATAGGTAGCCTCCGTCTATCACTTGTTGCTTGATCCGTGCGGGCGGCGCATCGCCGCGCAACTGCCCCGCATCAAGAACAAGAATGCGGTCGGCCAGATCAAGGTGACTTGGCCGATGGGTAATCAGGAATATCGTCGAACCGCCGCGCAGGCGGTTGACGGTATGCTGGAAAGCGCGGTCTGCGCGCTGGTCCAGACCATTGGTCGGTTCATCAAACAGAATGATCGGTGCTTCGCGGACAAAGGCACGCGCCAGTGCAAGACGTTGCAGGAAACTGGCCGAATAACGCGATGAATGCTGATCGCCAATTCGCGTATCGAACCCCTCAGGCAGCGATTCCACTTCCTGCAAGATACCTGCCGACATGCAGGCCATGCGAAGGTCATCCTGCGATGCCACAGGGTTTGCCAGACGCAAATTCTGCGCAATCGACCCCCGGAAGAATTCAATATCCTGCGGCACATAGGAAATCGCCTGCCGCAAGGCTTGCGGGTCCATCTGACGGATATCCGCCCCGTCAATCAGAACGGCACCGGCTTGTGGCTGATACATCCCGGCAATCAGTTTGATCAGGGATGATTTCCCCGCCCCGTTCGCACCGACAACAGCAACAACCTGCCCGGGTTTTATATCGAAACTGACACCGACAAGAGCCGGATCAGAATCCGCCGTATAACGGAAGCTGACACGCGAGAACGTGATCGCACCATCAAAGCGGCGTTGCTCGACCGAGCGCGGCACAAGATCGCCTTCGGGCTGAAGGTTCATCAGACGATTGATTTGCCGGACACTGCCGCGCAGCTGCGCCAGACGCGGCAAGCCAAGAAACGCCTGATTGATCGGCCCCAAAACACGCCAGGCCAGCATCATGGATGCGACAAGCGCACCGACACTCATCTGCGCATTCATCACGCGATCTGCACCAAATGCCAGAACCAGCGCGCCGGACGTGATCATCAATATCTGTGCAGATGTATTGATCACGTTATTGACCATCGAAACCCGAAAACCGGCATATGCCGTATCAGCCGAAATATCACGGAACCGCGCCAGCCAGCGTTTTTCCGATGCGGTGTATTTCAGAACCGACATCTTGCCGACAGTTTCCACAAGGAATTCCTGTCGGTTGGCACCATGGCGACCAAGTTCCGCAACCCGCCGCGACACCACCGGAAAGGTCACAATCCCGATTAGCAAAAAGACCCCGATCAGGGCGATCGGTATAAGGGCCAGCCACCCGCCAAGATAAAACATGACAATCAGGAAGATCGGCACAAACGGCATTTCAAGCATCACCAGTGCCATCGGCCCGGTGAAGAATTCACGCACGCTTTCGAAATCGCGAATACGCGAAATCTGCACACCGACCGGTGCCCGTTCGGTAAAGGCAGGCGGAAGCGATAAAAGGCGTTCAAAAATTGCGCCACTGACAAGCGTATCAAGACGCGCCCCAAAATGGCTGACGATCTGACTGCGCAATGCGCGTAATATCCAGCCGAGCAAAATGACGATGCCAATACCGATGGAAAACTGGATCAGCATTGGAATCGACCGCGTCCCGATCACCCGGTCATAAATGCCCATGACAAAGATCGGGGTCGCCAATGCCATGATGTTGAGCACCAGCGTCATCAACAATAACTGATAGCCAAGCGACGAAAATCTGTCGGCGATCCCGCCAAACCATCCGCGTTTGTCATCTTCGAAATAGCGCGCTCGACGATCAGCAGTTGTAAACTGGTAAACCTTCCCCGTCAGTGCCGATGAACGGATCACCATTTCACGGTCCGTCCCGCCATCAAAGACGCGAATGCCGTTATCTTCGGGGCGAATAACAACCAGTGCCGTGCCGTTATCTGGCACAAACAGGCAGGGCATCATGCGTTCGTCGATCTGGTCAAGGGTCGCAATGATTTCACGCGACTGATAATTCAGATGCGCCAGAACGTTACGAAAATCGGTCAGATCAAGCGCCTGATCCATATGCGGCAAGGCCTCGGCCACCTGACGGGGCAGGCCGCGCCATCCCAGCGCCTGCAGCAATGGCCACAAACATGCGTCAAAGTCCGACTGGGCATCCGTGCTGGCCAGCCCCATCCGGTAGCCCAGCGCATAGTTCATATTCTCAAGCTTTTTCATTCTGCCCCCGTCTCGACTGGTGCGCTGAACGCTGATTGCGCACGCGTGATCCGTGCGTTACTGCGTTTCAGAACAGGGACAAGATGATGATCAACAATCCGGTATTGTTTGTTCGCCAAGGCAATCAGGGATGGGCGATGGGACACCATCACCAATGTGCAGTGTTTTTTAAGTTCAAGCATCAGGCTGGCCATGATGTTGTCACCGGCCATATCGAGTGAACTGTTGGCTTCATCAAACAGGACAATCCGGGGATAGTCGATCAGTGCACGTGCAACGGCAATGCGCTGTTTAACACCACGCGGAAGCGTTTCGGATGCCTGTCCGCCAACTTCGGTGTCATAGCCCTCGGGCATGCGCATGACGATGTCATCAAGACCAAGACGCCGGGAGATTTCAATCACCCGTTCGACCCCGATCTCCTTGCGGAAACCGGTGATATTTTCAAGGATGGTTCCCTTGAACATCACGCCATGCTGCGGCAGATAGGCGATCTGTCGACGGGTTGATTCGGCGCTGTAATCCTTGGGCCTTTTCCCATCAAGCAAGATGTCACCCTCATCCGGGTGCAAAGCCCCCATCAAAAGCCACAGCAAGGTGGTCTTGCCGGTGCCGTTATCGCCGGTAATGGCAATCGAATCACCCGGTTCAATCACCAGATCAAGCCGGTCGAAGATCTTTTTGCCATCCGCATGGGCGAAACCAAGATTGCGCAACTCGATCTTGCCATTCAGCAATGGCATTTCAGGTGCACCGGGCTTGTCTTCGGGATCAATTTCAAACAGTTCCCTGACGCGCTGGCGGGCAACACGGATGTTCTGGAACTGGGTCCACAGGCTCATGGCCCGTTGCAGCGGCTGAATGGATCGTCCCGACAACATCGTACAGGCCGCAAGGCCACCAACGGTAAGCTGCCCTTCAATCACCAGCACACTGCCAATGGCCGCAACCAGCACCATGGTCAGCATCGAAAAGGTTGCACTGGCATTTACCGCGGCGTGCGCTGATCGTGCGGCAAGCTGATCATCACCGGAACATTGTTCCTGAAGCTGTTCATGACGACGCACCATCAGGTTTTCCATCGCCATCGACTTGATGGTGTGAATACCCGTCAGCGTTTCGATAATGAAATTATAGCGCCGTTCGTCAGACTGGCTGCGCTTGTCGAGCGCATTGCGCAACTGTCGACCAAGAATTGATGCCGTGACAAAAAATGCAATAAGAATGCCCAGCGGCACCGCGACAAGAACACCGCCAATAATGGCAATCAGCGCAAGAAACAGGATGATGAAAGGTAAATCGACAATCGCGCCGATTGCCTGCCCGGCATAGAAATCACGCAACAGGTTCAAGCTGTTAAGCCGTTGCAGATGAAGACCCGGCGCGGTCTTGTCATAGTCGATCAAACTTGTTGAAAGCAGATGGCCAATCGCCCTTTGAGAACTTTCATGTTCGAACTTTGCCGCGGACAGGGATGATATATAGGCGCGCCCAAGACGCAGCATTGCCTCAACCAGCAAGGCTCCAAGCACGCCAAGAATAAGAAGCGTCAAAGTCGGGATCGAATTGTGCGGCAACACACGATCATAGACCTGCAGCAGGGTGATGGGCAGGGCAAGCGACAGCAGGTTGATTACCAAAGCGGCAATCAAAAGCGAAAAACGGCCTGCGCGCAAATGCGACAAAGTCCCGATATTCAATCCCGGCCGGCGTGTCATAAAACGAGAATGCTCCAGCTCATACAGATCAACACCATCCAAAAGAGGGTGAATTATACCATTAGATAGGATGCATAACGGATCACTAAACCCGGCGCAAGAAATTCATGCACAATTTACAACCTGATGACATTCAGATTCACGCCATCCTGGCTTTGAACCACATAGCTTCCGGTCACATCAGAACAACCTTGATAAAGGTCTATCCAACATCCCCGTCACCACGCAATCGGTCGAGCGCCCTGCGCTCGGCTTTGGTCGGCCGTCCGGCACCGGCTTCACGTTCGGCAACCGGTGCGGTTCGTATATCAGACGCCACTTCTTTTTTGGGCATCCTTGGCGGCGAGTGATCCACATAAAGTGCCTGTGCCTCAGGGGCCGGGCCGCGGCGTTCGCCAAGTGCGACAACCTCGACCACTCGCAGATGCGGCCCCTGAAAGAACTGAAGCCTGTCGCCCGCAACGACTGAAACACTCGCCTTGGAAACCGACTGACCGTTCAGAACAATGTGCCCTGACTGACAGGCCTTGCTGGCAAGCGATCTGGTTTTATAAAACCGCGCATGCCACAACCACTTATCAATCCTGAGCTTTTCAGTCTGTTCCTTCACAGCCATTCGCATCTCATAACTGTCTGATTAACTTACATTTGGAACGCAGAACGGCGACCCGCAAGGATCGCCGTTCAACAGATCAAATTTGCTGCAATCAGCCTTTGGCTGCCAGCATTTCCTTAAGCTTGGCAAAAGGCGAATCTTCGTTGATCTGGTTGTTCTTTTCAGGTGCCTGACCACGTCCGCCCGGCTTGCCACCGCGGCCACCCTTGCCGCCCTGGTTCGGACGATTATTGCCGCCCTTGCCTTTGGGGCCGCCTTTGCCACGTGTTTCCTGACGCGGGCCGCGCTGACCGCGACCGGCACCACCACGTTTGCGACGATCAACACGGACGAAGAATTTGACTTCGACCAGCTCATCACCATCGGCGTCGGTTTCGACAGCGTCGGTCGCTTCAGCCGCGTCTTCGTCCTTGGCCGGTGCTGCTTCTGCTGCTTCTGCCGGTGCAGCTTCATTGCTTTCAGCAGCCGGTGCTTCTTCGGCTTTGACTTCAGCTTCTGCCTTGGCGGGTTCTTCGGCCTTTTTCTCGGCTTCCTTGGCAAGAAGTTCGGACTTCTTGACCTTGGTTACCTCGGCGCGCCAGCCAAGTGCGGTAAAGACGCCCTCGGCCTGTTCGACGGTGCAGCCCAGAAGCGACAGCAGATCAGGGTCCGGACGAACCTTGCCATCATTTTCACGTGCCTTCTGACGCAGAAGGGCCGCGAAACGTTCAAGCATGTCCACACGTGCGGCAAGCGGGCCGACCGGCATGTAACCGGCAGCAAGATAGAAGCCCTTGGAATTTGCACGATCATTGGGAACCGAGGTCCGGCCCGCAGGCGGCAATTCCGGAAGCGCATCGAGTTCGCGGGCAACCGCCCACAAAATACCGCGCAGCTCAACCGGATCAGGTTTGAGCGCGTCAAGCACATGGACGGTTTCAACACCAAGACGCACGCCAAGTTTGGCAAGCGCCTTGCGGTCTTCGTCCGACAGATCCTTGACCAAGCTTTCGAGTTCCGAGCGCGGAACGCAGCCCAGACCTTCGTTCAGCTGGAACAGAAGACCACGAATCGGCCCCGAAAGCTGACAATCGCGCAGACGGGTCAGCATTTTAAGGCGGGCTTCGATGTGGGCATTGACGAAATTCTGAAGACGGGTGCGAACCCGTTCGCGTGTAGGACCGTCAAAGAACTCGCTGTCGATCACCTGAACGTCGGGTGACAGAACAGTGTCACCTTTTTTCAGCACACCAACCTGCGCACCGTTCCAAAGGACATCAAGCTGCCCATTCACCGCGAATTTATCGTCTTCGTCGGTTTCAAGTTGTTTGACGCGCTGGGCGATTTCGCCAGTCAACGCGCGGCGTGCGGCACTGGCAATAGCCTTGCCTTCGAAAGCAGCATCGGTTTCATCAGGGATGAAACGGAATCCATCAAGACGGCCGACAAATTCACCTTCGACCTGTACTTCACCATTCGCAGTGATGGTAGACATGAGTTCAGACTTGTCCTTGAGACTTTTCAATAAAACCGAGGTCCGTCTGTCAACGAACCTTTGGGTCAGGCGTTCATGTAGCACATCTGAGAGCTTATCCTCAATGGCCCGCGTGCGTTCCTGCCAATGATTGGCATCTTCGAGCCAGTGATGTTTGTGCGATACATATGTCCAGACGCGAATACCTGCCAAACGTGATGACAACTGATCGATATCACCATCATAACGACCCAGACGCAAGACTTGTTCACCCAACCAGTCGATGGGCAGCTTGCTTCCGGGTTTCGCGAGATAGCGATAGATAGATGTTAGCAGTCTTGGATGGGCATCGGTATGGATATTTCTGAAATCGGGAATCTGGCAGACTTCCCACAATAACTGGACCCGATCGGGCGCCGTTGCGATCCGTGCGACATCTTCGTTATGCGAAAGATGATCAAGCATGATTTCATCAACCGGCTCACGTGCCAGAATAAGGGTCGGATCATCGGACCGGCGACGCAGAGACTTCTGCAACGCATCGACTGACCGGAAATCAAGTCGGGCATTGCGCCAGAAAACTTTGGCAAGCGGTTCGAACTCATGTGCTTCGATCTGTTCGATAATATCGGGATCAACCCCCGACAGGTTTCCGGTAACACCAAACGTGCCGTCATTCATGTGACGGCCAGCACGACCGGCAATCTGCGCGGTTTCCGCCGCTGTCAGACCTCGATTGAACTTGCCGTCGAACTTGGTCAGCGCCGCAAAGGCCACATGGTTCAGATCAAGGTTAAGCCCCATGCCGATGGCATCGGTCGCAATCAGATGTTCAACTTCGCCATTCTGGAACATCTCGACCTGGGCATTGCGGGTGCGCGGGCTGAGCGCGCCAAGAACCACGGCTGCCCCGCCCTTCTGGCGACGCACCAGTTCGGCCACGGCATAGACTTCCTGTGCAGAAAAAGTCACCACCGCCGACTGGGACGGAAGACGCTGAATTTTCTTGGACCCGTTATAGGTCAGTGTCGAAAAGCGTTCGCGTCGATCAAATTCGACATTCTCAACCAGCTTGCGGATAACCGGCCGAATGGTTTCGGCCCCCATGAACATGGTTTCGGAACGTCCGCGTGCATGCAACAAACGGTCGGTGAAAACATGCCCGCGTTCCGGATCAGCACACATCTGGATTTCGTCAATCGCCAGAAAGTCAACCTGCTTGGAAACTGGCATGGCTTCGACGGTACACAGGAAGTAGCGTGCCGTTTTCGGAAGGATGCGTTCTTCGCCGGTAATCAGGGCCACAGCCCCCTTGCCGACCTTTTCCACTGCACGGTCATAGTTTTCACGTGCCAGCAATCGCAACGGGAACCCGATCATCCCGGTCGTGTGCGCCAACATCCGTTCCATGGCCAAATGGGTCTTGCCGGTGTTGGTCGGCCCCAATATGGCAAGGATACGGGGACCGGTTCGGGTTGAAATCTGCATCAAACTTTTCCAATCGACAGCCCAATGATCCGGACTGTCGCAATCTTTGGGCCTTTCAACACGCGAACCGGCGGGATGTCAAGCATTCTGCCTGTGCCCGGCCATGCGCAAACTGCAGAACTGTACAAGATTTCACAGGTTCGGCAGTTCAGTTCTCCGGGCGATCAACGCGATAACCGGGGTCTTAATGTTCTTCAAGTTCAAGCAACCGCGCACCGGGCCCATCGACGGCAAGCTCGTCGGCCGGATTGCGCAGCGGGCAATCGGAGATCGACAGGCACCCGCAACCGATACATTGCCCAAGCTGATCACGCAGCCGGGTAAGCTGTTCGATCCGCTCGTTGAGATCATCGCGCCACTGCGATGACAGCTTTGCCCAGTCCTTGGCCGTTGGCACAGTGTTGGGTGGCAGTTTGTCAAATGCATCACCAATTTCCGAAAGCGGAATCCCGGTTTTCTGCGCGACCTTGATGATGGCAAGTTTACGCAGCACACCACGGTGAAACCGGCGCTGGTTCCCGTCCGTACGGATCGAACTGATCAGTCCCTTGCGCTCGTAAAAATGCACAGCCGATACAGCAATCCCGCTGCGACTGGCGACTTCCCCGACACTCAGATAACGCTGTAAAACGCCGCAACCCGTCATTTTCCCCCTCCTGCATTGCGCCTTGTCACCGACATGAAAATTCACCCTTGACCTTAATATTGGTTGAGGTTTTAGAACCTTGCGCATTGAAGAAAAATTATCAAGGAGTCAAATCCATGAAAGAGACATTCAATGTCGCCATCATCTATGGCAGTGCACGTGAAGGCCGGTTTTGTGACATTGTTGCCCGGTGGGCGATCGAGACACTCAAAACCGATCATGACATTTCAATTGATACGATTGATCCGGCCACCCTTAACTTGCCAGCTTTCCATGTCGGGGCACAGCATCCCGCTGTTCAGCATCTTCATGTAACACTGGCAGAGGCCGATGCTTTTATCGTCGTCACACCGGAATACAATCACAGCTTCACGGGCGAGTTGAAGCTTCTGATTGATGCCGCCAAACAGGAATGGAGACGCAAACCGGTGGCCTTTGTTTCCTATGGTGGAATGTCTGGCGGACTGCGTGCTGTTGAACAGCTGCGACTGGTCTTTGCCGAATTGCAGGCCGTCACAATGCGCGACGTCGTGAGTTTCGCCAATGCATGGGACCGCTTTGACGAAGACGGACAGCCCCTGGAACCGGTTGGTGCCAAGGCAGCACTCCATAACATGACAACTGACCTGAAATGGTGGGCAGGCGCATTGCGCGAAGCCCGCTATCCGCAAAGCAAACATCAACTTACGGAGGCCGTGGCATCATGACGCCAACCAACCCGCCAAGTGACGAAGTCATCACACTTAGCAAGGTGACGCCAAAGGCCGGGCAGAAAGACAGCTTTGTTGAAATCCAGACACAATTCCAGCAAAGCGTCGCCCCGGAAATCGAAGGTCTTATTGGCGGGCGGTTTTATGCCGCCGAAGACGGAGAATCCTTTGTCATTATGTCACGATTTCGATCCCGCGACGATCTGGACAACTGGACCGGCTCCCCGCGCTTTGCCGAACATATGAACCGCGTGCGCCCCCTTCTTGAAGCTGCAAAACCAGGCCGCTTCACCGTGCTGTATCAGTCCGGAACTGTTTGAGCTCCCCCGCCTCCCCCGCGGCAGTTTCGGGCTGATACATTCCCTGCACCTCCCTTTGCGCCCCCCCTTTGCGCCACCCGTGCAAAAGTGTTTTCCAAACGCAAAACGGGGCGACCATCCGGTCGCCCCGTCTGCCTTTCCATATCGAACAGGAACCTTAGTGATTACGCATCTTGTCGGCATATTCCTTGAGCTGCCGACGCGCCGCCTGGAAACTGTTTTTCAGCGCAATATAGACATCCTCATGCGCATGATCGGCGCTATCACGCTTCACCATGATTTCCTTGCCAGGCACATTAATGCCGAAATGCACGGCAAAGCGGTTTCCATGGTTATGGGAAGCATGGGGTCGTTCCACCACGACATGACAACTTGTCATGCGATCGAAGGTTTCTTCCAGTTTTTGCACCTTGAAACGGATACGCTCGTCAAGCGCATCAGACTGATCAACATCACGGTAGGTGATTTGAACGGGAACCTTCATGATACGGCCTCCTGTTTAAAGCCTTGGACGCAAAGCAGGGCGTTGCACCCTGCCGTTCACCCCCGAAACTTTTACCGTTCCGGGATTTTTAGGGGCGTTATTGTCTGGTTTGTACGCCCCTGATAAAAACCGTCTATATTTATACTTAGGATACAGGACTTGCGCTGCAAGGTGCGTTGACGCATATCAAGCTCGGTCGAAACCAGACCATTGCGTTGGTTGGCCTTCTGCCTCATCAGGGGAAGGTCCTCAGATCATTGAATTACAGGAGAAAAAAGAGGTCATGACGGAAGAAAAAATGCGGTTCGAGGCCGAGGTCAGTCGACTGCTCGATATCGTTGTCCATTCCCTTTATTCGAACAAGGACATCTTCCTGCGCGAGCTGATCTCCAATGCTTCTGATGCGTGCGACAAGCTGCGTTACGAAGCAATTGCCAAACCGGAACTGCTCGCTGGCGACGCTGAATTCAAGGTCCGCCTGCTTACGGATAATGTTCGCAATGTTCTGACGATTGCCGATAACGGGATCGGGATGAACAAGGAAGACCTGATTGACAATCTTGGCACCATTGCCAATTCGGGAACCGCGAAGTTCCTTGATGCCGTATCAAAGTCAGACAATCCCAAGGATGTTGACCTGATTGGCCAGTTTGGTGTCGGTTTCTATTCCGCCTTCATGGTGGCAAGTCAGGTCGATGTCGTAAGTCGAAAGGCTGGCGAGGATCAGGCATGGAAATGGTCATCGGACGGCAAGGGCGAATACACCATCGCCGAAACCGAGATGGAAGGCCGCGGCACACAGATCACCCTGCATCTGACTGACGAATTCAAGGAATTTACCGAAGAATATCGCCTGCGCCACATCGTCAAAACCTATTCCGATCATATCGGTATCCCGGTTGTCCTGATGAAAGCCGACGGAGACGAAACGCTGAACGAGGCATCCGCCCTTTGGACGCGCCCGAAATCAGATGTCACCGACGAGCAATACAAGGAATTCTATAAACACAATTCCCATGCCTTCGACGATCCCTGGAAAACCATCCACTATCAGGCCGAAGGCGCGATTGAATATACCGGTCTTCTGTATCTGCCGACCATGCGCCCGTTTGATCTTTATGATCCGCAGCGCAAAGGCCATCTGAAACTGTATGTTCGAAAGGTCTTTATTACCGAGGGCGCAGACGAACTTCTTCCGCCGTGGCTGCGCTTTGTATCGGGTGTGGTCGACAGTCAGGACCTGCCGCTTAACGTCTCGCGTGAGATGCTTCAGCACAATCCCGTCCTGACCAAGATCAAAAACGGCCTGACCAAGAAAGTCCTGTCCGAACTTGAAACCGCTGCCAAGAAAGACAGTGAAGGGTTCGAAAAGTTCTGGGAAAACTTTGGTGCCGTCGTCAAGGAAGGCCTCTACGAAGATCAGTCGAACCGTGCCCGCATCCTCAAAATCGCCAAATTCCGCTCGACCAAGGGTGATGGCTGGACCACGTTGGCCGAATATGTCGAACGCATGAAAGAAGGCCAGAAGGCCATCTATTATATCAGTGGCGAAGACATTGATGCGCTTAAACGCAGCCCGCAGCTTGAAGGCTTTGCAGCCAAAGGCATTGAAGTTCTGCTTCTGACTGATCCGGTTGATGAATTCTGGATGCCATCGGTTGGCCAGTTTGAAGAAAAGGACTTCAAATCGGTAACCCGTGGTGGTGCAGACCTTAATGACGTCAAAGCCGACGACAAGGATGACAGCAAGGATGCGAAAAAGGACGACGCGGCAAGTGATGCATCACTTGATGCCCTGATTGCATCAATCAAGATCGCCCTTGGCACCGGTGTTAAGGATGTTCGCGAATCTGATCGTCTGACCAGTTCGGCCTGCTGCCTGATCGCCGATGAAACCGGTATGGATTTGCGCATGGAACGCCTGATGAAACAACACAACCGTGTTGATGAAATCAGCCCGCGCATTCTTGAAATCAATCCGAAACACAGCCTGATCAAAAAGCTGTCTGACGTTGCGATCAAGGATGCCAAGGCACCGATCCTCAATGACGCCGCTTTGCTTCTGCTGGATCAGGCCCGCATTCTTGAAGGCGAAGCCCTGCCCGACCCGGTCAGCTTTGCCCGTCGCCTTGATCTGATCATGGAAAAAGGTCTGGGTGCCTGACACCTGATAGACGACCCGACATTATCAACGGCGCATCAAAAGATGCGCCGTTTTCTTTTGGGAAATCGCAAAATTTAAAATGCTTATTTACCAACAACGGGCATAAAGGCCCCACATGTGAAAGAACCTGTGAACGAACGGGAAGGCCCGATACACCATGACCGCGATGATGAACTGGCAAAAACTGTTGTCACCCGCCCGGCTTGGCACCCGTCATTCCAGTGTCGGGGCGTTTGGTCGATCCGACTTTCACAAGGATTATGACCGCATCATCTTTTCTTCAGCTTTCCGCCGCCTGCAACGCAAGACGCAGGTTCATCCGCTGCCGGAAAATGACAATGTGCATACCCGCCTGACCCATAGCCTTGAGGTCTCATGTATCGGACGTTCGCTGGGCTTGATGATTGGTCATCGTTTACATGAAAAAGGCAGTCTTCCCGATACGATTGATCCCGACCATATGGCCGCGATCGTTCAGGCCGCCGCACTGTGTCACGATATCGGCAACCCGCCTTTTGGTCATGCCGGGGAATATGCGATCCGCCAATGGTTCATTGATGCCGATCCTTCTTTTACCCGCAGTCTGACCGCCGAACAGTTCGCCGATCTGACCACCTATGAAGGAAATGCTCAAGGGTTCCGGCTTCTGACCAACAAACGGACTGGTCTGTATGATGGCGGGATGCGTTTGACCTATGCGACACTGGCAAGCTTCCTGAAGTATCCCTGGTCTGCATCGGGCAGCCCCTTCCCGCAGAAAAAGAAATTTGGCGCCTTCCAAAAGGAATTTTCCCTGCTTGAAGAAGTCGCCGACGCCACGGGCCTGATCCGCACCGGTGATCAGTCATTTTGCCGCCATCCGCTGGTTTATCTGGTCGAGGCCGCTGACGATGCTTGCTATGCCCTGATCGATATCGAAGACGGGGTGGAACTTGAACTGGTCGATTTCCGGGTTCTTGAAGAAATGCTTCGTCCCTGTATCGCGGGTGATCTTCCGGCGGAATATGACCGCGAACCCAATGCCAGTCGCAAAATCTCGTTCCTGCGTGGCAAAATCATGACCGGGATTCTTGCTGCGCTGGTGGATGCCTTCGTCGCCAACGAGGACGCCCTTCTGGCAGGTGAGTGGAAAGGTGACCTTCTGGCCTGTGCAAGTGGTCCCTATAACGAGTTGATCACGACAGCAAAGTCATTCTCGGAAAAGCAGATCATTCTGAACCGCCGCAAGGTTCAGATTGAAGTGGGGGCCTTTGCCCATCTGGAAACCCTGCTTGACACCTTCTGCAAGACCGCGCTTGAGGTTCACAATGCCGGTTCCGAAGCGGACCTTCCATATCGTGCCGGGCGCGTACGCGAACTGATTGGCAATGACGCGATGCCGGTTGGTGCATCGCTTTATGATTTGTATCTGGTGATCCTTGATTATGTGTCGGGCATGACAGATGATTTTGCGGCCCGGCTGGCGCGCGACATTGGCGGCGGACAGCACTAACTGATGTGGATGCTTGGTCCCTTTATTGCCCGTTATCGCAGAAGAACAGCCTTCTTTGCCGCAACCGCAATTGCCGTTGTGGTTTATCGGCTGGTTGAACAAAGCACCCGTCCCGAGGTCGCCGCATGGTATTGGCCCGCAATAGCCGGTGCCATCAGCTTCACATTGACCCGTTTTATCGTTTCACGGCTGATTGCGCGCTTTGTGGGCGGCGTTCGCCGTCACCTGCGCTAAGGTTAATTCAGTCCCTAAAATGTAAAAGGCAGGCCCCAAGGCCTGCCTTTTACGTGGATTTCATGTCCGGCTGCCACGCAGCACAGACAGTGTCAGTTATTCCTGACCGCCACCCATGGCACTGCTGATTTTCTTGTCAGTATTATACTGGCTAAGAGAATAGACCGCCCAGATCGCAGCCGGAACCCAACCAACCACAGTTATCTGCAAGATGAGGCAGATAATTCCTGCAATAGGACGTCCGATGGTGAAGAACAGTAACCAGGGCAGAAGAAGTGCGATCAAAAGACGCATGGATGTGATCCCCTTGTTGCTTGGACGCGCTTACATGCCGTCGCTAAAGGTGACAACGACAACACGGTTGCCCTGCTCGGCAACACCATCATCGGTGGAAACCGGAACATTGGCTTCGCCGCTGATGCTAATCGCAAGCTTGCTTGCCGGCACACCGCCGTCACGAAGTGCTTTCACAACGGCATCAACACGCGATTTTGCAAGGATGTCGTTATACATCGCATCGCCTGCACGGTCGGCATAGGCAACCAGGCTGATCGATGCCGGTTCATATTTGCCATATGCTTCGACAATACCGTCGATGACCGACATGCCTTTGGTGTCGATTGCAGCACTGTCAAAGCCGAAATAGACATTCATCGGAACCGGCATCGGCATTGCAGCCATCGGGGCCGGTGCGGTGTCGAGTTCAGCCTGAACGATGGCGAGTGCCTGATAGAAAGCAGAACGGCAGTTGTCGATGTCTTCCTGCTGAATGTTTTCTTCAAGTTCCTGCAACCAGCAGTCGAAGCTCGACTGTGCACGCGCAGCGGCCGTTGCAGCCTTTTCACGACCACCGGCATCAAGTGCCGCCATCAGGTCGCTACGTGCAACTTCCACTTCGCCTTCGGTGCCTGCTGGCAGGGTACGTTCGGAAATCATCTGCGGGCCGGTATCCTGGCTCATCGCAGCCATTTTCGAACGGCTGGTGAAGTAACGTGCATCGCTCCAATCGGCTTCGTCATACTCGGCCTGTGCGAGATCAGCGTAATTCTGGTGAAGAGCTGCATCAAATGCCGACCCTTCGTCAGCCATATCACGCACCCCTGGAATGTTCATATTTGCGCACGCGCTCAGAAAGGCTGCGGCGGAAACAACGGCGAGCAGTTTAGCTTTCATCGGTGTTACTCCTTGTCTGACCGACATTCTTTATCCCAATCCCAATTTCGTTTCGGTGGTTATCATCAAACCGGACTTCAATGGATTATGACAACCACCAGACAGGTCATTTTTTGCCTGTCACTTGCACCATATCGTTGTTGCAGTCGATCAGATCACAGACCTGACCCCGAATTTTGACACGTAACTTGTACTCACGCCCCAATGCCCCAAAACGATATGAGGGGGATATAATTACCCCTATCCAAGAATATATAGAAGTCAATTTCATGAAAAAAAGCAGTGGGATAGAGAAAATTCATAATCTTTTCGGTTCCAATCCCTGCGCAGGTGCCCGCACCGCAACGGTTTAACGGCCCAATCATCGACCGGAAAACCACAAAACACTGCGCGACCAACACGAAAAAGGCCTGATCAGACTTGCCACCTGATCAGGCCCCGGATTTTCAACGCTCAATGGTGATCAGACAGATCAATCAGATGATCCGCCAAACAGCCCTTTGACTGCTCCACCAAGTGCTTCGGCACCATCCTTGACCGACGAGCCACCTGTGCTCGCAGCGCCCCCAACAGCACCAACGACACCTTTGCCAAGATCGCCAACGCCCTGCAGCAGACCGTCAACATTCAAACTCGAAACGGCCTTGAAGACTGACGCGTTGATTGCGGTCAGAATTTCACTAGCAACTTCTGCCGGAGTTGCGCCGCCATCGTCCTTGCCAACATCTTCAAGATGAATTTCCGGAAGGCTTGCTGAAAGCTTTTTACCCTGCAGCAAAGCTGCTGACACACCGACATTGCCGTTACGAACATATACGTCATCAATGATAATTTTGGTGCTCGAACCGGCTTCTTCGCTGGCAGCTGTATCCGTCGCCCCATCTGCACCACCTGCGCCGGTCGGTCCCGAAACACGCTGGACAAAACTTTCAACATTGCGCTGAATGGTTGCGATGTTCGAGCTGCCATTGCCAAGTTCATAGGTAACACTTGGCGCATCGACAACGACTTCGATAATACGAATGGTGTCACTGGTCAGCGTTGTTCCGTCAAGGCGCACCGAAATATTGCCTAGCGAGAAGGCATAATCCGTCTTGAACCCTTCGGGATTACCAACAACCAGCCCCGTGATGCCTGCCGTATTTTGTGTGGGTTCGATCGTCACACCATCAACGGTCACTTCCGCCAGGGTCACACGCGTTCCGGCCTTTTCGATGGTCGTTTTGACGATATCATCGAGATTGACATAGACATATACAAGTCCGCCCACGACCAGAACGATGATCGCTGCCAAACCAATCAGTATCTTTTTCATTGCCCGTATCCTGCTTAATTTGCCACCAAAACAATCCGACATTGACCACATGGGTATATGTTTGGTTGCGTTCAAGCAAAAGAGTTGCGCCGATCAGCACAACAATCAAGTTATTTTGCCAAGTTATTTTACATGACAAAACAGCGGACTAGGTTTCCCCGGCCCGCTGTTTTCACTCAATCGAAACGCGATCTGGTTACAGGTTGAATTCCACAACCACCGGCGCGTGATCGGATGGTTTTTCCCAGTCACGTGCAAGGTCATAGACCGATGCTGTTCGGACCGTCCCGGCCATATTCGGGGTCATCCAGACATGATCCAGACGACGTCCCTTGTTACTGCCGCGCCAGTCACGAGAACGATAGCTCCACCAGCTAAACAGCTTTTCGGGTTCCGGAACAACTTCGCGTACTGAATCAATGAAGTCGCCTGACTGGCGGAACTTCTCAAGAATTTCGACCTCGATCGGTGTGTGGCTGACGACCCGAAGAAGCTGCTTGTGCGACCAGACGTCGTTCTCTGACGGGGCAATGTTGAAATCGCCAACCAGAACGGCCTTGCGGTTCGGATCAGCAGCACGACGGTCGGTCCACCAGGTGGTCATCTCGTCGATAAAGGACAGCTTGTGGGCAAATTTCTCGTTGATCGCCGGATCGGGTTCATCACCGCCCGCCGGGATATAGAAATTGTGCAGCTCGACCCCATTTTCGAATTTCGCCATGCAGTGACGGCGATCTTCCTTGCCACAGAAATGCTTGATGTCAGTTTCGACGAAAGGCATTCGTGAAACAATCGCCACCCCGTTATAGCTTTTCATACCGTGGTTATGACGATGAACATAGCCAGCAGCCTCAAATGCCTCATGGGGGAAATGCTCATCCGGGCATTTCAGTTCCTGAAGACACAGCGCATCGGGTTGCTGATCTTCAAGAAATTTGATGACCTGCTCGATGCGCAGGCGGACGGAATTGATATTCCAACTTACAATTTTCAAAACGGGCTCCGTTCAAATCCTGTTCGGGAAAGGCCCCTGCCCCACGACCCCGGAAATTTTCGAAAAGTTCTGACGTCTATTTCAACGTCACTGACAGTGTAGCGACACCCTCAATCGCCAGATCCATGCGGTCACCGCGAACCACCTGACCAACGCCCTCGGGCGTTCCGGTAAACAGCAAGTCACCGGGTTTCAGTTCGATCAGGGTCGATAGATGAACAAGCGCATCAATCACCGGCCAGATCATCTTGGCCGTGGTGTCGTTCTGACGGACATTGCCATTGACCGACAGTTTCAGACTGGTCGCATGCGGATTGCCTGCATCTGCTTTGGGCTTAAGCGCAGAGATTGCGGCACAGCCGTCAAACGACTTGGCCATATCCCACGGCAGACGGCGTTCCTTGAGGCCTGCCTGAACGTCACGGCGGGTCATATCAAGACCTGCCCCATACCCGAAAATCGCATCCTCAACCGCGGCACGGTCAAGATTTTTGCCCCCCTTTGACAGGGCAACGACAAGTTCACCTTCATAATGCAGATCTTCGGTTGCTGACGGATAAGGCAGATCACCATCACCGACCACCAGACAACCGGTCGGTTTCATGAACACACATGGCGGCGTATCAGACGGGTCCGATCCCATTTCACGAACGTGATCGGCATAGTTTTTTCCGATGCAGAAAATGCGGTTAACCGGGAAAAGATCGTCGGAATCCTGAACCGGAATGGTCGTCGGTTCGGCAGGCTGGAAAATCAAACCCATGATGGCTCCTTGAAACTAACGCTGTTTGATAACAGTGATAGCCAAGCTACCCGCAAAAGAAAATGACTGAGATGTAAAACCCGGTCACAAAACGGATTTCTGTTCCTGCATTCGGGTTGGTTTTCCATCATCACGGCAGCTGTCTGACATATGGCCGCCATTCCAAATCACTTGACCACGTCAGACGCAAACTGAAAGACTGGCAAAGCCATGCCGCACGACCACCACCCGGACCATGGTCTGCACAAGGGGTATCGATGAAAAGCTCTCCCTATCTCCAAACGGCTCATCAGGTTCTTGATACTGAAAATGTTCGTCCGGAAAACGGTCTGGGCAAAAAGGAAATCGCTGAACGCCGAAGGAGATTTGGCCGCAATGTGCTTCGGCGAAGCAAGTCACGATCTGTCTGGAACATTCTGATTGATCAGTTCACCGGCCTGATTGTCTATCTTCTGGCCGGGGCAATGCTGCTTTCCTTTTATCTCGGTGACTGGACCGAAGGCAGCGCGATTGCAGTTGTCCTTGTCCTGAACGCTGCCATCGGATTTTCATCCGAATATCGCGCTGTCCAGTCAATGGAATCTCTGCGCAAACTTTCGCAAGTCAAAGCCCGTGTTCGACGCGATTGCATCGCAACCGTCATCCCGGCAGAAGATATCGTTCCCGGTGATATTGTTCTGCTTGAAGCGGGCGACATTGTTCCGGCCGATATACGCATCGTTGATTGCAACAATCTGCAATGTGACGAATCCACACTGACGGGTGAATCCCTGCCAATCGCCAAAACCAACGATATTCTTTCTGGTGATGACATCGTTCTTGGCGACCGGTTCAATATGGTTTTCAAGGGAACGGCAGTTACCCGCGGCGATGGCTTTGGGATTGTTACCGCAACCGGGATGGCCACCGAACTTGGTCATATTGCCGATCTGGCCGAAACGGCAGATGCCGAAACAACCCCGCTTGAAAAGCGACTTGATAAGCTTGCCGGTCAGTTGATCTGGGTCACACTCGGGCTGACCCTTTTTATAACGCTAAGTGGCATCTATGCCGGCAAGGACTTCCTGCTGATGGTCAAAACCGGTGTTGCCCTGGCAATTGCCGCTGTTCCCGAGGGTTTGCCGATTGTGGCAACGGTTGCCCTTGCACGCGGTATGGCGCGGATGGCGCGGCGCAATGCCCTGATCAAAAATCTGTCAGCCGTTGAAACGCTTGGTGCCACCACCGTCATCATGACTGACAAAACCGGTACACTTACCGAAAATCGCATGACAGTTGTCCGCCTGCGCACAAGTACAGTCATACTTGACGAGACGAATGCATTCGGGACAACCGGGGCGACCAGACCGGTTGAAACACCTAATGATCCGACACAAGAAATCGCCTTGCGAACCGCGATGTTGTGCAACGATGCAGTCCTCATTTCACCAGCATCCGCAACCGGTACAAAAACGAACATATCATCCGCGCCAATTGGCGATCCGATGGAAATTGCGTTGCTTGAAGCCGTTACAAAGCAGGGATACGATCAGAAAACCTTGTTCGAAGATTTTCCACTGGTTGCGAAGGAAGCCTTTAGCGCCCAGACCCGGATGATGGCGACCTACCATCATCAACCAGACAATGACGCCCTGTTTGTCGCGGTAAAGGGTGCATCCGAAGCGGTGATTGACTGTTGTACTGATCTTCTCACGATCAATGGCAAGGTGCCGTTCGATGACAAGCTGCACCATCAATGGACGGAATTTGCCACGGAGATGACGAGCGAAGGATTAAGGGTTCTCGGCCTTGCAATGAAAGAGGCACGTTCGGAGAACACCGCTCCTTATGAAAATCTCACGCTTCTTGGATTGATCGCCTTGCTTGACCCGCCAAGAAGCGACGTCGCAAGTGCGATCAAGGCCTGTCACGACGCCGGTATTCGGACTGTTATGGTCACCGGTGACCATGCCGGAACCGCCCACAATATCGCGCGTCAGGTCGGCTTATGCAGATCGGACGCCCCGGTTTTGGAAGGCCGCGACCTTCACGATGTTGGCAACGCTGCCGAACATAAACGCGAGGCCATTCTCGCGACCCCGGTTCTTGCCCGCGTCAGCCCGGAAAGCAAACTTGATCTTGTATCTCTTCATCAGGAAAGCGGCGCTATCGTTGCGATGACAGGGGATGGTGTGAATGACGCACCGGCCCTTAAGAAAGCCGATATCGGCATTGCCATGGGTCAACGTGGCACCGAAGTTGCCCGCGAAGCCGCCGACATGGTTCTACGCGATGATGCATTTCCATCCATCGTTGCCGCCATGCATATGGGCCGGGTGATTTTTGCCAATATCAGGACATTCGTGATTTATTTGATGTCTTGCAACTTCAGCGAGATCCTGATCGTCGGTCTGGCTGTTTTAAGCGAGCTTCCCCTTCCTTTACTGCCATTGCAGATTCTTTTTCTGAACCTTGTTACCGATGTATTCCCGGCCTTCGCGCTTGGTGTTGGTGAAGGCGCAAAGGGTGTCATGAAGCAACCACCACGCGACCCGGCAGAGCCGATCCTTGGTGCTTTGCACTGGATGCGGGTGATCATCTATGGCGGGCTGATTACGGCAGGAACGCTTGGTGCATTTATTCTGGCCCACACAGTCTTTGCGCTGGGCGAACAGGAAGCCCTTTCTGTGTCATTCCTGACATTGGCCGCCGCCCAGCTTTTGCACGTATTTAACATGCGCGCTTCCGGTTCGAATGCATTGATCAATGATGTAAGCCGTAACCCGTTTGTCTGGGGGGCATTGGCATTGTGCTGCGTTCTGGTCGGGGCAACCTTGTGGATACCAAGCCTGTCTGATCTTCTGATGATCTCGAGCCCCGGTCCGACGGGCTGGATGCTGGTGGCTGGTGGCAGCATCGCCCCGTTGATTTTGGGACAACTGGTACATGCATTTGTATTGCATAAAAAAATCCCGGCCCCGGAAACCACGACCAAATGACAAATGCCGGGGAAATCCCCGGCATTTAAATCCTCACATCGTTGTCGAAAACCTGTCTAGAGCAGCCCTTCGATCACACGGTCTGGCGGTGTATGCCCATCGACAAAGGTCTTGATATTGATCAGGACCTTTTCGCCCATATCCACGCGCCCTTCGATGGTGGCTGACCCCATATGCGGCAAAAGAACCGCGTTTTGCAGATCAAGCAGTTTGGGGTTTACGGCCGGTTCATGCTCGAACACGTCAAGACCGGCACCGGCAATCTCGCCATCGGCCAGCATCCGGGTCAGTGCCGGTTCGTCAACGATCTCGCCACGTGCTGTGTTGACCAGAATGGCATGGGGTTGCATCAGCTTGAGACGCCTTGCCGAAAGCAAATGATAGGTTGCCGGTGTATGCGGGCAGTTAACAGAAACAACGTCGACATGGGCAAGCATCTGATCAAGGCTTTCCCAATAGGTTGCATCAAGCTCTTCCTCGATTTCCGGGTGAACGCGACGGCGGTTGTGATAATGAACCGACAGCCCGAACCCCTTTGCCCGGCGCGCCAGCGCACGACCGATACGGCCCATACCGACAATGCCAAGACGCTTGCCCCAGATGCGATGACCCAGCATCAATGTCGGGCCCCATCCGGCCCATTCGCCCTTGCGGATAAGGCGTTCGCCCTCGGCAAGGCGACGGGATACCGAAAGGATCAGCGCCATTGTCATGTCTGCTGTATCTTCGGTGAGAACGTCGGGCGTGTTGGTGACCGTGATGCCGCGCGACCGTGCGGTCTGCAAATCAACGTGATCCACCCCGGTTCCGAAATTGGCAATCAGACGAAGGTTCGGCCCCGCATGGGCAAGTACGGCGGCATCAATCTTGTCCGTCACAGTCGGGACAAGAACATCTGCCACTTTGACAGCTTCGATGAGTTGTTCCTTGGTCATTGCAGCGTCATCGATATTCAGACGCGCATCGAACAGTTCCATCATGCGGGTTTCAATCGCTTCCGGCAGCTTCCGGGTCACGACGACAAGCGGTTTTTTCTTGGTCATCTGCCGATCCTATGCGGTCTTTTAACTCTTTTTCTGACAAAATATGGCATGTCACATTTTTTGTGCCCTGCCGCAATGCAGTGATGCCATGCAGCAAGGTACAAAAGCAAGGATTTTGACGCATTTTTTGTAATTTTATTACGTGAAGAGGATTTCTGACAGATCCCTGTCAGAGCTCCGAAACAAGGGAATACCAACAAGATGCCGCAGTTTTTGCGCACATTTATGTATCGCTTCATGGCTTTGGCTATTCTGGCAAGTCTGACCACCCCGATTGTGGCCAGCGCCCAAGAATCCGGTCTGCCCATTCCGCGATTTGTCGCACTGCGATCAGACAAGGTATTCTTGCGTTCCGGGCCGGGGCTTCGATATCCGAAAGTCTGGATTTATCAACGTCGCAATATGCCGATGGAAGTCGTGTCTGAATTTGATACATGGCGCAAGGTTCGCGACTGGGAAGGCAGTGAAGGCTGGGTTCATCAAAGCCTTCTTGTCGGCTCTCGACATGTGATCGTCACCGATGACAGCATCACGCTTTATTCCGCGGCTGATGAAAATGCCCGCAAGATCGCTATGGTCTCGGCCAGCGTCATCGGAAGCATCGAAGACTGCCCGGCCAATATGAACTGGTGCCAGCTGCGCTTTGGCGATTTCGAAGGATGGGCACCGCGTCACGGTTTCTGGGGCGTATATGAAGATGAAACCGTCGAAGGCTAGACGACAGGATAGATTTCCGAAAACCACCCGTCCTTTCGATCACCTGCCCTTTCGATCAAACGAACCAAAGGCCCCGCGGAACATCCACGGGGCCTTTTAAATAATTACGGCTTTACGGAAGATATCAGGCATCGACAGACACACGGTTTTGCGAACGATCAGCCCCGCCACCGCTGTTTGATGTCGCATGACCACCGCTGTCATACCCGCCAAAGACCGGCGTGGAATAGGATTGTGTGGTGTTTGCACCCGACGATTGCCCAAAGGTTTCCTGTGCCAGCGGATCACGTTCCTCGGCGTTCGGGTCAAAGACCGGCCTGTCATTCTGTTCAAGGAACGGATCAGGTCGTGGTTCAGGCAAGCCGAACCCGCCAATACTGACCGTCTGACTGGCAAGCTGGGTGGCGATATCCCCAAGATAGGCCTGCAGATTTGCCGAAATACGCGACCTGATATCCTCGGCACCGGATGTTTCGGACGCCGCCAGTTGGGCCTGGACAATATTGTCGCCTGCAACCTGTGAAACGCGGTTTTGATCCTGCGCGACGGCAAGACTGCCGCGATCAGCCGACAATGAAATCTCGCGATCACGCAATGCCTGCTGCGCTTCATCAATCAGGGCACGTGCATTTGAAACGCCCGAACCATCCGTCAGGTCAATTGATGAAAGCCCCGTCGCCAAATCCTCGGTCGACGATGCATAAAGTTCGACATTGATCCGGTTATCTGACGACGTTCCGGAACCGACCTGTACCGATATCGTTTGATCCGCATCCAGAAGGTTCCGGCCATCGAAGCTGCTGTTTGCAGCAATATCGTCAATTTCGCCCAGATAATCTTCGATCTGGCTATTAAGTTGCGCACGCTGCTGCGCCGAAAGGTCCGGGCTTTCTTCTGCGATTTCGATCAGGGATTCAATTTCGTCAAGCGCATCACCGATGCGCGACAAATCACTTGATGCCTGTGTCAGAAGGTTGCTGGCACTGCCAAGCGATCCACGAAGCTTTTCTGTGGTGTAACTCGCACCACGAAGCGAATCGGTATTGCGCTCAGAACTGCCCGATGATGTGGAATACTGGCTGCCATCAGACGCAATCAACCGGTTCTGCGGTGCAATCGCACGCGCAGTGTTGGTATAGATCGTAAGCTGACTCGCAACTGGTTCCATTGCTTTTCCGCACAAACAAGCCGGCGAGGCAACTACATGCTGCACGGACAAAGAAATTGAAATCATTCAAAACTTTGTCCACCTGACCTTCCTGGTGTCCGGCGGAAATACCAGCCATTAGTATAGATTATTAGCGATGAAACATTAAGCCAAATCGCACAATCAAGGCGCGATTTTAAAAACCCCCACCCAATCTGGGCGCAATCATCCTGTAATTCCGTCTGCAAACTTCAATCCGGGCTGCCCCGAACAGCCCGGATCAGACCGCTTTACGGCGCAGAACAGCAAACAGTTCCAGATGTGACGACCACAGGAATTGATCCACCGGGACGACCTTTTGAATTTCATAGCCGCCATTGCGCAACACACGCATGTCGCGCGTAAAGGTCGCCGGATTACAGGAAACCGCAAGAACCCATTCAGGTCCGCCTGTTGCCAGTTGCTCGCACTGTGCCAATGCGCCTGCACGCGGCGGATCAAACAGCACAAGATCAAATGCCCCCAACTCAGCCGCAGTAAGCGGCTGACGGAACAGGTCACGTTTGACAACCTTTATCGGACTTCCTGACTGACCCACGGCATATTGCAAAAGTTCGACCGCACGCGGGTCACTTTCAACAGCAGTCACCGACCGGCGCTTGCCATGCAAGGCCAATGCGAATGTAAAGCTGCCGACCCCGCAGAACAGATCGGCGACCTGTCTCGGTGCAATTTCATCCAGTGCCTGCTTGACCGCATTTACAAGGGATTGCTGACCATCAAGCGTTGCCTGCAAGAACCCGGCAGGCGCAATCGACACTTCGACATTTTCAAAGGACACCAGCGGCGTATGCCGGGCGGCAACCGGTTCATCCGGACGATCCCCGACCTGCCAGCTCAGACGCGCAAGGTTCTGTGCCCCGGCGAATTCGGCCAGGTCCTGACGCATATCAAGATTGGGGTCCGCACTGGCCTGGATCAGAACATCAAGTCCGTTATCAACAAGGGTAACAAAGACCTCCTTGATATCGCGCGCGTAATCTGGCGGACAGGATGTCAGGAAATCGACAAAGGCAGAACGGAACGCCATCAATTCCGGGCGCAAAACAGCGCAGTCAGGAACATTCAAAACCGTATGACTGAACCGGCCATGGAAACCGACAAACACCCCCGTCGCCCCGACATGAACGGAGAAACCCGCGCGACGGCGACTTGCCGGTGGCGAAATTTCAACCTCGGCAATCAGATCATCTGCATCCTCGGGATCAATCCCCGCCCGCAAAACAGCGGTTTTGGCCTTGTCATATTTCCACGCCCGGTAATCATCGTCGCTCATATGCTGAAGCGCACAGCCGCCACATTCCTTGAAATGCGAACAGCGTGGCGGGTTGAACGCACCGGTGCGGGCAATTTCCTCGATGACTTCGGCGCCATATCCGTCACCGCGTTTCTGACGCAGGGCAACCCGCACTTCATCCCCGGGCAACACGCAATCAACATAGACCAGAACCGCTTTACCATCCGGAGCCTGAATATGCGCAATGCCATCACCACGCGCACCAACCTGTTCGATGGTGACGGGCGCTTCAAAACCAATCAGCGGATCACGCCGGGACGGTTGACGCTTGCGTCCCCCACGGGCACGGGGATTGCGGTGATGATGTTTCATAAACTCTCTCTCGGGGGTGATCTTCGTCACACTTTTATCTGGCAAATTATCGCGGCTACCAGAAGCCAGCCTCAGATACACCAGTTGGCGCGCCACGAACAGGGGCGAACAAAGATTTAATCCTGCGTCTGCCCGCAAAAATGGTGCAGACGCCCCGGCAACGAACTTATTGCGCAAAAAATTATATGCAAATGAACGCGACTAAACCCTTAAAATCCTGTAATAATGGCACCATTAAACATAGAGCGAATTGCTTATCGTCTGCGTGACACAAAACCGTTTGTAAGACATCATACGCATGATGCCTTTGCAAATGACGTGACGAATGCGTTTTTTTTTGCGCGCATATCCGGGTTTGGGGAACCTGTTTTGCGGGTCACGTATGGGGGAGAGATGGAAGAAGAAAACAAACAAGCTGATGAAAATGCATCCACGCAAACGTCCCGTTTGAAGAAACGGGCATTGTTGGCAGGTTTTCTGACGGCAGTTTTCCTTGGCTCTGTGACTTTCTTTTTCTGGCAAACGTTTGAAAAAAATCGTCGTACCATTCTTCTGTCCGCAGCCCAGATTACAGCCACGTCTGTAGCCCAGCAAGTCAGCCAGATTGTCACAAGCAACCTCGCCGTTCTTGAAAGCTTTGCGGATAACTGGCAGGACGGCGCGCCCGAGGATGAACGCGCATATCTCTCGATTGCCACCCCGCTGCAAAGCCGTTTTCCGGCGCTGCAGGCAATCAACTGGATTTCGCCCAATTACCTCATTTTATATGTAGCCCCGATCAAGGGGAACGTTCCGGCCATTGGTGCTGATCTGAAACGCCATCCGATGGCAGGCCCGGTTCTGGATATCGCCCTTGATCAGCGCAGGACCCAGATCACCCCGACACTTGAACTTCTTCAGGGCGGGCGCGGATTTGCGGCCTATAGCCCGGTTCTGGGCCGTGATGGCGAGATTATCGGCATCATCAACGGGGCATTCCGCATCCGCTCCATGCTGGCCTCGGTCATCAATACCGAACAGGTCGAAGATTACACCGTGCGTGTGCGCGAAGGTGACACTGTTCTGTTTGAAATCCGTGGCGAAGGGGATGACGAACAGTTGCAACGCACCGTCCCGGTCGAGATTGTCGGGCGTCAGTGGCAGGTCGATGTCATTGCCGACCCCAAACTTGCAAGCCAGCACACCATCAATCCCGAACTTATTTTGCTGTTCGGGACGCTGGTAACGGCGTTGTTTACCGTTCTGATCTTCATGCTGACCAACCGGCAGAAAACATCATCCCGACGCCATCTGCATCACATCAATGCCGGTGATGATATCAATGACCTTGCTTTGTCGATTACCAAGCTTGATGGTCATCTGAAATCAATGTCGCCGGAAACGGCCGAATTCTTTGATCTGCGCGAAGAAGATTACGGATTTATCCGCTTTTACAATCTGGCGCCGGAATTCCAGTCCGACGGAACCGCTTCGCGTCGATCCCAGGAAAAGATGCTGCTTGCCATCAATCGCGGCGAGGAAGAATTACGTCGTGAATGGATTGTCCGCAGCGCCGAAGGCGTTCATGTCGTCTGCAATCTGGCGATGAAGCCATCCGCCAGCAATCCTGATTGCGTTGATATCACCCTGCATCACAATCCGGCGGCCAACGCATCGGTTAATCGGTTGCGGTATCTGGCAACGCATGACCCGCTTACCGGGCTTCCGAACCATGCACTGTTTGAAGACCGCCTTAATCAGGCGGTTGCCCATGCCAAACGGTATGAAAAGCTTCTGTCGGTTCTGGTGGTTGATATCGACAATTTCCGCGCCATCAATGACCGGTTCGGCGCAGATATCGGTGACGAAACATTGCGCACCATATCCGGGCGTCTGCGCGCGACAGTGCGTGAAAAAGACACCTGTGCCCGGTTCTCGGGGGACATGTTTGCGATTATCGCAACCGACCTGTCAGAGGCCGAAGGCGCGGCACTGGTTGCCGAACGCGTGGTCGAAGCCATGTCACAGCCGATCCAGACCACGACGGGCGAAGAAATCCGTCTGCATGTCAGTGTTGGTGTCGCCCTGTATCCCAACGATGCGCGCGCACCGTCGCAATTGCTGGCCAATGCGGATGCCGCAATGTATCGCGCCCAGAAATCTGCGGAATCGTCTTATTGCTTCTTTGTCGAGACGATGAACAACGTGATGCATGCGCGTCTTTCAATGGAAACGCAATTGCGCCGTGCGGTTGATGAAAAGCGCTTTGTCCTTGAATATCAGCCGCGCTATCGGACATCCGACCGCACCCTGACCGGGTTTGAGGCGCTGTTGCGCTGGATTGATGACAGTGGCAAGCGCCGCCTGCCGCCTGACTTTATCGCGGTTGCCGACCGGACGGGGCTTTTGTCACCACTGGGTCAATGGATCATTGAAACCGTGTGCAAACAGATCGCCCAATGGCGTGAACAGGGCTATGTCCCGGTTCCGATTGCATTGAACGTTTCAAGCCGCCAGTTCATTCAGGCTGACCTGATCAAGAACATCATTGATCTTACGGCTGAACATGAAATTGATGCCGCCATGATCGAGATCGAGGTTTCCGAAGACATCGCCATGCGTGAACCTGAACGCGCGCTTGGCCAGTTCTATCGCTTTGCCGAGGCGGGTATTGGCCTGACGCTTGATCACTTTGCGGCGGGCAATACGTCGCTACGCTATCTGAAACGCTTCCCGGTTCAGCGGATCAAGCTGTCAAAATCGCTGTTCAATCTGGCCCTTGATGAGCAACCCGAAAACAGCATCCTGCAACCGGCAATCCGGCTGTGCAAAAGCCTTAATCGCAAGGTGGTTGCTGTGGGTGTTGAAACCGAAGAACAGCTTGCCGTGCTTCAGGCTGCGGATTGTGACGAGATGCAGGGCTTCTTGCTGTCTGCACCACTTGATGCAATCGACACCGCCGAACTTCTGCCCCGGCAAAAGAGCCCGGCGCGCCCGAAAGCAACATCAAGTCCGGCAGAAGACGAACATTCAGGCTAGCTTTCGCAAATTGCCTGCTCATTGATTCGGCAGCCTAAAAACCAAAAGCCCCGCAGCATTATCTGCGGGGCTTTTAATTTGCAAATCCGGCAGCCTCAAACACTGCGCTTGCCAGATACCGACTGGATTATTGAGGCCTAAAGCAGGAAAATCGCTGCCAGTCCAAGGAATGCAAAGAAACCGACAACATCGGTAATCGTCGTCAGGAACACCGATGAAGATACAGCGGGATCAATACCCGCACGTTCCAGACCAAGCGGGATCAGGGCACCAAACAGCCCGGCAAAAAGCAGATTGATAATCATCGCAGCGCCAATCACACCGCCCAGCAAAAGATCATCAAACCAAAGCCATGTTACAGCTCCGGACAAGATGGCAAATGCCAGCCCGTTCAGACCACATACAGCGACCTCCTTGCGGATCACACGCCATGCGTTGGTGCTGGTCAGCTCACGCGTGGCAATCGCACGCACCGCAACAGTCAGGGTCTGCGTACCGGCATTCCCGCCCATCGAGGCCACAATCGGCATCAGAATCGCCAGTGCGACCAGCTTTTCAATCGTCCCTTCAAACAGGCCGATGACCACCGACGCCATGATCGCGGTTCCCAGATTGACCAGAAGCCAGGTAAAGCGGGACCGGGTGGTATCAAGGATCGCACTTGAAAGGTCATCCTCCTCGCCGACACCGGCAAGGCGCATCATGTCTTCTTCATATTCCTCGTCGATAACGTCAACGACGTCATCGACCGTGATCACACCGACAAGACGACCGGAATCATCCACAACCGGTGCGGAAATAAGGTCACGCTGACGGAACAGATGGGCGACGTTTTCCTGTTCCTCGGTCACAAGGACCGTGCGCATTTCATCGGACCCCATCACATCACGCACCAGCACCGGACGGTTGGTGCGGATCACACGCGACAAAGGCACGATGCCGACCGGGCTGTAACGCGGATCAACGACGATGATGTCGTAAAAGTCATCCGGCAGATTTTTGGCCGACCGCAGGAAATCGATGGTCTGGCCGACCGACCAGTAATCCGGGATCGCCACCAGCTCGCGCTGCATGATACGACCGGCGGTATATTCCGGATAGGAAAGTGCTTCTTCAACACGCGCACGTTCGATATCGGAAAGCGCGCCAAGAAGTTCGCGCTGTTCGTCGGCATCAAAATCCTCGATGACCTCGACAACGTCATCTGAATCAAGCTCTGTGATGGCCTCGGCCACCACATCCGTGCCGAGCAGGTTGATGACTTCCTCACGAAGGTCATCGTCAAGTTCGGTCAGGAATTCCGGGTCAAAGTCGGGGCGGATCAGTTCGACAAGTTGCGCACGCTGGTTCGAGCTTGCCCAGCCCAGCAAATCTGCAATGTCGGCAAAGTGCAATTCGCCAAGCAGTTCAGACGCAGTGTTGCTGTCTTCCTCGCCAAGGGCGTCAAAGATTTCGCGCGCATATTCAGGTGTCAGATCGACATATTCATCGCCGGTGGATGTATCCGCCGGACGGTCGAGTTCATCAACTTGACCTGCCATCTGCCCCTCCCTGAGTTACGTGCTGCTGTTTGCGCCCTGCACCAGATTGAAACTGTCTTATGAAAACGCCGCGCCGGGACGTTGATGATCAAAATCCCGACACGGCTGTTTCTGCGCTATCGCATGGCCCCGGTCAAGGGGCGCAACGACAGATATTTTATTGGCCTTCCTGACTACGCGTTACCGCATCAACAACCGCGATTGCAGTCATATTGACGATACCGCGCACCGTGATCGACGGGCTGACCACATGTGCCGATTTCGCAGCACCGACCAGAATCGGACCAACCGGCAAACCATCACCCAGCATCTTGACCAGATTATAGGAGATGTTGGCAGCATCAAGGGTCGGCATCACCAGAAGGTTCGCAGCCCCCTTAAGCATCGAATGCGGGAAGATACGATCACGGATCGGCTGTGAAATTGCCGCATCGGCATGCATTTCACCTTCAACCTCAAGGTCAGGCGCCTGCGTACGGATCAGCTGAAGCGCGTCGCGCATCTTGCAGGCCGACTTGTTTTCGTGACTGCCGAAGTTCGAATGCGAAATCAAGGCGGCCTTGGGCGTAATGCCAAACCGCTTGACCACATCGGCTGCCATGATCGTGGTTTCAGCCACATGTTCAGGGGTCGGGTCAACCGACACATAGGTATCGGTCAGGAAGAAGGTCCCCTGCTTCATGATCATCATATTGACCGTCGAGAAGTCGGTCACGCCTTTCTGCAGGCCCACAAGATTGCGGACATAGCGCAGGTGACGCAGGAAACCGCCCTGACAGCCACACAGCATCGCATCCACTTCACCACGACGCAGCATAAGGGCTGCGATCACGGTAGGACGTGTACGCACGATGGAACGCGCATATTCCGGGTTGATCCCGCGACGTCCCATGATGTTGTGGAAGTCCTGCCAGTCCTGTTCGAAATGCGGATTGTCATCCGGATCATGGATTTCAATCTGTTCATCAGGGATCAGACGCAAGCCAAGTTCGGTGATGCGTTCCAGGATCACTTCGCGACGACCAATCACCACCGGAACGCAGACGCCGTCATCGACAAGCACCTGACAGGCCTGAAGAACGCGGCGCGATTCGCCTTCGGGATAGACCACGCGTTTTTTATGTGCGCGTGCCATGTCAAAGACCGGCTTCATCACCAGACCGGACCGGAAGACAAAGCCTTCAAGCTGCTGACGGTAATGATCGAAATCCTCGATCGGGCGTTTGGCAACACCGCTATCCATCGCAGCCTTTGCCACACGCGGCGGAATTTCAAGCATCAGACGTGGATCAAACGGTTTGGGAATAAGGTATTCCGGACCGAATTTAAGTTCCTCACCGCCATAAGCCGTCGCAACAACGTCCGAAACCTCTGCGGTTGCCAGATCGGCAATCGCCTCGACCGCGGCAATTTTCATTTCCTCGTTGATCTCGGTCGCACCGACATCAAGCGCACCACGGAACAGGAACGGGAAGCAAAGAACGTTATTCACCTGATTGGGATAATCGGTACGCCCCGTCGCCATAACGGCATCCGGGCGGATTTCCTTGACCAGTTCAGGCGATACTTCCGGGGTCGGGTTGGCAAGCGCCATAATGATCGGGCGTTCACCCATCTTGCGCAGTTCGTCCTCGCCCATGACATTGGGCGCAGACAGACCAAGGAAGATATCAGCCCCTTCGATCACGTCACTTAATGTGCGGGCATTGGTTTCAATGGCATAATCCGCTTTCCACGGATCCATTTCTTCCTGACGGCCCTTGTAAACGACACCAAACCGGTCGGTGACCGTGATGTTGTCCTTGGGCAGCCCCATCGACACCAGAAGGTTAAGACACGCAAGCGCGGCGGCACCAGCCCCCGATGTCACCAGACGGACCTTGTTGATATCCTTGCCCGTGACACGCAATCCATTCAGAACCGCAGCCGCGACACAAATCGCCGTTCCGTGCTGGTCATCATGGAAAATCGGAATGTTGCAACGTTCGCGCAATGCTTTCTCGATGATGAAGCATTCAGGCGCCTTAATGTCTTCGAGGTTAACACCCCCGAAAGTCGGCTCGAGTGCAGCGACGATATCGATAAATTTTTGCGGGTCGGTTTCGGCGACTTCAAGATCGAACACGTCGATATTGGCGAACTTCTTGAACAGAACGGCCTTGCCCTCCATCACCGGCTTGGATGCCAGCGGGCCAATCGGGCCAAGACCAAGAACAGCCGTACCGTTGGAAATCACCCCGACCAGATTGGCGCGCGCAGTATATTCCGCCGCCGTATCGGGGTTTTTGACGATTTCTTCACATGCAAACGCAACACCCGGCGAATAGGCCAGGGCAAGGTCACGCTGGTTGGCAAGTGTCGTCGTCGCCGTTACGGACAATTTCCCCGGGGTGGGATACCGGTGATAGTCCAAAGCTGCTTCACGCAGCTTGTCATTTCTATTTGCCATCATAATACCTTTTAATTTCAGGTATTTACATTAATTAACCAGAAAATGGTTAAATCCTGATAATTCGTTCTAGTGGGAAACCCAGACTAAATGAGTTTTCCCTGTGATTGAAGCACTCAGTGCAACGTTCTGCCAAAGGGCTGCATTGCATAATTTTCAACGCGGCACTGCACAATAAATCAATCAGTTGTATCGCAACCGCGTTAACCCGACCGGCCCCGCCCAGAGCTGGCTGACAAAAACATTGTAGGGGATATATGGGGAAGGTCCACAAACGAAAAAACCCGCCGTTTCTGGCGGGCTCTTTTATCGGGAAACTCCGGTTGCCTGACCCGCAATCGAAAACCCGGAAACAAAAAAGCCCCCTCTTGAAAAGAGGAGGCGTTTTTGGTGCGGTCGAGAAGACTCGAACTTCCACGGGGGTTAGCCCACAGCGACCTCAACGCTGCGCGTCTACCAATTCCGCCACGACCGCATATTGTCTGCAGCAAAGCCCGTGAGGTGTAGAAGTGGGCTTGCCTTGGCGCGGAAAGGGAGATAGCAAATTGATTACCCCTGATCAAGGGCTCATTTCACTTAATTTCATTTATTTGTCAGGAAAAATGCATTCCATCGCCCCAACCGCGCAAATCATCGAGTGGCGCACCACCCCGGAGTTGGTTCCCTACCCCGAAGCCCTTGCTGAAATGGAGGCCCGCGCCGAAGCGATCCATGCAGGCGAAGCCAATGAACTTGTTTGGTTTCTTGAACATCCGCCACTTTATACGGCCGGGACCAGCGCCCATCAGGAAGATTTGGTCGATCCGGATCGCTTTCCTGTCTATGACGCGGGTCGCGGCGGGCAATATACCTATCACGGACCGGGTCAGCGGACGGTTTATCTGATGCTGGACCTCAAGAATCGGGGCCGCGACGTCCGGGCATATGTTCATAATCTCGAAGAATGGGTGATTCGCACCCTGGCTTTGCTGGGCATCAAGGGTGAACGACGCGATGGCCGCGTTGGCATCTGGGTCGTGCGTGAAGATGGTCGGGAAGACAAGATTTCCGCCATTGGCGTGCGCGTGCGCCGCTGGGTGACCTTTCACGGGATTGCAATCAATGTCGCACCGGATCTTTCACATTTCGGCGGCATCGTGCCCTGTGGCATTTCCGAGCATGGCGTCACCAGCCTTGCCGACCTTGGTGTCGATATTTCTATGGATGAGCTCGATCGCCTGTTAAAACAAACGTTTAGTGAAGTCTTTTCTGGGCCAACTGAATGAGTGACACGTCGCAACCAGCACCGCCCAAACCCGCAATACGCAGGGGCAATGACACGGGCCACAAAATGCCCGAAAGCGTTGCCGATGGCGGGATGGCTGATGCTGAACGCGACATTCTGGCCGAACTCGAAAAGGCCCTGAGCGAACATATCGCGCTCATTCTGCGCTGGAATCGCAAACTGATGCTTCCTGATTCTCCGAGTCCATCGGAACATGAAGAGGATGATCATGATTGCGATTTTGGCGCCTGGTATGCGCTTAACCGGCATAATCGGCTGATAGACCAGCCTGCAATGCATGCGCTGGCCACAACCCATCAACAATTGCACGATTCGGCACGACGGCTTTTGAGCGCGCGCGAGGTCGATGGCGAAATCGATTCGGCCGAGTTCGATATGATGGCGCTTCGTGCCGAATCGTTCTTTGCACAAGTACGACGTCTTGAACGCGCATTCCGCACCGCAAGGTCCGATGTTGATCCGCTCACCGGCACCTATAATCGTCAGACGATGCTGGGCGATCTCAATGCCGAACGCGAACGGTCGATTCGAACCGGTGTCCCGACGGCCATTGCCCTTGTCGACCTTGATCACTTTAAATCGGTTAACGACACTTATGGCCATCAGGCTGGTGACCTTGTGTTGCAATCGGTTGCCGGTATCCTGCAATCGCATGTCCGCCCGTTTGACAAAGTCTATCGCTATGGCGGCGAGGAATTCCTGATCTGTCTGCCCAATGCAGACATGAAGCAATGCGCGCGCGTGCTTGAACGTCTGCGCCGGGTGATCGAGGCATCACCTGTCACGATTTCCGACACCACCAACCTGCCGGTCACAGCCTCTATCGGTGCTGCCCCCATGACCAAAAGCCGGACCGTCGAACAGATCATCGAAAAAGCCGATCAGGCGCTTTATGCCGCCAAGGAAGGCGGACGCAACCGGGTCCGTGTCTGGCGAAACCCGGATGGCAAGGCCCCGGCGTCAAAGTCCGCAACCTCAAAATCATCCGGCTAAATCTGCTCCTTCGACAAGAAGCATGCGCGTCGCAACAGATGCCCCACGCCCTATGCCTGTCATCAAGACCTGAAAGCGCTATTTTTTTAAGCGCGACTGAACCTGTGGCAGACGTTCAGATCAGCACATATTTTCAAGCTATTAGCCTGGATGTCTGCGTAAATTCACTTCTTTGCATAAAAAATTCTACCAAAGCGCAATCTTGTCTTCACAAGTTGGAAACATATCTGCAAACTATAATAATAAAAGGCAGCACGGTTTCGGCCCAAACGCCGACAACAAAGAATGGCTGCCTGCTTGGGAGGGAATTCGGTTCTATCTGAACGGAGGCCCCTGAATGTCCAGTTCTATGGATTTCGCGCCTGGCGATCCCGCTTTGATGCTTACGGTGCTACGCAGTGCCGAGGCCAATCTTGACCGCAACATGTTGTTGCGTCGTGTCCTTTCCCTTTTCTGCACAGATGATGATGGCAATCAGATTGCCATTGAAGACGGCCCGGATTTGCAGCGGCGCATCGACAGTGCCATCGCCAATCTGCGACTGGCTGGTCTGATCCGCATCACGGCCGGTGACGAGCTTTCCATCACCTCGCTTGGCACGGCCATGATGATGGCCTATCCGCTTGGTATTGATGATGGTGTGCTGTGCTCTCTTCCGGCGTTCCGCAACCAGATCTACGAGACCTATGCACCGGTCGTGCATGAACGCCATCTGCCCAATTCGGCCTATGGTTCTGGTTTCTCGGCGGGTCTGGATGCGCATCGTCTGACAGAAAACCCCTACCCGTCTGATTCCCGTGATCATGAAGACTGGCTGATGGGATGGGACGAGGCCCTTGACCAAAGCAAGCGTGAAGCCGAAACACTGTTAAACTGATGACCCGTTTGACAGTGAAGTGATTTGAAGATTTGCGACCGGCACCAGATGAAAGACGATCTCCTGGTGCTGTGATTTGAATACCCGGCAACAAGCCGGTTCTGCCGTGCATACCCGATGTGACGGCTCAGTTCTGCCCGCGTGTATTGCAGTGTTGGCATCAGGCCCTTGTCACTGCGCTTCTGACACGGGTGGCGATACCTTGCCCCCTCTCCCCATCCAAAGCCGACCAGACCTCTCTCAAAGCGCCTGGAGGCACGCTATCTGCCCATCCATGGGATAGGAACACATGCAACCGGCAAAGCTCGCCAACGATCACTGAAACCGCAAGACCATTAACGGATTTCAGTTCGACGAGCTCAAGGAGCTCTTCGTCATCAATCTGGTCAACCTTGTTCATGGACACGACCAGTGCCGGAACGCCAACCTGACGCGCAAGCATAATGTGCTCGCGGGTCTGTGGCATCGGGCCATCTGCTGCCGAAACAACTTGGATGCCACCGTCTATCTGTGCTGCAAATGAAGAGTCCCGTCACATCCGGAACGATGCCTGTTTGGCAAACCGCCCGTGAATGCAGGTTCTCTGTTGATGGCCGTTTCAGCCGAGTGTCAGGCCGGATCGTTGCTGCTTTTATCGCGTGAGAAGATCGACACAACGTTCTCCGGCTTAGCCGACGGTGATTTGGGCTTGTCAGAACTGTCGGATACTGGCGGGTTCACCGGCGTATCAGCATCTTTATCACCTGTGCTGTCACCATCGCCAACCGGCCCGATTCGCTGATGCGCATCAAGATGCTTTTGGGCTGCCTGCTTTTCCGCATCCGAAAGTGTGCGCTCATGCCGCGTGCGCCCGTGCATCGCCCGGTTCTCGTCCGCCTTTTTGGCCTTTTCATTGCGCTGCTTGCGTTTGCGTGCCTGACGCAGATTGACGAGATCGCCCATCACTCTCTTCTTGCCCGGGGTGGATAAGGCATCGCGATCGCAAAGACCACAATGCATGATCGATCAAAAACAAACGGGTGCTTCGATTTCCCGAAGCACCCGTCAGAGCCGTTCTTAAAATCCCTTATGTCCGACCGGACTTAGCGCACGAAAACATGCACCTCGTTGGACGAAACAGATGCGCTGGTGGCATCCGATGCATGAACACGCGAGCTTGGCATACCCATATCGGTCAGCGACCGAAGAACTGCCTGCGCATTACGCTTGGATTTGTTTGAATTCAGCGCGACTTGCGCCGGGGTACCACGATTCGGCGTTACCGCGACAACGTCAAAGCTGGCCTGCGGGCGGCGTTCCAGAACGCGGTTCACCGCGTTATAAAGCGCCTGCTCGTATTTCACGCTGGCAGTGTCGAAACGGATGACGACCAGCGGGCGGTCACCGGCTGCTGCCATGCGCGGGCTAGCCGACGCGGGAGCGGCCTGTGACTGGAAAACCCGCTTGGAAAGCGAATCCCCGAAGATTTCACCGTTTTTAACAGCCAGTGCCAAAGCGTTCAGGTTCGCACGTTCGGTGCTGACATAGGATGTCTGACGCGACAGGCTTTCGCTGATTTCGTTCAGGAGACGATCAATCAGCACCGTGGTGCGGTTGGTTTCGTCTTCAAGCAGGGCAAGCTGACGATGGTCTTCGTCAACAGCACCGGAAACCTGATAGGCGGAGCGAACAGACTCAAGCAGGAAAGTCGAAAGCGTGCTGTCAGCAGCAACCTTGTTCGCCAGCGAGTTCAGTGCGGCAATATCGTCATTCACCAGGTCCAGCTCGGACTGTGCGGTGTTCCACTGCTGCACAAGAACCGGGTTACCCGGGGTCGTGCCAACCTGCAAACGTGCGCTGATCGCAGCCACAGTGCCGTGATAGGCCTGCGAATGCGAGACAGTCTGTCCGCGAAGCTGTTGCAGTTCATTGTTGTGTTGGTTCAAAGCCGCCTTGAGACGGTTGAGCTCCTGCTGCATGTTCTCGACTTTGGAACCGACAAAGGTTCCGGTCTGAGACACACCGGTCAACGGCTGTGTGCTTGCAGCAACATCGTAACTGGTGGTGGCATTAGCACCGACCGGCTCGGATGCGACCATGTTTTCCTGGGTCGTATCTTCTTCACCAGCAAGTGTTGGCCAAAGGGCCTCAGAAGAAAAAGAACATCCCCCCAGCATCAGGGCGGTGCCGATTACGGCAAGGTAGGTTTTACGAACGGCCATTTCGATCTATTACCTAAGTAGAAATATGCGAATCTCCCTGGGCCTGCTTTTTTATGTGGTGAAACAAGCCCCTGTTCCCCCGGGATTGAATGCATCTTAGTCCACGACCACTTGTGGAACAAGACGCATTTGCCCCTTTTTTGCCGAGTCTTGTCCATAAGTCCGACAAACCGGACAAAGCCGGGCAAAACAAGTGCGTAGCAGTCCCGTAAACCGCGCCTTACGAAAAAATACCTTTTTTTGAAATTTACTGCTTGCAATGCCCTGCTCGTTTGCATAAGTTCCGCTCCGCCGACGGGGAGCACACCCAAGCAAACCGCCGGAAATTAAGGCAAAGCGCCCGTAGCTCAGCTGGATAGAGCATCTGACTACGAATCAGAAGGCCGGAGGTTCGAATCCTTCCGGGCGCGCCATTGAAAGGCTCGACGTTACCGCGTCGAGCCTTTACCATTTACGTAAGCTTGAAAAAGCGCCCGTAGCTCAGCTGGATAGAGCATCTGACTACGAATCAGAAGGCCGGAGGTTCGAATCCTTCCGGGCGCGCCAGTCAAAGGCCCGACGTTATCCGTCGGGCCTTTGTTCTTTTCCGGTAAAAGTCACGGGAAGCAGTGTCTTGCTTCCCGGTTTACGAATCACCTGCGCACTGCGCCAAGGAAGGTCGAAACCGATCCCTCAAGCGAGCTGCTATCATCCTGAAGATTGACCGCAGCCCCGTGCACATCCTGCGAGACACCACCAACTTCCTCAATTGACTGCGCAAGTTCACCGATGCTGCTGGCAAAGGTCTGAACACCGTCTGAAGCCTTGCCCGCGCTATTGGCGATCTCGCGGGTTGCAGCACTTTGTTCTTCAACAGCCGATGCAATTGCCGTTGAAATCCCTTCGACCCGGCCGACAACTTCGTCAATACGTCCGATGGTTTCGACAGCCGCACTTACCGATCCCTGAATGACGCTGATCTGTTCGGAAATTTCATCAGTTGCCTTGGATGTCTGGTTAGCCAGCCCCTTGACCTCGTTGGCAACAACCGCAAAGCCCTTGCCTGCCTCCCCGGCACGGGCGGCCTCAATCGTCGCATTCAGCGCCAGAAGATTGGTCTGGGCTGCGATATCCTGAATGATCGTCACGACTTCGCCAATCTGGCGCGCCTTGCCGTCCAGATCGCTGATATTGGTCGTCGCAGCACTGGCTTCCTGTGCCGCTTCGCGCGAAACGTCGGCGGCCATGGCGACCTGCTGTCCGATTTCTTCAATCGAGGCCAGAAGTTCCTCCGCGGCAGAGGCAACAACCTGCACATTCTCGCTGGCCTGATCCGCACCGCCAGTGGCGTGCGACATGCGGGAACGCGCCGTTTCGACAAGACGCCCCATCCGTTCGGTAATTTCACCCAATGCCGCAGCAGCCGAACTGACCGATGCCACCGCCTTGCCCGAACTTGCTTCGAAATCATCAGCAACCTTGATCATTGCCTGCTTGCGGGTTTCCTCTGCGCGTTTTTCGGCAGCTTCGGCCTCTTCTTCAAGCTCCCTCGCCCGCAAGGATTTGTCCCGGAAGTTTTCAAGGGCAGCGGCCATCTTGCCCATTTCATTGCTTTGCCCGATATGGGGAATCTCGGTTGCCAGATTTCCATCGGCCATTTTGCCCATCACGGCCGCCAGGTTCAAAATCGGGCGTGCCTGAAGTTTGCCTACCATAAGGGCTGCAACAATCGCCGCCACCAGAACAATCAACCCGATAATGATCGCTTCACGCGCAGCCGCATTGGCACTGGCAAGAACAGCATCACTCGGAACCGCCCCGATGATCGTCCAGATTTGCGGCGCATTGCCGAACTGCACAGACAACGCCACCAGATAGCTTTCAACCCCGTCAAGCTCGGCGGTCACAAATCCCTCGGAACGGGCGGTAGCAACCTGATCAGGGCTCACGCCGGTATCTTCAAGCTTCGCTGCCAGCAACTCCGGATCAGGATGGGCCACCACCGAACCGGTATCGGTCACAAGCCAAAGACGCCCGACGCCGAACGGCTTTTCTTCTGCTACACGTTTCTGAAGGGCACTGAGTTCAAGATCGACACCAGAAACCGCAATAACCTTGCCATCGACAATGACCGGCGTCGTCGCCGACGTCATCACCACCTCGGAATTGTCATTCAGGGTCTCGACATAGGGTTCAAGAACCGCAGGCAGTTTGCTTGCTTCGGAAACCGCAAAGAAATCTTCGCCGAAATCTCCGGTCGCATCATAATCGGCCCCGGTATCCATGACGACATTTTCGCCATCTCGCACCCAGTAAGGGGTGTAAATCCCCGCAGAATCACCGCCAGATTTGCCGACCCAGTCCGCATCGGATCCGCCCAAAACATTGGGGCGGGCCAAAGTCCATGTACCAAACCATGCAGGATGATCAAGAAGCGACTGGCGAAGGGTTTGACTAAGAACCTCACGGCCATCGCTGCTGCTTGCGGCCTTGCCGTTTTCAGCAACAGCTGCGGCGGTATCGGCAAAACCGGAACTTGCGATCAGTGCGGCTTCCACCACGCCCGACATGTCATTTGCTGCAGACCGTATTTCACTTCGCATCTGTGAAATACCGCTATTACGTGCAGCATCAAACGCGCGACTGGAAGATTGTGCAATGACAATGACCAGGGCCAGTGCAACCACAATGGCAGAAAACAACGCGATCTTTGCGCCGAGTGCGAGATTGTTCATGGATCCCCCTTGTCATCCGCAGCCCGGCCTTTGTGCCCCAAGACCAGCCAGGCATCCTGCGGGATGAAGATGTTACCCCGCCAAATGGTGGAGCAATCCGATACCAAGGGATAGAGTGCCTGAAATATCGGGCTTTTTCAAATATCTAACATGCGAGAATATCCGCCGGCTTTAAAAGAAATGGGCGTCGTGCCTTGCCGGTGATATGCTTTTTCCAAGGCCAAGGCCAAGACAAGCCCCACGATGATGTACGAGGAGTGCCTACATGAAAGCCAATACCAGAATAACGATTTCTTGCACCGACCGCGTCGGTCTTGTTTCTGATATTTCCGGACTGCTTTTTGATATTGGTGCAAATCTTGGCCCGACATCCTTCGGTTTGGATGGCAACACCGCAAAGTTTGAAACCAGCTGTGAATTGCCAGATGATTGCCCACCGTCAGAATGTGCCGCCGGCCTTGCCGAACTGTCACTTGAAAATGCCGATATCTCGGTCGAGGCAATCGCCGCCGCCCCGGAACTGGTCGGTGCGCCCGGTGCCACTCACCTGATCGAATGTTCCGGCATTGACCAGCCCGGACTGATCGCGCGTCTTTCGGAAATTTTCATCGAATATAACGCCAATATTGTCCGCATGGCGGCATCGGCAACCGATGAAAAAGATGCCCGGATTTACACGACACGCTTTGCTGTCGCCATCCCGGCCGAACGCGCAAGCAACTGCCTTGCAACCCTTGCCAATACGGCGGGCTCGATGCGGTTGCTGTTCAAGTTTGACGAACTCTGAATTCTGAAATCCGGGAACTTTGAACCGGTGTCCCAAACGGGGTGCCGGTTCCCTGATTACGAAACAACCCGGTTGCGCCCGGCCTGCTTTGCTTCATAAAGCTTTTGGTCGGCACGTTTAAGAACATCCCACGGATCGGTTGCGTCCTCATCACGTTCGGAAATGCCCACCGAAATCGTGACGGAAACGGTCTTGTTCTTTTCCGGGATGACGATCTTGTTTTCCGCAATGCGTTTGCGCAGCGCTTCAAGCGGCCCCTGCGCCTTCTCGATGCCACGTCCGGCAAAGACCACGGTGAATTCCTCGCCACCATACCGGAATGCCTTGCCACCGCCGCCAACTCGCGCCAGTTCGCGGGCCACCTTTTTCAGAACGATGTCACCGACATCATGCCCATAGGTGTCGTTGAACTTTTTGAAGTGGTCGACGTCAAGCATCGCAATTGCATACTGATTGCCAAGTTCCGCCATCGCATGACCAAGGGCGCGACGCCCCGGCAATCCGGTCAGATCATCGACAAATGCCATCCGCCATGCTTCTTGCGCCAATCCCGCCAGGACAACGCCGGTGGCCGCCAGATATCCATACTGGATAATGCCGGTGCCCATCACGGTTGCCACATCAATGGCAATAATCGCCGCAGCAAAACTTGTTTCCAACGGCTTGTGCCGGATCAAAAGCAACACAATGGCGACGAACGAAACCACCATCGCGGGATGCGGCATTGCGCCCATCAAACCGGTGCTGGCAAAGAACCGCGTATCGAGCAGATGATAAAGCGCCGATCCGACATCGGGCTGACCGGCCAGCATCAGCATGACGAAGATCTGCAATCCCAGAACCAGCATCCGGGCAATCCCGCGCGGGTTCAAAACCCCGCGTTCTGCCGTAAAGCCAAGAATCAAAAGATTGATCGGGATCAGATAAAGGGTCGCAATGCGAAGAAATGCCAGACCATCGGGCGAGAAACCCGCCCCGTTTCCCACCAGAAGCCAATAGCAAATCAGCAACAGCAACATGACAAAAACCGCACGCCCACGGTTAAACCACCATGCAATTGCACCGCCAAGCATCGCCAGTAAGAACGGACCATACCGGACAAGTCCGGACAGCTCGCCAGGCACAAGACCGGGCGATATCGCCAGAGCCAGACAGGCCCCCATGATCAGAACGGGTGCCATACCAGCCGAGACAATGATGGAATAAGCGCGACGCATGGGTCGTTTGTTCTACCTGCTGATTTGACCATCGGGGCAAATGCGGAGCCGCCCCCGGATATCGGCGGTAATCTAACGGCTGAGCCGTTAAGGGGCTATTGCTTTATCGGGCTTATCTCGACTTTTTCTTAATTAAGCGCCTGACTTTGCCTCCATGCGTCGAAAGCACAATGAGGCACAGGCTTTTTAAGCTTGCCAGCATTCGCATATGCACCATAAATTGGGATCAGGATTACCGCGACGCACAATGATCGCGGGCCACATAACTGTCACGGCGGCCACGGTACGATCCCGAAAACGGGACGCAAAATACGCCCGGGACATTGCATGGCCTTGTTTGCTTGCGATGCCCACTTGAAATGACAGGTTCTGGAGAAACGTAATCATGAGCTTCACCACCCCGACACCGGCCCCCGCGCGCCTGAACCGATCAGAGCTTGCCGTTCCCGGCAGTCGCATCGAACTGTTTGAAAAGGCCGCGAAATCCAAGGCCGATGCCATTTTCCTTGATCTGGAAGACGCGGTTGCGCCCAGTGACAAGGAACAGGCCCGCAAGAATATCATCGAAGCGATCAATGACATTGACTGGGGTGACAAGGTCTTGTCGGTCCGCATCAATGGTCTGGATACGCATTACATGTATCGTGACGTCGTCGATGTGCTTGAACAGGCCGGTGACCGGCTTGACCTGATCATGATCCCCAAGGTCGGCACAGCGTCGGATGTCTATGCGCTTGATATGCTGACAACCCAGATCGAAGCTGCCAAGGGACGCAAGAAACGCATCGGGTTTGAGCTGATCATCGAAACCGCACTTGGCATGCAAAACATTCACGAAATTGCCGCCGCCTCCCCGCGCAATGAAAGCCTTCATTTCGGTGTCGCCGATTACGCCGCATCCACCAAGGCCATGACGACCGGCATCGGCGGTCCGAACCCGCATTATGGTGTCCTGACCGACAAGGATGGCGACAATCCGCGCGATTATCACTGGGGTGACATGTGGCATTACGCGATTGCACGCATGGTCGTTGCCGCACGCGCCAATGGCTTGCGCCCGATTGATGGTCCGTTCGGTGATTTTTCCGATCCCGACGGCTATCGCGCACAAGGCGCGCGCGCCATGGTTCTGGGCTGCGAAGGCAAATGGGCGATACATCCCAGCCAGATCGGCCTTGCCAACGACGTCTATTCCCCGTCAGAGGCCGAAGTCACCAAAGCCAGACGCATCCTTGAAGCCATGGCAAAGGCGCAGACAGAAGGTGCTGGTGCGGTTGCCCTAGATGGTCGCCTGATCGACATTGCCTCGATCAAGCAGGCCGAAGTCATGGTCAAACAGGCCGAAGCTATCGCCGCACGCGACGCGGGTTAAACGCTCCATATAAAGATCACATCAAAAGGGCCGGAGTTTTCCCCGGCCCTTTTCAGTGTTATCTAGGATGCCAGTCGGCGCGATTGCCTGACCTGCCCGTGCAGGACTTCTTCAGGATCGCCTTCACGCACCAGATGCATGCTGATGCCATCGGATCCGCCACCCAGCCCCGGTTTCAGACGCTGCTTGCCATCATAATGGCCACCATTTTGTGTGCGATAGGGGATTGGCTCATCAGTGAACAAACCTGCGAGGCGTTCCTTGAACGCGGTCTCGATTTCTGCCCACCCGTCCTCATCCATACGATCGGTACTATAAACCGGAAATGGCGGCATGACGTCCATACCGGGATAGAAAAGTACGCCGTGCTGGATCGGCCACAACACATCATCGATGCTGCCATTGACGCCACGCTCACTGTAATGCGGCAAATGTCCGCCAATCGGTACAATCAGCATCGCCCGCCGTCCGGCAAGGGTGCCCTCGCCATAGCGGTCGCCCCAGTGCTTCTCGCTATGCTCGCCAACACCATACGCAAAGCCATAGGCGAACACACGATCAACCCAGCCTTTCAGGATGGCGGGCATTCCGAACCACCACATCGGAAAGCTGAACAACACCGCATCCGCCCATAAAAGCTTATCCTGTTCGGCTACGATGTCTGCCGTCTGCAAGCCCGACGCATACGCATTTTTGGACTCTGCTACATAGATCAGCCGATCAGGATCGTGACGTTCGATAAAATCATGTGCATCTGCAAGGGGTTTCCATCCCATGGCATAAAGGTCAGAAACCTTCACGTCATGTCCGTCAGCGCGGAGCTTTTCAACCGCGACATTCTTTAATGCGCTGGTCAGGGATGCAGGTTCGGGATGGGCATGAACAATCAAGACATTCGACATTGGGTCGTCCTTCCAAAGGGGGTCACATTCGATGCGTGATCATGGCCTGATGTTCTGCTATCTTTGAAATTCAATAATTTTTTATCTGGTATAAATATGACAGATATCAGCAAGCTTGACTTGAACCTGCTGGTCACGCTCGACACCTTGCTGGCCGAACGCAATGTCACACATGCGGCAAAGCGCCTGAATCTCAGTCAACCGGCGATTTCGACACGACTGACGCGCCTGCGTGACTTGCTGGGGGATCCGTTATTGCTACCGGCACAGCGTGGCATGATCCCGACCGAACGCGCACTTGAACTCCAGGAACCGCTGCATCAGGCATTGGAAGGGGTACGCAGGGTCGTTGCTGAAAACAGTCCGTTTGATCCATCGACAATCACCGCCACCATCGCCATTGCCGCCAGTGACTATGTGCAATACGCGATCCTGATGCCGCTTCTTGACGTTTTGCGGCGTGACGCCCCCGGGATCAAAGTCGCATGGCGCACGATTAACACATCCATGCTTGATACCCAGATGGCGCGCGGTGATGTCAGCCTTGCGCTCTCGACGCCTGAAACCGCGCCTGAAACGCTTCGTATGCGCAAAATCTATCACGAGGAATATGTCGCAATCGCCAGATGCGATCATCCGGCAATCAGCGAACCTCTTGATCTTGAAAGCTTCTGCGCACTTGACCATGTCGTCGTTTCCCCCGAAGGCGGCGGCTTCAAGGGGCCTGCGGATGATGCCCTTGCCGCACTTGGACGAAAACGCAATGTTGCCCTGTCTGCACCGGGGTTTCTTGTTGTCCCCGAAATCGTCGCACGCAGCGATATGATTGCCCTTGTGCCCAGGCGGGTTGCCCGCGGTCGCACCGGCCAAATCCGGGTATTTGATCCCCCACTGCCCGTCACCGGCTTTGACATGGCGCTGATCTGGCATGACCGCACCACAACCCATCCACTGCATCGCTGGATCCGGGATCAGATCACCGCATTGATCGGAGATGCCGCCGCCGGTTAACCAGCCTTTCGTGCACATAGAAAAGGCCGATCCGCGACATTCACGCAGATCGGCCTGAAGCTTTTGAATTCACGGCACCCGAAATTCTCGGGCGTGGTGATCAGTCCGCAATACCGTCAAAGGTGATCTTGCCAATTGCCTTGCCACTTTCAAGCAATGCATGTGCTTTCTGCAGGCTTTCCGGTGACAGCGGGCCAAAGCTTTCATTTGCGGTATTGGTAATGGTTCCATCATCGACCAACCGGGCTACAGTCGCCAGAAGCTTGTGCTGTTCAATCATATCTGCCGTCTGGAACATCGAACGGGTAAACATGAATTCATAGGAGAAGCTGGCGGACTTGGCCTTCAGAAGATCAACATTGTGATTTTCCTTGGCCTCGGTGATGGTCACAATCCGGCCCTGCGGCACAATCAGCTTTGCCATCACGTCGAAATACTGGTCGGTTTCCGACGTACAGAAGATGTAATCCACATTCACAATGCTCAGAGACGCCAGTTCTTCGTCAAGCGGGTTGCGATGGTTGATAACCGCGTCAGCACCCAGTTTTTTGACCCAGTCGATGGTCTCGGGCCGTGACGCCGTTGTGATCACTTTCAAACCGGCAAGCTTCGCCAGCTGAATGGCGATCGAGCCAACACCACCTGCCCCGCCAATAATCAGAATGGACTTTGATGCGTTGGCGTCTACTGCCGCACGATCAATCAGCAAACGATCAAACATTGCCTCCCATGCGGTGATTGTCGTCAGCGGCAAAGCCGCAGCGGCCGCAAACCCAAGTGATTTTGGCTTAAGCGCAACGATACGCTCGTCGACCAGCTGTAACTGGGTATTCGAACCGGACCGGGTTACATCACCGGCATACCAGACTTCATCACCCGGACGGAAAAGGGTCACGTCTTCACCAACTGCCTCGACAATACCAGCGGCATCCCAACCAAGGATCTTGAAGGCACCATCATCCTGCTTGCCCTTGCGGACCTTGAAATCAACCGGATTGACCGCAATTCCCTTTACCCGAACCAGAATATCGCGCCCCGTGGCGACCGGCACATCGGTTTCGATCTGGGTAAACAACCCGTCTGTTTCGACCGGGGCGGATTTATAAACGCCAATGGCTTTCATCTTATGCAGTCCTTTTCATCAAAGGTTTGATTTGTGAATGTCAAAGACCTAACGCATAATGACCGTGAACATAAGTACGCACAATTTCTGCATATAGTGACATTTTGTATACTAATGCAGAATTCCGGGACTGTTGCGACCTCTGCGTTGCTCGGATGACCCTGTATGGAGAAGTTACATGGAACTTTGCCCGCCAAATCGCAGCCCCGGCTGCCCTGTTGAAGGCGCACTTGACGCCATTGGAGGCAAGTGGAAAGGTGTTGTGCTGTTCCATCTTCTTGACGGTAAAAAGCGCTTCAACGAGCTGCGCCGCATGATGCCGGGCGTTACACAGCGCATGTTGACCCGCCAGTTGCGCGAACTGGAAGCAGACGGACTTGTCCACCGCGAAGTCTATGCCGAAGTTCCGCCGCGCGTCGAATACAGCCTGACAGCCAAGGGTGAAACATTGCGCGATATTATTCTGGCGCTCAAGGCGTGGGGCGAAACCCATGTTCCCTATTTTGCCCTGTCAAAACCGCGCTTGCCGGAAGCTGAAACCGCCTAGTCCACAATAAGATCACGCGCCATTTTCCAGAATGTGGGGCGATCATATCCATCGTGGATCCCTTCGCCGGCAATTTCAAATCCGCGCGACCGGAAGAACGCGATGTTATCTTCCAGTTCCACGCGGACATGCAGACGCATCTTTTCCTTGCCGCGCTTTGCAGCAAAATCGCAGGCCGTCTCAACAAGCGCCTTGCCAATTCCGCCGCCCTTGATCGCCGGATCGACTGACAATTTATATAGATAGGCATCCTTGCCAATATCCTCGACCCAAATCTGGCCAACAACCTTACCGCTTGGGTCAATTGCCAGAAACAGGCTGTCCCGGGCAAAACGCCATTGTAATTCGGACACTGTTACCGATTTTGCAGAACTTGGCGGGTCGACAATGTCATCCTGAAAGGCAAAGGCGGCCAAAAGGATTTCAACAAGGCGTTCAAACGGAACGTTTTCAGGTACTTGCGGAACTGTGATCTCGATACTGGACGTCATGGCAACCCGTGTGCAAAATATCACTGCATGAAGTGAGAACCTTACGCCATAATTCTTACGTAAACGGAAAATATGGTTCGCTTATCGGTCAACGCTTGACGTAGCGGGTTGATCAACTATGTTCCGCCCCATTGTTTCCCAGTCGGATATGATGCCCTGATGCATAACTTCCTCGATTTTGAAAAACCGATCGCCGAGCTTGAAGGCAAGATCGAAGAGCTCCGTCACCTGACGGGCAATGACGAAGTCAACATCGCAGACGAGGTTTCACGCTTGCAGGACAAGCTGACCAAGTTGTTGCAAAGCACCTACGGAAAGCTGACGCCCTGGCAGAAGACGCAAGTCGCGCGCCATCCGGACCGTCCGCATTTCACCGACTATATCGCAAACCTGTTTGACGATTTCACCCCGCTTGCCGGCGACCGCCAGTTTGGCGAAGACGCTGCAATCATCGGGGGACTTGGTCGTCTTCAGGGACGCACCGTCATGGTTATTGGTCATGAGAAGGGCCGCGATACCGAAACCCGCGTAAAGCACAATTTCGGTTCGGCCCGTCCGGAAGGCTACCGCAAGGCGATCCGTCTGATGCGCATGGCCGAACGTTTCAACATTCCGGTCGTGACACTTGTCGACACCGCTGGTGCCTTCCCGGGGGCCGACGCAGAAGCACGCGGCCAGTCCGAAGCCATCGCGCGTTCGATTGAAGCCTGCCTTGATATCAAGGTGCCGCTGATTTCGGTCATTATCGGCGAAGGCGGTTCAGGTGGTGCTATTGCCCTTGCGGTTGCCAATACCGTTCTGATGCTTGAAAACTCGATCTATTCGGTGATCTCGCCAGAAGGCTGCGCCTCCATTCTTTGGCGTTCGGGTGACGAAGCCAAAACCGCAGCCGAGGCCCTTCGCCTCACAGCACAGGACCTGCAACAGCTTGGTGTAATTGATGACATCGTTGCTGAACCGCTTGGTGGCGCCCAGCGCAACGCCAAGGAAGCGTGCAAGCGCGTTGGTGACGCAATCATCAAGGCACTCGAAAGCATGGATGGCGTCGAAGGCGGCCTTCTCAAGGCACGTCGTCGTGACAAATTCCTTGAAATGGGTCGCAAAGGCCTGAACTGATTTCCTGTTCAGGGCGCAGTGCACTGGTGCAACTGCGCCCTTTTTCCTTTTATCCGGCGCAACGTGTCCGTCGGTGACATCCGGCGGCCCACGCGCCCTGTTTCCGACCTCGTCGGGAGGCTAGGACCTAGATGGACATTCTTCGCCGGATCGTAGAATCCAACCGCTTTAAAAACTTCATCACAGCCGTCATCGCCCTGAATGCGGTGATCCTTGGCTTTGAAACCTCGTCGACCGTGATGGAAAAAGCCGGAACGATCCTGCATTTTCTTGATCAGGTTGCCGTTGCGATCTTTGTCATCGAACTGTTGATGAAGCTTGCCGTCTATCGACTGGCATTTTTCAAACGGGCCTGGAATGTTTTTGACTTTACCATCGTCGCCATCACCCTGCTTCCGGCAGGCCAGGGACTGTCGGTCTTGCGTGCCCTTCGTATCCTGCGTGCATTCCGCCTGATCTCGACCGTGCCCTCCATGCGCAAGGTGGTTGAAGCTTTGATGCGCGCCATCCCGGGCATGGTTTCGGTTCTGACACTGCTGTCACTGGTCTTTTACGTATCGGCGGTCATGGCAACCAAGCTGTTTGGTCAGGGCTTCCCGGAATGGTTTGGCAATATCGGTGCATCCCTTTATTCCCTGTTCCAGATCATGACGCTTGAAAGCTGGTCGATGGGAATTGTCCGCCCGGTGATGGAGTCTTATCCGCTGGCATGGCTGTTTTTCGTTCCATTCATTCTGGTGACGACCTTTGCGGTGCTGAACCTCTTCATCGCTATCGTGGTTGATGCAATGTCGTCCCATGTCGATGTCGAGGAAAAGCAGACCCGTGACGAGATCGAACTTGATCATCGAGAAATCATGCAGGAACTCCGCGCATTACGTCAGGAAATGAGCAAACTTTCCTCCGCGCAAAACGCGGTAAATCCGCAACAGGATTCCGCAAGAAACTGAGTTGCAAGCAGCTAAAAGACAGACGGTCAGAGCCCGCCAATCGATAAAAATTGATACTTTGCTCATAAAAGGGGGTGGTTAAACGCCCCGTACCTCGTCTAATCTTTCGACAAAATATCGGGAGAACGGGGAATGAAGCTTACGTTTGCGGGGACAGGCTCGGCCTTTTGCATGGCCGCCGAAAACTTTCAGAGCAACATGGTTCTGGAAACGACCCCGTCGGGTAACGAACAACCGCATCGTCTTTTGATTGACTGTGGTTCAGATGCGCGCCACTCGCTGCGCAATCTCGGCTACATGCCAAATGACTTTGACGCGGTCTATATCAGCCATCTGCATTCGGACCATATCGGTGGTCTGGAATGGATGGCGCTCGCCAACTATTTCATTTTTGACGGTCACCGCGCCAAACTGCTTGCGGTCAAGGAACTGCTTGACCCCCTGTGGGAACATTCGCTTCGTGGCGGTCTTGAGACCAGTGATCACGGCAACAGCCAGTTATCGTCCTATTTCGACGTATTGCCGCTTGTTGCCAAAACCGGCTTTGACTGGCAGGGGCTGCATTTTGATATCATCCCTGTCCCACACATTGTCACCAACGAATCCACGATGTTTTCCTATGCCCTGTTCGGGCGTGGAGAAAAGAAGTCCTTTTTCCTGACAACAGATGCGATTTTCAATCCTGACGCCCATATGTCGCTGTATCGTAAAGCAGATATGATTTTTCAGGATTGTGAATTGGGGCCACGACATTCCGGTGTGCATGCCCATTATGACGAACTGGTCACATTGCCCGCCGAGGTGAAAGCAAAGATGTGGCTTTATCATTATCAGGCATATGACAAACCGGATGCCAAGGCAGATGGATTTTGCGGATTTATTGAGCCGGGACAGAGTTTCGATCTTGGCTGATCGGACCGGCTCCGCGTAATCTGCACACTACCCAATAAAAACGAGCGACAGGGACGATAAAGTTCCAATGCAACATACGGGACGTGCGAATGCCAAAATCGGTCTTTGCCTATATCTGGCGCCATAGTCGCCTTCAGCAGATCATCCTGACAGTGGTGACGCTGCTTTCGTTTCCGTTCCTGTATTACTCTCTCGACCTGCCCAAACAAATCGTCAACGAAGCGATTGGCGGGGCCGGTGCACCTTATGACATTCTTGGCGCTCCCCTGAACCAGATCGAATATCTGTTTGCGCTCTCGGCGATCTTTCTGGCGCTGGTTTTCGTCAATGGCGGCTTCAAATATTTCATCAATGTCTATCAGGGCGTCATGGCCGAGCGCATGTTGCGCCGGATGCGCTATGAGCTTTTTGATCGGGTTCTGCGTTTTCCCTTACCGCATTTTCGCAAAACCAGTCAGGGCGAAATCGTTTCGATGATCACCGCCGAGGCCGAACCGCTGGGCGGCTTCTTTGGCGAGGCATTTTCTCTACCGCTTTATCAGGGCGGCATTCTGATTACGATTTCGGCCTTTATCTTTATTCAGGACCCGTTGATGGGAATTGCCGCGGTCGCCTTTTATCCGCTGCAGGGCTATCTGATTCCCAAACTGCAACGCCGGGTAAACCTGCTTGGCAAACAACGCGTGCAAAATGTGCGCCGGATGTCGGAACATATTGGCGAGGCAGTAGGTGGCGCCACCGATATCCGCGCCAACGATACCCGCGGGTTCGAACTGACCCACTTCACCCAGCGCCTTGGCCGGATTTTCGATATCCGCAAGGAAATCTATTACCGCAAATTCTTTATCAAGTTTCTCAATAACTTTATTGCCCAGATCACGCCGTTCTTCTTCTATTCCATTGGCGGTTATCTGGTGATCATCGGTGATCTCAGCTTCGGTGCGCTGGTTGCAGCCCTTGCCGCTTACAAGGACATGTCCGCCCCCTGGAAAGAACTTCTGGCCTATTATCAGCGCCTCGCCGATGCCAACATCAAATACGACCAGTTGCATGAACAGTTCGAACTGCCCGATCTCGGCCCGGAACATCAACTGAGCGTGAAGCAATCACCGGCACTTGCCGGCCCGCTGGATGTCAGCGCCCTGTCCTGGATTGATGATGATGGCACCCGCGTTGTAGAAAACGTGTCCTTTAACATGGCATTGCCGGGCAATGCCCTTTTGACCGGTTCTTCAGACAGCGGCAAGTCACAGCTCGCGCGTTTGCTTGCACGCATTCTTGATCCGACAAGCGGACGCATTCAGTTCAGCGACCTAGACGCCACGACACTCCCGTCTTCGATCATTGGTCAACGCCTCGCCTATGTCGGGGCTGATGCCTATCTGTTTAACGGCAGCATTGCTGACAACCTGTTCTATGGCCTCAAACATCGCCCGGTCATCATTGACCAGAAGGCAGAAAAGAAAAAAACCGGCAAAGAGGTTTCCAGGCTTGAACAGAGCGCGCAACAAGCCGATGCAGACCTCAAATATCCGCTTCCGAAATTTGTTGAGGCTGTCGAACTATCTGATCCCACGGAACTGCCGTGGAAACTGACGCGTGAAATGTATGACGAGATCAGGATGTCGGGGAACATCCCTTATGATCCGTCAGCCGAGTGGATTGACTATGTAGGGCCCGGCTACAAATCCGTCGACGAATTGCAAAGTGAACTTCTTCGTCTGCTTGAAGTTGTCGGACTGGATCGTGACATTTATCGCATCGGTCTTTCACGCCGGATCAATGCCGAAGACCGGCCCGAACTTGTTGAAGCGGTTCTTGATGTCCGCCCGCGCCTTAAGGCAATCCTTGCCGAACGTCAACTTTCCGATCTTGTCGAACCCTTTGACATCGAAAAGTACAACGACAACGCCCCTGTTGGCGTGAACCTGATGTTCGGTTCGCCGTCACGCACCGATTTCAAGCGCTTCGAATTCCTGTCCCATCCCTATATTCAGCAAAGCCTTCGCGAGAACGGCCTGTATGACAAGATGGTCAATATGGGACGCGAAACGCTTGATCTTATGATCGAACTGTTTACCGGACTTCCCCCCGGACACGAATTTTTCGATCGTTACAGCTTCGTCTCGGCCGATGAGATTCCTGATGTCAAAAACATCCTCAAACGCACAGATGGTGTTGCGGTTGATGACATCCGTAACGAAGACCGTCTGCACCTGATTGATGTTGCCATGCAAATCACACCGGCACGTCACCGTTTGCGCGTCATCGATGATGAATTCCGTGATCTTGTCCTTAAGGCCCGACCGAAAATTCGGGCCAATCTGCCCGAAGAACTGTCCAAACATATCGACTTCTTCGAAGCAGACGGCTATGCCCCCGCCGCCCCCATCATCGACAACCTTCTGTTTGGTCGCTTCGCCTATGGCCGAGCCCATTCGGAAGAACGTGTTGGCGAGGTACTGTTTGAAATTGCCCATGAAGGCCGCCTTTATGAAGGCCTGGTCGCGCTCGGCCTTGAAAGTCAGGTTGGCGTCGGCGGCAGTCGCATGTCACAAACCTTGCGCCAGAAAATCGCTCTCGTCCGTGCCCTTATAAAAAACCCGGATCTTCTCGTCGTGGACGAAGGACTTTCTGCCCTTGATCGTGAAACCCGCGAAGGTGTTATCAATTATCTGACCGGTGAAAATGACAATACCAGCCTGATCTGGGTCGATGGTGATGATCAGGACAATGAAAAGTTCGACACATTCCTGCATATGTCGAATGGCAAGCTGGTCAAACGCCGCAGCCACAGCGAAGACGGAACAAGCGAGACCACCGAAGCCGAAGATGATGCCGCCATCTTTATGGATGGCAACATCGATCAGGAGGTCAGACTGCTTCGAACCATTCCGCTGTTTGCCGGTCTGGACCCGAGCGTCATCAAACTTCTGGCCTTTACCAGCCCGCGCCTGACCTTCAAACATGGCGAGGTTCTGGTCAAACAGGGCGATCCCGGCGACGCCGCCTTTATCGTCATATCGGGGCGCGGTGAAATCTGGCTGACCACAGAAGAACATCAGACATTGAAATTGCGCGATGTTCACGCCAAGGAAGTCATTGGTGAAATTGCCCTTCTGGTCGACGCCCCGCGGTCTGCAACCATCCGTGCGGTCGACGACATGACCGTCCTTAAACTCGATAAAACCGAGTTCCTCGGCCTGGTTCGACAGGATCAGGCGGTAGCGGTTCAGCTGATCCGTGTTCTGGCCGAAAGACTTGACCAAACCACCAGACAGCTCACCAGCCGACACAACGATTAACGGTCATATGCGGGTCCGAAAATTTTGATATGAATAAAGTCGCCTCCATTCTGCTTGCTGCCATTCTCGCAATTGTCATGCTTGGCGGGTTTATTGCCATTCTTGGCGGCAGCATTCTGGGGGCGTTGCTGTTTGTCGTCGGAATTCCCTTTGCCTTTCCGATGTCGACCAGCATCGTTGTGCTGTTTTTTGCCGTGATCATTATTCGGACCATCATGGAAAAGCGTCGCCAGAAACGTGAAATGCAGAAATATCTGAATTCCCCAACAGACTGACATTTCAGCCCTTTCCGCATATGCGCAGAAAAAACATTCTGATTTGACCATGTGATGCGGAAAAAACCGCATCAATTGAGACAGAGTTCGGAGACCTCCTCTGAGAAACTGCTGTTAGCTTCCTTGTAGTTCAACAAACAGGCTCGACCCGATGTGTCGACCGGTTTTCAAGGAGGTCCGCATGACGGCACAATCAAAGGAACAGCGTTGCGTGTCGTTAGGCCAGCTTGCCGATCTGCGGCTGCTGCGCGAATACGCCTATATCGATGGTCGCTGGTGCTCGGCAGACAATCTTCAGGTTATCGAGGTTACCAACCCGTTCGACGGAAGCTTTATCGGCACCGTTCCGAACATGGGTGTCTTTGAAACCCGCAAGGCAATTGCTGCTGCACGCGCAGCCTTTCCGGCATGGGCAGGCTTGGTGCCACAACAACGCGCCGAGGCACTTGGCCGCTGGCATGATCTTCTGATCGAAAACAGGGAAGACCTGGCTTTGCTGATGACCCTTGAACAGGGCAAGCCGATCAATGAAGCCCGTGGTGAAATCGATTACGCGGCAAGCTTTGTCTCCTTCTATGCCGAAGAAGCAAAGCGTGTGAATGTCGAAAACATCACATCGCACCTGCCCAATCGCAACATGACGGTCAGGCGTGAACCGATTGGCGTTACCGCCGCCGTGACGCCATGGAATTTCCCCTGTGCAATGATCACGCGCAAGGCCGCCGCCGCATTGGCAGCAGGCTGCACCATGATTGTGCGTCCGGCAACCGAGACCCCGTTCTCGGCCACCGCCCTTGCCGAGCTGGCCGAACGCGCAGGTATTCCTGCAGGCGTGTTTAACGTCATCACGGGTGATCCGAACCCGGTCGTCGGCGAGCTGTGCGGCAACCCGCTGGTACGTGCGCTGTCCTTCACCGGTTCGACCGAGGTTGGCCGTTTATTGCTGTCGCAGGGCGCGCAAACCATCAAGAAAATGTCGATGGAACTTGGTGGCCACGCGCCCTTCATCGTGTTTGATGATGTCGATATCGACGAAGCCGTCTCGCATGCGATCAATGCAAAGTTCGCCACCAGTGGTCAGGATTGTCTTGCAGCGAACCGTATTTTTGTTCAGCGTGGAATCTATGACGCGTTCCTTGATAAATATGCCAAGGCAATCGCAGGCCTTCGGGTTGGCAACGGAATCGAGGAACATGTCGAAATCGGCCCGTTGATGCACGATCGTGCTGTGGCCAAGTGCGTTGAACATGTCGAAGATGCGCGTGCAAAGGGGGCGCGGGTTCTGATTGGCGGTAAGAAGATGGGCGGTCTGTTTTATGCCCCGACCCTTCTTGCCGATGTCACCAGCGACATGCAAATCTATCGCGAAGAAACATTCGGCCCGGTTGCCCCGGTCATGGCGTTTGATACCGAAGCCGACGTCATTGCACAGGCCAATGACAGTGAATACGGACTTGCTGCCTATCTGCTGACCAAGGACTACGACCGTGCCGCGCGCGTATCCAACGCTCTGGAATATGGCATGGTTGCCCTTAATTGCGTGAAGATCACCGGTGCCCCCATTCCGTTTGGCGGCGTCAAGCAGTCCGGTCTTGGCCGCGAAGGATCACGCCATGGCCTCGAAGAATTTACTGAACTCAAATATGTCTGCGCCGCTTACAACGCGTAATGCGCGCTTCTTTGACCACCGCATTCACATGGGAGAAGCAAAATGAATGTCATCAAAAACACCACGGCCGACCTGCAGGAAATGGATCGGGCGCATTTCATGCATCCGTCGACCCACATGCGCCAGCACGCCGCAGGTGAAACCCCGAACCGTATCATCAACGGTGGCAAGGGCATCTATATTCACGACACCGAAGGCAAACAAACCCTTGATGCCTTTGCCGGTCTTTATTGCGTAAATATCGGCTATGGCCGTACCGAAGTCGCCGATGCGATTTATGCCCAGGCAAAGGAACTGGCCTATTACCACACCTATGTCGGTCATAGTAACGAGCCGATCATTCGCCTCTCGGACCGTATCGTCAAAAGTGCGCCTGAAGGCATGCAGCGTGTCTATTACGGAATGTCGGGATCGGATGCCAATGAAACAAATATCAAGCTGATCTGGTACTACAACAATATCCGCGGTCTGCCGCAGAAGAAAAAGATCATCTCGCGCTGGCGCGGCTATCATGGTTCGGGCATCATGACCGGCAGCCTGACCGGCCTTGCCGCATTCCACAATGCATTTGATCTTCCGCGCGCGCCCGTTCTTCATACCACCTGCCCGCACCATTACTGGAATGCAGAAGCAGGCGAAACCGAAGCCGGGTTCGCCAAGCGTTGTGCCGATGATCTTGAAAAAATGATCCTGCGCGAAGGTCCGGAAACCGTTGCCGCCTTCATTGGCGAACCGGTCATGGGTACGGGCGGCATCATCACCCCGCCAGAAGGCTATTGGGATGCCATCCAGACCGTTCTGAACAAATATGATGTGCTTCTGGTAGCTGACGAAGTTGTCACCGCGTTTGGTCGTACCGGTTCCTATTTCGGGTCGCAGCATTACGGCATGAAGCCGGACCTGATCACGATTGCCAAGGGTGTGTCGTCGGGCTACCTGCCGCTTTCGGGCGTGATCATCGGCGAACGCGTCTGGAAGGTTCTGGAACAGGGATCGGATCAGATGGGTCCGATTGGTCATGGCTGGACCTATTCGGCACATCCGGTTTGCGCCGCAGCCGCCAACGCCAACCTTGATATCGTTGATGGTGAAAACCTAACGGGCAATGCCGCAGAAACTGGCGGCTATTTCCAGCATCTCTTGCGTGAAACCTTCAAGGATCATCCGCTGGTTGGTGAAGCACGCGGTGTTGGCCTGATGGCCGCACTTGAGTTTGTTGCCGACAAAACCAAAAAAGAACGCTTTGACCCGAACGCCAAGATCGGTCCGCGCGTCTCGGCGGCCTGCCTTGAACGCGGCATGATCGCACGTGCCATGCCGCACGGTGACATTCTTGGCTTTGCACCGCCGCTTTGCATCACCAAAGCCGAAATCGACAAGGTGGTCGACATCGCCAAACAGGCTGTTGATGCCGTCGCCGACGAAGTCGCAGCAGGCAAGTAGAGCTGTCTGTTTCGGATAATCAAATGTCCGTCGCACCAATCTTCTTTTTGGTGCGACGGAATGACAGGGGCCGGGCCCATGACCGGCCCCTGCTTTCGTATATATCGACGATCACCGCGACCTAGCAGGTGGTCTCGTAGGTCGTACCTGTTTTGGTGGAGCTTACCTCGCAGGTGGCTTTGACACTGCCGTTCTGGCGAACTTCAATGACAAGCTCGTCCCCGTCTGGCGAGTCAGACCAGAAGGACATCACGGTCAGGGTATAACCATTCACACCCTTGACCCCGCTTGTGATCATGCGGCTGGCCGAATTGGTCAGCGCATCCCGCACTGTCACCTTCTTGCCATCGGTTGATGCTTCTTTCCATTCTGCCGAACTCAGCAAGACGCCATTTGGCGAATAAACATCCGCCATCGCCGAAGATGACGGCACGGCAAGCACCAAAGCCCCCAGCAAAAGGGGCATGAACGCCATGCCAAGCGTCCATTTCCGAAAGTTAAAACAAGTCACAGTCTTTTCCTTTCATGTCAGTTAGGCCCGTTTTGTAAAGCCCATGCCTTGCCAAAATCAGGCAACGGCCAGGCACATAAACGGGCCTCTCCATGACGGGACAGGATAGTGTGGTGTGACTGCTACTGGCGGGAAGAAGCTGGCGCCTCAGGAAACCAGTCCAAGGGCGGTGACGGCATTTTCGATACGCTGGTCCATGTCATCGGTCACAAAAACGCTTTCACCCAGACAGAAATAGGATAACTGCAGGCTACCGGTCAGCATGTTCAGAAAATATTCCCCCAGTTGTCGGGACGAAACAGCGCGCAGATGGTCGGGCAAATCAAGGGCTGCAATCAATCGCGATGCTGCCCCGTATGTCCGCTCTGGCCCCGCTTCCCAGAATATCTGTCCCAGTTCCGGATGCTTAGATGCACGGGCCACCACATAGCGATGCAGATCCATCACGTTACGGTTCAGAACCCCGTGGGCAAATGCCGTACCGATCGCAATCATCGTTGTCCGTGGATTGTCGGGATCGGGCACAATGTCTTCAAGCGGATCACGGGCGCGCTCGCAAAGCCACGCAACCATCGCACGTTCCAGTCCGGTTTTGTCTCCGAAATACCGGTAAATGGTTGCCTTGGATGTACCTGATCGCTGGGCAATACGATCAACCGCCGTGCTGTCATCGCGCATATCAAGAAGTTCCTGCGCTGCCGCCTCAAGAATACGGTCGAAGCGTTCCTGTTGTTTGGGAGTCGTTGGCAGGCGCACGGCGTTTGCCTTTCGTTAATCCGGTTGGACACATCCCCGAATGCACGGCACGGCAATGTGGGTGGTCAGTTTCGACCAGAAACGCGAAACGGGACAGTTTCGTTTTTGCAAATTCCCTTTTATTGCCATGACCGACATTGCCACAACTTATCATTTGCCAAAATTGAAACTGAACGGTACAGTTTCGAAATTGGAGATCAAAATTAACATGAATAGGGATCATCTTCATGAACAATTTACCGCGCATTTGCTGGACAAGTTCGGCTCTCATCGCACTTGCCGGAATGCTTTGGGGGCTGCAAATGGCGATTAGCGGAGACCACAGCAACCTTGCCGCACATGCTCATCTCAGCCTTCTGGGATGGGTCAGTCTGGCGCTATATGGCACCTATTATCATCTGGCTGGTGTCACCCGCCTTCGTCTGGCCCGCCTGCAGGTTCTGTTTGCCATTCCCGGCTCGATTATCATGGGAATCGGCATTGCCATCGCCCATCAGACCGGCGCAGAAGAACTGGCAAAGGCAGGATCGCTGATGGTGATCATCTCGGCTGCCCTGTTTGCTGCCATCACGCTTACGAGTCCGCTTCGCATCAATAATGGTGGCTAACTGCCCCTCCACGAGCAAACCCCACGAACAAACTCCACGAGCAAACTTTGCAGAAAAGAAACCCCCGCAAATCGGATTTGCGGGGGTTTTGCAATTAAGGTCGGATAAGGGGCAGAACCCTTACATTGCCGTACCGAATTCCTTGCGCAGGGAGTCGAGAACTTCCTTGGTGTCACCACCAACTTCCTCAACCAGCGATGCGCCAATGCCTTTGGACGCTTCCTTGAAAGCAGCGCGCTGCTGGTCATTCAGACGAATGACTTCAATGTCAGGCTTGGCTTTCTTGATGCGCTCAAGTGCAGAATCGTTGGCTTTCTTCTGGGCTTCGTAAATGAAGTCATCCAGTTCGGCCTTCACTTCTGCAAGCATCGCTTTGCGCTCGTCCGACAGACCTGCATAGAAATCGGCATTTGACACAACGGTGGTCGTGTATTGCTGCTGACCGGCATAAATCAGGTAGTCGGTAACTTCATAGAATTTTGCACTTTCGATGAAGAAGATCGGGTTGACCTGGGCGTCGATAACGCTGGTCTGAAGACCCGAATAAACTTCGCCCCATGGCAGTGCAACCGGATCCGAACCAAACGATTTATAAGTCTCGATCAGGATCGGAGAAGTCATCACACGGAATTTCACACCATCGAAATCAGCCGGCTCCTTGACTTCTTTCTTGGTGGTCCAGACCATTTCACCTTCCGGATACATGGTATAGAGCTTAAGTCCCTTGGACTCGAAATCCTTGCCCAGACCATCATAAATGGTCGGGCTGCCTGAAAGGACTTTCTTGTTCACGTCGTTGTCCTGCGACAACAGATACGGAACGCCAAAGACCTGAATTTCCGGAACGAACGTACCGAGATGGCCCGGCGACGCGTTCGAGAACTGAACCGCACCCGCGGCCGTCAGTTCCGTAATGTCATTTTCAGTACCGAGCTGACCATAGGTGTAGATGGTAACCGTCACATCACCATTGGTCTTCTCTTCCACCAGGCGTTTGAATTCCTGGGCATAAAGGTCCTGAACATCACCCGGGCTTTCCTCGTGGGCGAATTTCCATTCTTCAGCATGGACAGCGGTCCCGGCTACTGCGAACAGGGCGGCAGCAGACAGGGTCGCCTTTAAGAGTTTGTTCAAACTCATATCGAAGTCTCCCTTATTGTTACGCGCAACGACCGAGTATTGACCCGGAATCAGGGGCGTTTAGTTGGCACATCAATGTCATGAACGCGCAAAGTGTTGAAATGTTCCTGCATCAGGTCAATGTTAGTTTTGTTTCATGACAAAATAACATTGACGTCTACACATTAACCCGCAGCTCATGTTAGGGTTCGGCAAAACACAGAGGGTGGGAATCGAACCATGTGGCTGCCAGACATCAATCTCAGCGGCGAAACAGGCCCGAAATACAAGGCATTGGTCGAAGCGATCATCACCGACATCGAATCGGGTCGCTTGCGTCACGATGTCCGGATGCCGACGCATCGCGAACTGGCCTATCGCCTGAAAGTCAGCGTCCAGACAGTAAGTGCAGCCTATAAGGAAGTCGAAAGACAGGGCTATTTGCGCTCCGAACGGCGACGCGGGACCTTTGTTCAGGCCCGCCTGACCGACCGGGCTTCGACCTTCATTCTTGATAGCCGCCAGCCTGACCTGATCGATCTTTCGATCGTGCGCGCGGCCTATACCGATTTTCACAATGACCTGTCACGCCAGGTCCACGCACGCCTTGCCGAAGAGCCCCATCATGGCTGGATGGAAAGCTGCCGACCGGTTGCCGGTTTCGAATATCACCGTGAAATCGGCCGCACATGGCTTGCCGGATATGGCGTTGATGTTGCCATTCCCAACCTGCTGGTGACCAACGGCGCGGCACAGGGCGTCTTTACGGCCCTTGCCACAGTTGTGCAGCCTGATGATGTTGTCCTGACCGAAAGCCTGACCGATCATGGCGTGATCGGAACGGCCAGTATCCTGCGCTTCAAGCTTGGTGCCCTGCCAACCGATGACGAGGGCATCCTGCCTGACGCCTTTGAACGGGAATGTCAGCATCGACAGATCCGTGCGCTTGTCGTCACACCGGTTTTCACCAATCCGACCAACTGTCTGATGGGGCTTGAACGCCGTAAAAAGATTGCCGAGATTGCCGAACATTACGGTGTCTATGTGATTGAAGACGACGTCTATCGCCCGCTTCTGGAACAGAACCTGCCGCCCATCACAAGCTTCCTGCCCAAGCTCGGTTTCCATGTTTCAAGCCTGACCAAGATCGTCATGCCCGGCCTTAGAACCGGTTTTCTGACCGTGCCACAGCACCTTTCGATTCGTGCCAGCAGCGTTTTGCGTGTCACCGGATGGATGGGGACTCCATTGATGGCAGAGATCGGGGCACGCTGGATTGCCGATGGAACCGTCGAACAGGCCGTTACGGTCCAGCGTGCCCTGATGCGCGAAAGACAGGCCCTTGTCGCAGAGGTTTTGGGAAGTGCAGTTGTCCGTCATCACCCGACATCGCTCAGCGCCTGGGTTCGAATTCCGGCCCACTGGCAGGAAGAATGGTTCGCCTCGGAATTGCGTAAAAACGGCATTGCCGTCACGATTTCCGACCCGTTCATGACGGTCAAGGTTCCCCGCCCGAATGCCATCCGCATCTGCCTTGGCGGCGCGCCTGACACCCCGACCCTGCATCACGCCCTGATGCAAATCCGCCATACGATGGAACAGATGCCCGGGGTCCATGCCTTCGACGTTATGTATTGATTTTTGTGTCATGACAAAAATCTGATTGAACCGCGACAAAGCGTTTTTATTCTGACCAAACCGGCGCGAAGCGAACGACAACACGTGTGGGAGGGAACCATTCACCGCACAGCACGTTCTGCAACAATGTCTCGCACGCGCATCAAGGAGGTCGTATGTCAGGTTCTAACGGGGAGACCCCCGCCCCGAGTGGCGGGGTGCTGGGCATTCTGAAACATCTTGATGACGGATTATCCGTGATCGAGCGCCAGCTTCTGGGGTGGAGCATCGTGATCATGGCGGTCAATACCGTCGCCAACGTGATCATGCGTCTCGGGTTCAGTTCGAGCATCTTCTTTTCCGAAGAGCTCAATCAGTTTCTGATTATTCTTGTTACTTTTGTCGGCATTAGCGAGGCGGCCCGCATGGGGCGCCACATTCGCATGTCGGCCTTTACCGATATGCTTGGCCCGAAGTCGGGCAAGATCATGATGATTATCATCACCACGGGCACCGCATGCCTTCTGTTCCTGCTGGCCTGGTATTCTGTTGATTATGTGATGTCGCTGATCAAGTCGAACCGACTGACACCGGCCTTGCGCATTCCCTATTACTTCACCGTCCTCTGGGTTCCGTTCGGTCTGACCGTTACCGGCATTCAGTTCCTGTTCGCTGCTGCGACGAACATCTTCAAACCCGGCACGCATCTGTCCTATCGGGTCGAAGACACGTTCGAAGCCGAAGATCATCACCTGTAAGGAGGACGGAAAAATGGATTTAGGAACCTCAATCCTTCTGGTGATGCTGGTCCTGCTGGTACTCGGCTTCCCGATGATGGTCCCGCTTGCGACTGCCAGTGTTGTGGCATTCGCCTTTTACATGCCCATTCCCGAACGCATTCTGATCCAGCAAATGGTCACCGGCATCTCGCCTGTTGCCCTGATTGCCGTGCCGATGTTCATCTTTGCCGCTGACATCGTGACAAAGGGCCATACAGCCAACCGGCTGATTGATCTTGCCATGACCTTTGTCGGCCATGTCCGGGGCGGTCTTGCCGTAACCACCGCACTTGGTTGCACAATGTTCGGCGCGGTGTCTGGTTCAACGCAGGCGACTGTGGTCGCCATGGGCGGACCGCTGCGCCCCAAGATGCTCAAGGCCGGTTACGAAGACAAATTCGCCATCGCACTGATCATTAACGCCAGTGACATTGCCTTTCTGATCCCGCCATCCATCGGCATGATCGTCTTTGGCGTCGTTGGCAAAGTCTCGATTGGCGAGCTGTTCCTCGCAGGCATTGGTCCGGGCATTCTGATCCTGATCATGTTCTCGCTTTACTGCATGTATTACGCCAAGAAGCACAACATCCCGACCATTCCGCGCATGACCTGGGCGGAACGCGGTCGTGCTGTGATCAATGCCGGTCCTGCCATCATGTTCCCGGTTCTGATCGTCGGCGGCATCTATCTGGGCTGGGTCAGCCCGACCGAGGTCGCAGCGGTCGCCGTGGTCTATGCCATCATCCTTGAAGTGATCATTTTCAAATCGGTCAAATGGTCCGAGCTTCTTGAAATCGCGCGATCAACCGGCCTGATCACGGCTGTTGTGTTTATTCTGGTTGGCGCAGGCACGACATTCTCGTTTGTGATTTCCTTTGCCCAGATTCCGCAACATGTGATCGGTGCCCTGGGTCTTGAAGGGGCACATCCCTATGTCATTCTGGCGGCGATCTGCATCGCCTTCTTTGTCGGCTGCATGTTCGTTGACCCGATTGTCGTCATTCTGGTTCTGACCCCGATCTTCATGCCGCTGGTCAATGCTGCCGGTCTGGATCCGGTTCTGGTCGGCACGCTGGTTACCTTGCAGGTCGCCATCGGGTCAGCCACACCGCCATTCGGGTGCGATATCTTTACGGCAATTGCGATCTTCAGGCGACCCTATGCCGAGGTCATTCGCGGAACGCCACCTTTCATTTTCATGCTGCTGCTTGCAGCCGTGATTCTGATTTTCATTCCGCAAATCGCATTGTTCCTGCCCGAGCTTGCCTTCCACTAGGCAAAACCGGAACAGGACCGGGACTTCCCGGAAACATACTCGATAACAAGTGAAACCGGGGTGGTCCCCACGTGCCAACAGGACCACCCCATCCATGGAGTTCAGGATGATGTCCGTATCCCCAGCGGTCACGCCAGAGCCGGTAGACCTGCCCTATTTTCCAGACCCCGTTGGACCTGCGGGAAAGATCGGGCTGATCACACTGGCGACTGACTTCAATAGCGAGGATGACCTGCGCAACATCCTGCCCGATGATGTGCGCCTGTTCACCACACGCATCGAAAATGCCAATCCGGTCACCGTTGAGAACCTGCGTTCAATGGCAGCCGATCTGCCGCGCGCGGCACGGACCCTGATGCCCGGTTACGGCGTTGATGTTGTTATTTTCGGCTGCACATCGGGAACAGCTGTTACCGGATCGGACAAGATCGCCGAACTGATCAATCAGGGAATGCCCGGCGTGCGCGTCACCAATCCGATGCTTGCAAGCGAACTGGCATTGCGTGCTGTGGGTGCGCAAAAAATTGCCATCGTCACCCCCTATCTTGCCGAAGTAACGCAATCGGTTGCCTCTGGCTTTACCGCCAGAGGCTTTGAGGCCACCCGGATGATGGGATTTGGCCTTGATAGCGATCTTGATATGACCGCTTTGCCGCCAAGTGCCCTGCTTGAAGCAGCCTTGAAGGTCGATACACCCGATGCCGATGCTGTGTTCATTTCCTGCACCGCCATTCGGTCTGCCGAAATTGCCGCCAAAGCCGAACAGCAACTCGGCAAACCGGTGATCACCAGCAATCAGGCCCTGATCTGGCATGCGCTTCATCTGCTTGGCTATGACAAACCGGTCACAGGGTTCGGAACCCTGTTTGACCATGCCCCACAACCCGAAGAACAAGTCGAGGCCTCATGAAAGACCCCATCACATTTGCGGATGTTCTTTCTGCCCGCAAAACCATTGCGGGTCATGTGATCCATACGCCGTTGCGTCCGTCCACCGCCCTTTCCGAACAAGTGGGCAGCCCGGTCTGGCTCAAATGTGAACAGCAACAATATACCGGCAGCTTCAAGCTGCGTGGTGCGGCCAATGCCGTATTGCGCTTGAGCGATGCCCAGAAGGCCAAAGGCGTGGTTGGTGTATCCACGGGCAATTATGGTCGCGCCCTTGCCTATGCAGCGCGCAATGCCGGGGTGCGCTCGGTGATTTGCATGTCCGAGTTGGTCCCGCAAAACAAGGTTGATGGCATCCGCGCCCAAGGGGCAGAAGTCCGCATCATCGGCCGGTCACAGGATGAAGCCCAGCATGAGGTCGATCGCCTTGTTAAGGAAGACGGCATGACCATGCTGCCGCCCTTTGACCATGCCGACATCATTGCCGGTCAGGGGACATTGGGCCTTGAGGTGATCGAAGCCCTGCCAGATGTTGACACCCTTCTGGTGCCATTGTCAGGTGGCGGGCTTCTGGCCGGTGTGGCGCTGGTGGCCAAATCGATCAATCCGGGCATCCGGGTGGTTGGCATTTCGATGGAACGCGGCTGCGCGATGATCACAAGCCTTCAGGAAGGCAAACCCACCGCAGTCCGGGAACTTCCGACCCTTGCCGACAGCCTTGGCGGCGGCATTGGTGAAAACAATCAATACACCTTCGATATGTGTGCTGATCTGACCGACGATTTCGTTCTGGTCAATGAAGCCCAGATTGCCGATGGCATTCGCGCCGCCTACCACGATGACCAGCAGGTGATCGAGGGGGCAGGTGCCGTTGGTATCGCAGCCCTGCGTGCCGGACTGGTTGATAATCCCGGCCAGACGGTTGTTCTGACCACGGGCTGCAATATCGACATGGCATTGCATAAACGCATTGCTGGCGGCGAAGACGTCGACCTGATGGCGGAGTAACCGATATGCCCCAAATCAGAATTCTGACCGAAAGCGACCTTCGCAAGGTGATTGATCTTGATATGGATGCGATCACCTGTGTCGAAAACGCCTTTCATGCGCTGGCGACCAGGGATGTCCGGATGCCGCCGATCCTGCGTCTGGATATCGACGAATATAATGGCGAGGTCGATGTCAAAACCGCCTATGTTCCGGGCCTTGACGGCTTTGCCATCAAAATAAGCCCGGGCTTTTTTGACAATCCGAAACTGGGTCTGCCATCGGTCAATGGCATGATGAACCTGTTTTCATCAAAAACCGGCATGCTTGAAGCCGTCCTGCTCGATAACGGCTATCTGACCGATATCCGCACCGCCGCCGCCGGTGGTGTGGCGGCAAAGCACCTTGCACGACCTGATGCCAGACATGCCGCAATTTTCGGCGCCGGTGTTCAGGCCCGCTTGCAGCTTAGGGCCCTGACGCTGGTGCGCGATATTACATCGGCAACCATCTGGGCGCGTGACATCGCCAAGGCCGAAGCCTGCGCCAAGGCAGCTTCACGGGAACTTGGCATTCCGGTTACGGCCACCACCGATGGCAAGGAGGCGGCATCGGGTGCCGACATCATTGTCACCACCACCCCGGCCCGTGAACCGGTTCTGATGGCCGACTGGGTTGCCGCTGGTACCCATGTCACCGCCATGGGGTCGGATGCCGAACACAAAAACGAAATCGATCCTGCCCTGATTGGCAAGGCAGACCTTTATGTCTGCGACAGTCAGGCGCAAACACGCATCCTTGGCGAACTTCATCATGCCATTGATGCCGGAATTGTCGGTACGGACGACACATTCCCCGAACTTGGACAGGTCATCGCCAAATCTGCTGCGGGAAGAACATCTGCCCGCCAGATGACGGTCTGTGACCTGACCGGAACCGGTGTCCAGGACACCGCAATCGCCACCCTCGCCCGCGAACGCTGTGACGCAGCCAACGCTGGTGTCGAGATATCGTCTTAACAACACAAGGAACATGGGTCAGGAAAAACTGAAACCCGCCTTTTTTGGAGGCCTGCGATGAGCCAGGTTGAATTGAATTTCACGCGCGAGGAATATGCCGAGCGTCTGGAGAAAACCAAAAACGCCATGGTGGAGAAGGGTCTCGATCTTTTGATCGTGACCGATCCGTCAAACATGGCCTGGCTGACCGGCTATGATGGCTGGTCCTTTTATGTCCATCAATGTGTGCTTGTCCCGATCGAAGACGACCCGATCTGGTTCGGGCGATCCCAGGACGCCAATGGCGCAAAGCGCACGGTCTATATGACCCATGATCGCATCATTCCCTATGCCGATTACTATGTGCAATCAACCACCCATCACCCGATGGATTACCTTGCCGAGGTGATCGAGCATCGCGGTTGGGGGGCGCGCAGGATCGGTGTGGAAATGGATAATTACTATTTCTCTGCCAAGGCTTTCCTTCAGCTTCAAACGCATCTGCCAAACGCCAAATTCACCGATGCAACCGCACTGGTGAACTGGCAGCGCGCCGTAAAATCCGAGACCGAGATTTTCTATATGCGCCAGGCCGCACGCATCGTCGAGAACATGCATGAACGCATTTTCGAAATCGTCGAGCCGGGCATGCGCAAGAACGAACTGGTTGCTGAAATCTTCCGTACCGGCATCGCTGGCATTGACGGGATTGGCGGGGATTACCCGGCAATTGTGCCGTTGCTGCCATCCGGACAGGATGCCAGCGCCCCGCATCTGACCTGGGATGAAAAACCCATTCCGGGCAATGCCGGGACATTCTTCGAGATTGCCGGATGCTACAAGCGCTATCACGCGCCGCTTTCGCGCACGATCTATCTTGGCGATCCCGATCAGCGTTTCCTTGATGCCGAAAACGCCCTGATCGAAGGCCTTCAGGCCGGGCTGGAAGCCGCAAAGCCGGGGAATGTCTGCGAAGACATCGCACTTGCCTTCTTTGGCGTTCTTCAGAAATACGGCATCGAAAAAGACAGTCGCTGTGGCTATCCGATCGGTCTTTCCTATCCGCCAGACTGGGGCGAACGCACCATGAGCCTGCGTCCCGGTGATCGCACGGTTCTTGAACCGGGCATGACATTCCACTTCATGCCGGGCCTCTGGTTTGATGACTGGGGGATCGAGATCACCGAAAGCATGATGATCACGGAGACCGGCAGCAAAACACTGACCAGTTATCCGCGCCAGCTGTTCGTCAAGAACTAGCCCGATCAACGCCGCACCGGATCATTTGTGAAACACCAGATATCCGGTGCCCGATACCACAGCCCGGGAACGACGGTCGCGTGACCGGGCTTTTTCAAGGATACGGCCATGACAAAACCATCACCCATCAGCCCGACGATCCCGCTTGATCAGGATGGCGTCCATCACGGCTTTTTAAAGCTGCCCTATTCGCGTGACGATTCCGCATGGGGGGCCGTGATGATCCCGATCACGGTTGTTCAAAATGGCGATGGCCCCACTGCCCTTTTGACCGGTGGCAACCATGGTGACGAATATGAAGGGCTGGTATCGCTTTTCAAACTGGCAGGGTCGCTTGAACCCGCGGATATCCGCGGGCGGGTGATCATCCTGCCTGCCATGAACTATCCGGCATTTCGCAGTGCGTCGCGCACCTCCCCGATTGATGCAGGCAACATGAACCGGTCCTATCCCGGCAAGCCTGATGGCACCGTGACGCAAAAAATTGCGGATTATATCCTGCGCTATCTGGTGCCCGGGGCCGATATCGTTCTTGATATCCATTCCGGCGGCAAGACGCTTGATTTCATCCCGTTTGCGGCGGCCCATGTCCTGCCTGACAAGGAACAGGAAGCCCGTTGCGTTGCCGCGATGAAGGCCTTTGGCGCCCCCTATGCCATGATGATGCTTGAACTTGATGCGGTTGGCATGTTTGACACCGTGGTCGAGGAAGCAGGCAAAACCTTTGTCACCACCGAACTGGGGGGTGGCGGGTCAACCACCGCAGAACGGGTTGCCATTGCTGATCGCGGTGTGCGCAACATCCTGATCCATGCGGGCATCATGTCAGGTGATATCGATCCTGCACCGGATGGCACCACCATGCTTGATATGCCTGATGACAATTGCTTTGTCGCATCCGAGGCAACCGGCCTGTTTGAACCCTGTGTTGATCTGGGTGCCATGGTCAGGAAGGGTGATCTGATTGCCCGCATCTATGATGTTGAACGCACTGGCACAGAACCACGTGAATATCATGCCCCGCGCGATGGTATTCTATCGTGTCGTCACTTCCCCGGACTGATCAAGACGGGGGACTGTCTGGCCGTGATTGCCGAGGTACTCTGACCATGGTCAGACTGGATGAGCTGGATCTGAAAATCCTCAAAACCCTGCAACGCGAAGGGCGCATCACCAAGGTCAAGCTGGCCGAGGCGGTGAACCTTTCGCCAAGTCCGTGCTGGGAACGCCTGAAACGCCTTGAAGACCTTGGCGTCATTTCCGGATATCACGCCCATATCAATCTGGAAAAACTGGTCAAACCGACATTGGTGATGACCGAAGTCACCCTGCGTCATCACCAGCATGCCGATTTCGAAATCTTCGAAAAGGCCGTGCAGGACATCCCCGAAATCATCGAATGCTATGCGCTTGGCGGCGGGGTCGATTACATGCTCAAGGTGCTGTGCCATGACGTTGATGCCTATCAACGCCTGATCGACCGGTTGCTGGTGTCCGATATCGGGATTGACCGGTATTTCACCTATATCGTCACCAAAAAGGTCAAGGTCACATCAATCCCGCCGATTGAAAACCTTGTCACCACCCCTGACCGTAAATAACAAAAAGGAGGCAGGAACATGTTCCTGCCTCCTCAGTTTGCTTGCATCTTTCGGGTTTCCCCGACAGATCAGTGCTTGTCTTCCTTGTGGCCCATCGCAACATGCCAGATATCCCATCCGGCAAGCCCGACGCACAATGCGACCATGATGCCAAGATCCCAGCGCGGCACATAGACCACCAGAATGCCGACAAATCCGACAAGGACGACAAAGGCCAGCAAGGCCATGACACGATTTAAAAGACTGTTTTGCATCACGCGTCCTCCTGAGCTTTCAGAAATTTGTTCAACCAGTTCGCTGTGCGCATCAACCGCGCATCATCGCCAATCCGCCCGACAAGCTGAACACCGATCGGCATACCGTTTTGCGACCATAACAGCGGAATGGTCACAGCCGGGGTGCCACAGAATGTCCAAAGCCCGTTAAAGATCGGGTTGCCCGTGGTCCTGAGACTTGCCGGGGCGGGTCCGGGTGCTGCCGGGGTGATAATTGCATCACACCGCTTGAACACTTCGTCCAGTCCCGCATTCAACACCTTGCGCCAGTCAAGGGCCGCCAGATAATCACGGGCCTTGACGTCATTGCCCTTGTCAATTGCCTCAAGAATTTCAGGCGACAACTGATCGCGGCCACGCTTTTCATAACCGTAATAATCTTTGGCCATTTCGGCAAAATTGATCCTGGCCCGAAGCGAAGCCGCATCATCAAAGGCCTTTGGCAATGGTGTTTCAAAGCATTGATCACCAAGCATGCTGGTAATTTCGCCAAACGCCAGAATGCTTTCCTCGTCTGCGACCTCCTCGAATTGCGGCGGACGGACAAAGGCAAACATCGGGGTCACCAGCGGATCGCTTTTGGCAATATCAAGCAAGCGCGGCGTCGGACTTGGTGTGGTTGCCGGGTCTTTCGCGTCATAGCCAAACAGGCTTTCCGCAACCATCGCAGCCCCGTTGATCGAACTGGCAAAAACACCGATTGTATCAAGGGTCGGACTTTGGCTTAGCACACCGGTTCGGGCAATTGCCCCGAATGTCGGTTTGAACCCGACCACACCGCAAAACGATGCCGGACGGATGACCGATCCGCCGGTTTGGGTTCCCACCGCCAATGGCACCATGGCCGCGGCCACCGCTGCTGCCGATCCGGCGGATGATCCGCCCGGTGTATGTTCCGGGTTGTGCGGGTTGCGGGTTTTGGACGGATGCATAAAGGCAAGCTCGGTCGAGACCGTCTTGCCCATAATGATCGCACCGGCCGCCTTAAGACGCGAAACCAGAACAGCGTCTTCCTCGGGCACCCGGCCCTCATCAAGTGGCGTGCCGTTTGATGTCGGGATTTTTGCCGTATCAATAACGTCTTTCAGTCCTACCGGCAGGCCATGAAGCGGGCCGATCGGGGCACCTGATTGACGACGGGCATCAAGGGCGCGCGCCTGGGCAAGGGCATGATCACCATCAAGCCATGCCCATGCCTGCACCTGTGGCTCGACCTCGGCGATCCGGGCAAGACACGCCTCGACATATTCGACTGCGCGGACCGCCCCGCTGGCAAGGCGGTCCCGCAATTCGACGACATCAAGTGTCAGTAACGGATGAATGCTGCTCATCAATCGATCCCCTTACCGTGCGCCATAGAACAGATCGGGCAGATGGAACACGATTTGCGGGAACGCATACATCAGAACCATGCTGACAATCACCATGAACAGGAACGGCATGATCCCCTTGAAGATATCGGTCAGCAACAACCCGCTTGGTGCCACCCCTTTGAGGTAATAGGCCGACATCGCCATGGGCGGGGTCAGGAACGAAGTCTGAAGGTTCAGGGCAACAAGAATGCCAAAGAACAGCGGATCAATATCAAACAGCGGCAACAGCGGCAGGAAGATCGGCACAAAGATGATGATGATTTCCGACCATTCCAGCGGCCAGCCCAGCAGGAAGATGATCAGCTGTGCAAGCAACAGGAACTGAAGCGGCGTCAGGTCAAGACCGCCAACGAATTCGGCAATCACATGTTCCCCGCCAAGATAGGAGAACACAGACGAGAAGGTATAGGAACCGACAAACAGCCAGCACACCATGGCCGATGTCCGAACGGTCAGATAAACCGACTCACGCAGACGATCAAAGGTCAGCGCGCGGTATGCCGCCGCAAGGATCATCCCGCCAAGCGCACCAATCGATGCTGCCTCGGTCGGAGTGGCCAGACCAAACAGGATCGAACCCAGAACCGCCAGAATAAGGAACGCCAGCGGGAAGAACGATGTCGCCAGCATCCAGAGGACTTTGGGCAGCGGAACTTCCGGGATTTCATCACTGGTCGGGCGCGGGGCGGCTTTGGGCTGCAACATTGCGCGGCCCATCACATACAAAAGATACAAACCGACAAGGGTCAGGCCCGGCAAAAGCGCACCGGCATAAAGACGCACAATCGACACACCCGATGCTGCGGCATAAACAATCAGCATGATTGATGGCGGGATCAGAATACCAAGCGTCCCGCCGGCACAAATGATGCCCGCAGCAAAGCTTTTATCGTAACGCGCCTTAAGCATCGCAGGCAGGGCAAGCATCCCCATAAGGGTCACAACCGCACCGACAATCCCGGTTGCCGTCGCAAACAACGCACAGGTCACAAGTGCGGCAACGCCAAGCGATCCGGGAATGTTGCGTGCGGCAATGTTAAGTGTGGAGAACAACCGGTTGACGATATTGGCACGTTCAACGATGTACCCCATGAACAGGAACAGCGGCACTGCGGTCAGCACCTCGTTGGACATCACCGTATATGTCTGGTTGATAAACAGATCGAATATTCGGTTGTTAAACGCCCCTTCAACCCACGTTATCGCGGATGTAAGGGTGTCACTGTCTTCGGCAAGCCGGTTAAAGGCCCGCCACATGCGGCCGTCGTCGAAATAGGCGTAATAGCCAAATCCGATCCCCAGCGCCATCAGGGTAAAGGCAACCGGAAAACCCAGAAATACCAGTATAATAAAGATGCCCAACATCATAAGGGCGACATGTGCGTCAATCACTTTGGAAGCTCCGTTCGGGGGCGTATCTGGCGTATGGCTGGCAAAGGCTGAACATCATCAGTCTTCTTTGACCACGCGCTGCTTGATCAGCAGTTCTTCGGTTTCTTCAACATCATCATCTGCATTGCGCCAGTACCCTTCACGGATACAGAGAATACAGCGCATCACCTGGGCAATACCCTGGATGAAAAGAAGAATACCGGCCGCGACCATCACCGCCTTGAATTGGAAAATCGGAACACCCGCCGGGCTGTTCACACTTACTTCGCCATATCCCCACGACCGGATGGCATATTTGCTACCGACCAGAATAAGGGCGGTCACACCGGGGAAGAAGAAGAAGATATAAAGCACCAGATCGACCATCGCCTGCGTCTTGGGCTTCCAGAGACGGTACAGGAAATCCCCCCGGACATGCCCGCCGCGTGACAGGGTATAGGCCCCGCCCATCATGAACAGCGTGCCATACATGATGAATGAAACATCAAGCGACCATGTCGTGGGTGCGTTAAAGAGGTATCGCGCAGCAACCTCATAGCTCATGCCGACCGTCATCAGAATGATCAACCAGCCAAAAGCCTTGCCAAACCAGCCAGAAAGCTTGTCCGCGAATTCAATAAATCCAATCATGAAACCCTGTCCGTTAGCCTATGAACCACCCCGCCTGATGCAATCGCACCAGACGGGGCAGTCAGATTTCATCGCAACACTGAAAAACCTTGGCCGGTTGATCAGAGTTTCAGTTTGCCCGGGAAGTAGTGATCGTAGGCAAGCTGATAATCAGGCGAGTTCATCAGTTCGTAATAGGTTACGCGTTCAACCCACGCACGCTGGCTGTCCAGAACACGCTTCATGAACGGATCAGCTTCAAGTGTCGGGATCAGTTTGTCCCAAGCCTCAAGCTGTGCTGCCAGGATCTCTTTCGAGGTCCGGTGAACTTCAACACCTTCGTCCTGGAGTTTCTGCAAGTCGGCAGAATAGTTATCCATCGCCAGCGCAGTGTTCGAGGTCGAAGCTGCTTCGACTGCGTGACGCAGGATCGCTTGCAGATCCGGATCAAGGTCTTCCATCAACGATTTGTTGAACAGGAATTCGAAGCTTTCAGATGCCTGGTGGTACGAAGACAGATAATAGTTCTTCGCAACGTCCTGCGCGCCGAAACGCATATCCGATGACGGGTTGTTGAATTCGAACGCATCAATCACACCGCGTTCCATCGCCGGGACGATCTCGCCGCCCGGAAGCTGTGCAACAGACATGCCCATCGACTGCAGAAGGTCCGCTGCCAGACCAACGGTACGATATTTGAAGCCCTGAATATCAGCAACCGAGTTCACCTGGCCCTTGAACCAGCCGAACGGCTGTGCCGGCATCGGGAAGCCAAGAAGACCAACGATATCAAGACCCATAACGTCCTGGATCAGTTCGCGATAGAACTCTTCGCCGCCCCCCGCATAGAACCAGCTCAGCATGGTGGTTGCAGAACCACCAAAGACCGGACCGGTGCCAAACAGGGAAGCCGCCTTGTTCTTGCCGTACCAGTAAACCGGAACGGAATGGGCGATATCGATAACACCGTCATTCACGCCATCCAGAACCTGGAAGGCAGCAACAACCGCACCGGCCGGAAGAAGGTCGATCTTCAGACGCCCACCGGACATGGCTTCTACGCGGTCAACATATTGCTGGGCAAACGTCATCCAGATGTCGGATGACGGCCAGGAAGTTTGCATTTTCAGCACCATCGGTGCCGGTTGTGCATGAACGGCAGGTGCGGCAAACAGCCCTGATGCTGCTGCACCGCCGGCAACGACCCCGGTCGCACCTTTGGTAAGGAACGAACGGCGGGATACTTCCTTGGACTTCACGTCTTTTGACTTGGTCTTCATATCCATTATTTCCTCCCAGATTTATCGCTTTTTCCGACAACCATTGCCGGAAAACCAACGATAACTGTCAGCCTTCAAAAGTCCCTGACCTCAGTAATGAAAGTCATTGATCATGCGCTTATCCCGTTTCGGGACCAGAAAAACGGCACGCATTTTCTTATTATTAGAACTTGTGAACTAACTGATATCCGGCGGTTTTCCCGCCTTTTTATGCCACCCGGTCGCCCGGTTCACGGCCAGAAAAATACGCATCAAGATTATCAAGCGCGCGATATCCCATCGCATCGCGTGTTTCTTCGGTAGCGGAGCCTATATGTGGCAACAGAAATACGTTTTTCAACGCGCTAATCCGTTGATTTCCACCGGGTTCACTCCGAAACACATCAAGTCCGGCGGCAAAAAGCTTGCCGCTTTCAAGCGCATCAACCAGCGCATCCTCGTCCACCAGATTGCCGCGCGCGGTATTCACAAGGATCGCCCGGTCCGGCAACAGTCCGATGGTCCGGGCATTGATGATGCCGGTGGTTTCCGGTGTTGACGGGCAGTGCAGTGACAACACATCGGAATTGGCAAACAGCCCTTCAATGGTGTCATGGTAGATTGCACCCTTGGCCAGATGATCCGGGACCGGCTGGCGATTGTGATAATGAACAGTCATTCCAAAACCACGCGCGCGTTCGGCTGCCACCTGCCCGACACGTCCCATCCCGAGAACGCCAAAGCGCTTGCCGGTGACCTGCCGCCCGACCATGAAGGCCGGTGACCAGAAATCCCATTTCCCGGCCCGCACCATGGCGTCCCCCTCGGCCCCGCGACGCGCAGCCCCAAGCATGCACAGCATGGCAATTTCCGCCGTGGCATCCGACAGGACGTCGGGCGTGTTGGTGACCACAATGCCCGCATCCCTGGCGGCTGACAGGTCAACGTGATCGACACCGACCGAGTGATTGGCAATGATCCTGAGGCGCTCGGGCAATGCCGCGATCACCTCGGCCGAGAAATGTTCGGAATGGCACGGCAATACCGCATCAACATGCTGACATTTCTCGATCAGCTCGTCGCGGGTAAAGACACGGTCTTCATCATTTGTCAGCACCTGATAGTCACGCGCCGCACGTGCCTGAACGGCATCGCGGAGACGGCGTGTAATCAGAAGCCTTGGCTTTTCGGGCATGCGAACGCTCCCGGTTTTTCCCTGAAGGTAGATTTATTTATTATCTTTCAAGCAAACACCCTTACGAAAAAACCATCAATAGGGGATCAATCAACTGGTAATTCTTTTTCACTTCGTGGAAAACCAGCGGTGGTGTGAACTGCGGCACACCCACGTCAAACGTTCATCAAGCTTATGATTTCAATAAATAAAAAGGCTGCCGGAGCTCGGAATTTTCAAACCGGACATCTGGCCTCTCGCCCCGGATATCACACCATCCAGAAGTATAAACCGGGCCACATGCCGTGAGAGAATCGCACGTAAAAATTCACATCCCCTGACAAATCACCCCGGACTTCGTGAACGATCCGACGTTTTCGCACCCCCGTTTGCAATGATCGAAAGCAATAATTTCATCCAAAGCAGCGCCGAAAAAAAAGCCGCTGCCATTGAGGCAGCGGCTGCGACGCCGACAAGGTGCCGGTCGGGAAGAATCCGTATCATGTGATCGGCTGGTATCTGTAATCCCCAGATGAACAGATCCGCACGGCAATCACATCTTGACCCACACGGCCCCGTCCCGCCCGGACCGCACGACGGCCTCGACAAATTTCATACCCTTAAGACCCTCAACCACGCCGGGCACCAAAAGCGATCCGGCATCGGGTTTGGTCCCGCTGATATGGGCGTTCAGCTGATCGGCGAAGTCCGTGTAAAGGTTCGCAAAGCCCTCAAGATATCCTTCCGGGTGTCCCGGCGGGACGCGCACCCCGCGCATCCCCTCCGCACCGATGCCCGCACCGCCACGCGTCATCAGTTCCGGACGACCGTCAAGCGGTCGGAAATGCAGGTGGTTTGGATGTTCCTGGGCCCATTCAATACCGCCCTTGTCCCCATAGACCCGAAGACGCAGGCCGTTTTCGTGGCCAACGGCAACCTGGCTTGCCCACAGCATGCCACGCGCACCATTGTTATAGCGCAGCAGGATCTGCACATTGTCATCAAGCTTGCGCCCCGGCACCAGCGCATCGACATCCGCACACAGTTCGCTGATCTCAAGCCCGGTGACAAACTCGGCAAGGTTATGGGCGTGCGTTCCAATATCACCAAGCGCCCCCCCCATGCCAGCCTTTGCCGGATCAGACCGCCAGGCAGCCTGTTTGTTATCGGTATCCTCAACCCGTGTCGCCATCCAGCCTTGCGGATATTCAACCTGCACCAGACGGATATCGCCAAGCTTGCCGTCGGCGACCATCTTGCGGGCTTCGCGCACCATCGGATAGGCGGTGTAATTGTGGGTCAGCGCAAATAAAAGCCCCGTTTCCCTGACCTTGGCAGCGATCTGTTCGGCCTCATCAACCGTCAGACAAAGCGGCTTGTCACAAATCACATGAATCCCGGCATTCAGCATCGCCATCGTTGCCGGGAAATGCACATGGTTGGGCGTAACAATTGCGCAAACATCCATGCCATCTTCACGCGCCGCTTCGGCCTTTGCCATGGTTTCAAAACTGTCATAGCTGCGATCCGGCGCAATGAACAATTCCGCAGCTGATGCCGCCGCAACATCGGGTTTCGATGACAGCGCACCGGCAACCAGTTCATAACGATCGTCAAGACGGGCCGCGATCCGGTGTACGGCACCGATAAAGGCCCCCTGACCACCGCCGACCATGCCAAGGCGAATGCGACGACCGGGATTGGAAGGATTGCTCATAACTGTCTCCAGATGTCTTTTTGACTGTATGCGAACGGGCTGGCCTCAATCAGGCCACCTTAACCAAGACCAAGAATGCGGCGATTTGCGGCTTCGTCGGTGCCACCATCGGCAAAATCGTCAAAGGCCTTTTCGGTCACACGAATGATATGGTTTTTAATAAATTCGGCCCCCTCGCGGGCACCGTCTTCGGGATGTTTAAGCGCACATTCCCATTCCAGCACGGCCCAGCCGTCAAAATCAATCGCCGCCAGTTTCGAGAAGATTGCACCAAAATCCACCTGCCCGTCGCCAAGCGATCTGAACCGCCCGGCTCGCCCGACCCAGCCTTGATAGCCGGAATAAACGCCTTGCCGCCCGGTCGGGTTGAACTCGGCATCCTTGACGTGGAACATGCGGATACGATCCGCATAAATGTCGATAAAATCAAGGTAATCAAGCTGCTGTAAAACAAAGTGGCTCGGATCATAAAGGATATTGGCGCGCGGATGGTTCTTGACGCGTTCAAGGAACATCTCGAATGTCGCACCATCAAACAGGTCCTCGCCCGGATGGATTTCATAACAAACGTCAACACCTGCATCCTCGGCAGCATCAAGGATCGGCGTCCAGCGTTTTGCAAGCTCGTCAAAGGCGGTCTCGATCAAGCCTGCCGGGCGCTGCGGCCAGGGATAGACATAAGGCCAGGCAAGTGCACCCGAGAACGTGGCATGGGCGTTGATACCCATATGGTTTGATGCCTTGATCGCCGCTTTGACCTGGTCAACGGCCCATGCCTGACGGGCCTTGGGGTTGCCGCGGACTTCCGGTGCGGCAAAGCCGTCAAACATTTCGTCATAGGCCGGATGAACGGCAACAAGCTGACCTTGAAGATGGGTAGAAAGCTCGGTCACCTGCACGCCATGTGCGGCAAGGGTGCCGGTAATTTCATCGCAGTAATCCTTACTGCTTGCCGCCTTTTCAACATCAAACAGGCGCTTGTCCCAGCTGGGGATCTGAACCCCCTTATATCCGAGCGATGCAGCCCAGCGACCTATGGAATCAAGGTTATCGAACGGGGCTTCATCGCCTGCAAACTGGGCAAGAAAGATTGCCGGTCCCTTAAGCGTTTTCATCACGGGCCTCTTTGACTGCAATAGGATGGATAGTTCAGGAAAATGGCGGTGTCGGGCGGGCTTCCGCCCGACACCAAGGTTTGCCGATCCCAATCAAATATTGATTAGAACGGGCTGTCCGGGAAATAGAAGTTCTCGGCGTTTTCCTGGGTCACGACAGTCGCACCAAGGATGTAACGGCCTTCGACCGGCGCGTTCGAGGTAAACTTCATCACGGTAATATCAATCGCGGTTGCGATCATTGCCGGCGGATAAAGCACATCAATCGGGGTCAGTTTGTCGCCATCCATCACGCGCTTGATGATGTCTTTCATGCCAGCACCGCCGACGATGAACATTTCATCTGTACGATCAGCCTGTTTGACAGCCTCGATCACACCAAGGGCGATGTCATCATCCTGTGCCCAGACTGCATCGATTTTCGGGAAGCGCGACAGGAAGTCCTGCATGACTTCATAGCCGTCATCGCGGTTCCAGTTGGCGTGCTTCATATCAAGGATTTCGATCTTGGAGCCATCAAGCGTATCGACGAAGGCATCCACACGTTCGGTGTCAATGGTGGTCGGAATACCGCGCAGGACAACGATCTTGCCCTCGTCATTCAGACGATCACGGATATATTCGCCAGACACACGGCCAAGTTCCGGGTTGTTACCGGCAACATAAACGTCCTCGATCCCCGGAATTGAAAGCCCGCGGTCAACAACCGTTACAAACTTGCCTGCTTCCTTGACCTGCTGGACCGGAATCGTCAGCGGATCGGATTCAAACGGCAGAACCACCAGCGCATCGATGTTCTGCACAGACACCAGATCTTCAAGGTCGTTGGCCTGTTCGGATGCACCATTTGCACTGACGACGATGACATCAATATTCGGATAGGTCGCCTCAATGCGCTTTTCAGCTTGTTCGGCGTGCCAGTTCAGACCACCGGCCCAGCCATGCGTCGCCGCAGGAATAGAAACCCCGATCTTGATTTTATCTGCTGCGAGTGCAGTCGTGGATGCAAGGCCAAGACCCAGCACGCAAGCTGCCCCCAGATATTTTGTAAACGTTTTCATCAACGCTTCCTCCTGATCAAAAAAAATGATGCGTTTTCACATTCTTCCCGGACGTTGATCGCCGGTTATTTGCTCTTTTTGCGTCGCCAGTCCCCGCGTTGCAGGAACACGGCAACGATAATGATCAGCCCCTGAACCGCTCCGTTCAGATAATTACTGATCGCATCCGTCAAATTCAGAATATTGCCAATGGTGGTCAGCATGATTGCGCCAACAACCGTGCCCCAGATGCGGCCGTAACCGCCTTTAAGCATCGTGCCGCCGATAATCACCGCAGCAATCGCTTCAAGTTCCCACAGAACACCGGTCGAACTTGATGCCGACCCAAGACGCGGCACATAGATGATGGTGGCAAGCGACACACAAAGTCCCTGGATCACATAGGTCAGGGTTTTGACCCGGTCGACATGGATCGCCGAATAGCGCGCAACCTGCTCGTTTGATCCGATGGCAAAGCATTTCCGGCCAAACGGCGTCATATTCAGCAACACATAACCGGCGACCGCCACAGCAAAGAACACAATCACCGGCACCGGAATACCCAGTACATCGCCATAATAAACCGGGCGATAAACACCGCGCATTTCGAAATCAAGCGACAGGGTCCCGCCATCGGCCATATAGGTCACAAGCGACCGGTAAATCCCCATTGTGCCAAGGGTAACGATAAAGGCTTCGATCTTGCCCTTGGTGCTGACCAGTCCGTTGACGGCACCCGCCGCAACCCCCAAAACCACGCTCAGCAACACGCCAATCAGAACCGTCTCGATCCCCGCGCCAAGGGTTGCGACCAGCGTATTCATTACAACAATCATCGCACCCGAGATGAATGCCGCCATCGAACCAACCGAAAGATCAATTCCCCCTGCCGTGATCACAAAGGTCGCACCCACGGCGATGATCCCGATAAAGGCCGCGCGGGTGAAAATATTGGCAAGGTTACCACCACTGAGGAACGCATCATTGATGGCTGCACCCAAAACAAACAGGGCAACAAGGGCCAGAAACGGCCCCAGGGCCTTGAAATCGATTTGGAACCGGCTTGACGATGATGCTTCGGTTCGCTCAAGGCTATTCATGAACAGACACTCCCTGCTTGCCTGAAATTCCTGTCGCGTGCCGCATGATTTCATGCTCATTGCGGTCGTTACCTTCAAGAATGCCGGTAATGCGTCCGGCTGCCATGACCGCAATACGGTCAGACAGGCCAAGCATCTCCGGCATTTCAGACGACAGGAGGATGACGGATTTTCCGCGATTGGTCAGATCGCCGATGAAATGATAAATCTGGCTTTTGGTGCCGATATCGATGCCGCGTGTCGGCTCGTCGATGATCACGATCTCCGGGTCGGTTTCCATGACCTTGGCCAGCAAAAGCTTCTGCTGGTTCCCGCCGGAAAAATCGCCGACCTTGGATTTGCGGTCGGCTGCGCGAATATCAAAAGCCTCAATTGCGGCTTCAAGTGCTGCTTCCTCGGCCTTGCGGTCGATAATCACACGCCCGAATTTCTCAAGCGCCAGCAAAGTCAGGTTGGGCCGCATATCCATATTCAAAAGCAGCCCACTGCCCTTGCGGTCCTTGGTCAGATAGGCAATTCCGCAATTTTTGGCGTCCTGAAGATCCTTGATTGTGACCGGCGCACCGTTGCGCTCAATCGTCCCGGCGCTGCGTTCACGCAGACCAATGATCGCCTCCATCAGGGCCGTGCGCCCCGCACCGACAATCCCGGCAAAGCCAAGAACCTCGCCGCGTCTCAGATCAAAACTGGCATCGCGAACTTGCCCGTCAACCGACAGATTACGCACCGAAAGGGCGATATCACCGGCATGTCCCGGCGCACGATCAGGAAACATCTGCTTGATGTCACGCCCCACCATCAAGCGCGCCATGTCATCTTTTTCAAGACCGGCAACCGGTTCGGTAGTGATGTGCCGTCCGTCACGCAGAACCGTGACCCGATCAGCAATCGCTTTGATTTCATCAAGCTTGTGGGAAATATAAAGGATCGCGACACCCTGATCGCGCAGGCGCTTGATCTGATCAAACAGGATGTCGACCTCGCGCCCGGTCAGAACCGCCGTCGGCTCATCAAGAATAAGAATCTCGGCTTTCTTTGACAGCGCCTTGGCGATTTCAACCATCTGGCGGTCGGAAACCGAAAGATCACGGATGCGCGTGCGCGGATCAACATCACATTGCAACTGATCAAGAAGCTTCTTGGCTTCAAGGCGCATCGTCGTCTTGTCAAGGAACCAGCCGCGCTTGATTTCACGCCCCAGGAAGATGTTCTCTTCAACGGTCAGCTGTTCGGCAAGGTTAAGCTCCTGATGGATCAGGATCACACCATGACTTTCAGCAACTTCGCTGTCATGAAATTCGACCGGCGCGTCATCAAGAAGCAGCGCGCCACTTGTTGGCTGATGATAACCGGACAGAATTTTTACAAGTGTGGATTTACCCGCGCCGTTCTCTCCCAACAGCGCATGAACCTCGCCTGCTTTCAGATCGATGGAAACATCGAAAAGAACCTGCGCAGAACCGAATGACTTGCAAATTTGCCGCCCCGACAGGCGTGTTTGCGCCCGCAGATCGGCATTAACGGCGTGAACGGCCGCATCCGTCATGAATATATCCTCCCTGGCGTCGCATTTTTTGCGATCAGCTCTTGATTACCCTCTGTGTAAACGTTTTCATTTTCAATGTAAACCTTTACATTTGACTGATTGTGACCAAAATCACCCCCTGCAATGACGCATAGAATGCCGCTGGACAGGGTTTATCCGGCGGAGTAGGAAGAAGCATGAGTGAAAAAATCGCGACGATTGAAGATGTTGCCCGTCATGCCGGAGTGTCTATCGCCACTGTCAGCCGGGCCCTGCACAAACCCGATGTGGTTTCCGAAACCACACGTGAAAAAGTGCAAACTGCAATCACCGCCACCGGCTATACCGCCAATGTCATGGCAAGGAACCTGCGCCTGAACCGTTCAGGCATGATCCTTTTGCTGGTACCTGACATTGGAAACCCGTTCTTTTCGGCGATTCTGTCGGGAATCGAAAAAGGCGCAAGCCAGGCAGGATATAACGTCCTGATCGGTGACACTCAAAACGATCCGGAACGCGAAGCAACCTATGCCGCCTATCTGCGCAGCAATCAGGCCGACGCCATGATCCTGCTGAACGGGCGTCTTCCGGCGTCGCTTGCCAATGCGCCTGCCAATGCAACCCCGCCGGTTGTTGTTGCCTGCGAACGTATTCCGGGATGTGCCCTGCCGACCGTGATCATTGATAATGACGAGGCATCCTTTATCGCCAACCGTCATCTGACCGATCTGGGCCATCGGCGCATCGCCCATGTCAGTGGCCCTTCGGGCAATATCCTGACCATTGACCGTGTCACCGGATATCGCCGCGCGCTTGAGGCCGCCGGTATCGCCCATGATCCGTCACTGATTTATCGCGGCGATTTTTCGATTGATTCGGGAATTGCCGCAGGCCGCGCACTGCTTGGTGATCCGAAAACCCGTCCGACGGCTGTGTCCTGTGCAAGTGACGGCATGGCAATCGGCGTGATTGTCGCGGCAAAGGAATATGGATTGCGCATCCCGCAAGACGTCTCGGTTGTCGGTTTTGACGACATCCCCCATGCGGCTGCCTATGACCCGCCGATTACCACGGTACGTCAGCCGCGCCGCCGATTGGGCGAACAGGCCATCACCCTGCTTCTGGATCGTCTGGGATCAAAGGGCCTGCATGACTCCCGCGACACCGGCCCGGTCATCATTCCGACCGAACTGATTGTCCGGCAAAGCAGCGGCCCCTGCCCAACCCTCTGATCGCGGGCACCCTGATCAGATGTTTCTGATCAGCTCCCTGAAATCCTTTGCCATTCACCCATGACGGAACGCGCATTTCCTTCGTGCTCCTGCCCCGATTTGGCCGTTTCAGACGCAAAGATCTCATAGCGGATACCATTCGGGTCGCGAATGAACAGGCGGCGCGATTGTCCGTCATCCTCGCTATGATAGACGACCTTGTGCTGGAACAGATGGTTCTGCCAGGCAATCACGTCGCGTGGCGCGGCACAGCGCAGCCCGATATGGAACACATCATCGGGCATGTGCGGATCATCGGGATATGGCCCGGTATCGGCAGGCCAGTCAAAAAACGAAATCCGCGTGCCGTCCGGCAAGGCATAGGTAATCAGCAAGTAATCGCTTTTCCATGACGGGCTGTATCCGCTTTCGGCATGAACAAGTCTGGCCGCCATGACCTTCGAATAAAAATGGTCGGTTGCCTCAAGGTCGCGGGTTGGAAACGCAAGATGGTCGACACTGACAGCTGCAGGTGACATGGCCCCCTCCGTCTGAGTTTATCCTTACTGCCCCAACGCCTGTGCGCCACATTTGATCCACAAGGGACATCAAAATTTCCCGATCATTGAATACCAGTGGTTTAGATGTCACACTTGCCACAGGATCGGCATGGTTTTGGGGGCGTGCTCGTTGCCCGGACGTCCGCATTAACCGGTGCGTTTGCCCTTAAATATCAGATGGTGAATAACAAATCGAAATCAATGCGACGGACGTTCGTGTAAAGCTTCATGAAACGACAACATGCGCGGAATGACGAAATCGCATTAGATAGGGGTCAATGCGGTATTGACCCCCATGCGCCCCGCTGCTATTGGGTCGCGGAAGATACGCAGAATCACGCGCAGCCGTCCGGTTGACCCGAAACGGGTTTTCCCACCGGCTGATTTTGGCAACAACTTTTAGACGGAGAAGAAGTGATGAATGAACACAGTTTATCTGTCTCTGTCTATTGGATCACGCATCGTCTTGCTGATCACTAGTTGATCTGTTGATTTCCACCATATTGGTGACTGCCCGAAACCCGAAATTGGCGTAATGCGCCACTGATCGCGTTTCATCCGTATTTTTCCCGTGACATCGTTATAGAGAGCCGCCCATGCCCGCGACGCCCTATTACCTCATTGATAAGTCCAAGCTGCTGCGCAACATGGAAAAGATCGCCTATGTGCGCGAACATTCCGGTGCGAAGGCGCTTCTGGCACTTAAATGCTTTGCCACATGGTCGGTGTTCGATTTCATGTCCGACTATATGGATGGCACCACGTCTTCGTCGCTGCACGAAGTCAAACTCGGGCGTCAGAAGTTCGGCAAGGAAACCCATGCCTATAGCGTGGCCTATTCCGACGGCGAAATCGCCGAGGTCATCGAAAATGCCGACAAGATCATTTTCAACTCGATCAGCCAGCTGACCCGCTTCAGCGCGCAGGCATCGGGCATTGTGCGCGGCCTTCGCCTGAATCCGCAGGTATCGACATCAAGCTTTGATCTTGCCGATCCGGCACGCCCGTTCTCGCGTCTGGGCGAATGGGATGTCACCAAGGTCGAAGCGGTGATGGATCAGATTTCCGGCTTCATGATTCACAATAACTGTGAAAATGCCGACTTTGATCTGTTTGACCGGATGCTTGGCAATATCGAGGAAAAATTCGGCTCCCTGCTGTCGCGTGTGGAATGGGTAAGCCTTGGTGGCGGCATCCATTTCACCGGTGAAAACTACCCGCTCGATAAATTCTGCGCGCGCCTTAAGGCTTTCTCCGAAAAGTTCGGCGTGCAGGTCTATCTGGAGCCGGGCGAAGCATCGATCACCAAAAGCACGACCCTTGAAGTCACCGTGCTCGACACCCTGTTTAACGGCAAGAACCTTGCCATCGTCGACAGCTCGATCGAAGCCCACATGCTTGATCTTCTGATCTATCGCGAAAATGCCAAGGTGCTGCCCAATAAAGGCGATCATCACTATATGATTTGCGGCAAGTCCTGCCTTGCCGGTGACGTCTTTGGGGAATTTGATTTCGAAAACGAGATCAAGGTTGGCGACCGTATCTCCATTCAGGATGCGGCCGGTTACACCATGGTCAAGAAGAACTGGTTTAACGGGGTCGGCATGCCGTCCATCGTGATCCGGGAACTGGACGGAACTGAACGCGTTATTCGCGAGTTCACCTTTGATGACTACGTATCGAGCCTTTCGTAAATCGAAAGCGCACTTTTCATAGCGAACCGGGGCACGGGTGCCCCACCTCTCAAAGCAAGGGAGTTTTTGGCCCGACATGAAAAAGAATGTTCTGATTATCGGCGCAGGTGGCGTCGCACAGGTAGTGGCACATAAATGTGCGCAGCATAACGACGTGCTTGGCGATATTCATATCGCTTCGCGTACGGCTGCGAAGTGCCAGGCAATCATCGACAGCATCCATGAAAAGAAAAACCTCAAGAACCCGGGCGTTCTTGAAGGTCACGCACTCGATGCAACCAATGTCGACGCGACTGTCGCCCTGATCGAAAAAACCGGTTGCGAGATCGTCATCAATGTCGGGTCTGCCTTTATCAACATGCCGGTCATGTCGGCCTGCATCAAGGCAGGTGTCGCCTATCTCGATACGGCCATCCATGAAGAGCAGGACAAAATCTGCGAAACCCCGCCATGGTATGCAAACTATGAATGGAAACGCCGTGCGGAATGCGAAGCTGCTGGCGTCACCGCCATTCTGGGCGTCGGCTTTGATCCGGGTGTGGTGAATGCCTATGCCAAGCTGGCAGTCGAAGACTATTTCGACAAGATTGACTCGATTGACATCATCGACATCAATGCCGGCAGCCATGGCAAATATTTTGCCACCAACTTCGATCCGGAAATCAACTTCCGCGAATTCACCGGCACGGTCTATTCCTGGCAGGATAACCAGTGGAAATCGAACAAGATGTTCGAGATCAAGAAGATCTGGGACATGCCGGTTGTTGGCGAAAGCCAGACCTTCATGACCGGCCATGACGAGGTCCATTCCCTGTCCCAGAATCTTGACGTTCCCAACGTTCGTTTCTGGATGGGCTTTGGCGACCATTACGTCAATGTCTTCACGGTTCTGAAAAATATCGGCCTTCTGTCCGAACAGCCGGTCACCACCGCCGAGGGCCTCGAAGTCGTCCCGCTCAAGGTCGTCAAGGCCTGCCTGCCGGACCCGAGCTCGCTGGCACCGGACTATACCGGCAAGACCTGCATCGGTGATCTGGTCAAGGGGACCAAGGACGGCAAGGAAACCGAAGTCCTGATCTATAACGTGGCTGATCACAAGGACGCCTATAACGAGGTCGGAAGCCAGGGTATTTCCTATACCGCGGGTGTCCCGCCGGTTGCGGCGGCCATGCTGATCGCCACGGGCGAATGGGATGTCAAGAAAATGGCCAATGTCGAAGAACTTCCGGCCAAGCCGTTCCTGAACCTGCTCAATGGCATGGGTCTTCCGACCCGCATCAAGGATGCCGATGGCGACCGGGCACTGGATTTCTCCGCAGCCTGATCGCAATAGCGGCCAAGGACGAGGGTTAAATCCTCATACAATTATATTTGCAGCAAAATGGCGGGCTTCGGTCCGCCATTTTTGTTGGTTTTGATTAACAGGAAAAATTGAATAATAAGCCTGATTGTTAGATATAATCTAACAATCAGGTCAGGCAGACCGGGCGCCAATCTGCCCGCGCAAAATCGCTATTTCAGCGATCCCAGCACCGCAAGGCTTTCATATCGCTTGATATAGGGTTCATGGAACACCCGCTCGACAAAGGCGCTGTATTCTTCCATGTCACTGACCTGAATACGCAACACAAAATCATGTGCCCCGGTCACATGATGGCACTGCACCACTTCGGGCATTTTGGCGAATTCCTCGCGCATCAGTATGTAACGATCCGGGCGATCACGTTCCATGGTCAACAGCACGATCACCATCATGCGCTTGCCAAATACCTTGGGGGAAACCACCGCAACATCGCGTTCGATCACGCCGGTTTCGCGCAAACGCTGAACACGGCGCAGGCAGGCCGCCGACGAAAGGCCAACCTTGTCTGCCAGTTCATTGCCCGTCATGCGGCTGTTTTCCTGCAACAGCTCCAGCAGGCGATAGTCGAATTTATCGAGTTCCGCCACGTTTCGATTTCCCGGTTCGTGATGATGTAACACCCTGCAAACAAACATGACCGAAGCCGCAAACGAAAGAAAATCGTTTTTGCAGAATTTTTGCGAAAATCTCGCACGAATTTGCGAAGTTTGCGCGCCATTTAACAAAGTGAAGGCGTAGATTGCTTGTGGGTCAGACGAAACTTTGACCCCTTATTAGCAAACAAACTAGCGAGCCAGCATCATGCCAGCACAGTTTACGAATGACTCCCTCGTCGCCACCACCAATGTCGCGCCGGTTTCGGGCGCATCCATCTGGCGCTGGCTCGTCCTTTTGCCCCGTAAATGGGCACAAGCCACCAAGGTCGCCCGTGACACCGAAATGCTTCGCAACGCCCCGCGCGAACTTCTTGATGATATCGGCATTGCCCGCAGCGACGTCGCCTTCATTTGCGAACATGGACGCGCACCGCGCTGACAAACACTTCACGCCCCCAATGATGGCAGGCCGACGCCCCAACCGGCCTGACCATATAAAAAGCCTGTCTGTGCATCGCGCATCGACAGGCTTTTTTTCAAAATATGTCATGATCGGTATCGGGGACGCTATGCAATCCCCGCCGTGCGCAGTGCATCAATGTCCTTGGCACCGGCAAAAACCAGATTGCTGTGCATCTCGTCGATCAGCATGGTCAGGATATCAAGTGCCCCCTGCTCGCCACCGGCGGCAAGCCCGTAAAGGGGTAACCGCCCGACCATCACCGCACGACAGCCAAGTGCCAGATATTTAAGGGCATCGCTCCCACGGCGAATACCACTATCAGCCATCACCAGCATCTCTGCGCCGACTGCATCGACAATTTCGGGCAACACATCTGCGGGGGCCAGCGCCACATCAAGGTTCCGGCCGCCATGGGAAGAAACCACGATGCCATCAATCCCCATGTCGCGGGCCCTGATTGCGTCATCAACCGACAACACACCCTTTATGATGATCCGGCCAGACCAGCGTTTCTGGATTTCGGCAATATCGGCCCAGCTGATCGCACTTTCGATTTTGACATCTTCGGCAATCGCGGCACGGGTAATGGCTGTTTTGAATTCTGCCAGATAATGGGCATAGGTCGGCATACCGCTTGTCATCAGATAGCGCAGCATGACTGAACAAAGCCACTTGGGACGGGTCGCAACATCCCAAACCCCGCGAAGGGACGGGACGAACGGCACGGAAAACCCGTTGCGCTGGTTATAATCGCGCTTGGGCGAAAGCGGTGTGTCCGCTGTAATCACAAGCGTTGAAACACCTGCTTTCTGCGCCCGATCAAGCAGCCCCCAGGTTAGATCCCGATTGCGCCAGACATAAAGCTGCAACCACAATTCGGCCTCAGGTGCGCCTTTGCGAATATCGTCAATCGATGTCACGGACTGGGTTGAAACGCAGAACGGTATGCCAAGCTTACTGGCAACCCGCGCCAGCTTGGTTTCCCCGTCATGGGAGACCAAACCCGCAAGCGCGGTCGGCGCAATAATCAGCGGGCTGCAATAGGTCCGGTCAAACAGCGACGTCGTCATGTTGCTGCCCGCATGCCCGGTCAGAACCGATGGACGAAACCGGATATTATCAAGGGATCGACGGATATCTGCTATCGCAAGCTCTGCTTCGGTGCCGCGATCAATATATTCAAACAATCCCTTGGGCAGATGCCGTCTGGCAGCCGCCCGGTAATCGTCGGCATTGAGCAACTGCATCGGATCAGCTCGTCAGCACCCAAAGAACAACTGCTTCTTCCGGCCCCTTGCGAGTCCAGACATGTTCGGCACTCGCATCATAATACATCGAGTCCCCTTCATGGAGCTCAAGCGGCTCATAGATCTTGCTGTGAACAACGACGGTGCCACTCAGGATCGTCATGAAAATCTCGGCGTCGGTTTTTGGCCAGACGTCATATTCCTCGACATCGCGGGCAACCACACGGGTCTTTATCGGAGTCATCCGCTTGTTTTTGAGTTCGGCACATAAAAGCTTGTTATCGCAATTGCCCGAAAGATGCGGCTTGCCTTCATTGGCACGTGTCACACTGCGACGCCCCAAAAGGGTTGGCTGCGCTTCCGGATCGGAAAGCAGGCTGACCACATCCATATCGAACCCGCGTGCTATACGCTGAATGGTCGAGATTGTCGGCGACAGTTCACCACGCTCGATCTTGGAAAAGGCGGATGCCGAAATTCCCGATGCCTTGCTGGCATCCTGCAAGGTCCAGCCGCGCCCTTTGCGCAGATGATGCAACCGCGGTCCGATTTCATCAGACTGGTTGCTTGTGACGCTTACTTGTCGTCGGTTGGCCTGAAAATCTTCCAGATCGACATTCATCCTAGCTCAATCCCTTTCGCAAACACCTTGCTTTTATTTCCGGCACTTATTGGTCTGACAACCATAAATTGCACGTGTCCAGATTCTTCTTATGACACACCATAATATACCATCTTGCACATTATGCCATATTTGACAAAAAATATACTATAGGAAATTTTTTGTCATATTGTGTTGACTTGCATCATATCGGATATATTTTGGTTTTACCGGATGCGATCGGATCCCTTGATGTTCTTCTCGCCCAATCATCATTGCACAACCGTTCGGTCCGCATCCGGTAACAACGCTAACGTCAGCGATCTGGCACCCGATAAAGCCTGACGCCGTCGTTAAAACCTTATCAGGGAAACCAGGCAACCTTCGAAGCGCCACTGCTTTGTGCGTCGCCCGGCAAAGGAGTAAAAATGACGATTCTTCGTAAAATTCGGCATGTCACCCTCGCCGCCACCATCGGCCTGAGCACCGTACTGCCTGCATCCGCCTACGCACAAACCATTGTCAAATTCGCCCATGTCGATGGCGAAGGCAATCTGCTGGACAACCCGTACTGGACCTTTACCGAGGTCTTTGACAACGCCCTTCAGAACCAGTCCGGTGGCCGCTACAAACTCGAAGTTTTCCCGAACGGACAGCTTGGTGATCTTGAATCCCTTGCCGAACAGAACTCCATCGGCCTTGTTGATATGGTTGGCGGATTGAATGCAGGCCACCTTGCGGCTTATTACCCGCCGGCACAGATCCTTGAAATGCCTTATACCTTCCCGACCACCGAGGTCGCGCGCGAGGTTCTTAACGACGGCCCGTTTGGTAAAAAACTTTCGGACATGATCGCCGAAGGCAGTGGCGTTCGCATCCTCAGCTACCTGACCGGCGCGTTCCGCAACTTCTCGAACTCGGTGCGTCCGATCCGTACGCCCGAAGACATGAAGGGTCTGAAAATCCGCACCCAGACCGTTCCGCTGCATATGGAAATGGTCAAGGCCCTTGGCGCATCCCCGACCCCGATTGCATGGGCGGAACTATACAGCGCGCTTCAGACCGGCGTTGTTGATGGTCAGGAAAATGCGCCTTACACCATGCTTCTGACCAACCTTCAGGAAGTCCAGAAGTACTACACACTTGATCACCACCTGATCAACATGCCGCTGATCACGATCAATGATAAGTTCTATCAGGGCCTGAGCGCCGAAGATAAGCAGATCTTTGACAATGCCACCCGCGAAGCAACCTTTGCGATGCTTGGCATTATCGCGGCCAAAGAATCCCAGGATCTCAAGGTGATCCGTAATGCCGGTGTCGAGATTTATCAGCCGACCCCGGAAGAATTCCAGAAATTCGTTGATGCCACCAAGGGCCCCATTCGTGCCTTCATGGAAGAAAAGGTCGGTGGCGACCTGATCAACGAACTTGAAGCAGCCGTCAAAGCGGCGCAGGAATAAACAGTTGGGCCCGGGCAGTTTCTGTCCGGGCCCAACTGTTTCCCGCTTGATTTGCGAATTGTGACCGGTCCATTCGCACGCCGTTCTGTGATTGATGTTTCCAGCGCGAAACGCAATCCGAGAGAGGACCTTCCATGCTCCAGACCCTCGACAAACTTTCGTTGTCCGTCGCCTATGTCACATCCGTTGTGGCCAGACTGATGCTGGCATCCGTTGCCGTCGTCCTGTTCATTCAGGTTGTTTTGCGATTTGGCTTTAATTTTTCCCTGCCTTGGCCCGAAGAGGCATCGCGCTTTCTGATGGTCTGGGTGGTGATGCTGGGCGGCAGTCTGCTTGTTCGCGACGAACAACTGGTCTGCGTCGATTTCTTTGACAAGTTCTGGCCTCGCAGATGGCTTGGCTATCGTAATGCCCTGTTCCGGTTGCTGCTTGCCATCCTGCTGACCGTCCTTCTCATCAAGGGAATTGATTCGGCAATATTCGGCATGAGACGCACGTCAGCCGCCCTCAATCTTTCGTGGTTCTGGATTTATCTTTCGGTGCCGGTCGGTGCCGCGCTGATGCTGTTCCACATGGTCATTCTTGCCATTCGCGATCTGGTCAAGGGACCAGAAGCCGAGCAGGAAGCGTCCCTTCTTCGCGCAGAGCTCTGAGGAACATTATGGATTACGCACTTATCACCATGATCGGATTGCTGCTGTTGCTGATGTTCCTTGGCAGCCCGGTAATCTTCGCCATCGGCTTTGCCGGTCTTTCCTATTTCTTCGTCAAGCCCGGCATGACCGACATGCTGCACATGTATTCCCATAAATTCTTTACCGGGATGGATGTGTTTATCTGGCTTTCGATTCCGCTCTTTATCATTGCCGGTGAAATCATGACATCGGTCGGCATGACAGAACGCCTTGTTCAGTTTTCCCGTCTTCTGGTCGGTCGCTGGCGCGGTGGTCTGGCCTATGTCAACGTGGTCGGATCGATGATGTTTTCAGGCGTATCGGGTTCTGCCCTTGCCGATATCTCGGCCCTTGGTCCTGTCGAAATCGACATGATGAAGAAGGATGGATATCGCGCCGATTTCGCAGCCGCCGTAACGGTCAGTTCCGCCATTCAGGGGCCGATCATTCCGCCGTCCATTCCGCTGATCATCTTTTCGAGCCTGACCAACACTTCGGTTGCAGCCCTGTTCCTTGGTGGTGCCGTTCCCGGTGCGCTGATGGGGATCGCGCAGATTGTCGTGATCTATTTCATCGCACGCAAAAACAACTTCCCGGCCAACCCGATCAAGGCCCTGACACTCGGTCTTGCCTTCCGCATTTTCTATAATGCGTTCTGGGCCTTGTTCATGCCGCTGATCATCATTGGCGGGATTATTTCCGGTATCTTCACTGCAACCGAGGCGGCTTCGATTGCCGTTGCCTATGCCATTGTTGTTGGTATCTGTGCCTATCGTACCCTGTCTCTTAAACAGGTCTGGGATATTCTGGATCGCGCAGTACGCACATCGGCATCGGTTTATCTGATTGTCGGCTTTGCCAGTGTCATCAGCTGGATTCTTGCGACCGAACGCGTTCCTTCCTAACTGACCGAACTGATTGCAACACTTGATATGCAGCCATGGATGTTGCTGCTGTGCCTGAACATCTTCTTCCTGATCAATGGTCTTTGGATCGGGGATTCCGTTCAGTTGCTTTTGTTTGCACCGCTTTTCACCCCGATTGTCGCGGCAATGGGCGTCGACCCGGTGCAGTTCGGCGTGATCATGGTCGTCAATGTCATGATCGGCCTGATGACACCGCCCTATGGATTGGGACTTTATCTTGGATCGGCCATCAGCGGACAGCCCCTTGCCGCGATCGTCCGCAAAAGTTTCCCGTTCCTGGTTTCAAACATCGTCGTGTTGCTGATCGTGACATACATCCCGGCAGTCTCACTGACGCTGCCACGTTTGCTCGGCTTCCTCGATTAATCGCCACCACCCAAAAGATATGAGACTAAAATGACGCTCACCAAAAACGATATCAGTGGCCTTTATACCGCCATTGTCACGCCCTTCACCGAAGACAAATCTGTCGATCACAAAGCCCTTGCAGCTCTGGTCACCCGCCAGCTTGCCGCTGGTGCAACCGGTATCGTCCCGATTGGCGGCACCGGTGAATATCCGGCGCTGTCGCGTCAGGAACGCAAGGACATTGTCAAAACCTGTGTCGAAGCCGCGGGCGACGCACCGGTCATTCCGGGTGTTCTTTCCACCGGTTTCCTTGATGCTGTCGAAGCCGGCAAGGATTTCGAAGCTGTCGGTGCCGCCGGGGTCATGACTGTTACGCCCTACTATGCAGCGGGCACCCAGGACGGCATGCGCGAATATTTTGCCAACTACCGTAACGAAATCGGTGTTCCGGTTCTTCTCTATGAGATCCCGCGTCGTACCACTGTTGCCACCAAGGCCGAAACCATTCAGGCAATGGCGGAAGACGGTTCGATCATCGGCATGAAATGTTCAAACTATGACATGCCGGAATTCATCAAGACCATGAAGCTTGCCGGTGATAAAATGGCAATCCTGAGTGGCGAGGAACCGCTGTTCGCGACCCATGTGACCATGGGTGCCAAGGGTGGTGTTCTGGCTTCTGCCAACATCTATCCGGAAATCTGGATCGAGATTTTCAATCTCGCACGTGAAGGCAAACTGAACGAAGCGCTCAAGCTTCAGACCAAGCTTGATTGTGCGATTGACGCGATCTATCGCGAAACCAATCCGGGCCCGTTGAAAAAATACATGGAAATGGCCGGTCAGCCGGTTGGCGATGTCCGCCTTCCGCTGCAAAGCCCGTCCCGGGACACGATGGCAGCCCTTAAATCTGCCTTCGATGTCACATCACTTGCCAACGTCGCCTGATTTAGCTTTCCAAGGACCAGCCATGATTGATCGTCTCCACCAAATCCTCGGCGACAAAGGTTTGATCACCGATCCTCAAGAAATGCGCCCTTTCTTGACCGATTGGCGCGATCGCAGGCAAGGCAATGCCGTTTGCGTTGCCCTTCCAGCCAGCGTCAAGGAGGTCTCCCTGACGATGAAAGTGGCTGCCGAGGAAGGGCAGCCGGTATTTCCCCTCGGGGGAAATACCGGTCTGTGCTATGGCGCCGTGCCTGAAAGCCCGTCGCCGAAAGACAAACCGGGCATCGTCATCAGCCTGCAACGCATGAAGCAGATCCGCGAAATCGATGTTGCCGCCAATATCGCAACTGTCGATGCCGGGGTGATTCTTGCCGAACTGCATGAAAAGGCCAAAACCCACAAACGTCAGTTCCCGCTTTATCTGGGCAGCGAAGGCAGTGCACAGATCGGCGGCCTGATTTCGACCAATGCCGGGGGCACCGGGGTTGTCAAATACGGTCCGATGCGCGATCTGGTGTGCGGAATCGAGGTTGTTCTGGCCGATGGCCGTATCCTGAGCGACCTTGAAGGGCTCAAGAAAAACAACACCGGCTACGACCTTAAACATCTGTTTATCGGGGCCGAGGGTACGCTTGGCATCGTTACCGGTGCTGCCCTTCGCCTGCATCCTGAAAACACCAATGATGCCCATGCCTGGGTCTCGGTCGATTCACCGGAATCTGCAGTGCGCCTGTTTACAGAGTTTCAGGAAAAATGCGGCGCCTATGTCGAGGCCTTCGAACTGCTTTCCGGCACCGAGATCGACGCCGTTGTTCGCCATATCGACCGCGTGCATGTGCCGTTTGACACGGTTCCCGAATGGTCATTGATGATCGAGCTGACCTCAAATGACAGCTCGGTTGATCTGAATGGCGTGTTCGAGGAAATCCTTGGCGAGAACCTTGAAAACGGTTCGGTCCTTGATGCCTTTATCGCAACCAACTCCCAACAGGCCGAACAGATCTGGCATGTTCGTCATTCCGTGACCGAGGCCAACAAGCTTGAAGGCATGGGCATGGTGCATGATGTCGCCGTGCGCGTTTCCAAGGTCCCGGCATTCATCGCCAAGGCCAAGGAAGTCACCGCTGAGAAATTCCCGATGGCAACGCCGCTTCTGGTCAATCACCTTGGTGACGGCAATGTGCATTACATCCTGATGTTCCCGCATGATTACTGGAAAAGCCTGTCTGACCCGGATGCGGTTACTCATGATGTTCAGACCTGCGTTCATGACATCGCGGCAAGCTTTGGCGGAACATTCAGCGCCGAACACGGGGTTGGTCGCAAACTGACCGACGAACTCAAACGTCTTGCCGATCCGCTGCGCTATGAACTTATGAAAAGTGTGAAACAGACCTTCGACCCCGAAAACCGCATGAACCCGGGTGTCCTGTTTGAATAAACCTTTTTTATTACGGCAAAGTCCGGCCTGCTTCTTCTCCCAAGCTTAAGCAGGATCGGCAAGAACGGGCGCAGCTGGTTTGCGCCCGTTTTTTATTCTGCTCTTTCGCCCGCCTTAAATCCACGACGACACACCTCCATCTGCATGACGACCAGCCGATCTGATGGCTTGGAATGCCGGGTCATCACTTATGCGCCCGACCGATCAAAGGGTAATCGGGCGTTTACCGCTTGGTTACCTGCCCTTGCGCGAAGATCGGGCATAACAAGCCAAGAGAGAGATGAGGCGGCCATGCAATATCAGCTTAAAATCAATGGCGAGACCCGCACCGTTGATGCCGAACCCGGCACACCGTTGCTTTGGGTTTTGCGCGACGAACTTCAATTGACCGGAACCAAATTTGGTTGCGGCGTTGCCTACTGCGGTGCCTGTACCGTGCATGTGGATGGTTACCCGACCCGTTCCTGCCAGACCTTCGTCGAAGACGCGGTTGATACTGACATCACCACCATTGAAGGCGCGACCGACAAGATCGCACAGGCCGTTCAGGAAGCCTGGCGCGAAAAGGACGTCGTACAGTGCGGCTGGTGCCAGTCCGGTCAGATCATGTCGGCTATCGGTCTTCTGACCGAAAACCCGAACCCGACCGATGACGAGATTCGCGATTACATGAACGGCAATGCCTGCCGTTGCGTCACCTATGTCCGCATCAACGAAGCCGTCAAGCTCGCATCCCAAAAGCTGGAGGCCTAAGTCATGACAATCAATGTTTCACGTCGCGGCTTCCTTAAGGCAAGTGCGGCGGGCACCACCGCCCTTCTGGTTGGCGTGAATGCCAAGGGCGTTCTGGCTGCTGGAAGCAGTGCAACGGCGGCGACCACCGATCTGAACCCGTTTGTGAAAATTGACTCAGACGGTGTTGTTACGGTCATCATCAAACATTTCGAAATGGGTCAGGGCACCACAACCGGCCTGACCACACTGGTTGCCGAAGAACTTGATGCCAACTGGGACACGGTTGCCACCGATTTCGCGCCAGCAGATAACAACCGCTATGCCAACCTGTTCTTTGGCGCACAGGGAACCGGTGGATCAACATCCATTGCCAACTCCTTCATGCAGTATCGCGAAGCCGGGGCCGCTGCGCGCGACCTTCTGGTCCGTGCTGCCGCACAAAGCTGGGGTGTTGATGCCTCAACCATCACGGTTGAAAACGGCATGCTGAGCTCTGGTAGCAAGTCCGGTCATTTCGGCGAGTTTGTTGCGATTGCCGCAACCCTTGAGGCAGTCGCAAAACCCGCTGTGAAAACCCCTGATCAGTTCAAACTGATCGGAAGCTCCAAACTTCATCGCAAGGATAATACCGGCAAGACCAATGGCTCCGCCATGTTTGCCATGGATGTCAATCTGCCCGGCATGATCTATGCCGCCATCATGCGCAGCCCGAAATTTGGCGGTACCGTTGTCTCGTTTGATGACAGTGCTGCCAAGGAAGTCGGTGGCTTCATCGCCGCACAGGTTCTGCCAAACAAGGCTGGCGTGGTTGCCTTTGGTAAAAACACATGGGCTGCATTCCAGGCCCGTGACGCCCTGTCGGTCGAATGGGATTTCAGTGCCGCGGAAACACGCAGCACGGACGCCATGATTGCCGATCATATTGCAATGCTTGATGCCCCGCAATTTGATGCCAATCACCAAGTTCCACTGGCATCGGTTGCGTCTGTTCTGTCGGATGCGGCCAAGACAATTGACGCCCAGTTTACCTTCCCGTTCCTTGCCCACGCGCCACTGGAACCGGAAAACTGCACCATTGAACCGGTCGGTGATGGCGTGCGCGTTCATGACGGCTGCCAGTTCCCGACCCTGACCCGGCCGATGGTTGCGGCAACACTTGGCCTTGATCCGGCCAAGGTTGAAATTAAAACCCTGTATGCCGGGGGCTCCTTCGGACGTCGCGCCAATGCGGCATCCGATTACAATGTCGAAGCCGCCATGGCCTTTGCCGTTTCGGGACGCAAGGTTCCGGTCAAGCTGGTCTGGAGCCGTGAAGACGATATCAAGGGCGGTTATTATCGCCCGATGTCAGCCCATCGCGCCAAGATCGGCCTTGATGGTGATGGCAAGATCGTTGGTTGGGACCATCGACTGGCGGTCAAATCCATCGCCAAGGGTGGGCCGTTCGAAATGATGGTCAAGGATGGCGTTGACCCGACCTCGGTCGAAGGTGTAGCCGAAAGTCTTTATCGCCTTCCCAATATGGGCATCGGTGTCAGCGACTTTACCACCGCTGTTCCGATCAACTGGTGGCGTTCGGTTGGCCATACCCATACCGGTTTTGTTATGGAAAGCCTGATGGATATGGTCGCGACCGAAACCGGTCAGGACCCGATTGAGATGCGTCTGTCCATGCTTGATCCCGCTGGCGCCAATCAGGCCCGCATGATCGAGGCCATCAAACTGGTTCGCGAGATTTCCGGCTGGAAGGCGGGCGATACGCGCGGCTTTGCTGCCCACTACTCGTTCAACACCTGTGTGGCGGTGGTTGCCGATGTCACGGTCGAAGACACAAGTGTTCATGTCAACAAACTGTTCATGGCGGTTGAATGCGGTGTTGCCGTGAACCCGGATGTGATCCGCGCGCAGATGGAAGGCGGGGCGGGCTATGCCCTTTCGGCCATCTTCCGCAACGAGGTCACACTGACTGACGGGGAAGTCGATCAATATAACTTCCCTGATTACGAACTTCTGCGAAACATCGAAATGCCTGAAATCGAGGTCGCAATTGTTGCGTCAAACAATGCACCTACTGGCGTTGGCGAACCGGGCGTTCCCCCGACCGGTCCGGCTGTTGCCAATGCCATCTTTGCCAAAACCGGCAAGCGGATCATGGATCTTCCCATGACCAAAGCCGGTTTCGACTTCGTCTAAGGCATGACTGCCCGGGGAACCAAACATCTTCCCCCCTCCCCGGTTCTCCGGGCAGTTCCCCTTCTATGGAAAGGGCGATGTGATGAATAACCAGCTTTCCGCCATGCTCTACGCCTGGCAGGAAAACCGTGAAGGCACCGAATGGGTGTTGGGCACGGTGTACCGCACCGAAGGATCGGCCTATCGCAAGGCCGGGGCCATGATGCTGATTAACGGGCACGGACAGCAGTTCGGCCTGCTCAGTGGTGGCTGTTTGGAAGCCGACATCATCCGTAATGCCCGCAAGGCCATGCATACGGGACGCCCGGTCATGCTGACCTATGACGGCAATGACGAAGACGATCTGTCATTCAAGCTGGGCGTAGGATGTGGCGGCACGGTCTATATCATGCTGCAACCGATCACCGGGGGTAATGACCTTGGATTATCGGACCTGCACAGCGCATTGACCAGACGCGAAAGCGGTCTTTATTTCCAGAAAATCAACGCGGTCGAAGGGTATTTCCAGACCGGAACCCTGCACGCCAACCATCCGGCCCATATTGAAAATCGCAGTGACGGCGACTGGCTTGTCACGCCGATTTCACCCGAGCCCCATATTCTGGTGGTGGGTGGGGGCATTGACGCCCGCCCGGTGATCGGGATTGCCCATAATATGGGGTGGAAAACCACACTGGTTGATCCGCGTCCGGCCAATGCACGACCCGAACATTTCCCGCAAGCGGGTACAATCCTGCGCACTATTGATCGCGATCTTGCCCGTTATGTTGCGAAGCAACGTGTCGACGCCGTCATCCTGATGGCACATAGTGTTGGCATTGACGCCAATGCGCTGGCCATTTTGCACGATGCACCAATCAAGCATCTTTCGGCCCTTGGCCCGCGCCACCGGTTCGAAGATGTGCTCGAGCGTGCCGGGATCAGCCGCAATGATCTTGGTTTTGATATATCCAGTCCGGCCGGGCTTGATATCGGCGGGCAATTGCCCGAAAGCATCGCACTTTCGATGCTCTCAGGCATCCATCATGCCCTGTTCAAACAGCGCGCCGCACCGGCAATGGCACAGGCTGCGGAATAGTCTGACCCTGTCATGAGCATGCACACAGATCACACCACACCCAAACTTGCGGCCCTTGTTCTGGCTGCGGGCGAAAGTGCGCGCTTTGGCGGGCGTAAACAACTTGCCGATATCAATGGCATGCCAATGATCCGCCATACGCTTGATCGCGTTGCAGCCTTGCCCGGTATCGAATGCTTTGTCGTTCTGGGTGCCTTTGCCGATGAAATCCGCCCGATCATCGGATCGGATGCCAGTATCGTCGAGAACGATGACTGGGCATCTGGCATGGGAAGTTCGATTGCGGCTGGCATGACCGCGATCCTGAAACAGGACAGATTTGACGGGGTCCTGATTGCCCTGTGCGATCAGATCGAACTTGCCACAACCGACTATGCCAAACTGATCAGTTCCTTTGACGGCAACGATATCATTGCCACCCGTCACCCCGATGGTTTGGGCGTTCCGGCCGTCTTTCCAAGGGCCACATTTGACACGCTTGCCGCACTTTCGGGAACAGTTGGTGCGCGTAAAATCCTGAACGGCCCCGCTCATCACGGGATCGGCATTGATTTGCCCAATGCCCGGTTTGATATCGACACCAAAGACGATCTGAAAGCAGTCCTGAAACACCCTGCCTGAACAGGCATGCCTTCGGGTCTTGCCATTTCCGGCTGACCTGCGGGTGGAATTGCGGCATGGTATTCATGCCTGCCGATAACGAGATGACATGAATGAAAGCAACCGCCAACATCATGGTCCTTCTGGTCGAGGACAATATGGATATCGCCGCAACCGTCAGTGACTATCTGACGATTGAAGGGGTTGAGTGCGACCATGCCTATGACGGCGAAACCGCATTCAAAATGGCTTTGACCGGGGAATATGACGTCATTGTTCTTGATCTGATGCTGCCGTTCCGCGACGGGATCAGTGTGTGCAAGGCGCTGCGCGATGAAGGGGTGGACACCCCCGTCCTGATGCTGACCGCGCGCGATACGCTTGATGACAAGATCGAAGGGTTTCATGCCGGTGCAGATGACTATCTGGTCAAACCGTTTGCGCTGGAAGAACTTTTGCTGCGCACCCGGGTTCTGTCACGCCGTCGCAGCGGTGAAGTCAAACGGTTCGCGCTTGGTGATCTCAGCATCGATTTTGAAAACCGCTCGGTTGTGCGTGCAGGCAAAAATATCAGTGTGTCGCCAACAGGTTGGACGATCCTTGAAGTTCTGGCGCAAAACAGCCCGCGCGTGGTAACCCGGTCACGCCTGTCGATGGCGCTGTGGCAGGGTGATCCGCCCGATACCAATGCGCTTAAAACGCATCTTTACAAATTGCGCCATCGGATCGACAAACCGTTCGAACAAAATCTGATTCACACCATTCCGGGCCAGGGCGTGGCCCTTCGCGAGTAACTGTTATGTCGTCAACCTGCTGTGCCCCAAAGACCCGATCCTTCTCGCGCTTTGTGCGCAATTACGTATTGCTGGGTCTGGTCATCACGCTGGTTCTTTATACCGTCGTCGTGAATTTCTACATGCTTTATGGTAAGTGGATGGTGGCATCATTTCAGCTTCAGGTCATCGCCGAGCAATATGAAGACCAGCTTGCCAAGATACCCGACGCGCCGCTTCCAAACGGGTTCAATATCCAGACCTTTGACCGTTTTGACGAATTGCCTGCACAATTACGTGCGCTTGCATCTCCTGATGATCTGGAACCGGGCGAGCTTTTCTATGTCAATACCGACAAATATGCCGAGAACGAAGACCCGGAAAACCCGGTCTTTCTTCTGTTCCCCTATGCGCTGAAAGACGGTCGCGAAATCCTGATTTTGCAGACCTATCACGCTGGCGATGAAGACAACGTCTATTTCGTGCGCCTGCATAAACTGGCCTTGCTGTCGATCCCGTTTGCGATTGCCATTGTAGGGATCTTTGCCTGGTTCCTGTGGGTTATCGGCAAACGTCTGACCAAACCGTCCGAGGATTTGCAAAGCTGGGCCAACAGCCTGACCGCTGATCGTTTGGATGATCCCATCCCCGATTTCGGGTTTGAAGAACTCAATGACGTGGCCCATGAACTTCATCGATCCGTTGACCAGATCGACAAGTTCGTTGCCCGCGAACGGGAATTCCTGCGTCAGGCCAGCCACGAATTGCGCACCCCGGTCACCATTGTTTCGGGCAATGTGGAACTTCTGGAAAAAAGCCCGCTTAACGAAACCCAGTCGCGCGTGATGTCACGCATCAAACGTGCGAACCGCAATATGCAGCAATTGCTTGAAACCCTTTTGTGGCTGGGTCGGGAAAACGCGCCGCTCGGTGAAACCGAACATATCCATCTTTCAAGCTTCATCGAACAGGAAATCAGCGATCTTTCCTATCTGACCGATGGCAAGCATGTCAGTTGCACCTTTGTCCCTGACAGCACGGAAACAGAAATCGCAACGTCGCGCGCAGCTTTGATGATCGTTGTTTCGAACCTGATCCGCAATGCGTTCCAGCACACGCCCAAAGGTCAGGTCACCATCACGCTGACCGGGACGGAACTGCGTGTCGAAAACACCATTTCGACCTGCAATGGCCAATGCACCACCCCGCAGGGCGAAGGCATCGGCTTGCAACTGGTCAAGCGGATTTGCCAGCGGCTTGACTGGCACTGCACGCCAACGCATCTGCCCAATGGCGGCATGTCGGTCAGCTTCGATCCCGGTGCACGAACCCTGATCAAACCCGCCCCGGCACTGGTGAAAAGCTAGGTCATATTGCAATCTTGATTGTGGTATCGAAAAAACCGCGACAAGGGTGCAGCCATCGCCTATCGTGATGGCATCATGGCATTTACCATTCGACAGCTTCAATATTTCGTCGCCGTTGCCGAACAGGGAACTGTATCGGGGGCGGCGCATATTCTGTCGATTTCCCAGTCGGCGGTGACCGAGGCCATCAAGGAACTTGAAGCCGATCTTGGTGTGACGCTTTTTGATCGTCATTCACGGGGGCTGAACATCACCCATAACGGCCATCAGTTCCTGCGCCATGCCACCACCATCCTTGCCAATGTCTCGGACGCCAAACAGGCCTTTGAAGATACCGCCAAGGCCGAACAGGGCGAGTTGCATCTTGGCGTGACCTCGCTTGTTGCCGGTTATGTCCTGTCTGACATTCTTGCGCGCTATCGCCGCGCCTATCCACAGGTCACGGTCAGCGCGATTGAAGATAACGGCGATTATCTGGAACATCTTCTGATCGGGGGTGAAATTGATGCCGCCGTCATGGTGATTTCCAACTTGCGCGACCGGCTTGCCCTGCAGTCGGAAATTCTCGAAGTCTCGCCCTATCGCCTGTGGTTGCCGCTTGGCCATCGGCTGGCAACCGCCCAAAGCATCACCCTTGACGATGTCACCTCCGAACCGCTGATCATGCTGACCGTTGACGAGATCGAGGAAGCAACCGGCAAGCTTCTTGGCGCCCTTGGCACGCGCCCGCGCGTGGCCTTTCGCACCCGCTCGGTCGAGGCTGTCAGAAGCCTTGTCGCAACGGGGGCCGGTTTGTCATTGCTGCCCGATCTGGTTTATCGCCCCTGGTCACTCGAAGGTGACCGGATCGAAAGCCGCGATGTATCCGGAACCCTTCCAATGGTTCAGGTTGGTGTCGTCTGGCGCAAAGGATCACCGCTTTCACAGGCCGCACGTGACTTCATCGGGCTTGCCCAGGCCCACCGCGCAACACGTTTGCGTTAAAGCACATTGCCTTAGGTCATCCAATCGCCGTGTCACCATACGCCTCAGAACGATATCGGAAAAACCGATAACGTGTTTCTGATAAATGAAATTGTGAATGCTCAGGATCAGCGTACCCTTGGCTGCGGGAAATAAAAGTCACACGAATTGACGCCCTGCAACTGGGAGACATCACAATGAAATCGTTACTGAAATCGGGCACGTCCGTGATGGTCGTGCTTGCCCTGGCGGCAAGTCAGGCCGCCGCAGCCGACATGATGACCGCACTTGGCACCCCCGAAGGCAATGTAAATATCGTTGCATGGCCGGGCTATATCGAACGCGGTGAAACCGACGCCAACTTTGACTGGGTGACCTCGTTTGAGAAAGAAACCGGATGTAAGGTGAATGTGAAATCCGCCAACACATCCGATGAAATGGTTGCCCTGATGAACGAGGGCGGTTTTGACCTTGTCACCGCCTCGGGCGATGCGTCGCTGCGCATGATTGCCGGCAAACGTGTTCAGCCGATCAATACCGACCTTATTCCAAGCTGGAACAGTGTTGATGACCGCCTGAAAAGTGCCCCCTGGCACACGGTCAATGGCGTGCATTACGGCACCCCCTATCAGTGGGGTCCGAACGTTCTGATGTATAATACCGAGGCCTTCAAGGAAGCGCCAAAAAGCTGGGATGTCGTTTTCAAGGAAATGACCCTTGCCGATGGCAAATCCAACAAGGGCCGTGTTCAGGCCTATGACGGCCCGATCCATATTGCCGATGCGGCACAATACCTGATGGCGCATAACCCGGAACTCGGCATCAAAAGCCCCTATGAGCTGAATGCCGATCAATATGCCGCCGCCCTTGATCTTCTGCGCGGACAGCGTGAACTGGTTTCACGTTACTGGCATGATGCCTTCATCCAGATGGATGATTTCAAGAACGAAGGTGTGGTTGCTTCGGGTTCCTGGCCGTTCCAGGTCAACCTTCTGAAATCCGAAGGCCTTCCGATTGCATCGACCATCCCCGAAGAAGGTGTGACCGGCTGGGCCGATACCACCATGCTTCACGCCGATGCTGAAAACCCGACCTGCGCCTATCTCTGGATGGAACATTCCCTGTCGCCCAAAGTTCAGGGCGACCTTGCCGCCTGGTTTGGCTCCAACCCGGCTGTTCCCGCCGCATGTAAGGGCAATGCCCTTTTGGGTGACGAAGGTTGCGCAACCAATGGCTTTGATGATTTCGACCGTGTCAGCTTCTGGCAGACCCCGGTGTCGAAATGCGAAAGTCAGGGTGAATGCGTGCCCTATTACCGTTGGGTATCTGACTATATCGGTGTGATCGGCGGTCGCTAGGACCAGCCATGTGACCGGGACCGGCTTTGGTCATCGGGTGTCTCGTACACCCGGCACCTGATGCCTTGCCTGATGTGATGATGTCTTGCGGCAAAACCGGGGGGCAAGCCGCGAATGGCACGTCATGTCCCGGTCACAAATCACCCGATTGGACGCCACCCGCCACCTTCCCTTGCTACCCGAAGCCCGCCCCGCGCGGGCGGGCTTCAAACAACTGGTTTACCCATGACGAATGCAGTTTCCTTTTCCAGTGTTTCACGTCATTTCGGCACTGTCCGTGCTGTTGATGATGTGGACCTGTCGATTGCCGAGGGCGAGTTTTTCGCCATGCTCGGCCCGTCAGGATCGGGCAAGACCACCTGCCTGCGCCTGATTGCCGGCTTTGAGCAACCGACAAGCGGTCATATCGAGATTTTCGGCACCAAGGTCGAAAACGTTCCGCCCTATCGGCGCAATGTGAATACGGTGTTTCAGGATTACGCCCTGTTCCCGCATATGAACATCATCGACAATGTGGCCTATGGCCTGATGATCCAGGGCATGGGCAAGGCCGAACGCCACAAAGCCGCCAACGAGGCCCTCGAACTTGTGGCCCTTCCGGGGTATGGCGATCGCAGACCCGGTCAGCTTTCCGGCGGTCAGCGCCAGCGCGTTGCGCTTGCGCGCGCATTGGTCAACAAGCCCAAGGTGTTGCTGCTTGATGAACCGCTGGGCGCGCTTGACCTTAAATTGCGCGAACAGATGCAGGAAGAACTTAAAACCCTGCAACGCAAACTTGGCATCACCTTTGTCTTTGTCACCCATGATCAGGGCGAAGCGCTTTCGATGGCGGATCGGGTGGCTGTCTTTAACGATGGCAAAATCCAGCAGGTCGGAAGCCCGCAAGATATCTATCAGCGTCCGCAAAGCCGCTTTGTCGCCGACTTCGTTGGATCATCCAATGTCCTTGAACCCGGTTTTGTCAAACAGCTGACCGGCAAAAATGCCTATGCCAGTTTGCGCCCCGAAGCTGTGCGTATCGTTCAATCCGACGGTCATGCCGCAACCGTCACCGGAAGCAGCTATCTGGGCGGCACCACCCGGGTTGGTCTGGCCCTTGGCAATATGCGGATCAATGCCCTGATCCCGGCCGATCAGAGCGTTCCCGAAAACGGTGCATCGGTTCAAATCAGCTGGCAGGAAAACGAGCTGCATTTGATGGAGGATGCCCAATGACGGCCGCCTCATCCGTCACCCAAACGGCTCAAAGCAGCGCCATTTTGCCCGGTCAGGGCGGATGGACCGGATCGCTGTCTGACAAGTTCTGGCGCAATCCCAAACTGCTTTTGATCCTGATGCTGACCCCGCCTGCTTTGTGGCTTGGCATCATCTATCTCGGATCGCTGTTTGCGTTACTGGCGCAAAGTTTCTTTTCCATCGATGAATTTTCGGGGATGGTTCAATACGACCTGACGCTGAAAACCTATGGCGAGCTGTTCCGTCCGGCCAATCTCGACATCATCATCCGCACCGTTTCGATGGCCGCCATCGTTACAGTCGCTGCGGCCTGTGTGGCATTTCCGATTGCCTATTTTGCCGCCCGCTATGCACGCGGCAAATGGAAGGCACTGTTTTACATCGGTGTGATGCTGCCGCTTTGGTCGAGCTATCTGGTCAAGGTCTATGCCTGGAAACTGATCCTGGCCAAGGAAGGCATTCTGACCTGGATTTTCGCCAAGCTGCATCTGACCTGGCTGCTTGAAGCCTGGCTTGCGATCCCGATCATTGGTGGTTATTCCCTGTCGGTCAGCTACACCGGCACCTTCCTTGTGTTCCTGTATGTCTGGCTGCCTTTCATGGTGCTGCCCGTGCAGGCCGCCCTTGAACGTGTCCCGGGAAGCTATATCGAGGCATCGGGTGACCTTGGTGCCACACCGGGTCAGACATTCCGCCATGTAATTTTCCCGCTGGCCTTGCCGGGCATTGTCGCGGGGTCGATCTTTACCTTCTCACTGACCCTTGGTGATTACATCATTCCGCAAATCGTCGGGTCATCGCGCCTGTTTATCGGTCAGGCTGTTTATGCTCAGCAAGGCACGGCGGGCAATATTCCGCTGGCTGCGGCCTTTACGGTCGTGCCGATTGTCATCATGGGCTTCTATCTTTGGGGCGCAAAACGCATGGGGGCCTTCGATGCGATCTGATGGAAAGCAACGCGCACCCTTTGCGCTGAAAGCCGCCGCCGGGCTTGGTCTTGCCTTTATGCACCTGCCCATTGCGCTGATCTTTGTCTATGCCTTCACGACCGAGGACAAATCATACCAGTGGCCGCCGCCCGGTTTCACCATGAAGTGGCTGGAAGTCACATGGAACCGTCCGGATGTCTGGGATGCCTTGAAACTGTCGTTACAGGTCGCGACCATCTCGACCGTGATTGCCATGGTTTTGGGAACGCTGTGCGCAGCGGCAGTCTCACGGACCAAATTCTTTGGCCGGGAAACCATTTCGCTTCTGGTGATCCTGCCGATTGCATTGCCCGGCATCATTACCGGTATTGCGCTTCGGTCAGCCTTCAGCATTGCCGACATTCCGTTCTCGATCTGGACGATCATTCTGGGTCACGCGACCTTCTGTGTTGTTGTTGTCTATAACAATGTGGTCGCGCGTTTCAGACGCACATCGGGATCACTGGTCGAGGCATCAATGGATCTGGGTGCCAACAGTTTCCAGACATTCCGCCATGTCATTCTGCCCAATATCGGCACCGCCCTTCTGGCGGGTGGCATGCTGGCCTTTGCCCTGTCCTTTGACGAGGTGATCGTCACGACCTTTACCGCAGGCCAGCAATCGACCCTGCCGATCTGGATGCTTGAAGAACTTGTCCGACCGCGCCAGCGACCGGTCACCAATGTGGTGGCGATGGTTGTGGTTATGGTCACGGTCCTGCCGATCCTTGCGGCCTATTACCTGACGCGTGATGGCGATCAGGTGGCCGGATCCGGGAAATGAACAACGCGATAATGATACAAACGGGAGAGCTTATTATGGATACCAAGATGCTGATCGGCAGCAGCCTTGAAATGGGCGTCGAAGCCGAAGAAAACATCATCAATCCGAAAACCGGCGAAACCATCATGATGCTGCCCGAAGCATCAATGGAACAGATCGACCGGGCCGTGAATGCCGCAGAACATGCATTCAAATCCTGGTCGCGCACCACACCGTCAGAACGGTCGGGTTATCTTCTGAAAATAGCCGACCGGATCGAGGCCGAAGCCGAAGAATTCGTCAAACTGGAATCCCTGAACTGCGGCAAACCGATCAATGCGGTGCGCGATGACGAAATTCCCGCCATTGTCGATTGCTATCGCTTCTTTGCCGGTGCTGTACGCTGTATGCAGGGCTCACTTGCCGGTGAATACATGCCCGGACACACTTCGATGATCCGCCGCGATCCGATTGGTGTGGTTGGTTCCATCGCGCCCTGGAACTATCCGATGATGATGATGGCCTGGAAACTCGCCCCGGCGATTGCCGGGGGTAACACGGTTGTCTTCAAACCCTCCGAACAGACGCCGTTGACCGCCCTTAAACTGGCAACCATTCTGGCCGATATCCTGCCCGAAGGTGTGGTGAATATCGTGCTGGGTCGCGGGGCCACCGTGGGCAATGCCCTGATCAACCATCCCAAGGTCGATATGATTTCGATCACCGGTGATGTCGCAACCGGCAAAAAGGTTCTTCAGGCTGCGGCCAAATCGGTCAAGCGCACCCATCTGGAACTGGGCGGCAAGGCACCCGTCATTGTCTTTGATGATGCCGATGTGGATGCGGTTGTCGAAGGGTTGCGCGCCTTTAGCTACTATAACGCCGGTCAGGATTGCACGGCAGCGTGTCGCATTTATGCAGGCCCGAAAATCCATGACAAGCTGGTGGCGGATTTGTCATCGGCGGTTTCAAGCATTGCCTATGCCCGTGCGGACGACAGCGAAAATGAAATCGGCCCGCTGATTTCCGAACGCCAGCGTGACCGCGTGGCAAGCTTCGTCGCCCGCGCATCCGAGCAGAAACACATCGAAATCACCACCGGCGGCAAACTGCATGACGGGCCGGGCTTCTTCTATCAGCCGACCGTGATTGCCGGTGCCCTTCAATCTGATGAAATCGTGCGCCGCGAGGTTTTCGGGCCGGTGGCGTCCATCACCCGCTTTACCGATGTCGACGAGGCCGTCGCTTGGGCCAATGATTCCGATTATGGTCTGGCATCATCGATCTGGACCAAGGATATCTCGCGCGCCATGCAAACAAGTGCCCGCCTGCGTTATGGCTGCACATGGATCAACACCCACTTCATGCTGGTCAATGAAATGCCCCATGGTGGTTTGAAACAATCCGGCTATGGCAAGGACATGTCACACTACGCACTCGAAGACTACACCGCTGCCCGTCACATCATGATCGCGCACGGTTAGTCACAACCACCAATCATCAGACAAAAAGGGCAGTATATTTGCTGCCCTTTTTTATTTGTGTGACTTATGGCCGAAACAGCTTTGCGGCGGGATGTTCGAACGTTACCCGCCCGTCTTTCATGCCCCAAACCGGGCGGCTGATTTCGGAAACCACCTGTGCGCGACTTTGGGCGGGCAGGATGATGAAGCTTGCCGCTTCGCCCACTGCGATCTTGGTGGACCGGCCCAGAAGCTTGGCCGGGGCATCGGACACCATGGCAAAGCAGTTTTCAAGCTCGGCCTCGGTCGCAAGCTGACTGACATTGGCGTAAAGATTTGCCATGCGCGACAGCGAACAATCCCCATAAGGCGTGAACGGATTAAGCACATTGTTGGTCGCAATTGTGCAGCAAACGCCATGATGGGCAATCTTGTGCGCCGGGGCCACGCCGCGCGGAACGCTATGATCATGATCGCGCCCGGTCAGGAAAAGGTCGGTTGCCGGAAGCACGGTTAATCCAATCCCGGCATCGCGCATGAGTGCGATTGTGTCTTCAAGTTCCGCTTTCGGCAGGACCGAAAGCTTGGTCACATGACCAATCATCACCCGCCCTTGCCAGCCAAAGGCAATCGACTGGCGGGCGACTTCGTCAAGATGGCGCCACGAACCGTCCAGATCGAAATCAAGATGGAAATCAAGATCGACATCATATTGGCGCGCCATTTCAAACAGACGCAGGATCTGACCATTCGGGTCCGTATCCATATAGGGACAGCCACCCAAAAGATCGGCACCGTTTTCAAGGGCCTCGCGCAGGAGTTCTTCTGTGCCGGGATAGTTGAACAGGCCTTCCTGCGGGAAGACGCAAATCTCGATATCCATCGCCCAGGCGTAATCTTCCTTCAGGCATTTAACCGCATTAAATCCCGCAAGACCGATGCCCGGATCAATTTCCACATGGGTGCGGATGGCGTTGGTTCCCTCGGTAATTGCCTTTTCAATCACGCGTGAGCCGCGACGATAAATGTCATCTTCGGTAAAACCGCTTTTGGCATTGGCAACCGCACTGATTGCCCCGGCAAGGGTCCCGGTTTCATTCTTGGCCCGATCAAGAATACAGGCCTTGTCCAGATGCAGATGACTTTCGACAAAGCCGCAACTGATCAGCTGGCCGCTGGCATCAAAGCTCGGCGCCTCGGTTGAAATGGCCTTTGCGATCTCAACAATTTTCCCGCCCTTTACGGCAATATCAACAAGTCCGTTTTCGCCATGCAGGCAGGCGTTTCTCACCAGATAGTCAAGCATTTGCAACGGCTTCCTTTTCTTGATTTTTATCGCCCTGTTCGCTGCCACCAAGATAGGCCGCAATCAGGCGTTCATCCTGTCGCAAATCGGCCGCAATGCCCTCGGCAACCACCTGCCCCTGCTCAAGGACATAGGCGTAATCGGCAACGGCCAGCGCCATGGTCGCCATCTGATCGACCAGAAGGATCGTCACCCCGTCATCGCGCAGTTCACCCAGAATGGCATAAAGTTCTTCGGTCATGGCGGGTGCCAGACCAAGGGACGGCTCATCAAGCAACAAGGCCTTTGGCTTGGCCACCAGACCGCGCGCGATTGCCATCATCTGCTGTTCGCCGCCCGACAGGAGCCCGGCCGGACTGTTGATACGGTCCCGCAAACGCGGGAAACGTTTCAGGATGGCTTCCAGTTCGTCATGACTGACCGGTCTGGGTTGCTTATAGGCCCCCAGTTCGATGTTTTCGCGCACCGTCAGTTCCGGGAAGACCTGCCGTCCTTCGGGGACAAGGATCAGTCCCTGTTCAACAATCTGGTGCGGGGCAAGCGCGTGGATATATTCGTTATTGAGAACGATCTGCCCCTTCACTGGCCGGAGCAACCCGGCAAGAGCCGTCAGGAAGGTTGATTTGCCAGCCCCATTGGCACCAAGCAGGGCAACCATTTCGCCCTGCCGGACCTTAAGATCAACCGAATGCAGAACCGGGGCCGCGCCATATCCCGCCGTCAAACGCAGGGTTTCAATGACGGGTGATTCACCCGCCTCGAACGGCACCGGACGCGGGCGGGCTTTCATTTTGCCATCCCCCAGATAGGCGGCAATGACTTGCGGATCATTCTGGACCGCCTGCGGACTGCCAAAGATGATCGGGGTTCCGGCATCGACCGCCAAAATCTGATCGGAAATGCCCATGACCATTTCCATGTCATGTTCGACCAGAACCACCGTGATTCCGGCATCGGCCAACTGACGCAGCAATTTTGACAGCGCAACTTTATCGGCATGCATCAAACCGGCGGCCGGTTCATCAAGCAACAACACACCGGGCTTGGTCGCAAGCGAGCGCGCAATTTCGACCAGACGGCGATCCACATGCGGCAAGTCACCGGCACGGGCATCGATATCGCCCTGATATCCGCAAAACGCCAAAAGTCCCGCCGCATGATTGCGGTTTTCGTCCGATGCAATGGCGCTGAACGGCTTGCCAAAACGCCCGACCGGAATCCCGGCAATCACGTTATCGACAACCGACATGTTTTCAAAAAGCCGGGTTGCCTGATAGGTGCGTGCAATTCCGTTGCGCGCGGCAAAGTCGGTCGGCTTTCCGGCGATGTCCTGATTGCCGATCCGAACGGCCCCCTCGGTTGGTTTGTAGAAGCCGCTGATGATGTTCAAAAGCGTGGTCTTGCCTGCCCCGTTCGGGCCAATGATCGATGTCACCTGTCCCGGTTTGGCGGCAAAGGATACGGAATTCACCGCCTTCACCCCGCCAAAGGCGATGGAGATATCATCAACCACCAGTCCGTCTGACTTGCCATAGGCCTTAAGCCCGGCTTCGATTTCGGCGGCGGGGATTGCATTGACCGTGCGTTTTTTAAGCGGGATGAAACGTTCAACCACACCAACAATACCGCGTGGCGCGATCAGCAGAACCACGATCAGAAGTGCCCCGAAAATCAGCAAACGATATTCGGCAAAATCGGCCAGAATTTCGGGCAACATCACCGAAACGGTCGCGCCAACCAGCGGCCCCAGAACCGTGCCCGCACCACCCAGAATGACCGCAAACAGATACAGGATCGACTGGCTGAACGGGAAGTTCGACGGGGCAATGAACATCATAAGCGGTGCAAACAGCGCACCGGCAAGGCCTGCCATGGCCGCGGCAATCGCAAAGCCCGACGCCTTGACAACAAAGGCATTATAGCCCAGCGAACTGGCCGCAATTTCGGCATCGCGCATCGACGTCATCGCCATGCCCCAGCCGCTTGTCGCCAGACGACGGAATGCCAGCAACGCAACCCCGCCCAGAACCACACACAGCATCACCAGATCGGTTTCGCCAAACATATAGCCAAACAGTTCGGGCATGGGAAAACCCATCAATCCGTTCTGCCCGCCGGTGAGAGATCGCCATTCAATCGCGCCATGCTCGACAATAAAAGCAAAGGCAATGGTCACCATGGCAAGGAACGGCCCGGCCATCCTTGCAGCCGAAAGCGCCAGCACACAGCCAGCAACACCGGCAATCAAGGTTGCTGCAACCAGCGACAGCCAGAAATTGACCCCGGCAAGGGTCAGGATCGCACTGGCATAAGCGCCAATGGCAAAGAAGCCGACCTGACCGAGTGACACAAGTCCGGTCAGACCATAAAGAACGTTCAGTCCCACACACAGAACCGTGGTGATGGCAACAAGGCCGATGATGAACTGGGTATAGCCACCAGTGATCGAAACACCGATCAATCCGCCAAGGACGGCAAGGACAATCACGGTATCAAGGGCGACAGGTTTATTAAGCCTGGGCATTGGATTTTTGAACTTCATATCACGCTTCATCATCAGACCTTCTTGATCGCTGCACGGCCAAACAGACCGCTTGGTTTGATGGTCAGAACCGCAATCACAAGTGCGAATACGACAATGAAGGTATAGGACGATCCGAGATAGGTGGTCACACCGGCCTCGACCAGACCATAGATAAAGCCCGCCAGCATCACGCTGTAGGCCGACGTCATCCCGCCCAGAATGGCAACCGCAAAGGCCTTAAGCCCAAACAGCGTGCCCATATCCGAATGCACGGAAAACAGCGGCGCGATCAAAAGACCGGCACAGCCCGCAAGCATCGACGAAATGGCAAAGGAACCCGTGACCATCACCGTGGTGTTGATCCCCATCAGCTTTGCCGCCTGAAGGTTCTGAACGACTGCCAAAAGCGCACGCCCCTGACGGGTATGACGGAACAGCGCATGAAGGGCCAGGGCAACAGCAATGGCTGCAATCGGGATCAGGATCTGCTGCGGATACACACCGGTGCCAAAGATGTTCCAGCTTTCGCCCACAAGGGCGGAAGGCAGGGTGCGCGGTTCATTGCCAAAAGTGAAAAGCACCGCGTTATCAAGCAAAATGCCGCCTGCCACAGTTGCCATCAGCCAGGCTTCGGAATTGCGAACGGCAAAGGGGCGGACAAGGAAGAATTCGACAAGAATACCGGCAAGACCACAGCACAGGATCGCCAGCGGATACCCGACAATGACAGGCAAACCGTATCGTTCACAAAAAACAAAACCCAACACCGCCCCAAGCATCACCATCGACCCTTGGGCAAAATTGACTTTCGAAGACACGGAATAGGTGATCTGAAAACCGAGCGCGATCAGACCGTACATACTGCCCAGTCCAATCCCGGTAATCAGGGCTGCGATTAATAATGTCATTGCCAGTCGCCTGTTTATGTCGCGCCCGAAAGCGCATCATTCAAAAAGGAATAAAACCCGTGCGATACGGGATGGGACCGCACCGCACAGGGATTAAAAGATGGCTTATTTGATCGGAATGATCTGACCTTCGACGAAATGCGCGAAGGTGTAGTCTTCCGGACCAAGCGCGTCCTGATCGTCCGGGGTGAACGGCTTGTCATAGGTTTTGATCATGCCTTCGATGCCCGAAATCTCGTACATCGCTTCGCGGATCGCCGGGCCTTCGGTTGAACCGGCCTTTTCGATAGCCGCTGCAATCAGAAGGGTCGCATCATAGGCGTTGGCGATACCGGTTGCCGGGGTCACATCGGCAAGGGTTTTGATTTCAGGGAACTTTTTCTGAAGTTCGACGAACATCGGGCTGGTTGCATCGGTAAACAGATAGGTCTGGATGAAATGAACCTTCTCGCCCGATTTGCCTGCGAGTTCGGTAAAGCGACCACCCGCCGGGCCCCAATGCGAGGAAATCGGAACATCCCAGCCCATGCGATCAAGCGATTTGATCACCTGGGCGGTCGGGGCAACGTTGGCAACCACGAACAGGGAGTCCGCACCGTTTTCCTTGAGACGGGTCAGCTGCGGGACCACATCAACGTCGTTTGATTCAAACTTTTCGATCCCGGCATGGGCCATGCCACGTTTTTCAAGCGCCTTGAGCAGGCCCTTTTCGTTGGACTCCCCCCAGGGATTGTTAATCAGGATCATGCCCGGCTTTTTTGCACCGTAATTTGCGATCAGATATTCCGTGATCGCTTCGTCGACATATTCATCAACAGCCGAGACACGGAAGACATAGTTTTCCTCCGCACCGTTTTTGGTAATCCCGGTGCCTGCGGCCCACGGACCGATGAACGGAATTTTCTGCTGGTTGGCATAAGGCACGATGGCAAAGGAAACCGGCGTATCAAGACCACCAATGATCGCAGCAACGCCTTCGCGCTGTGCCAGTTCACGGGCAGCAACCAGACCTTTGCCCGGGTTGCTTTCATCATCACGCGAAACAAGTTCAAGCTGCTTGCCCAGAACACCGCCTTCGGCATTGATCTTGTCAATCGCAAGGGTGATCCCACGCGTAATTGCTTCACCCGATTTGGCGGACTGACCACTAAGCGCAGCAACAAGGCCGAGCTTCACGGTTTCATCAGCACGGGCGTTATGGGCAGGCAAGGTGGCAGCAAACATCATCACAGCCGCAGCCCCCAGAAGGGCGGCACGACGCGTCAGTTTCGGAATAGGCGAAGAAATAGGCATGTGAGACTCCCTGATTATGTGACTTCGCATTCGGTCGTCGCAGTTTCACGATACGCGCCGAACAGCCACCGCATTGCAGCAAAGCCCGTGCCAAGAATCAAAATCACATAAAATCAGATACTTATGGAATTTCGTATCATTTCTCAAAAGTCATTTGCCTCATGCATACGCAAATTGCATGCAATTATTGCATAAAATTAGTGCATGCAAATTTTCCGCCTACGTATTATGCTGATCCCAGATCAATCGCAGTGAATGAGGATATCCAGATGACCGACCAGACTGCGGCAAATGTGCTTGATACGCTGCCGCCCGAAGCCCAGACCGTGCGCGAATTTCTCGATGCATCGATGAAGCCCGACCCGGAACTGGCAGCAACCTTTATGTCAGATGATGTGGTCATCACCTTTACCGATGGTCAGAAATACGACCATCCATCGGGAACGACCGCCTTTAATGCTGCACGTTATAAATGGGTGAAAAAGAAGTTCGGCCAGTTTGATGTCGCTCACACCAATGGACAGACCGTGGTCTATAGCACCGGCTGGCTTTACGGCGAATGGCCCGACGGAACGCCATTTGAAGGCAACCGCTATGTGGACCGTTTCGTGATTGAAAACGGCAAGATCATCAAAATGGATGTCTGGAATGAAAGTGCGGAACGCATTCTGGTGCGTAAAGGCATCAAGGCCTGATCCCGCCAGACATGCAGCGCACGTATTTTTACCCGCGTGACCCGAACCTGATCCGGAACGCCAATCGCCTGCTCTTGCGGGCAGGTGATTATGTGCGCGCGCGCACTGTTGCGTTATGCCCCGCCGTCGCGCACTTTTCGGGCATAGGGTTCAAGCGCATCCAGATACAAAAGCGGACCGCGTTCCTCGGTTGTGAACAACGCACGATCAGCCACCGCCGTCAGGTGATGGCGCATCAGTTTGCGCGCGGCTTCCTCGTCACCGTTGGACAGGGCTTCGATGATCTGGCGGTGTTCCTGAATGCCGCAATCCGTCGAATGCGGACGCGCATAGAGCGACAGTGTCAAGCCGCAGCGATATCCGATTTCCTCGACATAGCGCAGCAAAACCGGGCTTCCCGAAAGCTTGGCCAGCAAGATGTGAAATTCGGTGGCAAGGCGGATCGAAATCGGTTCGGATGCGTGTTCGGCCTCGACCTCCTTGGCCAGATGGGCTTCAAGTTCGGCCAGAAGTTCGGGGGTCATATTCTTGATGACGCGACTGATCACAAGGTCTTCGATCTGGGTGCGCAATTCAAAAAGATCGCGTGCTTCTTCAAGGCTTGGTTTGGCAACCATAGCACCTTTGTTGCGACGAAGCTCGACCAATCCTTCGGCGGCAAGCCGTTCAAGCGACTGACGAATAAGGGTACGGCTGACACCGAACCGTTCGCCAAGGGAATCTTCGGGCAATTTCATGCCGGGCATCAGGACGCGTTCAAGAATGGCCGAACGCAATGCCGAACTGATCATGTCCGTACGATGTTTTGCCTTGTCCGCCGCCTTCATCCCGACCGCCAATTTTTATGGTGCATACAATAAACTGTTTGCGTTTGTATAATTGATTGCATGCAATTTCGCCACAGCTGATCCGACTTTACCTGCTCCGCATCGCATTGCATTCCGAATTGCTGAAAGAATTCATGACCATGTCCGATAAAGAAGTATCGACCAAAATGCACCGCGCCATGATCACAAGCCCAAGCACTGCGGCAAGCGAAGCCGGGGCCGCAGTGCTCCGTGATGGCGGAACCGCGATAGAGGCCGTGGTCGCAACCGCTGCGATGCTAGCAGTAACATACCCGCATTTCTGCGGCATTGGCGGTGACGCGGTCTGGATGGTTTCGGACGGATCGGGCAATGTGCAATCGTTTATGGGTATCGGACAGGCGGCTCAAAATCCCGGCAGTTTTGCCGATGCTGGCAAACCGATCCCGCTGCGCGGTCCGGGTTCGACCCTGACCACGGCCTGCACGGTTGATTCCTGGCAACATGCCCTTGATCACTCCGCCAAACATTGGGGTGGGAACAAGAAACTGGCCGATCTGATTGCGCCTGCCATCAGTCTTGCCGAAAACGGCTTTCCGATCAGTGCATCGCAATGCTTCTGGCTTGATTTCCGCAAGGAAGACATCGCCAACTGGCCGGGCTTTACCGATATCTTTGCCCCCAATGGCAAGATGCCGGTGGCGGGTGAGATGTTCTATCAGCCGCAACTGGCCGAAAGCCTGAAACTGATTGCCCAAAACGGTGCGCGCGACTTTTATGAAGGCGAACTTGCCGGGCGGATCATTGCCGGACTGTCTGCGGTCGGCTCGCCGATCACCGCTGCTGATCTTGCCAAAACCCGCACCCGGACGGCTGATGCGGTATCCCTTGAATATGGCGATGTCACCCTGTTTGCCCCGCCTGCCCCGACGCAAGGATTGGCGACCCTGATGACGATGGGGGTCTTGCGCGAACTCGGTGCCAAGAACTGGGCCGAAGGCGATGCTGATCATTTCCATCTGGTGGTCGAGGCCATCAAGCAGGCATTTCTTGAACGTGATCAGATTGGCGATCCGGATTTTGCACTGGATGATTTCACCGCCATGCTTGATCCTGCCAAACTGCAAAGTGCTGCGGGCAACATTTCCCCGTCGCAGGCCATGGACTGGCCCCACCCGTTCCGCCATGGCGATACGGTTTTCCTTGCCGCCAAAGATGCAAACGGGAACTCGGCAAGCGTTCTGCAAAGTACCTATTTCGATTGGGGCAGCGGGGTTGTCGCGGGCGATACCGGCATCGTCTGGCAAAACCGGGGTGCCGCGTTCACCACCAGGCCCGGCCACCCAAACAGCTACAAACCCGGCAAACGCCCGTTCTATACGCTTAATCCCGGACTGGCGCTTAGGAACGGCAAGCCGCATTTGCTGTATGGTACCCAAGGGGCTGACGGACAGCCACAGACATTGGCGATGCTGCTGACCCGTGTGCTAGATTTCGGCCTTTCCCCGGCAGAAGCACTGGCAAAGCCGCGCTTCCTGCTCGGCAAGACATTTTCCGATACCAATGACAGTCTGAAACTTGAAGTCGATGCCGGGGATGCCGTGTTCGACACGCTGTCGGAACGCGGCCATATCCTGCGCGCGATTGAAGCACAAAGCGCCCTTGCCGGTCAGGCCGGGATCATCCGCATTGATGAAGACGGCTTTGTCGATGGTGCCCATGATCCACGCAGTGATGGCATGGCGATTGGTGTCTAGGCGCCAGCACGCCTAGCGCGGGCATTTGTCGGGATGGGCATTGGCGAAGGCATCAATGGATGCGCAATTTCGTTCAATCGCCCTTATTCGTGGAAAGTGAGAAAGGCTCACATTCCAGCGGCGGGCATTATAAAGCTGCGGAATCAGGCAGATATCAGCCATCGACGGGCGGCTGCCATGACAGAAATCGCTGCTGACCGCACCAGCTCCAACGTCAGCTCCGGCACCGCCCTTTGCCAACATCGCCTCGAACCCGGCCAAACCACCCCCGATATATTTTGCCATCCAGTCAAGCCGCGTGGCATCGGGGTCTTCGCCATGGGCGGATACCATATCCATGACATGGCCCACCACGCCCAGATTACAAATGGGGTGAATATCCATGGCAATGGCATGCGATAGCGCGCGCACGCGCTGCCGCCCCAAAGTGTCGGTGGGCAACAATCCCTGCCCCGGTCGGGTTTCATCAAGATATTCGATGATCGACAAAGACTGGGTCATCATGATGCCGTCAATCTCAAGGGCGGGGACAAGTCCCTGCGGATTGCGCTTGAGAAAATCGGGGATCTTGTGAATACCGGCCAGCAAATCAATCGGCACCGTCCGGTAGGGAATATTCACAAGCCCAAGCGCAATCCGCACCCGGTAACTGGCCGAAGATCGCCAATAGTCATAGAGGATCACGTCGCTCATGACCGGCCATCACATCTTGTATTGGCGCACAGTCTGATCAATCGCGCCAAAGATTGATCGGCCATCCGCACCGAACATTTCAATTTTGACCTGATCCCCAAAATTCAGAAACGGCGTTGACGCGGCTCCAGTCTGGATGGTTTCGATCATGCGGATTTCCGCAATACAGGAATATCCCGCCCCGCCCTGATCCACAGGCTTGCCCGGTTCGCCATCAAGTTTGTTCGATACCGTGCCCGATCCGATGATGGTGCCCGCCACAAGCGGACGGGTGCGCGCGGCATGGGCAACCAGCTGTGCAAAATCAAAGGTCATATCAATCCCGGCATTGGCACGACCGAAAGGCTTGCCATTAAGATCAACATGAAGGGGCAAATGAACTTTCCCCCCATCCCAGGCATCGCCAAGCTCGTCAGGGGTCACCGCAACCGGCGAAAAGGCCGAAGACGGTTTGGACTGGAAAAAGCCGAACCCCTTGGCCAGTTCACCGGGGATCAGACCGCGCAGAGACACATCATTGACCAGCATGATCAGGCGAATGGCTTTGCCGGCCTGATCAAGGCTTGCCCCCATCGGGACATCATCAGTGATGACAGCAATTTCGCCTTCCATATCGATACCCCATGCGGCATCGGCCATCAGGATATCATCACGCGGGCCCAGAAAATTATCAGATCCGCCCTGATACATCAGCGGATCAGTCCAGAAACTTTGCGGCATCTCGGCCCCGCGGGCCTTGCGCACCAGTTCCACATGATTGACATAGGCCGACCCGTCCGCCCACTGATAGGCACGCGGCAAGGGTGAATGGAGCTTGGTCACATCAAGCCTGATGCGTTTGGCAATCGTCGAGCCTGCTTCGACCTCGTCAGAAAGTTCCTGCAAGCGCGGGGCAATCACCGCCCAGTTATCTAGGGCGGCCTGAAGGGTTGGCGCAATGGCGCTGGCATCGACATAAAATTCGAGATCGCGGGTCACCAGAACAAGCTGTCCGTCGCGGGTACCGTTTTTAAGAGTTGCGAGTTTCATGTGGGTATTTTGCCTTTATTTGCGGCCTTCGGGGGTGCCATCAAACTTGCGCTCAAGCCCGGACCAGCAATCAAGATAATCATCCTGAAGGCTTTCAAGCTCGGCGGCAAATCTGGTCAGTTGCTGCGGGAAACGGGTTTCGAACATAAACGCCATGGTGCCATCAAGCTTCTGTGGCCCCAGTTCGGCATTGGATGCCTTGTCAAACCCGAAGGCATCAGGACCATGGGCCAGCATCATGTTGTGCAAACTCATGCCGCCGGGAACAAATCCCTTTTCCTTGGCATCATATTGCCCGCAAATCAGGCCCATGAATTCGGACATGATGTTTCGGTGATACCATGGCGGGCGGAATGTATGTTCGGCCACCATCCAGCGCGGCGGGAAGATCACGAAATCAACATTGGCCGTTCCGGCCTCGTCGGTGGGGGCGGTCAGTACGGTGAAAATTGACGGATCGGGATGGTCAAACAGGATCGCGCCGACCGGCGAGAAGGTCCGAAGATCATATTTGAACGGGGTGTAATTGCCATGCCAGGCAACCACGTCGAGCGGTGAATGGCCGATATCTGTTTCATGGAACTGACCACACCATTTTATCTGCACCCGACACGGGGTTTCCTTATCCTCATAGGCCGCCACGGGTGTTTTGAAATCACGCGGATTGGCAAGGCAGTTCGCCCCAATCGGCCCGCGGTCAGGCAGCGTGAATTTCGCACCATAATTTTCGCAGACATAACCACGCGCGCCCCCCTCAATCCCGGGCTCAAGGATGCTGACCTTAAACATCATCCCGCGCGGGATCAGCGCGATTTCAAGCGGTTCGACATCCATGATGCCAAGTTCGGTAAATATCCGAAGCGTGCCGCTTTCGGGCACGATCAGAAGTTCGCCATCGGCATTGAAGAAATAATCATCGACCATATCGGCATTGCAGACATAGACATGGCTTGCCATGCCGGTCTGGGTCATGACATCACCCGCAGTCGTGATGGTCCGCATGCCCGAAATGAAATCGGTTGCGTCCTTTGGCATCGGCACCGGGTCCCAGCGCAATTGCCCCAGCGCAAGACTGTGATCATTCAGGCAGGGTGCTGTTTTCCAGTGAGGTCGATCAATGGCGCTAAAGCGGCCATTATGTTTGACACTGGGCCGGATACGATAGAGCCAGGACCGTTCATTGGTCCCGCGTGGCGCGGTAAAGGGCGAACCGGAAAGCTGTTCGGCATAAAGCCCGTAGGCACATTTTTGCGGGCTGTTCTGCCCTTGTGGCAAGGCACCGGGCAGGCTTTCGGTTTCAAAATCATTGCCGAAACCGGACATATATTTCAGATCGGCTTGATCAACGGTCGCGGCGACCGGATCACGGGTCGGTTTATCAAGCATGGCGATAACCCAAATGCGACAAAAACGATGCGATGGCAACAAACCGTCAGGACCGCGCGAAACGCGGTCCTGAACTGGATATGGGGTTGGCGGACCTATTCCGCAGCATCAACTTTCAGAACACCGCGACGGATCTGGTCTTCTTCGATGCTTTCAAACAGGGCACGGAAGTTGCCCTCGCCAAAGCCTTCGTCGCCTTTGCGCTGGATAAACTCAAAGAAGATCGGGCCGATCACGGTTTTCGAGAAAATCTGAAGCAGGATTTTGGTCATCCCGCCATCAACGACACCTTCGCCGTCAATCAGGATGCCATGCTTTTTCATCCGCTCGATCGGTTCATCATGGCCATGGACGCGGTCACGGGACTTTTCGTAATAGGTTTCCGGCGGACCGGGCATGAATTTCAGATCATTGGCCGCAAGCTTGTCGGTGGCGTCATAGATGCCATCGGTACCCACCGCGATATGCTGAATACCTTCGCCCTTGTATTTGCGTAAGTATTCTTCGATCTGGCTTTTGTCATCGGTCGATTCATTAAGCGGAATGCGGATTTTGCCACAGGGGGATGTGATCGCACGGCTGACCAGACCGGTGATTTTACCGGCAATGTCAAAGAAGTGGATCTGCTTGAACCCGAACAGGTCGCGATAGAAGTCCCACCATTTATCCATATTGCCGCGATAGACGTTATGGGTCAGGTGATCGAGATAATAGAAGCCAACACCTTCGGGCCTGGGATCGCGTTCGCCAAGCCATTCGAATTCCGCGTCATAGGCCGAACCGGTTTCACCATATTTGTCGATGAAATACAGAAGCGATCCGCCAATCCCGACAATCGCCGGGACATCAATGCTTTTATCGTCACCCAAATAGGGTTCCGCCCCCTTCGATACGGCATGATCAAAGGCATGCTTTGCATCCACCACGCGCCATGCCATCGACGGTGCGCAGGGGCCGTGTTTTTCAACAAATTTCATGCCGTGTGAGGTCGGCTCGGCATTGAGGATGTAGTTGATATCGCCCTGACGCCAGACGGTGATGTTTTTGGTTTTATGCCGGGCAACCGGGCTATAGCCCATGCGCTCAAACAGGGTTTCGAGTTTTTGCGCATCTTCATGGGCGAATTCGACGAACTCGAACCCGTCAGTTCCGGCAGGGTTTTCATCACTGATGGTGGCACGGGGGGCGTCATGGGGGAACGGACCCATCGGAAGTCTCCTTTGATTGAAACATTCGAATTACTGGAATTATTCGAATTCTTGTTATGTCCCAATCGTGCGCCAAACCGCATGCAACGTGCGTGCATTTTGGGTTGATTTCTGCAAATGATTGCACACATCATGCATCAATCCACATTTGGACGCGGAAAAGATGCAACTTGATCGAATAGACCTTAAACTGCTTGCAGAATTGCAAAAGGACGGGCGCCTGACCAACAATGACCTGTCCGAGCGGATCGGGCTGTCGGCATCGCAATGTTCACGCCGGCGTGCCCGCCTTGAAGAAGACAAGGTGATCAGGGGATATCGCGCCGATATCGACCGTCAGAAGATGGGGCTGGGACTGCTTGTGGTGATTTCGGTGACCCTTGCCACCCATAACCGCGACAATGCCAAACGGTTTGCAAGATTGCTGGCCGATCTGCCTGAAGTGCTTGAGGCCTTTTCACTGACCGGCGAAATGGACTACCACCTGAAAGTCGCGACCAGGGACCTTGCCGCATTGTCGCATTTCGTCAATGAAGTGCTTTTGCCTCATGATTCGGTCCAGCATGTGAAAACATCGATTGTGCTTAATGTTCTTAAGGATTTCGAGGGGCTGGCCGTCGGCATAGACACTTAAAAAGGGAAAAGGCCGCGCCCAAAAGGCACGGCCTCATCTGTCCCGAAGCCCCCCTTACAACAAAGCTTCGGAGACGCCCCCCCTGTCCCAAGATCTAGATTGCCAGATACTGATCACGCAGTTCGGCATCATCCAGAACAGCCTGCGCCGTCCCGTCAAAGACGATCTCGCCGCTATCCATGATGATGGCACGGTCTGCCAGTTTCAGGGCCGCAATCGCGTTCTGTTCGACAATGATGGTGGTGATGCCCAGTTTCTTGACGTTCTGAAGCGTCTTTTCGATTTCCTGAACGATCACTGGCGCCAAGCCTTCATAGGGCTCATCAAGGAGCAAAATCTTGATGTCACGCGCCAACGCACGGCCGATCGCCAGCATCTGCTGTTCGCCGCCCGAAAGCGTGATGGCCTCCTGTTCCGCCCTTTCGCCAAGACGCGGGAACAGCTCGTAAATGCGTTCGACTGACCAGCCAATCGGCTCGGCGATCTGGGCCAGTTCCAGGTTTTGCTGCACCGTCATGCCCGGAATGATCCGGCGGTCTTCAGGGACAAGCTGCACACCAATGCGCGCAGCCTGCCAGGCCTTCATCTTGTGCAGCGGCTGGTGATCAAGCCAGATTTCACCATGTTTGAGTTCCGGGTCACCCATTCGCGCAAGGGTGCGAAGGGTCGATGTCTTCCCCGCCCCGTTACGTCCGAGAAGGGCAAGGATTTCGCCCTCGCGGATGTCAAAGGAAAGCCCCTGAACGATGTAGCTTTCACCGTAATAGGCATGGATATCATAGACCGAGAAAAATGCCGGATCGCCACCCTGTCTACGTACAGGTTCCTGTTTTGGTAGCGCGTTCATTCTGATTCCCCTCCGAGATAGGCTTCCTTGACACGTGGATCATTGCGCACTTCTTCGGGCGTGCCTTCGCAAATGATCGCCCCCTGAGCCAGTACACTGATGCGGTCAGCCAGACTGAACACAACATGCATGTCATGTTCGATAATGACCTTGGTCATGCCGCGTTCCTTGATCCGTTTAAGAAGATCAATCGTGCGGTTGGTATCATGACGGGCCATACCGGCGGTCGGTTCGTCAAGAAGGAACAGCTTGGGCTGTTGCCCAAGACACATTGCAAGTTCCAGACGGCGTTTGTCACCGCGCGACATCGAACCGGCAATATTGTCCTTTTGCGAAATCAGCCCGACATCATCAAGAAGATGCTCGGCATGTTCGCGCACTTCCTTTTCCGCAAACAGGCTTTTGATGAAGTTCATCTTGAAGATGCCTTCACGTTTGGCAAAGGCCGGGACCATCACATTTTGCAAAAGCGACAGTTCCGGGAAGATTTCCGGCGTCTGGAACACGCGGGCAACACCAAGCTGGTTGATTTCGTGGGGCTCCTTGCCCGTCAAAACCTGATCACCCAGCAACACCCGACCACGGTTCGGGGCCAGACGCCCGACAATGACGTTCAGCAGTGTCGATTTACCTGCACCGTTTGGTCCGATAATCGCGTGAACTGTGCCTTTCTTGACCCGAAGGTTGATGTCGGAAAGGGCGCGCAGTCCGCCAAAGTTCTTGTCGACGTCAGTGACATCAAGAATGTATTCGGACATGGATCAGACCTCCCCCGCCGATGCTTGTTCTTTTTCTTTGTTTTCATGTGTCCCGGCGACCGGTTCGGCCTTGTTGCGTCGGGTTACCAGTCGCCAGAGGCGGCTGATGCCTTCCATGATGCCCCCTGGCAGGAAGATCACGATCAGCATGAAGACAAGACCAAGGGTCAGATGCCAGCCTTCGCCGACAAACAGCCCGACCACAGAGGCGACCGGATGAGCCAGCCAATCAGGCAGGAATGAAAACGCATTGAGAAGGACCGTCTCGTTAAAGGCCGAGAAGATATTTTCAAAATACTTGATGATCCCCGCACCGAGCAGCGGACCGATAAGGGTGCCGACACCACCAAGAATGGTGATCAGAACAACCTCGCCCGATGCCGTCCATTGCATGCGTTCAGCACCGGCCAGCGGATCCGTCACCGCCAGAAGCGATCCGGCAAGACCGGCATACATGCCCGAAATGACAAAGGCGGTCATCAGATAGGGACGTGTGCTAAAGCCGGTATAACCCATACGGTTCTGGTTCGACTTGATCGCACGCAGCTTCAACCCGAAGGGCGAACGGAAGATGCGCAGATAGATGAAGAACGAAATCAGCAAAAGGGCCGCACAGATATAGAAACCGGAATAGCCTACCCCCTCGATCCCGAACAGGTTCGGGGTCGGAAGAGACGCATTCGCCTCAATACCCGACATACGGTCAAGCACACGCGGATCACCCTGTGTCAGCTGCAAACCGGTTTCACCATTGGTGATCGGGGTGAGAACCGAGTAGGCCAGATTATAGGACATCTGCGCAAAGGCCAGCGTCAGGATCGAGAAATAGATGCCCGAACGACGCAGGGACACAAACCCGATGGCCAACGCAAACAGTCCCGACAGAACCGTTCCGAAAATCAACGCCGGGATGACATTCATCGACAACAGCTTGAACGACCAGACGGCGGTATAGGAACCAACCCCCAGAAAGGCCGCGTGACCAAAGGACAGATAGCCGGTCAGACCAAACAGAATGTTATAGCCGATGGCAAAGATGCCAAAGATCATGAATTTCTGCATCAGGTCGGGATAGGCCGCACCAAATGGCTGCAACCAGATCGGCATGGTCAGGACCACTGCCGACAGGATCGCCATATAGATGAGGTCCTGCTTTGGGGAGACGATTTTTGTGTTTGTCATTTTAGCTCTCCATCACGCCACGACGACCCATCAGACCGCGCGGGCGGGTCAGCAGAATGACGACGGCAACTAGATAAATGATGATCTGGTCAATACCCGGGAAGATGTCCTTCACCTCGGTCATCGACGAGAAGGATTGCAAGATACCCAGCAGGAACCCTGCGAGAACCGCACCGGGCAACGAGCCCATGCCCCCGACGACCACCACAACAAATGACAATACAAGGAAGTCCATGCCCAGATGATAATCCGGTGGCAGGACAGGCGTGTACATAACCCCGGCAAGACCTGCAACCACGGCTGCAATGCCAAACACAATCGTAAACCGGCGTTCAATATTGATTCCAAGCAGTTCGACCGTTTCGCGGTCAGCCATCCCTGCGCGCACCACCATCCCATAGGTCGTGAAATGCAAGAACGAGAAGACAAGTCCGATGGTCAGAAGCGAGAAGGCCAGATAGATCAGGCGCCACCAGGGATAGACGACCGCATCCCCAAGACCGAACACAGCGCCGATTGCGGCGGAACCAGCGACAATATCGGGTGCGCCTTGCGGCAGCGGATTGGCACCAAAGAAGGATTTGATCAGTTCCTGCAAAACGATGGCAAGACCAAAGGTCACAAGGATCTGCTCGGCATGAGGACGCTTGTAGAAATAGCGGATCAGACTGCGTTCCATCACGATGCCGATCAACAGCATCACGGGTATCGCCAGAATGATCGAAAGCGGTACAGACCAGTCAATGATTGCCGTGCCGGTATCGCCAAACCACACTTCGAGATAAGGCGTTTCCTTGTAGGCTTCAAAGAAGGTCACAGACTCGTCCCTGACCCGAACAGACAGGGTCAGAAGTTTTTCGACCGTAACCGCACAAAAGGCACCCATCATGAAGATGGCACCATGCGCAAAGTTCACCACGCCGAGCGTGCCGAACACCAGAGTCAGACCAAGCGCGATCAGCGCATAGGCGCCGCCCTTGTCCAGACCATTAAGAATTTGAAGAAATATAGCGTCCATCAGTTATCCGCCGCGTATTCGTAAGGGACTTAGTCAAAAGTCGTATAGGCCGGGGCCAGAGGGCAAACGGGCCGACCATTGGGAGATGGTCGGCCCTGCTTGCATCAATTTGGCTGTATCAGACCTGATACGGGCCAAGCTCCCCGCCGAACATGTCGGCCGGATACTCAACCTGTGCACGCGGCACTTCTTTGACGACTTCAAGAAGGTCGAAGTTGGACTGCGGGTTTTCTTTACCACGCACGACCAGAACATCCTTGAAGCACTGGTGGTCTTCTGCACGATAGAGGGTCGGACCGTTGCCCGCGCCATCGAACTCGAACCCTTCGAGCTGTTTGATGACTTCCCAAGGTGCAAAGGTACCGGCCATTTCGCAGGCGTTTGCATAAAGCAGCGCTTGGACATAGCAGGTGTGTGCAGCCTGGGACGGCGGGAAGCCGTATTCCTGACCAAACGATTTGACAAAGGCCTGCGAACCCGGATCCTGCAGCGACCAGTGCCAGTTGGTGGTACCAAGGATGCCCTTGGCAGCGTCACCGGCACCCTGTGCCATCAGACGGGAATACAGCGGAACGACGATTTCGAACTGCTTGCCATTGACCATCTTGTCGCGCAGACCGAACTGAACGGCCTGCGTCAGCGAGTTGACCATGTCCTTGCCATAGTGGTTCAGGATCAGGACGTCAGCGCCGGAATTCAGAACCGGAGTGATGTACTGGGAGAAGTCACCTGCACCAACCGGGGTACGGACGGTATTGACGGTTTCCCAGCCAATATTCTCGGTCGCGGCCTTGATCGACTCTTCCTGGGTCCAGCCCCAGGTGTAATCGGCGGTAAGGTGATAGGCGCGGCGTTCTGCGCCATATTCATCCAGAAGAACCGGCGCAATTGCCTGACCGGACATGTAAGCGTTAAAGAAGTGGCGGAAGCCATAACGCTTTTTATCCTTGCCGGTGGTGTCGTTCGAGTGGGTCAGACCCGCCATGAAGATGACGCCCATTTCCTGACAAAGACCCTGAACGGCAACAGCCACACCCGATGACGAACCACCGGTGATCATTGCAACATTGTCTTTTTCAATCATACGCTTGGCCGATGCACGTGCGGCATCCGACTTGGTTTGCGTATCACCTGTCACGAACTCGACTTTTTTGCCGAGAATACCGTTCCCCTTGAGCTGAAGCGGCTTGATCGTGTTGAGCATCCCGCCATCGCCTTCACCGTTCAGGTGCTTGACCGCAAGCTGATAGGCACGCAATTCGTCAGCACCCTCGTCGGCATACGGACCGGTCTGCGGTACGTTAAAGCCGAGTTTCACGCTGCTGGCATTGCCCGGATCGCCACGGAAAGTCTGGGCATGGGCATTCTTGATGAAATGCATCGGGAAAGTACCGCCGATCAGGGCAGCACCGGTGGTCGCAGCAGTGCCCTTCAGGACCGTACGACGAGATACATTTCGGGTATTTTTAGTCTCCGACATGGTTTTCCTCCCCAATGTCTTGGGATCTGTTTCAGAGAAATCTGAGGTCTGTTTTCTGGTTAATTTTTTTCATGACCTGTCAAAACAGGGGGATGTTCTGAAAATGAATCAACACGTAGTTGATATGTAACATTTTTTTTGTAAAGATACTGGCGCAACGAGTGAAAATTTGTAAATTTTGTCAATAATGAGGTCACAGCATGTCTCGTCAGGCCCCGATCGGACACCGCATTCGCGGACGACGAAAAGACATCGGCATGACCCAGAATGCCCTGGCCAAGGCCGCGGGAATTTCAGCAAGCTATCTTAATCTGATCGAACATAACCGGCGTTCCATCGGCGGGGGTTTGCTGATGCGGATTGCAGCCGTTCTGGAAATTCACCCGCATACATTGTCAGGCTCCGAGGAAGGACGACTACTTGCCGATCTGAGCGAAGCCGCATCAGACCCGGTTTTCTACAACACCCCGATCGAAAACCGGGAATTCCCGGCCATGATCGCCGCTGCTCCGGGGATGATCAGCGCCTTTTTGGCCCTTTACCGGGCCTATCGCAGTGGCCTTGATGAAGTGGATGCCCTTTCCGAACGCCTAAGTCACGACCCGTTCCTGACCGAGGCCAGCCATTCAATCCTGACCCGGATCACATCGATCCGAACTGTTGCTGAAATCTTCGATGATTATGACAATCTGTCACCCGAACAGCGCGCACGGTTCAATGCGACACTGGTCAAGGAATCCCATCGGCTTGAGGAATCAGCCGCCGAAATTTTCAATTTCCTCGAACGCGGAAGCGCCGGACGTCCGGCCAACAATCCCGCCGAGGAAGTTGATGATCTTTTGTATGACAATGCCAACTATTTCCCGACCCTTGAAGACAAGGCTGCCGAAATGCGCCCCGGAATTGATCCTGATGGCGGTTTGTATCTGACGGATCTGATCAATTATCTCGAAAGCGAGCATGATATCAGGGTTGAACGCCTGCCTTCGAACATCTTTGCGACCAACGGATATCAGTGGGACAGCACAGAACGGACATTGCGCATCTCGCGCGCCCTTGCCATCACATCGGCACGCTTTCAGGCCGCCCGGGTCATCTGTCAGCTTGAAGCAAGGGATGCGGTAAATGCGGTTCTTGAGGGGGCCAGTATCAGCAGTGACGCCGGGCGGGCGCGCGCCTATGAAGCACTGATCTCATATTGTGCTGCTGCCCTTGTCCTGCCCTATGATGCGTTCCTGGCAGATGCTCATGATCTTCGCCATGACATCGAACTTTTGCAGCAACGCTATGCCGCAAGCTGGGAGCAAATCTGTCACCGGCTGACGACATTGCGTCGCCCCGGCGCAGAAGGCATTCCGTTCCACCTGATCCGGACCGACATTGCCGGGAATATTTCAAAACGCTTTTCGGCATCCGGTCTGCAATTGCCGCGCTATGGCGGTGCGTGCCCGCGCTGGGCCGTACATGAGGCCTATCTAGCGCCAGAACGGGTAATTTCACAATTTGTCCGCCTGCCAGATAACAGCGAATATCTGTTTGTCGCGCGTGCCTTGCGGTCGGGTGCGGGTGGATATGGCACCCCGCAATCGGTGCATTCGGTCATGATCGGGTGCGACACAGCGTTTGCAAACGAGGTCATCTATGCCGATGCCCTGCCGCTTGAACGCACGGGCTCAGCTGTACCGGTCGGGATTGCTTGCCGCCAGTGCCCGCGCGATGATTGCGCACAACGTGCCTATGAAATGTCAGATACCGCCGACGGAAGACCCTAGGCGAGCCGCTATGGATCTCCTGCGAGCCGCAGGACAAATCCACCAGATTTGCCATCACCCAAAGTAGCATTATAATTTGATAAATTAACAGATACGATAACTACTATAAGAATCAGAAAAATCGGGGAGAGAGTCCTTTGAATGCCAGACCAAAGGTCCTGATTGCTGAAGATGAGGAAACCATTGTCGAATCGCTAAGCTTTCTTATGGAAAAAGAAGGCTATGATGTGCGCGTGGCCACAGATGGCCAATCCGCGATCGCCATGATTGCCCGCGATGTTCCAGATATGGTTCTTCTGGACGTGATGATGCCCGGCTGCGACGGGTTTGAAGTCGTGCGCGCTGTACGCAACGACACCAACACCAGATTGATCCCCATCATGATGCTGACGGCCAAAACACGCGAAGTCGACCGCCGCAAGGGTCTTGAGCTTGGTGTGGATGATTTTGTGACCAAACCGTTTTCCACCCGCGACGTTGTCTCGCGCGTTCGCGCCTTGCTTGAACGGGCGGCTCAGTAACCCGTCAAGAAACAAGCCAACGCCCCGCAATCAGGAGAACTTCCCATCTCATCACCGCGAAGACTTACAGAACGCGCTCTTGCCTTGACGCTCGCAGCTCTTTTTTTGTGGATACCGCCACTGGTCGGGATGTTTTCCCTTGATGGCATGGTATTCGGGCTGCCGATCCTGTTTGTCTATTTCTTTGCCGGATGGGCGATTTTGATTGTTTTCTGCGGACTGTTAACCCGTGCCTTGCGCAACGCAGCATGTTCCGAAGGGCAATAAAAGATGCTGTCTTCGGAACTCGTGATCATTGTTTCGCTTTTTTATGTCGGATTGCTTTACGCCATTGCCTGGTGGGGGGACAAACGCGCACGCGACGGTCATTCCTGGGTCAGGAACCCGACGGTCTATACCCTTTCGATTGCGGTTTATTGTACGTCATGGACCTTCTATGGTGCCGTCGGTACGGCTGCACGCAACGGTCTTGAATATCTGACGATCTATCTTGGGCCGACCGTCATCTTTCTGGGATGGTGGTTTTTACTGCGCAAGATGCTGCGTATTTCGAAAGCCCACCGCATCACATCCATCGCCGATTTCATTTCATCGCGTTATGGCAAAAGCACCCAGCTATCGGTGCTCGTGACCCTGATCGCTGTGATCGGGACAACCCCCTATATCGCACTTCAGCTTAAGGCGATTGCGACCAGCTATACGGTTCTGACCGCCATTGATCCCGGGATTGTCGATACTGCCCAGCACGGCCTCAGCGTCTTTTCCGACAGCGGCTTCTGGGCCGCCCTTGGACTGGCGCTGTTTGGCATTCTGTTTGGCACCCGCTTCATTGACGCAGACGAACATCACGAAGGCATGGTTGCCGCCATCGCCTTTGAAAGTCTGGTCAAGATGTTTGCCCTTCTTGCGGTTGGCATCTTTGTCTGCTTTGTGATGTATGGCGGCATCGGGGACCTGTTCACCCAGGCCGCAAGCAATCCCGACACGGCCAAGCTTTTGCGACTGCCCGAGGATGGCGCCCCACGCTGGCTGACCCTGATGATGCTGTCCATGGCAGCCATCCTGTGTCTGCCCCGCCAGTTTCAGGTGATCATTGTCGAGAATGTCGATGAACGCCATCTGGCGACTGCCAGCTGGGCATTTCCGCTTTATCTGTTGTTGATGAACCTGTTTGTCTTGCCGATTGCCCTTGCCGGGCTTGGCGCCCTGCCAGCATGGGCTGACCCGGACTTCTTCGTGATTTCGGTTCCGCTTTTTGAAAACCAGTCGCTTCTTGCTTTGCTTGCCTATGTCGGGGGACTTTCGGCCAGCACCAGCATGGTGATTGTCGCGACCATCGCCCTTTCGACTATGGTCTGTAACGACCTGATCGTCCCGGCGCTTTTACGCATCAAGCCGCTTCGCCTGACCGAGCGCGATGATCTGACCGGACTTTTGATTTTCATTCGCCGGGCATCTATCGTGGTCGTGGTGTTCCTTGGATTTGCCTATTACCGGTCGGCCGGGGCAACCGATGCACTGGCCGAGATCGGCCTGATTTCCTTTGCCGCCACCGCGCAATTCATCCCGATCATGATCGGCGGACTTTACTGGAAGGGCGGCACCAAAACCGGCGCACAGGTCGGGCTGGTCGTCGGCTTTGCACTTTGGGCCTATACCCTGCTGCTTCCATCGCTTGCCGATAGCGGCTGGATGGACCCGGCATTCATCCAGAATGGCGCATTCGGGCACCCCTGGTTGCGTCCCGAGAGCCTGTTGGGACTGAGCGATTTTGCCCCGCTGACCCATGCACTGATCTGGTCGATTTCGCTCAATACCGGCTTTTACATCCTGATCAGCCTGTTTACCCAGCCGAGTGCGCTTGAACGTATTCAGGCGACCCTTTTTGTCGATGCCTTTTCGCGCAAAGGGCAGGATACGGTGATCTGGCGATCATCGGCATCAATTGACGATCTTTATGAACTGGTCGAACGGTTCCTGGGACGCGAGCGCGCCTTTAATTCGTTCCGTGAATTTGGCTGGCAAAAGGATACCGCCTGGCGGGGCAAGGGCGAAGCCAATGCTGATATGATCGCCTTTACCGAGCGGCTTCTGGCCGGTTCTATCGGGGCAGCATCGGCGCGTGTGATGGTTTCTTCGGTTGCCAAGGGGGAAATGGTCAGCCTTGAGGAGGTTCTCGAAATTCTTGAGGAAACCTCACATGTGATTGAATATTCCCAGCGCCTTGAGCAGAAATCCCACGAACTTGAACAGGCAGCCGCCGAATTACGGGCCGCCAATGACCGGCTCAAGGAACTGGACAAGCTCAAGGATGAATTCCTGACCATGGTCAGCCATGAATTCAGAACGCCGCTGACATCGATCCGGTCATTTTCGGAAATTCTGGTTGATACCCCGAACCTTGAACATGACAAGGTCGAGCACTTCCTGAGCATCATTGTCCGCGAAAGCGAACGTCTGACCCGCCTGATTGACGATCATCTTGATCTTGCAAGACTGGAAGCCGGTCATTCTGACTGGCGGGCGGTTGATGTCGATCCGCGCACGGTCCTTGATGAAAGTGTCGAGGCCGTCAAAGGCCTGTTTGACAGCAAAGGCGTTTCACTAACCACCGAACTTTCACGGCAATCGGTCATGCTGCATGTCGACCGGGACCGCCTGACACAGGTCTTTATCAATCTGCTGTCCAATGCGGCCAAGTTCTCGGACCCGGACTTCCCGAGTGTCACGGTCAGGGGCGAAGCAATGGATGGCGGTTATCTGGTATCGATCACGGATAATGGCCCGGGCGTTGCCCTGAACGAGCTTGAAACCATCTTTGACAAGTTTTCACGCAGCGGCAAATACGCCGATGATCAGCCCAAACCGTCAGGTTCGGGGCTGGGACTTGCGATTGCACGCCATGTTGTCGAACATTGTCAGGGCAAAATCTGGGCGGAAAGCCCACCCGGCAAAGGGGCGACTTTCCGCGTTTTCATCCCCGGCCAGATCATGGAGGCCATCGACGCCGCCAAACCTGAAAGCTTTGGCACCTGATCCTAGCTAACCGTCTCCGGATCAAAGATCGAATTATCAAGGAAGCTGTCGGGTCCGACAAAGGCACGATCATCGGCATTATTGACACCCTCGACCCGCCAGTCATGTTTTGGCACGGCAACATCGAGATCGCGGACGGCAATGCGATACAGATCCGGTCGATAGACCTGGCGCACAACAGCATTCAGATCCGCATCCGCAGGCACCTGCCCCCAGCGCTTCATCTGTGTGCCCACCCAGCTGCCCTGTGACAACCATGGGAAGGTCGCGGTGTAGCGATAGAACACATGACGGTCCGGCACCTCGGTTGGTGCTTCGCCCGGACGGAGAACCGGCCTTCCACTTAGCGATGCCTTGAGAACCTCGAACGGGGCACCGACATTGGCTTCTGCCGACAGCATCTGGGCAAGCTCGGCACGGTTTTTGGGCTGATCGGCCCATTCGGCTGCACGCACCAGCGCACGCACAAGGGCTGAAGCGGTATCGGGATTTGAATTGACCCAGTCCTCGCGCACGCCCAGAACCTTTTCCGGGCTGCGCGGCCAGATATCTTCCTTAAGGGCGACAATCACACCGTCCCCGTGGAACACCGCGCGCTGGTTCCATGGTTCACCAACACAATAACCATCAACCCAGCCATTGCGCAGACTGTCAAACATCCGTGGCGGTGCAATCACCCCGATATTTACATCCTTGTCGGGATCAATGCCGGCTGCCGCCATCCAGTAGCGCAGCTCGTAATTATGGCTTGAAAACGGAAAGACCGTCGCAAAGGACATAACCGGACGACCGGCAACGCGATCCTCATCAATCACCTTTTTAAGCGCACGGGCAGATAATCCACGCGGCCCATGCATGGCGGCCGGATCGGCTTCCAGCATGCGCTGATACAGGCGGGTAGAAACCGTAATCGCATTCCCGCCGCGCCCAAGCGCCATCGGCACCACAATATGCTGAACCGGCACACCGCCAAGCCCCAGCCGGGCCGCAATCGGAATACCGGCCAGCAGATGGGCCGCTTCGTAGACGCCATAAGACAGCTTGTCGCGAATGGCCGCCCAGGACATTTCCCGAACCAGCTCCAGATCAATGTTTTCCTGCTCGGCAAAGCCCATCGAGCGCGCCACAACCGGGATTGCACAATCGACCAGAGGAACAAAACCAAGACGAACCTTTTCAGCCATTCCTTAAAACTCCAACTGAAACGCCGTGATGACGCTTTGGGCGATCTCGTAGATCTTGCGATTTTGCTTCATGGCGTTCTTGCGCAGCAGCGCATAAGAATCTTCTTCCGACAGGCCTTTTTCCTTCATCAGGATACCCTTCGCCCGCTCAATCAGTTTACGTTCGTTCAGCTTGGCCTGTGCCTCGTCGCGTTCCCGGCGGAGCTGATCAAAAACATTGAAACGTGAAATGGCCATATCGACGATCGGGCGAATACGGTCCTGACGCAGACCATCGACCACATAGGCACTGACCCCTGCCGAAATGGCCTCCTGGATCATCGAGGCGTCGCTTTGATCAACAAACATCGCAATCGGACGCGCAATGGCGCGTGACACCTGAAACATCTGCTCAAGCGTGTCGCGATCCGGGTTTTCAAGATCAATGATGATGATATCAGGTGCCAACGCCTGAATGCGTTCGACCAGATTGTGCGAGGTGCCGATACGTGCAACGCGGGTATAGCCGCTTTCGACCAGACCGCGTTCGACAATCGCCGCACGGTCGGGATTCTCGTCGATTACCAGAATGTTGTATTCTTCCAGCCTTACCAAAGTATCCCCAACTCCCCGACAGCCTAAGAGCATGTTGCACTAGACGGCCGCGCCTCTCTGACTTGTTTTTTATCTTCCGGTCCGTTTGCGGATCCGGATTGAATGTTCGGGATGCGGCATTAACCGCATCCCGAGATATCTTCAACGTCTTTGTTACTCTGCCGGAACCGGCTGTGCCGCCGATGCGGTACCAAGACGTTCTGACTGTGCAGCTTCGAACCGTGCCTTTTCCTCGGCCTGTGTAGCCGCCGAGAAGCGAACTGCAAGGGCCGCAAACGAGCAAACAATCACCGCACATCCGAGATAAAGCAAACCTTCCTGATATGTAAGCGCTTCGGACTTGAACAGGAAGCCTGCCGCAACTGCCCCGGCATTGCCGCCAGCACCAACGATACCGGCAACCGAACCAAGTGCCTTGCGATTGACAAACGGAACGATCCCGAATGTCGCACCTTCTGACATCTGCACAAACAGCGAAAAGACGATCATGACCGAAACGGCAATGACCAGTGCTTCCATCTGCGAGAATGCAACCAGTGCAACACCTTCGATGAACAGCGCCATGAACAGAAACTTGACGCGTCCCGAAAGGCCGCCCTTGGCCGCAAACCTGTCAGAGAACACACCACCCAGCGTCCGGGCAAAAATGTTCATCAAGCCAAACAGACCGGCAATCATGCCCGCCGTCGCCAGAGACAGTTCAAACTTGTCGAAGAAATAGATCGCAGCGATGTTGTTGATGGTCAGCTCGACACCAAAGCACGCAGCATAGACCAGGAACAATGCCCAGACACGGTAATCGGAAACCGCAGCCAGCATGCCCTTGGCAGCACCGGCATGGTCGTCTTCGGGCTTGAGCGCACCGCTTTTACGCATTTCATCATAGTTGCCATCCGGGCAATCGGTGGTGAACACCCAGTACAGCACGGCAACAACCAGCATGATTGCCCCCGGGAAGACCATCGCCAGCCGCCAGCCCATGGTTTCCGCAACGCCAAAACCAAGCACCATGGCAAGGATTGCCGGCATGACCATCTGGGTGACACCACCACCAAGGTTACCCCAGCCTGCCGTCGTTGCATTTGCCGTGCCGACGACATTTGGCGCAAACATCATCGAGGTATGATACTGCGTGATGACAAAGGATGCTCCGATCGAACCGATCGCAAGACGGGCAAGCAGGAAGGTTTCATAGCTGTCAGCAAGACCGATCAGCATGACCGGAAGCGACCCCAGAACCAAAAGACCTGTATAAGTCTTGCGCGGGCCGATCTTGTCGCAAAGCGGACCGATCAGAAGACGCACAAGGACCGTGATTGCAACAGAGGCGATGATCGTGCTGCCGATTTCGCTTTTGCTCAGGCCGAGATCATCACGGACCAGCGGCATCAAGGGTGCGATCCCGAACCAGCCAAAGAAGCACAGGAAAAATGAAAGCCAGGTGAGGTGAAAAGTACGCATCTGGACAGTCTTGAGACTGAAGAGATTTATGCGTGTAGCCTTGTTCTTGATTTCCATAATGTGAAGCCCTTCGTTTAGGTCGCGCAGAGCTTGCGAGATGCTGTGTACGACCGACGGTTTTTCCCCATGGGCCTCATGCGTCATCAGATGGATTCCGCAGGCGACCCGTCATTCGTCTTGGAAAGGCTGCGCGTTCGTCGCGCTGCTGTTCCAAACGTCTGATCGTCCGCCGTTGGACGAAGAACTGTGAGCCACCCGTCATTAGGCATGCTTTCGTCAAAGCCGCTCACGCAGAAAACATGGTGCAAACATCGCGCCAGTTTTTCCGCGATGCGGGATAAAAGTCATAAATCACTGGAATCCATGTGTTTTAAGTGATCGCGCATGCAACGAACAATTTCAGATGTCGCAAGATGCGCAAAGTTTGCACAAATTTTAACCTCACCACTTTTGTGCTGTTTATTTTTTAATCATTAATGTGTCTCAGGTGAAATACCCTTCAACCGAAGGGATTTGATTCCCCGTTATATTCCAGCACCTTGAAAGATAATCTCGTATATTTTTCATTCTGGCACGGCGCTTGAATATAGAGGGGTATGAGCGCGGGCAGTGTCGCCTGCAGCTCCGGCCCGAAAAGCCGATCCTATATATAAAGAATCCAAAGACGGGTTCACCGGATAACGACGTCCGTTGCGAAATGCCTTTTTAAAGGGCAGGCCGCATCGGGCGTTTTTTTTTGTGCCAACTTCGCATCCCGCGACGAGGAGCCAGAGACAAATGAACCACGTCCCTGCAAATATAAAAGCCGCAAAAGCCCGCCTGGTTGTCATTGGCAACGGCATGGCCGGCATGAGAACCGTTGAAGAGATTCTCAACCGCACGCCCGACAAATATGACATCACCGTTTTCGGTGCCGAACCGCGTGTGAACTATAACCGCATCATGCTTTCGCCATTACTGTCCGGTGAAAAGGATTTCGACGAAATCGTCATCAACACCCCGGAATGGTACAGGGAAAACAACATCCATCTTTATTCCGGCGATCCGGTGATTGAAATCGACCGCATCCGTAAAGTGGTCATTTCCAAAAGCGGCACCGAAACCGAATATGACCGACTGCTGCTTGCCACCGGCTCCGACCCGATCATCATTCCGGTTCCCGGTCACAAACTTGATGGCGTTGTCACCTTCCGCGATGTTGATGATGTCGATGTCATGCTTGGCGCCGCCGCCAAGGGCGGCCCGGCTGTGGTTATTGGCGGTGGTCTTTTGGGACTTGAAGCCGCGGTCGGCCTTCAATCGCGGGGCATGGATGTCACGGTTCTGCATCTGGCAGGGCACGTCATGGAACGCCAGCTTGATCCGTCGGCCGGTTATCTTCTTGCACAGGAACTTGAACGGCGCGGCATCACCGTGATTACAGAGGCCGACACCGCAGAAATCGTCGGCACGGACACAGTAACCGGCGTTCGCCTTAAGGACGGGCGCATGATCCCGGCTGATCTGGTGGTCATGGCTGTTGGTATTCGCCCCAACGGGCGTCTTGCCGCCGACACGGGACTTTCAGTCGAACGTGGCATTGTCGTTGATGATGTCATGACCACCAGTGATCCGGCCATCTTTGCGGTTGGCGAATGCGTCCAGCATCGCGGTCAGTGCTATGGCCTTGTGGCACCTTTGTTTGAAATGGCGAAATCCTGTGCCGACCATCTGGCCGAGATCGAAACCGATGGCTATGCCGGTTCGGTGACCTCGACCAAACTGAAGGTTACCGGTGTTGATGTGTTTTCGGCCGGTGACTTTTCCGGTGGTGGCAATACCGAGGAAATCGTGTTCCGCGATGCCGGACGCGGTGTTTACAAACGCATTGTTCTTGAAGACGGCAAGATCAAGGGTGCGGTCCTGTATGGCGACACATCCGATGGCGGCTGGTATTTCCAGCTGATGAAAGAGGGGCAGGATGTCACCGAACTGCGTGACACCCTTGCCTTTGGCCAGGCATTTGCCGGGGGATCCGCCGGAAACCCTCTTGACGCCGTTGCAGCCCTGCCAGATGACGCAGAAATTTGTGGCTGTAACGGCGTTTGCAAAGGTTCCATCGTTGCTGCCATCACCGAAAAGGGCCTGACGACCCTTGATGACGTCAAAGGTCACACCAAGGCATCCGCATCTTGTGGATCATGTTCGGGCCTTGTCGAAAACCTTCTGGCAGCGACGCTTGGCGGTGATTACCAGGCCGCAACCGTAAAGCCGATCTGCACCTGCACAGAGCATGATCATGACAGCGTGCGCCGCCTGATCATTGCCAAGAACCTGAAATCCATGCCTGCTGTGATGCAGGAACTGGAATGGAAATCATCGGATGGCTGCCATGTCTGCCGTCCGGCTTTGAACTATTACCTGTTGGCCGCCTGGCCGGGCGAATATGTCGACCATGGCGCGTCGCGCTTTATTAATGAACGCGTGCACGCCAATATCCAGAAAGACGGCACCTATTCGGTCGTGCCGCGCATGTGGGGCGGGTTGACCAATCCGCGCGAATTGCGCGCCATCGCCGATGTTGCCGACAAATTCGACATTCCCACGGTCAAGGTTACCGGTGGGCAACGTATCGACCTGCTGGGTGTGAAAAAAGAAGACCTTCCGGCGGTCTGGGCGGACCTTAATGCCGCAGGCATGGTTTCGGGTCACGCTTATGGCAAATCGCTTCGTACGGTCAAAACATGCGTCGGGCAGGAATGGTGTCGCTTTGGCACCCAGATGTCGATGAGCATGGGCGTCGAGCTGGAAAAAATGACCTGGGGATCATGGATGCCCCACAAATTCAAAATGGCCGTATCAGGCTGCCCGCGTAATTGCGCCGAAGCCACCATCAAGGATTTCGGCGTGGTCGCAACCGATGGCGGCTGGGACCTGCATGTGGGCGGCAATGGCGGCATTCACGTCCGCGCGACCGAGCTTTTGTGCAAGGTCACAACCGATGAAGAGGTCAGGGAATATTGCGGCGCCTTCATCCAGCTTTACCGCGAAGAGGCCCGTTACCTTGAACGCACGGCACCATGGATCGAACGCGTTGGCCTGAAACATGTTCAGGAACGGGTTGTTGATGATGCCGATAATCGCAAGGCCCTGTTTGATCGCTTCATGATCAGCCAGCAAACCGCCCAGATCGACCCATGGGCCGAACGCGCATCCGAGGGCGTTGATGCCCATGAGTTCAAACCCCTTTCGATGATCGCAGCGGAGTAAGAGCCATGACAAACAATCTGACATGGGTAGAAGTCGGCCCCGCTGCCAACATCCCGCAGCAAGGTGCACGCACCCTTCAGACCCAAACTGACCGGATCGCAATTTTCAGAACCCTTGATGACCAGGTCTTTGCCCTTCTTGATCGCTGCCCCCACAAACAGGGGCCGCTGGCGCAGGGCATTGTGCATGGCCATTTCGTGACCTGCCCGCTTCATAACATGGTGTTTTCGCTTGAAACCGGCGAGGCACAAGGCCCCGATGACGGATGTGCCGCCAAGGTCGAATGCCAGGTCGTTGACGGGATCGTCCGCGTTGGCCTGACCGAACTGCAAGCTGGATTGCGCCATGCGGGATGAGGTCAAAACAACCTGCCCCTATTGCGGCGTTGGCTGTGGCCTGATCATTTCGCCAACCCGTGACGGATGGGCTGTTGGCGGTGATCCAGATCATCCAGCCAATCTTGGGCGCATTTGCTCCAAGGGGGCGGCCCTGATCGATACCATCATGGCCGAAACCAAGCGCGATTTTCGTCTGCTTGAACCGGAAGTCGATGGCAAACAGGTCAGCTGGAAAACGGCCATTGCCGAAACGGCCGACCGTCTGCGCGACACCATTGAAAAGCATGGTCCGAAATCGGTGGCTTTTTATGTCTCTGGTCAGCTTCTGACCGAGGATTATTACGTCGCCAACAAGCTGATCAAGGGTTTCATCGGATCGCCTCATATCGACACCAATTCACGTCTGTGCATGGCCTCGACCGTGGTCGGGCACAAGCGCGCCTTTGGCGCCGATGTGGTGCCGGGATGTTACGAAGACCTTGAAATCGCCGATCTGGTCATTCTGACCGGATCAAATCTGGCATGGTGCCACCCGGTGCTTAACCAGCGCCTGCGTGCAGCCAGGGAAAAACACGGCACCAAGATTGTCGTGATTGATCCACGCAAGACGGCAAGTTGCGATATTGCCGATCTGCACCTTGCCATCAAACCGGGCAGTGACGTTGCCCTGTTTAACGGGTTGCTGGCCTGGCTTGACCAGACGGGCAATACCGACCTTCGTTACGTAGCCCGCCATGTCAGCGGCTACGAACAAGCCGTGGCAGAGGCCCGTGCCGACTGCCCGGATATCGAGACAACCGCGAAAAAATGCGGGCTCGATTTGCAAGACAGTGCCGATGAAACCGGCTCAGGTCTGGGAAAACTGGAAACGTTGTTTAACTGGTTTGCGGCCTTTGAACGCACCGTCACGGTGTTTTCGCAAGGTGTAAACCAGTCCTCTAGCGGGTCGGATAAAGTCAATTCGATCCTCAATTGCCATCTGGCAACTGGCCGTGTCGGAAAACCGGGTTCCAGCCCGTTTTCCGTCACCGGTCAACCCAACGCCATGGGCGGACGCGAAGTTGGCGGCCTTGCCAATCAGCTTGCCGCCCATATGAACCCGAACGATCCGGTCGATGTGGACCGCGTCCGGCGGTTCTGGAAATCGGATGCCCTTGAACCGGGCGAAGGATATAAGGCCGTCGATATGTTTCGCGCGATTGAGACCGGCGAAATCAAGGCGGTCTGGGTCATGGCGACCAACCCGGCAGTCAGCCTGCCCGATGCAGATCGGGTACGTCTTGCGCTGTCGCGCTGTCCGCTGGTGATCGTATCGGATGTCGTTAATGACACTGACACGCTGCGCCATGCCCATATCAAGCTTCCCGCATCGGGCTGGGCCGAAAAATCGGGTACGGTGACCAATTCCGAACGCCGCATTTCACGCCAGCGCCCGTTCCGTGACACACAGGGCAACGCCAAGCCCGACTGGTGGATCATGACCGAAGTTGCCAAGTCCATGGGCTTTGACAAGTCGTTCAAATACAGGGATCCCAGCGACATTTTTGCCGAACATGCCGCCCTGTCGGAATTTGAAAATGACGGAATGCGCGCCTTTGACATCGGCATTTGGCGCAAGGCCAAGAAGTCGGCCTATGACGCCATGCAGCCGTTCCAATGGCCTGCATCACGCAAGAATCAGCCTGCGAGCGGATCCGAACGCCTTTATGGTGACGGAATCTTCACCACCTCAAGCGGTCGGGCAAAAATGCTGGGCGTGGCCCACATCCCACCGCAATCACAAACCAGCCATGATTTCCCGCTGATCGCCAATAGTGGACGTTATCGCGATCAATGGCACACCATGACACGCACCGGAACGGCGGCACGCCTTTCGGCCCATCGTCCGGAACCGTTGCTTGAAATTCATCCCGATGACGCAGCCCGTTTTGGGCTTTCGGATGGCGGTATTGCGCGGATCACAAGCAAACAAGGCGCGTCCCTGATGCGGATTGCAATCAGTGACGCACAAATGCCCGGACAGGTTTTCGTTCCGATGCACTGGAACGATGTCTTTTCGGCCGCGGGTGGGATTGGTCGGCTTTTGCCCCCCAATGTCGACCCCCATTCCGGCCAACCCGAAAGCAAGCATATCCCCGTCACACTGGAACCCTTTGTTCCAAAATGGCAAGGATTGCTGTTTTCAAGCACGCCGGTCGATTTATCCGGACTTCCCTATTGGGTGGCAGCAACCGGACCGGGCAGCATGATTTATGAAATCGCCGGGTCTGAGCCGATGATGTTCAAATCCCTGTTGCCAATTGCGGCCAACGAAGATGACCAGCAGGTCATTGAATATAGTGACAGCAAAAAAGGCATTCATCGCTTTGCCCGTCTGAACGGGGATCGCATCACGGGTGCGCTTTTCGTCGGTCCGGACCGACAGGCCCTTGGCCGGGACTGGGTATCAAACCTGTTTGCCTCTGCTCAAATAGCACCACCTGAACGCAATGCCCTTCTGGCCGGACGCATGCCTGATGCCGGGGCGATAAATGATCGCCTGATCTGCTCGTGCTTCTCGGTCGGACTGGCTGCGATAAGTAAGGCTATCACCGAACAGAACGCCGTATCGGCGGTCGATATTGGCCGCTTGCTTCAGGCCGGGACGGGATGCGGATCCTGCCTGCCGGAGATAAAGGAGATTCTCGATGACGCATTACCGCGCGCCGCAGAATAGTCACGCGCCACAGGCAGGCATACATCCCCTGCCTGACACAGCAGAAAACTTTGCCTATTTCCCGGCCTTCATCCATGTAACGGGCAAGAAGGTACTGGTGCTGGGTGGCGGCGAAGTCGCCCTTGGCAAGCTGCGTCTGCTTGCGCGCAGCCAGGCTGTCATCACGGTCATCGCGCCCGAAATTTGCGACGAGATTGCCCTGATGGTGAACGAAGGGCGGATCGCCTGGAAAAGCGCGCCCTTTGTTGACACCATGATCAATGGTGCGGTCATGGTGTTTGATGCTACCGATGATCCATATCTGACGGCGCGGGTTCAGGCCGCCACCAAACGACGCAATATCCTTTTGAACGTGGTCGACAAAACCCCGCATTGCGATTTCATTGTTCCGGCGATCCTTGACCGTGCACCGGTGATGATCACGATTTCAACCGGGGCCTGCGCCCCGGCCCTGGCGCGCATCATTCGTCAACGCCTAGAAACCGTTCTGCCGGCATCAATGTCACAACTGGCCCGCATTGCCCGCGATGCACGGCAAAAGGTTGCCGATCATCTCCATGACAATGTCTCGCGCCAGCGGTTCTGGACCCATTTTTTCCAGCGCGGATTACAGGGCAGTACAAACCGCCCCACCGGGCATGAGGATATTGATGATGCTCTGAGACACTTCGTTCCGGATGGCAGCAGCGCAACGGTGCCCAGTGGTCAGATCATGAATACCGAAATCCATGCCGATACCGCTTTTGACCTGCCCCATGGCATCGCGCGTGCGATTGAAACGGCTGATATCGTGTTTCACGAGGACCACATTGCCGAAGATATCCTGACGCTTGCCCGGCGTGATGCCACCCTGATCCCGATTGGTTGCATCAGTCTGGATGAAAATCCGGCGAACAAACGCGAAAGCATCCATCAACAAACCAAGATCTTTGCCCGACAGGGTTTCAATATCGTCACCCTGACCCAGCCAATCACGCATTAGGCCGCGAAATCACCCTGTGGATATATGGCTCCCCGTATTCCACATAAACTAAAGGCGCGCAAAGCACTCCTTGCGCGCCTTTCTTTTTGCCACGATAGCAAAAGTTATTTCATCGTCGGCATGACGAATTCAGCACCCTTGCGAATACCGGTCGGCCAGCGCGAGGTGATGGTTTTCAGTTTGGTGTAGAAACGCACACCTTCCGGACCATGCATGTGATGATCACCAAACAGCGACGCTTTCCAGCCCCCAAACGAATGGAAGGCCATCGGAACCGGGATCGGAACGTTAATACCGACCATGCCGGTCTGGGTACGGGCGGCAAATTCACGTGCGGTATCGCCATCACGGGTAAAGATCGCGGTACCATTGCCATATTCGTGGCTATCAACAAGGTTGGCAGCGGTTTCGTAGTCGTCGGCACGAACAACCGACAGAACCGGGCCAAAGATTTCTTCCTTGTAGATGCTCATATCCGGGGTGACGTCATCAAACAGGGTGCCACCAACAAAGTAGCCTTCTTCATATCCCTGAAGCTTGATGTCGCGGCCATCAACAACCAGCTTTGCACCTTCTTCGACACCCTTGTTGATATAACCAACAACCTTGTCACGATGTGCCGCCGTGACCAGCGGGCCCATTTCGGCTGCCGGATCGGTACCCGGCGCCACGCGCAGTTCATTGATGCGCGGAACCAGCTTTTCAATCAGGGTATCTGCGGTCGCCTTGCCAACGGGCACCGCAACCGAGATTGCCATACAGCGTTCGCCAGCCGAACCATAAGCCGCCCCCATCAGGGCATCGACGGCCTGATCCATATCGGCGTCGGGCATGATGATCATGTGGTTTTTCGCACCACCCAGCGCCTGGCAACGCTTGCCCTGCGCGGTTGCTGTTTCGTAGATGTATTTCGCAATAGGGGTCGAACCGACAAAGCTGATCGCGGTGACGTCCGGGTCAAACAGAAGCGCATCAACCGCTTCCTTGTCGCCCTGAACCACGTTGAAAACGCCATCGGGAAGACCGGCCTCGGTCAGCCATTCTGCCAGAAGCAGCGATGCCGACGGATCGCGCTCCGACGGTTTGAGGATAAAGCAGTTGCCACAGGCAAGCGCGACCGGGAACATCCACATCGGCACCATGGCCGGGAAGTTGAACGGCGTGATACCGGCAACGATACCAAGCGGCTGACGGATCGAATGGCTATCGACCTTGGTTCCGACATTCTCGGTAAACTCGCCTTTAAGAAGCTGCGGCGCACCGGTTGCGAATTCAACAACCTCGATGCCGCGGGTGACCTCACCCAATGCATCGGACAGAACCTTGCCATGTTCTGCGGTGATGGCTGCCGCCAGTTCTTCGGAACGTTCTTCAAGGATGCCAAGGAATTTGTTCAGGATACGTGAACGACGCAGCGGTGTTGTATTGGCCCATTCATCACGAACAGCCGCAGCCGATTGAACCGCGGCGCGGACTTCGGATTTGGAGGCAAGATCAACCGTTCCGCTCTGTGCGCCGGTTGCAGGATTGAATACAGCAGCAGAACGACCGGACGTACCGGCGACGCGCTTGCCATTGATGTAATGAGTGATCTGGGTCGACATGGGGTTCCTCCCGACTAAACCTGATTTCGGATTGCCTGATTTCATGACCGGCAAAGTAACCCATTATGACTATGCACTGCGATGCACATCAATTATCATTCCTGCAAATTCGATGTGCAAAAATTAAAGTCATCAAAGGTCAGTTGCTACCATGGACTGGGATCGTTTCCGTATCTTCCTTGCCGTCGCCAGACAGGGGCAAATCCTTGCAGCCGCCCGCCAGCTTGGCCTTAACCATGCAACGGTTGGCCGACAGCTTACCGCACTGGAACAGGAACTCGGCACCAAGCTGATTGAACGGCGCACCACCGGATCGGAATTAACCACGGCGGGACAGGAACTAATGGCTGCAGCAGAGGCCGCTGAATCCGCCTTTCTGCGTGCCGGAACTGCCGTTTCAAACCAGTCCGAAACCATCAGCGGCACGGTGCGCGTTGGCGTCCCCGACGGCTTGGGAAACTATTTTCTTGCAAGTGAGTTGGCTCACTTTGCGGCGCAAAACCCTGATCTGGTGATTCAGATTGTGCCACTACCAAGGACATTTTCGCTGTCCCAGCGCGAAGCCGACATTGCCATCACCCTTGATCGCCCCAAACAGGGGCGCTTGGTCATCAAGAAACTGACCGACTATACGCTGAGCGTCTATGCCAGCCGGGATTATATTGAACGTTATGGCGATGTACGGACCGAGGCCGATCTTTCAGACCGCCTGTTTGTCACCCATATCGAAGACCTGATTTACAGCCGCGCCCTTGACTACGCAGCCCGCCTTGGCAAACTGATGCGCCGCCGCTTTGAATGCGGCAGCGTGGTCGCCCAGATGGAGGCTGTGCGCAACGGGCATGGGATCGGCATCCTGCATGACTACGCCACCGAAGGCGTGCCCGACCTTGTCCGTCTGCTGCCTGAAATCCGCTTCACCCGAAATTACTGGATGCTCCAGCATCCAGACACCAAGGATACAAGAAGTGTTGCGGCAATCGCGGAATATGTTACGCGAGTTGTCCGCGGGGCGCGGGATCGGTTCGTCGTTGATTAGAACACCCAAAACTCATCCATCAGCCTTCAACTCACGTCCGGCCCCGATCACCTCTGGTTACTTCCACCTTGTGGATCAATGCACCAGTTCGGCAGCATCGAACTGATTCAGTTCACCGAATACCGGGCGTTCGCGGCTTTATGCCTTTTATCCCAAGATGATGAAGGGCAACATCCTGGTGGATCAAACAGCTCCCGAACGACATCAGGCACAAAGACCGTTTGCGTCTTTGTGCCTGCATGAGGTGCTGATCAGACAGCAATCTGGCAACCTTTTGAACTGCCAGATGATCTGTTAATGACCGTTGGTCAATGTTTGCGCCAGTCAAATTCGATGATCTGCTGATCAGACAGGCTCCGCAATTTTTCTTCGAAATAACCACGGATCTGATCAAGCCCCTTGTCATCCGAGGCCGACATCGCAACCGTCAGAAATGACGAAGTGGCTGAGATTTCACAAACGCCGTCCTCGAAGGCCAGAAGACCAGTATTCGGGTCGCGCAGTTCACCATGAATAGGTTCCTGCACAGAGCCGAGAAAACCTTTCAGATAGCTGGGGGCGTTACGTACATAGATATCCGCAAAACAATAATTGGCGTCCATATCCTGATCCAATTCCATATCCGGATGGCTTGCTATCTCCGATGATTCCAACGACGGGTCATCACCTTCATCCTCACCGGTATCCTGTGCCGTGACTATCCGGTCAGACATGCGCAAACCTATTTCTTCCTATGGCGCAAATAATGCGCCAGACGAATTCCCCAATACCCCTGTCGCATGCATAGCACAGAACAGATGCACGCGACAATAGTGACCATCAGTCACTTAGATGTGAGCTCTACTGGAAAGCACACATTTTCTAAAGCGGAAAATGTCGCAAATTCCGAATATCGCAACCCGTTCGGGCAATTTTTTTTTGAAAAAATCAAAAACACTGTTGAAAAGATCGGCTCGGCCCGCAAATGCACCGCAACAAATCAATTAAATACAATAGCTTACCAGAAGCACTGTCTGAGACTTGTCTGGACGCTCCGAGCATGGCAATGCGTCCTTTTTTGGCCCTGGCCGAATTCAAATATGCCGTTCTTGCTGTTTGACCGCAGATGTCACCGGGCCAGAGCGGGAAACATTTCACAAATCCGCAACAACTCATCGCGGAGCAGACAGCTGAGCAGAGACCTGTGGTCAACCTCGACCAACAACGAGTTTCCCGGCAAAACCAGCGGGCATCTGAAGATCAATTTCCATGAATTCAACCAAACGCCCCTGCTGTTCAGGGTCGACAATGCCGGTTGCCTTGAAAAGTGCCTCATAACGGCACCAGCCATCGTAAAAGTCACCGATTTCTGCTGAGGATGGCATACCGATCTGGACAGCCATTTCAGCCACGGGCCTTCTGGGATCGATATATTCGACATCAATGCCAACCCCGAGGTCAGCTTGTGTCGCAAGCACCACGGCAATGACATTGCGTGAATGGCTTATTGATACCGCCAATGACGCGCCTGCAATCTCACCCCATGGACGCCCGTCCTGATCCTTGAACACCCGGCCATCAGATCCGCCGGCAATCATCGCCACAAGGCTTTCGAGGATTTCGTGCGCCACTGCCGAGATCATCTTGCGCGGCGGCCGGGATATTTCCCGATAATCATCAAGGACGTAAAGCACATAAACCACATTGCCGTCACAACAATATGTCGGCTCAATCCCGTCTGCGCCCTCTATCCCGAAAGTGGTACTTGTCGCCACCAACACAATCCATTATTGCTGAAATCTGGTCACACGAGCACGGTCGACTTCCATAAAAATCATGTCATTCGACCGACAATCAACGCGATCAATTGAATTCGTTTTCAACAAAGAATCAAGGCAGATCAAAATGCGTAGCTTGAAACTTGCAGCTGTTGCCATTGTATTGGTGGCACTTGGCGCGTGCACGGCAACCGTTCAGAATTTCTCGAACCAGCCTTTCCCGAGCGATGTTGAAAAGCTCAGCATGGCAGAAATCGAGGCAACCATCATTGAGACCGCATCTGCACGTGACTGGATCGTTCAGCGCGAAAGTGAAGGTCACCTCAAGGCGACCTATAACCCGCGCTCTCATAGTGCTGAAGTCGCGATCGCGTTTGATCAAAAGAAGTATTCGATCATTTATGTCGACAGCGCCAATCTGAACTATAATGGCACTCAAATTCATCGGAACTATAACCGTTGGGTCAATAACCTGAGACAGGATATCCTGCGTGCGGTCTCTGCCCGCGCAGCCCTTGCCAACTAGGACTTCAGATGACGCTGCTTTGCGCCCACATGCCGCAATGGGCCTTTTGGGAAAATACCGATGGTCAGGCTACGCTGACCGTAAAACGCAACGGGGAAGACCTGATTGCGCATGAACAGTCGGATCCGGCCAAACTGGCGCAAAGTATAAAACCGGCCTGGCGGCGGCGTCTTGACCTGTTTGGTCGCGCCGCCGCCGAGGTTCTTGCACACACACTTGCCGGAACAGACAATCCGCGCATCGTATTCTGTTCCCGACATGGCAATATCGAACGAACCGTCAAACTGCTCCATCAGGTCGCAACGGACGAGGCTCTGTCGCCAGCTGATTTCAGCATGTCGGTCCATAATGCCTTTATCGGAGTTGCATCCATCAACTGGTCAATCACCGCAAGCCATACGGCCATTTCAGCAGGTGATGACACCCTGATCGCAGCAATGACTGAAACACTTGCACAACTTGCTACCGACCCGCGACCGGTTGTCCTGTGCTTCGTTGATCTGCCTCTACCTGATATTTATCAGGACCATATTGAACAATCCGATACGGGCATGGCGCTTGCCATTCGCTTTGATCCACATGACAAGGCGGGATCCGGCACGGACAATCTGTTTGGTTTCGCAAACCTTGCCCCGGAAGAACGCAATATGCTTTTGCCCGGCAAAGCATTCGATCAGGCAAAAGCGATGGTCGAGCTTTTGTCATCACGCACAGAGCGCATTAATATTGTCGGCAAAACCACCGCCTGGACACTTTCAAGACATGACTGATTCCGCCCTGGCCCCGACACCCTCCCATCCGAAACCAGTCCGCGGCCTGAACTGGTATTGGCGGCTGATTGCAACCGGCTTTGCATTTGGCAGCTTTGGTCTTGGCGGGTTGTTTATGGCCCTGACAATTTTTCCGGCCATGATGGTCATTCTGCGCAATCGCGCAAAACGCCGTCAATATGCCCAGTTTGTCATCTGTCGGGGTTTTCGGCTGTTTGCCTGGATGCTGGATATCACCGGGGTTGCCGGGGTTCAGGCATATAACCTTGACCGGCTTAAGGATGCGCAGGGTACGTTGATTATCGCCAATCACCCGACACTTCTGGATGTTGTGATGATCCTGTCACGGATGGACCGGTGCCAGTGTGTGGTCAAACATGAACTGTTTCGCAATCCGTTCCTGTTCGGGGTTGTTCGGGCGGCGGGCTTTATCCGGAATGACGACAATCCGGAAAACCTGATCACCCAGGCACGTCACCATCTGGCGTCCGGTGCCAACATCATGATTTTCCCGGAAGGCACCCGAACCCCGCCAAAACACAAGCTTGGCAAGCTTCAGCGCGGAGCCGCAAACATAGCGATAGAAACACAAGCCGACTTGATTCCTGTGGTTGTACATTGTAATCACGATACCTTGAAAAAAGGGGTTCCGTGGTATCGTATTCCGCCGTCAAAAATCCAATACCGGCTGGAAATTGATCCACCAATAATATTCAACGATATTCATGATCCCGAGTTGCCGCGTGCCAAACAATCGCGTGCGTTGACCCGGTTCATCAAAGAATACTTCTTGAGCAGATTGACATATGACTTCGCTGGAAACAGAACTTAAAGCATTCATCATCGAGACGCTTAATCTCGAAGATGTGCAGGTCGATGACATTGATAGTACCGAAGCCCTTTTTGTTGATGGCTTGGGTCTTGATTCTATTGATGCGCTTGAACTTGGCGTCGCGCTTCAGAAAAAATATGATGTCCGTATCGATGCCAAAGACGAAAACGTCAAAACACATTTTGCGTCCGTTCAGAACCTGGCCAAATTCATTCAGTCAGCGAAAGGGGCGTAACCATGCATAGTCGCGACGAAGTCTATAACCAGTTGCAGCATTATCTGGTCGAACTGTTCGAGGTCCCGGCCGAAGACATCACGCCCGATGCCCGCCTGATGGAAGACCTTGATCTTGATAGCATCGATGCTGTCGATCTGATCGTCAAATTCCAGGAACTTACCGGCAAGAAAATCCCGGCCACTGAATTCAAATCGGTCAGAACCGTCGATGACGTGGTCGAGAAAATTCATGACCTGGTCAGCTCCTAGTCGCGTCGGCGCCATTCTGCTTGCGATACTGGGTATTGCCTATCCGGTACTGGTTTATTTCGGGCTTTCGATCTTTTCGCCACGTCTGATCCTTATCATGCTGATTGTTGCTGTCGTCCTGCGTGCCGCCCTGTTTCTTGGCAGTGGAAAACGCGCACAGGCGGCAAGCTTTCTTGTGATTGCGGTCATTCTGAGCTCTGCGGGGATTGCCAGCGCGCTGGTGGCAATCCGTTTTTATCCGGTCATTGTCAGTTCAACCCTTGCCGCCCTGTTTGGACTATCCCTGTTTTCCGGGATGCCGATGATTGAACGGTTTGCACGGCTTCGGTCTGGTGAACTTGATGCCTATGCCATCGCTTACACCCGCAAACTGACCGGCATATGGGTCGGGTTCTTTGTTCTGAATGGCACCGTTGCGGCATGGACTGCCCTTTATACCAGTATCGAAACATGGACGCTTTATAACGGACTGATTTCCTATGTCCTGATCGGGGTTCTGTTCGTTGGGGAATGGCCGGTGCGCCGTATCCTGCGCGCCCGCCATAACCGGAAATCACAAAACAATCCCCGGCAGGAGAACGCATGAGCGTTTTTTTCACAAACCTCAGTGATCCTCGCAATACTGAAACCGCCTTGTTTCTCGAAGGTGGAAGCACGATCAATGTCGGCACCGTTCAGGCCGATATCGACAAGCTTGCTGCAATGCTTGAACCGGGATCGCGCGTTTCGATCTATTGCCAGTCCACGCGCCTGTTCCTGATTGCTCTTGCGGCCGTGTGGCGGTCCGGTTCGACCGCAATCCTGCCTGCGACGGACAAAAGCGGGTATCTCGATGAAATCGGGCAGCAGTTTGATACACATCTGGATGATGTGCGCATCGCTGATCTGCTTGGCAATCCGAACGATCCGGAAACGGCAAATGATCCGCATGACACTATTGCGGATGCAAGATCCTGCAAGGCCATCTTCTTTACGTCGGGATCAAGTGGCATCCCAAAGCCGATCATAAAGACCCTTGCCCAGATCGAGGACGAAATCAAAACCCAGTCCCTGCTTTGGTGCCCGTTGATGCAGGAAAGATCGCGGGTCATCGGACTTGTTTCCCATCAGCATATCTATGGTCTGATCTTTCGGGTGATCTGGCCGGTCATGAACAGGCAAGTCACCCGTGCCGAACCGGCCCCGTTCTGGGAAATGGTTCTTGCCGAACTGGGAACTGGTGACATGCTGGTTACCAGTCCGGCACAGCTTAAAAACCTTCATCCCGATCTGATCCATGCGCCACGCCCGGCACTTGTCCTGAGTTCTGGCGGACCACTTGATTTACCGACGGCACAGGCCGCCACCAAGATGCTTGGCACCTGCCCGACCGAAATTTATGGAAGCACCGAAACCGGTGGCATTGCCTGGCGTCAACAGCAAGGTGAAAACACACCATGGCATCCGCTTCCGGGGCTGGATACCGGACTGAATGATGACGGCTGTCTGCGCGTGCGTGCAAACCATATTGCCGGGGATGACTGGTATCAGACACAGGACAGGGTCGACATTAACATCGATGACCATAGCTTCGTGCTTAAAGGTCGTGCCGACCGGGTGGTAAAGATCGAGGGCAAGCGTGTTTCGCTTGGAGCAGTGGAAGAACACCTTCGTCAAAGCGACCTTGTCGAAGACGCTGTTGCACTTCTGGCCCATGAAGATGATCAAAGACTGGCCGTTGTGGCGGTTCTGACCGACACGGGCCAGACAGAGTTGCAAAAGCGCGGCCGTTTCCGGATGGGTCGCCTTTTGCGCCGCGATCTTGCGCAATTTGAAGATGACGCGGCATTACCACAGCGCTGGCGATTTGTTGATGCCCTTCCGACAGACAGTCAGGGCAAGAAGCCCCTGCATCTGTTGCGCGCACTATTTGATGACAATGGCAATACTCTTCCGGCGGTTTCAAGTCAGACACGCGATGGCAACAGCCTTTCGATGACGCTTGCACTTAATTCCGGCATGACCTGCTTCAAGGGGCATTTCCCGGGGCAACCGATCCTTCCCGGCGTCGTACAGCTTCATTGGGCCGCCCTTTTTGGCGCGTCACTTTTCGGGTCATCACGCAATGTGTCCGAGGTGAGCCAGCTTAAATTCCGCAAACCAATAACACCCACCGACGTCATCAAACTTGAACTTGATTATGACGCAGCGGCAGGGCGCCTTAAATTCTGTTACCGATCCGACGAAGCCGATCTGCATAGTTCGGGCACCCTGAAGTTACGCACGCCCGATACATACCAAGGTGACGTCGCGTGAAAGTCTGTGCGCTGATCCCGACCCATAATCATCATAGCGTTCTGGCTGATGTCGTTGCATCGATCCGCGCCCATGATCTTTGTGTGTTCATCATTGATGACGGCTCAAATGAACAGACACGGCAGGTCGTCGAAAGCCTTCATGATCCGGAAAATGGCGTGATCTGTTATCGGCTGCCACGTAATGGCGGGAAGGGTGTGGCGGTCATGACAGGAATGGAAATTGCCCGGAAGGCCGGATTTAGCCACGCCATCCAGATTGATGCCGACGGGCAGCATGACCTTGCCCGGATCCCTGAGATGCTGACTGCGGCAAATGGTAACCCGGATGCACTGATCACCGGTCTTCCGATCTATGACGGCAGCATTCCGACCGGGCGCAAAATCGGGCGCTGGGTGACCCATGTATGGGTGTGGATTGAAACGCTTTCCTTTGCCATCCGCGACAGCATGTGCGGGTTTCGTGTCTATCCGCTTGAACAAAGCCTTGCGGTCTGGCGCGAAGAGGGTCTTGGCAAAAAGATGGATTTTGACACCGAACTGATGGTGCGTCTGTTCTGGCGCGGTGTGCCGGTGATCCATATTCCGACCAAGGTGACATACCCCGAAGGAAACACATCAAACTTCCGGATGTGGAAAGACAATGTCCTGATCAGCTGGATGCATACCAGACTGGTTTTTGGCATGATCTGGCGGTTGCCGGGATTTGTGATCCGGGGCGGGCGATTTGTCCAAACCGGGAAAACGGGATCACACAGCGCAACACCCCCACCGTCCGAGCACTGGTCAGAGATTGATGAACGGGGCATCTATTTCGGGATGCGGTTCCTTGGCATGGTGTATCGCTATTGCGGTCGGCGGTTTTGTCTGGCGATCATGTTGCCGATCATTTTTTACTTCTACCTGACCGGTCGCGCTGCCCGACAGGCGTCACATGATTTTCTGAGCCGCGCGCAAAAGGCCGGGGCGGATATTGCACCAACGCGCATGAATGTGTTTCGCCATTTTGTTCAGTTTGGTGAAAGCGCACTCGACAAGATCGCCGCCTGGAGCGGGCGGCTAAAAGAAAGCAATCTTGACCTTCCCGATGATGCCACCAGCCTGTTTGATTATTTGCCGCGCAATCAGGCAGTGGTTCTGCTGGTTTCGCATTTCGGCAATATGGAACTGGTGCGCGCCATTGCCAGCCGGGATCGCGATTTTCGCGTCAATGTGTTGCTGCATCAAAAGAATGCCGCCCGGTTTGGTCGCGTCCTGAAGAAATTTGCCCCCGAAAGTCAGGTCGACCTGATTGAAGTCACCGAAATCGGCCCCGACACCGCGATGATGCTGCGCGAACGGGTTGACCGGGGGGAATGGGTGGTGATTGCCGCCGACCGCGTTGCGATTGGCGCACGCGACAAAACGGTCCACACACCGTTCCTGGGCGATGACGCACCATTCCCGCAAGGTCCGTTTATCCTTGCCTATTTGCTGCAATGCCCGGTCTACTCGGCTGCGGCATGGCGTTCGGGGAAAAAATTCAGGATTGCCTGGCACAAGCTGGCCGATCAGATGATCCTGCCGCGTGCAAAGCGCGAAGAGGCGATCAAAAATTACGCCAGCCTGTATGCGCAATGGCTTGAAAAGATTGTTGTTAATGAACCGCTGCAATGGTTCAATTTCTATGACTTCTGGGCGAAGAAAAAGGCAGATAATGACCAATAATCACATCAACATCATTTTCGGCGAGAACGATCTGATGATCGAGGATGTGATTGCCCTGTCAGAACAGCGCGCCCAACCGGTTCTGTCTGGTGACGCAGAGTTCCGCAATCGCATCCAGAACGGCGCGGACTTCCTTGATCGCGAATTGCGCGAGCATGGTCATATTTACGGGGTCACCACCGGTTATGGGGATTCAGTATCTCGCCGCGTGCCCCCCGAACTGGTTGCAGAACTCCCCCTGCATCTAAGCCGTTTTCATGGCTGCGGTCTTGGCAACATCCTGCCCGCCGATCAGGCGCGTGCGGTGCTGGCCGTCCGTCTGGCATCACTTTGCAGTGGCTATTCTGCCGTAAGTGTCGATCTTCTTGATCAGCTGACCGGCCTTCTGGCCCATGACATTACGCCGCTGATCCCCGAAGAAGGATCGGTCGGAGCATCCGGGGACCTGACCCCGCTATCCTATGTTGCTGCGGCCCTGATCGGCGAGCGCGATGTGCTCTATCGTGGCACCCAAACAACAGCCAAGGATGCACTTGAGCAAGCTGGCCTGACGCCACTGGTGTTGCGCCCCAAAGAAGCATTGGCCATCATGAATGGCACGGCCGTTATGACGGCTCTGATGTGTCAGGCATTTGTTCGCGCGCAATATCTATGCAAACTGACCAGCCGTATCACGGCAATGGCAAGCATTGGCCTTCTGGGCAATCCCGCACATTTCGACAAACGGCTTTTCGCGGCAAAGCCCCACCCCGGACAGGCACAGATTGCAGCATGGATTGAGAATGATCTTGCTCATCTTGGACCGGATTACGAACCGGCACGCTTGCAGGATCGCTATTCATTGCGCTGCGCGCCGCATGTGATTGGTGTGCTGGCCGATATGATGCCCACCTTCCGCAGGACGCTTGAAATCGAACTCAATAGTGCAAATGACAATCCGCTGCTTGATGTTGGTGAAAACACCATTTTGCATGGCGGTCATTTTTACGGCGGCCACATTGCCTTTGTTGCGGATGGCATGAAGACACTGGTCGCCAATCTGGCCGATCTGATGGACCGGCAGATGGCGCTTCTGGTTGATACCAGATTCAACCACGGCCTCCCATCCAACCTGTCGGGATCGGGGGCTGATCGTGCATCGATCAATCATGGCCTGAAGGCCGTCCAAATCGGTGCCTCAGCCTGGACGGCAGAGGCCCTGAAACAAACCATGCCGGCCAGCGTATTTTCGCGATCCACCGAATGTCATAACCAGGACAAGGTCAGCATGGGCACGATTGCCGCGCGCGATTGCCTGCGTGTCCTGCAACTGACCGAACAGGTGGTTGCAGCCAACCTGATTGCCGCCCTTCAGGCCATCCGCCTGCGGGAGAAATCGGGCGAGATTACGCAAGCGCAACTCGGCCCGGACCTTGTCCGCTTTATCGACCAGCTTAAGGAAGACATTGGCTTTATCGATGAAGACCAGCCACTTGAAGCGACCTTGCGATTGGTGATTTCACGTATTCAGGGCCGCCACTGGGCACTTTATGACGGGGAGGTCGCATGATAGCCGCATCCGTCACCGAAACCATCCAGTTCTATCATCTTGATCCGATGAATGTGGTCTGGCACGGCAATTACGTTCAGTTCTTTGAAAATGCCCGCTGTGCGCTGCTTGACAAGATTGACTATAACTATCCGCAGATGGATGAAAGCGGCTATCTGTGGCCGGTCGTCGATATGCGGGTCAAATATGTCCGTCCCTGCCGGTTCGGACAGGAAATCCGCATTACCGCAACACTCAGGGAATATGAAAACCGGCTCAAGATTGATTATCTGATTACCGACGCCAAAACCGGTGACAAGCTGACCAAGGGCTTTACCATTCAGGTTGCCGTTGAAAAGGCGACCGGCGAAATGCTGTTTGCCAGCCCGGAATGTCTGATCTCCAAGCTGGAAGTACAAAAATGATCAGGCTTCGCACCATCGCACAGCAGATATTGGTGACCTTTGGCATTGTCATTCTGATGACAATTTCAGCTTTGGTTTCATCTGTGCGGGCCGATAGTGCGGGTATTTCCGCACCACTTTCAATTTCCGATGATGCCTATCTGACCGGGGTCTTTCAACTGGACCGGCACCTGAACGGGTTTGATCAGCCCCTTGTTTCAACGGGCAGCTTTACCCTGTCCCCCAAAGACGGGCTGGTGTGGGAAAATCAGGAACCATTCCCCGATACCACCGTGATGACAGATCGCGGGATTACCCGTGTGCTTGACGATGGCAGCACAGAAGTCATTGCAAGTGGCGCACAGTTTCATCAATTCATCGCCCTAATTTCTGCCGTTCTTGCCGGAAACTGGGATGCCTTGTCGGCACATTTCACCATTGCCGAAATGCCCCCGGAAACCGGCGAAAACAACGCATCCTGGCACGTAAAACTTGTCCCGCTTGCCGGTCTTCCGATTGCAGATCAGATCATCGAGATCACGGCATCGGGCGATCAGTTTGTTGAACATGTCACGATTAAAAAGCCATCTGGCGATTATGATGACATCACACTTGGCAATCAGGCAAAGGCATCCCTGCCCTTGCCCGGTGATATCGCAATCCTTCTGTCCGGGCAGGCACAATAATGAAGCTGCGCGCCACCATATGGGTGATCTGTCTGCTGGTCATGGGGATCGTGACGGTCTGGCAGATCAGCGCGAAGCACAGCCGCATTGATGGCGATATTCTTGCCCTGATCGGGCAGGAAAGTGGTCCGGAAAACGCCGAACGGTTTTCAGATATCAATATTGTCCGTGATCTTTTGGCACGCGATGCCCGTCAGGCCATCGTTATGGTCTCACATGGCAATCGCAATGCCCTTGAGACCGCAAGCCGGGATATGGCCCAAGAGTTTCGTGACATTGCTGGCACAAACAATGTCAGCCTGCCGGGCTTTGAAACCGGTGATGCGCAGTCCCTTTATGGGCTTTATCAAAAGCATGCCAACGGGCTTCTATCGCAAAAGGATCGCGATAGTCTGATGAATGGTGACGGGCAGCGACTGTTTCGTCGTGCCTTGCAGGATCTTTATTCCCCGTCATCCATGATCAGTGCTCAGTCGCTTGGAAACGATCCATTTTCGCTTCTTCCGGGGTTTCTGTCCGAGCTTGGCAGCAAGATCGGACAAAGCGGTCTGGTTCAGGATGACAACCGGTTTGCAACACCAATCATCATCACCCTGTCGCCGGATGTCCGCACCAACGGGCAGGAAGCGCAATGGGTGGAACAGATCAACGATGTGATTGCGACAAGAAGCGCATCCGATGCTGCGCTTCACATCGCAAAAACCGGTCAGGTTTTCTTTGCCGTATCAGAAGCCAGCCACGCACGCAGCGACGTTCAACGCATAGCGATAATTGCCACCATCGGTGTGATCATGATGGTGGTTGGTGTATTTATGTCGACACTTCCACTGGTTGCGACACTGCTGACCGTGGGCAGTGGATTGCTTGCCGGGATTACCGCCCTTGTTGTCGTCTTTGACAGCATCCACGCCATTGCACTGGTGTTTGGTGCAAGCCTGATTGGCATTTCGATTGATTATGCGCTGCATTTTCTGGTTCTGCCAAAGTCGGTCGGGGCTGCCAGCGTACGGCTTGCGCATATTCGTCCGGGCTTGCGGCTTGGGCTTCTGACCACTGTTTGCGGCTTTGCTGCCCTTGCCGTGACGCCGACAGTCTTGCTTGCACAGATATCGCTTTATTCCATTTCCGGACTGATTGCGGCCTATGTCACTGTGGTGACGATCCTGCCCGTTCTGCCCCATCGTGATGCAAGGGACCGGTCAGCCATCCGCACGATCTATGCCCATATTGATAACGCTTTGCTGAAAGTCCGCATCCCTCAGAAACAACGTCTGGCGGTTCTGGCATGTGCGGTCATCGGCCTGATTACAACCGTCTATTCCCTGCCCGCCAATGACGATATAGCGGCCCTTGGTCACGGCAATGCAGCCCTGATCGAAGATGCCCGCGAGATTGGCGAAACGCTGGGGATAGGGGGCAATCCGCAATTCATCCGCATTGATGGCAGTCTTGTTCAGGACCGCCTCGAAACAGGTGAAGCTGTACGCACCGCCCTCACCCCGATTATCCGGGACAGTATTCTGGGAAGTCTGTTTGGTCTGTCCGATGTCATTCCATCGATTAAACGACAGCAAGAAAACCGCGAACTGGTGGCTAAGGAACTGGAAGAACCCTTTGGGGCAAAGCTGCGGGCATCATTACCGGTCCAAACTCCCACCCAACATACCGAAAGTGATTTTCTGGAACCTGATCCGGATATTTTGGGGACCATCCCGGCCCTTGCGAGCTTGCAGCACGGGGAAACCGATATTATCCGGCTTGGTGCCGTTAAAGATGCCGATGCCATTCGCGACGCAATTGCAGACATTGGCAATGCCCGGCTGATCAATCCGCGCGAAACCATCACAGCCCAGTTCGCGCATTACCGGAACTGGGCCACGATTGCGCTTGCGGCATCACTGATCGTTGCCGGTATCCTTGCCATCATAAGATATGGTGCATATGCCGGTTTGAACGTCCTTGCCGCACCCTTGATTGCCATCCTGATTGCCGTTATCGGAGCATTCGCATTGGGTGTGACGATCAATTTCTTTGCAATCATGGCGCTGTTTCTGGTGTTTGCCATCGGGGCGGATTACGCGATTTTCACCTCTGAAAGTCGACATCACGGCCAACAGACGGAAACCCGCTTTGCCGTGTTCCTGTCCCTGATCAGCAGCATTCTGGCCTTTGGGCTTTTGGCGACAAGCTCGGTACCGGTGGTCAATACCATCGGCACCATCATTTCAATCGGTCTGGCCTGTGCCTGGATACTTTCCTACTGGATGTGTTCAATACCCGCACAAGCTGACACTACCGACAGCCGGTAATCGAAAGGAAGAACACAAATGCGCGATTGCGATGTTGCGATTATCGGTGCCGGACCGGCGGGTGCGGTTGCAGCCAAGTTTCTGCATGATGCCGGGCTCAGTGTTATTGTCCTGGAAGCACAAACCTTTCCACGTTTTGTGATTGGCGAAAGCCTTTTGCCCAATTGCATGAATATTCTTGAACGTGCAGGTCTTCTGGATGCTGTCGAAGAAGCCGGGTTCCAGTTCAAAAATGGTGCTGTCTTTGAACGCGGCCCGCAATATCAGGCCATCGATTTTCGCGAGAATTTCGAAACCGACGGCTGGGGAACAACCTTTCAGGTCCAACGCGCCCGGTTTGACAAAATCCTGACCGATCATGCGACAAATGCGGGCATTGATATCCGTTTTGGTCACAAGGTAACCCGTGCCGAACTTGCCAAGGGCGAATGCCAACTGACATTTGAAAATGATCAGGGCGCGGTCGAGCATCTTCGATCCGGATTTGTCCTTGATGCCAGTGGTTACGGACGCGTATTGCCCCGCATGCTGGGCATTGCACGGTCGGACCATTCGACAGAGCGGCGGGCACTCTTTACCCATATTCAGGACAACATTACCGATCCGGACTATGACCGGAACAAGATCCTGATTACGGTTCATCCGACCCATCATGAAATCTGGTATTGGCTGATCCCGTTTTCGGACGGCACGTCATCGGTCGGGGTTATCTTTCCGGACCAAGACCCCAAATGGTCAGCCATGGAACAGCAGGATATCTTTGACACACTGATCAACGAGACCCGACTGGGCACGTTGCTGGCCGACGCCAAACCAACCCGGCCGCTGAATGCGATTGCCGGGTACAGTGCCCAGTCCGACCAGCTATTCGGGGATGGGTATGCCCTGCTGGGTAATTCCGCCGGGTTCCTTGATCCCGTTTTCTCATCGGGGGTAACCATCGCCCTGCAGTCAGCCGAAATGGCCGCCAAGGTTCTGATCGAACATCATCAGGGCAAAGACGTGGATTGGCAAAAGGACTATGCCGACCCGCTCGAAAAGGGGGTTGCGACCTTTCGTTCCTATGTTGACGCATGGTATGACGAGCGCCTTCAGACGATCATTTTCAATCAGCCGACCGACGACACACAGATCAAGCGCATGGTTGTCTCGATCCTTGCCGGTTACGCCTGGAATATCGACAATCCACTGGTAAGCAAAACCGACCATTACCTTAAGATGTTGCACGACCTATGCGATCAGTCCTGACCTTGTTGACCGCCGTGATGCTCGGTGCATGTAGTACGCAAATATCGACCAGTTCCACTTCGGAAATGGCGCGGACAAGTGCGTATAACGTGATCGTGCTTGATCAGGTCAGTGGTGCTGCGCTGACACTTCCCGATCAGCCCTGGCTGAAAGACACGGTCATCAATGTCACCCAGCAGGTTTCGGCAAAATGGAAGAACCCGCCCCCCCAATCCGGGCAGGATCGCGCAACCTTTATTGCCCGCATTGCCATCAATGCCGACCGCGTCAAAATCACGGTACTTGACGATCTGGGACGCCGTGCCCTTGATATCGACTGGACAGAAAATGCACTTGATATCACCACCGCAGACTGGGTTTCCGGAATGGTTGACGGGCGTCGCCTGCTTGCCGATATGATCATGACCTATTGGCCGGTCGATGTTGTGCGCAGCGCCCTTGGCACTGATTTGTCGATTTCGGAGACAGGCAACAAACGCATGATCAAGACCCAAAATGATGGCGATATCTTCATGCAGATCAACCGTCCTGATGGTGATCCCTGGCAGGGTCAGGCAACGTTGCGCAATTTGGCACTTGGCTATGATCTTGCCATTAATTCAAGGCGGATGACGCCATGAACGTGACCGAAAAACCCGCATTTCTGTCCGCGTTGGGCATGGTATCGGCCCTCGGTACGGGGATCGCCCAATCATCGGAAACGCTGTTTGGTGATCGCCCGGCAGACATGCGTCTGCATGAGGACTATCTGGTTGGTGAAAGCACCATATTGGGGACTTTTACCGGGGCGGTTGATCCTTTACCCGATCATCTTGGTCATTACGATACGCGCAACAACCGTTTGCTCTGGACTGCGGCAAACCAGATTTCTGACGAAATTTCCGATGTTATTGCAACATTTGGCAAGGACCGGGTCGCTGTCATTCTTGGAACGAGTACATCAGGGATCGAAGAAGGCACTTCTGGCTATCGCGACCGGCTGACGACCGGCCATTGGGCGGAAAGTTTCCGTTATGAGGATCAGGAAATCGGATCACCTGCCGAATTCCTGCGCGATGCGCTTGATCTGCAAAACCAGGCCTATGTGATTTCAACGGCATGTTCATCAAGTGCCAAGGCGTTTGGCGCGGCCCAGCGCCTGATCCGGGCGGGTTTGTGTGATGCGGTTCTGGTTGGCGGTGTTGATAGCCTATGCCGCCTGACCGTGCGCGGTTTCCATTCGCTGAGTTCGGTTGCAACAGGCATCTGTAATCCGCTGAGTATCAATCGTGACGGGATCAATATTGGCGAAGGGGCAGCATTGTTTGTCATGCGTCCGGATCGCGGCAAGATTGCTGTTATGGGGGTCGGCGAAACGTCCGATGCCCATCATCCGAACGCACCACATCCTGACGGGATCGGGGCGATGGCGGCAATGCGCGCAGCCCTTGAACAATCAGGTTTGCCAACAGACGCCATTTCCTATGTCAATCTGCATGGTACAGCGACCCCGCTTAATGACAGCATGGAAGCCCGCGCGGTTCACACCATATTTGATCACCCGGTCGCAGTAAGTTCCACCAAACCAATGACCGGTCACACCCTTGGTGCGGCGGGGGCGATCGAGGCTGCAATTCTTTGGTTGTCGCTCAACCAGATGCATGATGGTGCACCGCTGCCCCGCCATATCTGGGATGGTGTTATTGATCCCGGGATTCCTGCCATCAATCTGGTCGAAACCGTCGGTCAGCGTCTTGCGCCAGCTGATCAGTCTGCAATGATGAGCAATTCCTTTGCCTTTGGCGGCAGCAATGTGTCCGTAATTCTCGGGCGCGGTTTTAACAATAGTGGCCCGTCATCATGAATGAACATTCTGCCATCCCTGCTGTTGATGAACTGGTCCCGCATGCATCCCCGATGCTGCTGATTGACGAGGTATGTTCGGCTGATCCGCAAACACTCCATGCCCGCGTCACCATTCACAAAAACAGCATGTTTTTCGAGGAAGGACTTGGGGTTCCGGCCTATGTCGGGATTGAATATATCGCGCAGGCCGTTGCCGCCTATAGCGGCTGGCGCGGCAAGCAGGAAGACCCGACCTCGCCGCCCCGGATCGGCTATCTTCTGGGAACGCGCAAAATGACCCTTGCATGCGATTGGTTTCAGGCTGGCAGTTGTCTTGATGTCTTTGTAAAAAACATCTTCGAAGATGAACAGATGGGCGTCTTTGAAGGCGAAGTCAGAAACAGGGAAACTGTTCTGGTCTTTGCACAGATCAATGTCTATCAGCCCGCTTCGGAAAACGACGCACAACAAGAAAACACGACGACCATTAATCAGGACACGGCAAAGCCATGACAGAAACCATACTGGTAACCGGTGCCAGCAAAGGCATTGGTGCCGCCACCGCAAGACGCCTTGCCCGCGACGGATTTGACGTCATCGTGCATTACAATTCCGATCAGATTGGCGCGCAAAAGGTTCTTGATGATGTCATTGCGACTGGTCGTCAGGGCCGTCTGATCTGCTTTGACATTGCAGATCGTGACGCAACACGCACCGCGCTTGAGGAAGATATCGCACAATTTGGCGCGCCTTATGGCGTGGTTCTCAATGCCGGTCTGACGCGTGACAATGCCTTTCCCGCACTTGAAGATGAAGATTGGGACAGTGTCTTGCACACCAATCTTGATGGCTTTTACAATGTCCTGAAACCCGTGATCATGCCGATCATCCAGCGTCGCAAAGGTGGACGTATCGTTGCACTGACGTCGATTGCCGGACTTGCTGGCAATCGCGGTCAGGTGAACTATGCCGCATCCAAGGCGGGTATCATTGGTGCGGTTAAATCGCTGGCACTTGAACTTGCCAAACGCAAGATCACCGTCAATGCCGTGGCACCGGGGGTTATTGAAACGCAAATGACCGATGACCTGCCCGAAGACGAGGTCAAGGCCATGATCCCGATGCGTCGTTACGGCACCGCTGATGAAATTGCGGCAACCGTGGCCTTCCTGTGCAGTGCCGATGCGTCCTATATCACCCGGCAGGTCATCAGCGTGAACGGGGGGATGCTATGACCAGACGGGTTGTTGTAACCGGCATGGCCGGGATCACCGCATTGGGCAATGACTGGCAAACCATTTCATCACGGATGAATGCGGGTGAAACCGGCATCAAACGCATGGATGAATGGGACGGGAAATATGATCTCCGAACCCGCCTTGCCGGTCCGGTAGAAGATTTCAGCCTTAAGGGGAAGTTCAACCGCAAACAGCTGCGCAGCATGGGCCGCGTTGCCCAGATGTCGGTTGCCGCAACCGACCGGGCACTTGAAATGGCGGGCCTGCGCGACGAAAAATCAATCCTGCAGGGGGGACGCCTTGGCATTGCCTATGGGTCTTCATTCGGAAGCACCCCGCCCGTTCTTGGCTTTACCCGACTGATGGAAACCGGTGACAGCAACGCGATTACCGCGACCAGCTATATCCAGATGATGAGCCACACATCAGCGGTCAATATTGGTGTCCTTTATGGTATTTGCGGGCGGATCATTCCCACATCAACCGCCTGTACATCGGGCAGCATGGGGATCGGTTATGCCTATGAGGCCATCAAATACGGGATGCAGGACGTCATGATTGCCGGTGGTGCCGAAGAACTTTGCCCCACCATGGTGGCCGTGTTTGATACCCTGTTTGCCACCAGCGACAATAACGATCATCCGGAAATCACCCCGCGCCCCTATGATCAGAACCGTGATGGTCTGGTGATCGGTGAAGGGGCCGGGACCCTGATCCTTGAAGAATATGAACATGCCGTCGCGCGCGGTGCGACCATCTTTGGCGAGATTGTCGGATTTGCATCCAATTCCGATGGGGCACACATCACCCAGCCACAGGCCGACAAGATGGAAATCGCCCTGCGCAAATCGCTTGAAGATGCGGGCCTGTCACCGGCTGATATCGACATCGTCAACGGTCACGGCACCGCAACCGATCATGGCGACCTCGCAGAAAGCAAAGCCACGCGCGCCGTGTTTGAACGTGCCGTTCCGATCCATACCCTGAAAGGTCATTTTGGCCATACTCTTGGGGCATGCGGCGCCATTGAAGCCTGGCTTGGTCTTGAGATGATGCGCGAAGGAACCTTTGTTCCGACCGCAAACCTTGTGACCCCCGACCCCGATTGTGCCGAGCTTGACTATATCCGGGACAAGCCGCGCGCCATTGCTGCGGAATATCTGATGAGCAACAATTTCGCCTTTGGCGGTATCAATACGTCACTGATCCTTGCCAGAGCGTAAAACGCGGGCCGAAACGGGAACGACCACACTATGCGCATTGCCATTCTTGACGATTACCAGAATCTTGCCCTGCAAGCTGCGGACTGGTCAGGCGTGACTGCTCACGGCGAAATCACGGTGTTTAATGACACGATCATTCATCCGGATGCCCTTCGTGATCGTTTGATGCCCTTTGATGTCTTGTGCGTCATGCGCGAACGCACCCCGATATCCGGCGAACTGATACGCGCATTACCAAACCTGAAACTGATTGTGACGACCGGCAAGCGCAATGACGCGATTGATGTCGCAACTGCCAATCAACTTGGCATCACTGTTTGCGGCACAGAAAGCCCGTCCACCGCAACACCTGAACTGACCTTTGCCCTGATGCTGGGACTGGCGCGCAATATCGTCGACGAGAACGCTTCCATGCGCGGTGGCGGTTGGCAGATTGGTCTTGGACAGGACCTTGCCGGTTCGACACTGGGGATCGTTGGTCTGGGACGGCTTGGCGCAAAGATTGCCAAAATCGCGCAGGCCTTTGAGATGCGTGTCACTGCCTGGAGCGCCAACCTGACCAGAGAACGCTGCGAAGAACTGGGAGTCGAATACATGGACAGCAAGGAAACCCTTTTGCGTGATGCCGATTTCGTCACCATTCATCAGCGTCTTTCGGACCGGACACGCGGGCTGATCGGCAGTGCTGAATTCGCACAGATGAAGAAAACCGCCTTCCTGATCAACACATCACGCGGACCGATTGTCGATGACGTTGCCCTGATTGATGCCGTTAACAAGGGCGAGATCGCAGGCGCCGGAATTGATGTCTATGACCGCGAACCTTTGCCGCCATCGCATCCGCTGCGCAAATGTGAGCGGTTGTTGTTGACACCCCATCTTGGCTATGTCACGCGCCACACTTGGGAAGTGTTTTACGGTCAAACCGTTGAGGCCGTTCTGGCATGGATCAATGGAAAGCCGATCCGCGTCAGTTCCGATTGAGTATCCTTGTGCTGCGACCAGCCCCACGATAGCCCCATCGCCCGGTGCATATCCGGCCGATACGGTCTTTGGCGTGAAGGAAAGTCTGGTCGCGCCGTTTGACAAAGTTGATAACGGCACGACCATTTGGAAATCCACATTTGATTTCGTGCTAGCACCGCACAAAACCCGATAGCTTAGCCCGCCATCTTGGTGATAAAGGCACGCCAGCTTCCAAGATCGGTGATTTCGGTTGCACCGACCAGACCGGCACTTTCACACAGGAAGCCCTTCTCGAAGGTGCCATCTTCAAGCTCTACCGAGCCAAGACATAACGGGGACGGAATCCCGGCAAGGAAACCACCGACTTCCGATTTCGGCAATGCCCAAACCTCGACCTCAATCGCAGCTCCCCCCTCCGCAACCGCGACCATGCCCGGACGTTTGGGCGGACCACCGGCAAGAGCGTAGAAGCTGTATTTTGCGGCCGTCTTGGTTTTGCGCAGCAACCGTGCCCCGCGCCCGGTCAATTCGGGATTAAGTGGCAGGCCCAACATATGCGCCCCACAAACCACCATGCCGATTTCATCGGCCCCGACCGTATCAGAAGGAAGCAACGGTTTAGCCCGATCCCAACCGGTCGCACCAACCATGCCGTCTTCCATACGCGCTGCCAGCGAGGCAACCATGGCATCTTCGCCCTTACGCGCAAGGATGGTCAGACTGCCCGGGCGGCCATCGCTGCGCGCCCCCGTGGGCACGGCAATCCCGCACATATCAAGCAAATTGACGAAATTGGTATAGGTCCCCAGACGGGAATTCGGCCCGATCGGATCGGCGGTAATATCCTCGACCGATACGAAATGCGGAATGGTCGGCACACAGATAGCATCAATCCCGGCCATCGCAAATTCGCATTCCCGCGCCAGATCCTTAAGGCGATACATACCGTTAAAGGCATCGGCAGCTGAAAGCTTTAAACCCGGTTCAAGAATGGCGCGCGTGGTTGGATGCATGGTTTCGGGCTTTTCGGTCAGACGCAATCCAACCGCGGCAACCCGTTCTGCCACCCATGCGCCTTCATAAAGCATCTTCGCGACATTGTAGAACGGCGTGAAATCGATCTCGGTGACTTCGCATCCAAGCTCGGACAGCTTTTTGACGTCCTTGTGGAAATGGCTGGCCTGAATGTCATCGCCAAATGTTTCAAGGGTGTTGGCATTGGGCACGGCAACCCGCGTCGGTACAACAGAGCACAACCCGCCCATTGCCGGGAAGTCGCGGGAATAGGCATCCTTGGGGTCATATTTCGCGGAAACCTCGAACACGTCCCACGCATCTGACACGTTCAACGCAAAGATCGAAATCGTATCAAGGGTACGACAGGCCGGAACCACCCCGCTTGCCGAAAAGGCACCAAGGGTCGGTTTAAGGCCGACAATGCTGTTTAGCGCTGCGGGTACACGCCCCGACCCCGCCGTATCGGTTCCAAGCGAGAATGTCGCAATCCCGTGCGCAACCGCAACGGCTGATCCCGACGATGAACCACCGGGCACAATTGCTGGATCAACCGCATTCAGTGGCACCGGATAGGGGCTGCGCACCCCGACAAGACCCGTTGCGAACTGATCAAGATTGGCTTTGCCAAGGCAGATCGCACCGGCCGCACGAAGCTGGGCCACTACAAATGCATCACGCGTCGCATCATAGGCAAAATCAGGACAGGCTGCCGTAGTTGGCATGCCAAGAACATCGATATTGTCCTTGGCGACATAGGGCACTCCCCAAAGAGGACGTCCGTCATAACTGCCAAGTTCCCTGGCCGCGGCAAGGGCTGCATCGCGTGCAGTATGAATAAAGATGCCCGGATCATTGGTGGCATCCAGTCGACGAAACGCCTCTTCGATGACTTGCGTCGGACTCACACCTGATGCGTATGCCTGCCGCAGGGCGGCAAGTGTAAAAGGAAGATCAGCAATCATTTTTGCATTCCGTCTGTGGCGTAATTGAAGTTTGAAGGCAGATATCGGTCAGGCGATTTCACGTTCCGGAGCCTGTGGGGCGGCCGAAAGCAATTCGCGGGTATAGGCATGTTGCGGGGTTTCCATCACGGTCGCGACCGGACCGGATTCAACGATTGCACCGTTCTGCATGACGATGACGTGATCACACAGCAACCGCACAACGTTAAGGTCATGACTGACAAACAGGTAACTGATACCAAGACGCACACGAAGATCCGCCAGAAGGTTCAAAACCAGCGCCTGGATCGACACATCAAGGGCAGCGGTCGGTTCATCAAGGATCAGAAAATCGGGTTCAGTGGCAAGGGCGCGCGCAATTCCCACACGGGCCTTTTGCCCACCGGAAAGCTGATGGGGAAACCGGTCCAGAAGATGGGCAGGGAAGCCGGTCATTTCGGCCAGTTCCTCGGTCCGTTTGGTCACCGCATCCCCGCGCATCCCCATCAACCGGTATAATGGGTCGGCAATGGCCTGGCGGGCGGTAAAGCGCGGATTGAGGCTATCCGTTGCATCCTGAAAAACCATCTGGATTTTCGAACGCAACGGATGCCTGGCAAAGCTCGCCGCCGGGAGGCTGGCAATATCTTCGCCACGGTAAAAGATGCTGCCCGATGTGGCATCAAGCAACCGTACCAGCATTGAGGACGTGGTCGATTTTCCACAACCGGATTCACCGACCAGACCGACACTTTCGCCTTCGTGGATGGTAAAGCTGATTTTCTTGACCGCATGAACCGGGCCGCTTTTGCCCTGATAGGTCTTGGCAAGATTGACCACATCAATCAGCGGCTTCTGACCAACCACATGCGGCGCAAGCTCGGTGCGTTCTCCTTCCGGCAACAAGGCACGGATCGAACCGGTCCGGCGTGGCGTGGCATTGACCAGTTTGCGGGTATAGGCATGTTGCGGATCGGTAAACAGGGTCACCGGATCACCAGCCTCGACGATCAGGCCATCCTTCATCACGACAATCCTGTCGCAATATTGCGATGCCAGTCCAAGGTCATGGGTGATCAGGATTGATGACATGCCGCGTGCACGCACCAGATCATCGACCAGATCCATCACCGCCTTTTGGGTGGTGATATCAAGCCCCGTGGTCGGTTCATCGGCAATGATCAGTTTCGGATCGCACGCCAGCGCAAGGGCAATCACCACGCGCTGACACATGCCACCCGAAAGTTCGAACGGATAGGCCTCATAACGGGCAGCGGCATCGCGGATTTTAACCGCTTCGAGTGCTTCAATCGCCTTGGCTTTGGCATTGTGGCGGGTTGCCCGGCTATGACGGCGCAAAACGTCTTCGATCTGATGGCCGACCTTGCGGATCGGATTGAGTGCTGCGCGCGGGTTCTGGAAAATCATACTGATTTCACGCCCGCGAATGTCACGCATATCGCGTTCGGATGCATTGCGAAGATCGATCCCGCTATAGATCGCATCCCCCGCCTTGATCTGTCCACCGGCATCAAGAATGCGCATCAGCGCATAGGACGTCACCGACTTGCCCGATCCACTTTCCCCGACAATGCCAAGGCGTTCGCCCTTTGCCAGTTCGAAATCGATCCCTTTGACTGCGTTGACTTCGCCGTTTCGCGTCCGGAAGGCAACGCTTAATCCCTTGATCGAAAGCATGATCATGTCCTCCGGCGGGGATCGACGATATCGCGCAGTCCATCGCCCATCAGGTTAAAGGTCAAAACCGCAATCATCAGTGAAAGCCCCGGAAACAGTGCCAGCCACCATTCGCCCGAAACGATGAAATTCGCGCCTTCGGCCACCATGATCCCCCATTCCGGGGTCGGCGGGCGGACACCCAGCCCGATGAAGCTGAGCCCTGCGGCATTCAGGATCGCCCAACCCAGATTAAGCGACACCTGCACCATCATCGGCGGCAGCGCATTGGGGAAGATGTGAAAGGCCAGAATGCGCGCATCACTATTGCCCGAAAGCTTGGCGGCAAGGGTAAAGCCCGCATTGCGACGAATATTGACCTCGGCCCGGACCAGTCGGGCATAGAACGGGATATTGATGATCGCGGTTGCGTAAATGATGTTGGCAACCGAATTGCCAAGGGCCGCAACCACCCCCATCGCGAGAACAAACAGCGGAAAGGCCATGATGGTATCAAGCACACGGTTCAGCGTAATGTCCGTCCAGCCGCCGCGATACCCGGCAACCGCGCCAAGGAATGATCCGATCACAAAGGACAAGGCAACAGCGGCCACCGAAATCACCAGATCAAGACGGGTTGCCACCACCACACGGCTAAACACATCGCGGCCCAGATTGTCGGTCCCGAACCAGTGGGCAAAGGATGGCGGCTGCAGGACGCTGCTGGCATCGGTGGCAAGTGGATCATAGGGCACGATCATCGGACCAAAGATCGCAGCAAAGATCAAAATCCCGAACATGGCAAAGGCAATGCCCGTCACCGGATTTTCACGCAGCACATAGATCAGATGGGCAAAGGCACCCGATTTCGATTTTGCCGGGGTCACGGGGCCATTGGCCGTCGCCACTTGAACCGATGCGGCATCAGACGCGGATGAAACGATCTTGTTCATTTGCCAGATGTCCCGAAACGCGGATCAATCAGCGAATAGGCCAGATCAATCACCAGATTAAGGAAGACGAAAAGAAACGCCATCGCCAGGACAAATCCCTGAACCGCGGCATAGTCCGAAACAATCAGGGCTTCGACCGCATATGATCCGATCCCCGGCCAGGCAAAGACCTTTTCGACCAGTACATTCGCGCCCAGTACAAAGGAAAACACCATGCCTAGCGTGGTTACGACCGGAAGCAGCGCATTGCGAAACGCATAGCCATAAAGAATGCGACCCGATCCAAGGCCCGCCGCACGCGCGGTCCGGATATAATCCGATGACAATGCCGAAAGCATCGCGGCACGGGTCATGCGGGCAATCGGGGCCAGCGTAAACAGCGCCAGCGTCACCGCTGGCAGGATCAATTGTTTAAGTGCGCCGAACCATGTTTCCCAATCCCCGTCCAGTGCCGCATCAATCAGGAAGAAGCCGGTCACATGGGGCGGATCAAGATAGATGAAATCAAGTCGCCCAAGCGGGGATGGCGAAACGCCCAGCAGATAATAGAAAATGTAAATCAGCATCACGCCGGTGAAAAAGGTCGGAAGCGAAACCCCCATGGTCACCAGCAATCGACAGATCTGGTCAATCCAGCTTCCCGGTCGCGTTGCCGCCAGAACACCCAGCGGCACAGCTACCAGACAGGACAGCAAAAGCGCACTTAACGTCAATTCAAGCGACGCCGGAAGTCGGCTTGCAAGTTCGGTCAGAACCGGTCGCCCGGTCGAAACCGACTGCCCAAGGTCCCCCTGAAACAATTGCCCCAGATAGACCACGAACTGTTCTGGCAGGGGTTTATCAAGACCAAGCTTCGCCCGTGTTTCTTCGATGGTTTCGGGCGTTGCCATGATCCCGGCAAACTGGACAGCCGGGTCACCAGGCAAGGCGCGCGTCAGGACAAAGCTGATAACGATGACCCCGAACAGGACCGGAATGGCCTGTGCGATGCGCGTCAAAACGCTGGTTCCCCGGACTGCCATGATCCTAGCTTTCCACCGTTGTCAGGCCACGGATATCAAGCTGACGGTGGAACCAGAATTCATATCCACCCGCCCCGTTAAGTGCGACGTTAAGGGCAGGCTGCCACAACGGAATACGCGGCAGGTCTTCATGAACGATGTCGATCATGCGCATGATTTTCGGCGCATATTCCGGATCATCCATGGCCATGTGCAGGGTTTCATTGGTCAGTTGTTCGACCTCGGCATTGGAGTAGTTTGACGAGTTGAACAGATGACCTTCCTGATAGGCCCAGAAGAAATAGTAGTCCGGGGTATTGAGCCAACCGCCAAAGTTTTCCAGATGGAAATCAAGGCGCTTTTCAACCAGTGCCGCCGTACGCCAGTTGGCACCCGGGATCTTTTCAATCTCAACCTTGATGCCAAGCTTGCCAACCGCTTCCTGAATAAGAAGGGCTGCGGGCTCCATCCATGATGACAGATCGGTCGAAATCGAAAGCTTCGTTTCAAATCCGTCGGCGAAGCCGGACTTGGCCATATGTTCCTTGGCCTTTTCAAGGTCGGTGTCATAGGGCGACTTGCGCGGCCATGCGATGTCGGTTGCTTTTGGTTCGCCACCCCAAAGCGGGGCACCACGTCCATAGGCCGCCGCATTAAAGATCGCCTCATAGGGCACGGCAAAGGCAATGGCCTTGCGCACATCCGGGTCCTGGAACGGTTCGAACTTGGTGTTCAGGCAAAGCGCATGGATGCAGTTTTCAATCGGGGTTGAATGCACGGTGACCTTCCCTGCCAGCTCGGCTGCATCCTTGTCGGGAATATCAAAGGCAACCTGAACGTCACCACGTTCAATCAGTGCACGGCTGGTTGCCGCAGACGGAACTTCACGCATGATCACGCGGCGTACCGGCGGGGTCGGACCACCAACCCATTTGTCATTGCGTTCAAAGACAACCTGCTGACCGGCATCCCAACGGGTAACGCTATAGGCACCCGAACCGATGGTGTGGGTGTGCAGATATTCCATCGCCCAGGGATCATCGGTGGTCGCATTTTCCTTGGCGACCTTGGAATTGATGATAAAGGGCACCGGCACCGCCAGATCGGGCAATGAAAGTTTTGATGCCTGATCAAGCTTCACGACAAAGGTTTCATCGTCGATGGCTTCGAACTGTTCCGGGCGGGTAAAGCCGCCTGCCTTCATCTGAACCGTCGGGAAACCACCGACACTGACGGCACGGTCAAACGACCATTTGACGTCTGCTGCGGTGACTTTGCTGCCATCATTGAATACGGCATCGGATTTCAGCTTGAAGGTGATGGTCATGCCATCTTCGGAGAAGGTCCAGCTTTCCGCCAGTTCCGGCACAATGGTTGAATAATCATAGGAAAGTCCGCCGCCTTCAGCCGGTTTGGAGCCGAACGACACCAGCCGGTCATAGCAGTTTACCGCAATCTGATAGGACGCACGGTTGGTCCCGGTGCGGTGAAGATCAAGACTGTTGACCGTTTGCGACGATACGGCGACCAGCGTGTCGCTTCCGGCAGCAAGTGCGGAAAATGTCCGGGCGAAAGGCAAGGTACCGGCAAGAACAGCACTACCTTTTAGAAAATTACGTCTGGTAACCATCGTGAAAACCCCCATGAACAGCTTTTTAGAATCCGTTGCTGTCAGTTTGCAGTATTTTGCGTTCGCGAAAACTGCTATGTTTTCACCAATCCGGTGCAAAAAATGCAACACCATCGAAAATGGTTGAGATATGAGATACTTGCAAACCTTCCGACTGATCGAAGCTGTTGCACGGGCGGGCTCAATGCGCAAAGCAGCCGAGGATATGAACCTGACGGCATCAGCGTTGAACCGCCGCATCAACGGGTTTGAAGAAGAATTCGGCGCAGAACTTTTTGAACGTCTGCCCAGTGGTGTGCGTCTTAATCCGGCAGGCGAACTTTTGCTGCATCACTATCGCGCCATGGCGTCCGACCTTGAGCGCGTACAGGGACAGGTTGCCGATCTTAGCGGCGAACGGCGCGGTCACGTATCAATCGCCTGTTCGCAGGCAATGTTGCCCTATTTTCTACCAGAACAGATTGCGATCTATCGTGCGGCCCATCCGGGCGTGACATTTAGCGTCAATGTCCGGGACCGCGCACAGGCAGAACAGGAACTTGCCAGCTATTCAAGCGATCTGGCACTTGTGTTCGAACCGATCTATCTGGTGGATTTCGAAGTCATTCATGCCATCCCGCAAACAGTTGATGTTGTCATGCGCGCCGACCATCCGCTGTGCGCACGCGACGAAATCCGCTTGCGGGATTGTCTGGATGTTCCGCATGTCGCACCGACACACCGGTTTGGCGTACGCCATCTCCTTGATTTTGCAGCCCGGCGCGGATCACGACAGGTTTCCCCGGTGGTCGAAACCGAAAGTTTCGAACTTATTCGCCACTATATTCTGCATGAAAACGCCATCGGCTTCCAAATCCCGATTGGCCTTCAAGTACCTGATGATGGTTCCTTGGTCTTTCGGCCGATTTCGGAACGCGACGTACCACCGGGAAATCTGATCCTTGGGCAGATGCGTGGTCGTACTCTGCCTGTGGCCTCGGCACGTTTTGCCATGCAACTTGCCACTGCACTCAAGGATTATCAGATCACCCGCGAGGGTGTTTTCTGATCCAATCCGACCTTCCCGGTGATCCACCCGGCATTCGCAGGCCGTATGTGAACTCGTTTACTTAATCAAGGCCAATAGCGCGTTTGTGATTTGCGAAAAGTCCGGCTTGGATGAAACTCATTCGCACATCTTGGCGCGCCGCGAAGCGGGTGGCGCCGACGTGCATTGCCTTGCACTTACTTGTCATTGATACCGTCACCACCAGCCCCCATTCCCCATGTCATTCAGGACAGGAGCGCATGATGGAACGTTTGACTGCCAAGGATTTTTCGCCTGAACTTCTTGAGCTATATGATTTCTATGCCCATGGCATGATTGATCGCCGCGAATTTCTGGATCGTGCCGGTCGATATGCAGTGGGGGGCATGACCGCACTTGCGATCCTGAATGCCATGAGCCCGAATTATGCGATGGCCCATCAGGTCGATTTTACCGATCCCGACATTGTCGCTGAATATATCATGTATCCTTCGCCCAATGGTCATGGCGAAGTACGTGGTTATATGGTCAAACCGGCCAATCTTGCAGGCAAGGTTCCCGGTGTTGTCGTCGTGCACGAGAACCGTGGCCTTAACCCCTATATCGAAGATGTCGCGCGCCGCGTCGCCAAGGCGGGCTTCATTGCACTTGCCCCGGATGGCCTGACATCGGTTGGTGGTTATCCGGGCAATGATGACAGGGGGCGCGAACTCCAGCGTACTGTCGATCCGACCAAACTGATGAATGATTTCTTTGCCGCGATCGAATTCCTGACTGCGCATGAAGCCACCACCGAGAAAACCGGGATTACCGGATTTTGTTATGGCGGCGGCGTGGCAAATGCCGCAGCCGTTGCCTATCCCGAACTTGGTGCGGCCGTTCCGTTTTATGGACGTCAGGCTGCGGTCGAGGACGTGCCACGCATTCAGGCCCCGATCCTGTTGCAGTATGGCGAGCTTGATGAACGGATTAATGCCGGATGGCCCGCCTATGAAGAGGCGCTAAAGGCCAATAACAAGGTCTATGAGGCCTATATCTATCCCGGGGCCAATCATGGTTTCCACAATGATTCCACGCCGCGTTACGACAAGGATGCTGCCGAGCTGGCCTGGCAACGCACCATCGACTGGTTCAATAAATATCTGACGTGACACGCATTGATACGTAATCGGCCCGACTTCAAGTCCGGGCCGATTACAGTTTCACGCCATGGATGACGTACTCTCGCGGAATATTATTGGCTGCGCACCGCATCAATGATGCCGTCGCGGACGTGACAAACCTGATCGGCGATATGGAACCAGCGATCATCATGGGTCACACAAATGATGACCTTGCCCAGCTTGCGCATGGCGGGCAGGATTTCCTCGTAAAACACCTTGCGGAAATGCGGATCCTGATCGGCGGCCCATTCATCAAGAACCAGAACAGGCTTACCTTCAAGGCGTGCTGCAATCAGTGCCAGACGTTTGCGTTGCCCCTGCGAAAGCGCTGTGGTCGAGAATGACAGGCCATCAAGGGTGACCTTGTGATCAACCTCCATTTCGCGCAGCAGCGCGTTGACCTTTTCCTCGTCAACCTGCTCAATACCATACAGCTCGGAAAACAGATGATAGTCCGAAAGCACTGTGGCAAAACTGTCGCGATAGGCCTGCATGTCGTCGGGTCGTAACGCATGACCATTGATCCGGATCGATCCGCTATCGACATCTCGAAGGCCGGTGAGCAAGGAAATGATCGTTGATTTCCCGGCCCCGTTCCCACCACTGATAAAGGTAATTTCACCCCGCCTGAACACAGCGTCCAGTGGCCCGACCGCAAATCCGTTTGTCGAAGACCGATAGGCAAAGCGCACATCCTCAAGGGCAATTTCATCGATCTTCTCATGCCAGTCTGACGATGCTGACGGACTGCTTTCCTGTGGCATTGATCCTGATTTTTCGCGCATTTCCGCTTCTTGCGCATCAATGACCCCCGACAGATTGTTTTCAAGTTCAACAATCCGGCCAAGCGATGTTTCAGCATTATTAAAACTTGGGAATGTCATGATTACGGTGCCGATTGGCCCGATCAGGAACATGGTCGCGGTTGTGACCTGCACAGCAACATCATGATAATCCGAGGTAAAGATCGGAACGATAAACACCATGGCCGCCATCATCGCGTAGAAGGCCAGCTGAATGCTGGCGCTTTCGCGCGACCATTGCGCCTTGGACAGCGCCTTTGCGCTACACGCCCGTTTCGAGCGTTCCCCAAGCTGTTCGACGAGCGCATTCCTGCGCCGGGTATTCATTTTGACTTCCTTGAACCCGGCAAGCAGATCATTCAGGCCGTCAAACAGTTTGGCTTCGTCGTCTTCGGACGCACGGGTCGCAGCATTGACCCGGTTGATGCGATGCACATGGATAAAGCCTGCCAGAACAACAAGCACCGCCAGCATGACAAAGGCAAAGATAGACAACCATGCCAGATACAGCCCGACACAAACGACCAGCACGATCTGCTGTGCACCGTTAAGCATAATCGGCAAGCTGTTAGAGATCGTCTGCATTTCCGACGTGATGGCGGCATGAACCGATCCCTGCCCGACCTTTGCCAGAACATCGGGGCCGGCTTTTCGCACCTGATCAAACAGCCTGACACGATATTCGTGCAGCATGGCTTCGACTTCGTCTGAAACCATCACATCGGACTTGTGCTGTGCCCACATATAGCCGCCCAGCGACACAACCATCATCAGCAACAGTTGTAGATTGACCTTATGTTCCTGCGCCTGATCCGAGGCCAGATTGACCACCACCAGCACAAGTGTCGTGGCAATCGCCGACATGGATGAAAGTGCAAAAACAGTCCGAAGGTTCAGACCGACACGAGATTTGAGCAGACGGAACATCAACATGGCTCAGATCCTCCCGCGCGGATCATCAAGGGTGACTTCAGAAAGCTTGCCGTTTTCGAGATGAAGTCTTCTGTCTGCCATTTCGAAATAGTGATCGTCATGGGTCACAGCAATTACCGTGATGCCGCGCTTTTTCAGATCCGGCAGGATTTCTGTATAGAACTTTTTGCGGAAATACGGGTCCTGATCGGCGGCCCATTCATCCAGAACCAGGATCGGCCGTTTTTCCAGAATGGCCGAAATCAGGCCAAGACGTTTACGCTGCCCCGATGACAGGGCCGTTGTTACAAACCGGCCCTCACGGATTGCTGTAACATGCGAAATTTCAAACCGTTCAAGCCAGAAATTTGCCTCGTCCGTATCAAGCGTATCGACGCCGTGCAATTCAGCAAAAAGATGGAAGTCGGAGAACACCGTCGCAATCAAATTGCGGTACGGCGCAATGCTGTGCACACCAAGCTGGGTCTTGTCGATACTGATTTTCCCGCTTTCCGGACGATAAAGACCGGTCAGAAGTTTGACCAGGGTCGATTTCCCCGAACCGTTCCCGCCGGTCACAAACAAAAGTTCGCCGGATTTGACCGAAAGATCAATCGGCCCAAGGACAAACCCGTGTCGCGGGTCGCGGTTGGGATAGGTGAATGTCACAGCTTCGAAGTCGATATGCCCGAATTCCGCGGGAAGTTCCTTGGCGTTTTCTTCGTCGGCCTCTTCACGGATCTCGGCCAGATCATCGGACAATGCCAGCATCCGCGATGCAGAACCTTCGATCTGGCTAAAAACCGACATCGACTGAACCATCACCGAAATCGGGCCGATCATGAACAGGATCGCAACACTGATTTTGGGAATATCAGAGGTCAAACTGCTGGAATAAACCGGGACAATGAAAACAACAATGGCCAGCAGAATGTAAAATGCCGACATCCCCATGATCATCTGACGCGAAATCAGGTCGTGGGCCTTATGACCATATTCTGCCTTTTTCGTCGAAGAAGCATCAAATGCTGCGTAAAGCCTGTCACTGCGCTTTGACCACATCCGGACTTCCTTGATGCCCCGGAACAGATCGGCAATCTTTTCAAACATCTCGGCTTCGACCTGCAGCAGCTTGCCAAACCATTCACCAAGCGCACGCCCCATCCGCAAATAAATGACGATCCCAATCCCGATCACACCAATGATCAGGAAAAAGGCCAGACTTGAAATCCAGAACACATAGATCATCACCGCAATCAGCAACATCACACTGCGGAAACACATGCCGATCAGATGCGCGTTTTGCGAAATGACCTGTGTGCTTTGGGTGATATTCTTGAACAGTCGTTCCTGCCCGATTGCCTCAAGCTTGACGAAGTCGGCCATGGCGATCTGGGTGAACAATCTTTGACGAATGCGGTCAATGCCCTGTTCGATCTGGCGCGCGATGTTGCTCAGAAGGAAAACCTCGGCAAAGAAGTAAATGAGTGTGATGGCGACAAAACTGCCTGCCAACACCCAGTTGACACGATCCAGACCATTGTCACTGATTTCTTGGGCGGCGGTATTTACCAACCCCAGAAGGGCTGCACTTCCCAATCCGGAAAGCAGCCCGGATACGGCAAGCCGGAGCTTTAGTTTGTTATCTTCCAAAGATAACAATTCCAGCAACTTCATTGATTTAACAGCCCCCAAGAACCGACCGATTGTCGACCGTTTCAACTGTAACCACCGGTATGAAATGTGTCCAGCGACGCTTCACTTTTATGAACACACGGTGACCTAAAGATATTCGGGCGGTATTCGGCCTTCGCTGTTTACCACCAGAATACGACTATCGGCATCAAGCCCGTGTTTGCGACGAAGTTCCGGATCGCGCGCCACATGCCAAAGCCCCGCGAGGCCTGAAATACCGGTATCCCAAGTATCCACAGGATCATCACCCCCGATACCCGACATAAGCGCGTCTTGCGCTTCCTTGGCGCAGGCATCGTCAATCGCGATGCTGTCAAAACAGACATCTTCAAGAATTCTCAAAGCCGGCAGGCTGGGATATCCGCAAGAAAGCCCGACCATGCGTGTCAGCAACTTTCCCGGCACGCGCGTTGGCCGACCATTTTCAATACTTGCCTTAACACAGGCAGCTGTCTCCGGCTCGACGCTACAGACTTGTGGCTTGGTGCCACTTTCATGCCAAAAGCCAATCGCACAGCCGGCCGCCATGCCACCCACACCACATTGCAAATAGAACTTGTCGATATCCGCACCAAAAGCACGTAACTGACGGGCACATTCGACACCCAGAACGGCGTAGCCCGCCATGATATCGCGGGTCACCACAAGATCACCGTGATAATCGGTATCCGTGATCAGCAAAACATGATCGGCCCTGGCATATTCCTCGGCGGCAAGCACGGCATCATCATAGGTTCCGTTGATGGTGACAAGTTCACCACCACAATCAACAATCCTGCGCATGCGAGCCGGATCGACATCCTCCCCGACAAAAATCCTGGCCCGGCAGTTAAACTTTCTTGCCGCCCAGACAACGGCAAGACCGTGATTGCCGTCGGTTGCCGCCACAGCGACAAATGCGTTGCACGCGGCACTACCCGGCTCCAGCCCCTGTTGCAAAAGCTGTTTCTTAAGGCCATAGGGCGCCCCCAGTGCCTTTACCCCGCCCAACCCGAAACGCTTGCTTTCGTCCTTGATCCAGATGGTGCGCACGCCCAGTTCCTTTGCCAGCCCCTGCGCACAGATGAGCGGGCTTTCACCATATTCCGGCCAGGACGAAATCAGGGAAAATGCCTGAGCGATTTCTGCCCCTGTCGGTTCGAAGGTGTCCTTTGGGCTCATGCTTTACTCCTGACGGCCGACAACGGCATCTCTATGGTAGGGGCAGGTCACCCCGCCGATCAACCTGCGCATAATGATTGGTTTAGGTGGCGAGGCATACTGCAAAAAGACGCAACTATCTGAGAAACGTATGTTTAAGCGATATTGAATCTCGACGGGCGTGTGTCAAATCCTTTAGACTACCCACTATCGCGCAAACTGCTTTCGGACGTTATCAACTTGCAAAGCTCCGCCCGTCGATCTGCATCGCTCACTGGATGTTTCGTTCTCGGGACGTTGTTGGCCACGCTTGCCGGAAGGCCCGCCATCGCACAAGCCCCCAATCCCTCGAATATGGAAAACACACAGTCCCTGTCATCGACTGAGGCCATAGAGGCTTATGATGGGGATCAACTTGATATCGACAATTTTGACGATAGCCCGGCGAATGTCGCGTTACCGCAGGATATCGTCGATGGTTATGTTTATAAGCCTGACGCCATTCCCTTATCACAGTATCGACGGAATTCGCTGGTGGAAGATGGCCTTGCCAATTTCAGCAATAACGCGGAAATCACCGGAAATGGGTCACGTGAAAAATCCTATTACGCAGCGATCTATAGCGGCAGTACCAATGGCGTCTATTTTCAGGTAGCCGCTACCATCTGTGACATGATGAAACGTACTTACAAGCGGCATCGAATTCATTGTGTTCCGTTGCGCTCGCAAGGTGTGGGCAGCAATATCCGCCTGATGAAGGAAGGCCGCGTCCAACTGGCACTGGTGCAGTCCAATAATAACTGGGAAGCCTTCAAGGACATCAATCCGATCCCCGGTGCGCAATCGGTCATGTCGCTCCATGATGAAATGGGATTGCTGGTTGTCCGAAAAGATTCAGGTATCAACAGTGTCGCCGACCTTAAGGGCAAGCGCATCAATATCGGGCCGGAAGGATCCGCAACCCGTGAGTTGTGGCTGGAACTTCTCAAGCAATATGGCATTGCGCAAGACGACCTCGAAACCGTCTATAATGTTGCACAGGACTACAACCGGCTTGGCATCTGCGAGAATTATATCGATGCCTATGGGTTGTGGATCGGTCACCCGGCATCCCTGATTGAGGAAAGCCTTGATTGCGACGCCGAAGTTGTCGGCATGGGTGGCCCTTTGACCCAGAAACTGGTCGAAGCCAACAATTATTTCTTCAATCAGGTTCTTCCTGCGCGCACCTATGCCGGACAGGAAGCCGATATTGAATCTTACGGGTTCAAGGCATCGCTGATCGCCTATGAACCAGCCGACCCTTATGTGGTTTACTGGATCACCCGCATCATCCACGAAAATATTGAACAGCTTAAGGCCGAGAACCCGACCTTCCGCAGTGTGAATGGCGACGATCTCTTTAAAAAGGGTAACTTTCTAACCTTCCACAAAGGTGCAGCATGCTATTGGGAAACCGATCCGCATGCCTGTGACTGGCAATCGCATTATCAGCAACCGGTTGCTGTTAATGGCAGCAACCAGCCTGCTTATCGCCGGACAATGCAATAGGGCCGGAACGGATCAAACCCGCTCTCTGCGCATCCAACCAATATCCGGACCACTATTCCCGGCCTGCCCTTGACGATACCCAGCACCAACCATTCCATCTGCGATCATGTTCTTGCCAGATGTGACATCTGAAACCGGTGACCAGTCATCCATGTGGAGCGATTCCTGTAACTTTGCCGGTTTATCGCCCGTCAGGTCACATCGAAACAAATATCGCACACCGCCAAATTTTTCCTTCACCCCGCAAATCCGCATTCCGGCGGCCAGAAGGTTAATCACACTTGGTACATTTCCGGGTGCCGCCGTACTTAGCGCAATGGCCCGGCCGCATGCCCGTGCGGCTTCTAGCCGGTGTATCACCATGCGTTGCTGCCACTTTGATCCGCGATGGTCCTTGCGAACGGCGACCCCGTCAATATGGGCGACCTGTTGCAAGTCCCCGGCTGACAAGTGATGATCAATCCCGAAATTCGGATCCCCAATACGCGGTAGACCCAATACACTATAGGCAATCAGGTCACCGTCCGACAGAGCACCAAAAATCTGACCGCAATCGTTCATGTGGGACTGGAAAAATGCGTCTGTTTCGCTTGCAACCGTTCCGGCAGGCATATCGGCAATAACGTCATGATGAAGTGCTATCACCGCATCAAGATGCGTTTCATCCAGTCGCCTGATGACCGCCGTCATTCGATGATTTCCGCATAATCAAGAAGCAACAAAGGCGGATAAAGCGAAAGCCTGCGTGCCGATGAAAGCCTGATCAGATAGGAAAACCGATCAAGCGTTTCAACCGGTATATCGGCGGGTGAAATCTGGTTGACCAGAATGTCTTCAACCTTGCTGGCGGCCAGTCGCCCGACAAGCTCATATCGACTGACCAGCCCCAGCATCGCCTGACCGTCACGGACTTCAAGTTCGGTGGCACTAAAGGCAGCAAGACCATTGACAAATCCTGCCTCGGTCAGTTCATCACGATACGTCCCGATGAAGTTATCCGGCCCGATATAAAGGAAATCAGCCCCATTTTCCGCCAGCATTTTGACCGCCGGGGCAATGTCTTCGGGTTTGGGTTTTGCATTCTGGCCCAACGGTGCTTCAAGGACTTCGAACCCCATTTCTTCGCCAAGCACCTTAAGATCGCTGATATTGGACAGGGAATTGTCTTCCTCGGCATTGTAAACCACGCCAAGCTTCGTCATCGGACGATAGGCGCGAATGGCCTGAATTTGCGCCGATAGCGGTGCGATATGGGCTGCCCCGGTGACGTTGGGGCGCCATTGGCCGCGAGGCGCAGCAATGCCTGTTTTCCAGGGTGCAGACACCATGACGAAAACCACCGGCAGCTTGGTGATGTTCTTGGCCGGATCAAAGTCATTATATTTTCCAACCACCCGCGAGGTTACGCCAGTTCCCCAAGTGTAAACCAGATCAGGCGGGTCTTTGCGAATTTTCTCGATGATCGCAGGTATCTTGTCAAGATCGCGGGCAATATCATGAACTTGCAGATCAATCGCAATGTCGCGGTCCTTGAAGTAGGCACGGAATCCTTCCTCGACCCGGGTCTCTCCGCGCCAAAGGATCATCGCAATCCTCAGGGGATCGTCTTTCTCGCCCTTGGCCTGGACTGCCTGAGCACTAAAAAAGTTCACGGCGACAAGGCACAGCAAAAACAAGACAACACTGCTCAAAGACCGGGCAGCATTTCGCGCAAACTGAATGTGTTTCACGATGACGCCCCTTCTTCTAGCGGTTCGGACTGTTTCTTGGGGCTTGCGTCAACATGCCCGATCAACAATTCGAAACACAAAACCGAAACAAGTGCTATCACGCCAAAAACAGTCACGGCACCAATCGTTCCAAGCCACAAGGCAAGTCCCGCAGCAAGCAATGGTCCGGTCGCGCCCCCCAGACGTTCAGCCAACCGCAACACCGCAAGCACAGCCCCCGTACCGTGTTCTTCGGTAAAGTCGCGGCTGATCTTCAAACTTGCCGAAACCTGAGCCGGAATTGACGTCGCCTGTGCCAGTCCCAGCAATCCGACGGCCACCGCAAACACACCGTAAAGCGGCATGAAACCCGCCAGAAGAAGACCAAGTGCTGTCAATCCACCACCAATTCCGACCGCCCGGGTTTCGCGCTGTTTGCTATCCGTCCAGCGCGCGACACTCCATCCCGTCAGCAATGCGACAAGACCATAGAGCATGATCACCCGGCCGGTCTCAGCGATTGTTGCCCCCTGTTCGATCAGGATCAGCGGGGTCAGGTAGAATAAAAATCCACTAAGGATCATTTTGGCAGGAACCGCAGCAAACAGGATAAGCACCTGGAACTGCCGGTTTGCCAGTAATGCCTTCATGGCTTTGCGTGTCGGAACGGGGAGCGGTGTTTGTCCGCGCACATGCGTATCAAGAAGGAAAAAGGCCAGAAATACAGCAAGACTTGCGACAACGGCACCGGCAATGAATGTTGTTGCCTCGCCAAAATGCCCCGCGAAAATCCCGCCGATTGCCGGCCCGCAAATATCTGCAAGCATGATCCCGCTAACCATCATCGCTGTACCCTGGGTACGATTGCGCTCGGTTGTTGCATCAATCACATAGGCCTGACAGGCGACAAACGTCGTGGCATAGCCGATACCCGAAAATGCCCGCCAGATCAGCAAATCCCACATGCCGGTGGCAAAGGCCGTTCCACAAAGACCAATCGTCGCCAGAAACGCCCCCGTGAGATACATACGAAGCGATCCGACACGTTCCTGAAACAGGCTGCAAACCGGCATGGCAATCGCCACCATCAGCAAGTGAACCGCCATGATGATACCGGCCGCCATATTTCCATCGGCCATGCTCGACGTCACCTTGCCAAAGAAGGTTGGCATGATCGGACGTGCAAGTTCCTCGGCCAGAACAAACAGGAATGCCAGCAACCTGACACCGATCAGCTTGACCTCGCGTTCGGACCGCGGGGTTGTTCCGCGCTTCCTTGCCGTCTGGGTGACGACGGCATTGATGTTTTCCATGAACTTGCCGATTTCGTCCCGCGACGATTGCCCGTGCAGAAGCGTGAACTGCTTTTCGCGAACACTGGTCAAAACCCGCTGCGCCACACGCACCGGCAAGGCGACATTCACCGTCAAAACCAGAAGGACCAGCTCAAACGACAGGGCAAGCGAAATGATCAGGATCACCGCAATATCAAAAAGATTATCCGTCAGGGGCCGCATCAGTGCGGCCCGGTCATGCCCGATTATAATTTCAATATCGTCGGTATTATCGATCTCGTGAGGAAGACTGATTTGGGTGATGATGTAATCGTTGCTCAGCCCGTCATGCTGATCGGCAAGCGCACTTTCCAAGGCACCTTTGCCGAGGCCGCCCGTATGAAGAAGATCGCCATCATGGACAACAGCTGCAAATCGCAAATCCGGGTCTGCTTGCTTTAACTGAACAAGAACATCAGAGAAGCCGACAATTTCCGCGAGTGGAATACCCAGATTGATCGCGCGATTGATCTTGCCTGCCAGTGTTTCGGCCTCGATCTCGGCCTTTTGACTGATTTCGAGTTGCAGGTCACTGCGTGCAAGTTCCGCAGCCCGCCAGGAAATACCGATCAGTGCAACGCACAGCATCAGGATGCTGAACAATGACAAAATCCAGACCGTCCCCTTGGGCAACATACGCCCACGTGGCGCGCCGGACTTGGCCTGATCTGTTAACAAAGTCTGCTTATCGGGATGGGTCATTGCGGCTTCTCGTTATTGGTCGGTGACGGAGCATCTGATGACGTGCCATCGCGCAGGTTTTTACGGATATCGCGATACAGCGCGACCATTTCGATTTCGCTTTCCGTCAACAGGTCCCGATCATGGAAATCATCCGTGGAGTTCTGACCAAGAATGGCGCGTTTGACATCGTTATTCAGACTGACAAAGACCCGATGCCGCCGGTTCATCAGCCATAGCAACAGACAAAGGATGGGAAGAACCGCGACCATGCCGATCCCGGCTGACTTCATCATTTCAGCCAAAGCGCTTTCAAGGCGCCCGTTCATCACCGACAGATCGGCCGTCAGACGAAGGCTGCCGGCACATTTGCCAAGACTGTCTTCGAGCTTCGTATCAAGCAATGCGATCTCATCATTGAACTGGATACCACCGGTCTGAACCGGCGTTGTGGAAACAGTCCCGCCCTGCCTGGATAATTCACCCGAAATCAGATTTCCCGTGCAATCACGTACCGACATTTCGGCAATCTCGTCAGACATGCCCAGACGGCGCATCAGGATGCCATCAAGGTTTTCCATGTTCTCAAGGCGCAACCCGATATCAATAGCAGCCCTGAGATCCTGAGCGGTTTCATTGGCGATCACATTGATGCGCTGGGTAAGGACGGTTCGAAGCGTCTGTTCAAACCGCATATAGTTGAGCATCGTCGTCATGCCGAGTGCTGCGACAAAGATCAAAATGATCGCCAGTGCTATTTTGGCCGTTAAGCTCAAGTGATTTCCCCCAAGGTGCATCCTGATCGAATAATGCAAAGCATCACCCGTTCATAACATATTTCCCGCATGGATATTATATCGTTGATTACCAATGTAACAGCGTCGAATGGCTTCTAACCCTCTGAAACAAATTGCAGTGTCTATATTTAGTGTTTATGGTTTCACGAGGAATGAAACTGGGGGGCAATATGGACAGTGAACGTCTTGAACTGCTTAGACGCAAAAAGCTTCACCGCAGGTCCGATGCCATAATCCGGAAAAACACACTTTGGGCAGCTGGTACCGGACTGATCCCGATACCCGTACTGGATTCTGCTGCGATCGTCGCCGTACAGTTGAAAATGCTGGCCGAGCTTAGCAGCATTCACGAGGTGCCCTTTACCGAAAACAGCGGCAAATCGGTGATCGCCAGTTTCGTTGCCAGCCTCACCAGCAGTGTTTTGGGCAAATCCCTGTTGGCGACGGGGCTGTTTTCCAATGTCGCCAAGGCGCTTCCTGTGGTTGGCTCTGCGCTGAGCATTCTGACGATGCCCGGCTTCAATGCAGCCTTCACTTATGCGCTGGGCAAGGTCTTTCAGCAGCATTACGAAGCAGGCGGCACAATGAGCAACTTTGATCCCAAAGCGGCTGAACCCTACTTCAAGGAAAAGTTCAAAGAAGGTTTCAAGTTCGGCAACAAGGCACAGGCTGTCTGAGATGCGCGAATTTAACGTATGCTACTTACAGGGCCACGATCCATGCATCTGGTAATTGCTATACTTTATATCCTGGCCGCAGTGATTTGCGGCTTGCTTGGCCGCCGGACATCGTTTGGCTTCCTTGGCCATTTTATTGTGGCCCTGATCATTACTCCGATCGGTGATTTTCTCGTGCAGCTCATCGCGCGCCCGTCCCGTGATGTCCGCGAAAAAATGAACAACTTGGACGATTACTGACGTGCAAACACCATTTTCCGAACGACACCTGAAGACGAGATGATGAATGGCTGAAAGCACGACAGCGCCAAATAGCGGGCCTCAGGGCAATCCTGCGCAAAGCGCCACGGAACAGCGTGGCTTTGGTCATCGGCTGGTGTCCTGGCTGCGGCGTCTGGTTCAGCGTTTTCAGACCAGAATTCTGATCACCCTGTTCTTTATCATCATCGCGATGATTGCCCTTGCACCGCAAATATTCATTACCATCCCTGCTGGCCATGTCGGTGTCATGTGGTACCGGTTCCTTGGGGGAACGGTTGTTGACCGGACCTATGGTGAAGGCATTCAAATGATCTTCCCGTGGGATGAAATGTATGTCTATGACGCCCGCTTGCAAAATCAGGCCCGCGTCTATGACACCATTTCGTCAAACGGCTTGTCTATGGAAGTCGATATCGCGGTGCGTTACCGGATCAACCGCGAAGCTGCGGGTATGCTGCATAAACTTGTTGGCCCGAACTATGCGGAAATTCTCGTCTATCCTGAAATCGGGTCGCATGCCCGTGAACTGATTTCGCGCTACACCCCGGAACAGCTCTATACGGAAACCCGTGCCTTCATTCAGGCCGAAATCCTTGAACGGATGGTCAATGAACTTGGGTCGTCGCTGGTTAATCAAAGTTTCCGCGGGCGTCTGGTCACGGTTGAAGATGTCCTGATTCGTTCTGTCACCCTGCCCCCGCGCGTTGCCGACGCGATCGAGCGCAAGGCAGAACAGTATCAGGCCATGCTTGAATATGATTTCCGTATCGCACGCGAACAGAAAGAAAAAGAACGCAAAAAGATCGAGGCAGAAGGTATCCGCGAGTTCCAGGACATCGTTGCCAAAACAATTACCGAGGAATATTTGCGCCTGCGCGGGATCGAAGCGACCATGTCGCTTGCAACATCGAGAAACAGCAAAACCATCATCATCGGCGGCAAGGATGGCCTTCCGGTTATCCTCAATACTGCAGACGCACCGGTTGCCCGGACCAGTGCAGAAATGGTTGATGACAATGATGATACGCTGCCCGACGCCACTCAATTCAATGCACGTTCACAGGAACTTGCGCCACAGAATGCGATTTCTCCGGGATTGAAAATGCCCACCGATCCATCGGGCAAACCATCCAAAGGCACAAATAGTGCAACCAGCGCACAAACCGACTCCCAACAGACAGATCAGACAAAGTCAGGGAATGAGGCCTCATCGCCGGGAACAATGAGCGAATTGCTTAAGGCTGTTTCGCCAAACTATGACAAAACAGCCGGTGGCAGTGCAAATAGCAACACCCCCAATGCCGATACCATGACATCCCAACATGAACCGGCAGCAACGCCAGAACCCAAGAGCAACCTGAAACAATAAAGCTTTCTGATTGTTGCGACCAACCCCAAGTTGAGATAGTCTGATTCTTGAGTTGAAGATTGAATTTCGGGATAAAGATCAACAGTTCTTATCAAGAGGCGAGAATGACAGAAGCAGAGAACGTACAAGAGACTGATGACGTTGCCGTTGCAGAGGCGGATGAGATCCGTGCACAGTCGCGCGACTGCATTCATCGCCACAGCGTTTATGCTGCTGTTGGCGCACTTGTTCCGATCCCCTTCCTTGAGATGGCCGCATGCAGCACAATTCAGCTGCGCATGATTGCCAAACTTTGTGACATTTACGGTGTATCCTTCTCGGAAAATGCCATCAAGAACTCGGTCGCGACCCTTGTTGCAACGGTTCTGCCGGTTACCGGCATCGGTATTGCGACGGCGAACCTGATCCGTCGCGTGCCGGTCGTCGGAACCGTGTTTGGTGTTGTGGCCATGCCGACTTTCACCGCTGCTTGCACCTACGCGCTTGGCCGTGTCTTTGCATGGCATTTCGCCAAGGGCGGTACGGTCAGTGATTTCGACGCAGACGAAATGAAAGATCGCTTCAAAGACGAATTTGCCGAAGGCAAGCGTAAGGCATCCGATTTCGTCAAGGGCGGGAAGACAACAGCAAAATCGACCGGTGGTCCGGCGACAGCCAAGGCATAACAAGCCTAGCTTTTCTGATGCAGAATGAACGGAATGCCCAAGGCACTTGTCTTGGGCATTCCTGCTTTTTGAGCCCTGCTTTTGCCGAATGTACCACATGTCAACCTGACTGAGACAATCAGGTTTGACTTGCTGCCGTGCAACATTTGCTTCAGAACTATGACAAATAAAGAATACGCGTTGAAAAATTCAACGTAAGGGAGCCCGTCTGTGTCCGGTTTTCATTGGTCACGCAATCAACGTCTGAGCCTTGTGGGCCGATATACATTATTATCGGTCGGCGTTGTCGTGTGCGCGCTTGTCGCACTGAGCTTCTTTTATCAGCGTTTTTCCAATGAACTGATCGACCGCCTGACCGGCGAACGCCTTAGTGCCCAGGTTGCTGCAACATCGAACAAGTTGTCTGCCTTTCTTGATGCGCGCATTTATCAACTGGTGACGCTATCCAATCACCCTGCGCTCCCTGCATTCATCGAAGCACCAAATTCGCCACAAGCAGAAGAAGCCCTGACCCTGCTTCGAGTTGAGGCAGATTCACCTGATCTTTATGGCGTGCTGTTCTTTGACTGGAACGACAATCTGGATCGTCTGGTCGCCGGGCAAGCGGCATCTGGCCCCCCATACTGGTCAAAAACCGGATGGGATATTCGCGGCCTTCCGCGGGTCGAACATGAAGGTATCGAATTTATCGGCCCGCAACTGCCTGAAAATGGCAATTCCGGCTGGCTTTTGATGCGCCAGCATATTCGTGACACCGGATTTGGGCAGAATACATCGGTTGCCCTGCATGTGCGCCTGTCATCCCTGACCGAACTTCTGGTCAGTGCCGGTGTGGCCGGGGTTATTGAACCGCTTTTGCGCACCCCGGGCGGTATTGTTCTCGACCCGACAGGGCGTCCGGCCGAGGTAACCGGCGAGCTGATCGAAGGTCCCAGCATTCTTCCGGGCTGGAACATCGTCATGAGTGTCCACCCCGGCACCATTTTGCAGCCGATTGATCAGACGCGGTTCTGGCTTTATGTCACGGCGACCTTGATCATCGTGGTTATTCTGGCGATCTTTTTTGCCCTGTCGCGCAGTCTGCGCCGACGGGTTGATACGCTGGTTCAGGGTGCACACAGCATCGCATCAGGTGATCTTTACTATCGCCTGCCCGAAGGTCGTCGCCGTGATGAGATCAGCACGGTTGCCAAGGCGTTCAACACCATGGCATGGCAACTCAAAGACCTGATCGACCGGACCGTGCGTGCCGAAAAACTTGCAGTTCTCGGTCAGTTTGCCACTGGTGTTGCCCACGAGGTTCGCAATCCGCTTGCCACCATGAAAACCACCGTTCAGGCCCTGACTCGCAAGGAACAGGATGTTGAACGCAAGGTGTTGCTTGATGACATGGGTCATCAGATTGATCGCCTGTCACGTGTGGTGAATGATCTTCTGGCCTATGGCCGTCCGGGTGAAGCTGCCCCGCAAAACACTGAAATTCGCGACCTGTTCCGCCAATCAGCCCGCGTGCTGGAACCGATTGCGAAGGATGCAAATGTCAGGTTCTACACCAGTGGCGATTCCGGCCTGAAACTGTATATCGACCCGGATCAGGTTTTGCAGGTTTTACTTAATCTTGGCATCAATGCCATTCAGGCCTGCAAGGCGGGCGGCACGGTCGGCTTGCGTGCAGAACAGAACGAAGCGTGGGTAGAAATCCGCGTCACAGACGATGGTGCGGGCATCCCCAAACAGCATTTGCTTGACGTGGTCCAGCCATTTTTTACCATGAAAAGCAAAGGAACCGGTCTTGGTCTGACGATCAGTCAGCAGCTGGTCGAAGCCAATCATGGTAAAATTCATATTGAAAGTGCCCCGCAAGAGGGCACGACAATCACACTGAAGTTCCCGGCCACAAAGGCGGGAACCGCCCAGGAGGAAGACCCCGAAGATGTCCAAGAGGATCAGATTACTGATCGTCGACGATGAGGAATCATTCGTTCGTTCCCTGAGCTTTGCGCTCAGGACCGAAGGCATGGACGTCACCGGCGTTCATTCCGGCGAAGATGCCTTTCTCGAAGTTCGGAAAAACCAGTTTGATATCATCCTGCTTGATCTGCGCCTTCCCGGTGCCGATGGCATGGAGGTGCTTAACAGCATCCGCAATCTTGATATCGATGTCCCCGTGATCATGATTTCCGCACATGGCGACACCCGTGCAGCGGTCAAGGCCGTCAAGCTCGGTGCTGCGGATTATCTCAGCAAGCCGTTCGAACTTGATGAACTGATCCACACGATCAACAGCGTGCTGGATCAGAACCGGACAGCTCTGGAACTGGAATATCACCGCAAACGCGATGTTCCCGCCAACGGACTGATTGGTGATTGTGCCGCCATGAGCGAATTGCGCACCACCATCGAACGTGTCGCCAAAAGCAGTGCGAGCCGTATTCTGTTGCTGGGTGAGTCCGGAACCGGCAAGGCATTGGTCGCACGCGCCATCCATGGCGAAAGCCCGCGATCATCACGCGCCTTTATCGAGGTCAATTGCGCAGCACTGCCAGAACAACTTATTGAGTCCGAGCTTTTTGGCGCGGAAAAGGGGTCCTATACCGGCGCCCACCAGAAACGCACCGGTCTGGTTAAACTGGCCGATGGCGGCAGCCTGTTTCTTGATGAAATTGGTGAACTTCCCCTGGCGTTGCAGGCGAAGTTCCTGCATTTCCTTGAAAATGGAGATTATCGACCGGTTGGCAGCGAACATTCGGCGTCGGCAGACGTGCGTGTGATCGCGGCAACCAACCGTGACCTTGCCGAAGAAGTCCGTCTGGGTAACTTCCGTGAAGACCTGTTTTATCGTTTGAATGTCATCACCATTGATATCCCGGCCCTTCGGGCACGCGGTGAGGACATCATCAAGCTGGTCGAACATTTCGCGGACAAACAAGCCAAGGCAGAAGGATGCCATCCGATCAATTTTGCACCGGAAACAATTGATATTTTGCTGGCCCATCGCTGGCGCGGCAATGTGCGCGAGCTCAAAAACCTGATTGAGCGGCTGACAATTCTATATCCTGCCAAGACAATTTCGCCCGAATTACTGCCAACCGAGTTTCATGAAACCGATATCTCCGGCGAACGGGAAGCCCATCAAATGGCAAATTCAAACGGGCCGCAATTGCAAGACCGCCTGGATAACACTGAGCGCAATCTTGTACAGAATGCGCTTGACCAGGCGGACGGTCACAAGGGCCGGGCGGCTGAGATTCTTGGCATTTCACGTCACGCCCTGAAACGCAGACTGCAACGGCTGGGTCTGCAATAGTCGTCCTGAGCGATCTCGCATTCACAAACCAAAAGCCATTGAGCGGTTTTCGCTCAATGGCTTTTTCAATTTGGAGCGCCAACCGCTCATTTCTGCGCTCATCCCTCGCAAACAAACCACACATCTTTTGCGCAAAGCCCCGATCTCCCTGCCTTTTTCATTTAGCGGAACAGTTGGCACAGCCTTTGCCAATTACCCGGACAAAGGTACAAACACGAATGGAACAACCATTCGTAGGGAGGATACATCATGGAGATGCTCACACGCCCGGTTTCCGGGTGCATCACCATTATTATTGCCGCGTTCACATTGCTTGTCGCCAATGGCGCACAGGCCGAACGTTTTGAGCTGGGCGCATCGGCGGACGAAGCCGATGCGGTGATCGGCTGTTTGTACCCGATGACCGGTCGCTCGGCGACATATGGTCGCGACAGCATTGTCGGCATTCAAATCGCACTTGATGATCTGGTGGCAGAAACCAAGGCAGGACTGACACCACCAAAACTGCGCGTGATTGCCGATGATCCGCGATCAAAGGCATCCTATGCCGTCCGTCTGGCACAGGATTTCGTCGCAAAGGATAACGCCCGGTTCTTTTGCGGGATTGTTTCATCAGGCGTTGCTCATGCGGTAAGTGATCTTGCACGTCAGGAAAAGATCATCATGGTCGGAACCGACCATGCATCATCGCGGCTGAGCATCGAAGCCGGACACGACTATTATTTCCGGGTCACGAATGACAGCTGGACCAGCATGGCAGCAGGCGCGCGTTATCTGCGCGATCTGCAAAAGGAAACCGGCTGGAAACGTCTCGCTTTTGTCGGACCGGATTATGACTATGGGCATGTTTCCTGGACTGACTTGCAGCTCGCCCTTGATGGGCTTGGCGTTGAATATGAAACCGTCAGTGCCCTGTGGCCCAAGCTGTATGAACCGGACTATTCGATCTATATCAATGCCCTGCAATCGGCCAAACCCGATGTCGTGGTGACTGCACTTTGGGGCGGTGATTTCATTGCCTTTATCAAACAGGCATCAACGACCCGTTTCTTTGAAACCACCCGTCTGGCAAATTTCGATACCGGTGCCAATTACGATGTGATGATGGCGCTGGGCGATCAGCCCTATCCCGGCCTGATCCTGTCGGCTCGTCACCACAATAACTGGCCGGAAACCGGGCGTAACAAACGATTTGTCGCACAGTTCCATGACCTGACCGGTCGTTATCCGACCTATGCTGCCGAAGGTGCCTATACCGGCGTCATCGCGATAGCACGCGCCATCGAGAAAGCCGGTGACGCTGATGATGACAGGGCACTGATCAAGGCGCTTGAAGGATTGCAACTGGCCCTGCCCGAAGATCCACCGGGCTTTGCATCCTATATCGATCCCGACACTCACCAGATTGTCCAGGCGCAAGCCGTGGGCACGGTCGTCCATAACGAAGATTTTCCGCCTTCAAAATTGATGGTGGGGAATTGGGCGATCTACGACGCCGAAGACCTCAAACCGTCAAAAGAGATGGTCAAACGCCGCCGCGATGCCGTGGCTGGCGGGTCCGAGGCTGTTCCACCGCCAACTCCATAGACCTTTCCCAAGGGAGGAAAAAAAGTGAAGAACAATAAAACAACTTTCAGCAAATATCTGGTTTCGGGCGTCGCTGCCCTTGCCCTGACGGCTGGCCTTGCATCGGGTGCATCCGCAGCCGAAAACGGCAAGTTCCGCATCGGTATTGTTACCTTCCTGTCCGGTCCTGCGGCCGGCCCGTTTGGTGTTCCATCTGCCAATGCCGCCAAGGTTCTTGTTGAAGCGCTGAACAAGGGTGAACTGCCCGCTCCGTACAACAAGATCGGCATCAATGGTGCAGAAATCGAAGCCGTCATCATTGATGAGGCCGGTGGTGCGACCAAGCAGGTTGAAGAATATCGCAACCTTGTCCAGCGCCAGAAAGTTGATGCCGTGATCGGCTATGTTTCTTCGGGTGATTGCCTTGCTGTCGCACCGGTTGCCGAAGAACTGAAAACCTTCACCATCGCATATGATTGCGGGACCTCCCGCCTGTTCGTTGAAAACAGCGACGCAAAATACATGTTCCGTACCGGCCTTGATGCATCGGTCGACAATATCGGTGCCGTACGTTACCTCGCAGCAACCCGTCCGGATGTAACCCGTCTTTCGGGCATCCAGCAGAACTATTCCTGGGGTCAGGACAGCTGGGCCGACTTCACCGCTGCTGCGGCGAAACTTCTGCCGGAATCTGAAATCGTCGAAGAACAGTTCCCGAAAATCTATCAGGGCCAGTATGGCGCAGAAATCTCTGCCCTGTCGGTCAAGCGTCCGGAAATCGTTCACAGCTCCTTCTGGGGTGGCGACATGGAAGCACTGGTTCTTCAGGCAAATGCCCGTGGCCTGCTTGAAGATGCCACCGGTCTTCTGACTTGCGGTGAAGCAAGCCTTGCGACCTATAAGGATCAGGCGCCGAATGGCATGATCATTGGCGCACGTGGCCCGTTCGGCGCATTCGCACCGGAAAACGAACTGAACACCTGGTTCAAGGGTGTCTATAACGCTGCCTATGATCTTGATCCGGTTTACCCGGCAACCAAGATGGCGCAGGCGATCCTCGGCCTGAAATTTGCTGCTGAAAATGCCGGTCTGGCAGACAAGGAAATCCCGACCGCAGATCAGCTTGCTGCCGGCCTGAAAGGCGCTTCCTTCCCGTCCGTTTCAGGTACTGTTGAAATGGCACGCGGCAATGGTCATCAGGCAATGCAGGGCATTTCTTACGGCGAATACCACTATGAAGACGGCAAGGCGTCGATCGTCAATTCCGTCTCGTTCTCTGGCGAATGCGTAACCCCGCCAGAAGGTGTTTCTGCCGCAGACTGGATTGCCCAGGGCTTCCCGGGCGCTCAGTGTAACTAAGCACACACAATCTTCCTGCGATGCGGGCATCTCTTTTGCGGGATGCCCGCCCTTTTCCCTGCACACTGGATATTTGTGATGACAAGTCTTCTTGCCGTCCTGATTGATGGCTCGATCTATGCATCGTGGCTGTTTCTCGTGGCCGCTGGCCTGACCGTAATTTACGGGGTGATGCGCATCCTGAATATGGCCCATGGCAGCTTCTATGCCATCGGTGCCTATTCCGCAGCATCCCTTGTCGGCTGGTATTTCAATAACGGTATTGGCCCGGCCTGGATCAGTTATCTTTTGCTGGTTGGTGCGGCACTGGTTGCCGGACTGATTGTTGGCGTGATCATTGAACGTGGATTGCTGCGCCTGATGTATGGCCGCGATGAAATCCTGATGGTGATCATTACCTATGCACTTTTGCTGATCCTTGAAGACACGATGAAAATCGTCTGGGGGGTCAACCCGTATTTCGCCTATCAGCCCTATTCCGAACTTGGTCGAACGTCGCTTGGATTATTGAAAGTCTCAAACTACGACCTGTCACTGGTCGGGGTTTCGGCAGTCATCGGTCTTGTTTTGTGGGGACTGCTTGAACGTACCAATACCGGCAAGGTCTTGCGTGCGGTGATCCATGACCGCGAAATCGCGGTTGCGATGGGTGTGAATGTCCGCCTGATGTTCACCATCACCTTTGTCATCGGCACCATCCTTGGCGCGCTTGCCGGTGCGCTGACCGCTCCGGCCATTTCGGTCGTGCCGGGTATCGGGATCGAAGTCATCGTTCTGGCCTTTGCAGTGGTCGTGATTGGCGGACTTGGCAGTATCGGCGGTGCCGCCGTTGGCGCACTGCTTGTCGGATTAAGCCGTGCCGCAGCTGTCCATTATGCCCCCGAGTTCGAACTTTTCGTCATTTACGGCGTGATGTCGTTGGTTCTGGCGTTCCGCCCCGAAGGTCTGTTTGGCCGTACTTTGGCGAGGAAAATCTGACATGCGTTTTGATAAAACTGAAATCTCGCTTGCGGCAGTTGCGATTGCCTTAGTGCTGTTCGGGTTTGTGTCGCCCGGTTGGCTGATCTTCCTTTTGACCATCGCCTTTGCCAAGGCCCTTGTTGTGCAGGGTGTCGTCATGCAGATGCGTTCCGGTCTGGTATCTTTCGGTCAGGGACTGTTTTACTGCATCGGCGGTTATACCGTCGGCATGGGAGGCCAGTTCTTTGGCATCCATGATGCGATTGCTGCCCTTTCGCTTGGCATGCTGGTCGCCATTGCGGTTGCGATGGTGCTGGGCCTGCTGCTGACACGTTATCGCGATATCTTCTTTGCGATGCTGTCGCTGGCCTTTTCGATGATCCTGTTTGGCATTCTGGTCAAAAGCCCGGAACTGGGCAGCACGGACGGCTTTAACGTTCATAACTGGACAATCTTTGGCTGGGCTCCCGACGGCGGGGAAAGCAGCCAGCACACGGTCTTTACCCTGACCATTCTGGCCGGTCTGGTGATTGCTGTTCTGATCCATCGTTACACCAAGGCCGGGATCGGTGTGATTTGCGAAGCCGTTCGCGAAAACGAAGTTCGTGTTGAATATCTTGGTCTTTCGCCGCGATGGTTGCTGTATGGCAACTATGTCAGTGCGGCCGCGGTTTCCGCCCTTGGGGGGGGATTAACCGCCCTTGCCACCGGGCACGTTGACCCGGAAATGGCCTATTGGACCACGTCTGGCGAATTCATCTTTATCGCGCTTCTGGGTGGATTGGGTCATGTCGCTGCACCGTTCATTGCCGCCGTGGTTTTCTCGGTCGTGCGGACCTATGCCATCGAACTGGTTCCCCATACCTGGCAGATGATCCTCGGCTTTACCCTTCTGGGTGTCATCGTCTTCCTGCCCAAAGGCCTCTGGAGCCTGGTATCGCGTAAAAAAGCAGGAGAACGCGCATGACTGTCATTCTTGAAACCAAATCGCTAAACAAGGAATTTGGTGCGGTCATCGCCGCAAAGGATCTTGATGTCCGGATTTCCAAAGGTGAAATCGTTGGCGTCATCGGGTCCAACGGCGCGGGCAAGACAACCTTCATCAATATGGTGACCGGTTATCTGAAGCCGACCCGTGGTGAAATCCTGTTTAACGGCAAATCAATCCTTGGTCATTCACCGCGTGCCATCACACGCGCAGGCATGGCTCGTTCATTTCAGGTAGCACAGCTGTTTCCTGAAATGACGGTACTCGACAACCTGATCGTTGCCCTTGCCGCTGCCGAAAGCCCGCGTCCAAGTTTCCTAAGCCCGCTTCGCAGTGACAAACGCATCGCACGGGCTGAAGACATTCTGCGTGAATTCGGTGTCGAGAACTATCGAGACTCACTGGTAACCGCGGTCCCGCAAGGTGCCCGCAAACTGGTGGATATTGCCATGGCCCTGATCGGCAATCCGCAGATGCTGTTGCTTGATGAACCGACCAGTGGCGTCAGCATGGATGAAAAAACCGGATTGATGGACACCGTGATGAATGCGGTCCGCCAACATGGTGTCACCGTGCTGTTTGTTGAACATGACATGGATGTGGTCGAACGTTACGTATCACGTGTTCTGGCGTTCTATAGCGGCGAGATCATCGCCGACGGGCAGCCTTCGGCGGTTCTTGCCGATGAACGCGTACGTGATCTTGTCACCGGCCATCGTCCCACCCACAAAAAAGGGAATGGCGTATCATGACCCTGGAAATCAAAAATCTGAATGTTTCGATCGGCAATATCCCGATCCTTCGTGATGTCTCCCTGACTGTTCCGTCCGGACAGATGTTTGGTCTGATCGGACATAACGGTGCGGGCAAAACCACATTGATGCGTGCCATCATGGGATTGCTTGAGGCCGATGATGGTTCCATCACCTTTGATGGCAAGGATTTGCGCAAGACGGCTGATTTCGGTCGTGCAAAAGGCGGTATCAGCTATATGCCCGAAGACCGCCGCCTGATCCCGTCCCTGACGGTTGAGGAAAACATTCTTCTTCCGGCATGGACCAACGGCATTGCAGATGCCAGGGAACGTCTGGAATGGGTTTATGACCTGCTTCCGGAAATTGCACAGTTCCGTGCCCGGCGCGCCATGCAGCTTTCCGGTGGTCAGCAAAAACTGGTGGCCCTTGGCCGCGCATTGATGCCGGGCCGGAAATTGTTGCTTCTTGATGAACCGTTCGAGGGCGTTGCCCCGGTTCTGTCGCGCCGTCTGTCCGAGGTCATATCCAACCTTGGCAGCAGTGGCTTGTGTGTTCTGATTTCAGAATCGGATGACACCCATTCCGCCGATCTGGTGACAGGCAGCTATCGCATCGAACGCGGCACTGTTTCCTCATCAAACACCCAGCCCGCATAAGCCCGGCCAAAGCGAGGATCACCATGTCAGATTTTACATTTGAAACCACGCCCCGCGTCATCTGCGAATTTGATGGCGCACTTCAGCTGGGCAGCCTGTGTAACGAGTTCGGCGCAAAACGCGCCGTTCTCATCACCGATCCGGGCTTGCAGAAAGTCGGATTGATTGATGCCCCCTATCAGGCCCTGATTGATGCCGGAATCGATACCCTTTTGTGGACCCGGGTTGAAGCCGACCCGCCTGAAAGCACCATCCTTGAAGCGGTCAAGGGCGCACAGGATTTTGGTGCAGACATCATTATCGGCCTTGGCGGCGGATCATCGATGGATACAGCCAAGCTGGTGGCTTTGCTGTGTGGCAATCCCCAGCAACTTGATGCGATCTACGGGATCGGTCTGGCAAATGGTCCAAGATTGCCGCTTATTCAGGTTCCGACCACCGCAGGGACAGGATCGGAAGTCACCCCGATTTCCATCGTCACCACCCCGACCCAGGAAAAGAAAGGCGTTGTATCACCGCTTCTTTATCCGGATGTCGCTTTGCTTGACGCCAAACTGACCATGGGTCTTCCGGCATCGATTACCGCAATGACCGGTATTGATGCGATGGTTCATGCCATCGAGGCCTATACCAGCAAGCACAAGAAAAACGCGTTGTCTGATGGTCTGGCCATTCGTGGCATGCAGTTGATGACTGCCCATATTGATGATGCGGTTTCGGCAACCCCGTCCCGTGAAGCCCGCGAAGCCATGTTGCAGGGATCGATGATGGCCGGTATGGCATTCGCCAACGCCCCGGTTGCAGCGGTGCATGCTCTGGCCTATCCGCTGGGCGGGCATTTCCATGTTCCCCATGGTCACAGCAACGCACTTGTCCTGATCGAGGTTCTGAAGTTCAACCGCGATGCGGCCTGTGCGCAATATGCGGAACTGGCCCGTGCCGTTCTGCCCGGTGAACGGTTTGCCGATGATGATGATGCCTGTGATCGTTTCATCAGCTACATGACTGACATGGTCGAACGGATGCCCTTTACCCGTCAGTTACGCGATGTTGGCGTGACGGAGGCCGATCTCGACATGCTTGCGACCGATGCGATGAAGGTCGAACGCCTTCTGATCAACAACCCGCGCGAGATGACCTTTGAGGCCGCGCGGACCATCTATGCCACCGTACTTTAACCACAGGATAGCCCCATGACGATTGAACTCAATGATACCGGTCTTTGGCAAACCCTTGGTCATGTCGATGGCAAATGGGTTTCGGCCGACAATGGCAAAACCTTTGCCGTGACCGATCCGGCCACCGGCGAACATCTTGCCGATGTCCCCGATATGGGTGCGGCAGAAACCCGGACAGCAATTGATGCAGCCAACGCCGCCCTTCCGGCTTGGCGGGCAAAGACCGCCAAGGAGCGGGCCAATATTCTGCGCAAATGGTTTGACCTTTGCATGGCAGCGCAGGAAGACCTTGCGTTGCTGATGACCCGTGAACAGGGCAAACCCCTTGCCGAGGCGCGCGGTGAAGTGGCCTATGGCGCGTCCTTCCTTGAATGGTTTGCCGAAGAAGGCAAACGCATTTATGGCGATGTCATTCCGTCACATGGTGCAGATAAACGCATCATCACCGTCAAACAGCCGATCGGTGTTGTGGCCGCGATTACGCCATGGAACTTCCCGATGGCGATGATCACCCGTAAATGTGCCCCGGCGATTGCTGCGGGGTGCACGGTTGTCATCAAACCGGCCGAAGATACTCCCTTGACCGCTCTTGCCCTTGCCGAACTGGCCAAACGTGCCGGTTTCCCCGATGGTGTGATCAATGTTGTCACCGCATCGCACGGTGCGGATATTGGCAATGAACTGACGACCAATCCGATTGTTCGCAAACTGTCCTTCACCGGATCGACCCAGGTCGGCAAACTTCTGATGCGCCAATGTGCCGATACCGTCAAAAAAGTCAGTCTCGAACTGGGCGGCAATGCGCCCTTTATCGTCTTTGACGATGCCGACCTTGACGAGGCCGTTGCCGGTGCCATCGCATCCAAATACCGCAATGCCGGTCAGACCTGCGTCTGCGCCAACCGCATTCTGGTTCAGGAAGGCGTTTATGATGCCTTCGCCGAAAAACTGGCCGCCGCAGTTGCCAAACTGCGCGTCGGTCAAGGCACCGAGGATGGCGTAACGCAGGGGCCATTGATCAACACCAAGGCGATTGAAAAGGTCGAAACCCTTGTCAATGACGCGATCAACCACGGTGCCAAAGCCGTGCTTGGCGGTGAACGCGCCAAACCGGGCAGCAATTTCTTTAGCCCGACCATTCTGACCGGTGTCACCGCAGAAATGCGGATCTTCTCCGAAGAGATTTTTGGTCCGGTTGCTCCGCTGTTCAAATTCAGTGACGAGGCCGAGGCCATTCGCATGGCCAATGACACGCCCTTTGGACTGGCGGCCTATTTCTATGCCCGTGACATCGGTCGCATCTGGCGCGTTGGCGAGGCACTGGAATACGGCATCGTCGGGATCAATGAAGGGATCATTTCCACAGAATCAGCCCCGTTTGGCGGCGTGAAAGAGTCCGGTATCGGTCGTGAAGGATCGAAATACGGCATCGATGATTTTGTCGAGATTAAATACATGTGTCTCGGCGGTCTCGCCGGGAAAGCCATCTGACCGGCAACGAGGAGCCCCACCATGAGTTTCATGTTTCGTAGTGTGCCGCGCATAGTTTGCGAGGCAGGCGGCATTACTAAAACCGGCGCCCTGATGAAAGAACTGGGCGCAACCCGCGTCACCGTTGTTTGCGATCCGGGCATTATCACTCTTGGCTATGCCGACAAGGTGCAGAAATCACTGGAAGCCGCCGGCATTGCTGTCCAGATCTTTGCCGATGTTCAGGCCGACCCGCCCCAGAATATCGTCCAGCAGGCCATTGATGGCGCCAAGGACTGGAAGGCAGATGGCGTGATTGGTCTTGGCGGCGGCAGTTCGCTTGATAGTGCCAAACTTGTCGCCTTGCTTGCCAATAGCGATCAGACCATCGAAGGCATTTACGGCATCGACAAGGCAACGGGTGACCGTTTGCCCCTGATCCAGATCCCGACCACCGCCGGGACCGGATCAGAAGTGACATGGGTGTCGGTGATTACCGATAACAACAGTCTCAAACAGGTTGTTTACACCCCGCAATTGATGCCCGATATCGCGCTTCTGGATGCGGAACTGACCTATGGCCTGCCACAGAAAGTTACCGCAGCAACCGGGCTTGATGCGATGGTGCATGCGATTGAAGGTTACACCAGCCGTACGCGCAAAAACCCGATTGCCGATGGTATGGCGGTGACGGCCTTGTCGCTTTTGGGCAAGAACCTGATGAAGGTGATTGAAAATCCGGGCGACAAGGAAGCACGTTCTGCGATGCTTCAGGGATCATTGATTGCCGGGATGGCCTTTGCCAATGCATCGGTTGCCGCCATTCATGGTTTGGCCTATCCGTTGGGCGCACGGTTCCATATTCCGCATGGTCACGCCAATGCACTGGTCATGGCACAGGTGCTGCGGTTTAACCTGCCAGCAGCGGGTAAACTTTATGCCGAACTGGCCCCGTGCCTGATCGAAGATTGCGATTTTGCATCCGAGGAAGAAGCCGCCGAGGCCTTTGTTCGCCGGATCGAGGAAATGGTCCCGGCCAGCGGCCTTGAAACCCGCCTGCGCGATCTTGGCGTAACCGAAGACTCCCTGTCCGAAATGGCCGAGGAAGTCTTTGGCAAAATCTATCGCCTGATTGAAAGCAACCCGCGCGATATGACGGCAAGCGATATCGAAGCGATCTATCGCGAAGTCTACTGAGCCCGGAGGGTGCTCTCACATAGCACCCTCGTCTACAAACCGGCGGCTTGCTTGGTCGCTTGGCCGCCGGTTTGTTTGAGGTGCCAAATGGCGCTCGAAGCCGTCATTCGGCTTTCCTCTGACATCGCCCGGCACTCCCCACACACTATTCTTGGCCCGAACATCTGCTGGTCAGGAGTACGTGGAATTGGTTGGGCAGCCCCCAAATTTGTCAAACGCAATCAGACAAACAAATTTGCTCTGATGCTCTTGCCCTGTTTTGTCCTGTCCCAAGAAATATTCGATCATTTCTGGCCGCTTGGGTGGAAAGTGGCATTTCTCAAACTATTGGTTGCTGATGCGGTGATGATCTTGTTTAAAACGGATCAAGACAATCGCCGAAGGTCGCGATGCTATGAAGTCGTTCTTTGGTGCCTTTTGGGGTCCAGATTTCTGGAAAATGGCACCCAAAAAAACTGATGCCCTTTCATCCGGGCGCTGTGAATTATTTTAAAAGCCGGAATTCCGGTTGACCAGTAAGGAACGCTTGATTGGTACGGCATCGGCATGATGGACGATTGATGCACTTCCTTACGCAAAGCGACAGGAGCATTTTGACATGATGAAAACCATTACCGCAGCAGATGGCCATGCGCTTGATTGCTGGTTTGAACCAGCGGTTGGCGAACGCCGTGGCGGGATTGTCATCCTGCAGGAAATTTTTGGTGTGACCGACCAGCTCAAAGGTGTGGCTGCAAAATATGCTGCCCTTGGTTACGAAGTCGCCATACCTGCCCTGTTTGACCGTCAGGAACGCGATGCGGTTGTTCCCTTTGATCAGGCACTGCGCGGCCGCGACATGATGCTGGCATCCGATCTTGAACAAACCACCCTGGACATTGATGCAGCGGTCAAGGCCCTTGCCGCAAATGGTGGCAAAGTCGGAGTTATCGGTTTTTGCTGGGGTGGCGGTCTTGCCCTGCGTGCGGCACAGGATCTTGACGTTGCAGCCGGGATTGCCTTCTATGGCACGCGTTTACCGCAATATCTTGATCGGCCACTCAAAGCAGCATTCCTTGGTCACTTTGGCACCCTGGATGACCATGTTCCGGCCGAAATGCTTGATCAAGCCAAGACTTATTTCCCGGATATGGAAATTCATATGTACGAAGCCGGTCACGCCTTTGCCAATGATGCACGCCTGTCCTATGTCGTGAATGCTGCCGATCTGGCCCATGCCCGTACGATCGAATTTCTTGCAAGGCATGTCGGCTAAACCACGTGCAAAAAGTTCCGGTTAACGCAACTTGCTGATTAACGTCATCCGTCGCAGCCCTCATGACCGGGGGACTGCATCCCTAACCATGATCAAGATCATTGCAAGGCCGCATAGCCCCGATCCCGCGATGGCCCCTTCCATCCCAATCCTTAGAACCCCGTGTTCCCTCATCCAAAGGCACATGGGATGCACACTCCCGCTCGTTTAGAGATAGCGAGTTCTGAAACACGTTCGGAAATCCGGAGAAAGGTCGACTAAAATGCAATTACACCGGACAGAAACCCGTCACTGCTTAATGGAAATCGTGACTGTCAATTTTAAGGACCGGAGCCTTTTGCGTTTGTGAGACATGCTCCGCCTCCAAAGCATTCAGACCACTGGCCCATTGTAAATTCCGGGGGTGATTGTGGTTGCTGCGGGCGATTTTGGTATTATCCGTCAGTCCTTGCAACATCCCGGTCAGATCAACCAGTCTGTCGGCAATAATATGGGTAACGCCATCTTCACGCTGAAGCTTGCCGGTAACCCCCAGAACCGTGGCCGTCATGACTTCGCGGCGATATTTTTCCATCACCTTGTTCCAGACCACCAGATTGGTGATGCCGGTTTCATCCTCAAGCGTGATGAAAACCACCCCCGATGATGTCCCCGGGCGTTGCCGAACGATGGCAAGACCGGCATGAGTTAACCGTTCACCATCACGCACACCGGGCAGGTCACTTGCCTTGCAGATCCCCGCTTCTTCAAGCGCATTGCGCAACATGCTGACCGGATGACCTTTAAGCGACAGACGCAGGCTGGCGTAATCCTCGATGATCTCCTCGCCCGGTTCCATGATGGGCAAATCGACCGGGGCTTCGGCCCCGAATTCGGCAGAGACACCCATATTATGGTTAAAGTTCTGGGCGGCTTCAAACAAAGGCAATGCAACCGGGGCCTTGCGCCCCTTGCCAAAGCGACGCACCGCCCAAAGGGCTTCTCGCCGCGACAGGCCAAGGGAACCAAAGGCGTCGGCTTCCGCCAGTTTTTCCAAGGCCGCAGGTGACAGACCGGTCTGGCGCGCCATCAGATAGACATCCTGAAACCCACCTGCCGGACGATTGGCAATCAGGGCAAGGGCATCAAGTTCGCCAAATCCCTTGATCTGGCGAAAACCAAGTCGCACGGAATGATAGCCACTGGCACGGCCCAGCTCGCGTTCAAGCTGATTGTCCCAGAAACTGTGATTGATATCGATTTCAAGAACTCTGACCCCATGATTGCGCGCATCATTAACCAGTTGTGCGGGGGCATAAAACCCCATCGGCTGCGCGTTCAAAAGTGCACATAAAAACACATCGGGATGATGGCATTTCAGCCAGGATGACGCATAGGCCAGAATGGCAAAGCTTGCCGCGTGGCTTTCGGGGAAACCGTAATCGGCAAAGCCTTCGATCTGCTTGAAGCAGCGCTCGGCGAAATCCATGTCATAGCCGTTTTTCAGCATTCCGTTGATGAATTTGGTCCGGTGTTCGCCAATCGTACCGGTACGTTTGAATGTCGCCATCGCACGTCTGAGATTGTCGGCCTCGCCACCGGAATAGCCCGCAGCAACAATGGCGATCTGCATTGCCTGTTCCTGAAACAGCGGCACACCACAGGTGCGCTTCAAGACGGCTTCCAGTTCCTTTGAAGGATACTCCACCTTTTCCCGGCCCATGCGCCGTTGCAAAAACGGATGAACCATACCGCCCTGAATCGGTCCGGGGCGGACAATCGCCACCTGAATGGTCAGGTCATAAATGCTTTTGGGTTGAAGGCGGGGCAGCATGCTCATTTGCGCACGCGATTCCACCTGAAAAGTGCCAATACTGTCGGCCTTTTCGAGCATCCGATACGTAGCCCTGTCTTCCTTGGGCAAGGTTGCAAGCGTGTAATCAATGTTCTTGTGATTGCGCAGTTCCTCAAACGCCTTGCGAATACAGGTGAGCATTCCCAATGCCAGCACATCGACCTTAAGAATGCCAAGTGCATCAATATCATCCTTGTCCCACTCAATGGTGGTGCGGTCCGCCATCGCCGCATTGGCGATCGGCGACAATTCACAAAGCGGTCCGCGCGTAATGACAAAGCCGCCAACATGCTGCGACAGGTGGCGGGGAAACCCGGTCAGTTCCCCCGCCAGATCAAGAATAGCTTTGAGGCGCGGTTCGTCTGGATGAATGCCCGACTGGCGCATCATGGTATCATGCGCGCCCTTGCTGCTTGATCCCCAGATGGTTTTGGTCAGCTTGACGATGGTGTCCTCGGACAGACCAAAAACCTTGCCGACATCGCGAATGGCACTGCGCGACCGGTATGAAATCACCGTAGCGGTCAGACCGGCGCGCTCGCGACCATAACGTTCATAGATGAACTGGATGACTTCTTCGCGGCGTTCATGTTCGAAATCGACATCAATATCGGGCGGCTCATTGCGCGCATTGCTGATGAAGCGCGAAAACAGAAGTTCCACCTCATTGGGGTCAACCGATGTGACATGCAGACAAAAGCAGACCGATGAATTGGCCGCCGATCCACGCCCCTGACACAAAATGTCCTTTGACCGGGCAAAGGCAACAATGTCATGCACGGTCAGGAAATAGGGGGCATAACCCAGCTCGTCGATCAGTTTAAGCTCCGTCTCGATCAGTTTTTTGACCTTGTCAGGCACACCATCGGGATAGCGTTTATGTGCTCCCTCCCAGGTCAGGCGGATCAGGCGTTCCTGCGTGCCTTCCCCCGATCCGTCATTTTCATCGGGATATTCATAGCGAAGGTCACTGAGACTGAATGTGCACTGATCGGCAATCTCGACCGTGCGCGCAAGCCAGTGGGGATGATCGGGAAACAGCCGTGCCATTTCCTGCGGGGATTTGATGTGGCGTTCACCATTGGGAAACAGCCGATATCCGGCATCCTCAATCCGGCAATGATGGCGAATGCAGGTCAATACATCCTGCAAGGGTTTGCGGGATCGAAGGTGCATATGCACGTCATTGGTCACCACGGCAGGAATGCCAAGACGGGTTTCGACGTCTTCGGTAAAGGCAAGGCGTTCGCTATCAAACCCGTCCATGAAGCGCCCGACAGCAAGCCAAAGCCGATCATTAAAACGGGCTTTCAGATTGATCAATTCGGTGCGAAACCCGTCATCGGGAACCTGCGGCGGGATAGCAATGAACAAAAGGCCGTCGCCATGATTGATGATATCGCTCTGGTAAATCTCGCACGATCCCTTGGGGGCACGGCGCTTGCCAAGGGTTAGCAACCGGCACAGCCGGGCATAGGATGCCCGATCCGTCGGATAGCACAGCATGGATGGCCCATCCATCGGATCAAGACGGCAGCCGACAATATAATTGAGCCGGTCAGCATAATTACTGTGTGCCGAGTAACCGCGTACGACCCCGGCCAGCGTATTGCGATCCGTAATCGCAATGGCATGAAGCCCCTTGGTCGCAGCCGTAAGCACCAGTTCCTCGGCATGCGATGCGCCGCGCAAAAAGGAAAAATTGCTGCTGACCTGCAGTTCGGCATAGGCTGGTTCCGGGGCGTTCGGGGTATGACCGGTTTGGGATTTCGTCATGGCATCACCCTGCAAAAAGCCCGTGGACCGACCAGATATCCTGACCGGCAGGTCTGGTACGAAACAGCCACAACACCCGCCCTTTCTGATCACAGATACGGAAATAGTCGCGGGTCATCTGTGACAGGGCGTAATGATCCCGATCAAGATGCCCCCACCATTCAGGACAGAGGCGTTCCGGCCCGTCGGCATGTAAAATATCCACAATCATTTTTCGCCAGCGCAGGCGTGTCGGAGTGCCGGTCGGGTTACGGTCAATCACCTCAACCGGTTCTGGCGGATCGAGCAACCGGACCGGTCGTCTGGGCAAGGTGACATCGGGTAGGCGCGACGTTTTTGCCGGGCCGACCGGGGATTGTCGAATAGCGGCCCGTTCGGGCAAGTGGCTTGCATGATGGGCAGGGCGATACAGGATATCGTTGGGGCCCAGATGATGACTGATCCGGTCAATCAGCTGGGCGAGCGCGATAGCATCACCGGTCTCATCCTGCTGACGGTCAAGACGCACCTGACGAAAGGCAACATGTTCGACCCAAGGGGCATAGACAATGACCTGTTCAATCCCAAACCCGGTATCGACACCAGGCATTTTTTCTTCCAGTAACCGCAAGACATGGGCTGCTGACTGACAGGGGGCGCCGGTTGTGGTCGTGATGGTATGGGCATGGCCATCAACCCGGATCGACCGGACTACAAGCCGGCGCAGACCAAGGTTATCAGTCTGGAGCCTGTCACAGAGTTTCTCGGTCATGGTCCGGATCGCAAGAGCCAGATTGTCTGCATCGCCCAGTGGCTCGCCAAAGCTTTGCCTTATCAGCCATGGGCTATCGGGTAGTTCGAAATTCAGATATTCAGGCAAACGGCCATAAAACTGGTCAAGCCGATGCAACACATCAGGCCCCAGTCGGGTGGTGATATTGGCACGCGGCAAGGGGGTAATATCGCCCAGTTGTTTCAGGCCAAGACGCGACAGCAATGTGATGATGTCATCAGACAGACGCAGGGCCGAGACCGGAAATCCGGCCGCAGTCGCGTGATCATTTGGAAGTGACAGGGTACGTTCAGAAACATTCCCCGGATGATGGCGTGCGCAGGCCCATGCAGCCCCGGCTGTATCGGCAATGGCAATCCGGGCCGCGTAACCACGTGCTTTCACATCACGCAGGATGTGCGTGATCATGGCAGTTTCGCCCCCAAACAGATGGCTCCCCCCGGTGATCTCCAACCACAATCCGCCATCGCCCTGCAGGCTGCTGTCATGCAGCTCCCGATCCGGGGCAACCCACGGGCTGTATCGATCCATCGCGCGAATCAGGCGCGCCAGATGGGCTTGATAAAGATCGACATCCTCGGGGGTATCGATCAGATCAGGCAGGATGCTTCGGGCATCGGACAAACGCATGCCCCCGTGCAAACCAGTCATCCGCGCCGCATGATTCAGCCCGCAGACAAAGACCCCCTTATGATCGACACGTGTCACCACATGCGCACGATCTGCCGTGGGCCTGGTTGCGGTTTCAGATATGGCTGCGCTGCCGATTTCACGGGGATGATCAGCCGTGGAGAGGCTGATCGTCTGACAGTCGGTTTTCCAGTGGGTCAACCACAGATAAAGAAAGCGTTGCTGCATCGGTTTTGACTTTCCAGCTTCCCGGTCGGACCCCGCGTCCCCCGATCAGGCTGAGATGATGGATGCTCCCTGTCATATTCTGCTGCGTGTTCAGTTCCGGCTCGATCTTCCAGCGTGTCAGCGCACTTGACGGCATCAACCGTCCGATCCGTGAAGCCTGGCGTAACACAATGATTCGCGTCCCCGCGGCCTCGCACGCCAGCTGCAAGCGCCGCGCAACCGTCAAATCGTAATCCGTGGTTTCAAGAATGATTGATGCGATCTGCCCTGTTCTGGCGATCTCGGCACACGCCCACATTGCTGTTGCTTGCTGATCAACTGTCATCATCAAGGGGCAACATTCCCCCCCGGATCGGGCAGGAAAGCTCAGATGATAAAATCGCCCCTGATCAATGGCCCGTCTTTGCCGGATCCAGAAAACAGACCGTCCTGCTGATTTACCATCCTGATTTCTCTGATCGATCTGGGCCAGGGACCAGGCCAAAACCGATGCAGCACCCGCGTCATGACTGCAAATAATCTCATGCAGACCAACCGGTGCGAAACCGCCCAGACTGATATTTCCAGATAACACGATGTGTCCGAACACACGCGGTATTGCTTCTCCTGCTGCATCAGAAAAACAGGAGGCACTTATTTTCCACTGCTTCTCTGCCTGCGCCAAAGCGACACGGGCATCATGAAGTCGTTCCGCCAGCATCATACCTACACAAGACAAATGTTCACTATTTGTTCTTATTTAGGGATTGTCCTTGGCAGAGTCAAATCAAAAGCCTTCCTCAAGACGTGCGGCCAATGCTGTCTTGCGGATGCCTCAACAACAAAGTCAGGCTGAACTGCAACATAAAATTCAACCCTTGATAGAAAATCATCGCGTAATTATATCGCTTCATTGAGTGCACTCAACTTGGCCCTGGGCCGGGTGCCAACCATCAAAATAAAAAGAAGCCTCCACTTGATCACTATCAATAGTTTGCCCTCCTCGTTGTAGTACGAGAAAAACTATGAAAAACATGCTTCGCACACTCCTGTCGCTTCTGATTGTCCTGTCCGTGATCGGCACCGGGACAAATCAGGCCTTTGCGCAAACGGCGAAGCATTCTTCTCGTGCAGATCTTGTTGAAATCACGATCTGTTCCGCGGAACAAACTCCTAAAACGATACTGATTGATCAGAACGGAAACCAGGTTCCCGAACCTGCCCAATGCGACTGCCCAACATGCCCGAACTGTCTGATCGGATCTGCATTCAAACTTCCGCTTCCAATCGGTGAAATCGGGCATGACCGCAAAGTCATTCTGACCGTCATCCCGCAGTCATTTGACATCACAGGCGCAGCTTCGACTGCGCCTGCGACAGCACGCGCGCCCCCCGCACAAGGTTTGAATTCATGAAAACGCCATCTTACCAATGCTGTCCTCAAACAATCACTTGTTCGCGTCGCCCGCGTGCCCGTCTGACAAGACTACTGATTCTGGCAATTGTCTGTCTTCTGCCAGTTCTTCTGTCGGCATCTCCGGCATGGGCACAAAACAAACCCGTCCTTGCCCAATTCATCGACAAAATTCCTGCCGCATCGCTTGTAAATGGCGCCGAGGCCTATGGCCCTGTTCGCGATGATCTTCCCGTTGCACCGATTCTCAAACAGGGCAATCAGATCGGCTGGGCATTCATCACATCGGATTTCGTCGGCACAACCGGTTATTCCGGAAAACCCATTCATGTCATGGTTGCTGTTGGTCAGGATGCCAAAATCATTGGTGTCAAACTGGTCAAGCATTCTGAACCGATTGTTCTGATCGGTATCCCCGAAGCGCGCATCGCTGCCCTGACCGAGGGATATGTCGGATTTGACCTTGTTGCAGCGACCCAAAATGCCGACCATGACCTGAACATTATTTCCGGTGCGACTGTCACCATCATGGTGATTGATGACTCGATCCTTCGTTCCGGGATCAAGGTTGCGCGTGCGCTTGGATTGGGGGGACTTACTGCCCCTAAGGCCTCGACAGCCCAACAATTCAAAATCAATCCTGACGCCACCGCACCGGCCGACTGGCTAACACTGGTCGGGGACGGCACCATTCGCCGGATGTCTCTGGATGTCGGGCAAATCAATGATGCCTTTGCCGCGATGGATGATCCACGCGCAACCGAACGTCCGATCACCGCTCCGGCCGAAGACACCTTTATCGATATGTATGCAACCCTTGTCAGCATCCCCGCAATTGGCAAGGCAACGCTGGGCGAGCGCGGTTACAATAACTTGCGCAACTGGCTCAAGGAAGGCGAGCAGGCCATTCTTGTGACTGCACGCGGACAATATTCCTTCAAGGGATCCGGTTATGTCCGTGGCGGCCTGTTTGATCGTATCCAGCTGATCCAGGGCGACATGTCGGTACGTTTCCGTGATCGTAACCATCGGCGTGTCGGTGACATCATGGCCGACGGTGCACCGGAACTGACCGAGATGGATCTGTTCAAGATTCCGGCTTCAAACAATTTTGACCCGACACAACCATGGCGGCTGGAGCTTCTTGTCCATCGTGATATCGGGGCTATCGAGCGTCTTTATACGACCTTTGACATGGGCTGGCAGCCGCCAGAAAACTATCTTGAAAAAGTAGCCCCCCCGGCACAGGTCGCAGCACCAACAGAAGAACCTGCGCTTGAAAGCGACGAACAGGCTGCCAAAACAGCGCTGTGGCAGCGGATCTGGCGCGACAAGTCGCTCGAAATCATCGTTCTCAGCATCATGCTGCTGACCTTGACGACGGCCTTCTTCTTCCAGGGGATTCTGACGCGCTCTGCGAAATTTACCTTCTGGTTCCGCATTTCGTTCCTGACAGTCACCCTTGTTTTCCTTGGCTGGTATGCAAACGCCCAACTTTCCGTCGTCAACCTGATGGCGCTGACAAGTTCACTGGTGACCGGGTTCACCTGGGAAGCCTTCCTGCTTGATCCGCTGACCTTCATTCTGTGGTTCTCGGTTGCGGCTGCACTTATTTTCTGGGGACGCGGGGCTTATTGCGGATGGCTTTGCCCGTTTGGTGCCCTGCAGGAACTGACCAACCGGATTGCCAAGTTCTTCCATGTGCCACAATGGACCCTTCCATGGGGCCTGCATGAACGTCTTTGGGCGGTCAAATACATCATTTTCCTCGGCCTTTTCGGCACCATGCTGGCTTCGATTGACCAGGCCGAGAAACTTGCCGAAGTCGAACCCTTCAAAACCGCCATCATTCTTAAATTCGACCGGGCTTGGCCATTTGTTCTTTATGCCCTTGTCCTTCTTGGTGCCGGACTTTTCGTCGAGCGTTTCTATTGCCGCTATCTGTGCCCACTGGGTGCAGCGCTGGCAATTCCGGCACGCATCCGGATGTTTGACTGGCTCAAACGCTACAAGGAATGCGGCAGCCCCTGCCAGAGTTGCGCGCATGAATGCATGGTCCAGGCCATCCACCCAACAGGAGAAATCAACCCGAACGAGTGTCACAACTGTCTTCACTGCCAGGTGCTGTATCAAAGCAAAACAATTTGTCCGGTCGTGATCAAGAAACTCAAGCGGCAAGAAAGCCTCTTGGCGAGCATGGAAGGTGCGAAAAAAGCACTGAACCGGACCCAGACGACAAAGCAAAATCCCAAGGAGAATTCGTGATGTCTGACAATACAGAAAAAACCGGCGTAACCCGCCGTGGCCTTTTGACTGCCGCCGCAGGTGGTGCTGCCTTTGCCGGCGCTGCTGGTGCAGCACGTCTGGCCATGGTTGGTGGGGCAACAGGTGCTGCAACCGCGCTTTCTGTTGGAAGTGCACAGGCTGCAGCCGGCTCGGAAGTGAACCTTGCCCCTGGGCAGCTTGATGAATATTACGGTTTCTGGTCATCGGGCCAGACCGGCGAAATGCGTATTCTGGGCATTCCGTCGATGCGCGAACTGATGCGCGTCCCGGTTTTCAACCGCTGTTCAGCAACCGGTTGGGGTCAAACCAACGAAAGTCTGGAAGTTCTGACCGAGAACATGTTGCCGAAAACCAAGGATTTTCTCGCTGCAAACGGGAAGAAAGTCCACGACAATGGCGACCTGCACCACGTTCATATGTCCTTTACCGAGGGCAAGTATGACGGGCGCTATCTGTTCATGAATGACAAGGCAAACACCCGTGTTGCGCGTGTTCGCTGCGACGTCATGAAAACAGATAAAATCCTTGAAATTCCGAATGCCAAGGCCATCCACGGTCTGCGTCCGCAAAAATGGCCGCGCACCAACTATGTCTTTGCCAATGGCGAAGACGAGACCCCGATGGTCAATGATGGTTCGGTGCTCGATGATCCGTCAAAATACGTCAACTTCTATACCGCTATTGACGCGGACAAGATGCAGGTTGCCTGGCAGGTTATGGTTTCGGGTAACCTTGACAATACCGACGCCGACTATGAAGGCAAATATGCCTTCTCGACCAGCTACAACTCGGAAATGGGTATGAACCTTGCGGAAATGACCGCATCCGAGCTCGACCATGTTGTTGTTTTCAACATCAAGGAAATCGAAAAAGGCATTGCTGCGGGCGATTTTATTGAACTGAACGGCGTCAAGGTCATTGACGGCCGCAAAGGTCAGAACAAGAACTACACCCGCTATATTCCGATCCCCAACAGCCCGCATGGCTGCAACATGGCACCGGACAAAAAACACCTTTGCATCGCGGGCAAACTGTCCCCGACCGTTTCGGTGATTGATGTCACCAAACTTGATGCCGTGTTCTATGACGGTGCTGAACCGCGTTCAGCCGTTGTTGCCGAACCGGAACTGGGTCTTGGTCCGCTACATACTGCCTTTGACGGCAAGGGTAACGCTCTGACCACCCTGTTCCTCGACAGCCAGGTCGTAAAGTGGAACATCGAAAAAGCCGTTCGGGCCTATGCCGGTGAAAACGTTGATCCGATCATCAAGAAGGTCGACGTCCATTACCAGCCGGGTCACAACTCGACCTCGATGGGTGAAACACTGGAAGCCGACGGAAAATGGTTCATTTCGATGAACAAATTCTCCAAGGACCGCTTCCTCAATGTCGGCCCGCTCAAGCCGGAAAACGAACAGCTCTTCTCGATGGAAGGCGATGATCTTGTTCTGGTCCATGATGGCCCGACATTTGCCGAACCTCATGACTCGATCATTGTTCATCGTTCTGTGGTCAACCCGCTAAGCGTCTGGAACCGTCAGGACCCGATGTGGGCAAAAACCCGTGCACAAGCCGAAGCTGATGGCGTCAATATTGACGACTGGGCCGATACCATTGTTCGCGACGGCAACAAGGTCCGCGTCTATATGAGTTCGTCGGCACCGACTTTCAGCCTTGAATCCTTTACTGTGAAACAAGGTGACGAGGTCACGGTCATTATCACCAACATGGATGATATCGACGACCTTACCCACGGCTTTACCATGGGCGATCACGGGGTTGCCTTTGAAATTGCCCCGCAGGCAACGGCATCAGCAACCTTCGTTGCGTCGAAAGCCGGTGTCTACTGGTACTATTGCCAGTGGTTCTGCCATGCCCTGCACATGGAAATGCGCGGTCGCATGATTGTTGAACCGCGGAGTTAACCATCATGTTGCGTCCCGTTCTGATAGTACTGGCCCTGATTTTCTTGCCGCTGAATGTTTTTGCGGCAACCCGATCCGTGCCCGCAACGAACGGGGCGCTTGCCTCAGCCATCGCCGGGGCAGCCCCCGGCGATGTGCTTGTCCTTGAACCCGGACAACATCAGGGTCCGGTATTACTCGACAAACCGATCACACTTGACGGTCAGAACAAGGCGACACTGAACGGCAATGAAACCGGTAGCGTCATTACGATCACCGGACAGGATATTACCGTTCGTGGCCTTGAAGTTATCGGCTCCGGATCGTCACATGAAACCATTGATTCAGGCATTCAGCTTGAACGCACTGCTGCCCGTATCCTGATCGAGGAAAACCGGCTTCTGGGCAACTTGTATGGTGTCGACGTTCATGGTGCCCGCAACGCAACCGTTCGTGCCAATATCATTGTCGGGCGTCGTGATCACCGAATGAATTCGCGCGGCAATGGTATCTATATCTGGAATTCGCCCGGGACATTGATCGAAGAAAACGACATTCAATATGGTCGTGACGGCATTTTCGTAAACACATCCAATCGCGGAACATTCCGCAACAACCTGATGCGCGATCTGCGTTTTGCCGTGCATTACATGTATGCCCACGATTCAGAAGTGTCGGGAAACATATCGGTTGGCAATCATCTTGGCTTTGCACTGATGTATTCAAAGCGGATCACAGTGCGCGACAATATGTCGCTTGCCGACCGTGATCAGGGGCTGATGCTGAATTACACCAACAATGCCGATCTGGTCGGAAATCTCGTCCGCGGCACCGGGGAAAAATGCCTGTTCCTTTATAATGCCCATCGCAATCTGGTCAGCGACAACCGATTTGAAGGATGCGGCATCGGCATTCACTTTACAGCCGGTTCTGAAAGCAATGCCATTACCGGTAATGCCTTTGTCGCCAATCAGACCCAGGTCAAATATGTCGGCACACGCGACGTGGAATGGAGTTTCGATGGGCAGGGAAACTTCTGGTCGGATCATCCGGCATTTGATCTTGATGGCAACGGGATTGCCGATAGCCGGTTCCGTCCCAACGATCTGATGGACCATATTTTATGGTCACAACCAGCAGCGGGAATGTTGCTGGGGTCACCCGCCGTGCAATTGATCCGGTGGAGCCAGGCACATTTTCCCGCAACCCTGCCCGGTGGCGTCATCGACAGTTATCCGTTGATGGAACCATTAGACATTCCCGTTTCCGATAAGATCGCAACACTTGAAATGGCTGCTCGCACCAACCCTGTTTGGCTGCGTGAAAGGACTGAAGATGTGTCTGACCCTCTCGCAAGTCACTAAGTGCTACGATGATCATACCGTTCTGAACGCGGTCGGATTTGACGTCGCGGCCGGTGAACGTGTCGCTCTGCTTGGCCATAACGGCGCAGGAAAATCGACTTTAATGAAGATTATCCTCGGCCTTATTCCGGCCGACAAGGGCACGATAAAGGTGCTTGGCACCGAACCCGGCAGCAATATCGCCAAAACAGGCACGGCATATCTTCCGGAAAATGCCGCCTTTCACCCGGCGCTAAGCGGTTATGAACAGCTTTGTTACTATCTTCGTCTGCGCGGCGAAAACACCAATCAGGCCATGCCGCTGCTTGAGCGCGTCGGACTGGCACAGGCCGCAAAACGACGGATCGGCACATATTCCAAAGGTATGCGGCAACGTGTCGGACTGGCACAGGCTTTGATCGGTAAACCCAGACTTCTCATCCTTGATGAACCGACCAGCGGGCTGGATCCTGTTTCGCGGCGGGAATTCTATGTCATCCTTGATGAACTTGCGGCTCAGGGAACTGCCATTTTGCTGTCTTCCCATGCCCTTACCGAAGTTGAAGCCAGAACCGACCGTATCGTTATACTTTCATCCGGGGTCATGGTGGCAAACGACACGCTGGCCAGTTTGCGACGGCAGGCATCCCTGCCGATCCGCTTGCAGGTTTCTGCGTCTGTCGGCAAGGCCGATGAAGTCGCCAGCAAGCTTTCGGGGGATCGCCGTAACGGGGTGATGGTCGATCTGGTTTGCAGATCCGATGAAAAACTCGCACGTCTTGGCGATATTTCCGCACTTGGCTCCCTGATCGAGGATGTCGACGTCATTCAGCCCAGTCTGGAAGATATTTACAGCCATTTCAGCAAGGGAGGTGACGCATGAACCGCATTCTGGCATCGGCCCGTACCGAATTTATCATTGCCTTGCGCAATCGCTGGATCACCATTTCCGTCGCGATGATGGTGCTGTTTTCACTTGTTCTTTCTGCTGCCGGAAGTGCCCCGACCGGCGCACTTGGCGCAGACAAGCTTTCCGTCACAGTCGCAAGCCTGACATCGCTTGCCGTATATCTGGTGCCACTGGTTGCGCTTTTGATGTCCTTTGACGCCATTGCCGGTGAGATTGAACGTGGCACCCTGCCCCTTGTTCTGACCTATCCCGTCAAACGCGGCGAGCTAGTTCTGGGCAAATTCACCGCACATCTTGCCATCCTTGCCATTGCGATTGCGGCTGGTTACGGCATCGCAGCCATTGCGGCTGTTGCGACCGATCAGAATGCATTTCTGGGTTTACCGGCATTGCTGCGGCTGTTCTGGTCGTCACTTCTGCTTGGGGCGACCTTTATCGGTATCGGATACGGGATTTCGGCCTTTGCACGACGGCCCGGTGCCGCAGCCGGACTGGTCATTGGATTGTGGCTTGTTCTGATCGTGCTTTACGATCTTGGGCTTCTTGCTGCCATTGTTGCAGATGATGGCGGCACCTTTACCAATGACTATTTCCAGTGGTTGCTGCTTGGCAATCCCGCCGATGCCTTTCGTTTATATAACCTTGCCGCATCTGATGCGACCGCGGCTGCCGCCGGACTGGCAGGGGCCGCCAACAGCATCCCGCCTGTCCATGCCCTGATATCCATTCTGGCATGGCCGGTTGCTGCCATCGGTATCGCGCTCTTGGCGTTTCGGAGGGTTACACCATGAAACCCCGTAAATTTAACCTGTCTGTACTTGTGGTCGCTGGTGGTCTTTTGGGACTGGCTGCCTGTCAGGAACAGGTTGCAGAAACCCTGCCACCCCCGCTCGCAATGACCGAGGAATCAGTCGGGCATTTTTGCCAGATGAATATTCTCGAACATCCCGGCCCCAAGGCACAAATTCATCTTGAAGGCCTGCCTTATCCCCTGTTTTTCAGTCAGGTTCGCGACGGCATTGCCTATGAACGCATGCCCGAACAGAATTATAAAATCCGCGTCATATATGTCACGGACATGTCAAAGACCACCGACTGGGACAATGTCGGGGAGCAGAACTGGATACCGGCGGTGTCGGCACATTATGTCGTTGGATCGCGCATGGCCGGGGGGATGGGATCACCGGAACTTGTTCCCTTTTCGAGCCCGGATGATGCCCGGGCCTTTGCCGATCAGTATGGGGGTCAGGTCATGACGCTTGGTGATGTTGATGATGCGCTGGTCTTTAGCAACACCACCCCTGATGCACCAGTAAACGTCCCTGAAGCTGCAAACCTGCCCGAAGACACCGACTATCGCAGCCGTCTTGAAAGTCTTCGCAAAAAATGAGGTCCGCCATGCCCGCTATTTCACGACGTCGGTTTCTGACCATTTCTGCTGCAGCTGGCGCAATCAGCAGCATGCCTTTTGCCATATCCCATGCGCAAACTCCGGTCCAAAGCTGGAAAGGGATCGCAATGGGTGCTGCTGCATCGATCACATTGTCCCATCCTGATGCCGACAAGATCCTTGCAAGTGCGACCCGGGAGCTCGACAGACTGGAAAATATTTTCAGCCTCTATCGCGAAAACTCGACACTTTCCCGGTTAAACAGTGCAGGAAGCCTTGACTCCCCACCATTCGAACTTCTGGAATGCCTCGGGATTTGCGGCACCATCAACCGTGCAAGCAACGGGCTTTTCGATCCGACGATACAGCCGTTGTGGCAGCTCTATGCGACAAGCTATGCACAAGGGTACGGGCCTGAAACTTCTGCGATCAAAGACACACTTGCCCTGACCGGCTGGGAAAAACTGTCGATCTCCCAAAACCGGATTGCATTTGATCGTCCTGGCATGGCCCTGACCCTGAACGGCATTGCCCAAGGATATGTTGCCGACCGGATTGCATCACTGCTTCGCAGCAACGGACTGACCAACGTGCTCGTCAATACCGGAGAATTTCACGCAATTGGCGGCCATCCTGACGGCAATCCCTGGCCGATTTCCATTGATACCGGTTCGGGTATCAGAAAAGATCGGGAAATGTTGCGTGATAATGCTCTGGCCACTTCGTTGCCAACCGGAACGTTTTTTGATCAGGCTGGCCTGATCGGTCACATTCTTGATCCCCGCTCCGGCCTGCCCGCACAGGCACGTCGCCAAAGCATCACGGTCACCGCACCAAAGGCCGCCATCGCAGATGGATTAAGCACGGCCATGTGCCTGATGAATGATGAAGAATGCGCACAACTTCTTGGGCAGTTTCCGGCTGCAAAACTGGTCTAGGCGGGGCATTTCCCCTTGCCTGGCGATACCTCAGCCTGTTGAAGCCCAGCATAGCAACAAAGGAACCTGCCTCTCGCCGGGTTGGTAAGGCATGATATGCGCACAATCCGCACAGACTTTGTCACATTATTCATACTGGCCGGGTTGCTTGCCCTTGTTGCTGTTCCGCTAAAATTATTGTTCTGGGTTCCTGGCAGCGATGAAATCCTGACCCTTTTGCCCGTTCCGCAACGGGATTTCTGGCATGGTCATGAATTGCTGGCAGGTTACGGACAACTTGTTCTGGGCGGCTATTTGCTAACGCGGCCGGGAAAGCGAACCATCCGCTTTCTGATCATGCTCTGGCTTGTCGCCCGTATTTCGATCTTTGTCCCGGGTCTGGCCGGTCTTTATCTTGGTGCCTTTGGAAACCTTGCGACCTTCGGCTTGTTGTTCTTTTACGCCGGGCTTGCATTTTTCCGTGCCGCCAAGCGTCTGAAATCTGCCCTGCCCGGATTGATCATATTTCTACTTCTTTCTTCCGAAGCCGTTTTTCAGGCGGGCGGGATTCTTGCGAACCGGGCCCTTTCAGAAACAGCCTTGCTTGCAATGATATGGTTGCTGATTGTGTTGCTGTTCCTGATGGGGGGACGCATAATTGCCGCCGCCACATCCGGGGCGCTGCAAAAACGCGATATGTACCGCCCCTATATGGCGCAAGGCCGACTGGAAAATTATGGTCTTGTCGCTCTGATTCTTGCAGCCGTCAGTGACCTTGCCGGATTGCCGCCCCCCCTCAGCGCGCTGCTCGGGCTGCTGGCGGCGATGGTCATCATGCGTCGTCTCTGGAACTGGCGCGTCTGGCTGGTCGCTGATGGCTTTGACCTGACATCCTTGCATTTGGGATACGCGATGCTGGCGGTCGGACTGTGCTTTAACTCTGTCCTGACGCTGATCCTTGGCCGACAGGGGCTGATTGGATTTCATGGCGCAATGATCGGCGGTTTTGCACTACTTTCCATCACCGTCATGTGCCGCACAGTTTTACAACGGTTTCGCTTTTCTCTTAGCTTGCCGGTCTCGATGCGTATTTCCTGCGCCTGTGTGGCGGTTGCTTCCCTTACCCGAATGGCGGCAATTCAGGATACAGGCACAACTGAGCTCCTGGTCATGTCAGCCTTACTTTGGGAACTCGCATTTGCCGGATTTGTCTTCACATTGATCGCCCTTATATGGCGATTTAAAAAGACAAACTGATCCGGACGGATACGTATCTATCCGCTCCTGATGTCTCATCTCCATGCCGATCTTCTGGCAACCTGTTAGCGCGACAGTTCGATCAACGCAGCACGATCAAGAATTTGAAGTTTAGGCCCAGCAGCAATTGCGCCAGATGCCTCCAACTTCCGTAAAGAACGCGAAAAGGTTTCGGGTGTGATGCCGATCCGGCTTGCGATCTGACGTTTTTCCGGGAAGCTTGTGCCTCCCTGATCATCAAGAGGTTCACCACTACGTTCTTCGAAATCGATCAGGAAAGATGCGATTCTTTGTAATGGTCGTGTGTGGCGGATCTTGTAGATTTCCTCAAGGAAGAAACGTTCCCACCGCAGAAGACCGCTCAATACATCGCCCAGAACATCCGGGGCACTTCGCAATATAGACAGATAGGCTGCGCGCGGAATTTCAACAATCTCGCAATCTTCCATCACCTCGCAATCCACAGGATAGGGGCGACCGGCAAATGAAACCGCTTCGGCAAATGCGCCCGGCTGGGTCAGAAAATGCATGACGGTTTCTTCCCCGAGCGGCGACGTTTTCACAAGCCGCAAATGACCGGACAACAATATATAGAAATTCTCTGCGACATCACCGGCACGGAAAAGATGTTCGCCACGCGCATGACATGCAACCCTGCATCTCGCGATCAGACCTTCAATGCGGTCTTCACCAAGGGCAAAAAGCAACGGCACATTCATCATGATTTCGCGGTCGGAATCAGACAGCGGCTTTGAACGCATCTTCCTGCTCCTCTTTGCCCTGATTGCTGGAAAGACCGCACCATTCAGCAAGCATTTCAGCATCGGCAATCCGGATGATATGACCATTGGAATGCTGTGACACACCCATTTCGGAAAGCTTTTTCAATGCCCGTGAAATGGTTTCACTCGTCATGCCAAGCTTGCGCGCAAGGGCCGATTTTTCGATGGTCAGCGGCGTTTCATGTACGCCATCAATCGGGACAGCATCCGCCAGAAGATAAATACCCAATCGCTGAGCTGCAGAACGACATTTGAGTTCTTCGGCCTGACGTAACATCTGACACAACCGCTCGGTCATCGCAGACATCATGGTCAGGGCTCTGTCGAAATGGGCCGAAAGGAATTCCGAAAATGCCAGGCCATCAATGCGAATCGCCGTTGTGGCCTCCAGCGTTCTGAGTGACACGGCATAATAACCGTCCGGGACAAGTGCGCATTCCCCGACCAGTTGTCCGTCGCCCATAAGATCAATGACGCCATCCTTGCCGTCCCCGTCCTTGTAAGACAGCTCGACATGACCATTGACGATCAGATAAAGCGCCGAGGCAGGCTCCCCTGCCGTAATCATCGCAGTGTCGGTATCGAGGCGAACCCATTGGCATAGACTTGCCAACTCAAGAATATCTTCCTGTGGCCAGGTTCTGAAATAACGCGCAAAGCGAAGGACGCCCGAAATGCGCTCAATATCGTTCGTCATGGCATTGTCCATGGTGATAACGGAGCAGTGAGTTACTTACTGGAACCAATCTAACATCTGATGGAGGGGTTAGATTTGCTCCAAGTCAATATGGTGACCGAAAATATCTACTGCCGGGTGAACTGTTGCAGTCGGTCGAGATCAAGAATGCTCATTTTGGGGTCGCGCGCGATCAGCCCGTCTTCCTCAAGCTTCCGTAATGCCCGTGAGAAGGTCTCTGGCGTCACCCCGATCCGGTTGGCAATCACATGTTTTGGTACATGCTGTGGCTGATCATTCTGGGAAAGCAAAAATTCCGCCAGTCGTTGCGATGGATTGAGTTGCCGCAAACCGTTCAGTTCCTTGAAGAAGAATCGCTCACGCTCGATCAGGGACTGCATCATTCGACCAATCATGAAGCGATCATTCTTCAGACGGCTGATCAATTGCGAGCGACTGACAGCCGCAATCTCGCATCCTGCCTCGCATTCGGCCGAAACAGGATAACGCACACCTGCCAGTACCACCGCTTCGGCAAAGGATTCTCCTGGCCCGACCAGATGGAACAAGGGAACCCGACCATCATCAAGAACCCGGAACAGACGCACTTGCCCTTTTAACAGAATGAAAAACTGATCAGCGTCTTCTCCTTCGCTAAACAGCAGTTCCCGATGCGGATAAATGGTTACAAAAGAGCCGCGGACAATGGCCGGAATTTCGGTGCGCGCAAATGCGGACATCACCGGAATTTTTGAGATCAGATCAATATCCGCACTGGTTATTTTTCGACAAGACATCTGCACGTCCTCGTCAGTTTGCGGGATATCGGCCCAGAATATTCAGAGCCACCATCGAGCCAGCGAAGATTGACATATTCGGCCAGCAATACCGACAGTTCCCACCAGGTTCCAACAGGAGAAAGTATCCGGAGATTTTCGTCTGGACGCATATCAACAGCAGCCGGAATATCGACCCTGCAATGGAAGCCATCCCCCGCCATCAATGGAATGAAAACAGCCTTGCGGTTTTGCGTCCTTTCCCGCCACTGATCGAGCGGGAAACAGCCTTCGAGCTGCACGTTATATACTTCATTATGCCCAAGAGACCGGGCAACTGCGTTTCTGATTTCAAGGAAGTTTCGCGCCGGTCGCCTATCGCTTTTGCGCCCGTGCGAGACCAAGAAAACCGCAGGGTTTCTGACTTTACCATTCAAGGGCAAGGTCGAGTCGACTACTCGATGAGTCAGCATCCGGCCAAACCCCGGCAAACATCCGGCAGCGGGCAATATCTGAGCACGACTGCCTTCAATATTTTCTGTCGTCGGAGACAAGAGATTGACGGTGTCAATACTCTGAGAAAACAGAAGCGGGAACAGAAGAATATCTGCCGGCTGGTTCTTGAGAACATCTTCCAGAACAGTCTGAATATCCGGAGAGCTGTGCAAGAATGCCAGCCGAACCTCAAAATGCGGCAAGAGCTGTTGCAAACGTCCCTGAAAGACTTCTCCTGGCAATGCACCTGATCGCTGCGTTCCGTGAGCAACAATGATCAGAACCGGATCACGGATCAACATGCCGTCACCTCATTAATTGATCTCTCTTTTCCCGATTTTCTTTGATTTTGGTGGTCCCGTATTGATTCCGGTCAAGGATCGAACCACCGAAACCCATAATGTCCGTATGGTTATTTGATCATCGTCAAGGCTGACCATCCTCGAAAGGTAAACTCTCCGCAGCCGGGAGCGAGGGCTTTCATTTTCCTAAGGAGGGACGCATGACACTCACAACCCGACTAAGACGTACTGCAGCGCCGCTTGCATTTGGCTTTGGCCTTATTCTGACAACAGCGGCTTTTGCACAGGACAAACATCCGGAAGGCGAAAGTACTTATGAACCAAGCTTGGAATCCATTCCAAGCACGGGGGATCAACCCGGTGTTCATGAAGGCGTGCCGACCATGACATCTGATGAATTCGATCAGGGGCGCAAGATTTTCTTCGAGCGCTGTGCAGGGTGCCACGGTGTATTGCGCAATGGCGCAACCGGACCGGCACTGACAACCGATCGGACCCGTGATTTGGGGTACGATTATCTTCGTGATTTCATCACCTATGGATCACCAGCCGGGATGCCGAACTGGGGCACCTCGGGTGACCTGACCGAAGAACAGGTCGATATCATGGCACGCTATGTCATGCAGGACCCGCCGCAGCCCCCGGAATGGGGTATGGCCGCAATGAAGGAAAGCTGGAAAGTCGTCGTTCCGGTTGACCAGCGTCCGACCAAAAAGATGAATGATCTCGATATCGAGAACCTGTTCTCGGTAACATTGCGCGATGCCGGTCAGATCGCCCTGATTGATGGTAACGATTACAAAATCAAATATGTAATCGACACTGGCTACGCTGTTCACATTTCACGCGTATCAGCATCCGGACGTTATCTTTTCGTGATCGGCCGCGATGCCAAAATCGACATGATCGATTTGTGGATGAAAGACCCGATCGTGGTTGCCTCCATCAAGGTTGGCCTTGAAGCACGTTCTGTCGAAACATCCAAGATGAAAGGATGGGAAGACAAATACGCCATTGCGGGTTCCTACTGGCCTCCGCAATTCACGATCATGGATGGCGAAACACTGGAACCGCTTGAAATCGTATCGACGCGTGGCATGACCACCGACGAGAAGGAATTCCATCCGGAACCGCGTGTTGCAGCGATCGTTTCGTCGCACTACAACCCGGAATTCGTCGTTAACGTCAAGGAGACCGGTCAGGTTCTTCTGGTAAACTACGAAAATCTGGATGCCCTGCAGGTCACCGCAATTGATGCAGAACGTTTCCTGCATGACGGCGGATTCGATGCCAGTGGCCGCTATTTCCTTGTTGCAGCCAACGCCCGTAATACCGTCGCGGTGATCGACACCAAGGACCGCGTTCTGACCAAACTTGTTGAAGTCGGAACAACGCCGCATCCGGGGCGCGGGGCGAACTTTGTTCATCCTGAACTCGGACCGGTCTGGGCTACCAGCCATCTGGGCGACGAAACCATTGCCCTGATCGGAACGGACCCGGAAAAACACCCGGACAGTGCCTGGAAAATGGCAGCGTCTATTGATGGTCAAGGAGGTGGTTCCCTGTTCATCAAGACCCATCCGAATTCGACCAACCTTTGGGTGGATACGCCGCTGAACTCGGATGCTGAAATCTACCAGTCGGTTGCCGTGTTCAACATCAACGATCTTGAAGCCGGATATGACATTCTCCCGATCGCAGAATGGGCCGATGTCGGTGAAGGCGCCAAACGTGTCGTTCAGGGTGAATACAACAAGCAGGGAACTGAAATCTGGTTCTCTGTCTGGAACGGCAAAGCCGAGAAATCAGCTATCGTTGTCGTTGACGACAAAACCCGCAAGCTCAAGAAGGTCATCAAGGATGATCGTCTTGTGACCCCGACCGGGAAATTCAACCTCTACAACACCCAGCACGACGTCTACTGACCGTGTATCCGGGGGCTGCAAAGCCCCCGGATTTCTGCACATCTGGTCAATCCGGTAAAAAGGAAAATCCGCCATGAGCAAACCGGGATACATCTATCTTGTCGGGGCCGGGCCAGGAGACCCGGAATTGCTGACACTCAAGGCCGCACGTCTTCTGGACCGCGCGGATGTTGTCGTTTATGACCGGCTTGTTTCCGAAGATATTCTTGATCTGGTCAATCCGTTTGCCGAACGCATCTATGTTGGCAAATCAACCGGGCGTCATAGCCTCAAACAATCAGAAATCAACACATTGCTGGTGCATCTGGCGCATTCCCACCAACACATTGTCCGTTTAAAGGGGGGAGACCCCTATATTTTCGGACGTGGTGGTGAAGAGGCAGAGCATCTCAGCCTTCATGAAATTCCCTTTGAAGTTGTGCCCGGTATTACAGCAGCAGCCGGATGTATGGCCAAGCTGAACCTGCCACTGACCCACAGAGGTCTGGCAACCGGTGTCCGTTTCGTTACGGGACATATGCAGGCCGACGCAATGCCAACGCATGACTGGCGATCATTGGCAGATCCCAACACGACGCTTGCGATTTATATGGGGGTAAAAACAATGCCTCTCATCGCCGGCAAGCTGATGGAGCACGGTCTTTCGGGAAACACCCCGGCAATTATCATCGAAAATGGCGCCACCCCGGAACAGCGGCATTTTCAAACCACGCTTGATCATCTGTGTACGGACCTTGACCGCATGCATGTAAACCCGCCCTGCATGATTGTCATCGGACGGGTGCTGTCACTGGCAGACCGGCTGTCATTGCCCGCTACCAGATACATGGTTGATGACACCGATCAGTCGATATCGGTTCTTTCTGACAAAGCCCTGCATTATGCGAAAACGGCATAAAACCATAGGCACGCTTGTGGCGGGATGGACATTTCTTGTCGCGGGCCCGGCTGTCGCGTCCGAGCTTCAGGAGCATGCCCGGACGCCATCTGCTCTGGAACAAATGGTGCGTCAGGATTGCGGTTCCTGTCATGGCCTGACTTTCAAAGGCGGACTCGGATCGCCATTGCTGCCCGAAAATCTTGAAAATTACAGCGTCGAAGATCTGAGCTCCATCATCCTTGACGGATTGCCGGGAACGGCGATGCCACCGTGGCGCGCAATCATCAGTGAAAGCGAAGCTGCCTGGATGGCCCGATACCTGAAAACAGGAGGATCCAAATAATGCCGCGTTTCTTTCCTGCGAAGACAAGGCGTTCGCCATTTCGCCCGTTAGCGACCCTGATCGCAATCGGAGCCGCAATTGCGTTGAATGCCTGTGCATCCTCCCCCGTTGCCCTGCGGGGAACGGCCGATCTGGCAACTGTTATTGCCCGTGCAAGTGGCGAGGTCGCCGTTCTTGACACCAGCAACAAACAATTTACCGGGATAATTGGTGGTCTGGGTGATCTTTCACATGCCTCCATCGTTTACGCCCGTGATGGCCGGTTTGCCTTTGTGTTTGGGCGAGACGGCGGCTTGACCAAGATTGACATCCTCAGCCACAAAATTGTGGTACGGACCCTGCAGGCAGGCAACAGCATCGGCGGTGCAATCAGCCAGGACGGAAAACTTGTTGCTGTCGCCAATTACGAACCCGGCGGTGTCCGGGTATTCGACGCGGAAACGCTGGAATTGGTGGCCGATATTCCGACCACGATTGATGGGGGTCCTGACCGGTCAAAGGTAATTGGCCTTGTCGATGCGCCGGGCAACCGGTTTGTCTTCAGTCTTTGGGATACGGGTGAAATCTGGATTGCCGATTTCTCGGCAGGGAATACACCATCTGTCACACGATACCAGAATATAGGCATCCAGCCCTATGACGCACTGATCACGCCGGATGGCCGCTATTACATTGCCGGACTGTTTGGTGAAGATGGCATGGCATTGCTTGATCTTTGGCATCCGCAATCAGGCCCGCAACGCATCCTTGATCACTATGGCAAGGGCGAGGAACGGCTACCGGTTTACAAGATGCCACATCTGGAAGGTTGGGCCATTGCCGGCAAGCGGGCCTTTGTTCCGGCGGTCGGTCGCCATGAGGTTTTGGTGATCGATACCGAAACCTGGCAGGAAGTCGGCCGCATTCCCGTTCATGGACAACCGGTCTTTGTCATGGCCCATCCCGATGGTCGCCATGTCTGGGTCAATTTTTCAGTCCCCGATTATGACACCGTGCAAATCATCGATACTCAAACTCTGGCCATCGATGGTGAATTGAAACCCGGCACCGGTGTCCTTCACATGGAATTCAGTCCCCGTGGCGATCAGGTCTGGCTGTCGGTTCGCGATGACAACAAAGTCGTCGGATATGATCCCTATACCCTGAAACCGATTGCAGAACTTCCTTTGCCCAGCCCAAGCGGCATCTTCATGTCCGACCGCGCAGGCCGGATCGGGTTGTAGGAGGATCATGATGCAAGAACGCCTTTCCCCGACACAACAGCAACTTATCGAAGCCTTTCAACGCGGTTTTCCAACCACATCACGCCCGTTTGCAACAATCGCAGAACAAATCGGCAGCGATGAAGGCAGCGTTATGGCAGCCTTCGCGGATCTTAAAAACAAGGGGTATCTTGCCCGCATCGGGGCGACTTATGCCACGGGGCGGGTCGGGGCATCCACCCTTGCGGCAATGGAAGTCCCGCAATCCGAACTGGAAAAAGTGGCCGAAAAAATCAGCCGCTTTACCGAAATCAATCACAATTACGAACGCGAAGATAAACTCAATTTGTGGTTCGTGATCACCGGCGCCACCCGGAATGACCTTGTCAGGACAGTCGAAGCCATCGAGGCCGAGACAGGTCACACGGTTCATCTGATGCCGATGATTGAACATTACCGACTTGATTTGGGTTTTAACTTGCAATGGAACTGACCGAACTTCATCACCGGTTGATTGAACAGCTGCGCAACGGCCTGCCGATTTGTCCGCACCCCTATGCTGTTATTGCCAACACGTTGGGGATAACAGAAGAAGGCGTCATTTCCGCGCTGGATCAACTGATTGAAAATGGCCTGATCAACAGGTTCGGTATGATATTGCATCACCGGGCACTGGGATATCAGGCCAATGCGATGTGTGTGTTCGATGTCCCCGACCCGATGGCAGCAGATATCGGGCGAGCAATGGCAAGATTGCCTTATGTCACCTTGTGTTATCGGCGTGAACGCGTGGCAGGGGTTTGGCCCTTTAATCTTTATTGCATGATCCACGGACGGGACAAACACACTGTTCGTGCGCAAATCCGCCACATGACCGCGCGGCTCGATCTTTGTGACATGCCGCAGAAAGTCCTGTTCAGCAAACGATGCTTTGCCCAGCGCGCAGGTAAGTATGGCGCTGTGCCTTTTACTGCAAAGAACATGGCAGGAGGACAACATGGATCAGCTTGAACGCGATTTGCTTAACAATCTGCAAGGCGGTTTTCCTATTTGCGCCCACCCGTTTCAAGTTCTGGCCGAACGCCTTGGCTATTCTGAAGATGTCCTGATTGAAGGCGTCCAGCAACTGATTGCCAAAGGATATATCAGCCGCTTTGGACCACTTTTTAACACCGAAAAGCTTGGGGGGGCCGTGTCACTTGCTGCAATGGCTGTTCCGCCCGAAAGGTTTGATGCGGTTGCTGATCAGGTCAATTCCTTTGAGGAAGTTGCCCATAATTACGAGCGCGATGATCGGCTGAACATGTGGTTTGTGGTTCTGGCCAGCGATGAAATCGCACTGGCTAATGTTCTTGCCGAGATTTCTCGCGAAACCGGGTTGGAGGTTTTGAACTTTCCCAAGGAACAAGAATATTTTCTTGAACTCAAGCTGGAGGTACCGGAATGAACAACCCTGTACCAGTTCCTGAACTTGACGAAATTGACGAAGCCCTGATCCGTGCGACACAGTCGGGGTTACCGATCACTTCGACCCCCTATGGCGATATCGGTCTTGGCATCGGTTTAAGTCCCGATGAAGTCGAACAACGCCTGCAGCGCATGCTTGATATCGGTGTCATCCGGCGGATCGGCATCATCCCCAATCACTATCAGTTCGGTTACCGCGCTAACGGCATGAGCGTCTGGGACATTGATGACGACAGGATCGACGAGATGGGTGAAACCATCGGCGCTCTTGATTTCGTGTCCCACTGCTATCGGCGGCCACGGCATTTGCCGGAATGGCCGTTTAATCTGTTTGCCATGGTTCATGGCACATCACGCGACATCGTCGAAGCCCACGTTGCGGAAATTCGCAAAATTCTGGGCGATACCGTTCATGACCACCGCATTCTTTACAGCCGTCGCATTCTGAAAAAGACCGGCTTGCGCTGGCGCAAAAGCAAGGAGCGGAAATGCTGCGAGTAAGCCAATATATCCGGGCCGCGATCGAGATTGCCGAAAACGGCGGATCCGTACCTGCGTCTTCCCGCAAACATGCCCAGCTTGCCAACCGGGGACCAGTCGTAATCTGGAACCTGATCAGACGTTGCAATCTGACATGCCGGCATTGCTATGCCTCTGCCGTGGATAAGGATTTCCCCGGGGAACTGACCACCGCACAGGTTTTCAAAACAATGGAAAATCTGCGCGATTTCAATGTCCCTGTTCTGATCCTGTCTGGTGGCGAACCTTTGATGCGACCTGACATTTTCGATATTTCGGCCTACGCCAAGGAACTTGGGTTCTATGTCGCCCTGTCAAGCAATGGCACGCTGATTGACGAAACCAACATCGATCAGATTGCCAAGGCCAATTATGATTATGTCGGAATAAGCCTTGATGGGTTGAACGAAACCCATGACTATTTCCGGCGTCTGGACGGTGGATTTGATCTCGCATTGCGGGGCGCAAAACTGTGCCGCGATGCCAAACTGCCCGTCGGCATCCGTTTCACCATGACCCGAGAAAACTATCAGGATTTGCCGGGTCTTCTCGATCTGGTTGAACGCGAACGGATCGACAAATTCTATTTCTCTCATCTGAATTATGCGGGACGCGGTAACCATAACCGCAAGGATCACGCATTTTACAACATGACCCGTGACGCCCTGTTGATGATCTTTGCCCGTTGCGAGGCAGACCTGAAAGCCGGTATCGCACGCGATTATGTGACTGGTAACAATGATGCTGATGGCGTTTTCCTGAAATTCTGGATCGATCAGCACTATAGCAGCGCATCCGAACACATCACCCGGATGCTTCGCCGCTGGGGTGGCAATGCATCAGGTGTGAATGTTGCCAATATCGACAATCTTGGAAACGTTCATCCCGATACGATGTGGTGGCAGCATACGCTTGGCAATGTTCTCAAACGGCCGTTTTCCGACATCTGGCAGGATATCAGCGACCCATTGATGGCCGGGCTTAAACAACGGCCTCGCGCGGTCGGGGGACGTTGCGGGGAGTGCCAGTATCGCGACATTTGCGGCGGCAACACCCGAACGCGTGCCTATCAGCTTACCGGTGATCCCTGGGCTGAGGATCCCGGCTGCTATCTTGCCGATGCGGAACTGGGCATTACCGGTCATCATGATCGACTGGAAACGGTCCCGTTTGCCGCAACAAGACGCCGCGGTCAGGTGGAGCACGCATCATGAGAACCCCGTCTGGCACCTTTCTGCGAAAGCTTGCCATGGTCACGGCCCTGACCACAGTGGCCGCGATGCCTGCATTTGGCCAAGAAACCTTTTCCCCATCCCAGAAGGCTGATGCCGAAGCACTTTATGCCACCCATTGCGCCGTTTGCCATAACGGTGACCGATTGGGCGGAATGGGACCGGCACTTTTGCCCGAGAGTCTTGAAAAACTGCGTGGCAAAACGCTTGAGGGCGTTATCTCAAAGGGCCGCGCGGCAACACAGATGCCTGCGTTCGAAACCGTTCTGGATCAAACGGATATTACCCTTTTAGGTGAATGGTTGCGTCAACCACTTGCCAAGATACCCGGTTGGGAAATGGCCGACATTGCGGCCAGTCATGAAGTTTTTGTCGATCCGGCAACATTACCGGCCAAGCCAAAGTTCAATAGTGATCCGCTTAATCTGTTCACCGTGGTCGAAGCCGGGGATCACCATGTCACCATACTTGACGGCGACAGCTTCAGCCCGCTTGACCGGTTCCAGACCCGCTTTGCCTTGCATGGTGGTGCGAAATATTCACCGGACGGAAGATTTGTCTATCTGGCTTCCCGCGATGGCTGGGTGCAGATGTATGACCTTTATTCTCTACAAATGGTTGCCGAAATTCGTGTTGGTCTGAACACCCGAAATGTTGCGGTTTCCAGTGACGGCCGCTACCTGATGGCCGGCAATATGCTACCGCACAGTCTGATCCTGCTTGATGCTTACGACCTTCGACCATTACGACTTATTCCGGTTGCTGGCGATCGTGGAAAAACATCGCGCGTATCGGCTGTATATACGGCACCACCGCGACAAAGCTTTATCGTTGCATTGAAAGATTTGCCTGAAGTCTGGGAGATTTCCTATGCCGATTCTCCCCGGCCGGTATATCCGGGCTTTGTTCACAACTACGAAGAAAACATGGTCGAAGCGCTTGATGTGCAGCACGGACCATTTCCTGTTCGACGCATAAGACTTGCCGACGGGCTCGACGATTTCTTCTTTGATCAGGAATATCGTTATCTGATCGGTGCGGCCCGCAATGGACGGGACGGACAGGTGGTCAACCTGAATGTCGGGCGCAAGGTTGCCAATATTGCCCTTGAAGGCATGCCCCATCTTGGATCGGGCATTACCTTTGAATATCAGGGGCGACAGGTTCTTGCCACCCCGCACCTTAAGGATTCAAAAATCAGCGTTATCGACATGACGACCTGGGAAACGATCAAGACAATTGAAACGCTTGGTCCCGGCTTCTTTACCCGCAGTCACGAAAACACGCCTTATGCCTGGGTCGATGTGTTTTTTGGTCCTGATAAGGACGCCGTCCATATCATCGACAAACGCACCCTTGAAATCGTCAAGACATTGCGTCCCGAACCGGGCAAGGTTGCCGCACATGTTGAATTTGATCGCAGCGGCAAACACGCCTTGCTTTCGATCTGGGATGATGACGGGGCTGTCATTGTTTACGATGCCGACACGTTCAACGAACTCAAACGCATCCCGATGAAAAAGCCGGTCGGAAAATATAACGTGTTTAACAAGATCACCTATTCCGAAGGCACCAGTCACTAACAGCAGCGACGTAAATATATCAGGGCATCATTAAAACAATGATGCCCTGGCTTGCGAAAACACCAACAAGAATGACGATCAGAAAAGCCATGAATAACCCGCGCCAGCTTCCTGCGGCTGGTCCCAGCCCCAGATAGAACCGCAAGATCAGCCAGGCCTTGCAACAACCAACCGCCATAATAAAGCCGACCGAGATCAGTCCCAATGACCGTTGAACTGCGCCATCAACGGTCAATCCCAGAACGAGCGACAGGATCGTTATGGCACTTGCCGCAAGCCAAACCCTGACAACAATCCGGGACGATGTTTCGGTTGTTCCCGACATAACGGCATCATTTTCATCAAGTTCTGAACAGGTTTCTTGCGCGGCCATCTCATCTCACCAGATAGATCACAGGGAAAACCAGAACCCAGACCATATCGACCATATGCCAGAATGCTGCGGCGGTTTCGACATTGATCCGGCTGGGCCAGATTGCAACAACCCCCAGAATGCCAAGCCCCAGAACGACATGCAGGGCATGAAAGCCGGTAATCAGAAAATAAAGCGTGAAAAATGTCGTGCTTTCCAAACCGATCCCGGCATCGAACTTGGCTGTGTATTCCATCAATTTGATAATCAGGAAAATCACCCCGAAGATCGACGTTGCCAACAGCCATAGCCTGCACCCCGACCGATTGTCTTCATTGATTGCTTTGGTTGCCAAGACGGCAAACAGTCCACTGGTCAGCAGCACCAACGTATTGATACCGCCTGCCAATCTGTCCAGTTGCAACTGATCCTGCGCAAATCCGGCAGGATCGCCAATTCGAACTGCCGAAAACACCAGCAAAAATGCCCCGAAGACGACAAGTTCGGACAAGATCAATACCCACATGATCGGGTGCCCAGGCAAGTGTTCGAGACCGCCCCAGGAAGCTTCGTCGTCAGGTGTTTCTGTGTCTCCAAGACTCAAGATGGGCTGTTTTTGAATGTCGCCCTGCATCATCACCGCACCAGTTGTCGATAGATGCGCGGCAATGCGGATGGTAACTTTTCAAGCCGGGCGACAATCGCATGGCCGCCAACGCCAAAGATATAGGGGAAATAGTCCTGCGCCTTGCGGTCCACGGTCACCCCGAACAGACCAATCCCTGCCTGTCGACATTCGCGGACTGCACGGCGACTGTCCTCGATGCCGTATCGTCCCTCGTAATGATCGATATCATTCGGTTTGCCGTCCGTAATGACCAGCATCAGGCGATGCTGGTGAGGCCGTTCACCAAGCAATTTTCCCATATGCCGTATCGCGGTTCCCAGACGGGTGTAATACCCTGGACGCAGTCTTTGAATCCGGTTCTGACATTCGACTGACCAGTCTTCGCTGAAATCCTTGATCGCGTTGATCCGGACCCAATCGCGCCGACGCGAGGTAAAACTGTAAACCCCGAAATCATCACCACAGGCATCAAGTCCGCCAGCCAAAACCGAAAGGGCCTGCTTTTCAACATCGAGAACACGATTGTCCTGTATCCAGGCATCTGTCGACAATGAAACATCGATCAGAACCGCGACCGAAAGATCACGGGCCCGCCGCACGGTATCAAGATAAATCCTGTTGCTGAGCTCGCCATTGCCTTTCTGGTCACATTGCGCACGAATGACCGCTTCAAGATCAAGTTCGCCACCATCAAGCTGGGCGCGCAACACCTCATGGCGCGGACGAAAGGCCTCAAACTGGCGACGCACCTGACGGATCTGGCGTCGTTCGGTTTCTCCGGGCTGCCAGATGTCGGTCTCGCTGACATTTTCGTCACCTGACTGCATGATGACATTGCAGAAATCCGGACGGTAAGATTGTTGCCGGTAATCCCATTCGGGATATGTCCATTTGCCAATCACGCGCCCTTCGTCTGCTTCACGCGGTGGCAGATCAAGATCAAAACGCAGTTTGGTCGCTGCCTTTCGCTTGCAATCGGAAATTTCCATTTCCTCAAGTTCGTCAGCCGCTTTCTTGGCATTCTGTTCTTCTTCGTCATCCATCGGCCGATTGACATTGACCATCTCGGCAATCGAAAGGATCTTTTCAAATCGGTTCAGGGCAAGCGGGTCATTCCGCCCGGCCTGATCATTCTTGCGCCGACGGGCCTGTTTTTTACGTTCCCGATCACCATCCTGGGCGGGTTCGTCGGGATCGTCAGCGTCAGCCTCACCATTTCTGCCTGATGTACCGACATGAACGGCCTCCCCCCAAAGGGGCACCGGCAGGAACGGTGCATAACGAAGCGGCTTAAGACCCGCTTCTCTGATCTTTTTCCCAATATCCTGCGCATCTTGCTGACAGTCGAAAATCAGGGACCAGACAGGATTTGTGTTTTCAGGTCCCGACTGGTCAAGGATGTTTTGCACGCATTCTTCGATCTGCTGTTCAACAGGCGGCAGACGACGGACGGGCCGCAACGCGGCAAAGGCCTCGAATAACCGCTGGCGCAAGGCAAGAATGCCAGGGAAATTCTTTTGCACGGCACGGTCTGTTTGCATCGCGCGGACAAGACGCATGATATCAGCAGCGAACGCATCTTCCTGCACGGCAGGTTGCGGCTCCGAAACCGCAAACCATGCCATCAGCCAGACATACAAATCGCGGTTAAGCGAACTGTCGGAGAACAACGAAATGACAGGCGGCATTTTTACCGCGCTCTCGTTCATTTCAGCCATGGCAATTTGTTCATCGACAAGTCCGATCCGCTGTCGCCAGCTTAGCCGGTGTGTCGAAACACGCTTATCGATCTGACAAAATTCAAGGGCCGGATCGCCACCCAATGTCCGAAACAGGACTGGCAGATATGACCGTAAATCGGCGAAGCGAACTGCCTGTTCCGGATATTCGCGGTAGCTTTCCTGATGACGCGTGGCAATCCGGTGCCACAACATCCCCACCTGTTCTTCGAATTCAAGAAAATCAAAGCTCATGACACCCTCCCGCGGTCAGCCACGGATGATGCCAATTGCTTCGCGCAGACCGGTTATAATGTCACGATCATCGCTCAACGGTTCGATAATCGCTGCCTGGATCGCATCATCGAAAGCAACACCGGTTTTAAGCAATGTTGCGCAATAGACCAGCAACCTTGTCGAAGCGGCTTCTTCAAGGTCAATCCCGGCCAGATTGCGGATATTGCCAGCTATACGCACAAGAATGCGCGCACCTTCGGCATCAATTCCGCTTTCGCGCATAATGATATCGGCTTCGGTATCGGGGTCGGGGAAATTGAACTCAACGGCCAGAAAACGTTGCCGCGTAGAAGGTTTAAGCTGCTTGAGAAGATTCTGGTATCCCGGGTTATAGGAAACAACCAGCATGAAATTGTCCGGCGCTTCAAGCAATTCACCTGTGCGATCAAGCGGCAGCAAACGACGATCATCGGTTAGCGGGTGGAGCACGACCGTCACATCTTTTCGCGCTTCGACCACCTCATCAAGATAGCAGATCCCGCCATTGCGCACGGCACGCGTCAGGGGACCATCCACCCATACAGTTTCGCCCCCCTTGATCAGATAGCGGCCTGTAAGGTCGGCAGCGGTCAAATCATCATGACAGGAAACGGTATAAAGCGGCATGCCAAGCTTGGCGGCCATATGCGATACAAATCGGGTTTTTCCGCATCCTGTCGGGCCCTTCAGCAGAAGAGGAAGATGGCGTTGCCATGCAACTTCAAAAAGCTGCTCTTCATTGCCGGTCGGCTGGTAAAACGGAACAGGAACCTCGGGAGTTGACTGTTTAAGAGCGGTAGACATCGTAATGCTCCTGCACTGGATAAGGCAAAAAAGGTAACGGCCGACATCGAGAACCGGTCGGCCGTTACCAGCAGCGTGTCACCAATTAAAAGAACACGAACCAGGTCTTTCTGACTTGATTACCGTCATTCGGCCGGCTGGCTGATCCGTGTTGCGGCACGAGATGCGCGGGGCACCACCACCAAAGACCAGACGATCAGCACAACACCAATCAGAACCGCGACACCCGCCCCAAGACGCATCCAATAAAACAGGGCAACCTGATCCTGAACGTCCATGTAGTTCATGCCCAGAACGCGTTGCAGATGAGTTTGCACAACACCGGCAAAAGTCAGGGTAAAGGTCATGAATGCCATACCGCTTGTCGTGATCCAGAAGCCCCACATATTGAGCTGCTGGTTAAAGGGTTCACGCCCGCGAAGATACGGCAGTGCATAGGTAAAGATCGCAAGGTTGAGCATCACATAGGCCCCGTAGAAGGCCAGATGCCCGTGAGCTGCCGTTACCTGTGTACCGTGGGTGTAATAGTTGATGGACGACAGGGTATGCATGAAGCCCCAGACGCCAGCCCCGAAAAACGCCATCACGGAACAACCAAGCGACCACAACAGGGCAGCCTTGTTCGGATGGTCACGGCCACCTTTCCACACCATGTAGAAACAGAATATCACCATGGCAAAGAACGGCACGACCTCAAGTGTTGAAAACACATTACCGATCCATTGCCAGTAACCCGGCGTTCCGATCCAGTAATAGTGGTGGCCGGTCCCGAGGATGCCGGTAAACAGCGTCAAAGACACCATGACGTAAAGCCATTTTTCAACAACTTCGCGGTCGATACCGGTCATCTTGATCATCAGGAAGGCCAGGATTGACGCCATGATCAGTTCCCAGACACCTTCGACCCACAGATGCACCACATACCACCAGTACATCTTGTCGACGGCCAGGTTGGACGGGTTGTAGAAGGCAAACAGGAACAGCAATGCGACAAACCACAATGCGATCATCAGGACGTTTGAAACCGCTGTTTTACGTCCTTTGAGCAAGGTCATCGTTGTGTTGTAAAGGAACATCAGTGCCACAACGACAATACCGACCTTGATCGGCAGCGGCTGTTCAAGAAACTCGCGGCCTTCGTGGATGCCGAAGATATATCCGACAACAGCGGCGGCCGCTGCAATCATGAACAGCCAGAACTGGATAATCGCCAGTTTGGGGCTGTGAATCTCTGTCTCGCATTCTTCGGGCAGCAAATAATATGCCGCGCCGAAATACCCCATCAACAGCCACACAATCAGCGCATTGGTGTGAATCATGCGGATGACGTTAAACGGCAGCAATTCGGACAGAAAATTGGGGAAAACATAAACAGTGCCCGCAACAACACCGAACAGAATCTGGGCTGCGAACAATGCCAGTGCGCCATATATGTAATATAGCGCAACCTTTTGAGATTGATATTTCATTGTAGCCTCGTTTCCATCAGCACCGGTCAACCCGCCTCGTTAGGCGGCCAGTTCTGCGTATCGATTTCACTGGTCCATTTCAGGAAATCGACAAGCTGTTCCAGTTCCTGATCTGAAAGGTTGAATTGCGGCATCTGGCGACGGCCCTCGATACCTGACGGCTGAGCCTGCATCCATGATTTGAGCATGTCACGCGCTCCTTCCGGATCATCCTTACCGCCATACCGCACCCAGACATTGCCAAGTTCGGGTGCATAATAGGCACCTTCCCCCAGAAGGGTGTGGCAGTTGATGCAGGAATTGCGTTCCCAGATATGCTTGCCCGCTACAACAGATTCTGTCAGCTGATCCGAATTGCTGGACTCGTTGACGATATAGTTGTGGCTATGCAAGGTCAGTCCAAGAAAGATGACCAGGAAGAAGATCGTTCCGCCGTAAAAGATGTTTCGGGCGGCAGATTTTGTCAGACGTTCCGACATTTGAACGAATCCTCACTCCGATTGACAGTTCCAAGCCGCTCTGTCCCCAAAACGGCATTCTCGCATCATTTGCCAAGCCTGCATTTCGCTCCTTGATTGCCGTCAAACGAAAAATTCCCGCCATTTGGCGGGGGCATGTGCGGGAACAGCTAACGGAGCAGAATTGCCGGTTTCAGGTGAATGTGACCAAACAGGGTGTAGAACGGTTTGATCGCCAGTCCTTTGTGATCGTACCTTGCACGACGGGGACACCATTTTATCGCGTTGAATTTCGCAGCATTGGGCTGGCTGGCCGAGAAAAGAAGTGTAGAATATACATGTTTAAATCTGCGTCTGAACACGGATCGAGCTCGCCATGCGCCTGACCCACTTCACCGACTACACCCTGCGGGTACTGATCTATCTTGGCTTGCATCAGGATCGTCTGGTCACGATTGATGAAATCGCCAATGCCTATGAAATTTCGCGCAATCATCTGATGAAGATCGTTCACCATCAGGCCCGCACAGGGGTGATTGAAACCGTTCGGGGCAAGGGCGGCGGCATGAGACTCGGTCGCGTCCCTTCGGAAATTGGCATTGGCAAGATTGTTCGGGATACAGAACAGGACATGGCGCTTGTCGCCTGCTTTGACCCCGCACATCACGGTGAATGCCGGATCGAAAGTGCCTGTTTCCTGCGACATGCCTTGATGGAAGCAAGCAATGCCTTCTATCGAACTCTCGACAATTACAGTCTGGCGGACCTTTTAAAGCCGCAAGCCCAATTATCCTCGTTGTTTTCTCAATCCTCGCCGTCAGTGTGAGACACTGATCACCTCAAGCGGAACACGGCTTCCCGTCGTATAAGTGCGTTCCTGCAAATTTAAACAGGCTGCCATGCCTTAACATGTATTCACATTACATCTTTAAACATGTATTTTGTTTACATGTTTAAAGATGTCGGAACATGTACCGAAGGAAACCAGCTATGTTCGAATCACTTTCCACCCAGAACAATATGGCCTCCCTTTCCCGCGAAAACGAAATGGAAGCTCTCCGTGCGCGTGTCGCCGAGCTTGAGCAGGAACAGAAGATCACCCGATCCATTTTTGGAAATCTGGCTGCCTTTGGAGACTCCCTGATTACCGTGCGCGAGTCTTTTTCCGACCTGTCCGCCTTGCTGGTTGAAACCAGTCGCGCCAATCAAGATGCCCGACATCAATCCGGTGAAAGCCAAACCGGCCTGAAAAACATGTCATCGCACATCACAGAAATCAGCAAGCACATCCGTGCGGCCTCTGCACAAATCAGCACGCTAAATGACAATGCCGGACAAATCGGCTCTATTCTTTCGATGGTTGATGATGTGTCGCGTCAAACCAAACTCCTGGCATTCAATGCAAGCATCGAAGCCGCACGTGCCGGAGAAGCCGGAAAGGGCTTTGCGATTGTCGCGACCGAAGTCCGTGGATTGGCCAATCGCGCAACCGAAGCAACTTTGGAAATCGGCAAGCTGGTTCGTAAGATCCAGTCACAAGCCGATAGTGCCGATCGTGACATGAAAACCAATGCGGGCTCTGCTTCTGATCTGGAATCAGATGCCAATACACTTCTGACAAGAACCCAGCATATCCTTGATATTTCGACCGAAGGACAGTCCGCAATGTCGATGGCTGCCATTCTTAGTGAAATAGAACTAGCCAACCTTGAAGAACTTGAACTCAAGCTTGCCGTCTATCGGGTTTTCATGGGGCTATCGGATGCAACCGAAGCAGACTTTCCGCCGGAAACCGACTGCCGATTGGGGCAGTGGTATTACGATGGCAGTGGCCACGGTCTTTTTGCCGATATGGTTGATTTCAAGGCGCTTGAAATCCCGCATCGCCAAGTCCACGACAATGCCCGCAAAGCCGTGAGCTTTTATCGTCAGGGGCAACTTGATCTTGCCCTTCAGTCCTTGCAAGCCATGGAACATAACAACCTTGATGTCATGCAGCGCTTGCGCAACATGATCCGAAAGGACCGGGCGGCCCAAGCAGCCCGGTCAAGCACATCTTTAACGGACGCGGCGTAACGTCTTTACATATTTTCAGGCCAACATCCTCCGGCGATATTTCGGACCAGAGGATGTCGGCCTGATACCTTTAAGCCTGCTTCTCACATGGCGTATCGCGAGTAATCCCGATGTCTCCGAAGCTTGCCATATTATTGTGACACTGTGCCGCAGCCCGGACAATCAACCCGGCAAGCACGGCTCCGGTGCCCTCGCCCAGACGAAGGTCAAGATCAAGCAACGGACGCTTTCTGATCCGGTCCAGCAATAACCTGTGCCCCGGCTCCGCTGATCCATGCCCGACCATGCAATGCATCAGGCTTTTGGAAGATGTTTCATGCAGTGTGGCCGCTGCCGCACTGCATATAAACCCGTCAAGCATAACCGGAATGCTTAGCAGCCGGGCGGCGATAATCGCCCCGGCCATCGCAACGATTTCCCGGCCTCCGACACAGCGCAAAACGTCCAGACCATCTTTCACCGACATATCGTGGCAGGCTTTTGCCTGCTTCACGATATTGATCTTCCGCTTGTACTGATCGCGGTTGATACCTGTTCCCGATCCTACCCAGTCGCCCGGCGTACCATCCCACATGATATGGCAAATTGCCGCAGCAGATGTTGTATTCCCGATCCCCATTTCCCCCGGGCACAGGAACGAGGCATCCGGGTTCACTGCCTCCATGCCGATACGAAAAGCATCAACGCATTCATCTTCGCTCATCGCTGCTTCAACGGTGAAATCACGGGTCGGACGGTCCAGATCAAGGGCTCGCACTGTCACCTCGGCCCCAAGTTCCGTACTGAACTGATTGATCGCGGCCCCGCCCTTTGCAAAGTTATCAACCATCAATGCCGTGACGGACGGTGGAAAAGCAGAAACATCATGCTGCACAATTCCATGGTTTCCTGCAAAGACACAAACTTGCGGGTAATCCATTTGCGGAACGTCACTTTGTTGCCACCGGCACAACCAGAAAACAATTTCCTCAAGTCTGCCCAGGCTGCCGCGCGGCTTTGTCAGTTCAAGGTCCCTTTGCCGTGCCTTGATCACCGGCCCTTCATCGGCCATCGGCAATGACCCGAGCAACGCCCGGATATCATCAAGCGACTGGATGCCCTCTGAAATATTTGTCTTTTCGTGCTTTGCACGGGTTTCCAACATTCAACCTTCTCCTGGAAAGGCAAGATTGCGGCAGTTCTGCCATGACCTTTTCCATCGGCACACAATCTTGTTGAAACGTGTTTTACTCGTCTTCTGGCTCCCGGTCGGAACGCTCCAAACTGCCTTCCCGAATGGATTGCTCATTCAGTGACTGCCGCTCTGGCATTGTTTGCAGCATACCGGTTACAGCGGCGGGACCGCTGCGGATTTTCACCGCATTCCGTTAGCAAAACTCACTATTCCCCAAAGGCAAAAGGCCACGGCCACGGACCTTGATCCAACCCCCGTGACCTTTCGCTCAATGCGGGTAACCGATGGATTAAGACACCAGCACCAGCCCGTGAACTTGATCATCGTCAAATCGCTTGGCGCGATAAAAGCCCGACCAGTTTGACTTGACCAGCATCAAGTTCGCCTCTTTTCGCAAATGATAATTGTTATCACAAATATTCCCGCACCGATTATTCGGTGAAACAGGCGGGCCGTATTCGCAACCCCGTCTGTTTTACCGCAACCGCCATTTTTTGATCTGAAAGGTAGGAATATGTTCAAGAAACCCGTTCTTCTGACCGCCGCACTGGCATCGTGTCTTGCAATCTCGGGCAATGCCTTTGCAACTGATGATGCGGAAATCAGGGGCCTTGAGAATGTCAAACAGTTTACACTTGATCATAATGAACGACTGATCTCGCAGGCAGGCTTGCTTGAAAATGCAGTGTCTGCCTATGCCGATATCATCGCATCACATGATGGAAACTATGCTGCTGCCTGGCAGGCCAAAGGCCCTGTTCTGGCCGGTCAGATACAAAATATCCGAACACTCTGGCTAGAAGCATCCAACCAGTATGAAACCATTGAAGGTATCGTTGCCGGGATCCCTGAAACCGCAAAATATGACCTGATCCTTGATGCTGGCAATCCCGGAACCGAAAACGAGGATATCGCCCAATACGATCTGACACTCCCTGACGGAACCGTGCTTTCCCGGCCGGGAAACCTTTTCCACGGCATCACGGAACCCCTGTTCTGGGGCATGGAGGAAAGCCATATCAAGCTGGTCGCAGACCTCAATGACGATGGCAAACAAGCACCGGGAGAAATGCTTTTTGATGCCAATCTCGGACTTGGTGCGGCACAGGCCCTGACGCACTGGGCCAAAAAATTGCATAGCGACATGTCGGTCTGGAAGCCGAACCGTGACGATGCCTTTACCTCGGTTGTGACAATGACACCAACAGTTGGCGACTATTTCGGTGAGTGGAAGGAATCCCAGTTCATCACCGGAGAAGTCGGTGCCTTTGTCGCGCAAAGCCGCCTTGCCGATGTTCAGGGGATCATGGGCGGGTGCAAAAAAATGTATTTCAACGCCATCTCGCCAGTTGTTTCCGCTGATAATCCCGACCTTGATAGCCGGATCAAATCAGGCTTCGAAGAACTTCTTTCGCTGGTTGAGGATACCTATGCCCGCGAAAAGTCCGGTGAAAAATTCGGCATTGAAGAAGCCGATGCACTGGGCAACGAGGCCCAGGATATTGCCGACCGGATTGTCGCAATGATCCTGCAGGCCGCAGCCCAGAACAAAGTCAATATCCGCGGCTAATTTGTCCCGCATCAATCAAGCCGGCGGACATTGAAGTCCGCCCGGCTTGACGACCAGCAAGAACAGCCATGACGACAAAAAACACAACTTTCCCGCTTTCAACTGTCCAGTACGTTCCTGCACGTGCAGGTGTAATGAGCCTGATCCGCGCGAACTCGCGGATGCAGGTTCTGACATATCTTTTTGCCCTCCTGCTTGGCACCGGACTTTATCTGGAATTCTTCGCCGGACATAACTGGAACGCTGGTGAAACTGTTTTGCTGTTTCATCTATTTGTCGGGCTGATTTTTACTGTCCTGTTTCTTGTCTGGGTCGCGAGCCATATCAAACAGGGTCTCGCGACAAGTCAGCGCAAAATATTCACCGGACTGAGCTGGTTGCTGATCGCAAAATACATTCTGATCATCGCAACCGGATGGCTGATGGTCGTGCCCCCTGCAATCTACCTGACCGGGAAAATCTGGTTCTGGCAGTTCGAAACAACCTATCTCCTGACTTTTCTGCATTTATGGGGGGCCGTCACTGCCATGATCGGTCTGGTTATTCATCTGGGGTTGCGGCACTGGTGCAACCCGACCCCGCATTCAAACCGGGGGGAGAAATGAAAAGACAACTCAAAGCCAATCTCCCGCTTTTGATATCTGGCTGTATCATTGGCATCCTGATTGTCGTTTCCCTTTATCTTCTACGCCCTCCCGCGCCGGAACCGGGCATCGACCTTGTCAATATCCCGTTCTATCAGTTGCCCTTTGGACCGGATGAAAATGGTGCAGAACGGCCTTTCTGGCCGTCGCGACTGCAAACCGATAACGGTCGTCTTGTCGATCCGTCAAAAATTCAGTCCGCCGCAACCTGTGCCACCTGTCATCAAAAGGAATTTGATGAGTGGGCCCCGTCGCTGCATGCCATAGCCGGTCGCGACACAGTTTACGAACGCGCTGTAGAGGCCAATGAAAACTTGCACCGTGACGGGATCGAACGTGCACGGTTTTGCGAAGGATGTCATGCACCGGGTGAAGTTCTGGCAGGACGTACCAATCGCTTCAAATCTGTCATGCCTTCAGACGCCGAGACCGAAGGGATCAGTTGCGTCATGTGCCATACCGCTACCCATGCCGACCCTCTTGAAGGCAATGGGGCGCTTACCCTAGCTGTGAATACCGGTGTCGATCAACTCTCCAACCCGATGATCCTTGCCGCACCGCGTGATCATGCCCGTGCCTTTGGTGCAGCCAAGACCAATGCCCTGATTGCCAGCGCTGATTTCTGCGGCGGATGCCATACCGAAAACTATGATCAATCGATGTCCAAGGCGACAACAAGACAACATGTCCAAAGCACCTTTGTCGAATGGCGCGACAGCTGGTACGCCCAAAATGACATCACTTGTCAGGACTGTCACATGGCGCCGGATCCGGCATCCTATGTTCGACAAATCCGCGACGGGGACATTCGCAAACCTGAACGCTATGCCCATAACTTTGTCGGGGCAAATTACCTGATGTTTGATACCTCTCTTGGATCAAACCTGACATGGTTACGCGGCGGGATATTGCCAGGACTAACCAAAGAACAAAACACTCGCCTGATTGAAAAACAGGGAACGGCAACATCAGCCCTGTTGCGCGCTGCTGCCGGACTTGCCCTGAAAGGCAGTCACGTTACCGATAACCGGCTCGTTTTTGACATCGCCGTACAGAATCTTGGTGCTGGTCACAACCTGCCAACAGGTGTGATCGATCAGAAATATATGTGGCTTGAAATTGTGGTTTCGGACGCAGACGGCTCGGTGATCTATCATTCCGGCAGCTTCGATACCGAACGCGGGCAAACCGATCCAGACGCGGTTATCTGGCGCGAAGACTTTCGCGACAGTGCGGGCAATCGCATTCCCGATCATCTGACTTTCATAACCGCAGAGATAACGCATTTGCGCAAAGGCGTCCCCCCAAAAGGCGAAGACATCGTTACCTATGACGTTGCGCTTTCCGGTGACAACACCGGCCCTTACCAGATCACCGCACGTCTCTGGTACCGGGTCGCCACCCAGGAATTTATCTTCAACACATTGAAGACCGACCTGATTGTCCCTCCCTTCGAACTTGTCAGCGCAACGTTCAGTCTTCCTGCAGATAAAAAGGCACGGCCATGACCCCCTGTATTTTCCGATTGGCTTTACTGACCTTCGTGATCATCGCAGCCCCGCTATCAAACGGTTTTGCTCAACCAAACCTTGCCTGGCAGGATGCCGAAGAATTACAGAGCACAAGTGCCTCTCTGATCCGGATGATGTATCGGCCTGTTGATCATGCTCTGGAAGAAAAGGCGGCGGGCAAACTGGCCAGAATTCAGTCGCTTTGGAACGACCATCTTGCCGCCTCCTTTGAAATCGCTGTTCCGGATCAGGCCCGCACTGTTTCCGACGCACTGATTGATTACGCAAACGCGGTTTCAACATGGAACCCGGCCAAAGCGGCATCTGCCCATGCCGACATCCGCACGGCAATACTCCATGGTGCATTTGCAAGAACTGTTGATCTTCTGAATTCCGGTGATGTCGAAACTGCATCACAATGGCTGAATATCCGTGAATATGCCCGCACATCGCGCGACACTGCCGCCAGTATTGCCATGCGCGAAGCACTTGCCGGTCGTCTTTCCCCTCTTCAGACCCGCGATATTATCAAGACTGAGTTACTTGGCATTTATGCCAGCGAATTACGACGCGAGCTTGCCGATGCGCGAACCCATCTTGCACAGAACTATACCGTCCAACTGGCTGGAACCATTGCCCGCGCCCAAGGCTTGCACCGCCTTCTTGCAGGTAATATTACCGAACGGCTTGGCCCGCAAAAGGGCACTGAAATCAGCAACATCATGACCGGGTTACGCACAGCATCCGGGGACGACGAGCTTGAGACAAACCTTCAACATCTTCAGGATCTGTTCGCGACCTATGCCCCGACCAGCCTGCCACAGGATGAACTCGAACGACGGGTCCGGCTTCTGGCGCGCTTTTTGAACCTGATCCCGCTTGAATATGAAAAAGGTGTTCGCGACGGCGAAATCACCATTCCGTTTGAATATTTCGAAGCACAGCTTTTCCGTGACCGTGCCCAGATGATCTATGGCGATCTTGGTCATGACCTCTCACAACGCCACCCCCGATCTTTCGACCGGCTTGGTACTATTCTCGACGAGATGAAATATCTGATCAGCAGCAAGGGAAACCCTGAGCAAATCCGAAATCTTGCCACCGAAGGGCAGGAAATCATTGCCGACACCTATGGCAGTGACACGGCCAATGGCGGATACAAGGCATCATTGCTGCTGCTTCCCGATCTGTTTGACGAGATTTTGCTGATTGCCCAAGCCGGCGACTGGGCCGAGGCAGAGCTTAAACGGCTGGAAGCCTATGCCTTTTTCGATCCCGATATTGAACAACGGCTTGTCCCGCGTTCGCCTTCTCTTGCCCTGAAACTGGAATCAGATTTCTGGGAAGGCAGCATCACGGAACCAGGCTTGGGCAAACTCATCGCTGATCACGGCCCTCTGGAGCCCCTTAAAATCACCGTCGATCGGATGAAACGACAAACTACCGAGGCGTCGACCATCCTCGACACACAATTGTCCTCGCTTGGTGCTTTCGTTCAATCTCTTGCGATTTTGTTGCGCGAAGGGCTCGAGGCTGTCCTGATTCTTGCCTGCATGATCGGGGCACTTAAATCAAATGGCGTCAAAGCCAAAGGACCGAACGGATGGTTATGGCCGATCACGCTCGGCATCACCCTGGCCCTGGCAGGATCTTTCCTTCTGTGGTTTGCCGTCGGAAAATTGTTTGCCATGAGCACCTTGCAACGCGAACTCCTTGAAGGAGGAACCGCCCTTGTTGCAGCTGCCGTGCTTTTCTATGTGACGCACTGGATTTTCCGCAAAGCCTATGTCGGCGACTGGATGGCTGAGATTAAACACAAAGTCGCGCTGACCTCCGATGCAAGAAAAGGCGACAAACAGAAGTTTCTTGGCTGGTTCACCCTGCTTTCGCTGGCTTTCCTGATTGTCTTTCGCGAAGGCTTCGAGACAGTCTTGTTTTATGAAGCATTGCTGATCGATGCGCCGACACTACCGGTTCTTGGCGGATTGTTTACTGGCACAGCTTTGTCCCTTGTGGCAGCTTTCGCCATACTGGGGCTGGAAACGAAATTGCCGATAACTACCTTCTTCCGGACAACAGGGATTCTTTTGGCAATTCTTTGCATCATGCTCGTCGGCAGTGGCATCCGGGGCCTGCAAACCGCCGCGATTATGTCCGCCACCCCGGTCTCATGGTTCCCGGATGCACCCTGGTTGCAGTTGTATTTCGGTCTCTACCCGGTAACGGAAACCCTGCTGGCACAGGGACTGCTCACGGCCATTCTGATTATCTCATTGGCCATTCCAGCATGGTCACGTATTCGGACAGTAAAAACCTGATTGGATGTATGGGCAGGATTAGCGCTCGCTTTGCTCGCTCA
>NZ_JPWI01000005.1 GCF_003326795.1 Thalassospira profundimaris | reverse complement strand
ATGGAGCAGTGAATACGCTCTGTAAACACTGCTCCATAGTAGACCCGGAGGGACTTGAACCCCCAACCAGACCGTTATGAGCGGTCGGCTCTAACCAATTGAGCTACGGGTCCCCAAGACAAAAGTCCGGGTAAAGAAAAGACCGCACCAGATGACTGGTGCGGTCCCGAAAACTAGCGATTTTCGGGCCAAGGTCAAGCCCGAACGTCGTCTGAATTCTTAATAATCGAGGAACGAACGCAGTTTGCGCGAGCGCGACGGATGTTTGAGCTTGCGCAGCGCTTTTGCTTCGATCTGACGGATACGTTCACGGGTCACGGAAAACTGCTGACCAACCTCTTCGAGGGTGTGGTCAGTGTTCATGCCGATGCCAAAACGCATACGCAGAACACGTTCTTCACGCGGGGTGAGCGATGCCAGAACCCGTGTGGTGGTTTCACGCAGGTTGGCCTGGATCGCAGCATCAAGCGGCTGAACGGCGTTCTTGTCTTCGATGAAGTCGCCAAGATGGCTGTCTTCCTCGTCCCCGATCGGGGTTTCGAGCGAGATCGGCTCCTTGGCGATTTTCAGAACCTTGCGAACCTTTTCAAGCGGCATCTGAAGCTTTTCTGCCAGCTCTTCCGGGGTCGGCTCACGACCGATTTCATGCAGCATCTGACGCGAGGTACGCACCAGCTTGTTGATGGTTTCAATCATGTGAACCGGAATACGGATCGTACGGGCCTGATCGGCGATAGAACGCGTAATGGCCTGACGGATCCACCAGGTCGCATAGGTCGAGAATTTGTACCCGCGGCGGTATTCGAATTTGTCCACCGCCTTCATCAGGCCGATATTGCCTTCCTGAATCAGGTCAAGGAACTGAAGACCACGGTTGGTGTATTTTTTGGCAATCGAGATCACAAGGCGCAGGTTGGCCTCGATCATCTCTTTTTTCGCACGACCGGCTTCGCGTTCGCCCCTGTTCACAACACTGTAAACGCGGCGGAATTCGCTGATCGGAAGGCCGACCTCGGCCGAAACACCACCAACATCTTCGCGCAGTTTGGCGATTTCTTCGGGATAGCGTTCGATAAAGGCTTTCCAGCCCTTGCCCGGAAGACCGGCAACGCGTTCCATCCAGTTCGGGTCAAGTTCATGCCCCTGATACTGTTTGACGAAATCCGGACGCTTGATCTTGCAACGATCGGCAAAGCGCAGAAGCTTGCCTTCAAGGCCGAGCAAACGGTTGTTAAGACCCGTCAGGTGGTCAAGAAGCTCTTCGATACGGAAGTTGTTCAGATGAACGTCTTCCATCAGCTCGACCATCTCGTTCTTGAGCTTGGCATAGCGCTTCTCGGTCGCTGCCGGAACCGCTTCACCCTTGTTAAGGGCAACCAGTCGCTGTTCCTGGGCCTTATGGAGCTTTTCATAGGTCTTGGCGATGAGTTCGAATTTCTCAAGAACCTGCTCGGTCAGTTCTTCTTCCATCTTGGAAAGAGAAACGTTGACCTGTTCGTTCTCGTCTTCGTCGTCATCATCATCGCCGTCGCCGCCCTCTTCGCCGTCGGAATCCCCGGACTCTTCGTCGTCCTCGTCTTCCTCTTCTTCTTCGGCGTCATCGCCACCGATCGGCTCGGGGGTTTCGGTTTCGGCTTCTTCGTCCTCGTCGTCATTGGCAGAATCGAAGCTTTCGACATCCGCCTCTGCATCAACTTCTTCTTCCTCGCCTTCCTCGGCAGCGATTTCGGCATCCGGGCCGCCGCCATAGGTGGTTTCAAGGTCGATAACATCACGAAGCAAAAGTTCACCAGCCTGAAGCTGATCATGCCAGTTCACGATGGCACGAATGGTCAGCGGGGATTCACAAATCCCGCCAATCATCATGTCACGGCCGGCCTCGATACGCTTGGCAATGGCGATTTCGCCTTCGCGCGACAGCAGCTCAACACTGCCCATCTCGCGCAGATACATGCGCACCGGATCATCGGTACGGCCGACATCTTCTTCCGAGATATTGCCGCGCGGATCCGAATCCGAATCATCATTGTCGTCGTCATTGTCATCTGCGTCGTCGCCATCGATGACATTGATGCCCATCTCGTTGAGATTGCTCATCACGTCTTCGATCTGCTCTGACGAGAAATGTTCCGACGGCAGAGCCGCGTTCAACTCATCGACCGAGATGTGGCCTTTCTCCTTGCCCTTGGCAATGAGCTTCTTGATGGCCGCTTTATATGTATCGAGAAGAGGTCCGTCTGCGTTTTCAGAAGAGTTCTTTTTCTCTTCAGCGTTCGAAGTCTTAGACGACATCTATTCCCCGTTTCCCGCTGGGTACATTCGTACCGTTGTTGTCCCACGCGCTGTCTTGTCAGCGCAAATCACAAATAGCCCGATCGCCGATCCTGAGTGCAGAACACTCAAAGATCAGTCGTCGAGCTTGAACACTTTTTCCCGGCGACGGGCGAGATCCTCACGCCTGTGAGAAAATCTCTCCCATTCTTCCTGACTGGTATCTGCTGCCAACTGTCGGACGGCGTATTTTGCCTCTTCGTCCTCCAGGGAGCTTACAGCCATGGAAAAAACCTGTTTCCAACCCGTTCTGGCCCGTTCGAGCGGCGTTTCGGGCTTGGCGAAAGCGGCGTGCGCAATTACATCCGCACTGACCACCCGCAAAACTGTCTCTGACAGCCCGTCGCGCTCCAAATGGGTCCTGATTGAATCGGAATCAAGTCCAGGATCGTCATCAAGCAGCTTTAAGACGGCCCGACGAAGATTGTCAAGCGCGGAGTCTGCACAACTATAGATTCCAAGCTGTTCACCGATCTCGTCATGCAGGGCAGGATGATTGATCAGTGTCAGCAAAAGAATGGAGTCCTGCAGATCGCGCTTCTTCTGCATCGGAGGTCGCGACATGCCCGGCACTGCTTTCCCGGCCGGACCCAAGAAATGGTCATTTTTCCCGCGTTTGCCACCCCGTGGCAGCTTTTTATTTTGATATCCACCGCCCGAAACAGCGCGCCCGACGGGCCTGTTTCCGCGCTCACCCTTGAACAGTTTCCAGATCCGGTCATTGAACATCGACTTGTACTGGCCGCGTACGGCCTCATCGGCAATCACCGAAATACGCTGATTGATATCAGCTTCAAGGGCCGCACGCCGTTCCGGGGTATCGATCTTGTGCGCCCCGACATCCATCCGCCAGACCAGCTCGGCCAGCGGAACCGCCTGATCAATGATCTTCTTGAAGCTTTCAAAGCCGCCGGGACCTGCCATCAGACTATCGGGATCCTCGCCCTCAGGCAGGATGGAAAACAGCAATGACTTGCCCGGGCGCAGGATCGGAAGGGCGCGCTCGGCTGCACGCACCGCCGCACGTTTCCCGGCTGCATCGCCATCCAGACACAGGACCGGCTCGTTGGTCATTTTCCAAAGCTCGCCGATCTGCTCCTCGGTCACCGCTGTTCCAAGCGGCGCGACAGCCCCCCGGAAACCGGCGCGATGCAGGGCGATCACATCCATATAGCCCTCGGTAACGATGATCGGGGCATCATGGAGCGCCGCCTCGCGCGCCTGCGGCAACCCGTAAAGCAAGCGGCCCTTGTGAAATAGTGGTGTGTCCGGGCTATTGAGGTATTTCGGCTTGGTATCGCCCATCACGCGCCCGCCAAAGGCCACCACCCGGCCACGCCGGTCAAGGATCGGGAACATCACCCGGCCACGGAACCGGTCATAACTTTGCCGACTGTTGTCTTCAGGCTCGATCAGAAGGCCTGCTTCGATCATCAGCCTTTCGTCGATATCCTCGCGCTTGAGCGCTGCTTTCAGGGCCGCACGGTTATCGGGCGCAAAGCCAAGGCGGAAATCGGTAATGGTTTTGTCGTCAAGGCCGCGACGATGGAAGTAATCAAGCCCTTCCTTGCCCTCAGGCATGCGCAACATGCGCTCAAAAAACACACAGGCCGCCTCCATCACCTCATAAAGGGTTTTGGCCTTCTGTTCGCGTTCCTGGGCTTCACGTGACGGTTTGGGCACCTCCATGCCGACCTGATTGGCAAGGACCTCGACCGCCTCGACAAAGGTCAGACCACGGGTATTCATCATGAAACTGATGACATCGCCATGCGCCCCACAGCCAAAGCAGTGATAGAAACCCTTTTGCTCATTGACCGTAAACGACGGGGATTTTTCGGAATGGAACGGACACAGACCGGAATATTCGCGGCCGCGTTTGATCAGCTTCACCGATGAACCGACAATATCTGCCAGTCCTACCCGTGCCCGCAGGTCGTCCAGAAACGACTGGGGAAAGCTCATGATGTCCCGATCCCGTTTATGGTTACGCGTGTGCGCAACCCTGTTGATGGTCTTTGCCCCAGCCCTGCCTTCTTACGGGAACGCCATTATAAATCATGCGCGCGCATGGCAGGCTTTAGGGACGACGAAAGCCGGACGATTTTACACGCCCGGCTTTCAAATTAAATAGGACTGTCTGGATTAACCCAGAAGTTTTTTGGCAACGCCACCTGCTTTGCCGAAATCCATGGTGCCGCTATATTTGTCGCGCAGCGCTGCCATGGTGCGTCCCATGTCTTTCAGACAGGTCGCGCCGATTTCGGTAACAGTTCCACGCACGGCTTCCTCGATTTCAGCATCAGAAAGCTGTGCGGGCAGGAACTTTTCGATCACGCCGATTTCTGCGGCTTCCTGATCAGCAAGTTCCGGGCGGTTGCCCTTGGTGTACATCTCGATGCTTTCACGGCGCTGTTTCACCATTGCCTGAAGCAGATTGATGATGTCGTCATCCGTGATGCCGTCGGTATTGCCCTCGCCCCGTGCAGCGATATCGCGTTCTTTAAGTGCTGCCAGAATAAGGCGCACGGTGGTAACGGAGCAGGCATCCTTGGCAAGGACAGCCTTTTTCAAAGCGTCGTTAAGCTGCGATCGCAGCATGGCTCATCTCTGATTCTGTGGAAGAAAGGACCGAACATACCCCATTACGGCATTCGACGCAAAGAAAACCTTCCCCCGCAAACCGTTGATTTTCCTTGGAAAATAAAAGTTTCGATGGGTTCTTGACAGGACCGGACGACTCCCGTAGACATCCGCCAATTTGCCTACCGGGATTACGATTTGCTTCGCTTCCAGCACGGCCCGCTGTGACATCACAGATGCACAGTCCAACATGCTGGGATCGACTTGGCACGTCCGCATGCCCGGTATGCAGTCAGATTGCAGTCGTTTTTGTCGGCTTGCCTGTATTTATTATATATAAAGACTCCGTGTCTCACCGTGGAAAGATCGAAAGGACATTTGCCAATGTCAGCGCCCACGCACACCCCGCCTCCTGGTGCTTCTGCCGTTCTGGTTCTCGCAGATGGTTCAGTATTTTGGGGACGCGGCGTCGGTGCCCGAGGAGAGGTCGTCGGTGAAGTCTGCTTCAACACCTCTATCACGGGCTATCAGGAAATCATGACCGACCCATCCTACGCCGGTCAGATGATTACCTTTACCTTCCCGCATATCGGCAACGTCGGCACCAACGACGAAGATATTGAAAATGCCAAACCGGTTGCCCTTGGCTGCATCTTGCGCCAGGACATCACCGAGCCTTCCAACTATCGTGCCCGGAAACATTTCAACGAATGGCTTGCCGAACATGGCCGTATCGGGATCGCAGGTGTCGATACCCGTCGCCTGACCAAGCGCATCCGTACCGAAGGCGCTCCCAATGGCGTGATCTGCCATAACCCGGATGGTATCTTTGATATTCCGGCCCTGATTGCCAAGGCAAATGAATGGCCGGGCCTCGAGGGCATGGATCTTGCCAAGGATAACAGCTGCACGACCGGCTATGACTGGGAAGAAACCCTGTGGTCGCGTGAAGACGGTTACGGCAAGCTTGGCAATGCCAAACACCATGTCGTCGCCATCGATTACGGCGTAAAGCGCAACATCCTGCGCAATCTCGCAAGCCTTGATTGCAAGGTCTCGGTTGTTCCGGCAACCACCTCGGCTGAAGAAATCCTTGCGATGAGCCCGGATGGCATCTTCCTGTCGAACGGTCCTGGTGATCCTGCGGCAACTGGCGAATATGCGGTCCCTACCATTCGCAAGCTGATTGATAGTGGCAAACCTGTCTTTGGCATCTGCCTTGGTCATCAGATGATGGCGCTCGCCCTTGGTGCGAAGACCAAGAAAATGGATGTCGGCCATCGCGGTGCCAACCACCCGGTCAAGGACACCACCACCGGTGTCGTCGAGATCACCTCGCAGAACCACGGCTTTGTCGTTGACAAGGACAGCCTGCCTGACGATGTCGAAGCAACCCACTTCTCGCTGTTTGACGGGTCGCTTGCGGGTCTGCGCGCCAAAGACAAACCGGCCTTTGCGGTTCAGTACCACCCGGAAGCTTCCCCGGGGCCGCATGACAGCCACTACCTGTTCAAACGTTTCGTTGGTCTGATCAAGGAAGCCAAATCCTGATCTCCGGGTCAGGACACGCTCCAAAGATACGCGATTAACGGACTTAAACGAGGCGGTGCAGCACGTGCGCCCGCCCTGCGAAAAGCGGAAAACGACATGCCGAAACGTACAGATATCAAATCAATCCTCATCATCGGTGCCGGCCCGATTGTCATTGGTCAGGCTTGCGAGTTTGACTATTCCGGTGCCCAGGCCTGCAAGGCCCTTAAGGAAGAGGGCTACCGTGTCATTCTGGTCAACTCGAACCCTGCGACCATCATGACCGACCCCAACCTGGCCGATGCGACCTATATCGAGCCGATCAAACCGGCGATGGTTGCCAAGATCATCGAAAAGGAACGCCCGGACGCGCTTCTGCCGACCATGGGTGGCCAGACCGCATTGAACACGGCACTTGCCCTGTTTAATGACGGCACGCTTGAAAAATATGGCGTCGAGATGATCGGTGCGAAAAAGCACGTCATCGAAAAGGCCGAAGACCGCCAGCTGTTCCGCGATGCCATGGACAAGATCGGTCTTGAAAGTGCGCGCTCTGCAATGGTTCGCACCTTCGAAGACGCGGTCAAGGCGCTCGAGATCACCGGCCTTCCGGCCATCATCCGCCCAAGCTTCACCCTTGGTGGTGAAGGTGGCGGTATTGCCTATAACCGTGAAGAATTCGAACAGATCGTCCGCAACGGTCTGGCGATTTCGCCGACCCACGAAGTTCTGATCGAAGAATCCATTCTGGGCTGGAAAGAATATGAGATGGAAGTTGTTCGCGACAACGCGGATAACTGCATCATCATTTGTTCGATCGAAAACGTCGATCCGATGGGCATCCATACCGGAGACTCGATCACCGTCGCCCCGGCGCTGACCCTGACCGATAAAGAATACCAGATCATGCGCGATGCCTCGCTGGCAGTTCTGCGCGAGATCGGTGTTGATACCGGTGGCTCGAACGTTCAGTTCGCCGTAAACCCGGAAGACGGTCGCCTGATCGTTATTGAAATGAACCCGCGCGTGTCGCGTTCCTCCGCACTGGCATCCAAGGCGACCGGTTTCCCGATTGCCAAGATCGCTGCCAAGCTTGCGGTTGGTTACACGCTCGATGAACTTGATAACGACATAACCGGTGTCACCCCGGCATCGTTCGAACCGACCATTGACTATGTCGTCACCAAGATCCCGCGCTTTACCTTTGAAAAGTTCCCGGGTGCGAAGCCGCTTCTGGGTACGGCGATGAAGTCGGTCGGCGAAGCCATGTCAATTGGTGGCAGCTTTGCCGAAAGCCTTCAGAAAGGCCTGCGTTCAATGGAAACCGGCCTGACCGGTCTGAACGAAGTCAAAATCGAAGGCGCCCCTGACAAGGCGGCAATCCGCGCTCAGCTGACCCAGCCGATCCCGTTCCGCATTCTTTATGCGGCACAGGCGTTCCGTCATGGCATGACGCTTGAAGAAATCCAGTCGGCAACCAAGTTCGACCCCTGGTATCTCAAGCAGCTTGAAATGCTGGTCGCCGAAGAAGAAAAAGTCCGCGCCAACGGCATTCCAAGCGACAAGCAGGAATTGCTGCGTCTCAAGAAACTCGGTTTCTCTGACGCCCGTCTGGCCGAACTGGCCGGCAAGGAAGAAGACGCGGTTCGCGCTGAGCGTCAGGCTCTTGGCCTGCGTCCGGTTTACAAGCGCATCGACACCTGTGCTGCCGAATTCCCGTCACGCACCTCGTACATGTATTCCATGTATGAAGGTGACGGCTTCTTCGAACCCGAAAACGAAGCCGAGGTTACTGATCGCAAGAAAGTCATCATTCTTGGTGGCGGCCCGAACCGTATCGGTCAGGGCATCGAATTCGATTACTGCTGTGTGCACGCGGCCTATGCGCTGCGCGAAGCCGGTATCGAAGCGATCATGGTCAACTGCAACCCGGAAACGGTTTCAACCGACTATGACACCTCGGATCGTCTGTATTTCGAACCGCTGACCGCCGAAGACGTGATCGAGCTCTGCCAGCTTGAACAGTCCAATGGCGAGCTGCTTGGCGTGATCGTTCAGTATGGTGGCCAGACCCCGCTGAAACTTTCGGCTGCTCTGGAAAAGGCCGGTATTCCGATCCTCGGCACCAGCCCCGACAGTATCGACCTTGCCGAAGACCGTGACCGGTTCCAGGCCCTGATCCACAAGCTTGGCCTCAAGCAGCCGGCAAACGGCATTGCCCGTTCGGTTGACGAAGCTGTCAAGATCGCCGAAAGCATCGGTTACCCGATCGTGATCCGCCCGTCCTATGTTCTGGGCGGCCGTGCGATGGAAATCGTTCACACCACCGAAGACCTTCTGCGCTACATGCAGGAAGCCGTCCAGGTTTCAGGCAAAAGCCCGGTTCTGATCGACAGCTTCCTTCAGGATGCGATCGAGATCGACGCTGATGCTGTTTCTGACGGCGAAAACGTCTTTGTCGCAGGCATCATGCAGCATATCGAAGAAGCCGGTATCCATTCGGGTGACTCTGCCTGCTCGCTGCCGCCTTACTCGCTTGATGACGCAATGATCGAACGCCTCAAGGCCCAGACGGTTCAGCTTGCCAAGGCACTGAATGTTGTCGGCCTGATGAACGTTCAGTTCGCGATCAAGGATGACACGATCTATCTGATCGAAGTTAACCCGCGCGCTTCGCGTACGGTTCCGTTCGTCGCCAAGGCAACCGGCAACCCGATTGCCAAGATCGGCGCACGAATCATGGCCGGTGAGAAGCTTGGCGATTTTGAAATTGATCACGGTCCTTTCAAACATATCGCTGTCAAGGAAGCGGTCCTTCCGTTCAACCGCTTCCCTGGCGTTGATACCCTGCTTGGCCCGGAAATGCGTTCGACCGGTGAAGTCATGGGTCTTGATACCGATTTCGGTCGTGCCTTTGCCAAGGCACAGATGGCTGCCGGCCATACGCTGCCGCTCGGTGGCAAGGTCTTCATTTCTGTCAAAAACCATGACAAACCGGCCGCTGTTCAACTCGCACGCGACGCGATTGCCCTTGGCTTTGGCGTGGTTGCGACCCATGGCACAGCAGAAGCTCTTGAAAAAGAAGGGCTGGACGTCACCCCGGTCAATAAGGTACAGGAAGGACGTCCCCATATCGTGGACATGATGAAGAACGGCGATATCAACCTGGTATTCAATACCACCGAGAGCAAACAGGCTGTGGTCGACAGTTTCTCGATCCGTCGTACTGCCCTTACCGATGATATTCCGTACTACACCACTGTCGCCGGTGCCCGCGCAACATTGCGCGCCATCGACAACCTGAAACGCGGCGCACTTGAAGTTCGCGCGGTTCAGGAATATCTTGGGGACAAGTACTGAGGTTCTTCACCGAACCCGACTGAACAGTTTAAACCGCCCGGCGGTAAAATGCCGGGCGGTTGATTTTGTAGTATCGACCTCTAATAAGAATAGGCTGTGAGCGCGATGGAAAAAGTACCAATGACCCCGCAAGGGCATCAGCGCCTCGAAGAAGAACTGAAGCATCGCAAGTCCGTCGAACGTCTTGAAATCATCAAGGCAATCGCGGAAGCCCGCGAACATGGTGATCTTTCGGAAAATGCCGAATACCATGCCGCACGCGAACGCCAAAGTTTCTGCGAAGGTCGTATTGCCGAGCTCGAAGATGTCCTGAGCCGTTCCGAAGTTATCGACGTTCCGTCCCTGGCGGGCAGCGTTGTCAAGTTCGGCGCAAAGGTTGATCTTGTCGACGAAGATACCGACGAAGAAACCACCTATCAGGTTGTTGGCCCGATTGAGGCTGACATCAATGCTGGCCGCATTTCAACGACCTCGCCGATTGGGCGTGCGTTGATTGGCAAGTCTGTTGGTGACTCCGTCGAAGTAACCGTCCCGGGCGGCATCAAAAGCTATGAAATTCTGAAGGTCGATTTCTCGTAAATCGGAAAACACCCAGATCAGGAAAACGGTCCGATGCATTTCGGGCCGTTTTTTTTATGCCGCCAGATCGACATGAACCGATATCAAACAAAAGGCCGGGCAAATTAATGTCCGGCCTTTGCACGTTGGGACGTCTATCGTAATTGATTATCCGGCTTTTGCCAGACGTTCGAGAACCGCTTCGATATTACGGTTAAGGTCGGTTGCCTCTGAACCAAGATGATCGGCACTGCCAAGCATTTCGGTTGCGGTCGCACCGGTTTCTTCGGCGATCTGCGACAACTGATGGATCAGATCCGAAAGATCGCGGGTAGCTTCAACCGTAATGCCAAGGCTTTGCGCAATCTCGCGGGTTGCTGACTGCTGCTGTTCCATGGTCGAGGAAATCGTTGCGGCCACTTCGACCATATCGCCGATGGTTTCCGATACCCCCTTGACCGCCGACACGGAATCCCCGGTTGCAGCCTGGATTTCGGCAATCTGCTGGGCGATCTCGTCGGTCGCACGCGCAGTCTGGTTAGCGAGGTTTTTGACCTCGTTGGCAACAACAGCAAAGCCTTTGCCTGCTTCGCCAGCGCGCGCGGCCTCAATGGTTGCGTTCAATGCCAGAAGGTTGGTCTGCGATGCGATATCGGTAATCAGATTGACGACTTCGCCAATCTTTTCTGCCGCATTCGACAGCCATTCAATCCGTTCACTTGCCGTTGTCGAACGATCCACCGCATTGTTGGTGATTTCGCGCGCACGCCCGATCTGACGCGAGATTTCCTCGGCCGACGCATTGATTTCGTCGACTGCGGATGCAGCAGACTCAACGTTTTGCGAGGTTTCTTCAGATGCATGAACCGCACCCTTGGATGCTTCACGACCAACACGGGCACGCTCATTCATCACCTGCGCCCGATCTTGCAATTGAACGGACTCCGCGTCCACCGCACTGGCCGATTTGCCGATCATCGCTGAAATCTGGTCAGCCAGTTCGCGCTTGAACTGATCACGTTCGATCTGGCGCTGTTTGCGAAGTTGCTCATTCTGGGCCAGCAGATCTTCTGCTGCTTTTGCCGCTTCGACCGCCTCGGTACGTGCAGTTTCCGCATTGGCCAGCGTGTTATAAAGGCTTTTGCACGACCAGATCAGAACACCTGCCTCGACAATCACAATCACCGCATGCAGGACAACACGCCAGAACTGCGCCCCCTCGGGGAAAACCCAATAGGGAACCGCAAAGTTCAAAATCAGGTGATGAAGCGCAATGACCCCCGACACGACAACGATTGTCTTCCAGCACACAAGCGCACCAAGTACGGCAAGGGCAGCAAAGAAATACATATGTATGTCAATCTGCCAGGGATGCCCGCGGAATGCATAGACCAGCACCCCGACTTGCAAGATCATGGCAGACGATACGATAAAGCGTGAAATCTGGGCCTGTTCACCTGCGATGCGATAGATCACAAAAGCGATGACAGCAAACACTGCACTGGCAATGGCCGGAGACACGGCATCGTTGCTGGCAATGTAACCTGCAATACCGCTTAGCGGGATATGCAGTGCCAGAATCACAAACAATGCCCTGAGCGCGTTCGCCCGAATTTCAAGTAACTTTTCCATAAACACATACCCAAACGTCAAAAAGGGTTACTGGTTTCGCCAGAGTCAAAACATACCGAAGCAACCAGCGGAGACAGGGCAAACATCGCGCCGAAATCGTCGGCCTTGGGCACCATGCCATCATCACGAACGACAACAGCCATATGCCCGAAACCACCAAACCTGACCACACGACCACCCGCCGCACCGACCTGTGAAAGGATTTCATCCTCAGACAGGGACAGCGGGAAAACCATACCGACACCTGCCATCCCGTCCGACGGACGGTATGACAGCAACACCAGCAACAATACCCCCGCCAGGGCGAACATCATTGTTGGCACAATTCCCGACCATCCGGGTTCTGTTGTGGTCGCTATGTCTCTGGTTTTGTGGAGAGTTTTGAACGCTTCCAACTATTACCCTTATATATAATAACTATCCCATTAGTATAGGTACAAAGGTATGTATGGTTAAACGACAGCCTTTACAAGGATTTTCATCCTTACGTTTAGTGGGGTTATTCTGACAGAATTTAGACCAGATTCCTGCCGAATTTTGAATTAAACATTTTATTTCAAATACTTAATCGACAGCCAAAACCAGCTACCGAAGAACCCCAACGCCCCTCCTCTGACGCATGCCACCCTTGATGTGAGCGAATGGCATAAACCGCAAACAGGTGGCCTCGGACCTCGTCTGCAGGAAGTGGCCACGGCACGAACTCCGGGCACAAAAAAACCGGTGTCTGATCGACACCGGTTCATGAAGCTTCGCGAGACCGTCGGGGCTCAGTCTTCGGCATCTATATCAATCGGAACACCGGGCATGTTTTTCGCAGTTCGGATCGACAGGGCCGACTTCACGTGATTGACGTTTTCAGCAACGGTCAGTTCCGTGGTCAGGAACTTTTGATACTCGTCCCAGCTGTGTGAAACGATCTTGAGCAGAAAATCCATCTCGCCTGCCACCATGTGGCATTCGCGAACTTCCGGCCAGTTCGCGGCACGGGATTCAAATGCGCGAAGGTCATGTTCGGCCTGGCTTGCAAGACCGACCATCGCAAACACGGTCACATTGTAACCAAGCGCCTGCGCGTCAACATCGGCATGATAGCCCTGAATAAAGCCGGTTTCTTCGAGTGCGCGCACACGACGCAAACAGGGTGGGGCCGAGATACCTGCACGTCGTGCAAGTTCCACATTGGTCATGCGGCCATCTTCCTGTAGATCGCGCAAAATTCTGCGGTCGATCTTGTCGAGTTTGACCCGTTGCATTTATTCCTCGATTCTGTGCGCGAAAGTTACCCCGATTGAAACAATATTACAGCGAGGCAAGTTGCTGGCAATAATATATTCCGATCAGGAATGCAATCTTGTGCTTGGATGCCGTAACTGAAAATGCAGTAAAAACCGCTTTTTGGCCCCCCTGACCGCCTCGAAAACCGGCCTTGTCCGTGTCCTTCAAGGCCATAGCAAAACTACCTGTTTCGACCGTAAAATTTCACCATTCAAAAAACGCCATTTTGCGCAGGCAAAGTTTACGTGAAGCGGTTGCGTCTTGTTCAGACTGCCCATATGTTCGACGGCAGCTTTTATCAATCTCGGACAGATACAAAGAACATGGCCCAGGAACATCAGACCAAAGTCCTTATCATCGGCTCCGGCCCTGCTGGCTACACAGCGGCAATCTATGCCGCACGTGCCAACCTTGAACCCATGATGGTCATGGGCCTTCAGCCGGGCGGGCAGTTGACGATCACCACCGATGTCGAAAACTTCCCGGGCTTTGCCGATGTCATTCAGGGTCCATGGCTGATGGATCAGATGAAGGCACAGGCCGAACATGTCGGCACCAAAATGGTGCATGACCTGATTACCGAAGTCGATTTTTCCAAACGTCCGTTCGTCTGCAAAGGCGACTCCGGCGATACCTATATTGCGCAAACCGTGATCATTTCGACCGGCGCACAGGCGCGCTGGCTTGGTCTCCCGGGCGAAGAGAAATTCAACGGTCGCGGTGTTTCGGCGTGCGCAACCTGTGACGGGTTCTTCTATCGCAACAAACCGGTCACGGTTGTTGGCGGCGGCAACACCGCCGTTGAAGAAGCACTCTATCTTGCCGGGATCTGCTCGAAGGTGACCCTGATCCACCGCCGCGATGAACTGCGCGCCGAAAAGATGCTTCAGGAGCGTCTTCTGAAACACGAAAAGATCGATGTGGTCTGGGACAGTGTTGTTGACGACATTCTGGGCGGCGACGGCCCGATGGATGGCGTCGAGGCGGTACGTGTCCGCAACATTAAAACCGACGAAGTCACCGACATTCCGGCCGATGGTTTCTTTGTTGCGATTGGTCACGATCCGGCAACCGCAGTTTTCAAAGGCCAGGTCGACATGGATGACGAAAACTATGTTCTGGTAAAGCCGGGCAGTACGGTTACCAACGTACCGGGCGTGTTTGCCGCAGGCGACGTGACCGACAAGGTTTACCGTCAGGCCGTGACCGCGGCTGGCATGGGCTGCATGGCCGCCCTTGAAGCTGAAAAGTTCATCGCTGAACACGAAGCATGATCGGGACGCGAAGCGCGCCCTGACAAATCCGGGACACGCATACGATCCATGACAAGTGGCTCGGACCGAGATTGGGGGATGCATTTTTGCATCCCCTTTTTTCATGGTTCCAAATTGCTTTGATCCGGCCAATTGCCTGACATTTCACAAAAAACGCCCATATTTGAAAATGAATAATGGGAAAATGCCTGCTTGCAGAAAATGCTGCAGGCCTCATATTGGTTATTAATTGTGCGGTTGGGTCGTTTGTGTGACGCGCTTAACAGTGTTGAAACCAAATTACCCATAAAAGAAGAGAAGTATTATCAGGGGACTGGCGCAGAACCGTGCGGCAGTGACATCTAGGAGCGGGTCTATGGACTGGGACAAGCTGCGTGTATTTCACGCTGTTGCGGAAGCCGGAAGCTTCACTCACGCAGGGGAAAACCTTAATCTGAGCCAGTCGGCTGTAAGCCGGCAGATCAGTGCACTTGAAGAAAGTGTGAAGGTTCCGCTCTTTCATCGTCACGCCCGTGGCCTGATCCTGACCGAACAGGGTGAACTTCTCTATCGTACTGCGCATGACGTCTTTGCCAAATTATCGATGGCCGAGGCCCGCATTCGGGAATCCAAGGAACGTCCAAGCGGCCCGCTGAAAGTCACCACCACGGTTGCCTTTGGTTCGACCTGGCTGACCCCGCGCATCAATGAATTCCTGGAACGCTACCCGGAAATCGAACTGTCGCTGGTGCTTAATGACGAAGAACTCGATCTTGCCATGCGCGAGGCCGATGTCGCCATCCGTATGCAGCCGCCCCGTCAGGCCGACCTGGTCCAGCGTCAGCTCATGACACTGCGCTATCACGTCTTTGCATCGCCGGAATATATCAAGCAGTACGGCATGCCCAAGACGCCCGAAGATCTCAAGGATCACCGTCTGATCATCTATGGTGCCGATGCGCGCCCGCCAGTTTCAAACGTCAACTGGATGATGGCGACCGCGCAGCAATTCAAACCGGACATGCGCCCGATCCTGAAGCTGAACAATATCTACGGGATTTTCCGTGCGACCGAGTCCGGTCTTGGCATTTCGGCCCTGCCAGACTACCTGCTGCCGACCAACAGCAATCTGGTCCGCATTCTGCCGGAACTCGAAGGACCAAGTTTTGACGCCTATTTCGTTTATCCTGAAGAATTGCGTCATTCAAAACGCATTGCCGTATTCCGCGATTTCCTGATCGAGGAAATCTCGAAGGTCAAGGCAAAGGCAGCCGCCGCCGCAACATCGGCCAGCACTGATAAATAACCTGCCCCGCTGCCATATGACATTACCAACGGCCCGGTTTTCCGGGCCGTTTTGTCTTGCGGATGACGCAAACAATTGACGACTCCCCAAAGGACAGCCAATTGCATGGCACCTGAAGCCTGACACAAGCCGAGACGCGCCTGCCTAAGCTGCTTATTCAGTTCACAGTCCTGCATCGCCTGATCCGGCAGGTTCATATAGCACCCCTAGCCCCGCAACTTTTAGGCATCATTTCTCAACAAGCCGCAACCTTCAGGCAATCCCAATCAAGAGTTTCATGCAAAAATGCTTGGATAAGCGGTAACAGTCACGCCCACATTCACCTGTTTGAAGATGCGTCAGACGCGGGGCACGTCATAATTGCTTAAAATTACTGACATTTTTCTGCCATGCGCTATATGCATGGTTGGTCTGATATTATTCTATTTTAAATTAGAGATAAGCATTCGTATATTTGCATCATAAGTTGTGAGCAAGCGCGAAAGCGAAACCGCTTCAGCTTCCCTGATCTCCGCATGATCCGTCCGTTGGAACGATATCCAACATCGGAATCTTCCCCAAGATTCCCTACGTCTCCCAGACGTAAGCCTCCCTGTTGATCTTTGCCGGTAGCTCCCCCCCCTGCTACCGGCTTTTTTTTTGCTCCTGCACAACAAAATCTCCCGGTTCCTGCTCATTTCTCAAGCAAGCAACACGATTAAACCAAATATTTCTCTTTTTTATCAATATGTTAGATGACAACAACGCCTCGCCCAACATTTATGCAGATTTTGCATGGCTGAAAGAGCAATTTGGCAGTGGTCTTTCCCGGCAAAAACGCTATCTTTCCTTTCGAACCGCAGCGGTACACACCGCACCGCGGTACAGAGTTTTCTCCCTGACCGAATTTTCGGTCTTAGCCGGACGCCCTGTCCGGCTTACCCAGGGCCCTGCGAAGGGTCCTACGTCTCCCAGACGTGAAGCCTCCCTGATAAACTTGCCGGGCACATTTGTTGCCCGGCTTTTTTTTTGCCTTTTTCAGGCCTCCCAAAAAATTACTTGCTGCACCAAGATGCAGGCAAACGCATCCCCCGATCACCGGAAGATGACGCCCTTTGGCAAGATCGCTGGTTCAAGAGCCATGCGAAGTGATACGGTGGAATGCAAACCAGCCACCGAAACCGGGAACCCACGCACAATGAGAAGCACACTTGGCGCATTCCTGTTTGGCAAGAAAACCCACAGCCACCTGCCCGAACGTGTTCAGGCCGCAATCGACAAGCAACAGCACGAAAGCGAAAAACTGATCGGCTGGGTTCAGTTGCTACTCGTGACCATCTTTGCCAGTCTCTATGCCATCTCGCCAAGTGCCACCATGAGCAACGGCATTCACCCCGTTCCCTGGGCTTTGGGTCTTTATTATCTGTTCACTCTTAAACGGCTTGCCCTGGCCTATCGCAATGCCCTGACCGACTGGTTCCTGACTTTATCGGTGATTGCCGATATCGGGCTTTTGATGGTCCTGATCTGGAGTTTCCATATCCAGTACATGCAGCCCGCGAGCTTCTATCTCAAAGCACCGACGATGATGTATGTCTTTATCTTCATCTCGTTGCGCAGTTTGCGCTTTGATCCGCGCTACATTCTGATTGCCGGTGCAACTGCGGCAATTGGGTGGCTTGCTCTTGCCACCTATGCGGTCTGGAGCGAAGGCGGCAAAGCCATGATCACCCGTGACTATGTGATGTATCTGACGTCAAACTCGATCCTGATCGGGGCCGAGATCGACAAGATCATCGCAATCCTTCTGGTGTCCCTTGTGCTGGCAATTGCCGTGATGCGCGCCAAACGATCCTTTATCCGGGCCGTCACCGATGAAATCGCCGCACGCGATCTGTCACGCTTTGTCTCCCCCGAAATTGCGGATCGCATCACCCATGCGGATCAGCAAATCAAGCCCGGCGACGGTGAAGCCGTTACCGCGACGGTGATGTTTACCGATATTGAGGGATTCTCGTCGATAGCCGAAAAGCTGACGCCAAAAGAACTGGCAACCATGCTCAACGAATATTTCACCGAGATTAATGCGGTGATCTCCCATTTTGGCGGCGTCATCACCCAGTTTGAAGGCGACGCCATGCTGATCACCTTCAACGCCGTCACGCCCGACCCCGATCACGCCCTTAATGCCGTGCGCACAGCATTGGCCATTCAGGACATATCCGAAAGCCGGGTCTATTCATTCGGCGGCAAGATCAAAACCCGGTGCGGGATCAATACCGGCGAAATCATTATTGGTGCGGTCGGTTCGGAAAGCCGCCTGACGTTCACCGTGCATGGCGATGCCGTCAATGTGGCATCGCGTCTTGAAAACATGAACAAGCAGTATGGAAGCTATATCCTTGCGACCGAGACGACCATGCACACATGTGGCGATCATGCCGACATTCCGGAATGGATTTATCGGGGCGAGGCCACTTTGCGTGGACGCGAAAAGCCAACCCGCCTGTTTGGCATCGCTCCTCCCGGTCCTTTGCCCTCCCTTGCGTCCGATACGTCCGATACACCCAATGGGCAAAGTACCCGCAGCGCCTGAGCAAATTGCGCGCAGCACAAAGGTTTGATGCCTTCGACATCCTGTCTCGGACAAGACGATGTCCAAATGTCCGTATCCGAACAAAAAAAACCCGGGGAGCTTGGGGCTCACCCGGGCTTTGGGGACAGATGGTCTTGGGGAGACCGATCAGAAGCGTTGCCTTGCCCGTGGGGTCAGAACGTTACGGGGGAAGAAACGTTCAACCGGGCCCCGATGCGTCGTGAGGGAGTGCACTGCATCGATGTTTGCGCTTCCGATAATTAGAAATTTGCCATGTAATTGGGGCCGAAAAATCCGTGCTTGATGACCATTTGCGGGCAAATTGGGGCAATTACGGCAACACCCATTGCCCTGATCCCGAAACAAAAAAAAGGGGCGGGATATACCCGCCCCAACTTATTCGGGGTCATTACGGTCTTGGGGAGACCATGTCAGTCGCGGCATTTCAGGTGGGGGAACGAACCTGAAAACAACCGGCCGAGCCTTGTGAGGGGGGACAGATTTGACTGGCCATATCCTCGACTGACAATAAAGAATATGACTTGTAAACAAGGCGGGAAAACAGGCCTGATTAGGCCATTTCGGGGCGAATTGTGTTTAAACCAAGGCACATTCACACCAACCCCTTGATACTATTGACCCCAGCCCTGATCTATTTATGGGGTGTACCGGGCAACCATCATCGCGCCAATCTGTTCCGCATGGCGCTGGCCCGTTTGAAACAGCCTTGTTCCAGGGCACAGTCGCATCCCGTCACAGAATGACAACCCGGACAAAACCGGGCATCCGAAACGTCCAGACCGGCGGCCCGACGCCGCAGCAACGTGGAACCGATGCCAGCTTCATCCGGCTCCATGGGATATCGGTCTTCTTGATCAAGGAGATATCAATGCCCGATACTGCCCGTTCGACATCATCATCCCACCCGCATCCGCCGCGCGTGGCCGCATTGATCGGCCCCTATTCCAGCGGCAAGACATCCTTGCTTGAAAGTTTGCTCTGCGCCACCGGGCGCATCCACCGCAAGGGAACCATTCGTGATCACAACACTGTTGGCGACAACAATCCGCAATCCCGAACCCGCGAAATGAGCACCGAACTGACCTGCGTACAGACAAGCTATCTGGGCGAGGAATGGCATTTCATCGATTGTCCCGGTTCGGTTGATTTTGCCCAGGATGCCCGCGAAGCCGCCATGATCTGCGATGTTGCCATTGTGGTGATCGATTGCGACCCCGGCCGGGTCATGACGGTGGCCCCGATCCTGAAATTTCTTGATCGCAACCGCATTCCACATCTGGTCTTCATCAACAAAACCGATCATGCAGGCATCCGCCTGCGCGACAATATTGACGCCCTGCAATCGATCTCTGAACGTCCGCTGGTCCTGCGCGAAATCCCGATCCGCGAAGCAGATGGAAATGATGAAACCATCACCGGTTTTGTCGATATTGTTTCCGAACGCGCCTATCAATATCTCGAAGGTCAGCCATCCAAGCTGATCACCATGCCTTCAAACCTCAAATCCCGAGAAGGCGAAGCCCGCGAGGGACTGCTGGAAACACTGGCCGATTTTGATGACAACCTGCTTGAACAAATTCTCGAAGATCAAACACCGGCGCCGGACACCATCTATGACAATCTCCAACAGGATCTGGCCAAGGATCTGATCGTACCGGTCTTTTTTGGATCTGCCGAACAGGATCACGGTATTGTCCGCCTTCTCAAGTCACTCCGTCACGAGGCCCCGTCATCAGACGTATGCGCCCATCGCCTGGGCATTGATCCCGACGATAGCCAGACTGTTCTGCAAGTCTTCAAAACCGTCCACCTGTCACATGCCGGACGGTTTTGTTTTGCCCGTGTTCTTTCGGGACAGGTTAAAAACGGTGATGTCTTTGGCGGCGACAAGGTCTCTGGCCTCTGTTCTGTCATTGCTGACAAACACGAAAAGCTTGAACGTGGTGTCACGGGCGCAATTGTCGGCCTGCCGCGGACCGAACATTTGCGGACCGGAACCCTGATCGGCACCGATGGCCTTATGGATAATCTGTGGCCCGATCCCCTGCCCCCGCTTTATGAAACCGGGCTTGAAGTCACCAAGCCCGGCGATGATGTCAAACTGACCGAGGCCCTTCGCCATCTTTGCGAACAGGACCGATCCCTTGGCTTTGGCCATCATGAAAGCACCGGTCAGTTGATCCTGTCCGGACAGGGCGATATCCACCTGCAATGTGCCCTGGCCCAGTTACGCGATCACTATCATCTGGAAATTGCCACAACCCCGGTTCTGACCGGGTATCAGGAAACCATCCGCAGACTGTCATCTGCACGCGGGCGCTATAAAAAGCAAACCGGCGGCCATGGACAATTCGGTGATGCGGCTATTGAATTGCGTCCACAGGGCCGCGGGGACGGTTTTGAATTTTCCGAACATATCGTCGGCGGCGCCATTCCCCGACAATATATCTCGGCCGTTGAAAAAGGTGTCCGCGACGGATTGCGGTCAGGTTCACTTGGCTTCCCGGTCGTCGATGTCGCCGTCAAGCTGGTCGACGGGTCCTTCCATGCGGTCGACAGTTCCGATCAGGCCTTCCAGATGGCCGGTCGCATCGCCATTACCGAGGCCCTTAAAGTTGCCGGTCCGGTCCTGCTGGAACCGGTCGATCATTGTACGATTTCAATCCCGTCTGATTTCACCTCCAAGGCCCAGCGTCTGGTCAGTACCCGGCGCGGGCAGATACTGGGCTTTAACGCCAAGGATGGCTGGCAGGGCTGGGACGAAATCGAGGTGCAAATGCCAACCTCGGAAACCGCCGACATGGTGACGGAATTACGGTCCCTGACACAGGGAACCGGTTTCTTCACGCGCCGTTATTCCCATATGCAGGAACTGACCGGAAAACAGGCTGACATGGTCGTATCCCAACATGCGATTGACGGGAAATAGGAGGCATCATCGGCAAATGCGATAACCACAGTTCTTGTAATAGAGTTGATCTATTGCAAATCATTAAACTATTGATTGGCGTAAATTTTCGTCGTGTTTCATAGTCTTTCCAAACAGAGAGACACAGTAAACCTTCGGGGGCTCCCCACCCCTGACGAAAGGAGCTAGCAAATGCAGATTGATATCGGAATTAACGAAACGAACCGCACTGCGATCGCCGACGGCCTTGGCCGCGTTCTGGCTGATTCCTATGCGCTGTATCTCAAGACGCATAACTTCCACTGGAATGTCACCGGCCCGATGTTCCAGACCCTGCACACCATGTTCGAAGAACAATATACCGAGCTTTCCACCGCAATTGACGAAATCGCCGAACGTATCCGTTCGCTTGGTGCCTTTGCCCCGGCCAGTTTCTCGGCCTATGCCGAACTTTCCTCGATCGAGGAAGAAAGAGGCGTCCCGGCAGCCAAGGACATGATCCGTCAACTGGTGACCGGGCATGAAACCGTAATCAAAACTGCCCGTTCGCTTTATCCGATCTGCGACAGTTCCGACGATGATGCCACCGCAGACCTTCTGACCACGCGCATCCAGGTCCACGAAAAAACCGCATGGATGCTGCGCTCCCTGCTTGAAGGCTGATCATCGCGATCATCACGATATCAAACAAAAAAAACGGCCCGGAAGTCCCGGGCCGTTTTGCGTGCAAAGACATCATGTCGTCACGCACAAAGAGGTAACCGGCAAAGGAGCTAACCGGTTACCTGGATCTGTTCCTAGTTCTGATTGCTGTATTTGGCGATTGCCTTGCGGGCGGCTTCCACGATGGCTGCACCATCGACACCCTTGTCGTTCATTTCGGCAACCCAGCGATCAATGACTTCGTCTGATTTGCCTTCGAACTTCGCGGTTTCTTCCGCTGACAGCCGGATGACTTCACCCGACTTGGCAAAGATATCAGCCCCGCGCGGTTCAATCGCGTCCCATGCATCACCAATTTCCTTGGCGATATGCGTCCCCGAATTGTCATCAATGACTTTCTTCAGATCGTCGGGAAGAGCTTCATAGCGATCCTTGTTCATGGCAAACATGAAGACAAGGGTTCCGAAACGCACACCGTCTGTACCCTCAATCGAATATTTCGTCATATCCTGAATTTTGAAAGGAATGGCGACCTCATAAGGGATCAGCGCACCGTCGACCACCCCAAGCGACAAGGCTTGCGGCAAATCGGGTACTGGCATGCTGACAGGCTGCGCACCCCAGCTTTCAAGCATCCATGCGCCTGTACGCGACGGCGCACGAAGCTTCATGCCCTTTACATCTGCAAGGCTCTGGATGTTTTTCTCGGTGGTAAAGATCGCCTGCCCGGTGTGTGTGTGAATCAACAACGGCTTGATATCCGCGAAATCCTGAGACAGGTAGTCCTGATAGATTTCCTGGATAGCCATATTGGTGACCGCGGCACTACCGGTATGCACAAATGGCAGCTCAAAAACTTCGCTGCGGGGATAAACACCCGGCGTATAGCCAAGTGCACTCCAGCCAAGATCGACAGCACCGTCGCGAATATGACTGTAAAGTTCGGTCGGCTTGCCACCCAGTGACATGGCCGGATAGATCTCGATCTTGATCCGGCCATCGGATTGTTCTTCGATCCGTTTTGCCCATGGCTCAAGGAACTGGGTTTGTGCCGTTGATTTCGGCCCCAGCACATGTTCAAGGACAAAGGTGAATTCCGGTTCAGCCTGTGCAGATAGCGCACTGGCCAGACAGCCGGCAGCAACAGCTGCCGAAACAAACAGGCGTTTTAACATGATCAACCTCAGACGTTTTCCCTGAAAATCACCCAGCATCCCGCCCGCTTGACACGGTTTTGGTGCGATAAAAATGATGCTGGGCTACTTCTCTCTTGTTTGAACAGGCGCATTCGATGCCTGTTCCTCTTTCTTTAGCAGCTAGGCATTGGCAGCAAGTGCCCGCTCGATCAGGCGCCGCGCACGCACGCCACCTGCATCGATGTTAAAGTTCAAAAGCTTGCGCTCCGGGTGGCGCAACAGATTGGCCTGCTGACCTTCCACCACTTCAAGATCCTCATAAAAGACCTTTGCCTGCGCATCCTTGATGTTTTCCGTCAGCCCATGGTCGTGCGTGTCGAAATTGCGCACCATGCCCCAATAGTAACGGCACGTGGTCTCGGTTTCCGGGGTCATGCAGTTGACAACAATCCCCGTAACGCCCTTTGACCGATCTCCCTGCTGCGCACCGGTCCCGGCAAGCGCAACCCCGACATCGATCATAACGTTCGATGGCAGCGTAAAGTTACAGATCTGCCAGCGATCACAGATTTCCTTGGATTTGAGATTGTTTGCCCAGAAGGGCGGCGGCACGATATTTTCCATCCAGCGTTCGACCGTCACACTGGTATCATCCGAACGCGTGGTCGGCAGACTTTCGGTGATTTCCAGCTGACCGATGCTTGACGGATGCACATATGTCTCGTGGCTAAGATCCATCAGGTTGTCGACCAGCAGCTCGTACCCGCATTTGACGTCATAGGTGCCGCCGTCAAACACCCATCCTTCTTCGGAAGCATGCGGAATTTCCGGCACAAGTGCTTCGTCGGCTTTTTCCTTGTCACCGATCCAGACCCAGACGAACCGGTCCTTTTCAACGACGGGATAGGCGCGCACACAAGCTTCCGGATGAATGCTCTGCTGGTTGGGCATATGAACACATGCACCTTCGCCATCAAATTCAAGCCCGTGATAACGGCAGACAAGCCGGTCACCTTCGACATAGCCCTGGCTCAGCGGCAACAACCGATGCGGACAGCTGTCTTCAAGCGCGACCAGTGAACGGTCGGCACGGCGATACAGGACGATATTTTCATTGCAGATCGTACGCGCGACAGGCTTGCGACCGATTTCGCCATCCCATCCCGCTACGTACCAGAAGTTACGCAGGAACATTTTTCTCTCCCTTGGCATAAAGCCGGATCGACTACTCTCAGGTAGATTTTTATCCACCCGTCATTTTGTTATAGTTCCAAAAGTAATCAAATTGGATCCAATTTGGCAAGACGCTTTTTTGCCAAACCGATCTGAACTATGATCGTCGACCAATCACAAAGATGGAAAGCGGCATGACCAAACACGGCCAGAGAGTCCTGATCACATTGCGAAAAATGATCGCCAACGGGGAACTCCCTCCGGGTGAACGCGTCGCGGAAATCCCGATTGCCGAACGTCTTGGCGTATCCCGAACACCGGTCCGGATCGCCTTTCGAACCCTCGAACAGGAAGGCCTGCTGCGCAAGGGTGACCGGCGCGGATACACCGTGCGAGCCATCACCCCGACCGAGATCGCAGACGCTATCGAGGTTCGCGGCGTACTGGAAGGACTGGCCGCCCGACTTGCGACCGAACGCGGGATATCCCCACAGGCACGCAACTGCCTTCTGGACTGCCTGACAACCGGAGACGCCCTGTTTTCCAAGGGATATCTGACTGATGAAGACATGGAAAACTACCATGACTTCAATATGCGCTTTCACAACACCATCATCGAATCAAGCCGCAACAACGCCATTGAGGATGCCCTTTCGCGCAACGATCACCTGCCCTTTGCATCAGTATCATCCATCGCATTCAACCGTGATGACATGACTGGTGAATTCCGCCGTTTCAATTTCAGCCACATGCAACATCACATCATCTTTGATGCAATCGACAACGGTCAGGGCGCACGCGCCGAATCCCTGATGCGGGAACATGCGAACGCGGCCCTGCGCTATACAAATATTCTCGGCCCGACCCAGGGCATGCCAGAAAATTTCACCGTGATCGAGCGTGAAGACTGAAGGCCGCCCCGGACGATTTTCATCCACCTGCCGCACAGCATTTGACAAAATTGGATCCAATTGCTCTAATCTGGATCCAATGACATCTGCCAACAATCACACCCGAAACAGAATTCGGGGATCAGGGAAGGAAAATCGCCATGCCAAAAGCCGTCATTCAACAGATCCATGACCTGACAAACCGCATACGCGGCTTTGATCTTGTCCCTGCGGATAACTCTGTAACCTTGCCTCCCTGTTCTCCGGGTGCACATATCAAGGTCAGCGTTACTGACGAAACTGGCAAACAAGCCAAACGGTCCTATTCCGTCATCAATCCCGGTCAAAGCGATCTCTATCGCATTGCCGTCCTTCGCGAGGATAATGGCGAAGGCGGATCGCGTTTCATGCATGAAACACTCGAAGTCGGTAACATCATCGAAATAGACGAACCGCAAAATGACTTCCCGCTTGATCCGGATGCGACCGAAACAATCCTGATTGCAGGCGGTATCGGCATCACACCCATTCTGTCGATGGCCAAACAGCTGCAACAGGACGGGGCGAATTTCACCCTTCATTACAGCAGCCGAAACCATCATGACATGGCACTCATGTCGGAGGTACTCGACTGCGCCGAGGGTCGTTGCAGCCTTTATTTCGATGGCGGGGACGCGACGCGTGGCATGCCACTTTCCGCCCTTCTGGGGACCCCGGGGGCAAACAGGCATGTCTATGTTTGCGGTCCGGGTGGATTGATTGATGCAGTCCTTGAAACAGCCCGCCGCAATCGCTGGGCCCCGGATAACGTCCATTACGAACGTTTCACCACTCCGTCAGCACAGCTTGACGATACCGGCTTCGAAGTGCACCTCGCCCAAAGCGGCAAAGTCTTTGACGTCCCGGTTGGGAAATCCATTCTGGACGTTCTGATCGACGAGGGGATCGATCCGCTTTACGACTGTAAAAAAGGCAATTGCGGTATCTGCACCTCGGTGGTGTTGTCCCATGATGGTGATCTGTCCCATCGTGACGCCTATCTGAGTGACAGCCAGAAAGCGCAGAACGATCAGATGTGCATTTGCGTATCCCGCATGCAAAGCAGCGGACGTCTCAGTCTTGATCTCTGAGCTCTGATACATGCTATCTGCAACAAAAAGGCCCGGCAATGCCGGGCCTTTTTGCATGACTTGACCTAGCCAAACAAAGGATCAATCTGACGCGCAGCATTCAGTACCTGCTTGTCATGACCATGTGGGGCTGCAACCATCAAGGCGGCCGGAACTGTTTCACCGTCAATATGGACCGGGATCGAAATTGCGCAGGCATCGACAAGATTGAGATAGCCGGTATTGCGCAACATCAGGGCATTAAGATTGTCAAAATCGGCTTCAACCTCGGCAATCTTTGGTGCCATCATCGGCAAGGTCGGTGCAATCATCACATCAACATCAGCCATCGCCGCATTGAACATCGAAACCACATCTACCCGTTTGGCATAGGCCGCAATCATATCGTCCTTTGACAGGGTATCGGCAAATTTCAGACGGGCCAGAACGCGCGGATCACCGACCGTTTCAAGTTTGTCAAAATCGCCGGAATAGATCGCGTGCGCCTCAAATGACACCAGCATCTTGTTTAAGATCGCGTTTTCGGCAATGAAACCAAGCTCAATCTCGACCAGTTCGTGCCCGGCTGCTTTCAACTGCGCGCAGATGGTTGCAAAATCGGCCTTCACCCGATCATCCAGCCCGTCGACAAAACCGCTGGTCGGCACACCAATGCGAAGTGGTGACGGATCAACATGCTCAAGCGCCTCACCCGTCATGACCTCGAACACGGCAATCGCGGTATCAAGATCACGGGCAAGCGGGCCCGGGGTATCAAAGCTTTTGGCAAGCGGATGAATGCCCTTGCCCGAAACACCAAGACGGCTTGGCTTGAAGCCATAAAGGCCATTGATCGCAGACGGAATGCGGATTGATCCGCCGGTATCGGTTCCAAGAGCAAAATCAACCAGACCATGGGCCACAGTCAAACCACCCCCGGATGTCGAACCACCGGGAATACCATCGGCATCAAAGATATTGCCCGGCGTCCCGTAATGCGGATTAAGCCCCACACCGGAATAGGCAAATTCGCTAAGCGTCGTGCGACCAAACGGGATCGCACCGGCTTCCTTTACCAGACGTACAATGTCGCAATCTGCATCTGCCGGGGTGCGATCCAAAAGAAGCTTTGACGCCGCTGTGGTGGCTATGCCTGCTTCATCATACAGGTCCTTGATCGAAACCAGCATCCCGGCAAGCGGCAAGCCCGGATTGGCAGCAGACAGTTCTTCGGCCTTTGCCGCAGCGGCCAGAATCCGGTCCGGGTCAAATTCCGTAAAGATTTGCCCCTTCAGATCACCAAGCTCATTGACCTTGTCGATTGCTGCTTGTGCCTTGTCGATCATCGCGCCCATCTGGCTGCCTCATCCTTCTTTTATCGTTTTGTTTCAGGCGGAAACTGGCTCAGGCAATTTCCGGAAGTTCATTAATGGCATAAGAATGCTCGATCGTGCGACCAAGAACCGGATCATGCAATGCCATTTTGAAACGCTTTGCCGGACGTACGCCGCCTTTGGCACCAAGCGTGCCGCACAGCATCACCGATGCCTTGCCTGCCGGGGCGGATGACATCAGGCCGGAACCGTCAATCAGGTCGCTTAGCGGGCGGATCGAGGCAATTGTTCCTTCCTGATAAAGCACCCAGTCATCGCCATCCTGCTCGGAAATCCAGGACCGCATTTCAATCTGTTCGATGTGGTCGGCGACCTCGTCAAAACGCCAGATTTCTTTTGCCACCGGCTTTTCACAAATCTGCTTGGACAGGGCAACCGAGTGCGCCTCAAGTTCACGGTCGGTATGGTCGGATGCCAGTCCAAGATAAAGCACGCCATCGCTTGCAATCAGGAACGGTTCGATCTCGCCCGATGTGCCTTTGCCGACAACTTCGATACGGTCTTGCTGGGTCACCATGCCCGATGCCGTGCGGTAATAAAGCGGCACGCTTGACGGCGGCTTCACACCGATTGCTGCAAGTTCATCAATATGATGCTGAATGGCATGGGCATCGCGACCGGTCCATCCGGCAACGGTGCAATGGGCGATATCAAAGGCGATCTCTTTGCCCGAAAGGGTAAAATTCATCTGCATTTTTGTAATCCGGGTTCATTTGTTTGGGGACATCCGCCGGGCTGGGGAAGCCGGGACCGGACGTGGAGCAGGAATACGAACCGGCTTTCCCGGCTCGTATTCCGCCTCAATCATTCGTTGAACTAAGACCTGCCTGCTCAGAGATATTCAGGCAGGAAAAGCGCAAGGTCGGGCAGGAAAATCAGACCGATGATCATCGCCACCATCACCAGAACAAACGGGATGGTTCCAAGCATGACCTCTGACAGGCGCCCGTTCTTGCGTGCACCCTGCACGACATACAGGTTCAATCCGACAGGCGGGGTGATCAGAGCCATCTCGATCAGAACAATCAGCAAGATGCCAAACCAGACCTTGTCGAACCCCATGCCAACCATGATCGGCACAATAATCGGAATGGTCGCCACCATCAGCGACAGGGTTTCAATGAAGAAGCCCAGCACGATGTAAAGTGCGATTACCACCAAAAGCGTTCCCATCGGGCTCAGGTTGAGACCAACCAGAAGCTCCTTGAGCTCGCGGCCCATACCGGCTGCGGTCAGGGTGAAGTTCAGGAAATAGGCCCCGATAATCACCAGCATGATCATCGCGGTAATCCGCACCGTGCCAAGCAGGCACAGCTTGATCATGTCGTTGGAAACACCCTTGTTGAAACCGGCAATCAGAAGCGCAATTGCAACACCGACCGCTGCGGATTCCGTAGGGGTCGCCCAACCGGCATAGATCGATCCGATCACCACAAAGAACAGCACCAGAATAGGCAGCAAATGCTTCAGGCTGACGATCCGCTCCGACCAGGTAAAGGACCGGCTCTGCCCGCCAAGCGACGGTTTGACTTTGCAAAGGACCGCTGTCACCAGCATGAAGGCCACGGCCATCACAAGCCCCGGAACCAGACCGGCAAGGAACAGTTGCGGGATCGATGTTTCGGTCAAAAATCCATAGACGATAAGATTGATCGACGGCGGGATCATGATGCCCAATGTACCGCCCGCTGCGATCGCACCGGAAAACAGTTTGGGATCATATCCAAGCTTTTCGGCCTGTGGCATCGCCACCGTGGCAACGGTCGCTGCCGTTGCGACCGACGATCCCGACGTTGCCGAGAACATGGTCGCCGTTCCGATATTGGCATGGATCAGACCACCGGGCAGCCATGAGAACCACTTATCAAGGGCCTCATAGGTCTTCGCGGCAATTCCGCCGCGCACCAGAATTTCACCCAGCAACACAAAGAACGGAATGGCAATCAGGGTCGATGAATTGGACGACGACCAGACAACCTGCCCAAGCCCGCGCAACAGCGGGAACGGGGTAAAGAACTGATCAACACCGATCCCCAGAAGGAACAAAACAATCCCGACCGGGATCGAAAGGGCCAAAAGCCCCAGCAAGGATGCCGTAACAGCGAAAATCATGCTTCCAGCTCCAGTTCAGAGCGGGCACCAACAAGCGTATCAGCCTGTTCAAGATCGCGTCGCATCAAAAGAATAAGGGTCAGGACCACCAGCGCACAGGAACAGACGGCAAACCACAACCAGCCCGAAAACCAGATGGCTTGCGGAATCCACAGCGGCGTCTCAAGCGGGGTATTGGCAGTCGAACCACGTTGGATGGTTTTCGACAATACCGGCCAGCATTGAATGGCGACAACAGACGCCACACCGGCCAGGGCAACAATCGACAAAAGATCCAGAAACGCTTTGCCACGTTCCTGCAATTTCAGTCGAATAAGGTCAATCCTGACATGGGCCAGCTCGGTCAGGGCAAATGACAGCCCCCAGCTGGCAACACCCGCCATGACGTAACCAGAAATTTCTTCCGATCCGCCAAGGGAAATGCCTATTTCACGCAGCAAAATCTCGGCGATGATCAGGGCCACGCTGCCCATCAGAACAAGTCCGACGAGCAGCGCGATAATGCGGTTCGTGCGGCGGATGGCCGCAATCAGTTTTTGGGTCACGATCTTGGTCTCCGCCATACACTACTGATTAGTTAAGCGGTACGGTAACACCGACGGTCGCACCGACGCTATCGTTCCAGCGTTTGACCCAGTCATTGCCAGCGCGCTCTGCCCACTCCGGAAGAACGGTGGTGGTCAGGATTTCCTTGGCTTTGGCAACATCAGCATCAGAAACTTCGACCAGCTTCATATTCGCCGGTTCACCTGCCGGGCAGGTGCCATTGCCGGTCAGGCAGGCAACATCGTTTTTAAGCGCATCTGCCGCAGATGCCCAAGCCGGTGCTTCGAACTTGGTTTTGACTTCATCCATGATGAATTTCTGCTGATCGGCACTCAGGCTGTTCCACTTGTCCATGTTCATCGCGGTCACAACCGGATCCCAGCCACCGAGCGGAATGGTCATCAGGTGATCGGAAACTTCCCACCAGCCTGCGCTATAGCCCGAACCGGCACCGGTAACGGCACAATCAATCACGCCACGCTCCAGACCACCCGGAACTTCCGAGAAAGCGACGTTAACGCCGGTCGCACCCAGTGCTTCAAGGAACTTGGTGGTCATACGGCCCGAGCCACGGACTTTCTTGCCTTCAAGATCGGCAAGTGTGTTGACTTCACCAGCACAGAAAACGACCTGCGGCGGGTACGGCGCAACAGCCAGAACCTTGGCATTGAAACGTTCCGCAAAGATATCATCAACCATCGGACGGGCTGCTTCGACCATTGCCTTTGCCTCGGCTGCGGTGTTTGCGACCAGCGGCACGTCAAGGCCTTCAAGTTCCGGCGCATCGCCAACCGCATAATCGCCAACGGTCATGGCAACATCAAAAACGCCATCGCTGAGGATACGGAAAACATCACCGCCACCGATACCCATCTGATCGTGGGTGGTCATCTCGACATTGAATTCACCCTTGGAATCCGCCGGGAAAGTTTCGGTCCAGAACGGGCTTTCATACTGTTTATACAGCGGCAGGCTGCTCCAGCTGCCAACGACCGAAAGATCTTCGGCAAATGCCGGGGTTGCGGCAAAGCCCGCACCAAGGGCAGAAACTGCCAAAAGCGAAGAAACCATCTTTTTCATAAGAAAACTCCTCTGATGTAACGTTTATGATTGGCTTGTTTCAGATTTGGTCTGAAGGGAAAATTCCGCGGCTTCTGCCAGGACATCGGTCACAAGCATCAGGCCGGGTTCGTGCGTAATGGCGAATTCGGGCAAGGCGTTACGAATTGCCATCTGCGGCGTGACTCCACACGCCCAGAAAACCGGAATGTCCCCTTCATGAATGACGGGTTCATCTCCAAAGTCCGGTTTCATGATATCGGCGATACCGATTTGCGACGGGTCACCAATATGTACCGGTGCCCCGTGGGCCAAACGATATCGATCAGAATACAGGATCGCCCGGATCGCATCGCCGGGCGTAAAGGACCGCATCGACACCACAAGCGGACCATGGAAACGACCGGCAGGCGACGTTTCGATATTGGTCACATACATCGGCACGTTGCGGTTCGCATCCATATGACGCACCGGCACACCGCCCCGGGTGATGGCCGCTTCAAAGGAAAACGAACATCCCAGAACAAAGGTCACGAGATCATCGCGCCAAACATCTGTCAGGTCGGTGCTGCTGGTAAATTCGGTGCTGCCACGGAAAATACGATAGCCCGGAAGATCTGTGCGGATATCAAGATCCTCACCCAAGGCCGGGATGTGGGGCGATCCCGGCTCAGACATACCGATCAGCGGGCAAGATTTCGGGTTCTTGGCACAAAACTGCAGAAACTCGTCTGCATAGTCAGCCGGCAGGATCGCCAGGTTCCCCTGAAGGTAACCCGATGAATAACCGGTGGTCGTCCCTGTATGTTCGCCGCTACGGATCGCCTTGCGCAACGCCAGTGGCGTTACATCTGCGATGGCTGCCTTCGCGGTGTCAACGGAACGGGTGGCGCTTTTTGACGCGTTCATTTTTCAGTCCCATTCTCTGCCTCTTTATAAAGATTGTGAAACAGGACCGATCTTGTCAAGAAATCATTTTATCTGTTTTTTGATCGTTTTTAACGATCAGTTTGATCAAACAATCTTGCTGCTTCCTGAACAGCATCGCCAATTTCGCGGTTCCGTTCCGGGTAATAGGTGATGACAAAGTGAAGCGCTGTCAGCGATGCTTCCTCGCACACCGGAATCTGCTTAATGTGTTCATCCCAAACGGAATTTTTGACCATCAGGCTTGGCAAAACACCAATACCGAAGCCCCCCGCCACCAGATGTTTGACGGTTGAAAGCGATGCCGATCCGTGGAGTGCCGGTTGCGAAATATCAGGGGCAGCAAAGATACTTTCTATCTCGCGAAACGGCGGTGTGCCCTTCGGGAAAGTCACGATCGCATGGCCTGCAAGTTCGCTTAACGATAATGGTTTGTCACCCAGCTCCATCGTTTCGACGCAATACCAGCCCAGTTCGACCGGTTTAAGCGGGGCTGCTACCGCACCCTGCGGAACGGATTCGCGCAGCATGATCGCGACATCCATCTCGTCGTCTTCAAGTGCCTTGCCAAGCTGCCCGGACGTATCGACCGACAATTCAAAGCGGACCTTGGGAAAATCGTTCTTCAGCTTGTTGAGCATGTCGGTCAGAAGCGTATGGACGATGGTTTCCGCCACCCCGATGCGCACCGTCCCGCTCAGTTCGCCGGGATGGGTCAGCTCCTGCCAGATGCGATCACGTGCGCGTGAAAGCCGCTGGGCTTCCTCGACAAAGCGCAAACCGGCCGCGGTCAGACGCACCTGTCGGTTACTGCGATCAAACAGCATGATGCCCAGTTTTTTCTCAAGCCCGGACACACGCGCAGAAATCGCAGATTGCGACAGATTGTATTTCTGGGCCGCGGCCCTGAAACCGCCAGCCTTGATGATATCCTGAAGAATTTCGATATCCTTGAACTCAAACACGTAAACCACCCTGATTGATGTTGTTTGCGATCATTCTATCCGCCATCCGATCACTTCGCACGATCAATTGATCATTGCTTTGATCAGCTCGCCTGCTTTCCACGTAGGAAGAAATGCTTAAGCAGGTGAATTCAACGGGATTTCACTAACCGATCACCGAGGCGTGACTTGCCCAAAGCGACTTTTGCACGGACATTGGTTCAAGTGCGCAATTGGAGGACGACATGCTGATACGCCGTAAGAAGGGCTGGGAAATCCCTGAACGTGATACAACACCGCAATCGGTTTACCAAAACCGCCGACAGTTTCTTAAGGGTATCGCTGCCGGATCCATCGGCGCAACCGCCGCATCCCTGCCAATCAGCAGTGCGTTGGCACAGGGAGCTGCCTCCACCGCAGACCTGTATCCGGTATCACGCAATCCCGCCTATACGGTTGATCGCGAACTGACCGAAAAGGCCAAGGCGCTGACCTATAACAACTTCTATGAATTCGGCTCCCACAAATCGATCTCGCAGGCAGCCCAGGCCATGAATGTCCGTCCCTGGACGGTCAAGATTGACGGTCTGGTGGAAAACCCAATCGAGATTGATTTTGAAGACCTTGTCCGAAAAATGCCGCTTGAAGAACGCGTTTATCGGTTCCGCTGTGTCGAGGCATGGGCGATGACCGTTCCCTGGTCGGGTTTCCCGATGAAGGCACTGGTCGATTTTGCCAAGCCATTATCGGGGGCCAAATATGTCGAAATGGAAACCGCCAGCCAGAAAGACACCATGCCGGGCCTGCGTCAGTTCTGGTATCCATGGCCCTATATCGAAGGCCTGACCATGGCCGAGGCCACCAATGAACTGACCATGATTGCCACCGGTATCTATGGCGAAGAACTGCCCAAGCAGAATGGCGCGCCTTTACGTCTGGTCACGCCCTGGAAATACGGCTTCAAGAATATCAAATCCATCGTCCGCTTTACCTTTACCGACCAGCGTCCAAAAAGCTTCTGGGAAGACATCAACAGCGACGAATATGGCTTCTGGGCCAATGTGAACCCCGAAGTTCCCCATCCGCGCTGGTCACAGGCACATGAACGCCTGCTCAATAACGGGGAAAGTGTCCCGACCCGTATCTATAACGGTTACGGCGACTATGTTGCCGATATGTATAAGGGCATGGAAAACGAAAAGCTGTTCATGTGATTGGTCGTTGCCTTGACCAAAAACTGTTCAGGCATACCTGAAACCGAAACGCTGGCAGATCATTCCCGATCGCCAGCGTTTTTGATTTCAATGACATTCCCCGCCATAGCGGAACCGGCGCGTTCATTCGGGCCTAGTCCACGGGCTGGGCATAGTGGTCGTAAATCGCATCAAACGTCCCGTCCTGACGCATCTTGACCAGCACCTGCTCAAGTTCGGTGAAGCTGCCATCAATGTAGTAATCAGACAGGCGCGACAACCCGATAAAGGATGGTTGTCCCTGCAAAACCAGACTGGCCTTGCGGATATTGAACGGGCCCCCTTGCCGGATTTGCTCAACACCCTGAAGTTCGGGGACGATCAATGCATCAATGCGCCCAAGATCAAGCATCCTGAACAAGGCAGCATAATCGACAGCCTCGACCAGACGCACATCCTTGGCATCTTCCAGTTGCCAGCCATAATTGGCCCCGCGCAGAACGCCGACCGATTTCTGGCCCAGATCTGTGATACTCACCACATCAGCATCGGATGCCTCCAGATAAACCGCCTTTGGTTCATTGGGTAATGCCGCACCGAAATAATACATGTATTTCTGGCGTTCATCGGTCCGGTTCGGACCAAGCATCAGATCTGCCTTGCCTTTTTCGATCAGATGTAGCGCCCGCTTGAAGGGGACGACCTCGAATTCAAGATCAATCCCGGCCCGGCTTGCGGCCTCGCGGACAACATCAATGTAAATGCCGGAATAGGACATACCCGAAGCCGTATCTTTGATGATGCGATAAGGCGGTGCGTTGTTCAATGCGACAACAAGTGTTCTTGCCACCACTGGTTGACCAGTAGTGACCGTGCCGATCATTACAATGACAGAGCATATCCACCAAGACACCAAACGCGGCACCAAGATATTCTCCCACCCGGCGTAAACCAACCTTTTGAACTGGCGATAAAATACCCGCCCATCCTTAGATGGGGTTGCAGCCCGCCGATTGCCAAGGCTTACATTCCCTCAGGCGAATATTTTTCAACCGACAATCGTACAGGTGTGCCATGTGATGTTATGGGCCCTTGCGACGACGCCCTTTGTATTTGGGGTTGTTGGCCGATTTTGACCCCGGCCCGACGGTTCCGATGCTGCGCGCCATCGGGCCTGCTTCGGCCAGTCCAAGTTCCTGGTCTTCAAGACGCTTGATCTCGTCACGCAAGCGCGCGGCTTCTTCGAATTCAAGGTTCCCGGCGGCTTCACGCATGCGTTTTTCAAGATCCTCGATATGCGCACGCAGGTTATGGCCAATAAGGGTATCACCCGAAACGCCGGTATCGACTGTGACATAATCCTGCTCGGCAACACTTTGCAGAACATCATTGATCTTGCTGCGGACTGTTTCCGGTGTGATGCCATGTTCCTCGTTATAGGCCATCTGCTTTTCACGGCGGCGGTTGGTTTCACCGATGGCATATTCAAGACTGTCAGTCATCTTGTCGGCATAAAGCAACACCCGGCCGTCAACGTTACGTGCCGCACGGCCAATTGTTTGCACAAGCGATGTTTTGGAGCGCAGGAATCCTTCCTTGTCGGCATCAAGGATCGCGACCAGCGCACATTCCGGGATATCAAGACCTTCACGCAAAAGGTTGATCCCCACCAGAACGTCAAACACGCCCAGTCGCAAGTCACGGATAATTTCGATGCGTTCAAGCGTATCGATATCGGAATGCAGATACCGAACGCGAATGCCATGTTCATGCAGATATTCGGTCAGGTCCTCGGCCATGCGCTTGGTCAGTGTCGTGACCAGAACACGCTGTCCCTTGGCCGCACATGCCTTGGCCTCACCCAGCAAATCATCGACCTGGGTTTCGACCGGACGAATAATGCAAACCGGATCAATAAGCCCGGTGGGACGAATTACCTGTTCGGCAAAGACACCGCCTGTGCGTTCCATTTCCCAATTGCCCGGTGTTGCCGAAACAAACACACTTTGCGGGCGCATGGCTTCCCATTCCTCGAATTTCAGCGGACGGTTATCAACGCAGCTTGGCAGGCGGAAGCCATGCTCGGCCAGCGTGAATTTGCGATTATAGTCGCCTCTGAACATGCCGCCGATCTGCGGCACGGCGACGTGGCTTTCATCGACAAACAGCAATGCGTTTTCCGGCAAATATTCAAACAGGGTCGGGGGCGGTTCCCCCGGATTGCGGCCCGAAAGCCAGCGGGAATAGTTTTCGATCCCTTTGCAGTGCCCGACGGTTTCCATCATTTCCAGATCAAAGGTCGTGCGCTGCTCGATCCGTTCAGCCGCCAGCAACTTGCCCTCAGCCTGGAACTGCGCCAGACGGTCTTTCAGTTCCTGCTTGATGCCTGCCATCGCCTGCACAAGGGTCGGGCGCGGGGTGACATGGTGCGAGTTTGCATAGACCGTGACCGAATCCATGGTGGCAAACTTGTGCCCGGTCAGCGGGTCAAACTCGGCAAGTTCTTCGATCTCGTCACCAAACATCGAAACACGCCATGCGCGGTCTTCGGCGTGGGCCGGGAAGATTTCCAGAACATCGCCACGCACCCGGAAGGTCCCGCGCGAAAAGGCCGCATCATTACGGGTATACTGCAACTCCACCAGACGCTTCATGATGTCGTTGCGATCAATCTCGTCCCCGACCGAGATGCGCTGGGTCATCTCAAGATAGGTTTCCACCGCCCCGATACCGTAAATGCACGACACCGATGCCACGATGATACAGTCATTGCGTTCAAGGATGGCGCGCGTTGCCGCATGGCGCATCCGGTCGATCTGCTCATTAATCGAACTGTCTTTTTCGATATAGGTGTCCGAGCGCGGGATATAGGCTTCGGGCTGGTAATAGTCGTAATAGGAAACGAAATACTCGACCGCATTGTCCGGAAAGAAGTGCTTCATTTCGGCATAAAGCTGGGCGGCCAGCGTCTTGTTTGGCGCAAGAACCAGTGCCGGACGTTGGGTCTTGGCGATGATATTGGCCATCGTAAAGGTCTTGCCCGACCCGGTTACCCCCAAAAGAACCTGATCACGCTCGTTGCTTTCGATCCCGGCCATCAATTCGGCAATGGCCGATGGCTGATCACCAGCGGGCTGGTAATCTGTCACCAGTTTGAATTCGCGCGATCCTTCAACAGGCGGGCGACGTTTGGTCAGAAATTCCGGCAACGCATTCATCGGGCAAATCCCTCGTTTGATCTTGCCCCTAGTTATAAGTCAGATAGGCCTGACCGCAAGCCCCACCCCTGACAGCTCCTGTCAGGAAATGTCAGGAGACGTCAGGGGGCAAAATAGAAAACTTGGGAGCAGATCGTTAAGAGTTCATCCATTCAATAAACTCTTCCCAACTCACGCTAATACCGTTTGCTTTAAGGGTTTTTCCCTGACACCAAGTAAGACCAGACTTTGTAACGTAACAGTCCCCCTGAAAATTGCCTTGATTGTCATGAACGCGAAACTCTACACCTTTGTTCTTAACTTCCATTGCGACGCTGAGATCGTTAATCATAACCTTCATAAAAGCACCCCTTTTGCTGCTCAGAATTGAATTAGAAATCCGTAACAAACAATCGATACTATTATTCCACCTCAATCAACAACCAAGAGATGCATCTCTTCGAATTTTTCTTTGGGAACATGGGCACTTCTTCGCCGTTTGATTCGATGTTGTGTTCAATCTGACATCCTATGGGCCGCAAAATTGGATAAAATCATCCCAAAGAACCCGCAAATGGCGAGAATCTGCCTTGAATTGAATTTAAGGCAGGCGTAGGGTCCGATCCGAAAGAACGCGATTCTTTTCACTTCTTTTTTCATTCCAGGGAAACAGACCAATGGCGTTTATTGCCGACCGTTTGAGCCGTATCAAACCATCTCCCACCATTGCCGTAACCACCAAGGCTGCTGAACTCAAGGCAGCTGGCGTTGACGTTATCGGCCTTGGCGCAGGTGAGCCGGATTTTGATACCCCCGACAACATCAAAGAAGCTGCCAAGGCGGCACTCGATGCTGGCAAGACCAAATACACTCCGGTCGCTGGTACTCCCGAGCTGCGCAAGGCAATTGTCGAGAAGTTCAAGCGCGAAAATGACCTGGAATACACTATCGACGAGATCACCGTTGGTTGTGGTGGCAAACAGACCCTGTTCAACGCGTTTTTCGCAACGCTGAACCCGGGCGACGAAGTCATCATCCCGGCACCGTACTGGGTTTCCTACCCGGACATGACCCTGATGGCCGAGGGCACCCCGGTCGTGGTCGAATGCCAGGAAGAAAACGACTTCAAAATCACCGCTGCCGAGCTCGAAGCCGCAATCACGCCGAAAACCAAGTGGGTTGTTCTGAACTCGCCGTCGAACCCGACCGGTGCTGCTTATTCGCGCGCCGAACTGCGTGCGATTGCCGACGTTCTTCTGAAACATGAAAACGTCTATGTCATGTCTGACGACATGTATGAGCACCTCGTCTATGACGGTTTCGAATTCACCACCATCGCCCAGATCGAGCCGAAGCTCAAAGAGCGTACGCTGACCTGTAACGGTGTGTCGAAATCCTATGCGATGACCGGCTGGCGTCTGGGTTATGCTGCTGGCCCGAAAGACCTGATCAAAGCGATCAACAAGGTCCAGTCGCAGTCGAGCACGCATACCTCCTCGATCAGTCAGGCTGCTTCGGTCGAAGCCCTGAACGGTCCGCAGGACTTCCTCAAAGAACGTGCAGAAGTCTTCAAAAAACGTCGTGACCTTGTTGTCGCAGCGCTGAACGAATGTGAAGGCCTGTCGTGCAAAACCCCGGAAGGTGCGTTCTACGTGTATCCGTCTTGCGCGGGCGCCATCGGTAAAACCACCCCGGACGGCAAAAAAATCGAAACCGATACCGACTTCGTCACCTACCTGCTCGAAGCAGAAGGCGTCGCCGCCGTTCAGGGTTCGGCATTCGGTCTGGCACCGTATTTCCGCATTTCCTATGCGACTTCGGATGCGGCCCTTACCGAAGCTTGCGCACGTATCAAACGTGCTTGCGCAGCTCTGAAATAAGGGTTGCGACCCCGGTTATCGGGATCATGACCATCCAAACAGGGTCCGGCACTTGCCGGGCCCTGTTTTTTTGTCCATTATCGAATTCAACAATTACGCACTGAATTACCGATAAATCGGACAAAGCATGATAACCGAGAATTTCTATGCCACCGTCAACGGGATAAGCCTGTCCTGTCAGCGGATCGAACCAGCCGATATGCGCGAAGACGCCCCGACCATCATCTTTCTGCATGAAGCATTGGGCACCATCCGCATGTGGCGGGACTTTCCCGCCAAGCTTGCCACCGCAACCCGCCATCCGGTGATTGTCTATGAACGGCGCGGCCACGGCCGGTCCGACCCCCATGAAGATGGTGACATTCCCCGCGCGGTCGATTTCCATAACACCGAAAGCGATATCTATCTGCATGGCCTGATCACGGAACTGGGGCTAAGCAAACCGATCCTTTTCGGACATAGTGACGGGGCGACCATCGCGCTTAAATATGCCGCACGTTTCCCAGACAATGTCACCGCTGTCATTTCCGAAGCCGCCCACGTCTATGTCGAAGATGTCACCATTGCCGGGATCAATGATGCGGCGGGCATCTATGCCAATACCGACTGGAAGACCAGGCTTGAACGCCATCACTTCTTCCAGACCGATGCCGTCTTTAGCGCGTGGGTCGATACATGGCGTCAACCGGCCTTCCGCGACTGGAACATGGTGGATGAGCTTGCCAGCATCACCTGCCCGCTTCTGGTCATTCAGGGCGATGATGACCAGTTTGGCAGTGATGATCAGGTCCACACCATTTGTGCAAATGTCAGTGGTCCGTCCACCAAACTGCTGATCCGGGAATGCGGACATATCCCGCATTTCGATCAGCCCGATCAGGTGATTGATGCCAGCCTGAAGCATCTTGGCCTTGCCGAACTTGTGGATGGCTAAACCCGTTTCTCAAACAACAAAAAGCCCCGGCTGCATAACGCAACCGGGGCTTTTTTCTTTGGGCAATCGCCCGAATTCTTTTGGCTTAGTCGGCCAGTGCGTCTTCGGCGTCAATCACAACCGCGACCGCATGGATGACCGATGCGATGCGGATCGCATTCTGGATGGTTTCCTTTTTGACGCCAGCACCTTTAAGGACCTTGTCATGGGAATCAATGCACATGCCACAACCATTGATCGCCGAAACCGCGATCGAAAACAGTTCGAAATCGGCTTTATCAATGCCCGGCTTGCCGATGATGTTCATGCGCAAACGTGCAGGCATCGTGCCGTATTCGGCATCCGATACCAGATGGACGAAACGGTAATAGATATTGTTCATACCCATGATTGCCGCCGCACCCTTGGCCGCTTCAATTGCTTCTTCCGACAGCTTTTCTTTTGCTTCTGCAGCAACTGCCTTGATCAGCTTGGCGTTGCGCGATGCAAAGGCACAAGCCAATGCGGTGCCGTAAACCTGCTGGTCCGTCATGCCCGGATTGTTGGCCATGCTCGACAGGTTCAGTTTGAGATCCTTGGCATAGGCCGGCATTGCGTCCTTGATTTCGGTAATCGAACTCATTGGTAATCCTCTGATACAAAATGCAAAAACGAAAAACAGATCATCCATCGCCTGCACCGGTCGGGCAAAGCAAGAAACACAGAATGGATATGTTTTGGCTAAAACGGGATCGGGCGGATACCCGATCCCAATATCGTCTGGACTAAATCGCCAATGGCAACTTAGAGGGTTGCGTCACCCTGGTTCCAGTTGCACGGGCAAAGCTCGTCGGTCTGCAGTGCATCAAGAATACGAAGTGCTTCCTGCGGGTTACGACCAACGCTAAGGTCGTTAACCTGGACGTGACGGATGATGTTGTCCGGATCGATGATGAAGGTCGCACGCAGCGCAACACCGGCGTCTTTGGCCAGAACACCCAGAGCCGTCGAGAGTTCTTTTTTCTCGTCAGCCAGCCATACGAACGGGCTGTCACCCAGATCTTCGTGGTGGGTGCGCCATGCAGCATGGACGAAGTCGGTGTCGGTCGAGCAACCCAGAAGAACTGCGTCACGGTCTTCGAATTCACCATTCAGTTCGCCGTAGCCGACAATCTCGGTCGGGCAGACAAAGGTGAAGTCTTTCGGCCAGAAGAACAGGATCTTCCATTTGCCTTCATAGGACTTGTCGGTCACCGGTGCAAAGCTGTCCGGGGTTTTGCCCGAAACACCAGTCAGATTAAATTCAGGAAGCGTATCACCAACGGTAAGCATTTGTTTGGTTACTCCATAACCCAGTTAAAAATCCCGATTAACGGCCCCGACAGACCGAGAAATCTTGTGTGCAAGTGCAAAAAACACACTCACTGCTAGCGATTTGTAGTGAAATGGACTAACTAAGACAAATAGATAAATCCTCAGTTGTTGATAGGAAAAATTTATGGCTGCCCAACCAAGTATCAAGCAGCTCAAGTACTTAGTTGCGTTGGCGGAATGTGGCCATTTTGGCCGCGCGGCTGAGGCCTGCTTTATCACGCAGCCAAGCCTGTCTGCGGCGATCAACGAACTTGAGAACCTTCTTGGTGCGCAGCTGGTTGAACGCAACAAGCGTCAGGTCCTGATCACACCGCTGGGCGAAGAAGTTGTTTCGCGGGCGCGAAGCATTCTGCAGGAAGTCGATGAACTGACCACCATGGCACAGGCGGCCACCGAACCACTGTCGGGTCCTATTCATATCGGTGTCATCCCGACCATCGGCCCGTATCTTTTGCCCGATGTGATGACCCAGATTAAATCCGGTTTTCCTAAATTGCAGCCTTTCCTGCGTGAAGACCAGACAGGTAATCTGATAAAGCTGCTGTCTGCTGGCAAGCTTGACCTTGCCCTGATTGCCTTGCCGATCGAGGAAAACTGGCTTGAGGAATTCGATCTGTTTGAAGACCATTTCGTCTTTGCCTGCAGCCCGGATAATCCGCTGACCAAAAAGAACCATCTCGAAATCGCCGATATCAAGGATGAAAAGCTTCTGTTGCTTGAGGACGGCCATTGTCTTCGCGATCAGGCCCTTGAAGTTTGTCAGAAAGCCGGATGGAGCAAATCCGCCGACTTTCAGGCAAACAGTCTGTCGACCCTGGTTCAGATGGTTGCAGCTGGCGTCGGATCGACCCTGCTTCCGGAAATGTCGCTTGAAGTCGAGGCCCGCCGTCCGGACCTTCTGAAAATCCTGCCCTTTGAAAATCCGGTACCGGTCCGTCGCATCGGTATGGTCTGGCGCAGAAGTTCGGCGCGCAAACGCGAATATCGTCAACTTGCGACTCATCTGCGCGACCGGCTGTCACCGGTCCGGCAGGCCGATGTTGCCTGACGGCGGGCAGGCTTCATCATCCATTTCTTTGTAAAGGCAAGGAACAGGCAATTCGTCGATGTTACCGATCAAGGATAACAATCCGACCACCATCACACCGTGGGTTACCTACGCCATTATCGCGCTTAATGTTGCGGTGTTTCTGGTCACTGTAAGTCTCGACCCCCGCTCCGCGCAGCTGGTCAATCTGCAATATGGCGCTGTTCCGGCCATCTTGTTTGGCCATGCCAATCTGCCGCCGGAATTTTCGCCCTTCCCGTCCGGCTTCGGTTTTTTGTCGATCTTCTCGGCCATGTTCATGCATGGCGGCTGGATGCATCTTGGCGGCAATATGCTGTATCTCTGGATCTTCGGAAACAATGTCGAAGATTCCATGGGGCATTTCCGGTTTCTGATGTTCTATCTGATCTGTGGTGTCGCCGCCGCCCTTGGTCACGGTCTTCTTGATACCCAGTCGCAAATCCCGATGATCGGTGCATCCGGTGCACTGGCCGGGGTTCTGGGCGCCTATTTCCTGTTATTCCCCAAGGCGCGCATTCTTGTCTGGTTCTTCTGGGTGTTCATTTTCTATGTACCGGCCGTCTTTGTGCTCGGTTTCTGGTTCATCACGCAGATCATCAATTTCGGAAGCGGTGCCGGGGGCAACATTGCCTGGGTCGCCCATATTGCAGGCTTTATTGCCGGCATGGCCCTGATCCCGTTCTTCAAGCATCGCAACGTGCCACTCTGGCATGATGGCTCACCCGCACCGGCCTTTGGCATTTATCGCCCGGGTCGCAAAACACGCGGAACGGGTCGCGGGTCGAACATCCCGCCATGGGCGGCAGCCTATGAGGCGGAACGCGCTGCCAGGCATGCGAGTATGCGCAACGATCGGCGCGGCCCGTGGAGCAAGGAGGGCGAAAGTACCGATAAATCCCCGTGGGGTCGCTATCAGCCAAACCCGCCGCAACAGCCAAAATCCAAACCGTCTGTTGGCGTTCCCAAAGTTGTCCGCTTGCATCCGGACAGCAACAGGGACGATACTTGATCAAACCTTGATAAAGCCCATCCTTCACGTCCCGGAGAAACACCATGCGCGCTGCCTATTTCACCGAATATCAGGGCCCGATCGAAGTCCAGAAACTTGACGATCCGACCCCGGCCAATGGCGGCGTTGTCATCAAGGTTGGCGCAACGGGACTGTGTCGCAGTGACTGGCATGGCTGGATGGGACATGACTCCGACGTTCAGCTTCCCCACGTTCCGGGCCATGAATTTGCCGGAACTGTGGTTGCGGTTGGCAAGGACATCAAACGCTGGAAGGAAGGCGACCGGGTCACCGTACCGTTTGTTTCCGGATGCGGTCATTGCCCGGAATGTCACAGCGGCAATCATCAGGTCTGCGACCATCAGTTCCAGCCGGGCTTTACACATTGGGGCAGCTTTGCCGAATATGTTGCCATTGACTATGCCGACACCAATCTGGTGCGCCTGCCTGATGAAATGGATTTCGCCACGGCAGCAAGCCTTGGCTGTCGCTTTGCCACCAGTTTTCGCGGCGTGATTGATCAGGGCAAGGTAAGTGCCGGTGAGATGGTTGCCGTCCATGGCGCTGGCGGGGTCGGGCTTTCGGCCATCATGATTGCGGCAGCAGCCGGTGCCTTTGTCGTTGCTGTTGATATTGATGACACCAAACTTGAATTCGCCAAAGAACTTGGTGCCAATGCGGTTCTCAATGCGCGTGCCATTGATGACATTCCCGCCGCGATCAAGGATCTGACCCGTGGCGGTGCACATGTATCAGTCGATGCCCTGGGAAGCGCGGTTACCTGCTTTAACTCGGTTTCATGCTTGCGCAAACGCGGCAAGCATATCCAGATCGGACTGATGACCGGCGACCACGCCCATGCCAAAGTCCCGATGGACCGGGTTGTTGCCCATGAACTTGAAATCCTGGGTAGCCACGGCATGCAGGCATTTCGCTATGACGCAATGATCGACATGATCGTGACTGGCAAACTCGCCCCGCAAAAGCTGATCGGGGATCGAGTCACCCTGGCCGAGGGTGCCACCGCACTGATGAGCATGAATCACTTTGCCGGAACCGGTGTCACGATCATTGACAGGTTTTAGACAAAATCTGCCAATTCCGCGCATGGCCTGAGACACAGCCACTTTTTATTATCGTTCTAATTATATTAATATATGACTTGTTATACTTAAGATTGCTATGACCGTCTAAATCCCCTTACACTCTGTCCGGGTATTCCCCATATGAAAACGGAATACCTTAAAGAGAATGCCGATTTTCGCACCGACCGCTGGCGAAAATAAGGTTTCCACCTCAGAAATGAGACAGAGAGAGACGAAACCATGACGGACCAAATCACTCTTGAAAGTGCCGACCGGCGCAAGAAAGAGCTTAGAAGCTTTCTGTTTCTGGCAGTTGTTCTGGCACCAGCGCTTGCGATTGCAATCGTTGGCGGGCTTGGTTTTTCAATCTGGATTTATCAAATGTTTGCAGGGCCGCCCGGACCACCGGTCTGACGGCGGAGGCTGAAAAATGCCTGAAACTCTCAAACAACCCAGCCGCAGGGATTTTCTGAACCGCTTGCGTCCGACGCAGGATCGCCATGTGCATCCTGATACGCATGCAATCCGCCCCCCCTGGGCTGTTAATTTTCACGCCAACTGCACCGCTTGTGGTGACTGTGTGCCAGCTTGTCCGGAAGGGATCATCTCCCTTGATGACAAGCAGTTCCCGACGATTGATTTCAACAAGGGTGAATGCACCTTTTGCGGGGCCTGTGCTGATGCCTGTGCTGAAGATGTATTTGATCGCACAGCAAATCCGGCATGGCAGCTTGACATCACTGTTGCCAAAAACTGCTTTGCAGAACAGGGCATCTATTGCCGGTCATGCGGCGATATCTGCCCGGAAAGAGCCATTCGTATTCCCCCGCAACTGGGCGGACGGGCGCGCGTCATCATTGATGAAAGCACCTGCACCAGATGCGGTGCCTGTCAGACCGCCTGCCCGGCCGATGCCATCATGATCACACCGCAAAAGGAATACGCCCATGAATGAAGATATCGGGGTGATCTCCAGCATGATCGTTCAGGCAAGGCCCGAACAGATCACCATCATCAAAACCCGGCTCGAAGAGCTTGATGGCGCAGAAGTCACTGCAGAAGACGCAAATGGCAAGCTCGTCGTCGTGCTTGAAGCCGATACCGACCGCCAGCTTGCCGACACCATGCAAAAGATTGGCGAAATTCCCGGCGTTCTGGGCGTCAATCTGGTGTTCCATCACAGCGAAAAAGCCAACTGACGATTTCAATAGAATTTCCGACCTCTGGATCAAGGAACAATACGATGTTCAAGGCAAAGATATCCCGCCGAGATGCCCTCAAGGCCAAGGCCGCAGCCGTTGCTGCCGCTGCCGCTGGCATCAGCTTGCCGGCATCAGCCCAGAATCTGGTAACTGAGACCGAACACACCCAGCTCAAATGGTCCAAGGCCCCCTGCCGGTTCTGCGGCACGGGCTGTTCGGTGATGGTTGCAACCAAGGACAATCATGTCGTTGCGACCCACGGGGATGTTCTGTCCCCGGTCAATCGCGGTCTGAACTGCGTTAAGGGCTATTTCCTGTCCAAGATCATGTATGGCAAGGACCGCCTGACCCAACCGCTTCTGCGCAAAAAGAACGGTGTTTTTGACAAGAATGGCGACTTCGAACCGGTATCCTGGGACGAGGCATTCGATGTCATGGCCGAAAAATGGAAGGCCGCCCTCAAGGCCAAGGGACCAACTTCAGTTGGTATGTTCGGGTCTGGCCAGTGGACGGTGTGGGAAGGCTACGCTGCCTCCAAACTGATGAAGGCCGGTTTCCGTTCCAACAACCTTGATCCCAATGCCCGCCACTGTATGGCTTCTGCCGTTGTCGGCTTCATGCGCACCTTTGGCATGGATGAACCGATGGGCTGCTATGACGACATGGAAGCCGCCGACGCCTTTGTGCTTTGGGGCTCCAACATGGCGGAAATGCACCCGATCCTCTGGACCCGCGTCACCGACCGGCGTCTTTCGGCCCCGCATGTCAAGGTTGCCGTGCTTTCGACCTACGAGCATCGCTGCTTTGATCTGGCCGACATTCCGATGGTGTTTGAACCGCAAACCGATCTGGCGATCCTCAACTATATCGCCAACCACATCATTTCGACCAACCGGGTCAATACCGACTTTGTCAACAAGCACACCATTTTCCGCCGTGGCAACACCGATATCGGTTATGGTCTGCGCCCGGAAGATCCGCGCGAACAGTCGGCCAAACATGCCGCCGATGCCGGCGGATCAACCGACATGACATTCGACGAATATGCCGAATTCGTCTCGGAATATACCCTTGATAAAGTCCATCAGCTTTCCGGTGTTCCCAAGGAACGCCTCGAAGCACTGGCCGAACTTTATGCCGATCCGAACACCAAGGTCACATCGTTCTGGACCATGGGCTTTAACCAGCATACCCGCGGGGTCTGGGCCAATAACCTTGTTTACAACATCCATCTTCTGACCGGCAAGATTGCCGAGCCGGGCAACTCGCCCTTCTCGCTGACCGGGCAACCATCTGCCTGTGGCACAGCGCGTGAAGTCGGTACGTTCTCTCACCGCCTGCCTGCCGACATGGTGGTGACAAATCCCGAGCATCGCAAACATGCTGAGGAAATCTGGAAACTGCCGGATGGCACCATTCCCGACAAGGTCGGCTACCATGCAGTCCTTCAGAACCGCATGCTGCGCGATGGCAAGCTCAACGCCTATTGGGTTCAGTGCAACAATAACATGCAGGCCGCAGCCAACATGAACGAGGAAGGCTGGCCAGGCTATCGCAACCCGGAAAACTTCATCACGGTATCGGATGCCTATCCCACAGTTACGTGCGAAGCCGCCGATCTGGTTCTGCCGACGGCCATGTGGGTGGAAAAGGAAGGCTGCTATGGCAATGCCGAACGCCGCACACATATGTGGCATCAGCTTGTTGACGCACCGGGCGAAGCCAAGTCCGACCTGTGGCAGCTGATGGAATTCTCCAAGCGCTTCACCATGGAAGATGTCTGGCCGGAAGAACTTCTGGCCAAGGCACCGGAAATGCGCGGCAAGACCCTGTTTGACGTGCTCTATCGCAATGGCAATGTCGACAAGTTCCCGCTTGAACAAACCGCCCCGGATTATAACAACCAGGAATCACAGGAATTCGGCTTCTACGTCCAGAAAGGCCTGTTTGAGGAATATGCCACCTTTGGCCGGGGTCATGCACATGACCTTGCCCCCTTCGACGTCTATCACGAGGTCCGCGGCTTACGCTGGCCGGTGGTCGATGGCAAGGAAACGCTTTGGCGCTATCGCGAAGGATACGATCCCTATGTCACACCGGGTGCCGGGGTCGAGTTTTATGGACACAAGGATGGCAAGGCCCGCATCTTTGCGCTGCCCTATGAACCTGCTGCCGAAAGTCCGGATGAAGAATATCCGCTCTGGCTATGCACCGGGCGCGTGATCGAGCATTGGCATTCCGGGTCGATGACCCAGCGTGTGCCGGAACTTTATCGTGCCTTCCCTGATGCCGTCTGCTTCATGCATCCTGATGACGCTGCCGAGCTCGGCTTGCGCCGTGGCGACGAGATCAAGGTAACCTCCCGACGCGGAAACATGCGCACCCGGGTTGAAACCCGAGGCCGCAACAAGCCGCCACGCGGACTGGTCTTTGTCCCCTGGTTTGATGCCAGCGAACTGATCAACAAGGTCACCCTGGATGCCACCGATCCGCTGTCAAAGCAGACCGACTTCAAGAAATGCGCCATCCGCATTGAAAAAGTGTGAGGGAGGAAACCATGAAACTCACCCCCAAATGGCTGCTTGCCCTTGCGATTATCGGCATCACAAGCATGGCGATGGCTGCGGAACCGATTACGACCCTGCGCAGTGCCGCGCCCGATCAGGACTCCCCGGCACCACGCATCTCGAATTTCGAGGATAATAGCGAAAAACGTCCGCGCAATTACCCCGAACAGCCGCCAACCATCCCCCATGATATCGAGGGATATCAGATTGATCGCAACGCCAATAAATGTCTGTCCTGTCATGCCCGTTCGCGTACGGGTGACAGCGGGGCACCAATGGTCTCGATCACCCACTTCATGGACCGCGACAGCCAGTTTCTTGCGGCAGTCAGTCCGCGTCGTTATTTCTGCACGCAATGTCACGTGTCACAAAAAGACGTCAAACCGCTGGTCGACAACACCTTTGTCGATATTGACCAACTCCTGCCAAACAACAGCACCCGCATCGCGGAATAAGGAGATTGGCTGATGATGAACTTTTTAAAACGGTACTGGACGGTTCTGACGACCCCCAGCGTGCATTACAGTCTTGCCTTCCTGACGGTCGGCGGATTCATCGCCGGGATCATGTTCTGGGGTGGCTTTAACACCGCACTTGAAGCCACCAACACAGAACAATTCTGCATCAGCTGTCACGAAATGAAGGACAATGTCTACGAGGAACTGAAAACCACGATCCATTACAGCAACCGTTCAGGTGTTCGGGCGACCTGCCCGGATTGCCATGTTCCGCATGAATGGACCGACAAGATCGCGCGCAAGATGCAGGCATCCAAGGAAGTCTGGGGCAAGATATTTGGTACCATCAGCACGCGTGACAAGTTCCTTGAAAAGCGGCTTGAACTTGCCCAGCACGAATGGGCACGTCTGTCGGCCAACAATTCCCTTGAATGCCGTAACTGTCATTCATCGGAATCGATGGATATCACCCGCCAAAGCCCGCGTGCATCCGAGGCCCATCAGAAATTTTTGTTCACCGGTGAAAAGACTTGTATCGACTGTCACAAGGGGATCGCGCATCATCTTCCCGACATGTCGGGTATTCCCGAATGGCAATAAGTTAAAGATGGACCAAACCGCGTGACACAAAGCCAAGGCTTCCTTTTGGCCGGGATTCCATTCCGGCCAAAAGACCCGATTGACGACGTGCTGGGCGAAATCGCCGCAAGCATTGATGCCAACCGCATCGCAGGATATGTGCAAAAGCGCCGCAAGGACCGCGATTGCGGAACGCTTGTCTATGTGCGCAACCTGCGTAGCGGCGCGGAAATGCCGATCACCAAAAACCGTGGCGCAATGGCAAAGGGCTGCAAACTCGATGGCGATGCATTGTCATCGCTGTCCGAACAGCTCGAACGTGACGTGGAAACCCGGTGTGATCTGCTGATTGTTGCGCGCTTTGGCCGCAGCGAAGCTGATGGCAGGGGATTGCGTGATGTGATCTCGCGCGCGCTTGATCTTGATATTCCGGTTCTGGTCGGCGTGCGCGATGAATATGCCCCGGCCTGGGAGGAATTTCACGGCGGCATCGCCGATGATCTGCCCCTTGATGCCACGACCATCAGAAACTGGCTGGCAGACCATCTGAGCATTCCTGAAAACGCCTGAGACAGCCTGGCGTTTGTTCCCGATCAGTCGCAACACCCGAAATCGACCGGTGCACGGTCACGCGCCAGCACCCTGGCGGCAAAGCGTTCGAACCATTCCCCGAACGCCGCGTCATATTTGGCACGTCCCGCCCGTTGAAGATCCGGTCCCTGACCGTTTGGTCGATCCGTCTTGGCCGCTGAATTTGACAGCCAGCGTTCATGGGTTTCATCATCGACTTCGGGATGGAACTGAATGCCCCAGATACGCTCGTCAATGTGATAGGCCTGATGGGGGAATGTTGCCCCCGTCGCAATCAGTTCCGCCCCTTCGGGCAGACCAAATCCCTCGCTGTGCCAGTGATAGACCATCATCTCGTCGGGAAACAGATCACGCCCCGCCTCGGTCGCCTGCACCGGGTAATAGCCGATCTCGGTCAGGCCATCGGGATGGGCTTGCACCTCCGCACCAAGATGGCGTGCCATCAGCTGCGCGCCAAGGCAAATACCAAGATAAAGCGCATCACTGGCAACCACGCGAGGCAGGAAATCCATGATCGCGCGCACATTGCCCAGATCATCGTCATTGGCACTCATCGGGCCGCCAAACACTACAACCAGATGATAGCCCGTCAGGTCTTCGGGCAATGTATCGCCCTCGCCCGGGCGGCGAATATCGAACTCATAGCCATACTTGCGCAACACCGTTCCCAACCGTCCCGGCTGCCCGGTGGCGGAATTGAAAATCAGAAGAATGCGGTTGGCGGGGCTCAGTTCGTTCATCGGGACCTCATTGCTGCAAGAGCGAAGGTTGACGTTTTAGGCACAGTTTGACAAGTCCCCTGCCGTCAAAAAGGTTTTGCCACAACGGAAAAAGCCGCCACACAGGGTGCGACGGCCTTTGATCCGAAACGAAAAAGCGATGGCTTAGACGTTAAATTTAAAGTGGAAGATATCGCCATCCTTGACGATATAGGTCTTGCCTTCCTGACGGAGCTTGCCGTTATCACGCGCACCGGATTCACCGTTAAATTCGATGAAATCGTCATAGGCAATGGTTTCGGCCTTAATGAAGCCGCGCTCGAAATCGGTGTGAATGACACCCGCCGCATTCGGTGCGGTTGCACCGCTATAAACCGTCCATGCGCGGGCTTCTTTCGGACCAACCGTAAAGAAGGTCAAAAGGTTCAAAAGCTTGTACCCTTCACGAATGACGCGCGCCAGACCGGTTTCCTCAAGACCAAGACCTTCAAGGAACTCTTTCTTGTCTTCTGCACTTTCCAGAAGGGCAACTTCCGACTCAATAGCCGCTGAAATCACCACCGAACGCGCACCCTGGGCTGCTGCCATTTCGGCAACCTTGGCCGAAAGCGCATTGCCATCCGCAGCACTGTCTTCATCAACATTGCATGCATAAAGGACCGGCTTGCTGGTCAGAAGCTGCAACATGCGGAATGCCTTGGCTTCGTCTTCGTTGTTAAGTTCAACAACACGTGCCGGCTTGCCTTCGCGCAGAACTTCAAGGGTACGTTCAACCAGTTCCAGCGTCAGCTTGGCGTCCTTGTCATTGCCTTTGGCACGTTTCTGCAAACCGGTAACGCGTTTCTCAAGGCTGTCCATATCGGCAAGCATCAGTTCGGTCTCGATGGTCTCGGCATCGCGAACCGGGTCAACCGACCCTTCGACATGGGTGATGTCACCATCTTCAAAGCAGCGCAGAACATGCACAATCGCATCCGTTTCGCGAATATTGGCAAGGAACTGGTTGCCAAGGCCCTCGCCTTTGGATGCACCACGGACCAGACCGGCAATATCAACGAATTCGAGCTGGGTCGGAATGATGGTCGCCGATTTGCTAATGGCGGCAATCTTGTCAAGACGATCATCAGGAACGCTGACACGACCGGTATTCGGCTCGATGGTACAGAACGGGAAGTTTGCTGCCTCGGCAGCAGCCGTCTGGGTCAGGGCGTTAAAAAGGGTCGATTTGCCAACGTTGGGCAGACCAACGATACCGCATTTGAATCCCATCTTTCCGGGCTCCGTAACTTGAATTTCTGTTCATCAGGATCGATCCGGGTATTGCCAGACCGAAAGACTATTTCTTTTTGCCAAATGCCCTGGCAAGGGCTTCGGCCATGGCCGAAGCTGCGTTGCTGACCGGTGTGTCTGCGCGTTCCACGCGGACCTTTGCTGCACCGGACAATTCGTCCAATCCGTCGCCAGCCTGCCTTTGCAGACCCGCATCGGTGTCGCCATCATTCCCGGCCGGTTTGGCAGCCGGTTTGTCTTTCTTCGGCGCCTTGGGCTTGGGCGGGTTCACAATGGCCGAGACCTTGCTCATAAAGCCGCCATCATCGCCCTTGACCAGTCGCGCGAATTCCGCCGCAACCCCGTCCAGAAGCGCCATCAGCCAGCCTTCACTCTCGGCCTTGGAGAAATCCCCAAGAACATGGCCATGCACACGGGATTTTTCCCCCGGATGACCAATGCCAAGACGGACCCGGCGATATTCCTTGCCACAATGGGCATCAATGGATCGCAATCCGTTATGGCCGCCATGGCCGCCGCCGCGTTTGACGCGCAGCTTGCCCGGTGGCAGGTCCAGCTCATCATGCAGGACAATAACGTCTTCGACCGGAATCTTGTAGAAGCGCAGCACTTCGCCAACGCTTTGTCCCGAAAGGTTCATGAAGGTTTCCGGTTTCAGAACCAGAATCTTTTGACCGTTCAGTTCACCTTCGGAAATCTGACCCTGAAACTTTTTACGCCAGGGCCCAAAAGAATAGCGGCGGACGAGTTCGTCCGCCGCCATGAAGCCAATGTTGTGGCGATTGGCGGCATAGCCCGATCCCGGGTTTCCCAATCCAACCACCAAAAACATCGTAAGACCTCGATCTTATTCTTCGGTCGCTTCTGCGTCTTCGTCCGAAGCGGCATTTTCTTCCGACTTCAGAGCGGACGGAGCAGCAACGGTCGCAACGGTGAAGTCACGGTCGGTAATCGCAAGCTCAACACCTTTCGGCAGTTTGATTGCCGAGATGTGGATCGAGTCACCAACTTCAACACCCGAAAGGTCAAAGACCAGCTCTTCCGGAATTGCATTCGGAGCGCAGATAACTTCGACATCGTGACGGACAACGTTAAGAACGCCGCCTTTTTTCAGGCCCGGCGATTTCTCTTCGTTTTCGAAGCGAACCGGAACTTCAACATGGATGGTCTGGCCTTTTGCAAAGCGCAGAAGATCGATGTGAAGAATCTGATCGGTAACTTTGTCGAACTGAACGTCGCGCGGCAGAACTTCATATTTCTCTTTTCCGACTTCAACGGTCAGAACATGAGAATAGAAGCCCGGCTTATGCAGAAGTTTCCAAAGCGGACGCGGGTCGATCTGGAACAGAACAGCTTCCTGTTTTGCACCATAAATGACACCAGGGACCATACCGGCACGACGCACGGCACGGGCGGCCCCCTTTCCGGCCCGTTCACGGATTTCCGCAGTGATAACAGTGTTTGCCATCGGAAAATCTCCTTGAACTATAAAAATATTGTTCTCGCAGGTTGGTGAAAATCACCGCTGAAAGCCCACGAAAACAAGCGCGGTGGCCTCCAGGGGTGCCACCGCGACGAGGGCCTTATACCCTCAATCGAAAAGAACGGAAACAGATTTTTCTTCCGAGATACGGCGGATGGCTTCAGCCATCAGCGGCGCAATCGGAAGCTGTCGGATTTTAGTGCAGTCACGAACCGCATCCGATGCACGGATGGAATCGGTAGTGACAACTTCGGTCATCGGGGAATTGGCGATACGCTCAACCGCCGGGCCCGACAGGACACCGTGGGAAACATATGCCGCAACCGACGATGCGCCGCGTTCTTTAAGCGCACCGGCTGCATTGCAAAGGGTGCCTGCCGAATCAACGATATCGTCGACCAGAATGCAGGCTGCGTCTTTGACATCACCGATAACATGCATGACTTCGGAAACACCGGCCTGCGGACGACGTTTGTCGATGATCGCAAGTTCGGCATCCAGACGTTTTGCAACGGAACGCGCACGGGCGACACCGCCGACATCCGGGCTGACGATGACCAGTTTCTGGCCTTCGAACTTGTTGCGGATGTCGCTGGTCAGAACCGGCGATGCAAACAGGTTATCAAGCGGAATGTCGAAGAAGCCCTGAATCTGACCGGCATGGAGATCCATGGTCAGAACGCGGTCAGCACCGGCAACCGTAATCAGGTTGGCAACCAGCTTTGCCGAAATCGGGGTACGGGGACCGGATTTACGATCCTGACGGGCATAGCCGAAATACGGAATGACAGCCGTGATGCGACGTGCAGACCCACGACGCAGCGCGTCGAGTATCACCAGAAGTTCCATCAGGTTGTCGTTTGCGGGGAAAGAGGTGCTCTGAATGACAAAAACGTCCTCACCGCGGACGTTTTCCTGAATTTCACACCAGATTTCCTCATCGGAGAAACGCTTAACATCTGCGCGGGTAAGCGGCAGATTCAGATGGTCAGCAATTGCCTCAGCCAACGGGCGGTTACTGTTACCAGCGAGGATCTTCATAGCGGGGCCTCGGTTAATGGGTGCCGGGAAAGCGAAAAATCTTTTTGCGACTCCACCAACACAGATCAGCCAGGAGCGGTCCCGCTTGCCCCTGTCGCCCAAATGCCCGGAAACCGGGGAAACCCCGCCCGAACTGACGACATGTTCACGACACTCAAAGACCATTCATGGGCAAATCTGCACCATGGCAGTTCGCGGCGGCTTTATAACCAGCCGTTAACAGTCTGTAAATGGGGCCAATGACGAATAACGACAAGGCTGTCATGCATCAGGCGGCCATTCGCCACCTTAACGGAACCCTATCGGGCAGAAAGCGTCTTTTTATCTGCCCGCAACTGAAGCTTTTTGCGCGTGGCAATCTGGCCCAAAACACCTTCAAGTGTTTCGACCGCCGCCTGTGCCGCAAGCGATGCCACCGGCCCCCAGTATTTATCAAGACTGCCATGGGGCACGACATTGTTCTGGTTCATCTGGCCAAGCTCGCTGCCGTTGGTTTCCATGATGATCCATTCAATGGATACCCTGTCGACCGGCGGATTCTTGCTGTTTTCAACCGGTGTCACGGCAATGGTCGCGGACAGGATCACGCTGTTTTCATCAATTTCCCTGTTATCAACAAGAATGCCCTTGGATTGCAGCAACGCCCCGGCCGAGCGCGAAAGTGCCGTATTGCCATCGCCAGGTGCGCCGGAAAAATCGATCAGCGCAATCTTCATAAACGGCGCTGCCTTGAATGCCGACCGGTCACCGGTGATCATAAAGGCAATCTCGTCTGCCGGGGTCGCCACCAGACCGTCATAGGTCCTGATCATCGGGTCTTCCTTGATGCCGTCAAGTTCCCGGACCTTTTCAGCCAGATCCTGCGGGACCAGCAGGCTGTTTTCTTCGGGACCGCCCGGCCTGTCGGCAAACCATTGTTCGGCAGAAAGTTCACCACTCGATCGTACCGTATCAATCGCCAGACCATCCGGACGCATCAGAACCCAGGTCAGATCAAGCTTGGCACCGTCTTCGACAAGACTTGTTTCCACATTCGGGCGCAGGATGTAACTGCCGCCTTCGGAACTGTCGCTATAGGCCGGGATATCATGGTTGCGCAAGGCACGTGCCATGGCGCGCGCCAGATGTGCCGACGCACCTTCGGGCAAGTCATCACCGCCTTCGACCCGCACCGTTCCGGTATCACGCAATTCCAGAAGTGACGGATCGCCCTCACGTCCGGCCCCCTCGAACGGGCGCGGCAAATCACCACAGGCCGCAAGCGGGGCAATTGTCAGAACAAACAGAACAAGGGAACGGAGGATTGATGTCATAAGGCCACTTACATATTCACATCAAAACGCAACCAACCATGGTTGCGATGATCATAAAGAAAAACAGCATAATCATATGCGGCATGACGTCTCCCCCTGAGCCGTGTTTGGCCCTACGCCTCTGTCAACATGATTGCGGAAAGTTGCCGCCCGTAATCGGGCTCCTTGCGAAGCGTCGTGCGGCGGTAACTGTAAAAAAGATGTTCTTCGGCCAGGGTATCGCGCGCCACCAGCTCGACCGATGCAATCCCGGTCGCAATGGTCCGGCGCCGCACATATTCCGGCAGATCAAACATGAAATGCCCGTCCCGCACCGATGGGTCAAACAAATCATCATTGCCTTCGGGTCCGCCCAGAATGGTGTCGCGAAACGCGCCATCCACCTCGTAGGATTTGCGCGCAATGCATGGCCCGACTGCGGCAGTAATGTTTTCGCGCTTCGCACCAAGCTTTTCCATCGCCGCAACCGTGCTGGCCGAAATGCCTCCATATGATCCGCGCCAGCCGGAATGGCAGGCCCCGATCACACCGGCAACCGGATCATGAAACAGCACCGGCGTACAATCGGCCGTCAGAATGCCCAGCATGATGCCCGGACGGTCAGTAACCATCGCGTCGGCCCTGGGTGCCTCGTCACGTGAAAGCGGCTTGTTAAGAACGGCAACATCGGTGCCATGCACCTGATAGACCGTGGTCAGATTTTCGGAAATTGTCGCAAAGGCCGATGCGGCACGCGCCCGGTTCTCGGCAACCCGGTCCTTGTCATCATCGGACCCGAAACCGACATTGAGCCCGCCATGAATACCGTCACTGACCCCGCCCTTGCGACTAAGGAACCCGTGGCGCAGCCCGTGCTTGCCCGACAGGCGTTCGGCTTCAAACCATGTCAGTCCGTTTGACGAACGTTCGATACCGTCAGTAATCGGATGGGTCATGGATCGGTGGCTCCGTCGTTCTGGTTGATCGGTATTTAGCCCGCAACGCCACTTACACAAGGTGGCGGGGTTGTATTGCGACCATATCCGATCAGAACTTTAAAAAGCGTTCCCATCTGGTCGGCATCAATCAGCCGTGCCAATGCCTGATCAATGGCAACGGCCTGTTGTTCATCGGCACTGGTTTTCAAAAGCTCGGCACGCTGTTCAATGCCCAGCATTTTAAGGAACGTACCCTGCGTCAAAACCGCACCTGTGCGTCCGCCTGCTTCATTCATCGTCCGTGCAATGGCTGCAAAATCCACATGTGCGGTCAGATCGGCATCGCCCGGATCGCTCAGGACCGGATGATATTCATGGCCCTTTAGTGCCTGCAACGTATCGCCAAAGGCACTGCTCGGATGCCCGTAATCAATAAACAGTGCCGCGCCCTCTGTTTCATTGAGGCGCCGCGCAATCTGATCAGCAATGGCGATTGCCGGGGCACAACTTTCAAAGATGTCACCCTTTTTGGCTGTCCCGCGCAATGTGGCCGGGATCAGTGCGTCGGTCACCGGGGTTTCGCGTCCACGGACAAATCCAAGTTCGCCACTATTGGCATCAACACCAACCAGCCGCTCGGCCCAGCCATGATCGCCCCGTTCGAACTGACGGATCGGAAGGGCGTCAAAGAATTCATTGCCAATCACAATTGCGGGCACGCCCGCACGTGTCGGGATATCGTCAAACGCTTCGTGCCAGGTTGCCGGAATGCCATAGGCCATGATGGCAGTTTGCTGATGGGTGCGCAGAACCGGACTGGTTTCGACAAACCGCACCGTCAAGGCGTCACCAATACCCGGCACATTGCGCACAGCCCGCAAGGCATCGGACATCAGCGTCCCGCGTCCCGGTCCCAGTTCAATCAGATCGATCTTGGGCGGACAGCCCAGTTGCTGCCAGGTCACGGCGGCCCAAAGACCGATCAGTTCCCCGAACATCTGGCTGACTTCGGGTGCGGTAATAAAATCTCCGGCACGCCCGAACGGATCCTGTTTGCGGTAATAGCCATATTCCGGATGGGCCAGCGCCTCATTCATGAAATCGGCAATGCTGATCGGCCCGGAAAGCGCAATCCGGCGCTTGATATGATCCAGAAGCGGGCTATCGGTTTCAGGCAGCTGGCTCACGCGGCTTCTGCCTCTTTGGGATGGGCACGGGTTTCAATCGGCTTGGATTTCATTGCATAGACAATGCAACCGACCCCGAACAGCACCATCGGGATCGACAGAAGCTGCCCCATCGTCGCCCCACCGGCAAGGAAGCCAAGCTGTGCATCGGGCTGGCGGAAGAATTCGACAATGATCCGCGAAATGCCATATCCGGCAACGAATGTTCCGCCAAGAATGCCCGGACGATGACGCACAAAGGCACTGCGCGACAAGGCAAACAACACGATAAACAGGATCAGACCTTCAAGGGCTGCTTCATAAAGCTGGCTCGGATGGCGCGGTTCCGGTCCGCCATTGGGAAACACAATGCCCCAGGCCACGTCGGTGGTGCGCCCGAACAGCTCGCCATTGATGAAGTTGGCAATGCGCCCGAAAAACAGACCAATCGGGGTTGCGACAGCCGCGGCATCAAGTACGGCAAGGATCGAAATCCCGCGTTTGCGCGCAAACAGGATGATCGCGACGATGACCCCCATGAACCCGCCATGGAATGCCATGCCCCCCTGCCAGACCTTAAGGATATTGGCCGGATTTTCGAGATAATATTCCAGATTGTAAAACAGGATATATCCCAGCCGCCCGCCAAGGATCACACCAAGTGTGGCCCAGAACAGCAAATCATCAACGTCGCGTTTGCTCATGATGTTGGGCGACTTGGTGCAGTAATAAACCACGTACTTCCACCCCAGAAGCAGCCCCGCGATATAGGCCAGCGCATACCAGCGAATGGCAATCGGGCCGATGGAAATCGCAATCGGGTCTATCGCCGGAAAGGCAAGGCTCAGCATCGGGGAAACTCCGGTTGGCAGAAGCAGTTAAATCGAACGATCATGTTCGGGTGATGATCCTGATGTCTCAAAGGATATGGGCAGCATCATGGCAAACAGACCGATGCTGCGGATCCACATCCTGTTAACGGAACGGATCTTCGGTCGCGAGATAATCCTGAATATAAAGACGCACCCCTTCTTCAAGGGATGTCATGTCACGATCATAGCCCGCCGCACGCAGCTTGTTCATATTGGCTTCGGTGAAATACTGGTACTTGTCACGGATGGATTCCGGGGTCGGCACATAATTGATGACCGGCTCCTTGCCCATGGCATCAAAGACGGCAAGGGCAAGGTCCTTGAAACTGCGCGCCTTGCCGGTCCCGATATTGAACAGATCGCTGACCTGTGGATTGTCATAAAGCCACATGATGATACTGACCACATCACCGACCCAGACAAAGTCACGCAGCTGTCCGCCATCCTCGTAATCGGGATGATGGGATTTGAAAAGTGTTGCGGTTTCACCAGCCGACAGCTTGTCAAACATCTGCGAAACCACCGAACGCATACCGCCCTTGTGATATTCATTCGGGCCATAGACGTTAAAGAATTTCAGGCCGGCCCACTGTTTCGGGCGGAAGCCGTTCTGATCGAGAATGCGGCGAAAACGACGGTCGGTCGCATGCTTGGACCAGCCATAGGCATTGAGCGGTGCAAGCTTGGCAAGATCAGCCTCGTCAAAGCTGTCATCAAAGCCCTGCTTGCCATCGCCATAGGTCGCGGCCGAGGATGCATAGATCAGCCGTGCCGAATGGCGCGCACACCAGTCCCAAAGCCAGGTCGTCAGTTTCAGGTTGTTGTTCAGGATCTTGTCGGCATCGGTTTCCGTGGTCGCGGAAATCGCACCCATATGGAAAATCGCATCGACATTGCCCGAATGCTGTTCAAGAAAAGCAGGCAGTTCGTCGGGATGGACAATGTCGCGCAGATTGCGCTTGGCAATGTTTTTCCACTTGATGCCGTCGCGCAGGCGATCAACGACAACAATGTCGGTTTCCCCGCGTTCTTCAAGGGCAGCAACAATATTGGAACCGATAAAGCCGGCACCACCGGTGACGATAAGCATTGCATTCTCCTGGCGGGCAAAACCCATTGATCGAACTTTCTGGTCACTTTATAGGACCGCCCCTGATCTGGAGCAAGAAAAGCCAGTCAAAATCACGATATCGTCACAGCAAGTTCGCCAGATTGCCCTTTGCTGACGATCAGCTTGCTCTATGACAGCGAACACCCATATTATGCGCAACACATTGATCCCAAAAGCCGGAGACCATCATGCAGATCAACAACCGCATTCTCGACGACATTACCCGCGTGACCAATTCTGCACTGGGCACCATGACGGGCGTCAAAGGCGAAGTTGATGCCCTTGTCCGTCAGCAATTCGAAAAAATCCTGATGGGCATGGATATGGTCACCCGCGAAGAATTCGACGTCGTCCATGATGTCGCGATCAAGGCCGCCGAACGCATTGACGCACTTGAAGCCCGCATCGTCGAACTTGAAAAGCGTCTCGAAGCAGCTGAAGCCCCTGCCAAACCGGCGGCAAAACGTGCGGCCTCGAAACCGGCTGCAAAAAAAGACGCCTGATCGCCGTTTAAATCCCCACATAAATGGATGTGGGCCGTCTATCAGGATCGCTGAAAGGTCGATCAGGACGGATAAAACGGACCGGGCTTAAGCCGAGTTCCAAAATTCATTGCGCTCCTGCGTCGCAGGACGGTTGAAAGACGGCGGGCACCGGCATATAGTGCGCGCCCTTTCGCACATGCTTATACAGGCTGGGTATATATGAACGACCAACTCGACGATATTGGCGATCTGGGCGACGAAAATCCGTTGCTCCTTGTCGAAGATATCGCTCGCACGAACCAATGGCATCTGGAACGACGCAGCACCGACGAGGTGGTGGTCGAGATTCCGGCCCACTGGTGTACTTATCTGGTCTATTTCACCTGGCGCGACGATGCCGAGGCGCTGCATATCGCATGTTGCTTTGACCTGTTTGTGCCCGAACCCCTGCGTCCGCGCATGTACGAGCTGGTTGCCAAATGCAACGAACAGCTCTGGATCGGGCATTTCGGGCTGTGGCTTGAAGAAAACATGCCACTGTTCCGCCACACGCTGTTGTTTGGAGGAGACGTTCCCCCGATGGTCGAACAGTTCGAGGAACTGATCGATATCGCGATTTCGGAATGCGAACGCTTCTTCCCGGCCTTCAACTTTGTTCTCGGCCAGGGTCAATCCCCGGACGATGCCCTGACCCATGCAATGCTCGAACCGGCAGGTCAGGCCTAGGACCACACCAGACCATCACAAACCATCCCGGCAATGTGCCCGGTGTTTTGACTGATCTGACGTATCAGGACGGCATGAATGCCGTCCTTTTTCGTTGCAATGCAGTTTTTTTTTGCAAGCAGCCGCTTTTTTTGCCAAACAAAACAAATCGCGCAAAGCCGCATCTTGGGCATGGCCTGACAAAACAAAATCCCGCAAAGCCCGGCCTTGTCAGGCAAAGCCACCTTCAATGTGGATAAACACGCTTTTTCAAAGCTCTCCTGCCATGGGCCCTTGTCCTTTGCACTGACTTGACCCACCTTGAGAAGATCGCTACGGCATTGCATCAAGACTGTTGATAGCGTCATCATCAACAGAACCCGATGGATAAAGCGGAGCAGATTTTATGAATACGCGTCTTTTGCTGGTCGGCTGTGGCAAGATGGGCAGTGCCATGCTTGAAGGCTGGCTGGCCCAGGGCCTCAAGGCTGACAATGTCTATATCGTTGAACAGGCCGAAGCCGCCGAAAAGCTTGAAGCAAGTTATGGCATTCATGGGGTTACCGACGTTGCCGGCATTCCGCAGGACTTTATCCCGCAGGTCATCCTGTTCGCCGTCAAGCCGCAGGTCCTGCCAGATGTGATTGACGCTTACAAACCGCTTGTCCGTGCAGAAACCGTCTTCCTGTCGGTTGCGGCGGGCAAGACCATTGAATTCTTTGCAAGCCATCTCGGCAAACTGGCCCGCATCGTACGCGCCATGCCCAACACCCCGGCGGCTGTATCGCGCGGCATGACCGTCATGTGCCCGACCGAAAATGTCAGCATCGCCCAGCGCGACATGTGTGAAACCCTGCTGGCCACGGTCGGACTGGTTTCCTGGGTCGAGGATGAAAGCCTGATGGATGCGGTTACCGCCCTTTCGGGCAGCGGCCCTGCCTATATCTTCCATCTGGTCGAAGCCATGGCACAGGCTGGCGAAACTGCGGGCCTTCCAGCCGATCAGGCCATGCTGCTTGCCCGCCAGACCGTGATTGGTGCCGGCTTCCTTCTTGATGCCAGCGAAGAAACCGCAGCCACCCTGCGTCAGAATGTCACAAGCCCCGGCGGCACCACGGCCGCGGCATTGAATGTTCTGATGGATCAGGAAAACGGTCTGCCGGAACTGATGACCCGTGCTATCGAAGCCGCCCGCAAACGTTCGGTCGAGCTGGCAAGCTGATCGACATTTCGTAATCTGACCTGACAGGAGACGCTCATGCCCGCCAAAAAGGATATCCCAAATATCCTGATCGATGCCGCCCTTAAACTGGCTGCCGAGAAAAGCTGGCATGACGTCACCATGATCGATATCGCCCGGTCTGCTGGCCTCAGTCTGGCCGACTGCCATGCGCACTGCAACGGCAAGGGCGATATCCTTCGTCGCTTCATCCGCAAGATTGATCACGAAGTTCTGGCCGATCTTGATGCCGATGATTTCAACGAACCCGGCCATGATCGCCTGATTGCCGTGATCATGGCGCGCTTTGATGCGCTGGCTGATTATCGCCCTGCCCTGCGTTCGATCATTGCAGCACGCGGTGATCTCGGCCCGGCGGACTCGATCCGGGCAATCAAAAGTCATTTTGGTTCGATGCGCTGGATGCTGGATGCTTCGGGTTTTCGGACATCCGGCCTTCACGGATCGCTGCGCGTTACCGGACTGACGGCAATCTATGCCCGCACCTTCCGCCAGTGGCTTGATGATGACAGCACCGACTTTGGTCCGACGATGGCCTATCTTGATCGCGAACTGTCGCGTGCCGCCGATTGGGACGGGCAGGTTGAAAAAGGTTTGGGCAAGGCCGCAAAACTGTGTCGCAAGCTTTCTGAAAATTGCCGCCGATTCTCGTCGAAAAAATCATCGGGCACGACCGACACAACGGCCCCAGATCTGCGTCAGTAAAGACAATCAGGTCGCGCCTGATATCTAACCCCCTGATCTGACGCAGCAATTCCCAAAACCCAACCCAAGGGATTTTGCAGACACAAAACATTAACCCTAAAGTTATTGTGCAGTGCAAAATAATCCTTGACGCATCCGGCTCATTCCGGCATATTGCAGTTGAATTTGTGCGGCGCACAATAGCGCCTCATTCCACACCTGTTGCAAATGTTGATGGAGTGCAAAACCATGACCGCCGCAAAAAAGGCAACCAACCCGTTCTTTGACCTCGACTTCACCAAATACACTGCGGACTTCAAACTTCCGGGTGTTGACGTGAATGAAATGATGGCTTTCCAGCGTAAAAACGTGGAAGCCCTCACCAAAGCCAACAAGGTAGCCTTCGACGGTTTCCAGGCTGTTGCTCAGCGTCAGAGCGAAATTTTCAAAGCGCTGCTGGATAAAGTTCAAACCCAGGGCAAAGATTTCGCTGCTACTACCGCTGACGACCCGATGGCTACGGCTGCCAAGCAGACCGAAGCCGCGAAAGCTGCATACGAAGACGCACTTTCGACCGCCAAGGAACTGTCTGGTCTGGTAACCAAGTCCCAGGAAGAAGCTCTTGCTCTTCTGCAGGCTCGCTTTACCGAATCCCTTGATGAATTCAAGGCAGCGATCGAAAAGACCGCTGCTGCGAAGTAACAGCTTTCCGCTGATAACTTCCCGTAATCTACTTGATGGCAGGACTGCAAGGTCCTGCCATTTTCTTTTGTCTGCCCCGCGGATTTTGCTCAAACTCCGGAATTTGCCCACCCGCGATGCTTTGGACTTATCAGCCTGATTTCCGAACAGTAAGCTGTCTTCATAACAAGGAGGCCCTTGCCCAATGAACGAAATCAGTTTTGATGATTTTCTGAAAGTCGATATCCGTGTCGGCACAGTGATCGACGCACAGGAATTCCCCGAAGCCCGCCGTCCCGCCCTTAAGCTGTGGGTGGATTTCGGCCCCGAGATCGGCACCAGAAAAACATCCGCCCAGATCACCAAATATTACAGCCCTGAAAAACTGATCGGCCGTCAGGTTGCCGGTGTCATCAATTTCCCCAAAAAACAGGTCGGTCCCTTCATGTCCGAATTCCTGTGTCTTGGCTTCCCCGATGGTGCAGATGACAAGGGCATCGTCCTGATCCGCCCGGACGAGGATGTGCCCAATGGCGCACGCCTGTTCTGATCGCGGAACCTGTTCCCCCCAAAAAACAGAGGGACAGGCACCAAAGATGCCTGTCCCCGCTCGTGCCGCGCTATCTTTTTACAGATTAGCGCGCCAAAACTACCGATGCCTCGCGCGTGCGACCGACCGCCACCACCATTTCTTCCGACACCATCTGCAATCCCGAAAGCAACCCTTGCGATGTCGCAAGCGACGTCTGAACACCATGCATCTCGCTGGTGACCTGCGATATGACATCGCCTTGCTTCTCGACGGCCACCGAGACAACGGCCACACGGTCCAGCATCGCTTTCATGTCCAGACGCAGGGCGGTCAATATGCGCACATTCTCGCTGACGCATTCATCAAGATTGTCGATCCGTGCCTTGAGTTCGGGCGTGCCCCTTGCGCCGTCACGCACCGCATCCAGTGCATTTTCCATCGCGACGGCGGCAACATCGCCTTCGATCACCGTATCGAAAACATGATCGGCCACAGATTGCAATTCCGTCATCCGTTGGGCGCTTTCCTCAACGCATGACACCAACCGTCCGGCGATCATGCTGCTGGCTTCAAGATGAACCTGTGCCAGACGACATGCCTTGGCGACCCTTTCGTAATTCTGATCGAACTTGCACAAACTGCGGTCAATATCAATGAAGCTTGAATCAAGGGTCGTTTTCAAATCACCCAGCGAATGGACTTCGCCCGTGATATCGACAGCAAATTTGACAATTTTACGAACCGTGCCATCCGGGGCAAAGACCGGGTTATAGGTTGCCTCAAACCAGACCTCGTCACCGTCCTTTCCGACCCGTCTGAATTGCCGGGCGCTGTATTTTCCGTTGGCAAGAGATCGCCAGAATGCGCGGTAGTCGGCACTTTGAGCATAATCGGGTTCGACAAACATGCTGTGATGCAGGCCGACAATTTCTGCAAGTTCATATCCCATGATCGAAAGGAAATGGTGATTGGCCGTCAGAATATTGCCTTTCACATCGAACTCGACCACCGCATGGCTATGCTCAATCGCATCGACCTTGCCCTGCAGGTCAATAAGCTTTTCATGACGTTCGGTGACATCAACACCAAGCCGCATGATTGCGCTTACCGCTCCCTTGCAATCACGTATCGGGCCATAGGTCTCCTCGACCCAGATAAGATCACCCTGTTTGGTCACACAGGGCAGAACAACCCGCTTGCTCTTTCCGGCGCGCAACTCGATCCAGCACAGATCATAGTCCGGTCCGTTGACCACCTCGGCAGGCAGGAACATGGAATGATGTTGCCCGACAACTTCGCTTTCGTCATATCCGGTCATCGCCAGAAATCGCTCATTGACCCTGATGATCCTGCCATTCAGGTCAAATTCAGCCACGGCGAATGACACATCAACAGCAGCATGCAGGTCATATGACAGATCATTGCGATCTTGCCCGATAGACGAAGCAACGGAATTCATGACGGCTCTCCCGGATTGTTGCCTGGCGCAACGCTAAACATATTCGTTATCGTGAATATATCACCGGGATCGCGTCCCCACTATCCTCATATGGGGAGGACATAATACACTCGTATAGGATGCAAAACCCTGGAGCCCTAAAACAAAGAGGCATGGCGATTATATGCCATGCCTCTTTTAATCGATCGTTCTGGGAACAATCTTCTTTTCGGCCACGCCGTCGAATTCGCTTAACGCGCAAGGACCAATGCAGCCTCACGGGTTCGACTGACATTTACCAGAACTGTCGAAGAAGCATCCCGGATAAAGTCCACGCTACTTGCGAACTGTTCAACAGAACTTGCCATACTTTGCATGTTGCTCGACACCTGCTGGGTTACGGAACTTTGTTCCTCCACCGCAGAAGAAATCGTCGTCACGTTATTTAGCACATCTTCTACTTCCGTCCGGATCGAGCCCAGCACACCGCTGACCTCACCGGCAATGCTCTGAACACCTTCGATCTCACCCGTAATCTGTTCAGTCGCCCTGGCAACCTGATTGGCAAGGTTCTTGACCTCTGTCGCAACAACAGCAAAGCCTTTGCCTGCTTCGCCTGCACGGGCCGATTCAATCGTCGCATTCAACGCCAGCAAATTGATCTGCCCTGCAATTCCCTGAATGACATCAATGATACTGCTCATAGCTGTCACGACTTCATTCATTTTCTCTGTCGATGTGCCCGCAGCAATCGACTTTTCAAACACCTGATCGGTTGATGCTCTTGCCCCGGCCATGCTGCGCGAAATTTCGGCAATTGATGCCGCAAGCTGTTCGGCACCGGCGGCAACAGCCTGAACGTTCGCCGACGTTTCTTCACAGCTCGAATAGGCAATCGAGGAACGCTGATCCAGTTCTTTCAAGCTCAGATCAATTTCACCAAAGTTGCTGTCGATCATCTTCTTAAGATCCGTCAGAAGCTTGACCTGTTCGGTAATATCCACAGCATATTTAACAACCTTATAGGGCACGCCATTGGCATCAAAGATCGGGTTATAGGATCCTTCAATCCAGATCTCCTTGCCGCCCTTGGCAAAACGCTTGAACTGCTGCGAGGAGAAATTCCCCCTGCGCAGTTCGCGCCAAAATTCAGTGTAATCCAGACTTTTCGCATAATCTGGATCCACAAACATGCTGTGATGTTTTCCGACAATCTCCGAAAGCTGGTACCCCATCACCGACAAGAAATTGTCGTTTGCATCAAGGATTTTGCCATCAAGGTCAAACTCAATCACTGCCTGACTGCGGTTAATGGCGGTTACCTTGCCTTCGAAATTGGCCAGCATCTCCTGACGCTTGGTAATGTCGGAAGCAAATTTGACAATCTTGACGACGTTGCCCTTGCGGTCGCGCACCGGATTGTAGGTTGCCTCGATCCATACTTGGCGACCTGTCTTTGTGATCCTCGGGAATGCTGCACTTTTGAATGAGCCCGCCCGCAGATCGGACCAAAAGGTCTCGTAATCCGGGCTTCGGCGGATGTCGTCGGGGACAAAGATTGCATGCGGCTTGCCGACGATCTCTGACAACTCATATTCCATAATTGTCAAAAAATTCTTGTTTGCACGCAGCACCTTGCCCTGCAAGTCGAATTCGATAACGGCCAGCGACTGTTCCAGTGCATCAAGCGTACTTGCAGCGGTCGCAGTGTCGCCACGCCGGAAAAAACCAAAAGATCCCATGTGATGTCCTCTCGCCTGGTATCAGGAAAACGACTTAGCGATTGCCAAGCCGATGCGTTGACGCGGAACCTATACAAACGAATTAGACGCATCTATCCTCATTTGAGGAGGATCATTGCAACCTATTGGCGAAAACAGAGCCAACCACAAAAAAATGGCGGCATATCAAATGACATGCCGCCATCAACTGCCCCGGGAAAGGCAGTTTATTTCTCGACGAAAGCTTTCTCGATCACGAAGTGACCGGGTTCGTTCATATTGCCTTCCTTGCCGCCCCACTCGACCAGCATCTGGCGGGTATCAGCAATCATTTCCGGGTTGCCGCACAGCATGAAGCGATCATTTTCAAGGGTCGGCTTGGGCAGACCAAGATCATCATAAAGTTTGCCCGACTTCATGAGTTCGGTAATACGGCCCTGGTTCTTGAACTCTTCACGCGTGACGGTCGGATAATACAGAAGCTTGTTCTGCACATCTTCGCCGAAGAACTCGTTGTTCGGGAGTTCGCTATGGATGAATTCCTGATAGGCCAGTTCGCGAACTTCGCGGCAACCATGCACAAGAATTACCTTCTCATAGCGCTCATAGGTTTCGTAATCGCGGATGACACTCATGAACGGGGCCAGACCGGTACCGGTCGACAGCAACCACAAATTCTTGCCCGGCAGTAGGTTGTCATGGATCAGGGTTCCGGTCGGCTTCCGCCCGACAAGGATCTTGTCCCCAACCTTGATATGCTGCAAGCGCGAGGTCAGCGGACCGTTCGGCACCTTGATCGAGAAGAATTCAAGCTCTTCATCATAATTCGCGCTGACCATCGAATAGGCGCGCAGAAGCGGCTTGCCTTCTACTTCGAGTCCGATCATCGCGAACTGACCATTGATGAATCGGAATCCCGGATCGCGGGTGGTTTTGAACGTGAACAGAGTGTCAGTCCAGTGATGGACGTAAGTGACTGTTTCTTCGTTAAAATTGCTGGCCATAACGCTACATCAATCCGTTTCGTCTGTCTGTGTGTGGAACCGTGGCGGGAAACACGGAGTTTTATCCCGGCACGCATTCCATGCCAAGTTGGCGCGATTTAACATCAACTAACCGTATATCGCAACAAAACAATCCATATTTCTTGTCATTTTGTGTAATTTACATAAAACAATAAAAATTAAGTGTAGAATATTGTCTGACAATCAGGCACATTAGGCAGAACAGACCCGATTGACAAGCTTTTGGTCAGGTTAGATATACCCTGGCTTGCCTCGATACAATGACACATCTCAATGCGGTGACAGATGACTCGATCAACCGGCGAAATGTCTGATGCTCTGACCGTTCAGCAGATTGCAGATGCAATCACCAACGCCATCCGCGAAGGACGTCTGGCCCCCGGACAGAGACTGACGGAAATTGACTTTGCCAAAAAACTTGATGTCAGTCGCCCGTCGGTTCGCGAGGCCTTTCGTCAACTGACCTCTGACGGATTACTGCATTCCCAACCCTATCGCGGGGTCAGTGTCCGGCACATGACACGGCGCGAAGTCGATGATCTTTTCACAGTTCGTGGCGCACTCGAAGGTTTGGCTGTTCGCCTGGCAACCCCCGCACTTGCCGGGGCGATATCCCCGCTTGAAGACATCCAGACCGCGCTTGACGCCGCCGAGGCCAGCCGTGACCTGAATGCCATGTCCCAGCATAACCTTGCCTTCCATATGCTGTTTGCCGATGTCAGCAAGAATGAACTGCTGCGCGAACAGCTGCGCCGGATTGCCAATAACGTCTATTGGCTGCAATTCCGGGTTCTGGTGGCCGACGAAAAGGTTCTTGCCACCAACGCCACCCATCGCGACCTGCTTGAAGCGGTGCGCGCCAATGATCCCAAACACGCCGAAGCCATCATGATTGCCCATGTCGACCAGTCACGGCAACTGGTTCAGGCGCTGTCTGACGATCACTTTGCCAACCCGCAAGCCGACTGATCGCCAATAGTCGGTGTCAAATACCGTCATCCCGGCACAACACGCAGGTGCAGCTTCCCGCGATCTGACTTGCACGAACAGAAGTCGGCACTGGCGTGATCAGTAACAGGCTTCATGGCTAACGCGGGCTGCTCGCAACACACCAAGTTTGACCGCCGGATGATATTTTGCACCTTGCTCCGGGCCTTCTTCATCTTTAATATTGTCTGACAATTTAAACTAACAATATTTCAGGAAGCGTCATGTCTGCCACCAAACACCTCACCACCGAATTTCAGCCCATCCCGCTGCCTGATTATCAGGAATACGACCTTGCCGAAATGCGTGCCCGCGCGCAGGCCTTTTATGATGAGATCAAAACCCGCCATACCGTGCGCGAATTTTCAGACCGTGCCGTGCCGCGCGATATCATCGAAACCTGTATTCGTGCGGCGGGTACTGCCCCCAACGGGGCCAACCATCAGCCATGGCACTTCTCGGTAATCGGCGATCCGGCAATGAAAAAGAAAATCCGCGCTGCCGCCGAAGAAGAAGAACGCGCCTTTTACGAAGGCCGCGCCGGTGAAGAATGGCTCGAAGCCCTCAAGCCGCTTGGCACCGATGACAGCAAGCCGTTTCTGGAAACCGCCCCTTGGCTGATCTGCATCTTTGGTGAACGCAAAAGTACCTCGGCCGATGGCAAGTTGCGCAAGAACTATTACGTGCCGGAATCGGTTTCCATCGCAACCGGCTTTCTGATCGCAGCCCTGCATCGTGCAGGCCTAGCAACCCTGACCCACACGCCAAACCCGATGAGCTTCCTGACCGAGATTTGCGGCCGCCCCGATCACAACAAGCCCTATATCCTGCTTGTCACCGGCTACCCGGCACCGGACGCCACCATCCCGGCCCATGCGACCGAGAAAAAGGACCTTTCGGAAATCGCGACATTCTTCTGATCATAATCCGGCCCGACTTCACCCCTCGTCGCACCACCCTACAGACAAAAAGCCCCGCAGAAATTGCGGGGCTTTTTGTCTGTAAGTTCCAGTTTGACTAGTGACCGATTGGCAGGACCAGCCGCACCCGCAAACCGCCACCCGGCGCATCTTCAAGATGAACTTCGCCGCCATGACCGCGTGCGGAATCACGTGCGATTGTCATGCCAAGACCAACACCGCCGGTCGCCTGGTTTCGGGATTCCTCAAGACGGAAAAACGGTTTGAACACTTCTTCGCGCTTATCTGCCGGAATACCGGGGCCATCATCGTCAAACACGATTTCATAATCCTGTCCGCGACGACCGGCCCGCACCGACAGATTGTTCGCATACCGACCGGCATTGGACATGATGTTGGAAACACAGCGACGCAATGATTGCGGGCGCAGGTCCATTTCCAGACTGTCTTCGATGTGAAGATCAATCTGTTGTCCGTCACGCAATGCCTCGCCGACCTGATCGGTCAGAAGTTTACCGATATCGGTCAGTTCCGCCTTCTCGCCTTCTTCACCGCGCGCGAATGCCAAATAGGCATCGACCATGCGCTCCATATCGATCACGTCCTGTTTAAGTGCGTCGATACCCGGCGATGATTGCTGCATGGCAAGTTCAAGTTTCATCCGCGTCAGCGGTGTGCGCAGATCGTGTGAAACACCGGCCAGAAGTGCTGTTCTTTGCGACAGGTGACGGACGATACGGTCACGCATCGACATGAACGAACTTGCTGCCATGCGGACTTCAGCAGCACCTTCGGGCTTGAAGTCACCGACATTGACACCGCGACCGAACTGATCGGCTGCCTTTGCCAGACGCCGGATCGGGCGGACCTGATTGCGCATGAAGATCACCGCAACCCCATACAGGATCAATGCCGACCCCGCGATCCACATAAAGAAGATATAGGTCGTCGAACTGTAAAGACGCTTGCGCGGGGCGACGATTGAAATCACGCCCTCCTTGAACTGCACGCGAATTTCCAGCCTGCGGTTATCAAGATCAAGATTGAAATAGAACGGACGCTGCACACGCTCGGTCAGGGCAACAAACAATTCTTCTGACACCAGACCAAGTGGCGGTTCGGTTGTTTGTTCCTCAAGGATTTCATCTGGTTCGAAGGCGATATCAAGTTGCATATGCGCGCGCGCAGAATGCTGCAGCCAGACATAATGTTCCTTGTCGGGATATTCGCCGAGATAATCGATCACATAGGCAACGTCACCGGCAAGACCACGGCTCAGTTGACGGGCGACCGTGTCCCAGTGACGCTCGAAGAAAATCAGAACAGTGACGATTTGCAGCAGCAGCATCGGCGTCATCAGGATCAGCAACGACCGTCCAAGAAGGCCCGTCGGCATCAATGACTTGATCCGGCTATTTTGTTCACTACCCAACGTGCAATTCCCTGTTCAATTCATCGCTACTGACAAGACAGATGCCCTGATCAATCGGCATAAAGGACATAGCCCCGACCGCGTACGGTCTGCAAGTATCTTGGTTGTTTCGGGTCTTCTTCGAATTTACGGCGCAAGCGCGTGACTTGTACATCAATACTGCGCGAGGCAGCAGGATCAATCGCATTGCCGCTGATCATTTCATGAAGCTGTTCACGTGACGTCGTTTGCCCGCGGCGCTTGATCAGGGCGGCAAGCAAGGCCTGCTCGGCCGATGTCAGATAGACATGCTCCCCGTCGCGTTGCAGGTTCATCTTGGCCGGGTCGAAACTGAAGCGACCAAAACACACAATCTCTGAGCCCGCAATCTCTGTGACTTCTTCGGTTGGTTCGGGCATTTCGCCGTACCGACGCAGGATGGCCTCGATGCGCAGAACAAGCTCGCGCGGCTCGAACGGTTTGGCAAGGTAATCATCCACCCCGGCTTCAAGTCCGGCGATCCGGTCTTCGGTTTCCGAAAGAGCCGTCAGCAAAAGAATGGGAACCCTGGACCCGGACTCACGCAGGCTGCGCGCCAGATCGACACCCTTTTCACCGGGCATCAGAACATCAAGAACAATCAGATCAAATTGCAATCCGGCCAGACTGGCACGTGCCTGAGCCGCATCGCGCGCAGCCGACACCGAGAACCCGTTTTCACCAAGATAGCGGCTTAACAGATCCCGCAGGCGATCATCATCATCGACCACCAGAATATGCGGCTGATCAACACCAGTCATTGCACGTCCCCAAAGACCGAAACCATTCTGATTAAATGACGAATAACTTGGCGATAAAGTGTTTCAAAAGCGTAAGGATCAAGACATCGGTACCTTGCAGACAAAAATAAAGTGCCCGGCATTTCGACCGCAAGGCACTTTATCTGATCTGGTCACTTAATCACTTATATCGCGATTGCCTGCCCCCCGTCGGCGACAGCAGGCACAGACAGGCTGCGAACTAACCGGCGCGCTGGCGCAGCCCCGTGGGACCTTCATCAGCGAAGCGCTTGCGATCCTCTTCGCCCAGCATGCCAAGCATTACCTTGCGGAATCCCTCGACGGCTTCGGCACCGGCTTCGCGATAGGCCGCAGCAATCAGGGCGCGCTGCTTTTCGGTGAGTTCGCGTTCAAGCGCCTCACCCTTTTCGGTCAGGGTCAAAAGCCGCTGGCGGCGATCCTGCAAACCGGTTCGCTGTTCAATGAACCCTTCGCGCACCAGCTGGCTGAGCACACGTGACAGCGACTGCTTGGTGATTTTCAAAATCGACAACAGGTCGCTGACCGTAATTCCGGGGTTCCGGCTGACGAAATAGATGACCCGATGATGTGCCCGCCCGAAATTATATTGCTCAAGCATCTGGTCCGCGACCGCGGTGAAATCGCGATAGGCATAAAAAAGCAATTCAATGCCCTGCCTAAGCTCTTCTTCCCGCAGAAAAAGCGGATTGACTTTACGTGTAGAGATATCTGCCATGCTTATCCGTTATGTCAGTTATATTGACATATTAATCTATGAATGTTACTTCGACCAGACAAATAAGGACATAAAGTTACGTCCAGGAACGATTTTGAATTGGAATTTGGCAAATGACGACTCCGACCTTTGATAACCGTGATGGTTTTATCTGGTATAATGGTGAACTTAAACCCTGGCGTGAAAGCACTTTGCATGTGCTGAGCCACGCTGTCCATTATGGTAGTGCGGTTTTCGAAGGCGAACGTTGCTATAACGGCAAGGTTTTCAAGCTGGCCGAACATGGCGAACGTCTGATCAAGTCCGGCGAAATTCTGGATATGAAAATCCCCTATGGCGCCAAGGAACTTGATGACGCGGTTATCGAAACCCTTGCCGCCAACAACATTACCGAAGGCTATATCCGTCGTATTGCATGGCGCGGCAGTGAGATGATGGGTGTTTCCGCCCAGACCACGCGCATCAATGTCGCGATTGCCTGCTGGGAATGGCCAAGCTATTTCAAGCCGGAAGAACGCCTGAAAGGTATTCGTCTTGATCTGTCGAAATGGGCACGTCCGGCACCGAACACCGCACCGACCAACGCCAAGGCAGCCGGTCTTTACATGATCTGCACCCTGTCCAAACACGAAGCCGAGCGCAAAGGCTATGCCGATGCCCTGATGCTTGATTATCGTGGTCAGGTGGCAGAAGCGACCGGTGCCAACGTGTTCTTTATCAAGGATGGCAAGATCCATACGCCAAAGCCCGATTGCTTCCTGGATGGCATTACCCGCCGCACCGTCATCGGCCTTGCGAAAGCACGCGGATATGAAGTCATCGAACGCGCCATCATGCCTGAAGAAATGGCAGATTTCGAAGAATGCTTCCTGACCGGCACGGCTGCCGAAGTCACTCCGGTGGCTGAAATCGGCCAGTACAAATTCACCCCGGCAACGGTCTGCAAGACCCTGATGGAAGACTATATGGCGCTGGTCCGTGGCGACAAGGCTGCGGTTGCTGCTGAGTGATTTATTTTTAATAATCACATCGATTATTAGATTTTGCCAAATAATCAACCCGGTCCACTGGACCGGGTTTTTTATTGCCTGCGTGCAAACCGCATGGCTAAGTCACTTTCAACCGCCCTGCGCACCGTCCAAGGTCGAAATCCATGCCCCAAAAGTCTGATGATTTAAAACCCGACCATCAATTGCTCTATCAGACCCACTCGCCCTTTGCCCGCAAAGTGCTGGTCTTTGCCATCGAGGCGGGCCTGCAACAGCGCATCGAGGTCATCCATCACGAAACCAGCCCGACCAACCGCAATGATGCGATCTTTGCCGCCAATCCGCTGGGCAAGGTGCCGGTTCTGGTGCTGCCCGATGGCATGACACTTTATGATTCACTGGTGATTTGCGACTATCTCGATCGCCTGCATGAGGGCCGAAAACTGATCCCGCACAAGGCACCAAAACGGCTGCATGCCTTGCGTTTGCATGCTTTGGCGCAAGGCATGTGCGATGCAGGTGTGCTCTATCGCTGGGAAACGGCGCGCCGCCCGGAACCTTTGCGCTATCCCCCGCTGGCAGAGGGCCAGAAGACCAAACTGATCGAAACATTCAATTATCTTGAAGCCAGTCTTGATCCCAAGCACCCGATCACGATTGGCCATATTGCGCTGGCCACCGGGCTGGAATGGATCGAATTTCGCGCGTTGGCCGATTTCAAAACCGGCCGCCCGAAGCTTTCGCAATGGTATGAGGAATTCGGCACCCGTCCCTCGATGGTTCAAACCCGCTATAGCGGCCAGACCCATGACTAGGGCATTTCGCTGATAAATATCTGCAAAATAAAACCTTTTAAATCCTCATACAATATAGCCCGCTATCGAAGTGATCAGACCAGATCATAAAGATGCGGGCCACAATGGCGACAGGATCGTATGATCAAAAACCGCAAGATCCGCATTTGAACTGCCCTGAAATGACGCAAGCGCAGCAAATCCGGCCCGCGTCCTCATTACAAGGATTGATGCTCTTTTGTAGTAATCATCCTTTATTTGAGATAAAACCCTGAACTACATAATAAGAAATGTATATGAGGGAGCCATGCGGTTCAGGCTGTTCTTCGGGATCATTGCCGCATTGTTTTTCGTCGATGGTTTCGGTGCAGATGCCCGATCATCGGAGCAAAAACGCACCATCAGGATTCCAGTCCAGCAGGCAGATCTGGATGGACTGAATGACTGTATCCTCAGTCGTTCCGACGATTGCCGCAAATGCCGGCAACCAAACCAGTCGAACCTGTCACTTATGAACTATACGCTGCTTCGCGAAGCGCTGTCAGAAGGCGGCTTCGAGGCAGAGGTCCAACCGGTGCACTCCCCGAATTCAGAGCGCAGCCGCAAAATGATCCTGTCGGGTCAGGCGGATATCAAGACCGACTGGATATTCAACATCTCGGTCGATGAAGGCGCCCTTCAAACCGAACCGGTTTTTCTGTCCGGTGAAATTGAAAAGGGCCTTTATGCCCGCCGCAATTTGATTACCCCGGATCGCCAGTTGAACATTCAGGACATCCGAAACTTGCGTGCTGTGGGCATTCGCAGCTGGCGACTGGACTGGCAGGTTCTTGAAAGCCTGTCGCTGGCAAGCCTGAGCACTGCGGCAACCACCAAACAGATGTTTGCGCTTATTGATGCGGGACGTGCCGATTTTACGTTACTTGAGTTCTCGTCACAGGAAGACATGGGACGGCAGGTTGACAGCATCTGGCTTTACCCGATCCAAGGCGTCAAAATATCGCTGCCCGCGACACAGCATTTCATGGTCTCGGCCAGCCTGAGGGATTCAGGCATGGTTGTCGACGCATTGAACCGGGGCATCAAGAGACTGCGCGAAAGCGGTTTTATCCAGCGCTGTCTGGTCAATAGCGGCGTGATAAATCCGGCAGTTGCTTACTGGCAGACGCTGAACGCAACAGCATCAGAAACGATCACAAAACAGGCCCCGACCGTTTCGACGCAGTAAGCCCCTTCACCATATCCGATCCTATCGCGTGAAAGCGGTGAACCGGTTACGGCCACTTTGCTTCGGGCGGAAGCGACATCAGAATGGCTTCGGTGTTGCCACCGGTCATCAGGCCGAAGCGTGTGCCGCGATCATGGAGCAGATTGAACTCGACATAGCGACCGCGTTTGACCAGCTGGGCCTGACGTTCCTCGTCGGTCCAGGATTTGTTGTAATGGCGTGCGACCAGTTTCGGATAGATATCGCGAAACGCCTTGCCGACATCCCGGGTAAAGGCAAAGTCCGCGTCCCAGTCGGCATCAAGATAATCATAGAAAATCCCGCCCACACCGCGCGGTTCATTGCGGTGCGGCAGCCAGAAATATTCATCGCACCACTTTTTGAAACGATCGTAATAGTCATCGCCATGGGCATCACAGGCAGCTTTGAGCGCCCCGTGGAAATCGGCGGTATCGGTTTCTTGCGGGAAGACCGGTGTCAGGTCAGCCCCACCGCCAAACCATGCCTTGGTGGTGACGATATGGCGGGTATTCATATGAACCGCCGGGACATGGGGCGAACAGGGATGGGCGACCAGTGATATGCCCGCTGCCCAGAAATTGGGGTTTTCCGCCGCACCGGGAATTTCGGCCCGGAATTTTTCGGAAAACTCACCATGCACGGTCGAAATATTGACCCCGACCTTTTCAAACACCCGGCCCTTCATGACCGACATTTCGCCGCCGCCCTCATTGGTGCCTCGTTCCCAGACCGTGCGTTCAAACCGACCAGCCGGTCGATCAGAGAGCGGCCCGGTATAGCTGTCTTCCAACGCCTCGAAACTCGCACAGATGTCATCGCGCAACTGACGGAACCATGCCTGTGCGGTTTTCTTGCGCGTTTCAATCAGGGTTGCGTCTGTGCTGCTCATTGCGTCCTCTTTGGAAAACTGTTGGTCTGACGGAGCGCCTCGCCCAGCGTCATCGCGGTTGCCATCGCCACATTGAGCGACCGCATTTCGGGCTTCATCGGGATCACCACGCGGGCATCGACATAATCATGCACCGGATCAGGCACCCCCTTGCTTTCGGAACCCAGCATCAGAATATCGTCAGCGCGAAATTCAAAATCGCAATAGGGTTCCGCCCCCTTGGTGGTCAGCAAAACCAGGCGACCGGGAACCGTGCCGTTGTCGCGTGCTTCAGCGAAGCTGCGCCAGTCGGCATGGCGTATATAATCGGCCTTGTCGAGATAATCCATCCCGGCGCGTTTGAGTGCCGCCGAGGTCAGCAAGAACCCGCAAGGCTCAATGATATCGACGGGCAACCCGAAACAGGCTGCCATCCGCAGAATGGTGCCAGTATTTTGCGGTATGTCGGGTTCAAATAAACAGATTCTCATGGTGCCTGTCGTTATCGGAAAGTGGTCCGGCCGGTTCGGACCATTATCGTATGAATGATCACGACCTTTTACCCCAATTAGACAGGAAGTCGCCAGAAATTGACGGCAATTAATCGCAACCATGCCCGCAGCCCGACTTTCCGGAAGCCTTTGGTCCAGCAGCAGCTGAAAGCATTGGGGTGAATGGGCAGCCCCGCGCCGGTAAAACTTTATAATCCGGTTCAATGGTGTTTCAAACCCGATGTATTTTCGGTATCTTCGGGGATGAATTTCAAAGACGGGTCGAACCGTTTTTTTTCAAGTATCCCGCCTTGCCGTATTCAGGATGTCATATCTGTGCAGGAACCCCACTTTGACCTTAACTGGGATGATTTGAAGCATCTTCTGGTGCTGTCGCGTGAAGGAACCTTGTCGGCGGCAGCCCGGGTTCTTGATACATCGCGTGTGACGGTCAAGGCCCGGATTTCAAATCTTGAAAACAGCATGGGTGTTCGACTGTTTTCCCAGGACAAGTCGGGCTATAAACTGACCCGCGACGGGCGTGATCTGGCCAGCTATGCCGAGGAATGCGAACGCCAGTTGCGTCTTGCCTTTGCCAAGCAAAACAGTCCATCTGCGCCGCGTCTTAAAATCCGTGTCGGTGTGGTTGAGGGTATTGGGAACGGCTATCTGGCGGAAAAACTTTCCTGGTGGCTGCGTGGCCAGAATATTGATTTCGAACTGGTTTCATTGCCCAAACAGGCCCGGATCACCAACCGTGAAGCCGATATCTGTGTAACCCTTGAAGAACCCGAAGGCGAAAATACGATCAAGAAGGTTCTGACCCCCTACACATTGGGGATCTATGCCAGTGAAGGTTATATCGCCGAACACGGGCCACTTAAGGGATCGCAAGATGTGCTTGATCACATGTGGGTCGGCTATGTCCGCGACCATATTTTTTCCCAGACCCTGAATTACCATGAAGAACTTTCACCAAACCTGAAATATGCGTTTCGCGGCACAAGCATGGTGTCGCAGCTGTTTGCGACTTCGGCCGGGCTCGGACTGGGGATTTTCCCGATTTACCTGATTTCGGAATTCAATCTGATCCGGGTCTGCCCGGAAATAGCGTTTGCACGCAAATACTGGATTTCGTCGTCAAGCGACTTGCACCGTTTCCCGGGTCTGATGTCGGTCTGGAAATTTTTGCTTGAGACCTGCCAGAAAGACCGGCGGCTGTTTTACGAAGAAAACTAGCGGGGCCGGATTGCTCCGGCCCCGCCTGTTTTTCACATCAACACGTCTTGGCAGTCCTATTGCGCGTAGATCAGATCGGGTAGCCACAAGGTGATCCATGGCACATAGGTGATCAGGATCAGGGCAACGATCATGATTGCGATGAAGGGCAGGCAGCCCCGCAAGACATCGCGCAACGACATCTTTGAAACACCCATCGCCACAAACAGGTTCAACCCGACCGGCGGGGTGAGCATGCCCACCGAGAAGTTCACAACCGTGATCAGGCCGAAATGCACCGGGTCAATGCCAACCTGGGCTGCAATCGGCTGAAGCAGCGGCGCGAGAACGATGATGGCGGATGCACTATCAAGGAAGAAGCCGGTCACCAGCATGACAATATTGAACAGCGCAGCAACGGTGAAGGGATCACTTGTGTTGCTCAGAACCTGTGAGGACAGGCTGCCCGGTGCGCCGGTAATCGTCAGAAGCCAAGAGAATGCCGATGCACCCGCCGTAATCAGAAGCAGGGTGGCGGCAATCGCACCTGATGATTTCAGGATGCTTTTAAGTTCGGCAAGACCGATCTGCTTATAGATTACCGCACCGACGAACCAGCCATACATGCAGGCAACAGCCGCGGATTCAGTCGGGGTAAAGACACCGGAATAAATGCCGCCCAGAAGCAGGAAGGGCAAGCCAAGGCCCCATGCCGAACGTTTGACTGCAAGAAGGAAGGCCGCACGGGTCGGGAAATCCTGACGGGGATAGCCGCGCCGGATGGCAAAAATCACGCAAGCCGCAATCAGAAGAGCCCCAATCAACAGAGCCGGGCCGACACCACCGGCAAACAGCTTGCCGACCGACGCGCCGGTGACGGACCCATAAATGATCAGACCGATGCTGGGCGGAACAATCGGGCCCAGCGTCCCTGCCACAGTGATCAGACCGATGGCAAAGAAGCGATCATAGCCCGCGGCAACCAGTGCCGGGAACATGATGCTGCCAATCGCAATCACGGTTGCCGGGCTTGATCCCGAAATCGCCCCGAAGAACAGGCATGACAGGACAGTTGCCGCAGCAATCCCGCCCGGGATCCAGCCAACCAGTACGGTTGCCAGGTCGACCAGACGCTGGGACAAGCCACCAATACGCATCAGTTCGGATGCGAGAATGAAGAACGGGATGGCCATCAGCGAGAAATTGTTCATGCCTGCGAACATGCGCATCGGAACAATCACCGGATCAAATGGCCCCCAGAAACCGACGGCGACAACAACGGCAAAGGCCAGTGCCGCGAAGATCGGAAGGCCAAATAGCAGAAGGCCCCCGAATGAAAGCAAGAGTCCTGATAACATTATTCTTTTGCCCTGATAGAAACCGGAATTCAGCTGTTTGCGGGTGCGACCTACATGGCGCGCAGGTTTTCTTCGGATGCCGCGATCTGTTTGCCTTGCAGTAATTGTGCAAGCGCATAGCCATAGCGAAACAGCGACAGGAAACCGGAAACGGGAATGATTGCGTAAACGGCTGAAACGGGGATGCGCAGTGCGGGGGACAACTGACCACGTTCAAGCGTGTTCAGGAAAAGTTTGCCGCCGAAATAGACCAGAGCGAGTGCAAACAAAATCCCCAAGGCAATGGCGATGATCCGAAGGACAGGGATATATCGCGCCGGAACGATGGCATCGAGAAGATCAACCGAGATATGGCTGCCAAGACGGATGCCGATGCTGATGCCGACAAAGCTCATGACGATGATCGCATAGAGCACAACTTCCTCGGCCCAGTAAAGCGGGGCACTGAAGACATAGCGCATGACCACCTGAAGAAATGTCAGGCAAATTGCGACAGCCATCAGAAAGATCATGGATCCGTCTTCGAGGCGGGCAAGGGCCTTGTCAAATTTTTCGAACATTTTGCCGTCCCATTGTCAAAAACCGACTTGCAAGATTGCAGTCTTGCAAGTCGGCCCATCATTTCGAAATGTGCAGATTACTTGGGACCTGCGCCGGTAACTGCATAAATGGAATTGATCAGTTCCGGTGTAACTACATCGGCAAAGGCCTTATGGACAGCGAAACTGCCTTTGATGAAGGCATCCTTTTCAGCATCCGTCAGGCGATGGACTGCGATGTCCGAGCTGATTTTGGAAAGCTGTTCTGCCTCATACTCGTTGGTGAGCTGACGAGCAAGGTCGCGGGCATTGTCGAAGGCGGTCACAACGACGGCACGCAGATCATCAGGAAGCGAGTTCCATGCGTTCTCGCTCATGACTGCGGCATAGCCGTGATAGGCATGTGACGACAGGGTCATGTATTTCTGAACTTCATAGAATTTCATCGCAACGATATTGGCGATCGGGTTTTCCTGACCATCAACAACGCCGGCCTGAAGACCGCCGTAAACTTCGGCAAAGGCCATTGCCGTCGGGTTTGCACCCCATTCGTTGTACTGGGTCAGGATGACCGGTGCCTGCATGGTGCGCATCTTGATGCCGGCAAGGTCTTCGACCGCGGTGATTTCGCGAACATTGTTGGTGATGTTACGGAAACCGGCACCCCAGAAGTTCACGCCATGCATGCCGTGCTGATCAAGGGTATCAAGGATCGAACGACCGACTTCGCCATCAAGAACCTTGACCATCATTTCTTCGCTCGGAAGGATGAAAGGCAGGTCAAGAACCTGAAGTTTCGGTTCGAAGTTGCCCAGGGTCGCGGTCGGCGGAATTGCGATCTGGACCAGATCATTTTGCAGCTGTTCGATGATGTCGACATCGCCACCGAGGCCACCAGCCGGGATCACATTGATCTCGATGCGGCCATTGGATTTTTCTTCGACTTCATTTTCGAATGCGCGTGCTGCCTTACCGTTCGGGGTATCTTCCATAAGAACATGACCGAAGGTAAAGGTGAATTCCTGAGCCATGGCCTGGCTACCGAAACCGGCCATTGCGATTGCAGCAAATGCCGCAAATTTGAACTTGCTGTTCATTGGTGCCTCCGTTCTGATAATTATCTGGTTGGTACAGGTTGTTCGACAAGTTTTCGACCCCGAAGACGATCTGCCATCAGGGGATAATTGGCGCGTGCCTCGATGAGATCGCTCTCAAGCAGTTCGGCCCGAATGGTTTCGGCGGCGAACTGTCCGGCCTGTGCGAGAATGCCACTGTTGGGGGAGACGATCTGGCTCAGGCCAAGGCGTTCCCAGGTCCCGACTTTCTTGCCGAGATCGAGGAAGCCGCAGGCATTGCACGAAACAACAAATGCCTGGTTCTGAATGGCGGTAACGGTCGGAACCGTTTCCCAGAATTTCTTTTTGGTGACCGGGTCCCCTGCGCCGCCTTTGGTGCCGCCCGACCAGAAGGAAGAGGTGACTGCAAGAATTTCTACACCCTGTCTGAAATGTTCCAGTGCAACTTCGGGGAACAGGGTTTCATAGCAGATCACGATCCCGATCTTGCCCAGCGCACAGTCAAAGGTCGTGCGGTTGTAATCCGGGGTGTAATACAGCTTTTCAATGCCGGGGAAGAAACATTTGCGGGTGACACCGACGATGCCTTCCGGTCCGATCAGGGCGGCACTGTTATAAATGGTGCCGACGATCGAAGAACGTTCATTGAAGCCAACGACCGTATAGATGCCAAGAGTCTTTGCGGCCTCGGCAACTGCCTTGAGCTCCGGACCATCAACATCAACGGAACCCTCGTTCCAGAGCCGTTTCAGACCGCCTTCTTCATGTTTGAAAAAGCTGGTCAGGTTGGCTTCGGGAAACACGACAAGATCGCTACCGTTTGATGCCTCGACCTGCATCTGGTTGAGAATGAAAGCAAGATTCTCGGCTATACCACCCAGTTCGACGGGCTGGTGTTGCACCGCGCTTGCTACGACCTTGCTTTGCATGAAGTTCTTACCCTTTGCCTGACAGTTTCCTCGAGGGAGCACTTTGCTCCTGCTTGTTGCGGAAACATTACGAGGCGACAGGAAGGGCGCATAGGTGGGCCAGGCTTGCGCTATATGTAAGAAAACTTACACCATTGTGACATCCGCCGGAATCAAGGCCTGTGAAGCATCCTGACAGTCAACATCGACCGACACGTCGCCTTGAATTTCCGGAAACAAAAACATCGCATTCGCATGACCGGAAAGTTCCGGGAGGATTCGAGCGGTCGCAGGATGACGAATCAGATCGGGAAGGACAGATAATTACCCTTTAACCGCCCTATTAGACTTTTTTGGAATAAGAAAAACCAAAGCAGTAAACCATTGGTTCGTAAAAGGCAGGATACCCGCATTTACGCTAGGTTTTACAGATTTGTGCACTGCAAAACCATATGATCTTATTGAATGCAAACAAATTGCAACTCCAAGTTCTCCTTAACAAACCCGATTTTTGTTAGTATGACGGACCAGAAACAGGGCTAGAGGCTTTTAGCGACTTCATTGTTTGATTTTCATCAAGGGAAATCAGGCAGGGATGTCCTAAGTCTTGCTTTTGGCAATCCACATGCCTGTTTTGGGGGCAGAAAGAGGGATAAATTATGTCGCAAACGGTGCATTCTTCCGGCGATCACCAGCCGGACGAGAACCGCAGGGATTTCCTGACCTTGGCGACCACAGCTGTCGGTGTCGTTGGCACCGGCGTCGCGTTGTGGCCGTTCGTGGACAGCATGAACCCGTCCAAAGATGTTCTCGCACTTGCCTCGGTCGAGGTTAATTTGGCCAACATCGCGGTTGGTCAGGCAGTCAAGGTTATGTGGCGAGGCAAACCGGTCTTTATCCGCCATCGTACCGAACGCGAAATCAATGAAGCCAACGAGGTTGCATTGAACGAGCTCGTCGATCCACAAGCCGACGATGCACGTGTCGAAAAGAAGGAATGGCTGATTGTTGTCGGCGTATGCACCCATCTGGGCTGCATCCCGATGGGCACCGCCACCGGGGAAGCCCGAGGCGATTATGATGGTTGGTACTGTCCGTGCCATGGCTCGCACTATGATACGTCGGGCCGTATCCGCCGTGGTCCTGCGCCGAAGAATCTCGAGGTGCCGACCTACACCTTCCTCACCGACACATCCGTCCGTATCGGCTAAGGAGCTGTATGATGAGCGCACCTCAATGGAATAACAAAGTGGTGAAATGGGTTGATGACCGTCTTCCGGTAATCTCCATGTTGCACCATTCCGCCTATGAATATCCGACCCCGAAAAACCTGTCCTATATGTGGAACTTTGGTTCACTGGCAGGCTTTGTTCTGGTGACCATGATCCTTACCGGGATTTTCCTGGTGATGAACTATACCCCCCATACCAGCATGGCGTTTGAGTCTGTCGAACGTATCATGCGCGATGTGAACCATGGCTGGCTGATCCGCTATATTCACATGAATGGCGCATCGATGTTCTTCATCTGCGTCTTTATCCATATTTTCCGTGGCCTGTATTACGGGTCATACAAAGCACCGCGTGAAATGCTGTGGTGGATCGGCATCCTGATCCTTCTGGCAATGATGGCGACTGCCTTCATGGGCTATGTCCTGCCGTGGGGCCAGATGTCGTTCTGGGGTGCGACGGTTATTACCAACCTGTTCTCTGCCTTCCCGATCATTGGCGATCCGCTGGTGACCTGGCTCTGGGGCGGTTTCTCGGTTGATAACCCGACACTGAACCGGTTCTTCTCGCTGCACTATCTGATGCCGTTCGTCATTCTGGGCCTTGTTGTCCTGCATGTCTGGGCACTGCATAGCGTGCGTTCGAACAACCCGACCGGCGTTGAAATCAAAACCCCGCAGGACAGCATTCCGTTCCATCCGTACTACACGATCAAGGATCTGTTCGGACTGGGCGTGTTCCTGATCTTCTTCTGTGCGTTTGTGTTCTTTGCACCGGATTACCTTGGCCACCCGGATAACTACATCCCGGCCAACCCGCTGGTAACCCCGCCGCACATCGTGCCGGAATGGTACTTCCTGCCGTTCTATGCGATCCTGCGCTCGATTGACTTCACCATCCTTGGCATCCCGGCAAAACTGCTTGGCGTTCTTGCGATGTTTGCGTCAATCGTCATCCTGTTCGTTATTCCGTGGCTTGATACCTCGAAGGTTCGCAGCTCGAAATTCCGTCCGGTTTACAAATGGTTCTTCTGGCTGTTTGTGATTGATACCTTCATCCTCGGCTATTGCGGGGCGAAGGCACCGGATGACTATTTCATGGGAATTCCGGGTCTTAAGGTGATCGTGATGGGCCAGCTTTCGACGCTGTACTACTTCGTGCATTTCCTTGTGGTGATGCCATTGGTCGGGAAGCTTGAACGAACCAAACCGCTTCCGGCAAGCATCAGTGAGTCTGTTTTGAAGGAGGGTGCAAATGCGTAAGTTCGCACTGACCGCAATTGCTGCCGCCTTCGCGGTAACCGCATTCACCGGAACTGCAGCCAGGGCTGCCGGGGATACCCCGGTACCTGCGGCACAGGACTGGAGCTGGCAGGGTCTGTTTGGCACCTATGACCGTGCCCAGCTGCAACGCGGTTTCCAGGTCTATAAAAACGTTTGTGCGGGCTGTCACAGCCTGCGGTTCATTGCCTTCCGTAACCTTGAAGGCATTGGATTTAACGAAGACCAGATCAAGGCGATCGCAGCGGAATATGACATTGAAGACGGTCCGAATGATGATGGTGACATGTTCACCCGTCCGGGCAAGCCGTCCGACTATTTCCCGTCCCCGTTCCCGAACGAAAAGGCTGCTGCTGCTTCGAACGGCGGGGCAATTCCGCCCGATCTTTCCCTGATGACCAAAGCCCGTGTGGCAGGCCCGGATTATGTGTTCGCCCTGCTGACCGGCTATGAGGAAGAAGCCCCTGAAGGCTTCGACCTGTCAGACGGGAAGTCTTACAACCATTATTTCCCGGGCCACCAGATTTCCATGGCGCCGCCGCTTTATGACGAAGCGGTCGAATATAGCGATGGAACACCGGCGACCCTGGAACAGCATTCGCGCGACGTTGTTGCCTTCCTGAACTGGACGGCACAGCCGGAACTTGAAGCACGCAAGGAACTTGGTCTGCAGGTCATCCTGTTCCTGATCGTTCTGACGGCGATGCTTTATGCGCTGAAACGCAAAATCTGGCGCGATATCGAACATTAAGTTCGATCATCACTGCGACGCTTAAAAACAGGCCACCTGATTTCAGGTGGCCTGTTTGTTTTTGCGCATCTGATACGCGTTCATCAGGATTGACCCATTCACACGCTTCGCATTGAATAGCTGCAATATTCATTCCCGTTACCGGCTTGATCAGGAACCCGCACCGCCATGACCATTGATCAGTTTGCCCTTTATTTCCTTGCCGTTTTTATTGCCACCCTGACGCCTGGCCCTGCGATCATGCTGGGGATCACCAACAGCATCCGCCATGGCGTGCGCGCATCTGTCATCGGGGCATTTGGCTGTGTGACAGGTACGGGACTGATGGGGCTTTTATCGGCCCTTGGTCTTGGCGCCCTGATCATGACGTCGGGCACGCTGTTCATGATCATTCACTATGTCGGGGCGGCCTATCTGATCTGGCTTGGCATCAAGTTCTGGCGTGAAAGCCGCCTGCCCGCCGTAGAGAATGCCATCACCAATAGCCCGAAACGGACACCAGGGGCACTTCGCCTTTATGTACAGGGCTTCATTGTTTCGGCCAGCAACCCGAAGGCCATTGCGTTCTTTACCGCCCTGTTCCCCCTTTTCATCGATCATGATGCACCATTGGCATCGCAGTTTGCGATCATGGACACGACCTTTGTCGTCATGTCGTTTTCATCGATTGTCGGATATTCGATGTTTGCCGCGCGGTCGCGCAAATTCCTGACCGGAAATGGCAAGAAATGGTTCCAGCGCATTTCGGGCAGCATCTTTGTCAGCTTCGGGATCGGGCTTGCGGCCTCGGCACGCTAGGTCGGACATACCGGGTCGAACATATTGGGTCGGGCACGCTTCGCACTGGTCAGCCCCTTGCCTTTGGCCTAATAGGCGAAATAGTCGACGACCAGCCGGTCGATTTCGCCGCTGTCGCGCATTTCAGCCAGAACCGTATCAAGGGCATCGGCAAAGGCATCGCGATATGGCCAGCGATTTTGCGGGTCCGGTCCATAGGCGACAAAGCCGAATTCCTGACCGATGATCGCGGTTTCGTTAAACAGACGGGCCAGGTCGCGATCCACATCAAGCTCGCGCATCCCCGCCAGAATGGCCATGCGTTCATTGACATAACAATCGACCCGCCCGGCCATCAGAAAGCGCAGATTGCTGGCTGTGGTGTTGGCTTCTTCAAGCGTGATGTCGCCAGCATCAACCATGGCAAAGAAGTCGTCACCCGCCAGTCGATAACCGGCATTATTGGCAAAGCTTGCGCCTTTGAAATCATCGGGGAAGATGCCCAGTTCGTGGCTGCGCGCATAATCATTGCTGCAAAGTGCCACCACGGTTTCTGACAGGATCGGGATCGAATAGCGTTCGATCCAGTCGCGTTCCTGACGCTGATAGGGCGGGAAGAACGCCATGATTTCCCCGTTTTCAAGCAGGTCCATCCCCCGGCGAAACGGCACATTGACGATTTCAAGTTCATATTGCGGAAGACGCGCGACGGCCTCGCTCAGAATACGGGTATAGATGCCAGCGGGTCTGGCACCGTCCAGAAAGGCATAGGGGATATTGTTGTCTTCGCTATAAAGCGTGATCTGCAATTTGTCCTGGGCATGAACAATCGAAACAGACAAAACTGTCAACGACAGGATCAATGCATATGAGACCCCGCCGATAAACCGTTGATGCGGTTTGCGGATGTGCAAAAGATGACAAAAGCGACCTAAATCCATTCCGGTATTCTCAGCGTTTTTTGGAAATCCTTCCGGGGGAATAAATTAGAACAAATGAAACTACTGTGTTCACCGTCACTTTTTGCGCGTTTTTTTGTGCGATGCGTCCATGAAAGTCACATCGCAGGCGGCGGGACTAGGCGCGGTCCTTTTCGGCGGCACTGCCATCACGCCAGCCATCACGTCTGTCATGCCCCCTGTCATGGCCCCTGACATCGCTGCGGTCATCGGTGGCAGCACCCGACGGATCACAGCTTAGCCTGGCGGTTTCATCGGTGCGATGCTGATGATTGCCCTCGGCCGGGCGGAGCGGCGGCACGGTCACGGGGATATGCACCAGACGGCGTTTGCGCGATGGTGTGCCGCTGCTGGCGTAAAGCTGTTTGCCGGCCTCGACAATCGAGACCCCGGCAAAGGCCTTGAACAGGCGTGATCCGATATTTTCAAACAGCTGCGACCAGCGCAGGAACAGACGGCGCTGGGTCGGCGGCAGGAACAGCGCGCGGCTGTGCTGGATCGGCAGGAACATGTTCTCGCGCATCAGGTTTTGTAATTGTGACACGCTATAGGGATGACCATAGCCAAAGGGCGTCTTTTCCGACCAGGACCAGAGCGAGCTTCGGTTCGGGGTCACCACAATAATCCGGCCATTGGGGGTCAATACGCGCCAGCATTCGCGCATCAGGCGGCGCATGGAATCGGAATGTTCGACCAGATGAACCAGAAGGATGCGATCAACCGAACTGTCGGGCAGCGGCAACATGGTTTCTTCGGTCAGTGCGACCCGGTTTTCTTCGTCGACCGGCCAATGCACGCAGCCCTGACGGCCGGGCATGAAGGCCATGACGCGTTCGGCCTCGCCAATGAAGGGGCGCAGATAGGGTGTTGCATAGCCAAAACCAAGGACGCGCATGCCGCGCACATCCGACCACATCACGCGCAAACGCCTGCGGATCAGTCGCCGGGCGGCTTGCCCGGTACTGCTGGCATAAAAGCGGTGAAGATCAACGACATCCTGAGGCATGACTGGACTTTAGCACCCTATCGCCCCCGACGGAAACAGCTTTGAAACGCAGATCTTCTTAGACTGTCAGAAAGTTTGCGCGTTGCGTGATGTCGAAAATAGGTGAAATTGGTACGACGTCAATTGACCTTTTTGTTATCATCGCCGGGCGCGCGCCGAAGGGGACGTTTTGCACCCTCAGGCTAAACGGGAACGAAGTGCGTCCAAGGTGATATGCCCCTTGAAGGCACCACTGCCCGCCGGTTCTTCGCCTTTCTCTATTGCCGTTGCGAAAATAACCGCCGGATCATTGGCCAGTTTTTGCAGATAACAGGCAAGATGCGGATATTCCTGCTCCAGATCAAACAATTGATGGTATTGAATCCAACGCCCAATACCAGAGAGATAGGCATCCGCGATACTGCGTTGTCCCCCACCCAACAACCATTCCCGGTCGGCAAGCAGTCCATTCAAATAAGTACAGCCCTTGACGACACCCTTTTGCCCGATGGTTCTCAGCAATGCTTTTTGCGCATCATCCAGATCTTCCATTTCGTAGGCCACCCATAACGGGCTGAATGCCGAGAAAAAGTCGGTATTCAAATAGGCCAACATTTCGGTCAGGCGATCATCCTGCATACTGCCGCCCGCTGCCCCCAAGTTAGCTGACGCGTTACGGGCCGCGAGATGTTTCAAAATAGCCATACTCTCGGTCAGGGTCTCTCCTGATTCGAGCAACAGCGCAGGTGTCTGAAATTGTGGGTTTATTTTGGCATAGAGCGGGTTCCAAGGATGCTCCATCATTTCCACGCGAGACAGGCGATAGGGTTTCCCCAACCACTCTAGCGCCACGATTGATCCAAATGAGCAACCCGCGGGCACGCCGTAAAAAAGCACGAGTTCCATAATCCATTCCTCGGTTGTGTTTATCAAAATTCACGTCGATTGCGAGAAATGAAGTATATTTTTGTGGACGATAGATCGGTAGACTGAGATATGTAGACATATCGTCCACAAATGAAGACTATGAAATGCTGAACCTCAATGATCTGTATGTTTTTGTACATGTTGTGGACCATGGAGGGTTTGCCGCTGCCGCGCGTCAGATTGACTTACCCAAGTCGACGCTCAGCAAGCGGGTGGCGGAACTTGAAAAGACCTTGGGTGTACGTTTAATTCACCGTACTTCGAGAAGCTTTGTGCCTACCGAAATCGGGCGAGATTTTTACCGGCATGCCGCCGCTATGCTTATCGAAGCTGAAGCAGCCGAGAATTTGGTCAAGGGTCGCCTTGCCGAACCCAGCGGCTTGGTACGCATTACTTGTTCAGTGCCCACAGCACAAATTTCGCTGGCGAACCTTCTTCCGACGGTGGCTCAAACCTATCCGAAGGTTGAACTGGAATTACACACTACTGACCGATTCGTCGATATCATACAGGAAGGGTTTGATATCGCGGTGCGTGATCACTTCCGACCGCTACCAGACTCTGATTTGGTACAGAGAACGATTGGGTCCGACCCCGTTTATCTGGTCGCGGCACCAAGCTACCTGGAAGAGTATGGTGTTCCTGCAAATCCAGAAGACATCTCTGATCACAAGGGTTTGCTGATATCGCGTACGGCCGAAAAATGGACGCTGGCAAACGAAAAGGGGGACGTCGTCGAAGTCCAACCAATAAGAAACTTTGCTGCTGATGAATCAACCGTGCTGTTGCGAACCGCCAGTGCCGGATTGGGCATCACCTGTTTGCCGCAAAAAGTTTGCCAGAAAGAGCTGGACCGAGGCGAACTGATACGGATACTCCCCGAGTGGAACGCAGGAAAAGTACTTACAACCTTACTGATCCCTCATCGTCGGGGCCAACTACCGTCTGTGCGTGCCGTGTGCGATATACTCGCCGAGCAGGTTAATTTGAGGTCACTTCGGCCAACCTCCCCATTGCCTTTCTGATGTCGGCTTCTTTGGCGCATTGAGTATCGTCATCGCAATGCCGTTCATGTTTTGCCCCGCAGCGTAAGCAATTGCGCGATTCTAATCGTTCGATGATTGTTTCAGGACAGTGGTTGCTGCTAGTCTTGATCCAACACAGCAATTCCAGTTTCGAGGTACGCCATGGCCGCGGGCGAAGTGATCGTCATTCCGTGTCTTTCAGACAATTACACCTATCTTGTGCGCTGTCATTACAGCGAAGTGACCGCCGTGATTGATCCGGGCGAAGCAGCGCCGGTGATTGCTGCCCTTGAGGAAAAGGGATGGCACCTTGATCTGGTGATCAACACCCATCACCACCACGACCATATTGGCGGCAATGCCGAACTGATTGAAAAATATGGTGCCAAGCTTTTGGGACCGGCGGCAGAAACCGCGCGCATCCCCAATATGGATGAAACCTGTGCCGAAGGTGATCAGGTCCTGATTGGCGATCTTGAAGGTCGGGTCTTTGATGTACCGGGTCATACCAGCGGACATATCGCGTTCTATTTCCCGGCGGTCACCGCGCTTTTTTCCGGTGACAGTCTTTTTGCACTTGGATGCGGACGGTTGTTTGAAGGAACGCCTGCGCAGATGTGGGAATCGCTTTGCAAGTTCCGCAATCTTCCAGCCAGCACGCAGATCTATTGCGGGCATGAATATACCCAGTCCAATGCGCGCTTTGCCAAAACGATTGAGCCCGACAACCCGATCCTGATTGCACGCTGTCAGGATATTGATGGGCTTCGCGCGCGCAATTTGCCGACCATTCCGTCGCGACTGGATGTCGAACTTGCGACCAACCCGTTCCTGCGCGCTGACGAGCCGACCCTTGCCGAAAATCTTGGCATGAGCGGCCAGAGCCCGGTGGAAATCTTTGCCGAGATTCGCAAGCGCAAGGATAATTTCTAGGGATCAGGCCTTATTGCATCTGTTTGAACAGAACATTCTGATCAAGCAGATAGCGCGAGAATAAAGGCAGGCTTGCCGCCCCGATGGCGCGGGCGGCACTGCCGACCTGGCCCTGTTCGATATGGGGGCGTTCGATCCCCTGAAGATCAAGGTCATTGGTTGCAGCCCGCGTCGCAGCCACAATGCGCGCGCACACGTCGGCGGGGAAACCGCCATCGACAATGACGGCTTCGAAATCAATTACCGAACAGACCGAGGTAATGGCAATCGCCAGACTGCGCGCAGTATGATTGATCCAGATATCAAGCGTGTCGCCAAGCGTGTTCCAGTAGTCGGGATCACGCCACAGCATGGCCGGGTCACGACCATCACGGGTCAGCATTTCTTCAAGTACAAAGATCGATGCCTGATCGATCAGCTGGCTTGGATGGCCGCTGCGTGATGAGACCGGCATCGAGCCAAAAGCCCCCGCATTCCCGGTCCGCCCGGCATAGAGCGCCTGATTTAGCACCACACCACCGCCGATGAATGACCCGATGAAGAAATAGGCGAAATCGGAATAGTTCGGGCCAAGGCCAAAGACCAGTTCCGCACCGCAGGCCGCAGTTGCATCATTTTGCTGAAAGACCGGAAATGGCAGGATGGCACCGATGGTTTCGATCAGATCGACCTCGCGCCAGGCATTCATGTCCTCGACCGGGGCACCGACTTCATCCACCCAGTTCCACAGCTCAAAGGGTGCGGCAATGCCGATTCCGGCAATACGGTTGTGCTGATCGGCGCTGAGACCGGCGGCAATCTGATTGACCGAGTCCCGGACGAACTGGCGAATACCGTCGGGTGTCGGGTATTTATAGGCTTCGTTGAGCGATGCGCGCACCGTGCCAACAAAATCAAGCAGGATCAGTTCCGCACTGCGTCGCCCGATTTTCAAACCATAGGAAAAGACGCCATCGGGATTAAGGGCCATCGGCACTTTGGGTTTACCGACCTTTCCACGCACCGGGACGCCGCGTTTGAGCAACCCGTCCTTTTCAAGGGCGCGCATGATCACGGAAACCGTTTGCGCCGAAAGCCCCGAAAGCCTTGCGATATCGGCCTTTGACAGACCGGCATTCCGGCGCACCAGCGACAGCACAAGGCGTTCGTTATAGGCGCGCACACGCAACTGATTGGCCCCGCCGCCCGGATGCAACGGTCGGGCCGCCTGATCTTCCGCCCCTGTTTGGTCGGGGCTGGTCGATATGGTGTCCGTCATTTATTCCTCCCACTCGGACCATTTAATGCCCGATTGCAATCAAGAGTGACAGGAATAATTAATAAATCAATCGGATTTATTAATTGACAGCCCATCGCGTTTGGTGTGTGCTTAGCCCCAGACAGGTTGAAGGCCCCGACCCAGAATGCGCGCCACGATCTGTTGGAAAACAAATATTGCTGGTCAAAATGACCGATTAGTCAGGTTAATCCCTGGGAGGAAACACATGAAAAAAGCACTTCTTGGCGCAACCCTTGGTGCGCTTGCACTTGGCCTTGCGGCAGCACCGAATGAGGCAAAAGCAGATGAAATCGGCGCCTGCCTGATCACCAAAACCGATATCAACCCGTTCTTTGTGAAGATGAAAGAAGGGGCATCGGCCAAGGCCAAGGAACTTGGTATCAATCTTTCGACCTATGCCGGGAAAATTGACGGCGACCATGAAACCCAGGTGCAGGCCATCGAGTCCTGCATTGCATCGGGCGCCAAGGGCATTCTTCTGACGGCATCCGATACCAAGGCAATTGTTCCGGTTGTCAAAAAGGCCCGCGATGCGGGGCTTATCGTGATCGCACTGGATACCCCGCTTGAGCCGATTGATGCCGCTGACGCGACCTTTGCCACCGACAACTTCAAGGCGGGCGAACTGATTGGTCAGTGGGCTGCTGCCAAGCTCGGCGACAAGGCGGCTGACGCCAAGATCGCCCTTCTTGATCTTACGCCGAGTGCACCGTCGGTTGACGTTTTGCGCGATCAGGGCTTCATGAAAGGCTTCGGGATCGACATCAAGGACCCCAACAAGATTGGGGACGAGGATGACGACCGGATTGTCGGGCATGACGTCACCAACGGCAACGAGGAAGGTGGTCGCAAGGCGATGGAAAACCTGATGCAGCGCGATTCCGAGATCAATGTTGTCTATACCATCAACGAACCGGCGGCCGCTGGTGCCTATGAGGCGCTCAAGGCATTTGGCATGGAAGAAGGTGTTCTGATCGTGTCGGTCGATGGCGGTTGCCCGGGTGTGGCCAATGTCAAGGATGGCGTCATTGGCGCGACTTCGCAGCAATATCCGCTTTTGATGGCGTCCAAAGGCATCGAGGCCATCAAGGCCTGGGCTGACAGCGGTGAAAAACCGAAAAACACCGAAGGCCTGAACTTCTATGACACCGGCGTGAACCTTGTAACCGATCAGCCTGCGAACGGCGTTCCGTCGATCAGTGTTGCCGAAGGTACCGATCGCTGCTGGGGCTAGGCCCTTTGATGTCGAAGGAGGGCGGCAAGAAACCCGCCCTCCTTGTCCCACTTTAGATTACACTTGGTATGCATCCACGACCAACCGGTCACCAGAACCGGGCGGGTGAGCTTTGAAGATCGTCAGGTTCAATTTGAACACCGGACCTGTTCATACCAAGTCGGGAGGAAGCAATGAGCGACACAGCTCAAACGTCACGCAGTAAACAGGATTTCGAGCATACGCTTGATTCCAGTGACAGTTCTGTAGCCAACTTCGAACATAAACCCCGCAGCCTGTTTGACAATGTGCAGCATTTCCTGCACGGCAATCCGACCATGATCCCGGTGATCGTCCTGATTGCGTCGATCGTGATTTTCGGCTTTGTCGCAGGCAGCAAGTTCTTTTCGCCCTTTAACCTGTCGCTGATCATGCAGCAGGTCTCGATCATCGGCATTCTTGCCGCCGCCCAGAGCCTTGTCATCCTGACAGCGGGCATCGATCTTTCGGTCGGGGCGATCATGGTGCTGATGTCGGTGATTATGGGACAGCTTGCCATTACGCTTGGGGTCCCTGCACCAATCGCCATCATTCTGGGCTGCATCGGCGGAATTCTGGCAGGGGGCCTTAACGGTTTCCTTGTGACCCGGATCAAGCTTCCGCCCTTTATCGTGACCCTTGGCACCTGGAACATTTTCTTTGCGCTTAACCTTTGGCTTTCGGGCGCGCAATCAATCCGCAGCCAGACGCTTGATGAAGTCGCACCACTGTTGAAATTCTTTGGTGAAAGCATCGCACTTGGCGGGGCGCGAATTACCTATGGATCGATCCTGATGCTGGTGATTTTCGGGGTGCTTTGGTACATCCTTAATCACACCAGCTGGGGACGTCATGTCTATGCGATTGGCGATGACAAGGAAGCCGCCGAGCTTTCGGGTATTCGCACCAACCGTACCCTGATCATGGTTTATGGTCTGGCCGGGCTTGTTTGCGGGATCGGGGCATGGGCATCGATCGGCCGTGTTGGTTCTGTCTCGCCGCAAAGTTTCCAGGAAGCCAATCTTCAATCGATTACCGCCGTGGTGATCGGCGGCATTTCGCTGTTTGGCGGACGCGGATCGATCATCGGCCCGCTGATCGGGGCGCTGATTGTTGGTGTCTTTAACTCCGGCCTGCGTCTGGCAGGTGTGGATGTTCTGTGGCAGGTCTTTGCCATTGGCTGGCTTACGATCATTGCTGTGGCAATTGATCAGTGGATCAGAAAGGTGTCGTCATGAGCAACATGCAAAAACCGGTTCTTAAGGCGCGCGGAATCGTCAAACGTTATGGCCGGGTCACCGCCCTTGATCACGCCGATTTCGATCTTTATCCCGGCGAGATCCTTGCGGTCATCGGGGATAACGGGGCCGGGAAATCATCGCTGATCAAGGCACTGTCCGGGGCAATCACGATTGACGAGGGCAGCATCGAGCTTGATGGCGAACCGATTGGTTTTACATCGCCGATGGAGGCCCGCGAGGCTGGTATCGAGACGGTGTATCAGAACCTTGCCCTGTCCCCTGCCCTGTCGATTGCCGACAATATGTTCATGGGCCGCGAGCTTCGCAAAAAGGGTTTTATGGGCAAGTATTTCGGTGCGCTTGACCACAAGGAAATGCAGCGACTGGCACGTGAAAAGCTTTCCGAACTGGGACTTATGACCATTCAGAATATCAATCAGGCGGTCGAGACCCTTTCGGGTGGGCAGCGTCAGGGGGTTGCGGTTGCCCGTGCGGCGGCGTTCGGATCGCGTGTGGTGATCATGGATGAACCGACCGCGGCCCTTGGGGTCAAGGAAAGCCGCCGTGTGCTTGATCTGATTGCCGATGTGAAGGCACGCGGCATGCCGATTGTCCTGATTTCGCACAACATGCCCCATGTGTTTGAAGTGGCGGACCGCATTCATGTTCATCGTCTGGGCAAGCGGCTTTGCACCATCAAACCTGATGATTACAGCATGTCCGATGCCGTGGCCTTCATGACCGGGGCCAAGGAACCACCCGGGGTCGACACCGAGGCAGCGGCGTAATATCGCGGCCTTTTCCCTGCAAACGTGTTTACCAGACCGAGATCAAAACCCCGGATGACACCCGATATCGACGCACTCGCGGCACAAATCCGCGCTCAGCAAACCGGTGACCGGCGCATTCTCGTTGCCATCATCGGGGCACCAGCATCGGGCAAGTCACACTTGTCCGACCGGCTTTATCACCATCTGGGGGGTGATAAAGCCGGTGCTGTTGTCGTGCCGATGGACGGATTTCATTTCGACGATGCGATCCTGAAAGATCGGGGACTTCTGGCGCGTAAAGGTGCCCCCGATACCTTTGATGTCGGGGGATTGAAACGCGTCCTTCTGGCCCTTCGCGACCAGGAAGATGAAGATATCTATGTTCCGGTCTTTGATCGGGAACTGGAACTCTCGCGCGGGTCGGCACGGGTCATTTCACAACACCACCGCATCATTCTGGTTGAGGGCAATTATCTTTTGCTTGATCAGGCACCATGGGATCAGCTGGGCCCGCTTTTTGATCTGTCGATCTATCTTGATGTGGCGGAAAGCACCTTGCGCGAACGCCTGATTGGGCGCTGGCAGGGATTTGGCTTTGACATGGATGCGGCCATCACCAAGGCCGAAACCAATGATCTTCCCAATGCACGGACAGTGATCACCTCAAGCAAAGCAGCCGATATCACCCTTACAAACGGGTAATAAACTGCCCGTCAAGCAGGACACCACCCAGCCAGTCGGCCACCGTGCGCACATGAGGCAGATGGCGTTTGTCCTGATGGGTAAGAAGCCAGACCTCGCGACCGGTCGGGTGATAGCCATCAAGACGGATCAGCCCGTCAATCCGGTCCCCCACACATCTCGGCAGCAACGCACAACAGGCATGACCGGTCATCATTGACACCATGATCGATCCGCGATTGGCAAAGCCCAGTGTGATGCGGTTCGGGAAATGATCGGCAAGCCATTTCTGTTCGGGCTTGTCAGAGAAAAACTCGTCAAGGTCAATCCATGGCAATGCACCCGGATCGAGACCATCAGACGGCAACCCGTCCGGATTGCAATAGATGCCATATTCAAGATGGCCGAGCCTGCGGATATGAAAGGCTCCGCTATCGGGGCGCGCCAGACGGATCGCAATATCGGTTTCACGTTGCGGCAGGCTGAGATTACGGTTTGCACCAATCAGCTCCAGCGCGATACCCGGAAAACGGTGATGCAAATCGGCGATATGCGGGGCGACGCAATCTTGCAAGATCGCATCAACCCCGGTCACCCGAACAATCCCGGCAATCAATTGCGGGTCGTTTTCGGTGGCGGGTTCGCGTTTCAGCAAATCCGAGACGGTGTCTTGCATCTGCCGGGCGGTTTGCAACAGGCCTTGCGCCCGCGCGGTCGGCGTAAGCACACGGCCATCGCGGTGCAGAACCGCATAACCCACCCATTCTTCAAGCCGGGCGATCCGGCGCGCCACCGTTGTCTGGTTCACACCAAGTTCGCGGGCAGCGGCACTCATATTCCCGGTCTGACAGACATGGGCAAAGGTCCGCAATCCTTCCCAGTCAAGTGACATCACATGGCCCCGCCAATACTCATTACCTGCATTTTTGCAGATTATAATCGAATTAATGCCGATGGATAATGCAAATTCGCAGGACCATGATGGGGCATCACAGTTTTTGACAAAGGATCTGACCGATGACAGCCCAATCAATTTTTGACATTGCCGGTGCGCAGCTTCCGACCGGATCACCGAAGGATCCCGCCCTGATCGTGATTGATGCCCAGGAAGAATATCGCGATGGCAAATTGAAGCTTTCGGGACTTGCCGGGGCCCTTGCCAATATTCAGGAAATTTTGGCCCATTGGCGTGCTCGGGGTGGCACCGTCATTCACGTTCAGCATCATGCCACCGGTCTGTTTGATCCAAGCGGGCCTTATGCCGCGATCATGCCCGAAGTTGCCCCGCAAGACGGCGAAACCATCCTGACCAAATCGGTGCCAAGCTCGTTTGGCGGCACCGAACTTGATGCGTTGCTTCAGGATGGCGGTTTCAAGCAGGTGGTGATCACGGGCTTCATGACCCATGTCTGTGTCTCGACCACGGCCCGGGTGGCCGACGAAAAGGGATATGCGGTTACGGTGGTATCAGACGCCACCGCCACCCGCGACCTTCCCGATGCGATCAGCGGCAAGACCGTTCTGGCAGCAGACCTTCATCGTCATGAACTGACAATGCTTGCCGATACCTTTGCCAAGATCGTCTCGACCAAGGATGTGCTGGGCGCATAAACCCGTCGCGGAATTTTCCGGCCTTGATGCCTAAAAGAAAACGCCCCGCAGATGCTGCGGGGCGTTTTTGACCGGTGATCGGAAAACCGTTCAGAACATATGCTGTCCGCCATTGATCGACAGGCAGGAGCCGGTAATGAAGCCGGAATTGGGGCCGCACAGATACAGAATGGCTTGTGCGATTTCATCGGCCTCGCCCAGTCGTCCGACCGGGATTTTGGCGATGATGCTTTCAAGAACCTTTTCGGGCACCGCTGCGACCATGTCGGTATTGATATAGCCCGGCGCGATGGTATTGACCGTGATGCCCTTGCGCGCGACTTCCTGGGCGAGCGCCTTGGTAAAGCCGTGCACACCGGCCTTGGCCGCCGAATAGTTGGTCTGACCCAGTTGACCGGCCTGACCGTTGATCGAGGAAATATTGATCACCCGGCCAAAGCCACGCGCCCGCATGCCTTCCAGAACCGGCTTGGTCATGTAGAACAGCGAGCTGAGATTGGTGTCGATCACCGCCGCCCATTGTTCGGTTTCCATTTTATGCATGAAACCGTCGCGGGTGATGCCGGCATTATTGATCAGGATATCAATCGGGCCGACTTCGGCTTCGACCCTGGCGATGCCAGCCGCACAGCCATCGGGGTCCGCGACACTCCATTTATAAGCCGCAATACCGGTTTCTTCGGTAAAGACCTTTGCGGCCTCCTCGTTGCCAGCATAGTTCGCAACAACGGTATAACCCGCATCCTTGAGCGACAGGCTGATTGCCTTGCCAATTCCGCGTGTTCCACCGGTTACCAGTGCTGTTTTTGTCATGGTCGCCTCCCTAAACTTCGTTCATCAAGCCTGTCTTCATAACGAGGTCCGTAGTTTGCCCTTCTACGACGCACGTAACTTTAATCCATAAATGACCTTATATATGTAATTTTATTACTTCTCCATGATCTAAATCAGCCAGTTGTTTTAGTCTTTCGTCGCAGTGCAAAATGACCTGCGCATATGCAAACGGGGCCTTCCCCATTCAAGTGGATGCCCCGCGCAGTAGAAAATTCAGTCAGAAGCTTGCATTAGCGCTCGACGCACAATGCAACCCCCATACCGCCACCGATGCAGAGCGTCGCGAGACCTTTTTTCGCATCGCGTTTCTGCATTTCATAAAGCAGCGTGGTGAAGACGCGTGCGCCCGATGCACCGATCGGATGGCCCAGCGCAATCGCGCCGCCATTAACGTTGACCTTGCTGGTATCCCAGCCCATGTCGCGGTTGACGGCAATTGCCTGGGCGGCAAAGGCTTCGTTGGCTTCGATCAGATCAAGATCGGCTGCCGACCAGCCAGCTTTCTCAAGCGCCTTTTTCGACGCCGGAATCGGACCCGAGCCCATGATTGCCGGATCGACACCGACCGTTGCCCAGCTTTTGATCGTCGCAAGCGGGGTCAGGCCACGCTTGGCGGCTTCGGCTGCCGACATGACGACAAGGGCAGCAGCCCCGTCATTGATGCCCGATGCGTTGCCAGCAGTTACCGTGCCTTCCTTGTCAAAGGCCGGGCGGAGTTTTGCCATGCCTTCGAGCGAGGCACCGTGACGCAGATATTCATCAGCATCAAAGACGATATCGCCCTTGCGGCTGGCAATGGTGACAGCCGCGATTTCGTCGTTGAAGCGACCGGATTTCTGGGCGGCTTCGGCCTTGTTCTGGGAAGCAGTGGCGAATTCATCCTGTTCCTCGCGGGAGATACCCCACTTGGCAGCAATATTTTCGGCCGTGTTGCCCATGTGATAGCCGTTAAAGGCACACCACAGACCGTCCTTGATCATGCTGTCGATGAATTTGACATCGCCCATTTTGTGACCGGCACGCAGATGCGCGACATGGGTCGAAAGCGACATGTTTTCCTGACCACCGGCGACAACGATATTGGCATCCCCTGTCATGATCTGCTGGGCGGCAAGTGCGACCGTGCGCAGGCCCGATCCGCAAACCTGATTGATCAGGAAAGCCGTGGCGCGGTCGGAAATTCCGGCACCGATGGCTGCCTGACGGGCGGGGTTCTGCCCCTGACCACCTGTAAGAACCTGACCCAGGATGACTTCGTCAACCGCGTCCCCTTCAACGCCTGCGCGTTCCAGTGCAGCCTTAATGGCAACAGCACCCAGATCATGCGCCGGCGTCCCCGCCAGCGTGCCACTGAATGCGCCGATTGGTGTACGTGCTGCACCCACAATTACGACGTCGGTCATGAAACCCTCCGATTATTCCTGATTACGTTTCCCCGGACCGGGCAACGATCTTTTTGCTGTGCCCAGACATGGTCCTTGGAAGGATACTATCGCACTGCAACAATTTTCCAAGCTTTGATGCTTACCACTTTCGGACAGTCATCACCGACCGCCACCCAAAGATGACATAGCCCATGCCCTTTGCATAACCTGTGATTAAGAGTGTGTGCCTAATACCCGAAATTCGCAAGGGGGTGGCGGGTATTTGTCACAATTTGGCAAGGCCGGGTTCGCTATGCTTTCCCGGCCCTGCATCGTTCAGGACGTTATCTTAGCTCATAGATTTCGGCCTTGCCGTTCTTCAGACTGTAAATTTCAAACGGGGCTTCTTTGGCACCGCCCATGCCAGGCGATCCCATCGGCATGCCCGGCAGGGTAAGTGCGGTAATCGCCGGGCGTTCTTCGAGCATCCGCAAAATGGATTCCACCGGAACATGGCCGCTTACGGCATAGCCATCAATCATGGTCAGATGACAGCCCTGCATGTCTTCGGGGATGCCGATCATGGTCGCCATGTCATAGACATTTTCATCGTTGGTGATCGTGACATCAAAGCCATGTTCGCGAAGATATTCGCCATGCATGGTGCAACAGCCGCAATTGGGGTTCTTGATAATTCTGGCCTCGATGCCTTCTGCATGGGCGGAAAAGGATGGCAGGGCCACCGCACTTGCGAGTGCTACGGCGAATGCACCAAGCGTGCGGACCATGTGATTTTTCATAGATTTCTGCATTTTATCTCTCCTCGGAGATGATCAAAGAACGCGGATGACACCGGACATGCCACCGACCTTGTGTTCGAGAATGTGACAATGGATCAGCCAGTCACCGGGATTATCGGCGACAAAGGCAATCTCGACCCGGTCGCCCGGTTCGATCAGCACGGTATCAAGCCATGGCTGATGGCGTACCGGCGCGTCATTGCGCGCAAGCAGCCGGAAGGCATGACCATGCAAGTGGATCGGATGAAGCCATGCAGTTGCATTCATCAGGGTAAGATGGCAGGTCTGACCGCGCGTGAGCGTCACAAGCGGTCCGTTGCCATCGCGGTCGGGATCGCGCCCGTTCACCGCCCAGATATTGCCCGCCCCGAACATCGAACGCATCATGTTGGCCATGCCGCCCATGCCGGACCCGGCAGCAGACTCCATGCCCATCGCACTGAGTTTTTCCGGGGTGATGTGACCGGATCTGATCATTTGGCTCAGGATCATATCGCCCATCATGCCGCCACTATAGATCAGGTCATGTTTGACGGCCTGACCAAGATCGGATTCGGGCAAGGAATTGGGCTTAAGCGCCAGATCCCCGTCCGGGGCGTGATCGCGCAGTGGCGTACCGGAAGGCACAAGACGGGCGATCGCGTTTTCCATCCCTTCATAAAAACGGTCCGTGACCGCAAAGGATGGCTTGCCCGAAACCGGAATATCGATCACCAGATCAAACCGCATGCCCGGTCCCAGCAACAGCAACGGCGTCTCGTTGCGATGCGGGGTCACTGGATGGCCATCCATGGCAATCACCATCGGGGCCAGTTCATCAAAATCCAGCGCAAAGATACGGCCATTTGCCGCATTCAACAGACGCAGACGGATGCGTTCTCCCGGTCGTACCGGCACATCTCCGAACGTGCCCATTGGCGCCACACCATTGACGGTCACCACATTGCCGATCCGCCCGGCATGACCGACATCATGCATGGCATTAAAACCGTCATCGATTGCAGCGCTTTCGGTCAGTCGCCAGTCATCCAGCATCCAGACAAGTTCCCGATCCACGGGCAGCGGGTCGGCCTCCTCGACGATCAGGGCACCGTAAAGACCACGGCCAAGCTGTTCGGTCGTGTTGGCATGCGGGTGATACCAATAGGTGCCCGCATCAGGCAGATCGAAAACATAGTCAAAGCTGTCGCCGGGTTTGACGGCGGCTTGTGTCAGGCCGGGCACACCATCCATGGCGTTGGGAACCCTGATCCCGTGCCAGTGAATGGTGGTTTCTTGCGCAAGGGCATTTTCCAGCCGGGCATGAAGGCGCTGCCCCTGACGCACACGGATTTCCGGACCGGGCACGATGCCGTTATAGGCCCAGACAGCGGTCTGGTAGGCCGGGTCGGGCACAAGGCTTGCCTGTGCGGCACCGGGACGCAGCAGCATATTGACCGCCCCACCCGCATTTTCAGATGCGCCCGCACGGCCAATCACGGATGCCATGGACAGACCACCGGCCGCAACAACCCCAAGGGTCGCCGCCCCGCCCAACAGGAAATCCCGCCGGGTGGCAGAGAAGGAAGATTTGAAAGTCATCAGACAATCTTTCCAAAATCAGATTTATTGACTGCCGATCCGCCCATGTTCCGGGGCAGTATACGGCACCAAATTACGCCTGCTGCCCGTCAGGGCAGGCAGGTAAAATCAGGAAAGATATCTGGGAGGCGACGGGTCGGGCACATGCGACAGGCCGGTCGCGCTATCAAGGGCAGGCAAAATCACCCGTGTGCTCGCAGGCAGCACAATCGCGTCCACCCCGACCGTATGAGGCATCACAACAATCGCGCACAGAAACTGGCAGGATGCAATCGCCCCTGACATGTTGCTACAATCGGTGCACTCATTTGCGGCGCGCATCCCTTTTTCATTCCGGGTGTCATGTCGCGGATCAAGAGTGTCCGGGGCCACAAAGGCGATATCAAAGGAAGCCGCAGCCCCGGTCATATTCCCGGTCATTGCCACCGCCATATCCCCAACGCGCAAAACCGCACTGCTGGTGAAAACCAGCAGGGATAAGGTTATGATGATGCGCAAAAGGTTTTTCATGATCCCCAAGCAGTAGCCACTTGATCGCCGCACGTCCATGATTTTGATCAAGGCGCGATGGTAACATCATCCTTGAGCGTTTCGGTGACGATATAGGTGCGATACCAGACGATATTGTCATCAGAGTCAAAAAGCGTTTCACAGAGTGCTGTATATTCGGCCATGTCGCGCATATGCAAAACCAGAACGCCCGTGACTTCGCCGGTGACCAGATAGCATTGCTGGACAGCGGCAAGGCTTTTGACCTTGGTGATGAAGTCCTTGCGGTAGTGGTTCCCGTGCCGGTGAAATTCAAGATTGATCACCGCGGTCAGGGGACGCCCGATATGGGCCGGATCGACCACAGCCACGGTTTTACGGATCACCCCGTTTTCGCGCAGCTTGGCGACGCGGCGCAAAGCAGCCGAGGGGGAAAGGCCGATCTTTTCGGCCAGTTCCGTGTTGGGGATATCTGCATTTTCCTGCAACTGGCGCAGGATTTTCAGATCAATCTGGTCCAGTTCGGCCATCGCCACACAACTCCAAAGCGCGAATTACAATACTGCGCTGACATATTGCGCGACTTTGCACCATGATGCTGTGTCCTACAAGCATTCGGCTGAACAGGCGATTGTCAGAGATGCCGGATTTAGACGGGATCGGCTGGCACCACTTCAAGAAATCCCGCTGGACTGAACAAGTCAGTCCAGCGAAACAAGATTGCCAATGCTTGGAAGGCCCGACTTGGGCTTTCTGCGCACAGCCTAGCTGATAACGGTCTGGCGCTGGGATCCGAGTCCTTCGACCGAGAGTTCAACGACATCACCAGCCCGCAGGAAACGCTGTGGCGTCAGGCCCATTCCCACACCTTCCGGCGTGCCGGTTGCGATAATATCGCCCGGCATAAGGCGCATGAAGCCAGACATATAGGATATGATTTCTGCCACCGGGAAAATCATGTCGGCGGTCGAGCTGTTTTGCACAGTCTCGCCGTTGACAGAAAGCTTCAAGGTCAGGTTTTGAGGGTCGCCTGCCTCGTCAGTTGTTACCAGCCACGGACCGATCGGACCGAAATTCGGCGCTGATTTTCCCTTGATCCATTGTCCACCGCGCTCGATCTGATAGGCGCGTTCGCTGACATCGTTGATCGTACAAAAACCTGCAACATAATCGAGTGCCTCGTCCTTGCTGACATAGCTGCACGGGCGGCCGATAATGATGCCAAGTTCGACTTCCCAGTCTGTTTTGACAGAGCCCCGCGGCAAGATAATGGGATCGTTTGGCCCACAAATGCATGATGTGGATTTTGAAAACAGCACCGGTTCTCTGGGTTCGGGATTGTTGGTTTCGCGAGCATGACGTGCATAGTTCAAGCCGACTGCATAAAAGTTACGCGCTGCCCCCACGCACGGTCCGATGCGTGTGCCGGGATCAACAATCGGCAAATCTGACAGATCATGGTCAGCCAAGGCTGCCAGTTGTTCGCAGGTCACGGTTTCAGGCGTAAAGTCGGCAATCAGAGCGCCAAGGTCGCGGATGTTTCCTTCCTGATCGAGGCATCCGGGCTTTTCGCCCCCAATCGGTCCGTAGCGGAGAAACTTCATAATTCAATCCTTTTCGAAAAAATGGTCTTTCAAATGCGCTGTCAGGCAGAGCGCAAGATCATGTCAGCGGCTTTTTCCGCAATCATCACAACCGGTGTCGCGGTATTTCCCGATACAATGCGCGGCATGATGGACGCATCAACGACCCGCAAACCTTCCACACCCCGCACCCGCAATTGCGGGTCAACCACCGCGTCATCATCAACGCCCATACGGCAAGTTCCGACGGGATGGAAAATGGTTGTACCAATGTCACCAGCGGCACGGGCCAGACTGGCATCATCTGTTATGTCCGCACCGGGCAAATTTTCGGTCGGCGCATATTTTTCCAAAGCTGGCATGGTCATCAAGTGCCGCGCCTGGCGCAGTGCGCGCACAGCAATATCGACGTCACTGTCTGTAGTTAGATAGCGTGGTGAAATGTCGGGATGCGCAGACGGGCCCGCGTTCGAGATGTGGGTAGAACCCCGACTGTCCGGGCGCAGGTTGCACACCGATACCGTCACAGCCGGATAGGGATGGAGCGGTTCGCCCAGCTTGTCGGTTGATAGTGGTTGAATGTGATATTCAAGGTCCGGCGTTGCCATTTCGGGACGACTTTTGGTGAAAATCCCGAACTGGCTCGGGGCCATGGACAAGGGGCCGGAGCGGTTCCACAAATAGCTTGCCGCCATGCCGATCTTCCCCGACCAGGAATTGGCGATCTGGTTAAGTGTGCGGGCATTTTCAACGCGGAAAACCATCCGCAGCTGAAGATGATCCTGAAGATTTTCGCCGACATCCTGCATATCGCGATACACATCAATGCCCGCATTTTTGAGACGGTCACCCTGCCCGATGCCCGACGCTTCAAGCAGCAAGGGCGAATGGATCGCCCCGGCGGCAAGAAGGATCTCTGCCTTGGCCGAGGCAGTATGAACCACACCGCCCCGCAAGATTTTCACAGCCGTCGCACGGCCATCCTCAAACGTGATCTTTTGAACATGGGCATGGGTTAACAGGCGCAGATTGGGGCGTTTGAGAGCCGGTTTAAGGAAGGCACGCGCGGCACTCCAGCGGCGGCCGCCATTCTGGTTGACCTCGAAATAACCGGCCCCTTCATTGTCGCCGCTGTTGAAATCATCGGTCGGCGGTATCCCCATTTCCTGGGCAGCACGCTGAAAGTCATCGAGCAGATCCCATTTGAGGCGCTGGCGGGCAACTTTCCATTCGCCGCCCTGCCCGTGGATTTGACCGTCACCACCCGGGCGGTCCTGCGAGCGGATGAAATAGGGAAGCACATCATCCCAGCCCCAGCCGGTATTGCCCATCTGCGCCCAGCCGTCATAGTCCGCAGCCTGACCGCGCATATAGATCATGCCGTTGATCGAGCTGCATCCGCCCAGAACCTTGCCGCGCGGATAGGCCAGCTGGCGCCCGTTCAGGCCCGCTTCGCTGGTGGTTTTCATCATCCAGTCGGTGCGCGGATTACCCATACAGTAAAGATAGCCAACCGGAATATGTATCCACGGATAGGTATCTTTTCCGCCCGCCTCAATCAGAAGAACACGGTTGGCAGGATTATCGCTGAGCCGATTTGCAAGCACACATCCGGCCGTCCCGGCGCCAATGATGATGTAATCGTACTCGCCGTCTAAATTGCGTGTCATGTCGGTACCTGGAAATAGTGTGCTAGTAAATTGCGATTGCCGGGAAAAGGACCAGAAGACCAACGGCCAGCACCTGAAGGCAAATGAACGGCGCAAGGGATCTGAATATCTCGCCAAGAGTGATATCGGGCGGGGTTACGCTTTTCAGATAAAACGCGGCGGGCCCGAAAGGCGGTGTCAGGAAAGAGACCTGCATGTTCATGGCAAACAGCACGCCAAACCAGACCGGGTCATAACCAAGATGAAGAATGATCGGCACGAAAATGGGCATGGTCAAAAGTGCGATGCCAACCCAGTCCAGAAACATGCCGAGAATGAAAAGGATCAGCATCATGAACAGGATAATCACCATCGGCTCGTCCGAAATACCGGTGATCATCTGTGATATGAAGCGGATGCCGCCCATCAGGTTATAGACACCGACCAGTGCGCTTGCACCAATGCCGATCCACATGATCATGCCGACTGTTGCCAGCGTATGCAGGGCCGCATCAAGCAACATGCCAAACGAGAATTCCCGGCGCAAAATCGTGGACAGGATGACACCGGCAACGCCGATGGCAGAAGCCTCGGTGACCGAGGCGATGCCGCCATAAATTGATCCCAGTACGGAAAAAACGACCAGAAACGGCAGAACAAGACCACGCAGCAGCGGCAAGTTATCGCGAAGCGAAACACGTTCTACCGGTGTGGGCGGGGCGGCGTTCGGATCAAGATAGGAACGCAGCAAAATGTAGGCAATATAGAGCCCCGCCAGCATGAAACCCGGCAGGAAGGCTGCTGTAAAAAGATCTCCAACCGAGACATTCGCGGTCAAACCGTAAATGATCAAAACGATGGAGGGCGGCACCATTGTGCCCAGCGATCCGCCAGCACACACAACGCCGATTGCCAAACGCCGGTTATAGCCCAGGCGCAGCATCTGTGGCAGGGCGACGAGGCCAAGCAGCACAATTTCACCGCCAATGATGCCACTCATTGCCGCAAGGATGACGGCAACGAAAATCGTCTGAACAGCGACCCCGCCACGAAGGCGGCCACCAATGAGTTTCATCGCGTCAAACAGGTCACGCGCAATCCCGGAACGATCAAGTATCGCTGCCATCAGCACAAACATCGGCACCGAGACAAACACAAAGGATGAGACGAAACTGTAAACGCGACTGGTGATCAAAGGCACCGAGCCTGGCCCAAACCAGCCCACCGCAAAGATCAGCGCGACAAACAGCGTCACCATTGCCAACGGCGCACCGGTCAGGAGAAATCCGACCAGAAGGGCGAACATCAGCAATGTTCCCCAGCCGATTCCCAGCGCCTTGAGGTTCAGTCCAAGATCAAGAAGGTCAAACATCGTCATACCCTTGTGGCGCTTTGGGGCCACGTGCGTAATTGAAAGTGAGGATGAGAAACTGGACGCTCATGACAACGAGCACACAGAGCAGGAATATTTTCAAAACTGCGGGCGCAGGTGAGTTCCAGGCGCTGCCGGTGGTTTCCAGAGAGAAACTGCCATCCGGACGGAACATCGCCTTTTTCGCCATCAGCCAAGATGCCCATGCGAAAAACAGACTGACACCCAGGCAGGCGATTGAAATAACGACGTCAAGCGCACGGCGCGCAGACGACCTGACGACATCATAGATCAGGACAACGCGGATATGCGTGTTCCGTGCAACACAGTAAAGTCCGCCAAAGATAAAGGTGACGGCACTTAGAAATATGGTTGTCTCATGTGCCCACACGGTCGGTCGGTTGAACACGTAGCGCAGGAAAACCTCCATGACGAGGATCGCCATGGCTGCGATGATACAAATCGCAAAAGCACGTGCGGCAACGGTGATGGCGCGTCCAAGCCAACCGGCCTGTGGCAGATATTCCAATTGGGGTTTATCCGATTGGGGGAAATCGGGCGTGGCAGGGGTATGATCGGGAAGCACTGACATGGCGGACCAATCGTTTCAAGCGGAGTGATGATCGGGGAGAGGTCCGGGCGCATCACCTGCGCCCGGAAGCATCCTGTCAGTTCAAGAGACCTTGGGATTTCAGATATTCGGTCAGCAAGTCATAGACCTTTTGCGCATTCTCGGAGCTTGCAGCGACTTTTGACCACTGGCCCATGGCAATAGCGCGGAATTTTGCGCGTTCTTCTGCCGGCCAGTTATGCACGGTGATCGAAGGATCTGCGTTGGCTTCTGCCACCGCTTTCAGGTCATTCATTGACAGTCTGGCCACCGCATCCTGGGCAAAGTCACGTACCGAAACGGTCATGATTTCTTGCAGGTCTTCGGGCATCGAGTTCCATTTTTCGAGGTTCATGGCCACTTCGACCAGCGGCATGGAATGGAAACCCGGATAGACGGGGTGAACTGCGACCTTGTGCAGGCCCTGCTGGTGGTTGGTTGAGAACACCGTGGAATCGGCGGCATCAATCACACCTTTATCAAGGGACGTGTAAACCTCGGAATAAGGCAGGTTCACCGGGACAGCCCCCGCGGCGGCAAAGACTTCCTGAATGAGGCCTTCGGGTGCGCGGACTTTCAGACCTTTAAGATCGGCAACACCATCCAGCGGACGGTCAGAAACAAAACCTTCAAGGCCGGTTGTCGTCGCACCGACAAAATGCAGGCCATAGGGCCCTTCAAGTTCGTTCATCAACTCGTACCCGCCACCATAATTGATGAAGCGGAACATTTCGTCGGGCGAGGCCCATGCACCGATCGGGTTGGCGATCAGACCGAATGCCGGGTCCTTACCAGAGAAATAGCTTACATCGGTGACATGACCATCGAGAATACCGGCACCGACAGCTTCCTGAGTTTCGTTATATTCCACGACCGAGCCAACGGGTAGAAGTTCAATGGCAATGCGCCCGCCCGACATTTTGTGAACGCGTTCGGTCCATTCTTTCTGAATAGCGAAGTTGGGATTTCCGGCCGGATCAACCGACTGGAAAGTAAGATCAAATTCCTGAGCTGTTGCGGCTGTGCCGCTAAGCATAAGGACGGCGAGAGCTATTTTCAGATGTGTTCGTTTCATTATATTTTCCTCCCTGTTTACGGCATGTTTTGGTGATCCCATGCCTTTGGACCATTTCGTAAGCAGGATTGCAGGGCGCGCCAAAATCAGGCTGCGCCACTGAAACGTTTTTGCGCCGGTGCATTGACGAGGTTACGCAGCGAGCCGTCCCGCAGATATTGCATCGCCGTTTCAACCGAGAGACGGCGGGCATCAGCGACACTTTCCGGGCTCGACCATGCGGCATGAGGCGTCAAGAACAGTCTTTCGCCAACAATCGGGTCTTTGCCATTGGCATAGGCCAGGGCAATGGCGTCTTCAGGTGCTGGCGGCTCTACCGGTAGCACATCAATACCGGCACCGGCTATCGTGCCGCTGCGCAAGGCATCAAGCAAAGCGTCAATATCGACAATTGCGCCACGTGCAGTGTTGATCAGAAGTGCATGGGGCTGCATCAAGGCCAGCCGTTCCGCATTGATCATCTTGTGGCTTTCGGTTGTCAGCGGGCAATGCAAGCTGACCACATCACTTTGCGAAAGAAGATCTTCAAGACGGTCACAGCGGTCAACACCGACGGCGATTTCCGTTCCCCTGGACACCAGCGGATCGTATGCCAGAACGCGCATGCCAAATGCCTTTGCCCGCAGTGCTGCGGCAATGCCAATGCGCCCAAGACCAACAACCCCGAATGTTTTACCGCGAAGGCGCGCCAGTAACGGAGCACGGGCGTGGTCAAAACCGACGCGCGGCGAGTCCATCAGGTTCCTGTGGTAGGAGTTGATGCCACGGCGCATGGTCAGCATCAAGGCAATGGCATGATCGGCGACCTCGCTTGTGCCGTAGTCCGGCGTATTGCACACAGGAATGCCCGCCTCGGCTGCCGCATCAAGATCAATGTGATCAAAACCCACACCGGCACGCACGATGATCCGGCAGCGATCAAGCTTTGCAATCACCGCACGGGTGACTGGCATTTCATGCCAAACAACCATCGCATCGCACTTGCCCAGCACATCGGCCGGAATGTTTTCAGGTAAACGTTCCCGGTAAATATCCCAATCGACCTGGTCGCCAGATGTGCGGCGCTCGATCTGCGCATCGTCCGGATATTGGGCATCGGGTGTGAGTAGGCGGAAGCGAGACATATGGACCTCTTCGGGGTTCGTCGGCATCAGGTATCGTTGAATTGTCATTCTAGAATTCTAGAATTTTAATTCCTTGTCAACATTGTTTTTTTGGTGTTTGATAGCCGAACAAAATCATGGGATTGATGGCAAATGGTGCCATCACGCAACTGATCTGAAATTCGAAGGAGAGTGCCGTGTCGCTCACTCAGGAAGCTTGTGAACGACTTCGCGATGCAATCGTGTCGGGCAAATTGGAATTTGGCGAACGGTTGTCCGAGGAACAGATTGCCCGTGCGCTTGGCATGAGCAAAGCGCCTGTCCGCGCGGCATTCACAGACCTGCGCGACATGGGACTGGTCAGCATTGTGCCGCAGGCAGGGACTTATGTGTTCACACCCACGCCGCAGGAAGTCAAAGAAATGAGCCATTTCCGCGCAATGCTGGAGCGCGAGGCGCTTGGCAGTGCGCTGGCGCGTGATCCTGACGGTCTTGTGCATGGGCTTTCCGCTGCGATCGCGCAAATGCAGCATGCTATTGATGTTGATGAATTCACACTCTATAGCCGCGCGGATAGTGCCTATCACCGGGTAATCCTGCATCACGCCGGTAACCGTTATCTGGAAAAGGCTTATGATCTGACGGCGACTGCGCTGGAAGCTTTGCGTGCCCATTTACAATCGGGCGAAGGGGATTTCTGGCAAAGATCCTTTGCCGAGCATACGCAGATGCGCGACCTGATGGCGAACCGCCTGTTTGATGATGCCCAGGCGCTGCTGGAAGAACATATTCTGGTGATCAACCGGTCGATTTCATTGCCGTCTGCGAACATCAATCAGCGCACCAAAAGCCGCCGACGCACCGATGAAGAATATGCCTCCTTGCTTTCGTAATCGCCTTTGGCGCGCTTTCAGGAAACCCGACATCATATCTCCCCTTCCGGGTGTTTGATCCCTGCTTGCGGGGCCTTTGCGCAATCTGGCAGCGCTATTTCATCACTCTGCGCTTCTATATTGCGCATCTTTACGCAAATTCGCCGACCATCGTGCCGTTGCGCGTGGCATGATCGGCGCTGTCAAACACCCTCGCCCACCAGCGACGAATTATCGCCGACAGGTTTGAAAAGCCTGTCAAAGAACGTAATGGACAGACCGGCATCTTTGCCCCAGAGATGCCGGGACGACTTTTGATCGCCCCGACAGGCCCCACCCGCCCGACGCCCGAACGGCATGCGGCGGATCTTGCACGATGGACAGAAGCCCCGATGACACGCGCCATGCAACGTTATGTTTTTCATCTGATCAATCGCAGCCAGCAGCTTTTTGTCACCCTGGTGAAGGTCATGCTGCCGGTGATGATCATTGTCCGCATTGCCGAGGAATTTGGCGCGATTGAAGTGGCGTCCGATCTTTTGACCCCGGTCATGGCGTTGATCGGACTGCCGCCAGAAGCCGGGATCATCTGGGCGACCTGTGCGCTGGTCAGTATGTATGGGGCGGTTGGCGCATTCATCGGGCTTTCGGCCCATCTTGATATGACCGCCGCGCAGCTGAGCGCACTTTGCGCCATGATGCTGTTTGCCCACGGGCTTCCGGTCGAACAGGCGATTGTCAAACGTGCCGGTGCCAGCCTGATTGCCACCACCGCCCTTCGGGTCGGGGCAGCCATCGGGTATGGCGCGCTGGTGACATGGGTCAGCAATATGACCGGCTGGCTGTCCGAACCGGTTGATTTTTCATGGATGGCAGGCAGCGACGTTGCCCAAGCCGCAACCGGCCTTGCCGGATGGGGTGACTGGGTCGTTCAGACCATCAAATCACTGATTGTCAGCTTTGTGGTGATTACCGGGCTTCTGGTTGTGCTTGATGTCATGAAGGTCACCGGCCTGACCGACAAATTCACCCTTGCCCTGTCACCGATCCTTCGGGTTTCGGGCCTGTCGCGTGAAGTTGCACCGGTCACGACCATTGGCGTGTTGCTGGGTCTTACATTTGGCGGGGCGCTGATCATTGATGATGCGCGCAAGAACAATTACCCGCCGCGTACACTTTTCCTGTCGCTGAGCTGGTTGTCGCTGTCGCATTCCCTGATCGAGGATACGGCGATCATGCTGGCCCTTGGTGCAGATATCTGGGTGGTGCTGGTCGGGCGGGTGATCCTGACATTGATCATCATCGCCCTTCTGGCCCGCCTGACCATCCGGTGGGATCGCAAATCCGATGAACTGGTGACAGATACACCGGGGTGACTGTGTCGCCGGGTTGAGGCAGCGATCATGGCCCGGCGAGCCATTTTGTCACCGGTTCCCATGTTGATTTTTCCGCGCGCGAGCCGACCATCATGCCGATGTGACCGGCCGATGGATGAAGCTCGGTCCGCAATTCTTCCGGGAAGACATCAAACAGGGCCTGCGCACTTTCGGGCGGAACGATGCGGTCATTTTCCGGAATGACTGCCAGCACCGGACAGGACAAATCCGCCGGGTTGATATCGATCCCGTCAATCTGCCATTCGCCCTTGGCCGGTTTGTTTTCCACATACCAGCCGATCAGGCAATCAATCGACACCCGGCGTGTTAAGGGCACGCCATCATTCAGCCAGTCTTCAAGGGCGACAAAGTCCTGAGCCTTGGCCGAAGCGGATGCCATTTTTTCGAAGCGGCGGAACTTTTCGCCGATCATGAAGGGATCGAGGCTGGCAAACAGGCTTTGCAGTACATCGACCGGCAGGGTGTCGTGAATGGCCAGCATATGGGGAAGCGATGGCGCAAAGGCCGCAGCAATACGCGACTGGGTCGGCCCGGCGGCCATGAAGTCCCATGGCGTTGCCAGCAGGACAAGTTTTGACACCTGTGCCGGGTCCAGAAGCGTTGCCGCCAATGCCAGAACCCCGCCCATGCAATAGCCGACCAGCGGCACCGGGCCGCCATTCATGTCAGCGACATCCTGAAGGATAGTGACCAGACGGGCGGCGATATAATCATCAAGGCCAAAATTGGCCTCGTCCATGCCGGGATAGCCCCACTCGACCAGAAGCGGCCGATAGCCACATTTGGCAAGATAGCGGGCAAAGCTGCGCTTTTCATTGAGATCAAGGATATAGCCGCGATTAACCAGCGACGGGACCAGAAGGACAATCTTGCCCGGTTTCTGATCCTTTTTCGGGGTCAGCCCGCCATAATCATAAACGCAGGTCGATCCGTCTTCCCAGATGACGGGGATGTCCTTGCGCACGTCATCCCGCGGCCGTTGATAGGGATGGCGCTGATAGGCCCGCACGCCGTCATGAAACCCGGCATGCCGGTCAAAGGCAACACGATCAAGCGCCTGGGCAATGTCATCGGGATGGAAGGCCTCAATCTCGTTCAGGAGGCTTTCCGCCTGTTCCTTCAGTTCCGGCTTCCAGGGCAGCAATTGTTTCAGAAAGATCGGCAATGCGGCGCGCGAGCTGAGCCAGCTCGTCATCTCGACTGCCATGTGCATCGGAAGCGGCCTTGGCCCCGCCCGCTTCTTGCTTTGTCTTTTTGGTGGAAGCGGCTTTTGTTTCAGTGGACTGATCATTCTTCCCCTGCCCCTTTGCAGCATTTTTTGCAGCGCGCGTCTTTTTCGTGCTTTTGGTCGATGGCGTTTCACCGGCACTGTCAGCATCTGTACCGGCGCCGTTCGCAGGCGGTGTTGCGGACGGTGTTGCAGACGGGGCCTCGCCCTTATCGCTTCCTGCCCCGGTCATGCTTTTCATACCGGTCATGCCTGCCATCGCTGCCATATTGGGCGGGAACGGCATGGCACCCGGGAACGGTTGGGTTGGCAGGTCGCGCGCGGCCTTTGCCATCTGATCCATCATCGCCATCAGCGGATTGGCATTGCCCATCGCCCCGGCAAACGGATTGTCAGCCCCCATCGTGCCCAGACCAGCATTTGCCGCACCAGCGTTGAACGTACCGGCATTGACCGGCTGGCCCATGGCCATCTGCCCGATCAGCTTGCCCCAGGCTTCGAACCCTTCGCCCATGCGCGTGGTATCGGCACCGAGCGATGCATAAAGACGCCCGATGGCACTTGCCGCATCGGCGCCATCGGCGGTCGCGGCGACCTGTTCACGCCACAGGGCGAGAAAACGGGTGGCGAGCTGTTCGAGTATTTCATCATCGGATGATGATGGCGGCCCGTCACTTTGGTCCGGGCTGTCGGGGTGATCCGGGTCGGTGGTCATTGGCGACACCTTTTTTGTTCCCTGATGAGAAGCCTTTGTATCAGGAAATACTATAGATCGTTACCCGGCGGGGGAAAGGAAATCCCGTGCTGCGCAGCAACAAACCGTATCGCAAGTTGTTTTTCGCACCGCACTTCGCGTTGAATACTGGACACATTGGAAAAATCGCGGCACTCTTGTCGTCTTCTGAGCGAATGCAAAATCGAAAATGCTGCGCAACATCGTAAATTGTGCACACGCAAATCAGGCGAAATACATCGCCAAACAAGTTCGCCAGACGAACGTCCGGGAAACAGGGAAGCAGGAAAAACGCCATGACCACCAAGAAATCAGATGATCAGGACCGCATCGTAATCAAGAAATATGCGAACCGTCGCCTTTATAACACCGCGACCAGTTCCTATGTGACGCTTGATCACCTTTCCCAGATGGTCAAGGACAATACCGACTTTGTGGTTTATGACGCCAAATCGGGCGAGGACATTACCCGTCCGGTTCTGACCCAGATCATCGTCGAGGAAGAGAACAAGGGGCAGAACCTTTTGCCGATCAGCTTCCTGCGTCAATTGATCGGGTTCTATGGCGACAGCCTTCAGGGGCTTGTGCCAAGCTATCTTGAACAGGCGATGCGCGCCTTTGGACACAATCAGGAACAGATGCGCGAATATATGCAGGGCACCATGCAGGGCATTTTCCCGTTTGGCCAGTTCGAGGAAATGAACAAGCAGAACATCGCGCTGTTTGAACAGACCATGAAGATGTTCTCGCCGTTCCTGCAGGAAAATGAAAATGGCGGCCAGCCAGGTGCGACACCGACCAAGCCAGCAGCCCCGGCGAGCGCGCAGTCCGATGCTTCGCTCAATGAGCTGAAAAGCCAGCTTGAAGCCATGCAGGCGCAGCTTAACAGCCTGGCAGGTGGCAAAACCGACAAATAAGATCTGATCAGACCGATCACGGAATTTCCAGGGGCGGGGTTGCCAAAGGCACCTCGCCTTTTTTGTTGCCTGCATCCCGATATCAAGGGGCGTTGCCAACGCCCCTGATCGCGCGGTTGTTCTTCACGCTGTGCCAACCGCAGGATCGCCAAGATGTGACTCGACCCAACCGCCAATACGGCACCAATCCTGCATAAACTTTTTGTTAACCCTTTTAACCCGCCCGGCAGCGCCGCAAGGCGGCAATTTTTGCCGGGTATAGACCGGAAACGCATGGAGTCCCGAACAAGACAGGCAGTTTTTAACCCCGAACGCTAAAATGACATGACCGCGATCACTCCGATACCCATGCAACCGGCCCGCAGGAATCCGTCTGCGAGTACCGGAACGGATGGTCCTGCCGGGATCGGACACCAACAACTTGCGCGCATTTCGCCTGTCAGGGAAATCACGCAGAATGGTGGCGCGTGGCTGCAACCCCATGATCTTGTGGGCAGTGCAGCATTCTGGACCCAGCTTTTGGGGCAACTTTTACCTCAGGAAAACCTTTTGCAACCGCCGGTCATTCAGGAAATGCATGCCAGCTATGCACGGCACTCCAAACCATACAGCGTAGAAACCAACGTCTTTTTTTCGCCTTCTGCACTAGACAAAGACAGCTCAATTGACCTATATAGCTAGCTTCTGGCGGATTGCTGTAAAGATTATCTGACCAAAGTTCAGATACGGGTCATCAAATCGCAGCGCTAATTTGGTGCTGCGACGGGGTGGTCATTGGGCATAAATCAAACAAGCTCAACAGCATCCAAAGTGGGGATCTATAACTGGCGGTTGATAACGGATTATAAAATGACTGAGATTGCTGAACTCGAAGAACCGAAGCGCGCAAACCGCGCTACTGACACTGATCGTTATGTTGGTCAGCGTATTCGTGAACGTCGCATCATGCTGGGCCTTTCCCAGCAGCAGATGGCCGACCTGATCGGCGTCACCTACCAGCAGGCCCACAAGTATGAGCGCGGTATCAACCGTATCTCTGCCGGTCGTCTGTATGAAATCTCCCAAGTCCTGGGTGTTCCGGTCAGCTATTTCTACGAAGGCCTTGATGGCAATCAGGAAACCGAGCTTAACGCACGTCAGCGCATGTGCCTTGAGCTGGCGCGCAACTTCGCGAGCATCAAGCATGAAAAACATCAGGAAGCCCTGAGCCAGATGGCTCGTGCTCTTGCTGATCAGGCTGCCTGAGTTCGTTCCGAACTTCAGTGCCACCGTTAAAAAGGCTGCCCCTGTAAAAGCGGGCGGCCTTTTTTTTATGACTGCCTGACCAAGACAAACCCGGGCATAAAAAAAGGGGACACAAACGCATCCCCTTTGATCATCAGATAACGATATGGTCTAACTTCCGAGCATCACCAGATCATCGGAATGGATCACGGCATTGCCACGGGTAAAGCCAAGGGTGGCTTCGATATCGCCCGATGCATGGCCCATCAGAAGACGGGTTTCTTCCGCACCATAGGATGTGATACCGCGCGCAATCTCTGCACCATCAGCATCAAGGACGCGCACCGCATCCCCATGCTTGAAGCGGCCGTCAACACCGGTAATCCCGGCAGCCAGAAGATTCTTGCCTGCGGCCATTGCCTTGGCCGCACCGGCATCGACAATGATAGCGCCTGTGGCCTTGAGCGAGGTCGCAATCCAGTGACGGCGTGCCGCAAGCGGGCTTTCGCTTGGCAGGAAGACGGTATTGGGTGCGCCGTCAAGCTGGGCTTTCAGCGGATGATAGATGGTGCCACGTGCGATAAACATGCGGCACCCGGCCTTCATGGCGATTTCAGCGGCCTGAAGCTTGGTGACCATCCCGCCGGAGCTGTACATGGTCGGCGCGACACCCGCCATATCAAAGATTTCCGGGGTCAGTTCGCGGACTTCGGGGATCAGGGTCGCATCCGGGTTCTTGCGCGGATCGGCGGTATAAAGACCGTCGATGTCAGACAGCAACACCAGCGTATCGGCCGAGATCATATGGGCAACCTTGGCGCCAAGACGATCATTATCGCCAAAGCGGATTTCCTCGGTCGCGACCGTATCGTTTTCATTGATCAGCGGCACCGCACCACGGGCCAGAAGCGCATTGAGCGTGCCGCGCGCATTGAGGTAACGCCGACGGCCTTCCATGTCCTCAAGGGTCACCAGCACCTGCGCCATGGTCAGGCCGTTGCGGCCCAAGGCTTCCTGCCAGACCTGTGACAGGCTGATCTGGCCGGTAGCAGCAGCGGCCTGCTTGTCGGCAAGGCTGATCGTACGGTGATCAAGGCCGAGCAAACGACGCCCAAGGGCAATCGCACCACTGGAGACCACAATCACCTCGACCCCGCGTTCACGGAGATGGGCGATATCGTCTGCCAGTGCCTCAAGCCAGGCACGGCGCAGCTTGCCGGTATTTTCATCGACCAGAAGGGCCGAGCCGACCTTGATGATCAGGCGTTTTGCATCACTTAACGAAGCGTGCTGGGTGCTCACGGCTGGAACCCCTCATCCTCGCGACCTTCCATGATGCGGCGTTCGCGTTCGCCATCGATATAGGCACGAATTTGACGGTGGATATCCTTGATGCCCTGCTGGGTCACACCGGAAACCACATAGACCTTTTTGCCGATGCCCTTTTCAAGGATCTGGCGCTGTTCCTCGACCATTTCCGGCAGGAGCTGATCGGCCTTGGACAGAACAACGATCTCGGGCTTGTCGATCAGGATATCGGCATAGCTTTCAAGCTCTTCGCGCACGGTCTGATAGGTTGCGACCGGGTCTTCCTCGGCACAGTCGATCAGATGGACCAGAACTTCGCAGCGTTCGATATGACCAAGGAAACGGGTCCCGATGCCCTTGCCTTCGGAAGCCCCTTCGATCAGGCCGGGAATATCGGCCAGAACGAATTCCTTGTCATCGATGCTGACGACGCCAAGCTGCGGATGCAGGGTGGTGAAAGGATAATCGGCGATTTTCGGACGCGCATGCGAGGATGCGGCAAGGAAGGTCGATTTCCCGGCATTTGGCAGACCGACCAGACCGGCATCGGCGATCAGCTTCAGACGCAACCAGACCCACATTTCCTCGGCCGGCCAGCCTTCTTCGGCACGGCGCGGCGCCTGGTTGGTGGAGGATTTGAAATGGGTGTTGCCACGACCACCATCCCCACCACGGCAGAGCATATAGGTCTGCCCCGGCTCGATCATGTCTACAATCAGGGTTTCACGGTCTTCGGCCAAAACCTGTGTGCCGACCGGGACCTTGATCGTGATGGATTTGCCTGACCGACCGGTGCGCTGACGGCCCATGCCATGCATGCCGACTTCGGCCTTGAAATGCTGCTGATAGCGGAAATCGATCAGGGTGTTAAGGTTTTCGACCGCCTCAAGAACGATGTCGCCCCCGCGACCGCCATCACCGCCATCCGGGCCACCATACTCGATAAATTTTTCACGGCGGAAGCTGACCGAACCGGCACCGCCGCGGCCACTGCGCACATAAATCTTGGCTTCATCGAGAAACTTCATAACCGGTCCTTTGGGCTGCGCCCGCTTTTTGGATATTGGCACCCCGGCGCGCGGTGATCGCGCATCAACAGGGCGTAAAATTCATATAACACATAAAACAAGGGAGGAATGATTGCTCATTCCTCCCTCGAAAATCTTGCTACGTATGGCGTAGCCGACGGGAGGCTTACGCCTCTGCCGGAACGACGGTAACGTAGGTACGACCCTTGAAGCCCGACTTGAACTGGACAGAACCGTTCACAGTCGCAAACAGGGTGTGGTCTTTGGCGAGGCCAACATTGTCACCGGCATGGAACTTGGTGCCACGCTGACGAACGAGGATGTTGCCTGCTACAACTGCCTGACCACCGAATTTTTTAACGCCGAGACGGCGACCTTCGGAGTCACGACCGTTGCGCGAACTACCACCAGCTTTCTTATGAGCCATGAAACTCTCCTAAAACTGCATCTCAACCTGATAAATCAGGCGTTGATGTCCTTGATGCGCAGAACAGTCAGGTTCTGGCGATGACCATTTTTACGACGGTAGTTATGCCGGCGCTTTTTCTTGAAAACGATCACCTTGTCGCCCTTGGCCTGCTCGAGAACTTCTGCAGTGACAGAAGCACCTTTGACCAACGGAGCACCAACTTTCGGCGCACCGTCGCCAGCAACCATGAGAACTTCTTCAAGTTTCACGGTGTCACCAGCCTGGGCAGCGATCTTTTCGACTTTGATAACGTCGTTGGCAGCAACTTTATACTGTTTGCCGCCAGTTTTGATGATTGCGTACATCTAAAAGTTCCTGAAAAACATTCTGGAAACACAAACGCGCAGCTCGGTGCCGCTGCTAACAGATACCGAACCGCTGCGAAGAACGGGTGAATTACCTTTTTTGGCCCACCGAGTCAACTGCAAAGCGATGCAAACCCGCAAGTTCCCCGGCAATTGGCCCCCAATTAGCAGGGAGCGTGCCCTGTATAAAATGCATGGCTTGGCGCAAGCGCTCACCATTCATTGCCGCCAACATAAAACCCGGCTTTCCGGTAAAGCGAACCAACGCAGCCCCAAACCGCAGCCAAACGCCCCGCGACAATCGACAAGATCGTTTTCAACCGCGCCTGTTGGCAGAGGCGCCGCCAGATCAGGGCAATATGCGAAAAGCGCAAAAGAGTCACCGAATTTGCGTTTTCCCTCTTGCAATATCGCCCGAGGACCGTTAAACACCGCGTCGAACGCCAAGACCACACATGCGGAGAGGTGCCGGAGTGGTCGAACGGGGCGGTCTCGAAAACCGTTGTACTAGCAATAGTACCGTGGGTTCGAATCCCACCCTCTCCGCCATTTTCCCAAGTAATTCAACCAACCTGTTTATTTGTGCAGACGCGATGCTTTCAGCCTTCGCGCCAAAACAAACAGCTCAGGTTTTGGCTACTTTCTCAAACACCCTCAACGTCTCTTCGCTGACATGGTGCTCGATCCCTTCGGCGTCGAATTCCGCGATTTCGGGGTCGATGCCAATCGAGACTAGGAAGTTATAGACGATCCGGTGGCGTTCGCGACATTTTTTGGCGAGGGTTTCGCCTTTTTCTGTCAGGAAAATTGACCGGTACGGACGGGACGTGACAAAGCCGTCGCGCTCCAGGCGCTTGATGGTGTTATTGACCGTGGCCGCCGTCACGCCAAAGCGTTCGGCAAGGGCGACAGAGCGGGCCTCGCCTTCCTCGGCGATCAGGTCACCGATCATTTCAACATAATCCTCGGTCACTTCGCGGGCATGCGCATCACGCAAACGGGCAAAGACTTCGGCCTTGTTGTGACGCGGGTTAACCGCCGTATCGTCGCCCATTGATCTCTCCAAAATCTGTCCCGAAACCCTTCATAACAACTAAGATTGCAAAAATCAATTTAGCCTTGACTAACTTTAAAAGTCCGCACATAAATAGTGGATATTTGCTGGAGTGATTTCAATTTGCTTTCAGGACCGTCAATGAGCCTTTTCCGATCCGCCCGCACCCTGTTCCTGACCGCAGGCCTCCTTGTTTTCGGAGCGCTGAGCACCCTTGGTCATGCGAAAGCCAAACCGATCAATGTGGTTGCCACCACCTCGATGATTGCCGATGCCGCCCGCCAGGTCGCTGGGGATCGTGCAGAGGTCAAGGCGCTGATGGGTCCCGGTGTTGATCCGCATTCCTATCGCCAGACCCGAAGCGATATTGCCGCCATGGCGCGTGCCGATCTGGTTCTGTGGCACGGACTGTATCTTGAAGCGCAGCTTGAAGAATTCTTCCTTGATCTGGAAAAGCGCCGCAATGTCGTCGCGGTTGGCGAAGCCGTCGACAAATCAAAACGTCTGAGCCATGCCGAATATGAGGGGCGCTATGACCCGCATGTCTGGATGGATCCGCAATTGTGGGAAACCGTTGTTTATGCGGTGCGCGATGCCCTGATCAAGACCGATCCGGAAGGCGAAGCCACCTATCGCGCCAATGCGGACAAGCATGTTGCCGATATCGCAAAGCTGATCGATTACATGAAGACCGTGACCGTCACCGTGCCGGAAAAAAGCCGGGTTCTTCTGACCGCGCATGATGCATTCAGCTATTTCGGGCGCGGCTATGATTTCGAAGTTCTGGGCATTCAGGGCATCTCAACAGAATCCGAAGCAGGCCTTCGCCGGGTCGAGGAACTGGTCAACACCATTGTCGATCGCAAGATTTCCGCCGTATTTGTCGAAAGCTCGGTCCCGGAACGCAATGTGCGCGCCCTGATCGAAGGGGCCGAAGCCCGCGACCAGAAGGTCGTGATTGGCGGCACGCTATTTTCCGATGCAATGGGTGAACCCGGTACGTATGAGGGCACTTATATCGGCATGATTGATCACAACGTCACCCTGATCACCCGCGCCCTTGGTGGTAATGCCCCAGAAGGCGGTTTTCAGGGCAAGCTGGCCGCAGCATCGTGAGACAATGATATTCTAGCGTCCCCGAAACCACGCACGCACACGGAAACAAGGAAGCCCCCATGAGCAATGCCAAACTGGTTGCAGAGTCCGGCAAGATACTTGATGTCGCGCCCAAGGATGCACCGCTTACCGTGCGCGGGCTGACGGTTTCCTATGGCAACAAGCCGGCGGTTTTTTCGGTGGATGCCTCGATCCCGGCCGGATCCATGACCGCGATCATCGGTCCGAACGGTGCGGGCAAATCCACATTCCTTAAAGGTGCGCTTGGTGTTGTGCCGCGCCTGTCTGGTGAAGTCCGGATATTTGGCAAACTGTTTGCCGAGGCCCGCGACCGGGTAGCCTATGTGCCCCAGCGCGCCAGCGTTGACTGGGATTTCCCCGCCCGCGTCATTGATGTTGTCCTGATGGGGCTTTACGGATCGGTCGGGCTGTTCCGTTTGTGGCAATCGCGCCACCGTGAACAGGCCATGGAATGCCTGGAACGCGTTGGCATGGCAGATTTCGCTGACCGCCAGATCGGCCAGCTTTCCGGCGGTCAGCAGCAGCGCGTGTTTCTTGCGCGCGCCCTGGCACAAAATGCCGAGTTTTATCTGCTTGATGAACCCTTTGCCGGGGTCGATGCCGCCACCGAACGCGCGATTGTTTCCGTACTTAAGGAATTAAAGACCGAAGGGCGCACCGTTGTCTGCGTGCATCACGATCTTTCGACCGTGCCGGAATATTTTGACCGCGTGCTTCTGATAAATGTCCGACGCATTGCCGAAGGTCCGGTCGAAACCACCTTTACGGCCGAAAACCTTCAGGAAACCTATGGCGGACGTCTGGCCGCCACCCATATCGACGAATTGCATCTGGCCTGAGACACGCCACGAAAAACCGAGACGCCAGACAGACCCCCGGGACCCCGACATGAGTTTTCTGGATTATTTCATAAGCGCCCTGTTCCTTCAGGCCGGATATAACAGCGCCCTTGTCGCCATCGGTGCCGGGTTGCTTGGCCTGTCTGCCGGCAGTGCCGGGGCATTTATCTTTCTGCGCAAACGCGCCCTTGTTTCCGATGCCATCAGCCATGCCACCCTTCCCGGGGTCGGGATTGCCTTCATGATCATGGTGGCGTTCGGCAGTGATGGCAGGTGGCTTCCGGGGCTTATCATCGGATCAGCCATTTCATCAGCCATCGGGCTTTTGATGGTCGAATGGATCACGCGCAAAACCCGCCTGACCGAGGATGCAGCCATTGGCGCGGTGCTTTCGGTGTTTTTCGGATTTGGCATTGTCCTTTTGACAGTGATCCAGACCATGTCATCGGGCCGTCAGGCCGGGCTTGAAAACTTCCTTCTTGGCTCAACCGCCGGGATGCTGATTTCCGAGGCAACAACCATTGCCGTTGCCGGTGCGCTGGCTGCGGCTTTTGTATTCCTGTTACGCCGTCCGATGACGCTTGTGGCGTTTGATCCGGAATATGCCGCGACCACGGGCGTTAATGTGCGCAACATTGATCTGGCGATGATGGGGCTTGCCCTGATTGTGACCGTGATCGGGCTTAAGATTGTCGGTCTTATCCTGATTGTTGCGCTTCTGATCATTCCGCCGGTAACCGCGCGGTTCTGGACCAATCAGGTCGGGCTGATGATCGGGATTGCGGCAATCGTTGGCGGACTTTCGGGTTATATCGGTGCTGTTCTGTCGGCAGCCGAGGCATCGCTTCCGACCGGGCCGATCATTGTTCTGATTGCGTTTGGTTTCTTCCTGTTTTCAGCGCTGTTTTCACCCTTGCGCGGCGGGCTTGCTTCCGCCCTTCGTCATCAACGCTTTCAGCGCCGGGTTCATCGCCGCCAGGGATTGCTGTCGCTTGCCCGTCGCGAACCGATCTATGACGGGCTAACTCTCCGCATCCTGCGCCGGTCGGGCATGATCCGTCGTGACGGCGTTGCCACCGCACGCGGCCGGATTGCCGCCCAGAAGGCCGCCCGTGACGAAGCGCGCTGGGCAATTGCACGTCGGATGCTGCCCGATGATTCCGCCATTGAACGCTATGACGGCCTGACCCCGATTGAACAGATGATGACACCCGACCAGATCGCCGAGATTGATCGCATGATCGCAGCCCAGCAAGGAGCCAAGGCATGATTGATGATCTGATCACGGCCCTTGGCGCGGAATTCGTTCAGCTGAGCCTGACCCCGATTGTCATCGGCATTCTGGCCGCTGTAGCCTGCGCGCTTCCGGGCAATTTCCTGTTGCTGCGCCGTCAGGCCCTGATTGGCGATGCCATCAGCCATGTGGTTTTGCCCGGTATTGTCGGGGCCTTTCTGATAACCGGAACAATCACCGCCGTTCCGATGATGCTGGGTGCTGGTGTTGCCGCGATTGTTGCGGTCGTGATGATCGAGATCGTCAAACGTCTTGGCCGGGTCGAGCCGGGGGCAGCAATGGGGCTGGTCTTTACCACCCTGTTTGCCGCTGGTGTTCTGTTTCTGGAAATCACCGATACCAGTTCGGTACATATCGATGTGCAGCACGCACTTCTGGGCAATCTCGAAAGCCTGATCTGGTTTGATGCCGAAGGCTGGGGATCGCTTCTTGATCCTGTTGCCCTTTCGACCCTGCCGCCACAATTGCCACGCCTTGCCATCGTTCTGGTCGGGATCGGGTTGTTCATTCTGCTGTTCTGGAAAGAACTGAAAATTTCGACCTTTGATGCGGCCTTTGCCGAGGCAATCGGCATTCGTACCAGACTTTTAAGCTTTGCACTGGTTGTGGCCACCGCGATTGCCGCCGTGGCGGCGTTTGATGCGGTCGGATCGATCATTGTGATTGCGATGTTTGTCTGCCCGCCAGCCAGTGCGCGCCTGATGACCAATCAGCTTGGCCGTCAGGTGGGCTGGTCGGTCATCTTTGCTACCATTTCGGCCATTCTGGGATATGTCTTTGCCGGATACGGCCCGGGCTGGTTCGGGTCCCCCTTTGCAGTCAGTGCCGCGGGCATGATTGCCACCATTTCGGGGATCATCCTGATCCTGACCTGCCTGTTCGGGCCAGAGCGCAAACGCACCGGTCAACGCGCCGAGGCCTGATCTCGATCCGGATCATCCGGGCTATCGGGACCAAATGGCCTTGCCCGTGGTTTACTATCGTCTCCGGGCGTGATCGCAGCCATAATCACGGCATGAACAGATTTCATCTTTCCCTGATCACAATCCTGATGACGGCAAGTTTGGCGTGCGCGGTCACCGTATCCGCGCAGGCACAGGCACAGGCACAAGCACGCTTAACTGTCAGCGACAGGACAACGGACAGCATCGCCGCGGAACTTTTGCAGTTTGGCGATATTGATCTGTTTGTCTTTGCCAATCGGGCGGCGTTTCTGGCACGCATGGATGAAACGCTTGGCCTTGGCAATATCAGGGATCCGGACGCCACCTTTGCCAGCCTGCCACGATCCCCCTTTACCGTGACTGGGCGCAAGAATGGCAAACCGATTGCGTCCTGCCAGATTTTTGTTCCGGCCAATATCACCCCTGAAAGCGGCAATGAGATTTTTGCACAATTAATGCGTGGCTGGTTCGGGCCGCATCTGTCCTATGAAACCAGCGCCGGACTGACATATCGCTGGCTGATCTATCATGAAGTGCGCCACTGCAAGCCTGATCATTTTGGGGATGAGGATGTCAAAAGCCACAACGACGAGCTCAACGCCGATCTGTTTGCCTTTGACCAATTGGCAACCCCGGAAAATCGCGCCGCACTGGCCAGAGACATTATCGGCTTTCGCATCATCACATCAGCCCTGTTTGCCGATAAATCGCATATGACCGGGCTGTCCCTTAAATATGCGCTTGATCCCGAAGGCCGTGACCAAAACCCGGATAAGGCGGAGGAAATCGCTGCATTTGTGAACACACGCCAGATGATCGGCAATCAGGCCAGGGCGATTGCAGCACAGGCCACGCCAACCAGTCTGGAACTGATCCGGGCGATTACCGAGCTTCGGGAAAAATCAGAAGCCGGAACGCTACAATCCAATGATCCGCGTATGGGTGAAATCCTGATTGAACTCGACGATGCCATTGCCCGGTTTGCCCCCCGCCTTCATGCATCGGTCGCAACCAGACGCCCCGACTGATCAATCAGGCCCCGGTTTTACGCCAGAAGGTCATCGCGACACAGTCATCGCGCGACAGACCAAGTTCCTTGCGCCAGTAGGTATGGATCGGCTTGTAGTCCCCCTGCTCCACCCCGGCCCAGCAGTAGACCTTGCAACTATCCTTGGGCACATCAATGGCGCGGATCGCATCCTGGATCAGGCTGTGGGTGATTTCCGCGACACTGTCACGCAAAAGCCAGGTGACTTTGATCCGGCTTCTGGTGGCAACCGGGATGATGTCATCCTTGCTCCCGACCTCGATCAGGGCGTGCCCCGTCACATGTTCAGGCATTTCATTCAGATAGCGCCCAATGGCCGGAAGCGCTGTTTCATCACCTGCAAACAGGAACCAGTCGGCGTCGGGCAATTCATTACCAAGCGGTCCGGTCATGGCAACAAGGTCGCCCTCGGATGCATGAAGGGCAAAGGACGCCCCCGGCCCGTTATCACCATGCATGACGAAATCGACATCAATCCAGCCGGCATTCGCATCCATGCCGCGAATGGTATAGACGCGCTGTTCCACGGTGTCCTCGCCGCTTGGCCAGACCGGCAGACCGTTTTCGGCAAGGGTCGGCCATTTCGGATCGGGTTTGCCGCGTGGCGGGATCATCAGACGCACATGGATGCCATCCTGATCATAAGCACCCAGATCAACACCATGCAAACGCAGACGGCGCATATGCGGGGACAAATCCGTGATCTTGCCCACCGTCAGTTCACGAAAGTTCGGAAGCTTGCCATTGCCTTGCCCCGCACCTTTCCAGCGACAATCGATATTGGTGCCCGGTGCCGCCCCCTGAAGCAGGGAAAGGATCGCGGCCTTCATCTGCACCACGCCGACTTCGGTCGTCGCACCGACTTCTATATCAAGCCCGTCCTTGTCGCTTCGCAATTCGATATGCCCGATTGAAACCGAAATGCGTGTCGCGGTGTCATCACCCTGCACATCGCAATCATGACTTTTGTAATAATCTGCGGTCTGCCGGATCAGGGCGGCGCATTCAGGCAGCGCAATGCGCGTTGTCGCAGTCAGGATGGGCGAAGGCATATGGGCCTCAGGAAAGTTGATGTGGCGGGGAACTGTCGATGGCTATTGATAATAAAAATGATAGGCATTCTCAATAAAATTTATCAGGAATTTTGCCCGACCATGCTAGATGTGTATCGAAATCAACATTGTGCAGAACAGGATCAGGGTCCTGACCGCGCTCACCGACCTATCTGATTCCGGAAGATTGAAGATATCGACATGACAGACAAGATCCGCCGCCTGAAATCCTTTGAGTTTCCGCTTGCTGTTGAGTGGGCTGCCAATGAAGGCTGGAACCCCGGACTTTCCGACGCCGAGGTATTTTTCAATACCGATCCTGACGGTTTCTGGGCCGCCTTTGACAAACAGGGCATGGCTGCGGTGATTTCGGCCGTCCAATACAGTTCGGATTACGGCTTTGTCGGTTTTTATATCTGTCGCGAAGATCGTCGCGGATCGGGACTTGGTTACAAACTGTGGCAGACGGCACTGGAAAACAGTGTGATGAAAACCATCGGACTGGATGGCGTTGTCGATCAACAGGATAATTACCGCAAGTCGGGCTTTGAGCTTGCCCATCGCAATATCCGTTACGCAGGTATCATCACGGCCACAGAAACCGCCCTGCCGGAAGATATTTTCACGCTGAAGATTGATGATATTGCAGTTGTTGATGCCTTTGAGCAGACCTGCAATCTGTTTGGCGAAAGCCGCATCGAATTTCTGCGTGGCTGGCTGGGCAATGAAAATCACACCGCCCTTGCACTTAAGGGCCCGATGGGCCTTCGCGGTTACGGAGTCATTCGTCCCTGTAAACAAGGTCACAAGGTCGGGCCGCTTTTTGCCGCCAATCTTGAAGATGCCAGAACCCTGTTTGACGCTCTTTTGCAAAGCCGCAAAGATCAGAGTGACAAGGTCTATCTCGATATCCCCGAACCCAACCAGGCAGCCCGTGAACTGGTCGATGCCCATCAGATGGTTGCCGAGTTCGAAACCGCACGCATGTATAAGGGACCTGCGCCAACCCTTGACCTTGATATGACATTTGGCATTTCGTCATTCGAACTGGGATGATCGGGGATACGTAACGGGCCTGTCTTTAAGGATGGGCCCTTTGTGTATCTGCGGCCTGTCTAACCCCTGATCCGGTGGCGGTGTTGACCGTATCAAGGACATCCTCCTTCGTCTCCAGATCAAGTTCGATTATCCTTACGACTGGGTTGAGCCCGATGCGTATTTCTGGCAACAAACATTTAATGCCAAAGGTATAGCGCCTCCTAACCTGATGCCGTAATTTTACAATCGGGTGCTTCTTTTTGTTCGGGTGATTACGCGCGCGGATGCAGGAAGTTGTTACCCGGTTCTGGAAAACAGGTGATGGAAACCCAATTTTGTGGAGTGTAACAAACCTGAATTCCAATTCGGTGCGGTGCCGCCCAGATCATTTTGCTGGCGGGCCTCGTATGACAGTTCATTATTTCAATCACCATCGCGCGATGTCAGACCCTTTTTCAGACACGCTTCGAGCCAAAAGTTTTAACGCCGGATACAAAAAACCGACATGGATATAGCGACACTCATTGGGATCATCGCCGGGGCTGGCGTTATTTTTGGCGCCATCTTGATGGGCGGGAGCCTTGATTCATTTGTTGATGTGCCATCCATTATGGTTGTGTTTGGCGGAACCGCTGCGGCAACCCTGATCAAATTCCCGATGCGCGACGTGGTCAAGTCGCTCAAGATCGGGGTGGGGATCGCTTTCAAGAACCCCAAGGAAGACCCGCTTTCGATCTATGAAAAGGCGATTGAGCTGGCCGCTCTGGTGCGCAAAAACGGCCTGCTTGGTCTCGAGAATGTCGAAGTCGAAAACGAGATCATGGCGCGCGGCATCCGCATGTGTGTCGATGGCCATAGCGGCGAAGTGATCCGAAGCTCGATCTCGAGCGAAGTCGAAAAATCGATACAGAATGACGAGCTGGGTGAATTGATGTTCCGTGGCATTGGTGACACGGCCCCGGCTTTCGGGATGATCGGGACACTGGTCGGTCTGGTGCAGATGCTTGCCAACCTGTCCGATCCCGATGCCATTGGTCCGGCCATGGCGATTGCGATGCTGACCACATTCTATGGTGCGGTTCTGGCCAACCTGATTGCATTGCCGATTGCCGACAAGCTGGCCCTTAAGGTCGACCGGCTCCGCAATACCAAGCAGCTGATCATTGAATCGGTCGTTCAGATCCAGGCCAGCCAGAGCCCGATGGTCATGAAGGAAATTCTCGGTCCCTATCTTCCGGGCGGTGTCCCCGCCGACGAGGATGCAGGAGCATGATGATGGCCTCATCTGCGACACAGGTAACGGTCTAGGGCAATGGCAAAGAAACCCGCAGCAGGCGCACCGGCATGGATGGCGACATTCGCCGATCTTATGTCATTGCTGCTTGTGCTGTTCGTGCTGTTGCTGACCTTTGCCGAGATGGATGTTATTCGCTACAAGCAGATCGCAGGATCGGTAAAGGCTGCATTCGGCTTTTCCAAACAGGATCAGCTTGCCGGCGTGATCGAACTTGACGGATCGATCATGGGCAAGGCGCTTAAGGCCCCCACCCCGGACAGCCCGCGCGTTGTTTCCCAGATCCCGCAACCCGAAACGCCAAAAATCGAAATCGAGCAAACCGACACCAAGGAACAAAAGGCCGAAGCGCTTGAAGAAACGCTTGCCGGGGTTCTTAAAAATATGAGCCTTGATGATCAGGTCGGTCTGGAACGCATTGATGGCGAGGTCGTTATTCGCTTCCCGAACGAACTGGCCTTTCCATCGGGTTCTTCGGGCATGACCGAGGAATTCGCCGCCATCCTTAACCGTCTGGCACCCGTGATCAACCAGACCGAGGGCGAAGTCCTTGTCGCCGGGCATACCGATAACATCCCGGTTTCATCGTCATCACCCTATATTTCGAACTGGGACCTGTCAGCAGCCCGTGCGACATCGGTTCTGCATTTCCTGATTGACCAGAATAGCACTGATCCGCGACGCATGGTTATTCAGGGTTATGGCGACAGCCGCCCGATTGCCAATAACGACACGCCCGAGGGTCGTTCTGAAAACCGTCGCGTGGAAATCACGATCCAGATGGTTGAAACGAATGCCCCGGACGGTACAACAAATGGCGGCAATGGCGTAAAAGGGGCTGACGAAAGCAGCGCGAACAGCCAGAATAGTGGGTCTGGCTCTGCATTGCCGCGCCGTTCATTCAGTATTCCGTCCGCACAGTAATATCTGAATGTTTGCCTGCAACGGGGCGCGTTGCGAATAAAGGAAGTCGCGCATTATGGCGATCAAGGACAACAAGAAAAAAGCGATCCTGTATGCCGATTACAGTGAACGTAACATGCTTGCTGCCAAGGCCGCGATAGACCCGCTTGGCTTTGGGGAATTCCTTCATTGCGATGACCGCCAGAAGACTGTCGACCTTGTAGAGGAACGCCGTCCGGACCTGATTCTGGTCGGGCTGTATCTTGACGGAATGCGGGGTATCTCAACCATCCGGGCCATTCGTGATACGGCAACCGATGATGATCCTTATGGGCGCACAGTACCCGTCCTTCTGGGCGCACCCAAACTTGATCGGCGCGGAATGCGCGACGCGGTCGAAGCCGGGATCGAAGGTATTTTTCGTCAACCGGTTGATCCCCAGCGCCTGCGCAAGATCATCGAAACGGTGATGAAACTGCCTCGACGTTTTGTTCTTAAGGACAATTATTTCGGCCCGGCACGCCCAGAAGACCTTGCCGAAATGGGCATGGCAGCCCCCGCAGCCGGTTCATCGGCAATATCGCAAGGTACGGATGTCCCTGACACCCCGGACGACGATACGCCTGAAAATCCAGGCCGTCGCAAACGCGACCGCATCAAGGCGGCGCTGGCAGAATTACCGCCCCGGACCAATCCGGGCAAGCCAGCAGCGGTTGAGCCAAGGGAAATGCCAAGGGAAGCGCCAACGGCAAAGGTACATTCCGCCAAACCAGCCGGGTTGCCCGACGCCCCCAAATCCCCGATCACCGGCATTACTGGCAATCTTGAGCTTGCCGATCTCAAGCCACGCCTGAACGGGGCGGGTCAAAGTTTTGATGAAAGCGAACTTGTCGGCGGTAAACCAACCGCACGCGACAAGGATACCCATGCACGAAACATCAAGGCCGTGCAATCGGCCCGCGATGTGCTGGCACCTGCCTCGCCCAAACCCGAAGAAACCACCAACGACGTCGCAGAAGAACCGCTGGACGCGGATCGCGGTGACGATCCCGAAGAGCTGGTTGAAATTGACCTGCATGAAGCCCTGCGCAGTCACAAGCTTTGGGTCGACACGGGCGGCAAGGAAGGCGATGTCATGTCGATTGAACATGCCGATCTGCGTGAAGCCGAACTCGAAGGCATCGATCTTAGCCGTTGTGGCCTGCCCTTTGCCTGCTTCAAGCGTGCCAATTGCAAGGATGCGGTTTTCCGTCGCTGCAACCTGACCGCGGCCGACTTTGTACAAAGCAATCTCGACAATGCCAATCTGGCAGCTAGCCGCCTTTCCGGCGCAAAATTCAATGATGCGATGCTGCGCAATACGGTATTTCTGGGCTCCGACCTGTCGAATGCCAGTTTCCGGGGTCAGCAATTGCTAAATTGTGATCTGAGCGGCACCAACCTGGCCGGAACCGATTTCCGTGATGCCGATCTGACCGGGACACGCGGCCTGTTTGCCGAACAGATCCAACGCGCGCGCGTCAATGCCAATACCCGCCTGCCCCGTAACCTGAAACTGCGTGATTAATCAAGGTCGCAAACCATATGCAGGCTCGGAAAGGCGAAATCCGGGGCAAAGGGTGCTGCGAAATCGCCAATCACCCGAAAACCTCGCGATTCATAAAACCGTCTGGCCGAAAGTGTGGAATAGCATTCAAAACGTGTGACATTCTCAGACGCCTTGGCATCACGCACGCACCGATCAAACAGCATACTGGCGATACCCTTGCGGGCATATGCCGGATCGACCGCGAAATGCCGAACATGGGCCAGCCCTGATTGAACATCACCGTCCTTGCTGCCCGGTCGCACTGCCGTCCAGCCCCCGGCTCCAACGACATCGCCGGTTTCGGTCTTGGCCAGATAATAGGTCCCGGACGCCAGAAGATCCGGGTTGGCCTTTGCCAGAAAGGTCATCCCGCGTTCAAGGACTTCCAGCGCATAGTCATCGACCAGAAGCGCCGAATAGGAGCGCGCAAACAAGGCGCTCACTGCGGGTGCATCATCGGGGGTGGCGATATGAAGCGTGATACCAGCCATCTGCTTCCCTACCTGCGCCCGAACATCTTTTCGATGTCATTTAGCTTCAGTTCGACATAGGTCGGCCGACCATGGTTGCACTGACCGGAATGCGGGGTGGCTTCCATCTGACGCAACAGGGCATTCATTTCATCGGCATTCAGCTTGCGGCCCGAACGCACCGACCCATGACAGGCCATGGTGGCGCAGACATACATCAGCCGGTCCTTAAGCGCCATGCCCTGACCAAGCTCGGCAATCTCGTCGGCCATATCGCGGATCAGGGCACCAACATCCACCTTGCCCAGCATGGCGGGAACTTCGCGCACAACAATCGCGCCGGGTCCAAACGGTTCGATGACAAGACCCAGCTCTTCGAATTCTTCGGCGCGATCTGCGATGCGATCGGCAGATGCCTCGTCCAGTTCGACGACCTCGGGCAACAATAATCCCTGACGCTTGACCCCGCTGGCGGCAAGATCGGCCTTCATGCGTTCATAGACGATGCGTTCATGTGCTGCATGCTGATCGACAATGACAAGACCGTCTCGGGTCTGGGCGATGATATAGTTGGCGTGGACCTGCCCGCGTGCCGCCCCCAGCGGATGATCAACAAACTTGCCTTCATCAGCGATATTATCAATCCGTGCCGACGGTGCCGCCGCATCATAGCCACCTGACAGGGCCGCAGCCGCCGCAGCGGCAAAGCCGCCTTCCCCGGATGGGCCAGATGTGCCTGAGGGCGTCCCGGCAAAGTCACGCCCGCGATCAAACAGACCGCCATAGCCCGACTGCGATCCCATCGGGGCCTGTGCGGCATAATTGCGTTCAATTGCCGCGTGACCCGGGATACCTGGCTGATACTGGCCAATGTTAAAACCACTGCCACCACCACTGCGCGGGCCCCCACCATACGGAAGTGAGGGTCCCTCACCTTCGCGGCGAACAGCGCCGAGTGCCATATCGGCAACCGTGGTTGAGGCCCGGTGCCCGGCACCCGCCAATGCATGTTTCAGCGCCCCGACAATCAGCCCACGCACCAGCCCCGGATCGCGGAACCGCACCTCGGTCTTGCCGGGATGGACGTTGACATCGACATCGCGTGGCGACAGTTCAAAGAACAGGGCAAGCAACGGGTGACGATCACGTGCCAGGAAATCCTGATAGGCGCCACGCACCGCGCCTTGCAACAGCCGATCCTTGACCGGGCGGCCATTGACAAACATGAACTGCATCTGGGCATTGCCGCGATTGAGTGTCGGCACCCCGGCATAGCCGGTCAGGCGGATGCCTTCGCGTTCGGCTTCGATCTGAAGGGCGTTTTCCTGAAACTCGCGGCCCATCACCGCACCAAGACGTTTGAGGCGCGCATCAAACAGATCGCCTTCACAGGCCGGGTAATTCAGGATCGACTTGTTGCCATCCCCGGTCAGGGTAAAGCCGACATCGGGCCGCGCCATGGCAAGCCGGTCCATGATTTCGCGCGCATACATCTGTTCGGTGCGCGCGGTTTTAAGGAACTTCAACCGGGCCGGGGTGGCATAGAAAAGATCGCGGACTTCTACCCGGGTTCCGAACGGATGGGCGGCCGGTTCCGGTTCGCCCTTCGCCCCGCCTTCAATCGTCAATGACCATGCATTTTCCGCCCCGCGCACCCGGCTGGTCAGACGCATGCGCGACACCGACCCGATGGACGGCAATGCTTCGCCGCGAAAACCCATGAAACCGATATTGAACAGATCGTCGTCAGGCAGCTTGGAGGTCGCATGCCGTTCCACCGCAAGCGACAATTCCTCGGGTGTCATGCCCTTGCCGTCATCGGTGATCGACAAAAGCGTCCGCCCGCCATCGCGCAGATTGACGTCAACCCGTGTCGCCCCCGCATCCAGCGCATTTTCAACCAGCTCCTTGAGCGCCGCAGCCGGGCGTTCGACCACCTCACCGGCGGCAATCTGGTTGATCAGGTTCTGGGGCAGGACGCGCAGGGTCATGAAGGCAATGCTCGCGATGTTCGGATGGGTTGTCTTGGTTCGGATGAACCTATCAAAGCACAAAGCGCGGCGAAATGTCTTTCACCGCGCTTTGTAATTTTTAATCCGGCCAAACAAGATCAGAAGGCCAGCTTGCCTTCCGGCTTGCCGACCACCGTGACCGTCACATTGGCCGGATCCATCAGTTCGGCGGCAACGCGGTTGACGTCATCAAGGGTAACGGCATCCACAAGGCTGTTGCGGCGATCAAGGAAATCCATGCCAAGGTCTTCTTTCTGCATGCCGACCAGCATGCCCGAAAGATTGCCAAGACTGGTAAAGCGCAGCGGAAAGGCCCCGGTCAGATAGGATTTGGCGTTGTCGAGTTCTTCCTGCGACACACCCTTTTCCTTCATCTTGGTCCATTCGGCACTGATCAGAGACAGGCTTTGACCAATCGCGTCATTGCGCGTGGCAACCCCGCCCATCATCATTTGCGCATGATCCAGATCGGCAAGGTAGCTATAGACACCATAGGCCAGACCACGCTTTTCACGAACTTCCTCGGTCAGGCGCGATGAAAAACCGCCACCGCCAAGAATATAGTTCATGACATAGGCGGCATAGAAATCAGGATCCTTGCGCGCAATGCCTTTCTGGCCCCAGACCGCCTGACTTTGCGGGATATCCTGATCAATGACGTCAACAGCACCGAACTTCGGCGTCACATCGGCAATCTTCGGAAGATCGCTATGATCGGGCAGGCTGCCAAATGCCTCGTCAAGAAGGGGACCAAGTTCCTCCGCGGTGATATCACCGGCAACACCAATGATCAGATTGTCCTTGGCAAAGGCACGCCCGACAAAGGAACGGAAATCATTGGCATTCAGACCGGCAACCGTTTCAAAGGTTCCCGATACCGGACGGGCATAGGGATGATCGCCAAAGATCGATTTGAAAAAGGTCCGGCTGGCAATATCACCCGGATCATTTTCCGCCCGTTTAAGGCCCGCGATAATCTGGGACCGGATGCGTTCGACCGCCTCATCATCAAAGCGTGGCTCGGACAGAGCCAGACGCAGAAGATCAATCGCCGTATCGCGTTCTCGGGTCAATGTGGTCAGCGAACCGGCAAAATCATCGCGACCAGCATCAAAGGACAAGCTGATTGACCGGTTTTCCATTTCACCGCGGAAGGTCTGGCTGTCCATGGCACCCGCACCTTCATCAATCAGACCCGATACCATATTGGCAAGTCCAAGCTTGTTGATCGGATCGGTCGCAGCCCCTGCACCGGTAAAGGCGATATCCATGGTCATCAGCGGGTTCATGTGATCTTCGATCAGCCAGGCCCGAATGCCACCATCCGAAATCACTTCCTTGACCTCGACCGCCTGCGCGGCCGTGCTCATGCCAAATACGGCTATCGAGGCAAAGGCAATCCCGGCAACCTGTTTCATAAGCTGGTTCATATCAATGTACTCCCGCGCCGGAATCAATGGGCAGTGCCGGACCACGGCCTGTTACCGGACCGTCTTTTGGCGGCATCAGCCAGCCGGTCACAGATTTCTTGTCATTAAAGACGCGCTTGGCAGCTTCGTTGACCTGTTCAACCGTCACCGCCGAAACCCGATCCGGCCAGCTTTCGACCTGATCCACGGTCAATCCAACCGCAAGCGACTTGCCAAGGACACGCGCCCCTGCCGACAGGGAATCACGGGCGAAGACCGCACTATCCAGAAGTTTCTGCTTGGCGCGTTCAAGTTCGTCCTCGGTCACGCCATTGGCGACGACATCGGCGATCTGGTCATCAATCGCCTTTTCAAGATCAGCCAGCTGCACATCATCACGCGGCACGCCATAGACACCGAAACTTGCCAGATCAACCGCGACCGGGTCATAGAATGTCCCGACACTGGTCGCGATGCCCTGATCGACCACAAGCGATTTGAAGAAGCGGCTGGTGGTGCCTGATCCGATAATCTCGCTCAGCACTTCAAGCGGGACGGCATCAGCGGCATTTTCACTGTGATAGGACGGGGCCAGGTAATAGCGCGACATGGAGGCCTGCCCGACACGCGGGTCATGCATGGTGACCTTGCGCGGGGCATGCTGCACCGGTTCCTTGACCCGGTTGCGCGTCAGAACATCACCGCGCGGAATCACGCCGTAATATTTTTGTGCCATCGGCAGAAGTTCATCCATCGTAATGTCGCCAGCCACCACCAGAATGGCGTTATTGGGCGCGTACCATTTGCGATAGAAATCAAGCGCGTCTTCCGTCGAAAGTTGCTCCATCTCGTGCATCCAGCCAATGATCGACCGGCCATAGGGATGGGCCATATAGAGGCTTGCGCGCATCTGTTCCCCCAGAAGCGCACCGGGATTGTTTTCAATCCTTGATCTGCGTTCTTCGATGATGACGTCGCGTTCGGGCAGAACCACATCGTCAGACAGCTGAAGATTGGTCATGCGGTCGGCTTCCATCTTCATCACCAGGTCAAGACGGTCGCGGGCGATATTCTGGAAATAGCCGGTATAGTCCCAGGTGGTGAAGGCATTGTCATTACCGCCATTGCGCGCAACGATCTTGGAAAAGTCACCCGGTGCAATATCCCTGGTCCCCTTGAACATCAGATGTTCAAGAAAATGGGCAATCCCGGAAACACCGACCGGTTCGTCAGCCGAGCCGACCTTGTACCAGACCATCTGGGTAACAACCGGCGCACGGTGATTTTCCACCAGCACCACCTGCATCCCGTTATCAAGGGTTGCTGTCTGCGGGCTGAAAACCGCCGCAAAGGAAATGTTCGGGATCAATGCCACCATGACCATCGCCAGCAAACTGGCAACAGTGCGTTCACGCATCGAGATTACAGAAAGTCTTGGAATTCTCATTACGTCATCCCATTCCATATCAGGCGTTCATCCCGGATTTCTTAAGTAGCGAATATGACAGAACAAGGGCGCGAAATATCCGCGCCCTTGTCTTTCGTCATCACATTGTCGTGTATCGCATCAAAGCGTGCTGTCAGATCAGAAAATGTCTTCGAGCCAGCCTTTCTGTTTGCGTTCGATAACCGGGGTGTTGCCACCGCCCGAAACACTGTCGCCAAGAGCCTGCTGATCGCGAATACGCTTGGCCTCGGCCGTCGGATCAACGACGGAGTTCGGATCCTGTTTTTCCTGCCAGAACAGCAGATCATCAACGATGCTTTCGCTTTCACTGATGAAGATCGATGTTTCACGATCCACCGTCGAACGGATTTCCGGATCGGCATATTGCGCACCGGATGCGGAAAGAAGGGCGACCTGCCCCTTGCTTGCCGTGCCGCTGGTGATGTCACGTTTGACCTTGGTCGGGTCATCGCCAACCAGAATGCGGCGCGCCTGATCGGTGGTCGAACCGGTCTGCGGACGCGGTGCACCCGGGTCGGGCACACGCATGGTGAAATCAGGCGGCAGGCTGAGCGGCGCACGCGAGACCACGGCAAACTCGTCCGGGGACTGCTTGTTCAAACCAAAGGTCTCACGGGTTGATTCACAACCGGAAACCCCAAGTGCAAGTCCGCCAAGCAGCGCAATTCTGAAAATACTGGTCGTAAGCTTCCGGGCCATTTGTGCCTCTTTACCACTCCGCAACCGGGATCATGTCACCCGGCCAAAAATTCATCTGGCAGATTTTTTACCGCCAAAAAGGGAATCGATCAACAGTAGCGCGGCACCAACCGTAATTGCACTGTCTGCAATATTGAATACCGGCCAGTGATAACCCGCGACATGAAGATCAATAAAGTCGGTCACAGCCCCGTGACGCAGGCGATCAACAAGGTTGCCAATTGCCCCCCCGACAATCAGAGCCAGCGCAAGACGCAACATGGAATCGCGCGTCCGCCACATCCAGACGCCAAAGCCGATGGTAATCGCAGCCGTCACCGCGATCATCACCCACGGTGCCTGCCCCTGAAACAGGCCAAAGGACACGCCGGGATTCCAGGCCAGAACAAAGTTCATGAAGGGTGTGACTTCAATCACCCGAAACGGATTGGACAAGCCGTCAATCGCAAGGGCCTTGGTCCACTGGTCGACACCAAAAACGATTGCAATGACGATCAGACCAAACACAAAGGCGCGATGTTTCATCGATACTCTTTCTGACTTGCCGGTATCAGCCCTGCAAGATCGCAGGTCTGATACCGCAACCGCACGCCTTATTCGGCTGCGGCAATTCCCATTTCATCAACGGCATCTGCACAACGGTTGCAGACGGTTTTATGCGCGGCATGGCTGCCGACTTCCGGCAGGGTCTGCCAGCAACGTTCGCATTTTTCACCCTCTGCCAGTGCCGATACCACACCAACACCTGCAACATCATCAAGGGTATAGGCACCATCCGGCGCATCACCCGTGATCAGTTCGATGTCAGATGTAATGGCGATTTCGGCAAGATTAAGGCCATCAAGCGCTTCGACATATTCAGCCGTGGCATAAACCTTTGGTGCGGCATCAAGGCTTGCGCCAATGCGTTTTTCCGCACGTTCAAGTTCAAGCGCACCGGTTACAACGCGACGCAGCTTGCGGATTTTCGCCCATTTCGCTGCCAGTGCCTCGTCTTTCCAGCCGTCCGATACCGTGTTGAAGGTTTCGGTATGGACCGAACTTTCCGCACCATAGCGCGAACGCCATGCTTCATCGGCGGTAAAGCACAGAACCGGTGCCAGCCAGCGCACCAGACAATCAAACACCCGATCCATAACAGTGCGGGCCGCACGGCGGCGCAAGCTGCTTGGCGCGTCGCAATAAAGCGCGTCCTTGCGGATATCGAGATAGAAGGCCGACATGTCGAGCGCACAGAAGTTGTGCAATTCGATGAACATGGTGTGGAAGTCGAAATCAGCAGTCGTCTTGCGCACCATATCATCAAGGTGGCTCAGACGGTGCAGGACCCAGCGTTCCAGTTCCGGCAATTCGTTATCCGCAACCCTTTCGGCATCATCAAAACCATCAAGGTTGCCCAGCAGGAAGCGGAGCGTATTGCGCAGGCGACGATAGATGTCGGAATGACGTTCGATGATTTCATGGCTGATGCGCAGATCATCATGATAGTCGGAACTGACCACCCAAAGACGCAGGATATCGGCACCAAGCTTGTTGATGATGTCATTCGGCGCAATGACGTTGCCAAGTGACTTCGACATCTTGCGGCCTTCACCATCAAGCACAAAGCCATGGGTCAGGACGGCTTCGTATGGTGCACGTCCACGGGTGCCACAGGATTCCAGAAGCGAGCTGTGGAACCAGCCACGATGCTGGTCCGATCCTTCAAGATAAAGGTCGGCCGGCCATTTCAAATCCTGACGTTCTTCAAGCACGAAGGCATGGGTCGAACCGGAATCAAACCAGACGTCAAGAACATCGGTGACCTGTTCATAATTCGCCGCATCATATTTATCGCCAAGGAATTCCTGCGGATCACGAGTGAACCACGCATCGGCACCCTCGGCACAGAAGGCTTCGTAGACGCGGTCGAGAACGCCCTGATCGCGAAGCGGCTGACGGGTGTTCTTGTCAATGAACACCGTGATCGGAACGCCCCATGCGCGCTGACGCGAGACGCACCAATCCGGACGGTTGGCGATCATGGAATGCAGGCGGTTACGTCCTGCTTCGGGCACGAAGCGGGTTTCATCAATCGCCTTGAGCGCCTTTTCACGCAGGTCGTTATCCTGCATGGAAATGAACCACTGCGGGGTGGTGCGATAAATGATCGGCGCCTTGGAACGCCAGGAGCACGGATAGGAGTGCTTGAGACGCCCACGCGACAGCAATGCGCCAACTTCGACCAGCTTGGCGATAACCGCTTCGTTGGCATCGGATTCCTTGCCGTTTTCATCATAGATGCGCTTGCCGGCAAACATCGGAACTGTCGGGTAATAGGCGCCGTCACCATCCACCATTTCCGGGATTTCAAGACCGTATTTCAGACCGGTCTGGTAATCGTCCGGCCCATGGGTCGGCGCGGTATGGACAAAACCGGTACCGGTATCGGTCGTGACATAGTCAGCCGCCAGAAGCGGCACATCAAAGTCATAGCCCTGACCACGGAACGGATGAGCCGAAAGCGTGCCTTCAAGCTCCGAACCCTTGAAGGTCGCGACAACCTTGTGACCAGTGATACGACCGTTCTTGCACAGGTCTTCAAGAAGATCGGTACAAACCGCCATCTTCTCGCCAACGGTGGCCCATGCTTCCTCGGCGGTTTCGGTAACCTCGATCACCGCATATTCGATTTCCGCACCATAGGAAATTGCACGGTTGCCCGGAATGGTCCAAGGCGTCGTGGTCCAGATGACGATGGTTGCGTCTTTGAGCGCTTCGATGCTGGTCGCGGTGACCGGGAAACGCACATAAATGGTTTTGGACGTATGGTCGTGATATTCGACCTCGGCCTCGGCAAGGGCAGTTTTTTCAACCACTGACCACATGACCGGCTTCGAGCCCATATAGAGCGAACCGTTCATCAGGAATTTGCCAAGTTCACGGGCGATGGAGGCTTCTGCCTTGTAATCCATGGTGACATAGGGATTGTCCCAGTCACCCATCACGCCAAGACGTTTGAATTCCTCGCGCTGGACATCCAGCCATTTCTGGGCGAATTCGCGGCATTCCTTGCGGAATTCGGCGATTGGCACATCGTCCTTGTTCTTGCCCTTGGCGCGATACTGTTCCTCGATCTTCCATTCAATCGGAAGGCCGTGGCAATCCCAACCCGGAACATAAACAGCGTTCTTGCCTAGCATTTGCTGGGAACGGGTGATGACGTCTTTCAGGATTTTGTTCAGCGCGTGACCAATATGCAGATGCCCGTTCGCATAAGGAGGACCATCATGCAGGACGAACATTTCACGATCTGCCGAAATACCGCGAATTTTGCCATAGAGGTCCTCGTCCTTCCACTGCGCAAGCAGGGTCGGCTCCATCTTTGGCAAACCCGCCCGCATCGGGAAATCGGTCTGGGGCAGGATAACGGTTTTCTTGTATTCGACACTCATCGTGACGGTCCTGTCGTCTTGAACAAATTAAAAGGGCGAACCCCCGGTGAATTCCGCAAAAAGCGCGCGGATCATAGCGGGTTCGTCGACAAATTCAAATCTTGCCGAGAATCTCTTTGGCAGCAATCACATCCGCCGCGATCTGGGCCTTTAGGGCATCAAGCCCGTCGAACTTCTGTTCGCCCCGGATAAAGCCGTGCAAACGTACCCGGACGCGGCGATCATAGATGTCCTGGTCAAAGTCAAACAGATGGGCTTCAAGCCCGGCATCATCATCACCGCCAAAGCTTGGCCGCACGCCAATATTGGCGACTCCGGGCACCCAGCGTTCGACCGTTTGGCCATCCTTCTCGGAAATCAGGCCAAGCTCGACGGCATAAACACCGAATTTCGGACGCAGATGATCGCCCAGTGCAACATTGGCCGTCGGAAAGCCGATTGTGCGGCCGCGCGCATCGCCATGGGCGACAATCCCGGCAATTTCCCACGGGCGTCCCAAAAGATGGGTGGCATCTTGCGGGCGACCTTCGCGCAGAGCCTGGCGGATGGCAGTTGATGAATAGATCACGCCGTTGTCGTGGGTGACGGCCTCGACCGCAGTAACGCCAAAACCGGACTTTTCGCCAATGGCACGCAGCAAATCAACATTGCCTGCACGGCCCTTGCCAAAACAGAAGTCCCAGCCAACCACGACATGTTTGACACCAAGCCCCGTGACCAGAACCCGTTCAATGAATTCTTCGGCCGTCATCGCCGCGAAATCGCGATTGAATTCGACCTCAAAGAACAGATCGATATCAATGCTGCCGGCAGCCGTTTCGCGATCCTCGGCCGAGGTCAGGCGAAATGGCGGGTCATCGGCACGGAACAACATGCGCGGATGCGGCTCAAAGGTCAGGATCGCAAGCGGCACACCGAGATCGCGGGCAATCAGACGTGCCTGATCGAGAAGCGTCTGATGCCCCAGATGCAAACCGTCAAAATTGCCGATCGCCACAACAGCGCCGCGCGCCTCATCGGTCAGGTTTTCAAAAGATCGAAAAACGCGCATCCGCGCCGGTCTCTCTTTGCTGCTTAATCCATGTCAGCCGATCGCGTATCGGCAAATCCAGCAGGCAGCTATAAAGGGCCCGCCCCCGGAGCGTAAAGACTTTTCCGTCAAAAAAGCATGCCCGATCCTGCATGGCAGATCAGATCAGCACCCAAACCATGCCGATATGGTCCAGACTTTACCAGCACAAGCGGTGTCTGATCCCATGCAGGAATTTGGCAAAACGAGAGTCAGGCGCGACTTGGAACCATCACAACGGCCTCACCGGAAATCACGCAGCGATCGCCGACATAGCAATTGGTTTCAAGGATGGCGCGTTTCTTGGCGGGGATGATTTCACGCACAATGACCTTGGCGGTTACGGTGTCGCCAATACGTACCGGCGCCTTGAATTGCAGGTTCTGCGACAGATAAATCGTGCCCGGTCCGGGCAGGCGGGTGCCAAGCACGGTTGAAATGAAACCGGCCGAAAGCATGCCATGGGCAATGCGCCCCTCAAACATCGTGGTTTTGGCATAGTCTTCGTTCAGATGGACCGGGTTGGTATCCCCGGAAAGCCCGGCAAACATCACGATATCGGTTTCAGTGACAGTTTTGCCATAGCTTGCAGACTGACCGATCTCAAGATCTTCGAGATACAGCCCCTCCAGTCCGTTCATTTCTTTCATTTCCTGTGGTTCCCTTGCCTGTTCTGGGCCTGTTCTGGGCCTGTTCTGGCCGAAACGACCGTCGCATTTTCGCGTTTATGGTTAATTTTGCATCGCAGCATTTGTAATTTTATTGCGCATTTTAAAATTTGAGCAATCCCTATTTCGTCGAATAGCCAAACCATCCGGCCTTGCAATAAATGAAATTGGTGACACATCAGATACTTGGCTGCTGTGTGGCCCATGCGCAAAAATTCAATAAGGCTGTGAAACAGCCGTTATCGAGGAAACCTGATCCGATGAATATGACAATCGCCGACACCTATGAAATCGCAATGGGCCGATGGAGCCGCCGCTTGTCACGCAGTTTCCTTGATTTTGTTGCCGCCCCGTCTTGCGGGGCACTGGTTGATGTCGGCTGTGGCACCGGAAGCCTGACACTGGCCGCTGCCACCCGTTACCCCAAGGCCGAGATCGTCGGCATTGATCTGATGTCTGATTATATGACCGATGCCCTGCGCAGTTCCGCACCCAATGTGCGTTTTGAAACCGGCGATGCATCCGCCCTGCCCTTTGCCGATGACAGCTTTGACACGGCCTTCTCACAATTGCTGTTAAACGATCTGGATGGCCCGGCCGGTGCGGTTGGCGAAATGGTGCGTGTTACGCGCGCCAATGGCCGGATTGCAGCCACGGTCTGGGATCGTATCGGCGGACTGACCTTTATCCGGCTGTTTCTTGATGTTGCCGCCCTGATTGCCGAGGGCGAAGGCGAAGAACTGCGTGCCAGGGTCTTTGACGTTCCCTATCAGAACGAGGATGACCTGTTTGATCTTTGGTCCGATGCCGGGCTGGAAGATGTGGCGACCACCACACTTGCCGTGCGCATGGATTTCATCGATTTTGATGATTACTGGCAATCATTGATGGGCGCGCACAGCCTGATCCGCGACTTTTTCGCCCGTCAACCCGCCGAGATTGCCCATGAAATACAACAAGCCACCATGCGGGCCTATCTTGGTGGCAAGCCCGATGGACGCCGGTCACTGGTGGCGTCCGCGCTTGCTGTGCGCGGGATGGTTCCGGCCTGATCACGGCTGGCGAAATGGCAGCCAAAGCACCCCAAGAAGGCTTTGGCTGTTTTTATCGCGGAATTCTTCAAGACCGATCTGCATGTCATGGTCGTTTGTTCTTGTATGATCAATATAGCTGACAAACAACCGATCCCAAACCGACAGGATATTCCCATAATTGCTGTTGGTTTCGCCCATGACGCTGGAATGATGGACCCGATGCATATCAGGCGTCACGATCAGCATCCTCAGCGCCCGATCAAGGCCCTTGGGCAGATGCACATTGCCGTGATTAAACAGGGCAAAGCCGCTAAGCATGCTTTCATAAATCACCACCGCCCAGGGATCGGCCCCGATCAGCAGGACAAAGAACGACTTATACAGGGCTGATGCCACAATCTCGAACGGGTGAAAGCGCACAGCCGTCGAGACATCAAATTCCACATCACAGTGATGTACCCGATGAAACCGCCACAGCAACGGGATCATGTGGGTAAAGCGATGCTGCCAGTAAATTGCGCAATCCAGAGTGATGATGGTGACAAGTCCCGCCAGAACAGCGGGCAGCCCGACCAGATTATTAAGACCCACCCCCTGATCTCGTGCCCAGATTGCCGTTGCAATCATTGCCGCCCCAACGGTAAAGCGCGCAAGGGCGGCACTGGTCAGCAGCAATCCGAAATTGGTCAGCCAGCGCATCGGACGGCGCACGGCTTCCTTTGGGCGATAGGGTGCAACGGCCTCCCACAATGCCATGACGGCAAGAATGGCGGCAAAGATTCCCAGTCGCAGCAATCCGTTCTGATCCATTCCAGTGTGCCTTTGTCGGGTTAAACTATCTGCTATGAGGCGATCACCAGCAATCCAAGTGATAGCGATACCTGCCCTTACGAACAATATCTTGCGCGTCGCAGTGGCTTCACCTTTGTGTTAGATAATAAGTGTTTCGTGACAAAATACACCTTTGTATAGAGTAATCAGGACCAAGGAGGCCCCATGCCACAGCCATCAGGACGTTTTCGGACACTTGCTCTTTCCGTGTTCGCAACCCTGACCCTTGGTGGCATTGCAAAGGCCGATGGCCCACCCTTTGATCTACCGGTCGATTGCCCGAACAATACGTGCAGCATCGTGCATTATGTCGATCATGACCCGGGTCCCGAAATTCTTGATTTCGCCTGTGGCACAACCACATATGACGGCCATCGCGGCACTGATTTTTCAGTCCCCGACGAAGCCACCATGCTCGGTGGCGTTGCCGTGCGCTCGGTTGCCGATGGCACGGTCGTTGCCCTGCGCGAAGGGGTCGAGGATATTGATTCAGGCCGTCTTTCGAAAAACAGCCTTGATGGCATCGAGTGCGGAAATGGCGTTCTGATTGATCACGCCGATGGCTGGCAAAGCCAGTATTGCCATCTGCGCCGCGGGTCGGTCGCGGTCAAAAAAGGGGATCGCGTGATACGCGGACAGATGATTGCCGAAATCGGCATGTCGGGTCAGGCAACTTTCCCGCATCTGCATTTCAATCTGCGCAAGGATGATCAGCTTGTTGATCCATTTAGCGGCACGGCCATGGGGGCCAGCGACCAAAATGCCTGTTCGACCGATCAGGCCGCCCTTTGGTCATCAGAGGCCCGCGCGCAACTGACCTATCACGACATTACCCTTTACGGGCACGGCTTTTCGATGGCGCGGCCCAATGCATCTGATCTGAAGCGCGGCTATGGCAAGCAGACCGAACTGCCGCGCACAAGCCCCGGGCTTTATTTCTGGGCCTATCTGATCGGGGCCAATAATGGTGATGTCATCCGGCTGAGCTTGCAGACCCCGAATGGCAAAGGCGGTCATCGCGATTTTGTCATTGATCAGCCCGATGATCAGGGACCACGTGCCAAATGGTTCTTTATCAATATGGACCGCCCTGGTGCCGCATGGCCGGCCGGGAACTATTCCGGTGAAGTCACCTTCACCCGGCCCGGGCAACAGGCCCGGATGATTGGGCAGACCAACCTGACCATCCGCTAGGCGCCCAAAACGCTATATCTGGAAAGTAAAAGCGGCCCTGTCCCTGCCATTCAAACTGATCCGGAAACGGATGCAGATCGTAAAGCAACATCAGAAGCCATGTTCTTTTTGCCATGGCGTGACCGATTTCCCGTGCAGGGCGCTACCTATGTCACGACCTATGTATAGACATGGTATTATTAATTGCCTTGGCCGTTCCACAGGAATTAAAATCACATTAGAAAACTGCATTATGCCTTGAATGCGTTCAAAAATGAAATACACGGCACCTGAATGTACAGAATATATGACTGCCTTGCGACCCAGCACGATATCGTACTGGTTCTGATCGCGATTGCGATCGGATTGGGCGGGATCCATACGGCCTTTAATCTTTATGCACGGGCCTGCATGGGCCGTTTGCAGCAAAGACTGGCATGGCTGTTTCTGACAGGTGTGGTGACGGGTGGCGGCATCTGGGCGACGCATTTTATTGCGATGCTGGCCTATGATCCGATTGTACCGGTCGGTTATGAACCCGCACTGACCGCAACGTCACTGATCATTGCGATTGCCTCGACAATGCTTGGCTTTGCCATCGCATCCATGACCGGACCGCATTTGTTGCCGTCGCGTCTGGTCGGCGGCCTTGTTGTCGGGCTTGGCATTTCGGCGATGCATTTCACCGGCATGGAAGCAATGCGTGTCCCCGGCATCATCAGCTGGCATATGGATATCGTGGTTGCCGCGATCCTGATGGGCGCCATTTTCGGGATGGTTTCGCTTTGGCTTGCCGGGCAGGCGCGCACATCGCGTCAGAAACTTCTGGGCAAGGCCAATCTGACGGTGGCAGTTGCTGCCATGCATTTCAGCGCCATGGGGGCCCTGATCATCACCCCCGACCCGACAGTTCCGGTCCCTGCACAACTGATTTCCCAGCATTATCTGGCGATCGGTGTCGCAATTGTCGCGGCCCTTCTGATTGCAATCGGGTTTGTTACCGCACTGGTTGATCGCCAGATGCGCGACCATGTCAGCAACCGGATGCGTATTCTTGGTGATTCCGCCATCGAGGCACTGGTCCTGACCCAGAACGGGCGGATCGTTGATACCAATGAAAGCTTCCTGCGCCTGACCGACAGCAAACCCCATGAAGTGATTGATCAGGACTTTCTAACGCGCTGGCTACCAGATACGCCGCCTGCGTTCCAGACCGGGAACCTTAACTATATCGAAACGGCCCTGCGTCTGGGCGAGCAGAAAGAATTGCCGGTCGAGGTCATCCGTCGCGAAATTCCCGCCGACGATATTGCCGACGATACGGTCATTTATGGTCTCCGCGATCTGCGTGAACGTTATGCCGCGGAAAAACATATTCGTTTTCTGGCCGAACATGACTCGCTTACACAACTATTGAACCGAACGACCTTTAACGACCGGCTGGCCGAGGCACTGATTGAGGCTGATGAAACCGGTGTTCCGGTCACAGTCATGTGTGTCGATTTCGACCACTTCAAAGAGCTCAATGACAGTTTCGGTCACATTGCAGGCGATCACGCCTTGCGCGAACTGGGAACGCGGCTTGGCCGACTGGTGACCGATGAAGTCACCATTGCGCGTGTTGGCGGCGACGAATTTGTCGTGTTGCTCCATCATCAGAACCGCAGCGGTGCCAGCAGCATCATGACCCACACCCGCGAAGTCGCGCAGCAGATCCTTGATTGCATTGCATTGCCGATCTTCATCAATCAGGAGAACCGCGCGAAACTGTCGGCCAGCATCGGTGTTGCCAATTACCCTGCAGACGGGGCCGATGCCGAAAGCATCCTGTTCCACGCCGATCTTGCGATGTATCGGGTCAAACAGTCGGGCGGCAATGATGTGGTGTTCTATTCTTCCGAAATGGACGAGGAATACCGGTTCAAACGGCAGCTGGCCTCGAACCTGCGGCTTGCACTGGAAAACGGGCAGCTTGAACTTCATTACCAGCCGCAATGTCACGTCGATGATCAGGAAATCCGGTCCTTTGAGGCCCTGTTGCGCTGGAACGATCCGGAGCTTGGCCAAGTTTCGCCCGGCCGCTTCATTCCGATTGCCGAAGAAACCGGCTTGATCATCCCGCTTGGTGAATGGGTGTTGCGCACCGCCTGTTTTGAGGCCGCCAGCTGGAAAAATCCGCTTGGCATCGGCGTGAACCTTTCGGCAGTACAGCTTCAAAAGCACGAATTGCCCGACGTCGTTGCCAGCATCCTTCAAGAAAGCGGCCTTGATCCCAACCGTCTTGAGCTTGAAGTCACCGAAACCGCACTTATTCACAATCCGGCGCGCTCGATGAAGATACTGTCGGATATCAAGAAACTTGGTGTGCGGATTGCGATGGATGATTTCGGTACCGGCTACTCGTCGCTTGCAACCTTGCAGAATTTCCCGGTTGACCGCATCAAGATTGACCAGTCTTTTGTCAATAAACTGGTCGGCAATGCGCAGGCCGGGGCGATTGTGCGCGCCGTGATCAATCTGAGTCGCGATCTGGCGCTTGATGTGATTGCCGAAGGGGTTGAAACCGACGAACAGGAAACCTTCCTGACCGATCATGATTGTCGCGCGGTCCAGGGATACAAATATGGTTACCCTCGTCCGATCACCGACTACCGACACATTGTGCATCCGCAAGATGACAATGCCGATGCGGCAGAATCCCCGAAAACCGGGGCGAATCGACACCGGGGCATTGAAACGGTTTAAAACCGGTTAGTACAGTTTCCCCCGCCCCTCAGGGGGATCACGTAGGTAAAGCGCCATTTGTGACAAATTCGACGAGAAAAAAGCGACCTTTTCCAAGCAGTTGAAAGTTTTTTGACGTTTTTTGAGTCAGAAGCCTTGTATCGCGGCCACTGCCCTGCATATATTTGGTGAGTGCCCTGTCAGGGCATCTGGAAGCTACCTGTCATAAGACGGAGTGAATATGATGAATAAGCGCAAAGCCGTTGCTATCGCCGTTGCCCGTGAGCAGCAAATTGCCCGTTCGATGGAAATCCTGTTCGCAGGCACCATTGTGGCTTTGATTGCATCGCTACTGGTTCTCTGATCCAGTTATTGCCTTCATCATTTCCGGGATATTTTCAAACCACACGGTTCTGAATATACACACCCACAAGTTAGCTTTATGACCAATCGCCACATTTTCATTGCCATCATTACGCGAATTATTTGCCCGGTTGTCTAAGGACACCGGGACGTACCTGTTCGCCTGTTTGATGCATTGAAAATCCGTGAGCATTGTCATGACCAATCATGCTTTTGCTGCGTCCCAAGATGACGCGCAGACTGCCAAATCCGTTTATTGTTTCTCTGTCCATGCTGCTGCAGAACCCGATGTTATGCCGCGTGTTCTTGAACTGTTTGCCAAACGCAATCTGGTTCCAGCCAGCTGGCATTCCACCGTTGCCGAAGGCAATCGCGGGTTTGAGGAACTCCAGATCGACATCCAGGTCCAACAGCTTGAAACCAAGGTTGCCGAACATATCGCGCGCTGCCTGCGTCAGGTCATCCATGTAAATACGGTCCTGACGTCGGAAAAAGGCTATTCAAACTCGGCGCTTAGTGCGTAACCTGTCGATGTCGTGGCGCTGTCGGGAAACCTGACAGCCCAGACCACCCGACAGGAGTGCTCAATTGGCCTATATTGACCATATCATTGCCTGCAATAACGCCAATCTTTCGCGTTATGCGCGTTTCCGCATTGATGATCAGCCGGTCGGGGCAATCCGGTCCGATTTTGCATCGGCCCTGATTGCGCTTGGCACCGATTTCATCCGCGACGAGAACGGCGAATATGGCTTTTCCGCGCATATCAAAACCCCTGAACAGCGCAATGAGGTTCTGGGTGCTGCAACCCGCCGCCTGACCGAACAGGGTGTGATCCGGCAATTGCACGGCGAGAAGTTTGATATTCGGAAACGTCTTTCCGACGAACCGCTGTGCCAGCTTGACCGGTTTGCCATGCCCTATTTCGGCTGCCGGTCCTGGGGGGTGCATATGAACGGTTTCGTGCGCAAACCCGACGGCATCCATATGTGGATCGCTCATCGGTCCAAGGACAAGCCGACCTATCCCGGAATGCTTGACAATATGGTGGCCGGCGGTCAGCCCACCGGCCTTGGATTTCGTGAAAACATGATGAAGGAATGCGCCGAAGAAGCCGGCATTCCCGAAGATCTGTCACGCCATGTTCAGCCGATCGGGGCGATATCGTATCTTTACGAAACCACCGAGGGGCTCAAACCCGATGTGATGGTCAATTTCGATCTGGAATTGCCCGAGGACTTTGTTCCCCGATGTGTTGATGGCGAAGTCGACCGGTTTCAATTGCTACCTCTGGCCGATGTCGCCAACATCGTTCGCACCGGCTTTGACTTCAAGTTCAACTGCGCGCTGGTCGTCATCGATTTTCTGATCCGCCACGGATTTCTAACCGCAGATAATGAACCAAGCTACGGCGAGCTGCTCACTGGTCTTCATCGACAGCTCAATTCATAAGCGCGCACGTCTGCTTGCACCCGCAACACCAAGAGCCCCTTCGAAGCATCGAACGGGTGCTTTTGTGTTTGAGCAGATATCTCTTTGATTACGGGCAGATTTACTGACGCGTATTAGGCCCGCCCATCAGGGCACCAACAGCCATCACCGTCAACTTTGCACGCAGATCGGGATCAAGCTTGTCGAGATCACTTTGCTTACTGCGCAGGGCCTTGACCGCCTCGTTGATCAGTTCCTGTCTGCGATCATCGGCCTCGGTCGGCATTCTGCTTTTCTTTTTGCCAAGCTTGGCATCGGCAGCATTCAACGCCTTCAGGATTTCGTTATGGGGGTTATCAGCCTGCTCGGTCAGGGTTTCGGCCAAGGCAAGAGCGCGCGCTTCTTCAAGGGACATGCCTTCGTCCTGATGGGCAAGAGCACGGTCTTCAATACGGCGCGCCTGTCTTGCCTGAGCAGCGGTTTGTTCGGCGGTTGCGGCGTCGCGCATCTGAAGGGATTGCGCATCACTATATGCACGAATGGCATCCCGGCCTTTCTTGCCGACAAACACGCGCATCAGTGTTTCCTTGAGCAGTCCCATCAACTGATCCTTTGATTATTTTTCCCGCCTCGGGATTCAACCATTATGCACTTAAAGGGTTTCTAAATCATTTCCCCCGCGCCTTTGCGGAATCTTTGAATGATTTAAATATGTTGTGCCACACGGCCTTCTTCAATTGCCAGAATATAGGCAATCAGGGCTTCGCAATCGGCAGTCTGAAGATGTTCAAGGTCACAGACGAAATCGACATTCCCGCGGGCCGGATCATCCGCATGCCCGACAATACCGACTTTGACATATTCCGCATCCAGCCCGTCTAGTGCCGAAATCAGATCGGCAACACTCACACGGTCCTGTGCCGTCAGCGATGTGCGGATCAACACCAGCATATCGGCATCACAATCAATTGCCTGCATGGCAATGGACTGGGCATCGGAATGCTGGGGGGCAACATCCACATCGAACCCGCCATCGGCAAACAGGGTAGCGACATGTTTGTGATAGGCCTGCTCTTCGTCCGAGGCGGTCGCCAAAAGAAGCCGGGGATGGCGGCCTTCCATTTCGGCAAACCTGGCAAGATTGGTCGCGAGTTGCGGAGATGTCATGATACCTCGCTTGAATTTGCGCCCGACAAACCAAAATGGTGCGGCGGGTTTTTGCATGTTTTGCAACATGCCTTGGGGAAACAGTATCCCTTTCAAAACTTGGGCTGACAAGCTCCGGCGTCAAGTCCCTACTACCAGCCAGCCATTTCAAGCGGGTTGACGCCAATCACATGACCATGCCCCATCAGGATCACGACATAGATGATCCCGCCCAGCAGAAAATCCTGCCAGCCAAACGCCCCCTTGAACAATCCCGACAGTGAGAAGCGCCGAGTCCCTGCCAGAACTGCCTCCTGTTCGGCTACGCTCATGTCACGCAAACGAATTTTCTCCATCCGCCAGAACCCGATCAGCGCAAAAAGCGCACTGCCCCCGAAAAAGACCAGAGAGACAAAATCGCCATTGGCAACCACATGACCGATCCCCCAAAGGAAAGCCCCCAGCAACAGGGGATGACGGCAGAAACGGTTGATGCCGGGCCGATCCGGATCAAAGCCGGATTTGCGCCCGATAGATAACGGACAGGGTTGAAGAATGGCGCTGGCCCACAAGATACAGGCGGGTAGCATGACAATAATCAGCGCCTTTGCCTGCCATATCTGGAAGTCCCACAGCCAAAACGACTCCGAGACGATAACTTCGTGGATAACCCATGCAAATAACAGGGAGGAAAGAACCGAGAAACCAACAACATAAGCTCGATAGCCGATCAGGCCGACAATCCTGTTTCGAAGCAGCCCCGGAATAACGTGTGCCCCAAGGAAAACCGCGACCGAGATGAAAAACCAGACCAAAGTACGATCCCCTCTTTACATTGCTGCTTCAACATGCAAATTGCGCTGTTCCCGCACACGGGTCGGGACGCGAATCTCCAAGACCCTTGCGTTACGAGATATTAGCGGATACCTCTGTATCCCTGTTTGACATCGGACAATAAGCAACTGCCTGCGGCAAGAAAACCGTCAGGCGGGCAACGGAACACGGAATATACTCGAAATGAGCTGGACGCCGGAAAAGATTGAATTGCTGACCTCGCTCTGGAATCAGGGCTGGACCACGGCACGCATCGGTGAAGAACTGGGTGTTGGCAAGAATGCCGTCGTAGGCAAGGCACATCGCCTTGGCCTGCCCAAACGCCCGTCCCCGATTCAGCGTCGTGCTGAGGAAGCGGAACAGAAGAAAGCCCCGGCCCCCAAGCAACAGACCAAAGGCATTTCGATCTTTGATCTTGGGGCTGGCATGTGCCGTTGGCCGTTCGGTGACCCGGGCGATGAAGATTTCCACTTCTGTGGCAAGAAGATCGTGCCGAGCAAACCCTATTGCGACGAGCATTGCGCACAGGCTTACCTGAATGGCAAAAACCCGCGTGAGGATAATCCCCCTGCGCATCAGGGTGCCGGTGGCAAAGGCCCACAGGCCGCTGCCAAAAAATAAGTTCCGGCCTGGTGCCCAGTGCACCGCCAGAAATCAAAAAGCCGCCCTTTTTACAGGGCGGCTTTTTTTTTATTGGCTAGATTGGTTGAGCAAGCGTTCTATTTGCTTTGCAGGACATATTTGGCAAACCCGTCCTGATCCTCGCCGATGAAGCTGATATTGTCCGGGGCATTGGCCGCAGCCGATGCTTTCGGGCTGGTGACAAACGTGACCTTGTTGGCATCACCAATCGGCGCAAAGGTCCAGTTGCCGTCTGCCTTCGGATCAATTTCCTTTTCGGTCAGGATATAGTTGGCAAGAACCGTGCGGTTTTCATCGGGTGCCTCGACAATGATGGTCGATCCGTCAAGACCGGGGAAATGTCCGCCGCCGCTGGCGCGATAGTTATTGGTCGCAACAACAAACTGTTGGTCGGCCGTGACCGGTTTGCCCTCAAAAGTCAGGTTGACGATACGATGACTGTCAGCGTTGACCAATTCACCAGCCTTGTTGTACCGGGCCGGTTTGGTGACATCAATCTGATAGGTCACCCCGTCAATCACGTCATAGTTATAGGTCGGGAAATCCGGATTGATCAGCGGCTGTTCATCACGGCTGGCGGGGTCAATCTGGTTGAACTGGCCTGCCGACATTTCAAGCCACTCGCGGACCTGATCGCCATCAAGCAAAACCGCGCGCACCGTGTTCGGATAGATATAAAGATCCGCGACGTTTTTAAGTGCAATCTTGCCTTCGGGGATATCGGTGAAATAGTCCGGTCCGCCACGACCACCCGCCTTGAAAGGCGCACCGGCAGACAGGATTGGAATGCCATCATATTCCGAGCCGTTCAGGATCTTTTCGAGATACCATTTCTGGGCATTGGTCACGATCTGGATCGACGGATCATCGGCGACAAGCGCAAAGAAGCTGTTGATCGGGGCCGAGGTCGTGCCGACACCTTCGCGCATATAGGCGATGGTTGCTTCGTGCTCTTCCTTGACTGCGGCAATGATTTCCGGATCAGCTTCGACCAGCGGGGTGATGGTCCGACCTTCGCGCTGATAGATCGGACGCGCATCCGACAGGCTGTCGACAACTGTCCATTCCCCCGCGTCCGAGACATTGAGCTTGAGATCAATCACGCCAAGATGGCTGCCCCAGAAGCCCGGCATGACCGCAGCAACACCGTTGATCGTCCCCTTGGCAAGATCAACGCCTTCAAGATCGGCGAAGGCCTCGGACGGGAAGACGGTATGGGCGTGCCCGAACAAGATCGCGTCAATGCCATCAACCTTTGAAAGGTAATAGGTCGCGTTTTCTTCCATGCCATGGCGTTCCATGGTCGAAAGTCCCGAATGCGGAACGGCAATGACGATATCGGCCCCCTTTGCCCGCATTTCCGGTACATATTTCTCGGCCATTTCGACAATGTCTTTGGTAAAGACCTTGCCTTCAAGATTGGCCTTGTCCCACTGCATGATCTGTGGCGGAACGAAACCGATCACACCAACCTTTGCCTTGTGCGACTTGCCTTCATCATCGACAAATTCCCTGTCGAGAAGGACATAGGGTTCGAAATAGGGTTTGTCATTTTCGGCATTGCCATCGCCATCATCGACAAAGATATTTGCACTGACATAAGGGAAATTCGCACCGGCAATCGAGTTCCCCAGAAACTCAAGACCATAGTTGAATTCATGGTTACCAAGGTTGGCAGCATCATAATCAAGAAGGTTCATCGCCTTGTAGACCGGGTGAATTTCACCCTTTTTCAGACCGCGCTCCTTGGCCATGTAATCGCCAAGCGGGTTACCCTGAATAAGGTCGCCGTTATCAACAAAAACAACGTTCCTGGCTTCACCACGTGCGGTTTTGAGCAAGGTCGCGACCTTTGCCAGACCAACCGTGTCAGATTCCCCATCCCGGTAATAGTCGTAATTGACCAGATGAGTGTGAATGTCGGTGGTCTCGAGAATACGCAGCGAAACTGAACTGTCGGCAAGTGCTGTACCGCTTAACAGTGCCAGCGACAGTCCGATTGCAGTTGCGCCTGTCTTGCGCATGCGCGCTTTGAGGATGGATGTCATGTGTCTTTTCCCTGTTCGAGTGCTCGGTCGCTTTACTTTATTCTTGTTCAGATGGTCAGGTTTTGAAGATTTTGCGAAAAAGATGGGGCAAATACAAATAGAAACGCCCGCGCGATCTGCACGGGCGTTTCCTGATTGAAGTTATCCGCCAAAACGGCTTGTTCAGGCTGGCAAGGCTTCAGGGGATTTATAGCCCCGTATCACTTCGTTACCCGGTTCAGGGTCACTCGGGACATTAAGGGCAAGGACCAGTGACACAAATGCCATTGCTGCCCCTGCAAGGAAGACTGCACTTGGTGAAATCAGCCAGAGCAGCCCAAATGCAGCCGGGATAAAGACCGCAGCAATATGGTTGATTGTAAAGCTCACCCCCGCCGTTGACGAAATATCAGCCGGATCGGCGATCTTCTGGAAATAGGTCTTGATGGCGATTGCCATGGCAAAGAACAGATGATCAATGACATAAAGACCACCGGCAATCACATGGTTCTCGACAAAAGCATAAGAGACGAACACGATAAACAGACCGATATATTCAAAGGTCAATGCGCGGCGTTCGCCCCATTTGCTGATCAGTTTGCCGATCTTGGGCGCCAGGAACATGTTGATCGCGTGGTTTAAAAGATACAGCAACGTAATGGTTGCCGCGTCATAGCCGAACTTCTCGACCATCAGAAAGCCCGCAAACACCGTGAAAATCTGACGCCGCGCACCGCTCATGAAGGTCAGGGCATAATAAAGCCAATAGCGTTTGCGCAGGATCAGCTTCTTGGTCTGCGGATGGGCGTCGGCAAATTTCGGGAACGCTCCCCAGACGAACAGTGCCGCGATGACCGTCAATGCACCACCAAACAGATAGACATAGCGATATTCAATTGCGAAGACTTCCAGCATCAGCCAGACAACGCCAAACATCACCAGTGACGAGATCGACTTCGCCGAAAGCTGTTTGCCCATCACGATGGCGGTGCGTTCCTTTTTGACCCATTGCAACGAAAGGGCCTGTTGCATGGTTTCAAAATAATGGAAGCCGATCGACATCAGCACCGTCGTGCAATAAAGCCCGATCACCGTCGGGAAATATCCCGAGATCGCAACACCGATGCCCAGAACAAGCAGCGACAACAGGGCAAAGGTCTGTTCACGCAGTACCAGCAATACAAAGATTGCGGTAAAGGCAAGGAAACCCGGAATTTCGCGCAGGGACTGCAAAATACCGATCTCGCGCCCGGTAAAACCGGCCATCTCGACCGAAAAGTTGTTCAAAAGCGCCATCCAGGTCGAAAAGGATAGCGGCATCGCCGCAGCCATCAGAATCAGGAGCACTTCGGGGTTACGCCATCCCTTATAGACAGGGATGCTTGCCGCATGCTCCCCCGTCACCTCGCCAATCGGGGCGGCGTGATTACTGGCCTCTGGTATCAGTTCTTCCTTTGACATTTTTTCTCCCCGGACAGGGCCGCATTGGTGGCGGGACCATCGTCACAACTGTTGTTCGTTTGGAATGCGACCAAATTAAACCTGTTGCAGGCCGTCTGTCTTACGATAATCTGCCATCATATATCGCAAACCAGACACAACGGTGGTTGTAGATGCATCGCCCGACCCCGACCGATGAAGCACGTCATATTCGCCCCCGCCCGGCAGAGCTTCCTCGCCCGATTTATGTCCGCATGAGCGACGTTCCCGCCGGATACAGTATCGGCGCACACAGCCATGACTGGTGCCAGCTGATCTATGCATCAGAAGGAACGATGAAAGTCATGACCGAAGCCGGTATCTGGATCGTGCCGCCCCAACGTGCTGTCTGGGTGCCGCCGCATCTTGAACATGCAGTAAGTCATGCGACTTTTACCCGGGCTCGTCATATCTATATCGACCGCCATGCACCGGTCGACCTTCCGGATCGTTGCATGGTTCTTGATGTCAGCCCGCTTTTGCGTGAGTTGATCCGTGCGGCGACAGAAATTCCTGTCGAATATGATGAAGAAGGTGCCGAGGGGCGTCTGATGCGGGTGCTGCTTGACCAGTTACGCGCCCCTGATCAGGAAAACCTGCATCTGCCTGCCCCCAAGGATCTGCGCCTTGCAAAGATTTGCGACGAGTTGCTGGCCGATCCGGCAGATAACAGGACGCTTGATGACTGGTCACGGATTTGCGGTGCGTCGTCGCGTACATTGGCACGTTTGTTCCTGCGCGAAACCGGCATGCCGTTTCGCGACTGGCGACAAAAACTGCGGCTGCTTTATGCATTGGAAAAATTGGCAAATGATCGACCGGTTACCGAGATCGCCCTTGATCTTGGCTACGAAACGCCATCGGCATTCATTGCGATGTTTCGCAAGGCAACGGGTCGCACGCCCGGCGGATATTTCCGTTAAACAGACGGCCCGTCACGGACGCCTATTTGTCGGTAAAATATCGAAGCGGCGGCAGGATGTCATTTTCCGGTTCGGGATCGGTACCATAACGGCGGATGGCTTTGGCGTGTGCGGGTCCAGACTGGCGGTTCTGGGCACAAAGATTGTGGATTTCGACCATGACGTCAGATGACCAGCACCGGGTGGAATCTTCACTCTGTGTATGCCCGCAATCTGACAGGGTTTGCGGATCGGGACGATGGGCCTCTTCATGAATGCCTTCGCCGTCACGTCCTGCCAGCATTCTTTCGAGCACCGGCATGATATCGGCAATACTTTTAAGGACGGTGACGCTGTCGCCGATCGTCTTGACCATTGCCATTGCCATTTCCTCGTAGGCATCAGATGGCGGCGTGGCTTCCAGACTTTCCTTGTGGCTTTTCCGGATCAGATCAAATCCGGCACGAGATCGTGCAAGCAGCGCGACCGGACTGTGCCAGGCCTGATAGTTCGGTTCGTTGATCCTTCGGCCGGGCACAATATGGCTGGCCGGCCCCCAGTCGCGCCCCGGATCCGAGAAATTGGTTTCTCCTTTTCGACGCGCCGGGTGTTTTTCGACTGAATACATGTTCTCCCCCAGAGAGAAATATCAGCGTTGCCCTGAATGCCCTGCCGGATTGACGATCAACCGCAGAGCTATGTGTTGTAATTTTGTTGTATTATGTCTAGCACGATCCCGTTTTTTCCAATGCCCATTGCGTCCAAATCGTTTTGCAATCAGTCCAGAAATTCATCAAAAAATGGCAGTTTTCGTAGGGTCTACACCTTTGGCTACCCACTTTAGGATAGCAACCAAAAGGATAACTATACCAAAGCATCTTTGCGCAAAAGATGAATTCAAAGTAATTAAATTAGACAAATTGATACCCGGAACCGCGGCAGAAAAATCATAAAAACGCGCACAAATACGGACCGGAAAACTGTCTTTCGGGGGTAACATGACTACGGATCAATTATCCGGCGGGTCAACCAGTTCGTATTATATGACCGACAACCTGCCTGTGGATGCACATAGCGGCATCCGGAACAAGCCAATCGGCACGCAGTCCATCAACAAGAACGAAAAGTCCGGACGCGAGGCTGTTTTTACGGCAAACATCATTTTTCATCCCCTCCGATCGCGGGTTGTGAGAGCAACCTTGCGAAAACCGGGCTCGGACAGCTTCAGGCAACAGATTGTCTGCAGCGTCAGCGATCATTGCGTGATCAGCATGTCCGACAGGAAATGGCGTGACAGGTTATTACATCAGAATGATTTAATTTAATCATTTTGAATAAAACCTCTTTACGAGATTCACCAACTTACATAACCTAGACGTGTGGATAGGCATGTAAGCCTGACCCGATCCACACCGCATACATTAGTTGTAAGTGTCCGCCACGTAGGCAATTGGGGTAGCAAGATGCAACCTGATCATGATTCAGCTGGGGCCACCAGCACATTCTTTACTGTCGACAATCTGCCGATGCATGAAAGATACGACGTCTGGAAACAGGCGATCTCATGCCTTTTTGATGTCGATGCCGATAAAAATGTTCGGGAAAATGACTTCCGGACAACCATTCAATCGCACATTTTCGGCTCGCTAATGCTGATGGAAGTCGCTTCCCGGCAACAACAATGGAGCCGTGGCTACAAGCAGATTGCCGGAAATGGCATGGATCACTACGGTGTTGCCGTATATCAGAACGGCAGCATTGAATGTGAAACGTCACGGGGACAGGGGCGCCTCAAACCGGGCGGGCTTCTGATTTATGATCTTACCCAGCCCTTTAATGCCCGCACGACCGATCACCAGACACTTAACCTTGTCATCCCGCGTGCATTGCTCGAAGATCAGTTGCAGCACCCTGACGACCATTGCATGCGTATTCTTGAGCCCGGCGATCCAATGGTTCAGATCATCCGAGACATGATCATTTCCCTGCAACGTAACGTCCGCGACCTTAAACACCCCCAGTCGCAAACACTTGAGAAAATGTTCCCGACACTTCTTGCCAACTGCCTGAATGCGCTGAGTGGAGAAACCAGCGAGATCAGCCATGAACGTCAGAACATCATGAGCATGGTCAGAATGCGGCGCTATTTCCGTGAAAACCTTTGTTCACCAGACCTCAACCCCCGTCGTGCGGCACAGGATCTTGGGGTATCGCGATCAAAGCTCTATAACTACTTCGCACCTTATGGCGGAGTTTATAATTATGTTCGCGACATGCGGCTGCGCAAAGCGATCTCACTGTTAAATGACCCGCTTCATGCGCGTTCGTCAATCTATGACATTGCCCTGGAATGCGGGTTTTCCAGTGATGCCAGCTTTATTCGCGCCTTTCGGGACAAATATGATGCAACCCCTGGCGAGGTACGCAATGGCGCATCGATCCATGCGCGCAAAACCCAGTGCATCATTGGTGCGGCCGATACACAGTTCGAGAAATGGATACATGGACTGGGCTAGGAAGGCGTCAGACCGGTTCGGCAGAAAACCGGACTTTAGATAATATCGCCACGGCCTGACGGCATCCGGCGGCTAATCCGACCAGATGCGGGCGATATTGCCTTCCTGTCTTGAGCTGGCATAGCCCAGCAATCCCTCGATTGCGAGAATTTCCACATCTTCGGACCTGAAGAGATTGATCATCCGCACGCCGACATAGGCGTTGGGCACAAGGATGATGTCGGCCAATCCAAGATACAGTCCGATCAACTGACCCAGATCTTCCTGATTTTGCTCAATAATCACGACCGGCCGCTGATTGATGGCACGACAGCAAATCGCCGTGTCATCAGCATGAATGTCGGGCTCAATTTGCATCTCTGTCGGTCTTCCCTACCTGGTTGACGACCTTCACCAATGCCTCTGAAACCGATTTTCAATGCATTGGGCTTATCCCTGATAACTTGACCTGAAGTGTGACCCATTCGAAAAACGTCCACTATCCCGTTCGTCCAGATTTTTATGCAATTCGTCCAGAACTTGCCGATTGAACCCGCAAAAACATAGACAGTTCAGTCCTCTGCGAATTTTTCTCAGCCCAGACCTGAAAAATTGTCATTCAACAAAACCGGCAAAACTCCGGTATTGATAGAAGTAACGCCCCCGGAGTTATCAACGATGAACAATGTTTGGACTGGAATAGGATTGCGTCTGGCCGCAACCGGCCTGTTTGCCATTATGAGCCTTTTTGTCCGAATGGCATCGCTTGAGGCGCCGGTTGGCCAGATCATGTTCTGGCGCAGTGCTGTCGCAATATTGCCAATTGTTCTTTATCTGATGTGGCGCAAGGAATTCCCGCGTGCCTTGCGGACAAAGCGCCCATGGGGACATCTTAAACGCAGCACATTTGGTGGCGTGTCGATGTTTCTGTCTTTTGTCTCGCTGGCCTATCTGCCGCTTGCACTTGCGACCGCCCTTGGCTTTTTGGCGCCGCTTGTCGTCATTCCGATTGCCATGGTGTTCCTGCGTGAAAATCCGGGTTGGCTGGTCACCGGCGCGACACTGGCCGGTTTTGCCGGTGTATTCCTGATCCTGTGGCCGATGATCTCGACACCGGGGCTGGACCACGAAACCATGATCGGGATCGGGGCCGGGATTGCCTTTGCCATCACCACCGCCTTTGCCAAGACTCAGATCAAGGCCCTGACCACGACCGAGCCATCGGGCACCATTGCCTTTTACTTTGCCGTGGTCTGTTCGATTGGCGGATTGCTGACCATTCCGTTTGGCTGGGCACCGATTTCTGCGGGCAACCTGATCTGGCTGGTAAGTGCGGGTCTTACTGGGGGCCTTGCCCATATCGCCATGACCGAAGCACTGGCGCGTGCCCCGGTTTCAACCCTGTCTGCGTTTGAATATACCGCGATGATCTGGGCCATTGCCCTTGATCTTCTGGTCTTTGGCGTGCTTCCTGCCCCGGTCAGCCTGATTGGCGGGGTGGTGATTGTTGCCGCCGCCGCCCTTGTCGGCTTCAACGATCAGATCTTGGCCTTTGCCAAACGCCAGACAGCCAAAAGCCAGACAGCCAAACCGGCCATCTGCACCGACCAAACCGGAACACCGGCAGAATAGGTTACAATCACCGCAAAGCCATCTGGCTCAGGAAGCCTTGCCTTCCTGCAGTTTGGTCAGAGCAAACAATGTCAGATTGGTCGGGGTCGGAATGCCGAATTCCGTCCCCTTGCGCACAATGTAACCGTTGAGGTAATCGATCTCGCTGGGCTTGCCGCGCGCAAGATCCTGTGCCGTTGATGAAAACTGCGTCGGCATGGTTTGGGCGATTTTTTCAATTGCCTCCCACACATGATCAGGGACAGTAACGCCATCCTTTCTGGCAACAGCAAGGCATTCCTCGACCGCGTTGCGCATCACGTTGCCGACGCCTTCACCTTCGACCAACTTGCCATAAGGAAGCTGCGTGATCGCCGACAGCGCATTATAGGCGCAGTTCAGGATCATCTTGGCCCAAAGCGCACCTGCGGCATTCTCCGAGATTTCGATCGGAATACCTGCCGGTCGCAGGGTATCGGCAACGATCCGGCTTTGGTCAGACGGCCCCATCACCAGCTCACCGCGGCCATGATGTTTGACGTGACCTGCGCCCCCCATGCTGGTGGCGACATAGACCACTACGGGGATCACCGGCTGTCCCAATACCACGCTCAGGCGTTCGGCATTATCCACGCCGTTCTGCAAGCTTAGAATGATGGTGTCTTTGGATATGAACGGTTTGATCTGTTCACCTGCCGATTGGGTATCGGTCGATTTGACGCAAAACAGAACAAGCTCTGCACCGGCAATTGCCACAGCATCCGTTGACGCAGTGACCGAGACAAATTCCTGTGTCGCCCCGAAATCAAGCAAGAGACCATCACGGTTCATTGCCTCGACATGATCGGGACGGCCGATCAGTGTCACGTCATGACCGGCACGTGCAAGCATTGCCCCGTAATAACAACCAACGGCGCCCGCGCCCATTACCGCGATTTTCATGATGCAAACCCTGTTTGAAATTTCACTGTTGGGTCTAGTTTATCCACATCACGACGCGTCGAGACAAGAGATTGCTCTGGTTAAACAATCCCGGCTTCACGCAATTTCGCGATCTGATCGTCGCTGAGATCGGCGACTTTACGCAGAATTTCGTCGCTATGCTGGCCCAGCATTGGCGGGGCCTTTTCATCCGTGATTGGCGTTTTGGAAAACTTAATCGGATTGGCAACTGTCGGAACAGTTCCGGCAGTCGGGTGATCAAGCTGCTTGACCATGCCACGATGTTTGACCTGCGGATTGTCAAAGACACGATCAAGGGTGTTAATCGGACCACAGGGCACATTGGCCTTTTCAAGGGCAACAATCCATTCATCGGTGGTTTTGGTCACCATGGCCTGACGGATCAGCGGCACCAGTGTCTCGCGATTGGCCACCCGTTTGCGGTTGGTCGCGTAACGTTCATCAGAAGGCAGATCATCAAGCCCCGCGACCGAGCAGAAACTTTTGAACTGGCTGTCATTGCCGACGGCCAGGATCAGATAACCATCAGCACTCGGAAAGGCTTCATAGGGCACGATATTGGGATGCGCATTGCCAAGACGGCCCGGTGCCTTGCCGGTTGTCAGGTAATTCATTGCCTGATTGGCAAGGACTGCGGTCTGAACATCAAGCAAGGCCAGATCGATATATTGACCTTCGCCGGTTGCATCACGATGGCGTAGGGCAGCAAGGATACCGATTGTTGCATAAAGCCCGGTAAAGATATCGGCAACGGCGACCCCAACTTTCATCGGCTGCCCGCCGGACACCGTATCGGGCGCACCGGTAATGCTCATCAAGCCGCCCATGCCCTGGATCATGAAGTCATAGCCCGGGCGGTCCTTATAGGGGCCGTCCTGACCAAATCCGGTGATCGAGCAATAAACAAGCTTGGGATTGATCGCAGACAGGGTTGCGTAATCAAGGCCATATTTGGCAAGACCGCCGACCTTGAAGTTTTCGAGCACCACGTCGCTTTGAGCCGCAATATCGCGAACGATTTCCTGACCTTCCGGTTTGGTAATGTCGATGGTCAGTGATTTCTTGCCGCGATTGGCCGTCAGGTAATAGGCAGCCTCGGTGGTGTCATCGCCATTGCCATCCCTGGCAAAGGGCGGGCCCCAGCCGCGCGTATCGTCACCGGCACCGGGACGTTCAATCTTGATGACTTCGGCCCCCATATCGGCAAGGGTCTGGCTGGCCCATGGCCCGGCCAAAACGCGCGAAAGGTCAAGAACACGAAGCCCGGAAAGTGCGCCAGTCATCTGAATATCCCGAAAGTCGAGGTGGAAATACGCGGCAGAATCAAAGCGGGCGGCAACATGACTGCTGCCGCCCGATCAGAAAGTCATCAGCCTTCGGCAGAGAAGGCCTGAATTCCGGTCTGTGCACGGCCCAGGATCAGGGCATGAACATCGTGGGTCCCTTCATAGGTATTGACCGCTTCGAGGTTCATCGAATGACGGATGACGTGGAATTCGTCAGCAATACCGTTACCGCCATGCATGTCACGTGCAACACGCGCAATGTCGAGCGCCTTGCCACAGTTGTTACGCTTCATCAGCGAAATGGCTTCGGGTGCGCCCTTGCCTGCATCAAGCAGACGACCAAGTTGAAGCGCGCCCTGAAGGCCCAGGGTAATTTCGGTCTGCATGTTTGCCAGTTTCAGCTGGATCAGCTGATTGGCAGCAAGCGGACGACCAAACTGTTTGCGATCAAGGGTATATTGACGTGCCGCGTGCCAGCAGAATTCAGCAGCCCCCATTGCCCCCCAAGCGATACCGTAACGGGCCTTGTTCAGGCAACCGAACGGACCGCCAAGACCCTTGGCATTCGGCAGCATGTTTTCTTCGGGCACAAAGACATTGTCCATGACGATTTCGCCGGTGATCGAGGCACGCAGCGAAAACTTGCCTTCAATTTTCGGCGCTGACAGACCGTTCATATCCTTTTCAAGGATGAAACCGCGAATGACACCTTCGTCATCCTTGGCCCAGACGACAAAGACGTCTGCGATCGGGCTGTTGGTGATCCACATCTTCGAACCCGTAAGGGTAAAGCCACCCTCAGTTTTACGTGCACGGGTTTTCATGCCACCCGGATCGGAACCGTGATCCGGCTCGGTCAGACCAAAGCAGCCAACAAATTCACCGGTTGCCAGTTTCGGAAGGTATTTCTTGCGCTGTTCTTCACTGCCATAGGCAAAGATCGGATGCATAACGAGCGAGCTTTGCACCGACATTGCCGAACGGTAACCGGAATCAACGCGTTCAACTTCGCGTGCGACCAGACCATAGGCAACGTGGTTGACACCCGGTCCGCCATATTCCTCGGGGATCGTCGGGCCAAGCAGGCCAAGTTCACCCATTTCGGTCATGATTTCACGATGGAAAATCTCATGACGGTTGGCTTCAAGAACGCGGGTTTGCAGGTTTTCCTGACAATATGCACGGGCCGCATCGCGGATCATGCGTTCCTCTTCGCTCAACTGCTCGTCAAGCAGGAGCGGATCTTCCCAGTGAAACGGTGCGCGGCTTGCCATTTGCCTGATCCTTTTATGAATTTTTCGATAGAAAGCAGGGGCAGCGCCATAGAAGGGCGAGATGACGCTACCCCTGAAAGCTTATTTGCTTATGCCGTTAAGCTAGGAATTGGCAGACAAAGTTGCAAATGATAAAAGCGACATAGTTTATGCAAAAAACTCATAAACTATGTCGTATATGACAGACCAGAGGTGATGATTGAGCCGACGTATCCCGAGCCTTAAGGCACTAAGCTGTTTTGAACAAACGGCCCGTTTTGGCAGCGCGTCGCGCGCGGCTGATGAATTGTATCTGACCCAAAGCGCAGTCAGCCGACAAATTCAGGGGCTTGAAAACTGGCTTGGATGCAAGCTTTTTAACCGTGAGAAGCAGCGTCTGGTTCTGACCCCCGAAGGCGAAAGTTACCTGCAATCTATCAGGCCTGCCCTTGATCAGCTCGAAAGTGCGACCCTGACCATGTTATCTGGCGGGTCGGAAAGCGGTGTTCTGACAGTCGCGGCTCCACCAACATTCGGATCACGGTGTCTTATTCCGCTTTTGCCGCAATTCAGGTCCAAGCATCCGGAAATTGCCATCAACTTTATTTCCCGGATCGGGATGCCGGACTTTGATCGCGAACAGATTGATATCGCTGTTCTGTTTGGTCAGGGCACATGGTCCGATCTTGATGCCCATATCCTGCATGGCGAGGAAATGGTGCCGATCTGCGGACCGCAACTAATCGCAAATCTGGATCGCGCCCCCGTTGCCGACGATCTGCGTCATTTCCCGTTACTGCATATCGCTACCCGGCCGCGTGGCTGGGCCGATTGGCTCGCGGCAAGCGGGCTTCATGATATTGACGGGGATAATGGCCCTAAATTTGAACATTTCACCATGGCAATGCAGGCCGCCGCCGCCGGACTTGGTGTTGCCTTGCTGCCAACCTTTGCCATTGAGGACGAGCTTAAATCCGGACGCATTGTCGCGCCCTTTGGCCCCCCGAAGGCAAGCCCGTTTCACTATTATGCCTGCTGCCCGACATCGCGCGCACGCCTGCCAAAAATCCGCGCTTTCATGAGCTGGCTTGATCAGCTTGAAACGGCCGCCCAGCTTACTGCGAAGATCATGCGCGAAGACCGGTAATTTACCGACGATTGGCCGTCGTGGAAATCAGCTGGCTTTCTGGCTGGTCAATGCGCGGATGGCTGACATACCGCGACGACGCAGAACGTCTGCATCTTCGGGGCCGTCGACAATCTCGAGCAAACGTACCGTTGCCATCAGATTGCGCTGCGCATTGGGGATTTCTTCGGGCGCAAGACGCCCCATGCCATCAACACCGGCGCGACCAATCTGATTGAGCTTTTTCTTAAGCTCGACCACAGCCTTGGCGGCCGAGCTTTGGGCAGCAAGAACGTCTGAAATACGCGCGGTTTCAGCAATTGCCTCTGCCGATTTTTCTGCTGCCAGAACTTTCTCATAGTCAAAGTCCTGGGAAAATAGCGGCCGGGCAAGCCCCTTGGCGCCCGATCCCGGCCCCTGACGAACTTCCATTTTAGGCAGTGCGTCAATCACGCGTTCCGGTGTTGCACCAAACATCGTATCGGCCAAGGCACGCGAAACCCGGCGGCGCGTTTCAAGCAGTTTTTCGCCCCAGCGCCCATCCTTGCGGATTTTAAATTCGCGGGTGATTCGGGTGAATTCGGATGCGTACCAGCGCGCCAGTGACAGGATATGGGCTTCATCCTTGCCGGTTCCGACACCCTGTTCGATCTCGCTCACGGTTTCGGCCAGAAGATCAATGATCAGATCACCTGTTTCGGCAAGGTTGGTCTTCTCGATAGTGCGGTCATCGGCCTTGTTTGACAGAACACGGATCAGCTTGAACAGCTCGCTCGGCCGCAACAGGCGTGCCAGAACTGCAAGCAGGAACATCGGTTCGAACCCGGGTTTTGATTGCGAAATTTCCACAAACCGGTCACGAAGCCAGGTCACATCATTGCCATCCAGCCCCCTGATTGGGGCAGACGGGAAGCGGGCACGGACCTGACCGATCTCCTCACCGACATTCAGGATACGACCGACCTCGCCAAAGGCCTTAAGATGGATACGCGACCCAAGACGCGTTGCAAGAGCACGCTCTTCCTTGACCCCTTCTTGGGAGCGGGCAATCTGGTCTTCGATGATCCGCGCGCCGGCTTTCCAGAGTTTGCTCTCCGCGATTGCCAACTTTGCCGAATCCCTGACAGCGGCGGCAGCCTCGATTTCTTTCATTGCTTCGCTGAAATGCGGATCATTTACACCTGTCACGACACCCCAGATCGGCATCAAGGATGACCGGCTGATGCGAATGCTTTTGTCACTGGGCTCTGCCGAGGTCAGAAGATCTTCAAACGGATCGCAGAATTGACGCATCGGCGTCGGGTAGCGTTCCGGCTTGAGAGAGGCCAGACGCGGACGCAGGATTTGCAGAATGGCTTCGTGCGGCAAAGGTAATTTCGGATCGACACGGTCGCTTTCGATTGCACGTGTAAAACGCGCAATTTCCGAACCGCTAAGCGACTCAAACAGCTGCCCGAGTTGAGAAACACCAAGTTTCCCTGCATCTTCAACCTTCATGCAGACTGTCTCCTGAAGCGTTCGAGACGATCCACCATATCCGCATCAATTTCCCCACTACCCAACTTGCGCAATTCGCCTGCCCACAGCATCTGGTTGACGCGAATATCGACCCAGAATTGCTGCTCGTCCCTGGTGATTTCCTCTATCGGAAGGACCGGCGTAAAACTGGCAACTTCTTCGATAATCTCGCGCTGCTTGGCGCGATCAGTTACCGGCCTTTTTTGCCACAGATCGATCATTTCCTGCCAGCCATCCAACAGCCACCAAAGCTTTTCGATGGTTTTGCCAATATTCTGCTTGGCACCTTCCCAGTCGGTCAGGACCTTGCCCAACTCGCCATTCCAGCTATCGACTTCCTCGACGCAAAGCAGTGCGTGCTTATAGGTCGCCTTGGTTGCGCTTGAAACACGTCCTGCCATAAACCGGAAGTCAGACTGTTCGGAGTTTGCCCATTCCTCGATATCGGTGGCAAACTTTCTCAGACTGCGAGTCAAAACGCGCAATGCCCCCTGACATCCGTCAAGCTCAAGGCCGACCGGCGCGATCATCTTGCTCCATTCACCAAGACTGTCGATGATCGTATCATTGGCCACCTTGTGTTCGGAAGCGAACCGGTTAAGGGCCTTTCGTGCGCGAACCTGCCCCTCCATGGTCATCAGCTCTTCGCGCTGCATATCCTGAACGGCACTGCCGCCAAGCTGAAGCAAGGCCTGATGCAAAACAGCAAGCTGGCCCAACTCGCGGGACGACTTTTCGTAAGCGTCACGTTCAATCGCGGTCCGCGCCAGTTCAACGCCCCCCACACCGGTCACCGCGACAGCCCGCGCGTGCTCCAGAACTGTTCCCGGGCGAATATTTTCAAGTTCAAGCAGGCGATCAAACAACATACGGTCATGCACCGAAAGATCGAACACGTCGCGCAGCGTATCGAGCGGCAATTCATATGTTCCAAGTCCGCCTGCAAGCCCCGGCAACATGATCATCGAGCGGCCACTTTTCCCGATTGCGACGCGCGCATAACGCAGCGTTTTCGTCGTAAAGGGTGTTCTCACACCGCGGGTCGCGAATGAAACCGGCAAACATGCCAAAGCATCTTCTGACGCTTTTTGCGGCTCAGGAGTTTTGTGACTGACGGATTTGACGATCTTCTGCTTGGTCATTATGGGCTTTGGTCAACCTGTACAGGCGATATTGATTTGCAGCCATCTGATTGCCTGATTACAGCCAAATGGCAGTGTTGAATGCAGTGCAGTATGACCTTCTAATCTACTAAAACCATACTTTAAAGACACAGCATAAATTAACCAGACAAGTTGACAATACCGTTAACAGCCTTCGTCAGGCTTTCCGGCCTTTATTTGCCTGCCGCAGATTGCCATTTCCCTACCGCATGGAGCAAGTCCTTATAAAGTTTCCTGCGCCTTTTCCCAGGTTTTTACATAGGCCTTCCATTCCGCGCCATCAGGAATGGACTCATCGACGCTCAAAACGTCCCGACTGTCGATCATCACAGCGATCTCGTCGGTTTCAACCGGGGCCTTGATCATTTTTTCCTGATAGGATTTCGGGTGCGGTCCATGCGGGAAACCGCTTGGATGGAAGGTCGCCATACCCGCCCTGATCTCGCCGCGGCTGAAGAACTCGCCACGATGATAGAAGACGAATTCATCGACATCCTCGTTGGAATGATAAAATGGCACACGCAGGATGCCCGACACGCCCTCGCCGACTTTGGGGATAAAGGTACTGACCGAAAAGGTCTTGGCGACAAAAGTACAATAGGCCGCTGGTGGTACCTTTTGCCCCGCATTTCGTTGTTGGGACAGGTCGCGCCAATTGACTTTGGCAACGCACAAATCCCCCTCCCACCCGGTCGCATCAAGCGGGTTATAGGGATAGGTCAGCGTTGATACCTGCCCTTTGCGTTTGATGTGGATTTCCCAGAATGCCTCATCCTGCTGGGCGCGAAAGGCATCATCAATACGCGGCAAGGTAAACAGCATCGGATCAATCGTAGCACCACCGGCAACAGTTTTGGGGTCCGGCAATCCAAAGGCATCGGCCGTTGCCTCGATCAGCAAGAATTCGCACGGGGCAGAGGGTTCGACACGCCAGGCCGTACCGCGCGGCAACAGGATGTAATCACCGTCGCGATAGGGCAGATGACCATAATCGCAGAATAACGAACCTTCGCCATGATGGACAAACAGCAATGTATCTCCATCTGCATTACGCGCCAGCGCATGCATCTTTGCATCGGTTTTCCAGTAACGGACTTCCATCGTGTTACTGAACAAAAAACGCCGCGCTTGCAACGGACAAGCCGGACCGGGGGCAAGCTTGGCAAGATCGAATGCACGCGGCCTTAACGGTCCTTCAAAAACGGCCCAGCCGACCGGAGGATGACGGTGGAAAATCTGTGCGGATGGCCCCTGAAACCCGGCGCGCCCGACATGACGCTGATAGGTAGGTCGCTCTCCCCCTGTGGCGGATGCCCCGACACAGTCGCCTTCACTGTTGGGAAGCCTGATCCAGTTCGTCATTGTATCCTCCCGATCCATTTTTTGGTGCGCTTTTCCATGAAAAATCACGGCATTTGCACATAGTAAGGATATGAGAAGAACACTGATTGCTTTCAAGCTGTGAGAGCAATACGCAACAGCTTGAATTCGGTGGAAACAATATGGAGGGATGGTGCGCCCGACAGGATTCGAACCTGTGGCCCCCAGATTAGGAATCTGGTGCTCTATCCTGCTGAGCTACGGGCGCACACCGCAAAGAGAAGCATCAATTAGCAGCTAAACGAATTGCGATCAATCCGGGAGCTTGAATGAAACGCCGGCCAAACATCCCGGCCAACAGACCGGCATAGGAAAATCGGGTTCCATACCAAAAGGAAAGAGCCTTCGGGAAGGGTTTCCTCAAAGACTCTTTTGATCTTCTGATCTGCGTTCGGGCGCGTGGCCCGATGACATCAACGCCGTTGGGTGTTTTAGTCAAACAGACGGTCAATCGGGAAGGAGTAGGTCAGAGACAGGATTTCAGTCCCCGGGTTTTCATCGCCGATACTTGCGTTGGAAATATGCGAGATACCAAGGCTGAGGCGTTCATGGCTGTCAAAGCGGAAGCCAAGTTCAAGACCTGAACGGAATTCGATCCAGTGACCGAGATCCTCACCATTGCCCTGATGATAGGCGCCAACCGAGGTATAAATGCTCGATACGAAGTGATCGCCCCAAAGGACGTCCATCGCAAGGCCGCCATAGCCGTGAACGGCACCTTCTGATGTGACCATGACACCACCGATCGGGCGGGCCACATCAAACATGGCATGTTGTGCACGATAATTGAGACGGAATTCTGCGGCTTCTTCATCTTGCGTGATATCGACCATACCGGTCGAAAATTCGAGAAGCCCTGAATCCTTGTTATTGCCGAGAATTTCTTGCGCAGAAGCTGCGTTTACGAAGCCGAAAAAGACACAAACTGCAAGCAGTTTCCCCAAAGTCACTTTCATTAATCAAGTCCCCACGAGATCAACACGTGCGACATACTTACCCAAGCATGTCGGAAACTCAACCACACATTGGTGTAGTTTAGTAATTTTCACTTAAACTTTTTACCGTCGAACTGATCCATCGCCCGAACAAGTTCACGGACGATGCCAGGCTCGCTTGCCGCATGTCCGGCATCGTCAACAATCACCAAGTTTGCTTCAGGCCAGGCATCCTTTAATGCAAATGCCGATGTCGGCGGACAAACGACATCATAGCGCCCCTGAACAATCACAACCGGCAGGTGGTTAATCCGGCTTACATTCTCAAGCAGCTGATTTGGCTCGAAAAAGCAGCGATGGACAAAGTAATGATGTTCAAGCTTTGCCAGTGCCAGTGCAACTTCATCGCTTTCGAAATCTTCGACCAGACCTTCATCAGGCAGCAGGGTGCAGCAGGTCGCCTCGTAGGCCGACCAAACGCGCGCGGCTTCGATTGCGGCGTCCTCGCCATCGTTGCCTGCAAAAATCTCGGTATAGCGATCCAGCATCTTCTGCCAGCCGGGATTGCGATCAAAACCGGCAACATCGAGGAATTTACGCTCTGCCTCCGGGAAGAAACGGCCCATGCCATCCATAAACCATGCGATCTCGGTTTCACGTCCCAGGAAAATGCCCCGCAAGACAAAGGCAAGAACCCGTTCGGGATGTGCCTGTCCATAGGCCAGCGAAAGCGTGGATCCCCACGACCCGCCAAATACGACCCATTTTTCAATGCCGCGCTCTTCGCGCAGGGCTTCTATATCGCCGATCAAATGGTCGGTCGTGTTGTTTTCGAGGCTTCCGAATGGTCTGGATTTCCCCGCACCGCGCTGATCGAGCAAGATGACGCGGTATTTTTCCGGATCAAAGAACCGGCGACTGTTTTGTGAAAGTCCTGCGCCTGGCCCCCCGTGCAGGAAAACAACCGGAATGCCAGCCGGGTTACCGACTTCTTCCCAATAAATTTCGTGACCGTCAGCGCGTGACAGATAACCGGTCGTGTGGGGCGTAATTTCGGGATAAAGCACGTCGGACCTCATGACTTTGGCAGAATGTGATTTTACAGATTGCTGGTGGCAATATCCGACAAGCAATCTCACAACTTATGGAATAAACACAAGTCTCTAATCGGTCATGAGGCATAGCCGGTCAGGGTTATCGACCGCGATATAGGGACCACCGCGATTTTCAACGATGCCACGTACCCGGACTTTCTGCCCGATCCAGCCGGAAAATGCATCATCGGGGGACTGATCTTTGGCAAGCCTCCGACGCACGTCATCCTCAAGCGCGATGGTAAAATCGCGCCGCCAATCCGACCCGAAATTAAGGTAAGTCCGCCATTCCTGATGCTCGACCGCACGCAGGATACCCTCAACCAGAACAAACCGCCCGATAGCATCATGAACACGCGACAAATCGGCATTCCCCTGATCGGCTGCAACAAAATAGGCGCGCCCCGGCGAGCGATCCGACCAGATGCCTGATCTCTGACTGATCGCGTGATTCTCGGCTGCAATCAGTTTCGTCAAATCCGTCCGCCCCTGGGGCAACAACATGGCGAGCCCCTGTGACAGAAGTTGTTCCGACCATGACGTCATCTTTGGCGCACCACTTTCACCCCCGGAAAGGCTTTGAACATATGCCCGATGTCGTCCCAGATAATCGGCGTGCTCCGATGCAATGGCGATTTCCACTCCGGCGCGACTGGCAGATCTCATCCAGCTTAAGGCTGCGTTTTCATATTCCGGAACAAACGCCAAGTCGGAAAGACGCAGTTTTGTCTCTTTGAATTCAGGTGCGTTGAGGTCATCGATGGCTGCGACCCCCAATTCAGACACCTTGCGCCAGACGAGATCATTATTCTGTGGTGCCCGGGACTCAAGGGAACGCATATTTATGCCCACCCCGCACAGCCAGTTGTCCGCCCGGACTTCTGGACTAAATGCCATAGATAACAGAATGCAAATCTGGACAATCGGCAGGTAAAACAGGCGGCCCAATACCCTGACAAATACCTTGGCCGCAAAATTTCCCCAATTGGAATGCCAGATTAATGCAAGCGAATCTGTTGAATGATGTTTGAACACGCGCTACCAATTCCCACTTGGTTTCGCCGGGTAAGAACAGGTAGCTTACGCGGCAGAGCGACATGAGGAAAGGTATCAATGAGCTGGTTGAAATTCGGTCATAAGAAACACCTGATCGCAATTCTGGCTGCGGTAACGCTGAGCACATCCCTTGCAGGATGTTCAACCAACCGGGCAACCGGCGAAGACAGCTTTACAGCCTTTATGTCGCCTGAAGAGGAAAAGAAAATCGGGTCGCAGGAGCACCCGAAAATGGTCAAGGAATTCGGTGGAAATTACACCGAAAAAGACCTTGCCGCCTATGTCACCGAGATTGGTGAAAAGCTCGTTGCGGTGTCAGAAACCCCGGACGAGAAATTCACCTTTACCATTCTGGATTCTCCGGTCGTTAACGCCTTTGCGCTTCCCGGCGGGTATGTTTACATCACGCGCGGTCTGGCGACACTTGCCTCGAACGAGGCGGAACTGGCCGGTGTGATTGCCCATGAAATCGGTCACGTCGTTGCCCGCCATTCCGCTCAACGTTATAGCCGCAGTGTCCTGACCCAGATCCTTGCCGGCGGGCTTTCAATGGCCATTGGCAACGGCGCAGGTGAAATTATCAATACCGGTGCAAGCGCATACCTTAAGTCGTTTTCGCGCGAACATGAATTCGAGGCCGACATGCTTGGCGTGCGCTATATTACCCGTGCCGGTTACGATCCCGATGCAATGGCGACATTCCTTGAAAAACTGCGCGCCCATTCCCGCCTGCAAGCAGTCCTTGCCGGAAGGTCACCTGATGATGTTGACCAGTATGACTTCATGGCGACCCACCCGCGTACCCTTGACCGCATTCAACAGGCCCATCAAAGCGCAAACGTCACCGCAGTCAAAGACCCGGAACTTGGCGCAGTTCGCTATATGACAGCGATTGACGGAGTTCTTTACGGGGATGGTCCTGATCAGGGCTATGTCCGCGGGCGTGACTTTGTACATGTGCCGCTTGATTTCCGCTTTGAAGTGCCGGAAGGCTTTACCATCAACAATCAGCCCTCAGCCGTCGTCGCGACAGATAACAAAGGCGCGCAAATCGTCTTCGAAGGCGCGCCAAAGGCAAAGGATGTGCGGCTTGACCGGTATCTTGAAAGCGGATTTTCAACCAAGATCGCGCTTCGTGATATCGAAATGATTGATATCAATGGACAGGAAGCCGCGACAGGAAGTGCCGATATATCCCTGCGATCGGGTTCCGCACGCCTTCGGGTGGTTGTGATCCGCCACGGGAATTCGGCCTATCAGTTCCTGTTCATCACTCCGCTTGACCAGACGGAAAGCTATAACCTTCCGCTGCGTCAAACGACCTATAGCTTCCGGTCGCTAAGTGCCAATGAGAAGAAGATATATACGCCGCTTCGCATCAAGGTTCGGGCAGTAAATCCGGAATATACGTTGCAGACCTTTATTGATGACATGCAGGTTGACCGCGCACCCGCAGAAACCTTTGCCACCCTGAACGGTCTTGCAGACGGGCAGAGCCCGGCCACAGGATCACTGGTCAAGGTCGTCCGTCAGTAGGAACGGCCATCAATGGAAATGAAAAAGGCAGCATCCTGGCGGGTGCTGCCTTTTTTTGACTGAGGTTCGCTGTAAGGATCAGGTACCGCTTGTGACCTGTTCGATAATCTTGCCCTGACCATCAAGGGCAAGTGCAATCAGAACACCACCCCGTCCGGCCCCGCCATCAACAGACAATGTGAATTCCCGTTCCTGCAGACCAACCTGCGTCTGGGAAGCACCACGAACGATGCGCGCACAGTCATAATAGCGTTCGGTAATGGCCTCGAACATTGAGCCCCCCCACCAGAAGGTATCCGTTTGCCCGGTCAGCGGACGCGAGCCATCAAGCCCCGCATGCACAAAGATCAACCTGCCATCCGTTGTATAGGCCGCATGTTTCAGGTCCGACATCAAAGCGCTGTGACCACTATGGCGACGCAATGAATCGGCGAACTGCGACGTCCATTGTGAAATGGCATGTGCGCCCTGACGCATGATCGACTGAACGTGGGCGGGATCAAAACCATAGGCGCGTGCTGTTCCGGCAATGCCGCGTGTCAGCATCCAGTCAAAGACTTCACCGGGATTCGGGGCGAACTGGATTTGCTGCAACTTCGACAGCATTTCTTCAGAAGCCCCCCGCAAGAAGGCGATATCAGCAATATCGACCCCGTCCTGTGCAATGAAGTAGCGACGAAACAGCAAAAGCTCATTGATGGTCGCAATGACATTCTCGGCCGTGCCATCACCCCAGTAATTCCCGAGATAAACGAGCCGGTCACCAGACTTGATACGCTCGGCAAGCTTGCGATGGACGGCGCACAATGCGCCATGATCGCCATTGATCGCGCCGACAACCCAGATTCTCTCGGCCGGCTTTATCGGCGCCAGAACTGCACTCATCGCTGTAACCTGCCTAAAACAAAAAATAAAACCGGCCCAAGGATAGCTTGTGGGCCGGCTTTTATAAATAGTTGTATAGCTGACTTATGCAATCAGGCAGCTTTTTGCAGAAGCTTCTCGAGTTTGCCTGACGCCTTGTCCTTGTCGATTTTCTCAATCGCAGCCAGTTCGTCAACGAGGCGCTCAAAGGCTGCTTCGTAGATCTGGCGTTCGGAGAAGGACTGTTCCGGCTGGGTCGCGCTGCGATGCAGATCACGCACAACTTCGGCAATCGATACCGGATCACCCGAGTTGATCTTTGCTTCATATTCCTGTGCACGGCGCGACCACATGGTGCGTTTTACACGTGCACGGCCCTTAAGGGTAATAAGAGCCGAGTCCATCTGTTTTTTCGAGGAAAGCTTGCGCAGACCCGAGTTGCCAACCTTGTTCACCGGCACACGCAAGGTCATGCGGCTGGATTCAAAGGTAATTACATAAAGGCGCAATTCCTGACCCGCGATTTCCTGGGTTTCCAGGCCACCAACACAGCCAACACCATGTGCGGGGTAAACAACATAATCGCCAACAGCAAAGGGCAACTTATCCGACATCAAGCATCCTTCCGGCCCAATCAGGCCTGGTCATTCAACTGTAACACTATAGACCCAGTGACGCGAAGAGCTGCACACGACCAAGCTTTTGGCGAAGTCGCGGTTTCAGACAGGGATAAAAATACGGAGATCCGGCAATTCGGAACGAGCCTGTCGAGCCCTTAACGCGAGTTGCCCACAATAGCACAACACGCCACTGGTTCACAGATTTTTTCGGTGTGTCTGGCTCAATGCAGCCATGCATTTAACCCGCTGGCAAATACCAGCGGGTTAAAATCGTATAAAATCTCGGGGGTTAGACCGACATTCAGTCGCCCGTACCCGGTGCTTCGCTCAGCAATTCGGTCTTGCCCGACTTGCCGTTCCATTCATCAGCATCGGCAGGAGCATCACCTTTGCGGGTGATATTTGGCCATACTTCCGCGAACTTTCGGTTGATTTCCAACCAATTGTCCAGATTCGGCTCGGTATCGGGAATAATCGCTTCGGCGGGGCATTCGGGTTCGCAAACACCGCAATCAATGCATTCATCAGGGTGAATAACCAGGAAGTTCTCACCTTCATAGAAGCAATCGACGGGGCAAACCTCGACGCAGTCCTGATACTTACACTTGATGCAGTTTTCCGTCACCACATAGGTCATGGTGTAACTCCGTACAGGTTGCGAGGCCAGATTGCGGCTGCACCCGCGCTTGGCCTGTTCTCTCTCTGGGGATTGGGTTATCACGCACAGCAGTTGTGTGCAACTCCAATAAAACCCCATTTTTTTACGTAGTATTCAATTCTTGATGCAATGCGGCATGGTGGCAGTATTCGATCACCGGCATCGCGCCGAAAAGCAGCGCAGACCATACAGATTTCTCTGCGTTTTTCCAGTTTGCAAACATCTCGGATAATTGCTTTTAACCCGGCAAAGCCATAGTCTGCTTTTGATTGAGTGGAACTAGCGGATTTCTGGGGTAACGCGTGCCTGACAAAAGCCTTGATCAGCAACGGCTTAACTGGCGGGATCGCTTGTCTGTCAAACAGGCAAGGATTGCGGTTGTCCTTACTTTGCTTATCGGCCTGCTGTTCAGTGGCATTCAGATCGTCTGGGATTTGCGTGAGGAACAGAACCTGATTGACCGAACTGTCATGCAGGTTTTGGCAACATTACGCGAATCCGCGACACAGGCAGCATACGGACTTGATGAAACGCTTGCGGCGCGTGTGGTTTCGGGCATTTTCGAATATGAACCGGTTTATGAAGCCATCCTGCGCGACAATTTTGACAACATTCTTGCCCAAAGAAACGAACAGCCGATCAGCACAAACCGGACCTTCCTGTCCAAACTGATGTTTGGCGAAAATCAGGAATATGAAATCCCGCTTGAGGCCGGAAGCAACAATGACCTGGTCGGGCGGCTGAGCGTCAAGATCGACACCGACATGATTGCTGACGGATTCCTGAATCGTGCAACCCGCATTCTGACATCTGGCATATTGCGCAACCTGATACTGGGTCTGGTACTGGTCACGTTTTTCTATGCAACGTTGACCAAACCATTGCTGAAAGTGGCAAGCCTTCTGCGTAAAATAGATCCGCAAACCCCCAATGCCGACGCCATTACAATCCCCGAAAGCCACGCCCGTGACGAACTGGGCATGATCCTTGGAACCACCCGGGGCCTGATTGAACGCATTTCGGTAACGCTTGATAAATTGCGGACCACCGAGCAACAGGTCAGAGATCGCGAGAACCAGCTGACCGCGATTGTTCAGAATGTCGCAGACGGCATTTTGACCATTACCCCGACAGGCAGGATCGTAGAATATAACGCCGCAGCCAAACAGCTTCTCGGGCTAATGCGTGATGAGACGCCACAAGGCAGAACGTTGCATGAATTCCTGATGCCACGTGCGATACCGCTTCTGGAACATAGCCTGGACGACCTGACCGCACATGCCATCGTCAATCAAACAGCAGAAAAACGTCTTACCCTGCCCATCCGGCGGGCCGATCAGAGCGAGATTGATGTTTCAATCGCGTTTCGTGTGATACCGGATGCGGCGACCCCCATGATGACGGCGATCCTGACCGACATCACGGTCAGAAAACGCTATGAAGAACAACTGGTCTATATGGCCAATCACGACACGCTGACCAACCTGCCCAATCGCAGCATGCTTGAACACAGCCTGTCGAGTGCACTTGGCAAACATAAAGACGCATCAAAGACCCGTCACGGGGCCACGGCTGTTCTGTTCATTGATCTTGACCGTTTCAAGGTCATCAATGACAGTCTCGGACATGATGTTGGCGACCTGCTGCTTAAGGCTGTGGCAGGCCGGTTACAAAAAGTAATCGGTCGACAGGAGGTTGTTGGTCGTCTTGGCGGGGATGAATTTCTGATCATCATTCCCGATCTGAAAGAAACACAGGATGCCGCAATCCTGTCACAGGCCGTGCTTGATGCCCTTGCCCCGGCATTTGACATCAAGGGACGCATTTTGTTTGTCACACCGTCAATCGGCATCGCCCTTTATCCATCAGACGGCGAGGATTTCCCTGCCCTGATGCGCAATGCCGACACCGCAATGTATAGCGCAAAGTCCGGTGGCGGTGGCACCTATCACTTCTTTACCAAGACAATGAATGAAAGTGCCATGGCGCGCCTGGTGATCGAAAACGATCTGCGCGAAGCTCTGGCCCAGAACCAGTTCGAACTGCATTATCAGCCCAAACTTGATCTGCGCACCAACCGTATCTCCGGCCTTGAAGCGCTGATCCGCTGGAAACAGCCGGGACGGGGATATATTTCGCCGATGCAGTTCATTCCAGTTGCAGAAGAAACCGGATTGATCGGCAAAATCGGCGAATGGGTGATCGGCGAGGTCTGCCGTCAGATTGACGAATGGAATGCCCAGTCTGTTCCCCCAATGCCAATCGCCATCAACCTGTCACCCAGACAGCTTATTGAAGGCCGGATTACAGAAACCATATCACGCATACTGACAGATACCGGGACGCCTGCCGCGCGCATCATTCTGGAAATCACCGAAACGGTGATGATGCAGGACATCAAGAAGTCGGCCGCCATTCTTGACGAGTTACGCCATCTTGGTTTGCAGATTGCTGTGGACGATTTTGGCACCGGATATTCGTCGCTTGCCTATCTCAAGCGGCTTCCGATCAATTCCATCAAGATTGACCGCTCCTTTGTTCGGGATGTGACGATTGATACCGATGATGCCGCCATTACACGCACCATCATCCTTATGGGTCACAATCTTGGCCTGAAAGTTGTCGCCGAAGGTGTTGAAACCAGGGAACAGATGGCGTTCTTGCGCGAAAGCGGATGTGACGAAGTACAGGGATTCCTTGTTGCCACCCCGCTCCCGCCGGATGAAATCGTCAAACATATCATGCGGCTTTCCGAAAATGCCGCGACTGAACTATAATTGTCGCCCCGCAACACATTGAACCGCTTACCCGAGAAGACATATGGCCCAACAGCGTTCCGTCCTGCTTGTCGATGACAGCAAATTTGCCCGACTTCTGGTCAAGGCGTTCATTTCCAGTAACTTCACTGACTGGTCAATTGACGAAGCCGAAGATGCCAGCAAGGCGCTCGAGATGGTCGAGGGCAAGACATATGACTATCTGCTGCTTGATTTCAACATGCCCGGCATGAACGGACTGGAACTTGGTGAACAGTTGCGCGGACGCTTCCCCGATGCGGTCATCGCCCTTCTGACAGCCAATATTCAGCAGGAAATCCAGAAAAAGGCTGAAAGCCTTGGCCTTGAATTCATTGCCAAGCCGCCGACCGAGGAAAAAATTCGTGACTTCATTGCCGCGCAGGAAGCGGCACGATGATTGATCTCAGCGAACTTGAACATGATACAATAAGCGAACTGATCAATATCGGCGTTGGTCGCGCTGCGTCGTCGTTATCGGAAATGGTTGACCAGCCGGTTGAGCTGACCGTTCCGCGCATCACGTTCGTTGAACGGTTTTCAGATACGGATCTTGCCCGCGCCCCGACCGAGGTTGTTTCGGCCGTAAGCCAGACCTTTGATGGCCCGTTCAAGGGCGAAGCCATGCTGGTCTTCCCCGAAGAACGCAGTCTGGAACTGGTGCGCAGTCTGCTCAAGGTTGATGTCCCGCTTGATACGCTGACCGATCTGGAACAGGAAGCCCTGATGGAGGTCGGCAACATCATTCTCAATGCCTGCCTTGGCAGCATTTCGAATGTGCTGGGCGAACCGATCAACTGTTCCATGCCGTCATTTCGCAAACGTGAAAGCCGGTCGCTTCTGGATGTCGATGATGGAGATCTTGGCACCGGAAGCAAGCCGGTTCTGATGATCCTTCACGTTCAATTCATGTTACGGCAAAACGATATCGACGGGTATGTGCTGTTTGTCATGGATCTGGATTCCATTCAGATGCTGCGTGAACTGGTGCGTCGTTTTATTGCCAACTCGCTTGGTTAATTGGTGAGGTGAATGAAAAAGCCACCGCCCGACCCGACCACAGAAGCCACACCGTCCTTTGATCTTGGTCGGGACAGCAATGCTGCGGAATTGTTCGCAGCATTGCTTGATACCGCCGACACAGGACTTGTTGCACTTACTGCTGACCGGACAATTTGCCATTGGAACCAGTGGATGCAGACCCGGTCCGGCTTGCGAGCCGATCAGGTTCTGGGCAAATCACTTCATGACGTCTTTCCGGAAACCAGGCTGGGGCGTGTCAGTCTGGCGATTGATGATTGCCTGAAATTTGGCATGCCTGCGGTGATTTCACCGTCGCTTAATCAGGGCGCCTTGCCGCTTTCCCCGCTGCCACAATTTACAGCAAGTTTTGAGCGCATGGAGCAGTCCATTCGCATACACCCGATCAAGACACGCAATAGCGGAACGTTATGTTCGCTGATCATTCGGGACGTGACCCTTGCGGTGCAGCGCGACCGGCTTTTGCGCAAACAGGCTGCCGAACTGGCCGACCTTGTGACCCAGTCCAAGCGCAGTGAAGATCGCACAAAAGCAATCTTGCAAAATACCATTGATGCCATTCTTGTGGCATCAGATGACGGCAATATCGAACCGCTGAATTCGCGCGCACAGGAACTTTGCGGGCCGGATGGCGATCCGGAACTGCGTAATATCATCCGCTTTCTTTTGCCAGACAGCGACCATATTCCGATTACCCAACCGCCGTCCAACCGGTTGCTGACCGATCTTGGCACCGGCGTGATCGAAGTCATGGCCTTTACCAAAAGCGGGCGCAATATTCCGCTTGAGGTCGCGATCAGTCATTTTTCCGCCGATCAGCGTTACCATTACATCATCACCCTTCGTGACATTTCCCAACGCAAGCGCCACGAAATGGAAATCCAGCGCACCATGGCGGAGCTCGAACGTTCAAACAGCGAGCTTGAACAATTCGCCTATGCGGCATCCCATGACTTGCAGGAACCGCTTCGGATGGTGTCGAGCTATACCCAGCTGATTGCCCGGCGTTATGAAGGCAAGCTTGACGAAACCGCCGACGAATTCATTCATTACGCTGTGGACGGCACCCAGCGCATGCAGCGCATGATTGACGATCTTCTGACCCTGTCGCGGGTCGGACGGCATGGCAAACCGTTCCATCCGGTGCCACTTGATGATCTGTTCGATGCCATAGTCGTCAATTTCAAGCGCGCCGGTTCCGCCCCCGAAGGCAACATCATCCGCGAAGGCCATTTGCCAACCGTGATGGGGGATGCCAGCCAGTTGCTTTTGCTGTTCCAGAATCTTGTTTCAAACGGATTGAAATACAGTGACCCCGAAAGCGGACGGGTGCGGATTTTTGCCGCCGATACCCCCAACAGCCACCGAATTTTCGTTGCCGATAACGGTATTGGCATTGACCCTCAGTATCACGAAACCATCTTCGAGATTTTCAAACGTCTGCATGGATATGGGGATTATGCCGGAACCGGTATCGGCCTTGCGATCTGTAAAAAGATCACCGATCGCCATGGCGGTATCCTCAGCGTTAGCAGCAATCCCGGCGAGGGCAGCACCTTCTGTGTTGAACTTCCAAAAGAATTGCCGATTGTCGCCGCTTCCGAAAGCATGTAGCTTTCAGTTTACGTAAGCGTAAAGATGATTGAGCCCCATGACTGACAGCTATTCCATCACAGATCTTGCCCGCGAGTTCGAAGTTACCACCCGAACCATCCGGTTTTACGAAGATCAGGAACTGATTTCCCCGGAACGCCACGGGCAGACCCGTATCTATAGCCAGCGCGACCGTGTGCGTCTGCGCCTTATCATGCGGGGCAAGCGTCTTGGATTTTCGCTTAAGGAAATTCGTGATCTGCTTGATCTCTATGATGGCGATCGCAGCGAAATCACCCAGTTGACCATCCTTGTCGACAAAATCAATGAACGCCGCGAAACCCTGCGAAAACAGCGAGAGGATATCGACGCGACGCTTGATGAACTCGATAAACTTGAAGAAACCTGTCAGGACGAGCTGACCCGTAAAAAGACCGGGTAAGGCGCTCCTATTCGCTGTTTGCTATTCTCCGGCCTTGACCGGGGCACCCGCCTCGGACAGGCGGGCCTCGGACGGCCGCGACAGGATAAACACACTGACCGGGATGGCGACCAGTAACTGGATCATTACCACCCAGCGGCTTTCAATAAAGATCAGCGATGCGGCGATCACCACCACAAAGGCCAGAATCGCCAGCATCTTTGCCCGGCGACTGATCACGCCATGGTCATTCCATTGACGGATTGATGTGCCAAACTGCGGATGGTTACAGATCCAGTCATGCAGGCGCGGCGATCCCTTGGCAAACAGCCAGGCCGCCAGCAACATGAAGGGTGTGGTTGGCAGAAGTGGCAAAAAGATACCAACGACACCAAAACCGACAGAAAGCCATCCAAGGGCCAGATAAATATGCGAAACACGCACCATAGATTTCCTGTTTACAGTCCGTCACGCCCCTGACAGGTTAGACGCCTGTAATTTAGGCGCTCGGATTGCAAAATTCAATCAATAGCCGACTATTACACTCAGTTATTTTTACTTGCGCCTAACCACTCGAGATTCCGCACGGTTCATCATGCTTGAAATTGAAAATGGCCTTTATCTGGATGAACGCCATCTGCACTTTCAGTTCGTGCGTGCGTCCGGTCCGGGTGGACAGAATGTCAACAAGGTCTCAAGCGCCGTGCAGATGCGCGTACGCATTGATGACCTGACCGAACTGCCCCAGCGGGTGCGTGATCGTTTGCGGGAACTGGCCGGAAGCAGGCTGACCAATGATGGTGAAATCATCTTTGATGCCCAGCGCCATCGCACACAGGAACGCAACAAGCAGGACGCGATTGAACGGTTGCTTGCCCTTTTGCGCAAGGCGGCCGAACGCAAGAAATACCGGGTCAAAACCCGACCATCGCTTTCGGCCAAACGCAAGCGTGTGGACACCAAAAAGAAGCGCGGCGACATCAAGAAAATGCGCCAGCGCCCCGTCGACTAGACGCCCGGAATATCCCTGGCCCAGATGTAACCTTGGCCCAGACATAGCTTTGGCTCAGACATAGCCTTGGTTCGGGCATGGTATTGCTTTTGGCATATCCTTGTCTGGGATATCCTTGCCGGACACATCCTTGATCCAGACATGTCCCTGATACTGTTTCGATGCCACTCCTAGGCGTGCGGGCATTTATGAAGCCAGTCATCCATCAGGGCGGCCATCTCCGCATTGTCGATCCCCGTCCTTGACAAAGACTGCCAGGTCGAAAATTGCACGGCATGCTGTGCCACAGCCCGGCACACCTTGCCACGGCGGCGCTCATCATCCTGACTTGCCAGCATATCGGCAGTCAGCATTTCAAGATAAGCATCAAAGCCTTTCATCTTCTCGTCCAAGGCCGCGACATTTGCCCGGTCGCGATAACAGTGATCCCACATATAAGCGGTCTCGCTGTAATATTGATACAGCATACTCAGGATCGCGATCGCCCAGTCCCCGGTCGCCACCGACTCGCGCCAGCTTTCCGGACCCGGCGGCGGGTTCAATTCAAGCCAGTGCGATGAACATGCGCCAAGCAGTTCATTTTCCTCAGGAAAATGACGGTAAACCGTCAGGCGTTGCACCCCCGCGCGATCCGCAATCGCACTGATTGTCGTCTGTGCCGGGCCAACTTCACCATGCAAATTCATGGCAGCCTCGACAATTCTCAGACGCGTTTCGCCTTCCTTATCAGCGCGCAATCCTTTGTTATATTTACGTTTTTCCATTTAAATAAACACCATCGTTCACACAAATATTGACAAGCGACTTTTGTCTTTCGTATTTCAATGATCACAAATGATTATTCATTTATCAACCCGTGCTTCTGCCCCACAGAGCACAGCTGAATTACGGAGCATCAAGATGCATATCCCCTCGATCGTCACCGCGATCCCGGTTACAGACAGCGTAACCGTCATCCCGTCCTTTTTACCTGTTGCCGGTTTTGGCGTTTTGCCCATCAACGCAACGCTGATCAGTGGCGCTGAACCCGTTCTGGTCGATGCCGGTATCCGTGCCGTTCAGAATGAATTCATGGCAACATTGGCCAGTTGCGTCACGCTTTCCGAATTACGCTGGATCTGGATCACCCATGCCGACCCGGATCATACAGGCAATCTCAAAGCGCTCCTTGATGTTGCTCCCAACGCAACCATCATCACGACCTTTGTCGGAATGGGCAAGTTGAACCTTGCAGGTTTTCCCGTCGAGCGAGTCAGGCTGGTCAATCCCGGCGAGACCTTTGTGGCCGGTGGACGCAGCTTACAGACCATCACACCTCCAACCTTTGACGCGCCGGAAACAACAGCGATCTTTGATCCGCTTGAACAGATATTGTTCAGCTCGGACTGCTGTGGTGCGTTGTTGCCCGATATCTATCAGCGGGCAAATGATATTCCCGACGCCATCCTGCGCGACGGGATCATTGGCTGGACGCGGGTTGACGCCCCCTGGCTGGACTTTGTCGATGGCACACAATTCGAGGCATCGCTTGACCAGTTTCGGGCCCTGTCGGCGCGCCACGTTCTGAGCAGCCATCTGCCCCCGGCAGAGAACATCACAGACCGATTGCTGGATGCGGTTTCTGCCGCCCGTTTGGCCCCGGCCTTTAGCGGGCCCGATCACGCAACCTTTGAAGCTATCATGGCAAAGGCAGGAGCATAATTTCATGACACACCAGTTATCACCGAAATATATCACCAACCGTGATGTCGTCTTGCGCTTCTTTGAAGAAAGCCACAGCCACAACCCCGGTATCGTCTATGACCTTGTGACATCGGACATCGTCACACATGGTTTCCCCTGTCAGAACCCGCATGATCTTGACAGCTATCATGATTTCTTTGTCGGGTTGAATGCGGCCTTTCCGGATATGGCATTCACCATTCTGACCATGGTTGCCGAGCATGACCATGTCGCGGTCCGGTTCCGCATTCAGGCAACCCATCATGATGTTTTTGCCGGTATTGCGGCATCGGGTAACAAAGTCGATTTCACCGGCATGGTTCTATATCGTCTTCGCGATCTTAGAATTGCCGAAACATGGCTTCACCCCGATGTCACGACCCTGATGGCTCAGTTAACGACACAATAAAAGCCCCCTGCCTTGACAATGGCCAATGCCCGGTTCGCAATGTGTGCGTACGCTCTTTGCACCGTTTGCACTGTTACCACCCTTTACACCCTGCGAACCGGGTTCCTATAACTGTGTTCTCATGACATGCAGGTTTACCAACATGACGATCAACTGGGACGACATCGCCAAAGCCACCCTTCCCGCCAATTGCGGGTGGAAGGGGACCTATCGCGTTCGATATTCCGAGATCGGTGAAAATGGCAAAGTCATGATGTCGGCTCTCGCCGACTATATGCAGGATGCCGCCGGATGGGGGGCCCGTATCCTCAAACTTGCCTATGACGATACGGTTGATCAGGGGATTGCCTGGGTCCTTGCCCGCATGGTCATTCATATCCGCGACTATCCCGGCAATGGCGAGGATATCCTGGTTGAAACATGGCCATCAGGTGTCTCGCGCCGTGTCGCCACCCGTGATTTCCGACTGAGCAACAGCAAGGGTGACGTGATTGGCGTTGCCCAGAGTTACTGGGTGATGTTTGATCTGCGAACGCGTCGCGCGGCGCAATGGCCGGACTGGATCGAAGAACGCCTGCCCGATCCGCCGGGTCCTAAACTGATCGAACCGCCCTTGCGTCCGGCATTCACCAATGATCCGCTTCCGGTGATTGACAGCATCAAGGCCCGCCCATCCGACCTTGATCTTTATGGGCATGTGAATAATGTGCGGCTCATGCAATGGGTGCTGGGCGTTGCCGGACCAAACAATCGGCCCGACTTCCAGCCTGAAAGCCTTGATATCCAGTTCCGCACCGAATGCCGGGTCCATGAACGGGTTGATCTGCGCCATGCAAATGGCTTTGCCGCTATCAGCCGCGAAGAAGACGGCACCGACCTTGTCCGGGCCAGTATCATCGCGCGCAATCGCATCGCATTGGCCTAGAAAGCGCAGTCCGACAAGAGCAATCAACTGCCCATCATGGCTTCGAATAGATCGGCAATCGGCTTGAAGCTTTTGCGGTGATGGGGGGTCGGGCCAACTTCGCCCAGACCAGCCATGTGCTTTTTCACGCCATAGCCCGCATTGCCTTCCCAGCCAAAAAACGGATAGCGCGTTGCAAGACGGGCCATCGCCCGGTCACGCACCACCTTGGCAACGATGGACGCCGCTGCAATCGAAAGCGACTTGCTGTCGCCCTTGATCACAGTTTCAACGTTACAGGGCAATCCCGGATCACGATTGCCATCCACCAGCGCCTGATCCGGCACACAGGGCAACCGATCCACCGCACGGCGCATGGCAACATAGGTTGCCTGCAGGATATTGATCTGATCAATCTCGCGCACCGACGCGGCACCAATCCCGACCTCGGCACAGGCCATGATCACATCAAAAAGCTTGTCGCGTTTTTTGGCGGACAGCTTTTTGGAATCATTAAGTTCTTCAAGCAGCACGGTGGGAAGGCCGTCACCGCGTGGCAAGATAACAGCAGCAGCCACAACCGGGCCAGCCAGCGGTCCGCGACCAACCTCGTCGATCCCGGCAATGCGTCCCTGATACTGATCTTCTATGGCAAAGTCTGGCATGGCGTCGGCTATCTCATTGTTTCCTTGGTCATAGCAAGCCACCCGAATGCCGACAATATTGCAATTTCATCGGGCTGACCCGGCCGGTTTTTCCGATTGCATCTGACGATAGCGCTCAAGGGTGATCTCATGGAGAACATATTCATCCCGCAAACCGGTTTCGACCATTCCAAGTCGGGCGGCAAGCTTGCGGGATGCCGTGTTATCCGGATCAATCGCCGCAACGATCCGCGAAAGTTCAAGATGTCCCAGACCATGATCCATTACGGTGCGCGCTGCCTCATAAGCGATGCCGCGCCCCCAGTAATCAGGATGCAGTCGCCAGCCTATTTCGATATCCGGGCCAACTGCGTCTTCCGGAATCAGCAATATCCACCCCATGAAGCGTGCAGGATCGGATTTGGCAAAGATCGACCAGTATCCAAGCCCAACCCCGTAATCCTGATTGATCCGGTCCCGAATGAATGCGCGATGTTGATCAGGATCATCCCAGGGCCCAGCAATGAAATCAACCACACCCCGTGCCCGGTCCATGGCAAGGCAGGCATCAAAGTCATCCATGGTGCGCGGCCTGAGGATCAATCGATTGGTTTCAAACTGCATTCGGCCCCGTCCTGAATAGTGCGATACGATCATCATAACAAAAACGGCACCGGATGACCGGTGCCGTTTGAATAATCAAAGGTCCCCTGCCTTTCAGGTTTCCTTTTCCTTGTATTCTTCGCTGGGGTCATAGCCCTCTGGCCCGACCGGATCAAATGTTGCCCAGCCTTCATCCTGTTTGGATGGCGGCAGATCCTTGTTCGGATCAACATTGAGCAGCATATAGGCCTTGGCGATCAGGTTTGCTGTGATCGGTGCTGTCAGGAAAATGAACAGCGTGATCAGCAATTCATGAATGGTGAAATGCCCCCGCTCGACCCAGAAGAACAGCATGGAAGCAATCAGAACACCACCCAACCCGACGGTACTTGCCTTGGTCGGCGCATGCAGACGCGGCAAAAGGTCCTTGAGCTTGATCATTCCGAACGATCCGACCAGCAGGAACAATCCGCCAATCACGATCAGAAGCGAAATGATGAGTTCAACAAAAAACGGCATCTTATCGCTCCCTTATTCGATGATGTCGCCACGCAAGACGAACTTGCAATAGGCCACCGTTGAAACAAAACCGAACATCGCAAACAGCAATGCGCCTTCGAAATACATCGCCGTTGCCTGCCCGATGCCATACAGCACCAGAAGCGCAATCGCGTTGATCGCCATGGTATCGACCGCAAGAACCCGGTCTGCCGTGGTCGGCCCGGCTGTCAGGCGATAGAGGTTCATCAAAAGGGCCAGTGCCACACAGACGAAGCCGAAATTCAGTGCATATTCGATCATTCGAAAATCTCCTTCAGACGGCGTTCGTAGCGGTCCTTGATATCATCGACCACGCCCTGTGCATCTGGTGCGTGCAGGCAATGAACCAAAAGACTTTTGGCATCGGCACTCAGATCAATCGTCACCGTGCCCGGCGTCATGGTGATGGTCCCGGCAAGGGTTGTGATCGCCTCGGGCGAAGTCAGATCAAGCGGAACGACAACGCATTTTGACTCAAGGCTTTCGGTCTTGCGAAACAGGATCAGACCGGCAACCACAACGTTGGCAACCAGAATGTCCCACATAACGATCAGGCCATATTCACAGATCGCATAGGCATTGCGCACTCTGGGACGCGCAGGCCAGAAATTGGCCGTGATCAGCGGAATGATCACTGCAAGGATAAGTCCGAAGACAACGGCACCTGCCGAAACCTCGTTGACCAGGAACACCCACACAACCAGCAGAACCAGTGTCAAAAGCGGATGGGGGAGATAACGTTTCATCATTACGATCCTTGTCCTTTCCGCTTACTGACCCAGCAATGCCAGAGCGTTTTCGCCCAGCACAGCCTGAATGTAACCCGAGGTATCGAAAATCTGTGCGGCAACGCCATGCAGATAATCCGTTACCGGACCACCAAATGCCGTCAGCACGACCAGAGCGCCGAGCATGCCGCACGCCGCAACAATCGGCAGAACCGGCCATTTGGCACCTTCGACGGTAATTTCGCCGTCGACCGAGGCACTCTTCCAGAACAGAACGCTGCCTGCACGGCCAAAGCCGATAATGCACATCAGCGACGTCACCAGAATGATCGCCCAGATCCAGACCATGGCGTCACTGTCGCGGGCCGCATCAAGGATCTGCAATTTACCAAGGAAACCACTTAACGGTGGCATCCCGGCCATCGCAATCGCCCCGACAAAGAACAGAACCGCAAGGAAACCCGATTGATGGAATGTCGGGGCGGTGTTCAGGCTGTCACCAAACTGGCCTCGGCGAGATATTATCAGATCGGCAATCAGGAACAGGGCCGCTGCCGAGAAGGTCGAATGCAGCAGGTAATAAAGACCTGCGGCAATGCTTTCGGGCGTAAACAGTGCAATCGCCGTCAGCAAGGTCCCCATGGAACCAACCACGGAAAAGGCAATCAGCCCGTTCAGACGCTTGGCTGCCAGAACGCCGGTCATACCCAGAACCAGCGTGATCAGGGCTGCTGGCAACAAATAGGGCTGTGCCAGCCATGACATGTCACCGGCCATGTCGCCAAAGGCCAGCGAATAGACACGCAACACGGAATAGGCACCGACCTTGGTCATGATCGCAAACAGGGCTGCGACCGGGGCCGGTGCATTGGCATAAGTCCCCGGAAGCCAGAAATGGATCGGCACCAATGCCGCCTTAACACAGAAGACCAGAAGCAGTACCAGCGCACCTGCCCGTAAAAGGGCGGCATCCCCCGGTGCGACATTACTGACCTGAATGGCAAGATCGGCCATGTTCAGCGTTCCGGTCACCGAGTAGATCATGCCGACACCAAGCAGGAACAAGGCAGATCCCGTCAGGTTGATGACGACATATTGCATACCGGCCTTCAGACGATCTGCCCCTGCGCCATGCAGCATCAAGCCATAGGATGCAATCAGCAGAACCTCGAAGAAGACGAACAGGTTGAACACGTCGCCTGTCAGAAACGCACCATTCACACCCATCAGCTGGAACTGGAACAGGGCGTGAAAATGCTTGCCGCGCTGATCCCATTCGCTTGAGGCGAACAGGACAACACCAAGCCCCAGAAGCGAGGTCAGGAACACCATCATCGCCGACAAGCGGTCAAGAACCAGCACGATACCGAACGGAGCAGGCCAATCCGACAATGCGTACATTTCCGGATCATGGCCATTGGCAAACACCACCAGCGAGAGCGTCACCCCGACAAGGGCAACCGTCGCTGCAATCGAAAATACGCGCTGCAAGATAATGTCGTGACGAACCGCCAATACAATCAGGGCGGCCATCACGGCGGGCAGCACTATGGGAACAACAATCCAGTCACCCATCAGTTTTTATCTCCTGCTTCGGATGGCGCACCAACCGGGCGACCGTCAACATGGTCATTGCCGATTTCAAGATAAGCCCGGATCGACAGAACAACGATCAGGGCGGTCATGCCGAATGAAATCACGATGGCTGTCAGGACAAGTGCCTGGGGCAGCGGATCGGTATATTCGGTGACACCATCACGCAGGATCGGCGGCATATTGATCGTCAAACGTCCCATCGCGAACAGGAACACGTTCACCGCATAGGAAATCAATGCCAGACCGATCACCACCGGGAAGGTCCGCCCGCGCAGCAACAAATAAGTGCCGCAGGCGATTAGAAGCCCGATACTGCTTGCTACAAGAAATTCCATATCAGGCCTCCTTTTCCGGGGTTGCGACAGACACAGACGGATCGTGATCCATCGGATCGACATTCACATCCACATGTTCGGCCATCCGTTCGACCTGTGACAGTTTGGCAAGTGCCAGCATCACCGCCCCGACCACCGTCAGGAACACGCCAAGGTCAAAGCCCATTGCCGATGCCAGTTCAAATTCGCCAACAATCGGAAGATGAACATGAACAAAGCCGCTGGTCAGGAACGGAAGTCCGGCAACCCAGGCAGAAACACCGGTAATCGCCGCCGCAATAACGCCCAGACCAATCATGCCGTGATAGTTGACCTTCATGCGGTTCTGGGTCCAGCCAAAGCCCGACGCCATATATTGCATGACCAGCGCAACCGAGACGACCAGACCGGCAATAAAGCCACCGCCCGGTTCGTTATGACCACGCAGGAAGATGTAAACACCAACCATCAATGACAACGGCAACATCACACGGGTTGCCACCACCATCATCATCGGGTGACGATCCGCCGAACGACGGTTGCTAACGACCCAATTGGCAAGACGTTTGGCGGCTTCGCCCTGGGTTACGGTTTCGATAAGCGCAAAGATCGAAAGTGCGGCAATACCCAGAACGATGATCTCGCCAAAGGTATCAAAGCCACGGAAGTCAACAAGGATAACGTTCACAACGTTGGTCCCGCCGCCTTCGATCTTCGAGTTGGCCAGATGATAGGCCGAAATCGAATTTGGCAGATCACGGGTCATGATTGCCCAGATCGCCCCGCCAACGCCAAGACCCGCTGCAACCGATACAATCACATCACGCAGCTTGCGACCCGGCATGCTTTCCTTTGGCGTTTCCTTTGGCAGGATATTAAGGGCCAGCAACATCAGGATCACCGTCACGACCTCGACCGAGATTTGTGTCAGCGCAAGATCAGGTGCGGACAGATAGATGAAGCCAAGAGACACGATCAGGCCAATCACACCAACCAGAAGCAATGTCAGCAACCGGTTGTGATGCATGAATACCGACGCGATACAGGTCACGACAAGCAGCAACCATGCGATTGCAGCAGGCGGTGAAACGTCAAGGAGTTCGCGCGATCCTGACAGGTAATCGGGCTGGGCATAGAAGCCCGAAACACCGATGGCGACCGCAGCCATGACCATGATCGCCAGATAGCGCTGCAAGGAACCATTATGCAGGTTGTCCGAGATCAAACGGCTCAGGGCCACCAGTTTGACCATAGCACAGTCAAACATCGCCTTTGCATCCGGGCGCGACAGGTTTGCAGTCTTCGACAAAAGACCGGCATGCCCCATCAGAAGAACAGCACCCAGAACAAGCGCAATCGCACTCATACCAAGCGCCGGGGTCAGGCCATGCCAAAGTGCAAGGTAATATTCCGGCAACTCACCACCGATCACCGCACCCGAAGTTGCCGCAACCAGCGGCCCCGCAATGGTGCCCGGGAACAAACCGATCAGAACCACAAGAACGGTCAGGAATGCAGGCGGCGCCCACATGCCAAACGGCGGATCATGCGGGTGATGCGGCAGGTTCTCGTCACGCGGTTTGCCCAGCCAGACATGGAAGATAAACCGGAAAGAATAGGCAACCGAGAAGATTGCACCGATGGTCGCAAGCGTTGGAACAAGCCAGGCCTGATCAAACCAGACCGTATGCCATGCTTCTTCAAGCATCATTTCCTTGGACAGGAACCCGTTAAACGGAATGATGCCCGCCATAGATGCCGCCGAGATAATCCCGATGGTCCCGGCAATCGGCATCAGGTTCAGCAACCCGCCAAAACGGCGAATGTCGCGCGTACCGGTTTCATGATCGACAATGCCTGCGGTCATAAACAGGGCCGCCTTGAAGGTCGCATGGTTGATGATGTGGAACACACCGGCAACGGCGGCCATCGGCGTACCGAACCCGAACAGCATGGTTACAAGACCAAGGTGGCTGACCGTCGAATAGGCCAGAAGACCTTTAAGGTCATGCTTGAAGATCGCAATCCATGCGCCGAGAACCATTGTCACCAGACCGGCGGTCGCAACAATATAGAACCATTCCGGCGTACCCGACAGAACCGGCCACATGCGGGCCATCAGGAAGATGCCAGCCTTGACCATGGTTGCCGAATGCAGATAGGCCGAAACCGGTGTCGGTGCGGCCATGGCATGCGGAAGCCAGAAATGGAACGGGAACTGTGCGGACTTGGTGAAACAGCCCAGCAGGATCAGGATCAACGCCGGCACATACATCGGCGATGCCTGGATCAGATCGGCATGCTGGAGAATATCGGTCAGGTTATAGGACCCGACAATATCGCCAAGGATCAGCATCCCGGCGATCATTGCAAGACCGCCAGCACCGGTCACGGCAAGTGCCATGCGGGCACCCTGACGACCTTCGGGCAGATGTTTCCAGTAGCCGATCAACAGGAACGATGACAGCGATGTCAGTTCCCAGAAAACCAGAAGCAGCAGGATGTTATCGGAAAGAACGATGCCGACCATGGCCCCCTGGAACAGAAGCAGGAACACATAGAAGCGCCCCATCGGATCGTTCTTGGACAGATAAAACCGCGCATAGATGATAATCAGCAAGCCGATACCAAGGATCAGCGTTGCGAACAGCAATCCAAGGCCATCAAGGAAGAAGGTCACATTCAGACCCAGTTCCGGCAGCCAATTGTAACTGACCTGAAATACCTCGCCGGCGATAACTGCCGGGGCCTTGGCCATCAGCAATATCAGGGCAAGCAGCGTGACAGAACCGGTAGCAGTAGCGCATGCATTGCGCCCGGCCCTGATCATTATGGCGGGTAATACCGCCCCAATGAAGGGAAGCAAAACAATGAGGGTGAGACTCATGAAAGACCCTTATTTTTGGATAATCGCCGCATCGCCCCCAGCGCGAGACAGCAAGAAAATTCCGGCAGAAGGTAATATTTGTTCAGAAAATGGTCAAGAAAACCAAAACGGCGCAGCTTTTCGCCTTGCGACTGTCAAGTGACACCGATCACCTGCAAATTTGCAGATCACCGTATATTGGCTATTTCCGACCACCTGCCAAAAGAGATGCCGCGGGCATCATACGCAGACGAACCATTGCAACCGTACCCAGTACCGGCCCAATCGACAGCATGGCAAACGCCCCCCACCAGCCAGCCCAGTCAGCAATAACAGGCACCAGATGAATTGAAACCAGTGCAATCAGAAACCCAATGGCATTTTGCAGGGTCAGGGCTGTCCCGACCTGGTGGGGATCGGCAAGTTCAATCACGCAGGATGAAAACTGTGCGGAATCTGCGATCACTGATATCCCCCAAATGATGCAGATCACGATCAACAGCGCAAAAGGCGCATCGGCAAATGCCCCCACGACAAGTGCGCAGGCCCCGCTGACCACCATGGCGGCAATCGTCACCGTCGTTCGTCCGATCCGGTCTGCATAGTACCCGCCTGCCAGTGATCCAAAGGCACCAACTCCAACAATGGCAAAGGTTGAAAGGGCCGACCAGACACCGGGATTGTCGACCATACGGTCAGAAAAGGCCCCATACAGGAACAGGCCGATCCAGCCCCACATGGCATAAAGTTCCCACATATGCCCGAAATAGCCATAACAGGCATGACGCAGTGGCTTGTTCGCCCAGATTTTCCCGACCATGCGCGGATCAAAGCGCGGCGAGCGCCCCGGCGTTCCGCCCAGATGGACAAACAGAACAGCAATGGCCGCGATATAGGCCGAAGCACTTGCCGCGACGATTACCAGACGCCAGTCAAGCGGAACTGCCACCGAAAACAGATGCGGCAACGCTGATCCCATGGTCAGAGCACCAACCAGAAGCCCGACCAGAAACCCGGTATCTCCGCGTGACCAGGTGGCGACCATTTTCATGCCGACGGGATAAATGCCCGCCATGCAAACGCCTGTGATCAGGCGCAGCAAGATCACCATCACACCATCAATCGGCACAAAAAGGATCAGGATGTTGGCCGTTGCCGCAATGATCGCCGATACGGCCCAGAAGCGGCGCGGTTCAATCCGGTCGGCCAGCCCGAAAACGGCACTGGTGACGGTCCCCAGAACAAAGCCAAGAAGAACAGAGCTGGTAAACAGCGATGATTGCACCGCACCGATATTGAATTCGCTGCGCAATTGCGGCAGCACGGCGGTTGCGGAAAACCACAGGGCAAGCGCCATTAACTGGCAAACCGTAATGATAGAAACGGCGAAGCTTTTGCTCCTGCGCACCTTGGTCTCCCCTCCTCATATTCGATGTTTTGCACATCATACACAGATGCTTGCAAAAGCCTATCTTGGAACTCTTTGAAATTCTGACCGTTCAGATATCAGGCACGTTTTTCTTTCACCCTTATGCCGGACGGTAACGATGAACATCCTTGATCAATATGCAAATGGCGTGATCACAGCTCTCGGCTTCTTCTGGAATGCCTTGTGGGCCTTTGTTCTTGGCTACGCGATCAGTGCCGCGATCCAGGTTTTTGTTCCCAAAAGCCGTCTGGTTCAGCACATGGGTAATGGCAATTTCACAAGCATTTCGCTCGCCGGGATATTTGGCGCGCTTTCAAGTTCCTGTTCATTTGCCGCCTTGTCCGCCGCGCGATCCCTGTTTCAGAAGGGTGCACATTTCATTGCCACCGTCGCCTTCATGTTTGCATCGACCAATCTGGTCATCGAGCTTGGCGTCCTGATCTTCCTGTTCCTTGGCTGGCAGTTTCTGGTCGCCGAGATTATTGGCGGGATCATCATGATCCTGATTTCCGCCATCCTGATCAGGATCACCTATCCATCCCGACTGATCCGCACGGCCCGTGATCATGCAGATGAAACGTCCGGCGCTGACGATGATGAATTCGATTGGAAAAAACGCGTGACCTCCGTCGAGGGATGGCAAAAGGTCGGCAATCGTTTTGTCATGGAATGGCAGATGGTCTGGCGTGAAATCCTGATCGGTTTCACCGTTGCCGGTTTTATTGCAGTATTTGTTCCAGACCATGTCTGGCAGACATTGTTCCTTGCGACCGGTGAAACACAATCCGGGGCGGAGCTCCCATTCCTCAGAGTTTTGGAAAATGCTTTGATTGCGCCCTTTGTCGCGGCAGCAACTTTCATCGGGTCGATGGGCAACATCCCGCTTGCCACAGTGCTTAGTGCCGGTGGTGTCAGCTTTGCCGGGATTATGGGCTTTATCTATTCGGATTTGATGGTGCCGCCGCTGGTCAAGGTCAATGCCAACTATTACGGCTGGAAAACCGCGCTTTATATTGCGGGTATTATGTATGTCAGCATCGTGATTACCGCCCTGATGCTGCATTATGCGTTCGCCGCCATTGATCAGGTTCCCGAAAGCAGCCGCGACATTGCCGAGATCAGCGCATTCGCAATCAATTACACATTCTTCCTTAATCTTGCGGCCTTTGTGCTTGCCGGTGTTCTGGTCGGGGCCGTTGTTGTGATGCTTGCCGGTGGTCTGTTTGTGCAACTTGCGACCCTGGCATAAAAAAAAGCCGCCCGGTCAGACCGGACGGCGCAAGTTTCCCGAGCGGGAATAAAAACAGGATCTGGTCAATCAGGAATGATCGCGACGATCATCAATCACCTTGCCATCATTGGGCAGGCTTCCGTCCGGGTTCCAGCCGACGACGCCGCGCAGCTTGCAAACCCCGGCCATCGTTTCGGCAATTGCATTCATGTCCGCAGCCGCCTGATCGCCTTCACACAGAAGGGTCATGACGTCATTGTCATTTTCGCGCGTGACCACCAGACGGGCCTTGGAAATAGCAGCATGACGTTTAACGATTTCGGCAACCTGCTGGGGATGGACAAACATGCCCTTGATCTTGGTGGTCTGATCGGCACGCCCCATCCAGCCCTTGATCCGGTCATTGGTGCGCCCGCACGGGCTTTGACCAGCGGCAATCGCCGACAGATCACCTGTGGCAAAACGGATCAGCGGATAATCCATATTAAGGGTGGTGACGACAACTTCGCCGACTTCGCCATCGGCAACCGGTTCGCCCGTCCCCGGACGGACGATTTCAAGAATGATGTCTTCGGCAACGATCATCCCGTCCTTGGCATCACTTTCATAGGCAATCAGGCCAAGATCGGCACTGGCATAGCATTGCAGCATCGCGATATCGCGCTCGGCAAACCAGTCGCGCAAAGCAGGCGGCAATGCCTCACCCGAGACAAGCGCGCGCTTGATTGACGAGATGTCAGCACCAAGTTCCTCAGCCTTTTCAATCAGGATTTTAAGGAAGGATGGCGTTCCGCTATAGCCTGCCGGTTTGAGGTCGCTGATCGCCTTGACCTGGGCTTCGCTTTGTCCGACGCCTGCCGGAACAACCACACAGCCACACGCCCGTGCGCCGCTATCAAAAATAAAGCCGCCCGGCGTCAGGTGATAGGACAGACAGTTATGCACGATATCGCCCGGACGGAAGCCCGCAGCGAAAAAGGCACGTCCCATCCGCCACCAGTCATCGCCCTTGCCCTGCGGGTCATAGATCGGGCCGGGGCTTTGGAACATGCGCGCCAAGGCAGGAACCGGCGTGGCGTTAAGCCCTGCAAGCGGTGCGTCCTTGGCCTGTGCATCAATCAGGTCGGACTTTCGCGTAACCGGCAAGGTTGCCAGTGCGGCCCGCGTCGAGATCACTTGCGGATCAATATCGGCCAGAATGCGACCATAGCCCGGTGACTTGGTTTTGGCATGATGAACGATACGCGGCAGTGCCGCCATCAGTCCGGCTTCGCGGTCGGCAGGTTTGCGTGTTTCACGTGCGTCATAATAAGTCGTCAGCATCTGCCCGTCTTTCATCCAGATTCATCAAGCAAAGATATCAGATCGTTACAGCCAGCGTTTGCGGCGCTTGTATGATTTGATGTTCTTGAAGCTTTTGCGTTCTTCCGAACCACCGCCAAGATAGAATTCCTTGACGTCCTCGTTGTTCAGAAGCTCGTCACGCGTGCCATCAAGAACCACCTTGCCGCTTTCCATGATATAGCCATAGTCGGCAACCTTAAGCGCAAAGTTGGCGTTCTGTTCAACGATGAGCATCGTGATGCCCTGTTCGCGATTGATCTTTTCGATGATCCCGAACACTTCCTTGACCAGAAGTGGCGACAGACCCATTGACGGTTCATCAAGCAGGATCATTTTCGGACGCGCCATCAAGGACCGCCCGATTGCCAGCATCTGCTGTTCCCCGCCCGACAGATAACCGGCAAGACCGGTGCGTTCTTTCAAACGCGGGAAATATTCAAAGACCATCTCGATGTCATCTTTGACGCCCTTGTCCTTGCGGGTATAGGCCCCCAGACGCAGGTTTTCGATACAGGTCATGTCTTCGATGATGCGACGGCCTTCCATGACCTGAAACAGGCCGGAGCGCACGATGTCTTCCGGGTTGCCATTGGCAATCTGCTGGCCCATGAAATTGATGTCGCCACGGGTGACTTCGCCGTCTTCGGTTTTGAGCAATCCCGATATGGCCTTGAGCGTTGTCGACTTTCCAGCCCCGTTCGGGCCAAGCAGGGTCACGATTTTGCCTTGCGGAACCTCTAGAGATACCCCGCGCAGGACAAGGATCACCTCGTCATAGACAACTTCGATGTTATTGACCGACAGCATCGGTTGTGCGGTGTCAGTTTTGCGGGCGGGCTCTGCCATGGTGTCCCCTTCGAATAATCTCTTTGGGATCCCCCGCTGTCGGGGGCAGGGCATCTTGCGTCTTATGCCCTGCCCCCGGACAGTCCGGGAGACATTCTTATGTCTGAACTCAGGTCCTAGTAGCCGAGCCAGTCATCACGACGCGGCAGGGTAACGGTGGTGATTTTCTTGACCGTTACGTCACCGCCTTTGGCGCTGCCGTTATAGATATTGACGGTGTTGATGCCGCGATGATCTTCGGCAGTCCAGGTTGCTTCCATGCAAACACCTTCAAGACCTTTTGGTACCCACATCTGACGTGCATACATGCCGGCCTTGATGTTCGCGCCGGTGATACCGCCATTTGCCTTTGCCCATTCCATGGCTTCTTTCATGTAATAGGCCGAGCAAATGCCGCGGATGTAATGATGGGTGCGGAATTCGGAGCCCGAGCTGTCAGACATCTTGGAGATTTCACGTACCAGATCCATGCCCGGAACGCCTTCATCGGTCCAGAAACTGGTCATGGCCGGGAAGACATAGTTTTCTACATCACCGATGGTCTTGAGCGTTTCATAGTCACCCGCCCAGATGTTAGCCAGCCATTTCGGGGTTGCACCGACCGTATCGCAAGACTTCACAAGCGAAACAACCGACGGTCCCAGGTTGCCAAGATAACCGTAATTGGTACCGGCTTCCTTCATGGTCAGGCACTGTGCCTTGAAGTCGCCCGGCTTCATCGAAACAACGACCGGCGCGGTTACTTCGAAACCAAGTTCGGTTGCGTATTCAGCACAGGCTTCTTTCGGTGCGTTCGGATAAGGATGGTTATCCCCGATATGCGAGAAGATCGGCTTGCCGGAACCGCCGGACTGTTTCCAGTCTTCGGCTGCCCACTGAACCATGGCGCGGCAGGCGTCGGAATAGGATGCCCCATAGAAGAAGTTATACGGTGCCGGCTTTGCCGTTTTCGGGTTTTTAGCCGTCGGATCGGTCAGATGGCCGGAATAGGAAGCGGAATAAACCGGAACTTCATCCTGTGCCACAAAGCTGATCAGAGCTTCGGTGTCACCGGTGCCCCAGCCCTGCATGGCAACCATGTTGTTGCGCGAACGCCATTTCTTGTAGTTCGCAATGGCCTGGGGAACCTTGTAGGCATAGTCAACAGATTCAGAGTCCAGCACCGTTCCGTCAATACCGCCATGGGTATTGATGTAGGAAAGCGCATCACGCACACCATCAGCATAGAACTTGCCGATAAAGCCGGTCGCACCGGTGATATCCATCAGATGGCCGACAAATACTTCGTCTGCCTTGGCTGCCGAGAATGACAAGCCGGTCGCAACCATCGCGGTCGCAGCAATCAGTCTTTTCATAACGACGTCTCCCTTGGACGTTTTCATCAAAGATAGCCTCCCGGTCTCCCCGTTTTGATCCCGACCTTTTTGTTTCTGGCGGTCGGGTTCGGGGTCTTTATCAGTACGAGAAGGGATAAAGCTTCCAGTACGCCCTGATCTGCTTCCAGCGATGGGCAAGCCCGTCCGGTTCGAAGATCAGGAACAGGATGATGGCCAGACCAATCGCCATCTCCTTGATATAAGCCAGCCCGTCGGTCACTGCCGTCGAATTGGCCCATTCGAAAATACTCAATGCGCTGACGCCGCTTTCCATGACTTCGGGCAAAAGCACCATAAAGACGGTTCCCATCAGGGTGCCTTTGACCGAACCAAGACCACCGATGATGATCATGCCCAGGAACTGGATCGACAGCAGAATGGTGAAACCCTCGGCAGACACAAAGCCAAGGTAATGCCCGTACATCGCCCCGCCGACACCGGCATAGAAGGACGAGATGGCAAAGCTCATCAGGCGATATTTGGTAAGATTGATCCCCATGATTTCGGCCGACAGATAATGGTCACGGACTGCCACAAAGGCACGACCATCACGGGTCCGCATCAGGTTGGTGCCCAGAAGATACATCACCACCAGGAAGAACAGCGCCACATAGAAGAAGCTGAAATCATCAAGGATTTCATAGCCAAACACATTGATCGGATTGGCCGCCGCCCCATAGGAACCACCGGTAAACCAGTCAGCCCGGGCAAAGAAGTCTTCAAGGATGAACTGGGCCGCCAAAGTTGCAATCGCCAGATAGAGCCCCTTGATACGGGCCGCAGGCAAGCCAAACAGCATCCCGACCGCCGCCGTCATCAGACCGGCAAGCGGGATCGACAACAAGACCGGAATTCCGGTCATATTGTTGATCCAGGCCGACGCAAATGCGCCGAAGCCAAAGAACGCGGCATGCCCAAGTGAAATCTGTCCGGTAAAGCCGACCAGAATGTTCAGCCCCAGCGCCGCGATGGCGAAATAGGAAATCTGGATGAACAGGTTGACGTAATAGCCATCCAGAACAAACGGGATCAACGCCACTGCAACGATGCCAAGAATGGCGGCATTGCGGACATAGGTTGTGTCGAAAATGCGGGTATCCTGACGATAAGTCGTTCGGAAGTCACCGCAGGGACGCATCGAAAATCCAGCCATAATTCGTTTCCCCGTCCCTTAGATACGTTCGATGTCTTTGGTGCCAAACAGGCCATATGGCTTGATGCACAGAATGATGATCAGCACATAGAACGGTGCGATCGAGAACAGGTTGCCCCAGTTCAGATACTGGCCATCGACAAACTCGGCGGTGTTTTCAAGCAGGCCGATAATCACACCACCAACGATGGCGCCAACAATTGAATCAAGCCCGCCCAGAATGACCGCCGGGAACACCTTGATCCCGATCACCGAAAGTGCGGAAGACACGCCGTTGACCATGCCGATCACAATCCCCGCAATCCCCGAAACAAGTGCCGAGATGGCCCAGGACATTGCAAAGACGGTCTTGACTGAAATACCCAGGCTTTGCGCAACCTGCTGGTCAAATGCAGTTGCGCGCATGGCCAGGCCGAGTTTGGAATATTTAAAGAACCAGTAGAAGCCTGCCATGATGAACAGCGAGATCACGAAACTCATGATGTAGGCGGTTTCGATTTGCATCCCGAGCAGATTGATCGACCGGGTCTCGAACACTTGCGGATAGCTTGCCGTGGTGGCACCGAAAATCCACTTGGTCGCGGCCTGGAAGAAAATAGAAAGGCCGATGGTCACCATGATCACGGAAATGATCGGTTCCCCGATCATCGGACGCAAGACGACCATCTGAAGGATGATGCCAAACGCCATCATAAACAGCAGCGTAAACAGGAAACCCAGCCAGAAAGGCAAACTCATTTCCACCAGAAACGCATAGCAAACCCACGCGCCAATCAGCAGAAACTCGCCCTGGGCAAAGTTAACGATCTGGGTTGATTTATAGATCAGCACAAAGCACATCGCGACGACGCCATAGAGTGTGCCGACAATCAACCCGTTCAGCAGAAGCTGGAACAGAAGTTCGAAATTCATGTTGCCATCCCTGTAATGGCGGCCCGCAATCCGATAGACCGGGACCACAGTTTTGCTGCTGCCTTATTCGGCGGCTTTCGGGGCCGTCTGTGCGACCTTGTTATCTTCGAGATCGACGACCTTCACACTTGTCTGGATGCGGGTTTTCGACCCGTCCTGGAAGGTGATCATGGTGTCGATATCCACCGTGTCATTGCCGGCATAAACCGCATCAATGATGTCGGCATATTTTTCGGCAACCACGCCACGACGCACTTTGCGCGTACGGGTCAGTTCCCCGTCATCGGCATCAAGTTCCTTGTAGAGAAGAAGGAAACGCTTGATACGCTGTGCCTCGGGCAGGGTCTTGTTCACCTCGTGGATTTCCTTGGTGATCATGTCATAGACCTGCGGCTGGGCGGACAGGTTGGTGTAGTTGGTAAAGGCGATCCCGCGCTGCTCGGCCCATTTGGCCATGATCGAATAGCGAATGCAGATCATGGTCGACAGGAACGGCAGATCCTTGCCAAGGATCACGGCCTCGGCAATGAAGGGCGAGAATTTCAGTTTGTTCTCGATAAACTGCGGCGAATACCGAACCCCGGTCGATGTTTCTGCCAGATCCTTCATGCGGTCGATCACAACAAGATGCTTGTTTTCGTCCTTGAAGTAGCCGGCATCACCGGTATGCATCCAGCCATCCCTGACATCTTCGTCATAGGCATCCTGGTTTTTGTAGTAACCGGTAAACATCCCCGACGTGCGGGCAACGATTTCGCCAACCCCGTTTTCATCGGTGTTGATGACCTGAATGTCGGAATTGTCAAAGGCAATCCCGACTGTATCGAAATCAATGTCGTCCGGCTGATGGATGGTATAGGCACCACACAGTTCGGTCTGGCCATAAAGCTGGCGTAGCGGCACACCCATGGCATGGAAGAACTTGAAGGTTTCCGGGCCAATCGCCGCACCACCGGTTGCCGCCGAACGCAGGTTCGAGAACCCCAGGCGGTCTTTCAGTGCATTCATCAGAATGATGTCGGCCAGCTTGGAATGACCACCATTATCAAGGGCCGTGCGGGCCAGTGCCATACCGGCATCAAACATCTTTTGTTTGAACGGTGTGGAATCCATCATCCGGGCGCGGACATCGGCTGCAATGGTTTCCCAGACGCGCGGTGCCAGCAGAACAAAGTTCGGGCCAATTTCGCGCAGGTCGGCCATCATGGTTTCCTGCTCTTCGACGAAATTGACGATCTGGCGGCTGATCAGGGACTGACCAACCACATAGACCTGTTCCATGATCCACGGAAGCGGCAGGACAGAGACATAGTTGTCACCGGGATATTTCGGGTCGGCACGCAGATAGGCCGCGCAATGATCCAGAAAATCACCGGAATTGAGCATTGCCATTTTCGGCTTGGACGTGGTGCCCGACGTCGTACACAGGATTGCACATTCATCACCACGGGTATCAGCAACCATCTGGTCATAGATACCGGGATTTTTGTCCTCAAGCGCGCGACCAAGCTCATAAAGCTTTTCAACATCCATCAAACGCGGATCATCATATTTGCGCATCCCGCGCGGGTCGCAATAAATGATGTGCTCGACAGTCGGGATATCTTCACCAAGCTCGATCAGCTTGTCGCATTGTTCTTCGTCTTCAGCGATCAGGATCCGGGCACCGGAATAGGTGATCAGATAGGCGACTTCTTCATGAAGGCTGTCCTGATACAGACCGACCGACATACCGCGCAGCGCGTGGGCTGCGATTTCACCCCAGACCCATTCCGGACGGTTTTCACCAATGATGCCGACAACATCACCCTGGCTGATGCCAAGGCTGCGCATGCCAAGCGTCATCCATTTGACGCGGTCGTTATAGTCTTTCCATGTGAATTCCTGCCAGATGCCGAATTCCTTTTCGCGCATGGCAATTTCACCGCCAAAATTGCGGGCATTATAGGCCAGCACTTTCGGGAAGGTATCAAGCGACTGAACGTCGGCATAATCGGGGATATTGCTGCTCATGCTCAGGCCACCTGCTCGTCTTCATCCGTTTCGTCGTCTTCTTCGCCGAGATAGGCTTTCTTGACGTGACTGTTGGCCATCACCTCTTCGGGGAGGCCTTCGGCAATCTTGCGTCCGAAATCAAGAACCATCACGCGGTTCGAGATATCCATAACCACACCCATGTCATGTTCGATCATCACCACCGTCATGCCCCACTCTTCGTTGAGGTCGATGATGAAGCGCGCCATGTCCTCTTTTTCTTCGAGGTTCATGCCCGCCATCGGTTCATCAAGCAGGATCAGGTCAGGGCGCAGCGCAACAGCACGCGCAAGTTCCACGCGCTTGCGCAAACCATATGAAAGCGTGCCCGCTGTTGCCTTGCGGATATGGGAGATTTCAAGAAAATCGATCACATCCTCGCAGAAGCGGCGATGTTCGAGTTCTTCTTTCTGCGCGCCGCCAAACCAGTAAAGCGGCCCGTTCATGAAGTTGTTCTTCAGAAGATGGTGGCGACCAACCATGATGTTATCCAGAACATTCATATGGCCGAACAACGCCAGATTCTGGAAGGTACGTCCGATGCCAAGTTCAGCACGGTCATTGGGCTTGAGCCCCGTGACATCCTGCCCCTTGAACGATACGGAACCAGATGTCGGGCTATAACGCCCGGACACACAGTTCAGCATTGATGTCTTACCGGCCCCGTTCGGACCAATAATCGAAAAAAGCTCGCCCGGCTGGACCGAAAAGCTGACATCACTCAGCGCACGCACACCGCCGAAAACCAGCGACACGTCGCTAATCTGCAAAATAGGACTCTGTGACGTCATGCCGTCGCATTCCTCCCTGACTTGGGCCGCAAATGCCGCAGAACCGCAAACCGGGTTCATTTTGGTGAAATTTGCAAACCGCTATTCAGTTTCCCTGATGATGTGTCGGATTTTTATACGACCCTGACCTTACGGAAACCGGGCCTGACACATTTAATAGGCATTTAAGTACCAATTTCAGCATATTGCGTCAATGCAATGATCAGCAAGGGATTGGGAGTTTTCTACAAATTCGCACTGCACAATCAAAGCTTGCCCGCCTTATTGTATTCTTTCTACCCTTGATTACGTAACGTTATCTGACGGACCGATCAGTTAGATCTTTAGCGCTTCGTCGCGTTGCAAAATTTTCTGGCGATCCTGCACCGCACAAATCCAGACAGACAAACATCCCCCATCAACCCCGTTTATCCGATGCGTGAAAACCGAATCGCACCGGATTCGGAATATGTCGGATCGGCACAGAAGAATCCCGATGATGACTTTTGACCGTCGCACTCACAGACAGATGCGGCAGGCGACAAACAGGTCTGAGCAAAACAGACTCGACCAAGACAACGCCCCTATTGAAAGGCGAAATCAGACGCCACATATCGACCAAAGGTTTTTCTACGCTTGTTGTACTTTGCCAAGATGCTGCGATCAGCGGGTTTTATCTAATACCCCTTCACGGGGTCTGGACTTTCACAGGGATTTGTGGTGTAACCCCGTTGCACATGCATATGTAGCCGTGACCCGCGTCACGCAACACAGATAGCCCACCGCTCGGCGCTCCGACGGTCGGGGTGTCTTGTCACGACAAGCCCTTTTAACCACCTTGAGGAGGGTCTGATGTCCATTTGTGGCAAAGACAACCTGAAAACGCGCCGCACGCTGAAAGTCGGGGACAAGTCCGTCGACTATTACAGCCTCAAAGTTGCTTCCGAGAAATTCGGCGACGTTTCAAAACTTCCCTTCACGCTGAAAGTCGTTCTTGAGAACCTTCTGCGTTATGAAGATGATTTCACCGTTAAGACCGACGATGTCAAAGCTGTTATTGACTGGCTCAAAGAGCACAAGAGCAGCCACGAGATCAACTATCGTCCGGCCCGCGTTCTGATGCAGGACTTCACCGGCGTTCCGGCCGTTGTTGACCTTGCTGCAATGCGCGACGCTGTCGTGAAGATGGGTGGCGACGCCCAGAAGGTGAACCCGCTTTCACCGGTTGACCTTGTCATTGACCACTCGGTCATGATCGACTTCTTTGGTACCGACGACGCACTCGACAAAAACATGGAAGTCGAGTTCGAGCGTAACGGCGAACGTTATGGCTTCCTGCGTTGGGGCCAGAACGCTTTCAACAATTTCCGCATCGTCCCGCCGGGAGCTGGCATCTGCCACCAGGTTAACGTCGAACATCTTGCCAAGGTCGTCTGGACCGGCAAAGACGACGACGGCAAAACCGTTGCGTATCCGGACACCCTGGTTGGTACCGATTCTCACACCACCATGGTTAACGGCCTTGCTGTTCTGGGTTGGGGTGTTGGTGGTCTGGAAGCCGAAGCAGCAATGCTTGGCCAGCCGATCTCGATGCTGATCCCGGAAGTCGTCGGCTTCAAGCTGACCGGCTCCATGAAAGAAGGCATCACCGCAACTGACCTCGTTCTGCGTGTCGTTCAGATGCTGCGTGAAAAAGGCGTTGTTGGCAAGTTCGTCGAATTCTATGGCGATGCCCTTGACCACATGAGCCTGCCGGACCGTGCGACCATCGGTAACATGGCACCGGAATATGGTGCGACCTGTGGCTTCTTCCCGATCGATGACGAAACGCTGAACTACATGCGTTCGACCGGTCGTGACGAAGACCAGATTGCTCTGGTCGAGGCATATGCCAAAGAACAGGGCATGTGGCGTGATCCGGCACATGAAGCCGAATACACTGCAACGCTTGAGCTTGACATCTCGACCGTCGAGCCGGCCCTTTCGGGTCCGAAGCGTCCGCAGGACCGTGTTCTTCTTAAAGACGCTGTTTCGAGCTTCAATGGTACCTTTGCCGAAATGGCACCGGGCGTTGATGCGGATCGTTCTGTTGCAGTTTCGAACGAAAACTTTGCAATGAAGGACGGTAACGTCGTTATCGCTGCGATCACCTCTTGCACCAACACCTCGAACCCGAGCGTGCTGATTGCAGCAGGTCTTCTGGCGAAGAAAGCTGTCGAGCTTGGCCTGACCAGCAAACCGTGGGTGAAAACCTCGCTTGCACCGGGTTCGCTCGTTGTTGCCGACTATCTCGAAAAAGCAGGCCTTCAGGATTACCTGGATCAGCTTGGCTTTAACGTTGCCGGTTTCGGTTGCACCACCTGTATCGGTAACTCCGGTCCGCTGGCAGCACCGATCATCGATGCAATCGACGGTAACGACATGCTCGTCACCGCCGTTCTGTCGGGTAACCGTAACTTCGAAGGCCGTATCAGCCCGCAGGTCAAGGCAAACTACCTTGCCTCGCCGCCGCTGGTTGTTGCCTATGCACTTGCCGGTAACCTGAAGGTCGATCTGAACAACGATCCGCTTGGCACCGACAAGAATGGCAATGACGTCTTCCTGAAAGACATCTGGCCGAGCAACAAAGAAATTGCTGACACCATTGCGTCGTCGATTTCTGCTGCGATGTACAAAGATCGTTATGACAACATCTTTGCTGGTCCGAAGCCTTGGCAGGCCATCGAAATCACCGAAGGCGAAACCTTCGCGTGGGATGGCAAGTCGACCTACGTCCAGAACCCGCCTTACTTCGTCAACATGGCCGCTGAGCCGGGTGACTTCTCAGAAGTTCACGGCGCACGTCCGCTCCTGATCCTTGGTGACTCTGTTACCACCGACCACATTTCCCCGGCCGGTTCGATCAAGGAAGAAAGCCCGGCAGGTGAATACCTCAAGGCGCATGGCGTTTCCGTTCGTGACTTCAACTCCTATGGCGCACGCCGTGGTAACCACGAAGTCATGATGCGCGGTACCTTTGCCAACATTCGTATTCGTAACGAAATGGCACCGGGCACCGAAGGCGGCATCTCGGTCCATTACCCGTCGGGTGAACAGGGCTGGGTTTATGACGTTGCCATGCGTTATCAGGCCGAAGGCACCCCGCTGGTTGTCATCGCTGGTAAAGAATACGGCACCGGTTCTTCGCGTGACTGGGCAGCAAAAGGCACCAACCTTCTTGGCGTCAAAGCTGTGATCGCGGAAAGCTTCGAGCGTATCCACCGCACCAACCTGGTCTGCATGGGCGTCCTGCCGCTGCAGTTCAAAAACGGTGAAGGTCGCGAGACCTATAAGCTTGATGGCTCTGAAACCTTCGACGTACTGGGCATCGGTGATGGCATCACCCCGCTTCAGGACGTTACGGTTCGCATCACGCGCAAAGATGGCAGCACCGAGGAACTCGTTGCGACCTGCCGTATCGATACCGAGAACGAAGTTCTCTACTACCAGAACGGCGGCATCTTGCAGTTCGTTCTGCGTAACATGATGAAAGCGGCCTGATTTCTTTGTAAATCAGACGCAAGCTGATACGCACCCCGCTGATCTCTGATCAGCGGGGTGTTTTATTTTAGGTTGCTCTTTAATGACTCTAAACAATCCCCACATGTGTCCTTGATCCAGAACAATTCCCGGGCAATTGTTATCTGTTAGACATGGAGCAACTCGAATTGCCTTTTGAACACAACACAAGAGAGCACAGGACATCTGAGCAGGATCAAATGATACGCCCCACCCCAGCCGAAGATCGGTCTTTTGGTCTGACGGTCGGTATGTTATCGCCCGGGACAGTGTTGAGTTGCAGTCCGGCAACATCGCTTGCGCAAGCCATTTCCAAAATGCGCAACGCCAACACCAGTTCCATCATAGCGATAGAATCGAACAAACCGGTCGGAATTCTTACTGAATACGATTTACTCTCGCTCCCTGCGGATTGCAAAACCGTGCTTTCCCAGCCTGTCGAAATGCATATGTCTTATCCGGTCCACACTGTTTCCATTCACGCAAGCCCCCAATCCGCCATCGCCCGAATGCGTGAACGCAACGTCCGCCATCTGGTCACCGTAGATGAAAATGATTGTCTGGTCGGCATCATCAGCCGCACGGATCTGATCCGCCAGATCAGCAACAAAAAGCCCTTTAGCGCAAATGACGTTGCCGATGCCCTTCGCCAGTCAACGATCTTTGTCGATGCCAGAATGCCGATCACCGATCTGCGCCGGCGCATGCATGAAGAAAAGCGCGATAGCGCCATTATCACCGGCTTTGCCGCAGATTTGCCGGTCGAATTGCAAACCGGAATTATAACCGAACGCGATATCCTGCGCGCATTGGCCGAAGATAATGACAATCTGACCGCAGGCGAAATCGCCACCCGTCCGGTCAGGATGATAAACGGTGATGTCAATCTGAACGACGCGCGCACAATCATGCTGCGCAATAATATCCGCCATCTTGTTGTGAAAAACCGTCACAAGGAAATCATCGGGGTCCTGTCCTTTGCCGATCTCCTGGAATTCATCGAACAGGACTATCTGGTTTATCTCAACAACATCAATGACGACAGCACCAGCGAACTGATCAAGGCGCGCCAGTCACTTGCCCTTGCCCGCAAGCTGATTGAAAACTCCCCCGATTGTGTGATGGTTTGCAACGCACGCGCCGAAATCGAGGCGGTCAATCCCGCTTTCACCCGGATTACCGGCTATCAGGCTGACGAAGTGATTGGCAAGAATCCAAGCATTCTGCAATCAGGTCGGCAAAGCCCGGAATTCTACGCCAAAATGTGGGAAGATCTCTCGCAAACCGGAAAATGGGAAGGCGAAATCTGGAACCGTCGCAAATCGGGGGAAGTTTTCCCCGAATGGCTGACAATCATGGCCATCCGTGACAGCGACGGCACCATCAGTCATTACGCATCCATATTCACCGATATCAGTGAACGGGAAAAGAACCGCGAAGACATCCTGCGCATGGCCTTTACCGATGAGCTAACCGGGATGCCCAATCGTCGGCGGTTTTCGGAGCTACTGTCCCTGCATGTTGGTCGTGCACGCCAGAACAATCGCTCCCTGACCGTGATGATGCTTGATATCGATAACTTTCAGCGCGTCAATAACGCGCTGGGTCACAATACCGGTGATGACGTTCTGGTCGAAGTTTCCAGACGCGTCAGCCGCGAGCTTGGCCATGACGCGGTTATGGCACGCGTTGGGGCAGATGAATATGCTGCGATCCTGCCGGACATCAAAACCGAGCAAGAGGCCCTTAACCTTGCCGAACGCCTGCTTGTTCGCCTTGGCGAGCCACATCTGACAAGCAGGGGCGATGACCTTTATCTGTCGGCAAGCATCGGGGTCGCTTCTTTCCCGAAGGATGCAAACGACACCAGCAACCTGTTGCGCTGTGTTGAACTTGCCATGTTGCAGGCCAAAGAACAGGGTCGTAACCGCGTTGGTCGTTACAGCGTGTCGATGCAAAGTCAAAAGGGTGCCGATCTGGCACTTGAAACCGCACTTCGCCGTGCACTTGATAACAATGAACTGCATCTGGCCTACCAGCCACAATTTGACGCCAAAACCGGTGCCCTTTGCGGGGTCGAGGCATTGACAAGATGGACCACAGCCAGCGGTGAAATCATTCCACCCTCAACCTTCATTCCGGTTGCCGAAGAGATCGGGGTTATTGGTGAACTCGGGCGCTGGGTCATGCGCACGGCCTGCCGCCAACTGGTCGACTGGCGCAAGGAAGGCCTGCATAACTTGCGTCTGGCAGTGAATGTTTCGGTCCAGCAGTTTTATGGGACGGTTGATCTTGCCGAACAACTTCGTGCCATTCTGGTCGATAAGGGACTTTCGGCCGACCGGCTTGAGATTGAAGTCACCGAAAGCCTGTTCATGCGCAATATCGAAGACATGCGTGCCAAACTGCAGCGTGTTCGCGATCTTGGCATTCGCATTTCACTTGATGACTTCGGAACCGGTTTTTCCAGTCTGAGTTATCTGCGCACATTGCCGTTCGATATCATCAAGCTTGATCGAAGCTTTGTGACCGATATTGATCAGGGCGAAGAAGGCCAGACATTGGCCATTACCATCATCAATATGGCCCGCAACCTTGGCAAAACCTGTATTGCCGAGGGGGTCGAAAATGACCGTCAGCTTGATGTTCTGCGCGAAGCTGGATGTGATATTTTGCAAGGCTATCTGCTTGGCCGTCCGATGTCGGCCGCAGACATCTCGAAACTGGCCAACACATCAGCAGTCTGATCTCATGCATCATAAAAGCACAAAGGGCGGGGAAATTCCCGCCCTTTGGATTCTGGTCTTTGCGTCAACCCTGCTTAAAAGGTACCAAGCCCCTTGAGCAGGATGAAAGCAATTGCGACCGGTGCCACGAATTTGACGATCAACCCCCAGGCGCTGATCCATGCTGGAACAATACCGTTGTGGGCAGCAATCTCTTCCTTGGCTTTGCCCCAGATCACCCAGCCGACAAACAGCGAAATGAACAGACCACCAATCGGCAGCAGCAGGTTTGAGCTGATAAAGTCCATCAGATCAAAGAAGCTTTTGCCAAAGAAGGTGACATCAGACATCACACCAAGTGACAGCGATGATGGAATACCAAGTGCAAAGATGATCACGCCAATCACAATGGCCGCAGTCTTGCGGCTGACACCACGATCATCAACGAAATAGGCCACGACCACTTCAAGGATCGACACCGCCGATGTCAGGGCCGCAATCGCCAGCAGCAGGAAGAACATAAAGGCAAAGACCGAGCCCATCGGCATATGCGCAAACACCGCCGGAAGCGTGATGAAGGTCAGGCCGGGACCGGCACTCGGATCAAAGCCGAACGCAAATACCGCTGGCAGGATCAACAGACCGGCCATCACGGCAACCGCCGTATCAAGCAAGGTGACCCAACCCGCCGAACTTGCAATATTTTCCTTTTTCGACAGATACGAGCCATAGGTGATCATCGCACCCATCCCCAGCGAGAGCGAGAAGAAGGCCTGCGAAAGTGCATCGGAAACCGTATTCCAGGTCACTTTCGAGAAATCAGGCGCCAACAGGAAGGCAACACCTTCTTCACCGCCAGGCAAGGTCACCGAACGAATGATCAGTATGATCAACAGCGCAAACAGCGCAGGCATCAGGATTTTGGAAGCTCGTTCGATCCCGGAACCGACACCTGCCAGCACCACAAGAACCGTAAGTGCCATGAAGATTGCATGATAGATCAGCGGTGAAACCGGATCGGAGATGAAGTCCCCGAAAATATTCCCCAACGCAGCCGGATCTTCGATCGCCAAAGCACCCGAAAGCGATTTGATCATGTAGGAAATCGTCCAGCCGGCAACCACGCTGTAGAAGGAAAGAATAATAAAGGCAGCAGCCACACCAAAGAAGCCGACAACGGGCCAAAGCCCGCCTTTAAGCTTCGCAAATGCGCCAATCGCATTCTTTTCCGACATTCGACCGATCACGAATTCGGCCAGCATGACCGAAATCCCGATGGTAAAGACCAGCGCGAGATAGATGATCAGGAAGGCGCCACCGCCATTCTCGCCAGCCATATAGGGGAACTTCCAGATGTTCCCAAGCCCGACAGCCGACCCCGCAGCCGCCAGAATAAATCCGAGGCGCGAGCCCCAGTGTTCACGTTTCATCATTAACCTGCAAACCTCTTTGTCGACCGGCCTCGTTGGAATTCTGCTCCCGCCAACGTGCCAGTTCCTCATTTTTGCCTTTAACGCAAAGGTTCAAGACGTCCCTCACGATGCCATCAGATCCGTGGAATGGTTCTGATTGGTCCGCAGCTCTTAACACCAATCTTTGGAAATCTCATTTCGAAATTTGGTAAAAAAGCGCAAAAATCCGCCCTTTTGCCGATCTCTGCACTCTCAAGGCCTTGTGATTAGGGGTTGATGGGTGTTTTCAGGCATTATGACAGGCATGAAACATTCTCGTCCCCTCATAACCGCCCTTTTTTGCACGATGATGCTGGTTTCTGGTGATATTCATGCATCCCAAAGCGTCATGCCGCGTGCCGTGGTGGAACTTTACACCTCGCAGGGATGCAATTCCTGCCCGCCGGCTGATCGCGTTCTTTACGAGCTGAATCAGGAAGATAGTACCCTTCTTGTGCTGTCATATCATATCGATTACTGGAACTATCTGGGATGGACCGATCCGTTTTCAGATGCACGTTACAGTGACCGGCAACGCGACTATGCCAATCGCATGCGCGAACGTTACGTCTATACCCCGCAGGTCATTATCAATGGCGATACCGTGGTTCGGGCGACCGCAAAACGCAGTATCGAGTCGACCAGCAAAACCGTTGCGCCCCTGAAAGATATTTCGGAAATCTCGCTGACTTCCGAAAATCACGGTCAACCGGCCCAAGGTGCGATCACCCTTAAAGCTGTTGGCAAATCTGGCGCTCAACAGGCCAATCGTATTTGGCTCATCGGCTATGACCGTGAACATCAGCGTGATGTCCTGTCGGGCGAGAATGCGGGGAAACGGCTGGTTCATGCCAATGTCGTTCGAGAAATGATTGATCTTGGCCCCTGGGACGGAACAGAAAAAAACATCCCGTTCACCATGACCACCGCCTATGACGGTGGCATCGCGGTTCTGATCCAGAATGGTCGGGGTGGACCGATTATCGCCGCCTCTGTCGTCCGGTTTTAACCCCTTCGTATCCTACCCAACCACCCAATCACCTAAATCCGGTTCATTTGTTGGAAACCGAGCACCTGGTATGTCCATGGCACGGATCGCATATCGGCTGATGGCTAGTTTGGATTGACTTGAAGCAAAGCCACCGCAATCGATATCGGTTAAAGAATGGATCATCGGCCTTAAGACGTTATAGAATATTTCCAACAAGGCTGAGCGTATGGTTATTGAACGGGTTACATGGCAAATTTTAGCGGTTCTGACTTGACCTGCCTGCGTGGCGAGCGGCTTGTATTTGGTGGCGTTTCATTTGCCGCCCAATCCGGTGACGCAATCATGCTGCGTGGTCGAAACGGTGCCGGGAAATCAAGTCTGCTGCGTGTTATGGCGGGTCTTCTGTCCCCCCGTTCCGGTCAGATTTGCTGGGACGATGAAAACATCGCCGATGACCGGATCGCCCATCAGGCCCGGTTGCAATATCTGGGACATCAGGATGCCGTCAAACCGGTTCTGTCGGTACGCGACAATTTGCGTCTTTGGGGGCAATTGCGCGGTGTCAAAAACCTTGAACAGGAAATTGATACAGCCCTTGATGTGCTTGATATCCATCATCTTTCCCGGGTATCAGGACGCTATCTTTCAAGCGGTCAGAAACGCCGCACCGCCCTTGCCCGCATTCTGATTGGTCAAAGTGACCTTTGGCTGCTGGACGAACCCACAGTCGGGCTTGACCGTGAAAGCTGTGGCGAGGTTTCGCGCATGATCGCCGATTTCAGGTCTTCTGGCGGTATCGTGATTTATTCGACCCATATTGATCTGGAAGTCGACAATCCGGTTATTCTTGATCTGGATAAATTTGCGATCCCGATGGTCGAATGGCTGATGGAACATTCCGAGTTTGATGATCTTGGCCCTGATCCGGCACAGGAGGCCGCCCAATGAACGGCTTCCTTGCCATATTGCAACGCGATCTGCGGCTTGCCCTGCGTCAGGGGGCTGATTCGGTCATGGTTGTGGCATTCTTTATCGTCACGACAACCCTGTTTCCATTCGGTGTCGGCCCCGAGGCCAACATTCTGGCACGTATTGCATCGGGGGTTATCTGGGTTTCGGCATTGCTTGCGGCCATGCTGTCACTCGAACGGGTTTTTCAGACAGATTACGAAGACGGCACGCTTGAACTTTTGACCCTGTCGCCGGTCTCGCTTGAATTGCTGGTCTTGGGCAAGGTGCTCGCACACTGGCTGACCACCGGGTTGCCATTGATCATTGCTGCCCCCTTGATGGCGGTGATGCTCAATATGGACCAGAACGGATTTGTCACGCTGATGATTGCCATGTTGCTGGGTACCCCGGCATTGAGCCTGATCGGGGCAATTGGCGCGGCCCTTATTCTTGGCGCGCGACGTGGCGGTGTACTTGTTTCATTACTGGTACTCCCCCTGTATATTCCGGTTCTGATTTTCGGAGCCGGCGCAGTTGAGGCGGCCTTGCTGGGTATTTCAGCAACCGCACAGTTACAAATAATGGGTGCCATTTTGCTGATCACATTGGCGGCCACCCCGTTTGCCACCGCACATGCGGTGCGTCAGGCAATGGAATAACGGACAGAAGAATATGCATCGTTTTGCCAAACCAAGTGTGTTTCTGAAGCTGACCGACCCGCTCCTGCCATGGTTGGCCGGTGCAACAGCGATTCTGATTGCAACCGGGCTTTATTTCGCGCTTTTTGCGTCACCACTTGACTATCAGCAAGGCGACACCGTGCGGATCATGTATTTACATGTCCCTGCCGCCTGGATGGGTTTGTTCTGCTATGTCGGCATGGCAATTTGCGGTGCAATGAGCCTGATCTGGAAGCATCCGCTTGCTGACATCTGCGCGCGCGCCACGGCTCCGATCGGTGCGACCTTTACCGCACTTTGCCTGATCACCGGATCTTTGTGGGGCGAACCGATGTGGGGCACATGGTGGGTATGGGATGCACGCCTGACCTCGATGCTGATCCTGCTGTTCCTGTATCTTGGCTATATCGCGCTGGTGAATGCATTTGATGATCCCGAACGCGGATCAAAGGCCGGATCGGCACTTGCACTGGTTGGTGCCATCAATGTCCCGATCGTCAAGTTTTCGGTCGACTGGTGGAACACCCTGCATCAACCGGCATCCATCGTCCGGATGGATGGCCCGAGCGTTGATCCGAGCATGCAATTGCCGCTTGCTCTGATGATCCTCGGGTTCACCTGTTATTATTTTGTGCTGCTGATTTTGCGGGTGCGTCTTGAGCTTAATGAACGTCGCATTCGCGCCTTGCAGCTTTCTGGCATGTTTGACGAACGATCCGATCAGGAAGCTGAAAAAGCCAACAGCTATGATGCGGGTCACAATGCGGAGGCCAGCCAATGAGTGAGTTCTTCTCAATGGGCGGATATGGCAGCTATATCTGGGGCAGCTACGCCATAACGGCAATTGCCATGATTGCCCTGTTGCTGGCGACCTTGCGCAGTTTGCGTAACAGCCGCATCGAACGCGACCAGCTTGAAACTGTTCTGCAGGCACGTCGTCCCCGCAGAACCAAGAAAGCCCCAAAGGCATCCTGACCGGAGAACTATTGTGTCACTTTCCCGCGCAAAAGCCCGTAAACGCCAACGCATGTATATTATCGGCGCTGTTCTTCTGGCAGTTGCCGGTGCGGCGGCATTGATCCTGACCGCGTTCGAGGATTCGGTTGTCTTCTTCTTCAGCCCTACCGAAATTGTTGAGAAGTCCCCTATTGATCCGGATCAGCGTCTGCGCATTGGCGGACTGGTCGTCGAAGGATCGGTCGCAAAGCTTGAAGATGGCAAGACCATCGCCTTTGTCGTGACTGATATGGCCCAATCTGTTCCGATTGCCTATAGCGGTATTCTGCCTGATCTGTTCCGTGAAGGTCAGGGTGTGGTCGCTGAAGGCCATATGAACGGAAACGGTACTTTTGTTGCATCCGAAGTTCTTGCAAAGCATGATGAAAACTACATGCCGCCCGAAGTCGCCGAATCCCTTAAGAAAAGCGGCCATTGGGAAGAAATCGAACAAAAAAACGCGGAACAAATGCGCAATTAAGCCACATTCTATCGCGATAAAGTCCAATCAAACGCGTAAGAAAAACCCGGTTTTGACGTAACTGTGTTGTAGGTGTCCCGTCACACCGTCAGATATGTCTTCGGGGATCAGATCGGGGAAGCCTTAGACGGAGATGCTTGCAGAGTTCGGACATTTTGCCCTGCTCCTGATTGTGGTGACAGGCTTCGGTCAGGCTGTGCTGTGCAGCCCGCTTTGGCTGCGCTCGTCTATACGGTCCTCCTTGCTGGGACCGGCAACTGTGCTTGCAGGCGGTTCCCCCGGTCCGTTTTCGGATGGTCCGGGCAATATGTCCGTCAGGCTCCCCACGCAAGATCTTCCTCGCCAGACCAGCCCGTATCTGATTCTGCCACTCGGTATTCTGGTGCTGGCAATCATCGCCGAGGCAGGTCTTCTGCATGCTTTCATTGTTAGCGACTTCAGCCTGCCGATTGTTGCGGATGTAAGCCATTCATCCACGCCATTATTGTTCCGCATCGGAGCCGCCTTTACCCCTGATGGCGGGGCGATGGTGCTTTGGTTGTTGGCGGTATCGCTGGTCAATGTGGTTCTTGCCATTCAGCTTTTTACCCCGGAAAAATCATCCTATGCCCAAGACGATGACGGATCGCTGTATCACAATGCCCTGTCTGTTCTTGGTCTGTTGATTGCCGTCCTGGGGCTCGCAACACTGATTGATGCCGACCCGTTTTTGCGGATGGCTGTTGCCCCGCTTGATGGACGTGGCATGAATCCGCAAAATCAGGATGTGTTGCGGGTTCTGCGCGAACCGTTCCTGTATCTTGGCCTTGCCGGACTGGCCGTAATTTATGCCCTGACCATCTCGGGCCTGCTTGACAAAAAGTTTGATCGCCGTATCGCCGAAACCATGCGCTTCTGGACAATTATGTCCTGGGTTTCGCTTGGAACTGCCATTGCGATCAATGCCTATCGATCCTATAGCCAGCAGGCATGGGGGAACTGGTGGTATTGGGATACGGCAGAGAACAGCTTGCTGTTGCCCTGGCTTTTGACCACGGCTCTTGTGCATTGCCGGGCTGTGCTTGAAAAAACCGAAACGCTTAAGGGCTGGACGGCATTTCTTGGACTTTCGGCACTCGCCGTTGGCTGGTTCGGTGTTTATCTGACCCGCTCGGACCTGTTTGGTCCGCTTACCGAAACCCTGATGAAATCCGGCGACAGCATGACCCTTCTGATCGGGTTCTGTGTGGTCTTTGCCGGATCATATTATCTGTTCTGGCAACGCAGCGACAATCTGGGTGAACCAAGACCCTTCGAGCCGATTTCGCGCGAAAGCAGCATGTTCCTTAACAGTGTCATTCTTGCGCTGATTGCTGCAGTGGTTCTGATTGGGACCATCTATCCGCTGGTATTACGCTGGCTTGGCGGTGAAAACATTACAGTCGGCGGACCTTTCTATGTTGAAGTTCTGGTTCCGATGACAGTCCCGCTATTGTTACTGATGGGCTTTGCCCCGACATTGCGCTGGCGTCAGGATGAAGTATGGCTGATCGGTCGGCGCATGAAGCTTGCCGCCATCCTGTCACTGATCATTTTTCTGTTTGTGTCGATCCGCTTTATTGACCTTTCACCGGCCCCGCTGATCGGCATCGGACTGGCGGGCTGGATTTTGACCGCATCGCTTAGCGACCTTTGGGCGCGCCTGTGGCGACAGCCCGATCACGGTGAAAGCAAATACCGAAACCTTCAGCTTCTGGGGCCGCGTTATCTGAGCATGACCCTTGCCCATATTGGTCTGGCCGTCATGCTGGCTGGCGGGGCTGCAAGCAGCATCTGGGAAGAACAGATTGTTGTGTCTGCGCGCGCCGGTCAAAGCATCCAGGCTGGCCCCTACAACCTTCAATATGAAGGTGTGTCTCTGCTGGCTGGTGAAAACTATGCCACCCGGCAGGCAAAATTCATTCTCTATCGTCATGCCCTTCCTGTTACCGAGCTCTATCCGGAAATTCGTTATTATCCGATCCGCGGCGTTGAAACCCGTGAAGCGGGTATCTGGCATGGTCGTGACGGGGACTTGCACGTTTCTGTCGGCGATCGCGCCGATGATGGCGGACGGGTCGTCTCGGTCCGCTTCCTGCCAATGATGACATGGGTATGGGCAGGCATGATATTGATGCTGACGGGCGGAGCCATCAGTATCGTTACACGCATATTCCTGCGCTTTCAGAAGAACGGAGTTTCCGCTTCATGAGATTTTCGCTTGCTGTGATCCCGCTGGTTCTGTTTGCGGCCCTGGCCGGGGTGTTTTTGATGAATATCGACAAGGATTCATCGGTTGTGCCATCGGTTTTGATCGATAAACCGGCACCGGATTTCTCTTTGCCGCCGCTTCCCGGACGCGACAAGGGCCTGTCCAAGGCTGATCTCACCAAAGGTCAGGTTTCGGTTCTCAATGTCTTTGCCAGCTGGTGTGTGCCCTGCCGTGCAGAACACCCGTTGATCAAGCGCCTTTCGCGCGAAGCCGATATTCCGGTCTTTGGCCTGAACTACAAGGAAAAAGATCCCCAGGACGGTGTCAAATGGCTGGCCGAACTTGGGGATCCCTATACTGCTGTCGGCATGGATCTGTCCGGCCGTACCGGTATTGATTTCGGGGTTTACGGTGTGCCTGAAACCTTCATCATCGATGGCACCGGTCAAATCAGATACAAGCATGTCGGTCCGGTTACGGTAGATGTGCTTGAGAATGTACTTCTGCCCAAAATTGCGGAGTTAAAAGGATGACCCGACGTCTTCTGACACTGATTGGCACCCTTGGCGTCATCATGCCGCTTCTGGCGGGAAATCCTGCATGGGCAGTGAACCCTGACGAGATGCTGTCCAATCCGGTTCTGGAAAAACGTGCCCGCGATATCAGCCAGGAACTGCGTTGCCTTGTCTGTCAGAACCAGTCGATTGATGATTCCGATGCCGAACTGGCCCGCGACCTGCGCGTGCTGGTTCGTGAACGCCTGATTGCAGGGGACACAAACGCAGAAGCCATTGACTACATTGTTGCACGCTATGGCGACTATGTTCTTTTGAACCCGCCCCTGAAACCGGAAACCTACATTCTGTGGGCCAGCCCGGCAGTTTTGGCAATTCTGGCCCTGCTTGCCGTCTTTGCGTTTTACCGACGCAAGCAACGCGAAGCAGCAGCAACAACGACATCCCTGTCGCGTGATGAACAGGCCCGCCTTGATGAAATTCTTGGCACTTCAAAAGATGACGGGCGCGCCTGATGTCCGCGATTATCTCGATGCATAAACACCACCCGGACGGAGGTCTGCGTTGATCTGGGTTGGTTTGTCTGCATTGGCGCTTTTTGGTGCGGCTGTCATTTATGTCAGCCTGCCCGGCTATAATGGCAAAGTATTTTCCCCGCGCCGGATGGGACTTTCCGTCATTCCGGTAGTGATTGCGTTTGGTGTTTATATTGTTATTGGCAATCCGACATTACCCGCGAAACCCTATGCCGAACGTGCAGGCGAGCGTAACCTTGCCGCAGCAGCCGCAGTTGCGGGCAATGTCACCAATCCGAATTACAAGACAGACCAGCAAATCCAGCGCCTGCTTAATCAGATCGTGCTGTCGCTTGAGGTCAATCCACGCAACCTTCAGGGCTGGGTGGCACTGGCGCGCGGCTCCTTGCGGCTTGGCAATATCGAACGGGCCGTTGCCGCCTTTGCACAGGCCTATGCCCTTTCAGGGCACAACCCGTTATTGGCAATTGAATATGCCGACACCCGTATTACCGCGCAAAACGGCCAGATAGACAGCACGTCGCGCGATCTGGTGTTGCATGCTTTGGGTCAGATGCCCAACCATCTTCTGGCGCGCTATTATTACGGTATCATGCTGAAACAAAGCGACAAACCGTCACAAGCATTGAATGTCCTGCGCGATCTTTATCGCGACTTGCCAAAGGACGATCCGCTGGGCAACGCCACAGAAAGCGAGATCAAGGCTCTTCAGGCACTTTCAGATGCGCGTACCGACGCCCAGTAAATCCGCCCAGTAAACAACGTAAATCACGCACCGAACAGATACAGCACCCCAAGCAGGATGGCTGTGATCATCAATAAGGTGCCACCAAGTGCGACAAGCTTCATGATCGGGTGAAGCTGAGCCAGATCGCTCTGGTTTGAACCACCCTTGCCAACAGCATTGCCATCAGACGCCGCACTGGTTTCGTTAAAGCGCCGCAAGGCTTCCTCGCCGCTCATTGGCGGCATCTTGATACGATCAAGGACCGTCCCCTGATCCGGGTTACGGTCCCTGTTCTGTTTGTCGACGTTTTTGTCTGTCATCAGATGTTTCTGGTACTTAACGCTCGACCGTCAGACCGCTGTCGCCAAGATCGTCCTGCGGCTGGTAAGTTGGCCACTGCCCCGCAGCCAGAAGATCAAGTGACGGCGCTTCCTGACCAAAGCGCGACCGGTACATCCAGAGATTGGCCATCACGCGCTCGATAAACAGCCGGGTTTCACGCGACGGAATGCTTTCGATGAAATAGAGCGGATCGACATTGTCCTTAAGCGCCTTTTGCCAGCGCCCAAGATTGCCAATCCCGCCATTATAGGCCGCCATCAACTGCAAGAAACCGTTATCGACACCGTTCTGTTCAAGCAAATGATCAACATATTTCTGACCAAGCGACAGATTGATTTCCGGTTCATACAGCTCGGCACGTTTGGCACCGCGATAGCGGGTATTGCCGATATAGCTTGCTGTTGCCGGCATCAGCTGCATCAAACCACGCGCACCGGCATGGCTACGCGCATCGGTATTAAAGCCTGATTCCTGACGCATGAAGGCATAAATCAGCGCACGGTCGACTTCATACCCGCCTTCGGGCTCCCATGGCGGGACCGGATAAAGGGCGTTTACAAAAACATCACCGGTTTTCTGCGCGATATAACTGCCAAGACGCATGGTCAGGGATGCGAAATTCGCCGTATCGGTCAGTGCCAGCACCGCACGGCGCAGGGCATCATCATCCTTGGCTGCGGCCTTGCGAAGTTCGCGTTCGGCCTCGTCGCGCTGACCGACCTGAAGAAGGGCCAAAGCACGGCGACCATGCGGATCAAGTTTCAACTTGTTTGCACGGTTTTCGTCAAGCTCAAGACTGTCCCAGTCAAACACGTCATCGCGACCAAGTGCACGCATGGCAAGCTGACCATAGAAGGATCGCGGATATTCGGCGGCGCGATTAAGCATCTTCTCGGCATCTTCGAAATGCCCGGCGGCCAGATCAATGCGCGCAGCCCAGAACGCGCCAGCCGTGCGGGTCCAGCTTGATGCATATTTATTGGTGCTAAGGGCGGCAAAATGCTTGTGCGCGGTGTCCATCTTGCCAAGTCGCCATGCGGTCAGACCTGCGGTCCAATGCGCCTGTGGCAGATATTTACCCGACCGCTTAGCTGCTTCGCTGGCATATTTCAGCGCAAGATCGGGCTTGCCGAAATAATAATAGCCCGACGCAATGGATGCGCGCGCCTGATCCTGTTCATAGGCATCAAACAGACGCTTTGCTTCAAGGCTTTCAAGAACCTCTAGCGCCCCGCTGGGCCAGCCATTACCGATCCGGTGACGAATACGGTTCTTGAGCGTCGACAGACGCGAACGTTGTGCTGCGGAAAGCTGTTTGGTCGATTTGTGATAATAGGGCGAGATATTTTCATAATCATATCCGGCACCCGAAACATAGCTTCCGACCGGCTTTTTCGGATAGTTCGCAGACCCGCGGCGTGTCAGCGCAAGTTTATAGATGCGCGGCGCCTGAGGCAGGTCGGCATAGCTCGCAAGCCAGTCCTTGAGTTCTTTGTAACGTGACCGATATGCCGTCGGATGCAAATAACGCTGTGCCAGAACATGGCCCATCAGCACATCATCCGAAAGGCGCGAAATCAGCCGGTCGGCATCTTTCCAGCGGCCCTGTTCCTGAACAGCAAAAATCTGTTCATAAAGCTCGGCATCACGATCTGAAAGCGGCTTGGGAACAAGGACCGATAATGCATCGTCCAGTTCGGGATTACCCAAAGCAGCCTGTTCCTGCGTGTCCGCGACAGCAGGTGACGGAGCTGCCATGAAGGTCATGACCCCGAACATAGCGACTAAGAGGCCCTGTCTTAGTGTGGTTTTCACACCCGGCAGGCTTGTTCTTATTGCTTCGATCAAATTCAGTATCCCCAACGAGGCTTTGCTTCAAAGCCGCGTGTTTATCCCGAAGCAGCTTGGTCTCGCAACCCGTTGCCTGCGGTGTTCCCCCCGGTGCAACGGCGCCTTTTATAGCAGCAAACGCCCAAACCGCGAAATCATTTATCTGGAATCAATTACTTGGCGAGATCCCATTTCACCCGATCAGACAGACGCATATCTCCCATGCGTACGCCCTATTTATCGCCAATTCCTTAAAGCTTCTGTGCAACGGCCCGCAAGTCACGCCATGCAAGGCGCTTTTGTTCGGGGGTTCGCAGCAAATATGCCGGATGGAACATTGCGGTCAGATCGGCCCTGGCCCCGTCGGCAAAGACCAGTTCCTTCCATGTGCCACGCAAACGCGTGATCCCTCGATCTTCTTCCATCAGGGTTTTGGCAGAACTTCCGCCCAGACATACGACGACCTTTGGGCCGATCAGTTCAAGATGACGGCGCACAAACGGTTCGCACACTGCAACCTCGGCCGTGGTCGGCTGCCGGTTCCCCGGCGGGCGCCAGGGCAGGATATTGGTGATATAGACTTCTTCGCGCGCAAGTCCGATGGACCGCAACATCGCATCAAGCAGCTTGCCGCTGGGACCAACAAACGGCAGTCCCTGCCGGTCCTCCTCCGCACCCGGGGCTTCGCCAACCAGAACCAGCTTGGCTTCGACATTCCCGGTCCCAAAGACAGTGTTGCTTGCAGATTTTTTAAGCGCGCAGCCTTCGAACTTCTCGATGGCGTCTTTGAGTTCATCAAGACTGGTGGCGGCTGCGGCCGCATCACGGGCCGACTGACGGGCTTCGTGCGGTGTATCTGAAAGCAGAAACCCGCCATCAGCGCCTTGTGGCATCGGAGCCGGACCACCAGCGCCAAGCGCAGATGGTCGCGCCACAGACGTCGCCCCGGGACGGGCTGCCGATTGCGGTTGCGGGGCGAATCCGGGCCGGTTCGCAGCATTCCGGCTCAGGCTTTCAGAAGCCTTGAAACGGTCGAGTGGCTCGTCTGCAATTGCTTCGTCCACACCCATTTCATATTGCCAGACCAATGCCTGAAACGGATCGAGATTATTTACATCAAAATCTGTAATTGGATTGCTCATCTACACAAAGGCGGTGTATGTTGCGGCGCACGCGTGATTGGTGCAGCGGATTTTGACCGACTTTAACGATTTTGATCCATATGTACCATATACAAACGCGCGCTAAATAGGTATAGCTATACCGATTAAGCGCCAAATGTGAGAAATCAGGGCTTGGGCGAGACTCTGATCGGTGAATACCGGCCTGCAACCAAACGGACGAAAACAGTTCGAACAAGGTCGCAGCCAAACGAGAGAGGCCATATGGAACGCGAATCCATGGAATTTGACGTGGTTGTCGTAGGCGCCGGTGTATCCGGTCTGTCGGCTGCCATCAAACTGATGCAACTCGCCCAGGAACAGGAAAAAGAAATCACCGTCTGTGTGGTTGAAAAGGGTTCCGAAGTCGGCGCCCACACCCTGTCGGGTGCCGTGATGGAGCCCCGCTCCATGAACGAACTTTTCCCGGACTGGAAAGAACGCGGCGCGCCGCTGAACGTTCCGGCTGGTGAAGACCAGTTCATGATGCTGAGCGAAACCGGTTCCAGAAAACTGCCGACCCCGCCGCAGATGCATAACAAGGGCAATTATATTGTCAGCCTTGGTAATGTGTGCCGCTGGCTTGGCGAACAGGCCGAGGCGCTTGGCGTTGAAGTTTATCCGGGTTTTGCCGCCGCCGAAGTTCTGTTTAACGAAGACGGTTCGGTAAAGGGTATTGCCACTGGCGATATGGGCCTTACGCGTGACGGCACGCCTGGCCCGAACCACGAACCGGGCATGGAACTGCATGCCAAATACACCTTCTTTGCCGAAGGGTGCCGTGGATCGCTTTCCGAGCAGCTGATCAAGAAGTTTGATCTGCGCAAGAATTCCGATCCGCAGACCTATGGCATCGGCATCAAGGAACTTTGGGAAGTTGATCCGGAAGTCCATAAGGAAGGCCTGATCCAGCATACGGTTGGCTGGCCGCTCGATAAAGACACCTATGGCGGATCTTTCCTGTATCACCTTGATAACAATCAGGTTGTTGTCGGCTTCGTCATCGGCCTTGATTACGCGAACCCGCATCTCAGCCCGTTTGACGAGTTCCAGCGGTTCAAGACCCATCCGGCCATTCGCAAGATTTTCGAAAAGGGTCGGCGCATTTCCTATGGTGCGCGCGCGCTCAACGAAGGCGGTTTCCAGTCGATCCCTGATCTTGTTTTCCCGGGTGGTTGCCTGATCGGCTGTTCGGCAGGCTTCATGAACGTGCCGAAAATCAAGGGGTCGCACACCGCGATGAAGACCGGGATGCTGGCCGCCGAGGCCGCATTCGAGGCCCTGACCGCAGACGAAGTCCCCGCCCAGATGGACAGCTATCCGTCGCGCATTGAAAACAGCTGGATCTATCCGGAACTGCACAAGGTCCGCAACATCCGCCCGAGCTTTGCCAAATGGGGCTTCTGGGGCGGCATGGCCTATAGTGCGGTTGATACATATCTGTTTGGCGGCAAGGCTCCCTGGACCTTCAAGAACCATGCGGACCATTCCTGCCTGAAACCGGCAGCCGAGATGCCCAAGATCGACTATCCGAAACCCGATGGCAAAATCAGCTTTGATAAATTGTCGTCGGTCTTCCTGTCGAACACCAACCATGGCGAAGACCAGCCTGTTCACCTGACGCTTAAGGATGACAGTGTTCCGGTCAACACCAACCTTGCCATTTATGATGGCCCCGAAGCACGGTTCTGCCCGGCAGGCGTTTACGAATTTGTCGAAGATGAAGACAAGGGCGGCAAACGTTTGCAGATCAATGCCCAGAACTGCGTGCATTGCAAAACCTGCGACATCAAGGACCCGACCCAGAATATCGTCTGGGTGGTGCCCGAAGGTGGCGGCGGCCCGAATTATCCGAACATGTAAGCCTTCCGGCTTTCGTCATACAAAAGACCCGCTATCTGGCGGGTCTTTTTGTTTGGTCTGATGATTGTATTTTCCCGACCAAACCGGGGCCTTGCCAGAAGGTTTGCACAACCACCAACCTGAAATCCGTGACGGTTTTGAACCGGCATGCCGAGATATAGCGTATTGTCTTGCGATTGCATGTCGTCGCGTGTTGCAAATGCTTTGCCTTATAATTGCCGACTGAGTAGGCTAAACCCGAAATTCAACATGGTGTTGCTCGGCACGCGACAATACCGAACCCGAATTGCGGACGCAGGACAAGCCTTTGAAACGTCAACTGTTACAAATCATCATCCCGATGACGGCACTTGCTCTTTCAGCCTGTGGCTCCATGCCACAGCGCGACGAGCAGGTAGAATTCCAGTATCCGCAATCAGACGGTTTTTCGGGGAACTTCCTTGCAGGTAAAGCAGCCCAGCTTGAAAGCCAGTCCGGCTATGCGGCACAGTATCTTTTGCGCGCCCATGAGCTGGAACCCGGTAATAACGAATTGCGCCGCCGTGCCTTTCTGGCGCTGATCAGTGATGGTCGTATTTCCGATGCCAGTGACATCGCCAAACAGCTTCAAGGAGAAAATCCGGAAGACCTGTTTGCAGCCCTGACGGTCATGGACACCGCGATCCGTGAAGACCGCTATCAGGATGCAATCAATGTCGTATCGGAACTGCCCCAGCGCGGCGTCAATGCCCTGATCGCCCCCCTGGCAAAGGCCTGGCTATATGCCGGTCTGAACGAACCATCCAGGGCCTTGTCGTCACTGGATGAAATGCAGGGGAATGGCGCGCTTAATCCGCTTTCGGAATATCATCGTGGCCTGATTCTGGCCTATTTTGATGATCTTAACGGTGCCGAACGCGCCCTTGCCAGCGCCTATGGCGACCCGGCGGATGCGCCGCTGCGCGCGGCCGAGGCCCTTGGCGCTGTCTATGAGCGCAAAGGCCAGTCACAAAAAGCAGCCCTGCTGTATCAAAGCTATATGGATCGCCACCCGCAGTCACTTGCCATGCCCTTCCATCTGGAACGGCTTGAACGCGGCGAGCCGCCACTGGCAACGATCCTGACACCAACCACCGGTCTGGCAGAGGCCTATCTTGATATCGCGACCCTGCTTAGTCAGGAAAATGCTGTTGATCCGGCCCTGTTGATGGCGCGTTATTCCCTGTCGCTGCGCCCCTATGACGATATCACCCGTCTTCTGGTCGGTGAGGTCATGGAAATCCAGGAACGCTATGACGCGGCGATCTCGGTTTACAGCGCGATCCCGCAAACATCCCCGCACAGCTGGAATGCCCGCCTTCGCACCGCATCCAGTCTTGAGCAGATCGGGCAGGCTGACAAAGCCATCGATATTCTCGAAAACATGGTCAATGAACGCAAGGACCGTCCCGATGCCCTGATCCAGCTTGGTGATATCCTGCGTATTCAGGGCGATTATGCCAAAGCCGCAAGCGCCTATGACAAGGCGATTGAGCGCCTTGGTGGTGACAGTCTGGTCGGATGGCGGTTGCTGTATCGTCGCGGCATCGCCCATGAGCGTGCCGGTGACTGGAAAAAGGCAGAAACGGACTTCCTGCTTGCGCTCGAAATCGAGCCGGAACAACCCTATGTCCTGAACTATCTTGGATATAGCTGGGTTGATATGGGCAAGAATTTCGAACAGGCCGAAGACATGCTGAAACGCGCGGTCGAATTGCAGCCTGATGACGGCTATATCGTCGACAGTCTTGGCTGGGTTTACTACAAGCTCGGCCGGTTTGATGACGCAGTCGAGCAACTTGAAAAGGCTGTGGAACTCAAACCCGATGATCCGACCATCAATGATCACCTTGGCGATGCCTATTGGCAGATCGGGCGGTATCACGAAGCCCGGTTCCAGTGGCACCGTGCCCTTTCATTCAATCCGACAGAAGAATTGCGGACCACAGTCGAAAACAAGATCAAGGGTCAGGTACCGGCCGTCGCCCCGGTCGTCGTGAACTGACCAGTTAGTTCGGGAAGAAACATCCATGTCTGCGACCTATAGCGAACAGGCACCGGCCAAAATCAATCTGTTTTTGCATATCACCGGCAAGCGTGATGACGGTTATCACCTGCTTGAAAGTCTTGTCTGCTTTACCGCTGTCGGTGACGTTCTAAGCGGCGAATGCCGCGATGATGGTGCGATCAATCTGACGATCACCGGTCCGATGTCGGCAAGCCTTGCGCTTGAAGAGACCAAAAACAATCTTGTTGTCCGCGCCGCACGGCTGCTTCAGGAAGAAAGCGGCACCAGCCTTGGTGCTGATCTTGTCCTTGATAAGCGCCTGCCTGTTGCGTCGGGCATTGGCGGCGGGTCTGCGGATGCGGCCAGTGCATTGCGCCTTCTTTGCGATATGTGGCAACTCGACCTTGATCAGAATGCCCTTTCACGGATTGCGCTCAGTCTCGGTGCGGATGTGCCGGTATGCCTGCATGGCAGGACCTGTCTGATGTCGGGTATTGGCGAAGAACTGACCGACCTTCCCGAACTTCCGCCCGTTGCCATGTTGCTGATCAATCCCGGCAAGGCGGTTTCGACCCCGGCAATTTTCAAGGCGCGCGAAGACGAAGCCTTCTCTGTCTCGGGGCTTTGGGATGTGCAACGTGAATTTGCCAGTGGGGCCGCCCTTGCCGATGCCTTGTCGGAATGCGGTAATGACCTGACGCTTGCCGCCACCAGCATCCTTCCCGAGATTTGCGACGTGCTGAATGCGCTGGCCCGTGAAGAAGGCTGTCTTCTTGCCCGGATGTCGGGAAGCGGGGCCACCTGTTTTGGCATTTATGACACCAGCGATCAGGCAGAAAAGGCCGCAATTGCCATTGCTGCCCAGCACCCGGACTGGTGGATTTCACCAACGGAAATCATCAGTCAGCAAGCCAGAGTTCTGTCAAATATCGGCGCGTCATTCCCCGACTAGGACCGTGATAAAAAAACCTTCAAATAGAGGGTTGCACTCTTGTCACGGGGGCGCTATTTTCCGCGCCACGCATGCTGATGGGGCGTGGCCAAGTGGTAAGGCATCGGTTTTTGGTATCGTGTACCGTAGGTTCGAATCCTACCGCCCCAGCCAGACTTGATTTTTTCAATAAAATCAGACGTTTAGCACCCCGCCAGAGCGCGGGGTGTTACACGTTGGTGTTACACACTGGTGACCCCAAAGGCACACATATTTCCTCACTCTGAGACTGTTTTTTGAGCTGGCTGGATGGCTGTTCGCTTTGAGGTGATTCGCTTCATCACAGACCTGCGTTTCAATTTGCAGACCGCAACCGAACCTGTCCCGATTTATGGGCACCTACCCCTCCGTTAGCGGTAATGAATTGACACTTTTGACCCTGATTCAGACCGGCAACCCAGAAGTCAAATTATCCCTTTAAATTCATACACTTAGAATTAGGTTCCACCATAGAAGGGAGGAGAATAATCAATCAACAAAAACACATATATAGTATAACTATAGTACCTCTTTAGTACTCTATAGAGCCTCTATAGCTACTACTTCTTCCTGATTACTTACCTGTTTATACCCCTAAAGCACCTAGCCTAACCCTCCCCTCAAATAAGCTAGGGATAGGAAACAGCAAAGCTGAACTGTGTTGCACCACACTGGGAACACTTAAGCCTCCTAGATAGCTCCTTAAGCCCTGTATCAGGACCAGCGATATCCAACAGTTGTTGAGGTGTTTTTGTAACTTCTCGGGAGCAACAGCCGCAGGTAAAGACCACCGTCTGTCTACGCTGTTTGATGAGGTATTCAATCGGGACGCCAACAGGTTTCTCGTACATGGCTTTCTTCTTCTGCCTGTCTTCCCTGTCCCATTTCAGATTTATGGTCTTTTCTCACCTCTCACAAGAGCCAAGCGATAAGCTAGCCCTCAAATACTTTGCGTGGGTTGGCTCACAGCGTCGTCCAGCATGATGGCAGGCGACGTGTAAGTCCCAGCGCGTTCTGTGATGTACTTGGTAGTAGCTGGGTATTAGCTGGTACCCCAATCAAGAATGATTTTGTCTTCAGTAAAGGGGTTGTGATTATCACAACACCTTCTGCTGGTAGCATGTAAACCCGAAAGCCTTTTGTGATCCGCTTGGTATTAGCTGGTCCCCCAATCAGGAATGATCCTGTCTTCAGTAAAGGGGTGTCGATAATCGAAACACCTTCTTCCGGTGGTCTTCAGAAAACCTCGATGCTGCCTTTGCATCTGCTTCATGGATGGCTGTTCACGATCAAGAAAGTTGACCCTGCCTTACAAAAAGTTTGAGGGTCACAAATCTGAGTGACATATCCATATATTGTTTCTGGCCTCTTCCCCCCCATGGGGTCCCGCCCTCTCCCCAGAGATGATCAGCGACAGCGACAAGCGCCAAAACTTTCTCACCTCATCTATTTCCTCTGCCAGACATCAAGAACCCGACCGTCCGATATAACCATGGTCAAAACGGACGTCTCAACCACCACACTGATCGCGTCCTTTTTAAATTACTTATTGACTTATCGAACACTCACTGAATAACGTCTTAGAGGTAAATAGGACACTTTCAGGAGAAAACTATGCTTGTTGGATATGCCCGCACCTCGACCCTCGATCAGAAGGCAAGCATTGAAGGACAAGTCAGAGACCTCATTGATCTGGGATGTGAGAAGGTCTTCAAAGAGCAAGTATCATCGGTTGATGTAAAGAACCGCGACCAACTGGCCTTGGCGCTGGACTTCATCCGAGAAGGCGACACTTTGGTCGTTACAAAGCTTGACCGTTTGGCACGTTCTACAGCCCACCTAGTTGACATCATGCAAACCATCGAGACCAAGAAAGCAGGGCTGCGTATTGTTGACCTTGGGATCGATACAGGAACAGCGACAGGGCGTCTCATGCTGAATGTAGTATCTGCTATCGCTCAGTTTGAACGAGAGATCATGCTAGAGCGTCAGCGAGAAGGCATCGAGAAGGCCCGTAGGGAAGGAAAGTACAAAGGAAGACCTTCTGAGATTGATCCCAAAACTGTTCGATCAATGATGCAGGAGGGTATAAACCCAACCTCTATTGCGCGGAGGCTTGGAATTTCCCGCTCTTCTGTCTACAGGGTCCTTGAAAAAACCGGCGAAGATTAAAGCTAAGACAAGGCATGAGAACATATGCACCCTAGATGGTGTATATGTTTTTTTGACATTCTACATAACTATTCATGTTAATTTCTGTCGGCACTATCAGATCAAAATTCATCAAACAGAAAGCTTGCCAAGACACCATACCGGCCTGATATGCAAAGCTGAATTCACATCGAACACTAGGGCCGATAATTTGCGCATACAGAGCATTTCCGACAAACTTCGCCCCAATGACGCACAAGCAATCTAAAGACTCTCATTCCCCATTAAATCGCCTTCAACGCCCACCTCTATTGCCCTTATGCCAGCTAGTTACTCCAGCGTCGCTAGCTAGAATTAACTTACTTCACTTGGGATATGAGTATGACGTTTACTAATTAGTGGGTGGCTGGGATGCAAAGAATTCGGGCAATTTGAAAAACTAATGTGGAGCAGCTTGCTCAACACGGGACCAAAAGCTAGCGACGAGACTTTCTCCACCCAGCTTGTATGGCCTCAGTTTCGTCAGAGAAGCAACGCTCACCCTTACTCAAATCAATCTTGGTCCTAGAATAATACATTCCAGTCGGGACATGATAAATACGCTCACCCGACTTTGCGATATTACCTTTTACCGGGCAATCAGAGTTAACAGTCTTAGCTAATCTCACTCCTCTTCTCCACTCCCATGGAGATACGAACTGCCCCGCCCAAATGCCTACCTTATTGTTGCTAGCCAACTGCTCCTGATGAACATAATCAAGCGAGTACGTACGATAGGCTAACGCCCAACCACTCCGCACCATGAATTCATTCAGCACCACCTCCGCCTCACATACCGCTATGAGACGCCCGTAACGATCCTTCGAGCTGCCTGAACAGAGAACATCTTGGGTTCCTATTATTGCCCTCAGAGCCTCCGTGGCTCTCTGTCCGCACGCCCAAGTTCGACCATTAACATCCTCGCACAGCTGGGAGCTTTCGGGGGCGTCGATCCCGTGTAAACGGATCCGCTCACCTCTTATTTCCAGAGTATCCCCGTCGATAACACTTGCCTTCCCGTTGACGCCGCCCGCATTTGCGTTGATGGGCATGAACGAGAGAAAAGCTAACAAACACAAGACAATTGAGGATGAGGCAATAGGAAGCGACTTTAACGCACTATTGGAAGTCATGGCCTTTACCCCGTTAGAATTGCTCTCTACTCTCGTAGGTATACATACTGCCCTGGACAGCCTTGAGACGGTTCTTGTAAAGCTCCTTTGCAGATGCGTCAGTTTGATCGTAAACCCGAGCAAAAAAGCGGCACTCTTTGCTTTCTGACCACTCATACAAAGGGCGCGTCACGGCAAGGAAGGCTCTCTCCGAAATATCTTGCATCAGCGGTATCTCCCCGACAGGAAGATCCATGCGATCATCTTTCCTGTGGGGAAGGTCAGTCTCACGAAGAATCACACCGTTGGATGTGAGTGCAATCTCATAGATGAACTCCACCGATCCGTCTGAGTCAGCCCAGCAACTAGGTTTCTCCGTACCACGGCCCAAGCGTTCCAATGTAAGCTGCATGTTTGCTTGCTGCCCCTTCATGCGCTCAACTTCTCGCTCTAGCTCGCGGTTTTCTTTCAGGGCCTCAACGATATCAGAGCCCCCCATATCAGCGACAACACCTTTCAGCGCGGCCCGTTCTTCAAACGCCTCCTTCAAACTTTCCGAAGTCGGCTCGACACCTGCTTCTTTGGCCGCCATTACCAAATCGTTTGAAGATTGAAGGATTTGTGCAAGCTGCTTTGGTTGAGAACTCAACCCTGTCTTATCAAGCTCAATTTTGAGTTCACGAAATTCGCTTAAATCCTTTTTGAGAGTCCCTGAGGCAATGTCCACACCCACCGATTTCAAGGCAGCCTCTAGCTCAGCAAATGCCTCAGCATCAGCTTCAAACTGCTCTAGCATCGCCTCCTGCTGACGGTTCATTACCCTAAGCTGGGCTAATTCCTGAACCAAATCAGAACGGCCTTCAGTGATCGATTCATATGTATGAACCTGCTCTCTTAGAGTCAGCACCTGCCGGGACAGGTTTGAGGTCTGCTCAAGCAGCTTTTCTTCCTTTTCCTTCTGAAAAAGAAGCAATGAAGCCAAAGCAAGGAGCAAAATAAAGATAATCAACAGCATGATCTCAGCCATTGTTAAGCCGAGCAACAGCCCTCTTCTATATGATTGTCCTTGCCCCTCGATCTCATGCGGCTGGGTCATGTTGAACTACTGCTCACTCTCGTCGACGATATCAGTACTACGACGCCGCCAAAATGGCTTCGAGCGTATAGAGTCAATTGCCCGATCTATCGCACTGGAATAGCGACTACTCGATTCCTCCACTGTACGTGAAAAGGCTTCAACCTGTTGATTCACCGCTTTCAAATTCTCGGGCAGCTGACCAACTTTTTCAGCTGAGGCTGACACTGACTCAATAGTCTTGCATAGCCTTTCAGTTGCTTCATCCATCTGCCCGAAATCTCGACGAAGTGAACTTGCAGAGACAGCCAATGCATCAACAGACTCTTGCCATGCAGCAGTCTTGCCAGCTTCGTGTTGAGCCGTTGCTTCCATAGCCTGCGCAGCGTTCCGAAGTTCTTGAACGGCGCTACTCAACTGCTTCTCAATAAGGTCTGTCGGAATTTGAATAGATTTGATTTTCGATGCAATCTCTCCAGAGGCACCATCAATCTGCGCGGCAGAAGACTGAAGCTTCAGCATTGTTGGAGCTAGCTGCTCTTCCAAAAGGTTCTCAGATACGCGGATATTCTCGATACGAGCAGCCAAGCCGTTAATTGTCCCCACAAGCTTATCTGAGCTTTGTGTGAGTGCATCTGTTCGACTTTCGAAGCCCTCATTTGCTTTTTCTACGGAGCTCGAAAACTCATTGAGACCTTTCTCGAAACGTCCCATTCCTTCTTCGAGAAACTTATCCAGTGATTGTTTCGTTTCTTCAAATCCCTCATCAACTGATTGCCGGAGCGTACGTGAGAACATTGAGAATTCTCGCGAAGCCTCATCAAGTTGATCTCGAACGCGACGAGCTGATTCAGCTAATTCGACACGAGCAACGCGCTCTGTTTCGTAAGGGTCCTGACGTATTTGAGAAAATAAGACACGAAATGCGAGGCCAAAAATTGTAGTGAAGATTGCGATGCCAAAATTAGTAATAATTGAGGCAGTGCCAGATGTTTGAACGGTGAACTCAATCAGCGAGTACGCAAGGCTCACAAGTGTGTATAGGAAGCCCAGATAGTAGAGGTTATCACCAGTCTGGTCTAATCTCATACGTGCACTGCGAAAAACCCAAGAAAAAATGGCAAATGCAACCATGATCAAAACAGGTACTGCTGTAACGATCACCTGATGTGCGCCAAATAGTTTCAAAGCAACGATTGCACATGCACCAAACGCAAAAGTCACAAAGAAATAGATAGCTGGTAAGTAGCTGGAATGGTTCGGAGATACTCGTCTTTCTGCCATTAATCATTCATCCCCGTTAGCCTGAGCAAGCGCGACACGCTTCCTCCGTTTTGTTCAAACCAAGCACCAAAGAACTCCAACACCTCAGCACCCGTGTTCTGCGCATTATGTGAGCGTTGAACAAGCCAGATTTGGACGTCCACATTCCTAAAGTCTGCATTTAGACTGCGCGCTCCTCCGGAGTTCAGAAAGCGACTAAAGTTGGGTTCACCGCGATAGAAAGACTCTGCGTTGCTGTTCTGAAGCAAATCCGAGATCAGTATCAACCTGCGAGGAATGCCAGCCCTTTCATTCGAAGCAAAGTGTGTGACTGATATTGACTGTAGGCTCTCAAGTATTGGGGAGTGCTTAGCTTCCCTCTCAGTCAAAATTTCAGACAGAACTCTCTTCAGAGGTTTTATAAACCTCTCAATCCAGCGCCTCTCAGCAATGGGCTTTGATCCAGTTAAAGGATTAATCTCGTCTGGATCCTGCGGGCTGCAAATACGAGCAATCGGAGAGAGCACAGCGGTCTCCGTTTCATCCACAGTAAACAGAGAAATCTCTTCTCCCGTTCTCAAGGTAGAAAACAGGTTACCAATTTGAGTTTCGATATCCGCTTTTGTAACTACGCCAAAAGAATCTGTACGATCAATTACGATGGCCGTAATTGCAGTCGGACCTGCTTTCGGACACAGAGTTTCTGCGTCAATTTCGATGGCTTCAGGACGAAAGTAAAGCGCCGCAGCCACCGCAAAAATAACCAGCGCGAATAGAAAACCAGAAAACAAATAAATTCCCAGCGCAGACTGCCCTCTTGAGGAACGGCGCTTTTTACGGCTTCTTCTAGCCATTGCTCACCGCATCCTCAGGCTCATCGGGAAATAGCTCATCCAGTTTGCGATAACTCTGCAATCCGTCATCGTGCAGTTGAGTAATCTCCAAGATCCCATTATCGATCTTATCCTGAGCCTTACGGAGAAGTTCATCCAACTCGGCTTTATCAACGGTTTGAGATACAAACGTTTCTGAGGCGGAAGGCCGTGACAAGGTCCATTTGTCTTTAAACCTTTTGGGCGCATTACCTGTCCGAGCTTTTCTATTCTCCTCACGATAGTAATTCAGGAGAGCATTACCTGAACGCTCAAGACCGTCCAAGTGGTCACGGAAGGCCTCATGCCACCGCTTACGACTCTCGTTAATTGCCGAGTGTTCTTGTCGCCATTTAGCTAATGCCGAACGGGCAGACTTCAACTCGTCGACAGCATCCGCGAAGGCGCTCTCAAGCTCATCAATGTGATACTCCTTCTCGCCTAAGTAATCTTGCCGAACAGCTTCAACACGGCGAGTTTTCTTGCCGTAACCCGGATATGGATCATCCCATTTTAAACCATCAATAAAGCTGACAATCGCAAACAGCATGCCCATAGCAAACAGCAACCAAGAACGAAAATCCGCCAATCCTAACGGGTTTTCCGTGATGTTTTGGACGGCAAGCAACCCACCTTGGTCCAAGAACGTTCCAGTCACATCACGATAGTGTGCGACAAGTAGGTTCAAACAAAATGCGCCCACAACAAAAGTAAAGAGAGAAAGCAGCCCGATAAACTTGAGCCCAAAATTGACGTGGTTGATATAGGTAACGGCTCTACCCAGCATAAAGGCACATACAAGGTTTACAGTTGAGATGACTATTGCCTCTGTATATGCGCCTAAAATTCCTAGCTCGTTACCCTTCGCTAGAAACGATGCGTTTCCAAAGCTTTCAACAAACCAAAGCACCGCAACTATAGCGAGTTGAAGTACATGTATCGCGTTCGAAGGATAATCGGCAGACATGAAGCGATTATGCCGTTTCCGAAACTCCTTCAGCTCAACTGCCTGACTTTGCAAAGCTTTTCGTTTGGCATGAAGCTGATCCAGCCCCTTGTCAATCAAACGCTTAAAGTCAGCAACTCCCTCTTTAAGCTCAAGATCAATCTGCGAAACACTACTTGTAAAATCGAGTTTTGCTTGCCGGTCAGCAAGAACTTCAGTCTGATCCGAATAGGTATTGATAGCAGAACGCTTAAAAGTCTCAATTACATCGACAATTTCCGTTTCTACAGCATCGAGTGACGTACTTCCAGTCGGAGGCTCACCGGCCTCTCCACGTTCTTGAGCTCGCTCCTCAAGCTTCAGGTCAGTCTGAAGTTTAGGTACATTTATGTCGGGAAATTTCGTCAGCGAGACCTCATAGTCATGCTGAGCTTCGTCGAGCTTTTTGAAAGTCGAACTAAACTTCGAGAACAGCCCCACAATTCCCCCTCTGCGAGATACAGGCACACTACAACTAACGATTATATTTCAACAATCTGCAGAACTGTCAACAGCACCAACCCTTATGAGTAGCAACCCATTAGACAGGATTAGACCAGCCTCAACACAAGCAAGTCAGCCCTCACACCAATTCGCCCAAACAGCAGCAGACAACAAAAATTACACAGAAGCTTCCACCAAATCTTCTAAATGCACCACCAAGTTCGGATACTCTATAACTTCAATGATCTCCTTGAGGACCGTTAGATCCAGCCCATCAGGGTTATAGGTGCCGTAGGTAATCCCGACACGTTCATGACCAACAACCTGTGCCACCTCGGTCTGCGGCAATCGAGCATGCTCGAATTGCTGAATTACTGTCCTTCGGAATGAATGGAAGTTCACCCTGTCCTTTTGCGTCGCGCTGTCAATGCGCGTAACGCCAAGCGATCTTCTGTATTCCACAAAGCGTCTGGTCAAATACCATGACCGCTTCTTGTCTGGTCCACCGGGAAGTAAACAGGGGAACAGGTACTCTTGACGATGGTGACGCGCAAACTCCAGAAGCCCCAGATCAAGCAGAGTGCTATGGAGAGGAACGAGACGATCTCCGGCTTCGGTCTTGGCTCCCGTTACCTCAAGGCACCATATACCATCCTGTTGCTTGAGGTCTGATACTTTCCTCTCGCAAATTTCGTTTAGCCTCATCCCACTGAAAGCAGCAATCCAGCAGACCCAGAGCAAGGTGTTCGGATAGTCTTGTTCACTCGGAAACACTTCAGGCTTCTGCGACAAGAGGGTGCAGACCTCCTCCTGCGTGAACGGCAATTTTCCCGTCTTGCGGCTTTGCCCTTCAGGACGCTGCAACCACTTCCATGGGTTCTTTCCTTCGAAAAGCCCTTGCTTACCTGCCCATTTCCATACCAAAGACAACCCTGTGGAATAGCGGTTAAGCGTCCGGTTACTCAGACCCACCTCATGATTTCCAAAGCGTTCCATGATTTCGCTGAAGCTGCGTTGCTTGGTCTTGGGGCTACGCCCCCAATAAGGATCAAGCGTACTGACCACTTCAATAAATTCTGCTGCCTGCTGGCGCGTTACTTCCTCCAAAGTTGGTCTTCCCGCCCACTCATCAAACAAGCGGTGAACAACTTGATACTGGGCAATGGTTTGCTGCGTCAGCCGTGAACTTGGATGGCGCTGCGTCTGTTCAAGGTATCGCTTGGCGACATCTCGAAACAGCGGACCCTCTTTCTTCTTCTTTTGCTTCAGTTCTCGGTATGGAACAAGTTCAACAGGATCAATGGTGTTACGGCCAAACGAAGTCGGCTTCGGATAAACCTTTCCATTAAGCGCAGCTTCACGAGCAGAGCAGGCATATATACGTGCCCGCGTCATCGCGAAATCGAGGTCGCTCAGCGGCTCGCGCCCCCTTAGCTTTTCGACATAAACATCGCGTGTAATATCGAGTTCCTCTTCTTCAACTCCATCTTCGTTGAGTTGGACTAAAAACTCTGTGAACTCCCGTTCTGCCTTTTCTTCAATCTGGGCAGGTGTCCAGTCGCGCACGCCAGTCAGAACTTCAAATTCGGCCTTCTGATCCGCAACCATTTGCCACCGAAGGCTTTGAGCTTTCGACAAATCACCTGTGCGAAGTGATTTCAAGATTTGTGACTTTCCCCCGTAATGAGGTCGCAAGTCAGCCGGTATTTTCATTCTGAAATACCATCCCTGACGGCGCTTTAGCAGGTATCTTGTATCGGCCATTTTCTAGCTTGGTGTTACACGTTGGTGTTACACGCTAGTAGCACACACACATCAAAAACGTCAACATTATCAACGCTCTTAACGACTTGCACTATGGTCAACTGAAAATCCTACCGCCCCAGCCAAGACAAACCGCTTTGAGGTTTTCCTCAAAGCGGTTTTCTTTTTGCCCAAAGATATCCGGCCTTCAACCGGGCCTCGTTTCGTTCCCCGGAACTTCTCGAATTGCGCGTGACAACCCCCATATTCACAATGTAGCGTTCAACTGTCTGATAAAGACCATTACCCTGCCAAAGCAAACAGAACAGGGAACGTAAGTTTTTTTAGGGGAAGCGAATGACACCCGGGGACACAGAAAATCGCGACAGCCCACATCCCTTGCTGCGACCGCGCGATGTTGTCATCCCCTTTCGCAAACGCATCCTGATTGCGACCGGGTTGATCCTGAGCCTGATTTTTGCTGATGGCGTTGTCGATTACATGATTGAACATGCCCGTCAGGAAACCACCCTTCAGATCAATATGAGCGGCCGCCAGCGCATGCTGAGCCAGCGCATCAACGGCTTTAGCCAGATGCTTGCACAAGGCACTCAGACCACCGCAGCCGAAAGTAACGAAATACGCCTTGCACTAAAAGACGCGATTGACCTGATGGAAAGCTCCCATCGCGCACTTGTCGATGGCAACCAGCAGCTTGCGCTTCCCCCGTCAGAAGGCGTCATTCGCCGCTATTATCTTGAAGGCAAACCGTCACTTGATAGTGAAGTAAGATCGTTTCTTGAAGCTGCAAAACGTGTTTTGAACAGCACCGACCCCGGACAAAGCCGTGTTGTGGCCATTGATGCCGAATACATTCACCGGACTGCTTTCAAACCGTTGCTTGAGATGCTTGACCGGACGGTTACGCTTTATCAACGCGATGCCGAACGCCAACTTATGATCAGCACGCAAGTATCTCTTGTGACGCGCGGGGCGTTGATCCTGTGCATTCTTGGGGTGATCTTTGGTGTTGTCTGGCCGATGATCGCGATCATTCGCACCAACCTTCAGCAATTTGCAACCGAACGGAACCGGGCCAATGCCGCCAGTCAGGCAAAGTCGGAATTTCTGGCCACTGTCAGCCACGAAATAAGAACCCCGATGAACAGCATTCTTGGTCTGTCAGGTCTGCTGGCCAGAGGCGATATGGCCGCAAACCTGCAACGTTATGCTGTGCTGATCAATGAATCAGCCAAGACCCTTATGGCCATCGTCAACGACGTCCTTGATCTTAGCAAGATTGAAGCCGGTAAACTCGAGATCGAACATATCGTCTTTTCTCCACAGGATGTTGTGCGCAACACGGTTGGCAGTTTCAGCAGTATCGCCTCGGACAAGGAGCTTGATCTGCGCACCATCATTGCCGACGACACACCGGACTTTGTCGAAGGTGATCCCACCCGATTGCGCCAGATTCTGGCGAACTTTCTTTCCAATGCCCTGAAATTTACCGAGACAGGGAATGTTACGGTAAATCTTTACCGCAGCGACAGGCTTTCCGAACATTGGGCAGATGTCGTTGTTCTAAGGCTTGAAGTTACGGATACCGGTATCGGCTTTGGCGACGAAACACGGAAAAATCTGTTTGAGGCCTTTAATCAGGCCGACCAGTCAACAACACGCAAATATGGCGGCACTGGTCTTGGACTTGCCATTGCCAAACGTTTGACCGAGGCAATGGGCGGCAAGATTGATGCTTCCGCTGTCCCCGGCAAAGGTGCAAAATTTTGGGTCGACGTTCCGTTCACACCAGTACATCCGGCCCTGAACGAGCAGAGCCGACTTGTTGCTGAACATTATTCGCCAGAACTTCCGACCCTGGAAAATAGTGACGTGCCGCTTGATAATTTCATCAAGGTGCTCGTCGTTGATGACAAGGAACTCAATCGTATCGTCATAGGGGCCTTTCTTGACAAGGGTCCCTATGAGATCAGCTATGCCTGTGATGGCCGCGAAGCTGTCGAGAAGGCCGTGGAAAACCGCTATGACCTGATCCTGATGGATGCGCAAATGCCGGTGATGGATGGCACAGAGGCCCTTCATGCCATCCGAAGGACGCCGGGACCATCGCGCAATGCAAAGATCATTGTCGTTACCGCAGACGCCCTTGAACAAGCCGAAAGCCGTTACCTTGCGATCGGGTTTGACGGATATCTGTCCAAACCACTGACACCGGAAACACTCGCACGGGTTCTGCGAGCCGTCATGTGATCAGTATCCGTATCGCCAGCCGTCAGTCCCCGCCGAAGCAGGCGACCGTATAATACTAGCCTGCCTGTTTGGATTCATACATTGCAACACCGGCGCGTGCGATCAGGGTGTCGACAGTATCCCCCGGCTCGGCAATCCCCAGACCAACGCTCAGGCTCAGGTGAAGTTCATCATCGCCTGCCCGGAAATCAGATTCACGGACACGATCCGTCAGGCGTTGCAAATATTTAATAGCCCCGGCGGCACCGGTTTCGGGCATCAGGATCAGAAATTCCTCGTTGCCCCACCGTGCGATCACGTCGGTGTCACGCATAAGTTCCGAAGATACCCTGGCAAACAGTTTCAGGGCGTTGTCGCCCGCATCATGACCATAATCGTCATTGAGTTTCTTGAAATTATCGTAATCAAGTAAACCAACAACCAGCTGCTTGTCATAGCGTTTGGTACGCCCGAGTTCGGCTTTCAGGCAATCTTGCATATAACGCCGGTTATAAAGACCGGTCAGCGGATCGCGCGTCGACAGACGTTCGACCTCCTTGCGCGCAGCGTCGAGTGCGTGCTGATCGGCACGGCGAGCAATCGCCTGCCCCAGCAACAAAGCAAATAGCCGAACCAATTCGATATCAGGTGCTGTAAAGACAGGGACCGGTCGCGGCCCCGAGAAACTCAGCGTTCCAAAGTATTTGCCATCCACCGGAACCGGCGCGCCAAGATAGGCTTCAAGCCGGAAATTCTGATAGCTGGAATGGGTTTTGACATCGCTTTGGCCAACATGGTTGAAGCCGCACACATCGCCGGCCTGAATGACATGGGCGCTATAGGTGTTGGCGAGTTCAAAACTCATGCCCGGTGTCAGGGCATTTTCGGGATGCACGGCCTGCTGGATTTCATACTGATCCTCAACGATCTTGCTGAACACCCCGATCGGCAGACCAAAATGTTCCGTTCCCAGTTTCAGGATCGCATCGACGCGCTGCTCGAAATTCAGGTTCTGCGACGTGATGATCTGGTGCAGCCGGTTCAATGTCTGGTTAGAAGCCAAGCCAACGGAATTTGCGCCACTATTTTGTTCTGTCGTCATTATTTCACCAACCGTTGCACCATTGATACCCAAAGCCGCCTGCCCCTGTGGCACGCATCAGAAACACAGCTTTATGCCAGCCAGCTTAACGAACAATTACCGGCCTTAACCTATTAAGATTAGACCGATACCATACGTATGCATAAGCCTTTCATTGATACGATCCGTTTTATTGGCGCATCGCTTCTTTCAGGGCGGTGACACGCGCAGGATCGACACATATTCGTCCATCTTCACCGCCGTCCGCCTTGCAGGAGGCATGCAGTTCGATGGCCCCGGTTATGCGCAAGATCTCGCCCGCATTGGCCGCCGAAACCCCGGCACCGGGCAGGATCATGATCCGGCCATTGGCCTGGTTTTGCAGTTTTGCGATCTGATCACGCCCGGAAAGTGCATCGGATGCGCCTCCGCTGGTCAGGATGCGATCAAAGCCCAGCACAACCGCCTGTTCAAGCGCGCGGGACTGATCGGTAACCACGTCAAAGGCGCGGTGCAGGGTTGTCTGCAGACCATCACATTCAGCAATCAGGTCCCGCAAAACAGCAACATCAAGATTGCCATCCTTGTCGCAGGCGCCAAACACCACACCGGCCGCACCATGATCGCGCGCCAGCGCGATCTCGTGCTTCATGAGGGTACATTCAGAAGCGTCATAACAAAAGTCACCCGGCCGTGGACGGATCATCACCATACATGGCGCATCAAGTCCGGAAATGCGCGCCAAGGCCCCGGGGCTTGGCGTCAGTCCACCAAGTGCCAGTGCCGAACAATATTCAATCCGGTCTGCTCCGGCTTCGATTGCACGCACCGCATCCCCGAGACTTTCGACACAGACTTCAAGCAGAAGATCATTTCCGGTCATCAGCGCGGTATCCCGATTGGTCGCGACCCTTTATCCGATCCCGCGCCTTTCGCATCAAGATGCAGCATTGCCGCCCCCCGAAGTCCACCATCGCTGGCAAAGGCACCGGGAATGATCAGCGGGTTGTCATAGCGTCCCAGAGCACATTCACGAACCAGCGCATCGATTTGCGCGACAATCCCCTTTTCCGATGCCATGCCGCCGCCAACCGGAATACAGTCGGGATCAATGACATTGACCATCAGGGCAAGCTCGCGGGCGACCAGTTCACAGTAAATCTCGACCGCGCGGGTGGCCTGGACATCTGCGGCCCGCCAGGCATCAGTGATTTCAAAGCTGCTGATCGGGTTTCCGCTGATCTGGGTGTGAATATGTTCAAGGCCACGCGCTCCGCCCCAGGCATCAAGGCACCCTGTTTGACCACAGCCACAGGGAACCGGTGCCAGACCATTACGGATCAGCGTACCGGTTACATCATTCCCATGCCCCCATTCGCCGCGAATGCCACTACCACCGCCAATGAAGCGGCCATCAACAACAATGCCGCCCCCCACGCCGGTACCAAGAATGATCGCGAAAACGGTTCGGGCATTTTTGGCGACACCGCTGATCGCCTCGGCCAGAGCAAAGCAATCAGCGTCATTTTCCACCAGCACATTGCGGCCAAGGATGGATGACAGTTCTGATGCCAGGGACCAGCCCTTGATCGCCGGGATGTTGGCTGAAATCACCGCTCCGCTTTGCGGATCCAGACCACCGGCAAAACTGATCCCGATATCGGGACGCGCACCGAATTCCTGATCCGCCTCGCCGATCACATCCCGGATGGTTGCAACAAACGCATCCAGATTGTCCCTGGGCGTTGGTGTCTTGCTGTGAAGCAGGACTTCACCAGCGTCACTGAACACCCCGAATTCAATCTTAGAACCGCCAATATCAAAGGCATATTGCATGGGCTTATCCCTTTCTGCCGACAGATATGGGGATACACCACAAGCTTTGACGCAGCAAAAAGAAACGGCACCTGCCCCAAGGAACAAGTGCCGTCTTTTATCTGTCCGGTTCTGGCAATCAACCGCGCAGGCGGGCTGCCAGTTCGTCATATTCAGGCATCTTATCGACCGGGCCAAGCGCCGTGATGGTCGGTTTACCATCCAGAAGCGCCTTGCCGGAACGACGCACGCTTTCAAGATCAACTCCGTCAATCCTGGCGACGATCTCTTCCATGCTCTGCGGACGACCGAAAATCTGGATTTGACGGGCAAGGGTTTCACAGCGACCGGAATTGCTTTCCATTGCCATCACCACCGATGCCTTGAGCTGTGCACGCGCGCGCGTGACTTCTTCTTCGGTCAGATCATCGGTCGCACGGACCAGTTCGTCGCACATGACCGGCATCAGTTCGCCAATGTCATTGGCCCCGGTCCCGGCATAGATCGAAAACAGGCCACCATCAACATAATGCGACGAGAAGCTATAGACCGAATAAACCAGACCACGCTTTTCACGGATTTCCTGGAACAGACGCGATGACATGCCACCCCCCAGAAGGGTGTTGAAGACCTGCAGGTCATAGAAGCTGTCATCGGTATAGGACACGGTCGGAAGACCGAAAATCACATGAACCTGTTCAAGTTTGCGATTTTCAATCCGGTTACCGCCTTCGTATTTGAGCGGCTCCATCTCGTGATCTTCATGTGCAGGCAGGCTGTCGAATTTTTCGGCAACCATGTCGACAACGCGCTGGTGTTCGACCTTGCCAGATGCCGAAAACACCATGCGTTTCGGGCTGTAGCGGCGCGACATATAGTCAAACAGATGATCACGCGTCAGCGACGATACATTTTCCGGACTGCCAAGGATTGAACGGCCCAGAGCCTGATTTGGCAGGGCTGTTTCCTGAAAATAGTCAAAAATGATGTCGTCGGGCGTGTCATTGGCCTGCCCGATTTCCTGCAGGATGACCTGGCGTTCGCGTTCAAGCTCTTTGGCATCAAGCGTTGAATGCTGCAGAATGTCGGCAATCACATCGATCGCCAATTCCTGATCTTCGTGCAGGACCTTGCAGTAATAGGCCGTATTTTCACGCGATGTATAAGCATTCATCTGCCCGCCAACGGCTTCGATCTCCTCGGAGATCTGAAGCGCAGAACGACGGCGCGTGCCCTTGAAGGCCATATGTTCAAGCATATGGGAAATGCCGTTGATGTCTGGCGTTTCGTTACGCGCGCCAACATCAACCCAGGTACCAAGGGCCACCGACTGCACATGGTCAAGGCGGTCGGTTGCGACAATCATCCCATTGTCAAGCTGGGTAAGCTCGACTGTCATATAGCATTACTCCTGTTTTTCACATCACGCCCAATCATATCCGATTTTCAGGCCGCACGCCGGTTTTTACGGACATGCGCCATCAATGCGTCAACATCATTGGCCATGGGTTCGACCTTTTCAGGTCGGTCATATAGATCAGAGAGACGCGGGGGCAAGTCCGGATAAATGCCGGATGCCTGTTTGACCGCATCGGGGAACTTTGCCGGATGTGCTGTGGCCAGTGCCACCATCGGCACCGATTTGTCCCGATTGCAGGCGCGGCCCGAAACGATGCCGATCACGGAATGCGGATCGACCAGCTCGCCACTTGTTTCAAGGATATCCTTGATCGCGGCCTTGGTCGCGTCGTCATCAAGACGATAACCATCGAAATGTTCGCGTGCGCGGGCAAACTGCCCCTGCGACATTTCCATAACACCGGTTTCACGGAATTTGGTCAGCATCTCGGCAATGGCCAGACCATCACGATCATAAAGATCAAACATCAGACGCTCGAAGTTCGAGCTGACCTGAATGTCCATGGACGGGCTGAGCGACGGCGCCACACCTTCCATCTTCATCACACCGCTTTCAAAGAAGCGTGCAAGGATGTCATTGCGGTTTGCACCCACCACGAACTGCTTGATCGGAAGGCCCATCTGCATCGCTGCATACCCGGCATAGACATTGCCAAAGTTGCCTGACGGTACAGAGAAGGAAATCTCGCGTTCCGGGGAACCGAGCTGCACACCGGCCCAGAAATAATAGGCGATCTGGCACATGATACGCGCCCAGTTGATCGAGTTGACCGCAGACAGGCCAATCTCGTCACGGAAGGCATGATCATTGAACAGGGCCTTGACCAGATCCTGACAATCATCAAACGATCCTTCGACCGCAATGTTATGAACGTTGTCAGACAGGATCGTCGTCATCTGGCGACGTTGAACTTCTGAAACGCGGCCTTTCGGATGCAGGATGAAGATATCGATATTTTCACGATCCCGGCAGGCTTCAATCGCAGCCGATCCGGTATCGCCGGAGGTTGCACCAACAATCGTGATCCGTTCGCCGCGCTTGGCCAGAACATGGTCAAACAGACGACCAACAACCTGAAGCGCATAATCCTTGAAGGCAAGTGTGGGGCCATGGAACAGCTCCATCACCCAGTCATTGGCACCAAGCTGTTTGAGCGGTGCGACTGCGTCGTGATCAAAGCCGTTATAGGTATCTTCGAGAATGGCCTTAAGGGCATCGTCATCAACAGTGCCTGCCACAAACGGCTGGATCACTTTGAAAGCGACTTCTGCATATGTCAGAGTTCGCAGCGCACGAATGTCATCCTTGGAAAAAGCAGGCCAGGTTTCGGGGACATAAAGACCACCATCACGGGCCAGACCGGCAAGAAGAACATCATCGAACTGCAAAATGGGGGCGCTTCCCCGCGTGCTGACATAGCGCACTAGACCTGCTCCTGCATAAGGCGAAAACCAGTTCCGTGTGTCCGGACGCAAGTCGCGCCAAAACACACTCCAACGCCTGAGTTAGTGAGGGGTTGGGCAAATATAGTCAAGGGACAATCAAGCAGAGCAGGGCTGTGGTCGGCATTATCCCGCAAGCCTCTTGCAAACTGCGGATAATTCGCACGTCTCAATCAAGCGGAATGCCATGTTCCTTAAGCTTGGCCTCGGCAACCGCGGCACGGCGAACCACAGTCCGGTAGTTCCCAAGCAGGATTCGCAAGATCGCCTTGATAAAGCGATCCGAGCCCGCCATTTTTTTCTCAAAGGTCTGCCGGTTGATCGCGATCAGCACAGTACGTTCGGTCGCACGTGCAGATGCCATGCGGGGTTTGTTATCAACAAGAGCAAGTTCGCCAAACAAGCCACCGGCTTCAATGGTCCCCAGAATGACTTCTTCTTCACCATTCAGGGTTTTGAAAACCTCGACTTTGCCTTCTTGGACAACATAGGCCGAGTTTCCCGGCTTCCCTTCCCGGAAAATAACCTGATCTGTGGCAAAGACCTGGCGGTCCATGACCTTCTTGTTGCCGTCGGTTATTCCCATGTGACTGTCATACCCATGAAGTCTATAAAGGGTAAACTATCGGATAACCGCTTATCATCATTCGGAAATCCGTAGTTACCGATGCTAGCATATTACCACATGCATTCAATCGAATTTAGTTTCCGTACCGGTTGTGCATATGGGTTTTGAAAGCATCAACACCAAGAATGCTTCCCGTCGCATCCTTAAGAATTTCATCGGTTGAACGACTTGAAGCCTGACTGTGGATATTCTGTGCAAGCCAGTTCATCAGCGGTTCGAATTCACCACGCGACAATGCATCGGGAATAGCCGGGTTTGCATCCCGTGCCGCAGCAAAGATCTGGGCTGCCGCCATAGCGCCCAGCGTATAGGTCGGGAAATAGCCCCAGGCCCCGGATGGCCAATGGATATCCTGCAGGCATCCGTCACGATCATCCGTCGGCGTGATCCCCAGAAGCTTCTGCATCATTTCGTTCCAGGCACCCGGAAGATCGGCAAGTTTCATATCACCTTCGATCAGGGCACGCTCAAGCCGATAGCGCATGATGACATGTGCCGGATAGGTGACCTCGTCGGCATCAACACGAATCAGGCCGGGCTCAACCCGGGTATAGAGACGGTGCAGGTTTGAGGCACTCCATGCCGCATCATCGCCACCAAATGCCTTTTTGAAAACCGGCCCCGCATAGGTCAGGAACTCCTCGGACCGGCAGGCCTGCATTTCAACCAGAAGCGACTGGCTTTCATGCATGGTCATGCCGCGTGCCTTGCCGACCGGCTGGTTGCGCCAGTCCTTGGGCAAGCCACGCTCATACATCGCGTGACCGGTTTCGTGCAGAACGCCCATGATGGCCGAGGTAAAATCATTTTCGTCATAGCGGGTGGTGATGCGTACATCATCGGGAATACCACCGCAGAACGGATGATGCGAAATATCCAGACGCCCATGGTTAAAGTCAAACCCGACCGCTTTCATCAGATCAAGGCCGACCGCGTTCTGGGTTTCAATCGGGAACGGACCGACCGGCAGAACCGGCTTGGCTTCGGCTTTTTGCCGTTCGATCACTTCGGATGTGAAATCGGGCAGGAATGCTTCAAGCTCGGCAAACAGACTGTCAATCCGGTCCGACCGCATCATCGGATCATACTGATCAAGCAACGCGTCATAGACCGACGTGCCCAGCGCATCCGCCTTTGCCTTGCCTGCCTCAATCGACAGATCAAGCACTTCCTGCAATTTCGGCAGAAGCCCCTTGAAATCATTGTCTGCACGCGCCTTACGCCATGCAACTTCGCAGCGGGTTTCCGCGCGCGACATCTTTTCGACCAGATCGGATGGAACGGCGGTGCCATGCACCCAGTTGCGTTTCATCTCGCCAAGGTTGGCTTTCTGCCAGGCATCAAGACTTTCGTCTTCGGCAGCAGCCATCAGGTCGCCCATTTCCGGCGCATTCATCAGCTCGTTTTCAAGAACACTCAGGGTCGCCAGCTGTTCTGACCGGGCCTCTGCGCCACCTTCAGGCATGATTGCCGCCATATCCCAATGGAGCATCTGACCGGCATCAGAGAGAACACCCATGCGATGGAAACGGGCTTCGAGCTTTTTATATGCTTCGGTCATCGGAACTCCTTGGCGCTGCCGCAAACCGGTCAGCGCTCATTTTTCTTCTTTTGGGGTATGATCTCGTCCAACAGGGACGGCAAACAGGAAACTGGCTAATCGGGCAACCTGCCCGGCATTGCACCGTCAGGCAGCCTGACCATTGTGATCCTGATCATCTTTGTCTTCGGCAGGACGGCGATGATAAACAACAAAGATCACAATCAGGGACAGCGCCAGACTGTACCAGGTAATTGCATATTCCAGATGGTTGTTTGGCAACTCGACCTTGGCTTGGCCACCGATCGGCAATCCGCCAGCGACGGGCGTATCATCAAGTTCCAGATAATAAGGGCTGGCAAGCTCCGCACCGCTATCTTCGGCCATGTGATCGACATCGACATAAAACCACTGATTGGTAAGCGCATCATTTTCCGGCTGCGCCCAGTGTTTTGTCTTTGGCAGGCGCAAAACCCCCGTCACATGGACTTTCCCCTCAACAAGGCTTTCAGGGCGTGTTTCCGGGGCACGGTTTTCTGTCGGCACCCATCCGCGATTAACCAGAATGATGCGACCATCTTCCTGTTCAAGCGGGGTGATCAACTGGAACCCGACATTGCCGCGCCGGGTGCGCGCCATCAGGTATTTTTCCTGATCGTTCAGGTAACGCCCGTCGGCATAGGCTGCGCGAAACGCCAGTGACGGGTCAACGACCGTATCGGTCGGAACCGGGATCGGTGACATCAATGCCTGTGCCTGACGTTGCTCAATCAGGCCCTGTTTCCAGAATAGCCTGTCAAGCTGCCAGGAACCGAGCCCCACCAAAATAACCAGAGACAAGCCGACGCAGATTTTCATCGCCGGACTAGGGCGCGTAGTAAGTAAAGGCATTAACTGAAATCAGTCCTGTTGAGATGTCGATCTATGGCGATATTGCAGCGCCACCATGAGACCTTTTAACGGTCTAAGCAACACCATTGTCACACCGATAATAACCGGCCCCCACACCACCGCATGCAACCATAATGGCGGCATGTATTTCATCTCAACCCAAAGCGCCAGGGGAACAACCAGAAATCCGAGAATAAAGATGATAAACACAGCCGGGCCGTCACCGGCATCATGCCCGCGCAAATCCAGTCCGCACACCTCGCAGGTTTCACGCACTGTCAAAAAGCCCGAAAACAACTTTCCCCCACCGCAGCGGGGGCATTTGCATGCCAACCCGGTACGAATGGGGGAAAGGTTTGGATAATAATCATCCATGATCTTGTGTCTCACCTGACGGGTGGCTTATTCGCCACCCCAGATGTAAACGGCAAAGAACAGGAACAGCCAGACAACATCAACGAAGTGCCAATACCAGGCTGCTGCTTCGAGACCAAAGTGATGATCCTGTTTGAAGCCATCTTTCATGGCGCGCACAAGGCAAACCGCAAGGAACACCGTACCAACAAACACGTGGAAACCATGGAAACCGGTCGCCATGTAGAAGGTCGAGGAATAGATGTTGTCAGAGAAGCCGAATGCCGCGTGGCTGTACTCATAGGCCTGCAGGAACAGGAAGATGACACCAAGGCCCACGGTCAATGCCAGTCCCTGAACCAGATCCTTTTTCTTGCCTTCCAGGATGCCATGATGTGCCCATGTCAGGGTGCACCCCGACAGCAGCAGGATCAGGGTATTGAGGAACGGCAGATCCCATGGATCAAGCACTTCGACGCCTGCGGGCGGCCATTCGGTCACGCCGGGGCTGAAGATCACAAACGCGTTGTGGAAGAATGCCCAGAAGAAGGCAACGAAGAACATCACCTCGGATGCGATGAACAGCGACATCCCGTAACGAAGGCCGATCTGAACGACCTTGTTGTGATAGATGTGTGATTCGCTGATCACGTTGCTCCACCAACGGAACATCACGAACAGAATGCCCGCAATGCCGAGTGCGGCCAGCCAGAAATCAGCCGGCGCACGGTCCGAATGCATGAACATGACCATGCCACCGGTAAACAGACCTGCCGACGCCGCAGCCACCAATGGCCACGGGCTCGGGTCTACCAGGTGGAACGGATGCTTTTGTGCATGATCACTCATTCCTTGCCCCCCTCAATCCTTACAAAAGAAACTCTAAGTTCGCTTTGTTAACCAAAGACTGGACATGCCACCAAACAGTGGACTGTCAGCCTCCATGATCTTCGTTCCCGTCAACTGCTTCCACCGATGCCTCGGATTTGAAGAAGGTGTATGACAGGGTAATCGTCTTCACGTCTTGGGTATTGATGTCTTCGGCAATGGCAGGATCAACATAGAAACTGACCGGCATGTCGACGCGCTCGCCCGGTTGAAGGGTTTGCTCGTCAAAACAGAAACACGCGATCTTGCTGAAATACTGCCCTGCTTTTAGTGGTGTCACATTGTAGACCGCCTGCCCGGTGATAGGTTTGACGGCCATGTTTTCGGCCACGTAATAGGCCAGATTATCTTCGCCCAGACGCACCGTGATTTCACGCTGTTCCGGTTTGAACTGCCACTGCAGTCCTGAATTTACATCTGCGTTGAAACGGACCTTGATGGTCTTTTCCGAGACAGCCACCGGCGCTTCTTCCGCGACCTGGGTGGTGCCCCCGAAACCCGTTACCTGGCAAAACAGCTTGTAAAGCGGGACAGATGCATAGGACAGGCCGATCATGCCGCCAACGACGACAACACAGCTGAGCAGCACACGCTTGTTGCGTGCCTTTACAGTATCTGTGTGTTTTTGATCAGCCATGATTTCCTAGCTCATCTTCAAAATGGTTATCGCAAAAAACAGAACAATCAGGCTGCTCAGGATCGCCAGAAACACCCAGTTCTTCTTTTTGCGCTTGGCATAAAACGCTTCGAGTTCCGCTTTGCTCATTTTGGAGGACTCCGTCATGCGATCACCCCGTCAAGCCAGACATCTGCAACCATCGCCCCGAACAGGACAAACAGATACAGGATCGAATATCCAAACATCTTGTGCGGGGCGCGTTCCTCGGCATTGCGCAGAACACGAACCGCATGGCGCAGGAACCAAAGCCCGGTCAGGGCCGCCGTAACGCCATAAAAGACACCAAGCAAACCGGTCGCGACCGGCACCAGCGTGATCGGCAACAACAGAAGCGTATAAACCAGCATCTGTTTCTTCGTTGCGGCCTCGCCGGCCACGACGGGCATCATCGGCACGCCAACCTTGGCATAATCGCCACAGCGGAACAGCGCCAGCGCCCAGAAATGCGGCGGTGTCCACATAAAGATAATCATGAACAGCGCGATTGAATTCAGATCAACCCCGCCCGTCACCGACGCCCAGCCGATCATCGGGGGGAAGGCCCCGGCGGCACCGCCAATGACAATATTCTGTGGTGTACTGCGCTTAAGCCACATGGTGTAAACGAACACATAGAACGCAATCGACACCGCAAGCAAAACAGCAGCTGCGATATTGACGGCAACCGCCATCACCGTCACCGACACAATCGACAACGCGATGCCAAGCGACAGTGCTTCGTCCGCTGGCACGCGCCCTGCCGGGATTGGCCGGTTCTGGGTACGCTTCATATGGATGTCGATATCGCGATCATACCACATGTTAATGGATGCCGCCGCACCACTGGCCACAGCGATACAGGCGATTGCGACGAGTCCAAGGAACGGATGGATGGATCCCGGGGCAATCAACAGACCAACTGCACCGGTGAAAACCACAAGCGTCATGACGCCCGGCTTTAGCAATGCAATATAGTCGCGCACATCCGAAACCGGCAGCGATACTGCGTTTTCGAGTGCTATGGTCTGGTCGGCAACCTGCTTGGTCATGGAACTCTGGTCTTCTCTTTTGGGGCGGCAGGATGTCCCCCGCAAACCAAGGCCTGCGGGGGACTTAAACCAGTGTCACTTACTTGATACGCGGCAGTTCGTCAAAGGTATGGAACGGCGGCGGAGAGCTCACAGTCCATTCCAGCGTATCGGCACCTTCCCCGTACGGATTTGCCTCGGCCTTCTTGCCACGGATGAAGGCATGCGCCACCACACAGAGGAAGAAGATGGTCGCCGCAAACGAGATGTAGGCACCATAGGACGAAACCATGTTCCACCCGGCAAACGCATCCGGATAGTCGGCATAACGACGCGGCATGCCGGCCAGCCCAAGGAAGTGCTGCGGGAAGAAGGTCAGGTTAACGCCGATGAAGAACAGCCAGAAGTGGATCTTCGCACCGAGATCGGAAATCTCGTAGCCCGACATTTTGCCGAACCAGTAATAGAAGCCAGCAAAGATCGAGAAGACGGCACCAAGCGACAACACATAGTGGAAGTGCGCCACAACGAAGTAGGTATCATGCAGCGGCAGATCCATGCCCGAGTTCGCCAGCATCACACCTGTCACACCGCCCACAGTGAACAGGAAGATAAAGCCGATTGCCCAAAGCATCGGAGCACGCAGGGAGATCGAACCACCCCACATGGTCGCAATCCACGAGAAGATTTTGACCCCTGTCGGGACCGCAATCACCATCGTCGCCGCAGTGAAGTATGCGCGGGTATCAACATCCAAGCCCACGGTGTACATGTGGTGGGCCCAGACGATGAAGCCAACAACACCAATTGCCACCATCGCATAGGCCATCCCGAGATAACCAAAGACCGGCTTGCGCGAGAAGGTGGAGATGATGTGACTGATGATGCCAAAGCCCGGCAGGATCATGATGTACACTTCCGGGTGACCGAAGAACCAGAACAGATGCTGGTACAGGATCGGGTCACCGCCGCCGGCCGGGTTGAAGAAGTCCGTGCCAAAGTTACGGTCGGTCAGAAGCATGGTGATCGCGCCACCAAGAACCGGCACCGCCAGCAGAAGCAGGAATGCCGTCACCAGCATTGCCCATGCAAACAGCGGCATCTTGTGCAGGGTCATACCCGGCGCGCGCATGTTAAAGATCGTGGTAATGAAGTTCACAGCACCCAGGATCGAGCTTGCACCAGCCAGGTGCAGTGCAAAGATCGCAAGGTCGACCGACGCATCGGGATGCCCAAGCACGCCCGAAAGCGGCGGGTAAACCGTCCAACCTGTACCGGCACCACTGCCCACCACAGCTGACAGCATCAGCAGCAGGAAGGCGGGAACAATCAGCCAGAACGAAATGTTGTTCAAACGCGGGAACGCCATATCCGGCGCGCCAATCATGATCGGAACAAACCAGTTGCCGAAACCGCCAATCATGGCGGGCATGACAACAAAGAAGACCATGATCATGCCGTGTGCGGTCACGAGCACGTTGAAGAACTGGTGATCTTCAATGATCTGGGTTCCCGGCTGTGCCAGTTCCATACGGAACCAGACCGAAAACGCGCCACCGATCAAACCGGCGATCACTGAGAAAATAAGATAAAGCGTCCCGATATCCTTATGGTTGGTCGACAGGAACCAACGGGTAAAGAAGCCGGGGGTATGATCGTGATCGTGTGTATCAGCGTGAGCCATCAGTCTCTCCCTCACTCTGCCGATGCCACTGATACCGCAGACGGCAGATCAGCAGATGCGAATTCTTCTTGGGCCTCGGCTACCCAGGCCTCGTATTCTTCCATGGTAACAGCTTTGACTGCGATCGGCATATAGGCGTGGTTCACGCCGCACAGCTCGGAGCACTGACCATAGAATGTCGTTCCGGCATACTCGCCTGGAATGCGGGTCCAGGTTTCGTTCAGTCGGCCAGGAACGGCGTCAAGCTTGATGAACAGCGATGGCATTGCCCAGTTATGGATCACGTCGTCTGACGTCATGATCAGGCGAATGTTCTGGTCCACCGGCAGGACAACGGGATTGTCCACATCCAGAAGGCGGTTCTTGCCCTCGGAAACGGCGGTTTCCTCGTCGATCATCAGGGAATCAAACGTGAAGTTCCCGTGATCGGGATACTCATAGGTCCAGTACCACTGCTTGCCGATAATCTTCAGCGTCATATCGGCATCCTCAACGCGGTCTGCGAAATACAGCAGGCGGAATGAGGGGATCGCAATAACAAGGAGGATCAGCACCGGCACAACCGTCCAGACCACTTCAAGAAGGGTGTGGTGGGTTGTTTTCGACGGCACCGGGTTGCGTTTCGCGCTGAAGCGGAAAAGCACATAGAGCAACAAAGCCAACACGATCACGGTAATGATCGTCATCAACCATGTAAGCAAATTAAAGAATTTCTGGCCTTCAACAGCCACAGGCGAAACCGGATCCTGCAGCCCAAGCTGCCACGGTTCGGGTTGACCAACAGCCGCAAGTGCTGCGCCATCAAACCCGGTAAGTACCGCCAATCCCAACAAAAGAATGGGAAATAGCTTCTTGATCGACATGCGAATCTGCCCCCTCGCATTACATCTCAAGGCGATATGCCTCAATCCTCCCCGCCTCCGAAACCACCGATGGCCGAATGAATGATAATCGCCCCCTCTCAAGGACATTATCACGCTTCAACCAAAGATTAACAGCAGATCGGACCGGAGCATTTCCTCTGACATATCTTATTCTTAATAAGCCTGCACCCGAAAGTACATCTGTAAGGCAGGCAAATAGCGTATCTTCGGCACCTGATCCAGAAAAAACCTCGCTGCAATGCACAAAAAATGTATTTGATAACAGTTCAAATTATCGCTTTGGTTTTATTAAAAACGTTCGAAAATACCCACCCTTAGATAGAAAAACAGCCATTCCGGTTAGAGTTTTTTGAACCCTTTCAGCTTTGCTGCTTTGCAATATAACCGATGAACAACTTTAGAATCTCTTCAACCAATGGATAAAGCCGGACAGGTTTGATGACGGTCTGATCAGGACATCTTTTCAGGGGCGCATCGCTACGTCACATTGACGTTTCATGTCGGCGTTCTGAAATGCTGCTGACAAAACCGGTAAGCACCTGTTCAAAAACGCGATTCGCAAAAGCTGGCAACAGGCCAGAGATGATCAGCACTTGACGGGAATCTGTGGTCGAGCCCTTGAAATACCAACAGTTTCCTAGCATATCAGTAAGATGAAATTGGTTGGCGATATCAGTTTTGCGGACTATTCTACCCAAACGTATGTATCCAGATCCCTGTACGGGGTATGACACGTCCCAAAGTTTCCCCTGGATGCTGACTGGAAAATAACAGAGGTTCGCAGATGGCACGTCAAGGCAGCAAAAGACTTTTTACCGCCGAGATGCGGCTCCTCAACAAACTTGAAACCATGAGTGACATGGTTTCCTTTCCGGCCGTAGATGCCCCGACCGCTGGTCAGGGAACTGGCGGCGTGGACATTTCGTCTCTTCATACTGCGATCGAAGAGCTCAAGCTTGAGCTTCTTTCTGACATTCGCATCATGATCGAAGAGCAGAAAAAGCAGAATGCCAAGCCGACAGACAGTGAACAGGAAGATGCCCGCAATGAGTTGCGTCTTCTGAAAACCGAAATTCGTGCTCTGGCCAACTCAATTCAGGAAACCAAACGCGAAATCGCGGCTCTTTATACCGCCCCTGAAGACAGCAGCGGCACGCGCATCAACATTGTCAAGGGTGAACTTGATTCCGTTGTGGCGGCCACCGAGGATGCAACAGCCAACATCCTTGAAACCGTCGAAAAGATTGACGCGGTTGCGCACAATATCCGCTCGGCTGCACCGGACGAATATACACAAGGACTGGCTGATGACATTGTCGAACTGGTGGTCAAGGTGTTTGAGTCCTGCAACTTCCAGGACCTGACAGGGCAGCGCATCACCAAAGTCGTCAACACCATGAAATATATCGAGGAACGCGTGAATCGCGTGATCGAGATCTGGGGCGATGACGATTTTGGCGATTTCGATCTGCCCGCTGATCCCAAAGGCCTCGACAACCTTGACAAAACGGTCACCAAGGCACCGCAAAACGCCCAGCGCGTCAGTCAGGACGAGGTTGATCAGATCTTCTCGCAGGCAGAAATTGACGCCCTGTTTGATTGATCACGACATCTGTCGCTGAAAATGCAAAAGCCTGCCAGACGGCAGGCTTTTCTTTTGAGAAAACAGTGAGCTCGAAACCGGATCAGGCGTGACCAGCTTCGCCTGACAGCAGTTCCGGTGCGAAACCAAGCTTGGAAAACGCCTGTTCCCATTTGTCTTCGCAATCTACGTCAAACAACAGGTCGGCATCGGCATCAACATGCAGCCAGCCATTGGCAAGAATTTCACTTTCAAGCTGACCACTGCGCCATCCTGCATATCCCAGCGCCAGAATGCGGCTTTTGGGACCTTCGCCCAAGGCGATCTGTTCGAGGATATCAACCGTTGCAGTTACCGAGACACCCGGATCAACATGCAGGGTCGCCTCGTTTGAAAAATCGGTGGAATGCAGAACAAATCCGCGGCTGCTTTCGACCGGACCGCCAAAATGGACCTGAATATCTTCGATGGTTGGTGCCGGACGGGCAATGCCGAGTTGTTCGAGAAGTTCCGGAAAGGTGATGCTGTCAATCACACGGTTGATGACCAGCCCCATCGCCCCATCCTTATTGTGGGCACAGATATAAACAACACTTTGCGAAAAACGCGGATCACGCATGCCGGGCATCGCCACCAGCAGCTTTCCGCCAAGATATTCGCCTGTGTTGATACGCTCAGCCATCTCGTAACTCTTCCTGTCCTGTTTCATCAAGCCTAGCGCGATTAACGGCCCATTACCATCAAGAACCCCGACAAACATGACATAATTACAGTGTTCCGGGCATTTCCCTTATATTCAAGATGTAGGAACCCGCCCCTGCAATCGCCAACATTTCCGCAAAACTTTTCGTCAGATTGAGGTCGATAGACATATGTCATCGCCGCACACAGATAAATCGGTCACATAGACGTGGCTTGATTTGATCGTCTCAGGGGATTACGCCTTCAAGGCATGGAACTTTGCCTGCTTTGCGCCATATATTCGATCCAGAGTAAGGCATCCTGATATCGGCTATGTAAGGACCACGACGTGCTTCGCCACCTGATCATTCGCTTATCGCTGCTGCTTGCCGTAACGATCTTGTCGTTTGGCGGGGTGCGCCCTGCAATCGCCGCCCAGGATATGACGTCAGGCTGGACGGATGAGGACTTTGCATCCGTGCGGCTGATCAGTGCTCAAACCGGGCTTAACGGTTCGGACATGCTGCGCCTTGGCCTTGAATTCGAGTTACAGCCCGACTGGAAGATCTACTGGCGCAGTGCCGGTGACGCAGGCTTCCCGCCGCAGCTTGACTGGACCGGGTCCGAAAATCTGGGTGACGCCCAAATCCTGTGGCCTGCCCCGCATCGTTTCTCAATCTTTGGTCTCGAAACATTCGGCTACAAGAACCACATCATTTTGCCGATTGATGTCGTCATTCCCGATCCGCGCAAGGATGTCTCGATTAATCTTGATGTCGATTATCTGGTGTGCAGCGACATTTGCATTCCGGCAAATGCAAACTTCAAACTTGATGTCCCGGCATCCGTCGCAACAGGTCCGGACACAGGCGCTTCGACGGCGAGCAATCAAGCCCATCAGATTGAAAAATTTGTGTCCCGCGTTCCATTGCGCGGGGACGACCTTCCGGTTTCCGTCACAAGCATCACGGTCGACAAGGCATCAGACCAACCCGTTATGCGCCTTGGCATCAAAGGCCTGGATAAGGCGGGCGTAAGCGTCGATGACATCCTGATTGAAAGTGATGGTCGCGCCGGATTTGGCACGCCGAGCCCCGTAAAAAGCGGGTCAGCGTCAGCAAACGACATCCGGTATTTTGATCTTGCTGTCTTTGGACTGAATAATGATCAGTCTCTTGATAGCACAGATCTGACAGTCACCGTTATTGCCGGGCCATTATCGGTTGAGCAATCCGTTACGGTTGGCACGGTAAATACAGCAGACTCCACCAGCCCGACGGCGACGGCGACAATGGCAGAGGCAGAGGTAATGACCGGCACCAGCATATGGCTGATTGCTGTGTTTGCGTTGCTGGGGGGACTTATCCTCAATGTGATGCCCTGCGTATTGCCGGTCCTGTCGATCAAGGTGATGTCGGTCATCAATGTTCGCGAACAGGACATCAAACAGGTCAGATACGGTTTCCTTGCCAGTGCGGCCGGGATTGTGACGTCCTTCTGGCTGATCGCAGCCATACTGGTTGGCATCAAACTGGCTGGTGGGTCTATCGGTTGGGGTATTCAGTTCCAGCAACCGCTGTTCCTGACCGTCATGACGATCATTCTGGCCCTGTTTGCACTCAATATGTGGGGACTTTTTGAAATTAATGGTCCCAGCGAACTGGGCAATGTCGCCAATGATGCAATCAGCAATCAGGAAAATCGCGGTCGTCATCTCAGCGGTCATTTTCTGACCGGCATGTTTGCGACATTGCTGGCGACGCCGTGTTCGGCGCCGTTTCTTGGTACGGCAATCGGCTTTGCCCTTGCCGGAAGCATCGTGGATATCTTTTTGATCTTTACGCTTCTGGGGATCGGACTTGCCCTGCCTTATCTGGCAATTGCGATCCAGCCGCGTGTTGCACATCTGCTGCCAAAACCGGGCCGCTGGATGAATGTGGTCAAGGGAGTTCTCGGACTGGCACTGGTTGGGACCGCAGTATGGTTGCTTGGCATCCTGTCGGTTCAGGTCGGTCTTGGGGGTGCCATTGCCGTTGGTCTTGGTCTTGTGATCGGTGGCTTGTTTGTTTGGGCGCGCTCGCGCACCCAAAACCTGCGACCGCGTTTTGCCTTTACCGGTCTTGCTCTTGCCGGTTTCCTGATTGCGCTATTTGCTCCGGGCTTTGCCAAACCGCCAAGCCAGACCACCAGCAACCAGAATGCCGGAATACTGGAATGGCAGGCATTTGCGCCTGAAACAATCGGTACACTTGTTGCCGAGGGTAAAACAGTGCTGGTCGATGTCACCGCCGAATGGTGTGTCACCTGTCAGGTCAACAAGAAGCTGGTTCTTGAAACCACCGAGGTCGCAAACGCCCTTCGCAATGACAATATTGTTCTGATGCAGGCCGACTGGACCCGCCCTGACCAGAAAATTGCCGACTATCTGGCGTCTTACGGGCGTTTTGGTATTCCGTTCAATGCCGTCTTTGGACCGGGTGCACCTGATGGCATCCTTTTGTCCGAGCTGCTTCGGGTTGACGCGGTTTTGGGCGCTTTGCAAACGGCTGGCGGCAACACCACATCCGATATTGTCAGGAACACGCAGTAATCAGTACTTCACACGACCACAGCTCACAGACCATCTTGTCCCCGAGATGACAGTTCCTAAAAACTATGGTCGACAGCATTGAATATACAGCCGAATTGTAGTTTGATTCAGGTTCAAGATACCCATCGCGCAATCAACGGGATTGCGCATTCTTACGGAGATACCCATGACCATCACAGTCGGCAATGATATCCCGGACGTTACCCTGTTCCGCGCGACCAGCGACGGCCCCGAAGCCGTCAATTCAAAGGAATTCTTCGCAGGCCGCAAGGTCGTCCTGTTTGCAGTTCCGGGCGCTTACACCCCGACCTGCTCTGCCAAACATCTGCCGGGCTTTGTTGCCAAGGCCGACGAAATCAAGGCAAAGGGTGTCGACGAGATTGCCTGCCTTGCATCCAATGATGCTTTCGTCCTTCAGGCCTGGTCGAAATCCGAAAATGCCGAAAACATCACCATGCTTTCGGACGGTGACCTGTCATTCGTCGATGCAACGGGTCTTGAACTCGATCTGACGGGCCGTGGACTTGGCAAACGCGCCAACCGCTTCGCGATGATCGTCGATAACGGCAAAGTCACCCATCTCGCGGTTGAAGAACCGGGCGTCTTTGAAGTTTCCAGCGCCGAAGCTGTTCTTGAAAAGCTCTGATCAACAGGGCCTGATCGAAACACAGAAAGCTCCGCAGATATCTGCGGAGCTTTTCTTGTCTGAAAGACCGGATTGAATGGTTTAGCGCGGCAACAGAACCGGAATCGGGTCTTCGCTGCTGTCAAAATCGCATTCAAATGTCGGGTTGGTGTGCTTTGCAATGAAATGCACAACCCCTTCGCGGAAGGAACCCTTGATCGGCGACCAGCTCATGAACACGCCACCGCGGCCGTCATATTCACGAATGTCCGGGTCCCGCGCCAGTTCCTGAAAACTGTGGCCAAGATCCTCGGTCGCGCCAGCAACCAGCCACGACGGTTTCAAGCCGCCATGCCACAACAGATACACGCCACCCACACCGTTCAGACCGAGTTCTCTGATATCATCAATCATGAACAGGCGGTAATAATCCCCACGCGGGCTTTTGCGCCATTTAATGTCCTGAGCCTTAGGCTGGCGAATAGCACCAAGAGACCAAAATCCCATAGCAACCTCCAAGCACGCCAAAACACGTGCAACCGAATGTCACACGCATCCCAACAACGCTTCTCATTCTTATAGGTATAAACATACCCCAACATATGTAAACGATTGGTTGACGTCACATGTCAGCAAATCGCCAGAATCCTTCTTCTGCGGAAGGATTGGGTATGTCTGTTACCCAGATATAGGACAGAAAACAAGGTTTTCATCCTCAATCGAACAATTTGTCGATATCGTCCTGACTGATCCCCTCTCCTTCAAGTTGCGGACCATTCAAAAGATCCGCATCTTCAATCAGGTTTTCTTTACTCGCACCCTCGGGCACAGGAAGATCTGCAAAGGCATCCTCGCCCCAGATCAGGATCATGTTGTGGACACGTTCTTCAACAAATTCGAGCGTGCGCACGACCTTGTTGATGCGCTGTCCGGTAATGTCCTGGAAGTTACAGGACTCAAAGATTTTCGTGACGATAAAGGCGATCTGTTCGACGTGATCAGCAACAAAGTCACTGGGCGCAGAATTCTTGAGCGTCATCGCCAGATCGTCAATCTGTTCGGCGGATTCCAGAATGGTATGCGTTGCCATTTCCGTATCCTTGACGATGGCATCAAGCTCGGAGGCCGCACTGACCAGACGGTCATCAGACGCCTTTGGATGGCGTAACGATGCGATCTGGATCTTTGCCTTGTGGATATGCTCGTTCATTTCTTCGATCTGGGTACGAATCAGTTCCAGATCATCACGGTCAGGCTCGGACGCCCCCGGGCGGTTGCTATGCGTGAAGTTGCTTGAAACCGGTTCGGGCAGCTCGTCGATCGGCGCATCATTTGATGCAACCGGTGCAGCGACCGGCGCGTCGGCACTGATTGTTGCCCCGGATGCAACCGCTTCGCGCAGTTGGGATACTTCGCCGCGAAGGGCCCGGATTTCGTCGAGAACAGCTTGTGTCAAACCAGAAGGCTCTGCTGTTGCAGCCGGAGACGGCAAGGAAGACGGCATGGCTTCACCTCCGCCCATCCCGCTTTCCAGCGTCGGATCAAAGAACGAGTCCGACCAATCTTCAACGACCCCACCTGTCCGCTCTTTTAACCGACGTTCGGCAGTAAACACCTTCTGAACACGACGAGACATGATTGACTTCAAACCTCCAGAACGGGCGCAGCCCATTCACAAAATCCCCAAACGCACCGTTTGACGGCGTCGTTCATTACCTTTCGAACAAGTATAAAGGTGCAGATTGCAACAAGTCCAATGGGTTTCAAGTACAAGTCCTTGAAAAAGAACACCCCGGCCATGGACCGGGGTGCTCGCAATCTTAAAGCAGCCTTGCGTATCAAGCCGTTTCCGGTTGCCAGCGCAACACGGGCTTGCGCGCTGCTGCCGTTTCATCAAGACGACGACGCGGCGTCAGGTAAGGTGCGTTCTTGAAGAACTCTGCATCACCCGACTCGGCCTTTGCGACCAGTGCAAGCACTGCATCACAGAACTGGTCGATCGATTCCTTGGTTTCGGTTTCGGTCGGCTCGATCAGCAATGCACCATGAACGACCAGCGGGAAATACATCGTCATCGGGTGGAACCCTTCGTCGATGATTGCCTTGGCAAGATCCAGCGTCGAAACACCGGTATCTTTCAGGAAGCTGTCGTCAAACAGGGCTTCATGCATGCAATAGCCCGGGAACGCCACGCTGAGCTTTTCCTTGAGACGGGCAAGCAGATAGTTGGCATTAAGAACAGCATCACCCGACGCCTGACGCAGACCATCCGCACCGTGGCTTTTCATATAGGTCAGGGCACGAATGAACATGCCCATCTGGCCATGGAAGCCTTTCAGACGGCCAAACGGCTTCATGCCGTCATTTTCGTCTGCGGTTTCAACCAGATGGAAGCCGTTTTCATTGCGCACGACATAAGGGATCGGTGCGAACGGTGCCAGGGCTTCGGAGAACACAACCGGCCCGGAACCCGGTCCGCCACCACCATGCGGGGTGGAGAAGGTCTTGTGCAGGTTGATATGCATCGCATCAATGCCAAGATCGGCCGGGCGAACCCGACCAACAATCGCGTTGAAGTTCGCACCATCGCAATAGAAGTAACCACCAGCCGCGTGCACCAGATCGGCGATCTTGCGCACATCACGTTCGAACAGGCCGCAGGTATTCGGGTTGGTCAGCATGATACCGGCAACATCGTCACCAAGCTTGGCCTCAAACGCCGCCAGATCAACACGGCCGTCCTCGGTTGCCGGGATTGAATCAACCGTAAAGCCACATGCAGCCGCGGTTGCCGGGTTGGTCCCATGGGCCGATTCCGGCACCAGAACACGACGGCGGTTTTCGCCACGGGCATCAAGGGCCGCACGAATGGCCATCATGCCGCAAAGTTCACCCTGTGCACCGGCAGCCGGTGACATGGAAACTGCCGGCATCCCGGTCAGAACCAGCAACCAGTGTGCACACTGGTCGATCAGTTCAAGCGCACCCTGAACCGTGCTTTCGGGCTGCATCGGATGCAGATCGGAAAGACCGGGCAAACGCGCAACCTTTTCATTCAGGCGCGGGTTGTGCTTCATGGTGCAGGATCCCAGCGGGAAGAAACCGGAATCAATCCCGAAATTCTTCTGCGACAGGCGGGTAAAGTGGCGAACCACCTGCGGTTCGGACAAGCCCGGAAGACCGACATTGCTGTCACGATCAAGGCCTGCAAGGCGCGACTTCGTACCTTTCGGCTCTGGCAGATCAACGCCGGTGCGGCCTGGCTGACCCTGTTCAAAGATCAGCTTTTCTTCCAGAACAAGTCCACGGTTGCCGGTATGGGTTGTAAACGTCATGCCAGCGCCTCCTTCAATGCGGACGCAAGGGCCGCGATATCTTCATCGGTATTGGTTTCAGTAACCGCCACCAGCAGGTAATTATCCAGATCAGAACGGTTCGGATAAAGACGCGACAGTGGAACACCACCAAGAACACCCTTGGCGACCAGTGCCTCGACAACCTCGGCTGCCGGTTTGGCAAGCTTGACAGTGAACTCGTTAAAGAAGCTGTCATTCACAACCGATGCACCAGCGATGGAATCAATTGCATCCGCAGCCTTGCAGGCATTTTCGTGGTTCAGGATTGCCAGGCGACGATAACCGTCTTCTCCAAGCAGGCTCATGTGAACCGTGAATGCCAACGAGCACAGACCGGAGTTGGTGCAGATGTTCGATGTCGCCTTTTCGCGGCGGATATGCTGTTCACGGGTCGAAAGTGTCAGAACAAAACCACGCTTGCCATCCTGATCCACCGTCTCGCCACAGAGACGACCGGGCATCTGGCGTACCAGTTTCTGGGTGGTGGCAAACAGACCGACATATGGCCCGCCATAGTTCAGCGCATTGCCGATTGACTGGCCTTCACCGCAAACGATGTCGGCACCGAAGCTTCCCGGTGACTTGATCGCGCCGAATGCAACAGCCTCGGTAAAGACGACAACCAGAAGCGCGCCCTTGGCATGGCAAAGATCTGCAAGCTGGGTGTGGTCCTGAATACGACCAAAAACATCCGGGTACTGCACAACAACGCAGGCCGTCTGATCATCAATCAGTTCGCCCAGTTCCTCGACAGTTGCCTGCTGTTCCGGGTTGCCGTCACGTCCGGCAACTTCGGTATCGCTGTACTGGCAATAGGTCTCGGTGACTTCGCGGTAATGCGGATGCAGACCGCCCGAAAGAACGGCCTTTTTGCGACGGGTCGCACGGCAAGCCATCAGGACAGCCTCGGCACAGGATGTTGCACCATCCCACATCGATGCGTTGGCCACATCCATACCTGTGATCGATGCTACCTGGGTCTGGAATTCGAACAGATACTGCAACGTACCCTGCGCGATTTCCGGCTGATAGGGTGTATAGGCCGTCAGGAATTCACCGCGCTGGATGATGTAATCAACCGTTGCAGGAACATGGTGACGATAGGCACCTGCACCCAGGAAGCTTGGCACACTTGATGCGCCGATGTTTTTGGCGGCAAGCGCCTGCATGTCGCGTTCGACCTGCATTTCGCCAAGATGGCTGGGCAGATCAACCGGTGCATCAAGCAATGCGCCCTCGGGCACATCACAGTAAAGTTCATCGACTGATGACGCCCCGATGGTTTCAAGCATCACGGCGCGATCAGCGCGTGTCAGTGGAAGATAACGCATACTTACAGACCTTCGACGAAGTCTTTATAGGCTGCTTCATCCATCAGCTCGTCGAGCTGGGATTCATCAGTCAGCGACATTTTAAAGAACCAGCCATCGGTTTCCGGTGCTTCATTCACCAGCGCCGGATTGGCATCAAGTTCTTCGTTTACTTCAACAATTTCACCATCAAGCGGCGCATAAACATCACTTGCGGCCTTGACCGACTCAACGACGGCGGCATCGCCATCCTTGGTCAGTTTCTTGCCGATTTCCGGCAGCTCGACATACACGATGTCGCCAAGCGACTGCTGTGCGTAATCGGTGATGCCAACGGTTGCGATACCGTCTTCAAGCTCGATCCATTCATGTTCCTGCGAGAATTTCTTAGCCATTGTCTTAGTCCCTGTTGATCGTTTGTCTGCCGCGCGGCGATCCGCCGCACATTCTCAAGAATTACGGCGATTAGCCGCGGAAATAGCGATGCGGTGCGAACGGAAGTTCAACAACCTCTGCCGGACGGGCCTTGCCACGCACCATAAGATCGACCTTGGTACCCGGCTCGGAAAATTCAATTGCCACATATCCCATTGCAATCGGACCATCGACCGTCGGACCAAAACCACCGCTGGTGATTTCGCCGATTTCTTCGCCGTCGCTGTTCAGAATCGGGGTATGTTCGCGGGCGGGCGCCTTGCCTTCCGGTTTGATGCCGACACGTTTGCGCTCTGCACCATTTGCAAGCTGATCAAGGATGACATCCGCGCCCTTGAAGCCGCCCTCTTCACGACGGCGTTTGTTGATGATCCAGTTCAGATCGCCTTCAACCGGCGTCGTCGTGGTATCGATATCATTGCCATAAAGGCAAAGTCCGGCTTCCAGACGCAGCGAATCACGTGCGCCAAGACCGATGGCTTCGACTTCGTCCTCGGCCAGCAACTTGCGCGCAAGCTCCTCGGCACGGTCATTGGGAACGGAAATCTCGTAGCCGTCTTCGCCGGTGTAACCGGAACGGGTCACAAAGCAGGCGATCCCGGCAATCTCGATCTCGGCAAAACTCATGAATTTGAGATCGGCAACTTCCGGCGCAAAGCGTGCAAGAACCTTGGCAGCTTCCGGGCCCTGAAGTGCCATCAACGCACGATCATCAATCTCCTCAAGTGCAACACCATCGCCAAGGTTGGCGCGCATGTGAACGATGTCGTCATCCTTGCACGCTGCGTTGATCACAAGAAACAGACTGTCACCGGCATTGGTGATCATAAGATCGTCAAGGATCGTGCCGTCATCCTGGGTAAAAGCCGAGTAGCGTGTGCGACCCGGTTTGAGGATCGCGATGTCTCCGGGCACAAGCTTTTCAAGCTCGGCCACACGGTTTTCACCGGTCAGGCGAACCTGCCCCATGTGTGACACGTCAAACAGGCCCGCTTTGGCACGGGTATGAAGATGTTCACCCTTAACGCCGAGCGGATATTGCACCGGCATATCATAACCGGCAAACGGCACCATCTTGGCGCCAAGTTCTACATGGAGGTCATAAAGGGCTGTTTTAAGCAGTTCGGTCTGATGATTGGCCATCAAGCTCTCCCGGACAGTCGTTGCGAAACATAGCCGACCAATGGCCAACCACATTCCCCCTCTGTCTTGGAGCCTGAAAGAATCACAGCCGACTTGTCGTGACGGTCTGCTTACATCTTCGGCGAGGCGGTCACCGGCATTTCATTCTGATGCCGCCTGCTTTCCAGAGTCCCATCTCCCCGCGGTCCGTTTGCCTGAGAGTTTCCGGGGTGGTTGCTCCTTCGGCGTCCGCGCAATCCGTTATGGACCGTGGCACTCTCCCACGGGGATCACTTGGGTATGCGTCCTTATACGTATTTCAATCTCGGTCGACCAGCCCCAAAATTCAGGCAATCGTCAGACCGGAATTTCAACCTTGCGACGTCAGTTCGTCCCGAAACGACGATTATAGTCGAGCTGATCCGCACTTAGCTGGAAACCAAGGTAAATCTCGTAATCCGGTCCGGTCCAGACATCATCAAGTGGCACCGACAATGTTACCTGCTCGTCACGGAAACGAGCCATATTGAGGTTATCGGCAAACGGCATTGTGACATCAAACACCGATTTCTGCACAAAATTGCCCGCAGGATCACGAAGCGCCACGAAATATTTAAAGGACGCGCTGCGCTCCTGCGCAGCCGGGCCAAGCTCGGCGGTGATGATCGGACTGATGATGACATCAAGCGTCTTGTCACCCAGATCATAACCGCAATCACCAAGATAGCCCGTGAACTCGGCCTCGACGATCACATCGGTCAGATCCTTGCCCGTGCCATTGAACTGGACAAGCTTTGCGGTGTCCTTTGGCAGATAGGCAGCCGGGCACGTCGGAACGGGCTGCTCTTCAAACGGGTTACCGCTGCACGCAGCCAGCAATCCTCCAAGCGAGACCATACCTAATGCGCATACGCGCCGCAGTCCGTTACCGATTGTCATCCAAGCCTCTATCAAACCATCTGTTTTCTGACATGTGCAAGATCAGCACTGTCCGCGCGCAGTCTATTCTCTCACTTGAACGGGCACAACCCGCTTCGGATATTGTCACAAGATGAAAACATCAAAATCTGCGAAATTCATGGCTTCTCGATCCATGCTGAGTCATTGCGCCACAAGATCAGGCAGGTTATGTAACGAGAACGCTTGAATAACTGCGCCGGGACAGCCCGGCACATTTTGGAAACCGGACCCCGTATCATGTCAGATAAAGCCAGTCTTCGGATCGTTCTTGCCAACCCGCGCGGCTTTTGCGCCGGGGTAGATCGCGCGATTGAGATCGTTGAAAAGGCGCTCGAAAAATATGGTGCGCCGGTTTATGTCCGTCACGAGATCGTCCATAACAAATTCGTTGTCGACCGCCTGCGCGATATGGGTGCCGTTTTCGTCGATGAACTTGATGCTGTTCCCGATGGCGTACCGGTAATCTTTTCGGCCCATGGCGTACCGAAATCCGTGCCCGAGGCTGCCGAAACCCGCAAGCTTGAATATCTCGATGCGACCTGCCCGTTGGTGTCGAAGGTTCATCGCGGCGCAGAACGCCATTTTGCCGAAGGCAAACATATTCTTCTGATCGGCCATGCCGGTCACCCGGAGGTCATCGGCACCATGGGCCAGCTCCCGACAGGCAGCATGACGCTGATTGAAACCGAGGAAGACGCCGAAAAGCTTGAGGTCACCAATCCGGAAAACCTTGCTTTTGTTACCCAGACGACCCTGTCACTTGATGACACCGCCAAGATCATTGAAATCCTTCAGCGCCGGTTCCCGTCAATTTCGGTGCCGAAGAAAGAAGACATTTGCTATGCAACGACCAACCGTCAGCATGCGGTCAAGATGATTGCCGAAAAGGCTGATGCCATTCTGGTTCTGGGTGCGCCGAATTCATCGAATTCAAACCGTCTGGTCGAAGTTGCCAAACGCGAAGGCTGCACACGTTCCGTTCTGGTCGAACGGGCGCATGATATTGACTGGAGCAAACTTGCCGGGATTAACACCCTTGGCATCACCGCCGGGGCGTCTGCCCCGGAAGTTCTGGTCGAAGAGGTTATTGATGCCTGCCGCGAACGATATGACGTGACGGTCGAGACCATCACACTGACCGACGAGAATGTGACCTTCAAACTGCCGCGTCAGCTTGCAAGCTAATTCGATCTAACTGCTTATCTTTCAGATCAGGAATACGATAAATCCAATGGCCGTCTATACCGACGTTTCAGACGAAGACATCGCCCGTTTTGTCGCCGAATACGATATCGGTGATGTTGTATCGTTCAAGGGCATCGCAGAAGGTGTGGAAAACACCAACTTTCTGCTACAGACGACCGAAGCTCCTTTCATCCTGACCCTGTATGAAAAACGGGTAAATCCGGATGACCTGCCCTTTTATCTTGGTCTGATGGATCATCTTTCCGCCAAGGGACTTAACTGCCCGACACCGATCCACGGGACGGACGGTGTTGCACTGCGTCGTCTTTGCGGTCGCCCGGCAGCAATTACGTCTTTCCTGCAAGGCATGTCGCCACGCCGGATCCTGCCCCATCATTGTGCGGGTCTTGGAACCGCCTTGGCAAAACTCCATACTGCCGGTCTGGATTTCGAGATGCATCTTCCCAATGCACTGAGTGTCAAGGGATGGCGCGGACTGGTGGAAAGCTGTCGGGAACATGCCGACGATGTCGAACCCGGTCTTGGCAAGATGATTGGCGACGAGATCGCCTATCTCGAAGCCAACTGGCCCCATGACCTGCCCAAGGGGGTCATTCATGCCGATCTGTTCCCCGACAACGTATTTTTCTTCCCGGGCAAGGAAGATGTATCGGGATTGATCGACTTCTATTTCGCCTGCAATGACCTGCTGAGCTACGACATCGCAATCTGCATGAATGCATGGTGTTTTGAACCTGATAACAGCTTCAATGTTACCAAGGCCAAAAACCTTCTGTCGCAATATGGCAAGGTCCGCACACTGAGCGGCGCGGAAATCGCTGCCCTTCCGGTTCTTGCGCGCGGTGCCAGCCTGCGCTTTTTGCTGACCCGTCTTTATGACTGGGTGAATACGCCAAAAGACGCCCTGGTCACCCCCAAAAACCCTCGCGAATATATCAACAAGCTTCGTTTCCATCAGCGGGTGGAAAGTGCAGCTGCCTATGGATTTGATTAAGGACGCGCCCCTATGACTTCAAACAATGGCGGGGATAACCACGTCGAGATTTACACCGACGGCGCGTGCAGCGGAAATCCCGGCCCGGGTGGCTGGGGCGCGATCCTGCGTTTCAAGGGCGTTGAAAAGGAACTTTCGGGCGGCGATCCCGAAACCACCAACAACCGTATGGAAATGATGGCCGCAATCAGCGCACTCGAAGCCCTGAAACGCCCATGCACCGTCGATATCTATACCGACAGCAGCTATGTCCGCGACGGTATCACCAAATGGATTTTCGGCTGGCAGAAGCGCGGCTGGAAAACGGCTGACAAGAAACCGGTCAAGAATGTCGAACTCTGGCAGCGCATGCTCGAGGCTCTCAAACCCCACAAAGTGGAATGGCATTGGGTCAAGGGGCATGCCGGTCATCCCGAGAACGAGCGCTGTGATGAACTCGCCCGGATGGCTGTTCCCAAATAATGATATTTTCCGCTCGGCGCTGACAACTGCTTGAAGCTTAAACACTTCACCCCAAAATAGACGGGGCAGGTTATTGCAACCATTTATTTATCAGGAAAACAAAATCAAACTTGCCTTTCGAACAACTTCCGGGTTGATTTGACAAAGACATAGGAGTGTTGGCTCCCATACAAACGTCGAGTAGAGTATATCTGACTAGTCTAAAGTGGGTGCCCAGGAGAGAACGCTTGTCGCGCGGATCGTACGGCTTTTTACAACGGAAGTCTTTGAGCAGTCGGTTGCTTTTCATAGCATTGCCGCTGGTTTCTCTGTTCTCGCTCGCGCTTTTTATCGTATTTGGCTATGTCAGCTACAAGGTCCTTCGCGATGACCTGAATGGCAAGGTTGAACAGACCGCAGACATCAACGCCCGCGTGCTTGCCACCCCGTTCTGGTACCTTGATGTCGACAATATCGAATCCGCTTTGAATGCCATGGCACGTGATCGCGACATTGTCGCGGTGCAGGCTTTGGGCGCAGACGGAACCGAATTTGCCCATACCGGTGTTTCCCAGTCCGAACTGACTGACACGTTGCGCCTGTCACGCCGGGTCTATTTCGAACGCAACAATGTGCGCCACGATGTTGGCGAACTTGTCATCTACTTTACCGATGCCCGTGTTCAGGATCTTCTGTTCCGCCGTATCGCTATTGACATGATCCTGTTCGGATTGCTGATCGCTGTGGTTGCCGCCAGCCTGCTGATCGCAAACAAACGGTCGATCAAGGAACCGCTCAACCGACTGCTGCATTCCATTCGCATGACCAAACATGGCCGTCTGCGTCGTCCGGTGGAATGGAACAGCTCGGACGAACTGGGACTTTTGATCCGCGAATATAACGAAATGGTCGCCCTGCAGGGTCAGGCACAGGAAGAAGCCCAGCGCAAGCAGGCGCTTCTGGAAGCAACCCTTCATAATATCGGCCAGGGCATCTGTCTGTTCGATCAGGACCTTAATCTTATGGTCTGGAACGAACGCTATATCGAGCTTCTTAACCTGCCACGCGATCTGGTCAAGGAAGGTACGCCGCTTTCAGATATCCTGCGTTTCAACGGCGAGCGCGGCGAATATGGCGATGTCAGCATTCAGGCCCTGATTTCCGACCGCGTTGCCATTGCGCGCCGCCGCGAACCCTATCGCATGGAACGGACGCGCCCGAATGGCCGCGTCATTCAGGTTGATCACAACCCGATGCCCGGTGGCGGCTATGTTGCAACCTATACCGACATTACCGAACGTAAACAGACCGAAGCCCGCATGCGCCATCTTGCCGTGCATGACGTTCTGACCAGCCTGCCGAACCGCACTCTGTTCCTTGACCGTCTGCGTCAGGCACTGCTTTCAGCCCGACGGTTCCAGCGCGGTGTGACTGTTCTGTTTGTCGATCTTGACCGGTTCAAGGATATCAATGACCACTTTGGTCATGACGTTGGCGATCTGATGATTCAGGAAATGGGTCAGCGCCTGTCGCGTATCATCCGTGATTCGGATACCGCTGCACGTCTTGGCGGGGACGAATTTGCAATCATTCAGACCGACGTTCAGAATATCGAAGATACCATCGCCCTTGCCCAGCGCATCATTGACGAGCTTTCCCAGCCCTTTGACTGCCGTGGCATCCGGCTGCATTCGACGGCCAGTGTTGGCATTACCCTGTTTCCTGAAGATGGCGAGAACCCGGAACAGCTGGTCAAGAACGCCGATATGGCGATGTATGCGGCCAAGGCCGAAGGCCGCAACAATTACCGCTTCTTCCTGCCGTCAATGCATGAACGGGTCAAGGAACGTAAAACCATCGAGGAAGATCTGCGCAACGCGCTCGAACACGATCAGCTCGAACTTTACTATCAGCCAAAAATTGACTGCCGGACCGAAAAGGTCGTTGGTGCAGAGGCTCTTGTACGCTGGCACCATCCGGAACGTGGCCTGATCCTGCCCGGCGAGTTCATCTCGGTCGCCGAGGAATGCGGCCTGATCAACCGGTTGGGTGCATGGGTGCTGGAAAAGGCCTGCAAACAGACGCAAGTCTGGCGCGATTCAACTCTTCCGGGGCTTCGGATTGCCGTGAACCTGTCACCGGCACAGTTCCAGGATGCCGAACTTGTTGATAGTGTGACCAAGATCGTCAAGGATACAGCCCTTCCCGAAGGAACGCTTGAACTTGAGATCACTGAATCCATCCTGATGAACAACCCGGAAAAGGCGGTTTCGACGCTCAAGGAGCTCAAGGCCCTTGGTGTGATGATCGCGATTGATGACTTTGGTACCGGTTATTCATCGCTGAACTATCTCAAACGCTTCCCGGTCGGCTCGATCAAGATCGACCGTTCCTTTGTAAACGACATTCATGTTGATCTTGATGACAAGGCCATCGTTGATGCCGTTATCGGCCTTGGTCACAGTCTTAATCTTGAAGTCGTTGCCGAGGGCGTGGAAGAAGTCGAGCAGCTTGAATATCTGCGTGAAAAGGGCTGTGATTTCATTCAGGGTTTCCTGTTCTCCAAGCCGCTGCCGGCAACCACGTTTGAAAGCTGGGTCAGTGAACGTCACAATCGCGTCCCCGAAAAGGTCGCAGCGAAGTCCTGATCTGCAAAGGTTAATCTGAAAACAGTCACGGCTTTGCTTTGGCTGTTTTTTCTAGGTCACGGAGCCACCGCCTACATGCGCCCGTTTCACGAAATTGAACAAGCGGCCATCGCGCGCAAGGGAAGCAAGGACTCTCTTTCTTCTGCTTTGCTGACCCCGAAATCCGCCGACGATATTGCCCGAATTCCTGCCGACCGCTGGCTCTCGGAAATGAGTAAATGTGTCTTTCAGGCCGGTTTCAGCTGGAAAGTGATCGAAACCAAATGGCCGCGGTTTGAGGAAGTCTTTGACGGCTTCGATGTTGGTCGCCTGTCGATGATGCATGATGAAGATGTCGAACGTCTTCTAAAGGCCGATGGCATTGTTGCACATGGCCCAAAGATCAAATCGGTGGGCGAAAATGCCCGCTTCCTGCAATCGCTTGCTGAAACACACGGATCGGTCGGCGCTTTCTTTGCCAACTGGAAGCGCGCAGATTATTGCGACAATCTGCGCATTGTGCAGAAAGGCGGATCGCGCCTTGGCGGAAAAACCGGACAGGTTGCCCTGCGTCGCATTGGTATGGATACGCCGATTTTCTCAAGTGATGTTCTTGAGGCCCTGAAGGTCGAAGGGATCGTCGCCAGGATGCCATCCTCGAACAAGGATTTTGCAGCTGTTCAGGTCGCTTTTGATCAATGGCACAAAGAATCCGGCAGACCCTTTACCCAGATCAGCCAGATTCTTGCATTTTCGGTCGGCTAGAGCCTCAGCAATCAGGCGTTTATGCCACTATCGACCGTGAACTCTGCTCCGGTGACGACCTTAGCTTCCGGTCCCGCCAGCCAGGCAATCAGCCCCGCCGTATCGTCGGGGTGGCTATATTGCGGGATCGACATCAAACCACGCTGGGCATCGGACATCTGACCATCTGCCGGGTTCATATCAGTATTGGTTGATCCCGGATGAATAATGTTTGCAGTAATCCCGCGCCCGCCAAGATCGCGGGCCAAACCACGGGTAAAGCCGATCAGCGCGGATTTTGACATGGCATAAAGGCTGATGCCCGGCCAAGGCACCTTATGGGCAAGGTTACTGCCAATTGAAATGATCCGGCCGCCTTCGGGCATATGTGTTAGTGCGGCTTTCACCGCAACAAAGACAGCCCGCACATTGACATCCATCGTCGCGTCAAATCGTTCAATGGTCAGATCATCAATCGGGGCGGCATCAAAGATGCCGGCATTGTTAACCAGAATATCAATCTTGCCGAACGCGTTTGCAGCCTCATTCACTGCACTGATGATATCTGCATCACTGCGGTTATCTGCCTTGATGGCAAGGGCTTTACCGCCTGCGGCTTCGACATCGCGCACAACTCTTTGGGCTTTTTCATCAGACTGAACGTAGGTGAATGCCACGGCGGCACCCTCATGTGCCAGGCGTCGGACGATTGCTGCACCGATGCCACGGCTTCCGCCGGTAACGAATGCTACCTTTTCTGCAAGGTTCTGCATCATAAACTCCATTTATGTAGTGATCATTACATAAATGCTGGCAAACTTGCGCTACGCCGTCAATTGTTTTATTTAATGATCACTACATAAATAAACGGACCAAACATGGCAGCACGCGGCAGACCGAGAAATTTTGATCGCAATGATGCACTGGACAAGGCTCTCGACCTGTTCTGGCGGCACGGTTACGACAACACATCCATGGCGGACCTCAGCGCAGCGATGGCACTACGCCCACCCAGCATCTATGCTGCGTTCGGCAGCAAGGAAGGCCTGTTTGAGGAAGTGGTGGAACGCTATTCCGAGCGGGTCGGAAAAGATATCTGGGGCAATCTCGACCTTTTTAAATCCGCCAGGGAAGCCACCCGCCATCTTCTGGTGTCGACCATCGAGACCTTTAGTCATTCTGAAAATCCGCGTGGCTGTATGATCGTTCTGGCTGCCCCGCAACCCGACGCTGAACATTCCAGCGTCGCCCGATCCCTTTGTGAACGCCGCAAGGGAAACGTGCAGGTTTTGAAAACGATTTATGCCGATGCGGTCAGGCGCGGTGAAATACCACGCGGCGCAGATCTGGATCGCATTACAAATTACTATGTGACCGTGCAGCACGGCCTTTCGATCCAGACACGTGACGGTATGGATCGCGACGCCCTGATGGCTGTGGCCGATGCGGCAATGGCAACGTGGCCCAGCCTGATCAAAACGTCATTGGCGTCCAGCTAGGCAGACGCCAATGACAAAAATTGATGTCCGGGCCAATCAATAGACCGACGTTTCGCCCGCCGCATTTTCACGACCAGAATGCTGCCCGACCGATAGATCTGACGATTTGCGGTCAACAAGTTCAACGATTTCGGAAATGACGCGGACCAGTTGGTAGTCCTTTGGCGTGTAGACAGCAGCAACCCCCATCTGTCGCAGGATCAGCATATCGGCTTCGGGGATGATGCCGCCGACAACAACCGGGATGTGACCTGCGCCCTCTGCACGAAGACCATTGACCACTTCGCGCACCAGCGGCACATGCGATCCCGACAGGATCGAAAGGCCGATCACATGCGCCCCTTCGTCAATTGCGTTCCGCACCAGCGCATCCGGCGTCCAGCGAATACCCTCGTACAGCACTTCAATCCCGGCCTCGCCCGCCTTGACGGCAATCTGTTCGGCACCGTTTGAATGGCCATCCAGACCCGGTTTGCCCACCAGCATCTTCATACGCTCGCCAAGCTTCCCGGACACCTCATCGACCCGTTGACGCAACTGTTGAATGTTTTCGGCATCGCCGGTAACGATCATCGACGTGATGCCGGTTGGTGCGCGATATTCCCCAAAGACTTCACGCAGGGTTTGCGACCATTCACCGGTGGTTACCCCGGCATGGGCACAGGCAATCGAACTTTCCATGATGTTACGGCCTTCGCTGGCCGCTGATTTCAGAGCGTCGAGATTTTTTGCCACCTCGGCCTTGTCGCGATCTGAACGCCAGGCCCTGAGCTTTTCAATCTGTTCCTGTTCGGCCATGTCATCGACAGTCAGGATGGATTTTTCCCCAGACGTCAGCGGCGATGGCTCGGTTTCGGTATAGGCATTCACACCGATGACCTTGGTCAGTCCGCATTCAATATCGGCCAGACGCCGCGCGTTGGAGCGCACCAGTTCCTGCTTCATATAGCCGCGGTCGACTGCGGCAATTGCCCCACCCATGGCATCAATCTTGGCCAGTTCGGCGCGCGCACCTTCCTTGAGGGCACCAACCTTGCGCTCGATTGCCGGGTTGCCATCAAACAGGTCTTCATATTCCAGAAGGTCGGTTTCATAGGCCATGATCTGTTGCAGACGCAGTGACCATTGCTGATCCCAGGGGCGCGGCAGACCAAGCGCCTCGTTCCAGGCGGGCAACTGCACCGCACGGGCGCGGGCATTTTTTGAAAGCACGACGGCCAGCATCTCGATCAGGATGCGATAGACGTTGTTTTCAGGTTGCTGTTCGGTCAGCCCCAGCGAGTTGACCTGTACCCCGTATCGGAAACGCCGATATTTGGCTTCTTCAATGCCATAGCGATCCCGGGTAATTTCATCCCACAATTCGCAAAATGCCCGCATCTTGCAGATCTCGGTCACGAAACGAATGCCGGCATTCACAAAGAATGAAATGCGCCCGACCACCTGGGCAAAATCTTCTTCCGGGACCTGACCCGAATCGCGGACAGCATCCAGAACGGCAATCGCCGTTGCCAATGCGTAGGCCAGTTCCTGTTCGGCGGTCGCCCCGGCTTCCTGCAAATGGTAGGAACAGACATTCATCGGGTTCCATTTTGGCACCTCGCGATAGGTGAATGCCGCAACGTCGGTAATCAGCTTAAGACTGGGCGCAGGCGGGAAGATATATGTCCCGCGCGACAGATATTCCTTGATGATATCGTTCTGGGTCGTGCCCTGAAGACTGTCGCGCGCAGTGCCCTGTTTTTCCGCCACCGCAATATAAAGTGACAAAAGCCAGGCCGCCGGGGCGTTGATGGTCATGGATGTATTCATCTGATCAAGCGGAATACCGTCAAACAGCGTCATCATGTCGCCGAGATGCGACACCGGCACGCCGACCTTGCCCACTTCACCGCGTGCGAGCACATGGTCCGAATCGTATCCGGTCTGGGTGGGCAGGTCGAAAGCAACAGAAAGGCCTGTTTGTCCCTTTGCCAGATTCTGACGATACAGGGCATTGGATGCCTGCGCCGAACTGTGCCCCGCATAAGTGCGGATCAACCATGGGCGATCCCGGTCGGCTCTTGCTGCGCTGCGTTCGTTTTCCATCGACATCGCGACCTCTTGTATTTTTATTACCAAATGCCTTTTCGATAATAACGTTTAAACGTTATTAAATTATCCACTAGACATCACTTGAGTAATTATATAACAATTTGTGCAACGCGATAAAAGCGAAAACAAATGTCGCCCCGGTTTAATCGGAACAAATTTCGCAGAAAACCGGGAAACGCCCAGGGAAAATAAAACAAATTCTGTGGCTTGGAGGTTTCGTCGACCGCAATGCAGCATCGGTAATTTAGTTACCCTGCGATCCGGATCGACCCGAACAAGGAGTGAAGGCCATGAATACCACTGCTGAAGTGCTGCCTTTCCGTGGCGGTCAGGAAGAAAAAGATCTGTATGAAATTGGCGAAATCCCGCCGCTGGGTCACGTGCCCAAGAATATGTATGCATGGGCGATTCGCGAAGAGCGCCACGGCGAACCCGATACCGCCATGCAATGTGAAGTTCTGCCGGTGACACAACCTGACAGCCACGAGGTGCTTGTCCTCGTGATGGCAGCAGGCGTGAACTATAACGGCGTCTGGGCGTCGCTTGGCAAACCGATCTCGGTTTTCAATGTCCATGATTGCCCGTTCCATATTGCCGGTTCGGATGCATCCGGCATCGTCTGGGCCGTTGGTTCAAAAGTCACTCGCTGGAAAGTTGGCGATGAAGTCGTCATTCACTGTAATCAGGACGATGGCGATGACGAGGAATGCAACGGCGGCGATCCGATGCTGTCCCCGACCCAGCGCATCTGGGGGTATGAGACACCGGATGGATCTTTTGCCCAGTTCACCTGTGTTCAGGCGCAACAGCTGATGCCGCGCCCCAAACATCTGACCTGGGAAGAAAGTGCGTGCTACACCCTGACCCTTGCCACGGCATATCGCATGCTGTTTGGCCATCGCCCGCACATCCTGCGTCCGGGGCATAACGTTCTGGTCTGGGGAGCGTCCGGGGGTCTTGGCTCCATGGCAATTCAGTTGATCACCACTGCGGGTGCCAACGCCATCGGGGTTATTTCAGACGAATCAAAACGTGACTTTGTGCTTGGACTGGGTGCAAAGGCTGTGATCAATCGCAAGGACTTCAATTGCTGGGGACAACTTCCCACGGTCAATGGTCCGGAATTTGCCGACTATATGAAAGAAGTCCGCAAATTCGGCAAGGCGATCTGGGACATCACCGGCAAGGGCAATGATGTTGATATCGTCTTTGAACATCCGGGCGAACAGACCTTCCCGGTATCTTGCAACGTGGTCAAGCGCGGAGGCATGGTGGTGTTTTGTGCTGGCACGACCGGCTTTAACCTGACCTTTGATGCACGCTTTGTCTGGATGCGTCAGAAACGCATTCAGGGCAGTCATTTTGCCAACCTGAAACAGGCTGCACAGGCAAACAAACTGGTGATCGAACGCCGTCTTGATCCCAGCATGTCCGAGGTATTCAGCTGGGAAGACATCCCACGCGCGCACATGAAAATGATGCGCAACGAACACAAGCCGGGCAACATGGCGGTTCTGGTTCAGGCCAAACGCCCGGGTATGCGTACCCTTGAAGAAGCAGTCGAAGGCTAGTCCCACATTAATCTTCGACTGACAGCTGGCACCCCAATCGCGTTCTCGCCCGATCCGCGTGCGGGGTGCCACCACCCTTTCTGATCATATTAACCGAGTTTCGACCAGTGCAATCGCCCCACACGATTGCCGGGCAAAGGACCAAGACAATGACCGATACCGCCCTGCTTCCTGATCTTGACCAATTGTGTGACGATGCACTGGCCGCTTTGGCATCGCTTTATGATGCAACCGAAAATGCCATCCGCGCGCAGGTCACTGTCGATGGCCGCATTGATGCGAGCGCCTTTGACGAACATCAGTTCGCTGCCCACGGCTTTGCATGGTTTACGACCTATGTCACCGCCCTTCAGCAAATGAAGGCATGGTCCGACAGACTGGTCGCCCAAGGTAAACGCGGCACGCTCGAAACCCTGATATTGCAGGTGGCCTTTGGTGAATATCTTGCCCAGATCAAGGGCGGCATTCCGATGTCACAGGGCGAGATCATTCGCCTGACAACCCTGGGAGCATCAGAGTCAGATATTCAGGCTTTCTGTTCCAGCCGGGCTGTCGCTGTGCTGTCAGCCTATGGCAACTCCGATGCTGCCCGCCGGGCAATCTCCATCGAAATCGAAGACAGTCTTGATACCGGTCGCTTTGGTGAGACCGGCCTTGAGGACGAAACGCTTGATCTGGTGCGTGACCAGTTCCGGCGCTTTGTTGACGAGAAAGTTTCTCCCCATGCCCATGGATGGCATGAACGAGATGAACTGATCCCGATAGAGATCGTCAACGAGATGTCGGAACTCGGCGTCTTTGGCCTGACCATCCCCGAGGAGTTTGGGGGACTTGGCATGGGCAAGACCGCGATGTGTGTCGTGACCGAGGAACTTTCGCGCGGTTACATCGGTGTCGGGTCGCTGGGAACACGATCCGAAATTGCCGCCGAGCTGATCCGTCTTGGCGGGACAGACGCCCAAAAGGAACATTATCTACCCAAACTGGCTTCTGGCGAAATTCTGCCAACAGCTGTCTTTACCGAACCCAATAACGGATCCGACCTTGCCCATCTGCGCACGCGCGCGATCAAGGACGGAGATACCTATAAGGTTACCGGCAACAAAACCTGGATTACCCATGCAGCCCGATCGGACCTGATGACGCTTCTGACACGCACCAATCCGGACGAAGCAGGCTATCGCGGTCTTTCGATGCTGCTTGCCGAAAAGCCGCGCGGAACCGATGACAATCCGTTCCCGGCCGATGGCATGTCGGGTGGCGAGATCGAGGTCCTTGGATATCGCGGCATGAAGGAGTACGAGCTGTCCTTTGACGGGTTTGAAGTCCCGACAGCCAATCTTCTGGGCGGCGAGGAAGGTCAGGGCTTCAAACAATTGATGGCAACATTTGAATCTGCGCGCATTCAGACCGCGGCACGTGCTGTCGGTGTTGCGCAAAACGCGCTGGAAATCGGAATGCGCTATGCCAAGGACCGCATCCAGTTTTCCAAACCGCTTTATGCCTTCCCGCGCGTATATGGGAAGGTTGCCTGGATGGTTGTCGAAACCATGATCGCCCGTCAGCTCACCTATTTCTCGGCAATCGAGAAAGATCAGGATATCCGCTGTGACATCGAAGCAGGAATGGCCAAGCTTCTGGGGGCCCGCGTTGCATGGTCAAATGCCGATAACGCGCTGCAGATTCATGGCGGCAACGGTTACGCGCTTGAATATCAAATCAGCCGCGTTCTTTGTGACGCCCGCATTCTGAACATTTTCGAAGGTGCTGCCGAAATTCAGGCCCAGGTTGTCACCCGTGGCCTTTTGGGACGGTGATTACCTAACAGATTGAAAGCGCGACCTTATTTACATTCTGAACCGTGGCCCCTGTGAACAACATGGGCAAACTCGGCCCGTCAACCTTGACGGGCC
>NZ_JPWI01000004.1 GCF_003326795.1 Thalassospira profundimaris | reverse complement strand
TCGCAGGTTCGAGTCCTGCTGCCGGAGCCAATTAAAAAGGGGCCGAACGTAATGTTCGGTCCCTTTTGCTTTTAGCACGTCACAAGATGAGGCAAGGCACCATGAAAACCGTCAAGATCGAATTGCGTGAAGTTCAGCTCGCCACCCTTTCGGGATCGACCCGCGGCTGGTTAATTGCGGGCGAAAATGACGTCATTCACGGCATGGTGCATCCGATTGATGGTGATTTGTTCACGATTTCATCAACGACAGACCCACGCATTCAGGCCTTTGGCTGGTGCCCGATGTTTGACAGTCTGGCCCATGTACAAAATGATCTTGAAATTGCGCTGGCGATGACATCTGCCGCCGAAGTCGAAGAATGGATTGAAGAATCCGAACGCTTTGACGATGAAGGTCATCACGGTCATCTCCATTGACCCCCTCACCGCTGCATCTGCGGTCACAAGCATGAAACTGCGGCATATCTGAAAAACGCCATAAAAACTTCGTCGCCTCAGTGCTTTATTGATGCACAGCAAATCAATATACTAGCCACTGACTTAACATCGCATTTGCTTCGAGCATGGTGTGCGGGGATATTCACTAAGAGTAACGCAACGCCATTGCCTAAAACCAGCCCACAGCACAACGCGGGAATTCGGCGATGAGTACAATTAATCTGGACCATCTGTTCAAACCCAAATCGGTCGCCGTGATTGGCGCCTCCAACCGCCCTCATTCTGTTGGCCATGTGCTGATGAAAAACCTGCTGGCCGGTGGATTTGATGGACCGATCATGCCTGTCAATCCCCGCAGCCAGTCGATTGGCGGTGTCCTGGCTTATCCCGATGTCAACAGCCTGCCTGTCGTACCAGAGCTTGCCGTTATCTGCGTGCCGCCGCAGGCGGTTATTCCGGTAATGAAATGCCTTGCGGAAAAAGGTTGTCTGGCAGCGATTGTTCTGACTGCGGGACTTGGTTCCGAACCGTTTGATGAGAAACGAAGCATCAAACAGGCCATGCTTGATATTGCGTCTGAAAAGAAGATGCGTCTTCTTGGCCCGAACTGCCTTGGCCTTATGGTTCCCGGTATCGGTTTGAATGCCAGCTTTAGCCACCAGAATATCGGTAGTGGCAAAATCGCATTCGTTTCGCAATCAGGTGCGCTTTGTACTGCCGTTCTTGACTGGGCATCTGCGCGCGACATCGGGTTTTCACACTTCATATCTCTTGGCGAGTGCGACGATGTCGATTTTGGTGATGTGATCGACTATCTGGGTTCGGATCCTGATACCCGTGCGATCATGCTTTACATCGAATCCATTCATGAACGCCGAAGCTTCATCTCGGCTGCCCGTGCCGCATCACGCAACAAGCCCATTCTCTGCATCAAGTCGGGGCGTTTTGCCGAAGGTGCGGCCGCGGCTGCATCACATACAGGCGCACTTGCTGGCGCAGATGACGTCTTTGACGCTGCCATCAAGCGCGCCGGGGTACTGCGTGTTTACACGGTTAGCGAAATGTTCTCGGCTGCCGAAACGCTTTCTCGCATGCGCCCGTTCCGTGGCGACAAGCTTGGCATCGTGACCAATGGCGGCGGGATCGGGGTGCTTGCGGTTGACGCTTTGATCGAACGTCAGGGTCATCTTGCCCACCTTGATCCTGAGACCATCACGGCCCTAGACAAGGTTTTGCCTGCTACATGGTCGCATGCCAACCCGGTCGACATTATCGGAGATGCCCCCGGAGAACGTTATGCCAAGGCAATTGAAACGGTTCTGACTGACAGCAATATCAACAGTCTTCTGGTCATGCATGCCCCGACCGCTATCACTGACCCTGTCGAAGTCGCGCGTTGTGTCATTGACCAGATCAAACACAGTAAGAAAAATATCCTGACCAACTGGGTTGGCGAAGCTACCGTAGCCGAAGCCCGCAACATGTTCTATGCCGCAGGCATTCCGACATATCGCACACCGGAAAACGCCGTGGCAGCCTTCCAGCACATGGTCAATTATCGCAAATTGCAAGACCTGTTGATGGAAACACCACCATCGGTCCCACGCGATTATACGCCTCAGACCGATAAGGCGCGCAGCATCATCCACACCGCCATTCATGCCGGTCGTGACATGCTAACCGAGCCTGAGGCAAAAGCCGTTCTGGAATGCTATGGCATCAATACAGTCAAAACCATTGCAGCCAGTGACATCGAAGAAGCGGTACGCACCGCCGACGATATCGGTTATCCGGTCGCGCTTAAGATTCTGTCCGACGATATCAGCCACAAGTCCGACGTTGGCGGCGTCGTCCTAAATCTTGATAGTGGCGAGGAAGTCAGGGCGGCGGCCCTGAAAATGCAGCGCACCATCGAACAAAAATTCCCCAATGCCCGTCTGCGCGGTTTTACCATTCAGGAAATGATCACCCGTGCGGGCGCACGTGAACTGATTGTCGGCATGACCACCGACCCGATCTTTGGTCCGGTGATCCTGTTTGGTCATGGGGGCGTCGAGGTCGAAGTCGTACGCGACCGTGCCATGGCCCTGCCCCCGCTGAACATGAAGCTCGCCCGTGAACTGGTTGAAGGTACACGCATTTACAAGCTACTCAAGGGCTATCGGGACGTTCCCCCAGTAAATCTTGAAGACCTTTACATGACGCTGGTTCGCCTGTCGCAGCTGGTTGTGCATCTGGGCGAAGTGGTTGAGCTTGACATGAACCCGCTTCTTGCCGACCAGCATGGTGTGATTGCCCTTGATGCGCGTATCAAGGTAACCCCAAAGGTCGTCAGCGACGATAAGCGCCTTGCCATTCATCCCTATCCAAGACACCTGAAACAGGAACTGGTGATGGATGATGGAACGACTTATCTTCTGCGCCCGATCAAGCCCGAGGACGAACCCGCGCACTATGAGTTCATGTCAAAACTGACACCCGAAGATATTCATTTCCGGTTCTTCGGTTCTGTACGTGAACTTCCACATTCTGAAATGGCCCGCCAAACCCAACTGGATTATGATCGCGACATGGCATTCCTGGCTGTGGTACCCGATGGCCCGGAACAGGGCCAGATCCACGGCATTGTTCAGGTCGTCATCGATCCCAATAACGAACATGCAGAATATGCCATCATGGTCCGGTCGGACATCAAGGGGCGCGGTCTTGGTCGTGTTCTGATGGAACAGATGATTGCCTATTGCCGTCGCAAGGGTACCGAAACCTTTATCGGTCAGGTCTTGCCTAGTAACCGCCGCATGCTAACCCTTTGCGAGAAACTTGGTTTCAGCCGCAAATACATCCCCGACGAGGATGTTTTTGAGGTCACGTTACCGCTCCAACGCGACGCTCACTAATCAGGCAATTTCCAACAAGAAAAGCCCGGCAACTGCCGGGCTTTGTCTTTGGTACTTTCGGAACGGAGCTAGGCACCATCGGCCACAAGTTTGGCACGGATATCGGCAACTGCCTTTTCGGGATCGATACCCTTTTCACGCAGGCTGTCGACGGCTTCGTTTTCGATTTTACGCAGTTCTTCAAGCGTGGTCTGCACATCTTCAAGCTGCTGCTCAAGTTCGGAGATCCGGCGGCGACCGACAAGCATCAGATGAGCCAGTTGCTCAGTCCGCGTGCGGTCGGCATCGTAGAGATCGATATATTCCTTGATGTCTTCAAGCGAGAAACCAAGACGTTTGCCACGCAGAACAAGCATCAGGCGTGCCCGGTCACGATAGTTATAAACGCGCGTTGCCCCGGCCCGCTGCGGCGCCAGAAGATTTTTGGTTTCATAGAACCGGATTGCACGCGGCGTGATATCGAACTCTTCGGCCAACTCGGTGATACTGTATAGCTTGTCGTTCATGGTTTTTCTTGTTTGATGACTGCGATGGGTCAACATCGCAACTTTCCGACATTCCAGTCAACATATTTACGCAAACGTAAACATAAAACACCTGATCACCGGGGTTACGATGACGTCGCCTGCACTTCCGGAACGGGTAAGGATCGGACATAATCGAGATCAACCGGAACATAGTCCGGTCCCTGTATCAGACATCCATCGGTAATCGCGCCCGGCCAATGTTCGGGATTGCTGCACCAGACACTGCCGTCAGGCAGAGGTACCTCCAATGGGTTGACATAGGGAATTTGGTGGCTTTCTCGAAGCTCGAACTGGCCAGCAAGACTGTTTTCAAACAGTGGACCTGTTGCGGGTCTAGGGCAACTCAGCACACCGTCGTAGGGATCAAAAATATCCGGATATGCAGGATGATTTGCCAGATCCCCTGAAAACACGACCGGCAAAGGCGGCATGGCTGAAAGGTAAAGGTCAGCATATTCGCCAAAGAACGACTGATCGAGTGGCATCATTTCATCAGGCAAGGTAACCGGGTCTGCATGTTCAATTGCGTTGCGTGCATTCACCAGACCGCGTGTTGTTCCCTTTTTGATATATTTCTGCCGCAGATAGAAACTGTTGTGAAAACAGACAGAAACATAGTCTGGCTGAGGAACGTTTCCACCCTTTCCAAGTTTGAAAACAGCACCGCCGTTATACTCGTCGCCCTCTGGCCCCGGACGGCTATCAAACCAGCAAATATTGGCAAAGTAGTACCAAAATCCACCGCGCACGCCATCTTGTGAAAACAGTTTGTGACAGTTGTAAAATCGGTTGCGACCAATCCACCAGCCAAGGGCCACGAACTCTGGCTCAATCGGATTGTCACGGATATAGCTAAACCGGTTATCCATAATACGGATGTCGCGGTTAAATGTGCCAATCGGAGCGCCAACATTGAAGCTCGATACATCCATGCGGATACCGTTATAGCAATCACGAATATCGTTTCGAGAAATCTCTACATCACCGGCGATATCATCCGCCCCAAAGAACGCACCGTTCAGATAACGGAATGGAACCTTGATGACGTTTCCCTCGTCGTCCTTGCCATCGTGAATTTCATCCCAACGGATGGCGCGCCAGATTGATGAATCCTGAACCCATCGGCATTCGGTGATTTTGATGCCATGGCAACGTTCGCCACTGGCATAAAACGCATAGGTTCCGTCTGATATATCAAGCCCCCTGAAGCTCAGGTTTCGGCTGTTTTCAATGTAAACTGCACTTGGCCAACCGCGCGTAATATTGAGGTTCTCGATGCGGATATGCTCAACATCAATCAATTGAAAAACGGCGAAACGCGCCTGCCCCGGATTGCTTGCCGAGACGCTTGGATCGGGTTTTTGCGCAGCATCAAGAACGACACCGGTTTCGCCACGAACAACGATTGGGTTCCCTTGTTCGCCGCTGTGCGGAAACGGCATGGGCCGTTTGACACGATAGGTTCCGTCGATCAGACGGATAAGCTGTCCGGGTTTGCTGTTGACGATTGCCATTTCCAGCGTTGTTGTCGGACGCATTTTTGAATCAATCCAATGGTCCTTCCCGTCGTCTGAAACGTAAACAACTTCCACTGAACCGTCCCCTTCTATCTTTGCGTCAAGGAACGATACAGCAAAATATCACGACGCCAAGCATCTGTTTTAGCGTCCTTATTCAGAAATAATCGTGATCAGATGTCCGATATCACGGGTGACATCAGGGTGATCATCGGAATTGTCGGGATTGGTGTCCGGGTCTTGGCAAGACGCGCACGCCGATCAAAGCGCCTAGACCATTTCGCTACCATCAACCGGCCATCTTGTGTGATGACTATCAATGACGAAGCGATGCTTGTGCTTCACCGGTGGATGATAGTGTCGATGACGATGTTTTTGTTTATCGCAACCATGGTCGCGGGAATGAACACCATGAAGGTTCGGATTATTTTCCTGCATCACTTGCGCGTCACTACCATGAATATGGCCATGATGCGGGTCGTCATGATCATGGGGATGCTCATGCCAGAATCCCGGATGGCTATGATCAATTTCCAGCGGGTCCTGTTTGGGCCACAACATGATCGCCGCCATCGCACCAATCAGTGCCAGTCCACCTGATGCCATAAACGCAACCGAAAGATCAGCAAGGCTGCCAAGCCACCCCACAACCCCGTAGGCAATCAACCAGCCACCATGTGACAGCGCAAAATTTGCAGCGAAAAAAGCAGACCTGTCACCCGCTCCTGCTGATCGTTGAACCAATCGTCCGCCGGGTGTCTGTGCGAATGTGGTCCCTGCCCCTGCCAGCACCCACAATGCGGCAAATGCGATGGCAGTTTGTACCCCGTTCACAATCAACATCGCCCCGATCAGCATGACCAATGCTGCGGCAAATATCCCGAACATCATCAAGCGGCGTTCACCACATGCATCAATCATTTTCGGAATGATAAAAGCCGCAATCATTGACCCACCGCCGGCACAGGCCAGAAAGACCGTGGTCAAAATGTCGGTCCCGCCAAGCACAGAACGGGTCAGGACGACTGTGTTGACGATGATCATCGCACCAACACAGGAAACAGCAAAATGCACGGCCAGAAGACCACGTAGTCGCGGTGTTTTCAAATAAGCCATCACACCAAAACGGGTATTGGCATAAACACCGCCTTCACGATCAGTCGCAGCAGCACGAGGAATTGACGTTGAGACAATCAGAATGGCTGAAAGCGCAAATGTAAGACTGTTTGCCATGAACAGGCTGTCAAACGACCAGACAAACAACAAAGCAGCTGCCAGTGCCGGGCTTATCAGGTTCTCCAGATCATAAGCCAGCCGGGCATATGAAAGACCCTTGGTGTAGGTTCTCTCGTCTTCCAGGATTTCTGGAATGATCGCCTGAAACACCGGAGTGAAAGCTGCTGACGCTGCATTCACGACAAAGACCAGAACAAAAACCTGCCATATCTGATCAACAAATGGCAGGCACAGAACAATCGTAGCACGCAGAATATCAAGCCCGACAAGCCAAGCCCGACGGGGCAGCAAATGCGCCATACCACCGGCAACGGGTGCAATCACCAGATACGCCACCATCTTCAGAACCAGAATTGAGCCAAGCACCCGGCCGGCATCCGCGCCGGCAAGGTCATAGGCCAACAGCGACAAGGCAACCGTCGTCAGACCGGTCCCGATCAGGGATGTAACCTGAGCAGAGAAGAGATGCCGAAAGGCAGCAATGGAGAACGGTGACATGGTGGGCGTTGTCCTTGGCTACATTTCAGATGGCGGGTCAAATCCGATTACAGGGCTTTGAAAACATAGCTTATACTGACTCTGCCTGTTGCCGGGCACGTTCGGAAGCCGTGCATTTCTTGGCTGGAAGCTGTTTGGCTTCGGACATTTTTCCTGCCCGCAGCTCCAGGGTGCGGGTTGCCAGTTTCCTGCGAAAATGCGGATCATGAGACACAAGGATCATCGCTTGGGGCAGCTCAAGCAGGATTTCTTCAAGCCGTTGCAGGTTTTCTTCATCAAGCGCATTTGTCGGCTCATCAAGAAGAAGAACATCAGGTTTCATTGCAAGCACCGCAGCAACAGAAACCAGCCGTTTTTCACCACCTGAGAGTTCGTGCGTGATGCGTTCACGCAAATGTTTGAGATGAAGCTGATCCAGAACATCGTCGACGATCGCCAATGCTTCTTCCCTGCTTGCACCGAGATTAAGCGGGCCGAAGGCAATATCTTCGACAACCGTTGGGCAAAACAGTTGATCATCCGGGTCCTGAACGATGAAGCCAACCCGACAACGAAGATCATGAAAATCTGCATCAGAAACGCGTTTTTGTCCGAATGCACTGATTTCTCCACCAAGCGGCTTGATCAACCCGACAAGGATACGAAGCAAGGTACTTTTCCCGGCCCCATTGGGCCCGGTGATAAACAGACGTTCATTTGCTGAAAGTGACAGGCTGACACGATCAAGAACACTATGTCCTGCCCGGTATCCATAGGAAATATCGTTTAGTTCAATAAGCAAGGACATAAATACGATCCATCAGGATAAGGGCCGCGATCATAACGAAAAAGGTTGCACCAAGGATGGCATCACGCCTGCGAAACACCAGCTGATCAATCATCGGGAAATGTCCACTAAACCCCCGGCATTTCATGGCCTCAAGCACACGTTCTGCCCGCTCAAGCGACCGAACAAGTAACATACCGAACAGGTAACCGAATGATCGATAGGTATGGAACGTGTTTCGTGCCTTGAACCCGCGCAGCTTCATCGCCATCCGCAGACGGTGATACTCATCATGCAGTACCGAAATGTAACGCACCGTGAACATCATCAGATGCACCAGTGCCGCCGGGCACCTTAACCGGTACAAGGTATGCCCCAAGGTTACAGGCGTCAGCCCCGAAAGCAGGCTAAGCATCATCAGAACAACCGCGTTTGCCCGGATCCCGATCAGGACAGCATGTAAGAGGCCTTCCTTACTGGCGTCCGCGCCCAGCATCGAAAACATCGGTGTTCCAGGCGTGGTAAACGGCAACATGACCAACATGACAATAATGAAGCCGTCCATTGCCGCCATACGCTTCAAGGTCAGTCGAAGTGGCAGATCGGTCAGCAACATTGTGGCAATGGCGATGACAAAGGCACCAAGGGCAAATTCGATCTGTTGCAAGGACACCACCATCACAGCAAACAGACAAGCAGCCACAACACGCACGCGTGGATCAAACGATCCAACAAAGGATGGTGGTTTAACCCCGCCTCCTTGCGCGCTTAACGGCTGGTCATGCCCGAATAAATGACTCATGGCTTTGACGCTTCGGCTTTCAACCGTCTGGCAGCAATGTAATATGCGATCCCGAAGAACCCGAATATATAGCCAATACCCCCAAGAACCGATTGGAGATCATTCTTCTCCTTATAGGCGGTAATTTCGCGCCGAAGGGGCCGAAGTTCATCACGAACAATGGCGGCTATGGCTTCTTCCTGTTCTCGGCTTATCGCGACATTCCCGGAACGGCTTGAACCATCCGGGCCAGCTTGTTTTATGCCGGTTTTTTCATTTGCTCGCGATTGCGCTTCGCCCGTCAGCCCGGCCTGGTCGGACAAATCAGAAATGGCAAAGCCTGCCTCGGCGATGTGCCCGGCGCCCAGATCCGCCCGAAAGACCAGATCGACCTTCTCGCTTGGCGTATAGATAAAAAATCCGTCCCCATCGGTCATGACCTGATCGATCTTATTCCCCAGATTGTCAAAGACCTCAACCACCGTATCGGCAGCCATATCTCCGTTGGAGAACCCGATTTCCCCTTCGACATTCGAACCACTTGGAAAGACAGACGCGATCACCTTATGCGCCTGAGCCCCATGCGCGCCGAACATAACCCCGGCAATAATGATCCCTGTGGCCAGCTTAGCCATTGTTGGCCTCATTTGCCTGTTCAGCAAGGATGATCGAGCTTTGCACCGCATATTCATTGGCCTGATCACCGGTCATCAGCAAGGCCGGTTTGACTTTCATGATCAGATACACGGCAGCGGCAGAAACAAAGCCTTCAACAGCCATGATCGGAATATGGGCAAAGAACACGAGTTTGGCGGCCGGAATGAACGCATCCCCGCTCAGCGTCAGGGAAATCGCCACAAACAACGTGGTCAACGAGATAGAAAGTGCCCCGGCAATGCCGCCCCAAACAGCAGCAGCCGTCGGGTTGCTGCGCGCAACGACACCACGGAACATGAATCCGGCAATCACAGCCGGGAAGGCAATATTGACCGTATTGACCCCAAGAACCGTAAGACCGCCAAATCCGAAGAAAATCGCCTGTAACAACAGCCCGACAAAAAGTGCGGGAAATGCCGTCCAACCAAGAACAAGACCGGCAAGGCCGCTCATGATCAGATGAACACTTGAGGGCCCCACCGGGACGTGAATAAGCGAGGCCACAAAAAACGTTGCCGACAGCACACCGGTTGCCGGAATTTTATCGATCGGGAGCTTGCGCAACCCAAGACCAAGTCCGGCAACCGCAAGAACCCCGCCCCCAATCAGAACTTCAGGAGCCAGTGCCCCGTCCACAATATGCATCTGTTTTTGTCCCCACGCCTATTTCACATCATAGGCACGAACCCACAGGACTGCATCCTGAGAAAGCTCTTTACCGTTGAATTCTTTATCAGGGCCACTGCCAAGTGCCGCAAATCCCCAAAACCCGGCTTTGGGAATACCGAAGGTGAAATAGCCGTTTTCATCGGTAAGCGCCACAATAGCCCCACCGGGCATTGGTTTTGCAGTTGGCTCCTTCGGTCGGCCATTTGCCATATCCGGTTCGGCAGCCATGTATTCAACTTCCACCTCGACACCGGAAACCGGCTGCCCGTCACTCAGAACACGACCACTAAAAGTCGACCCGGCGACGATGTTGGTCGGTCTGTTTAGCGGCAAAATTTCCGTTTTCAGCCCTTGTGCTTCCATCCAGTCCGTCGGAATTTCATTCCGGTTCACATAGGATTTTGTAATCTGCTGGATATAGATATCTTCGCTTTGTTCGTAATATGGCGCAGGCACAACCACCATGACGTAATCGCCACTGCGTTTGAGTGTCAGCGTGCCATCAAATGCCGCCGCCGAGTTCTCAGACCCGGTAAACGTCGTCGGAGAAAGCGTTGATTCCAAATCGATCTTTTCACCACGATGAATAACGTAGAACTCAATCGGATTGGCCATATCCATGACATGTCCGTTTTCAAACGGATGCCAGAAGATCAGCTTGACCGGAACATCACCAGCAGCGGCCTGATTGACTTCCGGAGTATATACCAACTGGAAATGGGCCTGTGCGGCCAATGGCATCAATAATATAAAACAGACGCTTGCAACAGCGCACCTGCCAACGGTCTTAAACATATAATCGTCTCTTCCACGAACGATGCATACCGGGCAACTGCCCGACACGCAGTGTTAGGATAAAGAACGATAGGATGGCTGGAAGCAAGATACCGGTTAAACAAGACCGCATTTTCCCTGCAACCTGACGCTCACCCCGGCGTCCAACAGTTCAGCACCAGACAAGCCGTGTCTGGCAGTCAAAGGCAGGTCTCCTGGCTCACGGTTTTAAAAGCATTACGCCTTCCCGGTTCTCACCAGTGGCATGTGTAATGCTCGGACCGCTTACAGTTGCGGGGGCAGCCGTGGCATTGTCGTAACGCACCACGTTCCCTTTTAAGCCAATCCCGAAGGATCAGCACCCAAGACACAGGCATAATCCATGTCGGGATCATAACTGTCAACTCTTTGCCAAACCATTGGCCCACTATCTTTCGGATAGCATAACTTGACCGGTTGTTTGCCGCTGGCAAAAATTGCTTAACACACCGTATAACCATACGAAATGCATTCTGTTTAAGGGCTAAACGACATGAAACCTGAAACTGTTCTGGACTTCTGGTTCAAGGAACTTGATCAAAAACAGTGGTTTATCAAGGATACCTCACTTGACGCCCACATTTCCGAGCGGTTTTCGGACTTCCACACTGCGGCGCATGCAGGTGAACTCTATTCCTGGCGCGCGACTGCAAATGGCCGTCTGGCCGAGATCATTGTTCTTGACCAGTTTTCGCGAAACATGTTCCGCGACCAGCCGCAATCTTTTGCATCGGATACCGTGGCCCTGATACTGGCACAGGAAGCCGTGGCAAATGGAACGGACAAGAAACTGTCCAACGCGCAAGAGCGTGCATTTCTTTACATGCCCTATATGCATTCGGAATCTGAACTGATCCACGAAATCGCACTGGAACTGTTTGCCCAACCGGGGCTTGAGCATAACTACGAGTTCGAGATCAAACACAAAAGGATCATTGACCGTTTCGGCCGTTACCCGCATCGCAACGAGATTCTCGGGCGTGTATCCACCTCCGAAGAGCTGGCATTCCTCAAAGAACCTAATTCTTCGTTCTAAAATGCAAAAAAGGGACGGCAACCCGTCCCTTTTCTTTTGATCAGATGTGATGAGCTAGCAGTCAGCTATTAGCCGACATTGCGATCGCGTTTGTCCCACCATTCCTGAACCAACCTTTCGGCTTCGTCGATATAATCTGCCTTGCCTGCCAGGAATGCCGCCATTGCAGCACTCCCCTTGATCCGTGCTTCGGCACCAGAATCTTCGACATCTCCGCGCCAGACTGAAAGGAAGTGTTTCAGGGTTACCGGACTTTGCTCGTCGAGCTCTTTTTCCGTTTTGGACAGCATCGCAGGCCATCTGACGTCGCAAAGCTCACCGTTATCTAGCATGCGCAGGTCGACATGCTTGAAAGGCGTACGTTCTGCCTCACCGCCACCGCCCTTGATCACGCCGATCCGTGGAAGTTCAAGCAACTTTCCGGTTTCACGATGCACATCAAGAAAGGCCGGATGAAATACACCTAGGAAAGCCGCACGCGCCTGTAACGGATTAAGCAACCGCAGTAATGTATTGACCGGGCTTCGCAAACCCAGCAACGACCGCAAGCCGATCAGTTCCTGCAATTTCGGATGCATGTGCCGCAATGGCAGATATGCGAACCCTTGGGCAGCGATATCTGATCTTGCTTCTTCTGCGGACATCGCGATTGGCAGTTTCAAGGCCTTGATCGCAGCTTCGGTGCCAACACCATTGACCAGATGGGAATTATATCCATGCATCAGGACCGGCACACCATTCTGCGACAACAAATGTGCCGAAAGTACAAACCAGGGCAAGCCGCGTGTACGCCCCGCCGCATAAGACGGCCAATCGAGCATCGGTCGCCCTTCTGCACCAGCGTCCTGACCATCATCAGGGTCAAGTCGGGCGGCCTTGCGGACAGCTTCGATCATGCCCGCAAGTTCATCGGGCGTTTCTGCCCGATAGCGCAGCATCAATAAGAAAGCCCCCAGTTGAATGGGTTCAACCTCGTCGCGCAGGATCATGGAAAAAGCGTCAAAAGCTTCCTCACGGGTCAGACTGCGTGAACGGCCCGGCCCCCGAAAGAATGTTCTCAAATACCCGGAAAACGGATGTGCCTCGGGCAGATGATTGTCATCCTCGAGCTGTTCAAGATGCTCGTCGGTCATTAGTTATCACCGAAATAGTTTGTGTTATTGGTCATGAACGCGGGTAAAGACCCACTCCGTCTCACTCGACAGGTCATCCTGATAGCAATAGCCATCAAGCTTGAACTTCTTCAAACCCTGCGGATTTTCCAGTCGATTGTCGATCATGTATCGTGCCATCATGCCACGGGCGCGCTTTGCTGAGAAGCCAACAACCTTGGCTGCCCCGCCTTTGACTTCTTTGAATACCGGCGTAATTACCGGGCCTTCAAGCAGTTTGGTCTTTACTGACTTGAAATATTCGCTTGAGGCCAGATTGATCAGGCTGCGATCCTTATGGCCCTGTGTAAGCTTGTTGATTTCAGTGGCGATCTTGTCACCCCAAAAAGCATAAAGGTCTTTGCCACGCGGGTTCGACAGTCGTGTGCCCATCTCAAGACGATATGGCTGCATCAGATCGCGTGGTTTGAGCAACCCGTATAATCCCGACAACATGCGAAAATGACTTTCCGCCCAGTCTATGTCGTCTGCTTTCATGGTGTCGGCATCAAGTCCGACATAGGTATCGCCACGAAAAGCATAGATTGCCGGTTTGGCATTGGTGCGATCAAAAGGCCGTGAAAAATGCTGGAAGCGCTGGTAATTCAGATCAGCAAGGTTTTCACTGATCCCCATCAGCTTCATCAAATCGCTGCGGCTTTTTTTCCGCGCAACTTCAATCAGTTCTTCAGTGTCGTCCAGAAATGCGGGTTGTGAAACAGCCATTTCAGGCACGTCTGTTTCAAAATCCAGCTTCTTGGCCGGGGACACAACAGCAAGCATCAATCTGCCTCTTCTCTTTCATCTCGGATCAATTTGTCGTAACAAGCCACAAGGCATGGACAATGTCTAGGGCCCAAGCCCATGTACAGGAGTATACGACTGTACATGGATTTGGACCCTTGGCGTTTTCCATAAACTTCTAATCTTGCAGAAAATCCGCCAGGTGCAAGCCTTGGCGGAAGAAAGGACCAGTTATGAGTGAACAAGTTCGCGCGTCGCACATTCTCCTGATGTATGCCGGTTCGGCACGTTCGAGTGCAACCCGCACCAAAGAAGAAGCATTGAACGAAATCAATGCTCTTAAGGATCAGATCGCAAACGGTTCCGATTTTGCAGAACTGGCAAAAGCCAACTCTGATTGCCCGTCCGGCCAGCAGGGCGGCGATCTCGGTTTCTTCGGCCGCGGCATGATGGTTCCGGAATTCGATGCTGCTGCATTCAGCATGGAAGTCGGCGCGACCTCTGATGTGGTTGAGACCGATTTCGGTTACCACCTTCTGCAGCGCACCGCCTGATTGCAAAGTTCGTTGCTGCGATGATCAAAGGCTGGCACCTATGTGTCAGCCTTTTTGTTTGGCACTAGAATTCGACAACAGGCGCATCAAGCTCGTACTGTCCCTTGTGGTCTTCGATCTCCAGCACCCAGACATCCCGGTCGAATTCAACCTGTTTGCGACAATATGTATCACAGTTGAATTCTGTTTCGCGTCCGCCCTCTGCCCCCCCGGCCACCATCATCCAGCCAAGCTCACCGTCAAGGGTTGTGACGCGTGAATAGACAAAACAGCCCGCATCAAACCGGTTTAACTTCAACAAGACCGCCCCTGCTTCTTCATTGCCTTTATGAGCAACCATGGCTGTGATCAGATTTGCCTGACAAATTGCAATCTGTCCGCGCACCCAAAGGCCTGCCTTTAAGCGAGGCTGCATCAAACACCTTCCCGTGTGGCGACAACATTTTCCGACATTTGCAATATCAGATTCGGATCCGGGCAAATGCTTGCCCAGATATCCCACTCGGACGGCTTTGCTGCCCCGAAATAATCCCCTTCACGTCCGAGCATGTCAAAAATCACCTGAAAATGCAGATGAGGAATCCAGTCCCCATTGATGGGAAAATCTCCGAACCGGCACAAAATCTCACCCGCAGAAAACTCCTTGCCCTTGTAAAGACCATCAAGTGAGTCCCGGCTCAGATGCCCATAAAGCGTATAGAACATCACACCTTCTTCAGGTTGATGCTGCAAGATGATCGTCGGGCCATAATCAAGATGAAGATTATTATCAGCAAAGCTGTGTACGACACCATCAAGCGGCGCAAAAACCGGCGTGCTGGCAGGCGCAAACAGATCAATGCCCAGATGCTGGCTACGGGCCTCGCCATCATTTTTGAACTGATCGGATTGATAGCATATGCGATCTTCGCGGTAGCGACCGACACCGACAGGCGCGTTTGCCTTGGCAAGCTGCTGCCACATGATTTCAGTTTGTCGTGCAGGATCGCTGGTTCCGCCAATCACCACATCCCCAGTGGCCGAGAAATCATAAACGATCTTCGCGCACGTCTTAAGGTCCCATTCCAGTACCGGGCTAAACGTATCAGCGTTTTCAACCAACCATTGCCGCAACATTTCCGCATTGGGAACAGGTTCCTGTCCTGCAGCAAGGCGATCCTGATAGTTCTGAAAACGTTTGGCGGCACGAATTGGCATACAGGCGGTCACGGTGGCAGCTCCGAAACGAAAAAAGGCAGGGAACAAAGCCCTGCCTTTTGCCTACATGATAAATTGCCTGATCGGCAAGTCTTACCAGTTGGTGACTTCGTACTCGCAAGATACGTCATCATCGTCCGTATCCGTCAACGCGACCGTAAGACGGCGCATCTGCGGGTTGAAACGCTTGATAAAGTTCAGGAGAAGCAGCGTTTCTTCGGAAAGTTCGCCCGCGTCTTCGTCATCATCGTCAAGTTCGCACAGCTCGACCAGTTCAAGGAACAGCGCACCCAGTGCACGTTTGACGTCTTCACCGCCTTTTAGGCCTCCGGTAAGTTCGCCCAACGGCTCAAGGTCAATTTCCAGCTTGCGCAGGTTCTTGCTCATCTGGTCGATAGCGTCTTCATCAAGAACCATCTCGGCCGCGATCATATGCGTGCCGACTTCGTTGATGTTCATGAAGCCTACAAATTCGAACAGATCGTCTTTGGTACGACCGTCTTCCAGCAGCTTTTCGGTGTGCGCTTCGAATTCCTCGAAGTCGATATCTTCGCCAAGATCGTTCTCAAGATCGCTCATGTCGGTCTCCAATGAAAATTTGCGCTGCTGATACTCTGGATTGCGGTAAAACTCAACCCGCACTGGCAACATGATGATCAGCTATGCAGGTTCCACATTTCGACGATATAGGCGCTTGCAAAGAAGATTGCGAAGAATAACGCAATGTCAGTAGGATATAAAACAGTTCCAAACTGCTTTGTTATGTCGTCAGTTTACGTATGGACCAAATGATGCCGGCTTTTACCGTTATTGATATCGTTGCAATTTGTTGGGCAATGTCCTGGTGGGTCGGCTATACAATTTTTGCTGATGCAGGACCGCGACGTCGCAACTCTATCTCGGCTCATATGGCGCGCAATCGCCATCGCTGGATGGAACAGATGCTTAAACGCAATCTGAGAATGGTCGACACCTCTATTGCGGGCAACCTGATTACCGGCATCAGTTTCTTTTCCTCGACCACCATTCTGGTATTGATCGGCCTTGTTGCGCTTCTTGGTTATACCGATAAGGCCATTGAAACCGTCTCCGCCCTGCCCTTTGCGGTCGAAACGACGGCCGGGGTCTGGGAATGCAAGGTGGTTTTGCTGGTCATCATCTTCATCTATGCATTCTTTAAATTCACCTGGGCATTTCGCCTGTCGAACTATTGCTCGATCCTGATTGGTGCCGCACCTGACCCTGGTGAACCTGATGCGGCACGTGCTGCGGCGCGTGCCTCGCGGATGAGCATGATGTCAGCACATAACTTCAATCGCGGTATCAGGGCCTATTTCTTTGCGCTGTCAGCCCTTGCATGGTTTTACCATCCAATCGCGTTTATCGTTTGTGCCACCTGGGTGACGCTGGTTCTCTACAATCGGGAATTCAGATCGCACGCCCTTGATATCCTGAGCGGTCATCACTGACTTCCCAGCGACACATACAAAAAGGGCCGCATTATGCGGCCCTTGGTTTTATATTCTGCAGCCCCAATCCCCTAAGCCGTCTGGGCTTTCCGACGAATTGCGTACCCAGCCACAATCAACAGAACCAGACCAACGGGCAAAGCTGCACTGTAAAGCAGCGTCACCCAACCAGAGTCGGCGTAAATCGACCCGGCCGACAGGGATGCAATCGCCACGGTGCCAAATACGGCAAACTCGTTGATCGCCTGAACGCGCGCCTGTTCGGAAGAACGATAGTTTTCCGTCAGGAATGTTGTTGCACCAACAAACATAAAGTTCCAGGCAATCCCGAGAAGCACAAGCGATACCCAGAAATTCCCGATCAGGTCCTGCCCGGACAATCCGACTGCCAGACAGACAAAGTTCAACAACGCGCCAACCTGAATGATCTTCAGCGCCCCGAACCGCTTGATCAGATTACCGGTGAAGAAGCCCGGCGCATACATCCCGACAACGTGCCACTGAATGATAAAGGCCGCATCGCCGAATGCATAATCGCAATCAAGGATCGCAAGTGGTGTGGCTGTCATCACAAAACTCATGACAGCATAGCCAAGCGCCCCGGCAATGATGGCAACGATCACAGCAGGCTGGCCCAGAACGGTCTTAAGCGGACGCGCCGGTTCTGCATGCTTGTGACCACGCATATCGGGTAGACGCAACTGTCCGATCGCAATCACCAACAGCACCTGTAACCCGATCAGGGCAACGAATGTGCCAAGAAACGGCACCGTCTCAAACCAGTTACGTGCGAAACTTGCAAGATTTGGCCCGATAAAGGCCGAAGCCAATCCGCCCAGCATCGTGTAGGAAATAGCGCGCGCACGAAATTCCGGCGGGGCTGCTTCAGCTGCCGCAAAGCGGTACTGCATGGCAATGGCATTTCCCGCACCGATGCAGGCACAGGCTACACATAGCAGCCAGAAGTTACTGTAATAAACAGCCCCCATCCCTGAAAGCGCGCCCATCATGGCGATCCCCGAGCCCATCCAGAATCCGAACTTTCGCCCGAACTTTGCCATGACCATGGCCGAGGGCGCAGTCATCGCCATCATGGCAATCATCATGAAGGCAACCGGTAGGGTGGAAAGCGATTTATCGGTTGCCAATGAATAACCAATGACAGCAGCAACCGTGAAAATCAGCGACATCGCACTGGCAGACAGCGCGACACACAAACTCAGAAACATAATGTTCCGGCGAACTTCCGGACTGGACATTTTGGGGCTCCCTTACGAGGCGTTGGTGGCGCCTTTATTTTGATCTTCCAAGATAGAACAGGTTCACCTTCACGACTGCAAGTCAGATATTGGCTTTTGTCATGTGCTTGTGCCTTGCTCTGAATGTTTCACCTGTTATATTGGCTCATCACTTGACGGGATAGTATCAATGCACGGCTTTGCCGACAAAAACTTGATCACCAATGCAATCACTGCGCGCCTTGATGGCTGCACAGTGCTTTGTGCTGTCCCGAAAATCGCTTTTTTCAAAGAGCGAACTTGACCTCATCCTGAAATTCCTTTTCTTGTGCATTTACCCCGCGTAAACATGCGGGTTCTATATGTGCATTATTGAATTATGCCCGCAGATAAAGCAGAGTTGAGCCAACCATGATTGCCCTGACCCTTCCCGATGGCGCCGTACGCGAATTTGACGGCCCGGTATCGGGTTTTGATGTCGCAAAAAGCATCAGTTCTTCGCTGGCAAAGAAATCCTTTGCCATCATCGTCAACGGTGAAGTACGCGACCTTTCGCGCGAGATTGACACTGACGCGACTATCGAAATCGTGACCAAGGGCCATGCAGAGGTTCTGCCGCTGATCCGCCACGATTGCGCCCATGTGATGGCCGAAGCTGTTCAGGAACTTTATCCTGACACGCAGGTCACCATTGGCCCGTCCATTGAAAACGGTTTTTATTACGACTTTGCACGCAGCACGCCGTTCACGCCCGACGATCTGGTCAAGATCGAAAAGCAGATGCACAAGATCATCGAACGGAACGAGCCGATTGTTCGTGAAGTCTGGGATCGCAACGAAGCGATCAAATTCTTCCTTGATAAGGGCGAGAAATACAAAGCCGAGATCATCCGTGACCTGCCGGAAACCGAAACCATTACCTGCTATCGTCAGGGAGATTTCATTGATCTTTGCCGTGGCCCGCATGCACCGTCCACGGGCAAGATTGGCAAGGCCTTCAAACTGATGAAGGTTGCCGGTGCCTATTGGCGTGGCAATTCGGACAACGAGATGCTGCAGCGTATCTATGGCACCTGCTGGGAAAGCAAGGAAGACCTTGATGCGTACCTGCACATGCTTGAAGAGGCAGAAAAGCGCGACCACCGTCGTCTTGGCCGCGAAATGGACCTCTTCCACATGCAGGAAGAAGCACAAGGGTCTGTCTTCTGGCATGACAAGGGACTGAAGCTGTATCGCAAGGTCGAAAACTATATCCGTGATCGTCTTGATAACGCCGGATATCAGGAAGTTCGTACCCCGCAGCTTGTTGATCGTGTGCTTTGGGAAAAATCCGGTCACTGGGAAAAGTTCCGCGAGAACATGTTCACCACGACCCCGGATGAAGATGATCCCGAAAAGGTTCTGGCGCTTAAGCCGATGAACTGCCCGTGTCATGTGCAGATTTTCCGTCTGGGCAGCAAATCCTATCGTGATCTGCCGCTCCGCATGGCGGAATTTGGTTGCTGTCATCGTAATGAACCGTCCGGCGGTCTGCACGGCATCATGCGTGTCCGTCAGTTCATTCAGGATGATGCGCATATCTTCTGCACCGAAGACCAGATCGTCTCGGAAACCAAGATTTTCTGTGACCTTCTGAAATCGGTTTACAAGGATTTCGGTTTTACCGACATTCTCGTCAAATTCTCCGACCGCCCGGAAGTACGCGCCGGTTCGGACGAGATTTGGGACAAGGCAGAAGCGGCCCTTCGCGAAGCCGCCGAAGAAGCCGGTCTTGCACTGGAAATCAATCCGGGTGAAGGCGCGTTCTACGGGCCGAAACTTGAGTTCGTTCTGCGCGATGCAATTGGTCGTGACTGGCAGTGCGGCACGCTGCAGGCCGATTTTGTTCTGCCGGAACGTCTTGATGCGTCCTATATGGGCGAAGATGGCGAGAAACACCGTCCGGTCATGTTGCACCGTGCAATTCTCGGTTCGCTTGAACGCTTCATCGGTATTCTGATCGAAAACTATGCCGGTCGCCTGCCCTTGTGGCTGTCTCCGGTTCATGCGGTCATCTGCTCGATCACCAATGAGGCCGACGATTACGCCCATGAGGTCAAGGCAGCTCTTGAAGCCAAAGGCCTCAGCGTCGAGCTTGACCTTCGTAACGAAAAGATCAACTACAAGGTCCGGGAACACAGCCATGCCAAGGTTCCGATGATCCTTGCCCTTGGCAAACGCGAAGCCGAAGAAAAAACCGCATCGGTTCGTCGTATCGGTTTCCAGCATCAGAAAACCTTTGGCATCAATGAACTTGCCGAGGCAATGGCTGCTGAAATCCGTGATCGCGTGATCGAAGCGGAGTTCTGATCAACTGCTTAAAACAAAAAAGCCCGCAGGCAATTGCTTGCGGGCTTTTTTGTTTGTTCAAACTGTGATCAGCGCGGTGGTAACTTAGGATCCCCTTTGGGAAGTTGTACCTTATCCGTCGTACCGGAAAGCGTTATCTTTCCAAACTGACCGCGATCAGGCCCCGCATGTTGCGCCCTTGCTTGCCCGTATGCCGCTGCAGGATGGCGGACATTTCCAAAAACTTCTGCAATGAAACGCCAGATTTTTGGTACCAGCCAGATCAGCAGCAATATGAACAACGCAAACAAGACGAAGAAGATCACGGGGTGGAAAACGACCGTGTAAAGGGCACCAAAGACGGCGACATCTTCGGTGACAGAGGCGATGCTGTTGGTAACCGGTTCAGGCGATGTGTTAATCGCGGCCCTGCTACCGGCCTTGGTGAAGTGACTGCCAGCGGCAATGGTCCCGCCAACAAGCAAACTGATCGCGGTTTGCGCTTCGTCCCCCAGTCCGGCATCGATACCGCTCATGGCTCCTGCCGCCAGCAAAGCACCGGCTGGAATCCGGATGAAGGTATGGACCGCGTCCCAAACACTATCAACGACCGGAATTTTGTCCGCGACGAACTCGATCAGATACAGAAACATTGCAAGGGCAAGTACCCACCAGCTTGCAAGAATTTGTAAATCTGGCGGCAGATCGATGAACCCGAAATTGTTCATCATGCCCAGAACAACCACCGTTCCGTAAAGATTGACCCCGCTGGCCCATGCACCGCCCATGCTCAGCGCAAGTGTTTCAATGATTCCCAACGGCACGCCCTTTCTTTGACATATTCTTCACCAACAAGTGATTACGAGAAGCTTACAGTTGTGATAAATCAAAAATTCGAAGCGTCCCAACGCACATGTAGATGCCACAAGATGATCAATGAAAGGTATGACGATGAACCGCAAGGGTAAAACCCCTAAAATGATCTCGGCTTGTGCGATGTTTGTATTGCTGGCCGGTTCGATGACCTCCACCAGTGCACTTGCAATGGGCAACTCCAACACCTGGAGCTCGGACGGGACGGATTTGTCTGCTGTTACGGAGCTTGTCGACACCGGTATGTATGACATGGCCATCGACAAGATCGAAGCGATGCTCAAAGACGATCAGGACAATGCGGACCTGTTCAATTACCTTGCTTACAGCCAGCGTAAAACCGGCGATTTTGAAAGCGCTTCGCAGAATTACGAACGTGCCTTGATGATTGATCCTGAACATGTCGGGGCACTCGAATATCAGGGTGAATTGTTCCTGCAGACCGGAAAACCTGAAATGGCGCGCGAAAATCTTGCGCGTCTCGAACAGGTTTGCGGCACAGATTGCAAAGAGTACAAAGAACTTTCCGGGAAAATCGGGAGTTAGATAACGACTGCCAGGCCCATAATCTTCCACGCAATAAAAAATATCGGCCCTATTCGTTAGAATATCTTTTTATTTTGGCTCCAAAACGTCATATGTCGCAGGAAGACGGGCGTTTTGGAGAGTGGAAGAGATATGTCAGACGCGATAATGCGCAAAAGCTACACTGTTGTATGTATCCGGTCGACGGGTCAACAAATGGACCTTGAAACGGTCGCCGATTACAACGCAGCAATGAATTCAGCCAAAGAAGCACTGGCGAATAGAAACAATACCGAAGTTCGTATTGTCGAAAGCAAATATGATCAGGCTAGCCGCAAAGACAAAAAACAGGTCATCAAAATCCTGACCGCTGAAACAGGTGGCGGAAGTGCCGGTGCAAGTCGAAATGGCCGAAAAGGTAAAGCGAACGCCGGTATGAACAGGGAAACAGCAAACAAGGCTAGCAAAAGCGTAATCAATATCGTCATTGCAATTACCGTTTTGGTTTTGTTGGCCGGCATCATGATCCCGCTGATCACACGTTGATCAAAACGGGATTTTTACCACACTGCTTTTGCCTTGATAGCTTCACCAAACCTCATATCCATCTGATTTTTCAGCCTGCTTGACAGCAACGATGGCGCTTGTAACAGTTGCGGCAAGCCCTGCTGCTGGCTATAACTGACGCTGATAATATAATCATCAGGTGAAGCGTGAAAATCAGAGCTGCGACAACCAACAAGAATGCCCGTCTGAGACGGGGCTGGTTTACAGCCGCAGCACTTTTGCCACTACTAACTGCCTGCAGCACAGATGATCTTTCAGGCTTGTGGTTCGGTGCTGGCAGCAACGAACAATCACTTGGCGCACGGCAACCTGCGAACATGGATCAAAAAGCCAGCGTCGAATTCAACCGCGCTGCATGCGGTCTTTTCTTTGCTCCGGCGACCAAAACGGATCAGCTGCAATCAACGGCAGCTGAAATTCCGCTTGACCGAACGCCGCAAGAAAACCTGATACAGGCCATCTCATTTGACATGGATGGTGACTATGCAAACGCCAGAAAGCTTTACGTATGGCTGACGGCGTCCCCCCCGGAAAACAAAGTCAATCTGGATTGCGGTCAGGGTATCAAGCTTTCGGGGAATATCAGCTCCCTCGCCCAACGCCGATTGAAGACCCTTGATGAGAGCGCGCCGCAATTTGCGCGATCTCATGAAATCGACGCCGTTGTTGCGGCCGCAACGGTTGCACCGGGCCCGGAACTTCCTGATCCGCCAAAGGTCGAGCGCAACCGTCGATTTTATGAAACCGGTGGAGTGACTGTTGCGGCCCCGGAAGACAGCACCAAGCCGATTGAACGTATGAACATGGAAGTCAGCGCAAACACGGCCCAGCTGACAAAGGTCGAACCACGCATTTCGTCTGCATCTGCGCCAGCACCGCAAACCGTCGCTGTAGCTACGCCATCAAGCACCATGTTAGCTACCTCAACAGCAGCAACGCCGCAAATGGTGCCTGTCCCTGTTTCCAAACCGGCTGAAACCGATGCCGCATCAGAGATGGTATCTGTGCCGGTACCAATGGTCGATGCACCAACCATTGCAGGAACAGCAGAAAGTGTTGAACATGACGGCGCGGTCGTTGCAACCAACTCTCGACCGATTGAGCAAGGTCAGCTTGAAGTGGTTGACCGCGAGCCATCCAGCACCATGATCGAATTGCCGATGGCGTCACAGTCGGAAGCCAAACAGGTTGTTGCCAATCAGAATACAGCATCCTCCGCGCCAAGAATTGTACCAACAGCCAAAGCAGCGCCCGTTATAACAAACGGCCCCTACTATGCAGTGCAATTGGCAGCATATCGATCACGTGGGCGGGCTGAGGACGCCTGGTCGAAATTCCAGTCATCCTCTAGAGGTGTTCTGAGTAATGCCGAACATGAAGTCGTCACCATTGCAATTGAGGGTCAGGGACTTTTCTTCAGGCTCCTGACCGGAAAATATTCCACGCAGGCGGAGGCAATATCGGCCTGCGGGCAATTAAAGTCAGTTGGTCTTGATTGCTTGATACGTCGCGTAACGCCTTGATTTAAAATTATAGTTTATCAGGACTTAACGCTCTTTTGCCCGATATCTCTTGCGGTCGCTTTACGGTTCAGGCGGGCCAGAACATCCGGGCGGGTTTTGTACCCGTGACGACGTAAAAATCCGGGCATCCGGCCCAGAAGATATTCCACTTTTTCATTGTGCCGATAGTAACGCCAGCGCACATGCTGGATCAGACGTCGCATCCGTTTTGACCCGGCGGCCAACATCGGCAGCCCCACAGCAATAAAAACCATACCGAAAAATGGCGGCGGTAACGGCAAAAACACCAAGCCGATGATCAAACAGATGGCCCCTGCCAGCATCAGCCCCATTGATTTCAAATGCCGTATTCTGCGCACAACAATCCCTTGTAATCACGAGACCAATCAACTGCCGTCTCATTATCCGATGGCACCGGTGTGGCACCAAAAGAATGTTCAAAGACATTTTATCGTCAGGGGAATTGCTATTGTGGCGTGCTGGGTTACATTGCACAGAGAATATGAAATTTCATCAGGTAAAAGACATGCTTTCCGCTCTTAAAACCGACAAGGCACAGATGCCGACAGCCGACACCGCATTACCCGGACGTGACGATGCGATTGCCGTTGCGGATCGAAATGTTGTGACCGGTAATCCGATGGTTGGCCCCTTCCCCGATAATATGGAAGTTGCCGTGTTTGGCATGGGATGCTTCTGGGGGGCTGAACGCCTGTTCTGGAAAGCAAACGGCGTCTGGAGCACTGCGGTCGGCTATGCAGGTGGTTACACTCACAACCCGACATATCGCGAAGTTTGCAGTGGAATGACCGGCCACGCCGAAGTCGTTCTGGTTGTTTTTGATCCGGCTGTCATTTCCTATCAACAGCTGTTGAAACTGTTTTGGGAAAACCATGACCCAACCCAGGGCATGCGACAGGGTAACGATATCGGAACTCAATACCGTTCGGTTATCTATGTAGGCAACGCAGAACAGAAAGCCGCGGCAACAGAATCACGCGAAAACTATCATGCCGCGCTTACCACGGCTGGCCAAGGTGACATCACCACGGATATCGCAGATGTCCCGACCTTCTACTATGCAGAAGACTTCCATCAGCAATACCTTCATAAGAACCCGGACGGATATTGCGGGCTTGGTGGCACGGGTATTTCCTGTCCCGGTATGTAATGATGATATTTAGCGGTTGTTCGACAACGCTCGGTTTGAGATCTAACTGATACAAATCAGTTACTTGTCATATCTCGTTATAGGTATATTCTTTGTCCGGAATGACAAGCGCAGGTTATACCAACAGATATGCCGGGCCCGTTTTTGAATGACCGCTATTTCATAGCACTGCACATATCCTGGTGGCTGCTCGGGATATGGTTTTGCGGTGGCCTTGAGGTTGCCGTTTCTTTGATGGATGAAAGTATCCCGCTTCCTCAGCTTTCGACGTCAATAATCTTCTTCTTATCAATTGCTGCGGTCCTGGCAGTTCTACACCTGATGGTGCGCCGAAATGCCAGCGCACGCGAACGCTTCTTTGCCCGACTGCCCGGAGTGGTTTTTCGTATAGATGAAACCGGCAAGGTCGAGTTCGCATCTGAACATGGCCTTGACTGGGCGGGCGTATCGACTTCTGACAGTTTGCCAAAACAGGTCTTTGATCCTGAAACCTTGCAGAATCTCCGCCGCGAAGCCATTGAAGCCAAGGGCACGATTCAGACACTTGAAGACACTGTCAAAGCCAACCTGGGCGAACAACGATGGGTTCGCATCCAGATGCGGGCTCTGCCTCCGTTCACCGATGACTGCCAGATTGACTGCATACTGTGGGATATTACGGAGCTTGTGCAGGAGCGCAATCGACGTCGCGAAAGCGAGGAACGCTTGCAAATCCTTGAAACGCTAAGCAATGAAGCCCTGTTCTTGCACGATGGTGGCAAGTGCGTTGATACAAACAACGCTGCCGAACGCATGTTTGGCTATACACGCAATGAACTTCTTGATCTCAGCGCATCCGATATTATTTCCAGCGAAACCCTGCCACTTGTCATGGCCAATATCAGATCAGGTTATGACAAACCGTACGAAGCCGTCGCAAAATGCAAGGACGGCACGATGTTTCCATGTGAAATCAATGGTCGGAATGTGATGGTTCAGGACAAGACACTGCGCCTCACCAGCTTCACCAATATTTCGGATCGCAAGTTTGCTGAAGAACAAATTCGTTTTCAAGCCAGTCACGACGCATTGACCTCATTGCCGAATCGCTATCTGTTCATGGACCGTCTGGGCTTCGCGATAAAACTTTCCCAACGTCGGCGCGAATGTTTTGCATTGATGTTCATTGATATCGACGCGTTCAAGGAACTCAATGATACCGGTGGCCATTCAACAGGCGACAAGGTTCTTGGCGAAATTGCATCTCGCCTGACCGGCACGCTTCGAAATGTTGATACTGTGGCACGCATTGGCGGCGATGAATTCACGATTATTCTGCCCGGAAGCGAAACTCCGGAAGACGCAGAAAAGGTCGCCCGAAAACTGCAAAACGCACTTTCAGGCACCCCGATTGATCTTGGCAATGATCGCCCGCCTTACCACGTTTCCGCATCTATCGGGATTGCTCTTTATCCCGATCATGGTGAAACCGTTGACGAGCTTCTGGTTTCTGCTGATGACGCCATGTATGCCGCAAAAAGAAGCGGAAGGAACAACTTCCGCTTTGCGACAAACAACAGATCAAGAACACGCTGAGCAACCGTCAGTCCGACCGCGATGACGATTATACGGGCATACCGCCATATTCACGGCTGAGATCGGCACAAACACGGCGGACTTTCAGGCCCAGCAATTCGATATGATCGTTCGGAATGCGTGCCGCTGGCCCAGAAAGTGAAAGTGCGGCAATCGGGCTTCCCGTTTCGTCACGTACCACACCTGCAACGCAACGCAGGCCAACAGCATGCTCTTCGTCGTCAAGGGCATAGCCACGTTGACGTGACCGTTCCAGATCCTTTTCAAGGGCACTGACTGATACGAGTGTCCGCTCTGTGATCTTAGGCAAGCCATGCTTGGTAACCACGGATTTCAGTTCTGCTTCTGGCAAAAACGCCAAAAGAGCCTTGCCAACGCCGGAACAATGCATAAGCGCACGGCGACCGGGGGTTACGAGCGCACGCATCATTTTACGGCATTCGACCTGAGACAGGAAAATCACCTCGCCGCCATCTGCAACGGCAAGGTTCACCGTTTCACCGCTATCTTCCATCAACGCACGCATATAGGGGCGTGCAATCTGGCTAAGATTGCGGTTTTTGGTAAAGGCATTACCAACACTGAAGGCCTGCACACCGACAAACCAAAGGGTTCGTTCGCCATCGAACGAAACATATCGTTCGTGCTGCATCGTGGTCAGCAATCTGTGGGCCGTCGATGGGGGTAACTTAACCTGTTGGGCAATTTCGGTCAGAGTCATGCCATCATCGCTTTCTGCAAGCGCATTGAGGATGCTTAATGCCCTGACCAGTGATTGAACCTGCTGCATGCAGATACGTCTCCCTGAACTGGCCCGTTCAAACGGACCGCTAATTCACTATTGTTGGTGAATATTATGGGATCATTCTACTGTGCGCACGGACTTTTGCCTCATCCAAACGAAAGTGGAATAAGCGACAAGATAGACCGTCGCGACAGCAAATGACACCAGCGTTCCAAAATTCAGTCCAAGCACAGGGTAACTGAGCGATACAGCAAGCGTATATATCCACAATGCCCCCATCCCGCGCGGGAAGTTCCGAACCAGCGTATGGACTGGTGCCGCACCATAACTGAAATGCAAGATAATCATTGTCGGATACAGGGCAACCGGAAAGCCTGACAGCAATCCTGACCAGCGCGGACCGATCAAGGCCGCAAGACCACTGATAACCAGGACAATCAGCGATGCCAAACCGGCCCGAAAGACGATCACCCGTTTGGTAATGCGCACCCGGTTCAGAATTTTGACATTCTCGATCTTACGAAACAGAACGAGGGCTGCAAATATTGCAAATAACAAAATGATCGCAGCCTGTGTCAGGCTCATTGAGGTCAGCTGAAACAGCCATGACACAATAAAGTAAACCACAAATGCCGCCAGTGAACTCAGCAAAATCTGCAAGATAACCGGCAAAGACACCAATCGGCGCGACGCATGAAAATATCCGTAAAGGAATGCCAGGGTCGCGATCAGGCCGGGCATGGCATAGACAGCACTTTCACTGGCAAATGCGATGCCCTGTTCTACTGCAATGAAATACAGCAAAATTGCTGTTCCAAGTGGATAGCCCGACAGAATACCCGCCGCACGGGGACCTGCGCGTTCAGCCAAAAAAGACAGTCCAAGAACCATCCCAACTGAAACACCCAGCTTTGCCAAAATCAGTTCCACGTTCGGGCACCTCGCGCACAAGTCATTTAATGACATTTTATCAACAAATTGACTTTATCGCTATATGGTTTGACGCCAAGGGGCAAGCCCAAACCACTTTACAATGGTCCAGAATAAAAGAAGGCGACCATCTGAATGATGACCGCCTTGTCATGAATTCTATTGTCCGGCCTTAACTAGTCACCAGACATCCTGTCCCGGAGATCAGCCCGCCATCTTATGTTGTTGGACCAGATCTTCTGCGCGCCGGACACTTGCATATGCAGCAGAAGCTGATTTGGATGCCGGTTTCTGGACGATCACCCCTCGCCACCCCAAACCGGCATAGGTTTCGTAACCCGGCGTCAGGGCATGAGCCACAATCGTCTGGTCCTCGATCAGGTAAGCCCCCTTTTCTTCCTTACCGTGCCGAAGCGCCATATATTCTCCGAGACGCATTGTCGGGTCAGAGGACGCGATGATCTTGCAGTCGCGGTCGACAATCATGATTGTTGTCCTCTCGCGTTCCTCGTCGGGAAGATTGATCGAGTTAACAACAGATTCCGCCTGCTCTTCCCAATCAAAGAAGATCCCCATCGCGCCGACGATCTGTCCGTCTTCTTCACCGCCTGCACGTACGGCAGTTGCATAGGTGGCGACAGACTTTCCACCAAGCGCATCAATGTTTTCGATATCTGCAACGGCATACTCACCACCATTCTGTGTTGCCATTGCCTGACGGAACCAGGCCTTGTCACTGACATCGGTGCCAATAGCGTTGTATCGATCAGGGCGTCCGTTGGCGATAACGCGTCCGTTTTTATCGGCCACCCAAAGATCAAGATAAACCGTGTAGGAATCCAGAATGACACCAAGCCGCTTGCAGGCAAACTTGCGGGCTGCCTCATCGGCCGTATAGTCGCAGCCCTGAACAACCGCACTATCGGTTGCCCACCAGCGCACATCGCAACTGCGCTCATATAGGTTACGGTCAATCAATTCGATGACATATAGTGCAAGATCAGACAGCCGTGATCCCCGAACAATCTGTGCTGTCCTGCGAAGCTCTGCTGCTTCTTGGACAAACAGTTCCTGGAGTTCATTGGCGATGGAGGTAATTTTCTGGGATATAACATTGACTTCATTGGCAACGACGGCGAACCCGCGCCCGGCGTCACCTGCGCGAGAAGCTTCGATCAAGGCATTCATCGCGAGCATCTTGGCAGTCTTGGTCACATTCTGAATTTCGTTAACTTTGGCAGTCGTTAATTCCGACATGTTTGTTGCGGCGTTCAGAATTCTCTCTGGCATATGGCTTCCCCTTGTTTTTTTGGTTCGCCATAAGCCTGTCGCCGGGATCATGATCAATCATCAGTTTTATCTAAACTACATAAGATTTCACGTTATATAAAAACACTTTATTTTCATGATATTAGCCGAAAGTTCCGAAACTTTAAAAGTTTTGTGACAATCCGGAACAAATCGGCTACGTAAAACCCCTGAATACAAAAATATAGGTTCTATTAAACCAAAACCGTTCATTTTCAGATAAATGCATAAATGCCGGTACCTTGTTTCAAGGCAGCCTGGACATATATGCCCCGACAAGACGCCGCATAAAATTCGATTCGTGCTGCCTGCCAGAGTAGGTTTCGGGATTGAATTCTCAAAAGATGCGCTTCGCTTCGCAGGAAATTTCAAACCATGGTCTTACCCGCGCTGTCGTCATCCTGCGGTAAACAGTGAAACAGCATCCCAAAGCAGCTTTACCCCTGTCATAAACAGCAGAGTATAGCAGACGCGATAGAACAAGATGACATTGACCTTGTCATGCGCCCAGAGGCCCAGCCAAGTTCCAAAAATCGCAATCGGGACAAGAACGGCAGACGTCCCGAGATTGGCTCCGCTGAATTGACCGAGAAACCAGTAAGGGATCAGTTTGACGTAATTAACGACGATGAAAAACATCACAGTCGTCCCGACAAAAACTGATTTATCCATACGCTGCGGCAACAAGAATACCGAGACCGGCGGCCCCCCGGCATGGGCTACAAAGCTGGTAAAACCTGCCAGACTTCCAAGTATCGTTCCCTTTCCCCAGGTTGGCGATTTTGGTGTAGCTCCGGCTTTATTGCCGCGCAGCCAGTGATCAAGGGTAAAAATGATAGCAATCATCGCAATGATAAGCTTCACCGCCGCGACACTCAGGTAGCTGAATGTCAGTACCCCGACAAGAATCCCTACTAGTGCGGCAGGAACGAGAATGAGCATGTTTCGTCGGTCCCATCGGGTCCGATAGGCCCAAACATTTGCAACATCCATCAGGCACAGGATGGGAAGCATGATGGCCGCGGCCGCCTGAGGCGATACCGCAAGCGCCATCAAGGGAACAGCAATCACGCCAAGTCCGCCACCAAATCCGCTTTTGGAAACGCCGGCAATCAAGACTGCCGGGATTGCGACAGCGTAAAAGAACGGATCTGTGATGAAATCCATGATGCTTTCCTGCAATGAACCGGGAATTAGCTGATGCTGGTCAAAAACGGAACCAACCAGGTTCCGCCACTTCATGCTTCAGCGTTCAAGCAAGCGTGGCATAAGTTCCACGAAGTTACAGGGGCGATGGCGAATATCAAGCTGATAGGTCAGAATTTCATCCCAGGCATCTTTACATGCGCCCGTCGATCCGGGCAGCGCAAACAGATAAGTCCCCTTACAGACCCCAGCCGTTGCACGCGACTGAACAGTTGACGTCCCGATTTTGGGAAACGAAATCCACCGAAACAGCTCGCCAAATCCGGGGATTTCCTTTTCGTAAAGAGCCCGATGGGCTTCTACAGTAACATCACGTCCTGTCACCCCTGTTCCACCTGTTGAGATAATCACATCAATCTCGGGATTTTCGCACCAAGCCAGCAACTGGCGCTGCAGAATCGTCTGATCATCTCGCAGGATCAATCGTTCGTGGACGCGGTGGCCATTGGCTTCTATTCGGCTAACAAGTAAATCACCCGAGGTATCATTTACTGCTGTGCGCGTATCACTTACTGTCAAAACAGCGATATTGATTGATACAAACGCCTTGCTTTCATCAATCCCGGCCAAGATGAGCCTCCAGCTTTTTTTTTGCGATCAAAGCAAACTAGTGCGCTGCCTTGAACGTGCAAGCATTTTCATCTGAAGATACTCCGAAGGCACAGAGAGCGAATCACGATAAAATAAAAATGCACCCATTTTTGTCATTTTATTAGCAAAACCAGTCCATATCGATCCGGGTTGAAAAGATTTTTACAAGCACCTTAAATCTTATCTTTTTACTCTATAACAATATATTGACAGAGATTCTTGATGCGACTTCAGAAGTTTTCTCGCATAATTGGTATTACCAATTATAGACATCTGAGTTACTCCGCTTGCCGACCGACTTTTTTCCCCGTAGAAAACGGTATCAAGATACCAAATTAGACAACGCGCTAATTTGAAGACACAACATCGCAGGAAACAGAGGCCCATCATGAGCGACGTGCTTTGGCAACCGACGAAAGAACGTGTTGAAAACGCAAATGTCACCAGCTTTCGCCGCTGGGTGAATGACAAATACAGCCTTGATCTCCAGAATTTCACCGCTCTGTATGACTGGTCTGTCGCCAAGATCGAGGATTTCTGGCCTGCCCTTGTCGAATACACCGAACTCAAGGCCGAGACATGGGGTGAACGCGTTCTGATTGATGGCACCAAGATGCCCGGCGCACAGTTCTTCCCTGATGCTCGACTGAATTTCGCAGAAAACCTGCTGGCTCGTGATGACAATACAGACGCCATCGTTTTCTGGGGCGAAGACAAGGTCAAATCGCGCCTGTCCTGGGCTGAACTCAACATTGCTGTTTCCCGCTTTTCGCAGGCACTACGTGCTGAAGGTGTCAAAAAGGGTGATCGTGTTTGTGGCTATATGCCCAACATGTCAGAAACGGTCATTGCAATGCTTGCTACGGCCGCGATTGGCGCAACATGGTCATCCGCGTCGCCCGATTTCGGTGTGCAGGGCGTCGTTGACCGGTTCGGTCAGATCGAACCGACCGTGATGATAACTGTCGATGGCTATCATTATAATGGCAAGCAGCATGACATCCGTGAAAAGGTTCGCGATGTCGTTGACCGCATCGACAGCCTGAAAAGGGTCGTCATTGTCAAATATGCCTTTGATGGTGCTGACAGCACGGGAATCCGCAATGCTGTGACTTATGAGGCATTCATCGCCCCGTTCGAAGGTGACAAGATCGTATTCGAACAGGTCGAGTTCAATCACCCTCTTTATGTGATGTTCTCGTCAGGCACCACCGGCAAACCGAAATGCATCGTCCACGGGACCGGTGGTACGCTGCTAAAACAGGTTTCAGAACATGTTTTGCATTGTGATGTCGCCCCCGGAGACAGGGTGTTTTATTTCACCACATGCGGCTGGATGATGTGGAACTGGTTGATGGCCGGACTGGCAGCAGGTGCGACGTTGCTGCTTTACGACGGCTCACCATTCTATCCGAGCGGCAACATTCTGTTTGATTACGCAGATGCCGAAGGCATGACCCTGTTTGGCACCTCTGCCAAATATATCGATGCCCTTGCAAAGGCGGAACTCAAGCCGCGTGAAACGCATAACCTTTCGACCGTACGTGCCATGACATCGACCGGCTCGCCGCTCGCACCTGAAAGCTTTGATTACGTTTATCGTGACATCAAGGAAGACATTCATCTCGCATCGATCTCGGGCGGGACAGATATTCTAGGCTGTTTTGTTCTGGCCTCACCTGTGCTGCCGGTAAAACGCGGCGTGATCCAGACGCGCGCCCTTGGTGTTGCCGTCGACGTATTTGATGACGAAGGCAAATCTGTTCGCAACGAGAAAGGCGAACTGGTTTGTACCAAACCCTTCCCCTCCATGCCTGTCGGGTTCTGGAATGATCCGGACGGATCGCGTTACCACGCGGCCTATTTCGACCGGTTTGAGAATATCTGGTGCCACGGGGACTATGTAGAACTTGATGACGAAGGCGGCATGGTTATTTACGGCCGCTCTGATGCAACCCTGAATCCGGGTGGTGTTCGCATCGGTACAGCAGAAATCTATCGCCAAGTCGAAAAGCTTCCGGAAATTCAGGAATCGATTGTCATAGGACAGGATTGGGATAACGACGTCAGGGTCATCCTGTTTGTTGTGCTCCGCGATAATTATGAACTGGATACGGCACTGATTGACAAGATCAAGAAGCAGATTCGTACCAACTGCACACCGCGCCATGTCCCGGCCAAGGTCATTGCCGTCGCCGACATTCCACGCACCAAGTCCGGAAAAATAACCGAGCTGGCAGTCCGCGATGTTGTCCATGGCAGACCCGTCAAAAATCAGGAAGCTCTAGCAAATCCGACCGCTCTTGAGCTGTTCTCGAACCTGAATGATCTCAAGAAATAAAACCAGCCCCCTCGGATGACAGCGTCGGAGGGGGCTTTTTCATCTCGTCTGCACGCAGAATGGAATAATTCAAACCGGAGTCACGACATCTCCGATTCCGCACTGCAATGTGCACGCATTTTGGACAGCATAAAAAAATGATCTTTTTTTAGACACTGGCATATTTCCGTCGAAAAAAGTTCGTGCATTCTCGTCCTTTTGCGAAACACCCAAAACCAGAACCGATTAAGACACTGATATAAAAACCAATTACGCTATCCATCACCTTGATGCGTTTCCATTTACAACGTTCACCTGATGGAAAAAATCGGCGATTTTCCTCAAAAAACAGCACCGGCCCGACCAGTCGAAAATTTTTCAGACTTGACACATAGCGGCCTAAAATTTCTTAATTTGGCAATCCAATCAATTTGGATTGATGGATATGCTTAATTGCGTATCCAGGGTGGCACAAAAGCTAAAAACAATGCTTTGCTAATAAGGGAGCTTTTCTATGAAAATCAAAACGATCCTCGCCGCGGGTGCAATGACTGTTGCAGCCGTCGCCGCACAGAATGCACAGGCTGGTGCCGTGCTTGACGGCGTCAAGGCGAAAGGTTTCGTTCAGTGTGGTGTGAACACCGGTCTTCCGGGTTTCTCCGCAGCAAATGCTGAAGGCAAGTGGGAAGGTATCGACGTTGATGTTTGCCGTGCGATTGCTGCCGCAGTCCTTGGCGATGCAAACAGCGTTCAGTACACCCCGCTGACCGCAGCACAGCGTTTCACGGCGCTGCAGTCCGGTGAAATCGACATCCTGTCGCGTAACACCACTGCAACCACCACGCGTGACGCGAAGCTCGGCCTGACCTTCGTCGGCATCAACTACTATGACGGTCAGGGCTTCCTGATTCCCAAAGCTCTCGGCGTGAACAGCGCTACCGAGCTTGACGGAGCAACCGTCTGCGTAGAGCCGGGCACCACCACCGAGCTGAACCTCGCTGATTACTTCCGCGCCAAAGGCATGAGCTTCGAGCCGGTCGTTATCGAAAACATCAACGAAGCAACCGCTGCCTTCTTCTCGGGCCGTTGCGACGTTTACACCACGGATGCTTCGGGTCTTGCTTCGATCCGTACCACCATGGCAGAAAACCCGGATGACTACGTCATTCTTCCGGAAATCATTTCCAAAGAGCCGCTTGGTCCGGTTGTTGCTCAGGGTGACGAGCAGTGGGCCGACATTTCTCGCTGGGCTCTGACTGCAATGGTCGAAGCTGAAGAATTCGGCGTCACCATGGCGAATGTTGACGATATGAAAGCAAACAGCACCAACCCGGGCATCCAGCGTCTGCTGGGCGTATCGCCGGGCATGGGTGAGGCTCTTGGTCTCGACGAAGAGTGGGCATACCGTATCGTCAAGAATGTTGGTAACTATGGCGAAAGCTATGAAAAGAACGTTACCGCCAAGCTTGGCCTCGAGCGTGGTCTGAACGCTCTGTGGACCGATGGTGGCCTGCAGTACGCATGGCCGGTTCGCTAATTCGTTAGCAACCGTTCCACTAAACCTACGAAGCTCCGCCCCACTGCCTGAACGCATGGGCGGAGCTTTTCGTTAGGTGCCTACTGATTTTGGATACAATCTACACCTGAGGGTCCTATGAGTAAGCCTCAACATACCCCGGGAGATGTTCGTTCCAAGAGCCTTGTCGACTATCTGAATGACGAGAACGTTCGCGCGGTGCTTTATCAAATCATCGCCATCGGTCTTATCATTCTGGCTGGCTGGTACCTGGTGTCCAACACCCTGTACAACCTTGAGCAACAAAACATCTCGACCGGTTACGGGTTCCTCGATCTTGAAGCTTCCTTCGAGATCAGTGAAAGCATGATCGAATACAGTGCCCAGAGCGACTACGCGACGGCACTGATGGTCGGTCTCCTGAACACCGTGAAAGTATCGGTTCTTGGTATCGTCCTTTGCACGATTATCGGAACCATTTTTGGCGTTGCACGCCTTTCGTCCAACTGGATCGTTCGCAAGCTGGCGACGGTATATGTTGAAACATTCCGTAACATCCCGGTTCTGCTTCAGCTGTTCTTCTGGTACGCGCTGATCCCCGGGGCATTCCCCCACCCGCGCGATGCGCTAGAGCCGCTCCCGGGTGTCCTGCTGACTTCGCGCGGCATGTATATGCCTGTGCCGGTTGCGGACAACGCATATACCCTGATGGGTGTTGCGGCGATTATCGCTCTGGTCGCTATCTATTTCATCAGGAAATGGGCTGTCAAACGCCAGGACGCGACAGGACAGACCTTCCCGATGCTCCTTGTGGGTCTTGGTATCTTTGTCGGTCTTGTGTTTCTTGCCTACCTTGCAGGCGGAGCTCCGACCGAGATGAGCATGCCGGAACTCAAGGGCTTCAACATTCGTGGTGGTTATAATATTTCGCCAGAATTTATGGCCGTTCTGATCGGCTTGACGGTTTACACGTCAACCTATGTGGCAGAAGTCGTACGCTCTGGCATTCAGGCCGTTCCAAACGGCCAGTGGGAGGCAGCGGACAGTCTTGGAATCAAGCGCTCTGTTGCCCTTCGCAAGGTTATTCTGCCGCAATCCATGCGTGTCGCCATTCCGCCACTGACAAACCAGTATCTGAACCTGACCAAAAACAGCTCGCTTGCCGTAGCTGTCGGTTACCCGGATCTGGTCTCAGTTTCCAACACAACCATGAACCAGACTGGTCAGGCAATTGAAGCGATTTCGATCTTCATGTCGATCTATCTTGGTTTGTCTTTGTTGACCTCGCTCTTTATGAACTGGTTCAACAAGAAAATGGCACTGGTGGAGAGGTAACATGTCAGAAAACGCAAAATTGCCTCCTCTTCCAACCGGGACTTTCAGCGAGCGAGCTGTTGCCTGGTCAAAGAAGAACCTTTTTGACGGATGGTTTAACACCCTTCTGACGCTGGGTGCCCTCGCCTTCATTCTTTGGCTTGTTCCGCCGCTGTTTAACTGGGCGGTTGTCAATGCAACACTGACACCAACGATCGAGGGGTGTGCAGAGGTTACCGGCGCTTGCTGGGGCTTTGTAAATGCCAACCTGCGTCTGATCCTGTTTGGCACCTATCCGTACGAAGAACAATGGCGGCCGGTACTTGCCATGATTGTTCTGATTGCAATCATTTGCGGTAGCCTGGGGGCCGTAAAATATCCCGGCCTTCGCAAATGGATTATCCCGATGTGGGTTGTCGGTGTTCCTGTTATCGGCGTCCTGATGTGGGGTGGTGTTCTTGGTCTTACCTATGTCCAGAACAGTTACTGGGGTGGCTTGCCGCTAACCCTGATCCTGTCGTCTATCGGCGTGATCTTTGCATTTCCATTGGGTTTGCTACTTGCGCTTGGCCGTCAGTCCAACATGCCCGCCATCAAGACTGTATCCGTTGTCTACATCGAAGTTATTCGCGGCGTACCGCTGATTACGGTCCTGTTTATGGCATCCGTCATGTTTCCGCTGTTTCTGCCGACGGGGGTAACCATCGACAAGCTGCTGCGTGCGCAGATCGGTATTATCCTGTTTACGGCGGCCTACCTTGCCGAGGTATTTCGTGGTGGTCTTCAGGCTGTCCCGCGCGGACAGTTCGAAGCAGGCGACAGCCTTGCACTGTCCTACTGGCAGTCCATGCGTCTGATCATCCTTCCGCAGGCATTGCGTCTGGTCATTCCGCCAACGGTGAATAGCTTCATCTCAATGTTCAAGGACACCACGCTGGTCGTGATTATCGGCCTGTTTGATTTCCTTGGAACGGTAAAGCTTGCACTTCGCAGTGATCCTGCATGGACCAAATACTACGTGGAAGGCTATGCCTTCGCCGCGGCAATATTCTTCCTGATCTGTTTCTCGATGGCGAAATACTCCGCCTATCTTGAAAAAGAGCTTCGCAAAGGCGAGCGCAGGTAAGGAACGAGGAGAAAACAATGACTGTAGCAACTGAAACCACTACCGGCGCTGTGCCTCCTCCGTCCAAGGAGGATGTCATCACCGTCAGCAAGATGAACAAATGGTATGGTAACTTCCATGTTCTGAAGGACATTGACCTGACTGTTCGCAAAGGTGAACGTATTGTCATCTGCGGCCCTTCAGGCTCTGGCAAGTCCACCCTCATTCGCACGATGAACCGCCTCGAGACCTATCAAAGCGGTGAAGTCTATGTTGACGGGATTTTGCTTGGCGATGATGTCAAAAACATTGAAGCCGTACGCCGAGAAGTTTGCATGGTGTTTCAGCACTTCAACCTTTTCCCGCACATGACTGTGCTTGAAAACCTGACTTTGGCACCGATCTGGGTTCGCAAGATGCCCAAGAAAGAAGCCAATGATCTGGCCATGCACTATCTTGAGCGTGTCAGGATTGCCGAACAGGCCCACAAATATCCGGGTCAGCTCTCCGGCGGCCAGCAGCAGCGTGTGGCAATCGCCCGCTCGCTCTGCATGCAGCCGAAAATCATGCTGTTTGATGAACCGACCTCGGCCCTTGATCCGGAAATGGTCAAGGAAGTTCTCGACGTAATGGTCGAGCTTGCCAAAGAAGGTATGACCATGCTTTGCGTAACCCATGAAATGGGCTTCGCCAAAGAGGTTGCTGATCGGGTTATCTTCATGGATGCAGGTCAGATCGTCGAAATGGCTGGTCCGCAGGAATTCTTCGACAATCCCAAAAGCGATCGTACCAAGCTGTTTCTCAGCCAGATCCTTTCGCACTAAGCGGATTTCACGAATTCAGCATATCTTGCAAAACGGCCCCGCTTGGGGCCGTTTTCATTTTTGTGAATTTGGCACTTGCCCCCTGCTCGGCAATTGCCGAAACTCAGCGCGAACTCGACCAAAAACGGAATGTAAATGACCCAAACTGCATCTTCTCAAACGGACAAGACTGCCTTTGTCAGGGTAAATAAACTCACCAAACGCTTCGGGAGAATGACTGCAGTCGACAGCGTTGACCTGAGTGTTGCCAAGGGTGAAACCATGGCAATCATCGGCCCGTCCGCTGCTGGAAAAAGCGTTCTCATGAAATGTCTGGTCGGGATTTACAGCGCAGATGAGGGTTCCATCTTTCTTGATGGTGACGATGTGAGCCGTGCAGATTCCCCTGCGCGTCCGGAGTGGGCCGCAAAAATCGGCATGCTGTTTCAGCACAATGCCCTTTTTGACAGCCTTACTGTTTGGGAAAACATCTGTTTCCGGCAAATCGAACTTGGCACCCTGAGCCGAAAGGCCGCAAAGGAACGTGCGACCGAGCTTTTGGGGCTTGTCGGTCTGGCCGAGGAAAGTGCAGACCTCACCCCTAATGATCTGTCTGGTGGCATGCAAAAGCGTGTTGGTATCGCCCGGGCAATTTCAAGCGATCCGGAGCTGCTTTTGCTCGACAATCCGACAGCGGGTCTTGATCCGGTTCTGTCGAACCATATCGAACTGATGATCTCAAAAATTGCGCAGCAACGCGGCACTACTGTCATTTCCATCACCAATGACATGCAGATCGCACGCACGCGCTATCAGAACCTGACAATGATGCATGATGGCAAGGTTTACTGGTCTGGCAAGACCAGTGACATTGATGATGCCCATAATGAACATCTGACCCAGATGCTTGATGGATCGTCACAAGGACCGATCACAATGCGTACCGGCAAGCGCGAAGATGGTGTTTACGCCTGAACGTAAACACGCTTGGCTTTCTGACTGCGCTTTAATTCGCGGTATAAACCGAAACGTCGGCTTCCCGGATCACGTCTGCCCAATTCGGCCCCGGATGACGGTCCGTGAACAATGCATCGATTTCCGACAAATGGCCCAACCGCACCATTGCCCGTCGACCAAACTTTGATGCATCGGTACACAGGAATGTCTGGCGGGCGTTGGAGATAATTGCCCGTGCCACACGGACTTCGCGGTAATCGAAATCCATCAAACTGCCATCTTCATCAACCCCGGAAATCCCGATGATTGCGTAATCAACCTTGAACTGGTTGATGAAATCAATTGTCGCTTCCCCTATGACCCCGAAGTCACGCTGGCGAACAACACCACCTGCAATAATGACCTCAAACCCCTGATTTGCGGCACAAATTTCTGCAACATGCAGGTTATTGGTAATGATCTTCAGGCTCTTATGCCCGGACAAGGCATGGGCGACTTCTTCATTCGTTGTACCGATATTGATAAAGAGCGAAGCGCCTTCCGGAATATGCTCGGCAACCAGCTTGGCGATCTCGCGCTTGCTCCCGAGATTAAGTACCTGGCGATCCTGATAGGCGGTGTTTTCGGTCGTGGAAACGCTGGCCGCCCCACCGTGATAGCGCGCAATCAGCCCCTCTTCTGCCATTTCGTTGATGTCACGACGGATGGTCTGCGGGGTAACGGAAAAATGGTCAGCAAGGGAATCAATTGTCATAAAGCTGTTGGACGCAACGAGTTCAAGTATCTCGCGACGGCGCCGATCCAGTTTTCCCATGCCGTTTTCTCCTGATTTTTCTGATTTTCATATTGGCGGGTAAATTTTCGTTACTGATCAAAATGCGTTCTATTGAACTGTTTGGCAAGAGTTGTCAGACATTTCTGGCAATTAGAAAGCAATCGGGACCAAAATCACGGCGAACAAAATAATAGCAATAAGCGCAATCACATTCATCAATGCACCGGCACGTACCATGTCTCCGATTGTCAAATATCCGCTGGCAAACACAATCGCGTTTGGAGGTGTGGCAACAGGAGACATAAATGCACAGCTTGCTGAAAGCGCTACCGGAACAGATAGAAGAACCGGATCTATCCCCTCGGCCAATGCATAGGTAGCGACAAGGGGCAGGAACGTCGCAACCGTAGCCGTGTTTGACGTCAGGTGACTGATCATAATGACAATCAGGGAAATCATTCCTATCTGGATAATAACGGGTAAATGAGGCAGAGCACCCGCCCTATTGGCCACCCAACTTGCAAGGCCCGTATCGTTGATTAACGCGCCAAGTGCCAACCCGCCTCCGACCAGTATCAGAACGCCCCAAGGCAATGCACGGGCGGCTTTCCAGCTTAAAATATACTGATTCTCGCGCGCATTTACCGGAATCGCAAATAATGCGATGGCAGCTGTTACCGCAATAGACGCATCACTTAGCAACAATGTCGGGAAAATGTTTGTGATCAGCGGCCGGACCAACCATAGAAGGGCTGTAACACAAAAAACTGTCGCAACATATTTCTCGCCGCGAGACATGGGACCAAGCGCGTCCATATCGCGTTGCAGTTCCTCGCAAACAGGTTCTGGCAAGGAATCGTCCAGTCGATAGACATAGCGGGTAAGAACCAGCCAGCACACGACTAACAGAATGCCAGCAAATGGTACGCCGATTAACATCCATTGCCCAAACCCGATCGAAACACCAAAGTTGCTATCAAGATATGCTGCCAACAATGCATTGGGTGGTGTCCCGATCAGCGTTCCAATGCCACCAATGCTGGCGCCGAATGCAATCCCGAAAAGCATTGAAAGTGCGAAGTTTCGAACTGATCGCGGTAATTTGACAGGTTCATCGCCTGCTTCAACAGCTTGAGAAGATGAGGAATCCTGAGTTTTATCGTGTTCTCGAAGCAAATTCACAAGTGAAAGCGCGATTGGCAGCATCATGGTCGCTGTTGCGGTATTGCTGACCCACATTGAAAGCACCGCCGTCGCAGCGATGACACCTCCGACCAGCGAAGATGGCTTAAAACCAACCTGCTTTAAAATCACCAGTGCGACACGTCGGTGCAAATTCCATCGTTCCATCGCAATGGCAATGACAAATCCGCCCAAAAACAAAAACAACAATGGGTTCGAGTAATGCAAAGTCACATCGTCAATTGTTGCCACCGAAAAACTCGGGGCAACAGCAACCGGAACCAATGCGGTTGCTGCTATCGGGATCGCTTCGCTCAACCACCAGATTGCCATCAATGCAGCAATTGCAGCTGTATGCCACGCAGCTGGCGCCATATCGTCCGGTGGTCCACTCAACACCATTGAAACAGCTGTCAAGATTCCGGCCCAGAACCCAAGCTGACGGCGAAGTGCACCAGGCCGTCGGGGAGATTCCGGATGTGCCCCGGTCGCAGAAATAGGCAAACGATCAAGCCATCGAAAACGGATCATCAATCAAGCTCGTGGTTGAGTCTGTGGACAGACGAGACTAATCAAGTTTTTCGATCTTAAACAACTGCTATTATATTGATTTTATTTGAATTATTCCAAAAATCAACAAAGGTATCTTTTTCCGCATGCCGGAATGGATACAACGCTTGATTATATTTTCAGACAGTCAAATCAATGGTAGCGTCACACCAAGAAACAAGACTCACAAGAAAAACCTTGGCTGCCACTCAGAGAGGAACCTTCCGTGAAACACAACCGCTACCGGGGAAACCGGTTCCATATTGTCCTCATTCAGGAAATGACACATGGACCGGTTTGATTACATCATCATTGGCGCAGGATCGGCCGGCTGTACGCTGGCAAACCGCCTGTCCGAGATGGAAGACGCAAATATTCTTCTGCTTGAAGCTGGCGGAAAAGATCGCAATCCCTGGATTCATATTCCGGTTGGCTACCTTTATTGCATTGGCAATCCCAAGGTTGACTGGTGTTTTAATACCGTCCGCGAACCGGGTTTGAACGGCCGGTCCCTTGGGTATCCGCGCGGCAAGGTTCTTGGCGGATGTTCGTCCATCAACGGCATGATCTATATGCGCGGTCAGGCCAATGACTATGATCAATGGCGCCAGTCCGGATGTACCAATTGGGGCTGGGACGATGTGCTGCCCTTCTTCAAGAAATCGGAGGACTACTATCGCGGTGCCGATGACCTGCATGGTGAAGGTGGCGAATGGCGGGTTGAACAGGCACGCGTACGCTGGGAAATCCTTGAGGCCTTTCAGGATGCTGCCGAACAGGCAGGCATTCCGAAGGTGCCGGATTTCAATCGTGGAACCAATGAAGGGTCATCCTATTTCGATGTAAACCAGAAGCGCGGCATTCGCTGGAACACATCCAAAGCATTTCTCCGCCCTGCCCTTGATCGTAAAAACCTTGAAGTTCGCACCAATGCCCATGTCCGGCGTCTGATCATTTCCGAAGGCCGGATAACCGGCGTTGAATATGAGCGCGAAGGTAATATCGAAACTGTTTATGCCAATCGTGAAACGGTGCTTTCAGCCGGTTCTGTCGGCTCCCCGCAAATTCTGGAGCTTTCCGGGATCGGACGCGGCGATGTCTTGCAGCAATATGGCATCGAACAGGTGCTTGATAACCCCCAAGTCGGCGAAAACCTTCAAGATCATTTGCAGTTGCGCTGTGCGTTCAAGGTAAGCAACATTCGCACCCTGAATGAAAAGGCAACCAGTCTGTTGGGCAAAGCCAGCATTGCTCTGGAATACCTGTTTAATCAGTCAGGCCCGATGTCCATGGCACCAAGTCAGCTGGGGATTTTCACCCGGTCTGATGCATCGTTTGAAACGCCGAACCTTCAATATCACGTCCAACCACTGTCACTTGAGAAATTTGGCGAGCCCGTCCACCCCTTCCCGGCTTTCACGGCAAGTGTCTGTAACCTGCGCCCGCAAAGCCGCGGTAGCATTCACATTACCAGCCCGGATCACACGCAACAGCCTGCGATTTCCCCGAACTATCTGTCAGCAGATGCAGATAAAAAGGTGGCAGCAGATTCAATTCGTCTGACGCGCAAGATCGCAGGCCAACCGGCCCTTGCTGCCTATGCGCCGGAAGAATTCAAACCTGGCCCATCCTATGACAGCGAAGAAGATTTGATCCGTGCGGCTGGCGATATCGGAACCACGATCTTCCACCCGGTCGGCACCTGCAGAATGGGGGCAGATGCGGCATCTGTGGTTGATCCAGAATTGCGACTGCGCGGTCTGGATGGTTTGCGCATTGCCGACGCGTCCATCATGCCGACCATTGTGTCAGGCAACACAAACTCGCCAACGATCATGATTGCGGAAAAAGCGGCTTCCATGATCAAGGCTGCTGCTCGCTAGAAGAAAGAAAGGCCGGGAAATTTCCCAGCCTTTCTTTTAACCCGATATCAAAGGATCACCCCTTTACACCGGCAACGATGCGTTCGCGCACAGCGGGTTCGGAGCCTGTTGGCGCGACCTCGCCCTCACCGATAACGATTGCTTCGCGCAGAAGGGCCGTCGCTTCTTCCAGCTGGGCCTGATCACGGGTATGGGCAATGCAAAGCGGTGTTTCAGCCGAAACCGGTTGCCCGACCTTGATAAAATCGGTGAAGCCGACTGCAAAATCGATCTTCTGATCAGCGCGCGTACGCCCACCTTTAAGGGCAACCAGAGCCAAGCCGACCTTGCGCGCATCCATCGAAACAACCCGACCAGTTTTGGCAGCCGTCACCGCATTGATCATTGGTGCTGCTTCAAGATAATTCGTGTTGTTTTCGACAAAGTCGGCCGGTCCGCCAAGGCTTGCGACCATTTTTGCAAAGACTTCTGCAGCCTTGCCGCTTTCAAGCGCAAGCGTTGCCTGACGAAGCCCGTCAGCCACATCGATAGCAACACCACTAACTGCAAGCATTTCTGCGGCAAGTGCCATTGTCACATCATAAACACGCTGTTCCTGATGTTTTCCGGTCAGGAAATCGATCGCTTCACGCATCTCAAGGGCATTGCCGACTGTATCGCCCAACACCTGCTCCATATCTGTCAGCAGGGCTACTGTCGGAACACCATTGCGCGTTGCCACTTCCGTAATACTTTGCGCCAGTTCGCGCGCACGATCATATTCGTTCATGAAGGCGCCCGAACCGAACTTGACGTCCATGACAAGTGAATCAAGGCCAGCCGCCAGCTTCTTGGAAAGGATCGATGCGGTAATCAGCGGTATGCTTTCGACCGTCGCTGTTACGTCGCGAATGCCATAGAACCGTTTGTCTGCCGGCGCAAGATCAGAGGTTTGCCCGATAATCGCGCAGCCAACTTCGCGGGTAACCTTGGCAAATTCTTCAAGTGTCGGCGTCGTGCGATAACCCGGGATCGAATCAAATTTATCAAGCGTTCCGCCTGTGTGGCCTAGGCCCCGTCCGGAAATCATTGGAACGAATGCGCCACACGCACCGACAATCGGACCAAGCATCAGACTGACCTTGTCACCGACGCCACCCGTGGAATGTTTGTCAACAACCGGCCCGTCAAGGCCAAGTGCCTTCCAATCAAGAACTGTACCACTGTCGCGCATATTACGAGTCAGCGCAGCCCGTTCGTCCATGGTCATTCCGTTAAAGAAAACGGCCATCGCAAGGGCAGCAACCTGCCCCTCGCTGATACTGTCATCAGTGATGCCTTTGACGAAAAACGCTATTTCAGCGTCTGTCAGAACTTCGCCTTCACGTTTGCGGCGAATGATTTCCTGCGGCAGCATTTGCTGTCTCCTGCACGCTTGTCGTTATGGGGTACCAAAACCGAAATTGAAAATCGGCTTTATGCAGAACCCGAGAAATACTGCAACAGGATCTTGATAAGATTGGAAGCACCTTCCTTGGACATATCAAGGGTCTGTTCATGGCTAAGCGGTGTTGGGCTCATGCCAGCAGCAAGGTTCGTGACATTTGAAATTGCCGCCACCTTGAAACCAAGACGACGGGCAAGGATATTTTCGGGTACGGTCGACATACCAACAGCGTCCGCCCCCAGAACCTTGAGTGCGCGAATTTCCGCAGGCGTCTCGAAGCTTGGCCCCGTGCACCAGCAATAAGTGCCTTCAAACAATTTAATACCAAGCTTTGCTGCGGTATCGTGCAACCCCGAACCGATTTCCGGATCATAGGGCATATCCATGCCAACGAACCTGTCATTGCCATGATAACCAATCAGCGGATTTGGCCCGAACAGGCTGATATGATCGGTAATCAGCATCAGGCTTCCCGGAACGGCTTCGGGGATCAATGACCCTGCCGCATTGGTCAGGATAAGTTTCTCGGCCCCAAGTTCACGCAGCGTTTCAAGCGGCTCCGCCATCAGGTCAGAGCGGCCATGCTCATAGAAATGCGCCCGCCCCTGCATCACAGCAACCGAAACACCACCGATCCGTCCCAGCACAAGTGTCCCGCCATGTCCAACAACAGTCGGACGTGGAAAGCCCGGCAGCTCCGCGTAGGAAATGCTAATGGCGTCACTTACCGCATCAACAACCCCGCCCAGACCACTGCCAAGAACCAGGGCAACCTCGGCCTTGAAACCCGGTGCCTTCGACGCAATGACGTCCAACGCAGCTTTTACATTGCTCATTTCAAATTCTCCGGTCCAAAGGAATGGGGAATAAGCTCTTCGCGTGTAAGAGTCAGTAGTGTCTTGCCAGCATCATTGATAATGAAAATGGTCGCATCACTGCCGGTAAACTCCCGGATCTTTTGTCGGCAACCACCACACGGCGTGCACGCCACATCGCCAAGACCGACAACGACTATCTCGTCGAACTTGGTTTCCCCCGAAAGAACCATGGCCGAAATCGCCCCCGCTTCGGCACAGACGCCTTCGGGATAGGCTGCGTTTTCAACGTTACAGCCTGCAATCACATTGCCCTCTGCCGTGCGCAAGGCAGCACCGACATGAAACCTGGAATATGGCGCATAAGCCTTGTCGCGTGCAGCCAGTGCTGCATCAATCAAGTCGCGCGGTGCCTGTTTCAGATCACCCATCTTCGTAATCCTGTCTCATAGTTTATGCGTGCCCCGATCCGGACACGCTATTCATCTGACATGTGGTAATGAAACGGCCTTTTGCCGTCATTAATCGCAAGAAGAAATGTCCGGTCGCGCATTTTACCCTGCAACCGGACGTCACTAAACTTAGCGTTCTTTCACATATGGACGGCCAAGAGCCTTGGGCGGAATTGCACGCCCGATAAAGCCCGCCAGCAAAATAACCGTCAGAACATATGGCAATGCCTGTACCAGCTGGACCGGCACTTCACCGATACCTGGCAAGACAACCCCCTGCAAACGGGTGGCTGCAGCATCAAGGAAGCCAAACAGCAGACACGCCGCCAATGCCGGGAACGGACGCCACTTACCAAACACCATCGCGGCAAGCGCAATATAACCCTTGCCGGCCGTCATATCCTGCAAGAAGGACGCCCCTTGCGCCGTCGAGAGATAGGCACCGGACATACCAACAAGAACACCACTGCAAATGACGGCACGATAGCGCATGGCGACAACGCCGATACCAGCAGTATCGACTGCGCCCGGGTTCTCACCCACAGCACGCAGGCGCAAGCCAAATCGCGTGCGATACATCACCCACCAGGCAGCCGGAACAGCAAGAAACGCGATATAGACAAGGATATTGTGGCCACTCAGAAGTTCGAAATAGATCGGGCCGATGATTGGCACGTCCTTCACTGCTTCGGCACCGGGCAAGGTAATTGGCTGAAAACGAGCAGCCTTGTCGAGTGCCGGAGTTTTGCCCCCCTGTGCAAACAGGGCAATACCGACAAGTGCCGTCAGGCCCGACATCAGAATATTGATCGCCATACCCGAGACAACCTGATTGCCTTTATGCGTGATGCAGGCAAAGCCGTGAAGCAAAGACAAGGCAATCGTTGTTGCGATTGCCGCCAAAAGGCCAATCCACGGGTCATTCATATAAAAGGCAACTGCCGCCGCAGAAAACGCACCGCCCAGCATCATGCCTTCAAGGGCAAGGTTGATCGTACCCGACCGTTCTGAAAACATGCCTGCAAGGGCCGCAAGAATAAGAGGCGTCGAGGTTCGCAAGGTTGCATCAAGCAACAGAATGACGAGTTCAAAATTTTCCATCACGCTGCCTCCTGCGCGTCACGCCGCAAACGCCACGCGGTGTACATCTTGGTGACGCGCGGACGGAACATATGCTCCATGGCACCGGTAAACAGGATCACAAGACCTTGAATAACCACAACCATGTCATTGGAGATGGTCGGAATTTCAAAGGAAAGTTCCGCCCCACCCTGATAAAGCATCCCGAACAGCAAGGCCGCAAGGAAGATACCAAACGGATGGTTCCGCCCCATCAGGGCCACGGCGATCCCGACAAACCCGTAACCGGCTGTAAAATCAATCAGCAACCGGTGTTGAACGCCCATAACCTCGTTAAGTGCCATGAAGGAAGACAAAGCACCGGAAATCATCATTGCAATAATGATGAATTTTCCCGGCTCGATCCCGGCATAGGTCGCAGCAACTGCATTTGCCCCAACAGTTCTGATCGCATATCCCCAACGCGTATGCCAGATGAACAGCCACACCATGACACTGGCAACCAGCGCATAGACAAATGACAGGTTAAGCGGGCTCGAAGCCATTTCGATGCCGAATGCCGCCGCTATATCATGAATGAACGGCAAACGCAGATTTTCGGCGATCTGTTCGCTTTCCGGGGTCATAGACCCTTCCGGTCGCAGAACATTGACCAAAAGATAAACCATCAGCGACGATGCGATGAAGTTGAACATGATCGTCGTGATCACGATGTGTGATCCGCGGCGTGCCTGCAGATAGGCGGGAATATAGGCCCATGCAGCCCCAAAGATCATGGCTCCCAGCATCCCGACAACCAGCATCACCGGAAATGGCAGGAAATCAAGGTAAAGGGCAGCAAGTGTTACACCAAGCCCACCGACATAGGCCTGCCCTTCGGCACCGATATTGAAAAGTCCGCAATGGAAAGCAACGGCGAATGCCAAACCGGTAAAGATGAAGTTTGTGGTGTAATAAAGCGTATAACCCCACGCTTCCTCATAACCGAATGCACCATAAAGCAGAATTTCCACCACCTGGACGGGGTTTTCGCCAATCGCCAGAACCACGAGCCCCGAAATCAAAAGAGCCAGCAGCAGGTTCATTAATGGCAAGGCGCCAACGTCAATCCAACGCGGCAACTGGACGGTCGTGCTCATGACTGGCCCTCCACTGCCTTGGCTTCGTTCGGATCAACACCGGCCATCATCAGGCCAAGGACACGTTCATTCGCCTCAGAGGCAGCGACTTCGCCGATGATGGCACCATCGCACATCACCAGAATTCGGTCGGCAAGCGACATGATTTCGTCAAGCTCCACGGACACCAAGAGAACGGCTTTGCCCGCGTCCCGCATGGCGACAATACGTTTGTGAATGAATTCAATAGCACCGATATCAACACCACGGGTCGGCTGCCCGACCAGAAGCAGTTCCGGATTACGCATGATTTCACGCGCCAGAACCAGTTTTTGCTGGTTGCCACCCGAGAAATTGGCAGCCTTCAGGTCCGGATTGGCCGGACGGACATCAAATTCGGACATCATATTGGCTGTGGCATTCGAAATCGCTTGCCAGTCCAGGAAGACACCCTTTTGGTAGGCCGGGTCGTCCTCGTACCCCAGAATGGCTGCTTCCTTTGCAGAAAAGGCCGTTACCATCGCCATACGATGACGGTCTTCAGGGACATGGGCCACACCACGACGACGCAATTCGGCTGCGTCAACACCTTTACCCGGCGTCACGTCCTGACCATTCAACTCGACAACGCCTTCAGACACAGAACGGATACCGCCAAGCGCCTCTAGCAACTCGCTTTGACCGTTGCCGGACACACCGGCAATCCCGACAATCTCGCCTGCGCGAACGTTGAAGCTTGCATTTTTGACCTTGCGAACACCCTGCGCATTATCAACGCACAGGTTTTCGACCTTAAGAACGGTATCAGCCGGGTTCGCATCACCTTTTTCAAGGCGTAACAACACCTTGCGCCCAACCATTAATTCGGAAAGTTCTTCGGGACTGGTTTCCGCTGTTTTGCGATGCGCCACCATTGCGCCCTGACGCATGACGGAAACATTGTCCGTTGCAGCCATGATTTCGCGCAATTTATGGGTGATCAGAACCACCGTCTTGCCCTGCTCTTTGAGGGTTTCAAGAATACGGAAAAGATGGTCTGCCTCTTGCGGGGTCAGAACACCGGTCGGTTCATCCAGAATAAGAATTTCAGCACCACGGAACAGTGCCTTGAGAATTTCAACGCGCTGCTGAAGACCGACCGACAGATCACCAACAATGGCATCCGGATCAATGTCGAGCGAATATTCGCGCTCAAGTCGCTGAAGTTCTTCGCGTGCCCGGTCAACACCGTCGCGCAGAACTGCCCCGCCCTCAACACCGAGAATTACGTTCTCAAGAACCGGAAATGTCTCGACCAGCATGAAGTGCTGATGAACCATGCCGATCCCGACGGCAATGGCATCTTCGGAACCCCTGATATCACAAAGCTTGCCATCGACATGAATTGTTCCTGCATCGGCCTGATAAAAGCCATACAGAATACTCATCAGGGTCGACTTGCCTGCCCCATTCTCCCCCACGATACCGTGGATTGTTCCCTTATCGACCTTAAGGTCGATTTCCTTGTTTGCGTGTACCGCTCCGAACCGCTTGTCAATGCCACGCAGTTCAATAGCGGGTTGCACGGCACCGGTTTCCCCGGTGCCGTGCATTTGATGCATCGTATCCGACACTACAAATCCCCGGTTTGCTTCAAGGCTGCCTTACATCGGGCAAGCGCTGTCGCTCATGTAATCATGGACTTCAAGGCTACCTGACGTGATTGCTTCCTTCGCCTTGGCGACGGCTTCTTTCATTTCAGGGGTGATGAGTTTCTCGTTGTTCTCATCAAGAGCCCAGTCAACACCGCCTTCGGCAAGACCAAGAATGGTCAGGCCCGGCTTCCAGTTGTCACCTGCTGCCGAAGCAAATGCTTCGTAAACAGCAACATCAACACGCTTGAGCATCGAGGTCAGAACCGAACCCGGGTGCAATGCGTTCTGGTTGGAGTCAACGCCAATACCAAGCTTGCCTGCGTCTGCAGCGGCCTGAAGAACACCAACGCCGGTACCACCGGCTGCGTGGTAAACAACGTCTGCGCCACGGTCAAACTGCGACTTTGCAAGTTCGCCACCCTTCACCGGGTCGTTCCATGCAGCACCGGTGGTGCCGGTCATGTTCTGGAAGACTTCTGCATTCGGGTCAGCGTGTTTGACACCCTGAACATAACCGCAAGCAAATTTGCGGATCAGCGGAATGTCCATACCGCCAACAAAGCCAACTTTTTCGGTTTTCGAAGCCATGGCAGCAAGGACACCAACCAGGAACGAACCTTCGTGCTCTTTGAACACGACCGACTGAACATTCGGAAGGTCGACAACCATGTCCACGATGGTGAATTTGGTTTCCGGGAATTCTTTTGCGACTTTTTCAAGTGCAGATGCCTGCGAGAAACCGATTGCGACGATCGGGTTCATACCGCGACGCGCGAAGTTCCGCATTGCCTGTTCGCGCTGGGAATCGTTCTGGATTTCAAAGTCGCGATACTCGGTACCGGTGTCTGCCTTGTATTTTTCGGCGCCGTTGTATGCGCCCTGGTTAAACGAACGGTCAAAGCGGCCACCAAGGTCATAGACCACTGCCGGTTTGATTTCTGCAGCCGAAGCAACACCTGCATAGCAGGCAACAGCCGCGACCACCGAGGTCAGAAGCTTTTTCATTCCGATGCCCTTCATTGCTTGAATTCTGATTATTCTTCCCGCCGGTGCCCTTAACCGGGGGAACTCCCTCATCGAAAAAACGTATTTCCACCATATCGGTGTTGCTACGGTCCCTCAACCTTAGCATTCCGCTTGTTCATGGTGTGAATGCTTATGGTAACTACAAAATATAGTGCCCTGTAAATAGCCGACCACGCAAGGGAAAGACAAAACCTGTCCATCCGGTCAAAATCGTCCTGATCCGAATCAACCATCGGGTCCTTTTTCTGCGGGGTTTCCCTTAGATTCCCGAAGCGGGCCCAAAACTCGCAGACAGATTTCCAGAAGATATATTTTCTCGGCAGACTTAATAATTCGCCCAATAAAATTTTCAAGAAAATGCATCGATCAGCCACTTTGGAGATTAAATCGATTCTTCCCGACATTCTGTTTACCGCGATGACGATCACATATTGATCAAGTTTCATCCCGCCGTAATCAACCGGGCATACCCCTTGAATAATTTTGATGCTAGCATTCCGCGCAGGGGAAAACTTCACTCCCGGAAATTCTGATCTGTGATGGTATCTTTTCCCGTGAGGGACGGGAAAAGAGCCTCTTTGTTGGAGAGTAGTAATGAAACAAAAAATTGCAGGATTGCTGTCGGCTTGCACCATGTTGACCTTTGGTGCAGGAAGCGCATTGGCTGATTACGACTTGCGCATCCTCCACACCAATGACGTCCATGATCGCGTTGAATCGGTTACGAAATATAACAACACCTGCAAGGCCGAAGACGACGCAGAGGGCAAATGCTTTGGCGGATATGCCCGTCTTGCAACAGCCATCCGTGATGCAAAGGCGGAAGGCGGGAATGTTCTCGCTCTTGATGGTGGTGACCAGTTTCAGGGATCGCTTTACTATTCAACGTACAAGGGCAAACTGACCGCCGAGTTGATGGCTATGGCGGGCTATGACGCCATGACAATCGGGAACCACGAGTTTGATGATGGTCCCGAAGTCCTTGAAGCCTTTATCAAGGCAAGCACGGTTCCCGTTCTGTCCGCCAACGTGCATCCGAGCGCAGCATCGAGCCTCAAGGGCAAGATTATCCCCGATACCATTGTCGAACTTGGCGGCGAAAAGATTGGCCTGATCGGTATCACCACCGAAGAAACTCCCGATATTTCAAGCCCCGGTGACAAGGTTTCAATTACCGACTCAGAAATGGCACTACGCTATTCGGTCGCACGACTGCGCCTTAAGGGGGTAAACAAAATCATCGTCATGAGCCATTCCGGCTCCTACAAGGATTTCGAACTCGCGCGCACCGTCAGTGGCATTGACGTCATTGTCGGCGGTCACGACAACCAGCTGTTTTCGAATACCAATGAAAAGGCCAACTATCCCTACCCGGTTGTTGAAACCGCACCGGATGGCAAGCCGGTTCTGGTCGTTCAGGCTTATGCCTATAGCCGTTATCTTGGTGAGCTCAACGTCACCTTTGACGATAATGGTGTTGCCACCGCATGGTCGGGCGAACCGATCCCGCTTGATGCAAGTGTCAAACCTGCCGAGGACGTCCTTGCTGTAATTGCCGAAGCCAGCAAGAAAGTTGACGCCGTTCGCAATATCGAAGTCGGTACGTTTACTACGGCCGCTGACGGATCGCGCGAAAGCTGCCGTCATATGGAATGTTCGATGGGATCCCTGATCGCCGACGCCATGCTTTGGAAGGCTGGTGATGGTTATCAGATCGCCATCCAGAATGGTGGTGGCGTGCGCGCAAGCATCGACGAAGGTACTGTAACAATGGGTGAAGTCCTGACTGTACTGCCGTTCCAGAATGCATTGGCGACTTTCAAGCTCTCGGGCAAGGACGTTGTAGCATCGCTTGAACATGGTGTTTCCAAAGTCGACGAGGACAAGGGCCAGTTCCCGCAGATCGCAGGTCTTAAGTTCGACCTCGATCTGTCACAGCCGGTTGGATCCCGCGTATCCAATGTCATGGTTGCCGAGGGTGACGACTTTGTTCCTATCGATATGAACAAACTCTATGGTGTTGTTTCCAACGACTTCATGCGCAATGGCGGCGACGGCTATGCCCTGTTCCGTGACAATGCAAGTGATGTTTATGACTTCGGTCCGAACCTTGAACAGGCAGTCGCGGACTATATCGCCAACAACTCCCCGATGACGCCAATGGCAAAAGACCGGATCATGATGAAATAAGGATTTCATCCTGCACCAAATCCAGGGGGGCGGCTCATATGAGCCGCCCCTTTTTGTTTTTCTTGCCTTTGCGCAGGCTCACAGCTTATGACATTCGCTGGCTGATAATTGCCCGTCACTGACGAGCCCATCCACCAAGAAGAGCGACATAACGTGATCACCCACTCTGCCAATATCCTGTGCTTTGGCGCCGCGCATTTTGATCGTACATTGCAATGCACGGGACATTATATTCCGGCTGCATCCAATCCGGTTCGGACCCTTCATCGCAAACCGGGCGGGGTCGCACGGAACATTGCCGTACATTTGCGTCTGCTGGGAAACAATGTCGCAATGCTGGGCGCAGTCGGAGATGACGGCGACGGTGAACACGTGATTGCAGCCCTTGCGGAAATCGGGATCGACACCCGCCGGATGATGAAGTTCGAAGGCAAGCATACAGCGGGCTATACCGCAATTCTTGATGAAACAGGTGAACTTGCAATGGGTATGATGGATGCCGAGGTCTACGACCTTCTGACCATCGAACGGCTCTTACCGCAACTTGCCAACCTGCAAGCATGGCCCTGGTGGCTGATTGATGCCAACCTGCCGGCCAGCACCATCGCCTGGCTTGCTGACAACAAGGGCAGCACAAAGATGTGTGCAGCAACAGTGTCACCAAGCAAGGCCGTACGTTTCAAGGAAGTGCTTGGCAAACTTGATCTTCTCATTGCCAACCGCGCCGAAGCACAGGTTCTGACCGGCATCGAGATCAATGACAAGAGTCAGGCCAAAACTGCGATCGAGTTGCTGCGTGGCAAAGGCATACCTGATGTCATCATCACGCTTGGGGCGACCGGGATCGTGACTTCCTCTGAACACGCAGGAACCGCGTTCTGGGATCCGCTTCCGACCAGAGTGCGTGATGTAAATGGCGCAGGTGACGCGTTTTATTCCGGGTTCCTGTCCGCCTACACCAAACCAGATTGCACCTTTGACGGAGCCGTTGCATCCGGCCTTGCCATGGCAAGCCTCACGGCTGAAACGGATGGCACAACGGTCTGGAACCTGACACAGGATGCGGTTGAAAGCCGCGCCAAGCTGGCGGAAAAGTCGTCCCTTTGATTATATTCACATCACCCTGACCGGGTGAAATCATCTTGCTAGAAGATTGCAAGCAGCGTCCAAGCCGGGTAGCTTGTCTGCAATTCAAATTCAAATTGGAGCCGTTCCGATGCATCCGTTCTTCATTTTTGTAAAATGTGAACTTGGCAAAGCCTATGACGTGGCCGCCGATCTTATCGAAGAGGTCGAAGGTGTATCGGAAGTTTATTCAATTTCGGGTCCGTTCGAACTTCTGGTCAAGGTCTATGTTGAAGACGAACAGGATATCGGGCGCTATGTGAACGAACAGATTCACAAACGGCCCAATATCAAGGACACCCAGACCATCATTACCTTTAATGCCTTTACCTGATTAGCATTTTCCCAATCCGAAATGAAAAACGCGGCGATGTCATTCGCCGCGTTTTTTTATGATCAATCCCGTCATTTACGTTACTGGTTGCGGGCAACGCCGCGGATCACATCAAGAATGACGTCAGTTCCCTTCTCGATCAGGACAATGTCATCGCCAACGATCTGACGGATGGCGCCATCGGTGCGTCGCGGCAGTTTTGAACGCAAATCGGACGGCAGATCGCGCTTGGCAAGCCCCGGAGGCAAGGTACCCCCACGCTCAAGCTTCATGGCAATGCCGGGTGGAAGGTCTTTGTTACCCTTCCCTTTGTCGCCCTTACCGCCTTTAGAACCTTTTTCGCGCCCCTTGTCGTCATCGACATTGCCCGTCGCGATATCAAGGACGTCACTGATGATACGGCGCTCCTCGTCGGAAAAAATACCGCCACCCTGTGCAACTTCGACAAGATCATGGCTATGAGGTGTCTTGATGGTATGCGCCTGCACCACAGAAACAGACGCCACTGTTGCGCACAGGGCAACCGACATCGTCATGGCAAATCTGGAAAAATTGGTTTTTTCAGACATCTCGTCCTCAATCGTTGTGACAATGCATTCGTTCATAGATATGAACTTCGAACCGAAATGCGAGCTCCGGTTAACGATACAACGATTTCAATGTGGATTTTCTGCCATCAGGGCAAAGAAAAAAGCACCCTTTTGGGGTGCTTTAATCAATGGCGGGCAAAGAGGGATTCGAACCCTCGATAGGGCTTGTCACCCTATACTCCCTTAGCAGGGGAGCGCCTTCAGCCACTCGGCCATTTGCCCTTTATGTCTTTGGTGTTCCCTGCGGAACGACGCCTTTCTTAAACACCGTCTCGGCCCATGTCAATGCCCGAAACCAGCGTCAATGACGTTTTCTTTTTAACAGGCCCATCAAATAAAACCAGCAGCTTTTTGACCGCCCTTGTCATGAGGTTTTGCGGTTGAACGGCAAAACTGTCTTTAAACCATCATAAAGCTGTCATCGGTTAGAAAAAAACAGCTGTCATAAAGCCTTGGTCGATTGGTTTAACATTGTCACCCGACACAAAAGCTGGTTGGAGAAAGATGCGCACCATCTATCAAAGCACCGATGATCTCGGTCATACCCTCCGCGCCCTGAAAATGATCAAGGAAGGTCATAATGACCCGGTCTATATGGGACTGGTCATTCAGGATCGCGAAGTGTTGTTCCGGACCCGTGAAAACAGCTCACGCGAGTTTGTCCTGCAGAAGATCAAGGAATTTGTTGCGGGCAACGCCGCATCGTTTGAATCCCAACCGGCCTGATGGCCGGTTTTTTATTGCATGAATGACGTCGGCCTTGGCGTTCATTCCCGGTTTTACGATTGAGTATTTCAGTCGCGCCGGGGCGAAACTCCCCGTTTGCCCCGCAACTTCACCGCCGGTCGTCCTGACCGGCGGTTCCTTTTATCTTCAAGCCTGTGTTTGAAGGACTGCACGCCTTGCAACGGCCCCGCGCCACATCAGAATCATGGCAAATCCCAGAACCGGGATCACGCCGTAATTGACCGGATTCCATCCGGCACCTGCGATCAGGGCGCCACTTGCGAGCGATGCGACTGTCGCGGTGACACTATTGCCAAGTTCCATAAGGCTTTGCGCATGGCCACGCTCCGTTGCATCATGTCCCTCGCCCAGCATGCTTGTCCCGGCAAGCAACATCATGTTCCAACCGACCCCCAACAGGAACGAACTGATCAAAAACGCCGAGACAGATATCCCCGTAACCGCGAAGCCGACACTCACCCCCAGCATCAGCGCGCCAAGTGAGGCCACACGGCGCGGACCAAACCGGTCAATCATCGGGCCAGCCAAAAAGGCTGGCAGAAACATCCCGATCAGGTGCCAGCGAATCACATTTGACGAAACATCAATATCAAACCCGCAATATTTCATGGCAAGCGGCGTTGCTGTCATCACCAGGATCATGATCCCGTGTCCAGCGGCACTGACTGCGATGGCACCACGGATAATCGGGCGGCGCAGAAGTTCTGCCATAACCGCCCGGCTCGAACCGGTACGGGCGGGAACGCCTCCATCTGGCAATATCGCCATCAGGACTGCGCCGATCGCGGCCATTCCGGCCAGGGCAATATAGGCACCAGCAAACGGAACCGGAAGGAAGTCACGACTAGTCGACGCAATCTCCGGGGCGATAATGGCAGCCAGCACCCCGCCCCCGACCACAAGAGCCGCTGCGCGGCCTTTCAGACCTGCCTCAACCGTTTCCAGTGCCGCATAGCGGTAATACATCGCCGATGCCTGATAGGTCCCGATTAAAACCGGCGCAATTGCAACCACCCAGAATTCATCAATATAAATACCTGCGGCCAGAAGTAACCCGCCTGCAACACCACAGACCGCCCCCAGGCACAATCCGGCCCGCCGCCCGTAACGCTGCATCAGCATTGAAAGAGGATGCACTGAAAGCAGATTACCCAGCATCAAAAGCCCGAGCGGCAGTGTTGCAAGCTCGACAACCGGGGCCATGGAGGCCCCGACAAGGGATGTCAGGGTAATTCCGATCAGTGAACAGGACCAGTAAAGAGCCTGGGCGATAAACAGAAGACGCAATGATCCATTGGTCAGTAACAACATGTTGCCAACTCCGAAAAATCAGATTGTGATGATGTGTTTCGTCAGGTCGCGGTAAAAGCCGTCAAACTGCTGCGACAGCTGATTTTCTGGCAAACCGTTCGGCATATTCCTGTGGACTTACCGAAAGATGACGCTGGAAAGCCCGCCTTAGCGTTTCGGGATGACGGAACCCGCATAGATCCGCCACGCGCGAAATACTGATCGTTTCGTCCTGAAGCAATGCGCGAGCGGCCTCGACCCTGATGCGTTCAACATAGCGCGCCGGGCTCATTCCCAGATCCCGCGAAAAAACCCGCGAAAATGTCCGTGGCGTCATGCCCGCACGATCAGCAAGTACTTCAAGTGACAGATCCGCAGCAAGGTTAGCCGGCAACCATTCCAGCAACCCTGCCAAGCGCGTTGTTACCCCGCCTTCAGGGGTCAGGTAGGCGCTAAATTGCGCCTGCCCCCCCGGACGTTTAAGAAACATCACAAGACGTCGCGCAACAGACAATGCCAGTGACCGGCCATGATCGGCTTCGACAATTGCCAGGGCAAGATCTATGCCCGCCGTCACCCCTGCAGAGGTAAAAACATGCGGGTCACCATCAAGTCCGGTCGGATCATAGCTATGGAGGCGATCCCCCATCATATGGATAGAGGGATAATCCCGCATCATTTGGTCACAGCGCGACCAGTGGGTCGTGGCCATACGCCCGTCAAGAACGCCTGCCTCAGCAAGGATCAAAGCACCGGAGCAAACCGATCCAAGCCGCGGTATGGTTTGCTCTGCGTGCCTTAGCCAGTCAAGGAACTCCTGATCCTTGAAAAACCTCGCAACACCGTCTCCACCTGGCACAAACAACGTATCGACCTGTGTCAGATCAAGCGTTCGCCAAGCACAGTCAGCATATAGCTGCACACCGCATGAAGTCCTGACTGGTCCCGGCTGGTCAGCCGCCACCTGCACCGCGTAGGATGCGCTGCGTCCGGTTCTGACCAATTCGTCATTTGCTGAACCAAACACCTGAAGCGGTCCGACGACATCAAGGCTCATGACACGCTCATAAGCGTGACAAACGACCAGTCGCTGGCGGGTATCAGTTTCGGACATCGGGCATCTCCTTGGTACATAGCCAAGAATGCCGCAAAAGAAATTTGGCAACAATGACAAACACCCCACGAATTTTGCCAAATGGCTTTCGTGGGGTGTTTTTGAACTCAGAACGAAAATATCATCGAATGGTTGCTAGAAACCGCTTCGTTGCAACAAGGCATAAAAATCGCGGATCGTGCCTTCCTTGGCTGTCATATCACTGATGTCATCCACCAGCTTGTCGGTAAAGTTCGGCTGCTTGAGATATCCCACCACCCTTTTTCGGGCCATGGCTGCCGACTTGCCTTCGATCAGAACGCCGCTTGAACAGAACTGGACAAGCATGTAGGCGCGCTTGCGCAGATGCAGCGACGGATTATCAATACGCTCGATAACCTTTTCACGCACAAGATATTCGGCCAGCCCGTCATCAAGCTTTTCACCAATCTGCGATTTCTGGTCGTCCGGCAAATTGCTGGTGCTAAGCATGTCATTCATATGCTTGACCGTGGCCATCTTGTCGCGCGGTTTGGATTCAGGATCACAGAATGCACGCAACGCCCGCATATCCTTGACGGCGTCGAGCATCATGACCAACAGCTCATCTCCGAAATCTTCCACAATGCCGCTATTGGCAACGGCAATAAGCCATGTCAGTTTGCGATAGTTCGGAATGAGGCGTCCGTTGATTTCTTCAACACCCTCGATCAGAGCGCGCGGGCCGCCAACATTGCGCAACCGTGCGCCACGCTCGGCGATGGCTTCGACCATTGGCGTGCCATAAATCACGCCCTGTTCGGTAATCAGGCGATCAAGAATGCCAACCAGCGGATCCGGGTCACCTTCATGACGTGTCAGACTATTTGCGCTGCGCAGTTCGCGAACGATGTAGTCAAACATCGTTTCCTGACTGGTCGTGAGAAGTCCTGAACCAAAGAGAGGATTCAACAGTTCGAGAATATCGTCAGCTGCCCCGCGGTTACCCTTTGCCCGACCAAGAGCAAGATCAATGTGCAAGGTCACAGCCTCGCCAAAACTGCGCGAGCTGCCCAAAAGGTCTTTGAGCGCCACCGGTGATCCCAGAATATCTGCGATCACATCATCAAGCATCTTGCGAGCGGCTTCGTCCTTTTCATCGCCCTTGACCTTGAGCGCGAGATCCAGCTTGCCCACCCAGTTTCGTGTTGAGGACAACACACGCGTCAGGGCAACCATGGTCAGGAAATCGGTATCTTCGGCAAGATTAAGGCGGCGGATTTCGTCACGAACTTCCGATATCGTCGCGTCTTCGAATGCAGGAAGATCAACCTTTTCAACTTCACGGGCGCGCGCAGACAATTGCTCGATCGCACCATGAAGATTATTCATCGCCTCGATATGGTCGCCATCCGTCGCCTTGGCGTGCAGACCCGCAACCTTGTCGACGGCTGTTGGCATCAAGGTGTCATGAAACATCAACTTGCGGAGGTTCTGGTAATTATACATTACCTCGCAAGGAGTCAGAATTTCCTGTTCGAAATACTTGCGCAGCAACCGGTTGATGGTCGCGCGGCTTTCCTTCTGCAAAAGGTCGTTATCGGTCTCGCACAGGGGCGCCTCATCGATAGAAGAAACGCGAACGTCTTCTTCTTCGCTATCGCCAGCCCCTTCTTTTTCCAGAAGAACCTTTTCAATATGACGACCGTCGCCGCGTTCCCAGTTACGGACAACGCGTACGGCAGATACCTTGGTTTTCAGAACCTTTTCAGCTTCAGAAACCGCTTCTTTTTCGACATCGAATGTCGAATGGATGATCCAGCGATCCCCTCGCTGAACCAATACTTCAAATGTCGTATCCGACATGACGCGCTCTGGCTCCCTAACTTCCTGTTTGGGCGGCATATGCTTGCCGGTATGCAGTCAGGCGCGTGTCCCACTTTTTTATATTTATATCTTCTTTATAAGGCTATTGCGGATGTGAAAACAATAGGTTGATCAAGAACTTTTACAATATTCCCAGATTTCATTGCACATCAGGACCTTAACGCAACAGTATTACAGAGCGGCAAAAGGGAGTATCGCACTTCCAAAATAAATCCGCGACGTACAACACAACGTCACAGGGGAACTAAGGGATATGGGATGCAATTTCCGTCGTCATGTCAGACAAAAGCGTACTCATTGCAACCACTGTATTCTCAATTGTTGAATCCACAGGTTTGCTGATCTTGCTGTATTTTGCCGACTGAATAATTTCCCCGTTCTTGAAATCCACCAGTTTCCAGCGCGCAACCAGTATAACGTTTCCATCCGCCTGACGTTCGAAACGGTCGATATCAAGAACGATTTGCCGTTCCACGCCATCCCGCGACGTCCATGGGAAAATTTCAAGACGGGCCACCTTCCCTGTTCGGTCAAGATTATCCATCAGAACACGGGTAATGTTTTCATCAAGCGGTTCGGCCCAGCGATGACCTGCATTGACTTCAAGCCGATTGGCGCTGCTACGGGTCACGATGACCGACCGGTCAAGATGGCTGGGGATTGAAACCGGCCCCACCCCTATAACAGGCGCCTGCGCAGATGGCGACGCCATCTGCTGCCCCATCGGCGACAACAGATAATAGCGATCCGTACCGGACTGGGATGCACAGGCAACAAGGATCGGCGCAAGCAAAAGCAAGGCGCATTTACGAAACTGCATTCGGATTACCTGTCGCATCATTCATCCTCCTTCGGGCCACTTTTCCCAAGGATCAGGGCACTCGGGTTCTGTTCCAGGAATTCAGTCAGATCACGCAAGGACCGTGCAGTTGCACTCAGCTCCTTAAGCGCCTGTTCAAGATTATAGCGCAGCGGCGACGTCGGTGCGGTGATATCACGCACCCCGCCCAAGGCTTCGCGGGCCGTATCAAGTGCGGTCTGGGTCGCGGGCAGAACAGTGGTATCAAGATTATTGACCAGACTGCTAACACCCGCAGCGGCCTGTTTAAGGTTCGTCATTGCATCACTCAGCGCGGGCGATGTAACGATATTTTCCATACCCTCTACCGTACCCAGCAACCTGATCCCGATTTCCTCAATCGGGAAAGTCTCAACCTTTTCAAGTAGGCTGCTCAGCGAATTGGCAATTTCATCAAGCTTCTGTGGCAAGGTCGGCAATTCGCGATATTGCCCATTCCCGTCACCCAGATACCTTGCAGGCGTAACCGGGTTCATTGAAAGATCAACAAACAGTTGTCCGGTGATGAAGCTTCCGGTCTTAAGGCGCGCCCGAAGGCCATTCTCAACCAGTGTATCAATTGTCGCTTGGGGATCGTTCTCATCAAGATTACCGCCCACAAGACGGACCCGCTCTGGCTCGATTGTGACGACAACCGGAACACGGAAGATGTTCTGATTGATCACATATTCAAGATCAACACTTTCGACCGTGCCCACACGAATGCCGTTGAATTCCACAGGTGCCCCACGCGACAGCCCGCGCACCGATGTGTCGAAATACAGGATATATTTCAGACTGTGTCCCTGTGCCAGCAACTCGGCTTTTTCCAGGCTGCCATGCAGAAGGAATATCGTGTCGGCCTCGGCCCTTTCGTCATTTACGCTGTCATCTGGCGTATAAAAATTGATGCCGCCCGCAAGAACCGACCGTACCGACTGGGCACGGACCGACAGTCCGTCTGCATTCAGATCAAGGGCGATACCACTGGAATCCCAAAATCGTGTGTTACGCTTGACCAGCGCATCAAACGGTTCTCGAATAAAGACCGGGACCGATACCCCCGTCGCATCTTCATCAAGCTTGGTCTCAAGCACTTCACCGACTTCAACACCACGCAGCAGAACGGGCGTTCCGGTCGTCAGCGACCCAAGCTCATCCGCCTTCAGAACAAACCGGGTTCCGTCTTTGTTATTGGGAATGTATTGCGGTTCTTCTTCCCCTTCGAAGGCGCGGGCGCGTTCACCAGACGCGTCTGGAACCACTTCGATATAGGCCCCCGATACAATTGTTTCCAACCCGGTAATACCGCGCGCACTAACACGCGGACGCACAACCCAGAACCGTGTCTTGTCCGTAAGATATTCGGCAAAATCCGCGTTCATACGAATGGTCAGGCGCACGTGTTCAAGTTGGTCGTCAAGATTGATTGATGTCACCTGCCCCACATCGACATCGCGATAACGTACCGCGGTCTTGCCGGCTGCGATCCCCTCTGCGGTTTCAAAGGTCACCGTGATTTCCGGACCTTTTGAGACGACATCGCGCCACAATAACCATCCTCCAACGATCAAAGCTGCCAATGGCACCAACCAGACAATGGAAAAGCGTCCCCATCCTTTTTTGACCTCGGGCGATGCCGCTCGCGGGTCTGATGAAGATGAATTTTCGTCAATCATGACGGTGTCCCCTGTTTTTCAGCGCGGTCGGAGCCGAACGATATCACGGATGTTCGCATGCCTGCGCGATCCCAGATCAGGCGCGGATCAAAGGCCATCGCCGATACCATGGTCAGGATCACCACCCCGCAAAAGGCAACGGCACCAAATCCGGGGTGAACGGATGCGATGTTTCCAAGTTTGACCAATGCAGCCAAAATCGAAACCATGAAGACGTCAACCATCGACCATCGTCCAACAAGTTCGGTGATCCGGTAAATCATCGTGCGTTCCCTAAGCGGCCCGGAAAGCCCAAGATATGTTGCAAGATACACCCATCCCAGCAAAACGATCTTTACAATCGGCACCAGAATGCTGGCGGTAAAGACGACAATTGCGATGGGCCATTCCCCGGCTGCTGTCAGTGCTGCGACGCCTGATAGAATTGTGTCGGCCTCTGACTTGCCAAGGTAAGTCACTTTCATGATCGGAAACACATTGGCTGGCACATAAAGGATAATGGCCGTTAATAACAACGCCCAGGCCCGAGACAAACTACGTGCCTTGCGCTGATGAACCGCATCGCCGCAACGCGGGCATTTTGTATGGCCCGACGGGTCTTCAATAACCACCATCGCACAGGTATGGCAGCTGAGAAGTCCGTGATGCCGTGCTTCGACACCGCCTTCTTCATGGACGGGTTTAAGATCATCCTGATCAGGATAACGCAACGATTTGGGGGCAATCCGCCGCCATACTGCCCGACCATCAAGTGAAACATTCATCAATAGAACAGTCGGGATCAAACAGCAGATTGCGACAAAGGCAGGTCCAGCAATCACCTGTGCAAAATCGGTAAGTTTGGTCAATGCCACCAACAAACCGATCAGGAACACATCAAGCATCGACCAGGGCCGCACAACAGCAAGAACCCGCCAGACCTTTTGCATTCCCGGCCAGCTGGTATCAAGCCAGATCGGCACCAGGACGTAGATATGAGCAACGATCAGAAGCAACGGCGCAAGAATTGAGGTCACAGCCACCATGAACGCCAGAAACGGAAAACCTTCATCCCAGAAGGTCAAAACACCGCTTGCCAGCGTATTGGTTTCAACCCGCCCTTCCATCCCGAAGGTCAGCACAGGATAAATATTGGCGATGACAAAAAGCAGCAGCGCTGTCAGCGCAAAGGCAAGCGGTTTGTCGAACCGGGTCTGTTCTGAGGAATAAAGCGGCGATCCGCATCGTGCACAACAGGCAACGCTTCCTGCCGGGATATCTTCCTCGACATGGAGATAGTCGCAATGCTCACACGCAATCAATCGACGCGACATGGTTTTCCTGTTGAAACAAACCGTTATCAAAATTGGCTCGTCCATCAAAGTAAGCGACACTTTCGACTTCAAGTCAAATCGCATCGTGAAACCTGTGGCCGCAGCCGATGTGCCTCCGACGCCCAAAAGACATCAGACATGCCGTTGTTACAGCGCAATTTTGGGCAAAAAACGGCGCGCTTGCGACAGCACGATCTCATTTACCTGATCAAGCAGTTTACTTTGGATGGTTTTGTGATGCCAATAAAGCGGCCGATCAATTTCATGCGGACACGGCCGGATCAGTCGTCCGGCCCGAAGCGCATCTTCGGCCTGATGCTGTTCAACGACGGCATAGGCAATGCCCTGCTCGGCCACCGTGACGAAACCCTGTGAACTCGGCACCATGTGGGCCGGGAACTCCCCCGGATTAAGACCGAAATACTGTTTTAGAAACTGGTTTTGCAGCTCGTCATGTTCGGAAAAATTCACCGCAGGGCATGCCCGCAGGGCTTCGGCAGTGACCCCGTTTGGAAAATAACGCTGATTAAAGTCAGGCGAGACAACCATAACATATCGCATCAAGCCAAGCGGTCGGACGCGACACCCCTGAATGGGCGTTGAACGCATGCTGACCGCGCCTAACACCGTTCCGTCCTGCAGGGCTGTGTGATTAAGCGATTCATCCCCGACCGCCAGATGAACAAGCAGGCCAAGTTGTTCAAACAGATGTTTTGGCACATCGACAAACCAGGTCGCCAGGCTGTCTGCATTGACGGCCAGCGCAATTTGCCCATAGCCGCCATCACTTTGAATGTCAGGCAATTCATCAAGCAGTTCCTGCTCGAGCAGGCGAACACTTTGATAATGTTGAAGTAACCTTTGCCCCGCAGCCGTCGCCGCAATCGGTTTGGCGCGAATAATGACCGGTTGCCCCAAACGTTCTTCAAGCAGTTTTACACGCTGGGATATCGCAGATTGCGTCAATCCAAGCTCACGCGCCGCCTTTTCAAAGCTGCCGTGACGAATGACCTCTGCGCTTGCTTCAAGAAGTTTATAATCAAGCATATCTCTACCATTATTTTTTCTAATGGTACTTTATCATAATTCGATTTTCTTATTTCAATAAATTGCTATCACTGGCGCATCACTCATCAACGGATTGCCAGAATGCTTTTGACCTTTGTGACCGGATTTGGCCTTGGCGGTGGATTGATCATCGCGATTGGCGCGCAAAATGCCTTTGTCCTTGGACAGGGGTTGCGCCGCCACCATCCTGTTCTGGTGGCACTGGTCTGTGCGCTTTGCGACGCGATACTGATTGCGGCGGGCGTCGCAGGGCTTGGAACGCTGATTGCCGCCTACCCCATCCTGACCAAAATCGCTGCCTGGGGTGGTGGTGGATTCCTGATCTGGTACGGGTTTGGTGCGCTAAAGCGCCTGTTTGAAACAGAAACCCTGTCTGAGGATGCGCAGGCGAAAAAAGGCTGGAAAGCAGTTCTGTCTGCGACCCTCGCAGTGACGCTTTTAAACCCGCATGTCTACCTTGATACGGTTGTGATGCTTGGAGGCATTGGCGGCCAGTTTCCGGCAGATGAGCGCATTGGATTTGCCCTGGGTGCCATGAGTGCGAGCTTTGTCTGGTTTTTTGCCATTGCCCTGGGTGCCGCCTGGCTTGCCCCTTATGTCGCACGCCCGATCACCTGGAAGATCGTCGACGGGCTCACATGCACCGTGATGTGGCTTGTTGCCTATAGCCTGCTTGCACCGGAAATAGCGCCGCTATTGGCCAACTGAGTAATCCGTCAAACCAGTCGGAATTCAGCTTTCCATTGCATCCTTGAAATGGCGACGGCAGACCGGCACATAGCGGTCATTGCCACCGATTTCGACCTGCGCCCCTTCACGAACGGGATCACCGTTTTCATCAACACGCAGCACCATGCCGGCTTTGCGGCCACAATGACAAATGGTCTTGAGTTCATTGAGCTTGTCCGCCCAGGCCAGAAGCCATTTTGAACCTTCGAAAAGCTCGCCCTGGAAATCAGTTCGAATGCCATAACACAGCACCGGAACATTGTGCTTGTCGGCAATATCGGAAAGTTGCCAGACCTGTTTTTTGCTCAGGAATTGGGCTTCATCGATCAGAACACAGTCGACCTTGCCCTTTTCCATCTGAGCAAAGATCAATTCGCACATATCCGTGTCAGCATCAAACAGCAATGCCGGGGCTTCAAGGCCGATACGCGATGCAATTTTGCCTTCACCGAAACGGTTGTCAAATGCCACAGTCAGCAAAAGGGTTTCCATGCCGCGTTCACGGTAGTTGAAGCTTGCCTGAAGCAGTGTGGTCGACTTGCCCGCATTCATTGACGAATAGTAAAAAAACAGATTGGCCATGGATCCCCCCGAAAGTCGTCAATGGGACATAGCCGATCATGTGCGATTGATCAATATGGTGATAAGGATGTCATCTGGCATTCCGCGAAATATCAATATCTCGCAATTCCCGACGCATGAATTCCAACAATGACTGGACTTTGGCACTGCGGGTCACGCCTGTCGGATAAACCGCATAAACCTGTAAATCCGGAAGAGTGCAATCAGGCAAAACCCAGACCAGATCGCCCTTGGTTACTTCATCTTGAACATCGCAGAACGGCACAACAGCAAGCCCGTGCCCACCGCGCAGGAACTGCAATCGTGCCGTCGCATTGTCGACCCGGACATTCCCGTTCACCCGCACCTTCTGTTCTGATCCGTCACACATCATCGCAAGCGTTTCGGGCATCCGGCTATACATGACCCATTCATGGTTGGCCAGTTCTTCGATACTGCCCGGACACCCCGCCCGCGCAAGATATTCCGGGCTTGCAGCAACGATGCGACGCGTTTGATAAAGCTTGAAGCTTTTAAGTTCGGAACTTTTCAACGGCCCTGACCGAATACCGATATCAATGCCCATTCCAATCAGATCAACGACATCGTCACTCAGATGCACATCGATTGCCACGCCGGGATATTGCTGCCGGAAACGGTTCAGGATTGGAACGATACGTAACGTCCCGAGATGAACTGACGAGGTTATCGAGATTTTGCCAACCGGCTCGTCACGCAATTCTTCGACCCTTTTGCGTGCGGCTTCGGCTTCAAGCATAATGGTTCGACAACTGTCATAATAGCGCGCACCTGCATCGGTGATGCTGAAAGTTCGTGTACTTCGACGCAACAATGGCACGCCCAGCTTGGCTTCGAGCTGACGGATCTGATGCGATATTGCGGCCCGGCTAAGCCCCATCTTGCGCGCAGCTGCTGAAAACCCGCCCTCTTCCACCACTCGGGCAAAAATCATCATTGCTCTGACTTCATCAAGTGCCGACATATTATATGCTCAATAAATTTGACAATCTGTTCAATTATTCATTCTAACGCAAATTTTGTCAGCCAGTTACTATCAGGGCAAATGAATTCAACGCATGGAGGATTTGATGCGTATTCTGATGATCACGACATCCCACGACCAGATGGGCGACACCGGTCACAAGACCGGCATATGGCTTGAAGAACTGGCTGCCCCCTATTTTCGCTTCATCGACGCCGGAGCGACAATTACCCTGGCTTCCCCAAAGGGCGGGAAACCGCCACTTGACCCCAACAGCCTGGTTCCCGATGCCCTGACAGAGGCAACCGAACGCTTCGAAAAAGATGACGCGGCCAAACAGGCGTTTGAAAGCACCGTAACCCTTGATGGGCTGCGCGCAGATGACTTTGACGCACTGTTTTATCCAGGCGGGCACGGACCGCTTTGGGACCTTGCCACTGATGCGAAATCGATTGCCCTGATCGAGGCATTCGCTGCACAGAACAAGCCGGTTGCAGCCGTGTGCCATGGGCCTGCGGCACTGGTCAACGCCAAAACAGCGGACGGAAAGCCACTGGTTGCTGGCAAACGTGTCACAGGCTTTACCAATGACGAGGAAAAAGCTGTCGGTCTTGAAAAGGTCGTACCCCTGTCAATTGAAGATGAATTCAAAAAGCAGGGCGGCAGTTACGAACGCGGTGAAATGTGGGCACCCTTTGCCGTGGTCGATGGCAAACTTGTCACCGGCCAAAATCCGGCTTCCAGCGACGCAACAGCAGATGAGATTATCAAATTGCTGTCTGCATAAAACTGCTTGACCTTCCATCTACTGGAACCTCCATACTGGCGTCATAGGCACCAAACTTCTGGAGAAATCTGATGGTGAAACTGAAGGTCGAAAAAATGAGCTGCGGGCACTGTGCAAGTGCCGTGACCGCAGCAGCAACCAAAGTCAGTGGCGTTGACGGCGCGACCGTTGATCTGGAGGCAGGCGAAGTCGCCGTTTCCGGAAATCCTGACGTCAATGCACTGATTGCGGCAATCACCGATGCTGGCTATCCGGCATCGGAAACGCACTAAACGACATAGCAACGTTCGTGTCCCCCACCCGAACGTCGAAGCCGCCTGTATCGTATTGATGCAGGCGGCTTTTCTTTGCCATACCCATATTACGGCAATACTCTGGTCAGTAGTTTCTGGATAAAACTATTCGCTGTTCAGCAAGCTTCACTGCCTCGGACACCCCATCCACAAAAGGCACACCGAACCTGAAAGATAACTCGTCCCCATACCCGGCCAGCGCCCCGGATCCCAGAAGTATTGCCTGCGCGTGATCATCGTCAATCGCACTCTGTATGGCCTTATCGAGACATTCCGATGTCTGCCCGAAAGCTGCGGCATCTTCGATACTGATATCTGCAGCTCGGACGAGCGAAACTTTATCAACTTCGTATTTCTTAGTGAGCTCGACGATCCCTTGCACCGCGCTTTTGACCGTCGTAACGATAGAGAAAGTCGGCGCAATCCTGCTTGCCGCAAGCATACCTGCCTCACACATACCAATCGTCACACGACCTGTCGCAAAAGCTACTTCATCAACAGCAAAGTCGTCGAAGCACGCCAGGATATAAGCGTCAAACGGATCGCTCATGGTCTTGGCTGCGATATCGAGCACTTGCTCTTTTGCTGTCTCTCGGTCCTGCGCCGTCACAATCGAAAACGGCCCTTCAAGGGGATTTACGACCTCAATATGACTGTCAAACCGTGCACTGCCGTCTACTGCCAACCGAACGCGCGCTGTGACCTCTGGATTGGTATTTGGATTGATGACAAGAATGCGTCGTCGTGGCGAGATGGAACTAGTCTGCATGATCAGTTCGCCACCATATTTGGTAGCCACATGACAAACTCGGGGAAGACAACAAACATGATCGCCACGCCGATCATGATCGCGACAAACGGAAGCGTCCCAGAAATTACGTCGCTAAAACTACCATTGTCTACACGTACGCCCTCGACAACAAAAAGGTTCATGCCAACAGGCGGCGTAATAAGGGCAATCTCGCACATGACTACAATGAATATACCAAACCAAATCGGATCGACGCCGACCGCCGTTACCATTGGCAGTGCAATTGGCACAGTCAGGACCAGCATGGACATTGCGTCAAGAAATGCCCCGAGAACGATGTAAAAGCAGATAAGAATAAACAGTAAGGTAAGGCGCTCAAGCTCAAATGATACGATCCAATTGGTTACGGCCTGCGTCACACCAAGCATTGAAATGGTCACATTTAACAACAGAGCACAAGCCAGCACCAAGACAACCATCCCGGTCGTTTTTGCCGCGTGAAGCGAGCAATTAACAAATAACTCCCAGTCGAGCTTTCCGCTAAAATAAACAAATCCTAAGGCTATTACGACCCCAAGAGCAGCAGATTCAGTCGGAGTTGCAAGTCCCCCATAGATGCTACCCATCACAACCACAAAAATAACAACAGCCGGAATCAAATGGATCAGCGATTTGAGCTTTTCGCGCAATGGAACACGTTCATTCTGGGTAACGGGATTGGCGTTGCGATGAACAACAATCACATACAAGGAGAAAAGACTAGCCAAAAGAAGTCCCGGCAGTACACCAGCAGCGAACAACTGCCCGACTGAAGTATTGGCAAGAGATCCATAAACCAGAAGATTGATACTTGGCGGTATCAGAATGCCGAGTGTGCCACCTGCCGCCAATGTGCCAAGCGACGGTTTCACCGGGTATTTCCGTTCATGCAAAGCCGGAAGCGCGATCGACCCCACTGTCGCCGCAGTCGCAACGGATGATCCGGAAGTTGCCGAAAACAACGTACAGGTCGCAATATTTGTATGGAGAAGTCCGCCTGGCAACCTATCAAACCAAACCGCAAGCGTTTCAAACATCCTGTCAGCAATACCACTTCGTAGAAGCAGCTCTCCCAGCAGCATGAATAAAGGTATTGCCAGCATTGACGGCGAATTGAGGCTTGCCCACACGACGCCCCCCATGATTTCCACCATTGGCATACCAAACATCAGATATCCGCCCAATGCTCCAACGATAACAATGGCGATCGCTACCGGAATACTGAGAAACATCAAGGCCAACATTGCCGCAAACCCGACACCGACAAGCACAATACTCATACTTTTTCTCTCTGCATCCGTTGTTGAAGGTCATTGAGCTCTGAAACAAGTTCAGACTGAACTGTCTCTGGACCGAAATGACGAACCAACCCCTGCCAATCCCGTTTTAGCAGCAATCTTGCCGCCCCGATCGATAGAGCGATCGCAGCCAAGGCAAACATCGCCATCGAGAACACCCAGATAGATTGCGGATAGATCAGGGGCGTCGCCCATGGCGTTTGTGCGATTGAGTTATAGGTCGCGGTATCGATGACCGTGCGAATAGAAAAATAGACAAGATAAATCGCAAGAACGCTCATCATCACGGACGCTACCAAATTCACGATGGCCTGCCCGGCGACCGGCAATCTATTTTGCAGGATATTGATTCTGATATGGGCGTTGTGGATCAGGGCCACTGTAAAAGCCAAAGGTGCGCAAATCGCAACTGCATAACCGCTCAGCTCATCCACCCCACCAAGGGAGAAGGCTAAAAATTTCCGTAAAAGGGTTTCGGCAGTAATTGTGATCGACAGAAATATCATCACGATGCCAAATGCCGTTCCGGCAACCTTTCCATAAAAATTCATCGCACTTCCCCTTTGTGAGATATCGCGTTACAGGCCGAGATTCTTACCAATTGTTGCACGCCACTCCGCTTCGCAGTTCGGTGACATGGCATTACATTGTTCGGCCCAAACCGGTAGCGACTTTTCACCAACGGCCTTTGCGACCACGGCAATATCACTGTCTAGAACCGGGACTTCCTTAAGGCTGTATGGTTTGCCCTGCTCGCACGGCTCTACACCGGTATTGCAGCGCATTGAGTCATCGTACAGCTCTTCCGAGTAAGCCCATATTTCATCGACAAGCGCCGCTACAGCGCCTTCAAGTTTCGACTGATCGTCCGCGGTCATTTTTTTCCAGGTATCGAGATTTATGGCATAGCCGTTGATGGCAAGCTGAAGGGCCAACGGCAATACGGTTGTCGTTGCTTCTGGCCAGCCAGCTGCGTTGGCAGACGCTGGTCCGGTAATGGCGCAATCAACAACACCACGAGACAACGACTGCTGAACTTCACCAAACGGCATTGGCACACCAGTTGCCCCAAGCCCGGCGATAAAGTTGGCTGCACTCTGATCCCCGACGCGCACCTTCAGACCCTTCAGGTCATCAAGCCCGGTAATTTCCGGTTTACAGAAAATAACCTGCGGTCCAGCTGGCCAAACACCAAGCAGTTTGGCGTTGAATTGTTCCTGAATTCTGCCATCGACATAGTTTTTGAATGCGTCCGTATTCTTGCGGCCAGCCGCAAATGTCGTATTCAAACCGACCAGATCAAGACCAAGAACACTTGGTTCGTCGCGGCTGACCTGAGGACCACGAATTGAGACGATATCAAACAGGCCTGACTTCAGAACGCGCAATCCATCTGAGTCCGGAATGCCGGTTACGTCCACTGGGCTATAGGCAACCGCCACATCAATTCCTGTGTTAGCGGCAAGGTTTTCAAAGAACGGTTTTTCTTTGTTGTTGGCAATAAGACCTGAACCAGCAGGTTGCCCCATGACTTTAAGTGAAAGCGTCTCAGCGGAAGCAGGCACGACTGACGCGGCTACCAAGCCAATAACCATCAAGATGTGTTTCGACATACGCATATCCATTTCCTTCGCAATGTGCGGTCAGAACACCGTCTGCCCGCATGACAGAGCCAACAACTATGGGTGAACGAAGGAAATTCCCCCCTCCCGTTCACGACCTGCGCAAAAGCACAGGCACCACCAAGCTCGAACATGACGATACAAATTTCATGCCAGTTTTACATGAAACCATAGTTTCTTGTGTTTTCATGCAATATCCGCACTCTCCGGAAGGGTGCTGTATAAAAAAAACACCAATTGTATGATTATTTTTTGTGCGACGACAAACTTACTGTCTATTTATTGGGCGAATTAAAGTTCGCCAAGCTTTTCGTTCAACGTCTCTATAGAACGCAACCGGCTTCTGCCATCGGCCTTTGCCAGTTCAATAGTACGCATGCAGAGATAGTGACAAACCGCCATGACCGAAACATGACTGAACAAGGGCCCGGTAGCCTGTGTCTGACAACGAAAATGCCAGGTTGCGCTTTTGTTGAAGTCTTCCCCCTCATCAGTGAGGTAAAGAACCTTCGCCCCCGTCTGAACAGAATGATCAATAATCTGGCTCAACTGGGGTATCCGGCGCCTTAATCCGAAGACGATCACACAGTCCTCTGGCTTGACACTAACAAGGTGCTCTCCTAGCGTCTCCCCCCCCCGTGGGAGAGCAACGATGTTTTCGATGACCTGTATTAATTGCCACTGCAAATAACTGGCGAATGGATGACTGGCTCGGAAACCAAAAACCCAAGTTTTGCGTGCTGACAGCAACGATGAAGCGACATCATCTACTTCCACCTGAGAAATAGTAACAAACGTTCGATCAAGGTTTTCCTTGTTCTGAGCAATGCTTGACGCAAGAGATGCTTCTTCCGAATTCTCGCCGTGACCGCCAAGAAACAGTCTTGAGCCTGTTCGCCGCTCAATCCTTGCATGCAACCTGGCCGCTTCGTAATTCTCATAGCCAACACGCCGCACGAACCTAGAAACCGTCGCCTTCGAGACGTTTGCGAGCTGTGCCAATTCCTGAGCTGAGTAGCTCGCAAGCTCCCCTGGAAAGTCACAAACAAACTCACCCAGACGGCGCTCCGCCGGATGCAAGTCGGGCAAAGCCGCCCTTACCCGTGCAAGGAAAGAACGCTTTTCAGAAGAAGTCATTAACTCACCGTGAAATTGTGATTTCAGGTACTATGCACAAGAAACGAACGGTCAGCAATATTTCCCCTTTCTGTCTCGCATTCCAAACAAAAGAAGCCCCGCAAATTGCGGGGCTTCTTCATCTATTTGCTTTCGATCTTCAATCAGCCGAGGATTTTATCGCGAAGCATCTTGTTGACCATGCCCGGGTTGGCTTTACCACCCGTGGATTTCATGACCTGACCAACAAACCAGCCCAACATCTTGTCTTTGCCCGCACGGATTTCTTCTACCTTGTCCGGGTTCGCAGCAATGACTTCGTCAATTGCCGTTTCAATCGCACCGGTATCTGTGATCTGTTTCAGACCTTTTTCCTCGACGATCTTTTCAGGATCACCGCCGGTTTCGATCATGATTTCAAAGACATCCTTGGCGATACGGCCAGAAATGGTGTCATCGGAAATAAGATCGATCAGCTTGCCAAGGTTTTCAGCCGAAACCGGGCTGTCTGCAATGCCGACTTCTGCCTTGTTCAGTGCGCCAAACAGGTTGGTGATCACCCAGTTCGCCGCCAGTTTGCCATCACGGCCCTTGGCAACGACTTCGTAGTAATCAGCCTTTTCCTTTTCAGCAACGAGCACACCGGCATCATAAGCCGACAGGCCGTTTTCACGCATGAAGCGGGCTTTTTTCTCGTCCGGGAGTTCCGGCAGCTCTTTTTCGATTTCCGAGATGAATGCATCATCGAAAACAAGCGGCAGCAAATCCGGATCCGGGAAATAGCGGTAATCATGTGCCATTTCCTTGGAACGCATCGAACGGGTTTCACCCAGACGCTGATCATACAGGCGGGTTTCCTGAACGATTTCGCCGCCGCCCTCGATCACTTCGACCTGGCGTTTTGCTTCGATTTCAATCGCCTGCATCACAAAGCGGATGGAGTTGACGTTCTTGATCTCGCAACGGGTGCCGAACGGCTCGCCCGGACGACGGACCGAAACGTTGGCATCGCAACGCATCGAACCTTCGTTCATGTTACCGTCACAGGTACCAAGGTAACGTACAATCGCACGCAGTTTGGTGAGGTACGCGCCCGCCTCTTCCGGGGTGCGGATATCCGGCATGGAAACGATTTCCATCAGCGCGACACCCGACCGGTTCAGGTCGATATGCGAATATTTCGGGTCCTGATCATGCATCGACTTGCCGGCATCCTGTTCAAGATGCAGACGTTCGATGCCCACGGCCTTGGTCGAACCATCGGGCATATCAAGAATGATCGTGCCTTCGCCGACAATCGGCTTGTCAAACTGCGAAATCTGATAGCCCTGCGGCAGATCGGCATAGAAATAGTTTTTTCGGGCAAAAACGCTTTCCTTGTTGATCTTGGCCTTAAGGCCCAGACCGGTTTTAACCGCCTGACGGACGCATGCTGCGTTCACAACCGGCAGCATGCCCGGCATCGCTGCGTCAACGAGGCTGACATTGGTGTTCGGATCATTACCGAACTTGGTCGAGGCACCGGAAAACAGTTTGGATTCGGAAATCACCTGACAGTGAACTTCCAGACCCACAACGATTTCCCACGGGCCGGTCGAACCTTCAATCACATAGGTCATGGATTAACCCTCCAGCCCGGACGGTTTTGCGGTGAAGTTGGCGGCACTTTCGAGCACACCACCAACACGCAGAACGGTTTCTTCATCAAACGGCTTGCCAATCAGCTGCAGGCCAAGCGGAAGTCCTTCGGACGACAGGCCGGTCGGAAGCGACAGGCCCGGAAGACCCGCAAGGCTTGCCGGAACCGTAAAGACGTCATTCAGATACATCTTGACCGGATCGCCTTCGTTCTCGCCGATTGCAAAGGCAGCCGACGGGGCCGTCGGGGCCAGAATGGTATCAACGGAGCCAAAGGCATTGGCAAAGTCTTCATAGATACGACGACGGACTTTAAGCGCCTTGTTGTAATAGGCATCATAGTAGCCAGCCGACAGCACATAGGTACCAATCATGATACGGCGCTGGACTTCCTTGCCGAAGCCTGCTGCGCGCGACTTCATATACATGTCGTCAAGGCTGTCGCCTTCATCCATGACACGTTGGCCGTAACGCAGGCCGTCATACCGTGCAAGGTTCGACGATGCTTCTGCCGGGGCAACGATATAATAGGTGCCAAGCGCGTATTTGGTGTGCGGAAGCGATACATCGACCACTTCGGCACCTGCATAACGCAGCATGGCAACGCCGTCATCCCAAAGCTTGCTGATTTCTTCGGGCATGCCATCGACACGGTATTCTTTCGGGATACCGATCTTCATGCCGCGAATGTCGCCGGTAAGGGCTGCTTCGAAATCAGGAACCGCCATCGGAGCCGACGTGCTGTCCTTGGCATCATGGCCCGCCATCGAACCCAGCATGATTGCCGCGTCACGAACGGTCTTGGTCATCGGTCCAGCCTGATCAAGCGAGCTCGCAAAGGCAACAATGCCCCAGCGCGAGCAACGACCATAGGTCGGCTTCAGGCCAACAATGCCGCAATAGGATGCCGGCTGACGGATCGAACCACCGGTATCGGTACCGGTGGCTGCAAGCGCCATGTTGGCAGCCACAGCTGCCGCCGAACCACCAGATGATCCGCCCGGCACCAGATCCTTGCCGTCTTTGCCCTTCCAGGGGTTGATCACATTGCCGTAATAGGACGACGTGTTCGAAGACCCCATGGCAAACTCGTCAAGGTTGGCCTTGCCGAGCATGACCGCACCGTTGTCAAAAAGATTGCGCGTGACGGTAGATTCATATTCCGGTTTAAAACCTTCGAGGATGTGCGAAGCCGCCGTGGTCTGAACACCTTCGGTGCAGAACAGGTCCTTGATCGCAATCGGCAGGCCTTCCATTTTGCCAGCTTCGCCCTTGGCGCGCTTGGCATCGGATGCCTTGGCCATCTCGATGGCTTTTTCCGGGGTTTCCGTGATGTAAGCGTTCAGATTGCGATGCGCTTCCATCGATTTCAGGTGTGCTTCGGTCAGCTCGACCGAGGTATAATCACCTTTTGCAAGCCCGTCGCGGGCTTCTGCAAGCGTCAGATTTGTCAGATCAGTCATTATTCAACCACCTTGGGCACAACAAAACAGCCAGCATCGGTCATCGGTGCGTTCGACAGCACTTTTTGCTGGATGTTGCCATCGGTGACTTCGTCCTTGCGCAGCGGCAGGGTGAGATCGGCAACCGACGTCAGCGGGTCGCAACCCTCGACATCAACTTCTTGCAGTTCCTCGACAAAATCGAGGATACGGGTCAAATCTCCCGCCAGTTCGGAAAGACCTTCTTCGGACACGTTGATACGTGACAGATAGGCAATGCGGCGAACTGTTTCCTTATCCAAAGACGACATGGATGAAAGTCTCTCTTAAGGAATGACAAAAAACCCGGCAGACATTTCATCTGCCAGAACTTGAATTACAGCGCGGAAACTAGCACCCTGCCGCCCCTATCGCAAGGCCCGCAAACGCCCTAAAGGTGCGACATCTGCAATCACCGCTATCCAATGTCGCCATCAAGGTCAAAAATGCCCGCAACGATCCGCAAATGACGTTACAATCGGGCATGCCTGAATTGCGTCCTTCAACCGGCAATTCGGCTGGTGTTTTACAATCAACCCGCCTATAAGGTCGCCATGATTTGCAATGATACTCAGGAATTGCTGCGGTTTTTAGCACCAGCAGCGCGCGTTTTGGGCCTGGACCTTGGCACCAAAACCATTGGCGTGGCCCTTTCAGATGTCGGGCTGCAGATCGCTTCACCTTATGAGCTGATCTCGCGGAAGAAATTTACCCGCGATATCGCACAGCTATCGTCGATCATTACCAAGCAGAATGTTGGTGGCATCGTCATTGGCTTCCCGCGCGAACTGGATGGTTCGATCGGCAAGGCCTGCCATCGCGTTTACGCCTTTATCGACGAGATGGAAAAATACATCGACCTGCCGGTACTGATGTGGGACGAACGTCTTTCGACCAACGCGGTCGAGCGTATCCTGATCGAGGAAGTCGACATGACCCGCAAACGTCGTGCGGAAGTCGTCGATAAAACGGCAGCTGCCTATATCCTGCAGGGCGCACTTGATCACCTTAACCGTCATACCGATCCGGGTGAAAACGCGGAACCCGATGAAGACGAATTTGACGGCGACGAAGACTGATATCCTCGTCCTGATCATCTAATGATTTTAAAAAGCTGCCTGTTCATTCAGGCAGCTTTTTTTATCTGGATTTGATGACGACCATCAGTCCAAAGAACTTCGATGGCGGCAGGATCAGTTGCCCCTTCTTCTGAACCGCCCCAAGGGACAATGCAGCGTCTGCAATCTTGCTGATATCTTCGACGATCAGCTCAAATCCGGCAAATCCGTCTGTTGAGAATTCAGGATCATCAAAACCGTATTTTGCAATCAATTCATCGCTGTGAAGGGCTTCAACCAGATGATCGATCCTGATTGCTTCATAGAAATCACGTACTGCATCCGCCGCCCAATGGCTTAACATCACCTTGCCAATCGCCTTTGCACCATTGGCATGCGACTGATATTGCGGAAAATAGAAATTCTGTGGCGGGTGGCGATGCTGGCAAACAAATGTAACCGCATTGCGCAGCAACGGATGATTTGCAAAGGCCAAGGAGAATGCCACGCCCACCGTGTCACCATCTGGAGTCCGGGCGTCACGTTCAAAGTGAAATACCGGCGGAACCGCAGCACCGGCAGCAATGAAATCCTCGCGGTCCTTTTCTGCATCGCGTGATTGCAGTGCCAGCATCGACATGCCCTGACGATGGCGCAGATAATCACGGTTATAGACCGCAAAGGAAAACGGCGCCGACAAATCGGTTTCGGCAATCTTACCGGGATCCACCACGGCAAGCAGCTCAATATACATACCATCAAGCTGGATCAGCGCATTGCCAGTCCCGAACGGATGAATGGCACGGGGCGTCACGGTAAAACCGAGCAGGGAATAGGCAGCAATCGCCGCATCAAGATCATTCACACATAGAACCAAATGGTCGATTGCGCGCGACATAGCGTCCCCTTTTGTTTTAGCAGCCCTGGCACTTTACAACGAGGGCACCCTTATAGATGTGCTGACTATCACATTCTGATTGCTCAACAAAGAACAACCGGGTTGCAGGTGAATTAAAGTCATCTAGCCCAATCGCTTGCAGCGATTGCATTTTTATCGGAAAACATAAGCTAGCGCTGGGCCTTTCAAACCGAAATGCACCCGGCACACATCAAGCCAGCAGGTCTTTTAATGATCGCCATTCTGTCCGCCCTTTTGCCAACATTTGCCCTGATCGTTCTGGGCTATGTGCTTCGCCAACGGCGATTCCTGCCTGATACATTCTGGCCGGGCGCAGAGAAACTGACCTATTTTGTTACCTTTCCAGCCTTGCTGTTTTCCAATACCGCCAAGGCCGACCTTGGCAGCCTGCCACTTGTCGGGATCACCAGTGCAATGCTTGGAACCATTGCGATTTGCACCGTCCTGATCATGATACTGAAGCCGGTTCTAAAGGTCAGCCCGGCGGCATTTTCATCGCTGGTTCAGGGGGCTATACGCCCCAACACCTATATTGGTCTTGCGGTTGCAGCCGCCCTTCTTGGAACATCCGGACTGACGGTTACAGCGCTTTGTGTGGCACTGGTTGTTCCGACCGTGAATGTCATATCGGTTCTGGCCTGCGCCCATTGGGGGGACAATGACCGAACACCCGGCTTGCTATCGCTGTTGCGCGATGTTTGCAAAAACCCGTTACTGGTGGCATGCGTTTTGGGCAGCCTTTTCAATGTTTCAGGTCTCGGTTTACCCCCTGTGATCGGCCCGTTCCTTGAAGTTCTTGGGCGTGCCGCACTGCCAATCGGCCTGCTTGCGGTCGGCGCCGGGCTTGATCTTAAGGCCGCACGCAATGCCGGGGTTCCGGTTGGCATATCGACCTTCGGCAAGCTTGCGATCAGCCCGGCAATTGCCGCCGGACTTTGTTTTGCCCTGGGATTGCCCACAATCGAGAGCGCGGCAGTAGTGCTTTATGCCGCCCTTCCCTGTTCTGCCAGCGCCTATGTTCTTGCCCGCCTGATGGGCGGCGATGCCCAAATGATGGCCAGCATCATCACCGTTCACACACTTGTAGCCATCATCACCATGCCGATCATCGCCGTCCTGATGCATGTGGTTTAACCGGCCTCACAATTCTTGACCACGCCGAAAACCTGACCGATCAGTCAGGAAAACCTTCGCATCTTCGGGGCCAGGTTTGGAATATTTAACTTTTCGTGACAGGGGCAATTCGCTATGCTCCGCGCGAAAATTTTTCCAGACCATCCAAGGGAAATGTGCAACGCCATGAGCGTCATGGGACCAGCGGCGGATCACTATCCGCACCCACACCTCCTCGGCATCGAGGGTCTCACCCCCGGGGAAATCACCCTTATTCTTGATCGGGCACAGCATTACGCGGAAAAGAACCGTTCTGCTGACAAGACCAGCAATATTCTGGCAGGTGCCACGGTTGTTAATCTGTTTTACGAAAACTCCACCCGCACGCTGACATCGTTTGAGCTTGCCGCCAAACGTCTGGGCGCGGATGTCATCAACATGACGGTCGGGACCAGCTCGGTCAAAAAGGGTGAAACCCTGATTGATACCGCCATGACGCTGAATGCCATGAACCCGGATGCACTTGTCGTTCGTCACGGCGATAGTGGCGCTGTCAAACTGCTGAGTGAAAAGGTCAATTGTGCAGTTCTGAATGCCGGTGACGGTCGCCACGAGCACCCGACACAGGCCCTGCTTGATGCACTGACCATTCGTCGCCACAAGGGACGTCTGCACCGTCTGAACGTTGCGATCTGCGGTGATATTGCGCATTCGCGCGTTGCACGTTCGAACATTCTGTTGCTCAACACCATGGGATCGCGTGTGCGTCTGGTCGCTCCGCCAACCCTTATCCCGTCAAAGATTGACCGCATGGGTGTCGAGATTTTCCATGACATGGAAGAAGGACTGAAGGATTGCGATATCGTCATGATGTTGCGCCTTCAGCTTGAACGCATGGAAGGAAGCTTTATCCCGTCTGTGCGCGAGTATTTCCATTTCCATGGTCTTGACCGGGCAAAGCTTTCCAATGCCAAACCCGATGCACTTATCATGCATCCCGGCCCGATGAACCGCGGCGTTGAAATCGACAGTGAAGTCGCCGACGACGTCGAACGTTCCGTGATCCGCGAACAGGTCGAAATGGGAGTTGCCGTACGTATGGCCGCGCTGGAATTGCTTGTGCAGAACCACAGAAAGCTGGGAGGTCAGGCATGAACCCCGCTATTCGCGCCAAGGGCGCAGGCAAAAAGGCCCTTATCAATGCTCGCCTTCTTGATCCGGCCGCCCAGACCGATGGCCCGGGTGGCCTTCTGATCGAAGATGACACCATCATCAAATCCGGCTCCGGCATTACAAAGGATACTGTGCCCGAAGGGTTCGAGATCATCGATCTTGGCGGCGCTTGCCTGGCCCCCGGTCTGGTTGACATACGTGCCCAGCTCCGTGAACCGGGTTTCGAGCATCAGGAAACCATTGAGACAGCTGGTAAATCAGCCGCCATTGGTGGCGTTACCACCATCATCGCCCTGCCCAATACCGATCCGGTGATTGACGATGTTGCCGGTGTCGAGTTCATCGCACGCCGTGCGCGCAAGGTCGGGCTGGCAAAGGTCTTTGTCTATGGTGCCGTTTCCAAAGGTATCGAAGGCAAGGAAATTACCGAAATGGGCCTTCTGCATCAGGCAGGTGCAGTAGCATTCTGTGACGGCGTCAAAACCATCGCCAGTGCGCGTTTGCTGCGTCAGGCCCTGTCCTACTCCGCCTTTTTCGATGGCATGATTGTGCAGCACCCCGAAGAACCCGAACTTTCCACGGGGGCTTCGATGAATAGTGGCGAGCTTGCCACCCGCCTTGGTCTGTCAGGTGTTTCGCCGCTTGCAGAAGTCATGCAAATCGAACGCGACTTGCGCCTGGCCGAAATGACAGGCGGTCGACTTCATTTTGCACATATTTCGACAGGTGAATCGGTCGAAGTCATCCGCAAGGCCAAGAAACGCGGCCTTAAGGTGACTTGTGACACCGCGCCATTCTATTTCGCGCTGAATGAAAACTCGGTATCGGATTATCGCACCTTTGCCAAACTGTCCCCGCCACTTCGTTCAGAAGATGATCGTCAGGCGATTGTGGCCGGACTGGCCGATGGCACCATTGATGCCATCGCATCGGACCATAATCCGCAAGATGCCGATTCCAAACGCTTGCCCTTTGCACAGGCTGCTGCCGGTGCGGTGGGCTTTGAGACACTTCTGCCGATTTCACTGGAACTTTACCACAACGGCCACATGTCGCTTCTTGAGGTCATCACCAAGCTGACACGTATTCCGGCAGAACTAGTACGCATCAAGGGTGCCGGAACATTGGCCGAAGGCACGCCGGCCGATCTGGTGGTATTTGATCCGGATCGTCCGTGGAAAATCGATCCTTATCAGTTCCATTCGAAATCGAAAAACTCACCATTTGATGGTCGCCTTACACAGGGTCGTGTTCTGCGCACCCTGATTGATGGCCGCGAAATCTTCAAGGAAGGCGCCTGATATGGAACTCGACGAAGGCTACAAGGCCATGCTGATGTCGCTGCAGATCGCCACGGTTTGTGGTTATTTGCTGGGCTCCATCCCGTTCGGGCTGGTTCTGACACGTATGGCGGGTCTTGGGGACATTCGCAAAATCGGATCGGGCAATATTGGCGCAACCAACGTTCTGCGTACCGGTCGCAAGGGTCTGGCATTCATGACCCTGATTGGCGATGCAGGCAAAGGTGCCTTTGCAGCCCTTCTGTTCACCCATCTGGCAGGTGTTGAACAGGGAATATTTGCCGGTGGCGCCGCCGTCATCGGGCATATGTTCCCGATCTGGTTGCGTTTCAAAGGCGGCAAAGGTGTTGCCACCACGCTTGGCACCCTTGCAGCCGTCAACTGGATCATGGGGCTTTGTGCGGCCCTGACCTGGCTTGTTATGGCGCTGATTTTCCGCATCTCGTCGCTGTCGGCATTGATTGCGATGATTGCCGCACCGCTTGCTGCATTTTTCATTGCAAACGATCCCGGTGCCGGATGGCTTGGCGTATTTCTGGCAGTCATTGTCTGGGCAGCACACCATGCCAATATCGGGCGTCTTTTGCGCGGTGAAGAACCCAAGATCGGTCAGAAAAAGAAACAGTCAGAAGAAGATAGCGCGCCCCCGGAAAACTGAGCCGTCCTTTCGAATAGCTTGACGAAGCAACGCCCGGATGACCACAATCCGGGCGTTATGCATTTAAGTGATCAACAACCGGCACGATTAGCACAATCAGAACGCCTTGCCCGCATGCGGCTTGCGCGCAGTGGCAATATTGGCCCGGTTACCTTTCGCAAACTGCTTGAACGCTTTGGCTCTGCGCGTGAGGCCATCGAAGTTTTGCCTGAAATCATCCGGCAATCCGCCAATAGCCGAAAAATCACACTCGCCAGCCGTGAGGACACCATTGCCGAAATTGATCAGGCAAAGGCCTGTGGCGCAAAACCAGTCATTTTCGGTGACCCGGAATATCCTGCTTTGTTGGCGCGTATTGAAGATGCCCCGCCCTATTTCTATGCAATCGGGCGAACGGAACTTTTGTCAAAAACGTCAATAGGTATCGTCGGTGCACGTAATGCATCGGCAAACGGTTGCGGTTTCGCCCGCAAGATCAGCCATGAACTTGTCTCAGCCGGATATGTCGTCACATCCGGGATGGCACGCGGCATTGATGGCGCAGCCCATAGTGCGGCACTTGGCATCACCGGCGATCACGCCGGAGGAACAATCGCAGTGCTTGGGGGTGGTGTCGATGTCATCTATCCCCGTGAACATCAGGAACTTTATGAACAGCTTTGCCAAAGCGGACTGGTCATTTCCGAAATGCCGCCAGGCTTAAAACCACAGGCGCGCCATTTCCCAAGACGTAACCGGATCATATCGGGTCTATCTGCCGGAACTGTCGTTATCGAGGCCGGACGCAATTCAGGGTCGCTGATTACCGCCCGTTTTGCCGCGGATCAGGGGCGTGACGTCTTTGCCGTGCCCGGTTCACCAACCGACCCGCGTGCGGCCGGGCCAAACAGCCTGATCCGCGATGGCGCAATTTTATGCGACTCTGTTGACGTAATTCTTGATGCGTTGCGTCAGGTAGAAAAAAACATCCATCTTTTCGAAGGATTTCATCGTTTCAACACAGAGGGTCGCATTCCCGATACAGATGCGTCCCCGACTGACTATGGGGACATCATCGCGTCACTTGAACGTGACGCCCAAACCTTACCGGCCCCAAAATCCGGGCAAGATATTGAAAATGAACATAAAACATCAAAAACACATTCATCCGATCCGGCCTCTGATGATCAGGAGAAAATCTTTGATTTACTGTCCACGTCCCCCCTGCTGGTTGATGAGCTAATTCGCACATCAAATATGTCTGCAAACCATGTTTCTACGATTTTGATTGAGCTTGAACTTGCAGGAAGGGTTGAACGTCACCCCGGAAATAGGGTATCGCGTATCGCCAAATGAGAGTCGCGTCGAAATGTGGCGCGATAAATATTGTTGTGATTTGCTGCAATTTGCGCAATCTGATCTGAAATACACAGACACTATATATATGTGTCTCACGCATTCGGGTCATTTTAAGCACAACATAAATATCGCCTTCGGGCGCAAGAACCGGACACGAAAAACGTAATGAATCTTGTCATCGTCGAATCCCCGGCCAAAGCCAAGACGATCAACAAATATCTCGGCGACGATTATAAGGTGCTGGCCTCTTTCGGTCACATCCGCGATCTGCCGTCAAAAGACGGTTCGGTCGATACCGACAACGATTTTTCGATGGTCTGGGAAACAGACGGGCGTTCTGAAAAGCAGATCCGCGAGATCGCAGCTGCTGCACGTGACTCCGACACCATCTATCTCGCAACTGACCCGGATCGCGAAGGGGAAGCCATTTCCTGGCACATTCTTGAAGTTCTCGAGCAGAAGAAGCTGCTCCGCGGTCGTGATGTTCATCGCGTCGTATTCCACGAGATCACCAAGAAAGCCGTGACCGACGCAATCGCCAATCCACGTGAACTTAATCAGGAACTGGTCGACGCCTATCTGGCGCGCCGTGCACTTGATTATCTGGTAGGCTTTAACCTTTCGCCGGTTTTGTGGCGCAAATTGCCCGGCTCCCGGTCGGCAGGACGTGTGCAGTCTGTTGCACTGCGCCTGATCTGCGAACGCGAAATCGAAATCGAAGCCTTCAAACCCGACGAATACTGGTCACTGGAAGCAGGCTTTGCCGTTCCGGAAGGTAATTTTACGGCCCGCCTGACCCATCTGAATGGCGAGAAGCTTGATAAGCTGGCACTTGGCAATGAAGATGCGGCCAAAATCGCCAAGGAAAAAGTCGAAAGCCGCAACTACACGGTTTCAAAGGTCGAGCGCAAGGACGTCAAACGTCGTCCACAGCCACCTTTCACTACATCCACCTTGCAACAGGAAGCATCGCGCAAGCTTGGCTTTGGAGCGAAACGCACCATGCAGCTGGCCCAACGCCTGTATGAAGGCGTTGATATCGGCGGCGAGACCGTTGGTCTGATTACTTATATGCGTACCGACGCCGTGGTTCTTTCACAGGAAGCACTGGCAGCGGCCCGTCGCCTGATTGCCAAGGATTATGGCGAAGCTTACCTGCCGCCAAGCGCACGCAGCTTTGCCAACAAGGCCAAAAACGCGCAGGAAGCCCACGAAGCTGTCCGCCCGACCGACCTGTTCCGTCGCCCTGATCAGGTTTCTCGTCATCTCGACAAGGACCAGCTGGCTCTTTACACCCTGATCTGGAAACGTACGGTTGCCTGTCAGATGGAAGATGCCCGTTTTGATCAGGTTGCGGTTGATCTGTCATCAAATGACAACCATGTCGTTCTTCGCGCAAACGGTTCTGTCGTCAAATTTGACGGCTTCCTGAAACTGTATCAGGAAGGCAAGGATGACGAGGCCGAGGACGAAAATGATCGTCGCCTGCCGCCGCTTAAGGAAGGTCAGAAACCCGACCTTGGCAAAGTCAGCATCGATCAGCATTTCACCCAGCCCCCGCCCCGCTATACCGAGGCGAGTCTGGTCAAGAAGATGGAAGAACTGGGCATCGGTCGCCCGTCGACCTATGCCTCGATCATCTCGGTCCTTCAGGATCGCAACTATGTGTTGCTTGAACGTCGCCGCTTTGTCGCACAGGACCGGGGCCGTCTTGTAACGGCCTTCCTGTCGAAGTTCTTTGAACGTTACGTGCAGTATAATTTCACGGCTGATCTGGAAAACCAGCTTGATGAAATCTCGATGGGTAATCTGGCCTGGAAAGATGTTCTCAGGGATTTCTGGAAATCGTTCAAAGGCAACGTGGACGAGGCAAAGGAACTCAAGATCACTGACGTGCTTGATGCGCTTCAGGTGATGCTTGAAAACTATCTGTTCCCGACCCGTGAAGACGGTTCAGATCCGCATAAATGCCCGAAATGCAACGACGGTACGCTAAGCCTTAAGCTTGGCAAGTTCGGGGCGTTCCTTGGCTGTTCGAACTATCCTGAATGCAACTTTACGCGTCCGCTGGTTGCCAATGAAAATGGTAGCGATTCCGAACTTGATTCCGGCCCCAAGGTACTTGGGATCGACAAGGAAACCGGCAAGGAAATCACCCTGCGCAAGGGCCCGTATGGCGTTTACGTTCAGCTTGGCGAGGAAGAAGAAGTCGAAGGCAAGAACGGTAAACCCAAAAAGGTCAAACCGAAACGGACGTCCCTTCCCAAAGGGTTGGAACCGTCAGTTGTTGACCTGACCAAGGCCGAAGAACTTCTGACCCTGCCACGTGTTGTCGGGATTTACCCCGATACCGGCGAGGAAATGAAAGCCAACGTTGGCCGTTTTGGCCCTTACGTGCAGGCAGGCAGCATCTTTGCGTCCCTTAAGGCTGACGATGACGTTCTGACTATTGGTGAAAACCGTGCTATTGCCCTGATCGCGGATAAACGTGAAAAGTCGGGCACTGAAATCGGCAAGCACCCGGATGACAATGAGCCGATCTTTGTCGCAGTCGGTCGCTGGGGTCCGTTTGTGAAACACAAAAAGACCATAGCCAATATTCGCGATGTCGAACGTGACGATATCACCCTTGAAATGGCGATAAAGGCCATCAAGGAAAAGGAAGCCAAGTCCGGCAAGACAACCAAAGCCGCGACCAAGAAAACGGCAACCAAAACAACGGCGGCAAAGAAAGCCCCCGCGAAAAAGAAAACAGCTGCAAAGAAACCCGCAGCAAAGAAGACAACCACGAAAAAGGCGGCGGCGAATTAATCGCCGCCTTCCTTTTCAGGGGTTAATGATTGAAAGGACGCCGCACCGTTGGCGAACGATACAGAAGACAAGAAGCACTTCCCGACCCGGGAAGAAATTATCGAATTCATCGATATGAGCCCGACCCCGGTCGGCAAGCGCGAAATTGCGCGCGCCTTTAACATCAAGGGCGCAGCCAAGATTGAGCTTAAAAAGATCCTCAAAGACCTGAAAATTGAAGGCGATGTGGTCAAGGGCCGCAGACGGTTTGATAAACCTGACCGTCTGCCCCCGGTCGAGGTTTTGGAAATTACCGGCATTGACGATGATGGCGAGGTTCTTGCCAGGCCGAATGTCTGGAAGCACGATTACGACCCGCCCCAGATCGTCGTGAAATCGATCCGTCGTGGTGGCCCGAGTGCCCCGGGTATCGGCGACAAGATTCTGGCCAAGCTGCGCTATACCGGCAAGCAGACCTATGAAGCCAGCATCATGCGGGTCCTTGGAAGCGGCCCACAGCGCGTCCTGGGTCTTTATCGCCCCAATGAGCGCGAAGGTCGCGTTGTACCCACAGACCGCAAGGATAGCGGCGAGATAGCAGTCCCGCTTGACGATCATCCCGATCTTGAAACCGGCGCACTGGTTTTGACGGAAATTCTGCCGGGCAAACATTTCGGATTGCGCAAAGGCCGTATCACCGAGGTTCTTGGCAATATCAATGAACCAAAGTCCATCAGCCTTGTATCCATCCATGCGCGTGGTATTCCCTTTGAATTCCCGCCCGAAGTCGAACTTCAGGCGCGCGAATCAAAGGCCACACCGCTTGGCAAACGTACCGACCTTCGCGATATCCCGCTGGTCACCATTGATGGTGCCGATGCGCGCGATTTCGATGACGCTGTGTGGGCAGAACCCGACAGTGACCCGGAAAACGAGGGTGGCTGGCACATCATGGTCGCGATTGCCGATGTGTCCTGGTATGTCCGACCTGGCGATGCGCTTGACCGTGAGGCCGTCAAACGCGGCAACAGCTGTTACTTCCCGGATCGTGTCGTCCCGATGTTGCCGTTTGAGCTTTCAAATGGTTGGTGTTCGCTTGTCCCTCATGAAGATCGCGGCTGTATGGCCGTCGAAATGTGGCTGGACAAACATGGTCACAAGCTGCGTCATAAATTCTGCCGTGGCATGATGAAATCCGCCGCCCGCCTGACCTATGATCAGGTCCAGCGCGCGATGGATGGGCAGCCCGATGACACCACAGGTCCGCTCGTCGAGACCATCATCAAACCGCTTTATGGTGCTTTCCATGCATTTCTTGAGGCCCGCAAACATCGCGGGGTTCTGGAACTTGACGTGCCGGAACGCAAGATCGAGCTGAATGACAAAGGCCAGATCGTGGCCATCGCACCACGTGCGCGCTTTGACAGTCACAAGCTGATCGAAGAATTCATGATTGCGGCCAACGTTTGTGCTGCCGAGGAACTTGAACGCATCAAGCAACCCTGCATGTATCGTATCCATGATGCGCCCAGCGAGGAAAAGCTTGAAGCCCTGCGCGAGTTCCTTGAAGGTGCTGGTTATCAGTTAAACAAGGCATCGGTTTTGCGTCCGCGTGACTTCAACCGCATTCTTGAAATGGCCAAGGACACCCCCGAATCCGAACTGATCAACACGGTCGTCCTGCGTAGCCAGTCACAGGCCATGTATAGCCCGGACAATATCGGGCACTTTGGCCTTGCTCTTAAGAAATATGCGCATTTCACATCCCCGATCCGCCGTTATGCCGACCTTCTGGTCCATCGTGCCCTGATTGCAGGTTTGAAACTTGGCGAAGGCGGATTGCCGCCCGAAGATGGTGAACGGTTCGAACAGATTGGCGAAGACATTTCGGGCACCGAACGTCGGGCCGCCATGGCCGAACGCGACGCGGTTGATCGTTATGTTGCCGCCTATATGTCCGACAAGGTCGGTGCCGAGTTCCCCGGCAAGATTTCCGGTGTCACGCATTTTGGTCTGTTCATTTCACTGAACGAAACCGGTGCGGATGGTCTGGTACCGATTTCTACCCTGCCCGATGACTACTATGTCCATGACGCGGCAAGTCATGCACTTGTCGGACAGAACCGCGGCAAGAGGTTCCAGCTTGGCGACACGGTTGTTGTGCGCATTGCTGATGCGGACGCGGCAACAGGGTCACTGGCCCTGCGTTTGGCAGAACATGCTGATATCACTGCACGCGATCTGGTCGAACGCCCGCGTGGACGGCGCGGTCAGAACAAGCATCGTGGCGGAAGCCCCGGCGAGCGTAGTCATCGCCATGGAAGCAAGCCCGGATTCCGTTCGGGACCGCGCGGGGCGACCGGCCCCGACGGGACATCAGCGACGAAGTCCAAGGGCAAAGCAGGTGGCAAGAAAAAAACGACACCTAAAAAGCAACGCAAACTGGTGGCGTCCAGCCGGTTAGCCCGAAGTGCTGCAAAACGCGGTGACAAACCGCAATAACAGCACAGTCAGATACACCAGAGATATAACAAGGGCGGCCAACTGGCCGCCCTTTTGCATTTCACGCCCGGATCCTGTGGTGTGTGACTACATCATTGTTTCAATGAATTTCGCCAGATGTTCCGCCGTCTGTTTGCCACGATTATTAATGATTGCGACATTTCCCGGCAATCCTTCGAGATCAGGGTGCGAAGCATCAAAACTGGTCAGCAGGCCAAGCTTCTTGTCCGCAAGGGTTTTCATTGCAGCCAACGCACGGATCAGTTCGATGCCACTTAGCCCATCAAGCACGGCTGCTGTAATCACAGCGTCCGGATGCGATTGCACCACCGTCTGAAAGGCCTCGACTGCGGTGCGGGCGGTGATCGTCCTGAATCCCTTCTCGCGCAATTCACGTTGAAGAAAATGCGCCTGAACTGTGGTCGCTGTCACAAGCAAGACTTCCTTGTCCTGGGCAACTGCGACGGCCGATTTTACGTCGACATCGTCTGCTTTCGCACTCCGCGTCGGCAAGGATCGCAAAATACGTGTTTCTTCATCTGCGGGCGGATTGGTCCCGCTTTCAATAATTTCTCGAATCCAGCTGGTAAAATCGACCAGCGATGCAGCTTCGAGGTCATCAATTTCGGTGAGTTCGGCGATGTAGTCTTCCAGTCGATGGGCGATTGCGCCGACCAGTGGGAAACCGAATGATCCGGCAAGCCCCTTGACCGTGTGGGCTTCTCGACGCAGCTCGGCAATGCCTGCGGCGGCCTCATCCATGCCGCCGGCGACACGGTCAATCGTGGTTTCAATGCGATCAATACGCTCGATAGTGTCCTCAATGAAGTCCTGTTTCAGGCCGGCAACGATGGCGTCTGCATTTCCCATTGGGCACTCCTTTGGCAGGTATTCATTTATGGTCAAAAGCCACAAAGTCGCCCATAGGGTGAATTGAAAGGGACGATTTCACTTGCTTGCGCTCTTGAACATCATGATGATGGTATATCGTTTCAATGCCCTTTTTTGCCCTTCGGATCAAGTGCAGGCAGGAACGAAAAAGGAGTTTCACGCCCAATGACCGAGCCCCACAATACCCCGCCCCCCCTTGATCATCACGACACTGACGCCAACATGTCAGGACCAACCGACAGCGGAAAGCGTCTTTTGCTTGGTCTGCGTCGCGGATTTCGCCGTAAATGCCCCAATTGCGGACATGGATTGGCTTTTGGCGGATATCTGAAGCTGCGTACTGAATGCGATGTCTGCAGCCACCCGATAGGCGAATATCGCTGTGATGATGCCCCACCCTATTTCACTATTTTTCTGGTCGGCCATATCGTTGTGCCTGGCGTCTTGATGATGGAGCAATCCATCAAGCCGTCCGTTCTGATGCAATTGTCCATCTGGCTTCCTGCCACAGTATTGCTGTGCCTCGGCTTCCTGCCATTTATCAAGGGTGCTGTTCTCGGCACGCAATGGGCAATGCGCATCAAAGGATAGCCATTGGCTATTACGCACCTTTTCGCTTAGAATTAGGCGTGTTGGCTTTTATGAACTGATCGGATGTTTCGCTTGGTCATCTTTGGCCTGCCCCGGATCGATTATCTCCCCTTGAATAACGGCTTAAGCCAGTGGCGGCGTATCGGGGCTACGCTTGGCCTTTGTCTGTTACAAGCAGCTTGCGGCACCTCTCAGGTGGCAGGGATAACTGCCCCTGACGATCCGCAAACACGCGAACTCGTCACTCAGACCATCGAACTGGTTGCCACCCGCTACATTGATCCCATCAGTCGCGATCAAATTCTGGTCAATACGCTTGATGGTCTCTCGGAAATTGATGACAACATCCGTGTCGGCATCACCCCTGATGACCTCGTTTTGCAATATGATGGCAAAACGGTTCAGACCATTGCCCTGCCGCAGACCAACTATGACCAGACAAGTGCCGAAGGCACCCAGATCTGGTCCGAAATCACCCTGCGCGGGCTTGGTACCTATCGGGCCTATTCCCCAGTATTGCGTAACAGCCAGACATCTGACGTACAGGCTGCCCTTGTCAGCGGTGCCATCCGCAATCTGGACCGCTACAGCCGCTACGAAGGCCCCAAACAGGCCGAAACAGCCCGCAATCGCCGCGATGGCTATATCGGTATCGGAATTCGCCTGATCGGTGGTGACGGCTATCCGGTAGTGAAACTTGTTCATCCCGAAAGCCCGGCTGCAAAGGCAGGCCTTCATCCCGGGGACCAGATCGTTACGGTTAACGGCGAAGACATGTATGGCAAGACCAGCCAATATGCTGCCGAGCTGCTTCATGGCGAGGAAGGCAGCAGAGTGATCATTGACGTGAACACTGCAGGTGACCGGACTATTACTCCGCTGGAAATCGTCCGCGAACGTGTGATTGACCGGACGGTTTTTGCAGAAATCCGAGACAACATCCTGATTGCCCGTCTGACAAGCTTTAACAGTGCAACGGCAAGCACTTTGGGGGACAATATCCTCAAGGCGCAGCTTTATGACGGCGGGCTCAAGGGGGTCATCCTTGATCTGCGCGGAAATCGTGGCGGGTTGCTTCAACAGGGTGTTGCTGTTGCCGATCTGTTTCTGGAGAACGGACCGATTGGCAATACATTTTCACGCGTCACCGCAGCACGTCATACCTTCCGGGCGGAAACAGATGATTTGACCAAGGGGGCACCACTGATCGTTTTGATTGACGGACGAACCGCATCATCGGCCGAGCTGGTTGCCGCAGCCCTTCAGGACAGAAACCGTGCTGTTCTGGTTGGCTCAACAAGCTTTGGCAAGGGATCGGTTCAGGCCATCAATGATTTGCCCAATCACGGCACCCTTACTTTTACCTGGTCACGCATGACAGCCCCGTCGGGCTATACATTTGACAGAATCGGTCTTTTCCCGGCCATCTGCACGCAGTCGGGTGAAGATGACACACCAGGGCATCAGGTCTCGACCGCCCTTTCACAGCGTGATCAGACGGCCAGTACGATGGTGAAATGGCGGAGCCTTGATTACCGCGACGAAAAAAACCGCCGTGAACTTCGCAATGTTTGTCCGGCAAGCAATCGCAGTGAAGAATTTGACGTCAAAGTAGCATTGGAATTGTTGAAAAACAGCCCTGATTACAAGAATCTCGCCTTTGTCGGACAACAGGAAATCGCCGATACTTTTGATGCGAATTAAAAATGCATTCTTTTTTGCCAAAATGGCTTGACACTCTGGCGATAACCTTTATGTTCCGCCGCCTGAGATACACCTGAACACAGGATGCAGAGACATGGCGAAGCCCGCTTCGATCCTCGTAAAGTTGGTAAGCACCGCAGATACCGGTTACTTCTATGTTGTTAAGAAGAACCCGCGGAATACCACCGAGAAATTCCAGTTTCGCAAGTACGACCCGGTCGTGCGTAAGCACGTCGTGTTCAAAGAAGCGAAAATGAAGTAATCTGGTTCTTCGGAATCTGATTACCGGAAGATTTAAAAAAGACGTGTCCTTCGGGACACGTCTTTTTTTTATCTGTGCGCCATGGAAACGAGCTTTGAGCCCCCTCTTGCCTGTCTACCGACCGAAACGACGATAGCCCGCAGCGGTGAGCATCAGCCAGCCCGCAATGAATGACAGACCACCAATCGGTGCAACAACTCCAAATAGCGTCACTCCGCTAAAGGCGATGGCATAGAGCGACCCGCAGAAGAACAGGATGCCGACGAGCATGGCATAGGCAGCGAACCGCAAAAACTTCTCGTCCGGGACATGGTGAACCAATCCGGCAATAGCGGCCAGCGCAACAGCGTGAACAAGCTGATAGTGCGCACCCTTTTCAACAAGGCTTCTGGCATAGTCCATTTCGCTTCCTGCCATCCCATGGGCCGCAAATGCCCCGATGGCCACCCCCACGGCGCCGTTCAATCCAGCCATGATTATCGATAATCGCATTGCCCGGTCCTCTTTCTGCGATATGCATTTGAAATATCGGCACAGACTAATCCGCGATGCTTGCTATCGCCATGCGAAAACGCAAAAAAAATGGCCGTACTAAAAAGTACGGCCAGTAAACTCTCTTGGGGGAGATGTGCCGAGCCATCGAAATGCTCGTCACAAGATTATTAGTACCTTTGGATATTTCCCAATTCTGTGACAGCCGTCACAATTCCCCAAAAATATCATTCATTTGGCAACATTTCAGGTTCGGAAGAGTTTTATTGGCCGGTGTTTTGCCAATTCTAGTGAATGGATTCACTTAGAAACTCTTCAAGGCGACGAACATCAGGAACATGCAGCCCGTTATCTTCTTTGGTCACCAACCCCTTGCGCGCAAGACTTCCCATGACGCGCGCAACGGTCTCGCGCGAGGTGCTGACGCGGCCGGCGACTTCGGAATGAACCGGCACCGGGGCCAAGATTGCTGCTCCGTCACTATCGCAAACCTTTTGGGCGCGACGCAGAATTTCGGCAATGACGCGCTCGTTCGCACCAAGCGTGCTGACATCGACAATGCGTCGGGTCGAGGTGCGCACAATACGCGCCAGCTCGGTAATCACATTCCATGCTACAGACGGATGGCTTTTAACGACCTTCTCGAAATTGGACGGACTAAGAATACCGACATCGGTATTGCTGACTGCAAACACACAAGCTGATCGTGGTTCACCATCAATTGCTGACAATTGACCAACACATCCCCCGGCACCGATTTCCTCAAGCGTGATTTCACGACCGGAAAGCGAATAGTTCACAATACGCACCCTGCCCGACAGGATCAGATAAACGTCGGAGCTGTCCGCCTCGGGTTCAATAATCTGGGTACCCGCAGCATATGTCTTGCGATTGATATGACGTTCAACGTCCCCAAGAGCGTCTTCGTCAAGGTCGGCAAAAATGCCAACGACAGATAATTTAATCATGAACCCGTGCTTTTTGTTGCGCTGTTGTTTTTATGCAAACCGGCAACTTTTACGCTGCCCTGTTATGACTCTGCTGTCCCGCGCGCAATCATAAGCAAACAACCCCCGACTGACAATCTCTTGCAGCAAGCTCACCCAATGACACATCATGATAGACACAGCCATGCTGCATGTGCGAACATGATCTCAGAATTTTCCACCACGACTTTTCGAACGCTGGTCCTGTTTCCTTTAGGAGACCTATCATGAGTCCAGAACTGGAAATTTTCCGTCGCAGTCCGATGGGCAAACCAAAAAGCAAACATCCGCTTGTTTTTGTCCATGGAGCCTTTACCGGTGCCTGGTGCTGGAACGAGCATTTCCTGACCTGGTTTGCCGAAAAGGGATTTGAAACTGTCTCGTTTTCCCTGCGCGGACATGGCGGCAGTGGTGGCAGACAATTGCGCAGCCTGGCCTCGATCGATGATTATGTCGAAGATCTTGAAGAAGTGGTCGATACGCTTGGACAGACGCCAGTTCTGATCGGTCATTCCATGGGTGGTTATATCATCCAGAAATATCTTGAAAATCATAGTGCCGAGGCCGCCATTCTGATGGCGTCCGTTCCACCGGAAGGCCTTATTGCGAGCAATGCAATGATGGCAATGGCACAACCGGACCTTTATTTCCATATGGCATGGCTTCAAGCCATCGGCCCCCATACTTTCCTGCGTGAACGTCTCGGACGCGCGATGTTGTCGCCTGATATTGCCGAAGACGAAGGCATGATCTATTTCGGTCGCCTTGAAACTGAAAGTCAAAGAGCACTGCTCGATATGATGGGAGCCAATCCGATCTTTTTGTCACCGGAACAGGCACCGGCTATGCTCGTGATCGGCGCCCGCGATGACGAAATCATCCAAAGTGAACTGATCCATCACACAGCCAAACGATACCATGCGGACTACGCGCTTGTTGACGATATCCATCACGCAATGATGCTTGATAAGAACTGGGAGCAGGTTGCCGACACCATGCTTGAATGGCTTCAGGTCAAACTGGTCAGCCAGCAGCGCAGTAAAGGCAACAAGACTGCCGCCTGACGGGTAATTTCCCGTTTTCTGATTTACGCATTGCATCAAACGATGGCTTTCAATTGCGTGTTTTTTCTGGGAGCATGATCAACCTTAACAAGAACAAAGGTTGATGACATGCCCCACATGATCAGGAATTCCACTGCATTTTGGGCCGTCGCATTTGTCGGTCTGGTTTCGCTTGGTGCAGTATCGGCAAGTGCCCAGCAGGCAACAGATGCAATTGCACCAGAAAATAGCACAACAAAAACGGCCCTTCGCAGCTCCGTTCAATCAAAAAACTGGATGATTTCCGCAGCCAATCCCCTTGCGGTCCGGGCCGGTGCAGACATTTTGCGTCAGGGTGGAAACGCAATTGACGCCATGGTTGCCGTCCAAACAATGCTTGGACTTGTCGAGCCGCAATCCTCCGGCCTTGGAGGGGGGGCTTTTCTTGTGTATTACGATGCGACAAACGGCACGCTGACCACCCTTGATGGCCGCGAAACGGCACCAATGGATGCAACCCCCACCCTGTTTCAGGATGAGAACGGGGAACCTCTTAAATTCTATGACGCCGTCGTCGGCGGACGATCGGTCGGCACGCCGGGAACCCCGGCCCTTCTCAAGACCGCACATGAAAAATGGGGTCAACTGGAATGGCCCGCTTTGCTTTCCCCTGCGATCACCCGTGCAGATAACGGATTTGAAGTTTCGGAGCGTCTGGCATCCCTGATCGCTGCCGATCAGGAAAAGCTGTCTCGCGATCCTACGGCAAAAAGCTACTTCTTTGATGATGCTGGTGCGCCACTTGCGGCCGGGACTTTGCTTAGAAATCCGCACTATGCATCAACCTTGCGTGACCTTGCGCAGAACGGTACGAAAAATTTCTATTTCGGAACAATTGCCAGTGACATCGTTGACAAGGTCAAGAGTGCAACCTGGAACCCCGGTGTTCTGTCGCTGCGTGATTTTGCCACTTATCAGATCAGGGAACGCAAGCCGGTCTGTGCAGATTACCGTGGCTATGACGTCTGCGGAATGGGGCCACCATCGTCGGGTGCACTGACCGTCGGGCAAATCCTTGGCCTTGTTGAGCCGTTTGATATTGCATCACTTGGCCCCGACTCTGCTGAAAGCTGGCGCCTGATTGGTGATGCGTCGCGCCTCGCCTTTGCTGATCGCGGGCGGTACATGGCCGATATCGACTTTGTACCGATGCCGCTGACCGGTTTGCTTGATAAAACCTATCTGGCTGAGCGTGCAAAGCTGCTTGAAAGCACCACAGCACTGGAGAGTGTGGATGCGGGCATGCCATCCTTTAGTCATACAATGAACCTTGCTGATGACGAGGCTATCGAGTTCCCAAGTACCAGCCATTTTTCCATCGTCGATACATACGGCAACGTGGTTTCGATGACGACGACAATCGAGAATGGCTTCGGCTCTCGGCTGATGGTTAACGGCTTTATGCTCAATAACGAGCTCACCGACTTCTCGTTTCGCAGTCACAAGGAAGGCGTTCCTATTGCCAACCGGCTTGAACCGGGCAAACGTCCGCGTTCTTCGATGGCACCAACCGTTGTCATGAAAGACAACAAACCGGTCATCGTCACGGGATCACCTGGTGGATCGCGGATTATCGGCTATGTCGCACAGTCAATCATCGCGATGATCGACTGGAAAATGCATCCGCAAGCAGCGATCAGCATGCCGCACCTTGTCAATCGCTTTGGCACCTTTGACATCGAGGCCGGTACATCTGCCGAAACCCTGAAACCCGAGCTGGAAGCACTTGGTTACAAAACCAGTGTGCAGGACCTCAATTCCGGCATTCACGCCATTATGATCACCGGTGGCGGATTGATCGGCGGTGCCGATCCCCGACGCGAAGGGATCGTCATCGGCGAATAACGTGGTCTTTTGAACAAAAAATGCGGGTCATCTTACCAAGACAAGATGACCCGTTTTGGTTTTGAAAACCTGTCAGAACCTAGTGCCCGGCAATCCAGCTTTTAAGCAAATCATGAAGCTCCCGGTGATCATTGGCGATGAAATGTGCACCGGCATCACTCAGGTAACTGGCTGGTGTAATGTCGACAAGCCCGATTGTTGTCGCCCCGGATGCCACCCCCGCCCGAACACCATTCTGGCTATCATCGACAACGATGCATTCGGTGATCGGCAGACGCATCCTTTCCGCAGCAAGCAAATAGACATCCGGATGCGGTTTGGCATTTGCGACATCATGTGCCGAACAGATCCGGTCACCGAAACGATCCTTGATCCCGACCTTGCCCAGTGAAACATCCATCTTGTCATGCGGTCCGTTGCTGCCAACCGCCATCGGGATGTTGTGATGATCCAGAAGATCAAGGATTGGTGCCAGATCGGCAAACGGTTCAAGATCATTGCGAAAGGCAACAAATGTGCGCTGATAACATTCCGAAAGCCAGTCATCCGGCAAGGTAATATCAAAAAGTTCTTTCATCTTTGGCGGTACCATTGCAAGGGTTCCGCCAATGAACAGATCATGGGTCTTGGTCATGTCCATGTCGCAGCCATATTCGCACAGCTGTTCGGTCAGAACACGACAAGCAAGGGTTTCGGTATCGACCAGGACACCATCGCAATCAAAAATGACACCCCGAACAACCGGCTTTGTCATATCAGACATCCTCAAAGACCGGCCAGTTCAGCCCAGCGTTTTTCATCATAAGCCACCGTGCGGGTTGTACCGAAATCCACCACCGGACGTTTGATCACGGTCGGATTGGCAGCAAGAATGGCAGCGGCGGCTGCTCCACCCTGTTCAAGCGTTGCCTTGTCAGCATCCGTGAGATTGCGATAGCTCGGACCGCGCTTGTTAATCAGCACTGTGCCACCGACTTCGTCCAGCCAGCCTTCGATGGTTTTTGCATCAATGCCATCTGTGCGAAAATCATGGAGCTTGTTCTCAACACCCTTCGCATCGAACCATTTGAGAGCCTTGCGAACCGTGTCGCAGTTCTTGATGCCGTAAATCGTGACCATATCTATTCCTGTAAATTATTATCGCCGGGATGCAGCCATGCATCTCGCAATCGGTTTTGACCCTAAATCCCGGAACATATATAAAGACCGCGATTTGAATACGGCAACCTCATTCACCCAGTTTGATGACAAACGGCAAACACATGACTGTTAATCGACGTATTTCCGTCGCCCCGATGATGGACTGGACGGACCGGCATGATCGCTATTTCCTGCGGCAGATCAGTCGTCATACGTTGCTCTATACCGAAATGGTCACAACCGGCGCCATCATTCATGGCGGGGTCGAGCGGCATTTGCGGTATAACGACGCCGAACATCCGATTGCCCTTCAGCTTGGCGGCAGCGATCCCGATGATCTGGCACGCGCATGTGAAATCGCCAATGGCTATGCCTATGACGAAATCAACCTGAATTGCGGCTGCCCGTCTGATCGCGTCCAGAACGGTGCTTTTGGTGCCTGTCTTATGGGGACGCCCGACATTGTCGCAGATTGCGTCAAAGCGATGATCGGAGCCAGTGACGCGCCGGTAACGGTAAAGAACCGTATCGGCATTGATGATCAGGAGGATTATCCGTCGCTGAAGCGTTTTACCGAAACTGTCGCCAATGCGGGCTGCAAAACCTTTATCGTTCATGCCCGCAAGGCATGGCTCAACGGTCTTTCGCCCAAGGAAAACCGCGAAGTCCCGCCGCTGAAATACGAGCTGGTCTATCGACTGAAGCAGGATTTTCCCGAACTTGAAATCCTGATCAATGGTGGTATCAAGACGCTTGATGAAACAGAGCAACATCTTGAGCATGTCGATGGCGTGATGATCGGGCGAGAAGCCTATCAGAACCCTTATATTCTGGCTGATGTGGATCGACGTTTCTATGGTGATGACGTCAAACCGCTGACCCGCCATCAGGTGGTTGAAGCAATGATCCCCTATATCGAACAGCACCTGACCGAAGAAAACGCCACGATCGGTCATGTCACCCGCCACATGCTTGGCCTGTTCCAGCAAATGCGCGGTGCCAAACAATGGCGTCGGTACCTTAGCGAGAACGCCCATCGCAAAGGTGCGGGTACAGAGGTAGTGCGCGAAGCACTTGCACTGGTGCCCGAACTTGATGACGAGGCGCTGTCTGCATGACGGCCGATGATGATGCCATCGCACCTGATGACACCATTCCCGAAGCGGGCGAGATAACCTGGCGGGACGGAGATGTTCCGTTTTCACCACATTTTGGCGATGTCTATTACAATCCCAAAGACGGTCTTGCTGAAACGCAATATGTCTTTGTTGAGGGCAACAATCTTCCGTCAGCCTGGCAAGGCAAAGAAAACTTCAGCATTGGCGAAACGGGTTTCGGAACAGGCCTGAACTTTCTTGCTGCTTGGCAATGCTGGACTCAGGACGCAGATCGATCCGGTCGGCTTCACTTTGTCTCGGTTGAAAAGTACCCGTTGTCACGTGAAGACATGATCCGGGCCCATCACAATTGGCCGGAACTCCGTCAATTGTCAGCAGAGCTTTGTGAGATATGGCCACGCGAAACGATGCTTCCGGGGGTGCACCGTTTTATTCTTGGTCATGGAGCGGTCAGCCTGACCCTTTTGATTGGCGATGCGATTGAATGCTGGTCGGGGTATGAGGGCAATATTGATTGCTGGTTCCTTGACGGTTTTGCACCATCTCGCAACCCCGATATGTGGCACCCTTCCCTGTTTGCTGCCCTTGCCGGCGCGTCCAACCCGAATGGCGCGACACTTGCGACCTTTACTGCGGCGCGCATTGCCCGTGACGGGCTGGAAAGTGCGGGCTTTGTCATCAGTAAGCGCAAGGGATATGCCTATAAGCGCGACATGATCACTGCTTGTCTGACGTCGAACGATGACGCCGTAAATGAGGATACCGGCAAATACGAGATTGCCGACGATCCATGGTTCAATCTTCCCCGGAAAAGTACCACAAAGTCGGTTGCGATCATTGGTGGTGGCATGGCGGGTGCAGCTTGTGCCGAGGCACTACACCATCGCGGATGCGACGTGACACTGTTTGAAAAGCATGACCAGCTGGCCAATGCCGCGTCAGGCAACCCGATTGGTATGCTTGAACCATATTTGACCGTTGATCACGCGATCATGGGGCGGTTTTACGAGGCTGGTTATCGATACAGTCATCGAAAAATCAAACCGATGGCCGAGCGCGGCGAGGTAGAAGCGGATTTCTGCGGCGTTCTTGATCTGGCGACCAGTCCGCGCAAGCGCGAACGACTGGATGGTTTGGTCGCACGCCTGAAAGATAAACCTGATCTGGTTCGCCCGATGACCCGTGACGAAGCGCGCGATATTCTGGGCCTGCCGGTTCCGGTGGATGGTGTTTTTTACCCGTCTGCCGGTTGGGTCCATCCACCTTCCCTGGTTCGGGCCCTGACCAGCAATATCACCTGTCAGCTTGGAACGGCGATTAGCGCAATTGTCGATGGCCCGGACGGAAAAATGCTGCTGACAGCAGACGGGCGCGCGTTTGGCACGTTTGATGCCGTCGTTATCGCAGGTGCCCTTGAGACCAGCCAGCTGGAGCAAACCAGATGGCTTGGCGATCACTTAAATCCGGTACGCGGCCAGATCAGTTTTTGCCCCGAAGAGCTGGTATCAAAGAGCTATGAGAACGCCAATATCGGTTGTGTTGTCAGCTATAAGGGCTATCTCACGCCAGCACGAAACGGCCTGCATGTGATCGGGGCAACCTTTGGTCGCGACGATGATCAGACCGACCTGCGTGAAGCAGATCATGCACATAATATCAATCAGTTAGGAAAAATATTTCCTGTACTCGCTGAAAAACTTTCATCTGAAGTGCTTGATGGTCGCGCATCATTGCGGACAACAACGGCTGATCACTTGCCGCTGATCGGACCAGCACCGGATTTTGATCGTTATCTTGCGGCCTATCACGATATCGACAAAGGCAAAAAAGGTGCGCGATATATCGGTGCGCCCTACCACAAAGACGTGTATATCTGTACGGGATTTGGGGCACGCGGACTGATAGGTGCCCCGCTTGCCGCCGAAATTCTTGCCAGCGAGATTTGCGCCATGCCCCTGCCACTGGAAAAATCCCTGATGCACGCGGTGCATCCTGCGCGCTTTATTATCCGTGGCCTCAAACGTCGACAAATCTCTGCATGAACAGTTCGGTAACTTATCCGCAAAAAGACCCGGAACGCTTTAGAACCGCGACCACTCTTGCCCTGTTTTTCTCGGGCCTGTTTCTGGTACAGGGGGTTTTCCTGCCCTATTGGCCGGTTTGGCTCAAGGCGCAGGGATTGTCAGCCGGTGAGATTGGGATACTTTTGTCACTGCCCAACTGGATACGTGTTTTTGCCGATCCCTTGATCGCGCAGCGTGCGGATCGTACAGGCAACCGCAAAACCCCCATGATGTGGCTTGCGGGTATTTATGTCGTTTCCATTCTGGCCTTTCCGGTTTCAAGCAACTTCTGGTGGCTCGCAGCCCTTTCTGTGGTCATTGGTTTTACGTTCTCGCCACTTTTGCCGCTTGGAACCACGATTACAGTTCACGAATGCAAGGCCCGGCAACTCGACTATGGCCGGGTGCGGCTTTGGGGGTCATTGGCCTTTATTCTGGCATCCTACGGCGCGGGCTGGGTGCTTGACGGAACATCCGTTGAATGGATCGTCTGGATGTTGTTCATTGCCGGGATCATCAATTTCGCGATCACCACCCGCATGCCGGACCCGCAAACAGACCGTCCGCTTCGGTCCGGGTCTTCGCTGATCTATCTTTTGCGCAAGCCGGTATTCCTGATTTACCTTGGCTGCATCGGATTTGCCCAAGGTTCGCATGGCACCTATTACAGCTTTGCCTCTGTCCATTGGGAATCGGTTGGTTATTCCCATGAAATGATCGGTACATTCTGGTCCATTGGTGTTGCAGCCGAGATCGTTTTGTTTGCCATTGCCGGACGGTTTGTACGCGGACGTCATCCGGGCATTCTGTTTGCACTTGGCGCAATGGCCGGTGTCCTTCGCTGGATCGTTCTGGGTTCCAGCGACAATGTCTGGCTGATCTTCCTTGTTCAGCCACTCCATGCCATGACATTTGGCATCACCCATCTGGCCGCAGTAAGCTTCATCGCCCGCGCCATCCCCCAACAGCTTGCGACATCAGCCCAAAGCCTGATGGCGACACTATCAATGGGCGTGTTCCTTGGCAGCAGTATCTGGGCATCCGGTCCGCTATATGAAAGCTTTGGTGCGCACACCTATTACTTCATGGCCGCACTGTCGGGAATTGCACTGGCATTTTCATTCTGGCTCATGCGAAGCTGGCGCGGTGAAGATCAGACTTTTTGTGATTGATGCCTTAAAGCTCAAGAGTTTCATCTACATTCAAACCGACGAACCAAAGGGACTGAAAATATGACTGCCATGCCGTTCTCACGCAGAATGCGCCGTTGGAAACTTGGTTTGAAAACGCTTTTTGGCAAAGAACCGGCGGGCTATTTCATCCCCTATCGCTATGCCAGTGAAACACAAAAGGCAGTGGGTCACCCGACATATCCCGCCATCGAAACCATGATGGAACAGGCCGCGCCAACCATGAAGGCATGGTTGACCAAGGCCGCACAGTACCAGGATGCCTTCGCAAGTTTCGGCAACGCAACACCACCTGAACCGCGCTGGCAACAAAGCTGGTTTCCGCGCCTTGACGGTATGATGGCCTATGTCTTTACCCGTGAATTCCGCCCGAACCGTATCGTTGAAATCGGTTCAGGACATTCAACACGGTTTTATCATCGTGCCATCCGCGACGGCGAACTTGCCACCGACTTCCACGCCATTGATCCCGCCCCGCGTGCCGATATTGCAAAACTTCCAATCACGATTGAACGAGCCATAGTACAAAAGGCCGATCCGGCCGTATTCGCAACGCTTGCAGGATCAGACATTCTGTCGATTGATTCGAGCCATATCCTGATGCCTGGCACAGATGTCGACTTGTTGTTTTCAACTGTCATCCCGGTTCTGCCAAGCGGTACCATCATCCATATCCATGACATCACGCTTCCCGATGACTATCCGGAAATCTGGCAATGGCGCGGATATAACGAGCAACAAGGCGTTGCATCGCTTCTTGCCGGTAACGGGTTTGAAGTCTTGTGGTCGAGCGCCTATGCGACGACACGACTTGGCGGACTGATTGAAAAATCAATTGCCAACGGCATCCACCTTCCTGACGGCGCGCTTGAAACCAGCTTGTGGCTCCGTAAGAAATAAGGATGCGTTAAGGAGCCTGATGCCGAAAGACGAGGTCTTCGGGATCGGGACGTTGTGCATCATGATCGAGGACTGCGCCAAGCCGTCTGGCAAGCCCGATGGATCGATGATTATCGGGCGTAATATAGCTGACGAGTGTCGTCAATTTGCGGACACCAAAGGCCCATGCACGCATGGCAATAGCGGCTTCGGTCGCTATTCCGCGTCCTTCGGCATCTTGATAAAGCAGCCAACCCAGTTCGTGTTCGGGGAAAAGTGGTCCATGATTGATGCCGACCTGACCAACACAAAGCCCCGTTGATTTTTCCTCAATCATCAATGCTCCGACGCCAAACAGCGACCATTGCGCGGTATCCGCACAGAACATTCCCCAAGCACCGGCCAATGAGTACGGGCCGCCCATATGAATGGCGCGTTCGGACATCAACATAGACCGATATTCTGGCCAATCTGCGATCGAGATCTCACGCAATATCAGACGATCTGTTTCAAGTCTCGGGATGGCCGAAGTCATCGCAGAATCAGTTCTTATAGGGATCGGCCGCATCACGCAGCCCGTCACCGAGGAAATTGAACGCCAGCACCACGATCACAACCGGTACCACCGGCAACATCAGCCACGGATAAACCGCCACGGCGTTGATATTCTGGGCATCGTTCAAAAGAACTCCCCAACTGGTTACCGGCGCGCGCAATCCCAGTCCCAGAAAGCTTAGCGCCGTTTCACCAAGGATCATGTTTGGAATGGAAAGTGTTACAGACGCAATCAGATGGCTTGCAAAGTTCGGCAAAAGATGGCGGGCAATAATACGCTTTGGCTTTGCCCCCATAAGGCGTGCCGCCAATGCATAATCTTCTTCCCTAAGGGCAAGGAGCTTTGAACGCACAGCGCGGGCAAGCCCTGTCCAGTCAATAAGGCCGAGAATGATGGTGATCCCGAAATAGATCAGAACCGGGCTCCAGGTTACCGGCAAGGCTGCGGAAAGCGCCATCCAGAGCGGGATTTCCGGTAGTGACCGGATGACCTCGATGGTGCGCTGAGCTGTTGCGTCAACCCAGCCACCGTAATACCCAGCCGCCCCGCCGATCAGGACACCAAGAAGGAAGCTGACCGATATACCGACAAGTCCGATGGTCAGTGAAACGCGCGCGCCATATATAATGCGCGAAAACATGTCTCGCCCCAGTCGATCCGTACCAAAGATAAACAGCGTTCCATCATCTGCCGGACAGACGAAATGGAAATCCATATCGACCATCCCCCAGAACGCATATTCATCGCCTGAGCAGAAAAATCTGATGGGGTTTACGCGGTCCTTATTGACAACATAAGTCGGCTTGAGCGTTTCCATATCAACCGAGAAATCGGTGCCATAGGTAAACGGACCAACAAATTTCCCATCATGGAACAGATGAATACCTTGCGGCGGATGATGAATGAATTCTGAATTTCTGCTTTCTTGCGCATAGGGTGCGATGAACTCAACAATCAGCACAGACGCATACATGATGGCCAGAATGATCAGCGAAAAATACGCCAACCGATGGCGTTTAAGTCGCCACCACATCAATTGCCACTGTGATGCCAGATAGTATTTTTCCTGTTCCGGCGTCAGGGCTTCGCGATCCCATGGATCGAACGGTGTCGCATCGACGTAATGTTCGTTGCGCTTGTTGCTGTCCGTGCTCATTTCATCACACCTCCCTGCAAACGAATGCGGGGGTCAAGCCAGGCCAGCAAAACATCGGATATGAACATACCGACCACAGTCAGAAGTGCCAGAAACATCAGGAACGAGCCCGCCAGATACATGTCCTGGCTCTGCAGCGCAGCGAGCAGCATCGGACCTGTTGTCGGCAAGGACATCACAACAGACACCAGAACCGATCCTGATACCACCTGCGGCAGGATATTACCGATGTCCGCAATAAACGGGTTCAGCGCCATCCGTAGCGGATACTTGAATAGAACCTTGGTTGGCGACAGTCCCTTGGCATGTGCGGTAACAACATATTGCTTGCTCAGTTCATCAAGGAGGTTTGCGCGCAACCGACGGATCATCGAAGCCGTACCCGATGTCCCGATCACGACGACAGGTGCCCAAAGATGCTCCGCAACTGACATGATCTTGGCAAAGGACCACCCCTGATTGATGAATTCCGGGTCCATCAAGCCGCCGATCGATGTACCGAAAATGACATTCGCATAATAAAGCAGGATCAGCGCAAACAGGAAGTTTGGCATCGCAAGGCCAAGGAATCCTAACAGGGTAAAACCGTAATCGCCCCAGCTATACTGGCGGGTAGCCGAATAAATCCCGATCGGAAAACTGACGATATAGATGAAAATCACGGTGCTGAAATTCAGCACCATCGACAGCCAAAGGCGGTCACCGACCACATCGGTTACCGGCAGGTTATATTCAAACGAAAAGCCAAGATCACCATGCAGTAGCCCCCATGCCCATTCCACATACTGGACATAGATCGGCTGATCGAGGCCGTATTGCCGCTTCAGAAATTCGATCTTTGCGGGGTCGACTGCTTCGCCCTGGGCCTGAAGTTCGTTCAGATAGGTACTTAGGAAATCGCCCGGCGGGAGCTGAATGATCACGAATACCAGCACACTGATCATGATCAGTGTTGGCACCATTACAAAAAGCCGTCTTGCCAAGTAAGTCAGCATCGGCGAAATCGCTCCCCCTGTCGTTTTGCGCCCTTCCCTCGTTGGCAGCAAAACGCCCTGTTATTGGTTCAAAAGGCTTATCTGTCCCACCAGAATGTGTCCGGACGATAAATCCCGAAGAATGCACCTGGTTCCCAGCTATGAATGCCTTTTTCCGGGACATTGCGCAGGTCTTTGTCAACGACGACAGGCTGCGGCACATTGCCGATCAGTCCGATCGAGAACATGTTTTCAGAGTTGATATCAAGAATGCCCTGCCAGGCTTCCCTCCGGCCCTTTTCATTGCTGGTCTGCCATTTGCGATACAGATCCATCAGTTCCTTGGCAGCGGGCATGTCTGGCGTTTCGCCTGCCTCGCCGTCGGTCTGATAATACTGCCCCCATTTCGGCCATTGCAGACTGTCTTGCTGTACGGGAACGAATTCAGATGGAACAGAGTTGGCCGTCGCCAGACCGTTATCGACCCCGTTAAAGATCGACATGATGGTTTCGCCACTATAGGCGCGATTACGAAGAACCTCGCGCTGCAAGCCTTTGACAAACATCTTGATGCCGATCTGACGCCAGCTGTCACCAATCAGCTCGAGCATGTCGTCATGTTCAGGATTCTCGCCAGTAGTCTCGACGATGATTTCCATCGGGCGGCCGTCAGGCAGCAAACGGATGCCATCATCGTTGCGCTGATCAAGGCCCATGTCATCGAGCAATGCGTTGGCCGCCTTTACATCAAACTTGACGTAATTCTCGCGATATTCGGGTTTGAAAAGCGGGCTTTTTGGCAGAACCGTATTGTTGGTGGGTTGCGCTAGCCCAAAGAACAGAACCCGGTTGATTTCAGTACGGTTGATCCCAAGCGACAGGGCGCGGCGAAAACGTACATCGCGCATGACATCGCGCCAAACCGGATCCGAACATGTCAGATTGGGATAAAGGGCCGCATAGGAACCTGCACCGACATCCCAAAGGCGAACCTGATAATTCTGTTTGCCCTCGGACTGCTTGAGGAAAGTGTAATCCTTAAGAGACAGGATACGGCTTTGGAGATCGACCTCTCCTGCCCCAACTTTGGCCGGCACCAGTTTCGAGTTCGAGATATTGAAGATCATCTTGTCGATATAAGGCAGCTGATTTCCCTCGGGATCGACACGGTGATAATACGGGTTGCGCACAAACACGAACCGGTCAGACGGTTCCTCCGTTGTGATCAGCCAGGGTTCAAGCGACGGGCGGTTGATGTTCGAAAGCTTATAGGGGCGGTCCAGATCCGTGTGAAGAACAGCCCAACTGCGCAATCCACGTTCGTGAACCAGTTGCTCAAGCTCATCATGGTCACGATATTTTTCATGGAACTGTTTAAGGTAATGCGCCGGGCGATAAATAAACGGCGGACGGGTTGCTGCCAGCTCGGTCAGGAAAAACGGATTGGGCTGTGACCAGCTGTAGCGAACGGTGTATTCGTCCAGAACTTCGAAGGTTGCCGGTTCATCACCAACAAACAGGAAGCGCGGCGGACCAACCGGGAACAATTCGTCGTTATTGACGATGTCTTCCCAATAATATCTGAAATCCTCGGCAGTGAAGGGCTCACCATCGGACCATTTGTGCCCCTTGCGCAGATGAAGCGTAAACACGTTACCTTCTTCGTTCACGTCCAGTGCTTCTAGAATATCGGGCTGTAAATTCAGGTCCTGATCATAACCGACCAGACGCGCATAGCCATATACGACAGCCATACGGATATCCTTGGAACGCCCCATAATGGTGACGAATTCACCACCATATTTTCCGATGGTTTTATCCTCGGCACCAAAATCAATGACGTTTGGATGTTCCGGAAGCCGCTCGAGCATTGCCGGCAAGGTACCCTTGGCGACAGCGTCCTCAAAATACGGAACTTCTGCCTGTGCCATCACCGGCATCAAAGAAGCACCAACAAGCCCCATCCCGATGATCAGGCCACCGAACATGCGGTGCGCTGATACAGTCGAACTGGCACAATGCTTCATCATATTGCGACCTCCGTAAAATCGGCACGTTCAGCGCGTACAAAATGGTCTTCTGCAAATTGCATCATCTTGGGCGCACTGGTGTCATTGATCGTAAAGGGTGCTGGCCAGCGTGCCGGATCAGATGCCTTGCCATCAACAATTTTGTCGAAGTCGAGCAAATGATCCAGATCGGCAAACGGCACGGCATTCAGCAACGCCTGCGTATATGGATGCACCGGGTTCTTAAACAGCTGTTCGCGAGGGGCTGACTCAACAATGCGGCCTGCACACATCACAGCAATCCGGTCCGCGATGTAATCGACGACTGCCAGATTGTGAGAAATAAACAGATATGTCAGATTAAGATTACGCTGCAAGTCTTTCAACAAATTAAGTATTTGCGCCTGAACAGACACATCAAGCGCAGAGGTCGGTTCATCAAAGATCAGCAAATCCGGCTTCAGGCTAAGTGCGCGTGCAATGCCGATGCGCTGACGCTGCCCCCCTGAAAAACTGTGCGGATAGCGACTTAGAAAACGTGGATCAAGCCCGACAAGATCCATCAGCTCAAGCACCATCTGTTTGCGATATGCACTATCCCCGACCCCGTGAATGATCATTGGTTCTGCAATGATATCCTGAACTGTCATTCGTGGGTTAAGCGATCCAAACGGGTCCTGAAACACGAATTGTATCCGCTTCCGGTATGGATTGAGCTGATCTTCATCAAGACCGGTCAACTCGGTCATCTGACCACTTTCACCGCGAAACAGGATCGAACCGGTATCAGGCTCCATCGCCCGCATGATCAGTTTGGAAAGTGTTGTCTTGCCACATCCGCTTTCCCCGACCAGACCGACGCATTCGCCACGATTAACCGTGATGGACACATCATCAACAGCGGGAACCAGCCGTTCTTCTGATTTGATCCAGTTGCCCTTGCGCGTGCTAAAGCTTTTGCTGAGATGGCGCACCGCCAGGACAGGCTCGCTTGCCATGGCCGGATGCAACGCAAGTGACGGCGGAATTTCCGGCGCATCTCGCGTACCATCTGTCTGGTTGCTTTCGGAAAACAGACTTCCGGTTTTGGGTTTGATTTCCCGTAAAGGACGCAACCGCTCGTCCGGGCCCATATTGAAATGCGGTACGGCAGCCAAAAGTGACCGGGTATATGCATGACCGGGATTGATGAAAACATCATCGGTCTTCCCTGCCTCGACAACCCGGCCATCATATACGACGACCATCCGGTCTGCCATGTTGGCGACCACACCCAGATCGTGCGTGATCAGCAAAACCGACATCTGCAGTTCGCTTTGCACTTCCTTGATAAGGCGAAGAATTTGCGCCTGAATTGTTACATCAAGGGCGGTTGTCGGTTCATCCGCCACCAGCAAAGCCGGGCGACAGACCATTGCCATTGCGATCATCGCGCGCTGTCGCAGACCACCGGACAATTCAAACGGATATGTTTTAAGCGCCCTCTTTGGCTGCGGGAAACCGATCAGGGTCAACATTTCGATTGCAAGTTCGTTGGCCTCTGCCCGGCCTACCTTGCGATGAAGGCGGACGGCCTCACAAATCTGGTCACCAATGGTATGAAGCGGTGACAGGGAACTCATCGGTTCCTGGAAGATCATTGAAATGCGACCACCGCGGATCGCACGCATTTCGGCACCCGAACGATCAAGCATGGCAAGATCAACACGCGTTCCCGGTTTCTTCGGGTCCGCGAAGATTATTGATCCTTTGGTAATCTGTGCTGATTTCGGCAACAGTCCCATGATTGCTTGCGAGATTGTGCTTTTGCCTGATCCGGACTCCCCGACCAGAGCGACCGTTTCCTGCGCACCGATGCGAAAGCTTACGTTTTCGACAGCCTTGACCCGCATATGCGGCAAGACGAACTCAACTTTCAGATCCTTGATACGCAGAATGTCAGTCATGTTCGTTTGGCACCACCATTTGAGCGCTCTGCCGCAGCAGCCTGAACAAGTGTTTCAGCCTCATCCAGACGCATCAGGTTTGTTCTTGTAACGTCGTCAACAAGAATTTGGTTATCTTTCGCCCAATCCCGTGAAATTTCAAGCAGATCGTCAAATCCGTCCAGTGTTGATTCTGCGACAATTTTGGTTTCGCCAGCATGAAGCGTTAGTTCGAACCAGCCTTTATTTCCATCGCGTTTGGTACTGAAATAACGCAAACGGAACTTTGAAAGTTCCGGCCATGCAAAAGCCGTCCCCCCGCGCAGGCTTGAAAGTCGAATACCGTATTCAGAGACAAACAGCTTGGACTGCAGCCTGATCAGGGTTCGAGCAAAATAAAAGATGAACAGCAATGCCAGACCGGCCGCCGTCCATTGAATGATTTCAAGCATGTCGGGGATAAGCGCGATCACACCACAGATCAACAGGCCGACAGTTGATTTTGCCAGATCAGGCGCCATCAGTTTGGCCGGATAAGCCATCACCTGAACATCACTGTCCCCCACCCCGACAGGTTTAACAGGATCCGCATGGGTAGTTAGCCCTTCGGCGGATTCAGCTTGCAAATGATCTTTGGGACTTATTGCCATGGAAATACCCCGGGTATTCTAAGCCAGCTTAATGCAGCATGCTCCATAGAGAACAAATTATCGAGAAACTTGGTCGTTGGATCGTCATGAACAAGATGATGGGTCAGGATGCCGGTTGGCTCATCCCTGTCAACCTGCCCTGTTCTTCTGGCTTTCAGGTGATTGACCATCATAGCAAGAGCAACATCTTCACCAACAAAGCCGCGTGTTCCGCGCCAATCGATGACATCGACATGTGTGTTGACCTGAAGAAGTCCTTCGAAAGGTTCGGCTGTCTTGCGCGCATTAAAGGTACTTAGCCCCCGGAACCCAAGTGAGTGCAGGCTCGCCACAACATCGCTGGCAATGCGGTTCCAGGGCGGAACCACGACAGGCAGGAACCGGCTTCCAAAGCGCGTTTCAAGAACATGAAACCCCTGTCGCAAGTCAGCAACCACCGCCCCGATATCACGAACGTCGTCAAGTTCCTGTTTTTTGCAACCTTCCGGCATATGGTTTTGATGAGACCATCCATGCTGCAATACACGGGTGTCCACGGTTTCCACCAGACGCTCGACAAGGGCGTCCTCCAACAGAGCCGGGATCACTGCAAGCGCTAGCGGAACTTTGTAATCCTGCTCAAATGCAAGAATGGTTTCAAGTTCCGCGGTAACCGTCACGGCATCGTCGTCGCGCCACCAAGCCGTGGCAATGCCGCCTTCGGCTTGCCACAGATCAAGCTCCGTGCGCAACTGATCCCAACCGCTCATACCTGCCCCTTAATCATTCCTGCGACAATTGACGCAGTCTTTTGCGCGCCATCCAATGCAATTTTTACGTTTGCCGGTTGGCTGGCGCGATCAATCTGTTTTGCTAATGATTGCGCAGACAGGCCATCAAGATCAAGCAGGGAAATAACCCCTTCTTTTGAAAGAATTTCTGCACGCTCTGTTTGCTCGCTTTCGCCCCCCTCGGCAAAAGGAACCATAACAGCAGGTGTTCTGGTCGCAAGCACGTCCATCAGCGTGTTATAACCAGCCTGTGACACAGAAACTGCGGCCCCGGCCATACGTTCCCGGAAGTCAGGGAGAAAACGATGAAGAGTGATTCCTTCTGGTAAATTCCGCGCAACAGCATCAAAACGTGCGGCGGGAAAATGCGGTCCGGTGACAATATCCCAGCGCGATTGTCCAAATTTTGAGGAATGGCTGCGGGCATTAATAGCAAGTTCGATCAGCTCTGCGCCGACAGCACCACCACCCGCCGAAACCAGAACTCCTTCGCGCGATACCGTCGCGCCAGTTTTCATGGCCGGTGCGACATATCCCGTATGAACAATTAAATCAGGAATCTGGTCGGCTTGGGCAAAGCTGCGATCAAAGCCAAACAACTGTGGATCGCCATGAACCAGAACCGCATCAAGATATTTTCGCGCAATATCTGCCATCCATTGCGTCTTGGCCGGGTCCTTTTTGCGCACCAGGAGATCACGCACCGAACAGATGATTGGAATTCCAGCTTTTTTGGCGGCTTCCAATAACGGGATCAGCTCAAAACGAAAGGCCCGACGTCCAAAGGGGAACATCTCGATCAGGACCAGTTTCGGAGCTGAAGCCTTGAATGCAGCAAGAAGTTCTGTCTTGCGGCGCTCTTTCCACTCATCCCCAAGCAGATTGCCATTCGGGTCCTCAAGACCGGAGAAATTGCTGTCTGCTGTTTTACACGGTGAAAGCTGAACAACCCGGTCTGCGGCAAAATCAATCCCGTCATCCGGCACACCACCACTCGCCACGGTGATCGAAAGCCCGTTATCGCGCATTGCCTGATTGATCAACGCCATGCGTCTGACATGGCCGATCCCCAGCAAATGCTGAACATAAACAAAGACATCAGACATCATTTAGCCCCGATACAGCGATCAGTGGCACATTAAGTTCGGACACTGAAAACCCGTCCTTCTCGTTCCATTCAAAAACATGCAAACGTTGCCAATCGAGCGTGTCGGGTATTTTCCCCATCATATTCCAGGGTTTTGCTGCGGCATAAACTGCACGTATGACGCCCTTGTGGGTAATGGCACCAAATTCCGGCACAGGTGAGCGACGCAAGAATCCCTCGACCCGTTGCAACACATCGCGGGGACTTTCACCACCATCGGGACGAAAATCCCAACCCCGATCCTCGTTCTCGCGCATGGTATCCCCAAGTTCTGCACGCAATTCAGGAAGTCTTCTGCCTTCCCATTGCCCCCAGTTCATTTCAATCAGCTCAGGTTCAGGCGAAACCGGCGTAATGGACAAGGCATCCGCTGTCTCGCGGGTACGCGACAAGGGGGTACAATACCATGGAACAGAACGCCAAACGTCAGGCAGGCGAAGCTTCCGGTAGGAAGCAACGGTATCAGTACTCAGCGATACATCGGAATGTCCCTGAATACGTTTTTGAGCATTCCACTCAGTTACACCGTGGCGGAGCAATGCAAATCGGACGGCTTTCATTATCCGCCCCTTTGATGATCACAGGCAATCTTGCGAAGCGACGTGCCAAGGATGTTTGCCGCCGCAGCAACAGTGTGATGCTGCGATGCCTTAGATGCACCAGCTTGTCCAAATGGTCGAAGTACATCCAGATCCGTGGTCAGACAACTGGCAAGACGATCAGAAAATGCCTCCTCATCCCCCACCGGGACCAGCCAGCCGGTTGTGCCGTTTGATATGATACCGGACACGCCCCCGGAATCTCCCGCCAGAACAGGCAAGCCGGACGCCTGTGCTTCAAGCATCGCCATCCCGAATGCCTCGTTTATTGCTGGCCATACAAACAGGTCAGACTGCCCAAGGATATCCCGGGTTTCTTCGGGTACACACAATCCGGAAAAACTCACCTGGTCTGATGCGATACCCTGCTCGTCAAAGAGATACTCGACACGATGTCGGGCCGGGCCATCGCCAATAACGGTCAGATGCCAGTTGGTCACACCATTGCGCAGAAGTCGCCCCAACGCGCGCGCCAAGACAGCAAATGACTTCAGCTTGTCTCCGTCTCGCATCATCGCTGTTGTCACCAACCTGAGGCAATCCGGATCAATGCCCGCACGATCTTTAACGATCCAGCGGTCGACATGGGTAAAGGGTGCGATGAAATGCAGAACGTCGTCCCTGCAAACATCCTGCAAACAGGTCATATCCGATCGGTTTAATGAAAACACCGCTTCAGATTGACGCAAAGCGGTTTCAACCGCGGCATGGCTTTGGCGCCAGGGACCATCCGATCTTTTAGGTGCAAAAGATGCCTCGGCGACCACATAGGGAATATCAAGTGCATGAGCAACGATCGGTCCGATCCAGTCAGGTGCCTTGTAATAAAGATGATAGGTAAACCAGACATCCGGACGTGGACGAAAACCGGACTGATATTGCCGCAATAACCGTCCGGCGAGCTTGCCCCCGAGTTCTGAAAGCCGCGCCTGTTTAAGGCCATTGCCATCTGCAACCCGGCTTCTGAGGCGTGATGCAATGTCGACCTTCATGTCAGCAACCTCAAGCGCATCGCACAAAAGCTGCGCAATCAGCCGATCCCCCGATGGCACCGGATGGTCAACAGGTTTCAGCGGCGCATAAAAGGCGACCTGCAATCGCGTGTCTCCTAAACTGCTTCGGGTTGTCGGGTGATCGTTTTGTTATCTTTGGAGTCTGTGACACCAAACCGGTGCGCAAGCTCCTTCATACCACGATAGAACGAAAAATCCCGACGCACGATTTCGTTGCCTTTGCTGCCCATTTCATGGCGCAAGGCGGGGTCGGAAATCACCGTTTCCAATGCCTTGGCCAATGCATCAGGATCGCGTTCCGGTACCAGTTTACCATTCACACCATCGGCAATCAGTTCGGGGATCGCGGAAATAGAGGTCGACACAGCAGCCAGGCCACAAAGCTGTGCTTCCATCAAGACATTGGGCAGACCATCGCGGTCACCGTCCTGTTCGATCCGGCTGGCAAGTACAAAGAGATCGGATGACTGACAGGCTGTAATGACTTCCTTCTGATCACGTGCGCCACGCCAGTCACATTTCGCGGCGATCCCGAGATCGGACGCCAATTGTTTGTATTTGCCATCGCTGCCACCGCCAATATGGATAAATCGCCAATGCAAATCCGCAGGAAGCTTGGCAAATGCACGGAGCAAGTCATCATAGCCCTTCTTCCCCACCAGACGTCCGACCGAAAGGATCGTTACCGGATCATTGGCATCACGACCGTCCCGGCTTGGGCGTTGTGGAAGTTCTTCCGGAAAGCGCGAAAAATCCAGACCGTGATAAAGCAGGTTCACCTTTTCAGGATCTTCTGCAAGCTGGCGCAGATAATCCACATTGGCCTTCGTACATGTCACAAGCCAGTCCATATCGCGCAGCTTCTCGCGCATGTCCCAGTCTTCACTGGTGTAAATATCCTTGGCATGGGCCGAACATGACCATGGCAGTCCCCGTATGATCGCGCAGTAACGTGCAACAGATGCCGGGGTATGCAGGAAATGGGCATAGATGCGTGTGATATCGTCGGGAAGTTCGGCTGCCATCACCAGCGCCTGCGCAAAGCGGCGCGCACGGTTTGATGTACGATCCCGGCGATAGTCCTGCCACCAGATATTTAAAGCACGACGATAGCCCGGCAGCTTGCGTGCCTTTAGCCATCCACGCAGAACCCGCATTGGTTCCTGATAGACATATTCAGGCAGGTAGTCGACCGCACCGGTGATGCGATCATTGATCGGGTGGCGTTTTTTATCTGTCGGGTGACGCAAAGACACGATGCGATACGGGATACCCGCCTGCTGAATGCCCAGAATTTCCTGCGCAATAAAGGTTTCCGACAATCGCGGATACCCCTTCACCACGATTGCGAGATTGTCGCGTGTCATTAATTCTGTTCCCGGTGATACTTATTCAGCAGCCATTTGCGGCGGAAGCCAGCGGTCAACCAGATCGCCAACGCGATCAAGCCCGCCCATCAGGTTCGGCACCGTCACGTGCGACGGCTTTGGCTGGTTGATCAGTCCGTGAAGGGCATCTGCCATTTTGCGCGGATCACGACCACCCCTCTCGGTCAGCATCTTAACCAAACCAAGCTTTTCAGCTGCTGACGCACGAACGTACTGTTCAAGTCGCGGTACCGTTCGCGGCACGATTACGGCCGGCTTGTCAAAGGACAGGATTTCGCAGAACGTATTGTATCCACCCATTGCAATGACACCAGCCGATCTGTCCATCAGCATCTCAACATTGGCATCAAAGGTAATAACCGAGAGTTTATCGATCTTCTCGGCACGTTCCATGAAGGCTTTTTGTTCGGCAGGAGGCATGAACGGCCCCAAAACCACCAGAGACGGAACAGCAATGGTCGGATCTGTCTCATAGGCACTGATCACCCAATCGACCAGATTGATGCCATCCCCGCCACCGCCGGTGGTAACAAGGTAATAGGGCTCTTCTAGACCAAGGGCACCATGCTCGGGCGTTGGACGCCGGGTCGCGGTACGCGGCAGATAACCGGTATAGGCCATCTTGTCTTCCACACCTTCAGGCAAGTCGATACCTTCAAGCGGATTACAGATTTCCTGCAGACCATAAACCCAGATCTCGTCATAGAGATCGGCAAGAGCCGGAACACATTGCTTGCGATCCCATTCCTCACGCAGATTGACCGGATCATCCATCACATCGCGCAAGCCCATCACCAAGCGGGTGCGCCGATGGCGCAACATCTTGAGCGTGGATTCCACCTCGCCGCGCAGGCCAAGCGGTTCTTTATCCACGATAAAGATGTCGGGGTTAAACACATCGGCAGTATGCTGAATGATTGACTCGCGCATCGCTAAAATCTGATCGACATCGATATTCAGATTAAGCGACGTATATTCACCGTTAGAGAGTTTTATAACCCCCGGAATACGGACAAAATCGACTCGCGAACGGAACTCGAAACTGCCAATAATCGGCGACCCCGAAAGAATCAGAACTGAAACATCATCACGACGTGAAACAAGTGCGTGTGCAATTGTCCGGCAACGGCGCAAATGGCCGAGCCCGAACGTATCATGACTGTAAATTAGAACCCGATAGCCGGTGTTCCCCACGATAGACATATACCCGCCCGTATGCGTAGTGATCCTAAATATTCTGCCAACCTGACCTCAGGGTGACAGCATATCTCTTATTGGCAAGCCGATCCGTAATCGACCAATCCGGCTTGCAATTGGTTTCCCATGATAATTGCTCTCACACTGACCGGATATCGCGCAAGAGTTTTTCGAGCAGTTCACACCTTTCGCTTCCTGTTTTAAGTCCCTGTAGCTTCTCGGAAAGCGCCGTAATCGTGCCTGCATACATATTATGCCAATCATCACATGAAAGTTCTTTGCCCGAGAGTCTGGGCTTGTTCTGAACGATATGCAGCGTACCTTTTTGCAAGGTCACCGTTTCATCAAGCATTGGCATGGAAATCTTTTCAGCCGGGATCTCATTGGCAATCAGAACATGCTGGAACGCCGTACGCGCGCCCTCCTCACCATGCGTAAGGAAAATCCGCTTGGACACAGGTAGTCTGTCACGTGTCCAGCGCAAGAGCATGTTCTGATCTGCATGTCCGGAATAGACATCAAGCGTTCGAATACGCGCATGTACTTCTATTTCTTCACCGTGAATTCGGACATGCTTGGCCCCCTGTTGCAAGACACGCCCGAACGATCCGGCCGCCTGGAAACCGACCAGCAACACCGTGCAATTCGACCGCCACAAATTGTTCTTGAGGTGATAACGGATACGTCCGGCATCACACATGCCACTGGCCGACAAAATGATGGCGCCGCTTGTGATGCGGGCAAGCTGCTTGCTGGCCTCGACATCCGGAATCATGTGGAACTTGGGATGTTCCAATGCACGCGCATCATCTGCATTCAGATGCCGGGCAAAGACTTCGGTCGCGTGCTGGGCAAGCGGACTATCAATGAAGACATTTGCTTCGGGCAATTGGCCACGATTAAACAGATGTGCGAGATCAACCAGAAGCTCCTGGGTACGTGCGACCGCAAAGCTCGGGATGACAAGGTTTCCACCGGCTGATAATGCTTCGCGAACTTCTTTGCCCAGCATGGCACGACGTTCTTCGTCATTAAGATTGGGACGATTGCGATCGCCATAGGTTGTCTCGACAAACAGATAGTCAATATCCGACGGTGCCTCGGGGGCCTCGTTAAACACGGCCTCGCCCGTACCGACATCACCTGAAAACAGCAATCGTGTCGGCTTGGCATCCTTGTCCTTCGCTGCGCACTCAATCTCGATTGAGGCAGATCCAAGCAAATGACCTGCATCCCAGAAACGGGCGCGCACGCCTTCGATAACAACCTGCCATTCGTGATATTCGACAGGTTTTAGCTTCGAAAGCGTGTGCTCTGCATCCTTGCGAGTATAGATGGGGGTTACTTCCGGTCGTCCCCGCCGCGCATTGCGCCGGTTCAGGCGTTCGACCTCGCTTTCCTGAATATATCCGGAATCCGGAAGCATATAAGTCAGCAGATCACAGGTCGGTTCTGTCGCAAGAATGGAATTGTCAAATCCCGCCTTTACCAGTTTGGGTAGCAATCCCGAGTGATCGATATGTGCGTGGGTTAGAAGAACTGCCGATATTTCTTCGGCCTTGAACGGGAACGGACCATAGTTCAGTTCACGGACAGTTTTACTGCCCTGGAACATCCCGCAATCAACCAGGAACTTTCCATGATCGGTTTGCAGCAAATAGCATGACCCGGTGACACCACCAGCAGCACCACAAAACGTAACTGATACGGTCATTCCTGTTCTTCCTTCTGCACGTCAACAAGTCTGCAAGGTTTCAGGAATCACCCTGTCATTGCAATGATATGGATCACTTTTGGAATGGTTTATTGCAAACCGCACAGCGGCAAATACAACACCACATCCCCCTTCGACACCTTGCCGCAATCTTCGGGAATTTCAACAAGCCCTTCGGCCCACACCATGGATGACAGCATCCCCGAACTGGTCGAAGCAAATACCTCGGCTTCGAATTCACCATCATCATTCTGAATCAGCCGGGCACGCAACCACTCCCGACGGCCTGTACCCCGACTGAATTCAAAACCCGCACGAACCGGCATGCGCACCGGTACTGTTTGCGACTTGTCTGCCCCCATCACATGACGCAGCAACGGCATCACATAAAGAAGCCCCGAAACCAGAACCGAAACCGGGTTCCCCGGAAGCCCGATCACCAGACAATCACCGATTTTACCACGCATCAGCGGCTTGCCCGGCTTTATGGCAAGCTTCCAGGCCGTAATTTCGCCAAGTTGATCGACAACCGGCTTGAGCAAATCAGCCTTGCCTACAGAAACGCCGCCTGATGTCATCACGACATCATGACTATTCGCCGCATCCTGAAGCGCATTGCGCAAAACGTCAAAATCGTCTGCCAACAATCCCAGATCGGTTACCACACATCCGATCTCGCGCAGCATTCCAATCATCGCAAAGCGGTTGGAGTCATATATGCCACCAGGCGGCAAAGGATCACCGGGCTTTGCAAGTTCATCACCGGTCGAAAAAACAGCAACACGCAAGGGTCTGGATACCTTAAGGCTGCCATAGCCCTGACCGGCGGCGATCGCAACGTCCTGCGGGCGCAATATGGCGCCTGCTTTCAGAACGATGTCACCTTGCCTGATATCTTCACCAGCCCATCGAATATTTTGATGCAACACCGTTCGTGCGATGACATCGGAACTGATCTCGATACATGTTTCAGCCTCGTTCGCGCTCACATTCTCCTGAATGATGACGCAATCAGCCCCGTCGGGAATGGCCGCTCCGGTGGCTATCCGAATAGCGCAACGATCCGGAAGGTTTCCTTCATAGGGATGCCCGGCCAGCGAAGCTCCAACAACGTCAACCGGCCCGTTTATCGCCGCAAGATCGGCAAAACGCAGCGCATAGCCATCCATCGCCGAATTATCGACCGAGGGTACTGAAACCCGGGCCGTCACATCTTGGCGAAGGACAGCACCGTAACAGTCGGTCAAAAACCGATCTTCGACATCATGGTGCACCGGCACTTCGGAAAATGCGATGTCGATCGCCTCTGAAAGCAATGTCAGTCCGGGTTTGATATTCTGCATCTTGGTCTTCACCCGATTGGAACGCGCTAAGTGTTCAGGATTTACCGCCGTGGCCCGGACGTGATTTGGAAATCGCCCGGCTGAGCATAATGACTGGCACCACGCCGACAAGAACAATTGTCAAGGCACCAAGAGCCGCCTGTTCGATCATTTCGTCCTTGGCATACTGGTAAACGTGGGTCGCCAGGGTATCAAAATTAAATGGTCGCAGAATAAGGGTTGCTGGCAGCTCTTTCATCCCGTCGACAAACACCAGAACAGATGCCGCCAGAATGCCGCCGCGCACCATTGGGAAGTGAATGCGCTTGAGGGTTCCCCAAGGACTTTCGCCAAGGGTTCGTGCCGCATCATCCATGCTGGGTCGCACTTTGCCGAGTGCGGCCTCGATCGAGCCGTAAGACACTGCCATGAAACGTACGGCATAGGCGAACACAAGCGCAAATACTGTCCCGCTAAGCAAAAGCCCCGTCGATATCCCGAACGTATCACGCATGATCGCGTCCAGGGCATTGTCAAACCGTGCAAACGGAATAAGCACGCCGATTGCCAGAACCGCGCCGGGAACGGCATAGCCGACCGATGACAGGCGAACAAAGAACTTCAAAACCGGCTGCGGGAACAGACGCAATGCATAGGCCATAAACAACGCACACCCAACGGCAAGCGCTGTTGCCAGGCCCGAAACAAGAAGGCTGTTGCCTGCAAACTCGAAGAAATCCGCCGTCCAGCTCTGATCGAAATAGCCGACTGAATAGTAGATCAGTACCGTTGACGGGATCACAAAACCAAGAACGATCGGCAAAATACAGATTGCAAGCGCACCTGCCTTGGCCACCGGGCCGAGGTCATAACCCGGCAGTTCCTGATACCGGTTTGTCGTATCATGAAAGCGCTGACGACGACGGGAATAGCGTTCAATCACCAGAAGTGCAATCACCACTGCCAACATAGTCAGTGCGATCTGGGCAGCACCGCCCGCATTCCCCATGCCAAGCCAGACGTTAAAAACGCCAGCGGTAAGAGTGTGAACAGCAAAGAAATCGATGGTGCCGAAATCATTCAGCGTTTCCATCAGCGCGATCACGACACCAACAACGATTGCGGGACGTGCCAGGGGCAAGGCCACGGTCACAAACGAGCTCCAGGCGCTACGCCCCAAAACACGGGCCGCTTCGATAACGCAAATTGACTGTGCTAGAAAAGCCGCGCGGGCCAGCATATAGACATAGGGATAAAGTGTCAGGCTCAACACCATGATCGCCCCGCCCTTGGTCCGGATATCAGGGAACCAGTAATCGGCAGCCGACTGCCACCCATAAATGTCACGCAGAATACCCTGCACCGGCCCGGCATATTCCAGAAGGTCGGTATAGACATAGGCAACAATATAGGCCGGTACGGCCATCGGAAGCAGCATCGCCCATTCAAAAAACCGTTTTCCCGGCAGTTTGCACATGGTGACAACCCAAGCTGCCGATACACCGATCAGCGTCACCCCGATGCCAACGCCAAGCATCAAAACAGCGGTATTCTTGACATACCGTGGCAACATGGTCGATGCCAGATGCGGCCAGATATTCTCTGTCGGAAAGAATGCCAGATAAGCGACGGCAATGATCGGCGCTGCCACCATCATTGCAATGACAAAGGCACCAATCAGCCATAGAGCCGACTGCCCGCGCGGCAACCAGCGCATGGCAACATTGCCACTTGGCATGCGCATCGGATCAAGTGTTTCTGTGACTGCGGCTGGACGAATATCATCGTCCTTTGGCGTATGACATGCGTTGTTCAAGGCAGTTTCCGTCTCAGTCGTCGAAGGCAACTTCATCAAGAAGCTGTTAGGCCAGGTTCTGATAGCCTGCAATGATCGTCAAAGGCAAACGTTCAGACGAAATTCACCCAAAGAACTCGATATTCCCGGTCAACCAGTCATGATCAAGGGCCTTGCCCCTATTCGTTGAATCCCACTTCATCAATCAGACGGATCGCAGCGCCGCGATTGTCCGCAATCGTGTTCAAAGACAGTTCATCATGCGTAAAGGTTCCCCAAGAACGAACCATTTCGGACCAGGCTACCCCCGGTTTGACCGGATATTCGAAATTAACATCAGCATACATGTGCTGCGCTTCATCCCCGGACAGGAATTCGACCAGCTTGATCGCATTTCCCTTGTTCGGAGCGTTTTTCATCAAGGCAACACCGGAGATATTGACATGCGTGCCACGGTCGCCCTGATTGGGGAAGACGATCCTTACCTGCTTTGCGGCGGGCGCCTTGTTCGGGTCATCAAGCATCTTGCCGTAATAGTAGGAGTTACCGATAGCGACATCACAAACACCCTGTGAAACGGCCTCGATCTGATCAATGTCAGCCCCCTGCGGCTTGCGCGCGAGATTGTCCTTGAGCGCCATCAGCCAGGTTTTGGTGTCTTCCAGACCATGGTGGGCGATCATTGAGGCTATCAGGGCGATATTGTAAACATGCATGCCCGAACGCACACAAATGCGTCCCTTCCATTTCGGATCGGCAAGATCTTCATAAGTCGAAATCGCAGCCGGTGCCACGCGGTCGATAGAGGTGTAAAGCACGCGCGCACGGGTCGTCAGACCAATCCAGAGATCATTCTCGTCACGGAATTGCGCAGGGATGTTTGCTTCGAGAACATCACTTGAAATAGGCTGAGCGATATCGGCATCAACCGCATCCTGAATACGACCGATATCAACTGTCAGGAGCAGGTCCGCCGGACTGTTGCGACCTTCATGCTTGATGCGCTCCACCAGACCGCTTTGCGAAAACAGAGTATTGACACGAATACCGGTTTCCTCGGTAAAGCGTTTGAACATCGGCTCAATCAGGAACGGCTGTCGCAAGGAATAGACATTCACTTCTTCTGCTGCATGTGCGGCCTGAACCATCGAAAGCCCCATTGCAGCCGCGACCAGACCATAGACCGTTTTGCGCAGAAAGATCATGAGTGCCTCTTGATAGATACGCCGCAAGAATGCGCAGCAATTAGGAATGATTTGTATTCGCCTCTGGCGAAACTAAAGGTCAGATGGCATTCCTTGCAAGTCCCAAAACCACATATGAGCCATGTTAAAGGGCCGCCTCACCTGCAAATCCGGCGCTTCCCGGCACTGCGCATGAATGCAAAAAGGGATGGCAAGATGCCATCCCCTGAAGAAGTTCGACTGGAAGGTCTCAAAGGACCTACTCGTTATAGCCGATGGTATCGACCATTTTGATCGCATCGGGATTCAAGCGAGCAATATCGGCAAGCGGCAGTTTATCTGCTTTGAACGTGCCCCATGATTTGACATTCTCCGCCCAGTCGACACCCGGCTTGACCGGATATTCGTAGTTGACCTCGGCATAGATTTTCTGTGCAACGTCGCCCGTCAGAAATTCCATCAGCTTGACCGCATTGTCGCGGTTCGGAGCATCCTTGATCAGGCTCATGCCGGAAATATTCATCGACATGCCACGATCATTCTGGTTGGGGAATACGATATTTACCGACTCTGCCCACGGGCGCTGCTCTTCATTCTCAAGCATCTTGCCGTAATAATAGGTATTGCCGATGGCAATATCGCAGACGCCTTCCTTGATCGCCTTGACCTGACCACGGTCATTACCCTGTGGTTTGCGGGCAAGGTTGTTTTTCAGGCCTTCAAGCCATTCCTGCGCCTTTTCTTCGCCATGGACAGCAATCATCGACGCAAACAACGCGACGTTATAAACGTGCGTACCCGAGCGCGTGCAGACGCGCCCCTTCCATTTCGGATCAGCAAGGTCTTCATAGGAGGTGATTTCACCTTCACCCACACGATCCTTGGAGGCATAGATAGCACGTCCACGCTGGGTCAGGGCGAACCAGCGACCTTCCGGATCACGCAGATGCGCAGGAATATTCGCATTGATCACGTCATTGGACAAACTGTCGGTCACACCGGCGTCCACGGCCTGCTGAATACGACTGATATCAACCGTCATCAGGATATCTGCCGGGCTGTTGGCACCTTCCTGCTTGATGCGTTCAACCAGACCTTTTTCAGCAAAGATCACATTGACCTTAACGCCGGTCTCTTCGGTGAACTTTTCAAACAATGGTGCAACCAGAAATTCCTGACGCAAGGAGTAGACATTTACTTCCTGCGCACTGGCAAGGCTTGCGGCAACAACCGTCGCACCAAATGCAGCAGCACCGATAATCTTCCTGAATTCCATTTGAACGATCCCTGTTGAACGTGATTACGTCTCTATTCCACCTAATTGCAAATCACTTGCAACCGCACTTGCAATTAAGAGCAATCCGCACGCAGTTCAACAGCCATTGTCAAATGGACCATCGCAAGTGTGAACAATGTCACACATTAGAAACTGTTAATTCACGGTAATTTTCCGGATCAAAGAACGTTGAATGATCCGCCACTTGATACACGCCAGGCATCCAGAAACTCCTGATAGGCCGGAACGTCCCCTGCCCGTTCTTCAAGCCAGCCAACAGTCAAATTAATGGCGTGATTATAGCCATCATGATCGGTCAGTCCGGTATGAAGCGCATGTCGCAGATACAACAGATAGGTATTGAGGACATCGGTCTCGCAATAGCGTCGAATAGCGTCAATCTCGCCATTGTCATACATGTCCGAGACCTTGCTGCCATCAACCCCGGTCTTGCCCGGCAGATCAAGGGCCGCACAGACTTCGTTCATTTTGGTACGCGCTGATGCCCCGTAATCAGACAGGACTTCCGCCAGATCACAATGCCAGTTTGGCGCATAGCGTGAGGTGTAATTTTCCCACTTGTTTGTTGCCTGATGCAACCAGCGCGCCGTGACACCATGTTTCATCGCCCGGTATTTCAGGACCGGCAAGTCGAAACCACGGCCATTGAAGCTCACAAGCCTCGGGTAAAGCTTGCCGCAATAGGCAAAGAACCCGTTCACCAGGTCCTTTTCCTCGGATGACAATTCTCCGCCTGATCGCAACTCTTCGATCTCGTACATCTCAAGATCACCGTCACGCTGGATGGTTGCCCGAAGGAAACTGATCGCAACAACCTTGTGAAACGGTTGGCGCGGGAACCCATTGCGCCCACTGGTGATTTCCAGGTGGTACTCTTCAAGCATCTTGCGACCGGTTTCGGGGTCTGGTGCGGTTTCCCCGGTCAGTTGCGGCAGCACATCGATATCGGGCACGGTTTCGATATCAAAAACGAAAAGACTGGAATGCATCATGGCTGGCCCCAAAGGTTTGTTTTGCCCAACATAACGACAAGCGTTTCGAAATTCACAGGAATATTGGCGCGAACTGACAGCAGTTTACCTGACATCTCCTGACATAACTGTCAGGAGCGGTATGCAATGATCCCGACAACCAAACGTCATCACGTAACGGTTATCTGACATGCCGGGGGTTGCAAGATTTTTGAACCCACGGTTAAACTTGCACCACCTGTATCAGGGGCACGGTCTGGCTCATTATAAAACCAAAACCAAATTGAGCACGCGCATATACCGCAAAGACGGTGCATTTGATGCGATTCCGGACCGCAACCACGAAGGGACAGAAGGATGAAAACCCTGCCTACCGGAGCCGCAATGCTTATGGCCGCAGGCCTTGCATTTTCCACATTCAGTTCAAGCGCGCAGGCACAGGAAACGTCCTGCGAAATAGATCGTCCGGTGATGTTTGCCGGATTGAACTATGACAGCGCACTGTTTCACAATGCCGTTGCACGTTTCATTATTGAAAAGGGATATGGCTGTAAAACCGACGCACTGCCCGGCGACGTCATTCCACTTTTGACCGGGGCTGGCAGAGGCGATGTTGATGTCGTCATGGAAATCTGGCGCGACAATGTTGCTGATGCATGGAAAAAGGCAGAAGCCGCAGGAACCGTAAGCCAGATCGGCGTAAATTTTGACGATGCAATCGAAGGCTGGTTCGTGCCACGCTATGTGGTCGAAGGCAACGCCGAACGCGGGATCGAACCGATGGCACCGGGTCTTAAGTCGGTTTCCGACTTGCCCAAATATATCGATCTTTTTGATGACCCCGAAGAACCCGGCAAAGGACGTTTCTATAACTGCCCGTCGGGCTGGGTTTGTGAAAAGGTCAATTCGGCAAAATTACACGCCTATAATCTTGATGAAAGTTACACAAACTTCCGTCCTGGCACAGGTGCGGCACTTTCTGCGGCCATTGCATCAGCCCACAAACGCGGGAAACCGGCCCTTTATTATTATTGGGGACCAACGTGGGTCATGGGGCTTTATGACAGTTACCGGCTTGAAGAACCCGCCTATGATGCGGCGATTTTTGACAAGCTCAAAACCGATCCCGCCCCGGCCAAGGCAACAGCCTATCCGCAAAGCACGGTGACAGTTGGCGTCAATACCGATTTCATGAAATCTGCACCCAAACTGGTCACATTCCTGACCCATTACGAAACAAGTAATTCACTGGTTTCAGAAATGCTGGCCTATATGCAGGAAAACAACGAAAAACCCGAAGGGGCCGCCCTTTATTTCCTGCAACAGAAACCTGAAATCTGGAAGCCATGGGTGCCAGATGCCATCGCGGAACGGGTCGAAAGCGCGCTTTAAGATTTGGCGGCCCGAGAAACGATCTGAACAAATCAAACAAGGCGCAGCGAGATATCTGCGCCTTGTTTTGTGCAGATATGTCTATGCGTCTTCATTGAATAGATTTCCATATTGTTGATCGGTCGGTTCGTCATCTGCAGAAATAATGTTACGACCCGTTGGCGGACGCGGATCCACATCATCAGGCGCCATCAGATGGGCGACCTGTTGCAGTGACGCCAGAATTTTCTCACGTTCCTTCTGTCCCAGCATTTCATAGGATTGCATGAAATGCCCGTCCATCAGTGGCGGTGTATTGATCAGAACATCGCGCCCCTTCTCCGTCAGGCTGCTATTTACCACGCGCTTGTCACAAGCATTGCGCGCGCGCGTAATGAAACCGCGCGCCTCAAGACGGTTCAGGATCGTCGTTACGGTTGCCTGACTAAGCGAGACATGGCGTGAAATCTCGCGGACAGTCACTGCCCCCAACTCCTCAATCGCCAGCAAAACAACCAGCTGCGGAACAGTAAGACCACAAACCTTCATCACATGTTTTGAATGAAGGTCTGTTGCCCGGATGATTTGTCTCAAAGCGACAAGAACATCTAGAAATTCCTTACGCTTTGGCTGTTCCGATCTCATATTGACGTCGCTCCCACACTTGCTGATTTGGCCTAACTTAACGTCACTATCATTTGACATCAAATGTTTTGAACTGTAACTATCTGTTTGGCGAATATAACGAGACTTGGGGGAACCTGCGCCCGAATGACGGCAATACCGCCAGCGTTTTGCGGGTCTCACAATGAAAAACCGATGAGCAATCCGGCTACGTCAAAGCTTTTCCTTTGGCGATGTCAGGCATGTTCATTGCCAAAAATCGACAAGGACTCATGACCGAAAAAATCGTTGTAAAAGACCTTTATAAAGTCTTTGGCGAACGTCCTGATCAGGCCATGCAAATGATCAATGACGGTATCGACAAAGACGAAATTTTTGACAGAACCGGACAGACCGTGGGTGTATGCGGCGCCAATTTCACCGTCCATGAGGGTGAAATTTTTGTTGTGATGGGTCTTTCAGGTTCTGGCAAATCCACGCTGGTTCGTTTGCTCAACCGCTTGATCGAACCGACATCCGGTCAGGTTCTGTATGATGGCGTCGATATTGCAGCAATGTCGGACGAAGAACTCCGCGCCTTGCGTCGTCGCGACATGGCCATGGTGTTTCAGTCCTTTGCCCTGATGCCTCACCTTTCGGTTATCGACAATGCGTCCTTCGGCCTTGAACTCGCTGGAATCGACGAGGCAGAGCGGCACAAGCGCGCCCTTACAGCCCTTGATCAGGTCGGGCTTAAGGCACATGCAAATTCTTATCCGGATGAATTGTCGGGCGGCATGCAGCAGCGCGTAGGCCTTGCGCGCGCACTGGCCAACGACCCCGCCGTCATGCTTATGGATGAAGCTTTCTCTGCCCTTGATCCGCTAATCCGGACCGAGATGCAGGACGAGCTGCTTACACTTCAGCGCGAACATAAACGCACAATCATCTTCATTTCGCATGACCTTGATGAAGCCATGCGGATCGGTGATCGCATCGCGATCATGGAAGGCGGGATCGTCGTTCAGGTTGGAAGCCCCGAAGAAATCCTCAACAGTCCGGCCAATGACTACGTCAAGTCATTCTTCCGCGGCGTTGATGTATCAACCATCCTGAGCGCCAAGGACATCGCATCCAAGCGCCAGGTAACAGTGATCGAACGCGAAGGTGTCGGCCTTAAAACCGCGCTTAACCGTCTGCGCAACGAAGACCGCGAGTATGGCTATATTGTTGGCGACAAGCTTGATTTCCACGGCATCATTTCCGTCGACACCCTTGATGAAGCCATCAAGTCCGGAGCAGACAAGCTCTCGGCCGCCTTCCTTCCGAATGTCGAACCTGTGTCGCACGACACCCAGCTTTCCGAACTGATCGGCACTGTGGCCCACGCGCCATGCGGCGTTCCGGTTGTCGGAGAAGACGGGAAATATATGGGCGTAATCAAGAAAGCCAACCTTTTGGCGACCCTTGACCGGGAAGGAGACGGCACCAATGGCTGATAGTAGCAATCCCTGGGGCCAGACCACTGACACCGGCTCCGCAGAAACATCTGGAACCACAGCAGGCAGCAATCCTTGGGGAAGCGCGGCCCCGGCAACCCCGGATTCAGCCGCAAGCGGTCCGGGCGGCAGTGCGGGTGGTGATGCGGCCGGGTCAACAGACTGGCTGTCCAACGCGGCCCCCGCCCCGGAAAAACATTTCGATATCCTTCACCCATTTCAGGATGCGGTGATCCCGCTTGATGGCTGGGTCAATGACGGTCTTGAATGGATTGTTACGCATTTCCGCGGTGTATTCCAGGCCATTCGCTGGCCGATTGATGCAGTTCTGACCGGCGTTGAGTCCGGCCTCCAGGCAACACCGGCGATCATTGTCATTCTCATCATGGCCCTGATTGCGTGGCAGCTTTCCGGCCGTCGACTGGCTATCGGAACCCTGATTTCAATGATTGTGGTTGGTTTGATCGGGGCCTGGTCCGAAGCCATGGTCACCCTTTCACTTGTCATCACATCTGTATTTTTCTGCGTTGTCATCGGACTTCCGACCGGCATCTGGCTTGCGCGCAACGAACGGGCATCCAATGCGGTGCGTCCGATCCTTGATGCAATGCAGACGACCCCGGCCTTTGTCTATCTGGTGCCGATTGTCATGCTGTTTGGCATTGGCAATGTGCCGGGCGTGGTCGTGACCATTATCTTTGCCCTGCCCCCGCTGATCAGACTGACCATTCTTGGCATCCGTCAGGTCCCCGGCGATCTGGTCGAGGCTGCCCGTTCGTTTGGTGCCAGCCCCAAACAGCTTCTGTTTCGTGTTCAGCTTCCGCTGGCCATGCCAACCATCATGGCTGGTGTGAACCAGACACTGATGCTGGCTCTTTCGATGGTGGTGATTGCCTCCATGATCGCGGTTGGCGGTCTGGGCCAGATGGTTCTGCGTGGCATTGGCCGACTGGACATGGGGCTGGCGACCATTGGCGGCATTGGCATCGTCCTGCTTGCCATCGTCCTTGACCGGATGACCCAGGCACTGGGTCGCGATCAGCGGTCCAAGGGTACGCGCCACTGGTACGAAAGCGGCCCTGCGGCCGTCGTCCGGTCCGTATTTGGCAAAAAGTAACATCCATTCCCGAAATAGCCGATGGAACCATTCCCGGTTCCATCGGTTTGGAGAACAGGGACAGACAAACTGTCCCAGGCTCATAAAACCAGGAGAAGCTCATGACGATCCTTAAGAAACTGACAACTGGCGCTGTGATCGCTGTTACCGGCTCGATGCTGATGACCGGCACGGCCTTTGCCGACCATCACATGCCGGGCAAAGGTGTTGAAGTACAGCCGCTTAAAAGCTCGATCGCCGAAGAAACCTTCCAGACCCTGCTGGTCATGAAGGCACTTGAAGAACTTGGCTACGACGTCAAGCCAATCCAGGAAATCGAATATGCCGCCGGTCACGTTGCAATTGGCAATGGTGACGCGACCTTCCTTGCTGACCACTGGAACCCGCTACATGCCGATTTCTTCACGGCTGCTGGTGGAGATGACAAAATCTATCGCAAAGGTGTGTATTCACCGGGCGCGCTTCAGGGTTACCTGATCGACAAGAAAACGGCTGATGAACACAACATCACCAATGTCAGCCAGCTTGCTGATCCGGAAATAGCCAAACTGTTTGACAATAACGGCGACGGCAAAGCCGACCTTTCGGGTTGCAACCCGGGCTGGGGCTGCGAAGCTGTGATCGAGCATCACCTTGATGCCTATGATCTGCGCGACACCGTCACCCATAATCAGGGTTCCTATTCGGCCATTATCGCCGATACCATCACCCGTTACAAAGCCGGTGAGTCGATCCTCTATTACACCTGGACCCCGTATTGGGTTTCCGGCGTTCTCGTACCGGGCAAAGACGTAACCTGGTTGCAGGTTCCGTTCTCGTCACTTCCGGGCGAGCGTAAAGACGCTGATACTTCCCTGCCGGATGGTTCGGACTTCGGCTTCCAGGTGAACAATCAGCAGATCATCGCCAACAAGGCATGGGCAGAAGCCAACCCGGCGGCTGCAAAACTGTTTGAAGTCATGGAAGTTTCCGCAAATGACATCTCGGCCCAGAACCTGCGCATGCGCGATGGTGAAAAATCCGCCGAGGATATCGGCCGTCATGCGGATGCATGGATCAAGGGCCATCGCGAAATCTTCGACAAATGGCTCGAAGAAGCACGTGCTGCTGCGAAGTAATTCCGGTATGCACATCTGACCAGTTTCAGATTGGCAAATACCACACCCCGCAGAAGAAATTCTGCGGGGTGTTTTCGTGCCAGGACCAACCAAAATCTGTCAGGAGATGTCAGGCACCCTTCGATTTACGGTCGCATGAGAAGAACGATCTTGTTAGGCTTTGAGGCTCATTGATTTTTTGAGCAAAACGGGCACCTCACCGCCATGTTTCCAGAACAGTTGAATGTGCCTTTGGGCAAGTGGGTCAATCAGTTCGTTGATTGGCTGGTCATCAATTATGGTGCCGCGTTCGAGGCCTTTGCAGACAGCCTGTTAACTGTTCTGGTCGCACTGGAACAGGTATTGCGCGGTGCGCCCTGGTGGCTGGTGCTGATTGCCATTGCTGCCATCACCTGGCATGCAAGCCGGAACTGGAAGCTTGTCCTTGGCTTGGTGGTTGCAATGTTTGTCATTGGGACACTGGGCCTTTGGGACAAGGCAATGCAAACACTCGCGCTGATGATTGTGGCCACATCCCTTTCTGTCATTATCGGGGTTCCGGTCGGGATTGCCATGGCGATGTCAAATCGTCTGCGCGCGATCATGTTACCGATCCTTGATACCATGCAAACGATGCCAAGTTTTGTGTATCTGATCCCTGCCTTGATGCTGTTTGGACTGGGCAAGGTTCCGGCCATTCTGGCAACCGTTATTTATGCAGCACCACCCGTCATTCGCCTTACCGATCTGGGCATTCGCCTTGTCGATCCGGAAGTTCTTGAAGCATCCCGGTCATTTGGTGCAAGCCGCAAACAGATCCTGTTTGGCGTCCAGCTTCCCCTTGCGCTTCCCAATATCATGGCCGGAATTAACCAGACGACGATGATGTCGATCTCGATGGTTGTAATTGCCTCAATGATTGGCGCACGCGGTCTGGGTGAACAGGTCCTGATGGGCATTCAGCGCCTTGATGTTGGCGCCGGCATGGAAGCCGGTATTGCCATCGTCCTTCTGGCGGTTGTCTTTGACCGGATCGGTCAGGCCTATGGCAAGAGATCCCAGCGCACCTCCAGTGGGGAGGATGCGTGATGAGCTACATTGAAATACGCAATATTTTCAAAATTTTCGGACCAAACCCACAAGCTGCACTTGAACTGGCAAAATCGGGATCAGACAAGGAGGAAATCCTTGCCAAAACCGGACACACAGTTGGTCTTGATGACGTATCCCTGTCAATCGAACAGGGGGAAACCTTTGTCATCATGGGCCTTTCGGGATCGGGAAAATCGACCCTTATCCGGCACCTGAACCGCCTGATTGACCCGACTGCTGGCGAAATTTCCTTTGGCGGAGAAAATATTCTGGCAATGGATATCCCGACCCTGAATGCCTTTAGACGCAAGCGTCTTGGCATGGTATTCCAGCGGTTCGGCCTTCTGCCCCATCGTAACGTGATGGATAATGTGGCTTATGGTCTGGAAATTCAGGGCACAGATCGCAAGACCCGCGAAGACATTGCACGCAAATGGATCGAACGGGTCGGGCTTGCGGGCTACGAAAACAAGTTTCCCGATCAGCTTTCCGGCGGCATGCAGCAACGCGTCGGCCTTGCCCGTGCCCTTGCCACCGACCCGGAAGTTCTTCTGATGGACGAGGCATTTTCGGCCCTTGATCCGCTGATCCGCTCAGACATGCAGGAAGAGTTGATGAAGCTTCAGGCGGAGCTTCACAAAACCATCGTCTTTATCACCCATGATCTCGACGAGGCACTGAGGATCGGGGATCGGATCGCGATCCTCAAGGACGGCAAGCTTGTTCAGGTTGGGCGCCCCGAAGAAATCATCCTTAACCCTGCTGATGATTACGTTCAGGCCTTCACGCGCGATGTAAACCGCGGAAAAGTTCTTCGTGCCAAAAGCATCATGGAACCCACAACCGGCACGATTTCAGGAGATCAGGCGGATACAAGCCAAGTGGTGCGTCCTGATACGGTCCTTGACGACATACTGCCAATGGCACTGGCGAGTGATCAGGCGATCAGGGTTCTGGATCGCAATGACAAGCTGATCGGCACGATCAAAAGACAACAGGTCATCACCGCCCTGTCTCATTCACCGGCCAATTAAGACGATCCGTTAAGCCGTTGCCGATTGGATGACCTGACAACGGCGAAAATAGCGGATGGTTTCACCACCATTAATCTGTGCAGGTGACTGGTGTTGCGCGCGGTACATTCCAAATTGCAAGACACCGCTTTGATCGGTAGCGATGATCAGCCAAAGAAAACCATGCACATCAGCGCGAGCGCGATCTGTGGTCGATGGCAGAACATTGCCGTTGGGATGGGAATGGAAACAGCCGACAACAGCCTCGTCACGGCCCCGCACGGCGCGATAGGTATCAATCAGGGTCTGGGGATCAATTTCAAAGGTTTTGCGTGGCTCTGTAGCAATATTGCGCGCCGGAACAATACGACGGATATGAGTGGGGCTTTGATTTGAAGCGATCAAAAGACCACAACATTCCTCAGGCCAGCACCGGGCGGCAAGATCGCAGATTTCGTCATGCAGGGCGGACGAAATGAATACAGTTGCGATATCATCAGAATTTCCCTGATCTTCCATTACTCGCCCTGCCCTGTTTGGCGACCTTCACACCGCTTATTGAGCGTCCGGCTCCAGCAGGATGCGCCCGATTACTTTTTTGTCTGTCAGCGAAACGACAACAAGACGAGCCCCCATTCCATTCGGGTCTTCGATCTGCAAAATCGCCTGCGTGCCCTGCACGCTATAGCCGACCAGAAGCTCACCCGGTTCAATCTTTATCTTGATATCACCAAATGCGGGGATCGACGTCACAGACAGCGTTTGAATGCCTTCTGCTGCATTCTCGCCCGCGATCGGGACGACCGGGGCTGGCATGACATTCGACACGTTTTCGTCCTTGGCGTTTTTATCAAGCGACAATCCATAGGCAACAAGCCCGATGCCGATCACGATCAGCACGCCCATAAACAACACCAAGGCCTTAACTACACGCATCGTCTTTCAACCGCCCAACCTGTTGGAAAATAGTATGATCGGATAATGGACCCAATCACGCAAAACACTTTTCAAGGCCATAGCGACAAGTAAGGATAAATGCAAGGTAACAACATCACTTGCGCACGCCGGTCCTGTTTGGGCACAACAGGTATTTATTGTCGTTTGTCTGTCTGATCCGATTTCTTGCATTTCGTTGCAATCGCGCACAAAACGGCTACAAGCTGCGCTGAAGACGGCTTAACCAGTTTCAAAGCATATCCCCCATACAATAACATTCAGACACATGACCGATTGTGACCAGATGCCAGAAGAACTCAGCTATATCGCGACCGCCGATGACGAAGGAGCCCGCCTTGACAAGGTGCTGGCAACCGCATGGCCCGAACAGTCGCGTTCGCGCATCAAGTCATTGATCGAGGACGGCCACCTTAGTCTGAACGGGACTGTCGCACGCAAAATGTCGGCAAAGGTCAAACAGGGTGATGTTTTCAGCCTTGTTATTCCGCCCGCCGAGGCTGCAGAGCCGGTTGCCGAGGATATCAAACTCGACATTCTATATGAGGATGATGACCTTTTGGTGATCAACAAGCCGGCTGGCATGGTTGTACATCCGGCTGCGGGTAATGAAAGCGGAACACTTGTGAACGCGTTGCTGGCCCATTGTGGTGACAGTCTGTCGGGGATTGGGGGCGTGAAGCGGCCGGGTATCGTTCATCGCCTGGACAAGGACACCAGCGGCGCAATGGTCGTTGCCAAAAATGATATGGCCCACAGAGCCCTCTCGACCCTGTTTTCCGAAGACAAGGAGAATATTGATCGAGCATATCTTGCCGTAGTGTGGGGCGTTCCAAAACCACTGGAAGGCGATATAGAAGGCAATATCGGGCGCAGCCCGCGCAACCGTAAGAAGATGGCCGTTCTTAAAAATGCGGGAAAATACGCACTAACTCATTACAAAACCCTCGAGATTCGTGACGACTCGTTAGCATCTCTGGTTGAGTGCCGCCTCGCAACCGGTCGGACGCACCAAATCAGGGTTCATATGACCCATATCGGTCACTCACTTGTTTGTGATCCGGTCTATGGCAGGAATAAAAATTCACAGAAGTGCAACTTCAAGACGCAAGAATTACTGAACGCATTCAACAAACAGGCTCTACACGCCAGAACACTTGGCTTTGTCCACCCCCGTACCGGTAAATATATTTCTACAACCGCCCCCTTGCCAGACGACCTGAAAGACCTCATTGAAAGCCTAAACCTATCCCATGGGGTAGGTTGACCTAACCTTTATGGTCGAAAAGTCATTGACGACATCTAATACCCCCGTATAAGCTTCAGATGGTGCTAGGGGATAACAGCACCATTACGAAGCATAACGGGAGGCTTCAATGAAACAGGGAAATGCTCTTCCAGTAATCTCTCAGGATGGTCTGACAGTATATCTACAGCGTATCCGCCGTTACCCGATGCTTACCCCGGAACAGGAAACGACGTACGCCTGTAATTTCCGTGACAAGGAATGCGACAAGTCGGCGGAAAAACTGATCACCAGCCACCTTCGGCTGGTTGCCAAGATCGCCATGAGCTATCGCGGCTATGGCTTGCCTTTGAATGAACTGATTTCCGAAGGCAATGTCGGCCTGCTGCAATCCGTCAAACGTTTCGACCCTGACAAGGGTTTCCGTCTTGCAACCTACGCCATGTGGTGGATCCGCGCAGCAATTCAGGAATATATCCTTCATTCCTGGTCACTTGTGAAAATGGGCACCACAGCAGCACAGAAGAAGCTGTTCTTTAACCTTCGCAAACTCAAAAGCCAGATGCAGGCCATTGATGAAGGGGATCTGTTGCCTGAACAGGTCGAGCTCATCGCGACCAAGCTGAATGTTTCCGAAGACGACGTGATCATGATGAACCGCCGTCTTGCCGGTCCGGATCATTCACTTAATGCGCCTGTCCGGATTGACGGTGATGGCGAATGGATGGACTGGATCGAAAGCGAAGATGAAGACCAGGAAACGCTTTTTGGCAAACGCGAAGAATTCCTTCAGCGCATGAATATGCTCAAGAGCGCGATGTCACATCTCAATGACCGCGAACGCGACATCCTGACACAGCGTCGCCTGCTTGAAAGCCCGGTAACACTGGAAAATCTTAGCGTTGCTTACGGTATTTCACGCGAACGCATCCGGCAAATCGAAGTTCGGGCCTTTGAAAAAGTCCGTAAATCGATCCATAGCGATCTGCCACACTAATCAAATTGCAGGAATAGTCTGCTTATATTTCCCCCCTTGCAACAAACTACGGCGGACATAAAGTCCGCCGTTCTTTTGTTCTGTTCAGGAATTTTTGAGACAGAAAGTAGTGGGATCAGTTGCCGGATCGATCCACTTCCTTAATCAAACTGTCCCCCCATGTCTTGATCAGAGTGCGCTGTTTTTTACGCAGCTCCCCTACCCGACGCTGGGCTGAGAGGTTCAGTACATTCGCAACAATTGGCGGCATTGCCAAATACAGCAGCCAGCCGAGCCCGGCGGCGCCATACATAATTGACAGGGCCAATGGCTGAAAGATTTGCTGGGTTGCACCACCAACGGTTTGGGCAGGGACAAGCCAGAGCTCAAGGATATAGGGTGCAACACCCGAAAAATTCAGACCAAAGACACAGCGTGCCATTGTCCGTCCCGGGCTGCGATCAAAAATGAAAGCAACCATCGATGGCAACAACCCGACAACCAGGGTGATAAAGGTCGGGAGTGCGACGATAAATAACAGCACTGCCGAGGCAACAACCGACAATCCGGAAAATGCGCTGCGCCCCTTTTTAGGGCTTCTACCTCTTGCCATGTCGGCCCCCTAAAAGATATGGATCAGAAACAGCGCTGATACCGTCAGCAACGCAATCATGGTCGAAGCAAAGGCTGCTGCCTGTTGCCCGACTTTTTCGGCGAGCTCCAGGCGTGCCGGGCCAGACGATTCGAGATCAAAGACCTCGCTTTCCGCCTCGGAATATTCGGCAACGGCCTCGACAAACTCGGACTGATCCTTGCGGCGCTCCTGCTCGTCATTGATCAGATTGTAAAGTTCAACGAGATTACCGCGCTTTGCCAGTTTCGGGATTTCGGTTTCAACCCGTTCACGGCGCGCCTTGCTATGGAAGACCTTGATGGCCGGTTCCATCAAACGTGCAACCCAGTGCGACAGGTTTTGCAGGTTGTCTGGTCCGTGACGCCACTGAACAATCGCCAGCATGCTGATAATTGCCCGGCTATACTCCACCTCGTCAGACGGGTTTTGCATTGCCATCAACTGACCTTCAATATCATCTTCAAGGCGCGTTGCGATAAAAGCAGCAATGTGACGATCAACCGGCCAGGTATCCTCGGACGCATTTTCTGCGGCCTTTTCCAAAGCAGGTAGAAGTTGCGAAATCTCGACAACATAATCCTGTTCGATCAACGGGCTCAGACAATGCTGATTGCGTACCAGCGTGTAAAGGCAACGCTCATACCCGTAACCGGCACTTTGTTGCTGAATGTAGTAGCGCAGGTTCTTATAGAGCTGCTGGAGCTTCTGAACTTCCGAGCTATAGCCTTCCTGTCGACCGAACCAGTAGGACGGAATATCGCGAACAATCACATCAGCAAAACGTTGTGGTCCGCGACCATGCTGAACATCATAGGACAGCATGTAGCCGACCCCGTCAATCATGGCCGAAAATCCCTTGAACCGGACCGGCCCTTCATGATCCATGATCAAAATGGCACGTGCGACGAGAACATCCTCGGCAGAACGTTTGTCGGCACCGGCCCATTGCAACTGGCGCATCGCATCGGCCAGTGCCTTTGCACGGTCATTGTCTCCAAGACCACGCCTTAGCCAGATTTCAATTGTACCTTCACGCAATGGTGCCAGCGCACTGACCCAGTTTTTTGCCATGCCTTGTGCAAGGGCACGAACGGTATAGTAATCCCGGCCTGAAAGGTTTTGTGAACGCGCCGCACGCTTTTCGGTATTGGACTGAACCGGCTTGGTACGTCGCCCGTCAAGCCATGCATTAAGCTCGTTGAAGCCCCAACGCTCTTCTGCGTCATCACACAGCAACCCACGCACCGGCTCAATCAGGATAAGAGGCAACCTTTCCTGAGAGGCAATCGCTTGGAACGATCCCTTTGAAAGCTTGAGATCCATAATTTCCTGATCGCTCAGCTTGCTCAGCGGTCTGTGGCCAATGCCAAGCTCCGCCAGTGTCACACCAAGCGCATAAAGATCATCAGCCGGGGTGCCAGCACCACGCCCGGCAATATCGGCACTCATGCGTGCCGTGGTTTCATATACCAAAGGCTGCGAATAACCTGGAGGAGCCGCACAACAGTCCCCCAGAACAACCTTTTGGCGTAACGGATCACCAAAAAACAGGTTACCCGCCCGGATATTACGATGGGCAAGTCCCTTATCTGCAAATGCCTGCAAGACACCGATGATCGGTTCGACGACAACTGTTGAAATATCGTGTTCGTCAATGATTGGCTTTTTGCCTTCGCCAAGAACAACACGACCACCAGATGGTTTTTCGTAGAACAAAACCATTGTGTTGCGCCCGAACGGCGGCCAGTAGGCGATTTCATGGTCAATCAGATCAATCTGACCTGCCATGTGCATACCGGTCAGAAACTGGATGTGATCATGACGTGTTGGCAAAACCGGATCGGTGACAACCGCAAAGGCACTGCCTTCATCCCGACGCAGGTTATCTGCGGAATAGGCCTTGCAATGTCCCATATCGAATTCAGGCATGCGAAGATCAAGGAATATCCTGAAGTTTCCGATCTCGACACTTTTTCCGCCAGTGGAGATCTCCAGAATGTCTTCCGTGACGTCATCCTGATCAGCGGGCGCAGATGTCCCGCCGCCCGGTGCATCCATCACCGGAGCTTGTGAAGTACCGTCCGAAACTTCCTGTTCCTGGTCTTCTGCTTGCTCTACCATGATCCCGATATTTCTTTACGAGTTATCATTTATAGGGGCGCGTATATCCTGAATTACGGTCTTCCTGACGCGTCCTTCAGTACGCTACCTTTAAAAGGTTGATAAAACGATACTTCTGATATCGCATAGGGGCAAGTTGTTATGCACCTGCCACGCAGGCCTGTTCACAGCCAAGGCATTCAGACAAAACGAAAAAAGCCACCAGTCGGAACTGGTGGCTTTGCAGTGCAGAGCACAAATTGGCAATCAGGCGCTGAACGGGTCGTGAACCAGAATGGTGTCGTCACGCTCAGGACTGGTTGAAAGCAGCGCAACCGGCGCTTCGATCAGTTCTTCGACCCGGCGCACATATTTGATCGCTGCGGCCGGAAGATCGGCCCAGCTGCGCGCACCCATGGTCGTTTCAGACCAGCCTTCAATGGTTTCATAAACCGGCTTTGCTTTTGCCTGCAGACGCTGGTTTGCCGGAAGATGATCATAGATTTTGCCATCAATGTCATATCCGGTACAGATCTTGATTTCATCAAAGCCATCAAGAACGTCAAGCTTGGTCAGTGCAATACCGGTGATACCGTTAACCTTGACCGACTGGCGGACAAGAGCAGCATCGAACCAGCCGCAACGACGCTTGCGACCGGTAACAACACCGAATTCATGACCACGCTCACCAAGGCGGTCGCCATCTGCGTCAAACAGTTCGGACGGGAACGGACCTTCGCCAACGCGGGTGGTATAGGCCTTGGTGATACCAAGAACATAACCGACCCCCGACGGGCCCATGCCAGAACCGGCAGCAGCCTGCCCCGATACAGTGTTCGACGAGGTCACGAACGGATACGTGCCGTGGTCGATATCAAGCATCGTGCCCTGCGCACCTTCGAACAGGATGCGCTTGCCAGCTTCTTTGAACTGGTTCAGCGATTTCCAGACGGTGTCAGAGAATGGCAGGATTTTCGGTGCAATTTCCTTGAGCTGCGCGAGCAGTTCTGCGCCATCGACTTCCGGCTGACCAAGACCACGCAGAAGCGCATTATGGTGGGTCAGCAGGTTTTCAACCTTTGCCTCCAGCAGGTCAGCATCAGCAAGATCACCAACACGGATTGCACGACGACCAACACGGTCTTCATATGCCGGACCGATACCACGGCCGGTGGTGCCGATCTTGTTGTCACCCGATGCAGCAGCTTCACGTGCGCGATCAAGGTTGCCATGCAGCGGCAGGATCAGGCAGGCATTTTCCGCCAGACGCAGGTTGTCCGGGGTAATGTCGACGCCCTGCTCTTTCAGGCGCGCAATTTCCGCAAGCAGTGCCCAGGGATCAACAACAACACCGTTGCCGATTACCGACAGCTTGTTCTGGCGAACAATACCCGACGGCAACAGGCTCAGCTTGTAGGTAACACCGTCGATCACCAAAGTATGACCGGCGTTATGACCACCCTGAAAACGCACAACGACGTCTGCCCGTTCGGACAGCCAGTCGACGATCTTGCCTTTACCTTCGTCCCCCCACTGGGAACCGATCACGGCAACATTGGTCATCGCAAAACTCCTTGCGCGATAAAAATTTCGTTCGATTAGGCGTTGAGCGGCACGACCTGGCCGCCAAGGTAAATAAAGTCACAGCCCATACGGCGCGCTTCGATCCGCGCGGCATCTTCTGTTTTTGCTTCGGCGGCCCCTTCAAGGGCGGCAACGGTGTAATGACCTTCTGCGCGCAACTGACGCGCTTCACGCTGTGGCGTACCAAGCGGCAGATAAACACGCGAAAGCGGTTCTGCATCAGGAAGACCGCGCAGAATACTGTCCATATAAAGCGACATCCCGGTTGCGGCCTCGCCAGATGCGCCGCCTGCACGATAACGGCCACCGCGACCGATCTCGCCGCGCACATTGCGGGCAAACAGCGTGAAGCTGACACCTGTCTGATATCGGAAACCGGCCATTTCGACAGGATCAATGGTAAGAGCAGCATCAAGGTCAGATGCCAGCACGCGCTCTGCCACATCTATCAGGCGATACAGCTCTTCGGATGCACCCAGCGGCAATTCAAGTTTTTTAAGCTTTGGCAGTGCCGTAGTTGCCGGACCGGCTGCTTCGAGCAAGGCGACAAGAACGTCGGTCACCTTGCCATCAAGCGCACGAAGAGCAGCAACATCCCGGCGCTCAAGTGCTTCGGTCAGGGCTTCGCGATCATCACGCGACACACCGAATGCATCAAACAGACGAACAGGAAGTGTCGGAAGATTAAGATCGACCGAAACATCTGCAAGACCGATGCTTTCAAGCGCTTCCAGTGCAAGAAGAACAATCTCGGTATCTGCAGCCGCACTTGAAACACCGATCAGTTCCGCACCAACCTGGGCGAACTGACGTTCCGGGCGCAGATGAGATCCTTTGATCCGCAAGACATCGCCCGAATAGGACAGACGCAGCGGACGTGGTGCATCGCCAAGACGGGTTGCTGCAATTCGACCGACCTGCGGGGTCATGTCGGAACGCACACCCATCATACGACTAGATTCAGGATCCATAAGACGGAAAGTCTGGGTAGCAAGTTCAGGCGCCGCACCTTCAAGCAGGCTTTCCTCAAACTCGACCAGCGGGGTCTTGACCCGGTCATAGCCTGCATGTGCCAGACTGGCCATCAGCTTTTCGCGGATTTCGGCTTCCCGTGCGGCGGTTCCTGGCAGGACATCCTGGAGGCCGGCGGGCAAAAGTGCTTTCCTGGCGAGTTCGGTCATATTGTGTGCTTTCCCGGACGAGGCGCGCAAATTCAATTAGGCTCGATAACGTCCCGAGTTTTACTCAGGGCTCACTATCCGGTAGCGGTTACTACCGCGTTGTGCCGGACAGAGCAACGGGGAAAACCCCAAAAACGCAAATAATACGTACGAAATATCCGTTAGCCAGCGTTAAATTCGGCTTTTACCACCGAATACGCCCAGTCAAGCCAAGGCAAAAGTGCCTTGATATCACTTGGTTCGACCGTCGCGCCGCCCCAAATCCTCAGTCCAGCCGGCGCGTCGCGATAGCCATTGATATCAAGTGCAACATTTTCCGCTTCAAGAAGCTGCGATATCTTTTTCGGCAATGCAGCCTGCTGATCCGCCGAAAGCGAAAGCGCCCAAGGATCAACAATCTTGATGCACATCGACGTGTTCGACGCCGTTGCCGGATCTTCTGCAAGATCAGCGGCCCAGTCACTTGTCGCCAGCCAGGCATCAAGATGCGCACGATTTTCCCGGGTTCGAGCCAAAAGGCCTTCTAGGCCGCCGATGTCTTCGGCCCATTTCAGGGCGTCAATCGCATCTTCGACCACCAGCATCGAGGGTGTATTGATGGTTTCGCCACGGAAAATACCATCAATCAACTTGCCGCCCTTGGTCATGCGGAAGATTTTGGGCATCGGCCATGCAGGCTCATGGCTTTCCAGACGCGCAACCGCACGCGGGCTCAGAATGATCACACCGTGACCGCCCTCGCCGCCCAGGACTTTCTGCCAGCTATAGGTTACAACGTCGAGCTTGTCCCATGGCAGTTCCATCGCAAAGATCGCCGAGGTCGCATCGCAGATCGTCAGACCTTTGCGATCATTAGCAATCCAGTCGCCATTGGGCACACGCACGCCTGCCGTCGTACCGTTCCAGGTAAAGACAACGTCTCGGTCAAAATCGACAGCACCAAGATCGGGCAACTTGCCGTAATCCGCTTCAAGGGTGCGAACATCTTCGAGTTTCAGCTGTTTGATAACGTCACTGACCCAGGTCGCACCAAAGCTTTCCCAAGCCAGCATATCAACACCACGCGCACCAAGCATCGACCAAAGCGTCATTTCAACAGCACCGGTATCAGACGCCGGAACCACACCCAAAAGATAATCATCCGGCAGATTCAGGATCGCGCGCGAACGGTCGATAACCTCTTCAAGGCGCTGTTTGCCCAGTTTGGAACGATGGGAACGACCAAGAATTTCCGTTTCGAGTGCAGATGCAGACCAGCCCGGGCGCTTTTTGCACGGACCCGACGAAAAATGCGGGCTTGCTGGACGAAGTGCGGGCTTTGCGAAAGCAGTATTCTCGGCATTCTGGGCCATCGGCATATTCCTGAGCAGCTGGAACAATCCGCGCGGATCATTCCTGATCAAATTAGGGGGCTGATCCTATTGAGACAAAGGCAAAAGTCAAACGCCTTCGACACAAACAAGCCAGCCAATTTTGCATGGCTGGCCCGTGTATGAGGGTCGCTAATGGTTTGGCGCAATGCGGCCCCTAGAACGGGATATCGTAATACCAGGGCGCAAACAGGCTAAAAACAATCCAAAGCACAATGATCAGCGGCGTTCCAGCCTTCAGGAAGTCAACGAACCGATAGTGCCCCGGCCCCATGACAAGCAGGTTGGTCTGGTAGCCAACCGGCGATGCAAACGAACAGTTTGCCGCCATCACCACCGCAATCGCAAAGATATGCGGAGGTACGCCAAGCTGCTGCGCCATTCCGATTCCGATCGGCGTGAACAACACAGCGCAGGCATTGTTTGACAAAACGTTGGTAAAGGCCGCCACGATCAGGAAGAACATCGACAGGATCACAGGTGCTGGCGCCCCGCGCGTCGCAGTCAAAAGCTGATCGGCAACGAATTCCGCACCACCGGTCAGTTGCAGGGCATTGCCAAGTGCCAGTGCAGCAGCAACCAGAAGCACAATTTTTCGATCAATTGCACGCGATGCCTGACGCAAGTTAAGCGCGCCCGATGCGATCATCAAACCCGCACCGATGAAGCTCGAAACCACAATCGGTACTACACCGGTTGCCGCCAACGCAATGACGCCAAGGAAAATGGTCGCCGCACGACGGGCATGGAACGGACGGGGCAATGTACGCGTTGACCATTCCAGCAGCACCACATCGCGAATGGTCCGAAGTGCTTCAACATCTTCGGAACGCCCCTGCACCAAAAGCACGTCACCAGCCTCAAGCCGGATTTCGGTCATTTGTGTTCGGATCATGCGCGAACGACGTTGAATGCCCAGAACAAGGCATTTGTACTGATACCGGAAACCGATCTGTTCAAGGTTAAAACCGATCAGACGCGAGCCCGGCGGCAACATAACCTCTGCAAGAAGCTGTGTTGCCTTTTGCGGGGTTTCTTCGCCGTCACTGTTAACCGCCGCAGCATCGGCATGCAAAAGACCGGGGTCTTTTTGAAGTGCCTCGGTCAATGCCTTGCGCGTGGCCGCAACTACCAGAACGTCACCGGCCTGAATTTCCATGTCGCTTTCAAATGGCGGTAATTCAGCATGTTCACGACGAACGATCATCTGAATGGTGATGTTTGGAAGATTCTTGAAAAAACCGGCAACAGGACGGGTTCCGATCATCTGTGATGCCGGTCCCACCGTGATCTGGGCGATGAACTGTTTGCCACTGCTATCGGGATTGGTGAGCTTGCTGCGCATGGATGCAAGGGCAGGCAAAAGTCTTGGAGCGACAAACAGGACATAGATAAAGCCGCTGATCGCAAGCACACTGCCAATCGCCGTGAATTCGAAGAACTCAAGCCCCGGCATCCCCAGTTCAATCAGCGAACTCGACACCAGAAGGTTGGTAGAAGAACCAATCAAGGTTGTCATCCCGCCAAGGATCGCCGCATAGGATAGCGGGATCATCAACGCGCTCGGCGAACGCTCAATACGCTCTGCAAGAGCTTGAATAATCGGGATAAAGATAACAACAACCGGGGTATTGTTGAGAAATGCCGACATCAGCATCACAACAAACAGGCCGATGAAAATTGCAACGGACGCGTTTTTCCCGCCATGTTCAGTAATCAAACCGGCGATATAGCTAACACCACCGGTCAGAACCATGCCCTGCCCGACAACAAGTAACGACAGAACAGTCAGCAAAGCCGGATTGGCAAAGCCCGACATGATGGTATCGGCCCCCATCATGTTGTGACCGTCTGCATCCAGAAGCGGAAAGAATTCAAAGAACAGCAACAGGGTTGCAATCAGCGCCATGCTGGTCAGTTCGAGCGAAATGCGCTCAAGCCCATACAGAACCAGCGACCCCGCAACGAGTGCAAGGACCACCCACATCTGCATCGACGTCGCAGAACTGGCGACAACACTTTCGATCACGATAAATCTACCCCTGTAAAACCAGCATCCTTGCGGTTTAAGGCATAGCTTCAACGCCGTGTGCCCGGTCCGCATTCATCGTATTTTGCCTTTACTTAGACGAAAGCCCCATAGGCCGGTCAATAAAAAAACGGCATCGGACAGGCGCAATGCGGATTAATCGGTAGACGCATTTCATTGAAAAACAGCAATTTCAGGGGCCTGTTACACAAGAAAAAAACGGGCAACGATCAAGCTGCCCGTTTGTCACGATGAAGATAAAAAGTGCCCTTCCCTCAGGCCGGGATGACGATTTCACCCTTGAGATACAGAACCGCTTCGCCCTTAAGATGGACACGCTCACCATCAATCTTGCAGACAACCACGCCACCGCGTGCCGATGCCTGATAACCAACCACTTCCGCCTGACCAAGCCTGTCTGCCCAATATGGTGCAACCACACAATGCATATAACCGGTGACCGGATCTTCGTTAATCCCTATCGCCGGAACGAAGAAGCGCGACACCATATCAAGTCCGGTTTTATCCCCGGGGGCTGTGACAATCACACCACGGCCTGCAAGCCTGCCCAGCACCGACATGTCGGGTTTCATGCCACGCACAGCTGCGGCATCGTCATATACTGCAACAATATCTGTATCCCTGCTTAAAACCACATATGCCTCGACCGGCTTTACGCCGCCCAGTGCAGTCAGAACCTCGTCCGAAATTGCCTGTGCAGTGATTGGCTGCCTGGGGAAGTTCAGAACAATTGCGTCCCCGTCCCGTCCCGCGGTCAAAATACCGCTTTGGCTTTGCAACTTCACCAAATCTCTCTGGAAACCCAGATGATTGAAGATGACAAATGCACTGGCAAGGGTCGCATGCCCACATAGCGGCACTTCCACGGTTGGCGTGAACCAGCGAATGTGAAAATCGGCTTCTTCCGAATTGTCGCATGGAACAAAGAACGCCGTTTCAGACAAATTGTTTTCCATGGCAATTTTTTGCAGCACGTCATCAGGCAACCATTGGGTCAATGGCACAACTGCTGCCGGATTTCCTGCAAACAAAAGATCAGTAAAGGCATCAATCTGATATATCGGCAAAGTCTGGGTCGTCATGTCGGTATCCTGAATAGGAATTCTTTGATTCTTGAAGGCTGGATCGCACCCCGTTGAAAAGCGTTTTACAGAGCCATCTCAATCGCGTCCTTGATAATCACCAGATCATGGTCCTGCGTACGCCAGTTGGAAAATGCCGCGCGGAATCCAAAATGCCCGCCATACACCGTTGGCGTGAGGAACACCTTCCCCGTCGCGTTAATGCGATCCAGCAAGGCACGATTATCGTCGTCAGCACCAAGGGCTCTGAACATCGTAACGTTAAGCTTTGGCTCGCGCAGCAGTTCCAGCTTTTCGTGGGTGCGCACCCACGCAGCCAGATCTGCTGCCTGATCACAGTTGGCACGTACAATGCCCGCCATGCCATCGCGGCCATAGGCTTTGATCGCCATCCACAGCGGCAAGGCCCGAAAACGACGTGAATTTTCCACCCCGCGATTGATATAGCTATTGCCATCCGCCTTGGTGTCAAGATATGGCGCGAACGCCCGACAACACGTTTCCAGAACAGAGACATGCCGGGTCAGGAAAATCCCGCAATCGTATGGCACATTTAACCATTTGTGACCGTCCGAGGTGACTGAGTCCGCCCGTTCAATCCCGGCCAGAAAATGCGCCCTGCGATCATCAAGAGCAGCAAAAAGGCCAAATGCTGCATCAACATGCAACCAAGCGCCATAAGCCGCACACAAATCAGCAATGGCGTTGAGATTATCGAAATCGGTCGCATTCACCGTCCCTGACGATGCAATCACAATCTTGCCACGCGCATCGCTGGCATCAAGCTTTGCCTTCAGATCGACGATATCAGTTTCTTCCGAGTCCGGAAGTGTAGCGACCTTGACAAAGCTGTTGCGACCAATCCCGGTGATTGACAGATCCTTGATCATGCTGGCATGGGGACTTGCTGCAAAGATCGCCAGGTCAGGCAAGACAGATGCGCCATCAGCATCAATATTGACGCCGATCCGTTCACCACACCATTGACGTGCAGTAACCAGCCCAAGCAGATTTGAAACAGTTGCGCCGGTCGTCAAAACACCATCAAAGCGGTCATGCGGCAATCCGCCCATGTCGCAAAGCCAGTTAATGACTTGCTCTTCGACAGCGGCATTGACCGATCCTTCGGGACCGGTTGCATTCTGATCAATCGCCGAAGCCAGCCAGTCACCGGCAAGGGCAGCCGGCGTCGTGCCCCCCGTCACAAAGCCAAGATACCGGGGTCCGATTGATGCGGCGAGCAGCGGCAGAATTTCTTCCTTGGCTGCCCGCAACGCATCAAGCGTGCCGCTTCCCTGCCCTGATAAGGGGCGCGAGGGGTCAAAAGCAGAGAAATCGCGGCAGGTTACATCCATGTCATCCGCCCCCTGAATGAAGCCATGGGCGACATCCCCTGTTTCCACAAGGATGCGGCCAAGCTTTTCAAGGTCATCAAACATGAGATGACGTGCATCCGCAGTGGGGCTGACAGCTGCACGATTTGAAATGCGGTTCATCTTTTCTCTCCTGAAAGGATGCGGGCGAAATCAGCCCGATCGATATTTGCCCCGGTCAATATAAGGGCAACCTTTTTGCCGATATTGCGGTCGCGGTCTGCAATTGCAGCAGCAAGCGGTAGCGCACCGGCACCTTCGGCAAGGGTATGGCAACAACTGAAATACAGCCGCATGGCATCAGCGATCTGATTGTCATCGACTGCGACAATGTCGGAAGCCCCATTTTTAATGATTTCGATCACTTTCGGATCCGGACTGCGACAGGCAACACCATCGGCAAAGGTTTTTGCTTCTGACGTCTGAATAACCTTCCCGGCCATAAAGGACTGGCGCACTGCATCCGCGCCGGTCGCGACCACACCGACAATCTCGGTATCAATCCCGAGCGCATCGCGCGCGGCAATCAATGAACAGATGCCCGACCCCATACCGACCGGCACATAAACCCGATCAATGCCCTTTACATCTTCAAACAACTCAAGACCGTAGGATGCAACACCACGCACAAGTTCTGCATGGAATGGCGGCACCATCACGACGCCTTCTCGGGTGGCATAGGACTGCGCATATTCAGCCGCGGCCTGAAAATCATCTCCATGTTCTATGACTTCCGCACCCCATGCCCGCATGGCAGCATTCTTCTCAACCGAGTTTCCGTGCGGGACGACAATCGTTGCTGCCATACCAAACCGGCTGGCGGCATGGGCAAGACTTTGTCCGTGATTACCCCGGGTTGCCGACACGATACCGCGATTGCTATGGGCCTGACTGCCGAGATAACGGCAAAAGGTCAGACCGCCCCGAATCTTGAATGCCCCAAGTCGGGTATGGTTTTCATGTTTGACATACAGGGACAATCCCGTACCACGATCCAGCAACGGCCAGTGAATTGTAGGTGTCGGTGCCACATATTGATGCACGAAATCGGCAGCCGCACGCAATTCGGTCAAGGAGAACATTCTGATTGTATCCCTGAAATTAACAAATCAAGACAATTAATCAAAACCGGTACAATGTACCGGACGGAGGCACGATGGGAGCACGCACCTCCGTCACACGCAGCAGTGACTAACTGCGTGGTGGTAATCTGGTCCAGAACGGTTTTGACAGTTCTTCATCTATGTCGGCACGCGAAAGACCGACATCCTTTAACATATGATCATCAAGCAACTGGATTGCATGACGGTCGCGGGACCGGGCCTGCAGACGCGCAAGATATTCCACCGCAGAGATGACAACATCCATCATCGCCGCGCGCCAGGTCGCAGGCTTTTCACCCTGCTTGCCGTTCATCAATGCGCGATCACTGACATGAATGTCGGGAAGCTGGATTGTATCGTTACAATTTACCATTTCCATCTCCTATCGGTTAATTGTCTCGATATTGTTTTGTCATTGACATTGTCATTGTGTCAATTTAAACATTGTCACCATGACAATATGGCTTCCAAACCTTTCTGACGCCGGCGGTCCTGTTTATCGACAGATCGCGCAGGCCATTCGCGCAGCGGTTAAGGACGGCTCTTTGAAGCCCGGGGACCGACTGCCAACCCACCGTGACCTCGCCTATCATCTGGGCGTGACAGTCGGTACGATTACACGATCGTATCGCGAGGCAGAACGATTGGGACTTGTCGCAGGTGAAGTCGGACGGGGGACCTATGTTCTTGATAACATCCAGTCCGAACTGGATATGGCCGCAACCGCGCCGATCCCGCTTGCCTTTACCAACAATCTGGCCCAGTTGGGTCGCAAGCCGCCTTTTGCGCATGGCGCTGAAGACGACAACGAAGATACCGGCCCGATCAATTTCCGCATGAATTGCCCCCTTCCCCCGCAGGAAGGCCATATTCGTCAGACATTGCTTGAAATTGCGGGATCAATGCCGATTGACGACATGGTGTCATATAAATCCGAATATGGTGTCCCCCATCAACGCCAAGCTCTGGCACATGCTGCCGGTCTTGTCGGACTGGATGACAATCCGGAGCGCGTCCTTCCAACGGCCGGTGTTCAGCACGGGATGACTGTATCCCTTCTTGCAACAGTACGACCGGGTGATTTGGTCCTGTGTGAAGAACTGACCTATCCCAATTTGCGAAGCCTTGCCAACTTGCTGCAATTCCGCCTGCGCGGCGTTGCCATGGATGATCAGGGCATCATCCCCGAGGCATTGGAGAATGCCTGCCGCACCCAAAGCCCGCGCGCGATCTATCTGATGCCGACGCTGCACAATCCGCTATGCAGCACCATGGATCAGCAACGTCGCATCGAGATTGCCGAAATCCTGCGCAAATATGACCTGACACTGATTGAAGATGGCATCTATCACTTCCTTGATCCCGATGCCCCACCGCCACTTTCCTGCTTCGCCCCGGAACGCAGCATCTATCTTGATGGCGTTTCCAAAAGCATCGGCGGCGGTTTGCGTGTCGGCTATATCCATGCCCCTGGCGAAATGATCGGCAAACTTGCCAGTGCGATCCGGTCGACCTGCTGGATGGTATCGACCATCAATCTGGAACTGGTCACACGGATGATCATGGATGGCAGCCTTGGCCAGTACGAAGCATGGCACCGTGATGAAGCTGCACAACGCCTTGCTGTCATTTTGGGAACACTCAAAGGATATGACGTCCGCTTCCATCCGACCAACTACCATATCTGGCTTGAACTGCCCGACCATATCGATCCGGGCGAGCTTGTTATGAATGCGGCAAATAGCGGCGTTCTTTTGACGGCAGCTCAACAGTTTTCTGTCGGTCACGTCCCGCGCGGATTGCGACTCTGTTTTGGTGCGGAACGTTCCACCGAACGTCTGCGGCGCGGGGTCCAAATCGTTGATCGATTGCTAAAAAGCAGTGATTTCGGCAATGCCGTTGTCATGTAAGGACTGCTGATTGGTCAGGGATCGCGGCGCAACACGCGCCAACATCCCTGCCAAACATTCTGGCCCAAAGCACCCCCGCCCTGATTTCCTGTCGGCATTTCAATTATTTCCGCAAGCAACGCTTGACCACGTGATTGCGTTGCTTCCAAGATATGTTGCGGGGCGCAAAAGCCCCCGATGATTTGTTATCTTGGGCAGCAGAAAGTCAGCAGATGCCAGTTTCCCGCCTTGACGCAGAAGATTGCGGTTTCCCGCATTTCCGTATTCGCAGCCCTCATAAAGACCAACAGCCGAAAATCTTTGATTTCTCATCGCATTATCGTGCCGCAGAAGCCCTTAAATTCGGCTTATCCATGTCAGAACCAGGCTTTAACATCTTTGTTCTGGGTCTGGATCGTGCCGGTCGCATGACCGCGACCCTTGACTATCTGAACAAGGCAATGGAAGAACGTTCAGCCCCGGATGACTGGGTCTATCTGAACAATTTTTCGCGCACCAACCGTCCGCGCCCCTATGCCCTTCCCGCAGGTGAAGGTCGCAAACTTCTATCGGCGATGGAAACCCTGATTTCCCATTTACGCGAAGCCTTCGTTTCGGCCTTTAACGCACCGGCCCATCTGACCGAAACCCAGACACAGACCGAAGAAGCCCGCACGCAGTTGCGCGAAAAGTTCGACGCCCTTCGCGAATATGCCCGCGAACGCGGTCTGGATGTTCAGGAAAACGAAAAAGGCGTGATGATTGTCGCGCTGAACGAAGAAGGCGAGCCGGTTTCACTTGACGAAATCCCCAAGGAACGTCGCAACGAGGCCGAAGATGCCTTTGAAGAAGTCGCCGAAGAAGCCCGCAAAACCCTGCTTTCCACCCGTGACCTTGAAGAACAGATTGCAGATACACTCGACAGTTTGCGCCGGGGTGCGGCAAAGGTCGTTCTGAAGCCGCGCATCAAGAAACTGCGCGACAAATTTACAAGCCCCGGCCTGAAGGCATGGTTCGAAGCGCTTGAAAAGGACATCCTTGATAATATCGATGCGTTCGAAGAAGCCAGTGACCAGCCCGCCATCGAAAGCGGTGATGGCAAGATTCCGGAAACCGTCGATGATCGTTATGCGGTCAATCTTCTGATCGACCATTCCCGTGACAAATGTCCTGATGTTGTTCTTGAACCAAGTCCGAGTTACGACAATCTTTTCGGGCAAATTCAGTACCGCCCGATGGGCGGCGGGATGCATCCGCATTTCAGCCTGATCAAGCCGGGCGCATTACACCGTGCCAATGGCGGGGTTCTGGTTCTGCGTGCTGAATCACTGCTTGAACATGAAGAATGCTGGGGGTTCCTCAAAGCGGCCCTGCGCGACCGGGAAATCCGCATCGAAGAAACGCACAAGGGCGGTCCACCCACCGCTGGCGCCCCTGAACCGCGCCCGATTCCGCTTGATCTCAAGGTCGTAATCGTTGGTGCACCAAAATTCTACTATACCTTCTTTTCGCTTGATGTGGATTTCCGCAACCATTTCCGCGTGAAAGCCGACATTGATGCCGACATGCCCGCAGCCGGGCGCAATATTTCAATCTATACCGGGCTTCTGCGGGAGTCCGCACTCGCTCGATCGGGTATTCCGGTCGACAACGGTGCCATCCGCCAGCTTTTGGGACAGGCCGCTCGTTGGGCCGGTGAACGCGACAAACTGACCGCCCAGATAGAGCGGGTTGAAGATGTCGGGATTGAGGCCGGTGCCCTTGCCAAATCCGATGGCCGTGAAAGCATCCGGGCTGCCGATGTCAGACGTGCCATCGAAGAACGACGTCACCGCAATTCCCGCCTGGAAGACAGATCACACGAACGCGTTCAACGCCGTGAAATCCTGATCGACAGCTATGGCGCTGTTGTTGGTCAGGTCAACGCCCTGACCGTGCTTGACTACGGTGACCATGCCTTTGGCCTTCCGGCCCGTGTTTCGGCGCGGTCATATGTCGGGAGTCTGGGTGTTTTGAATATCGAACGCATGGTCGACATGTCCGGCCCGCTGCAACAAAAATCTGTCATGACGATTGAAGGTTTCCTGAAATCGCGCTTTGCTCAGGAATTCCCGCTATCGTTTGCCTGTAACGTCACCTTCGAACAGAACTATGGCGGGATCGAAGGGGATTCTGCTTCGATGGCAGAGCTTTGTGCGATCATATCGGCAATCTCAAACGTTCCAATGCGCCAGAATATCGGCATCACCGGTTCGATGAACCAGTTTGGCGAAGCGCAACCGGTTGGCGGAATTTCGCACAAGATCGAAGGTTTCTATCGTATCTGCGCCGATCAGGGTTTCACCGGTGATCAGGGCGTGATCATTCCACAAGCCAATGCCGAAAACGTCGTCCTGCGTGAAGAAGTCGTTCAGGCGATCCGTCAGGGCAAGTTCAACATCTGGACCATTGAACATATCAATGACGCAATTGAACTTTTGGCAGGCATGCCGTCGGGTGACCGCACAGACGGCCAATATCCGACGGACAGTGTCTATGGCAAGGCCATGGAACGGCTGCGCAAGAATGATCTCATATTGCGCGACCGCTATGCCTATCCACCGCGCGCGGAGATGTAACAATGGCAAGACCACCCTGTGATCGCAATCAACATGCAGCACCTGCGTTGCATGGAGTTTGTGCATCCTGGAACCGGGGTGGTCTTTTGCTTTTGGTCGGCTTTCTGGCTTTCGGGGCGATTTCTACTGCTTCAACGCCTTTGGCAATCGCACAGACACCGGAAAACCCGACCATGCCGACCGGTGTCGACATGATCCCGACTGATTTGCCCGCACATGCTTCTGAACCGGTGAACCGAAACCGGCCCTTAAGTTTGCTGCCCGGCACCATTCCCGTTGATAACAGTATTGAAGACGACGCAGAAATACCGTCATTGGCAAACCAGTATTACCAGACCCTGACCGGAACCGCATCGGCGCGTCAAAATCGTACAGCACCAGATGCAACCGTCACCAGGACCAAGGTGATTTCGACCAAAACAACCGAAACCGGCACATCCGCACCGGCCCCGACCGGCGCAACGGAAAAGCAAACCCCGATGGTTGCAATCAGGACTGAAACGGCGTCCCGTTCACCAAATATTGTTGGGAACGACACAAGCGGGATTTACCTGATCCAGCTTGGTGCATTTCGCGATACCATTTCAGCCGAAAGCTATTGGGCGAGCTTCCTCGTAAGGTATCCCGACCTTTCCAGAGCACATACCAAACAGATTGTGACGGCCGATCTTGGCACCAAGGGCATTTATCATCGCCTTCAACTTACCGGCTTTGCCAGTTATGAAGGTGCAAAACAACAATGCCGCCAGCTTAAATCTGACGGCACTGATTGTTTTGCTACACATCGCTAGGACGCGGTCGCGTGATCAGTTTCCCGGCGACAGCAACACGATCTTTTCGACGATCAGAGTCGTTGCTTCGGTACAGGTCGTCATAAGGGCATTATGCCCGGTCACACGAACCTTATCCCCCGGACGGAATCGGCTTGCCTTGTTGGCCAGCGCATAAAGCGTTCCATCTTCGGCACGGAAGGTTACACATTCCCTGCCCTGATCGGTAATTTCACCAGCAACGGTGAAGTTTTCTTTCTCCAGAACGGAACAGGCAGACAGCGCAACAGCAACGCCAAACACTGCGACTTTCCTTGCAAACCCAACCATCAACCGGTTTTTCATCGGTCGTTCTCCTGTGCGTGAACGATTCTCTTTGAACACAAACTCTTTCGTGTCGCGTTAAGGTTCTTGTAACGCCATCAACGATACAACGATAGCTACCTTTTAAGGGTTCCACCTTTCATTGTCATTGATTACAAGACAGCCCATGGAAAAGTCGCAGATAGAATTGCTCATGGAACTTGCCGCTGATTTTCAGCAGCAAACGGCAATCAATAATCGCGCCTCGGAACAAACCGAGCAGAGCAACGCCCTGTCAACACTGGTCGATCTTGCCCGTGACATGCAAAACCGCCTTGATCAGCAACAAAATCGCATTCGTCAGCTAGAACTGATGGTCGAGAGTGACGAGCTTACAGGCCTTTATAACCGTCGCGGTTTCATGCGGCGCACGCGCGAGGCACTGGCACGCGCGGCACGCACAGGCGAACGCGGCCTGATGGTTATTGCCGATCTGGACGGTTTCAAGGAAATCAACGACGAACACGGTCATGCTGCGGGTGATGCGGTGCTGCGGCATTTCGGTCAGAACCTGCGCACCCACACCAGATCTGATGACTATGTTGCACGCTTTGGCGGTGACGAATTTGCCATTCTGATGACTGGTAGCAGCCCGGATGCCGCACAAAAACGCATCACCCAGCTTCAACAGGCAACCGCACGTTTTCCGCTGATATGGCAGGGCAAAGCATTACCGATCAAGGCAAGTTTTGGCCATACGGTCTATGACGCAAAAAGCGATATCTCGGAACTGATCCGCATTGCAGATGATGCAATGTATGAACAGAAACACGCTTCGCGCAAAAGCCACAACATCCGCAAAAAAGACACCGACGCGGCATAATCGATTGGATGTTTTTGCCCGCATCACGACAACCCAGCGGACAGACACATTGCCAGAAAGGTCGATTCATCAGGAATTTCTGAATTTGCGCAGAAACAGCTACGTTTTTTGGCTTATCAAGTGCAAATCATTCATATCCTTTGTAAGATCGTCATCTAACAACCGTAGTGAACACTACGATATATAAAGATCAGGCGGCTTTGGATGACGGTTCTCAAATGACAGAAAGCACTGGCTACTCTGCGGAAACAAATGACCAAGACCTTTTGGCCGCCATGGCATTCTGCTGGGCAGACATGTTGCTGGAGGTCGATGAAAACGGCTATATCCTGTTTGTGGCCGGTGCAACCGAGAGCCTTTTGGGCTGCACGCCAGATCGCTTGATCGGCGAAGCTCTTGAAAAGATTGTCGTTAAATCGGAACGCCCGTTGCTAAGGGCCTATCTGCATACCAGTAATGGTTTGAAACGGCTTGAAGAACTCGATCTCGATTTTCAGCTTTGCGAGTCAGATGATCAGCCTGTCAAGGAAGCGGTCCCCTTGTCGCTTAGCGGCTATGTGATTGCCGATCCATCACTGCGTTATTACATCGCAGCACGTCACCGGGCCATTCGCCCGCGCGCGCGATCCGGCATTGACAGGATCATCTTGCAAAACGCGGTCATTCGTCAGAACCAGAATGCCGAAACACGGCAAACCCAGTTGCTCAACACCAAGGAAGCTACCTGCTACCATAGCGAAGCACTGGTTGTACTTGAAAACCTTGCGGCATCCCGTTCGCAGGCAGAAACAGCTGCAACCAGCGAGCTGGCACGCCTGATCGGCATCGGCGCAAAGCGACTCTCGTCGTTAAGCGCGTCAGAAATCATGTCATCGGGACGATCAGCACAGATTCATCCGGTCGATGAACCAATGATCGAGCTCGAACGCCGCATCGTTGCCTATGCCAGCGCACTGCGCGCCGATCTCGAAACACCGATAGCAGATGAAATTCGATCCGAGTCCTTATCCCCCGGCAATGACGGCCTCGCATCACTGACCAACAGTTCCGGAACGATTGACAAGAAATCAGCGCAAACAGATATCCGCGATCCATTTGGTCGTGATTATGACAGTGCCCGTAACATCCATCATTTTGATATAAACAAAGATAAAAATGACCGCGACACCAATCTGACGCGTGCTGTCGCCTATGCTCTGAACAGGATGCAGCGCAAAGCCCAGAATGAGGTTACAGCAGCACGCCTGTCGGCAAGCCTGCCACATCTGATCAACGAGACCCTGAAATCGGTCCGTGCATTCCGCGAAATTGTCGAAAACGGCTCCTTTGCCGTTGCCTTGCAGCCGATTGTCCATTTGCGCAGCCAGGAAATGCACCATTTCGAGGCGCTGGCGCGCTTTACAATTGGCAACAGCCCGCTTGCTGTGGATCAAATCATCCATTTTGCCGAAGGTACAGGCCTGATCACCGAGTTTGATCTGGCAATGTGCGGCAAGGTTCTTGATCACCTGCGCGACAACGCAAACAAGATTCCCCATCCGGTCGCCGTCAACCTTTCCGGACACTCTCTTGAACAGGCAGGTTTTCTTCCTGCAATTGCAGATTTGCTTGATCAGTATGACATTGCGCCGGATCGCATTTTGTTTGAAATCACCGAAACATCACGTATTCGCGCCTTGGCCGAAGTGAATAACGGATTGCAGGTTCTGCGCGAACGTGGTCATGAGATTTGCCTAGATGATTTCGGGGCCGGTGCTGCGAACTTCGAATATCTGAGCGCGCTTGATGTCGATATCATCAAGTTTGACGGCGGTGCGATGCGTACCGCCCTTGCCAATCCCAAAGGCCGAGCATTCCTTAAGGCGACAGCCCTTCTTTGCAATGATCTGGGTATTCATACCATTGCAGAAATGATCCACGATCAGGCCAGCTATGAAATGGTGCGCGATCTCGGAATTGATTACGGGCAAGGATATCATCTCGGCCCGCCTGTTACCCTTGGCAATGATGATTCCTTCGAGAAATTGACCAATGATATTGTACATGTTGACGCGACAGAGGACAGCTTAACGGCCTCAAGCGCAACAGGAGGAAACCTATGACGCCCCACCATCCTGTTGGTTCCAGGGAAGATGATCTGGGTACGCCAGACGACCTGACCAGCTATGATGCAGACGTTTTTACTCTTGACCCCAAAGTCATGGCGCAGGCCGAAGCACCGGTTATCGTGATGGATTCCCATGGCGTGCCCCTATTCGCCAACAAGAATGCTGTTGGCTTTGCCAAGGGTATTCGCGATGGCCTTTTCCCCGAGATTTATCAGCTGATCCGACGCACCCTGACCACACCGGGCGGGGTTGTCGAAATGATGACTTTCGAAGTCCAGCGCGGCACGGCCACGCTTGAGCTCACGGCCCTTCCGACCACCAACAATCAGGTCATGATCCTGCCGCGCGATGTCAGTATGGATCGTAACCTGCGTGAAGCGCTGATTGATTCCCGTCAGCGTTACCGCGACATCGTCGAGGTTTCTTCTGCCTTTGCCTGGGAAACCGATGAAAGCGGCAAGTTCATCTTTGTTTCGCCACGTGGTGCGCTTGGCTACCGGGCAGATGACATTGTCGGGCGGTTCCCGAAGAACTTCCTGCTCGATACCGCCGATCAGGATAGCGAACATGTGTTTCGCAGTCAGAAAGCCGTTCGTGATGTTCCGGTCTGGTTCCGGCGATCAAATGGCAAGGATGCCTGTCTTTCTGTCTCATCAACACCGGTATATTCCCGCGATGGGCGATGGACCGGCACACGCGGTCTTGCCCATGACATCACCGAACAAAGACGCCGCGAAAGTGAAGTTGCTACTGCGCGAAATCGTGACCGTCTGATGACCTATATTGTGCGAACAATGCGAGACGAGATTGATCCGCTTCTTGTTCTCAAAGGCGCATCCGAGGCAAGTACACGTGCGCTTGCCTGCTCAAACTGCATCATCTTCAAGCGCAACGACGAAACCGATGAACTGGAAGTTGCCGCAGGCGGCGATAGCAAGGACGTCAATGATATCGCCCAGCAGGCTCTGAACCAGTTGCTGGGTGATGGCGAAACCTTTGATGCCCATGTTGGTGATTTTCGTATCTATGCTTTGCGCTGTCATTACCATCAGCGCAACAATGGTGCCGTCATCTTCATGTTCTCGGCCGATCATCCCGAACCGACCGATGGTGAACGCGCCATCATGACCGAGGTTTCAGATCAGGTCGGCATTGCCATCGAACAGGCAATCCAGCATGAACGTATTCTGACCCTGTCACGAACCGATGGCATGACCGGATTGCTTAACCGCCGCGCCTTCTTTGAAGAACTCAAACGCCGTCACAGCCGTCTACAGCGTGAAAGTGCCCCGGCGGCCCTGATGTATGTCGATATGGACAACTTCAAACTGGTCAATGATATTCACGGCCATCAGGCCGGGGACGAAGCTATTCTTGCCCTTACCCGTGTTCTTCAGGAAAATGTCCGACCAGCTGACTTGATTGCCAGACTGGGCGGTGACGAGTTCGTTTTGTGGCTTGAAGGCGCAGATATTGCCGCCGCATCCGAACGTGCACGGCTTCTGATGAACGAAAGTGCGGTCTTGCGCCAGTATTCCGGTGACAAGGAACATCCGCTGGGCATATCAGTTGGCATCGCTGTCCATGAACCCGATTCAAAAGAAAGTCTTCAACAACTTGTGCAACGTGCAGATCAAACCATGTATCAGGTCAAGAAACGTGGAAAAGGTCGTTTTGGCATCGCTGCCGCACCCGGATCAGATGACCCGGCAAAGATCGAAGATTAGGAGGAATGCCCGATGAAGGGATTTTTGCAGCGGGTATTCACCAAACGCCGGGAAACCCCGATCACATATGACGAAGCCAAGGAAATGGCAGCAAGCCCGGACGCAAATATCCGTGGCAAACTGGCACAGCGTCATGATACCCGACCGGAAATCCTTTATTTCCTGGCGACCGATAATGATTCATCGGTTCGTCGTCATATTGCTGCCAACGAAGCCACACCTGTCCAGGCCGACGTTCTTCTGACCGATGACGTTGATGACGGTGTGCGCGGAAGCCTTGCCGAAAAGATCGCGCATCTGTCTGCCGGACTGACGCCGAACGAGACCGATAAACTGCGCCGGATGACATATGAGGCGCTCGACAAGCTGGCGCGCGATCAGGCGGTTCACGTCCGTCAGGTGATTTCGGAAACGCTTAAGGATATAGCCGAGGCCCCCCAACCGATTATTCAGCAACTGGCACGCGACACCGAAAGTGTCGTTTGTGGACCGGTTCTGCAATATTCACCTGTCCTTACCGAAGAAGACCTTCTTGAAATCATCCAAGGAAGTTCAGGCCGTGGCACGCTGAGCTTTGTGTCGCGTCGTCGGAATGTTGGCGAAAAGCTTGCCGATGCCATTGCCGCAAGCAGCGACAAGGATGCAATTTCCCATCTTCTTGGCAACAAGTCGGCGCAAATTCGCGAAGAAACTCTTGACCAGCTTATTGACCGGGCGCCGGATTATCCGGAATGGCACCAGCCACTGGTTGATCGTCCGAAATTGCCACCGACAGCCGCTGGCAAACTTGCGCGCTTTGTTGCCGAGAACCTGATCAGTGTTCTTGAACGTCGCAGGGATCTGAAAAAGGACCAGCTCGACGCGGTCCGTGAAGTTGTTCAGCGTCGCATTGCATCTGGAGAATTTGAAAAGCGGGACGAAGCTGCGGAAAACGCCCCTCAGGTCAAAAAGCAAAAAGCGGACAAGGCAACACCTGCTCAACCAAAGGCCGGCGCGGCAGAAGTCGGAAAGCAGGAAGAAGAGGAAGGTGAATCTGCCTTTGAGACCGCCCTTGCCCTGCATGCCAAGAAAAAGCTGACCGACAAGGAAGTGGCCAAGGCACTGGCGTCAAATGATGTGAAATTTGCCCGTGCGGCCCTTGCTGTTCTTGCCGGCATTCCCCCGGAGGCTGTCACCAAGGTTCTGAATACCCATTCGGCAAAGGGTGTTGTGTCACTTGCCTGGAAAGCAGGACTTCCCGCTGATCTGGCGGTGAAAATTCAGGTCAAACTTGGCCACGTCCCGCCCAGCCAGACCCTCAATCCGCGCGCAGGCAACCAGTACCCGCTTGGCGAGGATGATATGAACTGGCAGCTGGAATTCTTTACCGGGATGGCAACCACGGGCCTGCGTTAAACATACCGGTTTCACGTTGCTCATAATTGATCATGCAGTGACGCCCGGTTTTATGCCGGGCGTTCCATGCAGATATGAGGAATGCCATCTTCAATGTATTCATCACCAAACTGAATAAAACCAAGGCTTTGGTAAAACTCCCTGAGGTAAAGCTGCGCATTAAGATAGATCGGCTTTGACACAAATTGCTGATCACAAAGCGAAATGGCACGTTCCATCAATTCACGACCGACACCTTGCCCGCGCAAACGTTCACTGGTGACCACGCGTCCGATTGCAGGACGGTCTCCCTGCTCTGTGTGATCCGGGTCGATGCCCGGCGCGACAATCCGGGCCGCAGCCAGAATATCCTTGCCGTTGCTCTTGGCGTCCAAGGCCAAAAGATGGGTGCAAACCGGGTCAAGCCCGTCAATTTCAGGGAAGATACATTCCTGTTCGATGATGAATATTTGTTGGCGCAGCCGCAGAAGACTGTGGACCTGATGAGCCGTCATGGCGTCGAACTGGCAGACGACCCACGCCAGATCGCTAGATGTATCAGACATTGAGATGCACTTTCCGAACAAATCCGTTGATCGCGCCAATAGTTGCGATCAGGAGGCGATCTTTTCTATGAAATAAATAAAGACGTCATCTTCCTGGTGCGAGGCAATCAGGCGGTTTCCGGTCATTTCACAAAATGACTTCATATCGGCGACCGATCCTGGATCCGTCGCCAGAACTTTCAGAATGCCGCCGTTCTGAACATCACGCAGGGATTTCTTCGCACGCAAGACCGGCATGGGACAGATCAACCCTCTGGCATCGAGGACGATATCAAATTTATCACTTGAAGATGACGTCATGAAAGACCTTATAAAAAAATCGGAATTCGGCCTGATATAGCGGTAATTGGCGATTGTTGCATTTACACAATATGTTAGACTGAATAATAACAATCAATCAAACGCTGTTAGCCTGCCCACGATGCAAATCTATCTCCCTATTGCCGAAATATCGGTAAATATTTTTCTGATTTTGGGACTGGGCGGCGGTGTAGGCTTTTTGTCTGGCCTGTTTGGTGTTGGCGGCGGCTTTCTGATTACGCCGCTTTTGATTTTTTATGGCATCCCCCCGGCAGTATCCGTTGCAACCGCTGCAAACCAGATTGTCGCATCATCGGTTTCCGGTGTGTTTGCGCACTGGCGTCGCGGCAATGTCGATCTGAAAATGGGGCTGGTCCTGCTGGCCGGGGGTATTGTCGGCTCGACTGTAGGCGTTTGGGTATTTGCCTGGTTGCGGTCCCTGGGGCAAATTGATCTCGTCATTTCACTTTGCTATGTCATTTTCCTTGGCATCATTGGCGGGATGATGCTGCTTGAAGCAACACGTGCCATCTTCCGAACCCGTCGCAAAGGTGCGATCCGCCGTTCAAAGAAGCATCAGCACAGTTTTATCCATGGTCTGCCGCTTAAGATGCGGTTCTACCGCTCTGGTCTTTATATCAGCGCCCTGTTGCCGCTGGCTGTCGGCTTTTTTGTTGGTATGCTGACCGCCCTGATGGGGGTTGGGGGCGGTTTTGTCATGGTGCCTGCCATGATTTATCTGCTGGGCATGCCGACCGGCGTTGTGATTGGAACGTCTCTTTTCCAGATCATCTTTGTCACGGCGAACGTGACTTTCCTTCAGTCGGTTCAAACCCAAACGGTCGATGTTGCCCTTGCCATCCTGCTTCTGATTGGTGGCGTTATCGGAGCGCAGTTTGGAGCCCAGTTCGGCGCGCGGCTTAAGGCAGAACATCTTCGTGCCCTTTTGGGACTACTGGTGCTCTCGGTGTGTCTCAAGCTTCTGTTTGATCTGGTGATCGAACCAAGCGAGCTTTATTCGATCATGCCGGGGGACCTGTGATGACGTCTCCGGTCCGGATTTTCATGTCGTTCTGCATGACCGTATTGACCTTTATCGCAGTAGAAAGCCCGATCAAGCGTGCATCTGCCGACCCACTGGTTGTTGATCTGTCCAACCATCTGGTGGCAATCACGACCGGCTTTACGGGAACCGACGTGTTACTGTTCGGCGCAGTTCAGCATGAAGGCGATGTCATTGTCACGGTGCGGGGTCCGGATCAGGACATGGTGGTTCGCCGCAAGGAACGCAAAGTCGGGATCTGGGTGAATGCCGAAAGCGCACGATACAAGAATGTCCCGGCCTACTATGCCAGTGCATCCAATCGTCCGATGGATATCATTGCCCCGCAAAGCATTCTGCAGGATTACCGTATCGGGCTGGAAAATCAGCGTTTTATTGCCACAAGCGACAATCCGGATACCGACCAGGAGGTCTATCGTGCGGCATTGGTCCGCAACATGCAAAATGCCGGTCTGTTCAACCGACGCCCGGCCAAGATCAGCTTCCTGTCCAATCAGCTGTTCCGGACCGACATTCACTTCCCGGCCAACACACCGACCGGGACTTATACGATCAATGTCTATCTGATCCGTGATGGTCGTATCGCAAGTGTGAAAACCACGCCGCTTGTGGTTTCAAAAACCGGTATAAGTGCCGAAGTTTACGAATTTGCCCATCGCTATTCAGCCCTTTACGGGATCATTGCCGTTATCATCGCGGTGGTTGCAGGCTGGATCGCAAGTGTAGCCTTCCGCAAACGTTAAGCTGTTTGGGGTCAGTTTTGATCCACGCCATCTAGCTTTAGAACTGTCCCCATGCAAGCAGTTGCTACGCAAGTGCAGCATATATTTACTCGCACCTGCGAAGCATGAAACTTTCGCTGTGACAGTAAAAACCGCTTGGAAACACAGCCTGATTTACGGCAAACTTCACTGATCCGAGCGATGCCTTGCCCCGTCAACAAAGGCATTCGGTCGGCAGAATGAACAATTCAGAGAGCCCATATGACGTCCTTTGATGCCGATCAGGAACTCCGCGCCTCGACCAACCGAACATTTCTTGTTGTTGTTGATAACAGTGATGAAATGACAAAGGCCCTGCGCTATGCGTGTCGCCGTGCGCAACATACCGGAGGTCGCGTTGCCCTGCTCAGTGTCATTGAGCCTGCAGAGTTTCAGCACTGGATGGCTGTTGGCGACCTGATGAAGGAAGAAGCCCGCGAAGAAGCAGAATCGCGGGTCAATGAACTGGCTGCCTATGTCCATGAACAGACTGGATCAATGCCGCTTCTGTTCATTCGCGAAGGTCGTCTTAAGGATGAATTGCTGAACCTTCTTGATGAAGAAGAACAGATTTCCATTCTGGTTCTTGCAGCGGGCACCACGTCAGAAGGCCCCGGCCCGCTGATTACAGCCCTGACCAAAAGTGACACCGTCGGCCAGCTTAGACTGCCACTGACGATTGTTCCTGCCGCTCTGTCTGAAGCCGACATTGACGCCTTGAGCTGATCTTATCCTGCAACCATTCCGTCAGCCACGCCAATATAGAGACTGACAGACTAACCTTCACGCTCACGCTTAGCGGCGTCTTACATCACATTTTCGACGGGAACCGCCATACATTCCTCAAGGAATTGCATATAGGCGTCAAAGGACGATTTCTGCCCGAACAGGATATGCGACCGGCTTTTTATGGCGTGCGATACCACCGAACGACGGCGTTTATCGGTCGCCAGGGTCAATGCCGTATCGACATAGTCTGCCGAGTGATATGCCACACAATCAAAGACCGAAATCTGGCGATAACAGGTATGGCTGCGTCGGGATCGCGCCGCACTTCCGGGCAAGGTCACCAGTGGAACACCAAGCCCCAGACAGTCAAAGGCCAACATTGCGTCATTCCATGCCGGGCTTTCAAGCACGACATCAACCGCACAAAGAAGCGACAGCAAGTCTGCCCGGCTACGCACATTGACAAAGCGCATACGTCCCGCGACATCGGCATAATTTACGGCAAACCGGCGCCCCCATGCGGCGTCCCAGCTGTCACGTTCCGGTGCGATCAATAACAATTCGGCGGTTTCGTCCAGACGTAAAATCTCGGCGATCAGCGGATCAAAATCGGCGGTCAGAACATCAAGCGGCTGCGGACACAAATAGGTATTTCGGTCCTGTGCCAGACGCCAGAGACGCTGCAATTCTGTTGTCGTCATATCCACGCTTTCAGGCGGCGTGGCATTGACGAACAATCCGGGCAAACGAACAAGCTTTTCACTGAAACGCTTTTCGCCTCCTGCTGTTTCCCAGTCCTCTGCAATCAAATGATAGTCGATGTTTGAAAGGCCGCTGGTCGCAGCAATACCGCCTCCGGAAATCTGAAGCGGAGCCAAACGCCAGCTTGCCAGCAACATCGTATAGGCATCTGCCTGCGGATCGGCATAATGCAGGACATCCAGATCAAGGCCGGAAATCACCCGTGCCGAGTGCAATGGATCAAGCGGCAAAGGCACAACCAGATCGGCATGTTCATCGATCCGCATCGTGATATCATCTTCACCGGTCGGCGGGCGAATGACGGTTACATCGAACCGGTCCCGATCAATGGCATCGACAAGACCAAGCACCCAACGCCCGATACCGTTATCACACATATTGGCTGACACAACACCAAGGCGGATCTTGCCACCCTTTCGATCCCGCGAAAGATTGACTTCGGGCACATCATAGCCCGAAACAAGCCGTTCCCAGTAATGACCAACCGCGCGCAACTGCTTGTCACCTTCCGGACGCAATGCCGCACGCCAGACCGGAGGAAAGCGCGTGAGGATCATCGGGTCAATGCGATCAGATCCCACGAACGAAAGGTCTGGTTCAAGCGCATCTTCATCAAGCGTGTCATCAAGAAGATCGCGAATAACTTCGTCATTCTGTGCGGCAAGATTGGTTGGAACCGGCGCAAACAGTAACCGGCGCGCAGTACGAAACAGCGCAGTGTTTTCACCAGCGGCAATTTTGCGATCAATACCGTTCTGCAACACCGATTGCGCCGAGCCGGTATCACCTTCCTCGGCAAGTTCCACAGCCAGACGAAACACGGCATCGTCACCGCCGCCCGCCCCGATTGCAGCGCCGAACCGTTCAACGGCTTCGCTATGACGGCCAACAAGGCTAAGGGCCTCGCCCATCATCAAAAGCAATTGCGGGTCGTGGGGATTGGCCGCAAGTAACGGCTCCAATGCGCCAATGGCCTCCATCCCCTGCCCGACACGCAGATTAAGCAATGCCAGTGTTCGACGTGCCTTGGCGTCATCGGGATCTAGCGCCAGAACCTGTCGCAGGCAATGCTGGGCACCTGCAAACTGTCCAAGACGGAAAAGCGCATCACCATAAGCGGTCAATGCACGTTGATGTCCCGGTTCCAGTGTAAGTGCCCGGCGCAAAGGTTCGCTTGCCGACACTGTACGCCCCTGATCAAGGCGGATTTGCCCGATCAGAACCAGCGCATTGACGATATCGTCACGCATCCTAAGTGCAGTCATGCACGATGTTTCGGCACCGTTGATATCGCCCATCGCATAAAGGCATGTCGCATAATTGGCATGAATTTCCGCAATATCGGGGGCGAGTTCAAGCGCGTGTTCATAGTTCTCGCGCGCGTCTTTCAACTCATCAAGCTGGCGATAGGTATTGGCGATATTGCAGTAAAGGGCTGGCGCATCCGGACAAAGCCGAATGGCACGCTTGAACGCACCAACCGCATCGCGCAACTTGCCGATCGCCTTGAGCGCCTGGGCGTGGTCGTGCTGGATTTCGGCACTATTGGCATCGGCAATCGCAGCGCGCCCCATTCGTTCCGCAGCCAGAACCTGATTTCCTTGTTTTGCCGCAACCAGGCCCGCCAGATGCATGGCGTCTGCGGCTTGCGGATATGCACGGATCAGCATGCGACAGGCTTCTTCGGCCTCCGCAAACCGGCCTGCTTCATACAGGCCCAGTGCAGATCGGTATGTGGCATCGAAATCAGACAAGGAATACCTGTTTTCATAATGAGTTTGATTAACGGCCACCATAAGGGCCAAGCGTTAACAAACAACGTCTTTGCCACAAATAATCGGCTCTGACCATGCCTTGCCTGCCAAAAGACTGACATGCTTTGGGATACTTCAAAATTTGCTGACATTCGAATGAAGCGAACGCTGATAACAGGCTGATAGCAAAAGAAATCCCCCTGAAGCACTTCAGGGGGATTTCGAGACTTTCCTGCCGGCAATTATCAGATTTTAGACTGCAAGCTGACGATTGGCGTAATAGCGACCAAAACGGTTGGCCAAAAGATCATCCAGTCCGACTTCTTCCTGACGCACATAACCGGTTCCCGGTAGCTTGCCGGTAAGCACCATATCCATCACCGCACACAATCCGGCCGATGTCGTGATCTGGATGGCGGACCAGTTCTTGCCACCAATTTCCGTACCATGGACCTTGCGGATGAAGTTTTCTTCGCAAAGTTCGCCGTTACGGGTCCCGACGGCATCAGCAAAGATCACAATCACATCCTGCTGCGTGACTGGCAGGGCATTTTCAAAGATTTCCTTCATCATATCCGGGCGTTCGCCCAGACGAAGGTCTTCAATCAGGATTTTCAGAATTTCCTGATGGCCCGGATAACGGACAGTTTTGTAATCAAGATTGTCGACCTTGCCTTCAAGCATGTCACAAAGCGCACCAACCCCGCCCGACGTATTGAAGGCTTCGTATTCGGTACCATCAATTGTGAAACGCTCATATCCTTCAAGCGGAAGGACCTCGACACGCTTGCCGTTCAGGATCGCCTCACAGGGATTGAGATATTCGTTGATCAAACCGTCCGTCGACCAGGTCAGGTTATATTTCAAACGGTTGGTCGGGTTTTGTGGCAGGGCACCAACCCGGAGACGAAGCTTTTTGACCGTATCAAACCGCTTGAACAGATCGTGCGCAGCGATCGAAATAAAGCCCGGCGCGAGACCACATTGCGGCACGAATGCCCCCGCTGCGCCCTTGGAAATTTCGCGAATGGCACGGGTGGTTTCGACATCTTCCGTCACATCGAAATAGGATGCGCCAACCGCACGGGCAACACGCGCAATCGCAACATTAAGGTAAAACGGACAGGTCGACAGAATGGCATCATGACCGGTGGCGACCTCGGTCAGGGCCGCCTCATCGGTGACATCAACCTTGATAAGGGTTGCGGCATCATCCCGGGCACAGAATTCCAGCATATCGCCATTGGCATCTGCCAGAGTCACCGCATAGTCGCCACTTTCCTTAAGCATTACAGCGGCCATACGTCCGATTTTACCGGCACCAAGGATCAAAATCTTTTTCATTGTCTCTAACTCCCGACGGAACAGACACCATCGCGATGGATGCCGTAACTGCCCTGATAACGTTTTGTTGTTTACCCCTTTATGCTCCGCCGCTGGACTAACGCTTGCAACCCGGCAATACTGTCAAAACAATTGAATAACCCGTCATTTTAATGGGCATGACCGATGAAACGCCGACTTGATGAAACCGACCGTCGCCTGATCGCAAGATTGCAGGAAAATGCCCGCATACCGACTGCGGCACTGGCGCGCGATGTCGGACTATCACGCAGTGCTGTACAGGAACGGCTCGAACGCCTTGAAAAATCACAAACCATTACCGGATACACCGTGCAGCTCGGAGACAGCGCGCGACCGGTTCTTCTGGCCGAAGTCATGATCCAGCTAGAACAAAAGCAATCCGCAGGAGTGGTCGGCGCATTGCAGAAAATCCCGCATTGCATTCGCTGTCTGGCAATTTCGGGGGAATATGACCTGATTGCCGAAGTTGCCGCTGATACGCCCGAAGAGCTTGACGGGGTACTGGACCGGATTGGCGAGCTTGCCGGGATAAAACGAACATCAAGTTCAATCATCCTTTCAACCAAGTTCGATCGCCGCTAAGATGCCGCCTGAGGTTGGGGAACCTCCGTTTCAGGAAAAAACCGAGTGATATCCAAACGCAGATATTCTGTCCTTTCTGTCCTTCTTGCCAGTTTCGTTACCACCAGCGTTTTTGGTGTTGGCCTTGCCCTGTATGTCGGTCTTGGTACCGCATATGAAAACACCCGCAATCTCTGGGTCATGCTGGCTGATGTGGATCTGACAGCTGTCCAGCGCACCATGCATGAACGTATGAGCGAAGTTGATGAACGTTCCGACTGGGTCGCAAAGCAGGTCGCCGACGGCACACTTGATCCCAGCTTCCAATATGGCTGGACCAATGCGATGCGTGCCCTTGCTGCCGCAGACATGGATGTCATGGCCTATGGTCTGATAACAGGGGACCGGCAATTCATCGGTTTCAATCCCGAAGATATGACAGAAATCCGACGCACCCTGCCCCAAGACGATATGCTGTTTTCCGAATTGGCACACATTCGTGGCCCGATTTCCAACCGCACCGGATTTCCGCGTTGGGATCCGTTTTTCAATCGCACGGTCCTGACCAGTTGGGTTCCGCTTTTTTATGACGGGCATTATCTGGGGACCTTTATTCAGTACCTGTCGCTGTCAAACTTGTCGGACAGCCTGATTCGCGGACGCGAAGACCTTCCCGGTACTCCGTTCATCCTGATTGGAGGCAATCGGGTGATGGCCCATCCTGATTTGCGAGACTGGGGGGAAGACACCGCCAACAAACTGATCAACGGGGCTGATATCGCGCGAAGCCCGCTTCCACTGCCAACCATTCACGATATCGGTGACCCGGTTCTTGCCAATATCGGCAAATCGGAACGGATCAAAACGGATGAAAAAGATGAGCGGCAAAATACCGGCTTGCGCCTTGCCGGACTTGAAGTCGATGGTAAATATCATCTCATTGTCACCCGTCAGGTGATGAATGCCCCCATTTCACCTGTCATCATCGGCATACATTTTACCGAAGAGCTGTTTAATGATGAATGGAATCGCCTTGTTCTGGCGTCCGTTCTGGGTGGTGCCGTGCTGGTCATTGCGGTGATTGTCGCGATTATACTGTCCAAACAGTTCACCAAACCAATCCGGCGCTTTGCCGCCGCTGCCCGCGCCTTTGAGGATGAGGACATTGCCTCTGCCGATGTTCCGCAGCTTTCCGGAAGCCGTATCCGTGAATATGATGACGCAGCGCGCTCCTTTAACCACATGATGATGGCAGTCCATGACCGCGAACGGATCACCAATCTGTTTGGTAAGTTTGTCCCGCAATCCATTGCCAAAAAGCTTCTGGCATCTGGCAATGATTCAGGTGTGTTGCCGCCACAACAATCAGAAGCAACCGTCCTGTTTATCGATATCGCACATTTCACATCAATGTGTGAAAGCCTGCATCCAAATCAGATCATCGCGATGCTCAATGACTATTTCGATTGTGCAACCCAGATCATCGAATCCCATGGTGGCATCGTGACCCAGTTTCAGGGGGATGCGATTCTTGCTGTCTATAACGTGTTTGACGATCTGGAAAACCACGCGGATGCGGCACTTGATAGCGCCATTGCCCTGCAAAACGAGGTTTCCAGCCGCACATTCGAAGGCCTGACATTACAGATCCGCTGCGGGGTCAACACGGGACCGATGGTTGCCGGGAATGTTGGTGCAAAGGCGCGCTTGTCCTTTACCGTTCATGGCGATGCGGTCAATACCGCCTCGCGACTGGAACAGGAAAACAAGGTGCTTGGCACCAATGTTCTGATTTCCGAAACCACCCGGGTATTGCTTTCGGACCCCAAACGCGTTGTCAAAGCCGGTGACGTTCTGTTGCGTGGCCGCCACAGCACGACCGAGCTTTACACGGTGCCGGGCTTCAAGGCCAGTTAACGCGATCGGAACGGGCGGCGGCGGCGAGATGTCGCTCCGCCCTTTCCATGGTCTTCAAAAGCCCATAAGCTATTCAATTCATGAGCTCAGTTGAACTCAGACGACAGGCTGCGCTTCACCGAATCGCTTTAAGTCATTGGAGAGCATATTGGCAAAACGTCACGGGCGACTTTCCATTTTCGCGGTCCTGCTCAGCGGCTTGCTGCTCAGCAGTGTGACCGGCGTTGGGTTGTCGCTTTATTTTGGTCTCCAGACAGCTCTTCAGAATACCCGCGACCTCTGGATCACGATGACCAGTGCGGACATTGCCGATGCAGAACGGATCATCCACGACAGGCTGGCACAGACAGCGCGCCGCAATGTCTGGATCGCCACCAAGGTTGCCGAAGGCGCAATCGATCCTCTTTCACCAGCCTTCTGGTCAAGCCAGGCAGCATCATTGATCGCGACCGAAAAAGCCATTGCCGCCATCGGAATTACAACGCCCGACGGTTCCTTTATCGGTTACGATCAACACAATCAGAAGGTTGTGAAAGAAAAAGCTGATCTCTATGACATGATGATCACCTCTCAGCTTCTGAAAATGGGCCCTGCCCAAAGTCAGACTCTTTTCCCCTATTGGCAGAGCCTGATTGGTGAAGCTGTCCTTGGTGAAGCGATCCCGCTGTTTCAGGATGGTCAGTATCTTGGTGCACTGATCCAGTATCTCACCCTGCCCGGTTTGTCGCGTGACCTTCCGATGCAGCAAAAAGATGATGGTCGCACAGCCTTTATCACAGTTGCAGACCACATTATCGCCCATCCAGGTCTGTCAAACTGGCAAAAGGTCAATATGCGCACCGAGAAATCGGGGTTCATTCCAAAATCGATTGAAGAAGCGACAAGTGTCCTGCCCCGTATGGATCAGATTGGCGATCCGATCTTGTCCCAACGTGCCAGATGGGAGCCGGTTGAGCTCGGCGATAGCCTGAGTTATGCACTTGATCAGCGAATTGACGCATCCCAGGTCGTGATTAACGGTGAATATCAGATCATCGTGACCCGAAACGATTCTGATGGCTCAACGAATCCGATCACATTCGGAATACATTTTGCGCCCTCTGTTTTCGAGGCAGAGGGACAAAGAATAAATCGACTGTTTCTTATCGGAGCCGTTGTTCTGTTGGGTTCCGTGATTATAGCGTGGGTGATCGCACACCTCTTTTCCCGACCACTCAAACGGTTCTCGATGGCAACGCGCCAGTTTGAAGACGGTGACCTCAAGGCATTGCCACAACTACCAGACAGCATCATCAGCGAATTCAACGATGCAGCGACATCCTTCAACCATATGGTCCATACGTTACATGATCGCGCACGTATTGAACGGATCTTTGGCAAATTTGTGCCCCCAGCTATTGCCCAGACACTTTTGACATCTCAAAGCGATACCGGCACCGTTCCGTCACGCAAATGCGTGGCCACAACGCTATTTGTAGATCTTCAGGGCTTTACGACAATGAGTGAAAAGGCCGATCCGCAGGATGTGGTTGATATCCTCAATGCCTATTTCGCTGATGCCACCGCTATTATCGAGGCGCGCCACGGGATTATCACCCAGTTTCAGGGGGACGCGATTCTCGCGGTCTATAATGCGGTTGGAGAACAGCCAGATCACGCCGATGCAGCGCTGGAAACAGCGATAGAGCTCCAAAAGCTGGTTCACAGCAAACAGTTCAAAGGTACGACATTGCGGTGCCGTTGCGGCGTCAATACCGGTGAGCTTGTGGCAGGCAGCATTGGCGCACCGGATCGGCTTTCCTTCACGGTCAATGGCGATTCTGTGAATAGTGCGGCGCGACTGGAAGCCATGAACAAGGAACTGGGCACCAGGATTTTGCTTGGAGAAACCACGCGCAATCAGCTTTCTGATCCGTCACGCGTTACCCTTGCCAAGGAAGTTCTGCTCCGCGGCAGAAGCGAAACCACCGCAGTTTACACCATTGCCATTGACGGTATCGACGCCTAGGCACCAGACGCCATCACACATCAGGCAGATAAAACAAAACGCCGCACTGGATAAACCGGTGCGGCGTTTTGTAAAACCTTTGAGAACAAGGTACCGGGAATTAACCCTGGCGCGCCTTGAAACGCGGGTTCTTTTTATTGATCACGTATACGCGGCCACGGCGGCGCACGATACGGCAGCCTTTTTCCCGCAGCTTCGCGGATTTCAATGAGTTCCGGATCTTCATAATCTTAAACCTTAGAAACTTGGCCCCTTCGAGGAAGCCGGAAAATAGAAGTACGACATGCCCCTGTCAATACCTAAAACAGGTTGCGGCGACAGAAATCAGATCAAATCCCGTCAAAGTCGCCAGCAGCAGTCTGAAACCTGAGCGATCAATTGATCGTTGCGTAGAACCGATAAAAGGCCAGCGAGCCATTTTCAAGCATTTTTACGCGATTCATCCACATTTCCATCTCTGGAACGATATAATCCATCACATCCGGGTCCAATCCGGACTTTTGAATGTCTGAAAGCATGGTCATCCATGCTTTTTTGATGTGAACGAGATGGGTTTCCGACTCATCCTTGGCGATGCGGATATCAAATTTCAGTTGTCCGAGCCGGGATTTATATTCCTGTGCGGTCCAGGGATACAGCTCGTCACCTTCAAGCTTGGCCCATTGTGCCAGTGCATTATCGTCAAGATCGCGAGTCAGGACATAGTCGGTAAACAGAATCTGCCCCTGTTCACGCAGGGTTTCTGCAACTTCGCCCAGAAATGCCTCCTTGCCGGGCACCTTGAACAGCTCGCCAAACGAATACACAACGTTGAAATAGCCTTTGCGCAATTCCGGTTCAGCCGGATCAAAAGTCTGAACCGGGACTCTTTTTTGCACACCGGCATGAACAGAACGATCCATCCCCAACAGGGCCAACTCGCCATCCTGCTCGAAGGCTGTTACCCAGACCCCGAGGCGATCGGCAAGCAAGCGCGCAACACCACCAAGTCTGGCTCCGATTTCAAGACAGCTGAGCGTTTCGTCAAGGGCCAGTGGCTTTGCGAGTTCCAGCGCATATTCGTGCCCACCCGGAATCATGATCCCGTGATCGAACAATTTGTCATACAGCTTGATTCGCTCTGGCGGCCAGCGCCCGATTTCCTCATCAAGATCAAGCTCGGCGAGCTCCGGCTCGACCGGGCGTGACAGCCAGACACGCATTTTGCGCAGCCATTCGGCATAGACATCTATTTCAAGCTGAAGCAGGTAATATTCGACCGGGTCGTCATACCCTTCCCATTTGGCGCGCAAACGGGTGCCAAAACCCAGATGATGGCCCGGCGGCATTTCGAACTCGGATACGGCAGCGTCATCCGACAGTTCGTCATCTTCGTCGACTTTGCGTTGCCAAAATTTGAGTTTCAAGCCGACTACCTGTTTATTCGAAATCTATGCACAAGTGATTCTTGCAAAATATGACAAATAGGCAAAAGTGACAACGTGTTAAGATTTCCATCATATGATTACGCCACCAGAGGCAAGCAGCAAAAGCTGCCTCGGTCAATCGCATGCGCCGGAAAGTGTGTCAGGACAGGAATCCGCTTTAGATATGAACAACGATCGTCTTGGCATCTATTACAGTATGCTGAACATTGCGCCCGGCGCGAGCGCAAAGGAAATCAAACTCGCCTATCGCAAACTGGCGTTTGAGTATCATCCTGATCGCAACACCGATCCGGACTCCGAAGAAAAATTCAAAGACATCACCGAAGCCTATGAAATCCTGACAGGTGAACGCAAAGCCCCTGCACAGGCCGGCGCGAACCGCACAAAAGATACCGCCAAAGGCAAATCTGGCCCGTCCGATAAATCAACGGCGTCGAGTTATGGTCCGAACGCCACAGGTGCGCAGAACGCCAACCGCACCAAACAGGGTTTTGCCGGTTCAGGACGCAAACAGGAAAAGGCCAAACCGGGCCCTGATGAAAAAGTCGCGCGCGCCAACCAGGCCTATCGCGAACAGCAGGCCAAGGCTGGCGCACGCAAAAGCAACATTCACCCCGGCGCCCGCAGGCATAATCGCAAGAAAACTGACAGCAATGCCCAGGGTTTCATTTCATGTGCGGTAACCGGGGTTGTTTCAGCCCAGCCCAGACAGGTCGAATTCAAGATCGTTCGCGGTTTTCTGCATTCCTGCAAGGTTGAAATCCTTACCGCCAATCTTGCCCCCAAAGGGGCGAGGCGTATGGCTCTTAAGGCAAGTTTGATTACCTGGCTGCGCGGTTTTTGGGGATGGCGAAGCTTCATCCCTGCCTGGAAGGCCATCCTGGGTAATATGCGTGGCGGCAGTTTCCCGCCCGAGGGTAACGCCAAAATGCTGTTTACCCATGCAACCGCCTTTGAGCGCGCCGGAAACAAACAACTGGCGCGGGCGGTTCTGATGCAGGCACTTGATTTCATTGGCACCAACAGGTCGGTTCTTGCCGAACAGGTACGTGCAAGCCTGCGCCGCCTCGAAGATGGCCAGCCGACACGACGCGTGCGTGACGAATGGAAACGTGCTGGCATGGGCGATGCCCTTTTGCATCTTAGTCCGCTATTTGTGCTGATTTTTGTGGCTTTGATCGCGTTTGGTCCGGGTCAGGGATTTGTCACGCGCGAGATTCCCGAACTTGTCGCCGAAAAAGGCAGCCAGATCACCAGACAGGTCAAACAACTGATCGGCGAAGACCGCGATCCCTATTACGTTGACCGCGAACTTTTGAATATGCGTGACGGTCCCAGCGTCAATAACAAGATCATTCGCCGTCTGACCCGCTTTGAAACCGTCTATATTTCAGGTGACAGTCAGGGTTTCTGGATCGAGGTCGAAACCACTATCGGCGAAAACGGTTTTGTCAATCTTGACGCACTTGTGCCGGGCAATGGATCGACCGCCCGCGACAAATGGTGCTCCACAAACAAATGCGACTGACCGAAGCAATCCGGTCAGTCGCACCAACAGACTTCTAATCTGTGGGTTAAAGCCCCTTTTCAGGAAGGCCCTTACCCTTTGGTCGGGATCGCTTTAAGCGCCGCCAGAAGATAATCCCAGAAACGGGCAACACTTGGTACATGGACGCATTCGTCCGGGCTGTGGGCACGCTTGATGGTCGGGCCAAAGGAAACCATATCCCAGTGCGGATATTTCGCTCCCAGAACACCACATTCAAGACCGGCATGAATCACACGGATTTCCGGGTCCTTGCCAAACATGTCGCGGTGAACCGACTTCATCATGTCGACGACTTCACTGTTTGCGTTCGGCTTCCAGCCCGGATAGGCATCCCCCCACACAACAGTCGCACCGATCAGCTCAAAAACGGCGGTTGCCGCTTCGCGAATGGCATCACGCGCCGAATTGATCGAGCTGCGCGCTGACAGGGTCGCTTTGGCCGTACCATCTGCAAGCTTGATGATCGCAAGGTTGATCGAGGTTTCAACAACACCTTCGACCGAGGTGCTCATGGCCTGAACGCCGTTTGGTGCACTTACACATGCGTTATTGAAGTTTTTGGAATCGGTTGCGCTCATTGCTGTTGCCGGAAGTGCGGCTTCTTTGGCTGCAATGGCGAAGTTCGGTTCAAGCGCGCCGATTTCGTCGCGCACCTCAGCCGCAAAGACAGAAAGTGCTGCGTCAAACGCACCAACCTTGCCTTCTGGCAGAACGATGGTCGCAAAGGATTCACGCGGGATGGCATTGCGCGCCGTACCGGCATTGATCGAAACGATCCGGGTGTCGAAATCACGAATGGCGGTGCGCAGGAAACGCGCCATCAGCTTGTTCGCATTACCAAGACCCAGAATGATATCAATCCCCGAATGACCGCCCTTAAGACCGGTCAGGGCAATATCGCGAGCAACATAACCGGCAGCAACTGCTTCGGGCGTGTAATCAAAGGTCGCGACCAGATCGCCACCACCGGCACAACCGACGCAAAGCTCGTACTCGTCTTCAGTATCAAGGTTCAGAAGGATCTCGCCCTTGAGACGACCCGGCTCAAGATTCATCGCACCGGTCAGCCCGCGCTCTTCGTCAACCGTGAACAGAAGTTCAAGTGCCCCATGCTCCAGCCCCTCTTCAGTCATGAAGCCCATCATGGCAGCAGCACCAATACCGTTATCCGCGCCAAGCGTGGTGTTGTCTGCGGTGATCCATTCGCCATCAATCAGCATTCGGATCGGATCGGTATCAAAATTGTGGGTCGAACCGGAATTCGCCTGGGTCACCATATCAACATGGGCCTGAAGGATCGTCATTTTACGATCTTCATATCCCGGTGTTGCCGGTATGGAGATCACAAGATTCTGACCACCGTCACGGAAATGCGTCAGACCTTTGTCATCTGCCATTTTTTCAAGAAGCTGAAGAACGGCTTCTTCCTTGGTCGACGGGCGCGGGGTATCGCAAAGTTTCTGAAAGTTTTCCCAAATTGCGACTGGCGCAATTTTGCTGATCTCGTTCACGGTGGCGCTCTCCTGTGTGGTCTGACCAGCCGTTTTCGGCTGAATATCTGGACTATGCGTTTTCGCGGGTTATCCTTGTTGATTACCCTATCGCAGGCCGAATTTAAAGCGCATCTACGTATTTTTGCGCAACCTGCAAATAAAGCGACAAAAAGCCCGCTACACTCGCAGAAAACAGCCTGAATTTAAGGAAACACGCAAATAAATGTCAGCCTAGTCGACCCCGACGGTTGTACTGCGCCGCTGCAAAAGCATCACATCGCGCCATTGTCCCGCCATTGGACCATAACCCATCCGTCCAAGACCACGTCGAAGACCGATCTCTTCAAAGCCAAGCCGCTTATGAAGGGCGATACTTGCAGTGTTTTCGGGAAAGATCCCGGCCTCCAGAGACCAGATACCCAGTGCCTCGCTTTCTGTGATCAGGCTGGAAAGAAGAGCCTTTCCAATCCCCTGCCCCTGTACATCCGGGTCAACATAAACCGATATCTCGGCAACACCGCGATAGACGCATCGGCTTGAAACACCCGACAGTCCTGCCCAGCCGGTCACACGGCCGGTATCATCGCAGGCAACCAATCGGCATTCCTTGAGATGTCCGTCATCCCAGTTTTCCCAGGTTCCTGCATTTTCCTGAAATGTTGCATTCCCGGTTGAAATACCGCGCGCATAAATATCAACCACAGAAGCCCCGTCCTCAGGACGCATTGCACGAATGATCATGCTTCATACTCCGGCACAAACACGGTTTTGTCACAGGCAAGATTAAATCGGGAAGAGTGGGAAAAACTCAACCATCAAACGCGAGACTGATCAAGAACTAGCTATCCTGTTCGCGCTCGAACGTCCGGAAGATCAGCTGGTCGCGACCGGCTTCCTTGGCGGCATACATAGCCTCGTCGGCAAGTGCCATTGCTTCGGCCAGCTCAATGAACCTTTGCCGACCTTCACCGCCAACTGTTGCGCCAAAGCTTGCGGTAACTTTGGCAACAGCATCACCATCCTTTTCAACCGGCACTTCGATCGCGCGGATCATATTTGCAAGTCGTTCGCCAATGCGCTTGGTCACGGCTGCGGTTGCAGATGGCAACAGGACTGCGAATTCCTCACCGCCCAGACGTACAACGAGGTCATCATCACGCAATGCCTGACGCAGGGTCTCGGCCACTTTTTCCAGCACCCTGTCGCCAATAGCATGACCATAGGTATCGTTGATATCCTTGAAGTAATCCAGATCAAGGATGATCAGACCAAAGACCCAGCTTTTGTCTTTCAGATGACGAATTTCACGCAATCGACTGACGGCGATTTCAAAACCACGCCGGTTCAAGGCACGGGTCAGCGGATCGGTCGATGCAAGAGTATCAAGCATCTGTTCCTTGCGCTTGTGATCGGTGATGTCGGTGGCAGATACCATCACCCCGCCACCTTCCATCATATTCATGCGAATATCGGCCAGCCGCCCGGACGGCGTTTGCATTTCATCAAGCGTCGCGTGCCCGTGACCATTTTGCTTCATCTTCGCATAGCATTCACGAAGGGCTGAAATATCAAATGACGGGCTATCATCCTCGGATTTCGGAACGCCAAACAGACGGGAAAATTCGTAATTATGATGAATGACCTTAAGGTCGCTATCAAGCATCGCCACCGCTGATGGCACAAGCCGGATCACTTCGGTTACCGCCTCTTCAAGGCTTGCCTTGGCGCGTACCAATTCTTCATTCATTTCAACTTCGTCGCGCACATCATGCGCGGTCGTAAGAATGGCGGGTTTTCCGTCATGCCAAAGAATGCGTTCGTCAGTCAGGTCACGCCAGACCGAACTTCCATCATCAAGGATGTCCCGGACGCGGTGTCGTTCACCGCGCAACGCACCACTAAGAATACCTGCGACATGCTTCAGCGCGCGTGGGCGGTTCTGTTCCGGTATAAAGCGCAGAACATTGGGGTTTTCCATGAACTTGCTGGCATTTTCCGACCCCATAAGATGGGCAAAGGCATCATTGACATACAGCGCGGTCATATTGCGATGGACCATAACCCCGATAAAGGAGCGCCCCAGCATGTGGTCGACCTGCATGGCGGTAGTGCCATTGTCAATCATCTGTGCCGTGGTCAGAACAGCGTTACCCTGTCCCCATTCAACAGTTTCGTCGCTGATTTCCATCCAGACCGGCGTACCATCCGTACGGATGTTGTAGACTTTCTTCCAGCCGTGAAATCCGTGACCTTCCTGAAAGCCTTCGGACAGTTTGGCAGCCTCGTGGTGGAAACTTGGCGGGATGTATTGCCGCATGTCAGGTTCGCTCATGAAGTCCTTGACATCCCGGCGACCGAGCATCTTCGCATAGGCGTCATTGACATACACGGCTTTCAAATCCTGATGTACGACAACTCCCACGCGTGACCGCCCATACAGACGTGCGATTTCTGTTGGCTCAAACCGCATCAACGTCTTGTTTCCCCCGAAACTCTGAAATGCGAAGCCACATGTTTTCCCGTCACGTGGCTTTAATGATGCCTTAAATAGTACAACAGTTCAGGTATAATTAAAACATAGGGATGCCCTACCTATCCCAACGACGACCTGTTAAACCGGCATGGCCAGCACCACTACAGCCATGCGTTTCATCAAACACATACATAAGAATAAAAGAATATCACTTCCAGTTTAAAATTATTCCATCTTTTCGCGCATTCAAAACATGCCCGTCAACGAACAATCATGGAAAAGAAGCAATGCCTCACAAAACTTTTGACATCATCCAACGCAAACGTGGTTGGGACGGGTATTTCAAACTTGATGTCTATCGCTTACAACATGACAAGTTTGATGGCGGGAAAAGTGCAATTCTTCAGCGCGAAATCCTGGAACGCGGGCATGCTGTCGCCGTCCTGCCCTATGACCCTGTACGTGATGAAGTCATTCTGATCGAGCAATTCCGTCCGGGCACATTGTCGGTTCAGGAGCGCTATCCTGATATGCCCGTATGGCTGATCGAAATTGTCGCAGGCATCATCGAGGATGGCGAGACCGCCGAAAACGTCGCACTCCGTGAAACCATCGAAGAAGCCGGTTGCGAGATCATCGCACCGCTTGAAAAGATATCACAATATTACGTGACACCGGGCTGTTCGAGCGAAACAGTCACCATGTTCTATGGGCGGGTTGATGCATCAAAGGTCGGCGGCATTCACGGTCTCGACGAAGAAGGCGAAGACATTCGCGTCTTTACCGTGTCCGCAGAAGAATGCTTTGCCATGTTGCAGAATGGACAACTCTGCAATGCAACGACAACCATTGCCATTCAATGGCTGATGCTGAACCGCGACCGCATCCGCAAGGAAGCTGGCATTTAGCATCTGTTTCGCAGCATTTCGACGACTGTGAAATTCAACACAAACTTTTCGTTGTAATTTCCAAACTATCTTGACTTTTGTGTAATAAAGTCCCAATCAACAACTAATCAAATTTTGAACCCAACCACGTTTGGAGTCTGTCATGGACATACGCAATGGCACCATCGAAGCCATTGGCCGCACCCCGCTTGTGAAGCTGAAAAAGGTTTCCGAGCTGACGGGTTGCACCATTCTTGGCAAGGCCGAATATGCAAATCCGGGCGGATCGGTCAAAGACCGTGCTGCCCTTGCCATCATTCGTGATGCCGAGGCCCGCGGCCTTCTGAAACCCGGCGGCGTGATTGTCGAAGGCACGGCTGGCAATACCGGCATTGGCCTTGCTGTTGTGGGCAACGCGCTTGGCTATCGCACCGTGATTGTCATTCCGGAAACCCAGAGTCAGGAAAAGAAAGATCTTCTGCGTCTGCTTGGTGCTGATCTGCGCGAAGTTCCGGCTGTACCCTATCGCGATCAGAACAACTATGTGCATGTTTCCCGCCGTCTGGCCGAAGAACTGGCACAAACCGAACCCAATGGCGCCATCTGGGCCAACCAGTTTGACAACGTTGCCAACCGTCAGGGCCATATCGACACCACTGCACCCGAAATCTGGGAACAGACCGACGGGAAGATTGATGGCTTTATCTGTGCAGTCGGCACTGGCGGCACGCTTGCCGGTGTTTCGCTCGCGCTGAAAGAGCGCAACAAAAACATCCAGATCGGCCTTGCCGATCCGATGGGTGCGGCCCTTTACAGCCACTACAAGTTCGGTGAACTGAAATCCGAAGGCAGCTCGATCTCCGAGGGCATTGGTCAGGGCCGTATCACCGCCAACCTTGAAGGCGTTGACATCGATCACCCGTTCCAGATTTCGGATGAAGAAATGCTGCCGATCGTCTTTGACCTGCTTAAGGAAGAAGGTCTGTGCATGGGCGGATCGACCGGCATTAACATTGCCGGTGCAGTGCGCCTTGCCCGCGAACTGGGCCCGGGCAAAACCATTGTCACGATCCTGTGCGACCTTGGCACCCGCTATCAGAGCAAGCTTTGGAATCCCGAATTCCTTAAGGAAAAAGGTCTTCCAAGCCCCGATTGGCTGTAAGTCCCAACGCCTTGTCCAACACAAAACCCCGCCAGTCGAACTGGCGGGGTTTTGTTTTTGTCATCTGCCTTGAACGCAGTTTCATGTCGCGTCGGCCAGTTCCACTGACAGGGACGAACGCCCTTTCTCCTTGGGAACGGCCTGAGCCGCTTGCGATGCCAACCGCCACAGATAAATGCCGCACAGAAGCGCACCAACCAGCAAGGCACCGGCAAATCCCGCCACCGCATTCCAGCCACCATGTGACCAGAACCAGCCACCGACCGAGCCCATGATGCTTGACCCAAGATAATAGGCCAGCAGATAGAGCGACGATGCATGGCCTTTGGAGGTCTCGGCAAGTCGCCCGACCCAGCCGCTTGCAATCGAATGGGCAACGAAAAAGCCACTGGTCAGAACCACAATGCCACCAATGATCCCGCCAAGGCTTTCAAGCATGGTGAGCGCAACACCAAGACCGGCCAACAAAATCCCGACCACAAGAACCGGCCCCCGGCCTAGCTTGTCTGACAAAGCCCCGGCAAGGGATGACATCACCGATCCACACAGATAGACCACAAAGATCAGACCGATCTGACTTTGACTAAGGCCATAGGGCGCATCAGATAGCCGGAACCCGACATAGTTAAACACCGTGACAAAACAGCCCATGGCAAAGGCACCGACCAGAAACACAAACGGCAATCCGGCATGTTTAAGGTGCCCGCCCCAGGCCCGCATATGGTAGCGCACCTGAAAGCCCGGACGGCGAACAAAGTTGCGCGATGCCGGCAACAAAACAGCAAAGCCAAGGGCTGCAAGCAATCCAAGAGCCCCCATGGCCCCAAGGGCCGCGTGCCAGCCAAACAGGTCAGTCAGAAAACCGATCACGACACGACCACTCAGGCCACCGATTGCCGTGCCACTGATATAGATGCCCATAGCCATGCCCAACCCTTTGGGGTCGATTTCCTCGGCCAGATAGGCCATGGCAACAGCGGGAACACCACCAAGTACAAGTCCCTCAACCGCGCGCAGCGCCAGAAAGGCATGCCAGTCCGAAAGAAACGGCGCGATCACATTCAGGATCGATGCCACACACATCGACACCAGCATCAATTGTTTGCGCCCGGTGGCTTCGGACACGGCACCGGCCAACAAAATGGCAAAAGCCAGAAGCCCGGTGGTCAGTGACAGCGCAAGCGAGCTTTCAGCAGGCCCGACGCCAAAATGATCGGCCAGTTCGGGCAACAGTGGCTGCACACAATAGATCAGGGAAAAGGTCGCATATCCGGCAAGGAAAAGCGCAACACTGATCCGGCGAAATGCGGCAGAACCCGGACTGATCCAGACCGGTTCTGCAGGCATATGCGCATTGGTGGACGCGAGTGGGTTATCAGTACGCTGGGGAAGCGCACTTATCGACGATGCCGACATGGCTGTTACTTCTTGCACATGGGACTCAGGTTCCTGTTCCGAAGAAACAGACATTTGCGACCTCGTTTAGAAGGGTTCGTGGGGTATGGTTATGATTGCATTCCTTTCGTCATCCGTCCAATATATGGAACAGTCATTCTTGATATTCTTTGGATATATCGTAAATGGAACTTCGTCATATTCGCTACTTTCTGGCCGTCGCCCGCGAAGGCAATTTCACCCGCGCCGCCGCCCGGATCGGCATCGGTCAACCGCCACTTAGTCAGCAAATCCGCGACCTTGAAACCGAAATTGGTACGGCCCTTTTCCATCGCGTACCCCATGGCGCCGAACTGACAGAAGCCGGATCAGCGTTTTACGATGTGGTTGTCCAATTCCCCGATCTTGCCGAACGTGCCATTCGCGCAGCCCAGCGGGCCGGTCGTGGCGAAGTCGGGTCCATTCGCGTCGGGTTCACCGCCTCTGCCGCATTCAGCCCGTCCGTACCTCGGGTCTTTCGCGACTTTCGCCGTGCCTATCCCGGTGTCGAAATGACGCTTGAAGAAGCCAACTCGGCACAGCTTGTCGCAAGCCTGCGCGAAGAACGCCTTGATGCGGTGTTTCTTCGCCAGGATGCGATTGCAGGAGATGGCATTCGCCTGCATGTGATTTCATCCGAACCGATGGTGGCCGTGCTTCCGGCCGGTCACCCGGCCGCACGGCACGACAAGATATCGCTGGCTGACTTGCGCGATGATGCATTGATCCTGACGCCGCGGGCCGTTGGCCCCACCCATTTCGACAAGGTGGTCACCGCCTGCCGTGACGCCGGGTTTGAACCGCAACTGGGTCAGATCGCCCCGCAGCTGGGATCGGTCATTAACTTTGTTGCTGCCGAACTTGGCTTTTCACTGGTACCCAAACCAATGACACAGCTTCAGGCCAATGGCGTTGCCTATCGCGAGATCGAGGGCAACGTTCCAATTGCCCAGTTGTCACTGGCCTATCGCAGCAACGATATTTCGATCGCGCTTCGAAATTTCGTCAGCCGCACGCTTGCTGCACATCGAAAACCTGACATCGATAGATAGGCAAACAAACATATTCTATTCAGATGGTTGCAATCCGTTCCCGAACAAAACTGACAAGCATATCGGCAGATGCATCAAGGGTCTGCAAAGCCGTATCAATCACAAGATCCGCTTCGGCCCAGGAATGATATTCTCGGTCACAGACCTTTTGCCAGTCGGGCAGTTTCAGGTTGTCGATATCGCTCTTGCGGGTTTCAACCCGATGGCGGTGCTGATCACAATCAGAACAAATCAGTTCAATCTGAACAAAGGGTTTATCTGCCATCCTTGCAGCTTCTCGCCATTCGGCACGGGAAACTTCAATCGGATTGACCGCATCCCCGATCACCAAGTGCCCAAGACGCAAATTATCCGTGGCAATCCGGTTTGCCACAACATATCCGACCGGCCCCATTTCATCGGATGGAACAACACCACAATCAATAATCGCCTGCTCTATCGTGTCAATTCGCAGATGGATCGCACCGAGTTCCCGGGCAGCCAATCTGGCAATCGACGTTTTACCCACACCGGGCAATCCACCAAGAATGATCAACATTTTCAATGCTCCAAGATAGGGCATCCATATGACCATTCCCGTTTGGGACTGGCAAGACGATGATTTCGGGCTAGATTAAGCCCAACTGTGAAATCTCGCACCCCGCATTGCGGCCTTGTGCGCCAAACCGAAAGTCTGGCTGATGCTACGATATTCCCTTCTTGATCTTTGCCCGGTAAATGCGGGCGAACATCCTTCAGATGCCCTGCGCAATACCCTTGAACTTGCCCGGCATGCCGAAAAACTCGGTTATCACCGCTATTGGCTGGCCGAACATCACAATATGCCCGGCATTGCCAGTGCGGCGACGTCCGTTGTCATGGCACATGTCGCGGCTGGCACCAAAACCATCCGGGTTGGATCGGGTGGCGTGATGCTGCCAAACCACGCGCCGCTTGTGATCGCTGAACAGTTCGGCACCCTTGATGCGCTTCATCCCGGCCGCATTGATCTCGGCATTGGACGCGCGCCGGGCACGGATCAACGCACCGCTGCCGCCCTGCGTCGTGACATGCATGGATCCGAAGAACGCTTTATTCAGGATGTCTTGCAAGTGCAGGCCTTCCTTGCCCCCCTTGAAGGCAACCCGCCGATCCGTGCGGTTCCCGGTTACGGATCTCAAGTGCCAATGTGGCTTTTGGGAAGCAGCCTGTTTTCTGCCGACCTTGCCGCACGCCTTGGCCTGCCCTTTGCCTTTGCATCGCATTTTGCCCCTGACATGCTGATGGATGCCCTGACCCTTTATCGCCATCGCTTTGAGCCAAGCGAACAGCTTGATAAACCCTATGCGATTGCCGCGATGGGATTCTTTGCCGCCGACACGGACGAGGAAGGCGAATATCTTGCGACATCGATGCAGCAACAGTTCCTGAATCTGCGCCGTGGCACGCCAGGCCAGCTGCCCAAACCGGTCAGGGATATGAGCGAAATCTGGAACCGTGTCGAAAAGGCCGGTGTGGATCACGCCATGCGCTATGCCGCAATTGGCGGACACGACACTGTACGCAAAAAGCTTCGCGAATTTGCCTATATGACCAATGCCGACGAGATCATGGTGACGGCAAATATCTTTGATCAGGCTGCACGCCAGAAATCCTTTTCGATTGCCGCAGAATTGTTTGCCGAAATGAATGCGCAAAGCAGTGACAAGGATTGCGCATAAGCCATCAAAAGCTCCAAGGCAGGAAGTGGCGGCAGATTTCTATTTGCCGCCATTTTTGTATTTGGATGGCTTTACCCCACAAGCGAAGCCACCTATCGTGTTGGCATAAATCACACCACCACAGAATACGGGATTTCAGGTGTTTATCCTTTTGAACGGCACATCGAGTGCAGGCAAAACAAGCATTGCCCATGCGTTGCGCAAACAACTTGCGGACCCGACCCTGATATTCTCGCGCGATCAGTTTCATCAATCCCTGCCCGCGCAGTTTTGGGAAGATGCAGCGCTTCGTCGTCTAATCGGCCCGACTCTCTTTCGCCAGTTCCATCAATCACTGCTGCCGTTTTGTACCGAGGAACAGAATGTGATCATTGATCACGTTCTTAATCAGGCGGAATGGGCGCCTGAAATTGCCGGAATATTTGAAGGTGTCGATCTGTATTTCATCGGCGTGAAATGCCCGATTGAAATCACAGAAGAACGCGAAAGATCACGAGATGATCGCCCGAACGGTTTGGCAAGGTCGCAAATCGATGTCGTGCATGCTCATGGCGCTTATGATTTCACAGTTGATACATCCCGCTTGTCTGCACAGCGGTGTGCCGCAGACATCATCAATCATGTCAGAAACAATCCGCCGACAGCATTTCATCGCCTTCTTGCGTGATAGAACCGACACACCTAATCGCGTTGGAACGCATAACAGTCAAAGAAACCTACGCCATTCGTCATCAGGTTCTGAGGCCCAATGAGCCAGTTGAATATTGCACGCTTGCTGACGATGGTGGGGCCTTTCATTTCGGCAGATATGTGGATCATCAAGTGGTGTGTCTTGTGTCGCTTTCATAAAGGCTGAAGACAAGGTCCCTTAACAATCGTTCCGCGTTAAAATCATAACAAACGTATCGCCATAGCGGGCACCAACCGTCGGATCACACTAGATACAGCACATGATTGTTCATTGACTTGGCTTGATGTGCTCCAGTTCGTATAGGTCGTTTCATCATACGAAATACCAACTTACGCTACTTGCGCTTGCATCACAGCTCGGACAATATGCGCATCCCGTCGCATCGATCGACGACAGCCCCATTGTTTCAAAAGGTTATGGTGCGCCACCCATGAGTGACTTTTTGCTGGCAGCATTGCCAATCGCAACCATCCTGTTTCTGATGATCAAGGCAAACTGGGGGGCCGCACGTGCAGGTGCTGCCGCGTGGTTTGTCACCGCAATCATCGCCGTCTTTTTCTTTGGCGCACCAACCGAAATGCTGATCATCGCCCAGGCCAAGGGCGTGATGCTTGGCCTTTATATTCTCTACATCGTCTGGGCGGCGCTCATCCTGTATTTCGCTGCCGACGAAGCCGGTGCAATCAAAACCATCGGGCGCGCCATCCGGTCGCTGACCGATGATCGCCCCTTGCAACTTCTGATCCTTGGCTATGTGTTTGCAAGCTTCCTTCAGGGTGTTGCCGGCTTTGGTGTGCCGATTGCAGTTGTCGCCCCGCTGCTTCTGGGCATGGGGTTCTCGCCGGTACTGGCCGTTGCAGCCCCGATGATCGGGCACAGCTGGTCGGTGCTGTTTGGCAATATGGCAACCTCGTTTGAAGCATTGATCGGTGTGACCGGCATTCCGGGCACGGAACTGACCCATTATTCCGCCATCCTTCTGGGACTTTCCGGCTTTAGCTGTGGCGCTGCTGTTTTGTGGCTTGATGGTGGTTTCCGCACCATTCGTCGCCGTATTGTGCCACTTGTCCTGATTTCCGGCGTCATGGGTGTGGTGCAATATTGCATGGCCAATTACGGCGTTTGGACGCTGGGCGGCCTGACTGCGGGCATCGCCGGTCTTGTGACGTCAATCATCGTCACCCGTTTCTGGAAACCGCATCCCGATGACGTCGCCGAACAGGTCGCCGATGATCATCATCACATGCCATTGCTTGAAGCGCTGACACCCTATCTGGTCTTTATTGGTCTGGTAACACTGGCAACCTTTGTTCCCGGCCTGGAAAGCATTCTGGGCAAAGTGCGCTTCACACTTGATTTCCCGGAAACGGCCACCTCTTTGGGCTGGGTCATCAATGCCGAAAGCGCCAAGTCGATTGCCATTTTCGGCCATCCCGGCGCGCTATTGCTTTATACCGCTGCGATCAGCTTTACCTTCTTCAAGCTGCGCGGCCATTATGATGCAGGGATTGGCAAGCGTATCTGGCAACGCACGCTCAAAAGCGGCCTGCCAACCAGCATCGGCATGGTGCCGGTGATCGGTCTTGCCATCATCATGGATCATGCCGGCATGACCTATGCCCTTGCCGAGGGCGGTGCGGCGATTTTCTCGGGTGCTTTTGCTGTTGCCTATCCGGTGATATCGCCTGCCATCGGAGCGCTAGGGGCCTTCATGACCGGCAGCACAAACAATTCCAACGTCGTGTTCGGCATGTTCCAGCGCCATACAGCTGAATTGTCGGGACTTTCAACCTCACTTATTCTTGCCGCACAGGCTACCGGTGCCTCGCTTGGCAGTATGCTGGCACCTTCAAAGATTCTGGTTGGATGTTCGACTGTTGGTCTTTCGGGCAAGGAAGGCCCGGTATTATCCGTGGTTCTGAAAACCGGTGTGATCCTGACAGCCCTTTGCGGCTTCATGGCACTTGGTATCATGTTGATCGCAACGATGAACGGGGGCTCCTGAAATGAAACAGAAACTGTTCAACCCGGTCTTTCTGGTTCTGGCATCAATCATCCTTCCGATTGCCAGTTTTGAGGCCCTTGTGATGGGCAGTATTGTTGCAAGTGACATCCTTCTTGCGCTATTTTGTGCCGTCATGGCGTTGATCATTGTCCGCAAATAAAAACCCGCCGGGGCATGACCACCGGCGGATTTGCAGATCGGCTGGAATGCGATGCCTAGGGGCGGAAGGTCGCAAGCTTCAGCCCAAAGGCAATAAAGACCGCACCGGTGGTTGCCTTGAGCGCGCGCTGGAACCGGCCACTCCCGGCAAAGCGCGTCAAGCGCGCCAGCAGCAGGATAATAGCCCCGAACCAGATGGCGTTGATTGCGGCATGCACGCAGACCAGCATGAAGGCCGATGATACCGCCCCTTCACCCGCCGGAATGAATTGCGGAAACGCTGCCAGATAAAAGATCGATACCTTCGGGTTCAGAACATTGGTCAGGAACCCTTCGCCATAGGCCATGACAAGGGTCCGCTTGCGCTTGGCCGGGGTAACTTCCCGAACGGTCTGAACACCGCGCCATGCATCGCGCAATGCCTTGAAACCGATCCAGCATAGATAGGCCGCCCCCAACAACTTGACGACCATAAATGCCTGTGCAGATTGCACAAGGATCACCGATATCCCGAGGATCGATAATGTCCCGTGGATGTAAAAGGCTGTGACAAATCCGGCGACATTGGCAAAACCGGCTGCACGACCGGATGTCGGCACCGTTTTGGCCACCAAAACACCATTCGGCCCGGGCGACATCACCAGAAGCGACGTCACGAGCGCAAAGCTCAAAAACTGGGTCCAATCCATGGGGCAGCTCCCTGCTACGTGGTTATGCATGTTGACAGCGCATGACGACTATAGCTCCACACGGTATTCCAACAAGAAAATGATTGTGACCATGACATTTGCCCAGAGGTCACGCCCCTCGCGCTCTTCGCGTTCCTCGCGTCCCCGAGGAAAATGATAACTTTTCGAAAAATGATAAAGAATAGAAGTGGTTCCGGCACCCGCATCCCATTAGATTTTTAGTGAAAATACAGATGCGGCGCACAGTCGCACATTTACGGGGCACCAATTTCCCCATGAGCCAACAGACCCCTGCTTCTCGCAAGTGCATCGGCATATCGCTGTTGCGCAATGAACTTTTCTGACCAGATTGATCATGTACATGACCAAAGCCACCCTGCCCGTCTTCCTGTTTGCCATCACTTTTTTTGCAACATCCACGACTCAAGCCGATACCTTGCCAAATACGGATAAATGGGGTGGCCATATTGATCTTGAAGGCAAGGCAGGTACAGATCGCAACCTTGGTGAAACAGATCTGTTCATTCCGCTTTGGCAGGATGAGGACACACTGACATTCACCAGCCTTCGCGCCCGGATGGATGACAATAACAGCCACGAAGGGAACTTCGGTCTTGGCATCCGTCAGATGCTTGATTCGGGATGGAACATTGGCGGCTATGGTTACTTTGATCGCCGCCACAGCCCCTATGGCAACAAATTCAACCAATTGACCTTCGGCGCAGAGGCCCTGTCGCTTGATTGGGATTTTCGCGCCAATGCCTATGTCCCGATTGGCACGACACAATACTTCGAGGACAGCCTCAGTACTGTTGATGTGAGCGGCACCTCCTTGATGTACAATCAAGGTGAAGAACGCGCATTACGTGGCTTTGACGGGGAAATCGGCTGGCGCATTCCGTTATTTGCGGCTGATGCCGGACAGCAACTCCGTGCCTATGCCGGTGGTTATCGCTTTACGGAAGACGGTGTTGATACAGTGCAGGGTCCGCGTGGGCGACTGGACCTGACCTTTGATGAAGTCCCCTTTTTGTGGGAAGGGTCGCGCTTCTCGCTCGGGGCGGAAATTCAGCATGACAGCCCACGGGGCACGCAGGGCTTTGCCAGCTTCCGCCTTCGTATCCCGTTGCAAGGCTTCGGCGATACTCCGAAACCCCGCCTGAGCGCGATGGAACGGCGCATGACCGATCCCATCATTCGCGACATTGATGTGGTCAGTCAGGCCGGACAGTTTTCTGAAGCAAGTGAAATCACCCAGACTGCGGACGGGAAAACGATCACAGTTCTGAACAGCAACTCGACATCGGCGGCGAACTTTGCCACTGACATTGCCAATGCAGGTGCCAATTCAACCGTGATCCTGAGCGGCAATTACACCGCAATCAATTCCGTCACAACGATTCAGAGTGGACAAACAATTGTCGGGGGTGGCGCACTCGACATCAAAACCCCGACAGGACGGTCGGTTACGGTCACCATTCCGGATGCATCAATCTCGGGCACCGGCAGTAATGGCGGCGCCGGCGGTGGTGCACGTTTCTTTAACATGGCCGATAACAGCAGCCTGATTGGTGTGACCGCGAACGTTAACACGACCGGGTCAGCATACATCGTCCACATCGAAGGAAAGCAAAATGTTACCATTCGGAACAACAACCTGACAACGCAGAACGACAACTCAACCGCAGGCGCTATCATAATCAGAGACAGCCAGGATGTGACCATCAAGAATAATGTTTCATCCATTACCTCCAATGCAAATGGTGCCCGATTCCTGGCGATTATCGGCAACAATTCCAACATCAGCATCGATGACAACAAGCTTTCCGTGAGCGGAGCAGGCTTCGACAAGCGATTTGTGTTCTTCGCCAATTCATCAACCATAAATAACCTGTCAGGGACAGGTAATACCACCAACAACGTCAACCCATGCGGTGACGGCGGCGGAACCCTTCCCACCGTTACTGGCACAGTCACGGTAGACGGCACCGCGGTAGACGGCAGCGCCTGTCCATAACGTGATGCTGTAAAAATCTGGACATATCGGCTTTGGCTTGAATGTTCTTCTTTTGTTCTTTATTGTGAGCGCATGAAGAACAATATCAGCCAACCCCATGCCCACGCCCACGCCCGCGCTGTCATTTTTGATGATGGATGGTCAAACGCGAAATGTGATCTGAACATCTTGCCCGCCCGCGGTCAAAAAGGGCGCGGGGCTGTGTCCAATATTGACGGGCGATTTGAACGTCACATCCATCAGGCGGTTGATGATGGATGGCTAGGGCAATTAATGGAAGATGCCCCGCCGCGCATCAAAACCACCCTTGGCATTGATGGCGCACGCAGCGTCATCACCAGAAACCAAAGCCCGGATGTTCCCTTTGACCGGTCGATCAATCCCTATCGCGGGTGTGAGCATGGCTGCATCTATTGCTTTGCCAGACCCACCCACGCCTATCTGGGCCTGTCACCGGGGCTTGATTTTGAAACCCGCCTGTTCTGGAAACCGGAAGCCGCATCCCTGTTACGCAAACAACTTTCAAGCAAGGCCTACAACCCTGCCCCGATCGTGATCGGCACCAGCACCGATCCCTATCAACCGGTCGACCGTGACAAGAAACTGACCCGCGACATCATCAAGGTTCTGACAGATTGCCAGCATCCATTTTCGATCATCACCAAAAGTGCGCTGGTGACCCGCGACATTGATCTTATTGCCCCGATGGCGGCGCGCAATCGCGCATCGGTTGCCGTTTCAGTCACGAGCCTTGATCACAGACTTTCCAATCTTTTGGAACCGCGTGCCTCTGCACCACATCGCAGGCTTGATGCCATCCGCAAGCTTTCAGACGCAGGGATTCCGGTCACTGTGCTTGCCGCCCCGATCATCCCGGGCCTGAATGATATGGAGATTGAAAACATCGTGGCAGCCTGTGCCGATGCCAGGGCCTGCGCGATCAGCCACATTGTCCTGCGCCTGCCGCTCGAAATTGCCGATCTGTTCGAAGAATGGCTGGAGGCAAACTATCCCGAGCGCAAGGACAAGGTCATGTCTCTTATCCGCCAGATGCGCGGTGGCGAACGCTATCAGTCGGAATTTGGTAACCGTATGCGCGGCACCGGTCCGATTGCCGAACTGATCGCCCATCGTTTCAAACTGGCACGCAAGAAATATAACCTGACCGGCCGGTCGATGGATCTTGATTGCAGCGGCTTCAAGCGGCCCAGCGCGGACGGGCAGATGTCGCTGTTCTGACATCTGCCCGTCAGATATCAAGCTGCCATGCCCTTAGCCGACACGCTTGATCGCGGCATGACGCTTTTTGCCAACTGAAAGCTGCAGCAACTCCCAATCATCAAATGCGTAATGCAGTACATGATGTTCCGGGTCGGTGATTTGCTTGTCATCAATGCGCACTGCGCCCGCTTCGACCAGACGGCGGGCTTCGCTATTGGTTTTGGCAAATCCGGCCATGACAATCAGGGCAAGGATCCCGATCCCGTCTTGTAGCGCATGGGCAGTGAATTCGAGTGTCGGCAAACCACTGAGATCACCGTTGGCACCAAAAATGCCATCGGCGGCTGATTTGGCAGCTTCAAGTTCAAACTCGCCATGGGCAAGCCTTGTGGCTTCATCGGCCAGAACAACCTTGGCGTCATTGATGTCGGCACCGGACAATTGTTCAAGCTGTTCGATATCAAGCAACGGAAGATCGGTGAACAGACGCAGGAAACGCCCAACATCACCATCCTCGCAATTGCGCCAGAACTGCCAGTAATCAAAGGTACTCAGCCGGTCGGCATTCAGCCACACCGCCCCTGCCGCCGTTTTGCCCATCTTCACACCCGATGACGTTGTCAGAAGCGGTGCTGTCATCCCGAACACTTCATTGCCATCGACCCGGCGCACAAGATCGACACCATTGATGATGTTGGCCCATTGATCGCCCCCGCCCATCTGCGCGCGGCATCCAAAGCGCCGCGACAGCTCCAGAAAATCAAAGGCCTGCAAGATCATGTAGTTGAATTCAAGGAAGCTGAGGCTTTCCTGACGTTCCAGACGTGATTTCACGGAATCAAATGACAGCATCCGGTTGACCGAAAAGTGTCGCCCGATATCACGCAAAAGATCGACATAGCCCAACTGGTCAAGCCAGTCGGCGTTATTGACCAGAACCGCATCGGTTGGGCCATCGCCAAAACGCAGGAAACGACCAAACACCTTGCGAATGCCATTGATATTGGCGGTGATCTGTTCATCAGTCAGGATCGGACGCGCTTCCGAGCGAAAACTGGGATCCCCGATGCGCGTCGTCCCGCCACCGACCAGAACAATCGGCTTGTGCCCGTGGCGCTGCAACCAGCGCAGTGTCATGATCGGCAACAGATGGCCCACATGCAGGCTATCAGCCGTGGCATCAAATCCGATGTAGACCGGCACGGCTTCTTCACTGGCAAGAATACGATCCAGCCCCGCAAAGGAGGTACATTGATGGATAAAACCGCGTGCATGCAGGGCCAGCAACGCATCGGATTCAAATCCGTTTGCCGTCACTTCACTGGCATTTTGCGGCGTCGTCGGGTGATCAACAGGTTGGGATATTGTCATTTCGGTTTTCCTTGATGGTGGGGCCACCTCGGGCAAACCGGTTTATGGAAAAAACAAAGGCCGCCCAAGGGCAGCCGGTCTTGGTTTAATTTACAAACACATCAACAGGCGCCGCACTATGTGTGCAGCGGATAATACGAGTTGAACTGTGCAAATACGTTTTCCATGCCCAAATGCATATGGCGCATTTCATGATCAGTCAAGACTGTTTGCATCACCATCCCTTTACGCGCCCCCTGATCCCAAAAACGAAAACACCCGCCAGACGATGGCAGGTGTTTGTCACAAGACCGGTTTCTAATGATCAGCTGACAACGCGATAACGTGCATGCAGGGCCGGATTATTGATCATGGTTGCACTGATCATGGGCTTGCCCGCCGCCTCTTCGGCACTTTCCAGCGCCATAACCGCAGCCTGATCATCCTGACTGATATTCCCCTGCTCGGTCAGGGCAAGATCACGTGCCGTTTCAAAGAAACGCAGGCCTCTCTTTTCCATGACATAAAGGGTTTCGCCACCCCATTCCCCTGTCCAGACCAGACCGGAAAGCCCGGCCATTTCCTTTTCGATGCGGCTCGGCGAGATCGGCATGCCAAGACAGGTGGTCAGAAGAAATGAAAGTTCGGCTGCTGTAACCCCGTCTTCGCAACATTCTTCGGCCAGAACCGACATAACGGCCATGGTAACCACGCGAAGCGATACCTTGCTGGTTTCCAGACCCGGAAACCGGTTTTGTTGAAGTTCGACAATGTCATTGGCAATGCGATCCACATCCCCACGGATCACATACCGCCCGCGCCATACACGACAGCTTGTTCTGACTTCCCATTCACGCATTGTTGGTCCCACCCGTTTTTTATTTGTCCCAATGTAAAAACGATACATTACACATACATATAGTCAACATTTTTTTCGACATTATGTATCAATTTCGACATTCGGATTGGAACCACTGATAGCCAAGCTGTGACACGATGTAACCATCTTCATTTTCGACGGCGTCAAGATAGCCGCGTGAGACGGCAACATGAAAATCACGGCTAAAATTGCGCGGCATCCGCAGATGTTCCTGGCGACGCAGAACACGGCGGACGTCATCACGCGTCACGAAGCCCCGTCCATCCCGGTAATGCAGCCAGATCGCCGCAATCAGGATGGTTTCGGCAAAACCGCGCGGCTGTATTCGCGCGACCAGATCACCAAGCGACCCCATGAAACTGGTAATGAAGGCGCCCGGTTCGATGGCAGAAAATGCCGCCTGCGGATAGTCTGTTTGCGGTGAAGTTCCAGCAAGTTCAGCCCCATATGCACCCTCTGCTGCATGAACGGGCACGCCCCCCGGTATATCGTCTGTATGTCGATCTATACTCTGTTGTCTGTTCGGGGTGTGAGGCCGCGCTATCGCGCTGTCGCCTGCTTGTGCGGCGTTGAGTATCGTCGACCGTGCGGCATTTCCAGTCAAGCCGGATGGTGTTACTTGCGCAACAGGCGCCTGCACTGGCTGTCCGAACAAGGCAGCCATAACCACAGGCAAGCGTGCTGGCGGGATCGCGCATTCGAGATCCACCGGGCCAAAATCCCCCTCGCCGGTCAGTTTGACGTGAATTATTGCTGCCAAGGTTGCTGCTTCTCCTGATTTGCACAACCCAATACCATACATATTGTACGATATTCAACATCATTTTCCGATTCACGTACACAAACATACATTCATAGTATTGTCGCCCGACAATTTTACCCTCGACAATCAGGACGCGACCACCACACCATGAACAAAACACCCGTGAAGATGACAGATGTTCATTTCCGGTGAAGAACATGCGCAGCCGCCCCGCCTATCACAGGTCGCGCAAATCTGAAGCCACCATCAGGGAAGGATAAACAATCATGACACGCCTTTTGTTTCGCGAAGACGCCTATGCCCAAAGCTGCGATGCGACCGTGAAAAGCGTTTCAGAACGCGGCATCGAGCTTGATCAGACTGTCTTCTACGCCACCGCTGGCGGTCAGACCGGGGATATTGGCATCCTCAAAACCGCGTCCGGCACTGTTCTTCCTGTTGCCACCACCGTCAAGGATCGCGAAACCGGCCGAATTCTTCATATTATCGCCGATGACCACCCTCTTCCGGCGGTTGGCGATGCAATCACAGCCGAACTTGACTGGGACAACCGGCACAAACTGATGCGCTTTCACACCTGCCTGCATCTTCTTTGCGCGGTCATCGAGGGCGACGTGACCGGCGGCAACATTGCCGCACACAAGGCGCGCCTTGATTTCAACCTGCCTGATATCGCTTTGGACAAGGACGAGATCACTGAAAAACTCAATGAACTGATTGCACGTGACGCCGATGTTTATGATGGCGAAATCAGCATCGCCGAACTTAAAGCCAATCCGGAACTTGTGCGCACCATGTCAGTGCAGCCACCCATGGATGGCAATTCGATCCGGACCGTGACGATCGAGGGGATCGACTTCCAACCCTGCGGCGGTACCCATGTACGCAAAACCGGTGAAATCGGCCCGGTGAGTGTTGCCAAAATCGAGAAAAAAGGCCGTCAGAACCGACGGATCAATATCGTATTCGCCCAATAGGATTGGCACACCAGACGGCCAAAGCACTGCATTCCGGCATCAAAACACCGGAAATCAGGGCTGCCGACATGACTGCCGGTTGCCAGTTTCCGCAAGTACCATTACAAATTTGAACAACAAGAAGTCATATAAGACCATCAGGACCACACAATATAATGATCCCGGGATCAACCGGGGTCGTGCAATACCCACATTGCTAATCGGAGCTTGTCCATGACTGACCCACTTTCCGATGCCCTGGTCACAACCCAGTGGCTGGCGGATCACCTCGACGCACCGGATGTCCGCGTCGTGGATGCAAGCTGGTACATGCCAGCTGACAATAAAAATGCCCGCGAGATCTACGATGCGCAGCACATTCCCGGTGCGGTGTTTTTTGACATTGATGAAATTGCCGCTGACGACAGCGCCCCGCTGCCGCACATGATGCCCGACGCGATCAAGTTTTCGGCCAAGGTACGCAAACTTGGCCTTGGGGATGGCGTACGCATTGTTGTTTATGGTCAGACGGGATCGGCTCTTGCCGCCTGCCGCGCATGGTGGATGCTGCGTCACTTCGGTCATAATGACGTGGTTGTGCTTGATGGTGGCCTGCCCAAATGGCTTGCCGAAAACCGCCCGGTTACCGACACACCGACCCCGCCACGCGAACGCCATTTCACTGCGCGCGCCAACAGCTTCCTGCTGCGCGAGATTGATCAGGTGATGTCAAACGTCAAGACCAAGCGCGAACAACTTGTCGATGCCCGTGCTGGCGAACGTTTCCGTGGCGAAGTTGCCGATCCATGGGGTAAATCGGGCCACGTTCCGGGTTCCTACAACCTGCCTTTCAATGTGCTGTTGAATGCCGATGGCACCTTCAAGGGGCCAGAGGAAATCAAGGGCGCGTTTGAACAGGCTGGCGTCAATCTGGACAAGCCGGTTGTTGCAACCTGCGGGTCGGGTGTTACGGCCTGCGTGCTCGCCATGGGCGCCTATATCGCCGGCCACAAACAGGTTGCCGTCTTTGACGGGTCCTGGGCGCAGTGGGCCACAACCGAAGACAGCCCGGTTGATACTGGTCCTGCCTGATCAGGACCACCCGGCATCTCGAAAAGTTCAAGAGTTTCATATGCCTGCACCGTCGCAATCTGGTCTGAATATTCATGAAACAGCCCGCGGCGGAGCAGGCATTATTCTTGAACAGCTTAAATCCCCGACCAGTGACGATATTGCGGCCATCACCACCCTCTGGATTGCAACCAGATTGATCCCGGCAATTCGCGATGCCAGGCAGGATATCGAAAACTGTGTTAATTCCGCCCATGGCAGCCTGATTATTGCCCGCCACCCCCAAAACCATCAGATCATCGCCACCATGATGACCGGCCATGACAATTTTTATGGCTGGATTCATTATCTGGCGATTGCCCCGGACATACAGAATTCGGGACTGGGTCGTGAACTGGTCACGCTGGCCGAAGATATCCTGCGCGCCATCGGCCTATCCGAAATCCGGGTCACGATTGAAAATGCCACAGCGGGTGATTTTTACGCCAAACTCGGCTATGACTTGATTGACGGCGCCCCCACACAGCCAACACCTGTCTGCCGTCAAAATACAATCATGCGCAAGAGTTTAGACCAATGAGCCCATCCAATCCGCGCAAGCTGGAAGTTGTTGTCAGCTTTCTGGAAATGCAAAGCCCGCCCGACCGTGCACCGGCAATCATTCCGCCGGGCAAGGTCGCGATCATCCGTGCCGAAGACCCCACCCTGTCTTTTTATCGCTACTTATATAATACCGTCGGGGAGCCATGGCTTTGGTGGCAACGCCGCCTGATGAGCGACGAGGAACTTGCTCCGCTGATTTCCAACCCGGAAACACATGTCTATGTGCTTTATGTCGCGGGTGTCCCTGCGGGCTATTGCGAACTTGATCTGACCGGACTTGAAAAAGACCGCACCATTGACCTGCATTATATGGGGCTGATCCCGGAATTCATTGGCAAGGGATATGGCAAATATCTGCTGAACTGGGCGATTGATACCGCCTGGAGCCTAAAGCCCGCGCGGGTTACGGTAAATACCTGCACTTTGGACCATCCAAGTGCATTGGGGGCTTACCAAAAGGCAGGCTTTGTTGTATACGACCAGCGAACGGACATTATCGACGATCCGCGCGATGTTGGGCTGATCCCGCATATTGATCATCATGTTGATCGTGGTGGACAATCTGGTGGTGACGCGCCTGATGCCGAAAGTAGGCCGGAAAATGCAAATAATGCAGATTCTGGCACTTTGGTCGTTGACTTTCCCGACCGCGCAAGGTAACAAGCGCGCCTGAGTTTACCCAAGCCAGAGGATGATGACCCATGGCAGTGCCAAAGAAAAAAGTGACCAAGTCCCGTCAGGGCATGCGTCGCTCGCATGACAAGCTCGCCAAGGGCTCGTACCGCGAAGACAAAGAGACCGGCGAACTGCATCGCCCGCACCACATTGACCCGAACACCGGTATGTACCGTGGTCGTCAGGTGGTCGAGCCGAAGATGTAATTCCGTCCCGGAGAGCTCTGGCTCTTTGGCGGTTTGCGACGCTACAAAATTCCACGCTATCTGATTTCAGATGGCGTCTGGTTTAAAAAGGGATGGAGCCCAATGGTTCCATCCCTTTTTATTTGCCCAAAGCTCGAACAAAACGGGCTACAGACAGAAACGGACAAGGAAACTCCCTGCCCGTCTGTCTTTTGGGATTTACTTGATCCCGTCGGTCCCGGTGCCGCAAATGATAACACCAACCCGGCCCGGATCATTCACCCCCAGACGATCTGTCATGATTGCCGCAATCCCGGCCGCAGCAGAAAGTTCGACAGCAATGCCAAGGTCCTTCCAAAGCCAGTTTGCGGCTTTTTGCATTTCCTCGTCACTGACCAATGCAATGCGATCAACATTCTTGCCGATCAGATCGACATTAAGGGCCGATGACTGACGCGGGGCCAGACTGGTCGCGGCCGTATTGACACTTGGCAGGGTCACGACTTCATTTGCCTTTAGGCTTTCAAACAGGGTCGCAGCCCCGGTCGGTTCAACCCCGATCACCCGAATGGACGGGCGCAACAACCGGGCCGCGGTCGCGACACCGGAAATCAGCCCACCACCACCAATCGCAACCACAAGCGTATCAAGATCGGGTTGTTGTTCCAGAAGCTCCAGCGCAATGGTGCCCTGGCCTGCAATTACCCTGGGATCGGCAAACGGATGGATATAGGCCATGCCGCTTTCGCGTGCATGGTCCATGGCCGCACGGTTGGCGTCGTCCCACACAGCCCCGATCAGGGCTACATCAACACCTTGCGCGCGCAGCTTTTCGATTTTGGGCTTGGGCGTATTGGTCGGCAAAAAGATTTTGACCGGCACACCAAGGGTGCGCGCGGCATGGATAACCCCCATGCCATGATTGCCACCCGATGCGGTGCACAGCCCCATGGATCGCTTTGCGTCATCAAGGGCAAGGGCCGCATTCATCGCCCCGCGTGCCTTGAACGATCCGGTGACCTGCATGTTTTCAAGTTTCAGGAAAAGTTCCGGAATGCGCTTCGCACTGCCAAAGGCCATGTTATCGGCAAAGTTGCTTGCGGCATAAACTGGCGTCAGACGCATATGGTCGGAAATGGCACGACGCGCAGCGCGGAAATCCTGAAGTTCGATCACGGGGCCTCCTTGGGAACTGGATGTTCTTTTTATCGGATTTGTGGTGGCGACCAATTGGTCAGACATCCAGAAATAACCCGGATCACTGATTTCACAATGACTTTTGCGCAAAAATCCTTGATGGCAGCCGCCCAAGATGGTTTGACTTAGTCATAACAAAAATGACGCCACGCCCCGAACTCGCCCATCAAGGAGAAGCACCACCAATGTCTGCCAACAGCCCCAAAAAGACGGCAACCCAACTGGTTCATGCCGGTCGCCGGTCGAGCCAGTATCATGGCGTGGTCAATCCACCGGTTTTGCACGCATCGACCATCCTGTTTGACAGTCTTGCCGAACTTGAAAAGGCTGGTGCATCTGCACCGGGCAAGGTCACCTATGGGCGTCATGGCACCCCGACCCGCTTCCTGCTGGAAGAAGCCGTGGCTGAACTTGAAGGCGGCTTTGGCACGCTTTGCGTATCATCAGGCGTTGCGGCAATCACCAACACGATCCTGGCTTTTGTAAAGCCGGGCGATCATATTCTGGTCACCGACAGCACCTATTATCCGACTCGCAATCTGTGCAACAGCTTCCTTAGGAAGTTTGGTGTTGAAACCGAATATTACGATCCGGCCATCGGTGGTGATATTGCCGGTCTTATCCGCGACAATACCGTTCTTGTCTGGTGTGAAAGCCCGGGTTCCCTGACGTTTGAGATGCAGGATATCCCCGCAATTGCCGCAGCAGCTCATGCACGTGACGTCAAGGTGCTGCTTGATAACACCTGGGCATCCCCGATCCTGTGCCGTCCGTTTGAACTTGGTGTTGATGTCTCGGTTCAGGCTGGCACCAAATATATCGTCGGTCATTCCGACGTCATGATGGGCACGATCACGACCGCGACCGAAGAAGACCTTCTGACTATCAAGAAACAGATCATCATTTCGGGCGATGCGATTGGTCCTGATGATTGCTATCTCGCACAACGTGGTCTTCGCACTCTTGGTGTGCGCCTGAAACAGCATCATGAAAGCGGCCTTAAGGTCGCCAACTGGCTGCAAACGCGCAGCGAAGTCAAACGTGTGCTGCACCCGGCCCTGCCCGATGATCCGGGCCATGCGATCTGGAAACGTGATTTCACCGGTGCCTGCGGCCTGTTTTCCTTTGTGATGGAGCCGGTCGAAAAGGCTCAGCTCGCCAATATGGTCGACAACATGGAACTGTTTGGCATGGGCTTTAGCTGGGGCGGGTTCGAAAGCCTGATCCTGCCATCAGATCCGAAAGGCATCCGCACGGCGACGAAATGGGACGAGGAAGGCCAACTTATCCGTCTTCATATCGGTCTTGAAGACCCGGATGATTTGATTGCCGATCTTGACGCCGGTTTCCAAAGACTGAAGTCGGCCTGAATCGCGGCATCAAAGATCGTTGAAAAGCAAACGGGCGGCACATGATGCCGCCCGTTCCTCATTGTGTCAGGCTGCTTCGGCTGACACATAATCCGTATATCCCCTGGCATCACCGCCAAACAATGTCGCACCATCAAGCTCGTCAAGGGGCAGATCGCCCTTGAACCGGGCCACCAGATCAGGATTGGCGATAAATGGACGTCCATAAGCCACCAGATCGGCATATCCCGTTGCAAGGATCGCCTCGCCGCGTTCCTTGGTATACTTGCCTGCGACAATGATGGATCCGGAATAGGCCGCACGCAAATCCTTACGGAACTGTTCGGGGATTTGCGGCGCATCGTCCCAATCGGCCTCGGACAGATGGATATAGGCAAGACCGATCCGGTCAATTTCCTTGGCGGCCAGCAATATCGTATCAATGATCGTCGGATCATTCATATTGCGCTGGGTAATGAATGGAGCCAGACGGATACCAACACGATCCGCACCGATCTCTCCAACCACGGCCTCGCACACCTCGGTCAGGAAGCGAATGCGATTTTCCGCCGTTCCCCCATATGCATCATCGCGCTGGTTTGACGTGGTTCGCAGGAACTGGTCAATCAGATAGCCGTTTGCCCCATGGATTTCGACACCATCAAAGCCCGCCTTGACGGCATTGGCCGCGCCGATACGAAACTGTTCGATGACATCATTGATATCATCAATGGTCATTGCGCGTGGCGGTGTGCAATCGACCATACCGCCCTGCCCGGTTTCGGGATCGACCACCCAGACCTGGGCGTCGGGCGACAATGCGGATGGCGCAATCGGCATACCATCATCATGGAAGCTGGCATGGCTCATACGTCCGACATGCCAAAGTTGAAGGAAAATGCGACCACCCGCGTCATGAACCGCCCTGGTAACCTTTTGCCAGCCTGCCACCTGTTCATCCGTGTAGATGCCCGGCGTAAAGGAATAGCCGCGCCCCTGTTTGGAGACCTGGGTGGCCTCGGTCACGATCAGGCCAGTACTGGCACGTTGCGCATAATAGGTCGCCATCAGATCATTGGGGATGTCACCGGGTTGATCGGTGCGGCAACGGGTCATCGGAGCCATCACCATCCGGTTTGGCAATTCAAGTCCACGCAAATCATATCGGGCAAACAGATTGTTCGTCATTTCATTGATCCTGTCACTGGTATGTGGACGCCCTGAAAGCGTGTCGATCAAAAAGTATCGACTATGCGGATGGGGGACCGGCGAACGGTAAATCATGCGAAATATGCCGTTCTTTCAGCCTGATAAGTCTTTGATTCTCACATTTTCAGGGCGCTCGTCGTCATTGCCCTGACTTTATCGATTGCGGATTTTCAAAATAATTGCCAAAATTATGCAGTATATTTTTGGAAATTCCGAACAATGGATTTATTGACCAACCTTTCGCTTTTCATCCGGATTGTTGAAAAAGGCGGCCTTGCAGCGGCCGGGCGTGATTTCGGATTTTCCCCGGCAACGGTTTCGGAACGGGTCGCTGCCCTTGAAGACCATTACGGCACCCGTCTTTTGACCCGCACCACGCGCGCGATCAGTCTGACGGAAGAAGGACGAACCCTTCTTGACGGTGCAAGACAACTGGTTGGAGAGGCCAATGACCTGCAATCACAGATCCGCCATGGTGCGGATCGCCTGTCGGGCCCGATCCGGATCAGCGTGACCTTTGATCTTGGCCGTCACCGGATTGCGTCGATCCTCAACGACTTCATCGAAAAACATCCCGATATCGAAATCGATCTGTTCTTGTCCGACGGCTATATTGATCTGGTCGGGCAAGGCATCGATCTGGCCGTGCGTTATGGCAAGCTTGCCGACAGCAGCCTTAAACGTCGCAAGCTTGGAGATGTTCATCGATTTGCCTCTGCATCCCCCGATTATCTTGCCCGTTACGGCACGCCACAAACGCCTGCGGACCTAGAACAGCATAACTGCCTTGTCATGCGTTTTGGCAACGAACCCGAACAGGAATGGCCCTTTACGATTGATGGTCGTGAAAGAATGGTTCAGATCAAGGGCAACCGGACAGCCAATGAAGGATCATTGATCCGCCAGTGGGCTGTCGAAGGATTTGGTATCTGCATGAAATCGCACTGGGACATCGAAGACGACGTAAAAAACGGGCGCCTTGTCCCGATCCTGGCTGATTTTGCACCGCCGCCTACGGATTTACAACTTGTCTATCCGTCCGGGCACAGTGTCCCAAAACGCGTGCGATGCCTGATTGATGCGATATCGGCTTATTTTTCCCGTGACGACGTAACGCAATATCCTTCGGGCTTTAGCGCCGACGCAATCCCATCATCACGATTGAACTGATCACAAACAATCCCGCTGCCGAGATCACGATGCTTGGCCCGGCTGGCGTATCAACATGCCATGACAGCGCAATGCCTGTCAGAACCGATGCTGCCCCGAACAATGCGGCCCCAATCGCCATCTGTTCCGGCGTTTTGGCAAAGAACCGTGCACTGGCGGCTGGCACGATCAAAAGTGCCGTGATCAGAAGAACACCGACAATCTTGATCGCAAGACCGATCACAAGCGCCATCAGCAACATGAAAATCAAACGCAGACGTTCGACCGGGATACTTTCGGCAGCGGCAATTTCCGGACTGACCGTCAGGGCGAGCAGCGGTCGCCACATCCAGATCAGGCCACCAATTGCAACGACACCCCCACCCAGCATCAGCCAGATATCGCCCATGGTGATGGCAAGAATATCACCAAACAGATAGGCCATGATATCAACCGCGACACCCTGTACGAAGGCAAGAGCAACCATGCCAAGTGCCAGGGTCGAATGGGCGAGCATGCCCAGAACCGTGTCACTGCCGATCTTTGATTGCCGCTGCCCAAAGGCCAGGATCAAGGCACTGGCAAGACAGGTCGCAATCATGCCCAACCGCACGTCCACCCCGATCAACAGACCAAGAGCAACGCCAAGCAAGGCGGAATGGGCCAGCATATCGCCAAAAAACGCCATCCGCCGCCAGACGATAAAAGCCCCGAACGGACCGCAGATGCAGGCCAGCAACACGCCACCAACAATGGCGCGCACAAGAAAATCATCGATCATTTTGCTGTGTCTGCCTCTTGTCGGATGGGTGCATCTGCATGGTTATGAGGGGCATGAGAATGCCCGTGCCCATGGTTATGGCCGTGATTATGGTTGTGATGATCATGGGAATGGTCATGACCGCATCCGCCAACCACATGGCCCGAAAGATCATGTTCATGATCATGTTCGTGGGTATAGATGCCAATCGCATCCGCCTCGCGCACGCCAAACAGCGAACGGTATTCCGGATGCTGACGCACGGTTTCGGGGATACCCGAACAACAGACATGACGATTGAAACACACCACCTGATCGGTCTTGGCCATCACCAGATGCAAATCATGCGAGATCATCAGAACCGCGCAATCAAGCTCATGGCGGATTTCATCAATCAACCGGTAAAGTTCGGCCTGCCCGCTGACATCCACGCCCTGTGTCGGTTCATCAAGGACGAGCAACTCGGGGCGCAGCAACAATGTCCGCGCAAGCATCACGCGCTGTGCCTCGCCACCCGAAAGGCTGCTCATCTGGGCATCAATAACGTGCGACGCCCCGACCTGTGTCAGGACCTTTTCGCAATGGTTGCGTGTTGCTGATCGCGTCAGGGTCAGAAACCGCTTCACGGTCAGCGGCAACACCTGATCAATCGCAAGCTTTTGCGGAACATAGCCAACCCGAAGACCCGGCTTGCGGATTACTTCGCCGCTATCGGGCTTTTGCAAACCCAACAGGGTTTTGACCAGCGTTGACTTACCCGCACCGTTCGGCCCGATCAGGGTAATGATTTCACCAGCCCGGATCGAAAGCGATACCTGATCCAGAACCCGTTCACTGCCAAATGACAGGGTAAGTCCCCGCCCCTCAATGAGTGGCGCAGTCATGGCACAGCCCCTTGATCTCGACCGTGGTCGCCTGAATGGTAAAGCCGACACCGATTGCCGCCTTGCGCACGGCGTTGCTCATTTCCTCGTTCACGGCTTCGGCAACCCGGCCGCAATCGGTACAGATAAAATATTGTCCCAGATGTTCGCAGTCAGGCCGGTCACAGCCGAAATAGGCATTCAGCGATTCAATACGATGCACCAGACCAAGCTCGGTCAGAAATTCCAGTGCGCGATAAACCGTTGGCGGTTGCACGCGCTGCCCTTCGGCGGTCAGCGCGTCAAGCAGTTCATAGGCTGTCACCGCCTTGTGCGATTGCCAGATCAGGGTAAAGACCTTGCGGCGCATATCGGTAAAGCGCGCATTTTCCGCGTCACAGACTTTCTCTGCCTGCGCAAGTGCGCTATGCACACATCTATCGTGATCGTGGCCCTTTTTCGGGAAAAGATCGCTCATATCTGGATAACTCGTCTCGATGGCTTTTCGGCTATGATCCCAATCATTCCCAAAAAGCCATGGCATCTGATGAAGTGTTATAATATATCATTTTCTGACGTGCCGAACGTAAAAAGTCAACCATCATCGACCGGAGCACCCCATGACGGCTGCCAATCAACAGATTGCCGACAAGCTTAAATTCAACGAAAACGGCCTGATCCCGGCAATCGCCCAGCAGCATGACAGTGGCGAGGTTCTGATGATGGCCTGGATGAACCGTGACGCGGTGCTTGAAACGCTTGAAACCGGTCGGGTCTGCTATTTCTCGCGCTCACGAGGGAAACTCTGGCGCAAGGGTGAAAGCTCCGGCCAGGTACAGAAACTTGTCGATTTCCGCTATGACTGCGATCAGGACACCATTCTGGTGCAGGTTGATCAGCTTGGCGTTGCCTGCCACACCGGACGTCGCAACTGTTTCTATTTCGCCGCCCGCGATGGACAGGAAGTCGTGATTTCCGAACCGGAAGTCTCCGTCGATGAACTCTACGGCAAGAAGTAAGATACAAACGACATGACCATTTCCGACGAACAGTTTGAACGCATCGCAACCACGGTCATTACCGGCTTTCTGGGCAGTGGCAAGACCACGCTTCTTAACGGCCTTCTGACTCAGGACGGCATGGAAAGCACGGCTGTCCTGATCAATGAATTTGGCGAAATCGGGCTGGATCATCTTCTGGTGCGCGAAGTCTCCGAAGATGTGGTGTTGCTGAATTCAGGCTGCATTTGCTGTTCGGTACGCGGTGATCTGATTTCGGGTCTGCGCGATCTGTTTGTCAAACGCACGCGCGGCGAAATCCCCGCCTTTGACCGGGTGATCATTGAAACCACCGGCCTTGCCGACCCGGCACCGATCCTTCATACCCTGATGACCGATCCGTTGCTCACCACCAAGTTTCGCCTTGATAGCGTGGTCACCACGGTTGATGCCATCCATGGATCAGGGCAGCTTGACCAGCATCCTGAAAGTGTCAAACAGGCTGCTGTTGCTGACCGCATCCTGATGACCAAGTCCGATCTGGTCGATGAGGCTACCCGAGACGCTCTTTCTGACCGCCTGCGCGCCCTTAATCCCGCCGCGCCGATCTATCCGGTGGTGAATGGCGATATCGCGGTATCAAAGCTGTTCAATGCCGGGCTTTATGATCCGGCGACCAAAAGCATGGATGTCCGGAAATGGCTGCGTGACGAGGCCTATGACCATCATGGCGATGATCCGCATGAACATGAACATGAACATGCACATAGTCATGATCATGACCACGATCATCACAATGAACACCACCATCACGACCACGCCCATGACGTAAACCGCCATGACGATCATATCCGGTCATTCTGCATCACCTTTGATGAACCACTGCATTGGGATGCCTTTGTCACCTGGGCCGAGATTTTTACCCAGATGCGCGGTGAAAGCCTTTTGCGCGTCAAAGGCATTCTCAACCTTGTTGGCGAAGACGCCCCGGTCGCCATTCACGCGGTTCAGCACATTTTCCATCCGCCGGCATCGCTTCCGGCATGGCCAAGTGACGATCATCGCTCAAAGATCGTCTTCATCACCAAGGATCTTGGCCCGCAGGTCATCCGGGATTCCCTCTATCACCTTAATGCTGCGGTCAGTGAAACCGGAGAAGATGGAAAACCGGCCTAATTTTCGACGGCTTGAGGCAAATCAAGGATATCGTCTGCGATCTGGTGCAAGTTTGTTCTTGGCTTGATACAGCCTCACTCTAAGTCCTGAACTTCGGGCGACCCGACATACCCGGTCGCCCTTTTTCTTTGGCAAAAGCTCTTTTGACACAAAGACATTGCCCGGGCGTCCTTCCCCATTGAACAGCACATCTCATCCAACCGTACAGGTTGCGAATTTGTGGCACTGCACTAAATCTGGCGCATATCAGCCACATTGACACCTGATCGTCATTTGCACATGGCAGTGACAGCAGCCAAAATCACAACAAACTACACAGAGGGGGTAAAACATCATGATCTACCGGAACTGGCAGGGTATTGAAATTCCGGCCCTCGGGTTTGGGACCTACGAGCTTAATAATGATGATGCGGCCAAAATGGTAACCGAGGCCGCCAAGATCGGCTATCGCCACTTCGATACAGCCCAGATGTATCACAACGAAGAAGGCGTTGGTCACGGCCTTAAGGCTTCGGGACTGGCGCGTGACGACTATTTCCTGACCACCAAGGTCTGGTACGACAAGTTCCAGAGCGGTGATTTGCAAACCTCGGTCGTCGAAAGCCTTCGCAAGCTTGATCTTGACCATGTTGACCTTCTGCTTTTGCACTGGCCGACCGATGAAGTACCGCTTGCCGAAACGCTGGCCGCTCTGAACGAGGTCAAGAACCTTGGCATGACGCGCCTGATCGGGATTTCAAACTTCCCGACTGCCCTTATTGAAAAGGCCGTCGCGCAAAGCGCCATACCGCTCACCGTCAATCAGGTCGAATATCACCCCTATCTTGACCAGTCGAAGGTGCTTGAAAGCCTGCGCAGCCATGACATGCTTCTGACCGCCTATTGCCCGATTGCGCGCGGCACTGTTCTGCATGATCCGGTCCTTAAGGAAATCGGCGCCAAATACGGCAAGTCCGGCATTCAGGTCACGCTGCGCTGGTTGATGCAGCAAGACAGCGTGATGGCGATCCCGAAATCGGGTTCGCCGAAAAATGCCGCGGCCAATTTCAACATCTTTGATTTTGAATTGTCAGATGCCGATATGGCAGCAATCAATGAACTATCCAAACCCGATGGCCGCCTGATTGACCCGTCCTTTGCCCCGAAATGGGACGAAGCCGCCTGATTTCTGCCCCATCGCGACCACCGGAACTTATATTTTCACGCATGATTTTACCAAGACCGGCCTTTATCAGGCCGGTCTTTTGCGTGCAGGAACCCGGCCCTGTCAAAAACGGGCGAATTAGGCCTGCCCTTTTCCACCAACTTGTTTCGCACGTGCGAAAAGCGTAATCTGGTCCTATTCATCAGACAAAAGACTGTTGTCCGAAATGGCCGAAACCACCGCATCCACAACTGTATCCGCCAACGCCTCCGCACCTGACAGCGGCACGATTGATGCCGCACAGGCATCGTCAAAAAAAGACGATATTTCCCATCGCCTTTACGAAGACGTGCTGGCTTTGCTGCTGGGGACAATGGTGGTGTCGCTTGGGGTGACGCTTTATAGTGAAAGCGTTCTGGTCACTGGCAGCACGGCCGGCGCGGCGCTTTTGATTGAACATGCCACGGGGCTTTCATTTGGTCTGATCTTCTTTGTGATCAACCTGCCCTTCTACTGGCTGGCCTTCAAGCGCATGGGCGTGGCATTTACAGTCAAAACCTTTATCGCGGTCGGTCTGGTATCGGGCTTTTCAAAGCTCACCCCGATGATGGTTGATTTTCAGATGCTTAATCCGGTCTATGCCGCAATTGCTGGCGGCGCGCTGATGGGCATCGGCTTGCTCATGCTGTTTCGCCACCGTGCAGGCCTTGGCGGCATCAATATCCTGGCCCTTTATCTTCAGGAACATTTCGGCATCCGTGCCGGTTACTTCCAGCTTGCCGTCGATATGGTGATCCTCGTCATCGCCTTCCTGACCCTGCCCTTTGACAAGGTCCTGCTGTCGATCCTGGGCGCTGTCATTCTCAACCTTATCATCGCACTGAATCATCGTCCGGGTCGGTATTTCTCAGCGCGATAACCCGGCTAGCACTCGAGCATATTCCCCTCACCAAGCAATAGTTCCTAGAAATCACCTACCCTCCTATTTCTTTTGACCAACCCGCAATCCACGGGGCATGATCAATGCCATTTTTCAACTTGGCAGAAATACAGTGACTTGGACTAGGGAAAACTGGCCTAAATGGCCAATCGCAGTTGCAGCGATTATCGGTCTACCAGCTATGTTTATGACCATTGACAATGCATGTAGCCCAATATCCAACGGTTTTTGCCGTCAATGGCTGAGCTTTCAGTGGGAAACTATTGTAGCCGGACTACTTGGCCTTGGCGGTGGTTATCTTGCGCTGACGGCGGTCAAATGGCAGGACACAAATCAGCAACGTCGAACAATCGATACCTGCCGGAAGGAGCTTGTCGAACTTCGCACTCTGATCCACGGTGCCAAAAACAAACACAAGGCAATATCGAAAGAACTGGGAGACGCCCTCGAAATTTGTCGATTAATTGAGCAGGGTGACGACATTTCACCGGTGCAAGAGCATTATGTCGCGCTTGCCCAACAAAACAAACCACAGGAAATCGACGAACTGGTTAACGACATGCTGACCATTCAAGATACCGTTAAACAAATTACGCTCGATTTCCGCACTGTCATCTCGCTAATCAACCGTGTTGGTCTTAACCGTCATGTCAGTGGATTACCATTGAAGGCCTACCAGTCCGCAAGCACGGAAATCTCCAATTTCGAAAACATCTATTTTGCGGAAAATGGTATGGTGCGGGGCATCGATGAAAGGCGGGCTATGATCACCAGCCAATTATCGTTTATGCATCTCACCGTTCACGGCCACCTAATCGGGAGCACAAACCCAACCATATGGCACATAGACAAGGTTATTAGAGACCTTGACGGACAGATTAGAAAACTCGCCCGCCTATTGTGATGATGTGAGAATATAAAAATGGCGATCCCTGCAGGACTCGAACCTGCAACCTACAGATTAGAAGTCTGTTGCTCTATCCAGTTGAGCTAAGGGACCGCTGGGTGGGGTGGTTTGCTGACCCCGGGGCATGGCATTGGTCGCCTGCCCGATATGTGTTCAGGATTTAACGTCCCCTGTCAGACGAAACGGGGCGGATGCCCGCCCCGATGGTATGGTCAAAAGCGGCTGACAGCCAGCCTGTGTCAGACAACGCGCTTGAAAGCGAAGTTATCGGCATAGGACTTGATCTGGACCTTGCGCGGCTTGGGCTGCTCGATATCGGCGATCAGCTTGTGCTTCACAGCAAAGGCCTGGGCTTCCTCAAGGGTTTCGAAATACATGCGAACCTGGCCACGGGTATCGGTCGAACCGATCCAGCCCATCAGCTGATCAGCAACCTTTTTCGCACCCGGTTCAAATTCCATGACCCAGTGCTTGGTCGCAGCCTGACCGGACTGCATGGCGTTTTTGGCAGGTTTGTAAACACGGACCTTCATCGGGACCCTCGTCTTGACCGTCGGGATAAGATGGTTATGGCAGTTTGACGGGTCTCTCTAACCCCTGCCAATACTTCATCTTTTACACCTTTTATCGCGAATTGGAAATCCTGATGGATCACCGTCGAACAACAAAAGGGAAATGGTCGGGAAGGCGAGATTCGAACTCGCGACCCCCTGCTCCCAAAGCAGGTACGCTACCAGACTGCGCTACTCCCCGACGCGGATGTGGATTTAGCACCATCCTGCCGGGTGGGCAAGACCGCATTGTGCTTTTTTGCCGAAAAAGTTGCACAAAAACCAAAGGCCGCAGATATCGTCCGCGGCCTTGCTATTGCTGATTGTTCTTTAATCTCGGAAAGCACCGGAAAACCGGGCCTAGCGCGGCAGGCCCTCGACCTTTTCACCGACCTCAAAGCCCATCTTGTCGGCTGTACCACCATTGAGCTCAAGCACGAAGCGCACCGGCTTTGGCGACGGGATGATGGTTTCCGATTGCGGCACTGTGCGTTTTTCAATGCCGACAATCGTGCCGCTGCCATCGATGAACAGCATATCAAGCGAGATAAAGGTGTTTTTCATCCACATTGAAATGTCGCGCGCGCCACCGAAATCAAACAGCATGCCTGCATCATTTGCCATTTCGGTGCGGAACATCAAACCGCGTGATCGTTCTTCGGGTGTGACGGCCATTTCAACATTATAAACTTCGCCATCGACCAGAATGCGCGATCGTTCAAATCCTGTCGCCTTGGCATTAAGCCCGGCAACCACCGCTGCGCTGATAAAGCACACCACCAAAGTCATCTGAATGAACGACTTCATACCCCATACCCTCTTAGTCTTTTGACGCGTTCCCGGACCTCGCCCCGGATTGCGCCACCCCGCCATGGATCAGCCAAGGTTGTAAACAACTCATCGGCCGGCTGTCTGCCACGGCTATGCGACCATTTTATGACACGCAGGATATTTTCCGCTGTGATGGGTAGCACAGGTGGTATTTCGATCTCGTTAACGGTCGCCCAGACCCCGGACCAACAGCGTGCAACCCCGTATGGACTATATCCTCCGCCTCCAAGAACAAGACTTCTTGGGGCCAGTCTGGTCATCGCCGCCACGACTTCCCAGATCGACTGATTGCCCAAAAGCTGCCTTGAGAGTGGATCTTCGGCAAGCGTATCACATCCGCATTGTAAAACAACAGCTTGTGGCGCAAAACTTAATGCAAGAGGAATCAAATATTCGTGCAGCACAAAGCGCATCTCGTCATCATGCATGCCACCGGGCATCGGAAGATTGCGCGCCATGCCCCCGGCGACATCATCAATCGGCCCGGTCTTTGGCCATAAATCTTCCTGATGCATCGAGACGGTCAGGACCCGGTCATCATCAGCAAAGGCATATTGCACTCCGTCGCCGTGATGGGCGTCAATATCGACATAAAGGACCCGATCAAGCCCCGAATCGAGAAGCGCATAAATCCCCAGAACCGGGTCGTTGAAGTAACAAAATCCCGATGCCCGGTCGCGCAATCCGTGATGGGTTCCGCCTGCCGGATGATGGATGATGCCACCATCAGCAATCAGCTGGGCAGCCATGATCGATGATCCGGCGGCTGTTGCCGGACGCCGGAAAATTTCCGGATAGATCGGATTGCCATTCTTGCCCAGTCCAAAGCGCACCATCATCTCTTCGGGAAGGGATTGATCGCGTTCTGCCTGCATCACGGCATCAACATATTCGCGGTCATGAAAGCGCGATAACTGATCGGCGGTTGCGACCGGACCGGTCAGATAGGTGTCTTCATCCACCCAGCCCAGCGCATGTACCATATCCACCACCAGCGAAACACGCGGGATCGCCAATGGATGTTTGGGACCATAACTTGAACCACGGTAGATCTCGGCCGCGATCATGCGCGGTGTTTTGTCGGGATGTCGTAAATCAGGCGAGGTCACAATATGCATTCATCTGGTGTTTTAAGTATCGGCATAGCGCAAAGAATTGACGCGTCCCCCCTGTTCACGCAAGCTCTGTTTCACAAGCCTCGCATCCTGACGCTCAACCAAAAGGTTCCGACGTGCCATCGCCCCGCCAAAGCCGCCCTGTCAACAAGTTCAATACGACGGCCCTTCTGATTGCAGCACTGATCATTTTACCCGCCGTCTATTTCATGAACGGGATGATGGATTTTGATCTTTCGGAACGATCCGTTACCGAGATCGGCTTTGATCACGGCCCAGACCACCTGTCCGGGTCGCTTATCCTTCCAAACCAAAATCATGACGGACCAATTGCCCTGATCATTCATGGCGACGGCCCACAGGATCGCTTTTCGGGTGATGGATATTTGCCGCTGTTCAGTGCCCTGCTGGATCAGAATATCGGTATCTATAGCTGGGACAAGGCCGGCATCGGCGAAAGCACAGGCAACTGGCTGGATCAATCCATGAATGATCGCGCGACTGAGGCAGTGGCCGCATTCAAGATGATCACATCACAGCGCCCCGGGAATGCCGGAAAGATCGGTTTTCTTGGTTTCTCGCAGGCCGGTTGGGTCATCCCCAAGGCCGCACAGATTACCCCTGATAACGCATTTGGCGTTATTATCGGCGGGGCTGTTAACTGGCAGGATCAGGGGGCGTACTACACCCGTCAACGCCTGTTGGCCGAAGGCAAAACCGACCGCGAAATCACCGATGCAATCACCCGACGCAAGACACGTGATGCCGTGGTTTTTGCCCCTGATGCTGATTACAATTCATATCTTGAAACCGTTAGACAAGATACCCCAGCCCCGATGTCAGAAGACCGGTTCAACTTCGTCAAACGCAACATCTCTGCAGATGCAAAAGACGATCTTGCGCGTACCACGTCGCCAATTCTCGCGCTGTTCGGGACAGATGATCTGAATGTCGATGCCAAAACCGATTTCGCAACCTATCAGTCGATTCTGACCGGTCGCAACAAGCATAACGAAACCATCCTGTTTGCCGATGCGACCCACGGGCTTTTGCGCAGCGGCCTGTTTAACTATCAGCTGGCCTCTGACATGCCGGCCACCACACAACTGCTGTTTACCGTTATGGGCCGGGATGCTTATGCCCCGGGCGTGTTGAACAGGCTTTCGACATGGATCGGGAACGTTACGGACCGATCAGATTAAATCATCCTGTCTCTGGTCCGGTGACGATTTCCCGTTTTGCTTCTGCCAAACCGGCGAACTGCGTGGCCCCTCTTTACCTGTGTCGATTTCTGAGCGCGCACTCGATCCCGATGTCATTCGCGGGATGACACCGGGCAACGCATCCCCATATGGGGATATCAGAACCTATACAAACAACTAGTATGATTCTCATACAAAGTGCCCCGCGCCGGGCCCCGCCACCGATATGAAGAGAAGCGCCTGTGATCACCTCAAAAGCACGTCCGTTAAATGTCCTGATCATCGATGACGAAGCCGATATGGGTGAATTCGTTGCCGATGCCATAAGCGCGCTTGGCAACAATGCCGTGGCCGTTTCCGACACGGACGATTTTGTTCGAACCTATTCCACGGCCTTTGACGTCATTATTCTTGATCTGTTCATGCCCAAGCTCGACGGTATCGAAATCATCCGTTTCCTGCATGAAAACAGATCAGACGCATCCCTGATCCTGATGAGCGGCAAGGACAAATCGATCCTTCATGCCGCCTCCGAACTGGCAACCGAACGCAATATCGAAGTTCTCGGCGTTCTGGAAAAACCCTTTACGATTGATCAGCTGGAAGAACTGCTGGGCAAATTCAATATGCCACAGCCCAAGACCGACGAACCGCCAAGCATTGCACCAACCGAAAGCAGCCTTCGGCGCGGTATTGCCAGTCAGGAATTCTTTCTGGTCTATCAGCCGCAATTCAGCATTGCGACCGGCAAGATCGTTGGTGTCGAGGCTCTTCTACGCTGGCAGCACCCGACCCTTGGCCTGCTTCATCCCGGACTTTTTATCCCGCTTGCTGAACAATCGGGGTTGATTAACCAGCTGACCGAGCAGGTTCTCGAACAGGCCCTTGCACAGATGGCGAAATGGGATCACGCCGACATCACAATGTCGATCAATGTCTCGCCGACCACGGTTGTTGATCTTAATATGCCCGAAAAACTTGATGCGATGACAACTGCGCTTGAAATCGATCCGGAAAAGATCGTGATCGAACTGACAGAAACAGCGCTGATGGAAAATGCCAGTCTTTACATGGACATCCTGACACGGCTGCGGATGAAACGGTTCAACCTGTCGATTGACGATTTTGGTACCGGTTACTCGTCCATGCAACATCTCGTACGGATTCCCTTTAACGAACTCAAGATCGACCAATCCTTTGTCCGCCAGATGCTTAAGGATACGGAATGCCGCACGGTCGCACAAATGTCCATTTCCCTTGCGCATGGCCTGAATATGCATGTTGTCGCCGAAGGCATTGAAGATCAGGAAACATTCGATTTGCTCCGGGAACTCGGTTGCGAAATCGGTCAGGGATTTCACATGTCCCACCCGGTCTCGGCCTGGGAAATCGAACATCTTTATCTGTCCTGAGCAGCCCGGCTTCAGACGTTACACCCAACGCCTTGTCACAATATTGGTGATCCCGACATGAAACGCCCCGTCCTTCTTGCCAAGATACTCGCGCCCTTGATTGTGGTGGCCTTTGTCATTGGCGGGGGCGCGCTTTTTGTGTTGTACAAGGAAATCCTTGAAGATCAGCGTCATGCTTTCCTGCGTCTTGCGGTTATCAATGCAGAACTGATCAATGCGGTTGCCGCCGACAACAGACCTGATGAACCGGGAAATGACAAGGACCCGGCATTCAACGCCATCCTTTCGCAAATACATTCTGCCTTTAACAACCTTTCATCACTGGATGCATCCGGGGAACTGTTCATTGTCCGGCGTGAAGGCGATCAAATTCGAATTCTGGTGCATCAGGAACGCAAGGCCGAAAAAGATGACCACCCTGCCCTGATCAGCATCACCGATCCATATGCCGAGCCGATGCTTGCGGCACTGTCGGGATATGCCGGTACAAGCTGGGTCACCGACAGCCATGATCATGACGTTCTGACTGCCTATGCCCCGGCACAAAATCTGGGTGTTGCTGTGGTGGTTGGCATCCCCAAAGACAAGTTGCTTGAACCCTTTGTTTCAACCAGTATTGCCCTGATTATCATTGGCATCGCCGCCATTGGTCTCGCCACTGCCTTTACCCATTCCCAGGTGACCTATGTCATCAACCGGTTCCTTTATACGCAAAAACATTTGCAAAAAGCTCTGGAGGAAACGCACAGAGCGCAAGACATGCTTGAACAGGCGCTGAACTCAATCAGCGAGGGTTTTGCCCTGTTTGATGCCCAAGATCGGCTGGTGATTTGCAATGATGTCTATCGCCAGATTTATCGAAACCACGCAGATGCGCTCAAACCCGGTGCCAAATTTGAAGAAATTCTGCGTATCGGACTGGCACGCGGGACATTTCCAGATGCATTTGATGTCGAGGAAATCTGGCTTGCCGATCGTATGGCAGAGCATCACAAAGACAACAGCAAGCTGGAAGAACAGGTTGGAGATCGCTGGATCCTGATCTCGGAACGTCGCACTCAGGATGGTGGCATCGTTGGCGTCCGCACCGATATCACCGAGCTGAAACGCAAAGAGCGTGAACTGCGCGATAGCGAGAAAAAATTCCGCGACTTTACCGTTACTGCGTCTGACTGGGTCTGGGAAACCGATCCGCAACATCGCATAAGTCAAACCAGTATACAGCACATTGGAAACGTCAATATTGACCTTGACGCACTGATCGGCAAGCGGCGTGACGAATTCACAGCGGAACCGGCAAATACGCCCAAATGGCACGACCACTATCAAGCACTTGATGAACGCCGTCCTTTCAAGGACTTTCAATATCGCATCACCATGGCCGATGATGCGATCAGAACCATCTCGATTTCCGGCATCCCGGTGTTTGACGATTACGGAATTTTTCGGGGCTATCGCGGCACGGGCCGCGACATCACTGATCTGATCGAAAGCCGCGAACGGTTTCGCGTGGCATTTGAAAGTGTCACGGTTGGCATCATCTTTGCCGATGAAAAAGGCACGATCGAAGGGTTCAATCCCGAAGCCGAGAAGATCTTTGGCTATGCCGCCGAAGAAGTACTGGGACAGAATGTCTCAATCCTGATGCCCAACCCGGACCATGCAAGTCATGACCGCTATATCAAAAATTACCTTGGTACGGGTAATGCCCAGATCATCGGCATCGGCCGCGAGGTCAAGGGCAAGCGCAAGAATGAGGCGATCTTCCCGATGAATCTCGGTATTGCCGAGATGAATGTTCAGGGCCGCCGCCACTTCATCGCATCCATCACGGACCTGACAGCTGAACACGCACTTGAACGACAATTGCGCCGATCACAAAAGATGGAGGCCATCGGCCAGCTTACCGGTGGTGTCGCCCATGACTTCAACAATTTGCTCGGTATCATCATCGGCAATCTTGATCTTGCCCGCCGTCAGATTGACGAGACATCACCCGTCACCAAGTTTATCGGAAAGGCACTGACCGCAGCTGATCGCGGCGCGACCCTGACGCGCAGATTGCTGAATTTTTCCCGTCAGGCCCCCGAGGAAAACGCCGCAGTCATCCTCAATGACGTTCTGGGCGACCTTAAAGAACTTGTTGGAAAATCAATAACATCAAGCATCGCCTTTACGCTCAGCCTGACGGAAAACATTCCCCCGGTTCGCATTAACCAGGGGGATTTCGAAGATGCCATTATCAATCTTGCCGTCAATGCACGCGATGCCATGCCAGATGGCGGGCGACTGACCATCAAGACCAAACTGACCCGGATTGATGAGCTGAGCAGCAACATCGTTCAGCGTATTCCCCCCGGCACATATGTAGAACTTGACGTCAGTGACAATGGCGCTGGCATGCCCCCCGAGATCGGCGATCAGATTTTTCAACCCTTCTTTACCACCAAGGAACGCGGCAAAGGTACCGGGCTTGGTCTTGCAATGGTGTATGGCTTTGTCAAACGTTCGGGCGGATATATTTCGGTCTATTCCGAACTTGGTATCGGAACCACATTCCGCATCTATCTGCCCGTCGCCGACGAGGCAAGCCAAACCGAGACTGGCAATCAGCGCAGGGACGACACCGAACCTGTGCATGGTACGGAAACGATTCTGATCGTTGATGACGAACAGGAACTGGCCGAAATCGCGTCCATAGTCCTGAACGAATATGGTTACAGGACCATTTTGGCCCATAGCGGCAAAGAGGCCCTTGAACAGATCGAAAAACATCCCGAAATCGACATTCTGTTTACCGATGTGATCATGCCTGGCGGGATGAACGGCATTGAACTTAGTGACAGGGCCTGTGAAATGCGCCCGGGCCTTGCGGTGCTGACCTGTTCGGGCTTTACCGCCGATGTGTTACAGGAACGCCCCGACGACAAACCGATCTATCCCCTGATCAGCAAACCCTATACGAATATCGAGCTTGCCCACGCGGTCCGCAAAACGCTTGATATTACAGAACCGGCGTTATGAATGGGCAAGAGCTGATTGTGTGTTCAGGAAGTACTCGCGCGCGGACGGATGATCTTGCCGCTTTTGCGTTGTTCAAACAGATGTGCAATCCAGCCTGCCATGCGCCCGACAGCAAAGATGCCAAGTCCAGCCCCCTTCGGCAGATCAAGTTCACGCTCAATCAGGGCCAGACCGAAATCCAGACTGGGATACTGGCCTGTTCTGTCAGCAACTTCGCGTGCAATCCGTGCCCAGAATGCGTCGCCTGTTTGCCCGCAAGCTTCCATGATCGCACGTGTGCGCGGATCACCATCGGGATATAGGGGATGCCCAAATCCCGGTGGCACCTGCCTGATTTCATAATACCCCTTGATCCCCGTTTCCTTTTCGACCTGATCCATCCATGCCCGGCATCTGGGTGTCAGGCCGCCATGTCGCGCCCCTGAAAGGGTTGAAAGACCTGCCATCAATGACGCGGGCAACGTCGCCCCTGCCGACGCAGCCACCCGCACGGCATAGGCTGACGCATTAAGTTCATGATCGGCACACAAAACCAGAGACAGTCGCAACAGTTCTGCAGCGTCATCACGTTTCGACCATGCCTTGGCCAGCACCAAATGGATCGGGCTTTGACCATCGTCGGGCTGTCCGGCGGCAGCCAATGCAGCGAGACGCATGATCTTTGCAGCGGCCGGTCGCCCGTCACCTTGCCCTGCACCTGTCATCAGATCCGCCATCATTGCCACCATGCGCTGGAACGGCAATGCGTGGTCAGCGGGAATGAAATCCGCCGCCGCATTCAGGGCCGGGTCGCATCGTAGACCGGCAAGAAGGTTGGCGGCCTCTTCAAGTGTCATGGCTTGCGCAAGCGTCACTGCATTTCGGCCGCGATAATAAAACTGCCCGTCGGCAATGCGGGTGATGTCCGACACAAGGATCGGCTCCCCCCAATCGATGGTCGATGCCGCGACGGATTGCCGTGAACGGCCACGTCTTTTGCGGTCGTGAAGCTTGGCAACGTCACGCCGGTCATACAGGCTTTTGCGGGCATCGCCGGGATGGGCAATGGCACGAACGATCCCGCGACTGACATAGGCATAAAGCGTATCGCGCGATATCCCGACCTGCGCACAGACTTCATGTGCCGCAAGGGTACAAAATGATCCGTCATCAGAATTTTTCATATTGATTATCTTGATCAAGATTGACGATTTGTCCAGTCCCGCATGATGCTTTCCTGACGCGCCGTTTTGTTTGCAAAAAGGAACTGCCCCATGCTTGACTGCTTCAATGACCAGATTGCCGATGCGCTTGGACTGGCAACCACGCCGAATTTCGAAGTCACCGGGACTGAAAGCCTGCCATCCTTCTTTGCTGTGACCGATCTTGCCTGTGCGTCCATCGGGATGGCAACCGCAATGATTGCACACTGGCGCGGGCTTCATCACGGATCGGATGCACCGGTTCAGATTGATCGCAGATTGGCATCCAGGTGGTTTGACATGACCATCCGCCCGCAAGGCTGGACCTTGCCCGGCACATGGGATCCGCTGGCGGGCGACTATGAAACCAGCGATGGCTGGATCCGGCTGCACACCAATGCCCCGCATCACCGCAAGGCGGCTTTGTCTGTTTTGGGGCACCATGAAACGCGCGACAGCCTTTCGCCAGCCGTTCGCGGGTGGTCGGCAGATGATCTTGAAACTGAAATTGTTGCGGCAAATGGCTGTGCTGCAACCATGCGCGGTATTGCGGATTGGGAGAACCACCCGCAAGGTCACGCCGTTCGCGCCGAACCACTGATCGACTGGCTCGACCATGGAAATGTTTCGATACCGGCCAAATCAGTTGATCCGGCACGTCCGCTTGCTGGTGTTCGTGTCCTTGACCTGACCCGTGTCCTCGCCGGGCCGGTTGCCGGCCGCTTTCTTGCGGCGTTCGGTGCAGATGTTCTGCGCATTGATCCGCCGGGCTGGAACGAAGGTGCCGTCATTCCTGAAGTTACCCTTGGCAAACGCTGCGCAGGACTTGATCTGCATACACCTGAAGACCGCAAACGGTTTGAAGACCTTATCTCGGATGCCGATATCCTGTTGCATGGCTATCGCCCCGATGCCCTGTCCGGACTTGGCTATGACGGCAAGACCCTTCGTTCGATCAACCCGGCATTGATTGACGTTACGCTCTGCGCTTATGGCTGGACCGGACCCTGGGCGCAACGTCGCGGTTTTGACAGCCTTGTCCAGATGAGCTGTGGCATCGCCGACTGGGGCATGAAGCACGCAAAGGCATCCAAACCTTTACCGCTTCCGGTTCAGGCCCTTGATCACGCCACAGGGTATCTTATGGCTGCCGGTGCGGTGCACGCCCTGATCAAGCGCCAGAGCAGTGGTACAATCACGACTGCCCGCCATTCACTGGCGCAAACAGCACATCTGCTGTGCCAATCTGCGCGCACCACGCTTGACGGTATCATCCGGGATGAACAACCGAATGATCTTGACAAAACCATTGAAAACACCAGCTGGGGACCGGCTCATCGCATTGCCTTTCCTGCAAATATCAAGGGCGTTAGGCATCATTGGGCGCACCCGGCCGGATCACTGCGTCGCGATGCCCCGCACTGGTGAATTGAGATCGGGATTAAAGACACAAATTGTCACAAACCTTGACGGGAGCAATTTGTCTGCGCATAGTCCCGTCATCTCCGGGGGGGCCGATCGTGAATTGGCTGAGAGGTTCGGTGTTGCCGAACGACCCTTTGAACCTGAACCGGTTAAGACCGGCGTAGGAAGGATCGAATGCGCAACACAGAACAAACGTCCGTCGGGACGCAAAATCCAACCAGATTTGATGTTCACCTGTCCGGTGCCCGTGTGGCCTTTGGCAGCGCGGATATTTTCCATGACCTTGACCTGACCCTTAAGGCCGGAAGCTTTACCTGTTTGCTTGGCCCAAGCGGCGTTGGCAAAAGCACGCTTTTGCGCTACCTCGCCGGTCTGGTCGAAGGCGATGTTAGCGGCAATATCACCTGTTCGGACGGCCAAATCCTTAAGAACCGCGTTGCCTATATGGCGCAGCAGGACCTGCTTTTGCCCTGGCGCACCGTGCGCGAGAATGTCGAACTGGGCGCGGTCCTTCGTGGCGAGCGGCCAGATCATAAGCGCGCCGAACAACTCATTGCACAAGTTGGCCTGACGGATGCCGCACATCTGCGTCCGGCAAAACTTTCGGGCGGGATGAAACAGCGCGCAGCCCTTGCCCGTACCCTGATGGAAGATCGTCCGGTTGTCCTGATGGATGAACCGTTTTCCGCCCTTGATCCGGTCAACCGCCTGCGTTTGCAGGAACTGGCCGCACGGGTACTGCGCGGCAAGACGGTTCTGCTTGTGACCCATGATCCGCTCGAAGCGTTGCGGCTTGGCGATAATGTTCACGTCCTTTCAGGTACCCCGGCGACCCTTCAGGACGCCATCACGCCAAGCGGCCAAAGCCCGCGCGAGATTGCTGATCCCGACATTCTGGCAAAGCAGGCCGAATTGCTGCGTCAACTGGGTGCGGAGATCGCATCATGAGCAGTCAAAACAATCCTCATACCAATGCAAAATCAATCCCGCTGTCAGAACGTCGCTGGCTCAAACTTGCGCGACCGGTGATTATTGTTGTTGCCCTGATTGCCACATGGCAGGTGCTGGTCATTATGACCGGTGCGCCGAAATACATGCTGCCGCCCCCGGCAGATGTCTGGAACACCCTGATTTCCCGGCATGACGTTCTGTTTGATCACGCCCGCTATACGATTGCGGAAACCGTGATCGGCCTGTTTGCCGGGGCAGCTCTTGGCACGCTGGCGGCCATTCCGATGGCATTGTTTTCACCGGTACGGTTCTGGTTGATGCCGATCCTTCTGGTGTCCCAGGCCATTCCATTCTTTGCGCTTGCCCCGCTTCTCGTCCTTTGGCTTGGCTTTGGCCTGGCATCCAAAATCGCCATGGCCGCGTTGATCATTTTCTTCCCGGTCACCGTGGCCTTCTTTGACGGGCTGGCACGCACCGAAACCGGATGGCTTGATCTGGCACGCACCATGGGGGCAAGTCGCTGGCGGCTTTTGACCCATATCCGTTTGCCAGCGGCCCTTCCGGCCTTTGCGTCGGGGTTCCGGGTCGCCACCGCCGTCGCCCCGATTGGCGCGGTGATTGGTGAATGGGTGGGGTCCAGCCACGGGCTTGGCTATCTGATGCTGCATGCCAATGCCCGGGTGCAGATTGATATGGTTTTTGCCTGTCTTCTGATCCTGTGCGCTTTTTCGATCACGCAATATTTCATTGTTGATCGCATCCTGCGCGCCGCCCTGCCCTGGCAGCCCGACAGCCTGAAACCGGCCCGGTAATACAATTCCCCGCCGCCAGATTGGCTGCGGTTTAAATCCTCACACTTATAATCTGGCGCATCTTACGGAGGTTCATCCATGTCACGCCTTAAATCCATGATCACCGCGACCGCACTGGGCGCAATTGTTCTTGGAACGTCTTCAACCGCCTTTGCCGCAGACAAGCTGGTCATTCTTCTTGACTGGTTCGTGAACCCCGATCACGCACCGCTGATCGTCGCCAAGGAAAAGGGCTTCTTTGCCAAGCATGACCTTGATGTTGAGCTGATCGAACCAAGCGACCCGTCAGCCCCGCCGCGCCTTGTCGCTGCCGGTCAGGGCGATGTTGCCGTTAACTATCAGCCCCAGCTTCATGTTCAGGCCGCCGAAGGATTGCCGTTAACGCGTATCGGCACGCTGGTCGCCACCCCGCTTAACAGCCTGATCGTCCTGAAAGACGGTCCGATCAAGGAGATTGCCGATCTTAAGGGCAAGAAAATCGGCTATTCTCTGGCCGGGTTTGAAGATGCGTTGCTTGGCACCATGCTGGGCAATCATGGAGTATCGATGGATGATGTCGAGCTGATCAATGTGAACTTCTCGCTGTCGCCTTCGCTTTATTCCGGTCAGGTCGATGCCATTATTGGCGGCTATCGCAATTTCGAACTCAACCAGATGGAAATCGAAGGTAAACCGGGCAAGGCATTTTATGTCGAGGAAGAAGGCGTTCCGCCCTATGACGAGCTGATCCTGACCGTGCGAAACGACAAGATCGATGATCCGCGCTTTGCCCGGATGCTGGCCGCCCTCGAAGAAGGCGTGCAATATCTGATCAACCATCCCGATGACAGCTGGAAGGCCTTTATCGCGGCCTATCCGAACCTTGATGATGAACTCAATATCAAGGCATGGGCAGATACCCTGCCGCGCTTTGCCCTGCGTCCGGCGGCATTGGACAAGGCACGCTATGCCCGTTTTGCCGATTACATGGTCAAACAGGGCCTGATCAAGGAAAGCCCGGCGCTTGAAACCTACGCCACCGTGATCGAATAACCAACAAGCCCCCTGCTTCCGCAGCGCTTTCCCGGTGGATGCGGAAGCATTGGTCTGTATATCCGCATGTGCAGACCAAACCGGAAGGCCGGAACGTGCGCCCCTCGTTCCGGCCTTTCACTTGCAATGGTCTGATTGACGTTTACCTTATGGTCACCTGCACATGCCGCAAAGATCATGTGTCTTCCATTTTTCGTCAGGCCATTTTGCGTCAGGACAGCCACGTGCAAATCAGAACCAAGCCCGATCACCATACCGAAACCGGTTTTGAAAACCGTCATCCCCTGCCAGATCCGGTCAAACGATCTTTCTGGCGGTTCTTGCGGCGGCGGTTCCTTGGCAATGACAATTGGCCCAAGGCAAAGCACCAGATCGGCAAAATCCCGACCGAAGCCCCCGACCACGACGCCATTCAAAACCCCGACCCGGCGCGTCTGCAGGTCACATGGGTCGGTCATGCCACGGTTCTGGTCCAGTATGGCGGGCTTAATATTCTAACCGATCCGGTCTTTTCAGATCGGGCATCGCCTTTTAAACGGGTTGGTCCAAAACGATACAGCCAGCCGGGTTTAAGCATTGATCAGCTGCCTGAACTTGATCTGGTATTGCTGTCACACAATCACTATGACCATTTCGATGTCGCCAGCCTGACCGCACTTGGCAATGCGCCACGCTATATCCTGCCGCTTAAAAACGGCGCCTTGCTTGAAAAGGCGGGCGTGACGCCAGATAGGTATAGCGAAATGGATTGGGATGACACGATCCTGCATGGCGATGTCAAAATCACCCATGTCCCGTCCAACCATTGGTCAAGCCGCACCACCAAGGACCGCAAGGAAATGCTTTGGGGTGGTTATATCCTTGAATTCGGGGATGGCTACCGGTTCTATTTTGTTGGCGATACCGGCTGGAACGAAGCCCTTTATACCGAGATGGGCGAAATCCATGGTGGTATTGACTTTGGCCTGATCCCGATCGGGGCCTATGACCCGCGCGATTTCATGCGCAATTCACACTGCAATCCCGAAGAAGCGGTTCAGATCATGCAAGTCATGGGCGTCAAGAAGGCCCTTGCCATTCACTGGGGCACATTTGTTCTGACCGCTGAACCGGTTGATGAGCCGCCCGTCCGACTGGCATCCGCGCTTAAACGTGCCGGACTTGGGGATGATGATTTCATCGCCCCGCCGATTGGCGCGACCCGGTTTTTTGAGGGTAGAATGGCAAAAGACCAGACAACCACACCACAAGCCGCCAAAACAGTGGCCCCGGCATAACCATCTGGTCCTGAAAATCAAACGCGTGTGCGCGGACGACGGACCGAACCATCTTCAAAGCGCGACAGTTCCATACCGGCAAGGGTGATGGATGGCTGACCGGTGGTGATCCAGTCGGCCAAGACCTTGCCAACGACCGGCCCCATGGCAAATCCGTGGCCCGAGAAACCGGTGGCGACAAAGAAGTGTTTCGGGTTGTCGAACTGATCAATCACCGGTACCGCATCCGGCGTGACATCAATGTCACCGGCCCATTTATCGACAATGCCGACCTGCTTGATCTGCGGAAAGACCTTTTGCAGATTGGCCATCGCGTTGCTGACGCGGACCTTATAGGGCTCCGCCTGATTGGTGCGGCGTCCGATCATCGGTTGTTTCGATGCCTCTGATCCCGGCATCCGGTCGACGAGATCGTCAAAGAACCGCTTGTTAAAGTGAAACTTGAAGGTCGCCCAGTTATCAAAAAGCCCCGGTGCAAACGCCTTGGCATATTTGAAGCGCCCCAGTGTCAGGTCAATATCGGTCATGAATTCGTCGGCAATATTCATCGAACCGTCGGTGCGCTGACGAAATGCCAGACCGGCGGCAAGCGTTCCGGCCGCAGAAATATCAGGAACCGGCGTTGTTCTGATCACCGTACCACGCGTGGTTTGCTGCGGAAGCCTGCGGCCAAATTTGGCAACGAATTTATGGGTGGCGGCACCTGCGGCACAGATCACATATTTGCATTTGATCTCACCCTTTTCCGACACGACCGAACTGATCGCCCCAGCCGTTGTTTCAATCGAAAGCGCACCGCATCCTTCGGCAATCACGGCCCCCATTTCACTGGCGCGTTTGGCAATTGCCGGTGCGGCCTTTTTGGGTTCGGCCTGCCCGTCGGATGGGGTGTAAATGCCCCCAACTCCCGGAGTGGTGATACCGGGCGTGATTTTCTCGACCCCTTTGGGGGACAGCACCTGGGTTTCGATTTCAAATCCCTTGGCATCTTCGATCCACTGTTCGTAGTCCGCCATTTCCGCGTCATCGCGCGCGACAAACAGAACCCCGCCCTGACGCCATTCAAGATCGGTATCCAGTTCCTTTTCAAGCCCCTGCCAGATGCGGTTGCATTCGATCATCAATGGCAGTTCAACCGGATCGCGTCCCTGTTGACGCACAAAGCCCCATGCCCGGCCCGACTGATGGGATGCAATCGTATCCTTTTCCAGAAGGACGACTTTCATGCCCGCCTTGGTCAGGTAATAGGCACTGGACGCGCCATGAATTCCGCCGCCAATAACAACGACGTCACATTCCTTGGGCAGTTCGATTTCGGGGTATTTCGTCATGTGGGGACCCTAAACAGGATTACAGTTTGGTGTGTGGCGCGAACCAAGTTATGTTGCGCGCCAATAAATCTCAACCAAATCAGGTAGCCACCATGTCTGATCATGCAAAAAAACAGAAACCAGCCACCATTACCGCCCAGGCACTGGGCTGGGTCGATGCCGCAACCAAATCTGTAACACCGCCGCTTTATCCATCGACCACGTTCGAGCGCAATACCGATCTGAGCTATCATGACGGGCGTTGCTATACGCGCGCGGATAACCCGACCTATGATCAGGCCTGTGAGGTATTGGATACCCTTGAAGGTGGCGTTGAAACCCGTCTGTTTGCATCGGGGATGGCTGCCGCAGTTGCGATCATTCATGCGCTGAGCCCCGGCGATCATGTTGTCGCCCCCAAGGTCATGTATTGGGCGCTGCGCAGCTTCATGCTTGAAAGTGGCGTGCGTGCGGGTCTGTCGTTTGACTTTGTCGATAATGCCGACATTGCCGAGTGGGACAAACATATCGTTGCCGGCAAAACCAAGATTGTCTGGCTTGAAACCCCGGCAAACCCGGATTGGCAGATTACCGATATCGCCGCCGTCGCCGAACTGGCCCATAAGGCCGGTGCACAGGTTGTCGTCGACAATACGGTTGCCACCCCGCTTCTGACCCGCCCGATTGATTTTGGTGCTGATATCGTCATGCATTCAGCCACCAAATACCTTAACGGTCATAGTGACGTTCTGGCCGGGTCATTGACCACCGCATCGAACAATGAATTCTGGCAGCGCGTCTGCAAACAGCATGCATCGGGTGGTGCGGTTCTGGGCGTATTTGAAACGTGGCTTCTGTTGCGCGGGATGCGTACCCTTGCGATCCGTGTCGAACGGGCATCGGCCAATGCCATGACGATTGCCAAGCATTTCGAAAACCACCCGGAAATCGAGCAGGTCCAGTATCCCGGCCTTGAAAGCCATGCCGGTCACGAAGTTGCGAAAAGACAGATGACCGGCGGATTTGGCGGGATGCTTTCGCTACGTGTTAAAGGCGGTGAAAAGCGTGCGGTCGATTTCCATAACCAGTGCAAACTGTTCAAGCGTGCAACATCGCTTGGCGGTGTTGAAAGCCTGATCGAGCATCGTTCATCTGTCGAAGGTCCGACCAGCCCGGTTCCGGTTGATTTGCTGCGTTTGTCGGTCGGGATTGAAGATGCAGAAGATCTTGTTAACGACCTGGAAACGGCCTTGCGGTTAAGCAAGTAAGCCATAACGTTTTCAAACTGGAATACCTGCCCGATGTCACAACAACCTGTTCAAAGGTTTTACACAGCAACAATGCGACGCAATGTGTGCGTGTTGGCGGTGGCATCGGGTTTGTTTACGGTTATCGCGCCCGGCCAGCTTGCCGCCCACGATACAAATGGCAAACCACATCAGCACGAAACAGATATCAATGCCCTGCCCCCGGCACCCGGTCTGATATTTGATCTTCTGGCTGGTGAATACATCATGTTTGACGAACTGGTGCGTCGGCTGTCAGATCGGAAATATGTTCTGATCGGCGAGAAACATGACAATCCGGTTCATCACCATCATCAGTCCCACCTGATTGATGCACTGAGCAAATCCGATCAGCGCCACCGAGCTGTGGTCTGGGAAATGTTTACCCGCGACCAACAGGCTTCTCTTGATCAGAAGTGGCAGGACGTGCCGGTTCTTGATCTGGGGCAGGAACTCGATTGGGAAGAGCGCGGCTGGCCGTCATGGCATGACTATGCCCCGATTGCCCAGGTCGCCCGCGATAATGATCTGAAAATGATCGCAGGCAATCTGCCGGACGATCTTTTGCGGCCACTCATTTCGAATGGCGTATCAGCCCTGCCCGATCAGTTGGCGACAAAGCTTGATCTGCCTGAAATGCCTGAGGATATCCTGACCCGGTTTCGCGTCGAGATGGCAGAAAGTCATTGCAATGCGCTGCCCGAAAGCATGCTCGACGGGTTCGCAACAGCACAGTTTGCGCGTGATGCGTCACTTGCCCGCGCAATGGTCGATGCAACTGCCTTACAGGGATCTGACGGTGCGTTTTTGATTGCCGGTGCCATGCATGTGCGTAACACGATTGCCGTTCCCTGGCACCTTGCCCGGTTTGAACCTGACCTGCCCCCGAATGAAATTGCCGTCGTCAGCCTGATCGAAGCGGATGATCCAAGTGACAATCCGCCAAAACCGCAAGACTATGCTGAGCGTTTCGGGAATCCCAACGATATTGATTTCCTGTGGTTTACCAACGACATCCTGCGCAAGGATCCCTGTGCTGATATGACAGCCGGGCAATAAACCAGACAGAATTCCAAGTTATTTGATGCGGCGTGGAAGCCAGTCGGTGGTCGCAACCGGTTTGCCCTTGTGCGAGCGCATGACACGCGGGCGCACGACTTCCTTTGCCTCCGGGGTCGTCGCCGTTTTGCGAACAGAGGCATAGAACTCAACCAGTTCATCAAAGGGAATGATCGTTCCGATCCCTTCCTTATAGGCCTTGGTAAAGGGCGGATGGTTGCGCACGGTCATGCTAAGATGTTCAACCGTGTGATGGCCAAATTGCGACCAGATGCTTTCAAGGAAATGGGACGTTTTGGGATCAATGGCCTTTAGACGTACGTCAGGACGGCTTTCTTCCATCACCGCATAAAGGTTAGGTTCGACCGGTCCGAATTCCTCGGCAACGAAGATGGCGGGCATCAGCATATTGCCGTGATAATTCGCCCCGTAATAGGCCTGCGCCAGATACAGAAGGCGATGCAATTTCTGTGGCTGCAAATATTCGTTATCGTTCAGCGCGAGATCGATAAATCTGAAAGCAGCTTCGAAAACTGTACTGAGAACCGGCTTGTTCTTCATGCTTGGCCCGATGGTCTGACGGAGATATCGGCCATCATAAGGCCATTGGCATATGCCAACAAGCATCCGCACAGAGATTTGGGAAATTTCGAAAAGATCGGCACAAAGTCAAACGATCCGCCTAGACTGATGCATCAAGCCGGGTTCCACGCATGCCATAACCATGGGCCACCGCATTGACCAATGCATAGAACGATGTGCCGCTATTGGCGGAAAGATCAAAGGGAATTGACGGGTCCAGCATCGACGCAAAGTCCTGATCGGAGGCGGCATCAACGGCCCCTTCGCGGTCACTGGAACGCCTTGCTGCTGAAAGATGACGCTGTTCGGCGCGCTGGTCTTTTTGTTCACCCGGATTGCCCTGCCCCGGCTGACGCTTGTTCTTGCCGTCCACATAGGCGTTGAACAAAATCCCGTCATCATCAGGGTTATAGGTATAATGCTGCGAGGATTCTTCGACCTGCGTACTGCGGTCAACTGTCGATACACCGCGCGCACCGGCCGCCGCAAGTCGGCCATACTGGCTGACCTGTGAGACTGTCTGTGCTGTCTGAACCGGTGTAAGCATTTCCTTTTCCTGCCATATCAAGGCAATGAGTGAAACCTAATTCAACTCATGCATTATACATCAAGATAATGGGAAAAGGCAGGGATTTCGAAAATCCGTCACAAAGGCGTATGTTTAGTCGCCTTCAAATTCGACAAGATGGAATTCCTCGACGCCGCGATCACGGATTTTCTTTGCGCCGCCAAGGTCAGGCAGATCAATGATAAAGGCACAGGCAGCAACTTCTGCCCCGACCTTTTCAATCAGTTCAATCGCCGCCAGTGCAGTGCCGCCCGTCGCAATCAGATCATCCATGACCAGAACACGGCTGCCCGGCTTGATTGCATCCTTATGGATTTCAATGACGTCAGAGCCATATTCAAGTTCGTATTCAACACCAATGGTTTCCGCAGGCAGTTTGCCCTTTTTGCGGATGGTGACAAATCCGACACCCAGTGCAAGTGCGACAGCCGGACCAATGACAAAACCGCGTGCCTCGATCCCGGCGATCATGTCGATCTTTTTGTCCTGAAATTCGGCGGCAAAGCTGTCAATGACGTCGCGCAGGCCGTCAGCATCCTCGAACAGTGTCGTGATGTCGCGGAACATGATCCCCTTTTTCGGGTAATCAGGAATGGTACGGATCAACGACTTAATCGACATGGAATACTCCGGCCAGCTTTCAGGTGGTTTTCGCAACAATCAACGAGGTCCCTGAATATCAGAATCCCGTTGTACATACGGCGACACTTGATGCCTGAAAGCTGCCGGATTGGCAAGTCTCATCGGGTCCTATGCCCGGAAACCCTGAACGCGCGAATGCGTTCAGGCAGCGTGCGGTGCTGACACCCGAAGATGGGTGCGGTGATTTGAATTACCCAGTGCGATAAAATCATTTGCAAGTTTCTTGCTGATTTCAGCACGCGTGCCACGCGGCAAACCGGTCTGGGCGGCCTGACGATTGCCCCAGACAGCACGGTAAAGGCGGAAATCATGGTCATTGATCTGACCGAATACTTTTTCGACTTCCATCAGAGTTTGGACATAACTCTTTTTCATGTCAGCCATCCTGTTGCTCGTTGGACTTTCGCGGGTTGTGTCTTGCGAAAGAAACACACCTTTTTCGGTGCATCTTTTACAGCAGCCATATAGTCCGAACTTCATGGCCACTCAACTGCACGACGGTGACAAGATCAGGAAGATTTTGTGACAGGGTGCCCGAATTGAAAAACGGCTCGTCTTCATGTTTGAAAACGAACCGTTATTTCATCTCACGCAGGCGACAAGTGGTAAACCTAGTTCAGCGGTTTGGCCTGTTGTGCCTTGGCTTCTTCGTCGATCTGCTTTTGCAGGGCATCACCATATTCACCATAAATCCGCCCTTCAAGCGACAGCTCAAGGAAACGGATATAGTCGTTCTGATCAGAGATCTTGGTGCGCGCGACCTCGATCACATCAAACGGACTGGCAGCATCAAGATCATATTTTCGGATCAGCCCCAACATTTCGGCTGTGATCTGATCAAGCTTTTTGCGGGTTTCACTATATGAAAGCGCCATGAGGCAATCCTGTTTCATTCAAATGTCATCATTGGCGTGGTTATGCCCGTTCCACCGGTCAGAAACAAGCCCGCTACTGTCTGTTTTGTTGCAAGATAATCCCCGATACAATGTAAACTAGATCAGACACACGACCCGATATGAAGATCGACTTGAGTCATATCAAGGCGCAACTTTCACGATCATGCATTGTTTTACCGATTCAGGACAACGCGAAACCGGCTGATGCAAAAAGCTGCTTTCCGTCACCGCACCGGGGAAGAAACATGAAAATTCTGTCTGCCTTCAACGCCATGGGTATTCGCAAGCGCTTTATGTGGGCATCCGCATTCGGTGTTACGTCGACTGTCATTATTTCTCTGTTGATGATGACCATCGTTGAAGAAAAAGCGATGGATAGCAAATTGCGACAGCTGAGCGAGAATGAATTGACCTCGCTTCATGCTCTGATTGTCAATGTTATGGCCGCCCGTCCCGATGATGCCGACGACATCGGCATTCAGGTTTTCAACAACTGGTTTGACAGCCGTAATGGTGATTATCCTGGGGAACTATGGTCCGCCTGGGGCCCCACTACGCAAGCCTATATGAAGGAATATGGCGACAAACCGATCAAGGCCCCGCGTGACGAGATCGACATCGAAGCAATTGAAACCGGCCAACTTATCGGGCGCTATACGGAAAACGGCACTTATCGTATGTCGATGCCGATTATCCTTGGTGAAACCAAGGGCGCGGAACGTGAAGTCTGCTTTAGTTGCCATGGCGCAATGGATGCACAAAAAGGTGACGTCATTGCCGTCCTGTCATCGAGCCTGTCGGTTGCCCCGGAACGTGAGAAAACCAACAATATCCTGATCGGCATCGTGATTGGCGGTCTGGCCATTGCCCTTGCGACCATCATCGGCATGCGCGTCTTGCTTACGCGCATTGTGACAGCCCCCCTGTCTGACCTTGGACGGGACATGACCGCCCTTGCCGAAGGCAATACCGATTTCGAAATCAATGCCCTGACCCGTCACGACGAAATCGGGCGCATGGCACAATCGGTGGATATTTTCCGCACCAACGCCATTGCCAAAAAGCAGATGGAAGCAGAACAACAGGCAGAATCGCATCGCCGGGACGAACGGATGAAAAGCCTGGAACGTCACATCGGCAACTTCGAGGGCGTGATCGCCAAGATCGTCAGTGCCGTTTCAAGTTCAGCCCAAAAGATGCAGTCAACCGCAAGCGGGCTGGTTGAATCCGCTGACCGGGCAAGCAAAAGCGCAACCACGGTTGCCGCCGCATCCGAACAGGCGACGGTCAATGTCCGCACCGTTGCCGATGCCGCCGATCATTTGTCTGAATCTATTTCGCGCATTGGCGAACAGGCTCAGCAATCCACACAGGTTGCCGCCGAAGCATCACGAGAAGCCGAGCAATCGTCGGAAACCGTTCAGGGCCTGTCCGAAGTTGCAAACCGGATTGGCGAAATTGTCGCCCTGATCAGCGATATCGCCGGACAAACCAACCTTTTGGCTCTGAACGCGACAATTGAGGCCGCCCGTGCCGGTGAAGCCGGCAAAGGGTTTGCCGTGGTCGCAGCCGAGGTCAAAAACCTTGCCAACCAGACCGCACGCGCCACCAACGAGATCGCCGAACAGATCACCGCCATTCAGGAAGAAACAGGTAAAACCGTCACATCGATTGGCGATATCTCTGCGGTGATTTCACGCATCACCGAGATGGCCAACACCATTTCCACCGCTGTTGGCGAACAGGCCGAAGCCACTGATGAAATCGCCCAGAATGTCGAACAGGCGGCAATTGGCACCCAGGAAGTCAGCAGCAACATCGAACGCGTCAGCAACACGGTTGCCGATACGGATCAGGCAGCCCATCTGGTTCTTGATGTTGCCCGCGAACTTGGAACCTTGTCGGATAACCTGCGTTCTGAAGTTGACCGGTTCCTTGTCGATATCCGAACGACGTGATTTGCAGTTTCCATTTGAAACAGCTACCCAAAAAAGCCTGCTACTGCTTGTAGCAGGCTTTTTTCATTTGAATGCCCGCCTTGCTTGTTTCGGGACAGACAAATTGCCAACTTCATTTTATGGGTAATACCCCTCAGGGAGACTATTTACCCGAACGAGCCAGGTAGTAGACAAGCGTTATCGACAAGATCAGCGTTCCCTGCATTCAGATGAAATCCGGACATCAGCCTGCATCAACCACCGGTATAACCCCTGCTTTTTTGCTTTACCGGGCGTAGCATTAACCAGACTTCAAGCTTTTGGGGTCCTATTCTTACGTAAAAACTAATAGATTAATTATAAAGCTGGGTGATTTCATGTAAAAAGCCCGACCATGACGACACCGGGGGATTGTGGGAACAATGTCGTTTACGACGATATTAGGCATTATGGTTGGTTTGGGATTGTTTGTCGGGTCGATCTTTATTTCGACCGATAACTATCTTGTATTCTTGAGCCTTTCGAGCGCACTGATGGTGGTTGGCGGCACGCTTGCCGCGACCTTTATTGCCTATGAGGCGCGCTATGTACTGCTTGCATTAAAACTGATTTTCAAGATTTTCCGTGCCCCGCAAATGGGCCGTGGACAATTGACTGGCGAAGTCGGCCGCGTCGTCAAATGGGGCTATCTGCTGCAGAAAAAGGGCATCAATGCCCTGGAACAGGAAGCAGAGCGTGTGGGCAAGGACGAGCCGTTTCTTGGCTGGGCGATGGAAGTGATCATTACCGGTTATAATGGTGATGAAGTGGCCGAAATGCTTCACAACGCCATCGATAATGCCTTTAACCGCAACCTTGTGCCGGTTTCGATCCTCAAAAGCATGGCGGCTGCGGCCCCGGCATTCGGGATGATCGGAACGCTGGTTGGTCTGGTGATCATGCTCGACAAAATGGCAGATGATCCGACGTCGCTCGGGGCCGGTCTTGCGATTGCACTGATCACGACCCTTTATGGTATTGTTGCGGCCCGGTTCTTTTTCATGCCTGCTGCAAGCAAGATCCAGCAACGTGAAGAAATCATGCGGTTTCGCAATTACCTGATAGCCGAAGGCCTGATCATGCTGGCCGATCGCAAGGGACCCCGCGCCATTCAGGACCGGATGAATTCATTCCTCGATCCTGCGATCCACTTCAATATCGACAAATCTGCGAAGTAGGGAACACCATCATGGCACGGCGCGGACGGGAAATCCCCAAGGTCGAAGAAGAAGAAGTCAACGAAGACTGGCTTGCCACATACGCCGATGCCATCACGCTTCTGATGGCCTTCTTTGTCATGCTGGTCAGCTTTTCCAAGGTTGAGTTGCCGGTCTTTGAAAAGGTGCAAGCCGGTATTGCTGAGCAAATCGGCAAACGCGATATTGTCCGCCCGACACAGGTTCTGGAAACCGATCTCAAAGACGTCGTCTTCAACATGGCGATGGACAGTGCGGTCAATGTTTCGACGGATGATGAAGGCATTCTGATGGAAATGGGCAGCGGCTCGTTCTTCCAGCCGGGTTCAGCCAACCTGACCAAGGATGCTGTCCTGTTTCTCAAGGATGTTGCCGACCTGCTTAAGGAACCGCGCTATCTGGGTTTCCAGATTGAAGTGACCGGGCATACCGATGATACCCCGATCAGTTCCCCGCGTTTTCCGTCAAACTGGGAATTGGCGGCGGGACGTTCAATTGCAGTGGTTCGGTTCTTTTCTGCCCTTGGCGTTGATCCCGATCAGAAACGGATGCGCGCCATTTCCTATGGCGACACCAAACCCAAACTTCCAAACCGCGATGATTCCGGCAACCCTATCGCAGAAAATCGTGAGGCAAACCGCCGCATCGAGATCCGTGTTTTCCCGAAATACTCACGCGTCTTCTGATACCAAACTTCGGGTTTATAATAATTAAACTTGCCCATCCGGTGGTCGAACAATACACTTTTGAGGTGTATCAGTTTCATCGCGGGATCCGTGCTCGGGCAAAATCACTCCCTACCTAATAAGCTCGTCACATCGCCACAGCATACGTTCTAGGCTGTAACCAGGCAGTTGTGAGGCCGCGAATGCGCAACCAACGAATGGACAGGTGATCTCATGAGCAAACGCCTAGTACTCTGGACAGCCCTAGCGCTGATCGCACCGTTATGCGCTCAGGCCCAGGATGCGCCAAAATCAGAAAAGCCGAACATTCTGGTCATCTGGGGCGATGATGTCGGCATGTGGAATATCAGCGCCTATCACCGTGGCATGATGGGTGGCAGCACCCCCAATATCGACCGGATAGCCAATGATGGCATGTTGTTCATGGATCACTATGCCCAGGCTTCCTGTACCGCGGGACGTGCAGCCTTTCTTACAGGTCAGTACCCGATGCGCGTTGGCCTAAGTACCGTTGGCATCCCCGGCTCTGACATCGGTTTGCAATCCGAAGACCCGACCCTTGCCGAAATGTTGCGTGCGCAGGGCTATCGAAACGGGCAGTTTGGGAAAAACCATCTTGGCGACCGTGACGAACATCTGCCAACCAACCACGGCTTCGACGAGTTCTATGGCATTCTTTATCATCTGAATGCTGGTGAATATGTCGAACAATATGATTACCCGACAGGCACCAAAGTTGCCGAACAGATTGCCCAGCGCGGTATCATCCATTCTCTTCATCAGGAAGACGGATCCCAGACCATTGAAGATTTGGGAAATTTCGGAAGCGAACGGCAACGTACGCTTGATCAGGAAGTTCTTGAAGAATCCAAGCGGTTCATTCGCGACGCAGTTGCCGAAGACAAGCCGTTTTTCGTTTGGCACAACACCACCCGGATGCATTACCGCACCAATCTAAGCAAGGATTATGATGGCGTCACCGGATATGGCCTTTATGCAGATGGCATGAAGGAATTGGATGACGATGTCGGAGAACTCCTTGATCTTCTTGATGAACTTGGCATTGCGGACAACACGATGGTGATGTTCTCGACCGATAATGGTGCGGCATCAAACAGCTGGCCGGATGGCGGCAACCAGCCATTCCGCGGTGAAAAAGGTGTTGGCGGTTACGAAGGTGGCTTCCGCGTGCCGATGGCGGTCAAATGGCCAGGTACAATTCCGGCCGGTACCACCACTGGCGAATTCATGACAATGGAAGACTGGGTGCCGACGATCATGTCGCAACTTGGCGACAAGGATCTGAAGGAAAAGCTTCTCGACGGATACAAGATTGGCGATCAGAAATACCGTGTTCATCTTGACGGTTACGACCAGACTGACCTGATCACCCAAGCCGGCCCAACCAAGCGCAAGGAATTTTTCTATTTCACCGAAACCAAATTCCACGGTCTGCGCTATGGCGACTGGAAGTTCCTGTTTACAGATCAGGACAAATGGTTCAACGGCGTTGCCAACAATCTGACAAGCCCGCTGATCACCAACCTGAAACTTGATCCGTTCGAGAGATTCCACGAAGCACGCGGCTTTGATGAATGGCAGGAAAACCGGTCATGGACCCTTGCCCCGGCAATCGGAGTGGTCAACCAGTTCTTTGCATCATTCAAAGATTACCCGCCACGACAGGCAAGCTTCTCGGTCGATGTTGACCAGATTGTCAACGACATGCAGCAAGGCAGTAAACGTTAAGCCGTCGACACAAAAACACCGCGCTTTATGCGCGGTGTTTTTTTTCATCCTGTTCATTCCCGTCACAATGTCGCCTATTCGATCCGCAACACCATCTCGTCACGGGCGGCGAATGCGCCTGACCACATTGCTTTTGCCTGCTGCTCAATGACAGTCATATCGGCATCATTGTGGTCCGGGTCATGGTGGAATAGCGCCAGACGCTTGGCATTTGCCGCTCGACACAACCGTATTCCTTCCTGCCAGGTCGAATGCCCCCACCCGACCTTTTGCGGGAATTCCTCGTCGGTATAGGTACTGTCATAAATCACAAGATCGGCATCCCGAATGAAATCCAGAATGATCTCGTCGGGTTTTCCCGGTTCATGTTCGGTATCGGTTACGAAGCACACAGCCTGCCCGCCATATTCGACACGAAAGGCTGTCGCCCCGTTGGGATGACGCAGCGGGGCGGTTTTAATCACGATCCCCTCGCCCGGATGCAAGTCATCACCAACGGCGAAATCCTCGAATGTCAATTTAGACTGCATGGCAGAAAGCGGCACCGGGAAAGTCGGATTTGCCATCTGGGCCGAGAAAACGCGTTCAACGCCGCCCTGATCGGTCAGATGCCCGGCCATCACCCTGAAGGACGCCTTCGGGTTATAGGCCGGCACAAAAAACGGGAACCCGTTAATGTGGTCCCAATGGGTATGGGTCAGATAGATCGTGGCTTCGGTCACCTTGCGGCGGATCAGATCCTTGCCAAGGTTGCGAATGCCGGTTCCGGCATCGAAGATCAGAACCTTTCCCGCGATCCGCATTTCAAGGCAGCTCGTATTGCCGCCATACACCACATGATCGGGTGACGGACAGGCAATGCTTCCACGAACTCCCCAGAACTTAACCTCAATCGACATTCAATAGACCCCGTCCATCCGTTGACAGTTCGATACGGATCACTTCTGTAACATCCTTGAAAGATAGCATTTTATTCCCACAAACCAATCAAGGATTGTGGAAACATGACTATTGCACGCTGACCGGCATCCCGATCTGTGCTTCAAAAACCTGATCGGCCCGTCCGCAATTGACTGCGATTTCACAAAGACCGATCGAATTACAGTAATGAAATGGTTCCCCCAAGGGCACATCGGAAAATGTACGCGCGGCCGTAACCATGCGATCACCAATGCGCAGTTTAATCTCACTATTTTGCGCCGGAAGACCGGTCATCAGATTGCCGTATGTGTCGATATAAATGACCTCGGCCAGCGCATCGGGCCAGTCTTGTGCGTCGTCATATCGCTGATCTGATGGCAAGACATGGCTGGCAAAATCCTGCCCGGTTGCAACCATTGCCGCCACCGGGCCAAAAATATCCCTGCCATGAAAACTTGCTGAAAGTGTTTCCGGTTCCCAGTCGATGCATCGCACTGTGACGTCTTCCGCCCGGCGAATGATCATTTCAAACAAACCGTTATCCGGTCCGACATAGGTCACCCCGTCTGCCGTGACCACAAGCCCCTTGCGCGTACTGCCAACCCCAGGATCAACAACCGCCAGAACCACATCACCGGGTTTGAATTCTCGACCAAGTGCGGCAAGAAGATAACTTGATGCCCTGGGATTTCGATCCGGCGCATCAAGCATCAGATCACATATGGCAATATCAGGTGCGTTGCGCATTACAACCGAGCGCATGGTTCCGCTATAGGGACCGATCACACCAAAATCACTAAAGACAAAGATCATCTTTCTGGAAATTTCCCTGTCAGAATGACACCGAAAACGATAACGCCGGTGGTCATTCTTCATCCCCACCGGCGTTATTCTGATCTTTATATAGGGCTTAAAACCCTGACTGCTACTTGACCTCGCAGAACTGGCCGCGACGCTTCAAATCCGCACAAAGCGATTTTGCCGCACTGTCGCTTAGCCCCGTTGCCATCAGTCGATAATAGGTACCCTTGCCCGGAATGTTGGCCCTGGTCACACCATGCTGCAGGGGGGCGAGCTGTCCATAGCGGCTCGCAAGTATCTGCCAGCCGCGCTCTGCCTGCCCTTCATTCCGGTAGGATGCCAGATGAACCGATTTACTGCCGCTTGCCATCGCCGGTTGTGCAGCATCCGACACCATTTCTTCACCTGCCTGCACCGGACGGCTTTCGCCGGTTGCGACCTTGCGGACCGGTTCCCCGGCATTGAGCGTCATTGCCGTTCCCTTGGCCGGTTCGACAATCGCGGCTTCAATCGCATCGCGTTCACGCTTGAATTCATCTGGCGTCACCAGCTTCATGCCTTGCAAATCTTCAAGACGCGCAATCTGACGGGCAGCATCCATAAGGCCCTGTGGCGCCGGTGGTGGCACCGCGCGCTGGCGCGGCTGTGCGGGCAGCAATGCATCAAGAATTGCAGTCCGTTCGGCCACATGTTCCTGCACCGTGATCGCCCCGATCTGCAAGGCACGGTTCAACTGATTAAGGCGTTGCTCGACCTGTGAACCATCTGGCGGCGGGTTATTCAGGAACGCCGAGGGTGCAGGCTGGCTCATTGGCAGAAGCGCGCCAAGGTTGGCGGAGCGGCGTGCCGAATATTCTTCCGGCGTGATCAACCCGGTAGATTGCAGGTCTCGCAGGATTGAAAAGCGTTTCGCAACTGCCTCGTCCCCGCCAGACAAAGCCGCCCCTGCGGGAATATCCATGGCCTTGGTTGGTGCACCGGTCATTGCAGACTGGGTATTGGTCATCATGGGGGTAGCGATTGCAGAACCACTTCCGGTTCCGAGCCCTGATGGACCGGTTGCAATCTGATCATTAATGCTAAGTGATCCCGGAAGACCGCGTTGCAAACGGTTCAGGTTGAATTCAGCAGCATCACGTAGCGGACGGGGCTGGGTTCCAGATGCCGTCGACATCAGAACCGTGCCCGGCGGGTTCATGGCAATCAGCGTATCATATCCATCGCGGGCACGATCAGGCCGATTGGTATTTTGATACAGGACCGAGCGCCAAAGCATCGCATGGCCATCTTGCGGATTTTTACGCAATGCTTCGTTAAAAAGCTTCTCGGCTGAGGCATAGTCCCCTGTTGCAAGCTGCTGCAAGCCAAGTGCTGTGTAATTGTCATCGGCAAATGACGTTGCCTCGTCCCAGAAGTCCTGATCCAGCAGCGGCGCACAGGCCGACACCCATGAAACCATACCGATCACAGCAATCCCCTTGCTGATTTTCAGCCAGTTTCCGGTCCGCTTTGCGGATACCTGCATGGCGCCAATCCCCTATTATCTAAAACCTGTTCCCGGAAATCATGCTGCATGGCTTTGCATTCAACCAGTAAATAGCAGCACCCCTTTCCCTATATCGCATTGATTTTGCATCCTGCTTGCCAAGAATTCGTTAAAGCCGCAATCAGGCATAAATTACAGGAATTAAATCATGCAGGGCGGGCAAGGTCCCCTTGTCCCTTCCATATGTATAGTTCATATAAAGGGTATTGGTTTAGAACCATTAACCAGTGCTTCAGAACATTATGATTTGATCAGACTTCGGTCTTCGGTGTATGGAACGAGGCCGTAACGATAAAAACAGATTCTCTTTCAGGGGTCCCGCGTGATTGAACCGCAGCAATATGGCCAACAGGCCCTACAGGAATACCTGTTGCTGGATTATGTCCAACGGCTTGAAACCCGCAAATACGGGCACCGTGCTGTGCATATTCATCTATCGCGCATGAAACCGTTCCATCGCCGCGACTATCACATTCGTGTGGCGACCAATACCTTTGAAAGCTATGTGAAGCTGTATGTCGGGCGTATCTTTGTTCTGACCAACAATGATCTGATCTTTGTCTGGAAAGACAAATCGATCGCCGATGTCGAACCGGCTGTTGATACCCTGCGCTATCTGTTCCGCGATGATCCCCTGTCACAGGATGACAGCGAGGAAACCGGTTTTTGCACATGGTACAACCTCAATACCGAGTTTCAGGAATTCCTTCTTCTGTGCCAGCACCTTGACGAGCGTGCCAAGAAGCTGCAGCAAAGCAGCAACATGCGCACCGCCCTTCAACGTGAAAAGGATCAGGCGCTTAGCCCGATCAACGCTGAAAATCTGGCCCAGCTTGAAGAAACCATCCATACAGCCGATTTGTCCGAGCATATCCGCCAGCAACCGGTTTGCGTCTTTGCCCATGGCGGATCCAAGGAACTGCATCCGGTCTTTGACGAATTCTTTGTATCGATTACCGATTTGCGCAATGCGCTGATGCCCAATATCGATCTGGCGTCGAACCGCTGGCTGTTCCAGCACATGACCGAAGTTCTGGACAAACGCATGCTCAATTACCTGTGCAAGCGGACGTTCAAGACCCATGCCAGCTCGTTCTCGATCAACCTTAATCTTGGAACCCTGACCTCCAAGGATTTTGACAAGTTCGATGAAACCGTGCGCAGCAAATGGCCGGGCAATGTGATTATCGAGCTTAATCAGGTTGATCTTTTTTCGAACCTTGAAACCTATCTCAGTGTGCGCGATGACTTCCACAAGCGCGGCTATCGCATTCTGATCGATAACCTGACGGTGGAATCGCTTTCATTTGTTGATCGCAACAGGCTGAAGGCCGACTTCATCAAAGTCGCTTGGCGCGAAGAAATGACCGATAATGTCATTCGCAAGAAATATTCCGAGATGGACAACCTTGTGAAAAATTCCGGTCGTGAACGCGTTATTCTGTGCCGGTGCGATACGCCGACCGCGATCAAATTCGGCCAATCGCTTGGCATTACCCTGTTCCAGGGACGCTATATCGACAACATGATTGCCCGTCAGCGCCGCGCAAAGCGTGCCCAGAAGGCTGCGCAAAAGCAAAAGTGATCTGACGCCACGCGTGATCAACTCCTAACAGGCCGGGGATTTCCCCGGCTTTTTCTGTTCAGAACCACCTCCTGACAAAGACTGACAGGAACCTTTGATCATCAAGTGGATTTGCACATTTCACCCCTTGGCACCAAAGGAACAAAAGAAGTACAAATAGATATGTTGTACGCGCTTTGCCCAGACTGCCATCACAAATGGCGACTGCATCTTGACAAGACACTGCCCAAAAGCGGTGCGGGTTCCTATGTGCCCTGCCCGGCCTGTGGCGGCAAACGCGCGATTGCCCATGCCGAACTGCCCGAACTTTGCATCGGACATCTTGATTGCGACGCGTTTTATGCATCCATTGAAAAGCGCGACCGGCCGGAATTGATTGATGCCCCTGTCATCATCGGCGGCGGCCATCGCGGGGTTGTCTCGACCTGCTGCTATGTCGCGCGCAAATATGGCGTCCGTTCAGCCATGCCTGCCTTCAAGGCGCGGGAATTGTGCCCGGACGGTGTTTTTCTGAAACCTGACATGGCCAAGTATCAGCGCGAAGGATATCGCATTCGCGACATGATGCGGGTACTTACCCCGGATATCGAACCACTATCGATTGACGAGGCCTTTATGGACCTTTCCGGTGCACAGGAAACCCATGGCAAATCAGCCGCCGAATGTCTGGTAGAGCTGCAATCAACCATCCGCAAGGAAGTCGGTATCACCGTTTCCATCGGTCTTTCCTATAACAAGTTTTTGGCCAAGATCGCCTCAGACCTGAACAAGCCGTTCGGATTTTCCATGATCGGCGCGGCCGAGGCCGTTGATTTTCTCGCCGACAAGCCTGTGCGCATGATGTGGGGCGTTGGCCCGGCCATGGAGCGCAAACTGCATGACGATGGCATCACCACCATCGGACAGCTTCAGGAGCTTGATATCCATGCCCTGCAGGGGCGCTATGGCAGCATCGGCAAGCGGTTCTACTATTTCTCACGCGGGCAGGATAATCGCCGGGTTGAACAAAGCAGCGAACGCAAAAGCCTGTCATCGGAAACCACATTCAATGACGATATCGCGGGTCTCGATGAACTAACCGCCATCGCCACCCGTCTGACCGCACGTGTTGCCAGCGACCTGGCGCGCAAGGAAATCGCCGGACATACCGTGGTCCTGAAATTGAAATCATCGGATTTCAAACTCCGCACCCGCAATATGCGCCTGACCTATCCGTCGCTGCGTGAAGACGTAATCCTCGAAGCCGCACTGACATTGCTGAAAAAGGAAATCGACGGCACAAAATACCGGCTTCTCGGCGTCGGGGTCACCGACCTGTTTGCCGCTGATCAGGCCGACCCGGTCGATCTGTTTGCCGATACAGCATCCGAAAACGATTTGACCGATGATGACGCCAATCCGGGCACACCTGCCCCGCGCGCACCCATCGAACTGCCGCGCCCGACGGCAGAACAGCTGCGTGAAAGCCTCACACGGCGGTATCGTCAGCACAAAAAGAAAATCGTGCGACAGCAGCGCTTCAGATTTTAGGATAGCTACATGGACATATTGCATATCGCTCGCCAACAACTGCTGACAGCAATTCAATTGTTTTTCGACAATAGCGATCCGGTCTCGGTACACACCCTTGCAGGAGCAGCAAGTGAGATACTTTCCGATCTATGCGAACAAGCTGGAGAGCAGCCTTTTCACAGTGCCGTTATTGCTTCGAACCCACGCATTGATCAGAATCGGTACTTTAAAGCACGAAATCTATACAGAAATGCCTTTAAACATGTTGGTCGCACCAAGGATGAAAAAACTCGGAATGATGTAGCAAGGAATCAGTTTTCAGATATGCAGAACGATTTGTTACTTTTCACGTGCGTTGAGGATTATTTGCGGCTCGTCAAAAGGTCACCAGCGGAATTCCAAGCAATGCATCTGTGGTTCATAGCAGCGTACCCTGACCGCCTGAAGACACCAAAGCTAGAAGCGTCTTCCCTTAACCTATTAAATAACCTGCATGAAATCGAAAGAGAGAAACAAAAAGAGATTGGGCACATTTTGATCAAAGAGTTCAAGAACAACCCGAATCTAATGAATGATCCGCGAACCGAATACTGAAGGGTAATCTGGCAATAAAAAATGCCCGCCAACCTTAGTTGCGAGCATTTATCAGTAAGTATACCATCTTTCGCAAAGAAAGATGGCGTCCCCTAGGGGATTCGAACCCCTGTTGCCGCCGTGAAAGGGCAGTGTCCTAGGCCTCTAGACGAAGGGGACACAAGCACGATGTGCCAATGTCAAATGACTTTCGGTTGGTGGCGTCCCCTAGGGGATTCGAACCCCTGTTGCCGCCGTGAAAGGGCAGTGTCCTAGGCCTCTAGACGAAGGGGACATGGCACCAATCGAAGTCATCATGTTAACGAGTGGCGTCCCCTAGGGGATTCGAACCCCTGTTGCCGCCGTGAAAGGGCAGTGTCCTAGGCCTCTAGACGAAGGGGACATGGCACCAATCGAAGTCATCATGTTAACGAGTGGCGTCCCCTAGGGGATTCGAACCCCTGTTGCCGCCGTGAAAGGGCAGTGTCCTAGGCCTCTAGACGAAGGGGACGCAGCGCGTTAACGAGGCCGGTTTTTAGCGATTGGGTCGGGTCAGGTCAAGCGGCTTTTTCGCCCTTATGACGTTTTTTTTAATCCCCCACCGAAAATAGGGCGATATCCCGCCCAATCCCGAAAAAACCAGGCCTTGATGTTTAACCTGATGGTTCATTTTTTCCATCCACCTGCCAGATGAGAATGAATTCATCCCCCGTCAAGGTCGATATGGATGGAAAAAATATTTCCAGATCAGTCCTTTTTGCGTTTTGCACCGAACCAGAAGGTAATCCCCGCAACGCCAAGACCGATTCCCAAAAACACAAACATTGACTGATATGCTTCCGGTGCACCGGCCTCAAACTGTCCGATGATCAGACCGGCAACGCCCTGCAACACAAAAAGCCCGGCAAAGGTCGCCAGATTGACAGTGGTAAGCGCACGGCCAATCTGATGTTCCGGGACAGCCTGCCGGGAAGCAGCATAGCTCAGCGTTGCACTGGACCCGATAAAGCCGTGAATCAGCATCAGAACAGCCGCCACGCCAACGCCCCAGGGCCCGAGAAAGGCCTGAAGCAAACAGGCCCCTGCCCCGACCAGAACGGCAAAGACAATCAGTCCCTGGGTCTTGGCCGGAAATTTGCGTGAAAGCTGTCCATAGGCTGGCGGCCCAAGGATCATGCCGATTGTCATGATCAGCAACACATTGCCAACTTCGACCGGGCCAAGTGCGAAGACATCATGCAAATACGGCCCGCCCCACAATCCGCGTACTGTCAGGATCGCCGGATAGCTAAAGAATGCGACACCCGACAACAGCCAGACCTGACGATTCTTCCAGACAGACACCATGCCCTTAAGGGCATCAAGGACCGTTTCGCCCTTGCGATCAACAACCGCATGACCGGGAGGCGTATCGCGCACGAACAAAAGATCAAGCACCACCGAAACCAAACTGATCGCGGCCAGACCAAAATAAACTGTTCGCCAGCCATGAGTTTCGACAAGGGCTGCCAGTGGCGTTGCCGAGGCCAGAACACCCAGCAGACTAAAGGAGACAATAAGTCCCGATGCGGCTGCGAATTTTTCGGGTGCAGTCCAGCGCGCGGCAAGAACAAGCGCGGCCATGAAAGCAGCTGAACAGCCAAGCCCGATCACCGCCTGCCCGATCATCAGACCGATGACGCTATGAGCATTGGCAAAGATGATCACGCCCGCCACAGTACCAAGCATCAGGATGCCATTGGTAAGGCGCGGCCCATAGCGGTCAAGCATCACGCCAACCGGTATCTGCATCAGGGCAAAGGCAAAGTGGAAGCTGCCGGAAACCAGCCCAAGCTGTTCCGGGGTGACGGCAAGTTCAACACGCAAGGGTTCGGCCAAAAGAGCCTGGGCCGAACGGAAAAACTGGCTGAGCGAGAAAGCCAGAAGGATCGGCGCGAGCACCAGAATGAAATGACTGGTCCGCGCAATGGGGGGCGAGTGTTTTGTGTGTTCTGTCATGATGTTATCTGGGATAATCCCATCATCACGGAACGGCAAGCCTTTGCGTTACATGGCAGCTGCCAGAATTTTTGACACCGCTCTGGAACCGGTGCCCGCCATCCAAAACCGCTGATAGATCAAACAGGCAATGCAACGTCGTCAATAATCAGTTGCACACCCTCATTGCCCTGCCAGGTATCACGACGCAGATGTCCGAGAATATGCAACGGACGCCCGCCATGCTTGATCAGGGTCTGCCCCATATCGTTATCAAGGCATCTGAAAGCAATTGCCTTAAGCCGTCCCTTGCCATTGGCCCCGGTCAGGATACAACGTACATGGTCGGCGCCGACCACATCGGCCTTGATCGCACGACAATCAACAAACACGAACCGCGGCTCGGCATTGCCGGCCCCGAACGGGCCAAGCTTTTCAAGCGCATTGATCAGCTCAATCGTTGCCCCATGGGCGTGAAGCGCGCCATCCACCGCGATGGTCGGGCGAATATCATTTTCTTCGATGATTTTGGCAAACCGTTCTTCAAGAAAGGCCTCAAACGCATCGCGCTTTTCGGGATCAAGCGTAAAGCCCGCCGCCATGCCATGGCCACCGCCATTGATCAAAAGCCCGGCCTGACGCGCTGCAATGATCGCAGCACCAAGATCGATACCGCGCACAGAACGGCCCGACCCCTTATAAACGCCATCCACAAGCCCCATCACAAGCGACGGCACGTGATAGCGATCCTTAAGCCTGCTGGCGACGATGCCGATCACACCAGGATGCCAGTCATCCCCGCCGACCAGCACCATTGACGCGACCTTTGACTGTCCTTCGACCGCGCTGATCGCCTGATCAAGGACGATATCCTCGATTGCCTTGCGTTCGCGGTTATATTCATCAAGCTTGCGCGCGATATCTTGCGCCTGGGCGGGGTTATCCCCTGAAAGCAGGGTGGTCCCCAGAAAACTCTCACCAACGCGCCCACCGGCATTCACACGCGGCCCCAGCACATATCCAAGGTGATAGGCACTTGGCGTTTCATTCACCCCCGCCACATCGGCAAGGGATGTCATGCCGACATTTGAACGATGCTTCATGACCTTAAGCCCCTGCGTGACAAAGGCGCGGTTTAGTCCGCGCAACGGCACCACGTCACACACGGTCCCAAGCGCCACCAGATCAAGCCAGTTGCGCAAATCCGGGGCGCGAATACCGGCCTTTTCAAGCCAGCCGCGATTGCGCAATTCACGCAGCATCGCCACACACAGCAAAAACGCCACGCCAGCGGCACATAAATGCCCAAGGCCGCTTTCATCATCAAGTCGATTGGGGTTAACCACCGCAATGGCGGGCGGCAATTCAGGCTCGGCAGCATGGTGATCGACAACAATGATCTCGATCCCGGCATCTTTGGCCTCCTGCAACGGGGCATAGGCCGTCACCCCGCAATCCACGGTCAGGATCAGGTTGGCACCATTGCGTTGCAAGGCCAGAAGTGCGGGGGCATTCGGGCCGTACCCCTCGGTCATGCGATCAGGAATATGGACCGGAACATCCGCGCCCAGCGCAGCAAAGAAACGCTTTAACAGTGCCGTACTGGTTGCGCCATCAACATCATAGTCGCCGAAAACGGCGATTTTCTCGCCCTTTTCAATCGCATCGGCAATGCGCGATGCGGCCTTGTCCATATCCTGCAAGGATGACGGATCAGGCATCAGATCGCGCAAGGTCGGCGACAGGAAACTTTCGGCATCATCAAGACCTATGCCCCGATTTGCCATCACCCTGCCAACGATTTCCGGCACGCCAAAGCGTTGCGAAATCGTGGTTGCCAATCGTTCATCGCTTGCGCGTTCGCGCCACCATTTGCCGGTGACGGAACGTTCGATACCCATGAATGTCGTTTCTTGTGCGTGATCTTTCATGCCCTATGAAATAGCGCAATCTCGGGCACGCTTAAACCGGATAATTTGAAGTTCGGCAAACTTCGTCACCGGCCATGCGATTTCACCCGCGCGGGTTGTCTCCACACCATTTAAGGACATTCTCGGCATCGGCTGCCGGATCATCGACGGGATAGAAAACCTTGGTGATTTTGCCATCATCAATGACCATAGTCAGCCGCTTGAACAGGCGCATGCCATCGGCTTCGAAATCAGGCATTGCCATGGCTTCCTTGAAGCGGTGATCGGCATCGGACAACAGCGTAAATGGCAGATGAAGGCGTTCAGCGGCCTCTTTCTGATAGTCTGTGGTCTGGCTTGAAAGCCCGTAAAGGTTTTCCACCCCGACCGCCCGCAATTCGGCCGCATGATCGCGGAACGAACAGGATTGCGGCGTGCAGCCCTTGGCACCGGGGATTTCATCCCATCCTTCGGGCGACGGAACACCCGGTTCGGCTGTGCGCGGATAGGCATAAACGACGGAGCGCCCCGCAAGACTAGAGATATCAACCATCTGGTCATTGGTCGCGCCAAGCGGCAAGGCTGGCAGGTTTTGGCCGGTCAGCCGTTCGATCACATGTGCGTCACTTTCGCTATTCATTTGCGTTCCTCCCTGAACACCATTTCTCCGATCCTGTTTCAACAGGTCGGGCTTATTGAGATTCAAGATAGGTGTGATTTCTCAAACCGAAAAGAAGATGCGTTTGCGCATTGTGGAAAAGTTCACAATGTCACGATGACTTGCAGACAACTCAAAGCTGTGCAGACTGAGACAACAATCAACAAAACAAACGGATACGAGCAATGAACCAGAAAAAAGGCCTGCGGATCGGATTGACCGTCCTTTCCGTGCTTGGTGCTGTGATGTCGATGCCTTTGGTGATGTTCTCACCCATGATGTTCGACGCCCCGGGGTCAGAGGAAAACATCCTTACCCAGTTCCTGTTTTTCAGCGTCCTCGCCTTCCCGGTGCTTTGCCTTGCCGGTGGCATTCTGCCATGGGTGTTTCGCCGTCATCAGCTTGGCATCTGGCTTTATGCCCTGAGCGGCCTTGCCATCGGGCTACTGGTCAGCGCCTTTGTGTTGCTTGATGTCATGTGCAGCGGGGATTTTTCCTGCTGATCAGCGCCCCTATGCGATGAAAATCGCGAATCTTTAGCTACGACGCGCAACCAACTAAAAATTGATAATTAGAAGGCAAGAATATACATTTTAGATAAATCAGTCAGTAAGAGGTGCACCATGTTGTCGCTAAGAATTGTATTCTATAGTGTCGTATTTTTCCTCACCTCTGCCCCTCTCGCGTTTGCACAAGATAGTATTCAAACTAACAGTGCTGATACCACTGACTCTTCCCAATTAAGCCCTGATGGCTTCACGATATCGTCTGAGTTATTTAACCTTTCCGGGCTTGCTAACGAAATAGAGGATAGCGGTCCCGCGATCTTCTTTGCCCCAAAGAACACAATGTGGGAAAACATCCCAAACGAGGCATTTGCTGAATTAACCTCGCCAAATAACCAACCATATTTGAGAGAAATATTTTCCTGCCAAGTAGTACGCACAGAGGACCTATCAAACGCGTTTAATGTGTTGTCTTATCGAAAGGATGGAACCTTAGCACTCAAAACTCTGGGAGGCTGTTTGGTAATAGCAAACTGGAACAACGGCTCTTTGAACTTGACCAGTGAGGCTGGTGCAAACATAGGGATGATTTCTACTAGTGTAAGCATCCCTACAGGTTTTCTTTTTCGAACCACTCCTGCTAGCGAGTGGTCGTCCGTACTTGCATCAAGCTCATCTCCCGGCGTTCTGGTTACAGCCTCCTCACAACCGGTCTTGCCCCCCGGTCTCTCTCCCAATGAAACCTTCACAGCCTCCCGAATTTTTGCTGGCCCGACACAATATCCACCCACAGACTATGCTGCTTACGGAATCATTGCCTTTCCAATAAAAGCTTCATCGAGTAACGAGCGGCAACGACACGAAATTATCTGCAAAGCTTATGTCTCAAGCCTAACTGTCTCGTTCCAACTACCTATACCTAAAGAAAAACAGATGGTAACCGTTTGGCCAGTTAGTGAGGATGCAGTTGCATCGCAGCTAACAACGGGAACTGCGGACTCTGTCTGCCCGACTGCCGTTGAACGATACAATCTGCAAGCTGGTCAAAATGCCATAAAGGCAGCAAATCTGGAAGGTGCCGACCTTAGTAGTGTTGGGCCCTTTTTAATTGCTTGGGCTCCGACCCACGGGAAGCAATCGAAGATTATTGTCCTTGACTTGAAGAATGTCGTAAATGCCGCCCAAGCAGATCAAGTTATGCGAAAATGGGTCTCGGATGTAGAACAACCGCCGGAACTATGGCGCACAGGTTGGGATTTTGAAACAATCCGACTAGCTCTGCAACAATGGATAGACAAGACAGGTATTAAGGTAACATTACTTTTCAACGATGGAGAGCAGTAGTGTTAAAAGAAGTTTTCAAGATATCGAGTATTGGTGCAGTTTTGGGTATTCTATCTGGACTAATAGCTATCGCGATTATTGAACCAACCACCTCACAAGGAAATATCCTCATTATCGTAATATTCTTACTGACTGGGGCTATTATTGGAGCAGCAATACGCGCCCTCGCGAGCAAGAAATCTCAACACTAAACAATGCCCTCATCCGCGGCAATAAGCGCAAGACCATGGGCGACTGACAGGAACGGCTGGCCGATTTCGATGCGGTCTTTGCCAAAGCCGTCTTCAAAGATTTTCCGAACGGCCGGGACATAGGAAGTCCCGCCGGTCATGAAGACTTTTGACACATCGCGGGCATCAAGACCGGATTGCTCAAGGCAGTTTTTCGCCGCCTGTTCAATATCGGCAAGGTCGGGTGCAATCGCGGTTTCGAAATCGGCACGGGTCAGTTTTTCTTCGATCTCGACCCCGCCATGGGAGAATTGCAGGATCGTGCTATCGCGATCTGACAGTTCTGCCTTGGCCTTGGACACCGTCTGATAAAGGTGGAAGCCCATTTCATCCTCGATGATGGCTACCAGATCCTCGATATCATCGGGGCGGGTCGCCGAACGGATCAGGCTTTTGATTTCGTTGATGGTTTTGGGCTGATTCATCATGGCAAGTTCATGCCAGCGCGAAAAGGCCGTGTAATATTGACGCGGCACCGGCAACGTCGCGCCCATCGACTTATATTCCGAGCCAAAGCCAAGGCGCGGCCAGACGGCCTTTTGAATGATGCGATAGTCAAACCGGTCGCCTGCAATGCCAAGACCGGTATGGGCCAAGGGTTGCACGCCGCGAATGCCAAGACCGGGCGTAAAGCGGATCAGCGAAAAGTCACTGGTCCCCCCGCCAAAGTCGGCCACCAGAACGGTTTCAGGTTTATCAAGCTCGCGCCCGTAATAATAGGAAGCTGCGAGCGGTTCAAACACCATGGCTTCAACATCGAACCCGGCCTGTTCATAAGCCCCGCGCAGGCGCATTTCGGCAAAGTCATTATCGGGGTTGCTCCCCGCAAAGGCGACAGGACGCCCGGAAATCACCCGCTGCCCCAACCAGCCAAGGCTGTGCTGCGCGAAGTGATGGATTTGCGTCAGGAACGTGCCAATCAGGTCTTCGATCGAATAGGTCGTTCCGAAAATTTCGGTTCCCTCAAAATCCTTGGCCGCAAGGTAGGATTTCATCGACTGGATCAGACGGCAGTCGTGGCTTTCCTTAAGATATTCGGCAATCGCGAACGGGCCGGAACAGCTTCTGGAATGGGTCGGCGCGCCGGGCGCTGTCAGCTCCTGTTCCTCCCAGAAATAGAGGATCGTGCGATAGGTATCAAAGCTGTTAGCACCGACTTCAAACTTTGCCGACTGGACATTGCCTGCACTATCTGCGACCGCAAGAACAGAATTGGTCGTACCGAAATCAAGGGCAATAATTTCAGACATCAGGCAGGCTCCGATCATTGGCTATCTTGAAGGGGGCGCCGGGTGTACCCCAGTCCGCCCTGCCCTGCAAGTCATTAAACGAAAAAAGGGAGTGCCCGGACTTATATCGCGGCACTCCCTTTTTGAAGATCAGATATCCGGTTGCTTATTTGTACCAGATTTTCCGGCTGAAATCGTGAACGGCGCGGACATAGCGCACAGTACCGGACTGCGAACGCATCACGATGCTTTCAGTTTCAGCACCATTGGCGAAGCGGCGCACACCGCGCAGCATCGCACCATCAGTCACGCCGGTTGCGGCAAACATGACATTGCCCTTGGCAAGTTCACCCAGCTTGTATTTGCGGGTCAGGTCTTCAATGCCCCATTTCTTCGCACGCGCGATTTCATCGTCGTTGCGGAAAACAAGACGACCCTGGAACTGGCCACCAATGCAACGAAGGGCTGCTGCGGCAAGAACGCCTTCCGGTGCGCCGCCAGTCCCCATGTAAAGATCAATGCCCGAGGTTTTCTGCGAGGTCGCGATCACACCGGCAACGTCACCATCACCAATCAGCATGATGCGTGCACCAGCTTCGCGGGTTTTGGCGATGATTTCCTGATGGCGCGGGCGATCAAGAATGCACACAACCAGATCGGCAACATCGCAACCCTTCGCCAGTGCAAGGCTTTTGAGGTTTTCTTGCGGGGTCGCGTCAAGATCGACAACGTCCTCGGGAAGACCGCCACCAACGGCGATTTTGTCCATATAGGTATCAGGCGCATTCAGGAAGCCGCCCTTTTCTGCCATCGCGACAACGGCCAAAGAGTTCGGGCCACCGGTTGCGCAGATGGTCGTACCTTCAAGCGGATCAAGCGCAATGTCGATTTCCGGGCCATTGCCCGAACCGACTTCTTCGCCAATGAACAGCATCGGGGCTTCGTCGCGTTCGCCTTCGCCGATCACGACCGTGCCTTTGATATCCATGCTGTTAAGCGCGTTACGCATCGCGTCAACGGCGGCCTGGTCGGCTGCCTTTTCGTCGCCACGTCCCATCAGGCCCGAGCACGCAAGTGCTGCTGCCTCGGTCACGCGAACCGTTTCAAGCGCTAGATTTCGATCCATATTATCTTCCTCGTAGTGTGATGCAGGGTCTGGGGGCCCCGTCTCGTTGTTGTTTTCTATTTCTTGATTTTGTTATTTTTGCGTCGAAACTTTACAACAGCGCCCCGCATCTTGACAGGTACGAGGCGCTTTGAGCTTTAAAGTTTTAAGATGCGAAACTTTCGATCCGCATCAGAACCGGCGGCTGCGAATTGCTTTCGAAGGCTGCGATATCATGAACAGCGCCGGACATCGCCGCTTCGGTCGTTTCGTGGGCGACGATCACAACCGGCACAACACCGCCTTCGGTTTCGGCCCGGCCATGCTGGATCATCGATGCCATCGACACTCCATGCTTGGCAAGGGTCGCGGTGACTTCGGCCATGACACCCGGACGATCCCATACCATCAGGCGCAGGTAATAGGCGCCGGTATGCTTTTCGAGTGACGCACGCACATTCTTCTTAAGACGTTCGGCAGGAACACCGAATACAGGGGCATTGCGGCCCGCAGCAATATCAACGATATCGGCCACCACCGCCGATGCAGTCGGACGTTCCCCCGCCCCGCGGCCCTGAAGAACCACCGGACCAACATAGTCACCTTCAAGGGCAACGGCGTTAAACACGCCCTCGACCTTGGAAATCTGGGTTGAACGGCTGACCATGACCGGGGAAACGCGCTGTTCAATGCCTTCGGCAGTCTGTTTGGCAATACCAAGCAGCTTGATGCGATAGCCAAGTTCTTCGGCAAGCTGGATATCAAGGGCCGACACACTGCGAATGCCTTCGACAGCAACCGCGTCAAAATCAACTTCGACCCCGAATGCCAGGCTGGCGAGAATCGCAAGTTTGTGCGCGGCATCAATGCCATCAACGTCAAAGGTCGGATCGGCCTCGGCATAGCCAAGTTTCTGTGCCTCGGCCAGAACATCGGCAAAGTCGCGCCCCTGTTCACGCATGGTGGTCAGGATATAGTTGCACGTGCCGTTCAGAATCCCGGTAACGCGAGAAATCGCATTCCCTGCCAGACCTTCACGCAGCGCCTTGATCACCGGAATACCACCGGCAACTGCTGCTTCATAGGCGATGGTGACATTGTTGGCATCGGCAATCTGGGCCAGTTCAACGCCCTTGAGTGCGATCAACGCCTTGTTGGCGGTCACGACATGCTTGCCGTTTTCAAGGGCGGTCTTGCAGACATCATAGGCGATGCCTTCGGAGCCACCGATCAGTTCGACCAGAATGTCGATTTCCTTGTCCGCAGCAAGATCGCGGGCGTCGTCGTACCAGGTCAGGCCTTCTGTCGAAAAACCACGATCACGAGTTCGATCACGCGCCGATACCGCTGTAACGACGATCTGACGACCCGAACGGTCGGCCAGAATGTCGCGATGTTCACTCAGCAGCTTAACGGTTCCGGCACCGACCGTACCCAGGCCTGCCACACCGATTTTTACGACGTCTTTCACGATAACTCCTTAAGCACGTGGTTCGTTTCGCAAGCGCGCAGATAACCGAAACCGGTTATCGCGTCCTGATAAAATAACGCCCGGGACATGTCCCGGGCGAAACACAGAATGCTTTATCGGATATCAGAAAGATTTCTTCAACAGTTCACGTGCAGATTCTGCATCAGGACATTTGGCAAAGAACTGTTTGATGTTGCGGTTGGCCTGACGGATGCGGTGTTTGTTCTCGACCAGTGCAATGCGCACATGACGATCACCATATTCACCAAAGCCAAGACCCGGTGCCACAGCCACCCCTGCTTCCTGCAAAAGAAGCTTTGAGAAATCAAGCGATCCCAGCTCTACGAACGGTTCGGGGATCGGTGCCCATGCAAACATGGTTGCTGCCGGGCTCGGAATGTTCCAACCCGCACTTTGCGCACCTTCGATAAAGATATCACGACGTTCACGATACAGATTACGGAACCCTTCAACGCAATCCTGCGGGCCATTAAGTGCCGCCGTTGCCGCGACCTGAACCGGGGTAAAGGCACCGTAATCAAGATAGGATTTGATACGGGTCAGCGCATTGATCAGCTTTTTGTTGCCGGTGGCAAAACCGATACGCCAGCCTGCCATCGAGTAGGTTTTCGACAGCGAATAGAATTCAACAGCAATATCCTTTGCCCCCTTGCATTGCAGGATCGAGGGCGGCGGGTTGCCATCAAAATAAATCTCGGCATAGGCGATATCAGACAGGACATAGATTTCATGCTTGCGGCAGAAATCAACCACCTCCTGATAGAAGGCCAGATCAACCACCAGTGCAGTCGGGTTTGCCGGGAAGTTCAGAACGACCGCGCTTGGTTTCGGGACCGAATGTTTCACCGCGCGATGGAGCTGCTCCATAAAGCTTTCGGTGTTAAACGTTCCCTGATCATCATGCCCGATCGGAATATGGCGCAAAGCCGCACCGGCAATGATAAAACCGAAGGCATGGATCGGATAGGACGGGTTTGGCACCAAAAAGATATCACCCGGGCTGGTGATCGCCGCAGCAAGATTCGCAAGACCTTCCTTGGAACCAATGGTGACAACGGTTTCGGTTTCCGGATCGATATCAACACCAAAACGACGATCATAATAGGCCGCAAGCGCCTTGCGCAGGCCGGGGATCCCGCGCGACATCGAATAACCATGGGTGCGCGGGTTCTGAACAGTCTCGACCAGTTTGTCGACAATGTGTTGCGGCGTGGCCGGATCCGGATTGCCCATGCCGAAATCGATAATGTCCTCACCCGCTCGCCGCGCCGCCGCCTTCATCGCATTTACTTCTGCGAATACATAGGGCGGGAGACGTTTTATGCGGTGGAAGTCTTGGGACATTATCCTACATCCTCATCAAATTGCCGAATTTCGAATTTTATGCGAAAAGCACATCGTCGAATTCACGAAAATTGCGTTTGAGCCATCAAAACAGGCCCGAAGAAGCGTACAATTCGAAGGATGTACCTTTTATGGAAATCATACTCAACGAATTAATGCGCCCGATCCATGGTTAATTCGCGTTTGCGGCAAACCGACGGCGCAAATTCGGCAATATTTCCGAAATTCAGGATTAATCGCGCCCTTGCAGGCGTCATAGCCAAAACCGTCTTGAAACGACAACAGCGCGAAAGGATTTCTCCCTTCGCGCTGCCAAAAGCGTCACCCGGCAAGTCTGCCAGACACCATGTTCAATCGATCACCTTGCCAGTGGCGATCAGTAATCCAGATAGATTTCGACACGACGGTTCCCGGCTTCACCTGCCGGAACACCTTCGTAATAACGCGGATCAGCTGAGCCGTCGGCACCGACAAAGATCGCATTCGGGCTGACACCCATCGCCAACAGGCGTGAGACGACCGAGGATGCACGACCTTCGGACACACGACGGTTCACCGCCTGATGCTGTTCAAGCGACATATTGCCGGTGCGCATCGACGCGTGACCGATGATGCGCAGAACCCCGCCCGTCTGCTGCCAGGTGCTTGCAACCTGTTGCAGGACGGCATTGTCGGTTCCGCCAAGATTGGTCGAACCATGGGCGAACTGGATCTGGGCGATCTGCATGCCGTTAATGGCCGGCGGCAACTGGTCAACGGAACCGACACCAAGACGCGCGGCAAGCGCATCATTGGTCACGGTCATATCGACCATGCCGGATTCGCCATAGACCGGGGCACTGCCGCCAAGCTGGCTTTCATCGACAATGACCGACCCGTTATCGGAATAAAGCGAATAGTCAAATCCCTGACCGGAATCGACCGCAACACCGGGTTCATCGGCAAAGACGCCCTGACCTTCGGCAAGGCGACGCTGATACTGATCCATCACCGGATCACCTGACGACTTCTGGGCAGCCTCATAGGCAGCAAGCTGCTGGGCGCGCGCATCAGCAGCAGAACCGCCCGATGCCCCTGCAACTGCAGCACCACCGGCGGCGGCACCGGCAATCACTGCCGGGCGTTCAGGTGCCGGTTCCGGGGTTGGAACCGGACCGGATACAGGCGACTTGGCATTCCATTCATCGGCGATTGACGAGCCGGTCGGTGCCGAAGTAACGGCACTGGTTGTTGCAGCGGTCGTCGCAGCAGAAGCCGACGTCGTCGAAGCCATAGCACTGGTCGTAACCGGGGTGGTCGGCGCCGGAGCAATAACCGGCTGGGCAGCGGTTACTTGCGGCGCGGCTTCAAGAGCATTGACCGGCGGGCTGCTTTGACGGCGGCCAGACTGGGAATATTGTGCATTGGCGCGATCAGCAGCAAGACCAGCGATCAGCGCATCGCGTTCGGCATCACCAGTAACAATCGGCTTGTTCGGGGTATCGGAAAGATTCGGATATTCGCCATCTTCACCGGGAATCGCTTCCCCGGATTTGGCACCGGCGGTTTCGTCATCGCCGTCAAACATGTCCCCGACCGACTTCCCCCATTCGACCGGATTGATGGCATCAGGAACAGAGGAACATGCGCCCAAAGTCAGCACCACCGCCAGCGCAGAGCCGGTCTGCAGAACCATCCGCAGCTTCCCCCTTGCAGTTTCCTGCCACGACCACTGCCCTGTCGTCGATTTCAGAACGCCCATTTGTTTTCGCTGCTCCAAATTCAGTTGGATGACCCTTGCGTTAAAATATCCGCAGAAACGTCACCTTATAATTCTTGTACTACCCCTTGGCGACGCGCTAGGCTAAGACCATGATAAGCTTGGGATCAAGCAGAGTTTCAACCCGGAGCGCCTTTCAGATACCGAACACATAAAACGCTAAAAGTCTTGCGATATTGCAAAGAAGCCCAAAACGTTTTGAAGTCACCGAGTATCTGCGGCGGTATCATAAGGGAATGCCCCATGAGCGATCAACAGGCCATCGAAACCGAAATCACGCACCCGGATCCCGAAAAACTATCTGCAGCAATGGCAGAAATTGCCGAGAGAAGTCAACGACTTGTGTCTGAATTTCTTGCAAAACAGGCAGAAGACCCGGAAATCTCGGACCCGGATCCGCTCAATATCGGGTCGGCATTTGCCGAACTGACCACCCATATCATGCAAAATCCGGCCAAGCTGGTCGAAGCCCAGATGGAACTTTGGCAGCAATATTATACGCTGTGGCACAACACCACCTTGCGCATGCTGGGCGAAGAATCCGAACCGGTCGTCACACCCCAAAAGGGTGACCGTCGCTTCCGGGACGAGGCATGGGAAAACAACGAACTGTTTGATTACATCAAGCAGTCCTATTTGCTTTCGTCGCAATGGATGCAGAATCTGGTCCATGATGTTGACGGGCTGGACGACAAGACCGCCCAGAAAGTCGAATTCTATACCCGCCAGTTTGTCGATGCGATTTCGCCAACCAACTTCCTGATGACCAATCCGGAAGTTCTGCGCACCACCATCGAAACCGGTGGCGAAAACCTGCTCAAGGGCTTGCAGAATCTTTTAGGCGATCTTGAACGTGGCAAGGGCAAGCTGCAAATCCGCATGACGGATCTTGATGCCTTCAAGATCGGGGAAAATGTCGCCACCAGCAAGGGATCGGTGATCGGCAGAACGCCCTTGATGGAATTGCTGCAATACAGTCCCAGCACCGATCAGGTCGCCAAACGCCCGCTGATGATCGTTCCACCATGGATCAACAAATATTACATCCTTGATCTGCGCCCGGAAAATTCCTTCATCAAATGGGCGGTTGATCAGGGGCATACCGTATTTGTCCTGTCGTGGGTCAATCCTGACAGCAAACTTGCCGAAAAGTCGTTCGAAGATTACGCCAAGGAAGGCGTGCTTGCGGCGCTCGACATGATCGAACAGGCCACCGGTGAAACTGAGATCAACGCCATTGGCTATTGTCTGGGCGGCACACTTCTTAGCTCCACCCTTGCCTATATGGCCAAGACCGGTGACGAGCGGATCAAATCGGCGACGTTCTTTACAACACTCACCGATTTTGAAAAGCCGGGTGAACTTTCGGTCTTTGTAGATGACGAACAGATCGAAAGCCTTGAACGCAACATGTCCAAGGAGGGCTATCTCGATGGCCGGGATATGTCGATGTCGTTTAATATGCTGCGTGCCAATGACCTGATCTGGTCCTTTGTCGTATCAAATTACATGCTGGGCAAGGATCCCTTCCCGTTTGACCTGCTGTACTGGAATTCCGATTCCACCCGCATGCCCAAGGCCATGCACAGCTTCTATTTGCGCAACATGTATAACAAGAACCTGTTGCGCGAACCGGGCGGCATCTCGATTCTCGGTCAGCCGATTGACCTGCGCGATATCAAGATCCCGGTTTACTTCCTGTCGACCCGCGAAGACCATATCGCGCCCTGGCAGGCGACCTATGCCGGAACGCAATTGATGTCCGGACAGGTGAAATTTGTCCTGTCCGCGTCGGGCCATATTGCCGGCGTGGTCAATCCGCCTGCGGCCAAGAAATATTGCTACTGGACCTATAACCGTACGCCCGCCAACCCCGATGACTGGATGGCCAAGGCCACCCAGCACGAAGGGTCATGGTGGACGGACTGGCAGAACTGGATCAGCCGCCGCTCCGGCGGCAAGGTCCCGGCGCGCAAGGAAGGTGACGGCAAGCTCAAGGTGCTTGGCCCGGCACCGGGTGAATATGTAAAAGTCACCCTGTCATAATCCAAAACCAGCACACGCCCCGGCGACGGCTATTTGTCCCCTAAGGCATCAGATAGTCGTCGCAGTCGGGCAACCGCACATCCGGTTCATAACGCCCGTTTGCGACATCAAACCGAAAGATACGGTCAAAACTGCATCTTTCATCGACCCTTTCCACAAGGTCTTCATCTCGCAAGCCTGGCAACTGCGTTGAATCCTGATCAAGCGATGCGGTCGCGGGAAATGCCGTTGCCCTGCTTGCATATTCGATCTCTGGCAAACCAACCATCCCGTGGTGGCTCAAACGAATATCGGCCGCAAACCGATATTCGTCGCGGCAGACATCCCGGCGCTTCTGGATGTCGGCTTCGCTAAAACAGGCCCGGATCATTTTCACCGCACCAATTGGCACCGACAGGACAACCGGGTTTGTCGATAACGACGGACCGTCACCTGCATCCAGCCTGATCACGTCAAGAAAATGCGCCTCGGTACCGCCACCGGAATAGCCAACATTGACGGCACTGATCACCCCGACAAGAACATCGGCTGACCTGTCGGAAGCCGTGGTCAGAAACGGCCAAACTTCGCGATCTGTCGCGCCGAAGGAATCGGCATCAGTCAGGATATCATAAGCCAGTGTCCGTTCGCGGCCCGGTTTACCATCCCGTGTGACGGAAACCAAAACGCCTCCCGTGTCGGCATCCTGGGCAAGCTGCACGCACCATTTTTAATCCTGTGAACAATGCTTTTCTCCGTCCGGATCAGGCACAAGCGGGATCATGCGATAAGACGCAGTATCAGAACTGTTTGCCCTCCAGCCACATCCGTACATCAGAAGTGTACCCAGGACGGCGATTACATTTAAACAGGTGGTGTTTCTTTGCACTTCAGCTTCCCGCCGGGTAATCAATTGACTGCGCACGATCTTTGCGAAACCATCGGAAAACATTTACCAGTTAAAAGCAACGCACATGACACAGAAAATCGGTTTTCTCGGCGCAGGTCGCATGGCCGCCGCCATGATCAAACGCCTTCTTTCCAAAGGCTATCAGATACAGGTCTGGAACCGCAGCCCGGACAAGCTTGAACCGCTGGTCGCACTGGGTGCAGTTGCCTGCGCCACCCCTGCACTTGCCGCCACCGGCGTCGATACCATCATTTCATTCATGGCAGACGACAAAGCCGCAAAAGCCGTGTGGCTTGGTGATGACGGCGCGCTTGAGGCAATGAGCCCCGGGACAATCGCCATTGAATGCTCCACCCTTTCGCATGCCTTTGTGCTTGATCTTGCCAGGACGGTTTCAAATGCCGGACATACCTATATCGACGCACCTGTCACGGGTATTCCCGCCGACATCGAAGCTGGCAACACGATATTTTTGATCGGCACGGAACCGGCCGATCTTGACCGCATCCGGCCGATCCTTGAGGACACAGGCAAACGGATCGTGCATTTCGGCCCGGTAGGGTCAGGAACGGTTTACAAACTGATGCATAATTTGCTGGGCGCAGTTCATATTGCCGCTGCGGCTGAATTGGTGGCGGTTGCCCAGAAGGCCGGATTGGACGGTGCAACCGTGGCCGAAACATTTTCAATTGGCGCGAATGCCAGCGGGTCGGGACTTGTAACCGTACCGGGCATGATTAGCGGAAACCACCATGAGGGGATCCATTTCACCACGGCACTTCGGGCAAAGGATGCATCCTATGCGCTTGCCATGACCAAAGAATATGGCATTTCTGTCCCGGTCGGACAGGCAGCATACGATGTCTTCGAAACTGCCAGCCGGGCCGGTTTTGGCGACCTTGCGCAAAGTGCGGTGATCGAAACGCTCAAGCCCTAATTGGCGGCTGCTTTTTCGTGTTCGACCAAAAGCGGTTCATATCGTGCATCAGTCAAGGTCTTGAGGAAGGCAACAACAGCCTTGATGCGCTGGTCATCAAGAGCATCACCCTGCTCTAGCTCCTTTATCGAGATGGTATCGGAAACTTCGGGCGCGCCCCACGGCTTGCCGGTTTCCGGGTTGGTCTGGTTGGCTTTGGCCTTGCTGTTATATTTGTTATAGAACCGCACCACGGTTTCCAGATCCGCAAACACACCGTTATGCATATAAGGCCCCGTGATTGCGACATTACGCAGTGACGGGGTTTTGTATTTGCCGCGATAGGCCGGATCATCAATCGCCGGATTGTCCAGAAGCCCGTTATCGGTAAAGGCGGTATCCTTTCCAACGGCCTTGCGCGTGGCAATGTTGCGCGGCACGCCGATATTGTGGAACTGATAATTGGTGAATGTCTCCCCCTCGGCGGTCGGGCTGGTCTTGAGCATATGACAGGTATTGCAGTTGGTGAACTGCTGCGAGAAGAACAGAACCCGTCCAAGTTCTTCCTCCGGAGTCATTTTATATTCACCGCGCAGGAAACGGTCATATTTGCTGTCAAACGGCGCAAAGTCATCGCCTTGCTCAAAAGCCGCAATCGCCTGCGTCATGGCACCATAGGCCTTGTCACTATCTGACCAGATATCATCGCCAAACAACGCCTTGAAACCGGCGACATAGTCGTCATTTTCCAAAAGGCGCGCCACCACGCCTGCCTTGTCACTCATGCCCATTTCGATGGGGTTAAGCGGCGGGCCACCCGCCTGTTCGGCAAGATCACTTGCGCGCCCGTCCCAGAACTGGCCACCGACGGCAATGCCGTCGTCACCCACGTGGAATTTCGGTGAAAATTTCGCATAGGCTGCCATCGGTGCATTTCGATCACCAAGGCTTTTTCCATCGTCCCCCAGAGAAAAGGCGCCATTGGCCACATTCATGCGTGGATCCTTGAACGCCATCGAAGGTTCATGACAGGTCGCACAGGCCTGTGTACGGTTGGCCGACAGATTGGTATCGAAATAAAGCGCCTCGCCCAGTGCCGCTTTATCGGCAAAGGGCGCGTTCCCCGCACTCGCCACTTCCACCATATCCGGCGTTTGTCCGGCAAGACGATGCAGGAAGGTTTCCGGGCTTTCAGCCCGTGCTGACGCGACAAAGCCGACAGTCATCGCCGACGCGATCAGTGCGAAACGGAATGGGTGGGTGTTCTGATGACGCATAAAAGGTACTTCGATCTGATCACAGGATTTGATGGAGGCGCGGCAGGAAGCTCAATCGCGAACGCAACGCATTTACACCCACAGACTTGAACCCTGCTTTGATAAAAGTCAATGGCAGGTCAATTAAGTGACCTGCCATTTCATGTATCAATTCAATCGTTCGGATATTCCCAATCAGATCGCAATCGACGGTCGACGCCGCATCAATGGCAACAATTGAACAGCAATGATCGCAGCAAGGATCACACCGCAGCCTGCATATTCCTCTGGCGCCAGACGTTCGCCAAGGAACCATGCCCCGGCAATCGCAGCAAAGACCGCCTCGGCGCTCATGATAATGGCGGCATCGGATGCCTCGGTGTAATTCTGGGCAACAGCCTGAAGGGTAAAGGCCACCCCGGCTGACATGATCCCGGCATACAGGATTTCAAACCCGGCATTCTGAATGTCGGCGATGCTGAATGTTTCAGTCATTGCCCCCATCGCCATGCCAAGGAGACCGGTAATAAAGAACTGGGTCGCAGCAACAGTCGCGGGCGCATTGGTGCGCGTGACCATCACCCCGATCAAAACCACCTGGACTGCCCAGAACAGGGCACTGGCCAAGACCCACAAATCGCCGCTTCCAAGTCCGCTTAGATCGCCGCCGCTCAGCAAATAGGTACCATAAACGCACATTGCCCCGCCCGGCCAGACCGACCAGTGCGGACGACTGCGAAACACGACATAGGCCAGAACCGGCACGGTCGGCACATAAAATGCGGTCAGAAACGCCGCATTGGTCACTGTGGTGCTCATGATGCCGATCTGCTGGAAAATACTGGCAAGATACATCGAAATGCCCGTTGCGATCATGCCAAGGATATCTACGCGATCAAGCGAACGACCGGCCCGACCAAGTTTGCGCAACTCGCGAAGTGCAAATGGCAACACTGCAAGTGTTCCAAGCAGAAAACGCACCCCCGTAAAATATTGCGGGCCGATATTTTCCATACTTGTGTGCTGAACGACAAAAGTCGTGCCCCAAATCAGGGCCACAAAGACGATAACGGCATTTGCCTGCCAACGCGTCATATTCCCGGTCCATTTCCTGTGCCCGGGCGTGGTGGCGCACGGCACGTTAAGTGTCGAAGATCGAAACTTGCTAAACCAAGTCGGCTTACTTCGCAACCGGGATCAACCGGTGACCATCTGCTTTCACAAGACAGCATAGATCGATGTGTGAGCTAATTGGTGCTAACACTCTGATTTCCAAAAAGACTGTGATAGCTGTCGGTGAATGTTTCACGCGTAATGGCGTTTGATAATCTCCGGGCCAGCTGCGGCGAAATGGTTTTGGACGAGAACATCAACCGCACTGGCTCTTTGGCCAGAATGAACGGATGCTCTTCAACCCCGCCACTAAAACCAAGCGCCTCGGCCTGCGCAAGATATGCCGCCGGAAGCCCCAACAAGAGGTCAATACGCTTTGCCATCAAAAGCTGCGTGCCATGGGGTGCCATCGATACGTCTGCGATATAGGGGGCATTTTCCGGGTTTTCGCTGAATGTCTTGAATGCCTCGCCGCGATAGGCGCCGCGCACATATCCGATCACAAGTTGCTGGCGCACCACATCTTCAAGACTGCTCAGCTTGATGCGTCGCGCGTCCCCCTTGCGCACCACAAACCCGAAGATGTCATTGCGATAGGGAACCGAAAACAATCCATATCTGGCACGTTCCTCGGTAAAGGATGCCGATGGCAGAATATCGATATCGCCATGTTCGATCGCATAAAGGGCCCGTTTCCAGGGCATGAAAACAAACTGGAATTCGCACCCCGTGGCGCGCATAACCCGTGCGATGAACTGGTTGTCAATGCCCGCAGCCATACCGTTCGCATCTTTGATACTAAACGGGCTATAGGTCTCGGATGCACGGATCACCAACGGGCGCGTACAGTCACTGATCGGTTCAGCAAAGCTTGTTTGCATCCCCCCGAACAACAAGACAAACAGCATTGCGATGCCTGGCATAAAATGCCGAGCCGCCATATTTTCCCACGCCTTCTTTACGCCTTGGCATACCGTTTTGTTTTTATGATCGGTTATGCCTGATTATGTGAGAGCGAACGCATCCCCTTTTCGCAACCGGGCTGAATGATGCAGAAAATCCTTGCGCCGTCAAACCACTTTGCAACTTAACCGCGCAAGAAAATGCCTGGCACCGCCCCTTGTCCCGCAGTCTTTATTTCAGATCTTCCGGGATGGATTTTACATATTCCTGCGCCAAATCGGCATAGCGATCAGCAGATACCTTGAAGAACTCGATCTCTTCCTGTGTCAGATCGCGCACCTTGCGCGCCGGCACACCTGCCCACAATTCCCCGGCCGGAATACGCTTGCCCGGTGCAAGTAGTGCATTGGCACCAAGCATGCCGCCCTGCTCGATCACACAACCATCCATCACAGTGGCCCCCATCCCGACAAAGCTTCGGTCTTCAAGTGTGCAGGCATGAATAATCGCAGCATGGCCGATGGTCACATCATCACCGATATAGGTCCCGAACTTGCCTTTCGCGACATGTACCATCGTCAGGTCCTGAATATTGGTACGTGATCCGATGCGGATTTCATGCACGTCACCACGAATAACACAGCCAAACCAGATGCCGGTCTCTGCCCCGATTTCAACATCCCCGATAATTGTCGCATTCGGGGCAATAAACGCAGTTTCATCGATGGTGGGCATTACCCCGCGATAGGACAGACGCATGGTCAGATGACCTTTCGTAACTTGTGTTCAGACATCGCCACCTTGTGAAATCGTATATCTCGCGGTGCGGTCTCTCTTGATTTGGCAGTTTAAATTCTAACATGAAAAGATGGAAACCCTGTCGCAACAAATCTTGCTCATGATCATATCCATGCCATCCAGCCTTGTCCTTACAACTGCCACGCGTTTTTTGACCCGTGCTATCGGCGCAGCTGTGGCCGGAATTTTTGCAGGTTTGTTTTTCGCAGGCCCGACAGATGCGCACGAACCATCCTTTAACCGGACCGACAACGGATTGCTGATTGCAGCATTTTCCGTCTGGGAACCGTTTGTGATTGAGGATGAAGATGGCTCCCGGCACGGGATTGATGTTGCGCTACTCACCGAAATTGCCCGTCGCCTCGGACTGGAACTTGATTTGCACCCCTGCCCCTGGCGGCGTTGTCTGAAAACACTTGAAGACGGACAAATAGATGTCCTTACAAGCTTTGCCTTCACCAAAGAACGCGCGGAATTTGCCCATTACGTCACCCCGCCCTATAGCCAGGTGACACCGGTCTTTTACTATAATCGTGAAAACCCGGTTTCGATCACCGATTACGGCGATCTGCGCAATCTGACCATTGGGGCTGTGGTCGATTCACGTTATTTTGAACCGTTTGATAGCGACACGTCCCTTGATAAGTTCGAAGCTGGCAGCGAGATCATTTTACTTCGGATGCTCAATGCCAAACGGCTTGATGCCATCGTTGGATCGGATTCCAACGCCGATTTCGAAATTCGTCGCGATCATCTGGAAGACACAATCGTCAAGGCCCCGTTCCGGTCAGGGCATCACAACGACATCCATATGGCCGTTTCGCGCAAATCCCCCCTGATGGCGCGCACCGAACAGATATCTCAGATCATGCAAGACCTGCTTGATGAAGGCTTCATTGACCGCCTTCACGAGCAATATTGGCCCGACAAGGGGCCGAGCCAGCATTCCCGGGACGACAATCCCGACGCAACGCAGCCGATCCAGTGACGATATCGCCATTCAGGCAAATTTTTTGGCCCCTGCAACACACAACACAACCGCAAGCGTGACGACAATCATCGCCCAGCTGACCGGCTCGGCCAAAATCATTGAAGCCAGCATCAATCCCATGAAGGGTTGTAAAAGCTGCAACTGACCGACCGTGGCGATCCCGCCCAATGCCAGTCCGCGATACCAGAAGAAAAACCCGATCAGCATGCTAAACAGTGACACGTAACCAAGCCCAAGCCATGCCGATAGTCCAATCGCGTCGGTACTGTCCGGCAGTGTCAGCCCGCACAGGATTACCATCGGAACAAGCGATATCACCAGCGCCCAGCAGATCACCTGCCACCCGCCAAGATGCCGCGAAAGCTTCCCGCCTTCGGCATAGCCAAGACCACAGACAATGACAGCGCCCAGCATATAAAGGTCACCTGAAAGCGCACCGGGTTCACTGCCAATCGCTGCAAATCCGGCCACCAGCACACTCCCCAAGACCGAGAACAGCCAGAAAACCGGGCGTGGTCGTTCGCCTCCACGCAGCATCCCGAAAATCGCCGTGGCAAGCGGCAGCAATCCGATAAACACAATCGATCTTGCAGAACTGATATGTTCAAGCGCAAGAGCCGTCAGCAACGGAAAGCCGACAACCACGCCGCCCGCCACCACCAAAAGCGATGTCCATTGCGATTTCTGCGGTCGTACAGGCTTTGATACCAGAAGGATCGCAAGCGCCAGACACCCGGCAATCGCAGCACGGGCCACAGTCAGGAATACCGGATCGAAATCCATCACCGCCAGTCTGGTCGCAGGCAAGGAACCACTGAAAATCACAATTCCCATCATGCCGCTCAGCCAGCCAGCGCGTGTTTGATAAGCAACCCGTGCCATGAATACCTCCATCACAATGACAGAGATATCTTTGACTTGCCCAAGTGCACGTCACCAGACACAATACAATACAAATATAGCAAACTGTACTGAGACAAAGGGCAATACAGTGACCTTTCACCGGCCCGCGAACAACAGCACCACCGGCAAGGATGGCACCCTTGTTTCCCAAGTCATGGCAACCATCCGTGACCGGATCGCAACGCGCAACCTGCTATCGGGTGACAAACTACCGTCAATCCGCGCCTGCGCACGTCAGATGGCTGTGTCGAACTCTACTGTGGTCGAGGCCTATGACCGGCTGGTTGCCGACGGCACCATACAGTCACGGCGCGGATCGGGCTTTTATGTATCGGGTCACACTGCGCCGCTGTCGATTGCCCAGATCGGCCCGAAACTTGACCGGGCGATTGATCCGTTCTGGGTGTCGCGCCAGTCGCTTGATGCCAGACCCGATATGCTCAAACCCGGTTGCGGCTGGTTGCCAGCCGACTGGATGCCCGAAACATCGATCAGGCGCGCCTTGCGCAATCTTTCGCGCGCAACTGACACCGTTCTGACCGAATATGGTACGCCGCTTGGCCTTGCGCCCTTGCGACAATTGTTGTCACGACGCCTGGCGACTTTCGGGATCGAAGCCGGTCCCGACCAGATCCTTTTGACGGAATCGGGTACGCAGGCGATTGATATGCTCTGCCGGTTTCTGATCGAACCGGGTGACACCGTCCTGATTGACGATCCCTGCTATTTCAATTTCTGTGCGCTTTTGCGGGCGCACCGCGCCAATATCGTCAGTGTGCCCTTTGGCCCGAACGGCCCGGATATTGATGCCTTTGCAGACATCCTCGCCACCCACAAGCCCCGCCTTTACATCACCAATTCCGGCCTTCACAACCCGACCGGTGCGTCTTTGTCACCACAGGTCGCCCACAAGGTTCTGAAAATTGCGGATCAGCATGATCTGATCATCATAGAAGATGACATCTTTGCCGATTTTGAAAACCAACCGTCCCCGCGTCTGGCTGCCATGGGCGGGATGGAGCGGGTTATTCACATCGGAAGCTTTTCCAAAACGCTTTCCGCCTCAATACGTTGCGGCTATATCGCTACCCGGCCTGAATGGGTTGACGGCCTGATTGACCTTAAGGTCGCCACCGGCTTTTCAAGCAGTAATCTTGCCCCGGAACTGGTCCATGCCGTGCTTAAGGATGGCACCTATCGCAAACATATGGACGGGCTGCGAGACCGGCTTTCGCACACCATGACCCAGACGGCAAAACGTCTTGCATCACTTGGTATCTATCCCGTTGTTACGCCAAATGCCGGACTGTTTTTATGGTGTGCGTTACCCGACGGGATCGATGCCGCGCAAGTAGCCCGCAATGCCCTTGGCGATGGTGTGGTCCTTGCACCGGGCAATGTCTTTAGCATCTCGCAATCAGCAGGAAATCTGATGCGCTTTAACGTGGCGCAATGTCAGAACCCCAAAATATTCGACGTGCTTGAACGCGCCATGCGCCCATGACCGGCCCCAAAAGCAAAAGGCGCACCCGACTGGGTGCGCCTTTTGTCATTTTATCTGACTTCGGATCGCTTACGGGAACAGCGGCTCAATCTCGAGCCCCATGGTTTCCGGTAGGCCCAGCATCACATTCATGTTCTGAACCGCCTGGCCCGATGCGCCTTTGACCAGATTGTCCTCAACCGCAACAATGATCACACGGCCCGGTACGCGATCCTTGACCACGCCCATCAGGACGTAGTTCGAACCACGCACATGACGGGTCTGCGGGGTCACACCGAATGGCAGGACACGTACAAACGGCTCGCCCTCGAAACGCTTTTCGAGTGCTGCCTGAATGTCTTCGGCCGTGGTGCCATCGGTCATTTTGACATAGATGGATTCAAGGATACCGCGGCTCATCGGCATCAGATGCGGCGAAAAGTTCACAACCACGTCCTGACCGCTCGCCCATGCGAGGCCCTGCTCGATTTCAGGCGCATGACGATGCCCACCGGTGCCATAGGCATGAATGCCCTCGGTCACCTCGGCATAAAGCGTGCCTTCCTTCGGCGCACGGCCCGCACCGGTCACACCGGATTTGGCATCAATGATGATGTCATCAGCATGAACCAGTTTGCCTTCAAGAAGCGGGGTCAGTGCCAGCTGTACCGGGGTCGGATAGCAACCCGGATTGGCAACAACACGTGCATTCTTGATCTTTTCACGGTGCAGTTCGGTCAGGCCATAGACGACCTCTTTCTGCAAATCCTGTGCGGCATGTTCTGCGCCATACCATTCCTTGTAGGTCGCCGGATCAAACAGGCGGAAGTCCGCCGACAGATCGACGACCTTCACATGCGCGGGCAGACCGGCAATGACTTCCTGCGTGGTGCCATGGGGCAGTGCGCAGAAAATCACGTCAACCGTTGACCAGTCGGCCTCGGCAATCGAGATCATGGTTGGCAATTTGATATGGGCAAGATGCGGGAAAACTTCCCCGAACGGACGCCCGGCTCGTCGGTCGGCGGTCAGCAGGGTGATTTCCGCGGCAGCATGATGCGCAAGAATGCGAACCAGCTCTGCCCCGGTATAGCCACTGGCACCGAGAATTCCGACTTTGACCTTGACGTCACTCATTTAAATCTTGCTCCAAGTTAGGCACCCGTGATGAACGGGTATTGATAACGTGCGGATGTTGGCAAACAAGCCCACCAGATGCAAGCAATTAGGCCGCAAATATCCCTGATAAACCGCAATATCCCCATGCAAATTAAGCATGATGCTCAAATGCTTGTAGATGAGGTGCTTGTATATGAGGCCGGTTATTTCTTGCGTGCCCGGCGTACTGTTGACGGACAGGCACGTTTGTCCTGTGGCAGAACGGTATAGAATTTCTCGATCTGCTCATATCCGGTCGGTGCCGCGACCGGGTAGCTTGCGACATATCGTCGATCCGACAAGCCAAAATCACTGGCTTTAAGACCTGATCGCTGCAACCACATGCGACGGTGCGCGTCCGACACCACGACGTCGGGATCATCGACCAGAAAGATAGCATCGCGCGCCAGCCGGTCATTATATTTGTGATGGCTCGGAAGCCAGGCGGCAAGCTGTTTGCGCAGATTGCCCGGGCTTGGCAAATTGCGCGTGCGGGTGACAAATTTGGTCATCTGGCTGACCAGCTGGCTGATGTCGCTTGGCGGCACCGAACCATGTGTTGCGCGGTCGATGAAAAATGCCAGATCAATCTCGGTCGGATCACGCCTGATAAGCGGTTTTATTGACGCATACAATTTGAAGAATCGCGCAATCTTGCCGCCATCGGCATTGGCCGCATCATAAACCCGGCGATAGGATTCCTGCACCTCGGCACGCGCGCCATAGGCGGCAAAACGCCGGGTAAAATCAGCACGTTCGCGGTCATTCACCCAGATCGCACACAACAAATCAAAGGCCGCATCATTATTACCAAGAGCAAGTCTGTGCATATCTTCGGTAAAGGGACCAAAGATATCACGCAGCAATCCGGGATTGGCGCGCTCGGCCGCAAACAGAATTTGCTGGATTTCCGCCCCTGCCCCGGCAGTTGCCCCGCGCGGCCCCCATGTCAGATAGGCGCGCGGATCATTGGTAAAGCAATATGGATCGCCTTCAAGATACCGCTTGCCGCTGCGCGGATTGGCGGACTGGCAGAAATTGAACTGGATCACGTCGTAATCTGTTCCTTCCAGTGCGAAGGTCAGTTGATTGGCCCGCTCGATTGCATCGGGTGGCGGCAATTGCGGCGGCATCAAAAGTCGCCAAAGACCTGTCGTGATCGCCCCGTAACTTTCCGCACCGACCGCAGCACGTACTGCCGAATTCAGGCATGGCTGAAGATCAATGATCGCCTGACGGGTCTTGGCCCCCACCACGCCATCGGCCTTGCCATAGCTATTGGCAGGCTTACCGGCACAATTGGCGGCTTGCGCAAAAAGCCGCTGCTGGAATGTCGCAACCGCCCCGTAGCGTCCAAGTGTCAAAGCCCGGTTCTCAAAACGATACAGAACCTGCGCAAGATCCTGTGCCTGCGCACCGTTGCCCGATGAAAACAAACCAAAAGTTCCTGCCAGCACCAACACAACCGGCACAACCAAATTCTTCATCCGACGAAATGGCAGATTGCATTTCACAGCAGTTACTCATCCGGCTTACGGGCATCTGACGGACAGATCGATCAAACCTGAATGACAGCTATTAAAGGCCAAGAAACGACGTCAGGGCTTCCGAAAGCTGTCAAAGATTGTCACCGGGACCGCTCAGTTATGGCTCAAAACTGAAACCACCTTTGATGGCCTCTCTGACAACTTTGGCCTCATCAAAATTGATCTGATCAACAATATGCGAAACCTGTTTCATCACTTCTTCGCTTGGCTTTGCCTTATTGGCATTTTTTTGCGGCGGCATGATGCAGTCCCCGGCAATACCAAGGCCTTTCAGAAAGGACTTGGCCCCCTCTTCATGCACCGCTTGATCAAGAGACACTTCAATCATTTCGATCTTGTCGGCATATTTCTGCCGGTAATATTCCTGCCGCGCAGCCATCTCGTAACAATACCAAAGCGGCATCCCCAATGCGCCAAACTGCGAAAACGCCTGAGCATTGATTATTTTTCTTGAATAGGAAGGATGCAGATACCACTGCCAAGGGATCGTGATATTACCGAAATCATGGCGGACGAGATAACTAACACATTGTTTTACAATATTTCTCTTAAGAATAATCAGTGTTGTGAAATCAGCCCGGTCATTTGCGATGACATTCTCGACCAACCCGCATTTGCACAGGGTATGATTTGTCTCGGCATAAATGCCTTCATCCGGAATGGTTTTGAACTTTCGCTGCCAGAAATCCTTGATGAAGTCGTTATTCCCGAAGTTATTGAACGTTCTCATGGTCCGGATATCCGGCATCCGGGTGCCAAAATCATCAATCTCGAGCGGTTCGTGGATTGCTTCTATTTTCAGGTTCTCAGACAGAAAATCCGCCAGCCAGGCAGAGCCGGTACGTCCGGCTGTGATCACGAAGTAGTTCTTCATCAATCTTCCTCTCTGATATCCCTTAGGGCAGGCAAATATTCACATCATCTATGATTTTCAAGCCAGCCATTATGGCCGCACACCCTTTAAGCAAGTTTAACCGCCATGCGCCCAAATCGATATCTTCGATTGTCAAATTTCGGTGACACGGCCTGATCATAGAAAACACACGCCACCAGCATCAACGCTGGTGGCATGCATATAACAATCGTGAATAAATGGATTGGCACCTGCCTCTGACAGCATCAATCCGCATCAAGAAAGGGCACGCTCCGTCACACTTGGTGTGACCGGGCTTTTAAGCAGCGCCAAGCGATAGCGCCCGATCTTCTGGAAACCAAGCGCCTCATAGGCCCTGGCAGCAGCTTCGCTGTCGGTTGACAGGATCGCACGGGTAACCCCGCGCGCGCGTGCTGCCAGTAGTGTCTTGGCAACCAGAATGCGGGCATAACCGTTGGACCGGAATTCCGGCGGGGTCCAGACCGGTCCGACCTGTACCATATCGGGCATCTGGGCATTGAATCCGGAAAGACTGACCGCCTTGCCATCAACAATCAGCGCCCACATGTTGCGTGCATCAAGGGCATGAACAAGACGTGATGCGATCTTGCTATCCAGAACCGGGGTATCTTCGGCCCCCAGTGCCTCGATCTCATAAGCGCGCAACCAGCTCAGAAGCGTGCTGCGTTCAACCTTTTCCGCATCGACCATCTGAAAATCATCGGCCCGCGCATTGATCGGCACAATCAGCTTGGCAAGATCGAGGTCATAAAGAAAATCTGACGCATTGATCGCAAAATCCGCATCCGAAAGCCCAAGCTGATCGAGAAGATCAGCCGCCTGATCCGCATCTCCGAACACACCTGCAACCGGACCCGTCATTTCGGAGCGAAACACATCAACCAGCCCCGACGGCGCGCCTGCTTCATTGCCCGACTGGACAAAAACATTGCCACTGCCAAACTGCGCAATGACAGCACTGATCGCACCGCTTGCATCCACCGCACCAAAATACGTTCCAGAAAGCGGATGACGGCGTCGCTCGATACCGGCAGTTCGCAGGTTCCCGCGCAGAACCATGCTGGTCGCTGCATGATTGGCAAGGAATGCGTTTGCGGCATCGAGGTCGGCGTCGTGCAGCTTTCTGTACTGCATAATGGTGGTCCCTTTCAAATCAGGGGTTTAAAGGCTGCTTTTCCACAATTGCCGTGAAAAAAGCACAAAAAAAGAAGGCCCGCTGAACCAGCGGGCCTTCTTGAAATCGCGTATCGCGTAAGCGTGCCGGTTTAGCGCTTCGAGAACTGGAAGCTACGACGGGCTTTGGCGCGACCGTATTTTTTACGTTCAACTGCACGCGAGTCACGGGTAAGGAACCCGCCAGCCTTGAGCGAACCACGCAGTGCCGGCTCGAACAGGGTCAGCGCACGGGAGATACCGTGACGAACTGCGCCAGCCTGGCCCGAAAGACCACCACCGGAAACGGTGCAAACGACGTCGAACTGATCTTTACGATCGGTAACGCCGAACGGCTGGTTGATCACCATGCGCAGAACCGGACGTGCGAAGTAGTCTTCGAATTCACGGCCATTGACGGTGACTTTACCCGAGCCCGGCTTGATCCAGACACGTGCAATTGCGTTTTTACGACGGCCAGTTGCATAGGAACGGCCCTGTGCGTCGATCTTCGGCTCCGGCAGGGTGCCTTCGGCAGCTGCGGTTTCACCGCCCTGTGCCAGATCCTTGAGATCTTCAAGAGTTTTGGTGTCGGCCATTATTTAGCACTCCGCTTGTTCTTTTCGTTCATAGCCGCAACGTCGAGGACTTCCGGCTTCTGAGCTTCATGCGGATGCTCGGTACCAGCATAAACGTGCAGTTTGGAAAGAACCTGGCTGCGCAGCGGACCACGGGACATCATACGCTCAACAGCTTTGATGATCACACGTTCCGGATGCTCACCGTTCAGGAGCTTGTCCATGGTGCGTTCTTTAATGCCGCCCGGGTAACCGGTGTGCCAGTAGAACTTCTTGTTCTGAAGTTTACGGCCAGTCAGTTTGACTTTTTCGGCATTGACGATGACGATGTGATCGCCACAGTCCATGTGCGGGGTAAACATTGCTTTGTGTTTACCACGAAGACGGTTGGCAACAACAGCAGCAAGGCGGCCAAGGACGACGTCTTCAGCGTCGACCACGAACCATTTGCGCTCGATGTCGCTCGGTGTCGCAGTGAAGGTTTTCATTATATCTATACTCGAAAACTGGGTTCCACGGAGGGAAACGTCCCTCGTTGAAAGTCGGCGCATTATGCCAGCATTCAACAGGAAAACAACAGGAATATTTCATTTAAAATCAATAAGTTAAACAGATAGGTATTATTTTACCACACGATTTCGGGCTATTTTTGATCCGGTGGCATCGCATATGTCCCGATCACATGCGCACACAGACTGTTATCAACGTCTGATCGAATATGGCATTCGGCAATCAAAAGCCGCCTGCCCGCCTTAAGGATCTTGGCTTCGGCAATCAGGTCTCCGGGCTTTGCCCCCGACAGGAAATGCACCGTAGCCTCGGTCGTGACCGCCAGATCAGCCTGCGGCACCACAAGCCAGGCCACCGCATAAAGCGCAATATCGGCCAGCGCAAAGATCGCAGGCCCCGTTACCACATTGCCCGGACGCAGATAGCGTTCCGAAAAAGGCAATCTCAGAATGGCGGTATCATGTTCAAGGCTTTCGGTGCGGACCCCCATGTCACCGACAAACGGAACCTTTTCACGCATGATCGCGTCAAAATCCGCCGGTGTGATCCCGGTCCGGGTTCGGGAATTATTCATGAATGCGGGCCTCCCCAGATTGCCAGTTTTGTCTTGGCTTTATTGATAAAGACACCACAGCCTGACATAACGTTTACGTTAACGTCAATATTTTAGACAAAAAGCAACCCGCATCAAGCAGGCGACAGGCTCACCTTGCGCACCAGAAGTCACAAGATTGGCAATGGAATGTGAACCGGATTATCGCAGAACAATGCCCGCCACATCGGTATAGATCGCCACCACCACACAGCCAATCACAATGGCAACAATGGCGGTCGCCCCGATTTGCGGTAAATTCTCGCGCATCCATTCGCCGGGCGATAATGTCGGGGAAGAACCGGTCTTACGCTTGAAACGCGCTCTGACAGGACCGCGCGACAAATCGACAACAGGCTTAGTGACCTCATCATTGGACGCCCAATGATACCGGTTCTCGGGCAGATAAACAGGGCGGCGGCCTTCCTGACCAGTCTCGTCATTCATCATGGCGATATCACAGCGTCATTCGCTGGCTCCTGCAACAAGGGTAAACGCAAATTTCCGGTCATTTCCATGATGCAATTCTGTGCATCACGATCCTGACGGCCCCCTTATTGATGGTCTGTCACTCACGCCCCGCGTCTATATCAGCCTTGTGTTCTTTTCGATCTGCATATGAACTGCCCCAAAACAGTTCATTTGAAAGCTTGTTTCCATTTTCTATATATGGGGATTACGGCAACTATTCGACAATAGCGGTCTATTTCCCGATAATTGCCGAGAATTCATTAACCGTCAGCACCAGTACATAGCCGACCGCAACCGCCGCGATCATGTAAGCCGCCACACGCGGCAGGAACTTGTCCCATGTCATCGGCTTTCGGTTGGACCGACGCGACTTGCCGCGTGCCATTTCCTGCTTTGCAAGGATCTCCATCCGTTTGCGATCAAGTTCATCGCGCGCAGCCCAACTTGCTGTGTTGTCGGGCAGATCAATACGCGACTGACGGACTTCCTTTTCCTTGAGGTCATCCACCCGCCCCTGAATGTCTTCCGCCCCGACCAAGTCACCTGAATTGTCCTTTTCTCGGACCCGATCCAGCAAGGTCGCACCGCCATTCAGGCTTTCGACATAGTCGTCATAAGCCGTTTTTTCCTGTGCGATGGCTGCGGCCTGTTCGGCTTCACGGGCGGCATTGTTCGCCACCGGACCATTCATCCCTCCATGCAAGGCCGCCGCCCCGGAAAACTTGTTCTGGACATGCACATGCCGGTTCGGCTTGGGCCGGACCGGATTTCGGACCGGCTCGGGTCTGGTCTCGGCAATTTTCTTGTCGTTGACCATAGGGGCGGGTTTCGGGCCCATCATCACTGGTGGGCGATAGTCATGGAAATCAGTATCGGATGACTGGGGTGTTTCCCCCTCGTCTTCGTCAAGAACCTTGGGTTTGGGCATCAGGAAGGCCGGGATATCAAACCCTTTTTGAAGCAGGCGCGCGCGTGCCTCGGCGCGATATCGTTCAAGATCGCGCTCCATTACGTCCTTCCGATCAAACCGTTTAATCGGCGTTTCACGGACGGGTTTCTGCGTTCTTAGTGCCTCCTGCCTTTTCTGGCGGGACACAAAACGGCTCGGCGCCCGGCTGGGACGCCGCGTATCACTATCACTCATCCACAACCTTACGGTTTTTTTGACCGTTTGACTTATTATCCTGGCGACAATCAATGCGATGCGCCTAAAGGGTTTTATTGATGACCCATTGCGTGCAATTCTACTACGATCACCTGTAGAAGAAAAACTAAAAACGACACCACCAACAGGCATCACGGAGGAACCCATGACCACAGAAACAGCCCCGTCCCCACTCGTCATCCGGCATGATCATGATGGATATGTCACCCTTGTCATGTCCAACCCTGCCCGGCGCAATGCCCTGTCGGGGGCGATGATGACGGCCCTTCAGGATGCGTTTGACCAGATCGCAAATTCCCCTGACATCCGGTGTGTCATTCTTGCGGCCGAGGGACCGGTGTTCTGTGCCGGTCATGACCTTAAGGAAATGGGTGGCATATCGGAATGCGATCAGCATGCCAGTCTGTTTGCACAATGCAGCCGGTTGATGATGCGCATCGTGTCCCTGCCCCAGCCGGTTATTGCGCGGGTTCGCGGCATGGCAACAGCAGCAGGGTGTCAGCTGGTTGCGAGTTGCGATCTGGCGGTTGCGGCATCCACGGCGAAATTCGCAACGCCGGGCGTGAATATCGGGCTGTTCTGTTCGACCCCGATGGTCGCATTAAGCCGCAATATCGCTCGTAAACACGCCATGCGGATGTTGCTGACAGGTGATCCGGTTCCCGCCGAACTTGCCTTTAGCATGGGGCTTGTTTCCGATGTGGTTGACGAGGCCGACCTTGAAGCTGCCACTGCGGTCCTTGCCGCTGGAATTGCCGCACGTTCCGGCATGACGGTAAGACTTGGCAAACAGGCATTCTACAAACAGATCGAAATGCCGCTTTCCGATGCCTATGGCTATGCTTCCGACGTCATGACCGCCAATATGCAAAAGCATGATGCGCGCGAAGGGATCGATGCCTTTGTTGAAAAGCGCCATCCGCAATGGCGTCACGAATAGCCGGAAGCGAACCGCTATGCATGGTTGCAGGGGGCTTGACACAATCATGCCGACGGTTCTTTGTGAATGGATAATATATTTGTCGGAGTTACAACCATGCCGTTTGAAATTTGGCTCGCCTTTGTTGTTGCATGCACCGTCATCCTGATTATTCCCGGGCCGACCATCATGCTTGTCGTCAGCTACGCGCTGAGCAAAGGTCGTCAAACCGCATGGGCAACGGTTCCCGGTGTTGCCCTGGGTGATCTGACTGCAATGACTGTGTCGCTTGCCGGCGCCGGTGCACTGCTTGCAACCTCGGCAGATGCCTTTACCGTGCTAAAACTGTGCGGGGCGGGATATCTGATTTATCTTGGGATCAAGATGTGGCGCGAAAAACCCGATATTCTGCAAGACAATCCTGATGCCAAACGCAACCGTCCGTCGCGCATGTTCCTTCAGGCTTATGTGGTCACCGCCCTTAATCCCAAGGGCATTGTCTTTTTCATCGCCTTTGTGCCGCAATTTATCACAGCAGGCAGTCCGGTCCTGCCGCAATTTATTGTCATGACGGCAACCTTCGTGACGCTTGCCGCAGTCAATGTCGCCATCTGGGCCATCATGGCCGGTGCATTGCGTGAACGGTTCCGCAAACCCGAAGCCATGCGGCGTCTGACCCGTGTCGGGGGTGGTGTGATGATCGGGGCCGGCCTTCTGACCGCCCTTACCCGCCGCGCGAGTGCTGCGGCTTAAGACGCAAACTGCCTGCAAGATTTGACATGATTGCCCGCCCTGCACCGTCCCGGCCAAACGGGTAAATCACCACCATCACAAGCGATACCAGCAACACATTCCATGCCGGGCGTAGCGGCCACATCCATTCAAGATTGGCCGCTGCCACCCGATCTGCCGGGATACCGGTAGCCAGTGCGTACCAGGCATATTCAATCCCCGCCGTTGTCAGCCCGGAAACCAGCGCAATGACAATCAGTGTGCTGGCAGACCGCAAGGCCCAGCCGCGCCAGTGCGCAAACCGGTACAGCATCAGGGCAACAAACAATCCCGCCATCAGGGTCGCCTCACTGACATCGACCTTGGACTGCAAAAAGAAATGGACCACACCCAGAACGGCAATGGGATAGACCAGCTTGTGCAACCGGCCCCATTTCGCCCCAAGCTTGCGCATGGCGGCCTTGGTCGAGGTCGCAGCAAGAACCGCAAGACCAAGCACCGCAACAAAGCCAATGGTCAGATAGATCCGCAAGACGATCTCGCTTGCTATGCGGCCAAGATCAAGATTCTGGCTGATCGCATACAGGCAAAGATGCATAATCGCATAGCAAAATGCCCCGACCCCGATTTGACGGCGCACCTGCACAAGCTTTGAAAACCGGGTTATGCGGCGCAACGGCGTGATCAAAAGCGAAATCAGCAATATGCGGATCGTCCAGTCACCGCTTTGAAGGATCGCGTCCTTGACCGGAATCGTTGCCCCGCCCTGCGCGATCACCGGCCAGAGTAACAAGGCACCGGGCACAAGCAACGCAATAAAAACAGCCAGTTTGAAAACGGAAAAACGTCCGGACGGGTCAAGCCATGGATACATGCAGTCAAAGCCTGTTCTAGTGTGTCTGTCTGTTACTCAAAGCGCATTTGACCGGCCACGTCATTTAAACTCGTCATCAACTTTCCGCGAGAACGGGCTTCCCGTCTTTGCCTGCCCGCACTTGACCGCAAACAGTTGCACCGCAATCGCAAACATATAACTATCACATCATCACCCCTGATGATGGATGGATCAAATGCCCCAGTTTGAAAACCCGAGTGAGCAGAATATCAAAGCCTTGCTCGAAACCACAAAAACGATTGCGCTGGTTGGTGCCAGCCCCAAGGCCGAACGGCCATCCAATCGGGTGATGAAATTCCTGCTTGATCGCGGCTATCACGTCATCCCGGTCAATCCGGGTCAGGCTGGCGGACAAATCCACGGACAGACGGTTGTTGCCACTCTTGCCGACATTGCCGAACCGGTCGATATGGTCGATATTTTCCGCAATAGTGAAGATGCGCCCGGTGTGATTGACGAGGCCATTGCAATCGGCGCCAAAGCGGTGTGGATGCAGCTTGGAGTCCTGGCCCCGGATGCCGCAATCAAGGCGCAGAAACATGGTATGACGGCCGTGATGGATCGCTGCCCGGCTATTGAAATTCCCCGCTTGTTCTGAGCTGCCATTTCAGATCAATCCCCGATCAACCGGCAAAACAAAAGGCACCGGAAACCGGTGCCTTTATACATTCGATCATAGGGATGGTTATCAGCCTAACCGCGTCCGCATTTTGCCATCAACTCGGGCATCAAGCCCTGATTGCCGATAAAGACCGGCTGAACCGCACTGGTCACATTGTAGGTCGTGGTGTGCTCATCCATGATCTGGTCATAAAGACCCGATGTTTCGAGCACCAGCGACACTACCCCGTCAGGCTTGATGCGAAGAGCTGCAAACCCGTTAGCATATTCGGTGCGTGCGCATTCACGCCCCAGGATCGTATCGAAACGTTCGACCAGGGCATAACGCGGGTTTTCAGTAAGATGTTCGCGTTTGGATATCGAGCCGGGCTCGATACTGGTCTTGGGGATATATTTTCCAAACCGCGCCTGGGACTGAACGATATAGCCATCCGGGAAATAGACAGCGACATCTTCGGAAAGAAGAATACGGTCGCCAATCACCTGCCCGGAACGCAAAAGCGCCTTGATGCGTTTCCCCGGAATTTCACCGGAGAAGGCATTAAATCGCAGGTATTTTCCATCCCCGCGCTGATCAGCATAATATTTTTCGAAAGGAACGACTGGGGTGATATCGGCGGCGATTGCTGCCGGTGTGATTGCTGCTGACGCCATGGCCAGTGCAAGTATTACGCCCCCCGAGCGTCGCGAAAAGACCGCCTTGATGGCCTTTATCATATGTCCCCGCCTCTCACTCTTACGTATCGAAATCTTTCGCAGAGATTATGCAGATTAATCCGAATTTCAACTGTAATTCCCGCGAAAGTGTCCGGCACGGAAAAAAGCACATAAAAAAACAACGAGGTGGCATGATGCCACCTCGTTGCCAAAGATTTGGTAAATGACGGAAATCAGTCGACCGAAATCGTCACACGACGGTTGCGCGGTTCGCGAACACCATCCGGAGTCGGGATCAGAAGATCACCTTCACCAACGGCATCACTGTCGATCTGGTCGGCTTTAATGCCACGACCGGTCAACTGGTCAAGGGCGGCTTGCGCACGACGCTCGGACAGTTTCAGGTTGTAGGCAGCAGAACCTGACGCATCGGCGTGACCGACGATTGCAACATTGCCCATCGAGGATGCCCACTGTTCCGCAGCCGCATCAAGAACGCGCTCGGAAACCGGGGTGATCGCAACACTGTCAAAATCGAAGAAGATCGTGAACAGACGTGCTTCCTTGGCGGCAACCGGTGCAGCCATCGGTGCCGGTTCAACCGCACGAAGCTCGGCCATTGCTGCTTCGAAATCTTTCCAGCACTGGCTAATCAGGTCATCCTGCCAGCCTTCCTCGCTTTCCTCGATCCAGCAATCGAATCGTGCCTGCGCAACGGCAGCGGTATCAGGCTTTTCTTCGCGCTTGCCATCATCAAGAAGCGCAATCAGTTCATCGCGAACAGCGCGTTTCTGTGCAACTTCCTCTGCCGAGAAACGCCAGTTTGCCGGATCTTCCGGCAGAATGTTTTCATCTTCGACGACCTTGCCAGCTTTCTTGGCAAAGAAATCAGCATCAAAGAAGTCGTACCATTCATCCGCTTCACGCTGCGCATAGGCAATATATTCAGCCTTCAGCGCCTTGCCGAATGCGGTTGCGGGTTCGGTACCGGAAATCGCGGAAGATACGGAACTGCTGTATGTCAGTGGGTTACCGCCATACATAGCTGCAGTACCGGAATTATCTACGCTGCTACATGCACTCAGAAGCGCTACACCACCAAGTGCACAAAGAATAGTCGGACGAAGCTGCATGTCTTACCCCTGTCGTGAAGGTTGTTATTCAGCGGATACTTTATCACCAAAGATGGTAATATTATGTCTCAAAACGACCGAAAACGCGATTTGTTCCATACCCGTAGAAAGAAATGGGTGTCGGTACACACTTTTCAAGAACACATAAACCTGTAATGCTTATTCTCTCATACCGTCGTATGAGTATCAACCAATACAACCAAGACACAGAGCGGACGAGGGTCAAATGATCGAAACCGATGTATCCAAGATCACAGTAATGCTAAAGGAGTTTGCGCTCGGCTTTGGCATGGATCTTCTAGGCGCAATTGTCATACTTGCTGTCGGCTGGTGGTTCGCCGGTCGCGCCTCGGCACTTGTGCGCCATTCGCTGAAAAATGCGAAGTTTGTTGATGCAACACTCAAACCTTTGGCAGCAAGCATTGTCCGCTACGCCGTGCTGGTCTTTGTCATCATCGCTGTCCTGTCGAATTTCGGCGTTGAAACCACCAGCATCATCGCGGTTCTCGGCGCCGCCGGTCTGGCAATCGGTCTGGCCCTGCAGGGCACCTTGTCCAACATTGCCGCTGGCGTAATGATCCTGATCCTGCGCCCGCTCAAGATTGACGAGTTTATTGAAGCAGGTTCGGTCTCGGGCACCGTGGTTGAAATCTCGTTATTCACCACTCTGCTCAAGACGCCGGACGGTGTGTTCATTTCTGCGCCGAACTCGCAAATCTGGAACAGCGCGATCAAAAACTATTCGCGCAACCCGACCCGCCGCCTCGACATCAAGGTTGGCATTTCCTATGACGACGATGTTGATGCCGGACTTGAGTTCCTCAAAAACCTCGTTGCGTCCGATCCCCGCGTTCTCAAAGACCCCGAACCGATGAGCTTTGTCGCCACCCTTGGCGAAAGCTCGGTCGATCTGACCGCACGCGGCTGGGTAGCGACGGCTGACTTCTGGCCGGCCTTCTTTGATCTGACCCGCAAATCGAAAACCGAACTGGAAGCCGCCGGCTTCTCGATCCCGTTCCCGCAACGCGATCTGCACGTCATCGAATCACCGGAAACGGCGAGTGCGACCAAAACTGTTGCCAAACCGGTAGCAAAGGCACCAGCCAAGAAACCGGCGACCCGTTCGCGCGCGACAACGGCCAAAACCGCAACCAAAACCACAGCTGCGAAAAAGCCGACCGAAAGCAAAAGCTGATCCGCGCAAATCACAACCTTTAAAAGAGGCCCCAACGGGCCTCTTTTTTTTTGCGTCCGTGTCGTGCCAGTTCCTGACGAAAGCTACTTGCTGCCAGTGTAGTAGCCCGCTGTTACCCGCATGCCACCTTACAGGCGTATGATTTCTGACCGTGAAGGACAAAACAAACCACAACATCCCCCGGGAGGATATCAAATGTCTGCCAAAAAAATTCTGATGATCACAGGTGATTTCGCCGAGGATTACGAAACCATGGTCCCGTTTCAGACCCTGCTTGCGGTCGGCCACAAGGTCGATGCGGTCTGCCCGGACAAGAAAGCTGGTGATACGGTCGCAACCGCAATCCATGACTTCGAAGGCGATCAGACCTATAGCGAAAAACGCGGTCACAATTTTGCACTGAATGCGGATTTTGCTTCTGCGCGCGCGGAAAACTATGACGCGCTTCTGATCCCCGGCGGTCGCGCCCCGGAATATCTGCGCCTGAACGAGGACGTCATTCGTCTGGTGCGTGACTTCAATGACGCTGGCAAACCGATTGCTGCGGTCTGCCACGGGGCACAGCTTCTGGCAGCAGCCGACATCATCAAGGGACGCACGGTTTCGGCCTATCCGGCTTGCGCGCCCGAAGTCAAACTGGGCGGCGGCATTTATGCCGACATCGCCATTGATGATGCCTGCACCGATGGCAATCTTGTCACCGCTCCGGCATGGCCTGCGCATCCGAAATGGCTTGCCGCCTTCCTTGCTGTTCTTGGCACTGAAATCAACTTGTAACCGGATATCGCCCAATCGTGAGTTGCGTTTGGGCGATTTTTCCCTGACCATGGACCTCTGGTGTTAAACACTCTGCAGGGTCTGCCTTTGGACTGGTTACGGGCCCTGAAAAAAGCGGTCGGAATACAAAACCGACCGCATCACAGGAAAGGCCGTCCTCATGTGTCAAATCTATTCAGGTGCCGAACCCGAACTTTATCAATGTGTCAGCCGTTCTGTACGGATCAATGGCGTGGTAACCAGCCTGCGTCTTGAACTGCGATTCTGGCAAATCCTTGATGAAATCTCGTCGGGTGAAGGTTTCACCACCCCGCAATTTCTGGGCAAGATTTATGACGAAGTTGTCGCACAACGTGGCGACATTCCAAACTTCGCATCGCTGTTACGCGTGATTTGCACAATTTATCTGGAAAAACAGATCGGGCTTCATACCCCGCTTGGCAAAGCTGAAACCGCGTCCCGTCTGGTCAGCTGACCCTGCCCGATATTTGTCGGGCACTGTTGGACGAGCTCTAGTTCAGCCAGGAAGACAGTTCGCGCGTGCTGAACCCACCGCTTCGCATGATCGAAGGGTTGGCATTACGTGCAAGCTGCGGCTCGGCCGGTTTGATGATGGCATTGCGCCGATGCATCCCGGCTGCCGCCCCGAAGTCAATCTGTGAACGCGCCACCAGCTCGGCCGCCGTTGGTTGCTGCTTGCTGGCATTGATCGGGGTTTGCGGTGCCTGTTGCTGTTGCTTTTGCTTGGTCTCGTAGATCCAGCGCAATTCCTGCTTCAGGGTCTGATATTCCGGTGTATCGGGCGCAGAGTTAACCTCGTTAACAATCTGAAGCTTCACCATCTGCGGGAACCGGTCCAGCCGTTCGAGCAGCATGAATTTCACGCTTGGCCGCACCGCGTCTGATCGCATCAGCTTCATCACCAGACGGCGATAGATGTCAATTCGCAGATTTCCGTTTGATGCCAGCTCGATGAATTCTTCGACAAACTCGCGCGCCGCCATCTTGCCATCCAGAAGTGCGCGCAAATTATCGGCCATCGCCCGGCGATATGCCTCGCGGATTTCAACAACATGGTTGGATGCGCGCGTGCGCACCAGATGGAATGCTTCGGGGCTAAAGGCGTTCTTTGTCAGAAGCTTGGCGCAATCGGCAACCAGCTCATGCTTGGTCGCATCGGAAACGACTTCAAACACGCCGGTAATCAGTTCCTTGCATTTGGCATGCGGCCCCATGCGGATCGCAGCCGCCAGCGCCATCGGGCTTTCCGGGTCACGGGTCGCAATCACGGCAAGTGCCAAAGGATCATCATATTGCATCAATGCCAGATCATTGCTGAGCAAATGCTCCGGCATCAAAAGACGCTGCTGCTTTGCTGCGCCGGTTACGGTCAATGGTTCGCCGCTTTGATAACTTTCCTTGATATTGAGCGCATATTTCAACGCGTCATACGAGATGCCGTGATTGCTGCTCATGGCACTCAGTCTCCTTTTGGACCCTTGGTGAGTCGCTTGTCAGAGACCAAGCCTTCAAGGCCACCGCTGTTGCGTCCCGTTCGCGGCCGGATATTCGGGTTCAAACCGGGGTTCCGCTTGGCGTTTACAGCCGGTGCAACCGTTTCCTTTTCGACACGTGTACGCGCTGTGGCGGGCTTGGTGTCGTTGAAGAAATCGATATACCAATCCATATCGGTTGAGGCCATCGCATACCGTCCCCCCGCTGCCGGGCTTTCGATATTGGCTTCGGGAATGCCGTTGCTGATTTGCAGCACCACCGATGACGGTGCAGTCATGCCCGCACGCCATGCAAGGGCAGTAATCGCGCGCGCGCTTCCGGAATCAAGGATTTTCGAGACAGCACTGACCGGTATCTGTGCGTAATGCGCAAGGGACTGCACAACAAGTGCGTCCTCGTTGCGCGATACCGCATCAAGAATATACTGATCAATCGTCATTTTCTGGTTTGATGCGGCTTCCTGTTCGTGATCAAGCATCACGTCATCGGTCACATCCATCGCCATTGTGCTATCGGCTGCATAAAGCGGCATGCGGTTTTCAAACCGGGCCTTTTCAATACGCTGGCGCACGGACTGGCGAAGGGCACGTGCAACTTCGGTGCGCATGCGTCCCTGCTCGACCAGCGTATCAAACAGCGATGCCATGATGAAATGCGCGACACGACGCTGGGCCTGACGCGAAATGCGGCTTTGCCCACCCATAAGGTCGTTGCCCGATGTTGTCGGGGCATTTGTCTTGCGTTCTGCGAAATGCGGGGTCATGGACACTACATTGCGCGGCGCATCGTCAGATGACAGCAACCGGTTCAGAAGACTGCTTTTTTCTTTCTCGGCTTTCTGTTCGATCAGGCGTGCTCTTGCCGCGGCTTCCTGTTCTTCACGCGCACGTTCGGCAGCGGTCTGAACAAACTCGCCGCGTCCGCGCATGATATCAAGGAAATCGGAATCGCTCAGAAGTTCGATATATTCACCGATCGACACCCGACCAATAGCCTGAATGTCCTGGCGCAGGCGGCTTGCAGCCTGACGGGTCATATAAGGCGTATGGCCCAGTTCCTGCTCAATCAGATTGATCACCTGCGGGCGATAGCATTCACCCATATTGGCAATGGCCGCGACAAATTCCTCGACCATCTCAAGGCGCTCGGACGGACTGACATCATGCAGGTGACGGCGCAAACGGCGCGCAACATCCATACGGACATCGCTGTCAAAATCCGGAGCATCATCGTCATCATCAGCATGCGCCATTTCCGTTGAAAGGCGTGCCGCATGTTCAAGCGCGCTTTGTTCTGAAATCTCTTCGCTGGAGCTTTTGCGGGGGATCGACCGCCCACGCGCATTGCCGGCATCGGCAGAAAATGCATCAGGTGCGACTGTACGGACAGTTTCAGCAAGATCACGAAGCTTGGCAGTGGCTTTGTCATCAAGCCCCGCGTCACCCGTATTTTTCTGCCGATTGAACATCCAACTCAGCATTATCGCAGCTATTCCCCTGGTCCCTTGCCTGGCGGCATATCAGGCATCAAACAATGCAGATACCTGTGTTTTTTATGTTTTGTCAGAACAGTTTAACCAGAACCGACAGTGATACACAACCAGACTAGACGTATAAATTCATTACCCCAACATCAAAGGCTGAAACCATCTGGCACAGCCTTGATTACCAATAGACTATCGACGCAAAGACTCAAAAAAACATTAACAATACAGCGCACTATACAAACCGGTGATATTCACCGCGAAAGTTCGGCAAACCTGCTCGCTTTTCCCGCACCGAAATTTACCGATACCGGCCCTCTCCCCTGCCCGTATCCGGCCTTTGGGCACAAAAAAGCGGGCGACCGATCCGGCCGCCCGCTTGTTAAATCTGTTATCCGGATATCTTGATGATCCCGATCAGTTGCTCACCCATGCAATGCGCAGGATATTGGTCGCACCGGGCGTTCCGAACGGAACACCTGCGGTGATCACCAGTGAATCACCCGGACCGGCAAATTCTTCGCGCTGGGCAACTTCACAGGCAATGCCGACCATTTCGGCAAAGTTGGTCGCATCCCGGGTAAAGACCGGATGCACACCCCAGCATAGCGCCAGACGACGTGCAGTCTGAATGCGCGGGGTCAGGCCAAGAATCTGAACTTCCGGACGTTCACGCGCGGCACGGAATGCCGTGGAACCGGACGTGGTATAGTTGACCACGGCTTTGGAGCCGATCGTGGCAGCAACCTGACGGGCTGCGGCACTGATCGCGTCCGGTGCGTTATGTTCCGGATCCGGGCGGTTGGCATCACGCATGCGGTAGTAAAGCTCGTCCTGCTCAACACGGACCAGAATGCGGTCCATGATCGAAACGGTTTCAAGCGGATACTTGCCAACAGCACTTTCTGCCGACAGCATCACGGCATCGGCACCGTCATAAATCGCAGTTGCGACGTCAGATGCTTCTGCACGGGTCGGTGCCGGGTTCGATACCATGGAATCAAGCATCTGGGTTGCCACGATCACCGGCTTGCCAGCTTCACGGCAGGCTTTGATGATCCGTTTCTGAAGAATCGGAACATCTTCCGGCGGGCATTCCACACCAAGATCACCACGGGCAACCATCACCATGTCAGACAGCTCGACGATCTCGTCGAGATGCTCGATTGCCTGCGGCTTTTCCAGTTTGGAAACGATGGCTGCACGGCCCTGGATAAGCTTGCGGGCTTCGGCGACATCTTCGGGACGCTGAACAAACGACAGCGCGACGAAATCGACGCCCATTTCCAGACCGTAAACCAGATCGGCACGGTCTTTGTCCGTCAGCGGCGACAGCGGCAACATGACGTCAGGAAGGTTAACACCCTTGCGGTTTGACAGCGGACCACCGGTGATGACCGTACATTCAGCCGACTTGTCATCGCATTTCTCAACACGCATGCGCAGCTTGCCATCATCAAGCAAAAGGTTCGCACCCGGTTTCAGGGCTGCGTAGACTTCCGGATGCGGCAAGGAAACGCGCTTGTTGTCACCCGGCGTCTTGTCCATGTCGAATTTGAAGGTGTCACCAGCTTCGAGTTCTACCTTCTCGTCGGCAAAGGTGCCAACACGGATTTTCGGCCCCTGAAGGTCCATCAAAATTCCGATCGGACGACCAAGCTTTGCTTCGACAGCGCGGATAGCTTCAAAACGGGCCAGATGTTCTGAGTGTTCCCCATGCGAGAAATTCAGGCGAAATACATCGACGCCTGTTTTCACGATTTTCTCGAGGATTTCTGGCTTTGAACTCGCCGGCCCCAGGGTCGCGATGATTTTCGCCTTACGTTGACGGCGCATCAGCTACTACCTCTTGTTATTTGGTTTACACGTGAGCCCTACCGCTTCGGCCTGCATCTGCGGCGAGGCGTCAGGGCGTCCTGATATTTTTCTGGGGGTAACCCCTTAATAGTCAATCAGCCCCTATTTGAACAGGGACTTTTCTTTAAATGCCTTTACAAAAATGTGATTTTTCACTGGACAATTACAAGAAGCCCCCTCTTAAAAGAGGTGAAAAGCCGCATTCGCCGCACGCGAAATGCCCCGATCACATTGATGCAAACAGGGCTTCATTCAATGAATAAATGGCACCACCGCTTTCTTGGTCTTGCAGCCCATATCGCAGACTGGTCAAAGGATCGCAGCACGCAGGTCGGCGCGGTTGTCATCGGCCCGAAAAAGGAAATCCGTGCGGTTGGCTATAACGGCTTCCCGCGTGGTGTGGATGACGCTGTCGAAAGCCGCCACCAGCGCCCGGAAAAATACGCCTATACCGAACATGCCGAACGCAATGCCATCTACAATGCCAGCTATACCGGCACATCTCTTGATGGTTGCGCGCTTTATGTTACCCACTTCCCGTGCTGTGACTGCGCGCGCGCCATCATTCAGGCCGGAATCGCCGAGGTCTTCGTGGATAAAACCAAACTTACCGCGGATTTTCTTGAACGCTGGGAACAGGATATGAAGATTTCGACCGAAATGTTTGACGAATCCGGGGTCATTGTTCAGGTGATCGACAATGACGGCACCACAAAGCCGATGAAATAATCTATCACCCTCTTTACAAATGACCGCCACCTCCAATATGGGTGGGTTCGGACCGGATACGAGCATTCAAAAAACAAGACGTAAACGTCGCAAGTTCAGGCCTGCTGCTGATCTCAGGTCAGTATTTGTCAGATTCTCCAGCATCATCAGGGGCGGTTAGACCTTGCTGGAAACCAGACAAAGGTATAAGGGTTTATACAACAGCAACCGAGATGAATTGCTGCTGTTAGTCCCTGAACAGCGACGCATATTCGTGATGATGCTCAGGAAACGAGGCCGGATGAACGCGAAAATCGACTTTAGTAAAATCAGTTTTCTGATCGTTGACGGGGACAAGATTTCAGCTCAAGTAGTCTACGACACACTGGCCTATCTCGGTGCCAGTCACATTCAGCGCGTAAAAACGCCGAATGATGCCTTTGATGTCTTGCGCAGTGAAAAGATTGATATCGTTGTGTGTGAATGGCGACTCCGTGGCATGGATGGTCTTGAATTTCTTGACGTCATGCGCAATTCGACCAACTCGCCCAACCGGTTCATTCCTGTGATCATGCTGACTGCGCATTCGGAACACCGTTACGTAACAACCGCACGCGACCTTGGTATTACGGAATTTCTTGCCAAACCATTCAATGCCAAGGCACTTTATAGTCGATTGGTATCGGTCATTGCTCGACCACGACGTTTCATCAATACCGGAACGTATTTTGGTCCTGACCGACGCCGCAGGCAGGTCCAGTTTGATGGTCCTGACCGAAGGAGCCTTGACGAATGACCCATTATGACTGGGGAAGCGGAGCAATCGTGAAGCCGGACGCGCCAAAGAAAAAGAAGAATGTACAGATCATTCCCGCCCAAACCGATTTGAAGCGGCGAGCTGTCAACTTCATCAAGGGATTTGACATCAATCTGTCCCCCGAGCAGCTCGAAGAGCTTGAACAGGTTGTGCAACGCAGTTCCGAAACCTTTGTCCGCGACGTCGGCAAGGACCTGATGGATTGCCGCCGCCAGATCATCCAGGCACTGGGCGACAAGACAAAACGCAGCGATGCCGTGGCCAGCAGCTCAGACCTTGCCTATTCGGTCAAGGCACTTGGCGGTACGTTCCAGTACCCGTTGATGACCCAGATTGCAAAATCGCTGGAAACTTTCGTTGCGGACCGTACCACCGCCAATGAAAAACAGCTGCTTGTCATCCAGCTTCATATTGATTCGCTTTATGTCATTCTCGCAGGCCGCGTTACCGGCTTTGGCTCGACGGTCGAACAGGCCACCGTCGCAGCCCTGACCAAACTTGCCGAACGCCACGAGTTACCCCGCGAATAGCATTGAGAAACGCAACAGACTGATGTTGCGTTTCCTCTTGTCATCCCCCCATTTCCGAGACGATCTGTCTTCTGCATCCGGGTAGGCGCACCGCTTTCTTGACCAACCTGTTTCTGCGTCTTCCGTGTCTTCCGTGCTTTGCAATGAGATTGTCAAACATGCCCGGAGAGAACCTTGACGCTTCGGAATAACGGGTAGTTTCTACCCACAGAGGAAACCGGGAAGAAATTTCGAATTCAGATCAAAAACCGCTTGCGCCCCCAAAGACCGACTGTTAAAAACCGCGCCACACACCATGCGGGTGTAGCT
>NZ_JPWI01000039.1 GCF_003326795.1 Thalassospira profundimaris | reverse complement strand
CCCGATCCGAGATACCCTTTTTCAAGGACCGCCACATTACGCACGCCAAACACCTTTGACAGGTAATAGGCCGTTGCCAATCCATGTCCGCCACCCCCGATGATGATCACATCATAATGGGGTTTGGGATCAGGATTACGCCATGCGGGCTTCCAGTTCTTGTTCTTGGAAAAAGCATTGCCAAGCAATGACAGGGCTGAATAACGCATCTTTGATCTTTCGCTGTTGCCCGCTTCGGGTACCAGCTGATCTTGACATAGGCGTAATTTGCGGCTTGTCTAAAAAGGACATCTAATAACAAATTTGGGACATTCATTCAGATGCTCCGAAATGCAGGATCAGAGGCACAAGATGACGTCCGCACACAAACCCGGAACCCGCCAGACATCGGCCAGCCCGTCTGCTGCCCTGATCCATTCCGGCCCCTCTGCCTTTCCGGCCCCGCAACATATCGGCTTTTTCCTGCTGCCTGATTATGCCCTGATGTCCTATGCCTCGGCGATTGAACCCTTGCGCGCGGCAAATCTTCTGGCCGG
>NZ_JPWI01000038.1 GCF_003326795.1 Thalassospira profundimaris | reverse complement strand
GCCATGTGTGGCCACTGGCATCGTGTGGCGGCGCGGGCATCCGCCCGGTGTCAAGGCGGCGCTTCCAGTTTTTCTGCCCCTCAAGATTTGAGCCATGACACGATGCGCAAAATTCAACATAGTCATCCTTGCCCAGTGCTATCTGTTCCGGAGTGAGCGGCTTTTCGAGAAAAGTCAGATTCTCGGGCTTCGCGCTGGCATCCATCACGCCGAACAACAAAGCCATGCCGACGCCAGCCATTAATCCGGTGACCATTGATCCGGGCGATACCGCACTCATTTCCCGCCCCGAAGATATTTAAACAACGCGAGAACGCTCATGATCAGGATCGCAAGGATCAGAAGAAACACAAGACCGCCTCCTGCCATCATCAGCATCATCATCGGGCCACCCATCATCGAACCATCCATCATCTGTCCAAAACACTCATTCATTGGCGTAAACGGCAATGCCGTCCTCTCCGAACGCATAGGTTTTCAGCGTCCCGGTTTTTTCACGTGCCATGCCCGGCGCATTTGGTGGCATGCCGGGCAGCGTTATACCCGTTATATCCGGGCGTTCATCAAGCATCCGTTCAATGA
>NZ_JPWI01000037.1 GCF_003326795.1 Thalassospira profundimaris | reverse complement strand
CCATGCCGCCGTCAGCAATTTGCAACATCGAGTTGGCCTGACCAACGTTAACGGTTGCCGTTTTCAGAGCCTGGGTGGTTGCGTTGAGACGTGCGCCGATTGCCATGGAAGCAGCATCGTCACGTGCGGAAACAACACGGGTACCAGAAGACAGTTTGGAAAGGGAACGGGTCGCCATCTCATCAGATGCCGACAGGTTACGGTGCGCTACGTTCGCAGCGTAGTTCGAGATAATATTGAGAGCCATATCATATCTCCTACTTGGATAGCTCTAACGGACTGTTCCGCCGAAGGTTACCGACTACGTGTCGGAAATGCCTTTAAGAATCGTCTTGATCACATAAGGCATAACTAAGTTTGCTAATCCTATACTTAGGGTTGGGTGGTTGTCCAGAAAAATCTTAACTGTCAGTTAATCTATATTCTCAATTGCTTAGTGACTATTGTTTGAACTTCTCTGATCTTGCTCGTTGTCAAGGCCGCAAGGAGTAAGAGCAAAATTGATCTGATGGAATATACGATTCGTGCGCGTTGGTTGACCTCGCGTTGCAGAGAGCTCTAGGGCAAAAAAGAAAAAAGGCAGCCCGAAGGCTGCCTTTTGAA
>NZ_JPWI01000036.1 GCF_003326795.1 Thalassospira profundimaris | reverse complement strand
CGTCAGGTTGGCGTTCCGGCACTGGTCGTGTTCATGAACAAGGTTGACCAGGTTGATGACGAAGAGCTCCTCGAGCTCGTCGAAATGGAAATCCGTGAACTTCTGTCGTCCTACGACTTCCCGGGCGACGATATTCCGATCATCAAGGGCTCGGCTCTTGCTGCTCTGGAAGGTCGCGATGATGAAATCGGCAAGAATGCTATCCTCGAACTGATGGCAGCAGTTGATGACTACATCCCGGCACCGGATCGTCCGAAAGATCGTCCGTTCCTGATGCCGATCGAAGACGTGTTCTCGATCTCGGGTCGTGGTACGGTTGTTACCGGTCGTGTAGAAACCGGTATCGTGAAAGTTGGTGAAGAAGTCGAAATCGTCGGTATCAAAGACACCGTCAAGACGATCGTCACCGGCGTTGAAATGTTCCGCAAGCTGCTCGATCAGGGTGAAGCTGGCGACAACATCGGCGCACTGCTTCGTGGTACCAAGCGTGAAGACGTCGAGCGTGGCCAGGTTCTGGCGCATGTCGGCTCGATCAAGCCGCACACCAAGTTCACCGCAGAAGCTTACATCCTGACGAAGGATGAAGGTGGTCGCCATACGCCGTTCTTCTCGAACTACCGTCCGCAGTTCTACTTCCGTACGACTGACGTTACCGGTTCGATCGAGCTGCCGGCTGGCACCGAAATGGTTATGCCGGGCGACAACGTCCAGATGACCGCGACCCTCATTGCACCGATCGCAATGGACGAAGGTCTGCGTTTCGCAATCCGTGAAGGCGGTCGTACCGTCGGCGCGGGCGTTGTTGC
>NZ_JPWI01000035.1 GCF_003326795.1 Thalassospira profundimaris | reverse complement strand
AAATGGTGATCGACAGAACTTCCGACGCATCGGTCAGGCCAGCGTCAACATCAAGCGCAATTGCACCTTCTTCACTGCCAGACGCATCCGACACTTCAAGGGTTGGGGTGTCAGCGACACCTTCAACATCTACGGTGATTGAGCCCGATGTAGTTGCGGTATCGTCGCCATCAGTCGAGGTGACGGTGACACCCAGATCGAACGACCCTGAATAGTCATCGGCGGGCGTGATCGTCAGCCCTTCGAGGTCCGAGGCCGAGAGCGTCCAGGTGCCGTCACCATTATCAGAACCAGCCGACAGCACGGCACCCTCGGGCACGCCAGAGATCGTGATCGACAGAACTTCCGAGGCGTCGGTCAGGCCTGCATCGATATCAAGCGCTATCGCAGCCTCTTCACTGCCAGACGCATCTGACACTTCAAGGGTTGGGGTATCCGCAACGCCCGCTACATCAACGGTGATTGAACCCGAAGTGGCTGCGGTATCGTCGCCATCGGTCGAAGTGACGGTGACGCCCAGATCGAAGGAACCGGAATAATCATCGGCGGGCGTGATCGTCAGACCTTCAAGATCATCCGCTGTGAGCGTCCATGTGCCATCACCATTATCGGCACCGGCAGAGAGCACTGCTCCATCTGGAACACCAGAGATGGTTATGGAAAGGACTTCGCTTACGTCAGCCAGGCCCGCATCGATATCAAGCGCAATTGAACCTTCTTCGCTGCCAGACGCATCTGACACTTCAAGGGTCGGAGCATCCGCAACGCCCGCAACATCAACGGTGATTGAACCCGAAGTGGCTGCGGTATCACCGCCATCGGTCGAAGTGACCGTAACACCCAG
>NZ_JPWI01000034.1 GCF_003326795.1 Thalassospira profundimaris | reverse complement strand
GACGGCGGCATGGCAACCATCGACGATATCCTTGTTCGCATGAAGACACTTGCTGTTCAGTCCTCCTCGGGCAACCTGTCCGATACCGAACGTGGCTTCCTGAACGACGAGTTTACCGAACTGCGTGACGAGGTTGATCGTATTGCCTCCTCCACCAACTTCAACGGTATCCAGCTTCTGGGTAACGGTGGTGACGTGGCGCTGGACTATGCAGACCTTGAAGCAGCTGGTACAGGCGCTGCTATCTCGGCTGCCAACGGTTTTGATGCGATTGCCATCACTGACAATAACTACTGGGCAACCGACACGAATGCCGGCGGAGTTACTGACAACGACTTTACCGTTGCCATCAATTATGCTGCAGGTGGTCAGGTCATCATGACCGTTTCCACCAACATCGACGGCGCAGCAAGCCGTGCCCAGTCGATCGACGTCAGTGACTACATCACCGGCGGCAGCAAAGAGATGAGTGCAGGCGACAAATCAACTCTTAACTTCGACGAGCTTGGTCTGTCCTTCACCATCAACAACAACTTCACCGCTTCGGTTGACTCGATCGCTGCCGATAACACCGGCGCATCCGACTTCGGCACTGATACCCAGTTTAACGCTGGCGCAACCAACGACTCGACTGCAAACACAGTTACGATGGCTGCTGACAACGGTCAGACCCTGGCAGCAAGCATCGAATTCCAGGTTGGCGGTGGCAACACTGCAAATGACCGTCTGTCGATCAACCTGACTTCGGTTGACTCTGAAGCACTCGGCACCGGTTCTGCCGGCACCGACACGTCGCTTGCTGATCTTGGCGCCAACGCCATCAGCACTGCGGCCTCTGCCCAGAATGCTGTTGAAGTTGTAACCCGCGCGATTGACGACCTGCAGCGTGCACGTGCTGCGGTTGGTACCTCGCAGAACCGTCTGGACTTCGCTGGTCAGAACCTTGCTTCCACGCAGGAAAACACTGAATCAGCGCGTTCTACCC
>NZ_JPWI01000033.1 GCF_003326795.1 Thalassospira profundimaris | reverse complement strand
TGTCCATTTCCATCATGTCCATGTTGATTTTATCTACTTCAAGGGCCCCGTGTTCCATCATCATCATCATTTCTTTTTGATGATCCGCGTGCATTGCTGCCGTGCCGATGTTGAATTCGTGAACGAACTCACCCTTATTTTCGATCAGGAAGCGAACGGTTTCGCCGCCACGAACAACGATCTTTTCCTTGTCATAGAAGTTGTCTTCCATCGTGATCCGAATGGTCCGGCGGACATCAGAGATATCGCCAGGCGCACCGATTTCGACGCCATCATTATCACCGCCACTATGACCTGCACCAGCAAATGCAGAAGTCTGGATACCGGCAAGGCTACCCATAGCAAGGGCGGAAGCAACAGCAAGGCGAAGGACAGAAGTAGTGTATTTGGGCATGAAAATGCTCCCGAGATAATTCAGTATAAAGGATCTCGTTACGCAAACCTTACACAGAGTCAGTGATCGGACTCATAGCGACAGATTACGTCACGAATGCAGTTTAGATAAGGAACTGAATATCTTAGGTGCGGGGAGGTTTGACGCTAACATCAAGCTCTGCAGGCGAGAGCGTTCTGTCTTTTGCCCAGTACTTTACAGACAACAAAACAGGTGCAGCGTTCCAGTTACCAGACATTTGCTGCACATAGGGACCACAAACAGCCATGCCACAAACATCGTTGTGCGATGGATCCTGTGTGTGAGAACTACTGTCAGCCATGACGGAGACAACACTGTGATGGCCACTGTTAATATCAGCGGCTTTGGCATGCACGGCCTCAGCGCCAGACAGCATTACTGTCAACGCGATGATAACCGAAAGTATGCACGAGATGATCCGCAAAAGGAGAATCCTATCACAATGTTGCAGCGCAATGGTTATCTTGATGTATCAATGCGGTCAAGTGGCAATATTGTGGCAAAGACAGACTATTTCACGAATTTACATCTGCTGCTTGAGCCATCAGCAAGGTGAAAACAATAGATTACTGCATTCGTCGCCATGAAATCACGTTATGCGCTACAGATGAACAACCTGTTGTGCTGAGTTATTCACTAATCTGCGGGTATGACTTGCTAACAATCAATTTATAGATGAAGCACAATCAAATCCTATTAAATGCTGCGTAACCCAACAATTCTCCTAGTCTCTGGATATGGGCACAGAGGTGCAGCAATAGGATTTACTGTAGTTCGATATAGACAGCATCGCATCCTTGGGATAGAAGTAAACCATGCTCAATCGCATCAGGTTTTTGACCATACTTTTGATAGCTGCTTTTGCCGTCGGGACAAGTTTCCAGA
>NZ_JPWI01000032.1 GCF_003326795.1 Thalassospira profundimaris | reverse complement strand
TAACGTGCGGTTTTGTACGCTCAAACTTTTCCTTGGCCATTGCCCTCAGATCCTATATCCGAACCAAAAAAACACGTAGTAACCCACCGCACGAGCCGACGGGTTGCATAATAAAATTGGAGCGGGTGAAGGGAATCGAACCCTCGTCGTAAGCTTGGAAGGCTTCTGCTCTACCATTGAGCTACACCCGCATATTTCTATCTGCGAGCTCTCGCGAGGGCGAGAGAGTGGTGGAGGGGGCAGGATTCGAACCTGCGTAGACTAAGTCGGCGGATTTACAGTCCGCTGCATTTGACCGCTCTGCCACCCCTCCATCAGGGTCTTAACGCCGTCCGGGTTTTGAGCCCGGCCTCGTTGCGGCGAGGGAGGGAATACGGTGGAGGGGCATGTGTTGTCAACAGCAAAAAAAACACGAAATCGTATTTCCTTTCCTATATGTTCCCCAAGCTCTGCTTTCAGAGTCAAACAAAGTGCATTCAGTTCCTTACGGCCCGGAGGTTTCCGCCATTATGTCGCGTCGCAACAAATCACGTTCAGGAAATCGTCACCCCGGTGACGTCGGGCAGGACAACCTCCCGCAAAGCGATGAAAACCGCGAAGGTAATTCGCGCCGTGGACGAAAGCGCGGTCGCGACAGCGGACCGTCGGGCGGAAATTCGCGCCTGATTCTCTTCGGCCGCCACCCGGTAATGATGGCAATTGCCAATCCGCAACGCACGATTCACAAAATCTGGGCGACCGAAAATGTGCGCGACGAGATTAACGCAGCCCTTGCCGATGCCGAACGCACCGACGTCGCCGTTGATTCCGCCGGGCGTACCGACCTTGACGAGATGTTGCCGCCGGGCACCGTCCATCAGGGCATGGCCATTCATTGTGCCCCCCTGCCCCAGCTGTCGGTCGAAGAACTGATCGCTGACCACCGGGATTCGGAACAATGTACGGTACTTATCCTTGATCAGGTAACCGACCCGCATAACGTGGGCGCGATTCTTCGAAGCGCAGCCGCCTTTGGCGCGTCAGCCGTTATCGTACCGGACCGTCACGCACCGCCTGAAACCGGCGTACTGGCCAAGTCGGCTAGTGGTGCACTTGAAACTGTTCCCTATATTCACGCCGGCAACCTCAACCAGACGCTTGAAAAACTTAAAGCAGCCCATTTCTGGCTTGCCGGGATGGACGGCTATGCCGAACAGACTCTGGCCGAGGCCAAGCTTCATGGTCGCGTGGGAATCGTCATGGGGTCCGAGGGTGAAGGCCTGCGTCGTCTGACACGCGAAAGCTGTGACTTCCTGGTCAAGCTTCCGATGTCTGATCGCATCGAAAGTCTCAACGTTTCCAACGCCGCCGCGGTTGCCCTTTACGAGCTTTATCGCAAGTAAACAGCACCCCGATTTGCCCCGAAGCAGGGGGATGTAAATTTCCCTGCTTCAAAGTCTTGCAATCATCTGCGGCCCGGATTATGTTTCGCGCCGCTCGAGCCGGCATAGCTATAATTGGTAGAGCAGCTGATTTGTAATCAGA
>NZ_JPWI01000031.1 GCF_003326795.1 Thalassospira profundimaris | reverse complement strand
CGGTCCTTGAAAAAGGGTATCTCGGATCGGGGAATGTCGGGCGGAATGCGACTATCATTCGATCCAACTGCCTGCTTGAAGGCAACAACCTGCTCTGCGAGTTTTCAATAGGCTACTTAAAGTGAAGGGTTGGAGCCGTCTTTGAAAGGGAGTCATTAATAATCATGAGATTTCATGTTCAATGGCGTTAAGTATTCTCGGAAAAGCAACCCTCGCGTGGTCTTTTGCTACTGCGGAGACGTTAAAGGGATCTGATGCTACTTGTTTTCAAATCAGGGCAGGTCTTATCGCACTAAGTCTAGGTTGCAAGCTTGTCGTTGGACATTGAATGGTTGATTTCCTGAAACGACGCGGGTTTGAGGTGGCATTTTTCTTCGAGTCTTTGCGGCGAAAAGGTGATTCTTACCTCTATTTAGCTTAAAAATACTTACCGCGTTTTCCTTCACAACTAAGGTGAAATGCGTAGGTTTCTAACAATCGACAATTAATTAATTCATTAATAGCAATTGGTTAAGGGGGATGAGGGTTGAAAGAACATATTGGAATATTTACATCAATTAACAGTTAAATGTTATTCATTGCTCTTGACAGTCTGACGAAATGTATTACAAGCTGCATTGGCTTTCAGACTGTGGTTAAGTCTGTGGGGCGATTTGTCGTTCCATCTGTGTGGGGGCTAAACAGATTATACCTATCTCGTCGGATGTCGAGGGGGAAATCAAAGACCCCGGAAGTGCGGTCACACCTCCGAGGTCAGTTATCGACTTGCTATTAAGTGGGTCGATAGATTTTTTTGACTCTTTGTTGTCCGGTTGCTCAGACTATCCAGGAGAGGATTTTTTCGAGCCAGAGATAGCCCCACCAGAAAAGCTGCGGCAGGTCTTTCTCGAAGAGCGCCTCGACAATTTCATAAAGATCTTTCGCAAGACCAATAAAAATCACGAAGCACGTATAGGCCAGATAAAACAGGTTCAAGAATCGTTCCATCTGTATCACCCCCTTTCAATGTTGAGGGGTTCGGCTAAGCTGTCCGATGCTAATCGCTTCTTCTCACCTAACCATCTAAGTCCTAGCCTATGTAGGCCGCGGACGAGTGAACTTTTCCATAGGTTCCCCTTATGTTTGAATGCCTTTCGGCGTTTGAGACAGAGTGTGTCATCTGTGGTTGACTCTAACCGGCGTCTCTTCAAGCGGTTTTATTGGTTGTCTGCCATTTGAATCGATGTTTACAGTTAGATTTAACTCGGACGCATTTGTCCTGTCTCGATGAAGTCAGTTTGAGGTTGTGGCAGGATCGCCGTAGTTGAAATCGGAAAAAAACAAATACCTATTTATCAAGCGGCCGCGAAATACGGCAATATCATCAAGGCTGGCGTAGCCAAACTATTCTTAAGCGGTGCATTAATTACACCTCCGACCTGTGAAAGAGGCCGTATATTTGTTCGCAGGATTGATCCTGCCGGAGACTAAAGTCGCACACACCGCGCGCGGTTGTTTAAAATATAGTTAATTCATGTGATATAATTCCTCATTCGTCAAGATAAAAACGACTCGTGCCGAGCTTTTCTACTTGTTCAGCGGTAGATATATAACAATAATAAATTGTTATATTGGTAATTGAACAAAAAAATAATTGTATTAAAGTAATTAGTGTTGTTCTCATATTAATGTATTGAAATTAAAGAAAAATTATAAAGATCATAAGTGAAGACATTCATTGGTTTAGGTTGTGGATGAAGATGTTTGTTCGACATCTTTTCGGCGCAAGCAGGTGATCGACTAGCTCCAATTGATGCGGAAAACATAACATTTCGTAGCGCTTTTAGAGAGCCATCCAAAATCTTCCCTTGAGTCAGTGATGACGGTCACATTCTCACCAGATTACGAATAATTCAGAATCTTATAGATCGGTTGCCCGGCCAGAAGATTTGCCGCGCGCAAGGGTT
>NZ_JPWI01000030.1 GCF_003326795.1 Thalassospira profundimaris | reverse complement strand
GTTCGGCACTTTGGGTCATCTGACCCGAAACACCCTGAAGCTGTTCCCCGAGGGCCGCGATCTCGTTGACCGCACTTTCGACTTCACCCTGAAGCGTATCGGCAAGGCTGAGCAACTCGTCACGCAGGGCTTCATTGCGTTCACGGTTAAGGCGTTCTTCCTCGGCCTGCATGTCGCGGACCTTGATGGCGTTTTCCTTGAACACGTCAACCGCACGGCCCATTGCGGAAATCTCGTCACTGCCCCTGGAGGGGATCGCAACTTCAAGATTGCCACCGGCGAGGGAAACCATCGACTTCTGAAGGCCTGCCAGACGGCGCAGCAAACTGCCATGCACATAAAACACATAGATCAGAAGCGGGATCAGGATTGCAGCGGCACCCACGGCATACATCACGACCGTACTTTGCTGGGTCAGGGTGTTTGCCGATTCCGTCGCATTATCAACACCGGTTTGCAACGTATCGACAAGGGCATTCACGCCGTCTTCCATGGCCGATGCATATTCTGCACTGTGACTGACAATATCAATTTGCCGTGCCGAAAGTTCAAGCTCGGTTGTTCGAAGGGTCGGAATGCTGCGCTCTCCGGTGGCAAGATCGGTGATATCTTCCATCAGACCCTTGTAGAACTTTTTGAGTTTCTCGTTCTCAAGGGTATCGACGGTACTATTGACCACACCAACAGACCCTCGGACCTGAACCCCCATCAGTTTGAGCTGCATCGGATCGTTTGAAGATGCAGCTGACAGGATGGTATTGCTGATTTCAGCGCCGCGATTTGCAAGCTCAAGAACCGGTGCGCGTGATGTCATGATTTCATCAAGCTTGAACAAAAGCCCCTTGGTTGATGCATTCTGTTCGGCGGTCATGAAGGCTCCGCTCAGGCGGAGTTCCTTGATCTGACTGGTAACTCCGGTCAGCTGGGTCTGGGAAGCAGACAGAACCGGCTGGATCATTGAGTTGAACCGTCCGGTCAATTGCTGAAACTTGCCGAGCGATGCGGCGAGTTCCTTGGCAATTGCAAACCGGTCAATGGTGGTTTGATGCAGTTCTGCAAGGGCGTTGGCAAGGTCTTTGCCATTCTGTTCAATCAGGGTCAGGGAGTCTTCGGGAAGACCTGATTGCTCCAGTTGCCCGAGATAGTCATTCAGATTGGCCAGCAATCCATCAAGCTCGGACTTGAACAGAAGTTCCTCTTCCGGACTGGTTGCCGCAACAATGCGCGGTGCGGACGCTACGATCTTCGAACTGGTCGCAGCCAGTTGCTGTGCAGCAAACATGGGTGGCAGTTGCTCGTGGGCAATCTTGCCAAGCTGAGTGCCGAATTTTGTGAATGAGAAAACCGCAACTGCGGCGGCAAGGATGGCAATCAATCCGGTTAAAAAGAAAGCAGCAGCAAGCTTTTCACGAACGCCGAACCCTGATTTGTTCGTCTTGTTAGACGATGACGGCTTTACGCCGTGCTTTATGTTCAAACCCATATTTCTAGTAACCCCGTAGACCAAAAAGCCAAAAGCCGACACGGCAAAGCGTCGACGCAAAAGATGCGTGTTTCTTGGACTTTGTTTCCTGGTCAAGCCACTTCGGGGAGACCCGCATATCGCCCGGAGGCGGTGTTGCGGGAATAGAAAGGCACGGCTTGCTTTTATATTTATTAGAATAATCGATAGCACGTTATTCGTTGTATTCGCAGGATTTTCCTTTTGATCTATGCACCGGTATAGGTTTTTGTAATGAGGCAAATAGGTACCGTAATCGTGCGAAGAGTACGTCCCCAATTTGCCGGTAAAAGAAAAAGGCCCGCCGGATGGGGGGCCTTTGTTGATCTGGTCGGGTAGGGCGTTCAACGCCTATGCTGCGCGATCATGTGCCTGTTGGCGCAGGTCCTCAAGAATGGTTGCAATGCGGTTGCGCATTTCATTGACCTTTTCAGATGCCGCACGGGATGTTGTCAGAACCTCGCCCGACAACTGACCGGTGCGACCGGTTTCATTGGCAACCTCGGTGATCGATGCCGAAACCGCACGGGTGCGATCAGCAGCTCCGCGAACATTGCGGCTGATCTCGTCGGTTG
>NZ_JPWI01000003.1 GCF_003326795.1 Thalassospira profundimaris | reverse complement strand
AAAAAAGCGCGGCCCGCAAGGATGCCGCGCTTTTTTTTTGTAGATCGGTTTTGTAGATTACCAGCCGGTTTCCAGAAGATCGTTCGCATCCCCAAGTTCCGGTGCGGCGCGTGACGATGACGGACGGACACCATCAATACGCAACGGCAGTTTGGTCGTTTGCATCGCTACATCGCCGCGTTCAATATTCTGAACCATATCAAGTGTCTGCAAGACACCGCTTGCGACGACGCCATCCCAATCCATGACTGGTGCGGCCCAGATATCGTTGGCGACGAATTCATCCATCCAGCTTGCACTGGTTCGGGTTTTTAGTTGTGCGGCAAGGCCAGCCTTGATTTCATCGCGCTGTTTAAAGGCATCCAGTGCGGCAATTTCCAGTGAAAGTCCGGTGATATTCGCCAGAAGATCAAGCTTGCCCATCGCAATGGCAACGTGACCATCGGCTGTTTCATAAACCCCGTACGGTGCTGCCAGATAGGCATGTGCCGGATTATTTTTAGAGCGTTCCGGGGTACGGTTGCCGTCGTTAAACCATGTGGTCAGTAATTCAAATTGCAGATCTGCCAGAACCTCGATCAACGAGGTTTCAACATAGCCACCGATATTTTGCGTAGCCTTGCGATACAAAAGGGCCAAGACCCCGTGCGTCAGGGCTGATCCTGCCAGCACATCGGCAATCGGAAGCCCCATCGCAACCGGACCATGGTCTCGGCCGCCCGAAAGCCACATCACCCCTGACCGGGCCTGTGCGAGCAAGTCCTGACCGGGCAAATCCACCCACGGACCGTCCGATCCATATCCGGTCACGGTGCCATAAACGACAGTGGGGTTGATCTTTTTGACAGCCTCGTAGCCAAAGCCAAGACGTTCCATCACACCGGGGCGGAAGTTTTGCAAGATGACGTCGGCTTCTTGCACAAGCTGGGTCAGACGGGCCTTTTCTTCATCGGATTTAAGGTCAACCGCAACAGAACGTTTGTTGCGGTTGATCGCGTGAAAGATGGTGCTTTCACCGGCAATCTTGGTATCGGTCAGATAAAGATAACGCGACAGATCGCCAAGCCCGGATCGTTCGACCTTGACCACATCTGCGCCAAGGTCTGCAAGTTTCAGGGCGCAATAGGGGCCTGCAAGAAACTGCGAGAAATCCAGAACCTTCAGTCCTTTAAGGGGCAGTATATCAGTCATGGTCGAAGCTTTCGTCAAAACGTGCCTGAAGGGCAGAAAGGGCTGTTTGCGGAGTAATTTTTCCGGTCAGCGCATCAAGAAGGATGTGTGATGCATCTTCCTGAAACGCCATATATCCGTCATGGCGCGGGCGCAGCCACGCGGCTTCGTGGGTCATGCGGGTATTACTGTAACAAGACCCGACCGGCGCATTGACTGCGGCATCACCCCAGGCAACCGCATTGCCCGGTTGACCGTTATGGCTGGCATAAAGGCCACGCTGAATATCGGCCGAAGCAACCCACAGAGCGAATTCAACACAAAGGTCGGGATGTTTCGTTTGCGATGAAACCGCAATCCCGGTTCCACCAAGGGCCGAGCCAAGTGGGCCGGACGCACCAAGGGAGGGCATATCGTGGAAGGCTATGCGATAGGCGCGGTAATTGATCCGCGCGTAAGGCGCATACAAGTAGACATAAGGACACAGGGTAAATTTGTTGCCGTCACAAAGGGCATCAAGGGCCGAAATCGGATCCATCCTGAGGCAGGCGGGATCAACCAGATCGGCAAGGGTTGCCATTGCTTCAATTACATCAAGGGCTGCTTTTTGATCGATTTCGGTTCCCTTGGTGACCGGGAAGGGTGCGCCGGAGTTTGCCAGCAAGCTAAAGAATGACATCAGAACATGAGGGGACAGAAGCGGCCAGACAACACGACCGTCTTTGGCCTGGGCAATCACGTCGGAGAAAGTCTTGACCGGAGCATTGATGAGATCGGGTCGAATTGCCTGCACCTGACAAGCGGCATCGACAGGCAAGGCCCACTGATGCCCCTTGAAGAAATAGCTCTGATAGCTTTTACCAACGGTTTCGGCCGAAAGCCGGGCGAGGGTGCCTGCATCTGCCACACGATCAACGGGCAACAGACAGTTCTTTTCCACCACAGCGCCAACATGAGGATGATCGATAATAATCAGATCATAGGTCCGTGCCAGTTCCTCGACCGGGGTGCTTTCAAAACCTTGAAGGGACCGTTTGTCCCAGACGATATCAACATCAGGATGACGTTCACGAAAGGTTGCACTGGCTGCCACCAGCGGGTCATAGCCGCGCGGATCCGACCAGGTCATGCCCCTGACTTTCTTTTGTTTGGTCATTGTTTTTCTTCCTCCCATCATCAGTTTAATGCCGGAAGTTTATAAATGAAAGTATGTTTTATATTTGATATGATGTTTTCTATATCACAGGGTCAGTTGCCACGATATGGCTGACCCGCATATACTCAGTCGACCGAAACCAAGCGGTTTTCATCTCCCTGCGAGGACACATGAACGGCAAGACCGAAGAACAGATTGATCAGGAAAAATACCGTGCTCCGGCCTTGTCAAAAGGGCTTGATATTCTCGAACTGCTTGCCTCCGAAGTGGATGGTCTTTCGCAGATCGCCATCGCGAAACAGCTCGATCGAAACACCTCGGAAATCTTCCGGATGCTGATGGTTCTGTGTCAGCGCGGCTATATCGAACAACGCGAGGAGGATGATCGTTACCAACTGACAACCAAGATGTTCGAGGTGGCTCATCGCCATCCACCCATTCGCCGCCTGACATCTATCGCTGGCGATGCAATGCAGCGGCTTGCCAATGAAGTGAACCAGTCAATGCATCTGGCGATCATTCATTCAGGCCATGTTCTGGTCATTGCACAGGTCGACTGTCAGGACAACAACATCACGGCAGTCCGGTTGGGCGCGCAGATCAATATTTTTGATACGGCATCCGGTCGTGTTCTCGCGGCCTGGATGGAGCAGGAGGCACTTGATAAGCTGATGAATGAGGTCGGCAAGGAACCCTCAGACAAATATCAGGCCTTCTTGGATGATCTTCCGAACGTCAGGGCTGCTGGCTATTGTGAATCACAATCCCTGACCATTGCGGGTGTTCTTAACCTTTCCGCACCGATTTTCGATTTTTCAGGTAAGGTCGTCGCTGCACTAACAGTCCCATTCATTCAACGTCTTTCGGGAACGTCAGTTGCCACGGTAGAGGAATGCAGGGAGCGCCTGATCGAAGTGACCACCGACATTTCCCGCCGTCTCGGAGCGGGCGCACATTGGTCTTCTCAGGAAAAACCGGACCAGACGTAAGAAAGTTCGCCCGCGTTCACCTGCCAAATAATCAGTCTGGGTCCTCGTAACTGCGATCACGGGCAGGGTGCACAGGTTCTGTTCCCTGGACGATGCCGGGTGACCATGAATTATATAAACGATGGCCCCAAACGTTGTACGTGGTCAATTCATTCGGGTTCTGTTTGTTAGGGCAATCCACAGCGACTGAGTTTGATGTTTACGAGAATGCCCAGTTCACGTCAGCTTGGGTAAAATCCGCCGGAGCACCAATGCGAACACTGAACCGGTCGGAAGACAAGCGACTGCAACTTAAATCGTATGCATCGCAGTTTTCACGACAAGAACCGGTGTTGAATTCAGCCGTATGCACGACGAGAAAAGGGACTGATGCGCAATCTTGATGCGAGATCATCAGACACACACATAAGTTCTATAATATATATTATGACAAATAATTGCATATGTGTATCCAAGCTATCTTCTTCTCTTGAGTTTTTTGGTTAACTATCAAGAGTTACAAACTGATATTGTTATGTTTTCCGCTGTCTGAACCGATCAAATGCCACGGCCACCACAATGAAAGACCCGACAAATGTTCCCTGCCAGAATGTGCTGATCCCCAACAAAATGAGGCTGTTCCGGATCACTTCAATCAGAAGCGCACCAACAACGGCGCCAAATGCAGTTCCGCCACCCCCGGCAAGGTTCGCGCCGCCAATCACAGCAGCTGCAATAACCGTCAACTCCATTGCCTGACCCAGATTGGTTGTCACACCACCAAGCCAGCCAACTTCAAGAACGCCTGCAATACCAGCCATCAAAGCCGAAAACATATAGACGCTGACCTTGACACGCGCCACCGGAATGCCGGTCAGAACTGCCGCATTCTCGTTACCGCCAATCGCAAACAAATGCTGCCCCCAGCGCAAATGGCGGAACGCAAATGCCGTCAGGCACGCCAGGATAATCAAGATAATGAGCGGATGCGGAAGCCCGAAAGTCGCACCACCTCCAAGCCAAAGTAAAAAGTCATGATCAGGGCCGAACTCATAGATCATTTTATTGTCAGACAGCACCATCGCCAAGCTGCGCGCAATAGAGAGCATCCCGAGCGTAACGACAAATGATGGCATCTTGGCATAGGCAATCAACACACCATTCACCGCCCCCACCAGCAATGAAACTGACAGAGCGGCGAGACATCCAACCCAGAAAGGCATCCCGGCCGACATCAGAACACTGACGGTCATCGCAGAAATTACCAATGTGGAACCCACAGACAGATCAATCCCGCCTGACGCGATAACTGCCGTCATCCCAAGTGCAACAATCCCGACAAAGGCAAAGTTGCGCGTAACATTAAAAAGGTTGCGCTCTGTCGCAAAACTGTCGGTAAGTATGGTCAATGCCAAACAGGCAAACACAGCTGCCAGAAATACCCAGAAAATCTGCTGATTGGTAATCCGTGCGATCAACCCGTGATGTTGTGAACGGTTGATAACATCAGCAAGAGTTGGATTTGCCATGTTCATTGGTCCTTTTTCAATTCCACTCATGCTTTTTCAATCGCCCCGGTAATCAGGCCTGTGACTTCTTCTGGCGATGAGTCTGATGCCATCTTGTCGGCAACAAGTTCTCCGCGTCGCAAAACAACAACTTTGTCTGCAACCTCAAAGACGTCAGGCATACGATGACTGATCAGAACCACTGCAATCCCGTGATCACTCAGCTGACGAATTAGACTGAGCACTTCTGCCACCTGACGAACGGAAATTGCTGCCGTTGGTTCGTCCATAAGCACGATCTTTGCATCGCTAAGAAGTGTTCTTGCAATTGCCACGGCCTGACGTTGCCCGCCGGACATTTTATGGACCAGATCACGGGGCCGGGTTTCCGATTTCAGGCGCGCGAACAGTTCCGCTGATCTGCTGCGCATAAAGGCGTAATCGACAATCCTGAGCGGCCCGATTTTACGGGTGGGCTCCCGGCCAAGAAAAACGTTTGAAGCCGCACTCATGTTGTTGCAAATCGCAAGATCCTGATAAACGACCTCTATACCTGCTTTTTGCGCATCCCGTGGCTTGTGAAACACCATTTTCTGATCAGAGATAAATATATCGCCCGACGTTGGAGCAAAATTTCCCGCAATGACCTTAACCAGCGTAGATTTTCCAGCCCCGTTATCCCCCATAAGCCCGACCACTTCGCCCGGCTGAATGGCAAGTGATACATTATCAAGTGCCTGAATGGCGCCATAACGCTTTGATATATTCTTCAGCTCAAGCACGCTCACGATTTCCCCCTACTCTGCCCAGCAGATCAAAAGTACGGCCAGCAAACAGTTGTGCTGCTCCTGATTATTGTTTTTGCAGCAAGCCCAAAGCTCTTTCGGTATTCTTGCGATTGCGATAAGTCGCAAACTGCTGATCAGCCAACACACCAAGCAGGATTACTGTCCCCATCACGGCGAAGTTCAGTGAAGATGGAATACCTAGCAGATTTACAAGGTTCTGCAGTTCCTGCAGCAATACCGCCCCAAGAACGATGCCGATGACAGAACCTTCTCCTCCGCGAAGAGAGCATCCTCCCAACACTGCCGCGGCAATCGCATATAACTCGTAGAAGTTCCCGTGCGACGACGGCTGCACAGACTTTGTAAACATTGCGAAATAGATCGCTGCGATGGAAGCAAGGACCGCGCAAATGACATATGCCGTAATGGTGACAAACCGCGTATTAATCCCTGAAAATCGCGCGGCTTCCTCATTCTTGCCGACGGCACACAGATGCCGCCCGAAGACAGTATGATGCAATACAACCCACATGATGGCTGCAACAATCAGCATGGCAAGAAACGAGTGCGGAACACCAAAGCTGCGCCCGATGGTCAACCATTCCAGTTGCGGGTAACTTGATCCAAATGGGAAACCGGCAGTGGATTCAGCAGTATATCCACGTGCTATCCCGCGATAAATCAACAGACCGCACAGGGTGACAACAAATGGTTGGAGCTTAAATCGTGTAATCAGTATTCCATGGGCGAGCCCGATCAGAACACCCAGCCCGACCGTAATAGCCACTGCAATTGGCCAGGGGACACCAAATTTCCCCACCATATCGACAAACAGAACCCCCAACAGGGCAATTACCGACCCGACAGAAAGATCAATACCACCGGTCATAATAACAAAGCCCTGCCCGATGGCGAACAATCCGAACAAACCGATCAGATTGGCTGTATTTCCAAGGTTGATTGGAGACAGGAACAACGGGTTGCGCATGTAAACAATCGCACCAACCACAATAATCAGAATGCCAAGCCCAATATCTTTTTTTTGCATTGCTCAGGCCTCTTCCAGAATTTTGCCGACAGCCAGATTAAGCACGTTGCTCTCCGAAAACTTAAGGCGGGGCAATTCCCCCGTGATAGCGCCATCTTTCATGACAAAAATTCGATCCGACACCCCGATCACTTCTTCCATGTCACTCGATATCATCATCACCCCTACTCCATGATCGGCCAATGAGCGCATCAACCCATAGATCTCGGCTTTTGCTCCAACATCGATGCCACGCGTCGGCTCATCGAAAATAATAACTTTCGGATCCATGGACAGCCACTTGGCCAGAACAACTTTCTGCTGGTTTCCACCCGACATTTCATTTGCAGCGCGGCGCACATCGCGGGTCTTGATTGCCAAAGCATCACGTTGAATTTCAGCAACTTCGATCTGTCGCTTCTGTGAAACAAGACCGCGAGATGTGAAGGCCGAAAGATTAGCCATTGTGACGTTTTCCAGCGTCGGGAAATCCAATATAAGGCCGGACCGCTTGCGATCTTCCGGAACCAAATAAAGCCCCGCAGCAATTGCATCTGCAGGGGTGTTAACCTTTACCTCCACACCATCAACCAGGATCTCGCCATCAAGCTTTTCACCAACACCGAATATAGCTTCTGCCAAGGCTGTTCGCCCTGCACCGATCAGTCCGGCAACGCCAAGAATTTCGCCCCCCATCAGCTCGAAACTGGCTGGTCGATCCGGCTTGCTTTTGATGGACAGGTTTCTGACCGCGAGCACGGGTTTGGTCGCCGGACGCGCAGGTGGTGTGTAAAGAGCCTTAAGATCCCGCCCGATCATCATGTGGATCATGGCGTCATGCGTGAGCTCATCACGTTCAAGCACACCAACCTTGACGCCATCCCGAAGCACCACTGCGCGATCTGCACATTCCTCAACTTCGCTTAGCCGATGCGATATATAGACAACGGCAATTCCTTGTGCCTTCAGGTCGGCAATCACCTTCAACAGCATGTTTGTTTCTGACAGGGTCAGGCTCGATGTTGGCTCATCCATGATGACAAGCCGCGCATTCATCGATAACGCCTTTGCAATTTCAAGCAACTGACGTTCTGCCAGTGACAATGTCGAAACAGGAGTATCTGGCCTGAAGCGCGCACCGATACGATCAAGAAGAGGCTGAGCCAATTCTTTCATCGCCTTGTGATCGGCCAGCCGAAACAACCCGCGAACTTTCTCGCGACCAAGAAATATGTTTGCGGCAACATCCATGTTATCAAAAACATTCAGTTCCTGATGCACAAAGGCGATGCCCGCCTGCTGAGATTCCTTAACATCGAACCGGTCAAATTGCTGACCATCCAGGGTAATATGTCCTGATGTCGGGGCAATCAGCCCACCCAGTATCTTCATCAAGGTCGACTTTCCGGCACCGTTCTCACCAAGAAGTCCGACCACTTCTCCTGCTTTGATCTGTAGTGAAACATCATTAAGGGCAACCACACCCGGATATACCTTGGTGACATTCTCAAGCTTCAGATCAAGCCCATGCACTGCACTCATTCCAAACGGCTCCCAATGTCCATTGACATCATCGGAAAGGTGCGAGCGGGTGCACAAAAAACCACACGCGTACCCGCTCGCTAGGCAGGGGGAAGAAATTACCCGCCTATTCTTTCCTTAACGACCGCCTCAAACTCGTCGACATTGGATTTGTCGATCACCTTGGTAGACACGATGATAAGACCATCGTTCGGAACCTTCGAAGCATCACCTTCAAGGTAATCCGCCATCAGATGCATGCCCTGATAGCCCCACTGATACGGATCCTGTACAACCGTTCCGGCAAAACTGCCCTCGCGGACCGCCCCAAGTGTCACAGGGTCCTCATCAAAGGCAATAACGGTTATCTGACCCAGTTTTCCTGCTGCCTGCAGTGCTTCATAAATTTTGGGCGGATTGTAGGAATAGAACCCGACCATGCAATTGATATCCGGGCTTGCGGCAAGGACATCATCGACATTTGAACGCGCACGGGCAAAGTCGACATCATCACCACGCACATCGACCAGCTCGATGCCACTTCCTTCAACAGCCTGACGGAAACCCGCAATACGTTCAATTGCGTTGTCAGCCCCCAGGAAACCGACAAACCCCATGCACTTGCCACCTTTTGGCATTGCCTTTACGGCAATTTCACCTGCCTGAACGCCGGCAGCAACATTCGACGAACCAAGATAGGCAATCCGGTCACTTTGTGGCGCATCGCTGTCGGTCGTGAAGAGCGGCACCTGGGCGGCAATGCGATTGAACGCATCAATAGAGTTTTTAGGATCGGCTGAAGAAATCATGATCGCGTCGGTTCCCCCCGCGACCAGATCGTCCATCAGTGCATTCTGAAGCGCCGCTGTGCCCTGCGCCGGATAGCGGAATTGAAGCTCGTACTGCGGCAGCTCCGCCTGCGCGGCTTGAACGCCTGCTTCTGCAAGTTTCCAGAAATCCGACGCTGCGTTAACCACGAATGCAAGCTGCTGTTTTTCCTGAGCCAGCGCCCCGCCAGCCAAAACCATAGACAGACCAAGCGTTGCAATTGTTGATGCAATTTTCATGTTTTTAGTCCTCCCGATTAATCACAAGCACAACTGTATTTATAAATTATCTGCGTGCTTTATAATTAATAATATAATTAATAATTCTGGATCAAGCATTTTTCACCCAGCTACTGTTAAGTGAATGATTTTGATTAGACATTGACCCATTTATTCTGCTCCTCGCTGGCGAAGACTGCGTCCAGAACCCGCATGGAAGCGATGGAATCCTCTATGCCGTAGGGCAAAGCTGTTCGCCCCAGGACTGCTTGTGCAAATTTTTCGGCCTGCTCTGTATACTGGTCGCACGCGGGCAGCATCTCACAGCCGGCCAGACTGCCATCAAGGCTCTCGCCCCTATCAACAATCAAAGCGGTTTCTTCATCTGCAGGTGCGTTATACGGGATCATGATTTCCGCACGTGCCTTTGTGCCGAAAACGTTCAAAGTCTGGTATGGGCATAGCTGCGTCGACACAATAAATGACAATTGCCGCCCGCGCCCGAAATCAGCAACCACACTCGCCATTCGGTCGGTCTTGAATTGCGGATCGCGATCAATCAGCGCTGCCACCCGCAGAGGCTCGTCTTCGAACAGGAATCGACCGGCAGTGATTGGATAACATCCAATATCCATGATCGCACCACCTCCGGCTTCCGGGCTGTTTCGGATGTTCTTCCCATCATTATTGAAATAGCTAAAGGCCGCCTGGATCGCCCTCACCTCACCAAGCTCCCCGCTTCTGACCATTTCCCGCACCCGAAGCCATTGCGGGTGATAGCGCACCATGAACGCCTCTGCGACCAACACATTCTTCGGACATTCCCGAAGCCGCTCAGCATCTCGCGCGTTCAATCCAACCGGCTTCTCGCACAGCACGTGCTTACCCGCCCGCGTCGCTGCAAGCGTCCAGTCCACATGCATATGATTGGGCAGCGGATTATAAATCGCATCAATGTCCGGATCCGCGATCAACGCCTCATAGGAGGCATATGATTTTTGAATTCCGAGGTCATTTGCCGCCCTTGCAGAGCGCGCAGCACTGCGTGAGGCAATGCCCAGAACGTTTGAGGATTTTGATTTCTGAATCCCAGGAATAACTTTCTCCAGCCCGATTTGAGCCGTCGAAAGAATACCCCAGTTAATTTGTCTTTTTGTCACACCCTTAGCCCGCCTTGAGTTTGATAAAAATTGGGCCAGATCCGACCTCGGGATCCGGCCCAATTCATGGCGCTTGGAAATCAGTTATCCGCACAGAAACCAGGGCTGGACTGATTGCAAACATCAAGTCCCGTATAGAGCGGATCCTCGACCTTTTTGCCGCTGATCAATTCAATCATGACATCCGGCGCGCGATACCCCATTTCAAATGGACGCTGACCGACTTGGGCATGACTGCGCCCGTCGCGGAACGCCTGAGTCTGCGGGGGCAATGTATCGCCCGCAATCAGGATCAGGTCTTTCGACTTCAGCCGATCCATGACCTGATCGGTAACCTGCGCATATGCCTGCGGCGCGAACTGCGCCCAACCACCAATCAGGATAAAGGCATCAAGATCTGGATTTGCTGTAAAGGTATCGGCCATCTGCTGGTTGGCAAGATCGACCTGGTCATTGGTAAAGACCGGGCACCCGTCAACTTCAGTCCAGCCGTTATTGCCATCAAGGCGCTCCGTCCCTTTTGCCCCTGAAATCGTATCGCGGAAGCCGGCAGCACGTGCGTTAATATTGTCCGCCGCGACATTCCCCAACTGCAGACAAACCGACCCACCCTTAGGCTTTAGCGCCATTGCCTCTTCCGCCATCTTGACGCCCATAAGATAGTTATCTGTTCCCAAATAGGTCGCCCGCAAATCTCGATCTTTTTCAAGGAAATCGGCATCAATCGTCATCACCGGGACATTTGGGCTGATCTGGCGAATACGGTTCGCCATGGCCGGAGCATTTGAGGGCGAAATCGCAATTGCCGCGACCCCGCGAGTCAGAAGATCGTCCACGATCTGCACTTCACCTGCCTCATCAGCACTGGAAGCCGGTCCGGTATAAATGCACTCATATTCAGAGTTCATGTTCTCCGACATCCATTTCTGACAACCCAGATTGATCTGTTCGAAAAACGGGTTATCCAAACCCTTAACCACAATGGCCAGTGTCTTTTTGCCATCGGCATTTGCGGCACCAACACCTGTCGCAAGAATGAACGCAGATGTGAGAGTTAGTAACATTTTATGTTTCACGTTTCGCTCTCCCTAGTTGGTCTGGCCCGGAGCTGACTACCCCGGATACCAGATTTTCCGAGGATCGTTCGGGCTTCTCACATATGACCAGGCCCGCTCGATCAACCCCTCGAAATCTACTTGTGGTCGCCACCCAAGCAGGTGGCGCGCCTTTGTGTTATCCAGCCAATTGCTATGAAACGGTGTGGGCACCTCGACCGCCTCAAGACCACGCGTGCGCGTAAGGTAAGCCGCCACCTGCGCGTAATCGACCGGTTCATCCATGGCGATATTGAAAAGTTCCCCCATTGCATCAGGATGGTCCAAAGCCGCCATCAGTGCTGCGACCAAATCATCGACATGAACGAAATTGCGCTTAAGTGGTGCCCCGGTTTTGTCACGCATAAGGGGCACAAAATCCCCCTGCCCAAGACGCATGGCCTTGTCAAAACTCATCAAGTCACCCCAGACTGGACCACCGAACTGATCCGCCCCAAACGAGAGCACATACTTGAAATCGTCTTTTTCCATGATCCAGGGAGCACGCAGAACAGTGCCGTTCAGGCCGTACTGGATCTGATATTGCTCGATCATGACCTCTTCGAGCACCTTGGTCAGAGCATAGCACCCGCTATATGCCTTCCTTGGAGATACCTCAGTGATTGGCTCTGGATACTCTTTGAAAATGTGCCCGACAGCACAGTCACCGCTGATCAAGATGAATTGCTTCAAAGTTGGCGACTGACGTGCCGCTTCCAAAAGCAGGAACATCCCTTTGATCGCGACATCAATGGCGAGATCCGGACTTTCTTTCACCGCGGCCATATGAAGGACGTGAGTTACGCCATCCATTGCCTGCGCAACAGCTTCCGGGTCAGCGAGCGATCCCGCGACGATCTCCACCCTCTCGCCTGCATCAATCTTCCTGTTGTGGCAAAGCGCCACTACCTTCGCTGACGAGTAGAGTTCCTCATCAAGAAAAGTTGCCAGAAAAGCCTTGCCGACTTTTCCCGTCGCACCGGTGACCAAAATCTTCATTAATTCTCCTCCCTATTGAATTAATAATATTAATTAATAATATTTAGTCAAGCAGCGTTCTGGAAGATGGTTGAGATAAATTGAGTGGCAGATAATTAATAATTCTGCTTCCCGACCAGTCTGACGGGTTGTTTTGAAGAAGCTGAAAAGGTATTACCAATGTCGGTCTGGAGAGTTATGAATTCGCCAAGCCATTCAATTCGCAGAACTAAACCCATCGCTTGTGCGTAATTCCGGAATATCTTACGCAATCACTGCAAAACATTGCTTGGCTAAAAGACCAGAGGCAGAACGAGTTTATGTCGCAAAAAAAACTTTATGGTGGCAAAAGCCGTCCCACGATGATGGATGTCGCAACGATGGCGGGCGTCTCGCAAGCGACTGTATCGCTGGTGCTAAATGGCAGCCCTGCCAAACTGACCGAAGCGACACGGCAACGCGTCATAGATTCCGCCAACAAACTCGGCTACCAACTGGTGCGGCGTGAAAGCCAGGTACCACCAAACAGCAAAACACGTTCGACCATTATATTTATTGCTGATGAGATCAGTACCGATCCCTGGATGGCACTTGCTTTCGAAGGAGCCCATAACAAGGCACTCGAATACGGCATAAATGTTATCCTTGCCGTAAGCCACGGGAACGCCAATATCGAGGCAAACATCGTCAACCAGATGGCGGACTCGAACGTTATCGGCATTATTTACGGGACCATTCTTACAAGACTGGTTGAGTTACCACCCGTATTGTCAAAAAAAACCACCGTTCTGGTTAATTGCTACGATAGCACCCGCACACTTCCATCTGTTTTGCCCGGGGATCTCCTGGGGGGACGGGCTGCGACTGAACGATTGATAAGTGCCGGACGCAAACGCATAGCCATCATTAACGGCCAGAAAGGTGTCGACGCATCACGAGACCGCCTCAAAGGGTACAGGCAGGCACTCACCAGCAACGATATTCCGTTTGATCCGGCTCTTGTGCGACCAGGGAATTGGGAGCCATCGACCGGTTATTCCATGACTCACGAACTCATGGCCCTCGACAATCCACCGGATGCGATCTTCTGCGCCAATGATTTGATGGCACTGGGATGTTTTGACGCCCTGCGTGATCTTGGACTAAGCATACCTGATGATGTTGCCGTGATTGGTTTTGACGACCGCGAGATTGCGCAACACACACACCCTCCCCTTACCACGCTTATTCTCCCCCACTACGAAATGGGCGAAATTAGTGCTGAATTGCTTATAGATAGCGTGGGAGGTCTGCTGGCCACTCCCAACCAGATCAAGGTCGAATGCCTGCTGGTTGAACGTGATTCCGTAGAGAAACCGTCAAAGGACGCATAGTCTTCACCCGCTCAACAGTCAGTCGGCCGTCTGATCAGGCTAACGGAGTGCAGACCGGCTGTTGAGCAGAATGGCAGTTGACATGAATTGTGTAGACGCTCGTCGTTGCTGTTATCAGCAACTCGTTCCCGCGCGCGCCACCAAAAGTCAAATTCGAGACAGTTTCAGGAACCAGTATCTTGCCTAGCAAGGTTCCAGCAGGATCAAAACAGTGCACCCCATCCTTGGCCGAGCACCAGACATTGCCATAGCAATCGACTCTCAGTCCGTCAGGCAAACCTTTATCGATCTGGGCAAAATCACGGCCGTTCTCAAGCCTTTCTCCGTCGACCACGTCATAAACACGGATGACGGGAAGAACCTTGTCATCATGGCTGCTTCCTGATTCTGCGATATAAAGCAGCTTTTCATCATTGGAAAATGCAAGTCCGTTCGGCTGGGTGAAGCTCCACGTCACGCTCGTGACAATTCCGGTTTCAGGGTCAAGACGGAACACATTGTTATATTCTTGATCCGGTACCGCTTTGTAACCCTCGTAATTCGATAAAATTCCGTAGGTGGGATCAGTAAACCAGATCGATCCGTCAGTCTTGACGATGACATCATTTGGCGAGTTAAGACGACTGCCTTGAAATTCATCCACAAGCGTCGTGATTGTGCCGTTATGTTCCGTACGGGTAACCGATCTTGTGCCGTGCTGACATGTGATCAACCGACCGTTCATATCGACAGTATTACCGTTGGCAAACTCAGATTGGGTGCGAAAGACGTTCACTGAACCGTCACACATCCAGCGAAAAATCTTCTGGTTCGGAATATCCGAAAACAGAAGGCATTGATGAGCTGGAAACCATACCGGCCCCTCCGTCCACAAATGCCCGCCGGAAATTTTCCTCAGCCGAACATTCGCCAGTATCAGATCACGAAACCGACAGTCCAGAATCTGATATGGTTCGAACATACCGGATGCATCTTCAAGTTTATCTGCGGCACAGTAAGCCAAGTGATAATCCTTTACCAAATTCAGGTTGAGACAAAAAGATTCGGTGGTGACAAGCACCACCGATACCTTTAGCGCACCAGCTGTTGCCGCCCATAAATCAACAACATTCCAATGATTACAACTCCGAACACCACCTGTCGGAAGGTGTCAGCAGGAATATCAACGCCAAGCTGGGCAAAATATCTCTGCGGCTGAACCACAGACAGCATTGACTGCAAGATTGTGATCAAGATGACACCTGCGATCGTTCCAACATACTTGCCTCGACCGCCCAGAACATTAGTCCCGCCCAGAACGATTGCCGCAATTGTTGGCAACAGGTAGGGATCCCCCATTGCCTGATAGGAACGATTTGCCCATCCGGCCAGCAACACGCCCGTCATGGCGGCACATGCACCCGAGAAGACAAAGCAGGCCAGGATAACCTTGCGCGTATCCACGCCGCTCAGGAACACCGAACGCTCCTGATTCCCTACCGCATAAATCCGTCGACCAAGGACTGAACGATTTAGCATGAAGATGATCGCCGCCCCAAGAATGATCCAGATAAGAAGCGGGTTCGGAATACCGGGGATGAGATGCCCGACAGCCAGTTCACGCATGAACTCGGTTGCACGATCTTGCGGAGCAAATCCGCCCGTGTGGTAAACCATAAGGCCTTGTGCGACCGCATTCATGCCAAGCGTGAAGATCATGGCCGGTGCACGCAGATATGCAACACCCAGTCCGTTGACGAGCCCGATCAAAGCTCCACACAAAACGCCAAACGGGACAGCAAGTGTAATCCCCCATTCAGGCCCCAGAAAACCGGTAGCACCAGTAGCCATCATGCCGCCGACACATATGGTCCAGGGAATGGACAGATCAATATGTCCCAACAGAATGACCAACATCACGCCACTTGCAACCACCCCGAGGAAGGACGCGGTATGCAACTGCTGAATTAAATATTTCGGTGACAGAAAGGCAGGCTCAACCATCGCCCCGATCAGAAGCAAAACAATTACACATGCAAATGCAATCACAGTTGCCCGATCAAATTGCCTTGCGATTACGACTGAAACACTCATTTTTCTGCCTTACCGATAAATATCTAGTCTGTTCTTGATTCTAAGAACGCGTAACGACCCGAGACTGACCGCAACAAGCAACACGACGCCGACGAAAAGCGGCTGCAAGACCGGATTGATGTCAAACACGATCAACAGATCACCGACCGTCCGCATGACAAAGGCACCGAAAATCGAACCGACTGCGCTCCCGACACCACCAAACAGGGACGTGCCTCCGATAACGACAGCCCCGATTGAGTTAAGGGTGTACTCATTGGCAATGGACATCTTGGCCGCACCGGAATAGGTAAGTGCCGTAAGAAGAATGCCGCCAATCGCCGACAGCAGTCCGCTCAATGCATATGCCAACAGTTTGGCGCGATTAATCGGGATTCCGGACATATATGCCGCTTGCTCTGATGAGCCGATGGCGAATGTTGCTCTTCCCAATACCGATCTGCGATACGGTATCCAGATAAACACAACCACGGCCAGTAACAGCAAAACGCTATGCGGAATGGCGAAGGAAGAACGGGTCATAAAATCGGCGAGTTCAAAATTGACCGACCCGCCCGGCTGGGGACGAATGGCAAGAGCGACACCGAAATAGACAGCGCTGGTCGCCAGCGTGGCAATCAACGGCTGAAGACGACCATAAACAATAATGACACCATTTATGGCACCGCATGCCAAACCAACCAGCAGAACCCCGAAAATCCCGAACGTGGTAGCGACCGGACCGCCTACAACGATTGTTGATGCAAGGCAGTTCGATAATACAAATGTCGCCCCCACCGAAAGATCCAGTCCCCGCGTAATCACCGGCAAGGTTTGCGCCATGGCCACAAGTGCCAGCAATGCGCCCTTGTTCGCAGCTGTATTTATCATGTTTGGCGTCAGACCTGCTGCCTGCTTCCAACCATAGACAATGAACATCGCTGTAAAGATCAGCATTGCGATGAGAATACCTCTCTGGGCAGCGGATAACCGGCGAACCCAGGCGAAATGTTTTTGTCGAGAAACCAGATCTGCTGGTTCGGCCCCCACATTCATAACGACATCCCTTGTTTCTTTTTCAATTCTGGCTGGATCACAGCTTGTTCCGGCAGGTTAAGTGCAGCCGAAACCAGATTGGTTTCGTTAAGATCATCCCCAGCAAGGGTTCGAACAATCCGGCCGTCATACATGACAAGAACGCGGTCACAGCAGCCAATCAGTTCGTCATAGTCCGTTGAATACAAAAGGATCGCACATCCCTCAGCTGCCAGTTTCTGCAGGAGATGATATATTTCCTGCTTGGTGCCGACATCAATTCCACGCGTAGGATCGTTCAACAGAATGATGCGTGGCTTGGTCATAAGCCACTTCCCGATCACGACCTTTTGCTGGTTCCCCCCGGACAGCGCCCCGACCGGACCATCGATGCCATCGGCCTTGATCTTGAGAAGTTCAACCATTTCATCGATGGCCATTTCTTCTGCAGCTGTATCGACGACACCTAACCGGCTCATTTTTTCAACAGCTGCAAATGACAGGTTCTCCCGAACGGTCATCGACAACATCAGGCCTTCGTATTTGCGATCCTCTGGTACAAGCGCAATGCCTATGTCATCGGACTTCGCCATCTTTGGACTGTTCAACTTTACAGGCGCGCCGTTGACTTCAACGCCCCCGGTCGACCCGATCAGCGTTCCAAACAGGCCCAGTTGCAACTGCTTCTGCCCCTGCCCGTCCAAACCTCCAAGCCCGACAATCTCACCCGGACGCATTTCAAGGTTGATGTCATTGAGTTCATCGTTCCAGGAAAAGTTCTCCACCTTCAGGATCGGCTCGGAAACATCAGGTCTGGTACTTTTCGCAGGATACACACTGCTATATTCGCGACCGATCATCATCTCGACAACGGCGCTATCTGATTTCGTACCGTTCTTGAATGTCTCGACCTTTCTGCCGTTACGATAAACCGTACAGGTGTCAGCCAGTTCGGCGATCTCGGGCATACGGTGAGAAATGTAGATGATTGACATTCCCTCATCGCGAAGCCGGTGAAGCATCGCGTAGACCTTCTCCACATCAGCGGCTGTTAACGCAGATGTTGCCTCGTCCATGATCAGAATTTTGGGATTCCGGGCCAATGCTTTGGCAATTTCCACCATCTGGCGTCGAGACAGAGACAGATTGCTGACGGTTTCCATCGGATCGATGTTCTCGCCACCAACGCGCGCAAGCGCCTCTTCGGCTATCTGTCGCTGGGCGCGATAGTCAATCAGGCCAAACTTATTACGTGGTGGACGGGTGATGCCGATATTGTCGGCAACGGTAAGATCGGGCAACAGGGACAATTCCTGGAATATGCATGACACACCCAGGTCATTGGCTTCCTGTGGATTTGCAAAATTTACGATGTTGCCTTCAATTTCGATCTTTCCGCTATCGGGCTGCACAACACCCGAAAGAACTTTGATCAACGTCGATTTTCCCGCCCCGTTTTCACCAAGCAATGCATGGATTGATCCACGGTGCGTTTCAAAACTGACATCTTCTAGAGCACGGACACCACCATAACTTTTGGTAATGCCCGACATTGACAATAAATAAGGAGATTTGCGCTCTGACACGGCAGTGTTCCTAACCAGTATAGAATACCGCCGACCCGAACCGGGCCGACGGTAACCGGACGTTTGTTGTTAGTTATTCTCGCCTGTCTGAGACGCGATTTCCTCTGCCGTGAAGCCAATATTGCAAGCTTCGAAATTGTTGCCCGCAAAGAAGCTCCCCGGAAGTTTCGGGAACATTTCGACACCTTCCTTGAAAGGCGCATAGGAGATCGATGTCGGCAGCGCAATTTCTGAGGGAACGACTTCACCCTTCAATGCCGCTATTGCTGTTTTGATCGTTACTGAGGACTGCGCAGGACCCGTGCCACCAGACTGACAGCTCAGCCCAGCTTTATTGCAGAGCTGCCGAAACGCATTTTCGGTTTCTCCGGAAATCGGAGCTTTGAAAACGCCCGCATCCAGCATAGCCGTTGCAACACCTTGCGATCCGCCCTGCACATAAATCCCGTCAAATACACCGCCTGCAGCAATAGCATCTGCCGTAACTTTCTGGCCATCGCCGGGCGCCCAGTTCCCAACGACATCAACAACTTCGACGTCACGACCGGATTCCTTGATAACTTCAAGAAAACCCTCGTTTCGCGCGATATCCACAGGTTGCCCCGCAGGACCACGTACATGCAGGAACTTGGCAGGACCATCTCCGCTTTGTTCAAGCAAAAATTCCCCGGCTGACTTGCCAAGGCCTTTTTGATCAACATTGATCGCGATCTGGTTCGGGTCATCAATAACGTTGTCAAATGACAGAACTACCACATTGGCTTCGTTGGCTTTACGAACCACTGAACCAAATGCTGCGGTATTGTTGGCATTGATGATGATTGCATCAAATCCCTGATCGATGAAGTTGTTCGCAGCCGCGATCTGAGCGGCGATATCCTCACCGACCGAAACGACCTTGAACTCTTCGATATCAGCTGCCACGTCAGGCTGCGCAGCATACGCCTTTGCGACCGCAATCATTTGAACGCGCCAGTCATTGGCAATAAAGCCGTTGACCAGAGCAATCTTGTAAGGGCCTTCACGTCCTGGCCACTGGAAGTATGTCGTGTTGTCCGATACCGGTGTGAAGCATGACGGATCAGCGCCAGGACCAGCAACGGTATTCGGGCCAGCAATCGCAACCTGTGCAGTCAACATCAGGGCGACAGTTGCTGTCGTCATCGAAAGTAGTTTTTTCATGGTATTCCTCCCGTTGGATGCGCTGTTCTTTATGTCTTCCTCAGCAGGTCAGCGCCCCTGCCCGCTTTGTGTAATTTTCTTGGTCAGTTAGGTGTCAAATGTCTGAATCGACGCTCCTGATCATCGATCGCAAATGAACATTTTTGTCGTCAGGCCAATTTCCATTGCGAAATCTGGTTGTGCACACAGCATTCGCTTGAACATCGGCAAGTGACTTATTGTTTTTATTTATTCCATCACCGTGGAGGGGTGAGGATGAGTTCGCGACTGCAACTCCAGCCATGAAACCATTGCGCAAGTTTCATTCTCTGCTGATAAATCGTAAAGAGCACTCTCCGCACAACGCATACGGTGTCACGCATCCAAGTTGCGGGTTTCCGCAAGACAAGGCAAAAACCTGTGAATATGATTTAAGAGCTGGAGGAAACAACCATGTCGGATCTTGCTCACTACCTTCGCATATCCAATTTGCTTGCGGGCAATCTCGATATTCACTCGGCGCTAAGCTCGGTGAAAACCGAGATCGACAAGATTATCGAGTTTGACCATCTTGATGTGTGTCTTATCGACACAGACAAAAGGTGGGCGACGGCATATGAAGTTGGCGTGGAAACTGCCTGGAGCAAAATGCGGTCCCGGGTGCACAAGGCTCCGATCCGCGACATCCTTCTGGGCAAGACAGACCATCTCCTTACAGGAAATGCACTTCAGGATCCGCGTTTCATTTTCCCCGGCGCAGTAAGTGCACCCATAGTAGACCACGAATTGCGCAGTCGTGTGAGTGTCGGCATGAAGGTCCTGGGTGAAGTCGTCGGGTCTTTGAATTGTTCTTCAAATAAAGAGGACTTTTATACTCAAAGCCATGTCGAGCAGATACGCATTCTCGCAGACATGCTGGCTCCCTATTTTTATGCCCTGCGGGCTAATGAAAAGGCCAATAAAGAAGCAATAATTCGTGCCGAAATTCTTGCGCGTGAAGAAGGTCTGCGGTTGGGGGCGCTTAGCCTCACTGATGCTCTCGAAGCCGAACGCCAGCGTATTGGCATGGACTTGCACGACCAGACTTTGGCCGACTTGACACGCATCGCCAGAGATATCCGCCCCGGCCTGAGCGAAGCACAGTATCTTCGATTGCAGCAGCAGGTCCAAAACATGATTCAGGGACTGCGCGACATCATTGATACCTCAATCCCCTCAATCCTTGACTTGTTTGGATTTCACCACGCGGTTCAAACCCATCTGGAACGTGCGGTTAGCTATGACAGCACTATGCAATTCAGGGTCGACGATCATACAGACGGGGCAATTGATTCTTTGCCAGAGACAACACGGATCGCCGTTTTCCGGATTTGTCAGGAAGCAATCAATAACGCTGTCCGGCACTCCAACGCCAATCTCGTTTCAGTTTCGGTAACCGAAAACCCGGCAGGTTGTTTGAATATTCGGATTTCAGACGACGGTCGGTTCAAACCACATCCAAGAAAACCTTCCAGTGGATTGGAACATATGAAAACCCGCGCGCGCCTCATCGGTGCGAAATACGATCTTTCCACTTCACAAGGTACGCAAATTACCATTCAGTTGCATCAAACGACCGGAAAAGCAGGAGACGTGATCCATGAAAATATTGCTGGTTGAAGATGACAAAATGCACACCGATTTTCTGATGGAGATCGTGGAAAGTACGTTGCCGGAATTTGATGAAATCCTGCTTGCTCCAAATGGCAAAGATGGCGAAACACTTGCACGTCGCCATCAGATTTCTGCAATTGTGATGGACCTGCGAATGAAGGAACACAACGGTATCGAAGCCGCCCGAACCATTTGGGCTGAACGCCCGGATACCCGAATTCTTTTCTGGTCAAACTATTCTGATGAAGCGTATTTACGCGGCATTACGCGGATCGTTCCAGATCAGGCGGCTTACGGATATGTTCTTAAAACTGCTTCACAAGACAAGATGCGCCTGGCTTTACGCGCAGTCCTTATTGAAGCACAGATTGTTGTCGATCGCGAAATTCATCAGATACAGGCCCAACACATGCGTTCACGCAGCGCATTAACGGAATTCGAATATTTGATCTTGCTTGATCTCGCACTGGGGTTACCTGACAAGGCAATCGCAATACGCCGGAAACTCTCGCTTCGGACTGTCCAGAACCGGTTACTGTCGCTGTACGATAAACTGGATGTAGAATCCCAAGACCAAAATGACATGGGTATCGTACTCAACAAACGGACGCGCGCCGTCTCCAGTGCCATCGCGCGCAAGGTGATCAATCGCGAGGGGCTTATCACCGCGAACAAAGAACTTAGTGCATGGCTTGCACGCACATCTGTTTCTCAAGATTGAGATAGGTGGAAACCCATAGCCTCTTCAAGTCATTGACAATCACGCAACATCAACCAGTTCCCGCATATTCGAAACGCAGTTCAAACTAACGCAAGCCGTTCCAAAAACCCGCCGACATCTTTAGATCAGGATATATCCTTTAATATCAAATAGATGAAAAGATATATTAATCGGAAACTTTGACTTTCATCGCCACATCCCTGCGTTGCGCATCATTGACATCGCTTGAACTTGACACTGAACACGCAACCGCCGTGACCTTGGGGCTGTGACAGCTTCACTTTGGTTTCGTGACGTGCAGCAATCTCTTTGACGATCGACAGACCAAGTCCGCACCCTTCTTCCTGCCCGGCATCATTCATCCGGTAAAACCTCTTGAAAACGTCCTTGTGGTGTTCAACAGGAATTCCCGGGCCGTTATCCTCGACCGTAAGCCGCACGACATCATCCTTGAAATCATTTTCAAGCCGCACAGTCACTGCACTGCCTTCCGGGCAATATATCAGTGCGTTATGGACAAGGTTTTTGAGAAGCTCTTCGATAAGCGTCGCATCACCCATAATGTATGTAGGCTCTGTCAGACCTTCATATCCAAGATCAATACCGCTTTCGAGTGCTGCCGGGACCTTGGTGCTGGTCACAGCGCGCGTAATTTCACAAAGATCAATTTTTTCAAACGGTCGACCAGCCAATCCTTCGGGTGCTGCGCGCGCAGATGCGAGCAACTGATTGGCAAGATGGGATGTTTGCCGCGTCGAAGACGCAATCGTTGCCATGATCTGATGCAGTTTTTCGGGTTCGCTCTCGCGCTGTCCGAGCTCGGCCTGGGTGCGAAGTGCTGCCAAAGGTGTACGCAACTGATGTGCGGCATCCGCAGTAAATCGCTGCATCGTTTTCAGACTGTTCTCCAGACGCCCGAACAGCTGGTTGATTGCCCCAACCAGATGACGTACCTCGGTCGGAACGTCATGCAAAATCGGTCGCAAATCGGTCGGCGAGCGCCGATTAAGTGCTTCTTCAAGCCGGGTCAGCGGTTTAAGGCCCTGCCCAATACCAAACCACACAATGATGGCCGCAAGCATGATCAGTACGATCTGGCGCGCAGCGGCACTGGCGAGAATATCCTCGCTAAGACTTGTGCGCGTCCCCATGGTTTCCGCAACAAGAACCTGAAAACGCGTGGCTTTTCGAACGCTTGCAACATATCGCGACAAGGCCCCGATGCGAACCTGCTCACCATTATAAACAGCATCATAAAATACCGGTTCTTCACGAAGTGGCAAAAGGCGTTCCGGAACCGGTGGCAGGTCTTCATAGCCGGTGATGAATTCACCCTGCCCTGTACTGACCTGATAAAAGACGCGATCTTCTGCGGCACTGGTCAGCATCTCAAGTGCGACATAGGGAACATCGACTTCGATCTTGCCGCCGATCAGGACAACACGGTCAGCAATTGCCAATGCTGAACTTAAAAGAGCTCGGTCAAAAGCCTGATTTGTCGACTTTACTGCGTTACTCCGAACTTCGAGCAACATCAGGGAACTGATCACCAAAAGAGGTATCAGCAACCATATGACAAGCCTGCGTCTGAGTGACCCGTTACGCCATTTCATGTTTTCTTCAACAAATACCCAAGGCCGCGCACTGTCTGAATTTTAACATCGGCCATTTCCACACGCTTGCGCAAACGACTGATATAAAGCTCTACCGCATTGGCGCTGATGTCATCCTCGAACCCGGCGAGCTGATCAGAAATCTGCTCCTTGCTCAGCACATGTCCGACACGTAGTAACAGAATTTCAAGGATATTCAGTTCACGACGTGGAATGTCGACATCCTCGCCTTTAATCGTTACCCGCCGGGCAACAGTGTCAAATGCCAGCTGTCCACATTTGATCTGGGTATTGTGCGTACCGGCATGACGCCGCATCAGTGCCCTGACCCGTGCTTCAAGCTCGACCAGTTCAAATGGTTTCGCCAGATAATCATCTGCACCAAGATCAAGTCCCTTGACCCGGTCTTCGATATCGCCACGTGCGGTCAGGATCAGAACAGCACTTTCAGCACCGCGATGGCGCAACCGCCTGAGAATTTCAAGCCCGTCAAGTTTCGGAAGGTTCAGATCAAGAACAACAAGACCGTATTCCTGTGTGCGCAGGATATCATCGGCTTCCTCTCCATCTGCAATCACATCAACAGCATAGCCCGAATGACGCAAAGACCGTGCAATCCCGTCGGCAAGTGCTGCATGATCTTCAACGACAAGGACTCTCATTGTTTGTAATTCTCTTCCCTGTTAAACCGTTCTACGGCTTTGTTCTGCCTTGCGGCTCCCTGAACGAACCATGATATGGCAGATTACTTTGTTCATACCACAGCCACCTGTGAATGGCCGAACGTGACATAGAGTATCCAAAATGACCCTGGGCCGAACCATTATTCGTTTATGTGCCATCGTCGCGACGATGCAAGCATCTTCTGCATTGGCCGAGGTGTTTACATTTCCTCCGATGCGGACATCACAGATTTCCGACCCGGAACAATCGCTACTGGCGCATGTTACACCATCGGCGGTCATTTATGGGTCAGCCGACATTGGCGCGTTCAGTCCCGTGATCGAGGCCTTCCAGCAAGATAATCCGTTCATTGGCGTCGAATATCATCAGCTTCAGACACTTGAAATGTATGACATGACGCTGTCCCAGCGTGCCAATAGTGAACCAAACGCCGACCTGATCATAAGTTCGTCCATGGACTTGCAAATGAAGCTCGCCAATGATGGTTACGCAATTTCCCATCAAAGCAGCGAGACTCAGGCACTTCCGCACTGGGCGCGATGGCGAAACGAGGCCTTTGCCGTCACACAGGAACCTGCTGTCATTGCCTACAACCGGGCATTTTTCCGTGAACACGATCTTGAACCGCCACGCACGCGCGATGATTTCATTGCACTCCTGACCAAACATGACGACCTGTTGAGCGAAAAGGTCACGACCTATGATATTGAGCGCAGTGGTGTCGGCTTCCTGTTTCTGGCCCGTGACGAACGATTTTTCCCTGGCATCTGGGATTTCGTTCGCACACTGGGGCAATCGAAGGTGAAGCTTTACTCAAACACATCTCCGATGCTTGAAAAGATAGCCGACGGTCAGGTTGTTCTGGGATATAACTTGCTTGGCTCCTATGCCGAGACATTCAGCCATCGCAACCCGAATCTCGGCGTTATTCTGCCCGATGATTTCATTGTTGTTTATTCGCGTATTGCCATCATCCCGCGTGATGCCCGGAACCCGGATCTTGGCGCGCGCTTCCTTGACTTCATGTTATCCGTCAAGGGTCAGAGCATTTTGCAAAATGAAGGCAACTTCAACCCGGTACGGTCAGATGTTCCGCAAAGCCCGTTCTCGTCACTGATCTTTGATCGCTATGGCGAACGGGTGCGCTCATTCCCGGTTGGCCCCGGATTACTTGTCTATCTTGATCAGGCCAAGCGCGAACGATTTATCCGTCGCTGGCAGGATGCCTTGCTAAACCGCCGCTAAAGCACCCTGCCCACCATTCATCCTTAGTGGTTATCAAAACCGGATTTGGCAGTATCAGGGACATCCCGACGTTCCGGACCATTGTAGTTCCAGATCAGTCGGCGCGGGATCGGCCCCTTATTGCGTCCGCCCTGTTGTGTTTGCTCCCAGGCATGGGCAAGAATGCCCACCGACCGCGACAGGCAGAACAAACCGCGTGCAAGTTCCGGAGCAAAACCAAGCTCGGCATAGATCACGGCGGTCGCACCATCGATATTCATTGGAATGCGCTTTCCTTTACGCGCAAGCAATTCATCCTCGATTGCACTGGCAATTTGTCCAAACTGTCCGCTTACATGACCGTGGGTCGATGCCTGTCTGACCAGTTCCAGCAGTCTTGGCGCACGCGGATCCACCGGATGAAAACGGTGTCCAAAGCCCGGAATATGTTTGCCGTGCTCTGCAATCTGATGATCAAGCCCCGATGCCACGGCATCACGCAACGTGGCACCTGCGCCCATGCGCTTTGAGATATCGTGATAAAGCGTCACCGCCTGCTCACCCGCACCACCGTGAACATCGCCTAACACATTAACAGCACTTGCCATCGCGTTGTTAAGGCCAACACCGCAAGTCGCCGCCATGCGTGCAATTGCAATACTGGGTGCTTGCGGCCCGTGATCAACGGCTGCAACCAGCGCTGCCTCAAGAAGCTTTGCCTGATCCGCAGTTGGCAATTCACCGCGTGTCATCAACCAGATCATGGTCGGGAAACTGACATTGCCGATCAGATCCTCAATCGGGTAACCGGCATAATGGATTTTCCCAGGTTCCATATCGATGATATCGGTCTGCCACCAGTCACTGACTTCGTTTTCAATGTCCTTTGCGGTCTTGTCATTCATAGTACGCCCTCCTTGGACAAGGTTGTGATCTCGTCAGGAGGCAGGCCAAGCGACGAGAGAATATCTGTATTGTCCTGACCAAGTTCGGGGGGCGGCATATCGACCGATGGTGCAACCCCGTCCATCTTGATCCCGGTCTTCAAAATTCGGATATCACGATCCGCACCGGGAACATTTTCAAAGGCTGCCAGCATCCCGCGATCGGCAATCTGCGGAAGCGCAAGAACCTGTGGCACAGTAAGAACGGCACCGGCAGGAACACCCACTGCGTTGAATTTCTCAACCCAGTGGTCCGTTTCCTGTGTCGTCAGGACGGCTTCAAGCAGTCCGGTCAGTATGTCACGGTTCTCCAGTCGTTCCTTACGTGATGTAAACCGCTCATCGCCGATCAGGTCCTCAAGACCAAGGACACCACACAGCGCTTCGAACTGCTCCTGTTTGTTGGCGGCGATATTGATCTGACCATCTGCTGTTTTGAACGCACCTGACGGGGATGAGGTGAAGTTATCATTGCCGTTCGCGGTCGGTTCTTTGCCAGCAATGAGATAATTTGAAACCACCCACCCCATAGTCGCGATGACTGATTCCAGCATCGAAATGTCAATAAAACAGCCTTTACCATCCTTGTTGCCAAGAGCTCTTCCAGCCAAGGCCGAACTGATGGCAAATGCAGCTGTCATGCCCCCAATCGTATCGGCCATCGGATAGCCGACGCGATACGTTCCCGTCTCCTCTGTCCCGGTGATCGTCATGATACCGGACAGGCCCTGCACGATTTGATCATAGGCCGGAAGTTTCTTCATCGGGCCAGTCTGACCAAATCCGGAAATCGCACAGTAAACCAGTGCGGGATTTACCTTTGACAGAACGTCATAGCCAAGATCGAGCCTGTCCATAACGCCGGGCCTGAAATTCTCGACAAGAACGTCGGCCTTCTTGACCAGTTTCTTGAGGATATCTTTGCCACGTGGATCTTTCAGGTTCAGGGTAATCGACTTCTTTCCGGCATTTTGCGCCAAGAAGGAGACGCCCATCAGCTTTTCATTCAACCCCATATCGGCACCCAGCTGTCGGGCAAGGTCACCACGCCCTGGGGCCTCGACCTTGATTACCTCTGCACCAAGATGAGCAAGCTGATGACAGCAAAACGGCCCGGCCAGCACGTTTGTCAGATCAAGCACTGTGATGCCGGACAAAGATTTTGTTCCGTTCATAGGTCTTCCTTAAATTCTGTCTGGTAGAATTATGTTCTATTATATAGAATTTATGGCCCGTGCGAAATGCAAACCGGTCGCCGAACACCGCAGCAACCCAACAGCGAGATCACTTTTCATGTCAGAACAAAACGTTAGTGCCGTGGAACGGGCCCTAAAAATTCTTGATGTCTTTACGGACCAGGATCCGGATCTTTCGCTCAAGGAACTCGCTGAGCGTACCGGAATGTATAAAAGCACCCTGTCACGACTGGCAGGAACGCTGGAGTCACACGGGTTTCTGATGACCTCCGGTCGCGGACGTTATCGATTAGGCCCGGCATTGTGGCGACTGGGATCAATCTATCGAAGATCCTATCGAATGGATGATGTCGTGCGCCCGCACCTGTCGGCGCTGGTCGCCCAAAGTGGCGAAACTGCCTCATTCTATGTGCCTGAGGGCTCCAACCGCCTTTGTCTGTTTCGGGAAAATTCACCCAGCAGCTTGCGCCACCATCTTGAAGAGGGTGCAATCCTGCCCTGTGATCGTGGTGCCGCGGGGCATGTCATTCGTGCTTGGGGAAACGGTGTTGATGATCGCGCTATCGAGGTTCTTGGAGACAGGTTTGCGCAAAGCGACGGGGAACGTGATCCGGATATTTCCGCGATCGCAGTCCCGGTCCTTGATCGTCAGAATCACCTTCTGGGTGTTTTGACCCTTTCTGGTCCCGGTAGTCGTTTTACATCTGAAAAACGACTCAAGATGCTGAATTCATTGCAGTCCCATGCAGATGATTGCGGCAAGAAGTTGTCTGCCTGATCCCGTTTTTCCTTCATTTTTGCCAATATCGCATAAATCATGTGAAATTTTTTCACCGAATTATCTGCAATGACAGGTTGATGACAGGTTCGACTGTTAACGTCCTTCCACTGCCGATCCGGGGGTTTCAACGAAGCACCCGGAACAAACAAAAAGAATATCGGCAAGGGAGGACAACCTAATACCCGCATGCAGATGGCATTGTTGCATCCGCTAAGCGGGTTTCAACGTTCTTCCTTGCTGAAGTTTTGTTCCTGATGATCGGTCGACCGCCAAACGGGTGGTCTGGGAAAATGCTTTAGTGTCTGGAGGAGACCCTGATGAATAAGCTGACGATGTTCTCACGTCGCGGATTTATTGCCGCAGCAACCGCAGTTGCTGTTTCAACTGCTGCATTTGGCGCAATGGATGCCAAAGCCGCAGAAATGAAAGAAATTCACTTCGTCATTCCGGGCGGCGCTGGCGGCGGCTGGGATGGCACGGCACGTGGCACCGGCGAAGCACTGACCAAATCCGGTCTGGTTGGCACCGCATCCTACGAAAACATGTCTGGCGGCGGCGGCGGTAAAGCCATTGCCTACATGATCGAAGCTGCTGATCGCCTTGACAACACCTTGATGGTCAACTCCACCCCGATCATCGTACGTTCGCTGACCGGTGTGTTTCCGCAGTCGTTCCGTGATCTGACCCCGATTGCAGCAGTCGTTGCTGAATACGCAGCGTTTGCCGTTCCGGCAGACAGCAAATTCCAGTCTTTCACCGATGTTGTCGAAGCCGTCAAAGCCGATCCGAGTTCGGTTAAATTCGGTGGCGGCTCGGTACGTGGTGGCATGGACCATATCGTAGCGGCCTATGCTGTCCAGAAAGGCGGCGGCGACGCCAAACAGGTTAAATACATTCCGTACGATGCTGGCGGCAAGGCAATTGCAGGCCTTCTGTCGGGTGAGACCGAAGTTCTGTCAACCGGCTTGGGCGAATTGCTTGAACTGGCCAAAGCAGGTCAGATCCGCATTCTTGCTGTAACGTCGAAAGAACGCGTTGAAGCTGCTCCTGACGTTCCGGCACTGGGTGAAATTGGCATTGATGCCGAATTCATCAACTGGCGCGGGTATTTCGGTTCCCCGGCCCTGTCGGCTGAAAAAGCAGACGCTTACGCTGCCGTTCTCAAAGACGTTCAGGCCACTGAAGAATGGGAAACCGTTCGCAAACGTAACGGCTGGGAAAAAATCTACAAGCCGCGCGCCGAGTTCTCTGCCTTCATGGAAGATCAGGAAAAGGTCGTTGGCGACCTGATGCGCGATCTCGGCTTCCTGAAGTAAGCCTTTAGAACACAAGTAAAAAGACCTCCGAAGGAAACCACGCCATGTCCATCAATCGCGACAAATTCGGCGCATTGCTGTTCCTATGCCTTGCTCTGATTTATGGCTTTTACGTCGGTGACATTCCGCTGCTGTTTGGCGATGAGGATGCTCCGTTCAATGCCAGAACCCTCCCTAATGCACTTGCCTGGATTCTGGGCGTGGTTTCCTTCATCCAATTGATCCTGCCGGCCAATGAAGACGCTGGCAGTCTCTCGGATGCCTTTCGTGGCCTGAAATGGCGACGTGTCGTCATTCTTGCGGCCCTGATGGTGTTCTATGGTCTGACGATCCGCCAGCTTGGCTTCCCGATCTCGACATCGCTCTTCCTGATGGGCGGTTTCTATACCCTTGGCGAACGACGTCCACTGGTTCTGGTGTTGACGGCCGTTCTTGTCACACTAGCATTCTGGGGGCTGCTGTACCTGATGGGTATTTACCTGACCCCGGGCGATTTCTTCTATTATCTCGGTTGGATCTCAAACGATGCTTGATGGAATTTTTGCCGGTCTGTCGACCGCTGTAATGCCAATCAACCTTCTGATGGTTGCGGTTGGCTGTTTCGCAGGCACCTTCATCGGGATGCTTCCCGGTCTTGGCCCAATCACCGCTATCGCACTGATGATCCCGATTACCTACGGGTTTGATCCGTCAACCGGCCTGATCCTCATGGCTGGTGTATATTACGGGGCGATCTTTGGCGGTTCGACATCTTCTATTCTGATCAATGCGCCGGGCGTTGCCGGTACAGTCGCAACTGCCTTTGACGGTTATCCTATGGCCCAGAAGGGTCAGGCGGGCAAGGCATTGGCGATTGCGGCATATTCCTCCTTCTCGGGCGGTACGATTGCGGCAATCTTCCTGCTGGTTGCAGCCCCTGCCCTGGCATCGGTTTCTCTGTCCTTCCAGTCTGGCGATTATTTCGCCCTGATGGTTCTGGGACTGACAGCAGTTTCTGCGTTTGCCGGTAAAGGCCAGGTTCTCAAGGCGATCACGATGACGCTGTTTGGCATCATGCTGTCGACCATCGGGACCGATCCGGCGGCGGGTGTTGCTCGCTTTACCTTTGGCAGCATGGATCTTGTCGATGGTATCAGCTTCCTGTTGCTTGCAATGTCGACCTTTGCACTGTCAGAAGCCCTTCTTTCGATCCTCCGTCCGACCAAAGACACCCGCTCGGACGAAGAAAAGGCCCTTAAAAGCCTTGGATCAATGAAGTTGTCCAAGGCAGAAGTCAAAACCATGGTACCGGTCATCGGCCGTTCTTCCATTCTCGGCTTCTTTACAGGTGTTTTACCGGGTGCGGGCGCAACCATTGCATCCTTCCTTGCCTATGGCATGGAACGCAATCTGGCATCGGCCAAGGAAAAGCTTCAGTTTGGCAAGGGATCCATTCGCGGCCTTACGGCACCGGAAACGGCCAATAACGCTGCTTGTTCGGGTTCATTTGTGCCACTTCTGACACTGGGTATTCCGGGTTCCGGTACAACTGCTGTCATGATGGGGGCACTGATTTCCTATGGTGTTCAGCCGGGCCCGCGCCTGTTTGTCGAGCAGCCCGCTGTGTTCTGGTCTGTCATCATCTCGATGTATATCGGCAACGTGGTTCTGCTGATCCTCAATTTGCCACTTATCCCCTATATCTCCCGTCTTCTGGCCCTGCCCCAGCAGCTTCTGGTGCCGTTCGTTCTGTTCTTCTCGCTGGTTGGTGTCTATCTGGTGACCTTTAACACCATGGACATTCAGATGATGGTATTTGCCGCCGCTATCGCAATCGGCCTGCGTTTGCTGAATTATCCGATGGCACCGATGCTTCTTGGCTTCATTCTCGGCAAGATGATGGAAGAAAACCTGCGTCGCGCATTGGCAATCAGTGACGGCTCCCTTTCCTTCCTTTGGGAACGTCCGATCACCCTTGTCATTCTTCTGATCAGTATTCTTTTCCTCTCTGCACCTTTGATCGGAAACTTCCGCGAATGGATGCGCGGCCGCAAGGCTGTTCCCAATGACGGTGAACTCTAGGAAGCGACGTTAATCGACAAGAAGGAAACGGGTGAATGCGTTTTATTGATAATCTGTCGATCGGCCCCAAAACCCTGTTGGTTCCGGTCTTCCTTATGATCGTCATTATCGCAATGGGCGTTGCGACTGTCGCAACCCTCGAAAGCGAGAAAGCCACACTCACCAGCCTTCGCGTCGAAGCCTATGAACGGCGATCCGATGCGCTGACCTTAAGCAATGCGCTTAACGAGGCTCACGGATCGCTGTTTCGCATTCTGACATGGGATTCAAACGGTATTAATGCCGCCGTTGTACCGGACCTGCGCGAAAAGGTCAGCAAGCTGTCCTCCGAACTGGCCCCGATGGCAGAACGACTGGCCGCCGTTGGCGGCGATGAATTTGCAGCCAATTACGCAAAATACATGGAACAGGTCGATCAGTTCCTTGTTGAAAGCGAAATGAATATCTATGGCGCGCTTGAAGTCATCGCGCAGGCTGACGAGACGTTTCAGGCACTTCAGGTTCCGCTGAACGATATTCTTGCCAAGACCCACGACATCGCAACGACCTCCTTTGCCGAAGCTTCGTCAAAGGCCGAAGCTTTGCAACGCGTCTTTGTCATTGTTGCCGTCCTGGTGGTGATTATTGCCGGGATCGTTTCTGTCTTTGTGTCGCGCCGTATTTCACGCCCGATGACCGATTTGGCGCGACTGATTGAAAAGATTTCCAATGGTGATCTTGATATCGATATCCGCGGCGGGCAGCGGCGGGACGAAATCGGCACTGTTGCGCGCTCGGTCACTGTGTTGCGCGATCAATCGCGCGAGGCTGAAACCTTGCGCAAGGAGCGCGAGCGTATCCGTGGCGTTGAACGCCAGCGTCAGCAAAACCTGATAGAGGCAACCGAACATTTCCAGCGTTCGGTTCAGGAAGCCCTGTCGGGCTTTGATCGCGAGTTTGGTTCGCTCAACGGTTCGGCAAGCGACATGGAGCAGATTGCCAACCATGCCAGCGCCCGCTCTGCAGACGCAAATCAGCATTCCGAACAGGTACTTCACCATATCGAAGCGGTATCGCACACCACAGCCAGCCTATCCGAAGCCATTGCGGAAATCGGACAGCAGGCGCAAAATTCTGCCACCGTTGCCGGGCGCGCCCGCGAGGAAAGCGAGCATTCCCGCGCCTTGTTTGATCAGTTGACCAATGCCACCCAACGGATTGGTGATATCGTCAGTCTGATTGAAGACATTGCAAGTCAGACCAACCTTCTTGCCCTGAATGCCACGATCGAAGCCGCCCGCGCCGGTGACGCAGGCAAGGGATTTGCCGTGGTCGCAGGCGAAGTTAAAAACCTTGCCTCGCAAACCGCCCGCGCAACGGACGAGATCGCAAGCCAGGTCGAAGAGATCCGCGGACTGACCGACAATGTCATCGCTGCCCTTCATAGCGTTGCCGACGTAATTGGAGAGGTTGACCAGTCCGCAGCAGCGATTGCGGCCGCCGTTGAAGAACAACAGGCATCAACCGCAGGCATTTCAAACAGTATTCAGGATGCCAATGGCGGTATGCGCACAGTGGCAGAGGCCGTTGGCGCGCTTGATAATGAAACTGCGCGTGTTCATAACGGTTCGGAAAATGTCTCGCGGGCAACCAACACCCTGAATACCGAAGCATCCCGACTGCGCGATGCCATTGATGGTTTCCTAGAGCAGATTGAAAAGAACAAGGCTGAAGCATAATGAACAGAACACCGGACGATCCTTCGAATGACAGTTGGATCAATCGCACTTCCCGTGTTTTGACGCCGAAATTCTTTAAAAAACTTGCTGTCGGACTGGGGATCGGTCTTGTCGGTGGCGTGATTGCCCATTCCATCAACATGCCGCTGGCCTGGATGATGGGCCCGATGCTCGCGACTTTTATCGCAAGTCTTCTGCGCGTCCCGATGGGCATCCCGATGCAGTTCCGCTCAGCCATTCTTGGCGTGATCGGAATATTCCTTGGGGCGTCTTTCACGCCCGATACATTTGACCAGGCGGCGCGCTGGCCGATCAGCATGATCGCTGTCCTCCTTTACGTACCAGTCATCACGGTGATCATCACCTGGTTTTATACCAAGGTTGCCCGTCTTGATCCGGCAACGGCCCTGTTTTCGGCCACCCCGGGTGGCTTGACCCCGATGGTCGTCCTTGGGGCTGCTGCAGGTGGCAACGAACAGGAAATTGCCCTGACACAGGGGCTGCGTGTTCTGTTGCTGGTGATGTCAGCCCCCCTTATTGTCCTGATGATCACCGGCGTCGTTGCAAGTGGTCATGGTGATAGCGAAGCCGTTCAGATGACTCTTGGCGAAGGTGCGCTTACTGCAATCTGCGCCCTTCTCACCATTCTGGTATTTCGAAAGATCAGGGTACCCGCCTCATACATGACCGGCGCCATGGCCGCCAGCATGGTGCTGCACGTCACTGGCACGGTTGAGGGCAATCTTCCCGGATGGTTGCTGGCAGGGAGTTTGCTGATCCTTGGCTCAGCCATCGGCAGTCGCTTTTCAGGGGTAAAGCTTGCTGTCCTTGGTCGACTGGCAATCTATTCAGTCCTTGCCACTGTCGTCGTCCTTGCCTTTACCGGTGTCATTGCGTGGTTTGTGGCGCAGTGGCTGGACCTTGACTTTATTGCAGTCCTTCTGGCTTTTGCCCCGGGCGGTGTCGCCGAGATGTCATTGATCGCACTTGCACTGAATGTCGAACCAAGCTTTGTCGCATTCCATCATATCGTGCGCATTTTCGAGATTGTGCTACTCGCCCCGATCATGGCGAAATGGTTCGAACGCCATATCAATCGCAAGAAAGGCCTTCCGGGCTAACCGAATACCGGAACTTTCGACCAGACTTTTTCTTTTATATACCAGCATCTTAGGCCGGAACCATTTTAAGTAACTTTTAAAATGGTTCGATCACTCGCGGCCGGACCTAGTCGCGCTTATCGACAATAACATCGTGATCTAGCAATGGCGCAACGTCGATGTCGCTTGCATCCATCATGCCCGATACACGCTGCAACGCCGCGATAAGGAATGTCTGTTCCCATTCCTCAAGATTGTTGAACTTGTCGGAAAAACGGTCATGCAAGGCCATTGGCGCACGATCAAGGGTCAGCACGCCCTCCTCGGTCAGGCGCACAAAGACTTTACGCTTGTCCGTATCACCGCGTTCGCGAGACACCAATCCCATCGCCTGCAACTTGTCGACAAGTGATGTGGTAGATGCCTGTGCAAGATTGACCTTGGCGGCAATCTGCCCGACCGTCATCTCGCCGAACTCTTCCAGTGACTGCAAAACAAGAAGCTGTGATGTTTTCAACCCGGTGATTTTACCAAGTTTCTTGGCGTGAATATCACTCGCACGCAGGATTCTGCGAATTGAGATCAAAGCTTCGTGCAATTTGTCCATTTTGACGATCCGGGCGAAAATTATTGTTCTGCTGCAGAACCTGTTTTAGCCGCACACCCCGCGCTACGCAACGTTTTACGACATACTTCCATCGATTTTCTATTGGTTATTACATCGACAATCGTTATTTTAAGGAAAGAATTTTTCCTCATTCTCAGCGCATCATTATCGATGTTCGATTAATTATACTTGTTATATTTATCAGTAACTTAGAGCATTTCACAGGAATTTCACAGTCGAAGGGTTGATCATTTTATATCGATATTCTATACATCTTCTGCGACATGAATGATCGCATATCGAAATAACAGAACAGGCAGACCGATGAAAATTGCCACCACAAAGGGCAATACCGGCCAGAAAGCCAACCTGATTATCCGAAAACCCAAGGCCACTGACGGCGCTACGGTAAACAACCTCATCGCCGAGTGTAAGCCTCTGGATGAAAACTCGATGTACTGCAATCTGCTACAATGTTCGCACTTTGCAGACACCTGCGCGATTGCAGAACTTGACGGCGAAGCTATCGGCTTCGTCTCGGGCTATATCGTTCCGAACAAGAACAACCAGCTCTTTATCTGGCAGGTCGCCGTATCACCGAAGGCACGCGGATTACGTCTGGCTAAACGCCTGATCCTTGACATTCTGGACCGTCCGGCATGCCACAACGTGACCGAACTGAACACGACAATCACCTCGACCAATGCACCGTCGCAAGGCGTTTTCCGTTCAGTCGCACGTGAGCTTGGCGCCGACGTCAAACGCAAGGTCCAGTTCGAACGCGAAACCCACTTTGAGGGGGCCGCTGCCAGCGAAATTCTGTGGCAGATCGGACCGTTCGAACGTGAAGATGTTGAACGCGTCGCGGCCTGATTAGACCAACCTGACCACTCCCAGCGCATGCAGCAAACGGTCATACCGTTTTTGGAACAACCGGCTCGCCGGAACGTTTGGCATGACATGTGGATTTGATTTTCCCAATCTGAAAGAGGGAACCATGACTGTATTTGATCGCCTTGAATCGGAAGTCCAGAGCTACGCACGCTCCTTCCCCGTTACTTTTGAAAGTGCCGAAGGCGCCTGGCTTACCGACGAGAACGGAAATCGTTATCTTGATTTCCTTGCCGGTGCCGGCAGCCTGAACTATGGCCATAACCATCCGGCCCTGCAGGAGAAACTGATCGATTACATCAAATCGAACGGTATCACCCATGGTCTGGACATGCACACCAAGGCCAAGGAAGCATTCCTTAATGCGCTTGAAACCAAAATCTTCAAGCCGCGTGACATGGAATACAAGGTCCAGTTTACCGGCCCGACCGGCACCAATGCCGTGGAAGCAGCCCTGAAGCTGGCCCGTCGCGTCAAAGGTCGTGAAACCATCATTTCCTTCACCAACGGTTTCCATGGCTGTACGCTGGGTTCCCTTGCCATCACTGGCAATGAACATCATCGCGGCGCGGCTGGCGTATCACTTGATAACGCGGTTGCTGTTCCGTTTGACGGCTATATGGGCGATGGCGCTGATACCACCGAGTATCTTGACCGTGTTCTGTCAGACAACTCAAGCGGGGTTGCCCTTCCGGCGGCCGTGATCGTTGAAACCCTTCAAGGTGAAGGCGGTCTGAATGCGGCCGATTTTGGCTGGCTCAAAAATCTTGAAGCAGTATGCCGCAAGCATGACATCCTTCTGATCGTCGATGACATTCAGGCGGGCTGTGGCCGTACCGGCACATTCTTCAGCTTCGAACCTGCGGGCATCAAGCCTGACATGATCACGCTGTCAAAATCGTTGTCGGCCTATGGTCTGCCACTTGCAGTCGTCCTGATCAAACCGGAATTCGACGTCTGGCAGCCGGGTGAACATAATGGCACGTTCCGCGGCAACAATCATGCGTTTGTCACGGCAGCAGCGGCACTTGACCTCTTCTGGTCTGACGATGCCTTTGCAGCAGATGTGCGCGACAAGGCCGAGTTCCTTGGCAAGCGCCTTGAAGAAATTGCCGAACGTTATGGTGATGGCAAACTTTACCGCAAGGGGCGTGGCCTGATGCAGGGTATCTGCTTTGAAAGTGGCGAAATGGCATCGAAAGTCACCAAGGAATGTTTCAGGCATAATCTGGTGATCGAAACCAGTGGTCCGGAAGACGAAGTGGTGAAATGCCTTGTCCCGCTGATCATCTCCAAGCAGGATCTGGCACATGGTCTCGACATCCTTGAGCTGGCAACAGCCAAAGCCATGGGCAAGGATGTTGCACCGACCAAAGCTGCTGCTGAATAATATGACAGGGGCGACGCACCGTTGCGTCGCCCTGCCCCACAACTTCATTAGATCAAAGAGTTACAAATGATTGTTCGCACCCTGAAAGAATGTGAAGCATCCGGTCGCCGTGTGGTCTCGGATAACTGGGAAAGCACCCGTCTGTCGCTTGCCGATGATGGCATGGGCTTTTCGTTCCATATCACCACCATCTATGCCGGCACGGAAACCGAGATCTGCTACGCCAACCATTTCGAGACTGTCTATTGCATCTCGGGCAACGGTGAAGTCGAAACCATCGAAGATGGCAAGAAATACAAGATCGAGCCGGGAACGGTTTACATCCTGAACAAGCATGACCGCCACTATCTGCGCGGCGGCACCGAGGACATGGTTGTAGCCTGTGCGTTCAACCCGCCGCTTAACGGTCGCGAGGTTCATGACGAGAACGGTGTTTATCCGCTCGATGGCGATGCGCTCGCAAGCTAGGACTCTTGCTTGAGGCGGCCGGTAACGACCGCCTTAAACTTTCCGAGCCAATAATCTTTCAAGGAAACGCCCCCAAAGGAGGCAACATGCTTTCAGCCCAGAAAAAATCGGACGCTGGGCATAGCGTTCACAAGATCGGTGGTACGTCTATGACCCAGGTAGATGCGGTCATGGACAATATTCTGGTCGGCAATCGTAGCGAGGAAGAGCTCTATAACCGGGTCTTTGTCGTTTCAGCATATGGCGGTTTCACCGACCTTCTGCTGGAAAACAAGAAAACCGGCGAAGCAGGCGTCTATCAGCTATATGCCGGATCGGAAACCGACTGGGCATGGGGTGATGCCCTGACCAAAGTTTCCGAAAAGATGTGCGAAATCAACGAGAAGATCTTTGGTGACGCCCCGGAACTGAAACTTGCCAATGCCTTTGTTCAGGAACGCATAGAAGGCACACGCAGTTGCCTGATGGACCTTCACCGTCTTTGCAGTTTCGGGCATTTCAAACTTGAAAAGCATTTACTGACTGTACGTGAAATGCTGTCCGCGATTGGCGAGGCACATAGTGCGCATAACACCATGTTGTTGCTGCGTGCCAAAGGCGTGAATGCGGTCTTTGCCGATCTTTCCGGCTGGCGCGAGCCCGAGGCATCAACACTTGATGGTCGTATCGAAAAAGTATTCACCGATATCGACCTTCCAAGCCAGCTTGCCATTGCAACCGGATATGCCCAGTGCAGTGAAGGTTTGATGAGCATCTATGGTCGTGGTTACAGTGAAGTCACGTTCTCGCGGATTGCCTGTCTGACAAAGGCGCGCGAAGCAATCATTCATAAGGAATTCCACCTTTCGAGTGCTGATCCGCGCATCGTTGGCGAGGATTCCGTTCGCCCGATTGGCCGGACCAGCTATGACGTGGCCGATCAGCTGTCGAACATGGGCATGGAAGCCATCCACCCGCGCGCGGCCAAGGGCCTGCGTCAGAATGATATTCCGCTTCGGATTGCGAACACCTTTGAACCGGAACATCCGGGCACGGTGATCGATGATCACTGGAACCCGGAAAACAGCCGCGTTGAAATTGTAACCGGCGTTCCGACTGCGTTCGAAATTGAAGTCTTCAATCAGGACATGGTTGGTGTTCCGGGGGGCGAGGAATCAATTCTCAGCGTTCTGAAACGCTATAAGGTTCCAACCGTCACCAAGAACCTGAATGCCAACACGATTACGCATTATGTATCGGCACCACTGAAACAGATCCGCCGTTGCGTTGACGAAATCGAAGCCAAGCATCCCGAAGCAACCGTTCAGACCCGCAAGGTCGCGATTGTTTCTGTGATTGGCGCAAATATCGCCCAGCCGGGCCTGTTTGCCCGATCAGTCTCGATCCTTGATGAGGCAGGTGTCGAACTTGTGGCATCTCATTATCCGAGCCGTCGGGTTGACCTTCAGTTTGTCGTCGCCGAAGGCGATTTCGACAAGGCAGTCATCGCCCTGCATCGCGGCCTCGTCGAAGGCAAGAAATCAGAAAGCGCAAACACCGAAGATTCCGGTGATGAGAGCGCTAACAAACAGGAAAAGCTCAAAGCCGCATAAGGCAACAGGCATCCTGACATCACGTCAAAACCCGCAAGCACCATACGGCTTGCGGGTTTTGTTTTGCCCAGATCAGAGACTTGTCAGCATTGATGCACCGCGATAGGACTAACAGGAACACCGCAAGCAAACTTCAAACGGGGACTATCTGCATGAGCACGCAAAACAGCAAAGCCATCAACGACCTTCTTGACGTCATGGCACGCTTGCGTGATCCCGATGGCGGATGCCCCTGGGACCTCGAACAGGATTTCTCGACAATTGCCCCCTACACCATCGAGGAAGCCTATGAAGTAGCCGATGCAATTGCCGATAACGACATGCCTGAACTCTGCAATGAGCTGGGTGATCTTTTGCTTCAGGTGGTTTTCCATGCCCAGATGGCAAAGGAAGCCGGGCATTTCGATTTTGAAGATGTTGCCAACAGCATCGTCTCGAAAATGATTAGTCGTCATCCGCATGTCTTTGGCGACGGCGATGCGACAACCACCGACGGCGTTAATCAGACCTGGGAAAAGATCAAGGCCGCTGAACGCGCACAAAAGGCCGAAACAAAGGGTCATGACCGTCATAGCGCACTTGATGGCGTCGCAAGTGCCCTGCCCGCATTGATGCGTGCCGAGAAACTGACCAAGCGCGCGGCACGTGTCGGGTTTGACTGGCCAAGCACCGACGAAGTCTTTGACAAGCTTCACGAGGAAATTGACGAACTTAAAGCCGAGATGACCGACAATCCTGACCCGGGCCGATTGCAGGATGAATTGGGCGACATGCTGTTTGTGATGGCAAACCTGGCACGCAAGATCGGGGTCGATCCAGAAGTTGCCTTGCGCGGTGCCAATCACAAATTCACCAAACGCTTCCATTTCATCGAAGATGAACTCGCCCGCGATGACCGAACTGCAGCGCAATCTGATCTGGAAGAAATGGACAATCTTTGGGACTTGGCCAAGAAGGTCGAACGGGGTCAGGCGTAACCAACCCCGTTCTTGCATCCAGCTATCAGCCTTCAAGCGGCATATAGATTTCCGTCAGCAATTCTGTCGGCGCCACTTCTCGTGGATTATTGAGGTATTCCTCGAATACAGGCCCCTCACGCACTTCCTCACCAGATTGCGGTAACCATTTGCCAAATAACCACAAATAGGCCGCCCTCATATCGGCATATGGCCCCTTGTAGCGAAGACAGGCATACCGACCAGCCGCAACAGTTGCGCGTGTAACCGGCACCTCAACGTCAACGGCCTGACTGTTTTCAAGAAGCACTCCTGCCCTTGAAAACAGGTCTTCTTCACGATACGAATCAGGATCAGTGTGATAAACACCGATCAACCTGATATCGGGTCCAACCAGCCCGCGAACGGCAAGCCAGCCGAACAGGCGATCAAACGCCTCGCCGATTTGCATGAATGATCCGTGATGATGAATGGTCAAAAGTGACATCTCAGGCACGTTCCGGATTTCCACGTCCCATGGGCCACTAACGAGTGCTCCCTGATCTTCATCAACGGCATTCTGGAACTTCCGATGACTGCCTTCCTTGCGATAGCGGGCGGGCGGCATTCCATAGCTGTCGGAAAAGATACGGGTAAAGGATTGCAAATTCGGATATCCGCACCGCTTTGCAATATCATCAATTGGGATTTCGCTGTTGGCCAGCATTCCGGCGGCCGTATGAAGGCGCACCCGCTTGACTGTCGCAGCCACGGTTTCACCAAACACACCGTGATAAATGCGATGCCAGTGCGTCGGAGACATACAGGCAATTTCAGCAAGGCTGTTCAAATCCAGATCATCTGCCAGATGATCATGAATATAGGCCTGAACACGGGTAAGACGGTCCTGATAGGAACGCTGGGCATGTAATTTATTCATCGTTCTCTCATGCATTTGTTGTGCAATTTGAAAACGCTATCACGGTGCGATTTGACAAATCTTGCGATCTTGTCGTTGATAGAGTCAGGAAAATAGCGGCAAAAGGATTTCGTTGATTTCGTGCCACAAATCCTCGGAACTTGCGCAAAGAAGTCCGGGGGCTGTCGCATTGGCGTTATATTCGTTGTCCTTGTCAGACATGATATAGCGCGCAAAACCGCCAGCCTCACGAACAAGCAGCGTACCCGGCGCATGATCCCAGGGCTTTAAGGTGCGATAGGCACAAAAATCATATGCACCGCGCGCCATTTCCTCATACTCCGCGCCACAGCAGGAATAATGGGCAACGTCATCAAAGAAATCGAGATGACCATAATGCTTGCGAATGCGATCACGGGCATAGGAAATCAAAAAGCCCTTTGCATCACGGGCTTTGGTAATGTCTGAACGCACAGAAACCGGCTGACCCTGATAGCAGGTACCGGCCCCCTTTTCGGCGACGGTTGCAGCACCTTCAATCGGATCGACAATCCAGGCTGCGACAGTTTCGCCGCCGTAATACAAACCGACCATGCAGCGGAATGGCTGGCGATGATGGGCAAAGTTTTTGGTGCCGTCGACCGGATCAATAATCCAGAACGGGGCGGTGCCGGCAAAAACCTTGTCCTGCAACTTCGGATCAGCATGTGCTGCTTCTTCGCCCAAGGCCAGACTCCCGGGCAACAGATCGGTTAAACGTGCGGTTAGAACCCGCTCGGCCTCGGTATCTGCTATGGTGACAAGATCAAGCGCGTGGGTTTTGATATCGATATCGGCATCATCAAGCTGACCGAAGCGCGGAGCGATTTCAGTTGCCGATACCTCCCGGATAATTTCGGTAACCTTATCCATATCGACTTTTATCGCCACGCTACTTCTCCCACTGGGTAATCCTGATTACGCACTATATCAGATGCACTTCAAGCCCGGCCTTGGCACACCAGTCTTCGAACCGACCAACACGCGTCGTATCAACGCGTAGCTGGATTGAAATTCCGTCCGCACCTTCACTCCGCTGCAAGACTTCGCCCTGCTCATAAAGACGGGCCAGTGACTTACCGTCCGAATAAGGCACGCACAGCTCAAACACCGGCATGTCCTCGGTCAGACGATCCTCGATCAATTCAAGCAGTGCATCACAATTGCGGCCTTTTACCGCCGAAATCGCAATGGTGTTGTCATGACGGGATGCATATTCCAGCACGGCCTGAAAGTCTTCACCTTCAAGAAGATCGATCTTGTTAAGCGCCTCGACCAGTTCTTCGCCATCAATTGCCTTTTGAAGACCAAGCGCCTTGAGAACTTCAAGCACGTCAAGCTTCTGTGCCTCGGTCTCGGGCGATGATGCATCACGCACATGAACGATCAGGTCTGCTTCAAGAACTTCTTCAAGTGTCGCACGGAACGCCGCGACAAGATCGTGCGGCAAATCCGAAACGAACCCCACCGTATCAGACAGAATAACCTTTCGACCGCTTGGCAGGATCAAACCACGCATGGTCGGATCAAGCGTCGCGAACAGCATATCCTCGGCAAAAACCTCGGACACCGTCAGGTGGTTAAACAGAGTCGATTTTCCGGCGTTGGTATAACCGACAAGGGCCACAATCGGATAAGGCACCCGGCGGCGAGCTTCGCGGTGAAGTTCGCGCGTCCGTTTGACTTCTTCAAGCTCGCGACGCAATTTCGCAAGCTTGTCTCCGATCAGGCGACGGTCAATCTCGATCTGGCGTTCACCGGGACCGGCAAGGAATCCGCGACCACCACGCTGACGTTCAAGGTGCGTCCAGGTCCGCACAAGGCGGGATCGCTGATAGCTGAGCAATGCCAGTTGAACTTGCAAGCGTCCTTCACGGGTGCGCGCACGATCAGCAAAAATTTCAAGGATCAAGCCGGTTCGATCAATAACCTTGCATTTCCATTCACGTTCCAGGTTACGCTGCTGGATCGGGGAAAGCTGGCCATTGATCATGACAATATCGGCCTCTTCGGCCTTGATTTGCAAACCAAGCCGCTCAACGACACCAGTCCCGAAAAGGGTTGCCGGGCGTGTTTTTGCAATGGGCACGATATCCGCGCCCACCACGTCAAATTCCAATGCGCCAGTCAAACTGACCGCTTCATCCAGACGCGAAGACGCGTCGCGCCAGGACGCTTTCTGGTCCGCGCGTTTTAGATCCGGATGGAAAACTAGGACCCGGGGGGTATCGGGCGCATCGCCGCCCCCCGAAGTCAGAGATTCGTCAGCTATTTTCTTCGTCCGTCGCAGGCTGGCTCGGATCAAACAGTTTGATCGGGGTCGTCGGCATTACCGTCGAGATCGCGTGTTTGTAAACGAGCTGGGTATGAGCATCGCGCCGCAGCAAAACAGAGAAATTGTCAAACCAGGTGATGATGCCCTGCAATTTGACTCCGTTGACCAGAAACACGGTAACCGGCGTTTTGTTTTTACGGCAATAATTCAGGAATACGTCCTGAACATTTTGTGATTTTTCCGCCATTGGTTAGACCTAGCCTTCTTTTATGAGCGTTTTTTTGGTTTCGGGCGGCCAAGGAAAATGTGGAGCCGTCGACTTTCAGGTCGGTCACGACCCCTGCCCCATTTTTTAATGACCAGTCTGAACTATAAGACTTTCGAGAAGCTTTTTACAACCCTTACAAGCGCCTCGCAATCAGCGAAATGCCAATCAGGGCTAAGAGTCGCAGAATTCTGCGTGTCCCCGTGACCGGTTATTTCATCGCCGATCAGGATTGCAGTGGCTCCGACATTGCGCGCACATTGAATATCAACAACACTATCCCCTACAAACCAGAGATTCTCATATTGCGATGCCGAAGAGTCGCCCATCGCCATATGCACCGGATCGGCAGCCGGTTTGTCATTTGCCGCATCTGTTGCACCAACAATTTTTCCAAAAAAGGGCGTCCATTCAAGGTGCTCGGCTTCCTTGCGCAGAAAGTCACCATTCTTGTTACTGACCACACCGATATAGGTGCCATTATCACGCAACGCACATAAAAGATCATATGCGCCGACAAGTGGCGTCAGTGTTTCGAGATGAATGGACCGGAAATGGCCATAGAAACTGTCCTTGGCGGCTTCCCAGCGATCCTGACCGAACAGAACCGGGAAACTGTCGCGCAGGGAACGGGCTACACGCTGCTTGGTTTCTTCAAGCGTCCAGGTTTCCCTGCCAAAGTCTTCAAAGGTCATATTCAGGGCCGCCTGAATGGTACCCCAACTATCAACAAGGGTATTATCCCAGTCAAAAATGACGGCCTTTGGCGGATGGGGAAATTTGTCAGACATTTGAACTTCCGGTAATGACGGCGCTATCTATTGGTATGAGGATTTGAAAATCCGCTGAGCGATCAGAAATATTCCAACCGGACTGCGAACATCTTTTCGACCTTCTTGATCTGCTCGGATCCGGCAAAGACGACAATGCGGTCATTCGCCTCGATCACCGTATTGGCGCGCGGCATGACCACCTCACCATCACGCAAGATCGCGCCAAACACCACACTGGCCGGCATCGCGATATCCTTGATCGCCTTGCCAACGATTGGGGCGGTTTCAAGTGCTTCGGCCTCAAGAACCTCGCCAAAACCTTCTGACAGGCTGTGAACAGCACGAATACGGCCACGACGCACATGATGCAGGATTGTCGAAACCGTTGTCATACGCGGACTGATGACAACATCGACACCCAGTTCAGAAACCAGCGAATTATAGGTGCTTTTATTGATCAGTGTCAGTGCGCGCGGACAGCCATAACGTTTGGCGAGCAAGGATGACAGAATATTGGTTTCATCATCATTGGTCAGTGCAACAACGGCTTCGGCATTGCCTACATTGGCTTCCTCAAGCAGTTCCGGATCAAGAACGTCGCCACGCAGAACAACACTTTTCTTGGGAAGTTTCTGGGCCACATAACGTGCACGTTCAGGATCAGCTTCGACCAGACGTGTGGTCACACCCGGGAAATTCTTGTTGATCTCTTCGGCCAGGAACAAGGCAATGTTGCCGCCACCAAAGATCACGATACGGCGTGCTTCGGGGTCTTCGTGACCAAAGGCCGACATTGCACGTGACACCTGATCGCTTGACACTGCAAGATAAACAAGATCCCCTGCCAGCATCTGGTCTTCCCCTTTGGGATAAACCGGCTTGTCATCGCGGATCATGCCAAGGATCGAAATATTCAGATCCGGGAAAAGCTGGTGAAGCTGACGCAGCGGCGTGTTGATCACCGGGCAATCTTCGTTGCAGCGCAGGCCAAGAATTTTGACCTTGTCATCGGCAAACGGGATCATGTCAAACGCGCCGGGTGCCTGAAGACGACGCGCAACTGCACGGGCGACTTCCATTTCTGGCGAAATCACCACATCAATCGGAAGTTTTTCACGACCAAACAGGCTTGCCCATTCCGGCTGCAAATATGTCTGGCTGCGAATACGGGCAATCTTGGTCGGCACATTAAACAGGGAATGCGCAACCTGACAGGCCGTCATGTTGACTTCATCGGCAAAAGTCACAGCAATCAGCATGTCGGCCTCGTCGGCACCAGCCTGCTGCAACACATCGGGGTGCGAACCAAACCCGATGATGCCTTTAACTTCGAGCGTGTCTGAAATCTTGCGAACCAGTTCTTCCGACTGGTCGATCACGGTAACATCATTGTTTTCCGCGGCCAGATATTTGGCAATGTGGAAGCCCACCTGCCCGGCGCCGCAAATGATGACCTTCATCTTGTTATCTCCCGTTCACAACTGTCCCAGATGAGAATGGCTTTGTCAGCCGTTCACACCAAGGCTTTTCAGCTTGCGATGCAAGGCTGAACGTTCCATGCCGACAAAACTTGCCGTCTTGGAAATATTTCCCCCAAACCGGTCTATCTGGGTTTGCAGGTATTCTTTTTCAAACATCTCGCGCGCTTCACGCAGCGGCAATGCCATGATTTCACTTGTTTTGTCAAAGCTTAGGGATGTCGGTACATCTGAGAACAACTCGGATGGCAACATCTTGCCACTGATCAAATCCGTCTTGTCATCATCCGGTGCCATGATCATCAATCGTTCGATAACATTGCGCAACTGACGCACATTCCCCGGCCAGTCATAGGCATGCAGTGTTGCCATTGCCTCTGGCGAGAGTTTGCGTTTTGGCAAGCCGGTCGCATCGGCATACCGTTCAAGGAACCGTTCGGCAAGTTCGGGAATATCATCCCGGCGCTGCTGCAACGATGGCACTTCAAGCGGCACCACATTCAGACGATAATACAGATCCTGACGGAAGGTTTGTTCGGCAATACGTTGTTCAAGATCACGCGCGGTGGTCGCAATCACGCGGACATCAACGCTGACTGGCAAAGCACCGCCGACGCGTTCAAAGGTTTGCTCCTGCAGGACACGAACAATTTTCCCCTGTGTTTCCAAGGGCATGTCGGCAACTTCATCAAGCAGCAATGTCCCGCCATGCGCCAGCTCAAGCACCCCCGTGCGGGCTTCGCGATCTGCATTTGCGACCGCGCCAAACAGGGACTCTTCCATGGTTTCGGGGGAAATGTTCGCACAGTTCAGAACCACAAACGGGGCTTCCGCCCTTGCCGATTTCTGATGGATAAGGCGTGCAACAACTTCCTTGCCTGACCCTGCCGGGCCATGAATCAGGATACGACTACCGGTACGTGCAACGCGTTCGGCAGACTGACGAAGGTTATTGATGACCGATGACTTGCCGACAAGCTCTGTATCACCACCAGCCCGTAAGGTCAGCTCGCGGTTTTCGCGGCGCAGACGCGCATCATCAATCGCGCGTTCGACAACCATCAAAAGACGGTCGGTATTGAACGGTTTTTCAATGAAGTCATAGGCGCCGATGCGCGATGCTTCGAGTGCAGTTTCAATGTTCCCGTGGCCGGAAATCATCACCACCGGGACTTCGCTATGTTCGCGTTTGATCAGCTTGAGGGTTTCAATACCGTCGTGGTCACTTTCATCCATCCAGATATCAAGCACCACAAGGCTTGGCCGCCTCGCGGCCACTTCGGACAGAGCTTCCTGGCTCGATCCGGCCTGACGGGTGGTATAGCCTTCGTCTTCCAGAATACCGGAGATTAACGCTCGAATGTCTTGTTCATCATCGACAATCAGAATGTCGTGCGCCATGTCGGAACCAAATCAATCTTTATTCTTGTTACGATTTTGACAACTTAATCAGTTGTCTGAGGAATGAGCGCCCGGCGCCCCTTTTTCAATATCGGCATCAGTCGCTTGCGGGAAAGATAGCGTAATGGTCGCCCCGCTTTCAACGCCGTCAGAGAGTATAAGCTCTCCACCATGGTCTTCCATGATTTTCTTGACGATCGCCAAACCAAGACCGGTTCCCTTGGAACGGGTCGTCACATATGGCTCGGTCAACCGTTCGCGATGTTCCGCCGGAAGCCCCTTACCGTTATCAGAAACCGCTACAAATACACGTTGATTGTTTGGTGACATCGAGATCGAAATCTCGATACGCCCGCGCGGCAATTCACCTTCTTGCGGCTTTTCACGACCTTCGATGGCCTCGGCGGCATTCTTAAGGGTGTTGATCAGGCACTGATTGACCTGATGGGCGTCACAGGAAATTTTTAGATCCTCAATCCCGGTGCGATCAAAATCATAAGAAATCTCGCTATGCGCTTGTTTTTGAAGAAAAACAGCGCTTTTGACAAGATCACTCAGATTTTCCATCTTCATCTTGGGGGATGGCATCCGCGCAAAGCTTGAGAACTCGTCAACCATGCGTCCGATATCTGAAACCTGCCGGATAATGGTATCGGTACAGATCTGGAAGACTTCCTGATCATCCTTGATCTGTTTCAGATAGCGTCGCTTAAGACGTTCTGCAGAAAGCTGGATCGGTGTCAGCGGGTTCTTGATTTCGTGCGCGATACGGCGCGCAACGTCAGCCCAGGCGGCCATACGCTGTGCAGTTTGAAGCTCGGTCACATCGTCAAAGGTTACGACATAGCCAAACACCGTCCCGTCATCTGCCCATTCGGCAGTGACCCGTGCAAGCAAGGTGAGATTAACGCCATCTCGACGAATTTCGATCTGCCGTGGCTTGCTGCGGTCACCATCGCGGTTGAAATCGTCAAACAGTGGCGCGAATTCTGGAATAACCTCGGTCAGTGCGAGCCCGAGATACCCGTCAAGATCAACTGCCAGCAGATCGGAGGCGCTTCGGTTCGGCAGATCAATCTTTCGATCCGGATCAAGGCCGATAACGCCCGCAGTTACCCCACCCAGAATGGCTTCGGTAAAGCGGCGGCGTTCATCGTTCAGGCGGTTTGCCGCAATCAGCTCGTTGCGCTGGGTTTCAAGCTGCGCCGTCATGCGGTTAAAGGCGCGGCTCAGAGCTTCAAGCTCGTCGCCCTGCCCGTCAAGCGGCACCCGGAATGACAGATCACCGTCACGAACACGTTCAGCACCGGTAATCAGCTCGGACACCGGCTGAACAAGGCGCGTTGCAACCATCAAACCAAGTGTGACTGCCGCCAGAAGCAAAACAACAGAAATCAGCACAAAGATCATGACAAAGGTGATAACGATGCCCGAACGTTCACCTTCAAGACTTTCATAGGCGTCGACAGCGCGCCGTGCCTTATCAATACGATCAAGCACATTCGGATCAACAAACCGCCCGACCAGCAGAAACGCATCAATAAAGCTCGGAATCTTTGCCAGTGCGCGAATGCGGTTGTCGCTATTCCCGATCATCAGAACCACATCCTTTTCACGCGCCTCGTCAAAGACTTCGGCTGGAATGGATGCCTGAGCTGTATCGTAGGAGAAGCTGTATTCAGACTGGGCAATGATCTGACCGGAACCATCGATCATCATGACTTCCGGCAGGCCACGGGCAAGTGCCTGATCGGTCAGCATGTCTGAAATACGTTCCGGATTGGTGGAAAAATTAACCCCAAACCGCTGCAAGTCTGCAGTCGTTGCCAGAACGTCGGCACGGATCAGTTCCTGATGCTCCTTAAGGTAGGCGTCAGCAATGACCATGCTTTCTTCGACTGCAGTACGAATGCGGTCGCTAAACCAGCCCTGAATACCGAAATGCAGGAAAAGTGCGGAAAATACCGCAACAACAATCGCCGGTGTAACGGCGACCAGCGAAAACATCAAAACCATGCGGGTGTGAAGTTTCGCCCCGGCGACACCGCGACGACGCTCGACCCAAATCTGAACAAGCTTGCGGGCCACCAGTGTGGCCAAAAGCAACACCAGAACCAGATCAATGTTCAGCAACAAAAGGATCAGGCGCGGATCTGGCCGGAACGGGGCCGTCCCTGTCATCGCCAGATAGGTCGCAGTTACCGAAATCAGGGCGGCAGAGACCAGACTAAACGCAAAGCGCCGCGACTGGCCTAACCGCCCAAGAAACCTTACGAAGCCCGACCTCAACAAGCGGTTGGAGATCGAACCGTCCGTATTGTTCATTTCGTGCCCCTGACGACTTCCAGTCCTAGATCACGGATCTTTTTACGAAGCGTATTCCGGTTCAGGCCAAGCACCTCGGCGGCCTTCACCTGATTGCCACGCGTTGCTTCAAGCGTCACGTTCAAAAGCGGGCGCTCCATTTCGCGCAGGATGCGATCATAAAGGCCGTTTGACGGCAAATCTTCTTCGTGGGCATCGAAATATTCACGTACATGACGTTCAATCGATTCCGACAGAGATTGCGGTTCCGCACTTGGTGCGGCTTCGCTGATATTGTTTTCGGAAAACTCGGTCTCGATGACATCGACACCGATCACATCATGCGAATACAGCGCCGTCAGGCGGCGCACCATGTTCTCAAGCTCACGAATGTTCCCGGGCCAGCGATGCGCTTTCAGTCGGCCCATTGCTTCGGCCGACAATGTTTTGCGCGGGAGGCCCTCTTCACTCGCCTGCATCAAGAAGTGATTGACCAGTTCCGGAATGTCTTCAAGACGTTCACGCAAGGACGGCAACCGGATCGGCACAACATTGAGGCGATAGAACAAATCTTCACGGAAGGTGCCTTCGCGGATCAGCTTGCGCAGATCACGGTGGGTTGCGGCCACAATACGGACATTGACACGGATCGGCGTGCGACCACCGACACGAGTATATTCACCTTCCTGAAGAACGCGCAGCAAGCGGGTTTGCGCTTCTAGTGGCATGTCACCGATTTCATCAAGGAACAGCGTACCGCCTTCGGCCTGTTCAAACCGGCCGACCTTGCGTTCATTGGCACCGGTAAAGGCACCTTTTTCGTGACCGAAAAGCTCGCTTTCGATCAGTTCGCGCGGAATTGCCGCCATATTGATCGCGACAAATGGTCCGTGACGGCGCCCGCCATATTCATGAAGGGCACGCGCCACCAGTTCCTTACCCGTACCGCTTTCGCCGGTCACCATCACCGTCAGGTCGGTATTCATCAGACGGGCGAGCGCACGGTAGATTTCCTGCATCGCGGCAGAACGGCCGATCAAAGGCAGGCGATCATCGCCCTCTTCATCACCGGATTTACCCGTCTGGCTTTCCTGCGGCGTCTCAAGTGCACGATCAACAATCGCCATCAACTCATTCAAATCAAACGGTTTTGGCAGGTATTCGAACGCACCGCGCTGGGCTGCCTTTACGGCGGTCATCAGGGTGTTTTGCGCACTCATGACAATGACACGAAGGTCCGGGCGCAATTTGCGAATGCGCGGCACCATATCAAGACCGTTCTCGTCAGGCATCATGACATCGGTAATCACAAGATCGCCGTCCCCATCGGCAATCCAGTCCCAAAGCGTACGACCGTGTCCGGTACTGCGAACCTCGTGACCCTGACGCGACAATGCCTGTGTCAAAACGGTACGGATGGCGCGGTCGTCGTCAGCGACCAGAATTCTTGCAGGGCTCGTGCTCATGCGGTGTGTTCCCTGTTATTGATTATTATCGGTTGTTCACTGGCCCCCTCGGCCAGCGCACGATTGTAGATTGGCAGCATGATCTGAAATTCTGCACCGCCCCCCGGCACATCTTTCACTTCGATCACCCCACCATGGTCGTTGATAATTTTTGCCACCAGCGCAAGGCCAAGGCCAGAACCGGTCGGCTTGGTCGTTACAAACGGATCAAACAGGCTTTCACGCATATCCTGCGGGATACCGGGACCATTATCGCGTACCGAGACCACCAGCGGCAAATGAACACGCGCGTCACCACCGGCAACGGCCAGACGAATACCATGCTGATAGCGCGTTGAAATAATGATCTTGCCGTCCTGCGGATCAACAGCCTCGCCTGCATTCTTGACCAGATTGAGAAATACCTGGATCAGCTGGTCGCGGTTTCCGAAGACCGGCGGCAAGGACGGGTCATAAACTTCTTCGAACACCAGATTTTTACCAAAGCCGTTCTCGGCAAGGCGACGAACATGTTCAAGCACGGTATGAATATTGACCGCACCACGTTCCATCGGCTTGTCAGAGAAAATCTCCATCCGGTCGACCAGTTCGACAATGCGGTCTGCTTCGTCACAGATCAGACGGGTCAGAACCCGGTCATCTTCGTTACTGGTCTGTTCAAGCAATTGCGCAGCCCCCCGGATCCCGGAAAGCGGATTCTTGATTTCATGGGCAAGAATGGCCGCCATCGCGCTAACAGAACGGGCGGAATTGCGGCTAAGAAGCTGATTGTCGATTTTTTGCGCGATGGAACGAGGTTCAAAGGTCAGGACAGCGCAATCACTTTCATCAGGCATCGACCCAACGGTCAGGTTGACCGTATGTTTGCCAATCTTCGGGCTTTCAATCAGAAGATTGTGGTCCGCGACCAGCGTTGCCTCGTCAATTGCCTGTTTGATCAGTGAAAAAACAGGACTGTCCGAGGGGATGAAATCGCTCAGATCGCTGCGGCACAGGACACTTGCACTGGTGTTGAACAATTGTTCTGTCGCCTGATTGACGAACCGTATTTTCCCGTCGCGGTTTGCAACGACGACTGCACTGGCTATCGCGTTAAGTACCCCGGTCGGGTCAACCCCGTTGCCTTTTCCAAATCCCAGTCTCATTCAATTCTTCCCCGACGATCTAAGTTTGTATGTCGCCATATTATTGTTATGAAGCGATCAGGCAGCTTGCTGATCATATTTGATCTGGTTTTCAACCAATGGCTCGTAAAACGCCTTGATCTGATCCTTTACTTCGACTGGATCATCCAACACGTTGACAATACGGCGAAATTCAGTCGCATTGCGCAGACTATTACAATACCAGGACAGATGTTTGCGAGCGATCCGGACACCCTGACGTCCATGATGATCAATCATCGCATCATAGTGACGCAGGATGGTCTTCAACTGGATTTCAAGGCTGGGCGCAGCAAGTTTTTCGCCGGTTTTGAGATAATGTGACACCTGTGCCAGGAACCAGGGGCGGCCATACGCCCCACGTCCGACCATTACACCATCAGCCCCCGAACGACGCAAAAGTTCTGCGGCATCCTCTTCGCTGGTGACATCACCATTGCCAATTACAGGGATCGCGACAGCTTCCTTGACCAGAGAAATCGCATCCCAGTCCGCCTGCCCCTTGTAAAACTGGCAACGGGTGCGTCCATGTATCGTCAGCATCTTGATGCCGAGATCTTCGGCGATTTTTGCAAGGGTCGGCGCATTGCGGTTGTCATCATCCCAGCCAAGACGCATTTTCAGGGTGACCGGAACCGAAACAGCATCAACGGTCGCCTTGATAATATCGGCAGCAAGTTTTTCATCTCGCATCAGGGCCGAACCGGCATACCCCTTGGTCACCTTTTTGGCCGGGCAGCCCATATTGATGTCAATGATCATCGCGCCACGGGCTTCATTCATTCTGGCGGCTTCGGCCATTTCATCGGGTTCGGTCCCGGCAAGCTGGACAGAAAGCGGGCTTTCGGCAGTGCAGTCGCCATGCATCTTGCGCACTTCTTTTTCATGACGCTGGATACGGGTCATGGCATCTGATGCTATCATTTCAGACACAACAAGATGGCCGCCGAACTGGCGGACTTGCTGACGAAATGGAAGGTCAGTCACACCTGACATTGGTGCCAGAATGACATTCTCTGGCACATGTACAGAACCGATCTGCAATGACATGAAGGTAATCCGATTGCCTAAAACTTGGGCAGATTAATAAAACTGGCCCCGAGTTGCAACAACTCTAAGCGTAATATGGAAAATATCGTGACAGTAAAGCCTGAGAGGCCCTGTAAATATGCTGCCACCCGCTGATATTCAGCAAGAAAACGCCCGCATCCAGAATGCTTGTGCGCCGCACTGTGACTAGCAATTACGCACCTGGCCCCCGGAGATCGTCAATCAGTGATTATTTGAACGGCAATCCAGGAACAGCGTTAGCCAACGAGATACCCACTCACCAGTCGCACACCGGGAAACGCCAGGGTCAAAAGCAACCAGGTCCCCAGAACGAACCGAACAGCCATGCGTCCACGCAGGGTCGATTTTTCATGAATGAAGATCAGGGTACAGATGGTCACAAACCCAAGCAGGGTCAAAAGCATCTTGTGATCGATTGCCCAAAGACTGCTACCTTCTACGTATCGAAGGGCAAAACCCGAGACAATCCCGATGATCAGAACCCAGGCTGACCATTTCAGGAAACCCACCAGCATGAACTCGCTATCGCGAAGCGGCGGCAAACGCCGGCTCCAGCGGGTTGGTTTGCGGTGCTTGAGAGCGTGTTCCTGAACGACATAGGCCATGGCAGCAATCGCAGCCAGCGTGACCAGCGCATAGGTCACAAGCGAACTGCCGATGTGGGCCCAAAGCCAGCCTGAATAGAGCGCAGGCCCGGTAACGGTTGGCGATACATGCTGATCAAACAGACTAAAGACAGCGGCCAAACCGGCAAACAGCAGAAGATAACCACCGATATAACCGGCAAGACGCCAGACCTGATGCGGTCCCTTGCAAATGACCAGTCCGCCAAAAATCATGATTACGGTCAGCTCTGACCAGTGCAAAGCCGCGGCGAAACCGCGCGACTGAACCTCTTCACCGGTCAGACCAAGAACCACCATCGTGCCAATTGCCGCCAGACAGATCGATCCATGCAGCCATATGTCACGCTTCGGCTCGGCGCGCATGATCTGCGCGGTAAGCGGCAACAAGGCCAGAATATGAATATATGCAGCAAGCATGTGATGGTCCGTTTCTGTCGTAAGGCGCAGATTAACCCTGAAAAACCAAATGGCGACTTGGCAAAGGCTTCGCAGAAAGATAGCCTGCGGCGCAATTCAGACAAGCCATGGCATCATGTTTATGACCAAAAAAATCGGGGTTGTCATCGTTGCTGCTGGCAGCGGTAGCAGATTTGGCGACCCAATACCAAAACAATATCACACGCTTGGCGGCAAAACCGTGCTTGGCCACAGTATTGAATGCTTTGCCCGCCACACCTCGTTTGATCTTGTACAGGTGGTTTATAATCCGTCACACCAAGTCTGGTATGACACCGCTATCGCCAATATTGATGCCCCGTCCCTGCCTGCACCGGTCAATGGCGGCATAACCCGGCAACAATCCGTCCTAAACGGCCTGCGCGCCCTGTGCCCGCAGAAGCCCGATATTGTTCTGATCCATGATGCGGCGCGTCCGGGTATCTCTGATGAGGTCATTGAACGTGTCGTCGCAGCCCTTGAGACAAAAGCTGGTGCGATTCCGACACTTGCGGTCACGGATACAATCAAACAGACAACAAGCGATGGTGTCATTACGCAAACCATCCCGCGCGAAAGCCTGCAACGGGCACAAACGCCGCAAGGGTTCGCCTTTGACACAATTCTGATGGCACATCAGAAATATGAAGGTCAGGAATTCACCGATGATGCCGCCCTGCTGGAAGCCATGGGCATTGATGTCATCTGTGTTGAAGGAACCAGCTCAAACGACAAAATTACACGGCGCGATGATTTTGACCGCGCCCAGGACTGGGTTAACTGCACAAACAAGGACACCCCCGCGATGCAGCAGGAAGAATACCGCGCCGGAACCGGCTTTGACGTTCACCGTTTCGCACCGGGCGATCATTGCATTCTCTGCGGGGTCAAGGTTCCCCATACCGCACGCCTTGAAGGTCACTCCGACGCTGATGTTGGCCTGCACACGCTGACCGACGCCATTCTCGGGGCAATTGGTGCCGGTGATATCGGTCAGCACTTCCCGCCGAGTGATATGCAGTGGAAAGGTGCTGCGTCTGATATTTTCCTGAAGCATGCTGCTGATCTGGTGCGCAAGCGGGGCGGCCGTATCGTCAATGCCGATGTGACCCTTATTTGCGAACGTCCGAAGATCGGGCCGCACACCATGGCCATGCGAGAAAAAGTTGCGGAAATTCTTGAAATCGAGGTCGATCGCGTGAATGTCAAAGCCACCACGACCGAACGCCTTGGCTTTACCGGCCGCGAAGAAGGCATTGCCGCGCAAGCAGCAGTCAGCATTGCGCTACCAATCAAGTAAGTAACCTGAAAGCCAAGAACCAAAGACAAAGGGCAGGATTTTCATCCTGCCCTTTGTCTTTTGAGTATCCGAATTCTTCCCGGCCTTAAGAAGCCGCTGAACCGCCCTCTTCCTCGGGAAGCTGATGCTTCATAAGGACGGGTACCTGTGCCATTCCAAACACCATGGTAATCGGCATGATCCCCCACACTTTGAAGGCCACCCAGGTATCTGTCGAAAAATTCCGCCAGACAATTTCATTCACCAGGGCAAGAAAGACAAAGAAGAACGCCCAGCGCCATGTCAGGATACGCCACCCCTCGTCAGTGGCCTTGAACGCACTTTCCAGAACAAGCTTGAGAAACAGCTTACGTGCCATCAGGCCACCAAACAGGATCGCTGCAAACAGCAGGTTCACAATGGTCGGCTTGATCTTGATAAACAGTTCATCGTCAAGATAAAGCGTCAGACCACCAAACACGATAACGAACGCGCCGCCAATCAGCGGCATGACCGGAATGGTGCGGGCAACCATATAGGACGTAACCAGGGCAATAACAGTCGCCGCCACGAACACCGCCGTTGCGGTCATCAGGTTTGTCGTCGCGTTAACAGCAAAAAACAGGATCAACGGCCCCATTTCCAAGGCCATTTTGGTAAGCTGGTTCATTAAATCACTTCACTCAACAGATTAAATTTGCGCCATCCTAGGGGGCAAGAACGTGTGATGCAATCATATCAAGCGTGATCACGATCCCAACTGCCCCTGAAGCCATGACACATAGCCGTTGCTCCCCCGGCCCAACGGAATTTCAAGGATACATGGCACGTCATAGGGATGATGATCCTCGACCCATTTTGCCAGATCAATTGCCGTATGACGCGCGGTCTTAAGGATGACGACCAGTTCGGTTTGTTCTTCGACGTCGTCATTCCATTCATAAATGGCTGTCATCTGTGGCAAAATATTCGCACAGGCAGCAAGTTTTTCACGAATGGCACCGCCAGCGATCACGCGTGCTATTTCCATGTCCGGAACAGTGACATAGAGAAATGACATTTCACTGTTCTGAAACCGGTCTTCTGTCATTGAGATTGCTCCATGGTTGATAATCCGTCACACTGAAACCAGACAATGTTTGTGACACCAATCATATCATAACGGTGCGGGGAGTACCGATGACGGGGAAAAAACATTCGAAACCCACTGATGTTCAGCTTGAATGGCTACGTCGCGGCTTGAGCCAACCTGGTGGTAAATTGCCTCTATTTGATGGCAACGGCAAACAAATCAGTGAAAAAACTGTCCGGAGCTGCATTGATCACGGCTGGGCCGCACCATGGTTTGACAACCCGGTCAAGCCGGACTGGCTGATTTGCAAACTGACGGATGAAGGACGCCGCGTGGCCAGTTCAATCTCCTAGAGCTTGTCCGACCTAAATAATTTGAATTGCTTCATCGGTGCTGGCCTTATGATCCGATCGGCAGAATTCAGGGTATCAAGAACATATCCCTGAACACAAAACAGCTGCCAAACCATGCCCCTTCTCAGAACTTTTTCGATCATTGCAGCGACCCTGATCTGCAGCATCACTTCGTTTCCGGCCCATGCGTCAGCAGGCAACGCATGGGAGATCTGGAAACAGGGAGATACGCATGCCCTGATGCGTCACGCGATTGCACCGGGCACCGGGGATCCGGAAAATTTCACACTTGATGATTGCAGCACCCAACGAAATCTTGACGATCTAGGGCGAAATCAGGCCCGCCGCACCGGTGATCGTATTCGGGAAATGGGCATTGAGATCAATCTGGTGCTGAGTAGTCAGTGGTGCCGTTGCATCGATACGGCCAGCCTGCTTGCACTTGGTCCTGTTCGTCCGGAGCCATCGTTAAACTCGTTCTTTGCCGATCGCAGCACAGAACAGCAACAAACCCGACAAATAGCAGACCTTCTTGCAACACTTCCGTCAGGCACCAAGGCAATGCTGGTAACCCATCAGGTCAATATCACGGCCCTTACCGGTATCTATCCCAAATCCGGTGAAATCATCCTGATCAGGGTCACCAAAACCGGGGACATAGAAATACTTGCCCGCCTGATGCCATAAGGCCAGACAGGTCGTAATCAAACAATGAATTCATTTGGGAAGATATTGGTCGGAGCGAGAGGATTCGAACCTCCGACCCCCTGCACCCCATGCAGGTGCGCTACCAGGCTGCGCCACGCTCCGACCGTATAGATGCGCTCTTTGGCGCGGCTCGATAAATAGCGGCGCAACGCCAAAGACGCAAATGATTTTTACGGATTTTTTTTGACTTCCCGCAGGCTCGCCTGAAGGATGCCTTGCAGCTCCTGCAATTCACCCAGAACGCTTTTCAGCGCTGCGGTATCAATCGAAGGGAGATGGATAGCGGACTGCTGAACGCCAGCAACTCCAGGGATCGCAGCACCCTGTTCGGCTTCGGCTGAACTTACCGTGATTTCAGAGGGCAACTTGCCCTTGTTCTGATCAAGAAGCTTTTGAACACCTTTGATGGTAAAGCCCTGATCGTGCAACAGCGAACGAATATTTGCCAAAAAATCAATATCTTCCGGGCGATAGTAGCGCCGCCCGCCAGCACGCTTCAACGGCTGGATCTGCGGGAACTTGGATTCCCAGAACCGAAGCACATGCTGTTGAAGACCAAGCTCCTTCGCTGCTTCGCTGATTGTGCGAAAAGCAGAGTCAGACTTTGCTGAACGGCGGGATGTGCCCGCCTCAGCCCCCAAGTTCGTTTTCATGAGTTCTTTTCTTAAGCGTTAATTCTGGCTTTCAGAACCTGTGACGGCCGGAAAACAAGTACCTTACGCGGAAGGATCGGTACTTCTTCGCCCGTTTTCGGGTTCCGACCGATACGCTGCCCTTTTTGACGCACGGAGAAGCTTCCAAACGAGGAAATCTTCACGACTTCGTCCTTGATCAGCGCAGTCGAAATTTCATCAAGAACAGTTTCAAGCAGCTGGGCGGACTCATTCCGCGACAGACCTACTTCCTGGTAAACGGCTTCAGCGAGATCCGCACGGGTAATCGTTGTTTCCGACATATCAGGCCGCCTCCTTATTACGGGACTTTATATACAAGGCTATATCTGGTGGCGAAATCAGTCAATATCAACAGGATACACTGCTTTAAGGCGGAATGTTGTGATTTTTACGGAATTGCCGTGTTTTTCCGGCTCAAAGCAGTCTTTCGGTAAAAGATTTTACCAGCGAACCAGCGACGCACCCCAGGTAAATCCGCCACCCATCGCCTCGAGAATGACGATATCTCCGCGCTGGATACGGCCATCATGGACGGCTTCTGCCAGCGCAAGCGGGATCGATGCTGCCGATGTATTGGCGTGACGATCGACGGTCACAACAACCTTGTCCGGTGAAATGCCGAATTTCTTGGCCGTGCTGTCAAGGATACGACGGTTTGCCTGATGCGGCACAAGCCAGTCAATTTCCGAGGCATCAATACCAGTATCAGCCAGAACTTCGCGAATCACTCCGGCCAGATTGGTCACCGCATGGCGGAAAACTTCCTTGCCTTCCATGCGAAGATGACCAACGGTCTGGGTTGCAGAAGGCCCCCCATCGACATAAAGCAATTCATACTTGCTGCCGTCCGAATGCAGGCGGCTTGCAAGGATGCCCTGATCCTCGATGGTTCCCTGCCCTTCAACAGCCTGGACAACAACCGCGCCAGCACCGTCACCAAACAGGACACATGTCCGACGGTCTTCCCAGTCAAGGATACGCGAAAATGTTTCGGCACCGATGACCAGTGCTGTTTTTGCCTGTCCGTTGCGGATATACATATCGGCCGTGGTCAGGCCATAGACGAAACCGGAACAAACGGCCTGAACATCAAAGGCAAAACCGGTCACACCCAGGCGGTTCTGCACCTTGGTTGCGGTCGCCGGGAATGTATTATCCGGGGTCGCCGTCGCAACAATGATCAGATCAATGTCATCGGCTGTCACGCCGGCATGTTCCATGGCCTTGATAGCGGCTTCATAGGCAAGGTCGCTGGTTGTTTCACCTTCGGCAGCAATGTGACGCTGACGAATACCAGTGCGTGCTACGATCCATTCATCCGACGTATCGACGCGTTTTGCCAGATCATCATTGGTTACAACATTTGCAGGAAGATATGAGCCGCAACCAATAATGCGAGAACGAACTGTCATGATTTGGGGACCGCCAGTTATCTTGATGTTTTGGTGAGTTTATCAGTCGGCTTGAACAACCGGAACCGCGACTTCGGTTTCGGCGTTTTCCATTCCGGACATCGCCTGTTCAAAAGCTGCAAGTTCATTTTTGATGCTGTCATTGAGCTTGTTCACGATAAGGTCATGGCAAACCCCGATGGCATTGGAGAAGCCAAGCGCATCCGTTCCACCGTGACTTTTGACAGCAATGCCGTTCAGACCAAGCAGCATCGCGCCATTGTAGCGGCGCGGATCCATGCGATCACGGAAACGCTGAAGGGAACGACGTGCGAGCAGATAGCCAAGTTTGGCAAAGAAGGAACTTTTGAACGTTTCGCGCAGGAAATGCACCAGAAGACGTGCCGTTCCCTCGGCCGTCTTTAGCGCGACGTTGCCGGTAAAACCATCGGTGACAATCACGTCAACCGTGCCTTTGGCAAGGTCATCGCCTTCAACGAAACCCTCGAAACGGATCGGAAGATCAATGTCACGCAAAATGGCAGCAGCCTTTTTGACAGACTCGTTACCCTTCAGTTCTTCGATGCCGACATTGAGCAAACCGACAGACGGTTTTTCAAGGCCGAACAGAATACGGGTAAACACTTCGCCCATCAGTGCGAACTGAACAAGATTGTTTTCGTCGCATTCAATATTGGCGCCCAGATCAAGCATGACAGTTTCGCCACGCTGGGTCGGCATATAGGTTGCGATTGCCGGACGGTCGATGCCGCGTACGGTTTTCAGCACGAATTTGGCCATTGCCATCAATGCGCCGGTGTTGCCCGCGGACACGACACCTTGCGCATCCCCTTCTTTCACGGCGTTAATGGCAAGGCGCATACTGGAATCACGACGCTGACGCAGAGCGACAGAAGGTTTGTCTTCCATCGATACTTCCTGCGATGCGTGGCGAACCTCGCTTACGGCTTCCAATGCGGGATATTTTGCAAGCAGCGGCTTGAGCCGGGCTTCATCCCCAAACATCAGAAACTTGAGATGGGGCAGCCGTTTCAGCGCAATTTCTGCACCTGCTACGACCATCTCTGGCGCGTGGTCTCCTCCCATCGCGTCAAGTGATATGCAAACCTGTTCAGGCAACGTATTCTCTTATGGTTGTTCTAAAATTTCTGAACCGGATATCCGGCAGGTCAGCCAACTGGCTGAAGACTGTCATCTAGTGGCCGGAACGCCCGTAATTACCGGAATTCTCGACCAGTTACAAGGTAAAGCCGAGCCAGATACACAGAGCACCCCGTCCCGTGAGCATCTCATTGTGATGACAAAAAGTGAAATGCCGGTAAAAACCGGCATATTCAAGCACCCTAATTCTCAGGCTTTTGGCCATTCTCGATGATTAATTTTTCTTTTCAAGCTGCTCTTTAAGACCGGCCAACTGTGCAAACGGGTTGGGTCGTTTTTCTTCGGCGGCTTCTTCCTCGGTTTTCACCGAGGTCGGCAATTCAGCATCTTCCTTGCGTGGATACGGGTTCATTGCGACTGCCAGAAACTGCGCTACAACCTCACCCACATCGATTTTTCCATCGACAAGCGGTTCAGGCTGATCAAGCAGCGCCATCAATTCTTCTTCAGACAAATCTTCAAGATCATCCGGGTTCGACGGCAGGTCTTCTTCGGAAACATGCGGTGAGAACAGAACTTCAACCGTGTCTTCAATCACCTCGGGAACCGGCTCAAGAGTTGCGACACAGTTCTGAACAATCTCGGCATTCATTGGACCACGAACGGTGACTTCACCGTTCGATGCAGTGCTGATGGTCAGTTCGGCTGTAAGGCTGTCAATGGAAACGAGCTCGAAACGCTTGGCCAATGCAGCGCGTTCCTTTTCGTTGGCTTCGATCACCAGTTTTTCTTTCGCGCTTACCTGTTCGTCTGTTTTGACGATGCGCGAAAATTCGGGAGTGAATTTATCAGACATCCGGTCTTTCTTTCTATTGCGGGGCAGTCACGGCGAGTTCGGGAGCATCGGGAAAATGCACCGCGCCGTCCTGCAAATCTAAAATAGGCTGTTTGGCAAGGGTTGCCAGTGCATCATGCACATAGCCGACCATCGCCATAAGCTGTTCATCTGTGGCATCGGTATCTGCATAAAGATTGCGGTTCAATGCGGCGGCGAGTTCAGCCGCGCCAGATTGAACGCCTTCTTCATATGCAACGATCCGGCCATGATAGGATTCAGACATTTTGCGGATCCGCTTAAGGATTCCCACATCACCGATGCCCATTTCACGCATATTCTGATCAAGATCAGAGAACATCACATCAAAGATGTTCTGTGCAAGATCGCGATCTCCATCTTCCGATTTCAAACGGCGAAAAAGAACAAACGCATGCACCAGAATCAGGTCGAAACGCCCCTCCATTGTATCGGGGACGCCAAGCTTTGCGTAAAATTCAGGCTTCCGTGCCTGGGTTACCATTGCGGTGTAAAGTTCAAAGGCAGCAGTTTGCTTGCGGTCTTTTTTCTTCAGCCATCCAAACAACAGTAACACTCCTTCGTTGACATTCCTGTCATGGCACGCAGAATGCCGTAAATCTTATCGGGGCGCGTCTGCCCCGGTCATTGCCCGGCAATATCATGCGCCTAGCGCAGAAACTCAAGGCAATTCCGGTTTGGTTTCAACAAGAGGGTCGCTCTGGTGAGCTTCATGCATAACAAAATTACCCGCTTTCCCCTGATCATGCTGGCCGGACTGGCTGTTATCTATGTCTCGGCATGCAGCCCGCGGATCGCGACACGGGGCAATGCACCGGAGCCCGAACAGCTCGAACAGATCACTGTGGGAGAATCGACGAAGGGTGATGTCACCGACATTCTAGGCTCCCCGTCAACGATTGCTGCCTTTGACCAAAATGTCTGGCTGTACATCTCCAAAACCACCGAAACAGTTGCCTTTTTCGAACCGGAAACGGTTCAGCAAAAAGTTGTTCTGATCAGCTTTGATGCCGGTAACCGCGTCGAAATTCTGAGCCAATATGACCTGGAAGATGGCAAGCCGGTGATCCCGACCGATCGCGTCACGCCGACAGCAGGCCGCGAAATGACCATCCTGCAGCAGCTGTTTGGCAACCTTGGACGCTTCAGCGAAACCAAATAATCCGGTTCAACGCCAAGAAAGAACGTCCGACACGTTATTTGAAATGGTCGAACCCGCCCGGTGCGAGTTCGGCCATTTTGCCATCCAGATCCTTGAGAAGCACTTCGCCTGTCTGGTTGGTCACGGTCCCGATAACCGTCACCTGGTCACCCAAAGCAGCAATATCGTCCGGCCCACCGGCGATCAGCAATTCGTAATCGTCGCCGCCTCCCAAAATCTGGTTCCAACAGGCCGGATCATCAGCAAGAACCGCTTTGGCCGCTTCAGACACCGGGATATCGGCCAAGTTGAACGTCATTCCGACACCGGAAGCATCGCAAATCTTGCGACAATCACCAGCCAGACCATCAGACAAGTCCATTGCTGCCAGACGGGCATTCCTTGCCATACAGGCCTGACTGGTCGTCAGGCGAGGCTGCGGAACCCAATAGCGATCTGACAGGAATTTCTTTGACAGTTCATCGAGTCCGGGAAACGCGTCTGTGAGCACCGAAAGACCCAGTGCAGCATCACCAAGCGTACCAGTGACCGCCAGAACGTCACCGGGACGCGCCTGATCTCGGCGAAGCGCCCTGCCCGCCGGAACGTATCCAAATGCCGTCAGACTGAAAAATGTCGGGCCCGGCGTGCCGACCGTATCGCCGCCCAGCAACGAAACGGAAAATGTCGCACAGTCCTCGCCGAAACTTCTGGCAAAGCGGGCAATCCAGTCTTCGGGCAAATCGCGATTGTAACCGGTGGTCAGAACAACACCGCCCGGCACAGCTCCCATTGCCGCCAGATCGGACAAATTCACGCGCAAGACCTTTTGCGCGATTGTTTCCGGCGTATCGATATTCCTGAAATGAACATCCGCAACCAGCGCGTCGGTGGTCACCACAACTTCGCAGCCCGGTGGCGGTGAAAAAACGGCTGCATCGTCCTTAAGTGACAATGCAGCCGGATCACGTTTCGCAATTGGCGCAAAGTGGCGCGCGATCAGATCGAATTCTCCCGATCGCGCAACCATATCAATTCTGCCCGGCTTCACCGGCGCGCAGATTCTTGCCTATGCGATCAAGCACGGCATTGACCAGCTTGGGCTCGTTTTCATCAAAGAACGAATGCGCCGCATCAACATATTCAGTGATGACAACGCGCATTGGCACGTCTTCACGCGCCATCAGCTCGTAAGTTCCTGCACGCAGAATACTGCGCAGAACGGTTTCAAGACGTTTGGTTGTCCAGCCTTTTTCAAGGGCACCGTTAATCAGGGCGTCGATATCGACCATGCGGGCGGCAACACCCTGAACAAGATCAGCAAAGAAACCGCGATCCGGATCGATCAGGTCTTCGTTGCTGACATCAAGGTCACGGCCACCTTCCCCATCAAGGCGGAAATCGGAATATTCGCGCACGATGTCACTGGCAGAAAGCTGGGACAGCTCGGCCTGATAAAGTGCCTGAATTGCGGCAAAACGCGCTGCGCTGCGCCGCTGGGCGGCTGATGCCTTCGGTTTATCGGTCATTACTTGTGATGTATTCCAAAATGGTTTTGAACTTCGATCTGACGCAGAACGGCGCGGGCTGCTTCGCCGCCCTTGTTCTTTTCGTCAGCCTTGGCCCGTGCAAGCGCCTGTGCCTCGTTCTCAACGGTCAGAATGCCGTTGCCAATCGCAAGATTGTAATCAAGGCAAAGCTGCATCAGCGCACGGTTGGCTTCTTCGCAGATGTGATCATAGTGTGTCGTCTCGCCGCGGATAACACAACCGAGTGCCAGATAGCCATCATAGCGCGGACCGGTCGCCAGTTCTTCCATCGACTGAACAGCATAGCGGATTGAAATCGGCACCTCGAAGGCACCAGCCACCGAAATGCGGTCCCACGTTGCGCCACCGGCTTCCAGAGTCGCAGCCGCACCTTTGACAAGGTCTTCAACGATATGCGTGTAATACGGCGCATCCACAATCAGAATGTGGGGGGCAATGGTCATGGTTTTATTCCTCCGAGACGACAAGCGGACGCTGATCAACCAGATTTAGGCCGAAGCCGTCAAGTCCTACAATGTGGCGTTTGGTATTTGAAAGCAGAATCATGTCGCGAATGCCAAGATCATGCAAGATTTGTGCGCCAACACCATAGTCGCGCAAATCCGCATCACCGGTCGCCTGGGCAATTTCCTGACGGAGGGATTCGCCATCCCCGCCATTCAGTTCAATCAGTTTGGCAATCGACGATGACAAGGTATTGGGGCGCGGTTCACGGATCAGAACCACCACACCACGGCCCTCTTCACCGATCTGACGCATGGCAGCAGCCAGTTGCCCCTGATGACCTGTCTGGGTATCCCCCAGCACATCCTCAAGCACATTTAGCGCATGAACACGCGTCAAGACCGGCGCGGCGTCACTGATGTCGCCCTTTACCAGTGCGATATGTTCGGCATAGGTGATGTTGTTGACATAAAGATGCATGTCGAACGTACCACCATTAACACTCTGGATTTTGGTGGTTGCCTTGCGCTGTACGACTTTTTCGTGTTTGCGACGATAGCGGATCAAATCAGCAATCTGCGCAATTTTAAGATTATGCTTCTTGGCAAACTCGACCAGTTCCGGCAGTCGGGCCATCTCACCCGAATCGCTCATGATCTCACAAATGACGCCCGACGGGTTCAACCCGGCAAGACGCGCAATGTCAACCGACGCTTCGGTATGACCGGCACGGACCAGAACCCCGCCCGGACGCGCACGCAGCGGGAACACATGACCTGGCGTCACGATATCATGCCGTCCGGCATTGGGGTCAATCGCAACTGCAACTGTCCGTGCACGGTCTGGTGCGGAGATGCCGGTGGTGACACCGGTCTTGGCTTCGATCGACACGGTAAAGGCAGTTTCATGGCGGGTGCCATTATGGGCACTCATCATGGTCAGGCCAAGCTCGTCACAGCGCGCTGATTCAAGGGTAAGACAAATCAGACCACGGCCATGCGTTGCCATGAAATTGATGGCATCGGGCGTTGCCATCTGGGCTGGAATGACAAGATCACCTTCGTTTTCACGATCTTCGTCATCGACCAGAATGAACATTCGGCCATTGCGGGCTTCCTCGATGACGTCTTCTATCGGTGACAAATATTGATGCGGCATATTTGATCAATCCTTACCCAGCATCCGCGCGACATAGCGCGCAAGCATATCGATCTCGAAATTGATCCGGTCACCCGGCTGCTTCGAGCCCAACGTGGTGTGCGTCTGTGTATGAGGTATCAGATTGATACCGAAAGTGTTTCCGTCAACCTCGTTGACGGTCAACGACACACCTTCAAGCGTCACAGAGCCTTTTGACGCGATATATTTCGCAAAGCTTTCCGGTACTTCAAAGGTCAGGCGCAAAGAGTCACCTTCAGGAAGGCGTTTGGTCAGGGTCGCAACCCCGTCAACATGCCCTGAAACAATATGCCCGCCCAATTCATCACCGACACGGGTTGCCTGTTCAAGATTGACCTTGGCTCCAACCGTCAAATCGCCAAGCGTTGTACGATCAAGACTTTCAGCCGATGCTTCGATGGCAAACCAGTCTTGGCCGGTTTCGATCACTGTCATGCAGGCACCATTACATGCAATGGACGCCCCGAGAACGATCTTTGACGTGTCAAAGGCGGTCGTAAACTCAAACCGGGTATCGCCGGTTTTCTTGATGGAGCGGACAGTCGCAATATCGGTAATGATGCCAGTAAACATGCAGTTATTCCGTTTTATAATCATAAGTTAGCACGATATCTTTACCCACAGAACGAACAGAGTATCGGGTAAATTTCGGCATATCAGAAAGCGTCTCGATGCCGAGGTCGGCGATCATTGCCTTGCCATCACCGCCCATAACCGACGGCGCAGAAAAATGAACGATCCGACCAACCAGCCCTGCCTTAAGCAGACCGGAAGCCAGTGCACCACCACTTTCGATAAGCACGCGTGTCAATCCTGCATCGCCAAGCTTTTGCATGACGTCATGTAGGTCCAAATGATCGCCGTCGCATCTGGCAGCAATCACTTTTACCGAAGTTTTTTCAAATTTTTCCGATAGTTCGTCAAATTTGGCGTCCGACGTCACAACCCATGTCGAAATTTCTGATGCGCTTTGAACGAGCTTCGCGCCTGTCGACATTTCCCCCAGACGATCAAGTACGATGCGCACTGGGGATTGATGTTCACGGCCGGACAACCGGCAGGTCAGCATAGGATCATCTGCCAGTACCGTTTTCGCGCCCACCAGAATGGCATCATGGGTTGCACGCAAAAGATGCCCCTCTTCGCGCGCAGATGGGCCGGTAATCCACTGGCTTTCGCCTGAGTTTGTTGCTGATCTTGCATCCATGGTTGATGCAAGTTTCAAGGTAACGAAAGGACGCCCCTTCTCAACGCGTGACAGAAAACCTTCATTGATCCGGCGTGCCTGTTCGGCAAAAAGGCCGACATCGACCTTGATACTTGCATCTTCAAGCATCTTGTGACCGCGACCTGATACCCGGTCATCCGGGTCGGTCAGGGCGCTGACGACACGCGCAACGCCTGCCTCGATCAATCCTGTAGCACAGGGCGGCGATTTTCCGAAATGGCTGCAAGGTTCAAGGGTGACATAGGCCGTTGCACCGCGTGCTTTTGCACCGGCCATATCCAGTGCGACACGCTCTGCGTGAGGGCGGCCACCGGACTGGGTATGACCGCGTCCGACAATCTCGCCATTTGGGGAAACAAGGACACAACCAACCGACGGGTTTGGCCAGACATTTCCCAAACCGCGTTTTGACAGGCTCAATGCGACCCGCATGAAATGCCGGTCGTCTTCGCTAAACGCGGGGGGTGTCATTACTCTGCGTCCGCCTCTTCTTCCCCGTCATGCATTTTTTCCACGAACTGCTCGAAGTCGCGTGCTTCGCGGAAGTTCTTGTAAACCGAAGCGTAACGTACATAGGCAACCTGATCGAGGGCATTCAGCGCCTCCATCACCATTTCTCCAATAGTATCGGTTGTGATGTCGCTTTCCCCACTGCTTTCGAGACGCCGCTGAATGCCATTAAGGGCTTTTTCAACGCGTTCATCTTCAATCGGGCGCTTGCGGCAGGCAAGGAAGATCGACCGCGCCAGCTTGTCGCGGTCAAACAATTCGCGTTGCCCGTCCGTTTTGACCACCATCAATTCACGCAACTGCACACGCTCAAACGTCGTGAAGCGCGATCCACAAGCAGGACAGAACCGGCGGCGACGAATGGCATGATGCTCTTCGGTCGGACGGGAATCCTTAACCTGTGTGTCAGTATGTCCGCAAAACGGGCAACGCATTATCTGTACTCAGCTCTAGCGATCAGGAATAGATCGGGAAGCGTTTGCAAAGGTCTTCGACCTTGGCACGAACGGCAGCTTCGACCTCGGCATTGCCTTCCGGGCTGTCAACCATGGCATCAAGAACATCACCGATCAGCTCGCCGATCTGCTTGAATTCTTCAACACCAAAGCCACGGGTCGTGCCAGCCGGCGTCCCCAGACGGATGCCCGAGGTAATGGTCGGCTTTTCGGTATCAAACGGAATGCCGTTCTTGTTGCAGGTGATGCCTGCGCGCTCAAGAGCAACTTCTGCAGTGTTGCCTTTCAAGCCTTTCGGGCGAAGGTCAACCAGCATCAGATGGGTATCGGTACCGCCGGTAACGATGTCAAAGCCGCGCTTGACCAGAACTTCAGCCAACGCCTTGGCATTGTCGACGACCTGCTGTGCATATGCCTTGAATTCCGGACGCAGTGCTTCGCCAAAGGCAACTGCCTTGGCTGCGATCACATGCATCAGCGGACCGCCCTGAAGCCCCGGGAAGACAGCAGAATTGATCTTTTTGCCGATTTCAAGGTTGTTCGACAGGATCATGCCGCCACGCGGACCACGAAGGGTTTTGTGGGTGGTGGTCGTTACAACGTCGGCATACGGCAGCGGACTCGGATGAACGCCACCGGCAACCAGACCGGCAAAGTGCGCCATATCAACCATCAGAAGCGCACCAACCTTGTCAGCGATTTCGCGGAAGCGCTTGAAATCAATCTGACGCGGAATGGCCGAACCGCCGGCAATGATCAAGGTCGGTTTGTGTTCGATCGCAAGTGCTTCGACCTGATCGTAATCAAGGGTCAGGTCGTCTTCACGCACACCATACTGAATGGCATTGAACCATTTACCCGAAAGAGCCGGACGTGCGCCATGGGTCAGGTGACCACCTGCATCAAGCGACATACCAAGAATGGTATCACCCGGCTTGCAAAGCGCCAGCATGACCGCGCCGTTCGCCTGTGCACCGGAATGCGGCTGTACGTTGACAAACTCGCAACCAAAGATTTCCTTGGCGCGATTGATTGCCAGTTCCTCGGCGACGTCAACATATTCGCAACCGCCATAGTAACGACGCGAAGGATAACCTTCGGCGTATTTATTGGTCAGAACAGTACCCTGGGCTTCGATAACGGCTTTGGAAACGATGTTTTCCGAAGCAATCATTTCGATCTGGTTCTGCTGACGGGCAAGTTCATCGGTGACGGATTTGAACAATGCCGGATCGGCGTCGGACAAGCTGGTAGAGAAAAAGCCTTTGAACGACATGCGGGGCCTCTTTCGATACGATGTGACGGGGCAAGCTCACAGGCCGGGTAATCAATAAAACACCCTGCCCGCTCTGGTTAATGCCAGATGGCGGTGAAGTAAATCAGATCAGGACATCTTCGCGATGCGACCTTCATGACGACCACCTTCAAATTCGGTCGAAATGAATGCATCAACGCAATCGAGTGCTGTCGCTTCGCCCAACAGGCGCGCGCCAAGGCACAAGACATTTGCATTATTATGCTGACGGCAAAGTTCTGCCGAAAGACGATCATGAACCAGTGCAGCACGCACTTCGGGGAAACGGTTGGCTGCAATGCTCATCCCGATGCCGGAACCACAAACCAGAATGCCTGCTTCGGCTTTGCCATCAATGATCGATTTTGCAACTGCCTGAGCGAAATCCGGGTAATCAACGGATGCTGGACCGTTGGTTCCAAGGTCGGAAACCTCGATACCGCGGCCTTTAAGCAAATCAATGATGGCTGATTTCAGTTCCACACCGCCATGGTCGGAAGCGATGGCAAGGGTTTTGACGGTCATATGCGCGCCTTCATTTGGAATTCAAAGAATAAAATTGAGCGCCTTGTAGCATATAGCGATGCCCCTGCCAACGCAGAGCTCGGCCCGAACGGCAAGTTTTCTGAAACCCTGATATGCATATATCAGGACACCTATATATTTCATTTATCGCCATTAGAGAAATCAACACGCAATAGTATTATTATAAACGGAAAAACACCCAAAAATGGCATTCTCTACTGGTGCGATCAAGAATTCCGGGACCATCAATCGGGACAATATTAACCGTTTGGTCAAAACATATCACGCGAACCAGTCATTATAGTTGTAGCAGTTATTATCACGATAGTCTTATACGCAATCCTATATACTTGATCTGATATCAATATCAGATAAGTGACACTTGTTATTTTCTGTTGTTTGACTATCTGATTGGAATAGTGCATTAGTTTTAATGTGAATTTTCAAATGAAGGGTTACTTCAATCATGGCCGAAACTGAGACCAGCGTGCTTGACCGCGACGAACTCTTGCAGATGACCGTTGATATTGTATCAGCCTATGTCAGCAATAATGCCCTTGCTGCTGCACAGATCCCTGAACTGATTTCTACTGTCTTCTCCTCGCTTGATGAAATTCGCGAAGTCGAGAAGGAACCGGAACAAGAGCCGATCAAACCCGCTGTTCCCATCCGCAAATCCATTGGCGATGACTACATCATCTGCCTTGAGGATGGCAAAAAGCTCAAGATGCTCAAGCGTCACCTTCGTACCACCTACAACCTGACGCCGGAAGAATATCGTGCGAAATGGGGGCTGCCGTCAGATTATCCGATGGTCGCACCGAACTACGCAAAACAGCGTTCCCAGTTTGCCAAGAAAATCGGCCTTGGCCGCAAGGCAAAGTAAGCTATGCAATGATCCGCCAAACTGGTGGAAACGCAGAAAAACAAAACGCCGTTCTGGTTGGTCAGAACGGCGTTTTGTTTCAAGCAGGCATAAAAAAAAGCCCGGCCAGATGCCGGGCTTTTTCCAAATCCGATGATTTGATTAGTTTGCGTAGTCGTAGGAACCGTTTTCCCACTCGTAGAATACGTAACCCGGAGCAGCAACATCGCCTTTGGCATCAAACGAGATCGAGCCAAGAACGGTGTCGAAAGAAGCGCCGCTATGCAGAGCTTCGATCACAGCTTCGGAGTCAGTGGTACCAGCTTTGGTAACAGCCTGTGCCCAAGCCTGGATCGCACCATAGGTGTAAAGGGTGTAGCCTTCAGGCTTGTAACCCTGACCTTCGAAGTATTTTACGAGTTCTGCGTTGCGCGGGTCTTTTTCAAGAGCCGGGCCAGCAGTGAACAGCGTACCTTTACCAGCGTCACCAGTGATCGACCAGTATTCAAGCGAGTTCAGTGCGTCACCCGAGATTGCAAGGGTGTCCATGCCCTGAGCACGCATCTGACGAACGATCAGACCGAGTTCGGTGTGGTAACCGCCATAATACAGAACGTCGATGCCTTCTGATTTCAGCTTGGTAACCAGTGCCGAGTAATCTTTCTCAGCCGGGGTGATTGCTTCGTACATCGTTTCCTGGACGCCAGCAGCGTTCAGGTTTTTCTTGGTCTCGTCAGCCAGACCTTTGGAGTAAGCCTGTTTGTCGTGAACGATGGCAATTTTCTTGTCGCCATAGTTTTCTGCAAGGTATTTACCAGCAACTTCACCCTGCTGGTCGTCACGGCCGCAAACACGGAACACGTTGTCCATGTCACGCTCGGTCAGCTGCGGGTTGGTCGAAGCCGGGGAAATCTGCACGATGCCTTCTTCGAAGTAAACTTCAGAAGCCGGGATCGAGGAACCCGAGCAGAAGTGACCAGCTACGAGAGCAACATTCTTGCTCACCAGCTGGTTGGCAACTGCGACAGCCTGTTTCGGATCGCAAGCGTCATCGCCGATCTCGAGAACGACTTTTTCGCCGTTCACACCGCCAGCAGCGTTGAGGTCAGCAACCGCTTTCTCTGCGCCCTTGGTCATCTGTTCGCCGAACGCAGCGTAAGGACCGGTCATCGGACCAACGGTCGCGATCACGATGTCAGCCTTGGCAGCACCCATTGAAAGAACAAGCGCGGAAGCAGTGGCAAGAAGGCCGAGCTTGGTTTTCGACATTAGAGAAGTCTCCCTGTTCCAAAGGTTGGTTCCATCACCATGACAGAACCATCTTTTCGGACCCGAAACCGGCTCATATTATTCGCCGATTACCGGTTTCAGCTCCCAAGTACTTTAACACCCCAGAATTGGTGTGCAATAGTACAAACCGGTTTATTGCCAATTATTTAGCAATAGTGTGGTGACGCAAAACGTCACCACAAAAATCAACGCACATCCGCCCCTTCACGCGCGCGGAATGCAAACGGCCCAATGCGTTCATAAAGCCACGGATATTGCGACAACATCTTGTTTACCTGCGTCAGACGGAAGGCTGCGAAGGTGATAACAAACAGGATCGCCGTGTCAAAAATGTAGCCGGAAAGCGAAAGAAGCTCGCCTTCGAACAACGCATAGACCAAGAAACGGTCAACAAGGCCAAGCAGCAAGCCATAAGGCACGAGCTGATAGGACGGTCGCCATGTGTTGGCGATTGCCTGCCCGGTCATAAACGAACAGAACCCCATCAGAATGATGGTGATACCGATCGTAACGCCAATGCTGGTACCAGTGATCGATTCCATATCAGATCTCCCTAGTGGCCGCCTTCGAGATAAGCTGCGCGCACTTCCGGGTTTGCCAGAAGTTCCGCACCCGTACCCGAGAGCGTAATGTTGCCATTGACCATCACATAACCGCGATGTGCGAGCTTGAGTGCATGGAATGCATTCTGCTCGACAAGGAAAACAGTTACCTTGTTTTCACGGTTGATCTTCTGGACGGTCTCGAAAATCTGCTTAACGACAAGCGGCGCAAGACCAAGCGACGGCTCATCAAGCAAAAGAAGACGCGGACGCCCCATCAGGGAACGGCCAATTGCCAGCATCTGCTGCTCACCACCGGACATGGTCCCTGCACGCTGGTTAATACGTTCCTTCAGGCGCGGGAACAGATCAAACACCATTTCGAGATCCGAATTGAAATGTTTCGGATCCTGGGTGATTGCGCCCATCTGGAGGTTTTCATAAACCGACATACGCGGGAAAATGCGACGGCCTTCGGGCGACTGCTGAATGCCAAGATTACAGATCTCATGCATCGGCATGCGACTGATATCCTTACCTTCAAACAGGATGCGCCCCTTGCTTGCCTGCGGCGAACCGCAACAAGTCATCAGCAGCGTGGTCTTACCGGCACCATTGGCGCCGATAAGCGTAACGATTTCACCTTCGTTGACTTCCATATCAATGCCCTTGAGGGCTTCGATATTGCCATAGAAGGTATGAACACCTTCGATCTTAAGCATGGACATATCGATAAACTCCCTCAGTGCGCATTCGGATCAACATTAAGGTCAGCGGCAACTTCCGGCGGAAGCTCGTCATCCTCATCTTCGCCAAGATAGGCACGGATAACAGCCGGATCATTCTTGACGGCTTCGGGATTGCCATCGGCAATCTTTCTTCCGTAATCAAGAACGATCACATGGTCGGAAATCTGCATCACGACACTCATGTCATGTTCGATCAGAAGACAGCCAACGCCCTGATCGTCACGGATGCTCTGCAGCAGGACATTCAGTTCCGCCGACTCACGCGGGTTAAGCCCCGCAGCCGGCTCGTCCAGGCACAAAAGTGACGGGTCAGTGCACATTGCACGCGCGATTTCCAGACGACGCTGGGAACCGTATGGCAGGTTACCGGCATTCCAGTCAGCCTGATCATACAGACCAACCTTGTTCAGCCAGAACTCGGCCTTTTCGATCGCTGCCTTTTCCGCCCTTGAATAGCGGCCAAGGTTGAACAGACCGGCGATGGAGAAAGCAGATGCCTCCATCAAGCGGTTGTGCTGCGCAACGATCAGGTTTTCCAGAACAGTCATCCCGGTAAACAGGCGAATATTCTGGAAAGTACGTGCAACACCGTTATTACGCGGGATACGGAACCCTTCGGTACGTTCCAGCAAACGGGGACCGTCGTCAGCATGTAGCGTCAGACGTCCTTCGGTTGGAACATAGAACCCGGTCAGGCAGTTAAACACCGTGGTTTTACCTGCGCCGTTCGGGCCGATGATGGCCGTGATTTCACGCTTGTTTGCGGTGAAACTAAGGTTATCAATTGCAACCAGACCACCGAAACGCATGGTCAGGTGTTCGACTTCAAGCAGTTTGTTGTCGGTCATTTCAACTCTCCGGCAACTTTTTCTTTCTGGCTCATATTGAGCAGAATGGTCGGGTCACGGAAGGACAACAGACCGCGCGGACGCCACAGCATGATGGCAACAATACCTGCACCAAAGATCAGCATGCGGTATTCGGCAAGTTCACGGAACATTTCCGGGAAACCGATCATCACGATTGCCGCAAGAACGACACCGATCTGACTACCCATGCCCCCCAGAACCACAATCGCGAGAATCACAGCAGATTCAAGGAAGGTGAAACTTTCCGGGCTGATAAAGCCCTGACGGGTTGCAAAGAACGCACCGGCAAAACCACCGAACATTGCACCAATCGCAAAAGCAGAAAGCTTGGTGTTCGTCGGGTTGATGCCCAGAGAACGGCAGGCAATCTCGTCTTCACGAAGTGCTTCCCATGCACGACCGATCGGAAGCTTGCGCAGACGCATGGTGACAAAGTTCGTCACAAGAGCCAGAGCAAGGATCAGGTAGTACAGGAAGATCAGGCGATGCATGGACGAATATTCCATGCCAAACAGCTCGTTAAAGCCGATGGTCCCTTCCGGCACTCGGCGCGAGAAATCGGCCAAACCAAAGAAGCTTGGACGTTCGATGGATGAAATCCCATCCGGACCGCCAGTCAAATCATACCAGTTGATAAGAACAACACGAATGATTTCACCAAAGCCCAGTGTCACGATGGCCAGATAGTCACCACGCAAGCGCAGAACCGGGAAGCCGAGAATAATGCCGAAACTTGCAGCAAAGATACCGGCAAGCGGCAGGCAGAGCCAGAAGCTCAGATCGAAGTTCTGCGACAGCAATGCATAGGAATAAGCCCCGACTGCATAGAAAGCCACATAACCAAGATCGAGAAGCCCCGCCAGACCGACCACGATATTCAGGCCCCAGCCCAGCATGATGTAGATCATCACAAGGGTGGCAAGGTCGATTGCCGAACGGTTCTCGCCAAAAATGAACGGGAAGATGATGAAGAAGATAATCCCCACCAGACCGATCTTTTTGGTGTTCGAGCGATAGGCCAGCTGAATTTTCGATGACAGCTTTTCGCTTTCCTCTACTTCGACAACACCTTTTTCCTTCATCGAGAAATAGGCGATTGCAAAGACGATTGCGATAAAGGCCAAGGCGACAACGGAGCTGACAGCACTGCTGAGCGCCATATCGAAGCTCACCGGGGATGCCCAGCGATCATCCATGTCACGGAATCGCACAAACATCTCAAAGACGGCAACCGCAGTTATCGTAATCAAGACTGCCTGAACGAGCCGCGAAATGCTTTCGCGACGGATGATCAATGCCAGCCGCCCGACAACGGTCGAGCCAATCGCCAGCAGGACAAGATCCCAGCGAACCGCAAGTTCGAGGCCGGTCGGACGGTCAACCGTCTCGACACCGAGGATCATGACGGACATCAGTAGCGCGACAACTGCAAAGAACGCGAGTTCCTTAACAATTTCCGAGCCGTTGGTACGAGATGAAGCAAATGCAGAAGACATCAGACTTTCTCAACCTCCGGCTTGCCGAGCAGACCCCACGGACGGAAGATCAGCACAAGAACCAGAATACCGAACGTCGCAACATCCTTGTATTCGATTGTGAGATACCCCGACCAGAATGCTTCAATCAGACCAATCAGCAATCCACCAAGCATCGCACCTGGAAGCGACCCGATACCGCCAAGAACGGCGGCGGTGAAAGCCTTAACACCGGCGAGGAAGCCGATATAGAAGTCAATAACACCGTAATACAGGGTCACCATCATACCTGCGACAGATGCCAGAGCAGCACCCATAACGAAGGTCGTGGAAATCGTACGGTCAACGTTCACGCCCAGAAGTCCCGCCATCGTGCGGTCCTGTTCGCAAGCACGCTGTGCACGCCCCAGAGACGTCTTGGCAATCAGCAGCGAGAAGACGACCATCAGCACGAATGTCAGAACGATAATCACGATCTGCATATAGCTAAGCTGAACGTCGAAATTCGCGCTTTCCATAAGAGTGATACCGCCCTCAACAAGCGGCTGCATCGGCTTGACGCGCGCACCCTGCGAAATCTGAACGAAGTTCTGCAGGAAGATCGACATACCAATGGCAGAAATCAGAGCTGCCAGACGGAATGATCCGCGCAGTGGCCGGTATGCTACCCGTTCAACGCCCCAACCGTAGATCGAGGTCAGAACCATTGAAACGAACAGCATCAAAAGAAGCGTAAGCGGAAGGATCCCACTGATCCCGGCTGCCTGACAGATCAGGAAGGTGATCAGGGAATGAAACGCACCGAGCATATAAATCTCGCCATGCGCAAAGTTGATCATGCCGATAATGCCGTACACCATCGTATAACCGATAGCGATCAAACCATAAATGGCTCCCAGCGTCAGACCATTGATCAATTGTTGTAGGAAATAAGCCCAATCCATTGCACAACCTTAGATTTGGCACAGACAAACAAGGTCTTCGCCAGCTCGGCAGAAGGCATCAAGCCACATATATATGTATTGATTGGATGAGACATAGTCTCCCCTTTGCCCCCTTGCAAACCCGCGAAGCCTCCGTCTTATTGTTATCGGGTATGACCCGGTTTTAACCTTCGGAGCCGACCATTCTGTTTGTGGTTCTTACTACCGAAAGCGCGATTAGAGCGTGAACCTTAGACACATGTGTTCAAAGGCTGCAAGCAGCTTTGAGATTTTAGTGAAAATCACCAAATCAGGTTTTGATATTGGAATAAAACACTGACAAGGCGAGCCACCCGCTCTTTATATTGTATACATTATCCCTTTTTAAGGACGTATTCAAGTTTTTGTACAGCGACCCGCTTTAATTGCTCAGGATTCCGACTCACAGGCCCAGCAACAGTCACTTCCACACCCGTCTTGCCATCAATGGCCGTACAACGCAGATAGGAACCCACCTGTCGAAGTTCAAAATAAATCTCGTTTGATGTGTTATGCCGCGTGGTCATTATCGCACAGATGATCCCTGGAAATAAGTATAGCCCTATTTTGCGCCCATTCTCGAACAACGCAATACCAAACAAAAACGGGCCCGGAAATCCGGACCCGTTTTTGTGATCATTGGATGAACGATATCACTTTTCACCATCAAGCATTTTGACAATGGCCGAAAAGTCCATGCCGCCATTCCCGCCATTGGAATAAAGCGCATAAAGACTTTCGGCCAAAGCCCCCATCGGCGTGGTCGCCCCGGACGACGCTGCTGCCTGCTGGGCAAGCTTGAGATCCTTCAGCATCATATCAACCGCAAAACCGGGCTGATAATCGCGATTGGCCGGCGATGTCGGAACCGGCCCCGGAACAGGGCAGTAACTTGTCAGAGACCAGCACTGACCGGATGCCTTGGACGAAATATCAAACAGCTTTTGCGCATCCAGCCCAAGGCGTTTGGCGAGCATGAAGGCCTCGGACACCGCAATCATACTGACACCCAGAACCATGTTGTTGCAGATTTTAGCCGCCTGCCCTGCACCGCTATCGCCCGCATGAATGATATTGCTGCCCATACCCTCAAGGATCGGCTTTGCACTGGCAAAATCGGCATCAGAGCCACCAACCATAAAGGTAAGCGTTCCGGCCGCAGCACCGGCAGTGCCACCGGAAATCGGCGCATCCACCGCCCCAAGACCGGTCGCACGGGCAATTTCAGATGCCTTGCGCGCCGCATCAACTTCAATGGTTGAGCTGTCAATCAGGACAGTCCCCGCCTTGGCATTTGCAATAACGCCGTCTGGCCCTTCATAAACGGACAGAACATGTTTCCCGGCCGGAAGAACAGTTACGACAAAATCAACATCAGTTGCAGCCGCAGCAATTGATGCCGCCTTGCCTGCACCGGCATCAATTGCCTTTGCCACCGCATCTGCCGAAAGGTCAAAGACCTTGACCGCATGTCCGGCCTTAACAAGATTGGCCGCCATCGGGCCACCCATATTGCCCAGACCGATAAAACCGATATTCGCCATTAGAAGTCTCCTCTGCCATCCCCTGCGGGATCATTGTTTTGATCATTCGGGACCGAAATTCAGCCCAATACATTCTAAAGATTGAGTTCTTTGTCTTCTGGAAGTGGCTCGAAATATTCTGCAACCTCGCGCGGATCGACCTGGCCGATATCACCGTGTTGCCATTTCGGGGCATGGTCCTTATCGACAATGACAGCACGAACACCTTCAAACAGATCAGGCTTGCAGACCATCCTCTGCGACATCCGGAACTCCATATTCAGGACTTCGGCCAATGACATGTCCTTGCCCTGACGAATCTGCTCGAAGCTCGCACAAAGTGCTGTTGGCGACTTTCCAGACAGAATAGCGAGCGTTTCGGCACCAAAGTCGCTTTCCTCTCGTTCCAGCGCCTCGAAAATAGCAACAACGCTGTTTCCGGCAAACGTACGGTCGATTTGTGTTCTAAGTGAAGCCATTGGCGCTGCGTCAAAATGCGTACTGTGACGATCGAGAATTTCAACAACAACAGCACTGGCACCTGTGTCATAGGATGCCACCGCCAGATCCGCCTTGAGCCTGTCAAGATTGCTTGCCGTAACACCATGGGTGGCAAGCCCGGCATAGAGGCAATCGGCTGCCTTGATGCGCGCACCGGTCAGGCCAAGATACATGCCGATATTTCCCGGGCATCGTGGCAGGAAATACCCGCCACCGACATCGGGGAAAAATCCGATCCCCGTTTCGGGCATCGCAAACAGAGTACGCTCGGTTACCACACGGAACTGACCGTGAATCGACACGCCGACACCACCGCCCATAGTGATCCCGTCTATGAGCGCGATATAGGGTTTCGGATACCGGGCAATATAGTGATTAAGGTGGTATTCACGACGATAGAACGCATCAAGCATCTCTTCGTCATCAATCTTGCGGGCCTCATAAAGACCACGAATATCACCACCGGCACAAAAGGCCTTCTCGCCTGCCCCCTCAATCACAACAACCTTTATCGACGGATCAGCTTCCCAGGATTTCAGTTGCCCCATCATCATATCGACCATTGTCAGATCAAGCGCATTCAGCGCACGCGGACGATTAAGAACGATCTGACCAACTGCGCCTTGTTGCGAAAACAGAACGGGTGCTTCGGTATCGGACATATTTGAACTATTGCTCATGACTTAGTCTTTCAGGGCGGCACGGGAAATGATCAGGCGCATGATTTCGTTGGTGCCTTCAAGAATCTGATGCACGCGCAGATCACGTAACAGCCGTTCGATCGGGTATTCACGAATATATCCATAGCCCCCATGGAGTTGCAGCGCCTGGTTACAGACTTCAAATCCGATATCTGTGGCGAAACGCTTGGCCATCGCGCAGAACTGGGTTGCATCATCGCTCTTGAGATCAAGCTTCCAGGCACCTTTATGCAGCATCAAACGCGCAGCTTCGAGCTCGGTCACCATGTCGGCAAACTTGAACTGTAGCGCCTGAAACTGATCAAGGCTTTTACCGAACTGTTTGCGGACTTTCATATGATCGCGCGCGTGCTCCATCGCCGCGCGGGCACCGCCAATCGAACAGGCCGCTATATTCAGGCGACCGCCATCAAGCCCCTTCATGGCGAACTTGAAGCCTTCGCCTTCTTCGCCCAGTCGGTTTTCGACCGGCACCTTGCAATTGCTAAAGATAACGGCCGAGGTTGGCTGACTGTTCCAGCCCATCTTTTCCTCGAGCTTTCCGAACGATAGTCCTTCGGCATCCTTGGGAATGATGAATGTCGAAATGCCGCTCGGGCTGTCATCCCCCGTACGCGCCATGACAACATATATGTCACTACGAGATCCTCCGGAAATAAAAGCCTTCTCACCATTCAGAATATAATGGTCGCCATCACGGACCGCACGTGTGCGAAGCGATCCTGCATCGGACCCGGCACCGGGCTCAGTCAGGCAGTAGCTGGCGAAATGTTCCATTGTGACGAGTTTGGGCAGAAATTTGGCGCGCTGTTCATCGGAGCCAAATGTATCAATCATCCAGCACGCCATATTATGGATCGAGATATAAGCCGCCGTTGACGGGCATGCTGCCGCCAATTCTTCGAAAATTACCGCTGCATCAAGACGACCCAAGCCTGTTCCGCCGAACTCTTCGCGCGTGTAAATTGCAGCAAAGCCCAATTCGGCAGCCTTGCGCAGGGTTTCCTCGGGAAAGATGTGTTTTGCATCCCATTCCCCTGCATATGGCGCCATTTCATTTTGGGCAAAATCACGCGCAGCTTGGGCAAATGCCTGCTGATCGTCAGACAGGTTGAATTCCATTGGATCGCCGCCTCTGAAGTTTATCTGTTTTCCCTTTACGTAAACGTGAAAACACCCTCTTGTCAATTCATTCGGTATAATAGTACCGAATTATCACAATATTGGTAAATCACACGATTTACGTGCATTCACGTAGCTGACTTCACCAATTGTTTCTTGCTGAGTACGTCACTGTCAGCTTACCTTGTCGGCGTCAGGAATAACGATAATTCAGGGAAACCCATTATGTCGTCCACGAAACCGGAAACCATCGTCCTTCATGCAGGCTATCGCGCTGACCCGACCACGGGATCCGTTGCCGTACCGCTTTATCAGACCACCAGCTATCAGTTCCGCGATACCCAGCATGCTGCTGATCTTTTCGCACTCAAGGAACTTGGCAATATCTATACCCGCCTGATGAACCCGACCAACGATGTGCTTGAACAGCGCATTGCCGCCCTTGAAGGTGGCGTTGCTGCAGTTGCACTTGGCTCCGGGCAGGCTGCGTCAACCTTTTCGGTTCTGAATATTGCACAGGCTGGCGACAATATTGTCAGCTCTACCGATCTATATGGTGGCACATGGAACCTGTTTGCGAATACCTTCAAGCAAATGGGAATTGAAGTTCGCTTTGCCGATCCGTCAGATCCGGAAAGCTTCCGCAAATTGAGCGACGACAAAACCCGCGCCTTTTATGCCGAAACCCTTCCCAACCCTAAATTGCAGGTATTCCCGATCCGCGAAGTTGCCAATATTGGTGACGAACTTGGCATTCCGCTGATCGTTGATAACACTGCCGCGCCCGTGATCTGCAAACCGATCGAACATGGTGCAAGCATCGTGATGTATTCAACCACCAAGTTCATTGCCGGTCATGGAACCTCGGTTGGTGGTGTTGTCGTCGATTCCGGCAAGTTTGACTGGGAAAAACATGCGAAACGCTTCCCGCTTTTGAACGAACCCGATCCCAGCTATCACGGTGCGGTCTGGACACAGGCCGTCAAACCGATTGGTCCTGTGGCCTATGCGATCAAGCTGCGTTGCACCGTTCTACGTGACATCGGGGCTGCGGCATCGCCGTTCAACTCATTCCAGACCATTCAGGGCATGGAAACGTTGCCACTGCGCATGGAACGTCACTGCGAGAACGCTAACAAGGTTGCCGACTTCCTGGCATCCCACCCGAAAGTCACCAAAGTCATTCACCCCAGTAAACAGGATGGTGAAAGCCGCCGCCGTGCTGACACCTATCTTAAAGGTGGCTACGGATCTCTTATGGGCTTTGAGTTGGCTGGCGGCAAAGACGCAGGCGAGAAATTCATCAACGCGCTTGAGCTGTTTTATCATGTCGCCAATATCGGTGATACGCGTTCTCTTGCCATTCATCCGGCAACCACGACTCACAGCCAGCTTTCCGAACAGGACCGCCTGTCTTCCGGTGTTACGGACGGATATGTGCGCCTGTCCATCGGGATCGAACATATCGACGATATATTGGCAGACCTGACGCAGGCCCTTGATAAAGCCTGATAATCACGTCACTTCATGTCGCCTTACAAAGCCGGTCGAACGAATGTTCGGCCGGTTTTTCATTGACCCGTCCGTAAAACCGGCATAACAAATCGGCAAAACATGCACAACATGCAAAACAGGCAAACACCATGTCGAGCGTTATCACACGTCAGGATGAAATCCTGAAACTTTTGCGCAATATGGGGACGGTTCATATTCATGATCTGGCAGCCCTGTTTCATGCCTCCCTTGATACCATCCGGCGCGATCTGCGCCAGATGGAGGATGAAGGTCATTTGCGCCGCATCCATGGCGGCGCAGTCCTGCCAAACAAGCCGACAGAAACATATGAAGAACGCGCTCGAGACCTTCAGCCGGAACGCACCGCGATTGCACAGAAAACGGCACGCGATCTGATTGCCGATGATGCTGTCGTCTTCTTTGACAGTGGCACCACTATTTGCGAAGTGGCCCGCCATCTCAAACCATCATTTCGGGGCACCGTGATTACGGTAAACCCGATGATCGCGGTCGAACTTTCAAGCCACCCCAATGCCGAAGTGATCATGCTGGGCGGCACAATGCTCAAGAACGACATGGTGGTATGTGGCCCGACAACGATTGACGAGATCCGTAAGTACAATGCTGATATTGCGTTGCTAGGCACGTGCGCTCTTCATCCCGAGGCTGGCCTTTCAACCAGTCATCAGCAGGAACGGGCATCAAAGGCCGCGATGATTGCGCAATCAGCCGAAATCATCGCCATTGCCACCGCGGACAAACTTGAAACCAGCCTGCCGCACCGGGTCTGTGACATTGATGCCATTTCCCGTCTCGTGACAGGCCGCAAATTGTCGTCCGGCTATCTCGAAAACTATGCCAAACGCGGCATCAATATTGTTCAGGCCTAACCTTCCCCTCGTTACGCCCCATCATGCGGAGCCGCCACAGATGCAAACTTACAATCAGGCCCATAATCGGGTACGCGCCATTTTCTTTTTACATGGCGCCGCCTTTTCAAGCTGGGTTCCGCATATCCCGCTGGTACAGGAACGCCTTGGCCTTGGTCATGATGAACTTGGCGGCATCTTGCTGGCAGCGGCAATTGGCGTTCTTGCCGTTATGCCGATTGCCGGACGGCTTTCTGACCGTATCGGAAGCGAACTGGTCGTGCGTTATTCCGGACTGGTTTATTTCATTGCCGTTGGCATCCCGGTTCTGATGCAATCCTATCTCAGCATTTCGATTGCCATGTTTGCCCTGGGCTTTTCCGGCGCATTTCTTGATATAGCCATGAATGCCAATGGCCTGAATGTTGAACGCGCCAAGGGTCGCAGCATCATGTCCGGTCTTCACGGTTTCTGGAGTCTGGGTGGTTTTGCGGGTGCCGGGATTGCGGCAGCCTGGTTTGCCCTGCCCTTTGACAACGCCCTGCACCTGCCTGTGATTCTGACCGTGTTTTTGATCGCTCATGTTTTCGCCCAAGCCAAACTTCTGCCGGACCATCAGACCTCACAGAACACAAAAGACAGAGCTGACAAACAAGCCTTGGAAACCGCCCGCACCAAAAAGGAACGCCCCATGTTCCTTATGCTTTTACCATTCGGTGTCTGCGCCTTTATCGGTCAATTCGGCGAAGGTGTTATTACCGACTGGGCAACCGTCTTTATGAATTCCGAACTGTCATCGGGAGCAACAATGGCTGCTGTCGGCTTTGCCATTTATTCCTGCGCCATGGCCGTCACCAGACTTTCCGGTGATGCACTGGTCATGAAGTTTGGACGGGCTCCGGTTTTGCTTACAAGTTCGGTTCTGGCATCGGTTGGCACTTTCATCATCGCCCTTTCCCCGCACTATATTGTCGCATGGATTGGTTGTGGTGTTGCCGGAATGGGGCTTGCTGTCATTTTGCCGTTGCTACTGTCCGCGGCATCTCAAGCTACCGGAAAAGGAGGCGGAGCAGTCGTATCAATCATTGCCGCAACCGGCTATTCCGCGATCATGGCGGGTCCGCCGATTATTGGTGCCATCGGACAGGTAGCAGGCCTTGTCACGGCCTTTGCTATTACCGCCAGTTTCCTTGCCCTGATTATCCCGGTTTATCTTCTGACCATGCGCGCACGCTTACAAATTGCCAGCAATGGTTGATTGCGCGTGAATTCTGTCCCATAAATTGGCCTGTCCACCCTGGCTTCGCCCAGATCCACAGAACAGAGAACAGATCATGGTCAACAAATTCGCCTATGGCACCTTTCCAAGCACCCGCCAGCGCCGCAACCGCATGACCGACTGGTCGCGCCGGATGGTCGCGGAAACCCGACTGACAGCCCATGATCTGATCCTGCCGGTATTCGTTATTGACGGAACCAATCAGCGCACCCCGATCCCGTCCATGCCCGGCGTTGAACGCCAGTCGGTCGATGTACTGGTTGAAACCGCAAAACATGCCGAGAAACTTGGCATCCCGGCACTGGCACTGTTCCCCTATATCGATGCAAGCCTTAAGACCAAGGATGCGCGAGAGGCCTATAACCCTGATAACGTTGTCTGTCGCGCCACCAAGGCGATCAAGGATGCCTGCCCCAACATCGGGGTGATTACCGACGTCGCACTTGATCCATTCAATTCCGATGGTCAGGACGGCATCGTCGTCGATGGTCAGATCCTTAATGATGAAACGACCGAAGCGCTTGTGCGTCAGGCACTGGTTCAGGCACAGGCAGGCTGCGATGTGGTCGCACCATCCGATATGATGGATGGCCGTATCAAGGCAATCCGCAAGGTTCTTGAAACCGAAAGCCTCAAGAACGTCCAGATCATGGCCTATTCAGCCAAGTATGCCTCATCCTTCTATGGCCCGTTCCGCGATGCAATCGGCTCGGCAAGCGCACTTGGCAAGGCCGACAAGAAAACCTATCAACTTGACCCGGCCAATAGTGACGAAGCCATGCGTGAAGTCGCCTATGATCTTGATGAAGGAGCAGATTCGGTCATCGTCAAACCGGGGCTGCCTTATCTGGATGTGCTCTATCGCGTTCGTCAGGAATTCGGCGTGCCGGTCTTTGCCTATCAGGTATCAGGCGAATACGCGATGTTGCGCGCGGCAGGCCAGAATGGTTGGCTTGATTACATCGGCTGTGCGATTGAAACACTGTCATGCTTCAAACGTGCGGGGGCGTCTGGCGTGTTGACCTATAGCGCCATTGAAGTTGCCGAGGCGCTGGAAGGTTAAGCGTCACTTCAACACACGCGACACAAAAAAGGGCCTCGATTGAGGCCCTTTTGCATGGAATGAAGTTCGAAGCCCTATGCGCAGCAGGCAGGTTCGGCAACGTCGTCTGATATGCCATGACCAATCGCGCGCGCGCAGAAGTGCGGACGCAGACCCGATCTGGCAAACACGCCTTCGATATCCTGCCCGTCAAGGAAACCGCCCTGATGCACAAGAAGGGTTTTGATGCCTGATGCCAGACCGCCGAGAACATCGGTATGAACCGTATCGCCAACCATCAGAACACGCTGCCGGTCAACACCCGGATGACGGCGCAGGACTTCTTCAAAAACGTGATGATACGGTTTGCCAACACATTTTGGCATTACGCCACAGGCATCAGCGGCAAGATGGGCAAAGTAACCGGACTCCACTGACAGGAAATCCCCCATCGGCGCGCAGATATCAGGATTCCCCACAAGGATCGGCCGCGGATTGGCAGCAAGACTGTCCTGCAACATATTCTGCTGCTCATCCGACCAGTTTTCCGAATCAATCAACAGGAAACCGCCAACCCGGTCATACAAGTCGCGATCTGCGCCAAGCGGCTCCACCTGTCCCGGCAGGATATGGAACGGCCAATGGACCGGCGCCATCGCCCCCCAACGCGCAATCTCGGGATGTTCTGCCATAAGAGGCGCGACAAACTGCTGGCTACTGATCAGGTTACTATTGTCGAAATCAAAGCCACGTTTGCGGTGACGGGCGAGAATCGCTTCAGCCGAGCTTGACGCGTCATTGGTCACGACGGCAATTTTCTTACCCATATCCTGAAGGGTTGCGACGGTTTTCACAGCACCGGGGATAGCCGTCGGCCCACTATTGAGCACACCAAACGCATCAAACACGATCAGATCGAACTGATCTGCGACCGATAGCAAATTGTCAATGTAATCGGTTTTTTCGGGAACGGCATCGTCCTGCACCTGCGGCAAGCGCGGCGCATAGTGCAAGTAGGCGTCGATAGCCTGGGCAAAATTCAGCCGCGGCCGATTGATGCTCATTATAGGTTCTCCTGTCTGGGCGTTTGGTAGCGCAAATTACGGCCTATTCATCCAGATTGCGACCCAAAATACATCTGAATTCATATGCGCGACGCGATTTTCATAAAATCAACCAAAGGGCACCACGCAATTTCATTAGCCATGCGCCATTAGCATAGCAATAAAAGTTTCGAAACCGTGACAATGTGACGGAAATATAGCCAATTCATTGCAATTCAGTGACTTTCTGCGCTTTATAAGCCGCTGCCATGCAAAAAACGCATTGGATTAACGCACCCGACAGGCATAGATTGCCCTCACGAAATGAATAGGACGTATCGACTGGTAAATGCGCCACCAGGCAGATGATCATTCGATACATTGGAAACAAACCGACACGTCAAACCAGACAACTATTCCGACACGGAATACAGCGGTGAGAACATGCCGGTTATCTGAACAGACGCCGAACAATCGGCCGGTTTGAAATAGGTGATGAAATGATCGTAACTAAAATCTTTGCTTTCCTTCGCGCTCTTCGCATTCAGTACCAGACCCAGGTAGCGCTGCGTAAACTTGATACGCGCGAACTGGCCGACATCGGTCTGAACCGCGACATGATCGACGATGTAGCACACCGTGTTGCTTTCGGTCGCTAAGCCACGACCGTAGCGTCCTAAGAAAACCCCCGGCAGTTTTGCCGGGGGTTTTCTTTATCTGTATTCTGGATCCAGGATATCGGCCCCAATCTTTGGCCCCGGTAATCTAGTTCGCAAACAGGGATTTATATTCCTCGCGCAGAATGTTCTTTTGAACCTTGCCCATTGCATTGCGCGGCAACTCGTCAACAAAGAATACCCGTTTGGGAACCTTGAAGTTGGCAAGTTGCGATTTGATTCCCCCGATAATACCATCTTCGGTCAATGTTCCATTGTTCTCAGGGACAATAACCGCAACAACCGCTTCACCAAAATCGGGATGCAAAACACCGATCACGGCACTTTCGTCAACACCATCCATCTTGTCGATCAGCGTTTCGATTTCCTTCGGATAGACATTAAATCCACCTGAAATCACCAGATCCTTCGCACGTCCAACGATGTGGACATATCCCTTGGCATCAATCTTGGCGATATCACCGGTGATGAAGAATCCGTCTTTGCGAAATTCTTCTGCGGTTTTTTCCGGCATTTGCCAGTACCCGGCGAAAACGTTGGGGCCGCGAGCCTCCAGAACACCGACTTCATCAACACCAAGAACATTGCCGTCCGCGTCACAAACCCGAACATCAACATCGGGCAAGGCCGGACCAACTGTATGAACGATCCGTTCGCCATCCAGCGGGTTCGATGTCGCCATCCCCATCTCGGTCATGCCATAGCGTTCAAGCAATGCCTTGCCAGTCCGCTGCTCAAACGCAGTAAAGGTTTCCGGCAGAAGCGGTGCCGAACCAGAAATAAACAGCCGCATATTGGCAGTCGTTTCGGCGGTAAAATCATCCCCGGACAACAGGCGAACATAAAATGTCGGAACCCCCATCATCACCGTGCTCCGCGGCAGAAGCGCCATCACCTGATCACGATCGAATTTCGGCAGGAAAAACATCTTCGCCCCCGAAAGCATCACACAATGGCATGCGATGAATAGTCCGTGGGTATGGAAGATCGGCAAGGCATGTAAAAGGATATCGTTGCCATCAAATCCCCACAACTTTTCAAGGGTTGCAGCATTGGACCACAGGTTCATCTGGGTCATCATCGCCCCTTTGGGCTTGCCGGTGGTGCCCGATGTATAAAGGATCGCCGCCAGGTCTTCATCCGCACAGGGCACCGGGGCGAAGTCGCCCGATTGAGATTGTGCACCGCTCATCAGACTGCCTTCGCCATTCATCCCCAACGTCAGAACATGTTCCACGCCCTGATCATTGGCAATTGCCGCTACCTCATCCTTACGATGTGGCTGACAGACGAAGATAACGGGGGACGCGTTATCCATGAAATAGGCAAGCTCGCCAGCCTGATAGGCCGTATTGAGCGGCAAATAGACCAGACCGGCACGAATGCAGCCAAGATAAAGAAAAAGGGCTTCGGGGGATTTATCAACCTGGACTGCGACACGGTCGCCTTTCTTTGCACCAAGCCCGGTCAGCAAACCCGCAATTTGCGCCGATGCAACATCCGCCTGTCCATAGCTATAGGTCTTGCCCGTCGATGTCTCGATCAGTACCGATGAAAGGTCCGCCGGAAACCGGTCACGGATGCGCATAAAAAGGCTGTTGGTCACTGTGCTGTTTCCCCGATCAAGTCTATTTCCCGACCGGCTCCCTGCCGGTCCTGATTTCGGGCAACATAGTGCAACCAACCATTATCGGTAAACAAGTACCTTTTTACCGATAACGTTAATTTTCTGAGCAACACTGTATCTGAAAACGGGCAAACAGGGGATCTCCTGTTTGCCCGTCACTGTAGCCATTTCTGCATCAGGCCACGTAAGGGAATTCACCATCCACAAACGGGAATGCCTCGCCCACAGTCACCTGCATTTCCGGGAAGAACCCGTTGAAATGGGTTGCAAGCGCATTGCTATAGGCCCCGATATGCCCGAATTCGATCCAGTCCCCTTCGCGGATATCCGCCGGAAGCGATACGGCTGCCGGAAGAACATCCATATTGTCGCAGGTCGGACCATAGATGGTGAAATCAAGTGTTTCTTCCTGATTGAATTCACCATTGATTCGCAAGGGTCGCACAGGATAACGCAATTGCCCGGTCACGGTTTCCGACAGGCTGCCATAGACACCATCATTGATAAACAGGGTGTCTTCCTTACGCAGATGCACCTGTGTAATCAGGGAAACCCCGCTTGAAACAAGCGCCCTGCCCGGCTCACACATGAATGTAGTGTCGGGCATATCAAGCCAGCGGATGCAATCCTTGATCTCGTCCATGAATTCTTCAAGGCTGGCGCCGCGCTGGTTCATATATTGGCCGGGGAAACCGCCGCCGACATCGATATGCCGAACCTGAACACCTGAAAAATCGACGACCTGACGGATCAGCTCAACCGCGATCCGATAGCCATTCGGCGTTGTACATTGCGACCCGACATGGAAGCACAAACCCGCTTCATAGCCATATTCATCGACCTTCTTCAGAAGCTCGGCAGCGACCATCGGGCGCGCACCAAATTTCGCTGAGAGATTATAGGTCGCCCCGGCCGGTGGTGTTGCCAGACGGACATGGATCACAAGCTTCTTGTCGCCTTCCGTTTCTTCACGGATTTTTTCAAGTTCCTCGACTGTATCAATCACATAGTGATCAATACCGAAAACCCGGTGGGCATTACGAATGGCATCGCGGCTTTTGACCGGATGCATGAAATAGGCCTTCATTCCCGGGAACTGGCGACGAACAAGCGCGATTTCTTCTGGCGAGGCCGTATCGAAATGACGCACGCCGCCTTCGTGCAAATAACGCATGACTTCAGGATGCGGATTACATTTCACCGCATAAAGGACGTCGCCCGGGAACATTTCGACAAAGCGCTGCGCTGTTTCTCGAAGGATATTCGGTCTTAGACAATAGACCGGATAGGAAGGTTTGAGTTCCTTAACAACATCGAACGTCGTATCGAAATGACGTGGCATAAATACTCCATCGTTTACGGAATGCAGGCGCCCAGACACGTACCGCCGCCGGGCTGGCCTTTTTGCTGTTTCAGGTTACCAGCCCTTTTGGGAACTGTCATGTCCGGAAAGACGAATTGATCTTGATATTGCTCTCTGCTGTCGATAATTTGGTAAACCAATACCAAATAACCTATATCGTGCGCCCCACGCAAAAACCGTGACTGCACGCCAACCCACAGGGAGCCTGAAATGCCTTTCGAACCGAACCTTGATCCGATGTCACTGGCAACTGAACTTTCCGGCCATCATCTGATCAACGGCAAGCTTGTTGCCCCGAAGAACGGCAAGACCTTTGACGTTATCAATCCCGCCACAGGCAAGGTTATCGGACAGGCAGCCGACGGTGACTCTGATGATGTGGGCATTGCAGTTGCGGTTGCAAAGGCAGCACAAAAGGACTGGGCGGAACGCCCGGCACGCGAACGTGGAAAGCTGGTTGCGGAATGCGGCCGTGTCCTGATGGCACACACCGAAGAACTCGGTCGTCTTGTCGCACTGGAATCGGGTAAGGCACTGCGCACCGAAAGCCGCGTCGAGGCATCGGTTCTTGCCGACATGTTCGTCTTTTTTGGCGGTCTTGCATCAGAGCTCAAGGGCGAAACTGTTCCGTTTAATCCAAATATGATGACGCTGACCACCCGCGAAGCCGTTGGTGTCGTTGGTGCGATCATTCCCTGGAACGTACCGCTTCTTCTGATGGCGATCAAAGTTGCCCCGGCACTGGTTGCTGGCAACTCGGTCGTTGTAAAATCGGCTGAAGACACCCCTCTTACCGTGTTGCGCGTCTGTCAGATCATGCAGGAAATCCTGCCGGCCGGTGTTTTGAACATCCTTTCGGGTTTTGGCCCAACCTGTGGCGGCCCGCTTGTCGCGCACAAGGATGTCAAAAAGGTTTCCTTCACCGGCTCTGTCGAGACCGGTCGTACGGTTTACAAGGCCGCAGCCGAAAAGCTTATTCCGGTCACCCTCGAACTTGGCGGCAAGTCGCCCATGATCGTTATGGATGATGCCGACCTCGACAAGGCCGTGGCCGGCGCAATCGGTGGTATGCGCTTCACCCGTCAGGGCCAGAGCTGTACGGCCTCCTCGCGTATGCTTGTTCATGAAAAACTTCATGATGAGTTCGTTAAGCGGCTGATTGACAAGGTTAATGCACTCAAAATGGGCAACCCGCTTGATGAAGAGACCGACATCGGCACCATCATCAATCGCAAACAGTTCGACAAGGTATCGGGTTACATCGATATCGGCGAAAAAGAGGGTGCGACCAAACATCAACTGAGCGCCCTGCCCACCGATCCGGAGCTTTCCGACGGCCTCTTTGTGCGCCCCGTGATCTTCACCAATGTCGATCCGGATGCTCGCGTCGCACGTGAGGAGATCTTTGGTCCGGTGGCGTGTGTCTTCAAGTTCAAGACCTTTGAAGAGGCCCTTGAACTTGCCAATGACAGCGACTTTGGCCTTGCTGCCACGGTCTGGACGACGGATCTGAAAACGGCACTGGTTGCCACCAAACGGCTTGAAGCCGGCTTTGTTCAGGTCAACCAGAACCTTGTTGTGCAGCCAAACCTGTCCTATGGCGGCATCAAGCTCTCGGGCCTAGGCAAGGAAGCGTCGCTTGAAAGCATGCTTGAACATTTCACCTACAAGAAAACGGTTATCCTCAACATGGAATAACGCCGGATTCCCCATGCCAGGCGTTGTACTTGGCCGGGTTGCAGTTCATGCAACCCGGTTTTTCTATTGCTGTACTTGACCTTGGCGCCCTAATCCGCAAAGCTGCCTTTCGAAACACATCCCTAACCCAGAAAGAACATGGCTATGTCTGCATATACTGACATCCCTTCATCGCATTCCCGTCCGACGCTTGGTGCCGGTGCGATGGCCATGATTATTGGGATTTCCGACCTGCGAATGTGATCCCTGTCATCTGCGGATGACAGGTCCGGTTAAATACCGTTTCTCACCCATTACATGATATTATTGCCACCACACCACAAAGATGGTGGCCGCAGGAGCATGGAAATTATGACTGTTTCCTATCACGACGTTGTACGCGCATCCGGTTTGCTTGAAGGCATCGTTGCCAAGACACCTCTGGTAAAATCATTAACACTTTCATCGATTTGTCAGGCAGAAGTTTATCTTAAGCTTGAGAACCAGCAATATACCGCTTCCTTCAAGGAACGCGGTGCCTATGTCAAACTGGCAAGCCTGACACCCGAAGAGCGCGAAAAAGGCGTCATTGCCGTATCCGCCGGAAACCATGCACAGGGCGTTGCCTATAACGCCAAGCGTCTGGGCATCCCGGCAACCATCGTGATGCCGAAAAACACGCCCTTTACCAAGGTCCATCATACCCGTTCCCACGGCGCTGAAGTCGTTCTGACCGGCAATGTCTTTGCCGAAAGCCTTGAAGCTGCCGGTCGCATCCAGCAGGAACGCGGACTTACCTTTGTACATCCGTTTGACGACCCGCATATCATTGCCGGTCAGGGCACAGTCGGTCTCGAAATTCTGAATGAGAACGTTGATATCGATACCATCGTTGTCCCGATTGGCGGTGGCGGACTTGCATCAGGTATCGCAACCGCGGTCAAATCGCGCCGCCCAGACATCGAAATCATTGGCGTTGAAACCAAGCTTTATCCCTGCATGTATGAAGGCATTCGTGGTGACGAATATACCGGCGGTGGCGTTACAATTGCCGAGGGCATTGCCGTCAAACAACCCGGCGGCCTGACACTTGAAATCTGCAAGGAAAAGCTCGACGAAGTGGTTCTGGTCGAGGAAAGCTCAATTGAACGATCCATTCAGATGCTGATCGAGATTGAAAAAAGCGTGGTCGAAGGTGCAGGTGCAGCGCCGCTTGCCGCCCTTCTCGATCATCCTGAAAAGTTCAAAGGCAAGAAAGTATGCTTGATCGTCAGTGGCGGCAATATTGACACCCGCCTTCTGGCACAGGTCCTGATGCGTGGCATGGCCCGCCAGGGTCGCCTTGTACGTGTTCGCATCGAAATTCCCGATGTGCCGGGTGCTCTGGCAACCATCAGCACGCTGATCGGTGAAGAAGAAGCCAATATCATCGAAGTTTATCACCAGCGTCATTTTTACGACGTTCCGGCAAAGCAGACCGATGTCGATATGGTGCTGGAAGTGCGTGATACCGGCCATGCCCAGCAAGTGATTGAACGCCTGATCAAGGCAGGGTTTGGCGGACGCTTGCTTGGCAATACGTCGCTCGACTGATCAAAATTCCCTGGATATCTGAAAATAAAAAAACGGGCCGCTGGAACAATCCACACGGCCCGTTTTTCATTAATAGTTATTCGCTTTTAAGGCCACGATAACGGCCGCCGTAATAAAGCAACGGCTCCCCCGTTTCGCCCATCACAAGATTATCGACATGGCCGACAATGATGCTGTGATCGCCACCATCATGAATGGCGTGGCGTTTACACGAAAACGCCGCCAACGAGCCTCTCAGGCGTGGCATACCGTGACCATCATCTTCAAACCCGACCGTTTCCCAGCCATTCTGCCCCGGTGCGGAAAACAGTTCAGAGATCGCCTGTTGGTCCTGACGAAGAATATTGATGCAAAAACGCGTGCAAGAACCGGCGAACAAGGCATGTGTCGCCGCACGCTGATCTACGGAAAAAAGAACCAGTGCCGGATCAAGCGAAACAGACGCAAAACTGTTAATCGTGATGCCCGCTTTGGAACCATCTTCGGCCCGCGTGGTCACAACGGCAACGCCGGTTGTGAACTGACCAAGACAGTCGCGGAAATCGCGCGGAGAGAATGACATATTGAAGAATGCTCTTGCTGACTAAACCTATTGAAGTACGACCCCGTAAAAGGCTTGGGGAAAATGGCGATTAAACTTCGATCTGTCAAACCTAACTCACAGCAGATTTAAACGGGATATTAATAAGATTAAAAGCTAATAGTGTCATATAGATGCCAGATGGACTTTGTCTGCAACCATGATCGGGTTTGGGTCTTGGGAACATGTTGCGGACTGAACCGATAATCGTCCTGGGCTAGCGGGGAATAATAAGAATGTTTTTGATCATTGGGTATGTCGTGGTGATTGGCGCTGTTCTTGGCGGTTATTTGCCCCACGGCGACATTGGTGTCCTTATCCAACCCCTTGAAGTGCTTATCATTTTCGGTGCTGCGTTTGGTACATTCCTGATTGCCAACCCTATGAGCATCCTTAAAAAGTCGATTGCTTATACGATCCGTGCACTTAAGGGGCCCAAAAAGAAAGCGGCCTATGTCGAGCTTCTTGTTTGCCTTTATGCTGTTTTCCGACTGGCGAAATCGAAGGGTGATCTTGCACTTGAAAGCCATGTAGAGAATCCCGAAGGCTCCAGTCTTTTTGGCAATTTCCCCGAGTTGATGAAAGACCATCATGCCGTTGAATTCCTGTGTGACTATTTGCGTCTTCTGACCCTTGGCACCACCAATGCCTATGAACTTGAAGCGGTCATTGATCAGGAACTTGAAGCCCATCACGAAGAAGATCACATGGTCCCGGCCGCCATCCAGACAGTGGGCGACGCCCTTCCCGGTCTGGGCATTGTTGCAGCCGTGCTTGGTGTGATTGTCACAATGGGCTCGGTTACCGAACCGCCGGAAATTCTTGGTGGTTTGATTGCAGCTGCTCTCGTCGGTACGTTTCTTGGTATTCTCGCGTCCTATGGCTTTGTTGGTCCGACGTCGGAAATCATCAAGAAGACGCTGGATCAGGACGGAAAATATTTCAGCTGTATGAAAGCGGCCCTGATTGGTCACATGCAGGGCTATGCCCCGCAGGTTTCCGTTGAATTTGCCCGCAAAACGCTGCCGTCCACCGTTCGGCCGAGCTTCAAGGAGCTTGAAGATGCCTTGCAGGATGCGCCGTCAGCCTGATTTTCCTTTGCCTTGCAGAAACAGAACCAGTAACCCACGGAATTTGCATCGCACATGCCTGATATCGTAATCAAAAAGGTCAAAAAAGGCGGACATGGCGGCCATCATGGTGGCTCGTGGAAAGTTGCCTATGCTGACTTTGTCACGGCTATGATGGCGTTCTTCCTGTTGCTTTGGCTGCTTTCAAGCGCCACGGAAGAACAACTTCAGGGTGTTTCAATGTATTTCACCCCTGAAACGATTTCGCAAAATGATTCGGGCTCCGGCGGGGTTCTGGGTGGCACCAGTCTTGCCGAGGAAGGCGCTCAGCGCTCCGAATTCGGAATGCCGACAGTCAGCATGGAAATTCCGCCACAGCAATCCCCGGACGAGCGAGAAGCCATCCGGGTAGCACAGATGGAAGAACAGGAATTCAATGAAGCCAAGGAAGAACTTCTAAAGGCTATCGAAGAAAGTCCCGAGCTTCAGGGTCTTGAGAAAAACATCCGGATCGAAGAAACCCCCGAAGGTCTTCGTATCCAGATTCTTGATGAAGACGGCACATCCATGTTCCCGAGTGGCAGTGCTGAAATGGCTGATCACACGCGCTTGTTGCTTGATAAGGTAGCGGCCGTCATCGAAAAGATGCCTCAGGACGTCTCGATTGAGGGCCATACCGACGCAGTGCCATTTAATCGTACGGATGGTTACTCAAACTGGGAACTCTCCGCTGATCGTGCCTTGGCGACACGACGCACGCTTGAAGACCTCGGACTTGACACCGGTCGCTTTGCAAAGGTTGCGGGCCTTTCTGACACGGATCCGCTGGTACCTGAAGACCCCAAAAATGAAACCAACCGCCGTATCAGCATCACCTTGCTCCGAGGCACAGGCGAACGATCAGAACTTGAGAACGGAACGCAAAACGGAAATGGTTCTGTATTACCATCTTCCAATGGCGCGCCCACTGCCCAGCCGTCAGAACCTGCGGCACCGGGTACGACACCGCGTCGTCCAACCTTCTCTGTTCCATCACAGCCCTGATCTGGCAATTCCGGTTTTGCAAATTTGACAGCTCTTTTGGTGGGATGACCTTTAAACTGTCATAAATAACGCTTAATCTCTTAAGATAGATGATCAGATGTGGTCGGGATTGAGAAACACCAGATGACAGTTAATCAGCGCCGCCTTACGCAGCACTATTTCATGACTGCCCCGATGCCGTGCCCCTACCTGCCCGGCCGCTTTGAGCGCAAACTGGTTACAGAGCTGCGCGGACCAGAAGCGAATAATATCCATGATTTACTGTCACGGGCAGGCTTTCGTCGCAGCCATTCAATAGCCTATCTTCCGGCATGCAGCGACTGCAATGCCTGCATTCCTGTTCGTGTCCGATGCGCCGAATTTGAAAGCAGCCGTTCTTTCCGTCGTATCCAGAACAAAAACAGTGATCTGACCCGAACCGTATTACCCGCAGTCGCGACCCAGGAACAATATCAACTGTTCAGTACCTATCAGGATGCACGTCACGGAAATGGTGACATGGCGCGCATGGATGCCCGTGACTATCGGGCGATGATCGAAGACAGCACGATTGAAACGTCTGTCTATGAGTATCGTCGTCCGGATAACAGTCTGATTGCTGTTGCATTGATCGATAATCTGGCTGACGGGCTTTCGGCTGTTTACAGCTTCTTTGATCCGTCCGAACACAAGCGTGGGCTGGGCACATACATCGTCCTCGACCTCATAGAAGAAGCCCAACTTCTTGATTTACCTCATATCTATCTTGGGTACTGGATCGGTGAATGCCGCAAGATGTCCTACAAGATGCGGTTCCAGCCACTTGAAGGTTTCCGAAATGGCCAGTGGGTGCCAATGGAGGAAACCGGGCCCAGTAGTGGTTCCTGACAATCTGAGCAAACCGCCCCATTAGATTAGACTAAAGTCCAAGAGAACAACTCGATCCCCGGTTGCCTGCACCCGAAGACGCATATAAGCTGCGGTACAAAGCCGGTGAACCGGCTTTGATACATATAAATCATGAGCTTGCATCTTTGGGAGGCTGTAACTAATGAAACGTCGCCAATTTCTTTCTGGCGCTGCTGTAGCAGGTGCGACTGCTGCTGCATCGACTTTTGCCAAACCGGCACTCGCGCAGGACGTCCGTGAATGGCGTATGGTCACGACCTGGCCGAAAAACTTCCCGGGTCTTGGTACTGGCGCAAACCTTCTTGCTGAATACATCACCAAAGCATCTGACGGTCGCCTGAAAGTCACCGTATTTGGTGCTGGTGAAATCGTTCCGGCATTCGAAGCAATTGATGCTGTCGGCAACGGCACCGTCGAAATGGGCCACGGCGCGCCTTACTACTGGAAAGGTAAAGTTGATGCCACCCAGTATATTGCGGCAATGCCGTTTGGCCTGAACGCCCAGGAACAGAATGCATGGTTCCAGTGGGGTGGCGGTCAGGAACTTGCTGACAAGGTCTATGCTGAACTGAATTGTAAGTTCTTCCCGTCGGGCAACACTGGCACCCAGATGGGCGGCTGGTTCAACAAGGAAATGAACACCATTGCAGACTATCAGGGTCTGAAAATGCGTATTCCTGGCCTTGGTGGCGAAGTTGTCAAAGCAGCTGGCGCAAACGTTGTGAACCTTCCGGGCGGTGAAATTCCGCCGGCACTTCAGTCGGGCGCAATTGACGCGACCGAGTGGGTTGGTCCGTACAACGATCTGGCGTTCGGTCTCTATAAATCGGCGAAATACTACTACTATCCGGGCTGGCATGAACCGGCGACCGTTCTCGACAACTTCATCAACCTGGATGCATGGAATGCGCTTCCGGATGATCTGAAAGCCATCGTCGAGCAGGCCAACCGTGCAGTTAACCAGATGGTTCTGTCCGAGTTTACCGCACGTAACGTTCAGGCACTCGACACCCTGCGCAACAAGCACGGTGTAGATGTTCGTCCGTTCTCTGACGACATTCTGACCAACCTTGGCAAACTGTCGGGCGAAGTTCTGCGTGATCTGGTTGCATCCAACCCGCTGTCGAAAGAAGTATTCGAAAGCCTCGTAGCATTCCGCACCCAGTCGATCGCATGGTCGAAATTCTCGGAAGCAGCATTTGCACAGGCACGTGTACTTCCGTTCAAATACTAAGTTCTCCGCCTGTCGGAAAACGACAAGGGGCTGGCTTTTTCCAGCCCCTTTTTTGTTTTGTGTCATCCTGAAATATGTCACCTCCTATAGGGACAATGTATTCCGGGTCGTAACCACAGAATCAAAAAAGGCCCCTGATCGGGGCCTTTTTCTTTGGTGATCTTTGATCTTCGCGTTCTTAGAACAGAATGCCCGGAAGCCAGGTCGCCAGCCACGGGAATGCAGCGACAAGGCAAAGACCAAGCATCTGGATCATAACGAACGGAATGATACCGCGATAAATATCAAACGTCTTGATCGCTGCCGGTGCGACACCACGCAAATAGAACAGCGCAAAGCCGAATGGCGGTGTCAGGAAGCTGGTCTGAAGGTTGATGGCAATCATCACACCCAGCCAAACCGGATCAATGTCCATCTTGAGCAGGATCGGACCAACAATCGGAATCACTACGAACACGATCTCGATGAAGTCCAGGAAGAAGCCCATGAAGAACATCAACAGCATCACAACCAGCATCGCACTGAAGACACCACCCGGAAGGTTGTGCAGCAGTTCTTCGACAAGGTGATCGCCACCAAGACCACGGAACACCAGCGAGAACACCGACGCACCCAGCAGGATGACGAACACCATAGCACTGACCTGAACGGTCTGGCGCACGACATGGCGCAGAACGGGCATATCGAGGCGCTTGTAGAACGCAGCCAGTACGATTGCACCGATCGAGCCAAAAGCAGCTGATTCCGTCGGGGTCGCAATACCGGTCAGGATTGAGCCAAGAACGGCAACAATCAGAAGCCCCGGAGGCAGCAATGCGCGCAGCACTTCACCCCAAAGACCTTCCGGACGCTTTTCTTCAACCAGTGCCGGTGCCGATTTCGGATCAATCAGGGACTTGATGATGATCCAGCCGATATAAAGTGCCACCAGCAGAAGCCCCGGAATGAATGCACCTGCAAAAAGGTCCATCACAGAAATCGGTTCCGGTGCCCAGTTGCCGATTGCGCGCTGTGCTTCGGCATAGGCGCCCTGAAGAATATCGCCCAGCAGAACAAGAACGATCGACGGTGGAATAATCTGACCCAGCGTACCGGACGCGCAGATAATACCGGTCGAAAGTTTCGGATCATATCCGGCTTTCTGCATCGCAGGGAGACTGAGCAAGCCCATGGTCACGACGGTCGCACCGACGATGCCGGTTGAGGCGGCAAGCAACATACCGACGATGACAACCGAAATCCCCAGACCACCACGCATGGTGCCAAACAGCATCCCCATGGTCGTCAGAAGCTTTTCTGCAATCCTTGCGCGTTCAAGCATGACGCCCATAAACACGAACAGCGGGATCGCAACATACAGCTCGTTGGTCATCACACCGAAATAGCGTGACGGCAGTGAGCCCAGAAGCGGCATATCAAAGGTGCCCATCGAATGACCGATAAGCGCAAAAGCAAGACCGGTACCCGCAAGCGAGAAAGCAACCGGAAAACCGAGAAGAAGCACGCCGCAAGCTACGGCGAACATCACCAGACTAAGAACTTCACCAGCCATCAGACGCCCTCGTGCTCTTCTTCTTTGATTTCAAATTCTTTGTGACCGGCAAGCACCAGAACGCTGCGCGCAGCAAGCGAAAGCCCCTGAAGAAGCATCAATACACAAAAGATCAGAATCACTGATTTATAAAGGAACAGGCCCGGAAGACCGCCCGTCTCGTGCGACCCTTCAAGGCGATGCCAGCTGGTCGCTACATACGGATAGCTATAGATCAAGATCATGATCAGCACCGGCATCATCAGGAACATCGACCCGAACAGATCAACCCATGCCTTGTAACGCGCAGATGCCGGACGATAGAAAACGTCGACACGAACATGACCACCGTGCAAAAGCGTGTAACCCGCCCCTACCATGAACATAATGCCGTAAAGCCACATGTAGCTTTCCTGCATTGATACCCAGCCAACCGCAAAGCCGTAACGCAATGTGGCAACTAAAAATGTGATCACAACCATCGGGATCACCAGCCAGGCCACCCCGCGACCGATCCAGTCATTCAGACTGTCAATCGCGTGGACGAAATTTCCAAGAAATCTCACTTTTCACTCCCAAGCCCTTATGAGTCTCACAGGAAAATTGCGGGCTTCCTGCTAATCAGGTTGCGAAGTTACATTTTAAACATCGAAAACGCTATAAATTTTGGTACGTAATTCTTCCATATCTGCGGGAACCCGCAGCATATGACATTGTCTGCATCTAAATTGGCCCATTAAAGCCAAAAGCCGGATGATAATGAACCATCCGGCTTTCGAGTTTAATGTATGCCTTGTAGAAATTATTCGAATTTGTTCGACCGCGGGAAGCCGTTTGGCGGCATACGCCCGGCACCTGCACGCTTGCCGGTCCATTCGGCAAGCTCGGTCACGGTGCGGACACGACCTTCGCTGCCGCCCATGGTCCAGCTCAAACCTTCTTCGAGATTGAACAAGATCAGGTCCGAAAGACCGCCCTGCCGGTATTTCTGCAAGATCACGCCACGACCGCGCGTCATTTCCGGCACTTCATCAACCGGATAGATCAGCAGTTTGCGGTTGTCACCAAGAACAGCAACATGGTTCTTTTCGACCGGAACAAATATCTTGGCAACTTCACCGGCACCAAGGTTGAGAACCTGCTTGCCGTTTTTAGTCTGGGCAACGACGTCTTTTTCCGCAACCTGGAAACCACGGCCACCGGAACTTGCGACCAGAAGATTGCGGCCATCCTTGTGCACGACCATCGACACAATGTCATGTTCCTGTGGCAGATCAATCGACAGACGGATCGGCTCCCCATGACCGCGACCGCCCGGAAGCTTGTCACATGACATGGTATAGCAGCGTCCTGCTGTTGAAAGGATCAAAAGCTTGTCGGTCGTAAAGCCCTTGATCGCAAAGCGATGTTCGTCGCCATCCTTGAACTTAAGATCGCTGATGTCGGCAACGTGACCTTTCAACGCACGGATCCAGCCCATTTTCGAGCAAATCACCGTAATCGGTTCACGTTCAATCAGTGCTTCGAGCGGCACTTCGATTTCTTCAGGTGCATCGCCAATTTCGGTACGGCGTTTGCCAATCGCGGTTTTCTTGCCGAAATTCTCGCGCATGATTTCGATTTCGTCGCGGATTTTCTCCCAACGCAGGGTTTCACTGGCAAGAAGCGCTTCGAGACCTTCTTTTTCCTCGGTCAGTTTGGCGTGCTCGTTCTTGATTTCCATCTCTTCGAGCTTGCGCAATGACCGCAAACGCATATTCAGGATCGCATCGGCCTGAACCTCTGTCAGATCGAACGCCTTCATCAATGCATTTTTCGGTTCATCCTCAAAACGGATGATCCGGATCACTTCGTCAAGGTTGAGATAGGCAACAAGATAGCCTTCCAACACTTCAAGACGGTGATTGATCTTTGCCAGACGATGATTGGAACGACGGATCAGAACTTCCTGACGGTGTGCAAGGAAGGCACGCAACACTTCGCGCAAATTCATAACGCGCGGCGTGTTGTCCCCGTCCAGAACGTTCATGTTCAAACCGAACCGGATTTCCAGCTCGGTGTTTTTGAACAGCATTTCCATCAGATGTTCCGGCTCAACCGCACGGGTACGCGGTTCAAGAACCAGGCGAATGATATCGGTTGATTCGTCACGTACATCATTGAGCAGCGGCAGTTTCTTTGCCACCATCAGATCGGCGATGCGTTCAACCAGCTTGGCTTTTTGAACCTGATAGGGAATCTCTGTAATCACGACCTGATACAGGCCATGGCTGAGTTTCTCGACCTCCCACTTGGCCCGCAGGCGGAATGATCCACGTCCGGTCGCATAGGCCTCAAGAATATTTTCATGCGGTTCGACAAGAACACCACCAGTCGGGAAATCCGGCCCCGGCACGCAACGTACCAGTTCCGCGATTGACGTTTCCGGCTTGTCGATCAGTTTGATCAGACCGGCACAGAGTTCGCCGACATTATGGGGCGGAATATTGGTCGCCATACCAACCGCGATACCAGCCGCACCGTTTGCCAGAAGGTTCGGGAAGGCCGCCGGCATCACAACCGGTTCCTGTTCCTCACCATCATAGGTCGGACGGAAATCGACGGCATCTTCGTCGAGACCGTCCATCAGGGCAGCGGCAACGGCGGTCATGCGGGCTTCGGTGTAACGCATTGCAGCGGCGTTATCGCCGTCAATATTGCCAAAGTTGCCCTGACCATCGACCAGCGGATAACGTACCGCAAAGTCCTGTGCCAGACGCACCAGCGCGTCATAGACCGACTGATCACCATGCGGGTGATATTTACCAATCACGTCACCAACCACACGCGCACATTTCTTGAACCCTTGTTCCGGATTCAGTTTGAGCTGCCGCATGGCATAAAGAAGACGACGATGAACTGGCTTGAGGCCATCACGCACATCAGGCAGAGAACGCGACATGATTGTCGACATCGCATAGGCGAGATAACGCTCGCTAAGCGCATCGGCAAGGCGGGTTTCCCTGATTTGGCCGGCATTGGCCGGATCGGAAGTCTTGGTGCTCATGAACGATTTTTCTTGTTGCTTGGCAGAAGGGACAGGCGCAAGTGCGTTCGACCCCCGAACACCTTACGTTATCTGCAACATACTACGCGGGGCATGGTTGCGGTCAACATATGCAAACCAAATTGATCAATTTATTTTTCGTCAGCAGTTTTGATACGCCAAACGTGACTGACAAGACGATCCCGTGCCGCGACAGGTTTGATGCCCTTGGCTTCGAAAATATCGCGATGAATAAAAAATCCGGTCAGTTTCAGGCCATCACGCATCTGGTCTGAAAGTTCGTCATTGCGCCGCGACGAAGATGCGCGCCCGATGGCAAGAAAGGCCGGCAAAGACAAAAGCCGGTCACGATAGGCATTCCCCGCTGCTTCGCTGACCGCCCGCCCGCTTTTTGGGGAAACAAAGGCCAGATCATCGGTTACATCGGTTGCCGCACATTGCCCAAGATCAAGACCATAGCCGAGTTCTTCAAGCAGCCCGACTTCCCAGCGAATATAGGACGGCAACCATTGTTCGGATTTCAGCGCCGTCAGAAGGGCTGCGGTGCCATGGTACAGGTCCGGATGGGCTTCACGTTCGGGCAGGGTCGCATCAAGCATCGCACAGGCCGAACTCATCGCCATAAGCGGCCCTGGCTGCAATAAAAGGTCTGCCGCATGTGCACCGGTCAATTCACAGCGAAACTGACCAAGATGTTCAGAAAGGCGTGCAGACCACCCTACCCGTACTTCATTTCCGGGTTCGAGCGTACCGCGCATGGATTTGCTCATAGCACCGCGAACCATTCCGGCATGGCGCCCGTAATCACGGGTCAGAACCGATAGTCTGACCGAACTTTCGCCCAGTTTGCGTGTCGAAAGAACAATACCGTCATCACGCCAGTCCATCCGGGCCTCTTAGAAATAGCCGCTGGGTACAATCAGACGGGTAACAAGGAAAAACATCCCGATCAGGCAGGAGACAAGTGCGATCAGGGCTGCTCCAAAAACCGCCTTGCGCAACCATGAACGGTTTTCGACTTCTTCAATCGCCTGATCGATAGGATCGACAGAATTCCGGGTCATCAGTTTGGTCCTCCGCCCGTCACCTTCCAGAAAAGCCCCAGCATAAAGACAGCAAGGGCAACCAGAAGCGCGATCAGATTAAGCGGGCGATGCAGAAAGGATTTTTCACGTTGCACAGTGCTGTGATCAGTGCGGTTTCGGAACGGACGCCGGGCGACACGCGCAACAATCATTGCGGCGGCTGCGCCAACAACAATCATTACAACACCCCAGAATGATCCGATTTCCATTATCTACCCGGCAATTGATGGTCTGTCTGTGCAACGTGAAGAATTATGCGTTGGGATCGAGGCCCCACATGGCAAAGCGATTGGGATCATCACCCCAGTTCTCGCGCACCTTGACGAACAGGAACAGATGAACCCGACGCTCGAAAATGGCTTCAAGTTCCTTGCGCGCTTCGCTGCCCAGTGACTTGATACGCTTGCCGCCTTTACCAAGAATGATGGCCTTCTGGCCTTCACGTTCGACAAAGATGGTCTGTTCAAGCTTGACCGAGCCGTCCTTGCGTTCTTCCCAAAGTTCGGTTTCGACTGTTGCCGAATAGGGCAGTTCCTGCTGAAGCTGATAATAAAGCTTCTCGCGGGTGATCTCGGCTGCGAGCAGACGAAGCGGCATGTCCGACACATCGTCTTCGGGGAACATCCACGGGCCGTCGGGCATTTTAGCCGCAAGGAAATTCACCAGATCCTGCGTACCCGCCCCTTTTTTCGCCGAAATCATGAAGACATCGGTAAAGACTTCATGGGCAAACAGGTCCTGTGACAGACGCAGGAGTTTTTCCTTGTCCGAGACCTTGTCGACCTTGTTCAGCGCCAGGATGGCCTTGCGGTTCTGATCTTTGAGCTGGTTGATGATGGCAAGGTCTTCGTCGGTGATGCCATTTCCGGCATCAATGACAAGAACCACCAGATCCGCATCATCCGCACCATTCCATGCTGCCTTGACCATTGCACGATCAAGACGGCGCTTCGGGGCAAAGATACCCGGCGTGTCAATGAAAACAATCTGCGCATCTTCGGTCATGACGATACCACGCACACGGGTACGGGTTGTCTGGACCTTTGGCGAGACGATCGACACTTTCGTGCCGACCAGCTGATTCAGGAGCGTCGATTTGCCAGCATTAGGCGCACCAACAAGTGCGACGAAGCCGCAACGCTGCTGATAAGGTAATCTGTCTTCGGCCACCGGTGTGGGAACCTCATTCATCGTTTAGTTTGTCCAACATCATGCGGGCGGCAAGTTGTTCCGCCTCGCGTTTAGATTTTCCTTCGGCACTAACACTTTCACCATCACTGGTGGTCAGTTCGATGGTGAATATCGGTGCATGGGCCGGACCTTCGCGGCCGACCATGTCATATTTCGGCAGTGGCTTGCCCCGCCCTTGCAGCCATTCTTGCAATTGCGTCTTCGCATCCTGCGGCGGCTTGTTTGCTTCATCAAGAAGCGGCGTCCAGAGCTTTTCGATAAAGCGACGCGCCGGTTCAAGACCACCATCCAGATAGAGTGCGGCAATCACGGCTTCCATGCAATCAGATAAAATGGCCGGATTGGTGTCAGCCCCGGCCGCACGTTCACCCTTGGCCATCTGGATGTGATCCCCCAGTTTGATCTGGATGGCAACACGCGCCAGCGTTTCGCGACGCACCAGTGCGACAAAGCGTTTTGCCATCGCACCTTCGCGTTCACGCCCAAAACGGGTATAGAGCATTTCGGCCACGACAAGCCCCAGCACACGATCGCCCAAAAACTCAAGACGCTCGTTGCCACCGCTTATTGCATCCTTACCCTTCGCTGCACTTCGATGGGTCAAAGCCACACGAAGCAGGTCAGGATTGGAAAAACCGTGATCGATCTCGGCGATCACCGGCATGCCGTCGCTCATTAATGAACTCCCTGGAACAGGCGATCAAACCGGATGCTGCCAAGGTCATAGACCGGCTGCGAGCTGTCCTTGGAATAGAACAGGAATTCAGCACGACCGACCAGATTTTCAATCGGCACAAAGCGGAACCGCGACGAGAATGCACGGCTGTCTGCCGAATTGTCGCGGTTATCCCCCATCATGAAGTAATGGCCTTCCGGTACGGTAAAGGCTTCGGTGTTGTCGCTCGGCCCCTGATCGCCAAACAGCTCAAGGATACGGTGAACCTTGCCGTTCGGAAGTGTTTCGAGATATTGCGGAACCGCGGCAGACCGACCAGTACCATCGGTCAGGATGTAATCCTCGATCCGTTCACGTTCGACCAGCTTGTTATTGATGTACAAACGACCGTTGGTGACCTGGACAGTGTCACCCGGCAGGCCGATCACACGTTTGATATAATCCTGTGATGTATCTGACGGAAGTTTGAAGACAACCACATCGCCACGCTCGGGTTCAGTCTCAAAAATGCGTCCCGGAATGACCGGCAGGCTGAAAGGCATGCTGTGTTTCGAATATCCATAGGAAAATTTTGAAACAAACAGATAGTCACCAACCAGCAAGGTCGGAATCATCGAGCCAGACGGAATATTGAACGGTTCGAAGGCAAAAGTCCGAACCAAAAGTGCAATGACAATGGCCCAGAAAACGGTCTTCAAGGTGTCCAAAAGGCCACCCGTTTTCTTTTTCTGCACAAGTTTTTCCATTCCGTGTTTAACCAATCAATTTATCTGTCAATCAGCCGAAATTACCACGACAGCATTCGCCAGCGGGTATTCGTCCGTCAAGGTCACATACACCGAAGCAATCTTTCCTTCGGGTGTTAATTCTTCAAGTCGTGCCAAAGCACCTTCGGTCAATACCATGTCGGGCTTGCCACTGGGTTGATGTACCACACCCATTGTGTTGTGATAAACACCCCTGCGAAATCCGGTTCCCAGCGCCTTGGAACAGGCTTCCTTTGCCGCAAAAGCCATGGCAAGCGACGACGCTGTTCTATGCGGTTTGCGGGTGGCACGTGCAATCTCGACATCGGTAAAGACACGCTTCATGAAACGCTCGCCATGACGTTCAAGTGCAGTCTCTATCCGACGGATATCACATAAATCCGTGCCAATCCCAATGATCATTTATCGTCGTCCGTTTGATCACGCGCCTCGTCCATCAAGCGGCGCATCTCGTTGATTGCGGCTTCCAGCCCGACAAAGACGGCTTCCCCAATCAGGAAGTGACCAATATTAAGCTCCGCCACTTCCGGCATTGCCGCAATCGGCTGAACCGTCTCGAAATTCAAACCATGACCGGCGTGAATTTCAAGCCCAATCCCTGCTCCGTATTTGACGGCTGCGCGAATACGTTCAAGTTCATGTGCGCGGTCATCGCTGTTTTCAGCATCGCAATAGGAACCGGTATGAATTTCAACAACAGGTGCGCCGAGACTTTTGGCGGCATCAAGCTGTTCTTTGGACGCCTCGATGAACAGCGACACACGAATGCCCGCATCGCCAAGTTCGGAAACAAAACGTTTCAGATGATTATGGCCACCCAGAACATCAAGCCCACCCTCGGTCGTGCGTTCTTCACGCTTTTCCGGAACAAGGCAGACTGCATGTGGCTTTGTTGCAAGCGCGATTGCCAGCATCTCGTCGGTGGCTGCCATTTCGAAGTTAAGTGGCAGATCAATCTCCTGGCGCAGTCTTTTCATATCTGCGTCAAGGATATGGCGACGGTCTTCGCGCAGATGCGCGGTAATTCCGTCTGCGCCCGCGGCCTTTGCAAGTGCTGCGGCACGCACCGGGTCCGGGCTGTTGCCACCACGGGCATTCCGGATGGTCGCAACATGATCAATATTAACGCCGAGCCGAAGTTTCGAACTCATAGTGTTTCATCCTGCTTTTTGGTGGCACTTTTCGCAGCACTGCCGATCTTGTCCTTGGCAGTTTCAAGCATGGGCCCAAGCCCATGGCGTTCCGTTTTCTTCATTCTGCGCAAAATCCGGTTGTGACGGTAAATGATGACCGCACGGCGTACCGGAAAATAAAATAGCGCCCAGACAATGATTGACGTCGGAACACATCCGACCAGCATCGGCCAGATGATATCAACGATGCTGATCCAGAGATGACCAAGCGTCTCGTGGTCTGCAGGATCCCAGCGACCAAAAATAAGTCCGCCACCGATATAGCTGACCCCCAGAACGACGAAGTCCCAAAGAACGGCCATGTCGAAATGTACGGCATTCGAGGTTTCATTCGCACCAAGAATCCAGTTCCCGCAGGTATAGAGCCAAAGCCAGATGAACGGGAATGTCCATGGATTGCCGACAATCGTGCCCAGCAAGGACGCAACAACGTTACTGCGTGTGATCAGGCTTATCAGTGCGGAGATAACGAAGTGGAACCCGATAAACGGCGTAAATGATACCGCTGCCCCGATCGCAAATCCTGACGCAATGCTGTATGGCGTGCCGGGAAGCCGCGCGACACGATGAGCAAAATACTGAGACGAACGTCGCCATCCGCCACGCGGCCAGACGACGTTCCGTATTTTTTGTAATGATGATGGTTTTACGCGGCGCCGAAACATGCGGGTCAGTTCTGGAACAAATCAGGTAACGCAATAAAAAGTCGAGGCATATGCGTAAGTGCTGACCGCACACTTGGCAAGGTTTTTACGCGATTATCCCCCAAAAGATGAATGCGTTCACAGCTTGCCATTACCCGCGCGCGCGCTCGACAGCATTTACCACCGGCGTTGCCCTCAGGGCCGCGATGATATTGGTCAGATGTTTGACATCGACCACATCGATATCAATCAGCATTTCAAAGAAATCTGTCGTACGGTTGGTGAACCGCAAATTGGTGATATTGCCATGGTTTTTGGCAATCACACTTGTGATCGAACTGAGCGCCCCCTGCTCATGGCCGACAGTCAGGCCAAGACGACCGATGAAATGTTCAGGCTCGCCGTCATTGTCCCATCCAACATCAAGCCAGCGTTCGGGCTGCTCGGTAAAGGTTTCAAGCGTATCACAATCAATCGTATGGATCGTCACGCCCTTGCCGGTTGTAACAATCCCGACAATGCGATCGCCGGGCAACGGATGGCAACAGCCGGCATAGTGCACCGCCATGCCCGGAATAAGCCCTTTGATCGGGATCGCATGGTCATGTTTGCGCGCCCGAACCTTTTCAAGCGGAACGACTTTGCGCGCCGTTTCCTTGTCTTTTGTCCCCGGGAAGACAGCATGAACAACTTCGCGACCGGTATGATGACCAGCCCCGACCAGGGTCAAAAGTGCATCGACGGATGGCTGTTTGAAGATTTTCAAAACACCGTCAATTGCCTTGTCGGAATAGTCATATCCTTCCTGACGGAAGGCCTTTTGCAAGATCGCCTTGCCAAGGTCCTTGTACTGGTCTTCCTGCTGCTGACGGATGAAACGGCGAATTCGCGCACGTGCCTTACCCGTAACAACGAACCGCTCCCATGTCGGATTCGGCGTCTGAGCCTTCGAGGTAACGATTTCGACCTGATCACCGTTATTCAGGACCGTGCGCAATGGAACCATCGCACCATTGACCTTCGCCCCCACACAGGTATCGCCAATATGGGTATGGATCATATAGGCGAAGTCAACGGGCGTCGCACGCGCAGGAAGCGCAATCACATCGCCCTTCGGGCTAAAGCAGAAGACCTGATCCTGGAACATCGCAAGCTTGGTATGTTCAAGGAACTCCTCAGGCTCCGACGCATGTTCAAGAATATCAAGAAGGTCGCGCAGCCAGCGATATTGAACGCCCTCTTTTTGCTGCCCGGTCGGGGTATCCTGTTTGTAGGCCCAGTGCGCAGCAACACCGTTTTCGTTCACTTCATGCATGTGGCGCGTACGGATCTGAACTTCGATCCTGTGATTTTCCGGCCCCAGCACAGTCGTATGAATGGAACGGTATCCGTTGGGCTTTGGCGTTGAGATGTAATCCTTGAACCGGCCCGGAACGACTTTGTAATTGGCATGCATATAGCCAAGCACTTCATAGCACTGCGGCATATCATCGACCAGCACCCGAAATGCCATGATGTCCGACAGCTCACCAAAGGTGATATTCTTGCGCTGCATCTTCTGCCAGATCGAGTATGGGCGTTTTTCACGGCCATAGATATCGACCTTCAGCCCCTGACGGGAAATGACGTCCTTGAGTTCGGAAACGATACGGCTGACGACATTATCGTCTTTCTCGCGCAGGAATTCCAAACGCGCCAGAATCGAGTCACGGGCTTCAGGATTGATATGCTGGAAGGCAAGGTCTTCAAGCTCTTCCTTGATGTCATGCATACCGATGCGTTCGGCAAGCGGCGCATAAATCTCAAGCGTTTCAGCCGCGATCCGAACGCGTTTTTCCGGCTTGGTGATATAATGCAGGGTTCGCATGTTGTGCAGACGGTCTGCCAGCTTGACCAGCAACACCCGAATGTCTTCGGACATCGCAAGCAGCAGCTTGCGGAAATTCTCGGCCTGTTTGGAATCTGCGGATTTCAGTTCGATCTGCGTCAGCTTGGTCACACCATCGACCAGCTTCATGATATTGGTCCCGAAAAGCTTCGTGATCTCTTCGGGGGTGGCATCGGTATCTTCGATGGTGTCGTGCAGAAGTGCCGTGATGATCGTATCGCAGTCGAGCTTGTAATTGGTCAGAATGCCCGCAACTTCGATCGGATGGGAAAAATACGGGTCACCCGACGCGCGTTTCTGTGAACCATGTTTCTGGGTGGCATAAACATATGCCCGGTTCAGCGTGGTTTCGCACGCTTCCGGATCATAGGCCTTAACCCGTTCAACAAGTTCATACTGGCGCATCATTCAGGGGCATCTCCGCATAGTCCATCAAGGGCTCGGAACCGAACCCCTTCATAAGATAGTACGATTTAGACAAAAAAAAGCCACGGAAGATGAATACCGTGGCTTTTCTTTTAGAACGGGCTCAGATCAATATCAATCTGACCTTATTCTTCTTCAGACGGCATAACCACGCCGACAGATGCTTCTTCAACTGCTTCTGCGACCAGTTTCGGACCGAAATCGTCTTCGGCTTCTTCCGGCTCGTCGCTTTCAACATGCCGCTGCAGACCCTGCACCATGCCATTGCGCAGTTCGTCAAAATCAACCGTTACTTCGGCGATTTCACGCAGCGCAACAACCGGGTTCTTGTCGTTGTCACGATCAATGGTCAGTTCTGCACCGGCCGAGATGTTGCGTGCACGCTGAGCTGCAAGCATTACAAGCTCAAAGCGGTTCGGAATCTTGTCAACGCAATCTTCGACGGTAACGCGCGCCATAAATGTCTCCAGAAATACTTTTGGGGTGTCCAGACCGAGCTTTATAGCGCCGGATCATATGTGTTGCAACAGCGAAACCACTCTTTCGGGCAGGTTTTCGCGAGTACTGCCTCAGCTTTCGGCCTGCTTTCTGATCTGCTGATCAGCCGGGAGATCGGCAATCAGATCTTCGACAGTACGATCAAGTACCGGATGAACCCAGCCACTTGCCACATCGCGCAACGGCAAAAGCACAAAAGCGCGTTCGGCCATTCGCGGATGAGGCACCTGAATCCCCCCCTCTTCACGCAAAAGATCGCGACCATAGGCAATCAGATCAAGATCAATAACGCGGGCTGCGTTGCGTTCACGGCGAACACGCCCGAATTCGGCTTCGACCTCGTGCAGGCGCTCAAGCAGATCATGGGCCGAAAGTCCGGTTGAAATCCGTGCAACACCATTCACATACCAGGGCTGATCAGAGATCGGCACCGGTGCTGTTTCATAAAAGGATGACACTTGCTCAATCGAAATATCGCCATCCCTGGCCAAACGCTGCAAGGCGGCCTTCAATGTTTGCGCAGGCGCACCATATTCCTGAGTAGGCAGATTGGCACCAAAGGCAATCAGTATGGCGTCATGCGACGATGCACTGGTGGTGGCTGGTGACGGCGTGCTCACAAAGCAGACTTTCAGTTCAGTGGATAGCAGGCAGCTCTTTGCGCAAAGGGTCATTCCCGCCGCGCGTGAAAGACGGCATATCTAAGGGAGCCATCATACTCTGTCTACGATATTTTCGCCTTTCTTTGTCCCTCTAGCCACGGTAAAGATTGAGTGTTCCGTATTTTTTGGAACTGTATAATTAAATTTGATGTTTGAGGAATTTCAGGATGATTTTTTACCCGCAGGAACGCATCGGGCTGTTTATTGACGGCTCGAATCTTTATGCCGCTGCAAGATCCCTTGGCTTTGACATTGATTACAAACGTCTTTTGGATCTTTTCGCCCAAAAAGGGCAACTTATCCGCGCTTTCTACTACACAGCCCTGATTGAAGATCAGGAATATTCCCCGATCCGCCCGCTGGTCGATTGGCTTGATTATAACGGCTATACCATGGTCACCAAACCGACCAAGGAATTCACCGATGCCGCCGGTCGCCGCAAGATCAAGGGCAACATGGATATCGAGTTGGCAATTGACGTCATGGAAATGGCACAACACCTTGATCATGTTGTTATTTTCTCAGGCGACGGTGACTTCCGCCGCCTTGTTGATGCCGTGCAGCGCAAAGGTGTCCGCGTCACTGTTGTCTCGACGGTGAAATCCAACCCGCCGATGGTGGCCGATGAATTGCGCCGTCAGGCCGATAACTTTATCGAACTGACCGAACTTGAAGGCACCATCGCCCGTAAGGTTCAGCCACGCCGCGATGACGATCATCCTGACATTGATGACCATCCCGATCATCCGGAACTTGATGATTTCGATTTCGAGTAATTGAGATCCGACACCACCTATCGTGATCACGACCGGTTACGGCCTTCACCGTAACCGGCAAAAATGTCAGACATGCCATGACCGCCTACCAGCAACCCGATATCGATTGCCAGCTTTGCCCGCGTCTTGTCGAATTCAGACGCGCCAATCAGGAAAAGTTTCCGCAATTCTATAACGGCCCGGTTCGCCCGTTCGGACCGATCAATGCCCGGTTGCTGATTGTCGGTCTGGCACCGGGTCTTAAGGGGGCGAATGCCACCGGACGTCCCTTTACGGGTGACTATGCCGGGGACCTTTTGTATGACACGCTCAAGAAGTTTGGATTTGCCAAGGGCACCTATGACAAGCGGCCTGATGACGGGCTTGAACTTCTTGATTGCCGGATTACCAATGCGGTGAAATGCGTGCCGCCTGAAAACAAACCAACCGGGCCTGAGGCCAATGCGTGCCGACCGTTTCTGATCAGCGAATTTGCCTCGATGGAAAACCTTTCAGCCATCCTGTGTCTTGGACAGGTTGCCCATCAAGCCATGTTACGCACCTTCGGGCTTAAGCTTTCATCGCTTAAATTTGCCCATGGGGCGTCACATAAAATGGAAAATGGCATCACATTGTTTGATAGCTATCACTGTTCGCGCTACAACACCCAGACCTATCGCCTGACGCCAGAGATGTTTGAAAACGTCTTTGCCGACATCCGCGCACATCTGGACGGTTAATTTGCCTGATTCATCACCTATGAACGACCTGCTCGACCGACCCGTACAACGTCTGCCGATAGACGTCCTGCGCGAGGTCTTTGGTTATGACAGCTTTCGCGGTCAACAGGCTGAAATCATTGATCATGTGATTGCCGGCAATGATGCGCTCGTCCTGATGCCAACCGGTGGCGGAAAATCGCTGTGTTATCAGGTTCCAGCCCTTTGCCGCCCGGGAACGGCCGTTGTGGTGTCGCCTCTGATTGCCTTGATGAAAGATCAGGTCGACGCACTTAGCCAGCTTGGTGTGAAAGCAGCCTTCATCAACTCGACACTGGCGCCGGATGCCGCACGCGAGATCGAGGCCCGCGCAGTTGATGGGGACATTGATCTTCTGTATGTCGCACCCGAACGTTTTGCGACGGACCGGTTTCTTAATCTGCTCGACCAAATCAGCATTTCGCTGTTTGCAATTGACGAGGCGCACTGCGTTTCGCAATGGGGTCATGACTTCAGACCGGAATATCGGCGTCTGGATTTGTTGCCAACGCGTTTTGCCCATGTGCCACGCATTGCACTGACTGCAACGGCAGATACACCGACCCGCAAAGACATCGCCGAAAACCTGCATCTGACCGATGCCGAATGCTTTATTACCGGCTTTGATCGTCCGAACATCACATATCGCATTGAAACCAAGGGCAATTCCAAGCAGCGACTGTTGTCGTTTCTTAATCGTGAACACCCCGAAGATGCCGGGATCGTCTATTGCCTGTCGCGTCGCAAAACCGAAGATGTTGCGCAATGGCTTACCGATAACGGGCGCCCTGCCTTGCCCTATCATGCGGGCCTGACGCAAGAAACCCGGCAACTTCATCAGGACAGGTTCCTGCGCGAAGACGGCCTGATCATTTGCGCAACAGTTGCCTTTGGCATGGGCATCGACAAACCCAATGTCCGGTTTGTTGCCCATCTTAACCTGCCCAAAAGCATGGAAGCCTATTATCAGGAAACCGGGCGCGCCGGGCGTGACGGACTTCCGGCGAATGCCTGGATGAATTACGACCTGTCAGATATTGTTTCGATCCGAAGCATGGTGGCAAGTTCCGACGCCCCCGAAGCCCAAAAACGTATTGAATCGCGCAAACTTGATGCCTTGGTCGGTTTGGCCGAAACCACCAAATGCCGACGTCAGGTGATCCTGTCCTATTTCGGTGAAGACCAGCACAAACCGTGCGGCAATTGCGACACTTGCCTTGAACCGGTCGAAACATGGGATGCGACCGATGCTTCGCGCAAGGCATTATCGGCGGTATATCGTACCGGTCAGCGCTTTGGTCCGGCACATGTAATCGAAGTTCTGATGGGGCGCAAAACCGAGAAAATCCGGCAAAACGGCCATGATGATCTTTCGGTCTATGGCATCGGCAAGGATATCGCCCAACCGCAATGGCGCTCGGTTTTCCGTCAACTTCTTGCGATGGGATATCTGCAGGTCGATGTCGAAGGCCATGGCGGTGTTTACCTGACCGAAGAGTCCCGTCCTGTCCTGCGCGGCGAGAAAGTCGTCGAAATGCGCAAGGATCCGGGCGAAAGCAAACGCGCCATGACCAAGCGCCTGAGAGACTTCGACACCGAATTTGAAAATGAAGAGGACCGGGATTTGTGGGAACGCCTGCGCACCATGCGCCGAGAACTGGCAACCAGCCAGAATGTCCCGCCCTATGTGATCTTTAGTGACCGCACATTATGGGAAATGGTCCGGTTCAAGCCCCGCACGCTTGAGGACATGGCATCGATCAACGGCGTCGGGATCAAGAAACTTGATCAGTACGGGTTGGCATTTCTTGATGTCATGGACGGGCGGCGATAAGGCTTTTCCGCTGGCATTCCGTCCATCAGCTACCTGACAGTGCCGCTTCAATGGCTGTGATGACCGCATCGTCACCGGGCTTCACCCGTGTGTCAAAACTTGCGATCAAACTACCCTTGCGATCAATCAGATATTTGTGGAAGTTCCAGTTTGGCGCATTTTCGGCACCAAGGACATCAATCGCCCATTTGAAGAACGGATGGGCATCAGAACCACTGACCAAGGTCTTTGATGTCAGCGGGAAATCGACATCGAAATTAACTTCGCAGAACTCCTGAATAGCCGCGTCATCGGCATATTCCTGTCCGCCAAAATCACCGGACGGAACACCAAGCACCACAAGCCCCTGATCGCGATAATCGTCCCACAATTTCTGCAGGCCTGCATATTGCGGCGTGAACCCGCACATTGACGCGGTATTCACCACCAAAACGACCTTGTCCTGATAGTCTGAAAGTTCAAGTTCGCCGCCAATGATGGACGGGAAGGAAAAGTCATACGCCGTTTGCGTATCACCCGATGCCATGGCCCCTCTCCAGGAAAAAATGACTACAATCACCGTAAGCAGACATAATAGAATGAAATGGCTGCCTTTTTCAAATCGAGGATACAATCTAGCCATAACGTTCCTCCGTCCACGGATCGGCATTGTTATGATAACCGCGTTCTTCCCAGAATCCCGGCGCATCATTTTTGACAAACTTTATCTCCCGCACCCATTTCGTACTTTTCCAGAAATACAGCTTCGGAATTACCACGCGCACCGGTCCACCATGCTCTTCGGTCAATGGTTCATCGTTCCAGTGATGGGCGATCAAGACGTCCTCATCGAGAAACTGATTAATCCTCACATTCGTTGTGTAACCATCATGGGCGGTGAACAATACATGTCTGGCGTCTGACTGAGGACGAACCATTTCCGCCAATGTTCGTGCTAATACACCTTGCCAGTCATTGTCGTAGCGCGACCAGCTGGTGACGCAATGAATGTCGTTTCTTGCCCGAACAGTTGGCAAATCAAGAAGATCCTCAAAACTGAGCGACAACGGGTTTTCAACCAGTCCGGTCACAGACAGTTTATATTCATCGGCACTAACATGTGGCGTGATACCAAGATCAAGTACTGGCCAATCCTTGACCAGTCGTTGCCCGGGTGGCAGGCGATTTTCACGCGCCACGTCTGAGGTGCCCGTCAGCAAACGGCCGTCTCTGGCCCATTTGCGCTTGGCTTCGATCAGCTTGTCCCTGATTTTCCCTGAAAAGCTTTGCGTCACAGGTTCCTCCTTTCTGTCAGGCTGATACGAAAAATGGCGTCGACATGTTCACCATGCCAACGCCATTTATTCATGAATTTTACCGAACCATGCAACTCACATACGCGCGATGGCGTTCGGATTTCAGTGCAACTAATTGAAATCGCGCATGATACGCGCCTTGTCACGTTGCCAGTCACGTTCCTTGACGGCCTCGCGCTTGTCAGCCTTTTTCTTGCCCTCGGCAATTGCAAGCTCAAGCTTCGCAATACCGCGTTCGTTGAAATAAAGTTTGACCGGCACAAGCGTGAAACCCTTTTTGTTCAGGGCGTCATGCATTTTGGCGATTTCACGTTTATGCAACAGCAATTTGCGCGGACGGCGTTCTTCGTGGCCGAACGGCATTTTGCTTTGATACTCAGGAATATACGCGTTGATCAGCCACACTTCGTCATTCTTGGCTTCGGCATAGGATTCCTGAATGTTTCCCTTGCCGTCGCGCAGCGATTTAACTTCGGTGCCGCGCAAGACGATCCCGGCTTCGAATGTTTCCGTCAGGAAATAGTCAAAGCGGGCTCGCCGGTTTTGCGCAACGACCTTGTTATTATCTGTTTCTTTCTTGGGTGCCATAAGTCGCTTGTTATCGCTTAATGGCCGAGAAGTCCGGCACCTTTAAGCGCGGCTTCGACCTTGCGTTTGGATTCATCGGCAATCTCGACCATTGGCAGGCGCATATGGCTGCCACACAGACCAAGAAGTTCTGCCGCATACTTTACCGGCCCCGGACTTGCTTCACAGAACATTGCCTTGTGAACCGGCATCAGACGGTAGTTCAACTCCTGAACCTTAGCAATGTTCCCGGCTGCCCAAGCTGCATGCAGCTCAGCACAGAGTTTCGGGGCAATATTCGAGGTCACCGAAATGCAACCATGACCACCCTGTGCCAGGAACGGAACGATGGTACCATCTTCACCCGACAGCTGGCAGAAATCCGCCCCCGCAGCAAGACGGGTCAGAGCCGGACGTTCAAGATCGCTGGTTGCGTCTTTCACACCGATAATACGCGGCAATTTTGCCAGTTCCGCCATGGTCTCGACACTCATATCAACGATCGAGCGACCCGGAATGTTATAGATCAGGATCGGAATATCGGTCGCATCGTGAACGGCTTTGAAATGCGCATAAAGACCTTTTTGGGTCGGCTTGTTGTAATACGGGGTCACAACAAGTGCAGCATCCGCACCGGCATTCTGAGCGTGACGGGTCAGCGAAACGGCTTCTGCAGTCGAGTTGGAACCCGTACCGGCAATCACCGGACCACGGCCTTTGGCAACTTCAAGCGCCAGTTCAACGACGCGATGATGCTCGGCATGGCTAAGCGTCGGAGATTCACCGGTGGTTCCGACAGGCACAACACCTGTCGTGCCTTGTTTAAGCTGCCAATCCACAAAAGACTGGAACGCCTTTTCATCAATCGCACCATCTTGGGTAAACGGTGTGATCAAAGCTGTGATTGAACCCTTAAACATGGAGATCTCCAAACATTGGATGGATTGAAAGCGGTCGCGAAAATAGCGGCTGTTCGTCATTCCCGCAAGCACTGTATACAATAATCGAAACGATCTGTAATCGGGGTTGCATTTTCCGTTCAGGACTGTTTGGCTTTTGGCGATTTCACTGCCATAATGCGCGGGTCTAAAGCGCATTCGCTGCCGTCAGGCAAAGGGGACAATCACATGGCGCAAGCGTCTTTCCGCAAGATTTCGGTCTGCGCATTGGCACTGGGCTTATCAACACTGATGCCAACAGGCAATCAGGTGAAGGCAGCAGCAAACGAAGACAATGTTCTTCTGATGCAGCCGCCCTCGCCGAGCTATTCTGCTGTCAGCCGCGCACGTTTGAATGCGTTTCTCGAAGCTGTCGAGAAGGGCCAGACAGAAAGCTTTGAAAAGCTATTGCCAAACTTTGATGATCCCCTGCTTCAGAAAGCTGCGGAATGGATGTTGCTGACATCCCCGAATTCCGGACGCAGCTTTGAAGAAATCACCAATTTCATCGACACCCATCCGAAATGGCCCAGTCAGGCGCTTTTGCGTCAACGCGCCGAAGAAGCGATGAATGATGCCGTTCCTGACGAGGAAATTCTGGCTTGGTTCAAGCGTTCTGCACCGGTCACTGCCGATGGCGCAACCCGGCAGATCAAAGCCCTTCTGGGGGCGGGTCAGGAATCGGCGGCTGTCGCCCTGATCCGCAACAGCTGGATTAACGAGAATTTTGGCCGTGGTCAGGAAAAACGCTTCATCGACCGTTACGGCGAATATATCGATCAGGAAACCCATCAGCAGCGCCTTGATCGCCTGTTGTGGGAAGGTCGCCTGACGACGGCTTCGCGCACAATGAAATATGTCAGCGACGATTATCGCAAGCTTGCAGAAGCCCGCGAAGCCCTGCGTGCGATGAAGGGTGGCGTTGATGGAGCGCTTAACCGTGTCCCTGCGAAATACAAGAATGACCCCGGTCTGGTTTACGAACGCGTTCGCTGGCGTCGGGTCAAGGACCGCGATCAGGAAGCCCGTGATCTTCTGTTATCACAAGCCAATGACATGGCTTATATCTCGATCCGGCCACAATACTGGTGGCTTGAAAAAGCCATTCTGGCTCGGCGCGCCCTGCAAAAGGGCCACATCACCGACGCCTATCGTCTGGTCGCCAATCATGGACAGACTGATCCTGCCGATATTGCCGAAGCCGAATGGTATGCCGGATGGATCGCACTGGAATTCCTGGGCGATGCCGATATTGCCCTGACGCATTTCCAGAATCTGTATGACGTTGTGCAATATCCGATCAGCCTGTCACGCGGCGCCTATTGGGCGGGCCGTGCCAATGCCAAGCTTGGTGATACAAAACGCGCCAAGGAATGGTACGAGCTTGCCGCCCAGCATGCCCACACTTTCTATGGCCAGCTTGCAATTGATGCACTGGGTGCCAAACCAACCTATTCGGTGGAACAACCGGTCCCCACACAGCAACAGCGCACAGATTTCGAGAATCAGGAACTGGTTCAGGTCGTTCGCAAACTTGGCGATATGGGTCTCGGAAATATTATCCGGCCCTTCATCATGGCACTGGTATATGAGCACGATGAGCCCGAATATCTTGCAATGGCGACCGATCTGGCCCGCGAATATGGCCGCGCCGACCTTGGCATCATTGCCGCCAAACGCAGCATTCGCACAGGAAGCGGCTATCTTGATGCCGCCTACCCGATCCATGAACAGGTTCCGCTTGGCCGTGCGCCCGATCCGGCTTTGGTCCATGCCATCATGCGCCAGGAAAGCCTGTTTAACCCGCAGGCGGTATCGTCAGCAGGTGCACGCGGCTTGATGCAGCTGATGCCGGCGACTGCCAAGCGCATGGCAAAGTTGCTGGATCTTGATTACAAAACCGATCGCCTCACTGAAGACCCGTCCTTTAACATCACGCTCGGTCGGGAATATCTGACCAAGTTGCTCGATCGCTGGGATGGCGAGGAAGCCTTGACCATCGCAAGCTATAATGCGGGCCCGACCCGTGTGCGCCAATGGATCAACGAATATGGCGATCCGCGTGATCCCGATGTTGATCTGGTCGACTGGATCGAAATGATCCCCTATAGCGAAACCCGAAATTACGTTCAGCGCGTGATGGAGGGAACCTATGTCTATCGTCGGCGTTTTGCCCGCGATGAGATTGCGATGGGCCAGAACGAAACGCCTGATCAGGATTAATTCCGGTCGTCAGGTTTGCGCTTTTGGCCTGTCTGCCCATATTTGATCAATACTGCTTGTCAGAAAAGGTCAGCAATATGTCCGATAATGTACTGTCTTCCTGTCGCGCATTTGTTTTCGATGCTTATGGAACCCTATTTGATGTTGGCTCAGCGGTGTCCAAGCTGCGTGACAGCGTTGGCGATGAAGCTGATCGCCTTTCCACATTGTGGCGACAGAAACAGCTGGAATATACCTGGCTTCGCAGCCTGATGGGGGATTTTGCAGATTTCTGGACAGTCACGGGTGATGCGCTTGACTATGCCATGGATCAGACAGGCAAAAAGGACCCGGTTTTGCGTGCCAAACTGATGGAAACCTATCTGTCGCTTGATACATTCCCGGAAGTGGTCGAAACGCTCAATACCCTGAAAGCTAAGGGGCACAAGCTTGCCATCCTGTCGAATGGCGCGAAGCATATGTTGATCTCGGCAGCGAAATCGTCGGGCATTCTGTCGCTGTTTGATCAGATCATCTGTGTTGACGATCTCAAGACCTATAAACCACATCCGGATGTCTATCAGCTCGCGGCAGACAAACTTGAATTGCAGCCTGCGGAAATCTCGTTCCAGTCTTCAAACGGATGGGACATTGCCGGTGCCGGACATTTCGGGTTCCGTACAGCATGGATCAACCGCACACAGCAACCCAAAGAGCGCCTGTCACATGAGGCAGACGTTATTCTTGGCGGCCTTGACGAGCTATTGCCACTGATCTCCGAGCCGCAAAAGGCGTAGGGGAAAGGCAACTCAATTTCGGGAACAGCACCCATATGAAAAAGGCAGGTCCATTCCGGAACCTGCCTTTTCTGATTTTCTGTCAGGGTATCATCAAATGACCGGACCCGTCACCGACATCCCCGTCATCATTTTTCAATGACTACTTGTGTTCTTTCTTCACGTTCGCAGCAACAATCTGCCCAGCCTGTATGACGGTCAGGCCGCCCTCTTCAGCCACACCTTCGATACGACGGCAATGCCCTTCGATATGGGCGCCCGGTTCGATCGACAGGCTTTCATGCAGAATGTCACCAATCATGCGGGCAGTTTCAGACAATGAAACGTCCCGTGCGCGAACCTGACCGATAACGGTACCGCAGACGCGGACCTTGTCAGCAACAATCTCGCCACGAACTTCACCGTTCTGGCCGATTGTAAGGGTGCGGGTACGAATATCACCGTTCACCGAACCATCAACCTGCACGTCAGATTCCGAAATAAGGTCACCGGTTACGCGAAGGTCGGCATTGATGACCGAAAGGCCACCCTTTTTCTCAGCAGCCGCGTTACCGTTTTTAGTTGTCCCTGTTTGTGTCTTCTTGCTCGTTTTTGAAAACATATCGTCCCGCCTCAATAAATTTTAGGGGATTGACCGGCTTGTCTTGAACCAGAACTTCATAGTGCACATGACTACCGGTGCTTCGACCGGTGGTTCCCATGAGCGCTATCTGGTCCTGGTAACGCACTTCGTCGCCCTTCTTGACGAGGACCTTAAATAAGTGTCCATAACGGGTTCTAACGCCGTTCCCATGATCGAGTTCGACCATTTTCCCGTATTTTCCACTCCATCCTGCATGCACCACTTTACCCGGTGCAGTTGCGAGAATCGGTGTTCTGATCGGCCCGGCTAGATCAACACCGGAATGAAAAGCCCAGCGACCATTGATCGGGTCTTTTCGTTTACCGAACGAGCTCGATAGATAATAAGACGCAGCAGGTTCACCAATCGGCGTCTTTTTCAATCTGTCATGCAGGCTGGCCAGTTGATCCATTCGATCACTCAGAGCCATAGCCACATTTACAAATTCTTCGTCTTGCGGGTGTTCGGGCTCAAAGGCCACGAACGGTCCACCAACGCCCGGCTCTTGCGGCTTCATCGGCGGAAGAATGAACGTATCCGGCTGTAAACCGGTCATTTCGAGAACATTTTCAAGTTCAAGAATCGTGCTGTCAGCGGTTTCCGCGACACGCTGCATTGCTTGCTGCTGAATGGTGTGCAGATCAGCAATACGCTGGCGGGCGTCGCTCAGCTCACCCTGAAGTTTTTTGGAACGCTGCAATGCCTGATCGCGTTCACGCATCACGCGAGACATGACAGTTTCAACAGTTTCCAATTCGTCGCGCAGTGCAAGGTTCCGGTTGGTGATCCCGTCAATCTGGCCCTGAAGCGCATTCATCTGGTTATCCATCGATGTGCGAAGGGCTGAAATCCGGACTTTTTCCTTCTCGCTGCTCGCGAGCTTGGATGTGTAATCCTGAACCCGCGCCTGAAGCTGCAGGTTCTTTTCAGCCATAGACAACAGGTTGCGATGGGTATCTTCCATCTGCGCGGTAATCTCGCCGAAACGTCTCTGACTTTCGGTGACACGCGCGATCAGACGATTGTAGGACAGCTCACTGCGGAAAAGCTGTTCTTCACGCGTCGCAAGACGCTGATCAAGATACCAGCTATAGCCACTGACGCCGACGGTCCATACAATGGCCGCAGCCCCGAACGAAGCCAGCGCAAGCTGTCCATATTTTCCAAGACGAAGCTGGTAAACGGAATCGTTTGACCGGATAAGAATTTGCCGGTCCGGAAACCACTTATCCACCAAGCGACGCATGCCTTGAAACGCCGACATATTCAGTGTCTAACCCCTAGTTGCCCGTAGTTACGCCCGGACTTTCCGGTTGCGTAGTGTTTCTTTTTAACCCCGCCTGCGACTTATTAACCTTTTTCTTTACGCTACCTGTAACTTCGCACACAGGCAAGAGTGTTAACACACCCTTAAGGGTAAAATTTTCACCGTCCGGGGTCGATGCTGTGTTACCTATGGCCATCTGCCACAGCTCATACGTAAACCATCCATGGCTTTTTCCCGTTTTCTGATTTCCTGCACTGCCACCTGGTTCTTTAGCGGCAAAAGCCCGAAAGCACCGGGAACGGCTGGCTCGTTTGCTGCTCTGCCGTTCGGGTGGCTAATCTGGTTTTACGGCGGGAATGAGGCGCTGGTCATTGCCAGCATCATTATTTTTGCCATCGGCGTCTGGGCCGCACATCAATATAGTCACCTTCTTGGCATTCACGATGCAGGTGAAATCGTGATTGATGAAGTGGTTGGTCAGTGGATGTGCCTTCTGGTCGTGCCGCTTCATGCCGGCTGGAGCGATCTTGGCTGGCTTTTAGCCGCCTTTGTCGCCTTTCGTGTTTTTGACATTGCAAAGCCATGGCCGATCCGCTGGGTTGATCGCCGGGTTGGTGGCGGTTTTGGCATTATGCTTGATGATGTGCTGGCAGGCATTTTTGCGATGATCGTCCTTGCGGTGCCGGTTTACCTTATGGGTGGATAAGCCAATGATGATAGATGATGACATTCTCAAAGCAGCCAGCGCCCTGATTGCGAAATGCTCGGCAAAAGGTGAAATGATTGCCACGGCCGAGTCCTGCACGGGCGGCCTGATCACCGGGAGTTTGACCGGTGTCGACGGGAGCTCATCCGTCGTTGATTGTGGCTTTGTCACCTATTCGAACGAGGCCAAGCACGACCTGATCGGTGTAAGCAACGACCTTCTTTCAAACTACGGCGCAGTGTCCGAACAGGTTGCGCGCGCCATGTGCGAAGGGGCGCTTGAACGTGCACCGAATGCGTCAATAGCCGTTTCCGTTACCGGCATCGCCGGTCCGGGTGGTGGCAGCGCAACAAAACCCGTCGGACTTGTTCATTTTGGCTGTGCGGGCCACGAACGCCAGACCATCACATATCACGAAGTCTTTGCCGGAGACCGTCATGCTGTGCGAAAGGCAACGGTTCTCAAGGCGTTCGAATTGATCAGCGACATGCTCGATCAGTGACAACCACCCTGCCCGGCATCAGATACCGCCGGGAACTCAAAGTTTCGAAATTTTCAGGATAGCGTTGGAAGCCTAGCTTTCTGAAGACGGGATTTGCGGTTCGCCGTAAACTTCACGTGCGCGGGTTTCAAAGGCCCCGACCATCAGTTTGACCGCCTCGTTAAACACAACGCCGATCATTTTCTGCAACAAGGCCGAACGAAATTCGAAATCCACGAAGAAGTCGAGCCAGGTGCCCCCGTCTTCATCGGCTTCGAATACCCAATGGTTATTGAGATATTTGAACGGGCCCTGAAGATATTCCACATCAACGCGATGCGGACGCTGCAGCGTGACCTTGGATGTGTATTTTTCGCGAAACATCTTGAAGCCGATCACCAGATCGGCCTGAAGCACATCACCATCGCGCTTGCGTACCCTTGATGCAACGCACCAGGGCAGAAACTCGGAATAGGAATCGATATCCGCGACGAGTTCGAAGAGCTGTTCCGGCGTATAGGGCAGTTTCCTGCGCTCTGCATGCGTCGGCACTCGTATCTCCCCTTATCGTCGCGCTATCGTTCAGATTTATTGTGCAACGGCTTCTGCGCGCGCTGCTTTTGCCTTGGCTGCTTCGGCAGCTGCAAGTTTCTTCTCGCGGGCATCTCGCAACTGTTCAAAGTCACGGTCTGCATGGTAGCTCGAACGGGTCAGCGGCGTTGCCGACACCATCAGGAATCCCTTGCCACGTGCCATTGATGCATATTCATCAAATTCGTCAGGCGTCACAAAGCGATGAACCGGTTCATGCTTCAGGGTCGGCTGAAGATACTGACCGATCGTAAGGAAATCGACATCGGCGACACGCAGGTCATCCATGACCTGCGAGAGTTCCTTGCGTTCTTCGCCAAGACCAACCATCAGGCCGGATTTGGTGAAGATGGTCGGATCGATCTGCTTGACCCGATCAAGGATGCGCAACGACTGGTAATAGCGCGCGCCCGGGCGGATGTTGGTGTAAAGACGCGGAACCGTTTCAAGGTTGTGGTTGAACACGTCAGGACGAGCCTTGGCGACGATTTCAACAGCACCTGGCTTGTCACGGAAGTCCGGTGTCAGAATTTCAATGGTGGTTTCCGGCGATTTGTGACGGATGGCCTCAATGACGCGGGCAAAGTGCGTTGCACCGCCATCGGCAAGGTCATCACGGTCTACCGACGTGATCACAACGTGCTTGAGCTGCATGTCAGCGACCGCCATCGCAAGATTTTCCGGCTCGAACGGATCAAGCGCGTTGGGCATACCGGTCTTCACGTTACAGAACGAACATGCGCGCGTGCAGGTATCGCCCATAATCATGAAGGATGCGTGTTTCTTCTGCCAGCATTCGCCGATATTCGGGCATGCGGCTTCTTCGCAAACAGTATGAAGGTTCAGGCCACGCGCAAGTTCGCGGGTTTCCTGATAACCTTGGGAGGTTGGCGCCTTGACGCGAATCCAGGAAGGCTTGCGTCCGGATGGACGATCTGGCCGTTTTTGCTTTTCCGGGTGACGAAGAGCTTTGGCTTCGTTGCGCGCCGTCGACATAGAGTTACCTCCGAAGGATTGGACGGGCGGCAATGTGCCGCCACGCCACGCATTTGTCAAACCGACATTCGTCAAAAATGGTCATACCGGGCATGTGCGCCCGGTAGAACCCGATATTTTAGAAGTGGATTGCACGCCCATAGGCGTCAAGGACCGACTCATGCATCATTTCCGACAGGGTCGGATGCGGGAAGACCGTATGCATCAGGTCTTCTTCAGTCGTTTCAAGCCCCATCGCAACCACAAAGCCCTGAATCAGCTCGGTGACTTCGGTGCCGACCATGTGGGCACCAAGCAATTCGCCGGTCTTGGCATCAAACACAGTTTTGACCAGACCTTCGGCCTCGCCCAGGGCAACAGCCTTGCCGTTACCAATGAACGGGAATTTGCCGACCTTGACGTCGTAACCGGCATCTTTTGCCTTGGCTTCGGTCAGGCCGACACTTGCGACCTGCGGATGGCAATAGGTGCAACCCGGGATCTTGAGCGGATCAATCGGATGGACGTTTTTAACGCCTGCGATTTTCTCGACACAGACCACGCCTTCATGCTCGGCCTTGTGAGCCAGCATCGGCGGACCAGCAACGTCGCCAATGGCAAAAATGCCCGGCTCGTCGGTACGCGAATATTCATCGGTGCCAATGACGTTGCGATCAACTTTGACCTTGGTCGTTTCAAGACCGAGATTTTCAGTGTTGCCGATAACCCCGACAGCTGAAATCACACGATCAACGGTAAGTTCCTGTTTCTTGCCGTCTTTGGTTTCAACCGTGACAACAACATTGTCGGCATTGCGCTTGAGATTTGCGACCTTGGCTTCGGTCAGAATTTTCATCCCGTCCTTGGTCATCATCTTCTGAGCGAGTGCGGCAATTTCCTTGTCCTCGACTGGCATGATCTGCGGCATGATTTCAACCACAGTCACGTCCGCACCAAGGGTGTGATAGAAGCTGGCGAATTCGATGCCGATGGCACCGGAACCGACAACGACAAGGCTTTTGGGCATTTTGTCAGGCGTCATCGCCTTTTTGTAATCCCAAACCACTTTGCCATCGGCTTCTAGACCCGGCAGGGAACGTGCGCGGGCACCCGTCGCGATAATGTAGTTCTTCGCGGTATAGGTACCGGCATCCTTACCCGTCACAACGACCTTTTTCGGGCCATCGAACTTGGCTTCACCGTTAATGACGGTGACTTTGTTCTTCTTGAGAAGATGACCGACACCACCAGCAAGCTGCTTGGAGACGCCACGCGAACGCTGGATCACGGCATCAATGTCAAAGGACGGCTTTTCACATGACAGGCCATATTCCTTGGCATGTTTCATGTTGCGGTAAATCTCGGCCGAACGCAGAAGCGCCTTGGTCGGAATGCAGCCCCAGTTCAGGCAAATACCGCCAAGATGTTCACGTTCTACAACTGCCGTTTTGAGGCCAAGCTGGGCAGAACGGATTGCGGTTACATAACCACCCGGACCTGCACCAATCACGATTACGTCGAAATTGTTATCCGCCATCGTAGGATCTCCTTCGCCTGTCCGTTTCCGGTTACAGGTCTTGAAATTCAAATGCTTGCGGGGACTGATTAAAGTCCCCGCGCAACTTTGGACCGTTAGAGCAGCATGCTCAGCGGGTCTTCAATCAGCTTTTTGAATTCGGCCATGAACTGAGCGCCAACTGCACCATCGACCGCACGGTGATCAACAGAAAGAGTGCAGCTCATGACAGTTGCAATGGCCAGAGCACCATCCTTGACCACCGGACGCTGTTCACCAGCACCGACAGCCAGAATGCAACCCTGCGGCGGGTTGATGATGGCGGAGAATTCCTTGATACCAAACATGCCAAGGTTGGAAACCGAGAAGGTCCCGCCCTGATAATCTTCGGGCATCAATTTGCCATCGCGGGCTTTGCCAGCCAGCGTCTTCATCTCGGTCGAGATTTCAGCAAGGCCTTTGGAACCGGCATCACGAACGACCGGCGTGATCAGACCACCTTCGATGGCAACCGCCACCGAGATGTCCTGTTTCTTGCACTGAAGGGTCGCCTTGTCGGTCCAGATGGAATTGGCAGCCGGAACTTTCTTGAGCGCCAGCGAAACCGCGCGAATAATGAAGTCGTTGACCGAAATCTTGACGCCTTCGCCAGCCTTGTCATTCAGCTGCTTGCGGGTTGCCAGAAGGTTGTCGAGTTCGCAATCCACGGTCAGGTAGAAATGCGGAACCTGCTGTTTGGATTCCGTCAGGCGACGCGCAATGGTTTTGCGCATGCCGCTGTTCGGGATTTCCTCATATTCCGGAAGACCGGTAAGATCCGGGTTCCAGCCAGAAGCCGCCGGTGCAGCAGCAGCCGGAGCAGAGGATGCCGCTTGTGCTGCCTGGGCAGCAGCTGCAGCAGCCGGTTTGGCAGATTTCGCAGCTTCGACATCGCGCTTGACGATACGACCACGCGGACCGGAACCGGTCACCGCAGCAAGGTCGACACCTTCGTTTGCAGCGATACGGCGTGCCAGCGGGCTTGCCTTGACGCGCTCACCACCCGAAACAGGTGCAGCCGGGACCGAGCTTGCCGCAGCAGGTGCTGCTGACGGTGCCGGTGCGGCTTCTGCCGGTGCTTCGGCAGTTGCAGGCGCAGTGCCTGCGGCAGAGGTATCAGCGCCTTCAAGGGCACTGTCGTCTTCGCCTTCTTCAAGAAGAAGCGCGATAACTTCGTTAACAGCAACGCCCTCGCTGCCTTCGGCAACAAGGATTTTACCGATCTTGCCTTCGTCGACGGCTTCGACTTCCATCGTGGCTTTGTCGGTTTCGATTTCTGCGATGACATCGCCCGATTCAACGGTGTCACCTTCCTTGACGTGCCACTTTGCCAAGGTGCCTTCGGTCATGGTCGGCGACAAGGCCGGCATCAATACTTTTACAGGCATGAACACATTCTCCCGGTAACGGGGCGGCGCGCTGTTAAACGGCGCCTGCCCCTGTCCGTATCACTTAGCGATAGCAAACGGCCTTGGCCGCATCGACGATGTGCTGCTCTTGCGGAAGTGCAAGCACTTCGAGATTTGCAGCATACGGCATCGGAACATCTTCGCCGGTCACGCGGGCAACCGGTGCATCGAGATAGTCAAAGGCATGCTCCATGACCACAGATGCGATTTCCGCACCGATACCGGCGAAGTGCCAGCCTTCTTCACAGGTAACAAGACGATTGGTCTTCATTACCGAGCGAATGATGGTGTTCACATCGAGCGGACGAATGGTGCGCAGGTTGATGACCTCAGCCGAGATCCCCTGCTCTGCCAGCTTTTCAGCAGCCTTGAGCGCCTTGCCCACCATGATCGAGAAAGCAACGATGGTGACATCGGTCCCTTCGCGTTCGATCTTGGCCTGACCGATCGGCAGGACGAAATCTTCGTCATCAGGAACTTCGAAGCTCTGACCGTACATGATTTCGTTTTCAAGGAAGACAATCGGGTTCGGATCGCGGATCGCAGCCTTCAGAAGGCCTTTGGCGTCTGCAGCCGACCACGGTGCAATGACCTTGAGGCCCGGGCAATGTGCATACCAGGATGCATAGCACTGCGAATGCTGTGCGCCAACGCGGGCAGCTGCACCGTTCGGACCACGGAAGACAATCGGGCAACCCAGCTGGCCACCGGACATGTAAAGCGTCTTGGCCGCAGAGTTGATGATATGGTCGATTGCCTGCATGGCGAAGTTGAACGTCATGAATTCAACAATCGGCTTAAGGCCCATAAAGGCCGCACCCGTTGCCATACCGGTGAAACCGATCTCGGTGATCGGGGTATCGACAACACGCTTGTCACCGAATTCATCAAGCAGGCCCTGGGTAACCTTGTAGGCACCCTGATACTGCGCAACTTCCTCGCCCATGACGAAGACGTTTTCGTCACCGCGCATTTCTTCGGCCATTGCATCACGCAGGGCTTCACGCACGGTCTGGGTTTTGAACTTGGTATAGGTTTTTTCGTCCTGGGTCGCGTTCATCACGCTCATGGCGCGCGGTTCAGCGTCAGAACGTTCAATTGCACCACTTGCAGCAACCGGTGCGGCACTTGCCATACTTGCGGCAGGAGCGGATTCTGCAGCCGGGGCAGCAGGTGCTTCTTCCGCAGCCGGTGCAGCAGCGGCCGGTGATGCTGAAACGTTATCAAGTGCAGATGCGTCTTCGCCCTCTTCGAGGATATAGGCGATGACTGCATTCACTGCGACATTTTCGGTACCTTCGGCGATAACGATCTTGCCCACAGTACCTTCATCGACAGCTTCAACTTCCATCGTTGCTTTGTCGGTTTCGATTTCTGCGATGACGTCACCGGATGCGATCGTGTCGCCTTCCTTGACGTTCCATTTGGCAAGCGTGCCTTCGGTCATGGTCGGCGACAGGGCCGGCATCAAAACTTCAATCGGCATTGTTCCCTCTCTCCCGGGAAATATCGGTCAAAAGCGGTTCGCGAAAAGTCGCGATCACGCGTCGATCAGAATATCGGTGAACAGTTCAGAAACATCCGGTTCCGGGCTGTTCTGCGCGAATTCGGCCGCTTTTGCGACTTCGGCTTTCACTTCCTTGTCGATATCCTTCAGGCCTGCCTCATCGATGATGTTGCCATCAATCAGAAGCTTTTTGACCATATCGATCGGGTCGTGTTCCTTGCGCATCTTGTCGAGTTCATCCTTGGTGCGATATTTCGCAGGATCCGACATCGAGTGACCGCGATAACGGTACGTTTTCAGCTCAAGAATGTAAGGACCTTTGCCTTCGCGGCAATGCGCAACGGCACGTTCGCCAGCTTCCTTGACGGCCAGAACATCCATGCCATCAACCTGTTCACCCGGAATGCCATAGGCAACGCCGCGCTGATAAAGGTCGGGACTGGACGAATGACGCTGGGTCGATGTGCCCATGGCGTACTGGTTGTTCTCGATGCAATAGATCACCGGAAGCTGCCAGAGAGCGGCCATGTTGAATGCTTCATAGACCTGACCCTGGTTAACGGCACCGTCACCAAGATAGGTCAGACAAACACGGTTTTCACCGCGATATTTGTAATTGAAGGCGATACCGGTACCAAGTGGAACCTGACCGCCAACGATGCCGTGGCCGCCATAGAAGTTCTTTTCCTTGGAGAACATGTGCATGGAGCCGCCCTTGCCGCGGGAATAACCGCCTTCGCGGCCCGTCAGCTCGGCCATAACACCACCGGCATCCATGCCACAGGCCAGCATGTGGCCATGGTCACGGTAACTGGTGATCACACCGTCGTCGCCGGTAATCGCAGACTGCATGCCGACAACGACTGCTTCCTGCCCGATATACAGGTGGCAAAAGCCACCAATAAGACCCATGCCGTACAGCTGACCGGCTTTTTCTTCAAAGCGGCGGATCAGCAGCATTTCACGGTAATATTTGAGGAGATCGTCACTGCTCGCCTGGTTGTCGGCGCGCGTAGTGGCGCGTTTGCGTTTCGTGGTCGCCATGTTTCCTCCCGGTGGATGGCTATCGCTTAAGCATCATGTATGAGCGCTTAATTCGGTACTGGACCACCGAAATGACTACCTAAAACGACCTCCAAGGGCAAGCAATCAAACTGCGAGTAAACTGTTGTTTTGCAACGCACAATCACAAATAAACCTAATATCAGTTAATTCACGCTATTTGGCAAATATGTGGAGATGCAGCGTTTTCAGCGACTTGGAAGGATGCGTTCATTTTCGTTCATTCCCCTGTGTCACAAATGCTATGCTTTTATGACGATAATACCGCATAGCCGTTCTTGCCGGAATGCAACCCAAAGAAGGCATTCATTATCAACGCAATCAACCAAACCCGGCATATCCACGTCAATAAACCAGAAGTCAGTTTAAACAACACCTTAGCGCAAGACGCACATTACTGACCGAAATTCACAACCAAGAATTTCGCCAGAAATCATCAATGACGACAAATCAGGCCGCCATTCTGAGCATTTCAAGGGAGGAATCAGAGATCCGGATTCCCTGAGACGTTATAAAACGCAATCAGAGTCCGTTCAGTCGGTATGGGCAGCAGTGATTGTTGCCATCCCCTGATAGCCATCATGATGGAAAATAATCACATCATCGGGATGGGCGGCGTTAAGCATTGCACGTGCACGTTCATCAAGCAGGTCAGGATCAAGATGGCTTGCCCGCAATGATACGACATGCCGCTCAAGATCCTTGCGACGTTCTGTGGTTTCGTCGAGAACTTTGGCAATTTCGGTAACGCGGTCCTGCATTGACCAATAGGTCAGCAGACCACGCTCACCTTCCACACTGTGGAAGATGAAATATGCCATCACTGTAAATGCGATTACCGGTGCGACGGCCTGTTTCAGGCGGCGAAAAACCGGCGAACTTGACGACATTTACCTTTGCCCTTTGCGCGAAATTGCGGCTTTGGCGACGTTCAGAATCATTCCGCCCCAACAACATAAAAACAACATACGTTATTTTCTTTTGTTTTCTGTGACTTACAGAACAACAAAGCTGCAGGGCTGCCAAAATTACCCATTCAGTAGCGCAGAGATTGGTAAAAATAGAATTAAACCAACACTACAAGGGCGTTGATTTACGGTTAATCAGATAATCCTGACTCACGGTTTCGCGACCTGTATTCGCCTCACAACCGACCCGATCAACCCAAAAAAGAGGGGTGCACTGTCTATGCAATGCACCCCGTTTGATAGCAAACCGTCAGACCGGATTACTTCAGGATCGTACGACCCGGATAGTAGGCGCCAGCACCAAGCATCTCTTCGATGCGGATCAGCTGGTTGTATTTTGCCATACGGTCGGAACGCGACAGCGAACCGGTTTTGATCTGACCACAGTTGGTTGCAACAGCAAGGTCGGCAATGGTTGCATCTTCGGTTTCGCCCGAACGGTGCGACATGACTGCGGTATAACCGGCACGATGTGCCATTTCGACAGCCTCAAGGGTCTCGGACAGCGTACCGATCTGGTTAACCTTGACCAGGATCGAGTTTGCCACACCCTTTTTGATACCGTCAGCAAGACGTTTCGGGTTGGTCACGAACAGGTCATCACCAACAAGCTGGGTTTTGGTACCAATGGCAGCAGTCAGTTCAGCCCAACCATCCCAGTCATCTTCAGCCATACCGTCTTCGATGGAGAAGATCGGGTATTTGCCGACAAGATCGGCCCAGTATTTGACCATACCGCTGGAATCAAGGGTCTTGCCCTCGCCTGCCAGAATATATTTTCCGTCTTTGTAGAATTCGGTCGATGCCGCATCAAGTGCCAGAACGACGTCTTCTTCCGGACGGTAGCCAGCAGCTTCGATCGATTTCATGACGTAGCTGATAGCAGCTTCGGTCGATGCAATATTCGGAGCAAAGCCGCCCTCGTCACCAACGTTGGTGTTCAAACCATCAGCCGACAGGGCCTTTTTCAGGTTATGGAAGATTTCCGCCCCCATACGGATCGCATCGGAACCGGTCTCAGCCGACACCGGCATGATCATGAATTCCTGAACATCGATCGGGTTGTCTGCATGCTCGCCACCATTGATGATATTCATCATCGGAACCGGAAGCGTACGGGCAAAGGCACCACCAACATAGCGGTAAAGCGGAAGACCTGCGTCTTCGGCAGCGGCCTTGGCAGTTGCAAGCGAAACACCAAGAATGGCGTTGGCACCCAGACGGGACTTGTTGGCCGTTCCGTCGAGTTCGATCATGACATTGTCGACAGCAACCTGATCTTCGGCATCCATGCCGACAAGTGCTTCGAAAATCTCACCATTGACCGCGGCAACAGCCTTGGTCACACCTTTGCCGAGATAACGGTCTTCTTTGTCACGAAGCTCAACGGCTTCGTGCGCACCGGTAGATGCACCCGACGGAACGGCAGCACGACCAAAGGCGCCATTTTCCAGAGTTACATCAACTTCGACCGTCGGGTTACCACGGCTGTCAAGGATTTCGCGGCCGCGAATATCGATAATAGCGGTCATGACAGAAACGTTCTCCTCACTGGTAGGAACCATGCCGTTTGTTCGGCATGCAGGTTACAGCAAAAAAGAATGCCGCCAATGAATGACTGGCGGCATTTGAAAATCATGCGTCGAACATATCCAGACGAACCGGATTGGCTTTTGCCACTTTGTCCAATTCCATCAGAACCGAAAGAACTTCGGGTAATTTGTTCAACGGGATTTGGTTCGGGCCATCGGAAATGGCCGTTGCCGGATTATCGTGGGTTTCGATAAACAGTGCTGCGATGCCAACCGATACGGCTGCGCGGGCCAGAACAGGCGCGAATTCGCGCTGGCCACCTGACGAGGTGCCCTGTCCGCCTGGCTGCTGGACCGAATGGGTTGCATCGAAGACAACCGGATAGCCCAGACGGGCCATGGTGGGAAGTCCGCGGAAGTCCGTGACGAGCGTGTTATAGCCAAAGCTGGTTCCACGATCACAGAGCATAATATTTTCATTGCCGGTCGCAGCAAGGTTGTTGGCCACATTGACCATGTCCCAAGGTGCCAGGAACTGGCCCTTTTTGACATTAACCGCACGACCGGTCTTGCCAGCTGCCTGCAACAGATCAGCCTGACGGCACAGGAATGCCGGGATCTGAAGAATGTCTGCAACCTCGGCAACAGCGGCACACTGATCTGGCAAATGCACGTCAGTTACGATCGGAAGACCGGTAACCGATTTGACTTCAGCCAGAATGTCGAGACCTTCGGACAGACCCACACCGCGTTTTGACGTGGTGCTGGTCCGATTGGCCTTGTCAAACGAGCTTTTGTAAACCAGACCGATACCAAGCCCTTCGGAAAGTTCCTTCAGGGCTGCCGACATTTCCAGAGCATGTTGACGGCTTTCGATCGCACATGGCCCTGCCAATACGGCAAAGGGCTTGTCATTGGCGATTTCGATATTGCCAACTTTGACAGTTTTAATTTCGGTCATTGCAATGACTTTCATTCAAGCATTCGGCCATTCAAGCCTACAGCAAGGGACCCTCTCGCAGTCAGACTGCGTATCGATTACACCAGACGGCTACGCTCTTTGGCGGCCTTGATGTAAGACACGAACAGCGGATGCGGATCAAGCGGACGCGAACGAAGTTCCGGGTGGAACTGAACACCGATGAACCACGGATGATCCGGGTATTCAACGATTTCCGGCAAACGCCCGTCCGGTGACAGACCCGAGAATTTAAGACCTTTTTCCTCAAGCTGCGACATGAAGTTTACGTTAACTTCATAACGATGGCGGTGACGTTCAAGAACAGTAGCACTGCCATAGATGTCGCGTGCATGAGTGCCTTCGACCAGTTTGCACTCGTAATTGCCAAGACGCATGGTACCGCCCATATCGTCTTCGCCAGTACGGCGCTCAACCGAACCACCATCCTTTGCCCATTCGGTCATCAGACCGACAAGCGGTGTTTTGGTCGGACCGAATTCAGACGATGATGCGTCTTTCAGGCCAGCAAGGTTGCGGGCTGCTTCAAGAACGGCCATCTGCATACCAAAGCAAATGCCGAAATACGGAACCTTGTTTTCACGGGCATAGCGTGCAGCAGCGATCTTGCCTTCTGCACCACGTTCGCCGAAACCGCCCGGCACCATGATCGCATCAAGTTTCGACAGGATTTCGTTGACGTTGCCATCTTTTTCAAGGGCGTCTGACGCAATCCATTCAATATTAACGCGCACCTTGTTGGCGATACCGCCATGGGTAAGGGCTTCGGTCAGGGATTTGTAGGCATCAGGAAGCTGGATATATTTACCGACGATACCAATCGTGACCTCACCTTCCGGGTTGCGGATGGTGTTGCAGATGTTTTCCCAAGGAGCAAGATCCGGGTCCTGCGCCTGCAGACCGAAATGGTGCAGAACTTCGCTATCAAGACCATACTGGTGATAGCTGATCGGCACCTGATAGATATTGTCGACATCATATGCCGGAATGACGGCTGCTTCGCGCACGTTACAGAAACGCGCGATCTTGCGGCGTTCATTGATCGGAATTTCACGATCACAACGGCAAAGCAGAATATCCGGCTGAATACCTACGCTCTGCAGTTCCTTGACGGAATGCTGGGTCGGTTTGGTTTTCAGCTCACCTGCGGTCGAGATGTAAGGCACCAGGGTCAGATGCATGAACAGTGTACGGCCATCGCCAAGCTCGTTACCCATCTGACGGATCGCCTCGAGGAACGGCAAGCTTTCAATATCGCCAACCGTGCCGCCGATCTCGACCAGGACAAAATCCTCGGTCGCATCAGACTGAACGAATTCCTTGATGGCATCGGTGATGTGCGGAATGACCTGAACGGTCCCGCCCAGATAATCACCACGGCGTTCACGTGCAATCACGTTGGAATAGATACGACCAGTCGTCACGTTGTCTGAACGGCGCGAAGACACACCGGTGAAACGTTCATAGTGACCAAGGTCAAGGTCGGTTTCCGCACCGTCTTCGGTCACATAGCACTCGCCATGCTGGTACGGGCTCATGGTGCCCGGATCGACGTTGATATACGGATCAAGCTTGCGCAGACGAACTGTGAAGCCACGTGCCTGTAACGAAGCACCCAAAGCAGCGGAAGCCAGGCCTTTGCCCAACGAAGAAACAACGCCACCGGTAATAAAGATATAACGAGTCATTTCTTTGCCTCATCTCAAAGCACAAAGCCTCGGTTCAATGCCATTTAGTGCATCACGAACCGGGGAATACAACAATCAAAAATTGAGGCGGCAAGTTTGCCGCCTCGTGTCGTCGGTTAATTTGTTTAGCGGGTCGGAGCCGCGGGCCCGGTATCCTCAGCGGGTTCAGTAACCGCCGGGGCCGAAGCCGGTGCCTGTTCCAGAATGGAAGCTGGCCGGGTATGGCTGTTGGACTGCAATGCAAGAATGATGCTGGTGATCATGAATGCACCTGCCAGAATCGCAGTGGTACGGGTCAGCAGGTTCGCAGCGCCGCGTGAACTCATCACGCCGAAGCCACCGCCTCCGCCGCCGCTGTTACCGCCGATACCAAGCCCACCGCCCTCGCTGCGCTGTACGAGAATGACGGCAATAAGGCCGAGCGCAAGAAGAAGGTGGATTACCAGAATGACTGTTTGCATGGTCTCGAAACTCTTGTCCTAACTTCCGATCCGAACGCAGTTTGGCCCGGACCGGGCATAAATTTGATGCGTATTTAACGCGTTTTATGGCTGTTGGCTAGGCGCAAGTTTCAATAATTTTCCAAAAATCTTCAACCTTGAGGCTCGCCCCGCCGACAAGCGCGCCGTCGACGTCTTCGAGCGCCAGCAATTCCGCCGCATTGGACGGCTTGACTGAGCCACCATAAAGAATCCGGAATTCGTTGCCGTCTTCAAAGCGCTTCACAAGTTCTGAGCGGATCGCGGTGTGGACCTCGGCAACTTCTTCAACGCTGGCGGTACGGCCGGTCCCGATCGCCCAGACCGGTTCATAGGCAATGACAGTATTCTTTGCGGTCGCACCATCCGGAACAGAAACAGCCACCTGCCCGTTCACAACCGACAGCGTCGCGCCAAGATCGCGTTCCTGTTCGGTCTCACCAACACAGACCACAGCAACCAGACCGGCATCATGCGCAGCAATTGCCTTGCAGCGAATATCGGTCGAACTTTCACCATGATCCGCACGGCGTTCGGAATGTCCAACCAGAACATAGCGTGCACCGATATCCGCAAGCATCGGTGCAGCAATATCTCCGGTATGCGCCCCTGAGGTCGCCACATGGCAATCCTGGCCACCGACGGCAACTGTACTATCCTTGGTTACACCAACCACCTCGGACAGAAGCGTTGCAGGCGGGCAAACAAGCACATCACAGCCAAGCGCCCCCTTTTCAGACGCCTTTGCGGCCAGGTCAGACGCCAGCGCAAGACCGTCTGCACGCAAACAGTTCATTTTCCAGTTTCCGGCAATCAGGGGACGGCGTTGGGTCATGTGAGGATACCTCTTGCTGGTCAGTTTCAGACATTCCGGTTTTATAACAGAACGATAATTGACGAACCCGCCGGTTACGAACTGTTACAAGATCAATTTCGAAGCGGCTTTTAGCATGTCCACCGCACCGGGCCAAGTACCGGAAATGACGCGATCATGCATTTCGTGTGGTATTGCTATGATCTTCTATGCAATCGCCTGTTGCCGCTGTTACCTGTCGCCATTAAGATGCCCGGCAATTTCGTCGGGATTTGCGTCCCAAGGCGATCATAATTAAAACCTGTCGATACATTATATCGACACCAAACCACGAATTGTTAGGCTTATCATATGCTTGCTGGCATTCGCACATTTTCGAAATCAATCTTTGCCAAAATCATCTTTGGCGTGATTGCACTGAGCTTCGTTATCTGGGGCCTGAACGCATCGATGCTTAATCTTGGCACGTCGCGTGAAGTTGCCGAAATCGGCAGCCAGAAAGTTACCCCGGTCGAACTGGACCGCGCCTTCCAGCGCAGCGTGCAGAATATGCGGAATGTATTCGGCCCAAACTTCAACCAGCAGCAGGCCATCCAGATGGGTCTTCTGAACAATACGGTGCAATCGCTCGTATCTCAGAAAGTGCTGCGTGAAGACGCCAAGGTTATGGGAATCGGTATCAGCGACGATAAAGTGCGCGACACCATCTTCGCGTCTGAGAATTTCAAGGACCCGACCACCGGACAATTCAGCCGTGATCGTTTCCTGCAGGCGCTTTACACCGCAGGCTATACCGAACAGGAATTCATCGAAGGTGTTCGTGGCGATCTGATGAGCCAGCAGGTTGTTGGCAGCCTGACCGGCACTGCGGCGGTTCCGGAAATGATGGCAAAGCAGATTGTTACCTATCGCAACGAACAGCGTAGTGGTTCATTCTTTGCCCTCAATGGTGCGGAATTTGATGATATTGCGGTTGCCGATGATGCGACCCTTCGCAAATTCCACGAAGATAATGCAGCACAGTTTACTGCGCCGGAAAGCCGTGATGTGACGCTGGCGACACTCAGTGCCGCGGACCTGATCCCGACAATCTCGGTGACCGAAGAAGAAATCGCTGATTCCTATAAACAGCGTGAAGCAGAATTCCAGACCCCGGAAAAACGCGTTGTCGAACAGATACTGTTTGCGCCGGGCGACGAGCAGTCTGCGCACGAAGCCTATAAAAAGCTTCAGGAAGGGGCTGACTTCATGGCGACGGCCAAGGAAGCCGGCATGGATGAAGGGATGGTCAAGCTTGGCGAATTCACCGCCAACGACATTCTTCCGGACCTGAGCGCTGCAACCTTTGCCCTGCCCGAAGGCGGTTACTCCGAACCGGTTGAAACGGCTCTTGGCTGGCATATCCTGCATGTGACGTCGATTACGCCGGGCAGCACCCAGTCCCTTGATGAAGTACGCGACACAATTGTCGACGGCCTCAAACAGTTCAAGGCAGAAGACTCGATTTATGACCTTGCGGCAAAGTTTGACGAGGAACTTGGCGCAGGCACCCCGATCGAAGACGCAGCCCGTGACGTTGGCGCAAAAACCTACAAGCTGAGCGGAGTTGTTCGCGGCGAGGGCCTTGCCGGTGAAAACATCGACAGTGCGGATGAAATCAACGCGAAGATTTTCGAGCTTGAAAACGGCGAAGAAAGCTTCCTTGAGGAAACCGGTACCGGTACCCGTTATGTCGTTCGCGTCGAGAACATCACCCCCTCTGCCCTGCGTCCGTTCGAAGATGTTCGTGACGATGTCATCCCAGCATGGAAAGCTGACGAACGCCAGAAGCAGATGCTGGCCAAAGCAGAAGAGCTTGCCAACACCATCAACTCAAACGGTGCAGATCTTGCCGCTGTTGCCTCTGAAGATGGCGCAGAGGTCATGGAAAGCGGTCTGACAAAACGTACCGGTCAGGGTCTTGGCGACAATGTTAATCCGGCCGTTGCTGCCGCCCTATTCACTCTTGAAGATGGCAAGGCCAAAGCAATTCAGACCGGGGAAGACATCCTGATTGTCCGCCTTGATAATATCAAGGTCGCAGATGCCCAGACGGCAGATGCATCTATGGTCAGTAACGAACTGAAATCGGCAATCAACGAAGATATTCTTTCGCAATATCTTGGCTATCTGCGAGACGAAATCTCGGTCACGGTGAATAACACCGTCATCAACGAGCTTTTTGCTCCGACAGCAGCTAACTGATACAAGCACAAAGGGCGACCGGATCAACCGGTCGCCCTTTTTCTTTTTATTAAGAGCCAACATAAAGACCAACAATCGGACAGACCATGGAAATCAAACCGGATTTCAACAGCTTCAAGCAAAACTATGACAAGGGCGTCTCGCAGGTTCTCTGGACCGCATTGACGGCTGATCTCGATACGCCGGTTTCGGCGTTCCTCAAGATTGCCGAAGGTATGCCAAACACCTACTTGCTTGAATCTGTTGAAGGAGGAGCTGTTCGCGGGCGATATTCATTTCTGGGTTTGAAACCCGATCTGATCTGGCGTTGCTTTGGCAACAAGGCTGATCTGAACCGTCGCGCCATGGCCGATGCGGATGCCTTTGTCGATGAAGATGATGCCCCGCTCGACAGCCTTAAGAAACTGATTGCTGAAAGCTATATCAAGCTTCCCGACAATCTGCCGCCGATGAGTGCCGGTCTTGTTGGCTATATGGGATATGACACCGTCCGCCTGATGGAAAAGCTGCCTGACAGCAACGAAGACGAACTTGGCGTGCCAGACGGCATATTTATTCGCCCGACTGTAACCGCAAGCTTTGACACCATCGAGGATACGGTAACCGTCGTCACACCAGTGCGCCCGCAAGACGGTATCAGTGCCGATGCGGCCTATGATCTGGCATGTGCTCGGCTTAACGATGTGGTGATGCAGTTCCAGCGCAACCTGTTTATCGACCGTCGCTCGAAATCCGCGCCCGATACCCTGCCCGACCCGAAGGTCAGCGTGGATGAAGCTGGCTTTTACGAAATGGTCGACAAGGCCAAGGAATATATCCGGGCCGGTGACATCTTCCAGGTCGTGCTGTCGCAACGCTATACGCTGCCCTATCAATTGCCGCCCTTTGCCTTTTATCGCGCACTTCGCCGGATCAACCCGTCACCCTTCATGTTCTATCTTGATATTGGCGGTTTTCAGGTTGTTGGCGCCAGCCCGGAAATTCTGGTCCGGTTACGCGATAGCGAGGTCACCATTCGTCCGATCGCCGGAACGCGCCGTCGTGGCAAAACGCCCGAAGATGACAAGGTTATGGCGCAAGACCTTCTGGATGATCCCAAGGAACGTTCCGAACATCTGATGTTGCTTGATCTCGGTCGTAATGATGTTGGCCGTGTTTCAAAACCCGGCACGGTTCGTGTCACAGACCGCGAGACCATCGAATATTATTCCCATGTCATGCATATCGTTTCCAATGTCGTCGGGCAAATCGACGAGAAATACGATGCCATGGATGCCCTTAAGGCAGGTTTCCCCGCCGGGACGGTTTCAGGTGCACCAAAAGTACGCGCGATGGAAATCATTGATGAACTGGAATCGGTGCGTCGCGGGATCTATGCCGGGTGTATCGGCTATATCTCGGCTGATGGGTCAATGGATACCTGCATCGCCCTGCGTACAGCCGTTATCAAGGACGAGAAAATTCATATTCAGGCCGGTGCCGGTATCGTCGTTGATAGCAAACCGGAACTGGAGCACAAGGAATGCCGCAACAAGGCAGGTGCATTGATGGCCGCGGCCCGCGAAGCATATCGCTTCTCCTGAAACAATAAACAAAGGGCCGCGTATCACTGCGGCCCTTGTTGTATCAGCCTGGAACAGCAGGTATCGGTTTATCCAGTCACACTCCGTGACGAGCGTCGCAAGATATCCGACACAGGCACCAGAACAAATCCGCGCGCTTCAATTTCCGGGATCCACTTGCGCAAGGCACTGATCGTCAGATCACGGGGATGACCGATGGCAATGGCATAGCCCTGTTTGGCGGCGACACGTTCGGTGCGGGCCAGCATATCGGCAATTTTGGCTGCATCGTCGGCATCGTCGATAAAGACATCACGCGTAATTGCCGGAACACCGAACTTGCTGGCCGTCGAATACCCGACAGATGCAGCACTGGTGCGGGAATCAAGGAACAGAAGTCCGCGAGACTTCATCACTTCCATCACAATCCGCATGCGTTCCGGATCGGATGTGAATTTGCTGCCCATATGGTTGTTCACCCCGACATATCCGTCAAAGCGATCAAGCATCCAGTTCATTTCGTTGACGATCTTCTGTCGATCATAGGTCGCCAACAACGCATGTGGTCCCGGATCAACTGTGGCCGATGACGGTTCCATTGGCATATGTAACATCACCTCATGCCCGGCCTTGCGTGCGGCATTGACCTGTGGCTGCAAATCGCGCGCATAAGGCAGATAGGAAATCGTAATCGGCCCGGGAAGTTCCACGGTTTTTGCCGTGCGAGGCTGATCAAGCCCGGCATCATCGATGACAATGGCAATGACCGGCTTTGATCCGGCATCAGGTGCCAGGGCCGCAAATTTACGCCAAGGCGCATCCTTGTCAGACGGCCCGACCGTTATTGCGGGTCCGTCATTGCCACTATCCCCCGGAAGAATGTCGCCTTTGGGTTTGGATTGTGGTGTTCCGACAAAATCCGAAAGGTTCTGTCCGCCCTGCCCCTGATTTGCGGTGGTGCGGCCATTTTCATCAATCAGATAACCGGTGCGTCCCTGCATGGGCGGCGGCGGAGTATCGGGTAACTGATAATCCTTGCGCAGCATCGGTTTTTGTTCCGGCTCGGCCAATGCGTAATCAGGAGCGCGTTGATCCGATGCCCGACCGAATTCGTCAGATGCGCGATCAAGTTCAAGCATGCTGCCCACGGCAATCATGGCAGAAAGAGTACCTGCAACAAATGCACCGCCCAGCATCAGACGGCCGATACCGCCCGATTTCTTTTTCGATGCAGTCTTTTGGCGGTTGGATTTCTTGGGTGCCACCTTTTTACGTTTGGTGGTCGTTGCCCGGCGTGCCACGCTGTGGTCTCCAGTATCGTTTGGTGGGTCGCTCGTAGGCGCTGTACATTATAGCATACAGCTCCATCCCATATGGTGATTATAGACCGATCATGTCGGCAGTTGTTTTAATGTTTTTAAAACGGTTCTGGTTAGCGCCCCGTTAAGAGACCGGACCTGCGCATCACCGGACAACCTGCCATAGGAGAAAACCCTTACTCTGCTTCCGCTTGACGTAGCGGCAAGGGCGTTTATTCTCTGCCGACCTTAATGTGCACAGGCGCTTCTTCCGATGTATCTACTCATCGATAATTACGACAGCTTCACATTCAATTTGTGGCATTATTTGCGCGAACTCGGCCCCGAGGTTGAAGTACGCCGCAACGATGAGATCACCGTCGATGCGGCCCTTGCCATGAAGCCCGAGGGCATCGTGATTTCGCCCGGTCCTTGTGACCCGGAACGTGCAGGTATCTGTCTTGATCTGATCAAGGCTGCGGCTGGCAAGGTCAAGCTTCTTGGCGTGTGCCTTGGCCATCAATCAATTGGTCAGGCATTTGGCGGCAAGGTTGTCCGTGCGCCCCATTGCATGCATGGCAAGACCGATGCGATGAAACATTCCGGTACCAGTGTCTTTGCCGGTCTTCCAAGCCCGTTTGAGGCAACGCGCTATCATTCTTTGGTGATCGAACGCGAAACTTTGCCCAACAGTCTTGAAATCACCGCCGAAAGCGAAGATGGTCTGATCATGGGTGTCCGTCATAAAACCCATCAGATTCATGGCGTTCAGTTCCATCCCGAAAGCATTGCATCGGAACATGGGCACGCATTGTTAAAGAATTTTATCGACTATACCGGCGCCTGACAAACGCACCGGACCGCAAACCGAGGAAACCCGAATGTCGACTGATAATGATCTGAAGCCAATTCTGGCCAAAGTCGCAGATGGTGAAAAACTGACCGAAAGCATGGCCGAACAGGCTTTCAATGTGCTGATGTCGGGTCAGGCAACCCCGTCCCAGATGGGGGCTTTCCTGATGGGTTTGCGTATTCGCGGTGAAACGGTTGACGAAATCACCGGCGCAGCACGCGTCATGCGTGAAAAGGCAACCGGCATCGTTGCGCCTGACAATGCAGTTGATACCTGCGGGACGGGTGGAGATGGCAGTGGCACCTTCAATATTTCGACTGGTGCCGCCATTGTTGCGGCGGCGGCTGGTGCTGTTGTTGCCAAGCATGGCAACCGTGCTGCTTCGTCGAAATCGGGTTCTGCCGATGTCCTGATGGCGCTTGGCGTTAATCTTGATGCGGATATGAAGCTTCTGGAAAAGGCGCTTCGCGAGATCGGCCTGTGCTTTATGATGGCAACCCGCCATCATTCGGCCATGCGTCATGTGATGCCGACCCGTGTTGAAATGGGGACCCGCACGATCTTTAACCTGCTTGGCCCGCTTGCCAACCCGGCAAAGACCAAACGCCAGGTCCTTGGCGTTTTTGCCAAGGACTGGGTGGAACCGGTTGCCCATGTGCTGAACCGTCTGGGATCGGTACATGCTTGGGTCGTTCACGGCCATAGCGGACTTGATGAAATCTCGACCACCGGTCCGACCTTTGTTGCCGAAGTCAAAAACGGCAATGTCACGACCTTTGAAATTTCACCGGGTGATTTCGGCTTTGAAACGGCTACTCTTGAGGATCTCAAGGGGGGGGATGCCGATGTGAATGCCAAGGCTATTACTGATCTTTTGGCGGCAAAAAAAGGCGCTTATCGCGACATCGTTCTGATGAATGCCGGTGCGGCCCTTGTGGTTACCGGGATTGCGAGCGATCTTGCCGAGGGTATTAAAAAGGCGTCCGATGCGATTGACAGTGGCAAGGCTGCAGAGACGCTGCAGGGCCTTGTTACCATTACCAACGAAGGAAACGCAGCGTGAGTGACGTTCTTCAAAAAATCTGTGACGACAAACGTGACCATGTCGCAGCCTGCAAGGCGCGCAAAACCCTTGGTACGCTTGAAGCAGAAGCAAAGGCACAGTCAGCACCGCGCGGCTTTATCAATGCCCTTGAAACCAGTGTTGCGAACGGTCGTTACGGCCTGATCGCCGAAATCAAGAAAGCATCACCGTCCCAAGGCCTGATCCGCCCGGATTTCAATCCGCCGGAACTCGCAAAAGCCTATCAGGCTGGCGGGGCAAGCTGTCTTTCTGTTCTGACTGACGTCCCCTATTTCCAGGGCGATGACAGCTATCTGGTGGCGGCACGTGCGGCTGTTGACCTTCCGGCATTGCGCAAGGATTTCATGGTTGATCCCTATCAGATCACCGAAGCACGTGCACTTGGTGCTGATTGTATCCTTTTGATCATGGCGGCCCTTGACGATGGCTTGGCGGCTGAACTTGAAGATGCCGCGCACAGCCTTGGCATGGATGTTCTGATCGAAGTTCACAATGCACCAGAACTTGAACGCGCGCTGAAACTGAAATCACGACTGGTCGGGATTAATAACCGCAACCTCAAGACCATGGAAATTTCGCTGAGCACGACCGAAGAACTGGCTGGCATGGTTGATAACGACCGTTTGCTGGTGGCTGAAAGCGGCTTGTTTACTCCGGAAGACCTTGCACGCATGTCCAGGGTCGGCGCGCAATGCTTCCTGATTGGTGAAAGCCTGATGCGTCAGGATGATGTGACCGCAGCAACCCGTAATCTTCTTGGCCTTGCGGCCTGATTGGCGACAGACAGAATAATGGCAGACAAGCTTTCGCATATTGATGCAGGTGGTAACGCCGTCATGGTCGATATCTCGGCCAAGGCCGATACCACCCGAATTGCCATTGCCAAGGCACGTGTACTGATGTCTGCGCAAACAGCACAGCTGATTGCGGATCGCGGCCATAAAAAGGGCGATGTTCTTGGCATTGCCCAGCTTGCCGGGATCATGGGGGCGAAAAAGACTCCTGATCTGATCCCGCTGTGCCATCCTCTTCCCCTGACTTCGGTTACGGTTGATCTTGAACTGGCCGATGATGTTGACGGGGTCGATATTACGGCAACCTGCAAGACCACCGGCAAGACCGGGGTCGAGATGGAGGCGCTTACAGCTGCCTCTGTTGCGGCCCTGACCGTCTTTGATATGTGCAAGGCGGTCGATAAGGCGATGCAGATCACAGATATTCGTGTCACCCGCAAGGAAGGCGGAAAGTCCGGCACCTATATCGCCGACTGATCGTGCTCCCCCGGTTTTCTTCTGTTTCAGGACATTGTTTCGCGTTTCTGACATTTGCCCTGTGCTTTTTATGCGCAGGTGCTTGACCGCGCAAAAGAACTAAAGTAGAACATCTGTGTATCCTTTTTGTTCTTGCTACAGGTTCGGGAAATATCATGCTGACGCGCAAGCAATATGAGTTGCTGGTCTATATTGACAATTACCTTCGCGATCACGGTATCTCGCCCTCTTTCGATGAAATGAAAGAGGCCCTGAACCTTAAATCCAAATCAGGCATTCATCGGCTGATTACCGGGCTTGAGGAACGCGGCTTTATCCGTCGCCTCGCCCATCGTGCCCGTGCACTGGAAGTCATCCGGCTTCCGGAAAACAGTGACGACGAGGCACCTGAAACGCCAAACAATGTCACATCCATTGCCAGTGCGCGAAAGGCATCGCACCGTCCGGCAACCGTCCCAACCGCGTTTTCCGAGGCCGGAGAAGCCATTTCACTACCGCTTTATGGTCGGATTGCCGCAGGTACCCCGATCGAGGCGCTGCGCGATCAAAGCACCATGGTGCAGGTCCCGGCAGCCCTTCTGGGTTCTGGTGATCACTATGCGCTTGAGGTATCGGGTGATTCCATGATCGAAGCCGGTATTCTTGATGGCGATACGGTGCTGATCCAGCGTTGTGAACAGGCCCATGATGGCACGATTGTCGTCGCCCTTGTCGATGACAGCGAAGCCACGCTCAAGCGTCTTAAACGTGGCCGCGGCGAGGTTCTGCTTGAACCGGCCAATGCGCGCTATGAAACCCGTGCTCTGTCACCGGACCGCGTGCGCATTCAGGGACGTCTGGTTGGCTTGCTGCGCCAATACTGATCATCGCCCATTCCCATACAGCTTTTGAAAACCGCCTGGTGTGCGATGCATCCGGGCGTTTTTTTAGACTTCAAAAAACTGTTTCATCGCGCTGCACGTCCCGCCTTTTGCGCGACGATGACCCAAGGCCAGTGTCCGGATGTTGCGCGCACTGTTTGCAGTGATATTTCATCGCTATCTTTGCTGCCTGCGCTTAACGCCACGCCACCTTGCCACCACAAGACATCGTCATCAATCATGTGCTGCGCCCCGGCATCCTGACAGCTTTGCCTTGGCAGATCTGTTGTCAGACTGATGACAATCTCGGCATTCCGACAGGCATAAAACGGGTTGAGAAGCTTGCTTGCAATGATGATGTTTGTCTTGGCACTGTCCGCGCCAATCCCGACCAGACACGGGTCCGTCTCACAGGTTTTGACGTAGCGGTCTTCATCCTCACGTCGCATGCCGAAGCGGCTCATCCAGACCGATTTTTGAAACTCACCAAGCCCGTCGGGAATATAAAGGACACCGTCATCCGGATCGAAGACAGCCCAGTTTTCACGATCACCTGACACCAGAATATTCGGGCTTTGATGTTGCCATTGTGCAAACACGGCAATCAGCAAAAGCGGGACACCCAGAATAATGGCGGCCCTGTCACGCCAGATCATCGCCCAGGAAAGTGCCAGCAACACACAGGAAACTGCGATAAAGCTCAGCCCCGAAACGTACCAAAGCCCCCATTCCTGATCGGCGACGAAGGAGGCCGTCCTGATCAGGACGGCAAGCCCGGGTTTCATCAAGGCAAGTGTGACACCGCCCAGCCCGACCGGGATCAATATCAGTGTCGCAACGATCAACGGCATCACCCAGAATGCCATCACCGGGATGGCAATCAGGTTAGCAACAATCCCCAGCATCGAAATGCGTCCGAAATGGAACCCGATTATCGGTGCCGTTACGGCTGTAACAATGATGCCGGTGACCAGCAATCCAGCAATATAGATCACGATACGCACATACCAGGGGCTCATACCCTGACGATCAAGCCATCGACGACCGGGCCCGTTATAGAATGCCACCAACGCACCAACAGCAGCAAAGGACAGCTGAAAGCTGGCTCCCAGAACGGCATCGGGACGCAAGATCAAAACGACAATAGCCGCAACACCGACCAAGCGTAACGAAATGGCGCGGCGATCAAGCAACAAGGCGATCCAGACAACCAGCAACATGATAAAGGCGCGTTGCGTGGGCACTGTTGCCCCGGACAATCCAAGATAAATCAGCCCTGACAACGCAGCAGCTACCGCCGCCCATTTTTTTATCGGATAGCGCAATGCGATGCGCGGAATAGCAGCCAGGCAAAACCGGAACAGAAAAAACACCGTTCCACACAACAATCCCATATGCAGTCCGGAAATCGCCAAAAGATGGGCAAGCCCCGACTTCCGTAAGTCTTCGGTTATATCGGGGGTGACTTCACCCCGTTCACCAATGATAAGTGCCTTGGCTATTCCGGCTTCGGGAGCACTCAGATAGTGGCTGATCGTTTGAGAAACAGACTGACGTGCCTCCTCAATAAAGTTCCATAATTCATTGTTTTTATAACCTTTATTCTCAGCCAAGACCTGAAACTGTCGTCCGAATGCAAAACCGGTTGCGCCGATCCCGCTAAAGTAAAGGTTGCGCGCGAAATCAGGATCACCGGGAACCGCTGGCGGGCGAAGCGGAAATAACCTTGCCTTGACCTGCACCTGGTCGCCGATAGAAAATTTGCTGTCACCCAGAAAACTTAATCTGACTTTCCAGTCGAATTCCCCATCTGCCAGTCCGGTTATGGCAGATGGTTCAAGTGTGACCCGAAGTCGATTTTCGCGCGGTTCAATATTGATAACAGTCCCGGTGATTTCGGTCGCATAAAGCGTCTTGGTCAGAATATTTTGCGGACCAATATCCGTGTGAATGGCACTTGTGAGGAACCCCGCCATCAAGCTTGTTTGCAACTGCAGGGTGAAAGCAACAATCGCGATCCGCCGGGTCATCCAGAATGCGCAGCCAGAAAGAATCACTCCGACGCCAATCTCTGATGCTGCAATGCGCGCAGGAAGCAAGAAATATAGCCCACATCCCAACCCAAAGAAGAGGACCGATGACAGAAACCATTTATTTCTTTGGCTTGTAACAACAAATATGACTTGCGAGAAATTTCCCGCAAGCCTTTGTTTTTTCATACTTCTTATAAAAGTATTACGACGAATGTCCAATAGCCCGCCCTGAGCATTGTTTCTATCTAACATCGGCTGTGGTGCAACAGCGTGTCATTTGTGCTATAGCCTGCACGCCAAAAGTCCATACGACAAGCGACAACATCCAGATAACGGATAGATTGAATGACGGTTGTTACCCGTTTTGCCCCGTCCCCGACCGGGTTTTTACATATCGGCGGCGCACGCACCGCCCTGTATAACTGGCTTTATGCCAAACACACCGGCGGCAAATTCTTGCTGCGCATCGAAGACACTGACCGCGAACGTTCAACGCCCGAGGCCGTAGAGGCCATTTTTGACGGCCTGAACTGGCTTGGCCTGACCGCTGACGAAGAACCGACTTTCCAGTTTGCCCGTCGCGACCGCCATGCAGAAGTCGCCCAACAATTGCTTGATGCCGGCAAGGCATATCTTTGCTATTGCTCGCCCGAAGAACTGACCGCCATGCGGGAGAAAGCCCGTGCTGAAGGCCGCCCGATGAAATATGACGGCACCTGGCGTGATCGCGATCCGTCCGAGGCCCCTGCTGGCGTCAAGCCGGTGGTTCGTATCAAGGCGCCGCAGGAAGGCGATGTCGTTATCAATGATCAGGTTCAGGGCGAAGTTCGCGTCGCAAACGAACAGCTTGACGACTATGTCATCCTGCGCGGTGACGGAACCCCGACCTATATGCTTTCGGTTGTTGTTGATGACCATGATATGGGTGTGACCAACGTCATTCGTGGGGACGACCACCTGACCAATGCCTTCCGGCAGAAAGCGCTTTATGACGCAATGGGTTGGGACGTTCCTACCTTTGCTCATATCCCGCTGATCCATGGCCCGGATGGTGCAAAACTGTCCAAGCGTCACGGTGCACTGGGTGTTGACGCCTATCGCGACGAGATGGGCTTCCTTCCCGAAGCGCTGAACAACTATCTGCTGCGCCTTGGCTGGGGCCATGGTGACGACGAGGTCATCAGCCAGGAACAGGCAATCGAGTGGTTTGACGTCAAGGATGTTGGCAAGGGCGCGTCGCGTTTCGACTTCGCAAAGCTGACAAACCTGAACGGAATTTACTTGCGTCAGGCCGATGACAAACGGCTTGTAGACGAGATTTCCCAACGGGTTGCAGCCATTGCTGGTATTGATGCAATTGATGCAGCGCAAAAAGAAATCTTGATCAATGGCATGGCAGGCCTTAAAGAAAGGGCCAAGACACTTATTGAGCTCGCCGAATCTTCGGCCTTCTACGTTACAGATGGCATTACGTCCGTTAACGAGAAAGCCCAGTCCCTGATTGATAGCGCACCTGAAGGTTTGTTCGCAGAACTGGCCAACAGCCTTGAAGCGCTTGAAAGCTGGACCGAAGAGAACGTTGACGCAAGTGTTCGTGCAACTGCCGAAAAACTTGATCTTAAACTCGGAAAAGTTGCACAGCCCTTGCGGGCGGTGCTTACCGGCTCCAATTCTTCTCCAGGCATCTTCGAAGTAATGATCGTGCTTGGCAAAGAGCAAACGCTGAAACGCATTCGACATTTCGATGTATAACAACAGCGAATTATAAAAAACTAATAGTCTATTTGCGCTTAATGCGCCGCAGCATTATGCTGCACCCAACTTGAAACCGTGTTCGTTCAAACAGGGAAGGAAAAATAAGTCATGGCTCAGAATTCCAAGACTTCCCACACCGTAACACTGACCGACAATGCCACTGGCAAGTCGATCGAGATGCCGGTGATTGAGGGTAGCGTAGGCCCGTCTGTTATCGACATTCGGAAGCTGTATGCTGAAACTGGATTTTTTACGTATGATCCGGGCTTCACTTCGACCGGCTCCTGCCAGTCCGAGCTGACCTACATTGATGGCGACGTTGGTATCCTTCGTCACCGTGGTTATGCAATTGATGACCTTGCAGAAAACTCCGACTTCCTCGAAGTTTGCCACTTGCTGCTTTACGGTGAGCTGCCGAATGCCACCCAGAAAGCGCAGTTCGAAAATGACATCACCATGCACACCATGGTGCATGAGCAGATGCGCAATTTCTATAACGGCTTCCGCCGTGATGCGCATCCGATGGCCATCATGTGTGGCGTTGTTGGCGCAATGTCTGCATTCTATCACGACAGCACCGACATCAATGACCCGCAGCAACGCCTGATCTCGGCTTATCGCCTGATCGCGAAAATGCCGACCATTGCTGCGATGGCATACAAATATTCGATCGGTCAGCCGTTCCGCTATCCGAACAACAAGCTGGGCTTTGCTGAAAACTTCCTTCAGATGATGTTTGGCAACCCGTGCGAAGAATACGAAGTTAACCCGGTTCTGGCCAAAGCAATGGATCGTATTCTGATCCTTCATGCTGACCACGAACAGAATGCTTCGACCTCGACTGTACGCCTTGCCGGTTCGTCTGGTGCAAACCCGTTTGCATGTATCGCTGCTGGTATCGCGTCCCTTTGGGGGCCAGCACATGGTGGTGCGAACGAAGCCGTTCTGGTTATGCTCAACGAAATCGGCGATGTGAAAAACATCCCGGAATTCGTTGCAAAAGCAAAAGACAAGAACGATCCGTTCCGTCTGATGGGCTTTGGTCACCGCGTTTACAAAAACTACGATCCGCGCGCCAAAGTTATGCAGGAAACCTGCCACGAAGTTCTCAAGGAACTCAACATCAAGGATCCGCTTCTTGATGTTGCCCAGGAACTCGAACGTATCGCACGTGAAGACGAGTACTTCATCGAGAAGAAACTCTATCCGAACGTCGACTTCTATTCGGGCATCATCTTCAAGGCGATGGGCATTCCGGTCAGCATGTTCACCGTGCTGTTCGCGGTTGCACGTACCGTCGGCTGGATCGCCCAGTGGAAAGAAATGATCGAAGATCCGTCGCAGAAAATCGGCCGCCCGCGTCAGCTGTTCACCGGTGTCGCAGAACGTCCGTTCGTTCCGGTCGACAAACGCTAAGTCGTCCCGACAGCGATCTTTGCCAGATCAAAGCAAAAAGGCCCGGAGAAATCCGGGCCTTTTCGTGTTTCTCAACCAGTGTTACCGGTAAAACGAACTCTCAAAACTTACCAGCTTCCGGTGTTTTCCATGCTTACCCATGGCTCTGCCGGTGCAAGGCTCTCACCTTTCTGAAGGAACTCGATCGAAATTCCGTCTGGCGAACGTACAAATGCCATATGACCATCACGCGGGGGACGATTGATCGTTACCCCGGCATCCATCAGTTTCTGGCAAGTTGCATAGATGTCATCAACTTCATAGGCCAAATGACCAAAATTGCGACCGCCCGAATAGCTCTCGGGGTCCCAGTTATAGGTCAGTTCGAGTTCAGGAGCCTTGTTTGCCTTGGCATTCTCTACATCAGCTGACGGGGCCAGATAAATCAGGGTGAAACGCCCCTTTTCGCTTTCGATGCGGCGAGTCTCGCTCATGCCCAGAAGATCGCAATAGAATTTCAGCGACTCATCGACATTCTCGACGCGCACCATCGTGTGCAAATAACGCATAACAACGTCTCCGTTATGGATTGATCAATGACCTGAAACTAAATGCATTCCACGCCTGATACCAGTCGTTAGCCGTTATTTTTTCGCGATAATGTCGAGAATCTGCTCGGCAGCTTTTTCGCTGGGTGCCCGATCCCCGAAGCCAAGCATCCTGCATGCTTCATCAAAGCCTGATTTTTGCTGTTCCCGGGTAGGGTTATCCCCCAAAAGGGCATCAAGCACCGGGATGATGTTCTTCGCCTTGCAATTTTCCTGCAGGAATTCGGGGATCAGTTTACGTCCCAGAACAAGATTAACGATTGTCACCGTATCAATCTTGATCAGGCGTTTGGCAATCCAGCCGGTTATGGCATTAACCTGATAGGCAATCACATGCGGAACACCGGAGATTGCCAGTTCCAGCGACACCGTACCTGATGCGGCCAAGGCGCAATCGGCTGCAGCAAACGCGTCATGACGTTCCTGATCCGTGGCCACAACGATCGGTGCCAAGGGCCAGCTTTTCATTTCTTCGGTCACGGTATCAGCAACCTTGCTGACCGTGGGAACCACAATGCGGGCATCAGGGTATTTCCGGGCGATTGCCTCGATCACCTGGCGAAAGACCGGCAGCAGTCTCTTTACTTCGGAGTTACGACTTCCGGGCAGCACTGCCAGCAGGCGTTTATTCGCGTCCAGACCGTGATTGGCCCGAAAACGATCCCCGTTACCATCATGGCGCTCTTCAACAGCTGAGTGGCCGATAAAGGTCGTTGGCAGGCCTTCTTTTTCAAAGTAGGGCGGCTCAAACGGCAAAAGTGCCAAAAGATGGTCGAGAAACCCTGCAATTTTCTTTGCCCGCCCTTCACGCCAGGCCCAAACAGACGGGGCAACATAGTGAATAAGCGGAATGCCTTTGCCCTTGAGCTTTTTCCCGACCCGGAAACTGAAATCCGGGGCATCAATCGTCACAACAGCGTCAGGTTTCTCGCTTTTGGCGAAGTCTGCCGTTTGCGCGATACGTTTCAGCAGGTGCGGAATATGCGGGATAACCTCTGTCAGGCCCATCACCGACATTTCATTCATCGGGAACAGGCTTTGAAGCCCCTCGCCCTCCATCCTTGGACCGCCAACACCGATAAAACGTGCACCGGGTTCCTGACGCTTGATCGCAGCCATAAGACGACCGCCAAGCTGATCACCGGAGGCTTCGCCAGCCACAAGCATGATTTTCGGGCCACCTGACGTATTTTCAGACGCCATGGTTTGTTTCTCCGTCCTCATCGCCGAGGCCAAGCACAAATATGCCAAGCGCGTCTGCACGGGCAATAACCGCAGCACGATCAATAATCATTGTACCACCGGCAAGGAGTGCAATGCCACGCAGGCCGGCCAGATGCGCTTCTTCGATGGTTGTCAGGCCGATAGCCGGAAGATCAAGGCGTTTGTCCTGCTGTGGTTTTGAGGCTTTCACCAGAACCCCTCCAACGCCTTCACGCCGATATTTTGCGGAACGCCGAACCATCTCGTCAGTGCCTTCAATGGCTTCAAGCGCAAGCACAAGGCCCTGTTGAACCACACATCCCTGTCCAACATCGGCCTGACCAAGAATGCGCGCCACAGAAAGACCACGCCTTGCGTCGCTGATGGCCTGATCATCAGGTGCAATTGCCCCCAGAACGCCCTCGGACACGGCAAGATCCGTCAGGATGTCATGCGCACCGACCAGACGAAAGCCTTCACGTTCAAGCTCTTCTCCAACGAGCCGAAGCAACCCGTCATCGCCAAGTGCCTTCATGCCAACCTTCATAAAAAGCTTGGCAGCACGCCAATCGGGACGGATTGCCGAGAAACTCGGGCGTGCGACCTTTCCGGCCAGCACGACATCACGGCACTCATTTGCACGCATGGCATCAAGGATTTTGGCCGCAGCACCAAGCCTTGTCGACACGTTGGGATACTCGTCAAGCGCGGGGTCATCGGCATGACCATCAAGCTTAATAACGAAAACAGCCCGCCCGGCTGTCTGCGCTGCAGAAGCCAAGCGGGCTGGAAGCGCACCGCCCCCAGCAATAATCCCCAGCTTTGGTTGCGGATTATCCTGCGGAGCTGTCATATTTCGGTGTGCACACGGAACGCATGCTTTCCGCTTTGAGGAAGTTGATAATTTCCATGACCGGACCGACACCTTCGAAGTCCTTTGCGACCTCTTCAACGCGTTCAGCCAACGTACCTTCCTGAGCAAACAGCAAACGATATGCCTTGCGCAGGGAATGAATGGTTTCGCGGTCAAAACCACGACGTTTCAGGCCGACAATATTCAAGCCCGAAAGGTATGCGCGGTTCCCGATCACCGAACCATAGGGAATGACGTCGCTTTCGACACCGGTCATGCCACCGATCATCGCATGTCTTCCGATGCGAACGAACTGATGTACCGCCGAAAGACCGCCAACAATTGCAAAATCTTCAACAACCACATGACCGGCCAAGGTACCGTTATTGACCAGAATGCAATGGTTGCCGACATGGCAGTCATGGCCAACATGGGCACCCGTCATCAACAGGCAATCGTCACCGATCGTTGTTTCCATCCCGCCACCTTCGGTACCAGGATTAAGGGTGGCCCCCTCACGGATTTTTGTCCGCTTTCCAACGATCAAACGGCTTTGCTCACCCTTGAACTTCAGATCCTGGGGCGCATGCCCGACAGAAGCAAACGGGTAAACTTCGCATTCTTCGCCAAGGGTCGTGTGACCTGCGACAGCAACATGGCTATGCAGCTTGACACGATCGCCCAAGACAACGTTCGGACCAATAACACTGTAAGGTCCGATTTCGACATCCTGACCTATCTGCGCGCCATCTTCGACAACGGCGGTTGGATGTACTTTTGACATTATCAGTTATCCCGGATCATCGCGGCAATGGTTGCCTCGGCAACGACCTGCCCGTCCACCTTGACCTGGCTTTCAAATTTCCAGACCGGACCACGGCTTTGTTTCTTCGTCACATGGATATGCATCACATCACCGGGCGTTACCGGTTTGCGGAAACGTGCGTTATCGATGCTCATGAAATAGACCAGTTTCCCCTCTGCGTCCTCGCCAAGGGTCTGAACAACCAGAATAGCCGCGGTCTGGGCCATGCTTTCAATGATCAGAACGCCCGGCATAATCGGCTGCTGCGGAAAATGACCGGTAAATTGCGGTTCATTCATCGTGACGTTTTTGATGCCGGTTGCGGATTCATCAACCGCAATATCGATAACTTTATCAATCAACAAAAACGGATAACGATGCGGGATCATTTCCAGAATGCGCTGAATATCAACACTTACCAGTTCGGTCATGTGTGTAGCCCTTATTTCTTTTTTCGTACCAGACGGGACAAGGCCACTGTCTGTTTATGATATTCCATGACCGGAACGGCAGGACTTCCGCCCACTGTTTCCCCCGGTCCGATATTTCTCATGACACCTGATTGCGCGGCAACTTTGACACCATCGCCAATTTCAAGATGCCCGGCCACGCCGACCTGCCCCGCCAGCACAACGAAATTCCCAAGCTTTGTCGAGCCGGAAATACCTACTTGCGAGACGACAACGCAGCCCATGCCGAGCTCGACGTTATGGCCGATTTGTACCAGATTGTCGATACGGCACCCATTACCGATGACGGTATCAGGCCCTGCACCACGGTCAATCGTGCTGTTGGCGCCAACTTCAACGTCATTACCGATAACGACACGCCCAAGCTGCGGCACCTTCACGTGACCTTGCGGCCCCATGGCAAAACCAAAACCGTCCTGCCCGATCCGGGCACCCGGATAAATCAGACAAAGATTTCCGATCAGACTGTGGCTAATCGATGCGTTGGCACCGACCTTACATCCAGCCCCGATGACGACCCCCTCACCAATCACAGCATTCGAGGCGATGATGGTTCCATCACCGATTTCGCAATTGGCACTGATCACTGCACCGGCATCGACCTGCACACCTTTGCCAAGCTTTGCCGTCGGATCAATGAAAGCACGGTCAGAAATCGAACCATTGCCTGTCTCGAACGGATAAAAAGCGGTCGCTGCCTTTGCATAAGCTCGATATGGATCATTGGTCGTGAACAGAACCATGCCTTCCGGGGCACGATCTGCAAATTCTGGCCGAATGAAACACGCCCCAGCCTTGCTGTTGACAAAGGCATCGATATATTTGCGGTTATCAAGGAAACTCAGAATTGAGTCGTCAGCATTTTGCAATGGTGACACATCGTCAAAGACACGCGCTTTGTCGGGTGCATTCAAAACTTCTGCGCCAGTCAGCTCCGCAATTTCAGCGACGCTGAAAGGTCCCTTGCGACGAAAGAAACGCGTATCAGCCATCAGGACCCTTCCTTGAACTCAACCTTGATCGTCGGAACTTTTTTGTTAATCCGGTCAAACACTTCCTTGCTGGCATTCATCGCATTGGCAAAGATGATCACCTGCGCCTGATGCAAAACCAGCGTTGCACGTCGTTCTTCGGCCAAACCTGCAATAACGTCATTCAGAGCTTTCTGAAAGGTTGCCTGACTCTCGGCAAGAGCCTGATCGAGAACGCGGCTGCGCCCTTGGGCAAATTTCTGGAATGCAGCTACCTTTTGCTGAAACTGCTTTTGCTTTTCCTGATAAACGTCTGCTGCGAGCAGGGTTCGTTGCTGGGCAAGCTGCTTTTCTTCTTCACGCAGCGCCTGCTGACGGGTCTCTATATCCTGCTGATAGGTTACCTGCCGTTCGCGGATTTGCTTTTTGACATCCTGCATAGCTGATGCCTCACGCATGATCCCCGCATAGTCGACAACCATGACAGATGCCATGGTTTCAGGATTAGGTGTTTCCTGCGCGGATACATAAGATGTCGTGAAAACACCACAAGCAAGAGCGGATGCGACAAGCAATTTCTGAAGCGACTTCATCATAATCATTAGAATCTGGTTCCGAAGTTAAGCCGGAACACTTCCTCTTTGTCGTGATCTTCTTTCAGGACGGCCTGTGACAAGTCGATGCCAATCGGACCGAATGGCGACTCCCAACCAACACCAACGCCAACAGACCCACGAACGGATCCGGTGTCATAGATTTCACCTGCGCGTGCACCGTCGACACCTTCGGATGAGCCAAAGTCACTAAAAATGCGCCCCTTCAGAGCAAACTCAGATGGCAACCCAAGCGGGAAGTCCATCTGAACAGATCCAGTGTAGTACATCTTGCCACCCAAGGCATCGTCTGTCGCAATATCACGCGGGCCAACGCCAGAAGATTCAAAACCACGCAGGTTCGAACCACCAACCATAAAGCGTTGCGAGATACGCGTATCATCGCCGATACCAAAGATATAACCGGTCCCGGCACGGGTCGAGAGAACCCATTCATGTTCGCGGTCCAACGGATAATAATATCCACCTTCCAAACGCGTCCGCAGATAAGTCTCATCGCCGCCCAATCCGGCAAAATCATTGGACAACCGCCCAAAGTAGCCCTCTGTTGGCGCAACAGAGCTATCGCGTTTATCGTAGGTCAGTGTGTGGCCGACAGATGATTCAATAAATTCAGAATCTTCGGCAAGCAGCAAGCGAGAAGCATCGTCCTCGTCGATATTAGAATAGCTGTTCTGCTCAAGCGTATATCGGAACGAATGCGACAGGTCTTCTGTGTACTTAAATCCTGCACGCAGTCGCCCACCAGTCTGCTCTTCATCATAAGAGCTTTCGTCCTGATTGTCCTCTTCCCGACGGTACACGTCAAACCCGGCTGCAATTTCGCGATCCAGGAAATATGGCTCCGTAAACGACAAATCGATCTGCTGATCTGATGACCCCAAAGTAAAGTTCAAGCGCAGATCCTGACCTTTACCCAAAAGGTTACGTTCACGAATACCCAGCTGACCGAACGCGCCATCATCCGTTCCGTATCCGGCACCAATCGAGAATTCGCCGGTCGATTTTTCTTCAACATCAACTTCAATAACAGTCTGGTCTGGCGCCTTGCCCGGCAAGGTTTTGACATCAACAGATTTAAAGAAGTTAAGGTTTTCAATACGCTGCTTGGAGCGTTTCATTTTGGAGCTACTGAAAGCATCCCCTTCGACCAGACGGAACTCGCGACGAATAACATCATCAAGCGTACGGACGTTACCAACCACATTGATACGTTCGACATATACTTTCGGCCCCTCTGCAATCGTAAATGTCAGGTCAATTGTACCTGTTTCACGGTTACGCTGAACGCTCGGACGAATATCAATGAAGGCATAGCCTTCGTCGCCGACTTTGGTCGTCAGGGCGTCAACCGCGTCATCAACCATGGTCGCGTTGTACCACTCACCCTTTTCGATCTCGATCAGAGGCAGCAAGGCATCAGCGTCAATCTTATCGATCTGGGAGACAACCTTGACATCACCAAACTGGTAACGTTGCCCCTCACTGACAGTGTAGGTAATGAAGAAGTCCGAACGATCCGGGGTCAGTTCCGCAACAGATGAAAGAACCTGGAAATCGGCATAGCCTGCGGAAAGGTAGAAACGGCGCAGCAGTTCGCGATCAAACGTCACACGATCAGGATCATAGTTGTCGTCCGAGGTCAGGATTTTCCACCAAGCACTTTCGGTGGTTCGGATGACTTCAGAAAGTTCGCCATCATCGAATGCCTTGTTACCGACGAAATTGATCTTGCGAACGCCTGTCGCCTCACCCTCGTCAACTTCAAAGACCAGATCGACGCGGTTCTGTTCGAGCTGAATGACTTTCGGCTCGACAGTGGCTGCAAAACGACCGCTACGACGATACAGTTCAAGAATACGCTGGACGTCCGACTGGACTTTGGTACGGGTGTAAACAACGCGCGGGCGAAGCTGGAGTTCTGCGCTCAGCACATCATCCTTGAGACGATTGTTCCCTTCAAAGGCGATTCGGTTGATGATCGGATTTTCAACGACATTAACCTTCAGAACCCCCTGATTGAACGAGAAGGATACATCGGCAAACAGACCGGTGGAAAACAGCGCCTTTAGCGACGTGTTGATTTGACGCGCATCATATGCGTCTCCGGGCGCAACCGTCAGATATGCGTTAACGGTCGCACTTTCAATTCGGTTGTTACCCTCGACCTGAATTTCGCGAATCAGGCCTGAATTCTGTTGGGCATATGCTGCCACCGGAATGATCACTGGCGCGGTTCCGCCAAGAAGGGCCGCAACTAACGCGGCCGCTTTTACCTTACGCAGCAAGTTAACCCCCCTGTTGCTGTCACACATTAGCCAGCAAGTCCTTTGAGGAAACTAAAGACACCCAATTGCGTCAAATCGTTCCACGTTGCGAAAATGATTAAGCTGAATACCAAACCCGCGCCGATACGGAAACCATATTCTTGTGCTTTTGCTCCCAATGGCTTACCGCGAATTGCCTCAATCGCATAAAACACAAGATGCCCGCCATCCAGAACCGGAACCGGCATCAGATTGATCAACCCCAAACTGATCGACAGATAGCCCATAAAGAACAGGAGAGGCCCCAAACCACCCTCTGCGACCTGCCCTGACATTTGCGCGATCCGGATCGGACCACCAAGTTCGGAACTGTCCCGGTCACCACTGACCATCTCGCCAAGAGCAGAAAAGGTCTGGGTTGTCAGAGAATAGGCTGTTTCAAAAGCACGCCCAACCGCCTCTATCACTCCGTCACGGCTGGTATCAAAAGCACCGGCAGTAATACCAAGACGACCAAATGTCTGCGTGACACCGTTTTCATCCGCTGTCACAGAGTCCGGAGTTACCGAGAGCTCGAGCGATTGTCCATCACGCAGTACCGTTATCGCAAGTGTTTGCGCCGGATGGTTGCGTACAATATCGGAAAGTTCCGAGAACCATTCGACCGTCGCACCGTTGATTGCAATGACCTGATCATCACTTAGCAAACCGGCACTTGCAGCAGGGCTGTTTTCAAGAACATCACCGACGACCGGCAAAGCACGTTGCTGGCCAACAGCTGCAAACAGGAAGGTAAAAACGATGATGGCAAACACAAAATTTGCAAGCGGGCCGGCAAACACAATAGCAGCGCGCGCACCGACACCTTTGTGATGGAAAGCGTATTTTTCTTCCTCTGCGTTCAGGTCGTCACGCTGACCGGCACTGGCCGGGTTCATGTCGCCAAACATTTTCACATAGCCGCCAAGCGGGATCAGGCTGACTTTCCAGCGTGTCCCCTTTTTGTCTTTCCAACCGAAAAGTTCGGGTCCGAACCCGATGGAAAATGCTTCGACCTTGACGCCATTCTTGATGGCAACCCAATAATGACCGTATTCGTGAACGAAGACGAGAACCGAAAGTACAAAAAGAAAGGCAAGCAAGGTTTCCATCAAGACGTTCCTTATCCGGTCAAACCGGAGAAATTAACTTAGACAGCGGCGATATGTGCTGCGGTCTGCCGACGCACAAGTGCATCTGTTTCAAATACCTGATTCAGACTGGTCAGGTCTTCGCGACCAATCTTTTCCATCACGGTCTCAACAATTTCTGCAATTTCAAGAAAACCGATCTTGTCTTGCAGGAAGGCCTCGACCGCAACTTCGTTTGCTCCGTTCAGGACAGTAGGCAGTGTACCACCTTCCTGCAAGGCCTGACGTGCCAGGCGAAGAGCCGGAAACCGATTGGTATCGGGTTTCTGGAAGTTCAAGCTTCCGATCATGGCAAAATCAAGACGCGGTACATCCACCTTGATCCGATCCGGCCATGCAAGAGCATAGGCAATCGGCGTGCGCATGTCCGGCGAGCCCAGTTGCGCCAGCACAGAACCGTCGCAATATTCAACCATACTATGAACAACTGACTGAGGATGAACAACAATTTCAATTCGCTCCTCAGCAACCGGAAACAGGTGCCAGGCTTCGATCAGCTCCAGCCCCTTGTTCATCATGGTCGCAGAGTCGATGGAAATTTTTGCCCCCATCTCCCAGTTCGGATGCGCCAGCGCCTGCTTGCGTGTGACAGATTTCATGTCAACCAAGGACCGCTCGCGGAAAGGTCCACCGGAAGCAGTCAGCAAAATGCGGTCGACTTGTTTGTCGGCTTTGTCTTCAAGAACCTGGAAAATTGCGCTGTGTTCGGAATCGACCGGGATCAGTGTCGCATTGTGTTTTGCCACCTCAGCCGTCATCAGAGCGCCGGCACAGACCAAGGTTTCCTTGTTGGCCAATCCAACCCGTGCGCCCCGCCGAATGGCTGCCAATGTCGGCTTTAGCCCCGCTGCACCAACGATTGCAGCAATAACGATATCTGATGGACGCTCGGCAGCCTCGATCAGTGCGGTTTCGCCAGCACCTACCTCGATATCGGTACCTGCCAGCGCTTCACGCAGTTCATGAAAAAGATCGGGATCGCCAATGACAGCACATCTGGCATTCAAATCTTTGGCGATAGAAGCCAGCGATTGAACATTGCGATGCGCGGTTACGGCATCGACGCTGTATTTGTCCGAATGGTTCCTGAGAATATCAACAGTACTGGTCCCGATAGATCCGGTAACACCAAAAACGCTGACGGATTTCTTCAAAGTCATCAAACACCTGTGAAAAAACGATCGATGGTTCGACCGCCCTATCGCAAGGCAAGCCCTGCGAAACAGATAATAATAAACGCAACCGGAAACACCGAAAGCATTCCGTCAGCACGATCAAGAAGACCACCATGTCCAGGGATCAGATTGCTGCTGTCTTTGACCTTGAAGTGGCGTTTGAGCGCAGACTCACCAAGATCGCCAATTTGGGCAACAACAGCCAGAACCATGCTGACCCCGACAATATTCCAGTTGATCTGATCGGCACTGAAATAGGTTACAATTGCACCAATGAGACCAGCACAAACCATCCCCCCGATCAGCCCGGCCCAGGTTTTTTTGGGACTGAAGCGCGGAGCGAGCTTCGGACCGCCAATCGTCTTGCCAAATGCGTATCCGCCGGTATCTGTCGCCCAGACAAGGAAGAACAGCCACATGATCGTTAAAAGACCATCAGGGTCCTGATTGCGCAGCCAGAGTGCCGCAAGTGCTGCCACAGAGACATACAGAACACCAAATCCGGCCAAAAGCCAGTTTCGCCCTGCACGTGCAGCAGCAATAATTGTGCTGATCGCGATCGGCAGCACGATGAATTCATCTTGTCCCGCAACTTGCATCAGAATGGCAACGCCAAGCGCAACAGCCGCTACAACAGAAATGCCGTTAGAAAATTTCGGAGCACACATGCGCGACCATTCCCACATCATGCCCGCGGAAAATACGAACAACAGAATGTCGAAATAAGGCGCCCCGAACCACACAGCAGCAATAGCCACCGGCGTCATAACCAACGCAGAAAGAATGCGCGGCTTCAATCCGGAATTATTATCTTTAAGACGGTCGGCTTCAGATGACAGCACCAAAACGCCGCTCCCGTCCGGCAAAGTTATCTATCGCTTTTTCCAGATGGGCCCGGTCAAAGTCCGGCCAAAGAACATCTTCAAAGATGAATTCAGTGTAAGCCGACTGCCACAAAAGGAAATTGCTGATGCGTTGTTCACCACTGGTTCTGATCAAAAGATCCGGATCAGGAATGCCAACTGTTGACAGATTCTGCTCGATGATATCTTCGGTAATCGCATCGGCTGAGATTTCGCCTGCCGCCACTTTTCTTGCGATCTCGCGCATGGCATGAGCAATCTCTGCACGCGCCCCGTAACTCAAGGCAATCGTCAGATTAAGACGGGTATTTCCGCTGGTTTGTTCTTCGGCCTTGTCGAGCAATGCACGAATATCATCAGCAAAGCGCGACCTATCACCGATGATACGGATTTTGATACCGTTTTTATGCAATGTCGCAAGCTCGCGCTTCAGAAACAGACGCAGCAGCCCCATCAGGTCACTGACTTCACTTTCCGGACGCTTCCAGTTTTCCGTCGAAAACCCGTAAAGCGTCAGATACTCAATTCCAAGGGCGACTGATGCTTCGATCGTGCGACGAACAGCGTCGACACCGGCACGATGCCCCATGGTACGCGGGCGCCCACGCCCACGCGCCCAGCGCCCGTTGCCATCCATAATGATAGCAACATGACGCGGAACCGTCCGGGTATCTGAAGGTTGGGTTTGCGAAGAAAACACAGCCATAATCAGACTTGCATGATTTCCTGTTCTTTATTTGCCAGCGTCTCGTCGATCTCGGCAATGACCTTATCGGTCAGCTTCTGGATCTCTTTTTCTTCGCTGTGCATCTCGTCTTTGGAAATCTCGCTGTCTTTTTCCCATTTTTTCAGCTGATCCATGCCGTCACGACGCACGTTGCGGACCGACACCTTGGCTTGTTCGGCATATTTTCCTGCAACCTTGGACAGCTCAGCGCGGCGTTCTTCGTTCAGTGCCGGGATCGGAACGCGAACAAGCGTACCATCAGCAGCCGGGTTAAGACCCAGCCCGGAATCACGGATGGCTTTCTCGACGGATTTCACCATCGACTTGTCCCAGACCTGAACCGAAAGCATACGTGCTTCGGGAACGCTGACAGATGCCACCTGGTTAAGCGGGGTCGGAACGCCATAGGCTTCAACCATGACCGGCTCAAGAAGGCTCACACTGGCGCGCCCGGTACGCAGACCGGTGAATTCCTTGTGCAATACTTCGACTGCCCCTTCCATACGGCGGGACAGGTCCTTTTTTAGGCCAGCAACGTCAGACACGTTCAGTCTCCATTCGAAATAATCGTAAACGTCCCCTTTGCAGTAACGACGTCTGCAAAGGCACCCGGATTATGCAAAGAAAATACGATAACCGGAATATCATTTTCGCGAGCCAAAGAAATAGCCGATGCATCCATCACACGCAAATCTTTGGACAAAACTTCCATATAGGTAAGTTGGTCGTAACGTTCTGCTGTGGGATCGGTTTTCGGGTCAGCGGTGTAAACACCATCAACCTGAGTCCCCTTAAGCAGCGCATCGCAACCCATTTCAACAGCACGCAATGCAGCCGCCGTATCCGTTGTGAAGAACGGGTTACCGGTACCCGCAGCAAAGATGACGACCCTGCCCTTTTCCATGTGACGGACAGCCCGACGGCGGATATAGGGCTCACAAACAGAAGACATCGGGATGGCAGACTGAACACGGGTCTGAACGCCATGGCGCTCAAGCGCATTCTGAACGGCCAGCGCATTCATGATGGTCGCCAGCATGCCCATATAGTCGGCGGTTGCGCGTTCCATACCCTGCGAGGCCCCTTTGACGCCGCGGAAGATGTTTCCGCCGCCAATCACCATGCAAACTTCGGCACCCATGTCATGAACGGCTTTGATTTCGCTGGCAATCCGGTCAACCGTTTCAGGATCAATCCCGTATTGCTGTTTCCCTAAAAGCCCTTCACCCGAGAGCTTAAGAAGAACGCGGCGAAATTTCAGTTGGCCGTTTTCTGCCATATCTCAATGCCTCTTAAATGCCGATGTAACGCATTGCCCGAACACGGGAAATGCAAAATTCAGATATAAAAAGACCGGCGAGTAACAGGGCGGACATGCGCTGCCGACCTCGCCGGTCTGGATCATACACGAAATGATGCGCGAAGCACCATTCCGATCATATGTTTATTTCTTCAGCTGCTCAGCAACTTCTGCAGCAAAGTCTTTTTCTTCTTTCTCGATGCCTTCACCGAGTTCGAAGCGGACAAAGCCCTTAAGGGTGATCGGCTTGCCAGCTTCTTTAGCAGCATTTGCGATCACGTCTTTGACTTTGTTTTCACCGTCAATAACGAAGGTCTGCTCAACCAGAACGACCTGCTCGTAATATTTACGGATACGACCTTCAATCATCTTCTCGATGATTTCTGCCGGGCGACCGGATTCTTTGGCCTGCTCGGTCAGAACGGCTTTCTCGCGCTCGACCAGTTCAGGATCCAGATCTTCAACGGTTGCCGATGCCGGATTGGTTGCCGCAATGTGCATTGCGATCTGTTTGCCCAAACCGTCAAGAACAGCGGCATCAGCTTCCGATTCCAGAGCAACCAGAACACCGATTTTACCGAGGTTAGCAGCAACTGCCGAGTGGATGTAGGACGCAACGACGCCCTTCTCAACCGACAGACCAGCCGAACGGCGCAACGACATGTTTTCGCCGATGGTAGCGATCATGTGAGTGACCTGCTCTTCGACGTTACGTGAAGTACCCGGGAAAGCAGTAGCTTTAAGGGCATCAATGTCGCCATTTGCAGCAACAGCCTGGGTCGCGATTTCACCGACAAACTTCTGGAAGTCTTCGTTACGAGAAACGAAATCGGTTTCCGAGTTCAGCTCGATAACTGCACCTTTGTTGCCGTCAACAGCAACAGAAACCAGACCTTCGGCAGCAACACGGCCAGCTTTCTTGGCGGCAGCTGCAAGACCTTTGGTGCGCAGCCAGTCAACAGCTGCTTCAAGGTTACCATCGGTTTCGGAAAGCGCTTTCTTGCAATCCATCATGCCAGCGCCGGTGGTTTCGCGAAGCTCTTTTACGAGAGCAGCGGTAATAGCCATTTTTAAAGCCCCTATTACGCGATCAGGTGAACACCTAACAAAACGGCGGCATGCTAGCCGCCGTTTCATCAGATACAAAGTGAAACTTATGCGGAAGCTTCTTCTGCAGCTTCAACTGCGGCAGCTACTTCGGCCGGAACTTCTTCCGCTTCGCCGAGATCTGCGCCAGAAGCAGTCATTTCTTCCTGGATACCGTCCAGAACAGAACCAACGAACAGGTCACAATACAGCTGGATCGCACGGATCGCATCGTCGTTGCCCGGAATCGGGTACTGAACGTTTGCCGGATCAGAGTTGGAATCGAGGATTGCAACGACCGGAATGTTCAGGTTCTTTGCTTCATGAACAGCAAGTGCTTCTTTGTTGGTGTCAACCACGACGATGATGTCCGGAAGACCACCCATGTCCTTGATACCGCCAAGTGCGCGCTCAAGCTTGTCGCGCGAACGGGTCAGGTTCAGGATTTCTTTTTTGGTCAGACCTTCTGCACCTGCAGACAGGATTTCTTCCTGTTCTTTAAGGCGTTTGATCGAATTGGAAACAGTATTCCAGTTGGTCAGCATGCCGCCGAGCCAGCGATGGTTCACATAGTACTGGCCGCAACGCTTTGCAGCGTCTGCGATGATCGGGGAAGCCTGACGCTTGGTACCGACGAAGAGAACACGACCGCCCGAAGCAGTTACGTCGCGAACAGCCTGCATCGCACGATGCAGCATCGGGACGGTTTCCTGCAGGTTCAGGATGTGGATGTCGTTACGTGCACCAAAGATGAATTTTTTCATCTTCGGGTTCCAACGGCGGGTGTGGTGACCAAAGTGGACACCAGCTTCCATGAGCTGGCGCATGGTAAAGGTTGGCAATGCCATAATAGTTCCTACCTTTTTCCGGTTAATACCTCCGCGAAAGGGAATTTCACGCCTCATGCATGAAACACCGGATGGACGAGTTGCCATATGACGGCAGTCGCCGCTCTTCCGCGTGCGATGTTCGGGGCGGGTTTTAATCCCGTACCGACAAGAATGCAAGCCCTAAAGTGCGCATTTCTGCGCGCTTTGTGAAGGATCGAACCAATTTAACAGATCACACAATGGAATTGATCAGATTTCTTCGGCGAATTCGACACCGGGAATGGCACCGATCGCCCCGATAAGGGACGGACCGACCTTGTATTTGTCGTCAAGCTCGATTTCGGCCATCCGGCCGTCATCACAGACAGACGAAAGCGTCACAAGACCACGCCCCTTTCCCGCACCTTCGAGAAGCTGGCGAATTTCAGCAACCGGATCGGGGCGGTTCAGGCGAATACGGATGCCCTCAGCGGCACCGGCAACGGCCTGCTCCAGATCCTCGACGCGCTGTCCCTGAATACGCAACTGCCCCTCGCGCATCTCGGCGGCTACCACAAGCAGTACGGGACGACCCGCATTGATGATTTCCTTATAGGCAGCCCAGGCTTCGGCCCAAAAGGCGACCTCGAAACTTCCAGTCGGATCGGAGAACATTACAAAGGCAAACTTTGACCCGTTCTTTTTTGATATCATTTCGCGCGCGTTGATCAATGTCCCGGCAAGGCGAATGGCGCCCTTGTTCTGTGCACGCATTCGGGCTGGCAGTTCCTTGATCGGGGCAATCCCGATCCGCTGGATACTTTTACCAAATGTATCAAGGGGATGAGCCGACAAATAGAAACCGATGGCCGAGAATTCCTCGGTCAGCTTTTCCATCGGCACCCAGTCGCGTTCATCCGGCAGACGGATCTTGTCTTTGCCAAAGCCGCTACTGTCACCGAACATTGAAATCTGATCATCGTTGCGGGCCTGCATTTCACGCTGGGCAACGGCGATTACCTTGTCGACATTCTCGAACATGACCTTGCGATTGGGTGACAGGCAGTCAAGGGCCCCTGCCCGCACAAGGTTTTCAAGCAAACGCTTGTTCACAGCACGGCTGTCAATACGTGATGCAAAATCGGTTATATCCTTGAAAGGCCCATTGGCCTCGCGTTCCGCCACAAGGCTTTCCATCGCCGCGTCACCAACATTTCGGACCGCGGCCAATGCATAGCGGATCTTGCGCACGCCATCGTGGTTTTCGACGGAAAATGCCACTTGGGAATTATTGACGCATGGTGGCAGGATTTCGATCTCAAGACGTTCGACCTCCTGCTTGAACACCGCAAGTTTTTCGGTGTTATGCATATCGAGCGTCATAAGTGCGGCCATGAACTCGACCGGATAGTTCGCCTTCAGATAAGCTGTTTGATAGGCTACCAGCGCATAAGCAGCGGCGTGGGATTTGTTAAAGCCATAGGATGCGAACTTCGCTACCTGATCGAAGATGTCAGACGCCTGCCCGCGATCAACGCTGTTCTTTTCCGCGCCATCGACAAACAGGCTGCGCTGTTTTTCCATTTCCTCGGCGATTTTCTTACCCATTGCACGGCGCAACAGGTCAGCACCGCCAAGCGAGTAGCCCGCCATGATCTGGGCAAGTTCCATGACTTGCTCCTGATAGATCATGATGCCATAGGTTTCTTCGAGGATCGGCTGCAACATCGGGTGCATGTAATCAGGTTCTTCCTGACCATGCTTACGCGCAATGTAATGCGGGATATTGTCCATCGGCCCCGGACGATACAGCGCCACGACAGCGATAATATCTTCAAGCGTATCGGGCTTCAGCCCCCGCAAAACATCCTGCATGCCCTGGGATTCGAGCTGGAACACGCCAACCGTTTCCGCAGCAGACAGCAATTTGAACGACGCTCTATCATCGAGAGGAATCGCACTGATATCAAAGTTTTGCGGGACGTCTTTACGTTGAAGCATGAGCTTGACGGCTTCGATGATCACCGTCAGCGTCTTCAGACCAAGGAAGTCAAACTTCACAAGACCGGCATTTTCAACATACTTCATGTTGAACTGGGTGACCGGCATGTCCGAACGCGGATCGCGATAGATCGGGACCAGTTCATCAAGGTCGCGGTCCCCGATCACCACGCCCGCCGCGTGGGTCGATGAGTTACGATAAAGCCCCTCGATCTGCATCGCAATTGACAGCAAACGGTCAATATCGGGGTCTTCACGCGCAATCCGGCGAAGGTCGGGTTCCATGTCGATCCCTTCCTTAAGCGGGATCGGTTTGGCTGGATCACCCGGGATCATCTTACAGATCTTGTCGACATAGCCATATGGGATGCTCAGAACGCGACCAACGTCACGCACGGCCGCCTTTGCCTGCAGCTTACCGAAGGTGATGATCTGGGCAACACGATCATGTCCGTATTTCTTCTGGACATATTCGATTACCTCACCGCGCCGGTCCTGACAGAAATCGACGTCAAAGTCAGGCATGGAGACACGTTCCGGATTAAGGAAACGTTCGAACAGCAACGAGAAACGCAACGGATCAAGGTCGGTAATCAAAAGCGCATAGGCAACCAGCGACCCTGCACCCGAACCACGACCAGGCCCGACCGGAATCCCGTGATCCTTGGCCCATTGGATAAAGTCCGCAACGATCAGGAAGTAACCGGGGAAGCCCATCTGGTTGATGATGCCCAGTTCGTAATCAAGGCGTTCCCAATATGGTTTGGCGATTTCTTCCTTTTCGGTATCCGACATGCCTTCGGTATAGACATATTTTTCCAGACGCCCCTTAAGGCCTTCTTCGGACATGTGACGCAATTCATCGACCTCTGTGCGGCCTTCGCCGCAGTCGAATGGCGGCAAGATCGGGTCGATCTTTTCAACGTGCCAGGAACAACGCTTCGCAATCAGAAGCGTATTGTCACAGGCCTCGGGGATATCGGCAAACAAGTCGCGCATTTCGGCTGCGGTCTTGAAGCGGTGATCGGGCGTGAGTTTCCAGCGATCTTCCTGACCAACAACAGCCCCCTGCCCAATACAAATGAAGACGTCGTGCGCTTCATACATATCAATCGACGGGAAATAGCAGTTATTGGTGGCGACAAGCGGCACATTGTGATCATAGGCAAGTTTGATCAATCCGGGCTCGACCAGATCTTCCAGCTCTTCACCGTGGCGCTGCAGTTCAATATACAGACGATCACCGAATATATCCTTGAGCTGGGCAAGGCAATCTTCGGCCTTTTCAACCTGTTCTTCGGCCAGAAGTCGCGCCAGTGGCCCGGTCGGGCCACCGGTCAGGCAAATGACGTGATCGGAATAGGTGCGAATATGCTCGTACAGGGCTTTGGGTTCGCTACCGGCTTCGGATGTCATGTGGGCGCGCGACACAATTTTCAGAAGATTGAAATAACCTTCCTTGTTTTGTGCAATCAGCACCAGACGATCCGGCATCGGTTCGCGGGCGATTTTCCCGACAACAGGCTTATCGCCAAAGCGTTCCACCCCCATCTGAACGCCAAGGATCGGCTGAACACCGCTACCACTAAGCGCGCCAGCAAAATCAAGAGCGCCAAACATGTTGTCGGTATCGGTCATTGCAACGGCAGGCTGGCCGTCAGCAGCACAGAGTTTCGCCAGCTCCTTGGTCGTGATGGCACCTTCGGCAAGCGAATAGTTGGTGTGAACACGAAGATGGACGAAACCGTTTTCCATCGGAGCTAGACCTCTGAGATAAAGTAAAAAGGCAGGTGACACATCGCATTCCGGCCCCGGAATGCGATGTGTCAGACCAGCTTAAAGAATTTTGATCGCTTAGGAAAGTTCGGCTGGATCAAGTTCGATCAAATGACCATCACGCAGGGTCACGACCCGGTCCATCTGGCGCGCCAGTTCCGGGTTATGGGTCGCGATCAGCGACGCCAGTCCGGTTTCGCGTACCAGTGTCATCAACATGCCAAACACGGTTTCGGCGGTCTGCGGATCAAGGTTGCCGGTCGGTTCGTCGGCAAACAGGACATCCGGCACATTGGCGAGCGCGCGGGCAATTGCCACACGCTGTTGCTCGCCGCCCGAAAGGCGTGCCGGACGGTGATCTGCACGCTTTTCAAGACCAAGACAGCGCAACAGTTCAAGTCCGCGTTCGTCGGCTTCTGCCCGTTTAAGCCCGTTGATCATTTGCGGCATAACGACATTTTCCAATGCGGAAAACTCCGGCAGCAAATGATGGTACTGATAGACAAAACCGATATGCTTTCGACGCATCTCTGTACGGGCAAGATCAGAAAGATCGGTGCTGCGTTTGCCACCAATCGACACCAGACCACCATCGGGCTTTTCCAGAAGCCCGGCAATCTGAAGCAGCGTAGATTTACCGGCACCGGACGGGCCGACAAGGGCGACGATTTCGCCCTGATGAATTTCAAGATCAACCGATTTGAGGATTTCGAGCTGATCTGGCCCCTGATTGAAGATGCGATCAATCTTTTCAAGGCGCAGAACAACATTGCGCGAACGCTGTTTGGCTGTGGTTTTGATCAGATCACTCATAACGCAGGGCCTCCACCGGATCGAGGCGTGACGCACGCCATGCCGGATAGACGGTCGCAAGGAAAGACAAGCTCAGTGACATCACACAAACCAGCACCACTTCGCTGACATCCATGTCCGCAGGAAGCTGCGACAGGAAATAGATCTCGGCGTTAAACAGATCGGTCCCGGTCAGGGTTTGAATGAACTGACGGATATTTTCAATGTTCAGACAGAACAGCACCCCGATGATCAGACCGCTGAGCGTTCCCAGGACACCAATAGAGGCACCTGCAAGGAAGAACACCTTCATGATGGACTGTCTCGTCGCCCCCATTGTTCGCAGGATCGCGATATCGCGCCCCTTGTCCTTCACCAGCATGACCATGCCCGAAATGATGTTAAATGCGGCGACCAGAATAATCAGGGTCAGAATCAGGAACATCACATTGCGTTCGACCTGAAGTGCATTGAAGAACCCGGCATTGGATTGCTGCCAGTTCACAAGTCGCAAGCGTTCACCAGACAACGTGGTCAGCAACTGATCCATGGTATCTCCAAGGACCGAGATATCATCAAGCATGACTTCGAAATGCGTGATCTGTTCAGGCAGACGGAAATAAACCTGGGCTGCTGATAACGGCATGAAGATAAAGCCGCTGTCATATTCATACATGCCAATATCAAACAGACCGGCAACCGTATAAGCCCGGACGCGCGGAACCGCGCCAAACGCTGTTACATTGCCCTTGGGCGAAATCAGGTTGACCGTATCGCCGACACCGACGCCAAGTTTCATGGCAAGGCGCGCACCCATGATCACGGTATCATCGCCCTTGAAGTCATCAAGCGATCCGAAAACGATGTTATCAGCAATCGTCTTGCGCTTTTTGACGTCTTCAGGACGCATACCACGTACAATTGCACCCGATGCACGACCGTTTTTCGATGCCATCACCTGCCCTTCGACCACGGGGACCGTCATCATGACATTTCCGGTATCGGCGATCTGCTTTTCGATCTTGGCATAGTCACCAATGCCACCATTGCCCTGCGCATAAACAGAGATATGCCCGTTCAGCCCCAAAATACGGCCAAGCAGTTCGGCACGGAAACCGTTCATCACCGACATAACGATAATCAGCGTCGCAACACCAAGCATGATGCCAAGCAACGAAAAGATGGCGATGACGGAAACAAAGCCTTCCTGCCGACGTGGACGCAGGTAGCGAAAGGCCACCATACGCTCGAACGGACTGAACATGGGCAATCTATCCTTGTGGAATATGGTCAGGAAATGGTCCGGGTGGCCTGGAGCCCCCAAAGCCGAAATGATAACGGGGCAGCCTTAAGCCGCCCCGTCAAACAATATTTTATCAGGCGCTGATCTGGTTCAGAGCCGCTTCGAATGTGACTTCTGTTTTTTCACCGGTTCTGCGGTTTTTCAGTTCAACCACACCGTTTTTCAAGCCTTTCGGGCCAATCACGATCTGCCATGGCAGACCAATCAGGTCCATATCGGCGAATTTGCCACCCGCACGAATGTCGCGGTCATCATAAAGAACCTCGATGCCAGCGTTCGACAGCTTCGCATAGGCATCTTCACAGGCAGCATCGCATTCATCGTCACCTGTACGCAGGTTGATCAGACCAACCTTGTAAGGTGCAACCGCATCGGGCCAGATAATACCGTTTTCATCATGCGATGCTTCGATCAATGCACCGACAAGACGCGAGACACCGATCCCGTAAGACCCCATCATGACCGGGACTTCCTTGCCATCCGGGCCAAGAACAGTCGCGCCCATCGGTTCAGAATATTTGGTTCCGAAGTGGAAGATATGGCCGACTTCGATCCCGCGGGTCGCGATCAGGTCATCACCGGAAATCGGGCTGTTGGCCGGATCGTGCTTTTCTTCGGTCGCGGCATAATCAACCAGCGTACCCTGCACCCAGTTTTCCAGAGCAGTACGGTCATTAAGATCAACGCCCTTGCCGCTCAGGTCCTTGGCGAGCCACTTCTGGTCGCAGAAGACTTCGCTTTCGCCGGTATCGGCGAGAATGATGAATTCATGGCTCAGATCACCACCAATCGGTCCGGTATCAGCAACCATCGGAATGGCCTTGACGCCCAGACGGGTGAAGGTCCGGCAATATGCCAGGAACATCTTGTTATAGGCGTGACGCGAGCTTTCGTAATCGATATCGAACGAATAGGCATCCTTCATCAGGAATTCGCGCCCGCGCATCACGCCAAAGCGCGGGCGGATCTCGTCACGGAACTTCCACTGAATATGATACAGCAGCTGCGGCAGCTGTTTGTAGGAACGCACATCCTTACGGAAGATATCGGTGATGGCTTCTTCGTTGGTCGGACCAAACAGCATCTGACGATCATGGCGGTCCGTAATGCGCAGCATCTCAAGACCGTAATCGTCATAACGACCACTTTCCTGCCAAAGCTCCGCCGGCTGGATCGTCGGCATCAGCAATTCGTTGCAACCAACAGCGTCCTGTTCTTCACGAACAATCTGTTCGATCTTTTTAAGAACACGGTAGCCAAGCGGCAACCATGAATAGATCCCTGACGTGAGCTGACGCACCATGCCGGCGCGCAGCATCAGACGATGAGAAACGATCTGTGCTTCTGACGGGGTTTCCTTCAGGGTCGGCAGAAAGAACTGGGAAAGACGCATCAATGCCTCGTGATGATCAAATCTGAATATGTGGGTGTATAAACCTTGCCCGGAAAATGCGACAGCACAGCCCGAAACGCAAGCCGGAACTTCGTAATATGATCCCGGCCTGCATAGTTTTAAATGATGGCAAAACTGCGATGGTCGAAATCAGACGCGTATTCCGATCAGCGAAAGCCCGCTTCGCGACAAGCGGCGATCAGTTCGTCACTATATGCCTCGTCGCCCAGCGGCTGATCATTAAAGTACACCCGGCCGTTGCGATATGTGATTTTGCCAATCGACTGCTCGCCGCTAACACCGTCCGGCACTGCGATGCCGCTATATGCGAAGAAGTCCAGCGTCACCGGAAATTCGATTTCCTTTGGCAAGGATTGCAAAATATTGCTGCCCCCATTCAGATCAGCTCCGACAACCTTGTTGCCACGAACATCAACACCGGGCTGATAGGCAACATCCGCATCCGGCACGTGTTGTACCAAAGCACGACAAGCCGACTTTGACACGGTGATCGTCTGTTTGACATCCTCGACAACCGGAGACGTCGCGTCGGCATCACCGGTCAGCGGATTTTCTTGCGAAGATGGAAACGGGGATTCGGCCTGCGCCATCGCCCCGGACACCGGAACCGCAATCATCAAGGTTGCAGAAACAACCGCCAATAGTCTGATTTTTAGACCCAAGCCATGGCTGGAAATAGGTTCGACCAATGGAATATTAGTCATCTTGTAGTTTCACCCTATCTGTGTGCGGTGCAGCATCGAAACATTTGTGAAGTTTGGTCAAAACATCTTGCATAAAACTGAAACATGTGGCTTTTTAATCCTCCGCTTTCGGCGCAAGATCGTTGCGGGAGGCGTATCGCAGCCGCTCATAAAATTGCGGGAGGCTTTGTTGCCAATAAGCATACAAGAAGCAGGCGCGACGTCGAATTAAAACCTGTGCTACATGCCCAGGTCTTAGGAGGAAGCATAAAAAAGATTACGGGAAAATAGCTATAAAAATAGCATCTTAGCAAGATCCTCGCGATCTTGCTTTTTTTTTGCTCCTGCCCCGTCCAATCCGATTTTGTGCAGTCTTTAACGACAAAACCCCGCAGAATTTTGTGCGGGGTTTTATGTTATCTGCAATGACTGTCTGGTTTATTGCGGCGGGCGGACTTCGATCATGCCACTGGTAATCACAAAGACCGCAACAGCCCACAAAATTGCTGAAATGACACTGGTGGCGAAGACCTTTTTCCACATATGGGCTTTTTGCGGTGCGCCGCTGTCATTTCCGGGTTCAACATTTTCCTCGCGCTTCACGCCGAATGGTAAAACCATGAACAGAACAAGCCACCAGATAACGATATAGACCAGCAGTCCTGAAAACCAGTTCATGAGTTTCTCTTCTTTGTGGTGGGCAAAATTCTTGTCGGTGGGAAACAGCACGCCTGCCCGGTGATATCATCACGGGACAGGTGTCTTGATTGCACGGGGTGTTGTCAAACCTGCTCAAGTTCGACCAGTGTGCCGTTGAAATCCTTGGGATGCAGGAACAGAACCGGCTTTCCATGTGCCCCGATCTTTGGTTCACCATCACCAAGAACGCGCGCGCCGCTTGCCTGAAGCTTGTCTCGTGCTGCCAGAATGTCATCAACCTCATAGCAAACATGGTGAATGCCGCCAGACGCGTTCTTTTCAAGGAATCCCTTGATCGGTGAATTCTCACCCAGTGGATAAAGCAATTCGATCTTGGTATTGGGCAGTTCGACAAAAACCACCGTCACGCCGTGATCGGGTTCGTCCTGTGGCTCGGATACTTTGGCCCCAAGGACATCACGATACTGCGCAATGCCTGCTTCAAGGTCCGGTACGGCGATGGCGACGTGATTTAGCCGTCCAATCATGGTCTTGCTCCTGCGAATATGATCTGCCCGATCAGCGTCAATCTAGGATAGCCGAACGCCAAAAGACAATTCCCCATTTCGTCGAACAGGCAATTAATCGTCGGGTTCTTTCCGGGGACTGTGATCGGGGTCGCTTTACGGGCAATCAGCTCTTTTCCGTGACACGTACCAGATGGACTTCGATCAGCGGGCGTTTGCCAAGACGCTGGCGCACCGGACGACGCAATGCCTGACGAACGGCAAGGATAACAGCCGCATCATCAAGAACCTCGTCATCATTAAGCTGATCTACCCGATTGCCTATTTCAGCAGCGAAATGATCCAGACGCGTTTCGTCTCCCGGCTCGTCAAACAGGCTGGGGGCCGTGATCATCGGATCATTGACCATTTCACCGAACTGGTTGAGCACCAAGGTGACAAACATGACACCATTCCAGACGATCCGGTTACGGTTGCGGATAGTGTCGGCATCACGCTTAAGCAGGCGCCCGCCATCAAGGGCAAGAATGCCTGCCTCGGCAACACCGATCACATGTGCTTCGCCCGGTGACAGACGGATGACCGTGCCATCATGGGGAATGACTTGTTCGGGGATCTGGCATTCTGCGCCCAGTGCCGCCTGTTCACACAGATGACGGGTTTCCCCATGCACCGGAACAAGGATTTTCGGACGGGTCAGCTGATACATCCGCGTCAGGTCTTCGCGTCCGGGATGGCCGGAAACATGAATCGGCTCGTCACGTGCAGTAATGACCTTGATGCCACGACGGATCAGAAGATTCTGGATATAGCCGATGGATTTCTCGTTCCCCGGAATTTCACGGGCCGAGAAAACAACCGTGTCACCGGGATCAAGTTCGACCGTCGGATGATCGCCCTTGGCAATGCGCGACAATGCAGCACGCGGTTCGCCCTGTGATCCCGTGCAAATCAAAAGAACCTGATCCTTGGGCACTTCCATGGCTTCGTCATCAGACAGAAGATTCGGATAACCGGTCAGATAGCCGACTTCACGCGCAGCCTCGGTCACGCGATTAAGCGACCGCCCGGCAAGACCGACACAGCGCCCGTTTTCATGAGCAGCTTCGATCACTGACTGAACACGCGCGACGTTGGTGGCAAAGCAGGCAACGGCAATGCGCCCCTGTGGATGCTCCTTAAACAGGGTCGACAGATTCTTGGCAACGTCGCCTTCTGATCCGGTTTTACCTTCGGAAAAGACATTGGTCGAATCACAGACCAGCGCCATCACACCCTCATCGCCCAAAGCTTCAAGCTTTTTGACATCGGATGCTTCGCCAATCTGGGGGTCAGGGTCGAATTTCCAGTCACCTGTATGGACGATCAATCCCTTGGGCGTGCGGATGGCAAGGGCATTGGGTTCGAGAATCGAATGGGTCATGGTGACAAATTCGATATCAAAGCAGCCCAGTTTGAACCGGCCGCCAAGTTCGATCACGTGGATCGGCACCTGATCGGCAAAATCGGTTTCTGACAGTTTGGCCTTAAGGAATTCCGCCGCAAACGGTGTTGCATAGATCGGACATTTCAGTCGCGGCCACAAATAGGGCACAGCGCCCAGATGGTCTTCATGCGCATGGGTCAGAACAAGACCAAGCAGCTTGTCCTTGCGTTCCTCGATAAAGGCTGGGTCGGGCATAACCACGTCAACACCGGGAAGTCCCTCCTCGCCAAAGGAAACACCCATATCAACCATCAGCCACTGATCGTCGTAGCCATAAAGGTTAAGGTTCATGCCAATCTCGCCGGAACCGCCGAGCGGCACAAACAACACTTCGTCTTTTGGCAAATACAAATCCACTGACGGTATTCCTTTACTTTCGGCACTCGGATCAGATACGGGGATCAGTCCCCGTATCCGGCGCAAGCCTTCATCAGGCCTGATTGGCAGTCTTGTTGCTGTTGCGACGGTAAATCATCAACAGCCCCAGCATGGTCAGATCGCCATGCAAATGTTCAATTTCATCTACAGCCTTTGTAAATAGCGGTGCAAGCCCGCCAGTTGCAACGACCTTGATATGCTCAAGGTTTTGCTGTTTGCGGATACGGGCAAGCAGGCCTTCGATCATGGACACATAGCCCCAGTAAACGCCGGACTGCATCGCTTCGACGGTATTTTTACCGACAACATTGCGCGGGGCTTCGATCGCGACCATCGGCAACTGGGCCGCCGCCATGTGAAGGGCCTTGATTGACAGGTTAACACCGGGCGCAATCACACCACCCAGATAATCACCATTGCTGTCGACAACATCAAAAGTCGTCGCCGTCCCGAAATCAAGAACCACCAGCGGTCCGCCAAACAGGGCGTGGGCTGCGACCGCGTTGACAAGACGGTCAGCACCGACTTCGCTGGGGCGGTCCATGACGATCTTCATATCAAGATCAATCTCCGGGTCCCCAACGACCATCGGTTCAACATCGAAATAACGACGACACAAGGTCTTCAGGCTGAATTCGGCCGCGGGCACCACTGTCGCGATAATCGCGCCCGTGATCGCGTCCACCGGCACACCGGCCAGCGTAAACAGGTGATGTAACCATACGCCCAATTCATCGGCAGTACGTTCTGTGGTGGTTGAACAACGCCACTGTCCCTTGATGGTATCCCCATCAAATACGGCGAAAACGATGTTGGTGTTCCCGGCGTCAATCGCAAGCAACATGATGCTTACAGGCCTCCGCTAATCGCAAGGGTATCATTCATATCAGGACGCAAAGAAGACTTCGCCAGCCCCGATACGGTGTTCTGTTCCGTTGTCTTCTCTTAGGACAAGTGAACCATCATCATCAAGTCCGACAAAAGTTCCCGACAACTCGCGTTCGGTCAAACGGGCAACAACCGGCTTGCCAATCCCGTAGCCACGCGCGAGCCAGGCTTCGCGAATGGGTGCAAACCCCTCGTTCTCCCAGATCGGTAACCAGTGGGCAATGCGCCCGACATAGGTCGAAACCAGATCATCGACCGAAACCGGCGCACCAAGGGCGGCAAGCGACGTTGCCTGACGTTCGGAGTCCTCGGGGAAAAACGCGACATTCACCCCTGCCCCGATCACAAGGTAATCGGTCGCCGATCCCTGATTGGAGGCACTTTCAAGCAGGATGCCGCAAATTTTGCGGCCATTGACCATCAGATCATTGGGCCATTTGCAATCGGGCCGAACCTGATTGCCAGTCACTGTCTCAACCGCCTCGGCCATGGCAACAGCAATCAGAAAAGTCAGGCGAGCTGCATCTGCCAGCGAACAGGTCGGACGCAACAGCAAGGAAGAATAAAGATTGCCGACCGGTGATGACCAGCCCCGACCGCGACGACCGCGACCGGATGTTTGTGTTCTTGCTAGAACAAGGGCGCCACTTTGGGCGCCCTTGTCTGCGAGGCGCTTGGCCTCATCATTTGTGCTGTCGATCGCTTCCAGTTCATGAAGGTAGAACCCTTCGGGAAGACGGATCGTTCGCGCTGTCATTCTTACATTCCGAACAGGGATGCCGCAGCGGCAGCTGCGCTGTCCATCAGAAGGTTCGGGAAGAAGACAAAGGCAAGGATGATAATCGTGGCAACAGCCATGATCACGTTCATCTCGGTGCCATTGCGATCGAACCCTTCGACCGGCTCATCGAAATACATGACCTTGATGATGCGCAGATAGTAATACGCACTGACAACCGAAGTCACGAGACCGATAACAGCAAGCGTCACAAGACCGGCATCAACGGCTGCCTTGAAGACATAGAACTTGCCAAAGAAGCCAGCAAGCGGCGGAATACCGGCCATCGAGAACATCAGGATCGCGGTAATCGCAGCCATCAGCGGCTTGGTTTTGGCAAGACCGGCAAGATCGGTGATCTCTTCGGCCATACGGTCATTACGACGCATGCACAGAATGACGGCAAAGGTGCCCAGGTTCATGACAAGGTAAATGCCAAGATAAACCAGAATACCGGTAACACCGTCCTTGGTGCCTGCTGCCAGACCGACCAGTGCAAAACCAACGTGACCAATGGACGAATAGGCCATCAGACGTTTGATGTTTTCCTGACGAAGTGCGGCAAAAGAACCAACAGCCATCGACAGTATCGAAATCAGAACGATGATCTGCTGCCAGTCTTCAACAACACCACCAAACGGGCCGATAGCGACACGGATAAACAGTGCAAGACCTGCAATCTTCGGAGCAACCGCAAAGAAGGACGTGACCGGGGTCGGTGCACCTTCATAGACGTCCGGAGTCCACATGTGGAACGGAACAGCGGAAACCTTGAAGCACAGACCGGCAAAGATGAACGCCATACCGACCATCGCGCCAACCGGCAGGTTGCCAGCAACCAGGGTTTCTGCAAGCACGTCGAAATTGGTGGTTCCGGTGAAACCGTAAACCATCGACATGCCATAAAGCAGAATGCCCGAAGCGATCGAACCAAGAATGAAGTATTTCAGACCCGATTCCGTCGAACGCACAGTGTCACGGCGAATAGCTGCAACAACATAAAGCGCAAGCGACTGCAGTTCGAGACCGAGATACAACGACAGCATATCGGTTGCCGAAACCATCGCCATCATGCCAAGGGTGGCAAGGGTGATCAGGATCGGGAACTCGAAACGTGACATATTTTCGCGTTCGGCAAAGTTCATTGCCATGATGATACCGGTTGCAGAACCGATCAGGATCATGACCTTGCAGAACTTGGCAAAGGCATCAGCCGTGAACTGACCATAGAAAGCAGTTCCGCCCTCGCCTGCCACCACCAGAACGATGGTAACAAGCTGAACAGCAACGGCCAGCCAGGATACAGTACGGAAGGCTTTGTCCTTGCCTGCGAAAACCCCAAGCATCAACAGCGCCAAGGCAGAAACTGCCATAAACATTTCGGGCAGTGCGGCCCCGAGGTTGAGCATAGAAACTCCCATGTTCATTCCCCTCAATTCGCGGCCAGCTGGGCGGCATGTGCCGCTGCAGCCTGGGCCGTTTCGACCTGGTTGACGAGGTTTTCAACCGAAACATGCATGATGTCGAGGAAGGAGACCGGATAGACCCCCATCCACAATACAACGACCACCAGCGGTGCGAAGATCAGCCATTCACGCGGACTCAGATCGAGGATTGATTTCAGGTTCTCTTTGGTGAGTGCCCCGAAAATAATCCGGCGATAGAGATACAGCGCATAAGCCGCACCAAGGATCAGACCGGTTGCAGCAAAGAATGCAACCCAAGTGTTTGCTTCGAACGCGCCCAGCAGAGCCAGGATTTCGCCAACGAAACCACCCGTCCCCGGAAGGCCGACAGACGCCATGGTGAAGAACATAAAGATCAGCGCATAGCTCGGCATACGGTGAACAAGACCGCCATAGGCGTCAATTTCACGGGTATGGATGCGGTCATAGACAACGCCAACACACAGGAAGAGCGCGCCCGAAACCACACCGTGGCTCAGCATCTGGAAGATCGAACCTTCGATACCGTGCTGGTTAAAGGTGAATGCACCGATGGTCACGATACCCATATGGGCAACCGACGAATATGCAATCAGCTTTTTCATGTCCTGCTGGGCCAGAGCGACCAGCGAAGTATAGATGATTGCAACAATCGACAGTGTGAAGACGAGCGGCGCGAAGGTTTCAGATGCCAGCGGCATCATCGGCAGCGAGAAACGCAGGAAACCGTAACCACCCATCTTCAAAAGGACGCCAGCCAGAATAACCGAACCGGCAGTCGGCGCCTCAACGTGGGCATCCGGAAGCCAGGTATGAACCGGCCACATCGGAACCTTGACCGCGAAGGATGCAAAGAATGCCAGCCACAGCCACAGCTGCATATTATAGCTGAACCCGTGCTCCATCAGGGTCGGAATGTCGGTGGTACCTGCGTCGAAATACATCGCCAGCAGAGCAACCAGCATCAGAACCGAGCCAAGAAGCGTATAAAGGAACAGCTTGAATGCCGCATAGACACGACGCTGACCGCCCCAGACACCGATGATGATGAACATCGGGATCAGGACACCTTCAAAGAAGAGATAGAACAGCAGACCGTCAAGCGCGCTGAACATGCCGACCATCATCGTTTCAAGAACGAGGAAGGCGATCATGTATTCCTTCACGCGCTTCTGGATGGCTTCCCATGCCGAAAGAATACAGATCGGCGTCAGGAAGGTCGCAAGCAGGACGAACAGAACGGAAATACCGTCAACGCCCATGTGATAGGAGATGTTCAGACCCGGCATCCAGTCCGCCTGTTCGACGAACTGGAAATCTGCGGTCGTTGCATCGAAGTTCACCCACAGCATCAAGGAGACGAGGAAGGTGAACCCCGAGGTCCAAAGCGCAACCCAACGGGAATTGCGGGCAACAGTCGCCTCTTCACCATTGATCAGCAGCAGCAAGGCTGCGCCGATCAGCGGCAAGAAGGTGACGATCGAAAGAATTGGCCAATCACTCATCGCCCGTTAACCCATCTTCCAAATTGTGTAGGAGACCAGCGCTGCAATACCGATCAGCATTGCAAATGCATAGTGATAGACGAAACCACTCTGAATGGCGCTGACGCGACGTGCGATGTTACGGCAAGCAGCAGCAACACCATCCGGGCCGCAACCATCAATGATGGCACCATCACCCGATTTCCAGAAGCCATAGCCAAGAGCAAAGGCCGGCTTTACGAAAATCTTGTCATAGAGTTCGTCAAAGTACCATTTGTTCAGCGCAAAGCGATACAGACCGTTGAAGGTGTTCGCCAGAGTACGCGGAAGCGACGGAACCAGTTTGTACATCACAAGCGCAATGACAAAGCCTGATACCATGGCAACAAACGGTGCCAGTTTGACCCAACCCGGAACATGGTGGGCATTTTCAAGGGCAGTATGACCTTCGGCCATGAAGATCGCGCCGTTCCAGAAGGACAGCATTTCTTCATAGTCGCCGCCACCGAACCAGTCTTTTGCAAACCAGCCGGCAAAGATCGCACCAACAGTCAGGAACAGCAGCGGACCGGTCATGACAGCCGGGCTTTCATGAACATGTGCCATGGTACGTTCATCGGCGCGCGGAGCACCAAAGAAGGTCATGAACACCAGACGCCAGCTATAGAACGAGGTCATCAGTGCAGCAAGGATACCAGCCCAGAAGGCATAAAGACCGACATTGGTATGTGCAGCATACGCACTTTCGATCACAAGGTCCTTGGAATAGAAGCCTGCAAGGCCCGGGAAACCGGTAATCGCAAGCGTACCAACCATCATGACAGCAAAGGTCAGCGGAACCATTTTCCAGATACCACCCATCTTGCGCATGTCCTGTTCGTCAGACATCGCATGGATGACCGAACCGGCCCCAAGGAACAGAAGCGCCTTGAAGAAGCCGTGGGTCATCAGGTGGAATACACCAGCCGAATATGCCGACACGCCGCAAGCAAAGAACATGTAGCCGAGCTGCGAACAGGTCGAATATGCAATCACGCGCTTGATGTCGTTCTGAACGCAACCGACGGTCGCGGCAAAGAATGCTGTGGTCGCACCAACGATGGTGATGATCATCAGGGTGGTTTCAGCATATTCGAAGATCGGCGACAGACGCGCGACCATGAATACGCCAGCCGTTACCATGGTTGCCGCATGGATAAGTGCGGAAACCGGGGTCGGGCCTTCCATTGCATCGGGAAGCCATGTGTGCAGACCAAGCTGTGCCGATTTACCCATCGCGCCGATGAACAGCAGGAAGCAGGTAATTTCCAGAGCGGAGAATTCGTGCCCCAGGAACATCAGTGTCGTACCGGCGACTTCTTCGGCATTACCAAAGATGACGTCGAACTGGACGCTGTCAAACAGCACATAGACCGCAAAGATACCAAGTGCAAAACCGAAGTCACCGACACGGTTAACGACGAAAGCCTTGATCGCAGCAGCCGACGCCGACGGTTTGGAATACCAGAAACCGATCAGAAGGTAGGATGCAAGACCAACGCCTTCCCAACCGAAGAACAGCTGGATCAGGTTGTCGGCAGTAATCAGCATCAACATCGCAAAGGTGAACAGGCTGAGATACGCCATGAAGCGCGGCTTGTCCGGATCATGCGACATGTAGCCGATCGAATAGATATGCACCATCGAGGAAACACCGGTCACAACGATCAGCATCACACAGGTCAGCGTATCAATACGCAGGGCCCAGGAAGCATCGAAGCTGCCCGAAGAAATCCAGGTGAACAGTTCGATCGTCTGCGGGTTGCCGCCAAGGGCGACATCCACAAAGGCAAAGATCGAAATGATAAAGGCAATAACAACACCGCAAACGGTGACAAGCTGTGCCACACGATCAGCCGAAGAAACACCATGATGGTGATGACCATGTGCGTCATGCGGGGCATCTTTTGCGGTCGACATTGCGCCGACCAGCGTGATGGCCCCGGCAATGGCTGCCGCGATCAGGGGCAGGAATACAATCAACGGATACATATCTGCCTTACCCCTTCATCATGTTGATGTCTTCAACCGCGATGGTGCCGCGGTTACGGAAATAGACGACCAGGATCGCCAGACCAATCGCTGCTTCAGCCGCAGCAACCGTCAGAACGAAGATGGTGAAAACCTGTCCAACGAGGTCGCCGAGGAACGACGAGAACGCGACCAGATTGATATTGACCGCCAGCAGCATCAGCTCGATCGACATCATGATGATGATGACGTTCTTGCGGTTCATGAAGATGCCGAAGATCCCGAGTGTGAAAAGGATCGCCGCGACGGTCAGATAATGTGCAAGACCGATTTCCATCAGATCCCCCTTCCGACCGGAACTTTTTTGATTTCAAGCGTATCAGCGCGGTTACGCTTGACCTGCTCGGAGATTTTCTGACGACGGACACCTTCACGGTGACGCAGCGTCAGGACAATTGCGCCAATCATCGCAACAAGCAGAACCAGACCAGCCGCCTGGAAGATGTATGCGTAATCGGTATAAATCAGACGACCAAGCGCCTCTACGTTTGTAACGCCTTCCGGTGTCGGCTGCGCGAGAACCGCGACCGCCCCGTCCGTCAGGGTCCAACCAGCGCCAACCAGTGCAAGTTCGACAAACAGAACAACTGCGATCAGAACCCCGATCGGCAGGTAGTTCAGGAAACCCTGGCGCATTTCAACAAAGTTGATGTCCAGCATCATCACGACGAACAGGAACAGGACTGCAACCGCGCCGACATAGACGACGACGAGCAGCATGGCGAGAAACTCGGCACCCAGCAGGACGAAAAGTCCGGCTGCGTTAAAGAATGTCAAGATCAGCAACAGTACCGAATGCACCGGGTTGCGAACGGTCACAACCGCAGTCGCGGACAGGACCGCGACGGTAGCAAACAGGTAAAAAGCCAAAGCCTGTACGACCATAAGGTACCCCCTTGGCGAACCGTTGCCGCCCTTCTGGCTGACAACGGCCCATGAACTCTCTTTCTAACGATCAGACGCGACACTTACCGGTAAGGTGCGTCTGCCTCCAATCGTGCAGCAAGCTCGGCTTCCCAACGCTCGCCGTTTGCCAGCAGCTTGTCCTTGTCATAGAACAGCTCCTCGCGGTTTTCGGTTGCGAACTCGAAGTTCGGACCTTCGACGATGGCATCTACCGGGCAGGCTTCTTCACAGAAACCACAATAGATGCATTTCGTCATATCAATGTCGTAGCGGGTTGTACGACGCGAACCATCGTCACGCGGCTCTACCTCGATGGTAATTGCCTGTGCCGGGCAGATTGCTTCGCAAAGTTTACAAGCAATGCAACGCTCTTCCCCGTTCGGGTAGCGGCGCAGTGCGTGTTCACCACGGAAACGCGGGCTCAGCGGGCCTTTTTCATACGGGTAGTTCAGCGTCACTTTCGGCTTGAACATGTATTTCAAGGTGAGCGCCATACCCGATACGAGTTCCGCGAGCAGGAAGCTCCGGGCCGTCCGATCAATAAATGACATCGTTTACCTCTCTCTTTCCGATGCGCGGCGATCAGGCCGGGACCTTGTCAAAAACAACGAGGAACGTGGCAACCAGCATGACCCATGCGAAAGACAGCGGCAGGAAGATTTTCCAGCCCAGACGCATCAGTTGGTCATAACGGTAACGCGGGAAGGTTGCACGGACCCACAGGAAGATGAACAGAACGAAGCAGATCTTCAAAATGAACCAGATTGCCCCCGGGATGAATTCGAGGAACGGCAGCGGCGCGCTCCAGCCACCCAGGAACAGAATGGCGCACAGGCCACTCATCAGGATCATGTTGGCGTATTCACCCAGGAAGAACAGCGCAAAGGTCATTGCCGAATAATCGACGTTATAACCCGAAACCAGTTCGGCTTCCGCTTCGGGAAGGTCAAACGGTGCGCGGTTGGTTTCTGCCAGGATGGACACGATGAAGATGATGAACATCGGGAAGTGGTATACAAAGTTCCACTCCCAGATCCCGCCGGTCTGACCGCGGACGATGTCGCTCAGGTTCAAGGAGCCGGTCGTCAACAGAACCGAAATGATGATCAGGCCGATCGAAATCTCGTACGAAACCATCTGGGCGCCGGAACGCAGCGCACCAAGGAATGCGTATTTGGAGTTCGATGCCCAACCGGCCATCACAATGCCGTAAACACCCAGCGAAGAAATCGCGAAGATATAAAGGATACCGACATTCAGATCGGCCAGTACCATGCCCTCGTCGAACGGGATAACCGCCCAGGCAATGATCGCCAGAATGAAAGTCAGCATCGGGGCGATGATAAACACGCCCTTGTTCGCGCTGCTCGGAATGATTGTTTCTTTCAGAAACAGCTTCAGACCATCAGCGAGCGGTTGCAGAAGGCCAAACGGCCCCACAACGTTCGGGCCCTTACGGAGCTGAATAGCACCGATAACCTTACGCTCTGCGTAGGTCAGATAAGCGACAGCAACCAGCAGCGGGACAACAATCGCCAAAATTTTGGCGACGATCCAGACTAGCGGTTCAATATATCCGTCCCAAAGAAGTTCCATCGGTCAAACCGTATCTTTTGCGTTTCGTCCCAGAATTGGGACACCCCCTTGTGGGATGGGCGACGAAATTGCGCCGCCCATCTTACTCAGGCAACCTTCTCGGCAGCCGCGTCCTTAACAAAGGCCTCAGTACATTTGGCCATCGTTACCGATGCGCGGCTGATCGGGTCGGTCATATAGAAATTGCGAACCGGAGAAACGAAACCTTCCGGCTTCATGTCACCTGCTTTACCGAATTCGGTCCATTCTGCCTTGGACGGAACGTTCAGCGACGCGAAGGTCGGGCTGATTTCCACCATACGGGCACGAACAGCATCGATATTGTTGTACGGCAGGGTGTGGTCAAGCGCGCCCGAAAGTGCGCGAACAATTGCCCAGTCCTCACGCGCGTCACCAACCGGGAAGATCGCACGCCAGCCCTGCTGGGCGCGGCCTTCGGTGTTGACATACGTGCCGTTCTTTTCGGTATAGGCAGCACCCGGCAGAATAACGTCTGCTGCCTGGGCACCGGCATCCCCCATTGCACCCTGGTAAATGACAAATGCCTTTTCCAGTTTGCTCATGTCGACTTCGTCTGCACCCAGAAGATAGACAACTTCCACGTCGCCTTTGGCTGCGGCATCAAGGATGTCATTGGTTGCAAGACCGCCCTCGCCCGGGACAAAGCCCAGATCAAGGCCGCCAACACGCGATGCGGCGGTGTGCAGAACGTTAAAGCCGTTCCATTCACCCGAAACCATGCCGAATTTCTCGGCAATCGCGCGGGTCGCTGCCAGAACAGCATCGCCGTCTTCACGGTTCAGAGCGCCCATACCGACGATGATCATCGGTTTGTCAGCTGCCTCAAGAACCTTGGCGAAGTCGTTCTTGCCTGCAATAATTTCAGCAAGGGTGTCCGGGCCTGCGCCAAGATAATCGTTCTTGTAGGTCGGATCCCATTTCTCGCCGATGATGCCGACTTTGAAATCACCGGCAGTCGAACGCCAGCGCTTGCGCAGGCGGGAATTGATGATCGGCGCTTCGGCACGGATATTTGCACCGACGATCAGGCAGGCATCTGCCTCGTCAATACCGGCAATCGTGCTGTTGAAGATATAGGAAGCACGCGGGCCACCAATCTTCGAACCGTCCTGACGGCAATCAAGGTTCGGGGAACCCAGTTTACCCATCAGATCCTTGAGCGCGGTCATTGCTTCACAATCGACCGTGTCACCGGCAAGTGCGGCAATCTTTTTGCCGTCCAGACCGGAAACCTTTGCCTTGATCGCGGCAAATGCCTCGTCCCAGCTTGCAGGCTGGAGCTTGCCATTCACACGAACATACGGACGGTCAAGGCGCTGACGCTTCAGACCATCGATGGCGTAACGGGTTTTGTCCGAAATCCATTCTTCGTTGATGTCTTCATTCGTGCGCGGCAAAACGCGCAGAACTTCGGCGGTGCGGGCATCGATACGAATGTTCGAGCCAACCGCATCCATCACGTCGATGCTATCGGTTTTCTTGAGTTCCCACGGGCGTGCGGTAAACGCATACGGCTTGGAAGTCAAAGCGCCAACCGGGCAAAGATCAATCAGGTTGCCCGAAAGTTCGGAATTGATTGATGCTTCGATATACGGTCCGACCTCGGTATCCTCGCCACGGTATACAGCACCCATGGTGCCGACACCGGCGACTTCCTCGGAGAAACGCACACAGCGGGTGCAGTGAATGCAACGGGTCATGATCGTTTTGACGATCGGGCCCAGTTCCTTGTCTTTCACTGCGCGTTTTTTCTCGGCGTAACGTGAAGAATCAAAACCATAGGCCATGGCCTGGTCCTGAAGGTCACATTCCCCCCCCTGGTCACAGATCGGGCAATCCAGCGGATGGTTGATCAGCAGGAATTCCATCACGCCATTGCGTGCTTTCTTGACCAGGTCGGAATCGGTTTTGATCACCATTCCGTCTGCCGCAGGCATGGCACAGGAAGCGACCGGTTTCGGTGCGCGTTCCATTTCAACCAGGCACATACGGCAGTTGCCGGCGATTGACAGGCGTTCGTGATAGCAGAAACGCGGGATTTCCTTTCCGGCCTCTTCACAGGCCTGAAGGACTGTCGCCCCGGCTTCTACTTCAACTTCAATACCGTCAACTGTTAGTTTCGGCATGTCTCAATCCCTCTCAACAGGCCCCTCTCAGGCCGCGATCCGTGCGCGATATTCCTTGATCCGACGTTCCATTTCGGGACGGAAATGACGGATAAGGCCCTGAATAGGCCATGCAGCTGCATCGCCAAGCGCACAAATGGTGTGGCCTTCGACCTGTTTGGTCACATCCCACAACAGATCAATTTCATCAAGCGTGGCTTCGCCGCGGACCATGCGCGCCATCATGCGCATCATCCAGCCAGTGCCTTCACGGCACGGCGTGCACTGACCACAGCTTTCATGCTTGTAGAATTCCGACAGACGCGCGATCGCGTAGACAATGTCAGTCGACTTGTCCATGACGATCACAGCCGCCGTCCCAAGACCCGAACCCACTTCACGCAGGCCGTCGAAGTCCATCAGAACGTCGTCGCAAACATCTTTGGGCATCAACGGAACCGACGAACCACCCGGGATAACCGCAAGAAGGTTGTCCCAGCCACCACGGACGCCGCCGCAATGCTTTTCGATCAGTTCACGCAGCGGAATGCTCATCGCTTCTTCGACAGTACACGGCTTTTCGACGTGACCGGAAATGGCGAACAGCTTGGTACCGTGGTTGTTTTCACGGCCAAAGCTTGAGAACCACGAACCGCCACGACGCAGAATGGTCGGAACGGCTGCGATACTTTCAACGTTGTTCACCGTGGTCGGGCAGCCATACAGACCGGCGTTTGCCGGGAATGGCGGCTTGAGACGCGGCTGACCTTTTTTACCTTCGATACTTTCAATCAGGGCGGTTTCTTCGCCGCAGATGTAAGCACCAGCACCAAGATGCAGGTAAAGGTCAAAGTCCCAGCCTGAACCACAGGCGTTCTTACCGATCAGACCCGCTTCATAAGCTTCGTCGATCGCACGCTGAAGGTTGGATGCCTCGTGATAGAATTCACCACGAATATAGATGTAAGCGGCATGTGCATTCATCGCAAAGCTGGCAAGAAGGCAACCTTCCACCAGTGTATGCGGATCATTACGCATGATTTCGCGGTCTTTGCAGGTGCCCGGCTCGCCTTCGTCGGCATTAACGACGAGATAGCTCGGACGACCATCAGATTCCTTGGGCATGAACGACCATTTAAGGCCGGTCGGGAAGCCAGCGCCCCCGCGACCACGCATACCGGATGCTTTCATCTCGTCGATGATCCAGTCGCGGCCTTTTTCGATCAGGGCCTTGGTACCATCCCAGTTACCACGGGACTGCGCGCCCTTGAGGCCGAAATCCTGGAAACCATACAGGTTGGTAAAGATACGATCCTTATCCTGCAGCATATCAGGCGTCCCCTTCGCTTGCATCAGCGCCCTGCGGGGCTGCACCGCAGCCACAGAATGCCTTCAGAACCTTCGGACCACCCATCGGTTCACAACCTTTGCGGCCGCTCTGCGGACCGGCTTTCGGCATCTCGCCCTTTTTAAGGGAATCAAGGATCGCCTTGGTCGTTTCCGGGGTCAGGTCTTCATAATAATCGTCGTTGATCTGCATCATCGGGGCGTTAACACACGCACCAAGGCATTCAACTTCGATCATGGTGAACTGACCGTCTTCAGTGGTTTCGCCGATGCCAATGCCGAGTTCCTTTTTGCAGGTATCGACAATGTCGGCAGAACCGCGAAGCCAGCACGGCGTCGTGGTGCAAACCTGGATGAAGTTCTTACCCACCGGGGCAAGGTTATACATCGTATAGAAGGTTGCGACCTCGTAGACGCGAATGGCTGGCATTTCGAGCATGTCGGCAATGTAATCCATTGCGACGGTCGGAACCCAGTTTCCTTCGGTCTGACGCTGCGCGAGATCAAGCAGCGGCATGACCGCGCTCTGCTGGCGGCCTTCCGGATACTTGGCGATGATCTTCTTTGCCTTTTCCAGATTTTCCGGAGTGAAAGCAAAGCTGGTCGGTTGAAGCTCTTTCGGAGCTGGTCTTCTCAAATGGCTCATCGGTCAATCTCACCGAACACGATATCTAGCGACCCGATATTGGCAACGACGTCGGCCAGCATGTGACCTTTGGACATGAAGTCGATGCCTTGGAGGTGCGGGAACCCCGGGGCGCGGATTTTGCAGCGATACGGACGGTTCGAGCCATCCGAAACAAGATACACACCAAACTCGCCCTTCGGTGCTTCCACAGCGGCATAGCATTCGCCAGCCGGAACGTGGAAACCTTCGGTGAAGAGTTTGAAGTGATGGATCAGGGCTTCCATCGAACGCTTCATATCGGCGCGCGACGGCGGTGCCACTTTGTTATTCTCAACAATAACAGGACCATCGGGCATATTTTTGATGGCCTGCTTGATGATTTTCAGGGACTGCCACATCTCTTCGAAACGAACGAGGAAGCGGTCATAGCAATCGCCGTTCTTGCCGATCGGGATGTCGAAGTCGAATTCTTCGTAGGAGTCATAAGGCTGCGATTTACGCAGATCCCATGCCAGACCCGATGCACGAATGTTTGGACCGGTGAAGCCCCAGTCAAGCGCCTCTTCCGCACTCACGATACCGATATCAACCGTACGCTGTTTGAAGATACGGTTACCGGTCAGAACGCGGTCAAAGTCCTTGAGGAAGATGTCATACTGATCTGCCCAGGCATCGATGTCTTCAAGAAGACCAGCCGGAAGATCAGCTGCAACACCGCCCGGACGGAAATAGTTGGCGTGAAGACGGGCACCACAGGCGCGCTCATAGAATTCCATGAGCTTTTCACGTTCTTCAAAGCCCCAAAGAAGCGGGGTCATCGCACCAACGTCCAGTGCGAACGCGGTCAGGTTCAAAATGTGGTTCAGAATACGACCGATTTCCGCATAAAGAACACGGATATACTGACCACGTTTGGGAACCTCGATCCCCATCAGCTTCTCGATGGCCAGGCAATATGCATGTTCCTGGTTCATCGGAGCAACATAGTCGAGACGGTCGAAATACGGGGTCGCCTGAATATAGCTCTTATATTCGATCAGCTTTTCCGTACCACGATGCAGAAGACCAATATGCGGGTCGGAACGTTCGACAACTTCGCCGTCCATTTCCAGAACCAAACGCAGAACGCCGTGCGCCGCAGGGTGCTGCGGGCCGAAGTTCATGGTCATATTTTTGATTTTTTGTTCGGACATCAGGCGTTGCCCTCCGCCTTTTCATCACCCGGAAGAACATGCTGGATGCCTTCCCACGGGCTTTCGAAATCGAAATTACGGAAATCCTGAACCAGTTTCACCGGTTCGTAGACAACGCGCTTCTGCTCGTCGTCATAGCGAACCTCGACATAACCGGTCAGCGGGAAATCCTTGCGCAGCGGATGACCTTCGAAACCGTAGTCGGTAAGAATACGACGGGGATCCGGATGACCTGCAAAGAAGATACCGTACATATCCCAGGCTTCACGTTCGAACCAGCCGGCGGCGCTGAAAAGCGGAACACAGCTCGGCACCGGCGTTTCTTCGTCGGTACGGATCTTTACGCGAATACGCAGGTTATGTTTGAGCGACAGCAGGTGGTAAACCACGTCGAAACGTTCAGCACGTTCCGGGTAATCTGCACCACAAACGTCGATAAGCTGCTTGAACAAGCAGCCGGTATCGTCCCGAAGGAAGGTCAGAACTTTAAGAATATCGTCGCGCTTTGCGACGATGGTCAGCTCGCCGTAACGAATCTCGCTTTCGAGGATTTCGTTGGCCAGCTGGGACACCACAAGATCTTTAAGATCATTCAATGCGGCGCTGTTATCGCTGAGCAGTTCGCTCATGCAAGCCCCCTATTACGGATCAGCGTGTCAGGACACCAGTACGGCGGATTTTCTTTTGCAACTGCATCACGCCGTAGATCAGCGCTTCGGCTGTCGGCGGGCAACCCGGAACATAAACGTCAACCGGGACAACACGGTCACAACCGCGAACCACCGAATAGGAATAGTGATAGTAACCGCCGCCATTGGCGCACGACCCCATCGAAATAACCCAGCGCGGCTCAGCCATCTGGTCATAGACCTTGCGCAGTGCCGGGGCCATTTTGTTGGTCAGCGTACCAGCAACGATCATCACGTCTGACTGACGCGGGCTTGGGCGGAACACCAGACCATAACGGTCAAGGTCATAACGCGACGCAGCCGAATGCATCATCTCAACAGCACAGCAGGCAAGACCGAAAGTCATCGGCCAAAGGGAACCGGTGCTTGCCCAGCTTGCCAGCTTGTCGAGATTGGCAAGGACAAAGCCCTTGTCATTCATCTCGTCAAACACGCCCTTAAGCAGTGCATCCTGATCCGTACCGGGTGCCAGGGGTGCGCCTGTATTGGTGCTCACTCCCATTCCAAAGCTCCCTTCTTCCATTCATAGATAAATCCGACCGTCAGAACAGCCAGGAAGATCACCATCGATACAAAGCCGAAAGTCCCGATATCACCGAGGGTAACAGCCCACGGGAACAGGAAGGCGACTTCGAGGTCGAAAATAATGAACAAGATTGCGACCAGATAGAACCGGACGTCGAACTTGATACGCGCATCTTCAAACGGCGCGAACCCACACTCGTATGCGGACAGTTTCTCAACATCCGGTGCCTGCTTGGCAAGAACCAGCGACGCGATGACGATTACCGCCGAAAGACCGACGGCGATCCCGATAAATACCAGGATCGGAAGATATTCCGAAAGAAGCTCTTGCATCTCTCTGACCTCTCAAGAACAGGCCTTGTGACCCGACCAGGTCCCCACCTGGCCCATTACGGCGCACCATAACGCATGCACCGCACAAGTTCCAGTCCTCAAGCAGCATTAAACCGCTCTAAGACCGGAAACTTTCTAATCTTTTTACCGTTCACTACCGTCCGATATCGGGCCGCATGTCGAGATGATCAAGACCCAAGCGTGCGAAGCAGCATTAGCAACACATGAAAAGATGATCGCGGAAAAGACGAAACACCCGATAACAGACAACAGATGATGGATCATGGCGCGAGCGACGGGACTTGAACCCGCGGCCTCCGGCGTGACAGGCCGGCGCTCTAACCAACTGAGCTACGCCCGCAAAATGACCATCAATCGGCGGGCCTTTGTTAGACCACCCCCAAAACCAAGTCAAGCAGCTAGCAACGTTTTCAACCCATTCGGCAATATCACCTGCGAACATCGCGCTTTGAAATGCATTCCGGCCTCTGATTTGTACTGATTTTGGCAATTAAGTACATTTTGCGGGCTTATACATGTGGGGCTTTGCAAAGACGCGTCGGCTTTTATAGAATTGTTGACAAATTCCCCCTATCTTACGGTGTGATAGGGGCAAGCCTTGTACGACTGGTTCAGTACGAGGCCAGAGTCATTACGACGGAGAAGACCACCCGTGGGGCGCGTTAAAGAAGAATACAGATCACTGGCCGGGCCCGAGAAGGCAGCGATTCTCATGCTTGCTCTTGGGGAAGAGCACGCGACCAAGATGTTCAGCATGATGGATGACGAGGAAATCAAAGAGATTTCCCAGACCATGTCAGGCCTTGGCACCATCAGCTCCAACATCGTTGAACGTCTGTTTGTCGAGTTTGCCGATCAGCTGTCCTCTACCGGTTCCCTTGTCGGTTCCTTTGATACGACCGAACGCTTGCTGTCCAAGGTTCTGCCCGAAGACCGTGTTAACGGCATCATGGAAGAGATCCGTGGTCCGGCGGGTCGCACCATGTGGGACAAGCTGAATAACGTTAACGAAGCCGTTCTTGCCAACTATCTGAAAAACGAATACCCGCAAACCGTTGGCGTTGTGCTGTCAAAGCTGAAACCCGGTCACTCGGCTTCGGTTCTGTCGCTTCTGCCGGAAAACTTCTCGATGGAAGTCATCATGCGCATGCTGCGTATGGAAGCCGTGCAGAAGGAAGTTCTCGATAACATCGAAAAGACGCTGCGCACCGAATTCATGTCGAACCTTGCGCGTGGCTCGCGCGGCGACAACCACGAATTGATGGCCGATATCTTCAACAGCCTTGATCGCCAGAGTCAGGATCGCTTCCTGACCGCTCTTGAGGAACGCAACCGTGACTCGGCCGAGAAGATCAAGGCGCTCATGTTCACCTTTGAAGACCTTGCCCGTCTCGACAATAACGGTGTTCAGACCCTTCTGCGTCAGGTCGAGAAAGACAAGCTTGCCCTTGCGCTTAAAGGCTCGACCGACCAGATGCGCGATCTGTTCTTCAAGAACATGTCCGAACGCGCAGGCAAGATGATGAAAGAGGACATGGATGCACTGGGGCCGGTTCGTCTTTCGGATGTCGAAGAGTCGCAAATGATGATCGTTCAGCTCGCCAAAGAACTGGCAGCACAGGGCCAGATCGTTATCTCCGAAGGCAGCGGCGAAGACGAAATGGTCTACTAGACCGGTTTCCAGACCCTCAGACACCAGAAAAACCGAAAAGGGACAGCGTTTGTGCTGTCCCTTTGTCATTTGCGGTATCGGATGCCCCTGCCCTAGCCGACAATCACGTTGGGCACCGGGTCAGTAATCGATTTGATTTCCCAGCGCAGCCGGTTCTGGCCGCCGACTTCCTTGAACTCGGCTGCGTTATGACTGCGAATGCCCGCAGTGGTACGAAACTCGATCTTGCCGGTCATCTGATAGCCAAGAGCACTAAGGCGATCCTGATATTGATCCGGCACAAACCCGCCCCGGATTTCGACTGTGTTGCGGTCCTTGTGGAAAAACATCTCGAGAATGCGTGACTGGCGACGTACAAAGACAAAGCTTTTCTCACGGATAATATTACCACGGCGTTCATAGACGATGTTGAACGCACCTCGCCCGCTATAGGTCAACTGCTTGACGCCCGAATCGCGCCTGAGATCGGCAAGAACCTTGTCGACCTTTTCCTTTTCCCCGGCAGGATCGAGACTTTGCTCCAACAGCCCCTGGGTAATGGTCGGCTGCACCAGCATCCCCTGATAGCTCAGCCGATAATCGCCATTCCGTTCCATCGAAAGATCGATATTGAAGGCCTCGGGCAAATAGCAGCTGGTCAGAATAAGCGGAACGCAAAGCACAAGCACCAATCGCCGAAGGTGCCAGATGACGCGCGAAACATGCCCGGTCGATGGAATGTTCATGATGCAGGTTCCGTTTCTAGTGACCGATAGCCGAAATTTCTGCCTTAACACTGCCCGTCAGGCGATCAAGCGTCAACTTTTACAGAGAGTTATCGGGCTTTAATGAGATGTGGATAACGCTGCAACCATTCAGTCACCGACAAACCCCAGCCTTCCCCCAAAGCACCAGGACCACAAAGCGGCTTATAACAGCCCTGAGGGCGCACGCACCTGCAACAGGCGCCATTTGTCATGAAACACTCAATGCATGCCGTGTAGCCGTAAAACAGCCTTTGACGCAATGCAGCGCGCAAACCGGTAGTGATCGACCAAGTCTGAATGGAAAGGGCACCAGAGCCGAAAATCAGGCAAAGAAAAAAGGCAGCCTTTAGGGCTGCCTTTTTCGTGGTGGGTGATGAGAGATTCGAACTCCCGACCCTCTCGGTGTAAACGAGATGCTCTAACCAGCTGAGCTAATCACCCGTTGCTTGTCCGCGCTGTTTTCTGCGGAAGCGGGCGGAACTTACCATGCTTTTTACAAAATGCAATGCCCTGTTTGCATAAAAATGTAACTTCTATTTCAAGGGTATTTATCCATGATGGCTGGTCAACCTGAACCCGCCAAAAATGCGACGTATTACCCGAAAAACAGAACCCGCGAACCAGCATTTTGCTTCAAGGCCTGCGTGATGTGATTCGGAAAAGATTCGAATCATGCCCGAACACGAAAAAAGGCAGCCTTTAGGGCTGCCTTTTTTATGGTGGGTGATGAGAGATTCGAACTCCCGACCCTCTCGGTGTAAACGAGATGCTCTAACCAGCTGAGCTAATCACCCGTTGCTTGTCCGCGCTGTTTTCTGCGGAAGCGGGCGGAACTTACCATGCTTTTTACAAAATGCAATGCCCTGTTTGCATAAAAATGTAACTTCTATTTCAAGGGTATTTATCCATGATGGCTGGTCAACCTGAACCCGCCAAAAATGCGACGTATTACCCGAAAAACAGAACCCGCGAACCAGCATTTTGCTTCAAGGCCTGCGTGATGTGATTCGGAAAAGATTCGAATCATGCCCGAACACGAAAAAAGGCAGCCTTTAGGGCTGCCTTTTTTATGGTGGGTGATGAGAGATTCGAACTCCCGACCCTCTCGGTGTAAACGAGATGCTCTAACCAGCTGAGCTAATCACCCGTTGCTTGTCCGCGCTGTTTCTTGCGGAAGCGGGGCGGAACATAACATGGTTTTTACAAAAAGCAATGCCGGTGACGCTTGTCACCGGCATTTTTTCCAAGAACTTCGTCAAACTTAGTTGACGGCGTCCTTAAGGCCTTTACCAGCCTTGAACTTCGGCTGTTTCGATGCCGGAATGTCGATTTCTTCACCGGTGCGCGGGTTGCGACCTTTTGAAGCAGCGCGAGCAGCGACAGCGAAGGTACCGAAACCAACCAGACGAACTTCGTCGCCGGATTTAAGAGATTCGGTGATGGAATCGAAAACAGCGTCAACCGCTTTTGCAGCGTCAGCTTTGGACAGATCAGCTTTAGCAGCTACACTTCCAACGAGATCGTTTTTATTCACTTCCTGGCCCCCTTGTTTGGACGTTCGGAGTTATGAGGAAATTTGGTTTGCCCCAAACCTGTTGCATGGGCAGTGTAAGCAGGTAGCAAACAGCTCGTCAATGCGAGAGACGCAGTTTTCTGCGGTTTTTGACGTTTTTTTCGATTTTTTGCGCTTTACACCAATCTCGACATGTCCCTTCGCCGATTCTTGGTCAAAGTTATCCACAGAAAAAGGGGAGCGACATGGTCGCTCCCCTTGATTTCTGCCGGTTATGACACGCTTTAATGCGTCGTCACACCACCAATTTCCGATTCTTCGCCGTCCTTGGATTTGACCGCGACATCATCTTCGGGTTCTTCCCACTCAATCGGGACCAGCGGATTGACCAAAGCATGGCTGAGAACTTCGTCAACATGCGACACAGGAATGATTTCCATACCGCGTTTGACATTGTCCGGAATCTCTTCGAGATCCTTTTCGTTCTCCTGCGGGATCAGGACGGTTTTCACCCCACCCCGCAACGCCGCCAGAAGCTTTTCTTTCAAACCGCCAATCGCAAGCACACGGCCACGCAGCGTCACTTCGCCGGTCATGGCCACATCCTTGCGCACCGGATTGCCGGTCAGAACAGACACAACCGACGTCACCATGCCAACGCCGGCAGACGGACCGTCTTTCGGGGTTGCACCTTCCGGGACGTGCACGTGAATGTCGCGTTTCTGGAACAGGGTCGGCTTGATGCCGAACTCTGCTGCACGCGAACGCACGAACGAGGTCGCCGCCTGGATCGATTCCGTCATGACTTCACCGAGCTTGCCGGTGGTTTTCATGTTGCCCTTGCCCGGAACCGTCACAGATTCAATCTGCAACAGATCGCCACCGAATTCGGTATAGGCAAGACCGGTCACGACACCAACCTGATCTTCACCCTCGGTCTCGCCATAGCGGAACTTGCGGATGCCTGCATATTTGCCAAGGGTACGCGGCGTTACACGCACAGCCTTGATATTCTCGAGCATGATACGCTTGGTCGCCTTACGGGCCAGACGGGCCAGCTCGCGTTCAAGGTTACGGACACCTGCCTCGCGGGTATAGAACCGGATCAGATCACGAAGCGCTTCGTCAGAAATGCTCCATTCACCTTTGCGCAAACCGTTATCCTTGATCTGTTTCGGGATCAGGTGACGTTTGGCGATCTCGACTTTCTCGTCTTCGGTGTAACCGGAGATACGGATGATCTCCATACGGTCAAGCAGCGGCTGCTGCATACGAAGCGAGTTTGCCGTCGTCACAAACATCACATCCGAAAGATCGTAATCGACTTCAAGATAATGGTCGTTAAAGGTCGAGTTCTGTTCCGGATCAAGCACCTCAAGCAGTGCCGATGCCGGATCACCGCGGAAATCCGAACCCATTTTTTCAATCTCGTCGAGAAGGAACAACGGGTTGGAATATTTCGCCTTTTTCATGCCCTGGACAATCTTGCCCGGCATGGAACCGATATAGGTCCGGCGATGACCGCGAATTTCGGACTCATCACGCACCCCGCCAAGCGACATACGCACAAAGCTGCGACCTGTTGCATTGGCCATCGATTTACCAAGCGAGGTTTTACCAACGCCGGGAGGACCAACAAGGCAAAGGATCGGACCTTTGACTTTTTTGGTGCGGGCCTGAACGGCTAAATATTCAAGGATGCGTTCCTTGACCTTCTCAAGACCGTAATGTTCCTTATCAAGAACCTTCTTGGCCTTTTTCAGATCATGGGATACACGCGAACGCTTGTTCCACGGAATCGACACCATCCAGTCAAGATAGTTGCGCACCACGGTGGCTTCCGCCGACATCGGGCTCATATTGCGCAGTTTCTTGAGTTCTGCCTGGGCCTTTTCCTTTGCCTCTTTGGGCATCTTGGCCTTGTTCAGCTTCTCTTCGATTTCAGAAGCTTCGTCCTTGCCGTCCTCGCCTTCGCCAAGTTCCTTCTGAATGGCTTTGAGCTGCTCATTCAGATAGTACTCGCGCTGGGTTTTCTCCATCTGGCGTTTGACGCGGTTGCGGATTTTCTTTTCAACCTGCAAGACGCCGATTTCGGATTCCATGAAGCCGAAAATACGTTCCAGACGGTCACCAACAAGGCTGGTTTCCAGCAATTCCTGCTTTTCAGAAATCTTGAGCGACAGGTGGGATGCCACCGTGTCGGCAAGCTTCGCCGGTTCTTCGATCTGATTTACAGATACCAGAACTTCGGGCGGAATCTTTTTGTTGAGCTTGATGTACTGTTCGAACTGCGTCACCACAGAACGAGCAAGCGCTTCGAGTTCGCTGTCATCTTCGTCAGCATCCTCGCGCACGGCACCATAGGCCTGGAAGAATTCCGGGTTATCAACATAGCCGGTGATTTCGGCACGTTTTCCGCCTTCTACCAGTACCTTGACGGTTCCATCCGGAAGCTTGAGAAGCTGCAGGACAGTTGCGACAGTACCAACTTCATAGAGATCTTCGACTGCCGGGTCATCAAGACCGGCGTCTTTCTGGGTGACAAGCATGATCTGCTTGTCTTCGCGCATCACATCCTCGAGCGCACGCACCGATTTCTCACGTCCAACGAACAGAGGAACAATCATGTGCGGGAACACGACAATGTCGCGCAACGGCAGCACCGGGTAAATTTCGCCACGCGCCAATTCGACCATTATGTTCTATTCCCTACTCTGAGCCAAAACGTTGCTGGGGTCCTGCCATAGGCCCCGCCAGTAACGCGAACATTTCTTAGATAAGCTGAAATTCCCGCACCGCAATAGATGCCGGTGCGGGATTTGATATCAGGCAGTGTTTTCGACACCTTCATGGCGTTCCGCATGGATCAGCAACGGTTTTGCCTTTCCTTCGACAACGTCACTATTGATGACGATTTCCTCGACGCTATCCATGGTCGGAAGATCGAACATGGTATCAAGCAGGATGCCTTCCATGATCGAGCGCAGACCACGCGCACCGGTCTTGCGTTCAATTGCCTTGTCGGCAATTCCCTTAAGCGCATCAGGCTGGAAGGTGAGTTTCACATCTTCCATGTCGAACAGACGCTGATACTGCTTGATCAGTGCGTTTTTCGGCTCGGTCAGGATCTTGACCAAAGCTTCGTTATCGAGGTCTTCAAGCGTTGCCAGAACCGGCAGACGACCGATGAATTCCGGGATCAGACCGAATTTCAGAAGGTCTTCAGGTTCAACTTCGCGCAACACTTCACCCGTGCGGCGGTCATCCTGGCTGCGAACGTCGGCACCAAAGCCGATTGCGCTGCCCTTGCCACGCTGGGAGATCACACGATCAAGACCGGCAAACGCGCCACCAACGATGAACAGGATGTTCGTGGTGTCGACCTGCAGGAATTCCTGCTGCGGATGTTTACGGCCACCTTGCGGCGGAACCGAAGCAACAGTGCCTTCCATGATCTTGAGCAATGCCTGCTGGACGCCCTCGCCCGAGACATCACGCGTGATCGACGGGTTGTCGGATTTACGCGAAATCTTGTCGACCTCGTCGATATAGACGATGCCGCGCTGGGCGCGCTCGACATTGTAGTCAGCAGCCTGCAGCAGCTTGAGAATGATATTCTCGACATCTTCCCCCACGTAACCGGCTTCGGTCAGCGTGGTGGCATCAGCCATGGTGAACGGAACATCCAGAATACGGGCCAGCGTCTGAGCCAGAAGCGTTTTACCGCAACCGGTCGGACCGACCAGCATGATGTTGGATTTCGCCAGTTCGATGTCTTCATTCTTGCTGGCGTGATGCAGGCGCTTGTAATGGTTGTGAACCGCGACCGAGAGAACTTTTTTCGCATGGCCCTGACCGATGACATAGTCATCAAGGACCTTGCAAATCTCTTGCGGAGAAGGCACCCCGTCTGCCGATTTGACGAGATGGGTTTTATGCTCTTCGCGGATGATGTCCATGCAAAGCTCTACGCATTCATCACAGATGAATACGGTTGGACCGGCGATGAGCTTGCGAACCTCGTGCTGGCTCTTTCCACAGAAAGAACAGTACAGAGTGTTCTTGGAGTCCCCGCTATTCGATTTGCTCATACAAACCCCAATTACGTTTGACGTTATCTTTTATCGCCATGTTAGCCGGTAAACGATACCGATCTCAACGTTTAATCTGCGCTTTTCGGCGTTATGGCATCATGTTTGATATGGGTTCGCCAGATTGGTTACGAAACCCCTTGTATTAATCACCCAAACGTTCGAGTGCCATACAAGTTCCAGACATCATGCCGATACCTGCGCCTATACCTGTCTATGACTTAAAACTGCCATGAGGCAAGACATAAAAAAACGCCCCGGCGTTCGTCCGGGGCGTTTTTGCCGATCGTAATGGAACGATCAGTCTTTCTTTCCATCGCTTTCCGGCTTCGGACGCGATGTCACCACTTCGTCGATCAGACCGAATTCCTTGGCCTGATCCGGGGTGAGGAAGTTGTCACGCTCCATCGCATCTTCAATCGTCTTGAGATCACGGCCGGTATGTTCGACATAGATCTCGTTAAGACGCTGACGCAACGCCAGGATTTCGCGGGCATGGATTTCGATATCCGATGCCTGTCCCTGGAAACCGCCGGACGGCTGGTGGATCATGACACGCGCATTCGGCAGGCAGTAACGCTTGCCCTTTGCACCGGCCATCAACAGAAGCGAGCCCATGGATGCCGCCTGCCCCATGCACACCGTCGATACATCACAACGGATGTACTGCATGGTGTCATAGATGGCGAGACCCGAGGTCACAACACCGCCCGGAGAATTGATGTAAAGCGAAATATCCTTGTCCGGATTTTCCGATTCGAGATGCAGGAGCTGCGCGCAGATCAGTGACGACATGCCGTCATGAACCTGACCGTTGATGAAGACGATACGCTCCTTGAGCAAACGCGAAAAGATGTCATAGGCACGCTCGCCCCGGCTGGTCTGTTCAACCACCATCGGCACAAGCGAATTCATCTGTTCTCTAATCATCAACTGCAACTCCCTGCATTATCCAAAACCGTGTCCGGCAGGATTACTTCTCGTCAGATCAGTCTTCTGCTTTTTTCTTCGCAGCCGGCTTCTTGGCAGCAGCTTTCTTGGCCGGAGCCTTTTTCTCTGCGTCCTTTTTCGCCGGTGCTTTCTTAGCAGCCGATTTCTTCTTCGGAGCTTCGTCTTCCTCTTCCGGTTTCAGAAGATCTTCGACCGTTACGGTCTTTTCTTCAACCTTTGCGAGTTCGACGATGTAATCCACGACCTTGTCTTCATATACAGGGCCCTGAAGAGCCTGCAAGGCCTGCGGGTTATTTTTATAGAATTCAATAACCTGCTGTTCCTGACCCGGGTACTTCTGAGCTTCAGCAACAAGGACCTTGTTCACGTCTTCCTGGGTAACCTGGATCTCGTTTGCACGGCCAACTTCTGCAAGCAGAAGACCAAGAAGAACGCGACGTTCTGCGATTTCGCGGAACTCTTCGGTCAGCTCTTCTTCGGACTTGCCTTTGGTTTCGTCATCTTCCTGACCAGCTTCACGGGCCTGTTTGATCTGGCCGATGATGCCCTGCAGTTCGTTTTCGACCAGCGAGGTCGGAAGTTCGAAGCTGTGGTTTTCAGCCAGCGCATCAAGCAGCTGACGCTTCAGTTTCTGACGGGAAACCGATTCGTATTCGCGTCCGTAATCCTTGCGGATTGCGTCTTTAAGCGCTTCAAACGATTCCTGACCAAGTTTCTTGGCAAGTTCGTCATCCAGCTCAGCCGGTTTCTTTTCTTTGATTTCCTTGACGGTTACGTCGAACTCGGCATCTTTGCCAGCGAGTTCAGCAGCACCGTAAGCTTCCGGGAATTTCACTTTGACGACAACTTCGTCACCAGCGTTAACACCGGTCAGTTGATCTTCGAAACCATCGATGAAGGAGCCCGAACCGAGTTCGAGTTCGTAATCTTCGGCTTTGCCGCCGTCGAATGCTTCACCGTCGATTTTGCCGAGGAAGTCGATAACGACAACGTCACCGGCTTTCGACTTGCGCTTGCGTGCGAGCGGAGCAGTGGTGCCCTGCGCTGCGGCAATACGATCAAGGGTTTCGTTAACCTTGCTGTCGTCAAGTTCAACAACTTCACGGGTCAGTTTCAGCTTTTTGAAGTCCATTGCTTCGATTGCCGGGATGACTTCAACAGCGATGTCGAACTCAAGATCCCCGCCTTCATCGAATTTGGTTACTTCGATTTTCGGCTGAACGGCCGGACGCAGGTCGTTGTCGGAAAGAACTTTGCCGGTGTTTTCGTTCACAGCGGCTTCAAGAACTTCGCCCATGACAGCCTGGCCATAACGCTGACGAAGCAGTTTCGCCGGAATTTTGCCCGGACGGAAGCCCGGCAGGCGAACCTGGTCTTTGATCTCGTCAAGCTTGGCGACGACTTTTTCTTCGATATGTGCGGCGGGCACGACGACTTTGAACTCGCGCGCCAGGCCTTCGTTTTTGGTTTCAGTAACCTGCATAGATAACTCTTTTGCTTGGTTCGAATAATGTCCGTTACGCGACGCAGTCCGGACGTCAGAAAGTCAATATGACTAAACGAATATATAACCTGATCTATTTTAAAGCCTGCAAGTGGTACGGGCGAAGGGACTCGAACCCCCACGGATTGCTCCACTGGAACCTAAATCCAGCGCGTCTACCAGTTCCGCCACGCCCGCACACAAGCACGCAATTCACGCCGGTAAGACCGGAATGAGTGCGCCTTAATACAAACTTCGCTCACCTCATGCAAGCATCGCCTTTTCGACAAATGCAATCTTGTGGAATTTAACAGGCCATCACACGGAATATCTAGCAGGTTTCAAGGGTTTCCGGCTTTTGCAAAACTAGCGCAAATGACGCTTTACTGCACCAGATGCGGCTATTTTGCCCTGCCCGACATAGCTTTCATGATTTTTTTCAATCATCGAAAGGTCGTAAAGATAGTTCACCATCATGCCAAATGACTGCATCCAGCCATTTTCATTTCCGTTGCCATTCCAGTTCAGCCGTTCGACCCGTGCCCCGTTGGTCAGATGGAAATGCGCCACCGGATCAAATGCCGATCCTGTCTCAACCCGCTTGGCATTCAAAAGATACCAAGCCGTAAGGTATTCGATATTGGTGCGCGTGCGTTCGCTCACCTCGTCCGGGTGTTTTGCAGGCGGTTTGGGCCCCATCAGATCATCACAATCGCGTAAGGCTGCCTCAATTGCCTTGGGCAGTCCTGTGTCCTGCTTTTGCAACATGGCATCAAGTTGCCGGTCCATCCAGCTGCGCATAGCCGGAATGGGAGACAGGGTACAGAACTGCTTGAGATCCGGAAGATCACGTTGCAATTCCCCAACCACCCGCTTGATCAGGAAATCACCAAAACTGATTCCCGCCAGGCCAGCCTGCGCATTTGAAATCGAATAAAAGATGGCGGTATCGGCAAGCTTCGACTCTTGTTCGTCTGCGTCATCCTGATCACTCTGGATCAGGGCATCGACACTGCCTGCGATGCCATTGACCAGGGCCACCTCGACAAAAATAAGCGGCTCGTCGGGCATTCCCGGATGGAAAAAGGCAAAACACCGGCGATCCGGTGCCAACCGACGTTTCAGGTCATCCCAGCTTTGAATGGCGTGAACGGCTTCATAGGCGATCAGCTTTTCAAGAAGGGAAGCAGAAGAATTCCATGTGATGCGTTGCAGTTCCAGAAAGCCGATATCAAACCAGCCTGCGAGGAGTTCCTTAAGATCACGCTCAAGGATAACAAGCCCTGGGGCTTCCCTGCGCCACCGCAAAAGATCCGCCCGCAGATCAACCAGAAACTTTACACCCTGGGGTAATGAATTGAATTCCTTAAGAATCATGCGAAATGGCGGCGTAAGGGCAGCTCTCAGTTCTGCCTCCAGCAAAGCCTGTTCGGCCAGATCATCAACCATGTTCCAGTCTGACATGATCGCTCCGACACGGTCTCGATCAACGCCAAACTCGTTGATTAGCAGGTGCAAAAATTCGCGCTTTCCCGCGTCATCAAGACGCAGAAAATCATGACCAAGTGCCGCCGCACGCGAACGTGCCGAGACCGCCCCGCCACGCTTGGCAAGGCAATCGGTGATCTGGCGACGCCAGCGTTCCTGACGGCTCTGACTTTCATCAAGACCAAGGCCACGCACCACCGGGCTGTCACGCAATTCGCGCCAGGCAACCCGAAGGTTATCAATTGTTCTGTCCAAGAAGGTCTGAGACATGCCTGTCTCCCACATCCGGTAGTTCTGTTTTTGTGACTTTAAGGTAAGTATATCGGGTGACATCAACCAAACATCCAGCATGCCCGCAAAGATGTCATAATTCTGGCCCGTCGGTATTTAACCGTTTCACTTGATCACCGGAAACACCCCTAGCCTTTTTTGCGCGATGCCAGCCAAAGTTCGCGCAAAATACCGGGCAAATGTTCCGGTATATCCTCGGCGATCAGGCCCGGCCCGATATCTGTTCCGCTGCGGGCATGAAGCCAGACCGCCATACAGCTTGCATCGAACATTTCCATGCCTTGCGCCATCAGACCACCAATAATCCCGGCCAGAACATCGCCCGATCCGGCTGTTGCCAGCCAGGGGGCATCGGCGGCACTGATTGCGGCCCGGCCATCAGGTGCGGCAATCACCGTATCCGCCCCCTTGATCAGGACTGTCGCACCACTTCGTTTCGCCGCTGCGCGCGCCCGGGTCAATTTATCGCCAGTGATATCGGGGAACAGGCGGGAAAATTCGCCCTCATGCGGGGTAAGAACCGTCGGCCCCTGAATCGCAAAACATAATGTAGACGGATCATCGGCAAAGCTTGTGAGCGCATCTGCATCCAGAACGGTCGAACGGCACAGATGCAAAAGTTTAAGGACAAGACTTCTGGTGTCATCCCCCAGACCATATCCCGGCCCGATCACAAAGGCATTATGACGACAGTCATTTAAAAGGCTTTCGACCTGTCCGATTGGCGCTGTCATATTACCCGGGGTATCTGACGCATAAACCGGAAGTGCCACCGGATCCGATACAATGGTCAACAACCCGACACCTGATCGGCGGGCGGCACGCGCAACAAGCCGTGTTGCACCGGTCATGGATGCCCCGCCAAAAGCCAGCAGATGACCACGATGATATTTGTGCCCGTCCAATCCGGGCCAGTGGATACCCGCACGCCACAGAACCGGATCATTACGCCAGCAATTCGGACGCATTTCGGAAATGGTCTGGTCGGAAATGCCGATATCACGGATGGCCAGTTCACCGCACATCAACCGGCCGGGCAAAAGGTAATGACCGGGCTTTGCCCGACAGAATGTCACCGTCAGATCCGCCTTGACACCACAGCCCCAAATCGCGCCACTATTGCCATCCACTCCCGATGGCACATCGACGGATACGACCGATGCCATACTTGAATTTATCGTGGTGATCAGTTCGGCAATCTCGCCGGTAATCTCGCGCGCCAGTCCTGCCCCGAAGATACAATCCACCAGCAAATCCGCACCGACGACAAGGGCTGGTGAAAGACGCTCCACCGCGCCGTCCCAGCGTGCGGCATGAAGGGCCGCGTCGCCCTTAAGTGATACAACATCCCCCATCAGGCCCAGCCGGACCGACCAGCCGGCGTCGCGCAGCAATCTGGCAATCACAAAACCGTCACCACCATTATTGCCCGGACCACACAAAACAGAGACCGACCGAGGGGACCAGTGACGTATGATTTCCTCAAACACCACACGTCCGGCATTGTCCATCAACACATCACCGGCAAGACCGCCTTCAATCGTTCGGCGGTCTGCTTCGTACATCTGGTCTGTGGTCAGGATTTCAAACATTTTACCCCGTCTGTTTTATCACTGCGCCCTATCATTCAGACGCATTTTCATAGGTGCAAAAAAGATCAAAAGTCGCCGGTAGCCATTTGTTTTACACGACAGTATATTGCAAACAAATTCGCAAGTCAGACAGATAACGCATTGTCCTATCTATCTGGGCTGCTTCACGAACGCACTTTCCGCAACAAGGCTTTGCCCGCATGCATGTTGTCGTAATGGGTGCTGGCGTCATCGGGACGACAGCGGCCTGGTATCTTTTGCAAAATGGTCATCAGGTCACCGTTATTGATCGCCAACATGCAAGTGCACAGGAAACAAGCTTTGCCAATGGTGGTCAAATTTCGGCATGCCATGCAACACCATGGGCCAATGCCGGCACCCCGAAACAAATCCTGAAATGGCTTGGACGCGAGGAAGCACCGCTTCTGGTCCGCATGCGCTTTGACCCGCAGCTTTTTGCCTGGGGTTTGCGGTTCTTGCGAAATTGCACCGATGGACGTGCCCGGATCAATCTTGAAAAGGCCTTGCGCGTTGCGACCTATAGTCGCGATTGCCTGCGTGCCCTCCGCTGCGAACTTAATCTGGATTATGATCACAGCGAACGCGGAATTTTGCATGTCTGCCGTGATGCCTACGAAATGGACGCGGTTGATCGGGCAACTGCGCAGATGCGTGACCTTGGACTTAACCGGAAAACCGTCAGTCCGGACGAATGTTATGAAATCGAACCTGCCCTTCGCCAAAGCAACGCCCCGATTGTCGGTGGCAGCTTCACACCCGATGATGAAAGCGGCGATGCCCGCAAATTCACCGAGCGCCTGACCGAACATTGCATCGCCAAGGGCGCCACATTCCGCTTCAACACACAGATCAGACGCCTGATCCATGATGAGGGCAGGATCACCTCGGTACAAACCGATCAGGGCAACATTACAGCTGACGCCTTTCTGGTCTGTCTTGGAAGTTATAGTCCGTTATTGCTGAAGCCACTTGGCCTGAATGCGCCGATCTATCCGTGCAAGGGATATTCGATCAGCATTGATACCACCGGTTATCACGGTGCCCCTCAGACCGCCCTGATCGATGACAGCGTCAAAATGGTGTATTCGCGACTTGGCGACCAACTCAGGGTAGCAGGGACCGCAGAGCTGGATGGCTACAACTTGCGAATGTCACCAAAAAGAAATCAGCTTATCGTCGATAAAGCATTAGAATTATTTCCGAATTGCGGAGATCCATCGACCATCAGTTTCTGGTCGGGTTTACGCCCGGTAACGCCCGATTCTGCCCCTATTCTTGGGGGTACTAAATATGATAATCTATACCTTAATACGGGGCATGGGACGCTGGGCTGGACGATGAGTTGTGGGTCGGCAAAGGCAATCGCCGACGTAATAAGCAATCGCACACCTGACATCCCGCTTACGGGGCTGGGTATCGAGCGTTTTAAACGAGCGTTACTGTAAAACAATGGGACCAGGGGCTGAAATGACCAGCAACACACCGATTGGCACCACTAATGTGCCATTGGCAGATCAGGTTGTTCTGAACGCCCTGCCCTATGCGGCGGTCATTTGTGATCGCAACGGACTGGTCCTGCAATGTAACGAAGCCATCGCCAGACTGATCGGCGTGTCGCGTGATCGCATGCTGGGTCGCAAGGCCGGCTTCCTCTCCAAGGGCCTTATCAACGATATTGAAGATGTGTTTTCATCCGGCCGGACCTGGCGCGGGGACATTGTTCTGGTCGGCGCTTCGAATGAAAGCCATGTCTGCGATCTTTCCATCGCGCCGCTTGAATATTTCCAGAACAACGAAACGCGTACAGCGGTTTTGATGACGCTTCTGGAAAATGACCGTCAGCAACAGGCTGAACGTTCCCTGATGGAGCAAAACCGCCATCAGGCCGATGCCAACGCATCCAAATCCGACTTCATTGCCAATATGGGGCATGAGCTTCGTACGCCACTAAATGCGATCATCGGCAACTCCGAGCTGATTGCCGAGGCTGTTCTGGGCGATATCCCCGACGGATACCGCGAATGCGGACGCGACGTTTACGAGGCCGGTAAACATCTGCTTGAACTGGTCAATAATGTTCTTGATGTTTCCAAGCTTTCCGCCGGCTCGATGACTTTGCAATCCGAAAACGCCGATCTTGGCACGATCATCAACGAAGCAGCCAAGCTTGTTCACGATGACATTTCGCGACGTCGGCATAACCTTGAAATCGACTTGCCACGTGAAAGCGTCTTGCTGCGCTGTGACAAGCTGAAACTCAAACAGATTCTGATCAATATCCTGAGCAATGCGGCGAAATTCACCCCGGATGGAGGTGACATTTCCATCGGGCTCTCCATGACGCCCGATGACATCACCATTTCCATTGCCGATAACGGTGTCGGCATGAGCCCGAATGACATTCCCCGTGCGCTTGCCCGTTTCTCGCAACTCCACCCTTCCGGGGTCAAGGAAAGTGCCGGAACCGGTCTTGGCCTGCCACTTGCCAAATTGCTTGTTGAATTGCATGGCGGCCGTATGAGCATCGAAAGCGACCTTGGCAAGGGCACCACGGTGCGCATCACATTGCCACGTACCTGACCATTCCCGAATTCAGACAAATCAAAAGCCCGCACCGATAGTCTTGGTGCGGGCTTTGTCATTTTCTGAGTTGCCTGACGAGAGTTACTGTTGCTGTGCGGCTGACTGGTTGATCTGGTCGTGACGTTGGCTGATCTCATCTGGCCAGCGGCTTTTGATATAGGACAGACTGGCAAGGATTTCCTCATCCGTCAGGGTGTTCTCATATGCGGGCATGGCCGATTTGTAATCGTTGCCGGCAATTGCCGCCGGACCATATTTGGTCAGGGCAAACAACATGGCATCGGGATGATGCCATGTGTGACCGGTTTCATCATGCGGGGGTGCTGGTAGCAAACCGTCGTCACCGCGTTCACGCCAGTTCGCCTGACCTTCGAATTTTGCCCCATGGCATGAAGCGCAATTGGCGTCATAGACCTTTTTGCCCAGTGCCACGAGTTTCAGGTCATCAGGACGCAGTTCCACATTTTGCATCTGTCCGGATTGCGGCCCAAAGAAACTTACGATCCCGTACATGATGGCCGCACCGACTGCCGCACCCAACACCATAACACTTTTGTTTTGCACTGCTTGTTCTCTCTCTGAAGACGTCTTTCTGCGCGCGATCAGCGCGCCAGATCATTGATGATGGGGCAATGGGGCCGGTCATCACCGTGACAGGCATGAACCAGATCAGACAAGGTCTTTTGTAGGCTTTGCAATTCGGCAATCTTGCGTTCGATCTCGCCCAGATGGGTTTTGGCGATTTCCTTGACGTCCGAAGATGCCCGGTTGCGGTCTTCGTAAAGTGACAGCAACACACGGCAATCCTCGACCGAAAATCCAAGCCCGCGCGCACGTTGCAGAAACCGCAATTTATGAAGGTCATCCTCGCCATAGTCGCGATAGCCGTTTTCCATCCGGCCCGGATTTACCAGACCGATATCCTCGTAATACCGAATGGTCTTGGCAGGAAGTCCGCAATTCTTTGCTGCATCGGAAATATTCATTTTATTCCCCACTCTTCTGGCGGCGCACGTTCCAGCGCCGCAACGTCAGGGAGTTGCCAACTACCGAAACCGAACTCAGCGCCATTGCAGCACCGGCAATTGCCGGGCTAAGAACACCAAGTGCCGCCAGTGGCACACCCACCACGTTATAGGCAAAGGCCCAAAACAGGTTCTGGGCGATCTTGCGCCGGGTTGCGATCGATATGTCAATCGCAGCCGACACCAGTGCCGGATCCGAACGCATCAAGGTGATACCCGCCGTTTCCATGGCAACATCCGTACCACCACCCATCGCAATACCAACATCTGCCGCTGCCAATGCCGGTGCATCATTGATGCCATCGCCAACCATGGCGACACGACGTCCCTGTTTGCGGAGTTTCTCGACCTCAAGCGCCTTGTCTTGCGGGCGGATACGACCTTCGCCGCGCTCCAGCCCCAGTTCGCGGGCAACGTGACTGGCGACGTCCTGGCTGTCGCCCGAAAGCATGATCGACGAAATACCGCGCGCCTTCAAATCGGCAATTGCCTGTTTCGCGCTTTCACGAATGCGGTCCTCAAGGGTGATATATCCGGCAAAGGCACCGTCAATCGCCACCAGAACGACGGTACGCCCTTCGCTCTCATGTTGTTTGATTTCAGTGGCAACCTTATCAGAAAGCGACTGGATGCCCTGATCGGTCAGCAACGCCTCGGTTCCGATGGCAACCGCGTGACCATCAACCTTGGCAAGGACGCCTGCACCGGTTTTGCCCTTGAAGTCCTCAATCTCGGGCAGGACAATATTTTCGTCCTTTGCAAGTGAGACAATCGCACGTGCCAACGGATGTTCGCTTGCAGCCTGAACCCCGGCCACGAGACGCAACATTTCATTACGATCCATGCCATCCGCGGCGCAAACGTCACGCACCGTCGGCGTGCCCTCGGTCAAGGTGCCGGTTTTGTCAAAAATCACCGTATCAACATTATGGGCCTGTTCGAGCGCCTCAAAATTACGGATCAGAATCCCGTTCCGTGCCGCACTGCCTGTTCCGGCGACAAGTGCCGTCGGGGTTGCAAGACCAAGCGCACAGGGACATGCGATCACAAGCACCGACACAGCAGCCACAATTGATGCCTCTGCCCCATAGCCCATCAGCAACCAGACAATAAGCGTCGCAAGGGCAATGACGACAACAATCGGCACGAAAACAGATGATACACGATCAACCAGCTTCTGAACCGGGGCCTTGCCCGTCTGGGCCTTTTCAACCAGACGAATAATCCGCGATAGCGTGGTGTCATCGCCAACGGCACGCACTTCGATATCAAGGCGACCGGTGCCATTTACGGCACCACCAACAACCCCGTCTCCCGCGACGCGGGCAACCGGACGTGTTTCGCCGGTAATCAGGCTTTCATCCAGTTCACTTTCACCTGCAACCACAGTGCCATCCACGGGCAAACGTTCGCCCGGCAGCACACGAACGATATCGCCGACCGTAAGGCTTTCGATGGCGACATCCTGTTCACCTTCACCCTCTACCAGCTTGCGCGCACGACGCGGACGCAACGCCATCAATTCACGAATGGCGGCGGATGCACCACGCTTGGCGCGTTCTTCCATAATCTTGCCAGCAAGGATAAGGGTGATAATGGCAGCCGATGCCTCGAAATACAGATGCATTTCCCCGGGTTGGCCGACCGCCATGTTATAGACACTCAGGAAATAGGCGGCTGACGTTCCGAGCGCGACAAGAACGTCCATATTGGCGCTGCGATGACGCAGCGCGGCCCACGCTCCCTTATAGAAACGGTGACCGATCACGAACTGAACCGGCGTTGCCAGGGCAAGTTCGACCCAGGCAGACAAATGATAAGTCACACCAAGGTTCATCCAGACCATCTGCAACACCAGCGGAGCGGTCAGAAGCGCTGACACTGCAAGCAACACAAGGGATTTGTCCAACTTGCCTGATGCTGATTTGCCATCGGCATCCTGATCGGCACCGGAAGATTTATTGCGCGATGTTGCGTGATACCCCGCATCTTCGATCGCCTTGATCACGGCGGCATCGTTTGCCTTGCCCGGCAGTACTTCTATGTCTGCGCGCTCAAGGGCAAAATTCACACTCGCCGATGTAACACCGGGCATCGCTGCAAGTGCCTTTTCAACGCGAAGGGCGCAGTTCGCACAGGTCATGCCATCAACATCAAAGGACAGCTGCTGCTGCGGCACACTGTAACCGGCATCCTTGATGGTGGCCGCAATCCGTGCGGTATCGAGCTTGTCTGTATCAAAGCGGATATGTGCTGAATTCAGCGCAAGATTGACATCTACCTCGGCAACGCCATCCAGTCCGGCAATCGCCTTTTCAACCCGTCCGGCACAATTGGCACAGGTCATGCCGTCGACAGGCAAGGTGACTTCATCCTGATGGGACGGCGACGCTGGCGCACTTGCCGCTGCATCGCGTTCGTCTGTTTCGATCCGGCCATCCATATCACGTAACCTCAATCTGGTTTGGAGGGTCGCCGCATATTTTGTCGCTATGCCGTAGCTGACCCTATTCTTGATATGGGAGAAGATAGACCTTCCAGCGACTGGAAGGTCAAGACAAAAAAATCGGAATGGACGAAGTCGAGATGCGCATTGAAAAAAGCAAGAAAAAACCCCGGATCATGTCCGGGGTTCTTGTCGGGTCAGGCTTGATAATTCTTATCCGTGCGGGCTTGGTTCGCCTGCTGCACGGAACTGAATATAATTCTGAAGCCCCATCATATCGATCAGACGGATCTGCTGTTCGATCCAGTATGCGTGATCTTCTTCGCTGTCATCAAGCAGTCCGACCAGCATCTGGCGGGTCTGGAAATCGTCCTCTGCTTCGGCAATCTTGATCGCTTTTTTCAGAAGATTGATGACGTGATATTCGTGCTCGAGATCATTTTTCATCATCTCGGGAACGGTTTTGCCGATCTTGATCGGTTCACGTGACGCGGTATCGGGCACACCTTCAAGGAACAGGATACGCTCGATCAAACGCTTTGCGTGTTCAAGCTCTTCGTCCTTTTCATGGTGCATGCGCTCATAAAGCGAATGCAGGCCCCAGTCGGCATACATTTCTGCGTGCGTATTGTACTGGTCCGCCGCGGACAGTTCGGCTGTGAGCTGTTTGTTGAGTGCGGCAATAACCTTCTTGCTACCCTTCATGGCGTTAAGCTCCTGATCTGATTAGTCGCCGTCGCCTGAACGGCTCTGAATGTAATTTGCAATACCGACATGTTCGAGTTGCCATTCTTCGGTCTCGAGCCAGTCGACATGCTCTTCCTGCTCTTCAAGGAATTTCACCAGCAGATCGCGGGTGACAAAATCCTCGGCCTTTTCGCAGGCAGTAATTGCTTCGCGCAGCAGCGGCAGGGATGCCAGTTCGAACTTCATGTCGCAACTGACGATCTCCTGAACATTTTCGCCGATCATGAGTTTGTTGAGGTTCTGAAGATTGGGCAGACCTTCAAGGAACAGAATGCGCTCGATAGTATCATCGGCACGTTTCATTTCCTTGATGGAAAGCTTGTATTCATATTCGCCCATTTCTTCGACACCCCAGTCGCGCAGCATCCGGGCATGCAGGAAATACTGGTTAATCGCAGTCAACTGATTTGTCAGAATGCGATTAAGGTATGTGATGATCTTGGGATCACCTTTCATCATGGCTCTCCTGATGGTTGGGCTTCCATGATATTGGGAACAGCCCCCACCCGTTTCAAGAGAAAAGCGCGCCTTTGATTACCATTATCAATAATTTAGGCCTTTTTCTGGAAATAGGTCATTTATGCTGCTTGAGTAAAAATCATTCGCAGTTTTTTGCCTGCGAATGAAAATCGGTTCTGCAAAAAATCACCTGCCTGCGATCTTTTGACCCAACGGCCTCGTACGACTCGTATCCGTTACCCAATCAGGCTGCATGCAATCCCGATGACGACTTATCAAACCATCCGCTTTGTGCTTGGTGATCAACTGACCCGCGACGTCTCAAGTCTTGCCGATGCCAATCCCGACACAGATCTGATTGTCATGGCGGAACCGCAGGCCGAAGCAACCTATGTTCCCCATCACCGGCAAAAGATCGTTCTGATTCTGTCTGCCCTGCGTCACTTCGCCAAAGCGCTCAGGGACGAAGGGTTTGTTGTTGATTATTACGACTACAAAACCCGCCCGACCAAAAGCTTTACCGACGCGTTGCGGACCACGATTGATCAGCATGACGTTTCAAAGGTTATCATCACCGAACCCGGCGAATGGCGGGTTCGTCAGGAAATAGAGAATTGGTCGTCGCTTCCTGATGTGAAACTTGAAATCCGGCCCGATGATCGTTTCTTTGCCCCGCTTTTGGAATTCGAAGAGTTCGCAAAGGGTCGCAAGGAACTGCGCATGGAATATTTCTATCGCGGCTTGCGCCGGAACACCGGGATTCTGATGGAACCCGATGGCAAACCGGTTGGCGGGCAATGGAACTTTGATCACGATAATCGCAAAACTCTGCCCGATGACCTTACGCCACATCCCCCGAAATCCTTTGCCCCCGATCCCGTTACCCGTGACCTGCTTGATCTGGCCTATGACGACTTTCCCGACGGGCTTGGTTCGGTTGAATCCTTTGGGTGGGCGGTGACACGACAGGATGCCCTGATGGCACTGGATCATTTCATTGACCATCGTCTGGCGTGCTTTGGTGATTATCAGGATGCCATGACTGTCAAAAGTGCGACGGTCTATCACTCACTGATCAGTCCCTATATCAATATCGGCTTGCTGTTGCCTGATGAAGTCTGTCGTGCGGCCGAACGTGCCTATCACGACGGCAAGGCCCCCCTTAATGCGGTTGAGGGATTCATTCGCCAAATCCTTGGTTGGCGGGAATATGTTCGCGGGCTTTACTGGTTCATGGGACCGGATTACGTCACCCGCAATCATTTTGAGGCAAAACGCGCCCTGCCCGCGTTTTTCTGGGACGGGGATGTATCGCTGAATTGTTTGAAGCAGGCGATTGGCGAAACGCTTGAAAATGCCTATGCCCATCACATACAGCGCCTGATGGTGATTGGTAATTTCTCGCTCCTGACCGGCCTTTCTGTTCAGGAGGTCTGCGAATGGTATCTCGCAGTTTATATTGACGCATTTGAATGGGTTGAACTGCCCAACACACTTGGTATGGCGCTTTATGCCGATGGTGGCACCATGGCCTCCAAACCCTATGCCGCGAGTGGCAAATATATCGACCGGATGTCTGATTACTGTCAGGGCTGCCCGTTCAATCCGCGCAAAAATATCGGTTCAGACGCCTGCCCCTTTAATGCGCTTTACTGGCATTTCCTTGATCGCCATGCAGATGTACTTGGCAACAATGCTCGCTTGCGCATGCCTTATCAGAACTGGGCACGTATGAAGGATGCCGATAAAGAAAGCCTTATTGCCCAGGCAAATGCGTTCCTGAACAAACTCGACAGCAACGAGACGGGTTTACATAGCCGTCAAAGACAATTGCTTTAACCAAACGGCCTCAGCAAAGCTGCGGGAAACCACAGCCCGGATACACAAAAAGCCGGACTGATGTCCGGCTTCCGCATTGGCTTTCCCGAAGGTCGGGAGCCTAAATTGCGCTGGCGTTATGCAATCGCGTCACGAGCGGCTTTACGAGCAACGTCTTTGATCTGCCAGTGGGAAATCCCGACATCATCAAGATCGCGCTTATCAAGGCCGTAAAGTTCATTCGCAACCGAACGTGCATAGGCCCAACGGCGAACAGCAACAAGAATACTGGACAGGAACATGTTGAACCTCCTTGGGTTACAAATTTTGAATGCCGCCTTGGAGGAGACCTCCAACTGTCTGGCGCATTCGCCTCAGTAGTTTCGCAATGCAATATGTCCAAACAGCATTCAATCCTCAATTACCAAAGTTTGCACATCATCTATTCCATTTTGTCACATATGTCCCCTCACACCTCCGACATAGGCCACAAAAGTTTACAGCTATGCAGTTTGGTCATGCCGATACCCAGCGCATCTTCCACATCACCAAAAGTTGCACCGCAACATTTCCACACCCGATTGATCTGTTTTTCACCAGAAAACCGATCAATCGGATCCGCTGTTAAAGCAACCATGATGGCGAGGCCGTTTATTGACGAGCTGGAACACAAGCCTTGAGCAACTCCGGCAGACCTCGCCCCCCCTTCATTTGTGCCCAACAGCCATTCAAAAGATTGAATTCCGGATCGAATTGACATCATTTGTGAACACACATCACATCTATCATGCAAACAAACGCCCTAATTGTTTTTGCTGCCCTGCAATATATTTACGATACGCCAAATTATTTTTGTAACAGATTGTTTCAGTTCGCGTTCTGGAAACGCCCTGTTACAGTTTTGTGGATGCATTGAATGCCCTCTCAAAGCATGTTGTCGCTGCAAATGGTTCAAAGCCAGGGAGGAAACCTAAATGTATCTGCGCAAAACCATCCTCGCCACCGGTGTGGCGATTTCTGCACTCGCAACTGCTAGCTTTGCTCATGCCGAGCCGACCGCTGAAGTTCTGCACTGGTGGACTTCGGGCGGCGAAGCAAAAGCTGTTGCAGCCCTCAAAGAAGATTTCGAAGCAAATGGTGGCAAATGGGTTGATAGCCCGGTTGCTGGTGGCGGCGGTGACGCAGCCATGACCGTTCTGCGTTCGCGCGTTCTTTCTGGCGACGCACCGGCAGCTGTTCAGCTTAAAGGTCCGGCGATTCAGGATTGGGCCGAACAGGGCGCACTTGCTGATCTCAATGACGTTGCCGAAGCAGAAGGCTGGGACAAGGTTATCCCGCCGGCGATTCAGAACGTCATGAAATATGAAGGCGACTATGTTGCTGTTCCGGTGAACATTCACCGTATTGACTGGATCTGGGCAAACCCGGCCCTTCTGGCAAAAGTTGGCGCAACCGAGGTTCCGAAAAGCTGGGACGAGTTCAACGCTCTTGCTGACAAACTCAAAGCAGCCGGCATCACGCCGATCGCCCATGGTGGTCAGCCCTGGCAGGATGCGACAATCTTTGAAACCGTCGTTCTTGGCCTTGGCGGTCCGGAATTCTTCCAGAAAGCAATGGTTGACCTCGACGAAGACGCTCTGAAATCCGACACCATGAAAGCGGTGTTCGACCAGATGCGCAAAATCCGTGGTTATGTCGATGCCGACTTCCCGGGTCGTGACTGGAACCTTGCAACCGCAATGGTCATGAATGGCGAAGCCGCCATGCAGATCATGGGTGACTGGGCAAAGGGCGAATTCCTTGCTGCTGGCAAAGTACCGGGCAAAGACTTCATCTGCTCGGCTGCTCCGTCGGATAACGGTTACCTGTTCAACGTTGACAGCTTCGCAATGTTCAACGTTTCTGGCGACGACAAGGTTGCTGGCCAGAAACTTCTTGCCGAGCTGATCGTTGGTCAGAAGTTCCAGGAAACCTTCAACCTTCTCAAAGGTTCGATCCCGGCACGTCTTGGCGTTCCGCTCGACAAGTTCGACGATTGCGCGAAGAAATCCGAAGCTGACCTTCTGGCAGCCCAGGACGCTGGCGGCTTCCTGCCGTCCATGGCACATGGCATGGCGCTTCGTGGTCACCTTTCGGGTGCGATCGTTGACGTTGTCACTGCCCACTTCAACTCCGACATGTCGTCTGACGAAGCCGTCTCGCGTCTGGTCGAAGCCGTTGAACTGGCAAAAGACTAATCTCATCTGATCTGAACAGTCTGATTGACTGATTAGTGTGCAGGCCCCGGCTTCCGGGGCCTGCTTCCCGCTACATCTAACTTTTGAGGCAAAGGGTATGGGGGCTTCTCAAAGCACCGAAAGCAACCTGACGGCCAGTATTCAGCGTCATCTTTCAAAGATCGTTGTTGCACCGTCCTTTGCTGCGTCCCTGTTTTTCGTCTACGGGTTCATCCTGTGGACCGGCTATATGGCGTTTTCCAAGTCGCGCATGCTTCCCGTCTGGGATTGGGCAGGCCTGCGACAGTATGAACGCCTGTGGCAAATGGAACGCTGGCATGTTGCCATTGAAAACCTTTTGGTCTTTGGTGGTCTGTTTATCGTGACCTGCCTGATCATCGGGTGCCTTTTGGCAGTTCTTCTTGATCAGCGCATTCGCGCCGAAGGCGTACTTCGCACGATCTTCCTTTATCCGATGGCCCTGTCCTTTATTGTGACCGGTACCGTCTGGAAATGGCTTCTCAATCCGGGTCTTGGCCTGGAAAGCATGATGCATGATCTTGGCTGGACGAGCTTCAAGTTCGACTGGCTGGTCAATTCCGACATGGCAATCTACACCGTTGTGATTGCTGCTGTCTGGCAGGCATCGGGTTTTGTCATGGCAATGTTCCTTGCAGCATTGCGCGGCGTCGATCAGGACATTATTCGCGCAGCCTACATGGACGGTGCCAGCCTGCCCCGCATCTATTTCGGTATTATTATTCCGTCGATCCGCCCGGTCTTCCTGAGTGCGATCGTCGTTCTGGCCCACCTTGCTGTTAAAAGCTTTGACCTTGTCATTGCGCTTACCGGCGGTGGTCCGGGTTACGCATCGGATCTTCCGGCAACCTTCATGTACACCATGGCCTTCCAGCGCAACCAGCTTGGTATTGGCGCGGCCAGTGCCATGATGATGCTGGCAACCGTTATGGCAATCATCGTGCCGTATCTGTATTCCGAACTGCGCGGAGGCAAGAAAAATGGCTGATCTTCAGACCTATAGCCACGACGCAGGCTGGAAAAACACAGTGCTGCGCGGGTTGCTCTATCTCGTACTGATCCTGTTTGCAGCTTATTACCTGTTCCCGTTGATCGTCATGGTTTCGACTTCCCTGAAGTCGCTTGACGAGATCCGCGAAGGGTCGCTGATTTCGCTGCCGCGCGTTGTGACGTTTGATGCATGGAATTATGCATGGAACGAAGCCTGCGTCGGTGTTGAATGTACAGGTATCAAAATCTATTTCTGGAACTCGGTCAAAATGGCGATCCCCGCTGTTCTGATTTCGACCTTCCTTGGTGCGATCAACGGTTATGCACTGACCAAATGGCGTTTCAAGGGCGCGAACATTGTGTTTGCCCTGCTGCTGTTCGGTTGCTTCATTCCGTTCCAGGTCGTTCTGCTGCCGATGTCACAGGTTCTTGGCAAGCTTGGTCTTGCCAGCTCGACCCCGGGGCTTGTTATGGTCCACGTCGTGTATGGCCTGTGCTTCACCACCCTGTTCTTCCGGAACTACTATGTTTCGATCCCGGATGAACTGGTCAAGGCAGCTACCATTGATGGGGCGGGTTTCTTCACCATTTTCTGGCGCATCATTCTGCCGATCTCGACCCCGATCATCGTGGTTTCGGTCATCTGGCAGTTCACCCAGATCTGGAACGACTTCCTGTTCGGCGCGTCTTTTGCCTCTGGCGAAAATGCACCGATGACAGTCGCACTCAACAATATCGTCAACACCACTACCGGCGTGAAACAGTACAACGTTGACATGGCAGCAGCCCTGCTGACCGGTCTTCCGACGTTGCTGGTTTATGTCCTGGCAGGCAAATACTTCGTCCGCGGCCTGACCGCCGGTTCGGTGAAGGGATAAGCAAATGGCATCACTCACCCTCGATAAAGTTCGCAAGGCCTTTGGCCCTGTTGAAGTTCTCAAGGAAATCAATCTGGCGATTGAAGATGGCGAGTTTCTCGTCCTTGTCGGTCCGTCAGGTTGCGGTAAATCGACCCTTTTGAACCTGATTGCAGGTCTGGAAAGTTCAACCGACGGGGAAATCCGCATCGGGGACCGCGTTATCAACGACGTGCATCCCAAAGACCGTAACATCGCCATGGTGTTCCAGTCCTATGCGCTTTACCCGAACATGACTGTTCGCAAGAACATCACCTTTGGTCTGGAAATCCGCGGTGTATCTGCGCAGGAACGCGACAAGGCAGTTGCCGACGTTGCCAAACTGCTTCAGATCGAGGCGCTTCTTGATCGCAAACCTTCCCAGCTTTCGGGTGGTCAGCGCCAGCGTGTTGCCATGGGCCGTGCGCTTGTTCGTGATCCGGATATCTTCCTGTTTGACGAACCGCTTTCCAACCTTGATGCCAAGTTGCGCGTTGATATGCGCACCGAGATCAAAAAGCTGCATCAGCGTCTTGGATCGACCATCGTCTACGTGACCCACGATCAGATCGAAGCCATGACCCTGGCTTCGCGTATCGCAGTCATGAAAGACGGTATCCTTCAGCAGTTCGATACGCCGCAGAACATCTATGAGCGCCCGAACAACATGTTTGTTGCTGGCTTCATCGGTTCTCCGTCCATGAACTTCGTGAATGCGACCCTGATCGATAATAACGGTCAGCTTGCCGTTTCCATCGAACGCGAAGGCAACCCGATCACCCTTCCGCTTTTCGAAGCACCGGAAAGCTACAAGGCATATGCAGGCAAGAAGGTTGTCTTTGGCATCCGTCCGGAAGCCCTGACCCATAAACGTACGGGTTCGGATGAACCGGGCAGCCAGTATGTGAACTTTGACAGCAAGGTCGAAGTAATCGAACCAACCGGTGCCGACACCATGACCGTGATTGAAATTGCGGGTAAAGAAATCGTCGCACGCGTCCGCCCGGACCGCGCACCGACACCGGGCGAGAGCATGACATTCTCGGCCGACATGTCTCAGATCAGTCTGTTTGACCCGGATACCGAGTTGCGGATCTGATCTGATTGGCGGGTGGTTCTGGGGGCCACCCGCCATTCTTCTTTTTGGGCAGTTCTTGCGCTGCCACTGCCCTGATATTTTACATACCCACGCTTTTTCAAAACGTTCAGATGCCAAATTAATCGAACCGGACCAAAGAAGTCGGTCGATCACAAATCCACGTGAAAACAACAATAAATTCACGTAGTTAGGGAGAAAGGTCTATGACGACCAGAAAAAAAGCGACCGAAAAACAGGTCAATGAAACCAAAGGGCTCGGAATCCGTTTCAAACTGGGTGCTTCTTTTGGCGCGATCGCGGCAATGACCGCCATCGCAGCCATCGTCGGTATCGTGTCCATCGAACGGATCAGCTCGGCACTTGATACGGTCACCAAGACCTCATCTGTTGCACAGGCATTGCGTGCCGCAGAAGAAAGCAGTGCGATTGCTGTTCTTGCCTCTGAAATGGCGACAAATCCGAATGCCGATATGGACACCCTGTCTGCAACGGCGCAAAGCCGCATGAAGGACCTGCGTGAAGCAACGCAGAACTCGCCGTTCTCCGACATAGCCCAATCGCTTGATCCCGATCTGAATGCACTGATCACCGCATCAGCGAACCGCAAGGAATTCGATACCGGCGTTGATGCAGCTATCAATGATCTTCGCAGCCAGCATGACGGGTTTCTGAAAACCATCGCAGGCAAGGTCAATGCCGCCAACCGCGAACTGGTCGATGGCAGCAATGATGTCATCAATTCGGCTGCTGACAACCTTAATACCCTGATCACCGATCAGGTCGGCACATTGCGTTCAGCCCTGACTTTGCAGGCTGAGGGTAATCTTCTGGTCAGCATCCTGATCGAAGCCGCCAACGCCAACGATGCCGACACTATCGAAGCCCTGAAAACCCGTTTTGACGCCACCAGCGCGACCTTGTCCGAACTTGGTTCTGCGTCCGGTTCTGATGATCTTGCGCAAATCACGGAAAATCTTCTGGGATTTGGTGTGGGTGACAACAATATCTTTGCCATCCGCAAAAACGAACTTACCGCCACCACGCAATCCAGCGAAGTTTTTCGCAAGGCACGCCTGGGACTTGAAGGCCGCCTTCATGAGGCCTTTGGCGAACTGATTGCACAGATTGATGGTGCCGCCCTGCCCGCTTCTGACGGTTTTCAGATGAAAGCCATCATTTCGCAGGCTTATGCAATGATGGTATCGGGGATCGCAGCAAACGACATCGAAACCGTCGAAAAGATCAAGGATCAGTTCAAGGAATTCTACAAGGAAAACCGCAAGGTTCCAGAAACCATCAGTGCCGACTTCAAAAAGCCCGCTGGTGATTTTTTCCGCCTTGGCATTACCCGCGGTGCATTGTTTGACCTGCGCAAACAGGAACTCGAAGCCATCCAGCGAGCAACCGAAACCTGGTCGCGGCTCGCCACCGAACGAAAGGAACAGCTTTTTGTTGCCCATCAGGCATTCCGGGACGCAATTGCACCGGTAGTCGAGGCTGCTGATACCGGACTTCGTGACCGGGCCGTCGCCATTCAGGATCAAAGCCGTTCGGCCATCAGCGGTTTGATGGAAAAAGAACTGGCTGCACTGATTACGATGGTACGCCTTGAAGCGGCGGGCAACCTTGCCATCGGCTATCAAAATCAGGCAGCGTCCGCCAGCGACCTTGATACTCTGAGCCAGCTTGAAAACCGTCTTTCCGATGTTGGCAAGGCAAGCAAAGCCATCGCCACAAACGCCCCCGAAGCCACCGACATCACCAAAACGGCTGAAACCCTGACCGGGTTGTCGGTTCTCGAACCCAAACGCAAGGCCATCGAAGCATGGAAATCCGCAACCGATGCCCTCGATCATGTTCGGGTTGCTGTCGAAAAAATGGGCGTGCAGGGCGTTGCCGGAGCGGCAAGCAAACAATCGGCCGCCGTCACGGTTGAATCCGCTGAGGCAATAACACAGGGACGCATCATTCTGAGCGCCCTTGGCATCGGATCACTTGTTCTGGCGGGGCTTCTGGCATGGATCTATGTTGGTCGCGGCCTGATTAACCGCCTTGAACGCATACGGTTTGCCATGGCCGAAATTGCCGCAGGCAACACCAATGTCGCGATCAATGACACTGGTCGGGATGAATTAACGGAAATGAGCAAGACGCTCGAAGTATTCCGGGCCAATGCCGCCGAAGTTGTCGAAGCCCAGCAGCGTGAAACGCAACAACGCGAAGCCGCAGCACAGGAAAGACAAGCAGCCCTGAATGCACTTGCCGATGATTTCGAAAGCCGGATCAAATCACTCGCCGAGGACATCGCCCGTGCGTCCGAAGGCATGCACGCATCTGCCCAAACTCTCTCGGAGCGCAGCACAACCAGTGCGGATCGCTCAGCAAGTGCTGCGGAGGCCACACAGGCCACCGCGCACAGCGTTGAAACGGTTGCCGCCGCCGCCGAGGAACTTGCGGCCTCAATCAGTGAAATCCGTCGTCAGATGGAAGATTCAACCCGTATCTCCCGTACAACATCGGAACGGGCTGTTCAAAGTGCCGAAAGCGTTCAGGCCTTAAACAAGCTTGCCGATGAAATCGGTGATGTGGTGACCCTGATTTCCGATATTGCCGAACAGACCAACATGCTGGCCCTCAATGCCACGATTGAAGCCGCCCGTGCCGGTGATGCCGGCAAGGGCTTTGCCGTGGTCGCCAACGAGGTCAAGCACCTTGCCGATCAAACGGCCAAGGCCACGGCCGATATTGGTGCGCGCATCAAGGCTGTTCAGAACGCCACCCAAAGTGCCAGTGATGAAATTGGTGCCATCACCACCTCGATCAACGAGCTTGATGACATCACAACGGCCCTTTCAAGTGCGGTTGAACAGCAGGCATCTGCAACGCATGAAATCACCCAGAACGCGCAGGCCGCCAATGACACCACCCGTCGGGCCGCCGATGACGTGATGGCTGCCAAGTCCGTGGTAATCGAAACTGGCGAGATTTCAAACAATGTCCTGATTTCTGCCAAGGATCTGAGCCATCAGGCCACCAATATCCAGCGCGAAGTCGACAATTTCCTGAGCGACATTCGCAAAGGGTGATTAACCACCCTGAATGCAAAACGGCCCGCTTCTGGCGGGCCGTTTTCGTTTGGGTCTCACACCCGACGCGGCAAGGAAATGATCACTTCAAGCCCCTTGCCCGGCATGTTGCGCAAACTGATCTTGCCATCATGGGCATCAATCACGGTCTTCACAATCGACAGGCCAAGACCGCTGCCGCCGGTACTGCGCGCGCGTGATCCTTCGACCCGATAGAATGGCAGGAACACCTTGTCCTGATGCTCTACCGGTATGCCTGGTCCCTCGTCGCGAATGGTCACCAGAACATTGTCAGCTGTGGCTTCCAGACTGACCTTTGCCCGATATCCATATTTCAGGGCATTTTCGATCAGGTTGGTAAAGGCGCGCTTTAATGTACCGGGACGACAGGTGATCCGGATACTGCGTTTGCCCTCAAACGAATGGGGTTCGTCCCCACCGCCAAACACGGTATGGACCGAACTGAATTGCAAGGGTTGCGGCCCGTCAAATGAAACCGGACGGCCAAGATCGGCATAATCATCACAAATCGCCTCAAGAACCGAGACAAAGTCGACCGTGCGTTCTTCTTCTTTCTGAATCCAGTCACCCAGAAAATCGAGCGCATCGTTCAGAAGCCCGTCCATCTCGTCAAGGTCACGCAAAACGGTCTCGCGCAATTCATCATTCTCGATGAACTCGGCCCGTAATCGCAACCGCGTGCTTGGTGTTCGCAAGTCATGGGAAATGGCGGCCAGCATGCGGGTCCGGTCGCCCAGCATGCGCGAAATACGTTCGCGCAGATCATTATAGGCGGCTGCCATGGATCGGGCTTCGGTCGGACCGCGTTCCTCGACAGGTGGACCATCGACCTCGTCACCATGGGCAATGATTGCGGCAGTCAGATTTTTGAACGGTCCTGCCAACAGATCGGCAAGGGCTGCAAAAACCGCCAGAACCGCAACAACCCCCAACAGGAACATCAAAAACACAAGCGATGGCGATGAATAGTTGGCCCACAATTCATCATGACTGACCAGAATACGCTTCCCTGTTGGCATCATGATCTCGATCTGGGCGACAAGGCCAAGACGGGCAATTTCACGCGACAGTTCGGCAAAGAACAGGCTGGGGTTTTCGGTTGCCTCGATGGTTGCCCTTTGCTCGGAGCTTAGCCGTCCGCGCATGAAATGGACCTTTACCGATGTCGGCCATCCGGTATTGGCAAGGCGCACGGGCATGGCAATATGCTGTGCTGGTCGCGAAAACAGCAAAAGCGTTCCGATATCGTCGGCGGGCAAAATACGCAATGCCATCCCGTCGCGCGCAGCGATATCGACGATATTGGGTTCGAATTCCGGATTATCGGCAATACGGACCAGTTCGCGAATGGTAAAGCCCAATGTATAGGCCCGCCCGATCCGTTCATCACGTTCAATAACGTAATAGGATGCCAGCGCACTCAAGGCTGCGATGATCACACCGCCCAGCATCATCAGCAAAAAGATGCGCCCGCCCAATGTGCGGGGCTTGTAGCGCCTGAGATAATTGCTGAACTCTGCGAACATGTCCGCCATTACGCTGCCCTAAAGCATCTGGGTGTCAGCGCAGAACTGATAACCGATGCCCCGAACGGTTTTGATCAGCTTGGGGTTCTTGGCATCCTTTTCGATCTTGCGGCGCAGGCGGCTGATCTGGATATCGATGCTGCGATCAAATGGAAGCGAACTTTGACCCCGGACGATATCAACCAGTTGCTCACGCGACAAAGCGCGCTTGTTGTTTTTGACCAAAGCCAGAAGCAGCGAAAATTCACCGGTCGAAAGATGTACCGCGACATTGTCGGCATCACGCAATTCGCGTGATCCGATATCAAGCGTCCATTCGCCAAAAATGATCTTCTTGGTCGGGGCAACTTCATTGTCGGTCGGCCCCACTGCACCGGTTTCAAACCGCCTGAAAACCGCACGAATACGTGCGAGCAATTCACGCGGATTGAACGGTTTGGTCAGATAATCATCCGCCCCCAGTTCAAGCCCAAGGATACGGTCGGTATCCTCGCCAACTGCGGTCAACATGACAATCGGGACTTTGGATGTCCGCCTTACATCGCGGCATAGCGCAAATCCGTCCTCGCCCGGAAGCATGATATCAAGAATGACAAGATCGATCTTCCAGTCGCGCAAGGCACGATGCATTTCATTACCGTCCGAAACGGTCGTGATGCGAAAACCGTGCTGCAGCAGGAATTTCTTCAAAAGCTTCTGGATTTCCTGATCATCATCGACAACCAGAATATGAGGTTCACGTCGCGTAGTCAGAGTCCCGAACTCCCCTATTTATCAGTCGATCATGTTCCTGACCGTGCGCGGAGTTTAGTCCATATTGCCTTCGGATTGAAACATTTTACCATGACTTGGTCATAAAAGAAAAAGCCGGGCAAAACCCGGCTTCTCCAATGTCAATCCAGTCGCTGCGATCGGCATTTATTTCAGATCATAGACCTTGGTACTGCCCGAAACTTCAGATGCAACAACCAGCATCGCATTGCCAGTCGGGCTGTCCTTGGCATCGATGAATTGCATGCCTTCAGGGGCAAGTTCACCTGCGGTATCAGCCTCCGGGCTGCCCGAGAAACGACGATCACTGTGATAGGTGACAAATTGCGGGTTGGCCGGATTGGTCAGGTCATAGACCATGAAGCCGCCCTGACGTTCCAGACCGATAAACGCGTATGGCGTGCCGTTGACGTAACCTGCGGCGATGCCTTCGGGCTCGGGGCCCTTGTCATCGGAACGGTTGTCACGGCTGTAATTTTCGGTATCCGACGCGTTAAAGACATTGGCATATTTCGATGCCAGCAGCTGTTCAAACGCATCACCGCTGTCAAAGACCATCTCGCCATCTGCATTCAGAACCGAGAATGACCGTGCGCCATAGCTGTAGATAACATCGACATCACCGTCGCCATCAATATCACCCTGTGCAGTCGTCGTTTTCAGGCGACCAAGATTTTCGTCTTTCTGCAGGGTGCTTGCCGTCGGGAACCTGACCGGATCAAGGGTTAGTTTGCCGACACGGGTTTCTTCGCTGTAACCGTCATAGTCACGTGAATCACCCTCGTTGGCGATCAGGACCCATTCCTTGCCTCCGATTTCAATCGCATCAATGGTATCAGGCATATACATGCCCATTACCGGCCAGGTGCGAATATTGATCTTGCCGTCCTTGTCGCTGGCATCAAAGGCATGAACCGAATGATCCTTGAAACCAAGACCGGCAACACGGGTGACCGTTGCCGTTTCGATATCGATGATCGCAACCGCATTGTTTTCCTGAAGCGAAACATAGGCGGTCTTGCTGTCGTTGGTCACGGCTATATATTCCGGCTCGACATCCTGCGCGACGCTTGAGGTTCCCGGGTTGGACATGCGCATGCCATAGGGCAGTTCGCCGTCATTGAGGAATTTGAAATCAACCGTCCGAACATCCGCATCCGAAAGACCTTCGACACCACCCGCGATCGGGATGATGGAAACGCTGCCTTCCGGATCATTGGTGAAAGCCTCGTTCGGTTCACCCTCGTTGGCGACAAGAACATATTTCCCGTCCGGTGAAAACTTGATCATGTCGGGAAGCGCGCCGACGGTCACAGCCGAGATGAAATTGCCATCAGAGTCAAAAAACACGGCCTGCCCTGGGGCCTGCTTGTCGGTGTTTTCAACGGCAACGGCCACAACACCGTTTTTAACCGCCACACTGTTGGCGGCCTTGCCCCAGGTTGCAAGCTCCAACGCTCCAAGCTTCACAAGCTTGTCGGGGTTTGACATATCAAGGATATCAACGGTTTTGTCGGCACCATTCACCACAAAGATGCGCTTTGACACCGGGTCAAATGCCGGAATTTCAGCCGCGCTTTCATCAAGCATACCGGTGCGATATTCACCCATCGGCACGATTGTCAACGGATGCGCACCTGCATTGGCAACCGTATTTGCCATCATTGAATGATTTTCAGCGGTACCAGCACAGGCACTCAGAAGCACGGAAACGGCAGCAGTTGCCAACAGTGATGAACGCATAATTCCCCCCTTGGTAAATGGTTCGTCAAAGCTGACAACCTGCTGATTTGTTGTAACCGTTTAATGACCAGGCGGTGACAGTTTCATAAATATCTTGTGGCACAGACTGCTCCAAACGCGTTTTCGATCCGTATCAGAAGACAAGCCTTTGAATTATCGCAGAACCAACTTTTCGGGATCGCCACATGACTTCGATCAGGATCGCCATCATCGGTGCAGGCATGGCCGGGCTCAAGGCTGCCAGCACGCTGCACAAAACCGGTATGAACGTGACGGTGTTTGAAAAAAGCCGGGGCCTTGGTGGACGGCTGGCATCACGCCGGACCGAGTTCGGTCATTTCAATCATGGTGCACAATATGTCACGGCCCGCCATCCCGGTTTTGCGGCCTATATTGAACAGGCAAAATCATTCAACGCTGCACAAAACTGGAAACCGAACCTTCATCATGGACAGGAAACCAGCCCGCAGCAGCTTGGCAACCTTGCCCTTGATCACTGGTATCAGGGCGCACCGCAGATGAACAAGCTGATCGGCCCGCTGGTCGAACCCTTTGAAATTCTCAAACAGCACCAGATCACCCGGATCGAACAGCTCGACACACGCAGCTTTGCCCTTCATGATGATCTGGATGGGAAATTCGGTCCGTTTGACGGCGTGATCGTTACCGCCCCTGCCCCGCAAACCGCCCAATTGTTGCAACCATTGTCACAACGCTATGATCCGATTGGTGATGTTGTCATGGCACCATGCTGGGCGGTGATGGCGGCGTTTGAAACGCCACTTCCCACCGCTTTTGACGCAATGCTTCATCCGTCCCCCGCGATCAGCTGGGCCGCCCGCAGCAACCCGTCGGATGATCTGTTTCATCGTCGATGTCCTGATCCCTGGGTTTTGCATGCCTCACCAAATTGGTCGCGTGACCACCTTGAAGATGACCAGGAACGTGTAATCGAAAAGCTTCTTGGCGCCCTTCGTGACGTCAGCGGGGTGAAACTGCCTGATCTGCACAGTGTTCAGGCCCATCGCTGGCGCTATGCGCGCACCGAAACACCGTTAGGATCAAGCCATCTGAACGGTATGAATGGGCGCGTCATTGCAGCGGGCGACTGGTGCCTTGGCGCACGGGTCGAAGCAGCATGGCGCAGCGGCCAGTCCGCCGCACATGCCATGATCGAAACCCTGATCGGCTGATCTTGCGATATCGGGTGAAAAATCATGCCGCGTAACGCCAATGGCAAATTTCACGGAAAATCACATCTGCCCGAGAAAATCTGTGTCACCTGTAGCCGTCCGTTTTCATGGCGGCGCAAGTGGAAGGATTGCTGGGACGAGGTGCGCTATTGCTCTGATCGCTGCCGACAGAACCGGAATATGCCCACATCTCGGGACAAACAATGCAGCCTGTCATGATGCTTGATCAAACTGACGAAGATCTTCCGACCTACGCCATCTTGCGCCAGCGACTTGTCAGTCTGGCAACCGAACGCCGGTGCGGAAAGTACCTTCTGTCCGTCTGAAGTTGCCATGACATTTGGAAGCTATTGGCGTGATCTGATGCCACGTGTTCATCAGGTTGCCGAACAGCTTTGTGCCGAAGGCCTTCTTGAATATAACAAGGGCGGTGTCAGCCATGGCCAAAACCGCCCTTCTGGTGCTTATCGTTTGCGTCTCATTCCCGTCATTGAAGACTAGAGCCTAGCCGCGCAGACCATGCAGTCGTTTAATCAGGCCTGCGGTCGAAGCATCCCGCGATCCGGCGTCTTCCCTGCCCTCGACCATCGGAAGCAGTTCCTTGGCAAGCTGTTTGCCAAGCTCAACCCCCCACTGGTCATAGGAATTGACGTTCCAGATGATGCCCTGAACAAAGATTTTATGTTCATACATCGCAACCAGTCGTCCAAGGGTGAACGGATCAAGCTGTTTATAGAGGATCATGGTGCTCGGCTTGTTCCCGGCAAAGACCTTTTGCGGGGCCAGAACATCAATCTCGGCGGGTGAAAGATCGCTACCGGCAAGCTCGGCACGCACTTCTTCCTCGGTCTTGCCACGCATAAGCGCCTCGGCCTGCGCAAGGCAGTTCGATACCAGCTTGTCGTGATGGTTGGCCAGCGGATGCAGCGCATTGGCCGCAACAATGAAATCAACCGGGATCAGTTCGGTGCCCTGATGGATCAGTTGATAGAATGCATGCTGCCCGTTCGTACCCGGTTCACCCCAGATGATCGGCCCGGTTTCATAGGCAATCGCCTTGCCATCACGGGTCACCGACTTGCCGTTACTTTCCATATCCGCCTGCTGCAAATAGGCTGGCAAGCGAGAAAGATGCTGATCATAAGGCAGGATTGCCTGGCTGGATGCGCCCAGAACATTGCGATACCACACCCCGATCAGGGCAAGGATCATCGGAATATTGGTTTCAACCGGTGCCGTTTTGAAATGGTTATCCATCGACTGCGCACCGCGCAGCAGTTCTTCGAACTTGTCATAGCCGACCGCGAGAATGATCGGCAAACCAATCGCCGACCACAGGCTGTAGCGCCCGCCGACCCAATCCCAGAAGCCAAACGCATTGTCGGTATCAATGCCAAATGCCGCAACCTTATCAAGGGCGGTTGAAACCGCGACGAAATGCTTGGCAACGGCACTTTCATCACCAAGTACCTTGATCAGCCAGTCACGGGCCGAATAGGCATTGGTGAGCGTCTCGTCCGTCGTGAAGGTCTTTGATGCAATGATGAAAAGTGTGGTTTCCGCGTTCAGGTCTTTGAGCGTATCAACAATGTGCGCGCCATCAACGTTCGAAACGAAGTGGCAGCGAATGCCATCAATATGGAACGGGCGCAGGGCCTCGTTGACCATCACCGGGCCAAGATCGGAACCACCAATCCCGATATTGACGACATCGGTGATTTTCTTGCCGGTATGGCCTTTCCATGCGCCGGAATGCACGCGTGCCGCAAATGCCTTAAGCCTTGCCAGCACTTCCTTGACGGCTGGCATGACGTCTTCGCCGTCAACCTCAATCGCGCCGCCATCCAGATTACGAAGGGCGGTGTGCAGGACTGCGCGGTTTTCGGTGACATTGATCTTGTCACCGGCAAACATCCGGTCGCGCCATTCTTCAACATTGGCCGCCTTTGCCAACCGGCCAAGGGCGGCCATCACGTCATCGGTGATCAGGTTTTTGGAATAGTCGACAAACAGGTCATTCAGGGCCGCGCCATAGCGTTCAAACCGTGCCGGATCATCAGCAAATGCGCGGCGCAGGTTCAGTTTCCCGGAAACCTCAGCACCCAGTTGATCCAGTTCTTCCCAGCTTGCAGTCAGTTTATCAGCGGACATCACCACCCTCGGGCTTGTTCAACTCGTTACACACCAAAACAGTGCCGTCGCGATCACGCAGACTAGCATCTTGTTCAAACCATGTGTGGGACAGTTTGCAGAATGTCGTGGCAAGATTATGCTGTCACCACGACATCCCTATTCCTAGCGTCTCAACGCGCTGAAAGAAAGTCTTCGACTTCCTTTTCGGTCGGAAGCGCATTAATCGCACCGCGCTTGGTTGCGGTGATCGCCCCCACCGCATTGGCAAAACGGCATGCCGAGATCAGTTTTTCTTCCGAGTTCAGAAGTTCCGGGTCCTTAAGCAACCGCGACAGGAAACCCGCCGTGCAGCCGTCGCCAGCCCCGGTGGCATCAACCGCCGTCACTTCAAAGGACGGCACAAAGCCATCAAATTTCGGGGTAATAAAGCGCGATCCCTTAGGGCCATAGGTCACAATCAGGGCACGCCACTGATCACACCAAAGGTCCTTGATGCCGTCTTCAAGGTCTTCCTTGCCCGACACAAAGATGATTTCCTCGTCCGACATCTTGACGACATCAGCCTGACTGATGGCAAGACGCAGGATTTCGCGCGCCTTTTGCTCGCTCGGCCACAATGGCAGGCGAAGGTTCGGATCACACGAAATGATCGCACCGTTTTCACGCGCAATGCGGATGGCTTCAAGGGTGGCGGCACGCGGATCATCATCGATCATGCAAAGGGTTCCGTAATGGAACAGATCGGTGGATGTCAGCATGTCCTGATCAAGATCGGCCGGACACAGCAGCATGTCGGCAGACGGGCTGCGATAAAATGAAAACTCCCGTTCACCGTCAGCACGCAATGATACGAATGCAAGCCCGGTAAGCGCTTCCTTTGTCAGGACAATGCCCGATGTATCAACATCATCGGCCTTAAGCGTATCCACAAGGAAATGCCCAAAGGCATCATCGCCAAGCTTGCCGATAAATCCGGTATCAATCCCCAGACGCTTCAATCCCACAGCCGCATTTCCCGGTGCGCCCCCTGCGGCCTTGGCAAAGGCAGGCGCATCGGCAAGGCCGGTACCGGTCACAGTCGGAACAAAATCAATCAGCAGTTCCCCAAGACAAACAGCTTTGGCTGTCATGACGTTTCTCCGTTCGGATTGCCTGCGCATTCACGCAGGCCCGTTATCAAATTCAATGTTGCGATCTGTGGGACCGAAGGCTTTTTAAATCGATTCAATTTGGCGTGCAAATTAAAATCTGGCCGATCAGCATCGCGTCCTTAAACCGATGCCTTTTGTTTGGACAGTGCCCGACCGAATTCGATTTCGCGCACACGTTCCAGCTCGGTCATCCAACGTTCAAACATGTCATCCCGTTCAAGCTGAATGGCATAGTGACGCTGAAGGGCCGCGGTAAGGCGCCCTTCACGACCCAGCATTTCGTCGGCAAAGGCAATCATCACCGAATTTGGCCATGCGATCGGCCGCATCTCGCGAATGGTGGTGAATATGCTGTCTTCATCCCGGTCGGGTTCGACCTGTGCCATCAGGGCAATCATGGCTGCGGTTGAGCGCGACACACCCATATGACAATGCACCAGCAAGTGACCATCCCGGCGGTCCTGATGACTGGCTTTCAGTTCTTCGCCAAAGGCGAGAATGGCTTCGACATCCGCACGCGTCGGTGCCGGGCGGCCTTCCTTGTCGTCAATCACGTCATGGAAGCGTAAAATGGTGCGTTCATGCGGGTCGAAATCGCCAAAGATGGTCGGGTCTTCACGGTCGGGATCAAGCACGGACAGGACGTGGGAAACCCCGTGATTACGGTGGGTTGGTAATTCATCAATGCCACAGATGGTCAAACGGGTAATCGCAATCGGCTTCATTTTCGTTTCCTGTCATATTTCATTTCTTATTCGGCCCTATCAGAGCACAAGAAAATGAAAAAACAAGGGCCGACACCCGTTAAAAGTGCCAGCCCCTGAATTTTTCCAAAGCGACACCACGATTTGCGTCGCCTTGTCCTTATGATCAGAACCGTTATTTCGCGCGATTTACCGCATGAATGTTCAGCATTTCCCACGCCATGGTTGCCCCGGCCAGAGACGTGATGTCCGAGACATCAAATGGCGGGGAAACTTCAACCACGTCACTGCCGATCAGGTTCACATGACCGGCAAGACCGCGCAGGATCGACACCGCCTGATGGCTGGTAAGGCCGCCCAGAACAGGCGTTCCAGTCCCCGGTGCATAGCACGGATCAAGGCCATCAATGTCAAAGGTGATATAGGCCGGGTTGTTGCCAACCGTGGCTTTGATCTGCTCGACAATGGCGTCAATCGACATCGACTGAACTTCCGGTCCATAGATGATGTTATAGCCGTGCGTCGATTCATTGTGGGTTCGGATACCGACCTGAATGGATTTCGACGGATTGACGATGCCCTTTTTCGCCGCATGCCAGAACATGGTGCCATGATCGATGCGGTCGCCATCATCTTCCCAGGTATCGGAATGGGCATCGAACTGAATCAGGGAAATGCCATCACCATATTTTTCGGCATGGGCCTTGAGGATCGGATAGGTGATGAAGTGATCGCCCCCAATCGTCAGCATCTTGGCGCCCGACTGCACGATATCGCGCGCATGATCCTCGATCATGTCGGGCAGTTTTTCCGGGTGCCCCGGATCAATCACCATATCGCCGTAATCAATGACGGCGAGTTCGGCAAAGATATCGCGACCGGACGGGAAATGCGGTGCCCATGCAAGGTTGGTCGATGCACGACGCACGCCTTGCGGGCCAAGACGCGTGCCCGGACGGCTTGAGGTCGCCAGATCATAGGGGATGCCTGTTACAGCAACATCAATGCCATTCAGGTCGCGCGAATAACGGCGGCGCATGAATGACAGCGCACCGGAATACATCGGTTCGCTGGTGTTCTGATGCACGGATTTTGCAGTAAAGGCGTTATCACCGCCCTTGGTGTCAATGACCCCGGTGCTGCTCATTTAACTTGTCCTTCTCACTTCCCGGTATCGTTCTCCGGACCGCCTGCCCTTCAGGGGTCGACGGAGAACCTTACGCGTCGCCCAGTGCAATCCAGGTCGACTTGATTTCACAATATTTATCAAGCGCATGCAGCGAACGGTCGCGACCGGTGCCAGACTGTTTGTAACCACCAAACGGCATGGTGATTGATCCACCGTCCCAGCAATTGACCCAGACAAGACCGGAACGCAGTTTCTTTGCGGTCATATGTGCCTTGTTGATGTCGCGCGTCCAGACTGCTGCTGCCAGACCATATGGCGTATCATTTGCGGTCTGAACAGCCTCTTTCCAGTCTTTGACCGAAATAACCGACAGAACCGGGCCAAAGATTTCTTCCTTGGCAATCGTCATGTCGTTTTTGATACCGTCAAACACGGTCGGCTCGACATAATAGCCACCAGATTCGGTACGGACACGCTTGCCGCCGGTGCGCAGAACGCCGCCTTCGGCAGAGCCCTTTTCTATGTAACCCAGAACACGGTTCATCTGGCTTTCATCAACGATTGCGCCCATCTGGCTTTTCGGGTCAAGCGGATCTCCCGGCTGCATTTTTGCACCTGCTGCGATGACCTTTTCGATGAATTCGTCCTTGATGGTTTCTTCAACGATCAAGCGCGAACCGGCCGTGCAAACTTCACCCTGATTATAGAAGATGCCACCAGCAGCGGCCGCCGCAGCTGCATCCATATCCGGGCAATCAGCCAGGACAATGTTCGGGCTTTTGCCACCGCATTCAAGCCAGACACGCTTCATGTTGGACTGACCGGAATACTGCAAGAACAGCTTGCCGACCTCGCCCGAACCGGTAAAGGTCACGCAATCCACATCTTCATGAAGGCCAAGCGCCTTGCCCGCCGTCGGGCCAAAGCCCGGAACAACGTTCAGGACACCTTCGGGGATACCTGCCTCAACCGCGATTTCCGCAACGCGAAGAGCTGTCAGGGGCGACTGTTCGGCTGGCTTGAGGATGATCGAGTTCCCCATCGCCAATGCCGGGCCCAGTTTCCAGACAGCCATCATCAGCGGGAAGTTCCACGGTACCACAGCAGCAATAACGCCAAGCGGTTCGCGGGTGATCATGCCGATCTCGTTGGTGCCGGACGGCGAGATTTCGTCATAGATCTTGTCAATCGCCTCGGCGTACCAGCGAATGCATTTGTAAGACAGCGGAATGTCATCGCGTGCGGCAAGCGTGATCGGCTTGCCCATATCAAGGCTTTCAAGCAAGGCCAGCTCGGCCGCATTCTTTTCCAGAAGATCTGCAAAATGAAGCAGGATCGCCTTGCGCTTGACCGGGGCAGCTTCGGACCAGCTGCCTTTTTCAAACACGGCACGGGCCGATGCCACGGCACGATTGACGTCCTCGACATCGCATTCGGCAACCTTGGTCAGCACCGACCCGTCACGCGGGCTGATACAGTCAAAGGTTTTGCCCGATGCCGCATCGACATAGGCACCGTTGATGAACGCCTTGTTGCGGATATCAAGGGCGGCAGCCTGTGCGGTCAGTTGTTCAAAATTCAACGGATTGGTCATCGGAAGTCTCCTGACGGATGGCGCTTATGGGGCCTTGTTCAATTTCGGTAATCTGGTCGGGCATTCTGCCCGGATAATCATTTGATCATGTGATCATGTGATCAATATGACGGCGGTGTCGCAGCACTGACGATTTCGCATTCCCCGTCCCCGACATTGCGGAAACGGTGCGGTATTTCGGCATTGAAGTAATAGGCATCACCGGGACCAAGAACCTTGACCCTTTCACCCACCGTGACTTCAAGTTTGCCGCGAACGACAACACCGGCTTCCTCGCCCTTCTGGACGATCAGGTTATCGCCGGTATCCCCGCCTGCCGGATAGGTTTCATGCAGCACACGCAATTTACGATCCTTGCGTGATGCGCCGACAAGACGCATTGACATCGTCCCGTCGGAAAGTTCGACAAGCTCTTCTTTTTTAAAGAAAATTTCTTCACCATTGTCGAGATCAATGGTGAAGAAATCAATCAGGCTCATCGGGATGCCTGCCAATACCTTGGCAAGGCTGTCAACAGACGGGCTGACCCGGTTTTGTTCGATGGTTGAAATCGTGCTGTTGGTGACACCGGCACGTCGTGCCAGCTCACGTTGCGACAGCCCATACATGCTGCGCACGGCCTTCAACCGATCTCCTACCTTTTGTGACATTCCCGTCGTTTCCCTATCGAACGTTTTCTTATGTTTATGTGCGATCAGACAGCGTCAAGGTACCAGCGATATTCAAGCTGGGTAACTTCGGCAAAGAATTCGTCATATTCCGCGCGACGGCAGATATCGAAGACTTCGACAAACCGTTCACCCAGATAGTCCTTGACGATATCGCCTTCAACAAACCGGTCGAGTGCTGAAATCATGCTGCGCGGAACAATCCGCCCGCCATGCTGTTCATAGCCGTTGCCAACGGTCGGCTCACCCGGATCAAGTTGGTTTTTGATCCCGTGATGCATGCCCGCAAGAACACAGGCCAAAACCAGATACGGGTTGGCATCTGCCCCTGATACACGATGTTCAACACGGGCGGCTTTCGGGCTGCCTGCGGGAATACGAAGTGCAACAGTACGGTTGTTAAGTCCCCAATTCGGCGACATCGGCGCATAGGCCTTGTTCTGGAACCGGCGGAAAGAGTTCGGGTTCGGCGCAAAGATCGCCATGCTTTCAAACATGGCTTCCTGCAGGCCACCAATTGCAAAGCGCAGATTGTCCGAAACTTCTTCATCCCCGACCGGCGACAATACATTGTTGTCGTCCTTGTCACGCAACGATACGTGAACATGAAGACCGTTACCGGCCTGATCGGAATATGGCTTGGCCATAAAGGTCGCGGTGACCCCATGATCCCAGGCAATGCCCTTGACCACGCGTTTGAGCTGCATGGCATGATCTGCTGCCAGCATCGGATCAGTCACATGACCAAGATTTATCTCGAACTGGCCGGGGCCGGCTTCGGCCACGATGGTATCGGCCGGGATGCCCTGACGGTTGAGTTCGGCCACCGCATCATGAAGGACTTTTTCAAAATCCTCGATCTGTTGCAGGCCGTAAACCTGAACACCATCCGACGCAATCCCGCCGCCAAGCGGTTGTGGCGGCAGCGGTTCGGCGGTTTTTTCATTCTGGTCGGCAAGATAGAATTCAAGTTCAAGTGCGACAGTCGGGTACAGACCGTCTGCGGCCATCCGGTCAACAACGCCCTGAAGAACGTTGCGCGGATCGGCAAAGAACCGGGTGCCGTCAAGATTGTGCAGGCTCATCATTACCTGGGCGAGCGGCAATTCACCATAAGGGACAAGACACAGGGTTCCCGGGATCGGTTTTGCCAGATTGTCCTGGTCACCGCTCGACCAAAGAAGTCCCGTACCTTCCGGGTTGTCACCGGTGATATCCACCAGACACATCGAACCGGGTAAAGTCACGCCTTCGGTAAAACTTTTAAGAAACTTTTGTTTGCTGATTCGCTTGCCGCGAAACACGCCGTTAATGTCGGGAATGAGCAACTCAACAAGTTCGACATCAGGATTTTCTTCAAAGAATCGTTGGGCTTCTGCCCTACTGTCTTCGACGAACGACTTGTTCATCGTCTTATACTCCCAGAAAAGGCCTATTATTAAAGCAATTGCGCCTGTCTGCCATCGTGCCGTGCCGGAATGCGCCGGTCAAGCCCCTTCGTTCGATATATCGTGCAAATCATGCAGTGCAAAAAGACGCAGGATACTCAAACATCTCTTGCCCCGGCATGAGGTGCATCGACCATATAGCGCCAAAACCAACACAGAATACTGAAAAAATTTGTCGAAAAATCCTCTTGCAAAGGTGTTCAAAAAAACGAACACTAAATGCAGATGTTCAACATATCGCACAAAAGCAGACCAGCATCGCTGTCAGGAGACGTTATGAATAATTTCGACAAAACCGCCTATTGGCAGGACATTGACCAGGCACACCACCTTCATCCGTTCACCGATACGGCGGACCTGAATAATCGTGGCACCCGGGTTATCACACGTGCCCAGGGCGTCTTTATCGAAGATTCCACTGGCAAACGCTATCTTGATGGCATGGCGGGTCTGTGGTGCGTCAATATCGGCTATGGTCGCAAGGAACTTGCTGATGCGGCCTATGCCCAGATGCAGGAACTGCCCTACTATAACAACTTCTTCCAGTGCGCGAATACCCCGGCGATCGAGCTTTCCAAAGTTCTTGCCGAAATCACGCCAGAAGGCCTGAACCACGTATTTTACGCCAATTCCGGGTCGGAAGCCAATGACACGGTCGTTCGTATGGTGCGCCAGTACTGGAAACTCAAAGGCAAGGCCGAACGCACCTATATCATCAGCCGCAAGAACGCCTATCACGGTTCGACCGTGGCCGGTGCGTCGCTTGGCGGCATGTCGGGCATGCATGCGCAAGGCGGCCCGATGCTTCCCGATGTTGTTCATATTGATCAGCCCTACTGGTATGGCGAAGGTGGCGATCACACGCCCGAGGAATTCGGCCTGATTGCGGCCCGCAAGCTTGAAGAGAAAATCGAGGAACTTGGCGCAGATCGCGTTGGTGCCTTTATCGGCGAACCGATCCAGGGTGCGGGTGGCGTGATCATTCCGCCGTCGACCTACTGGCCGGAAATTCAGCGTATCTGCAAGAAATACGACATTCTTCTTATTGCCGATGAAGTCATTTGCGGCTTTGGCCGTACCGGGAACTGGTTTGGTTCTGATACCTTTGATATCAAACCCGACCTGATGCCGATGGCAAAAGGCATGTCGTCAGGTTACCTGCCGATTTCGGCCGTCATGGTTGGTGATCGCGTTGCCGATGTTCTGATCAATGAATGTGGTGAATTCACCCACGGCTTCACCTATTCTGGTCACCCGGCATGTGCCGCAGTCGCACTGGAAAACATCCGAATCCTGCGCGACGAAAAAATGGTCGAACGCGTCAGGGATGATATCGGCCCGTATTTCGCCAACGCACTCAAGACCCTTGAAGACCACCCGCTGGTCGGTGCGGTTGAAACTGTTGGCCTGATTGCCGGGATGCCGCTGGTTGATGACAAAAAAACCCGCAAAGCTTTTGACAAGCCGGGCACGGTTGGCACCATTTGCCGTGACGCCTGTGTGGCCAATGGTGTGATCATGCGCGCCTGCGGGGATCGCATGGTTCTTTCGCCGCCGCTTTGCATCACACGTGATGAAGTCGACGAGCTGGTCAAACGCGCCCGTGCTGCCTTTGACGAGACGGCAAGGAAAATCGGCAAAATGTAAAAACCGGCTTGATCTGAATTGAGTAAATGACACAAACACCCGGCGGTATCATGATCGCCGGGTGTTTTCGGTTTACGCCCGTGTTCCTTGCCCAAATCCCTGCGCCATTGACGGCCCCATTACCTGCCCCATTACCTGACAGAGTGCGACATGCTCAAACGTCTTTATCAGCCGCTTGCCTATCAGACCCAAACCATGCCCGACAGTTACTGGGCGGCAAGTGCCGGTCCTTTGCCCCGATGTGAAACGCTTCCCGCTGAAGGCACGTTTAAAACCGGTGTTGCGATTATTGGCGGTGGCTATACCGGACTTTCGACCGCGTTGGAGCTTGCCGAGAACGGGGTCGAGGTTGCTGTTTTCGATGCCGGGCGCAGTGGCTGGGGCGCTTCGGGCCGTAATGGCGGATTTTGCTGCATCGGTGGCAGCCCGCTTAGCTATGCCGAACTGGGCTTACGCTTTGGCGAGGACGAAACACGCCATTATGCGCGGCTTCAACGTCAATCCATCGACCTTGTCGCATCCCGCCTTGATGACTGGGGCATTGATGCAGACCGTCATTCCGATGGTGAAGTCGTTCTGGCCCATAAACCAAACCGCATCGCAGAGCTTCATGAAGAAGATGCGCAACATGCGCATTTCTCCGATATCGATTGTCAATTTCTGACCCGCGAACAATTGCATGAACGCGGCCTTGTTGCGGCTGACACCTATGGCGGTTTGCATGTCAAAACCGGGTTCGGTCTGCATCCGCTTAAATACCTTGCCGGTCTGCATCAGCAATGCCTTGCCAAAGGTGTTCGGATATTCGAACAGGCGATGATCGAAGACCTGAAAGATACCGGCACAGGCTATGACCTTCGGTCCGGAAATACCCGTATTTCGGCACAAAAGGTTGTCATCGCGACCAACGGTTACAGTGCGGAAAACCTTCCCGACTGGATTGGCGGGCGTTTGATGCCGGTCTTTTCCGGAATTCTGGTAACCCGACCGCTGTCCGATGATGAACTTGCCGAACAGGGCTGGACCAGCGATCTGATGGCCTATGACAGTCGCATCCTTTTGCATTATTTCCGCAAATTGCCTGATAACCGCTTCATGTTTGGTGGTCGGGGCGGCATTACCGCGACGCAATCGGCCTTTGATGCTGGCAAAAGGGATCTTTTGCATCATTTCAATCGCATGTTCCCGGCATGGCGGGATGTTGACATCACCCATCACTGGAACGGGCTTGCCTGTCTGTCACAATCCTTCCGGCCCTATATTGGTCGCGTACCGGGCCATCGCGAGGTCTGGACCGGGCTTGGCTGGCATGGCAATGGCGTCGCCCTTGGCAGCCTTGCCGGGCAGATGTTGGGCAAACAAATCCTTGGCACCGGAAAACCGTCCGATATCGGAACCATTCTTGGCACCCCGCCAGACCGCTTCCCGCTTGCTCGGTTCCGCCGCCTTGGACGCAGCCTTGCCTATCGATATTACGGATTGCGCGACAGATTTGCGTAATAGCCCAAACTGACCTATGTCATGTCGCGGCGATATGCTTTCGGGCTATTGCCGCAATCATATCACAACCCGGAACGAGCCCGCATTCAGATGTCAGACCAACCGACCCTTGCCGAAATCAGGGAGCGCCGCGAAATCGCCACCCGTCGTATCAAGGAAGATACCGGGATCGATCAGGACATGATCAAAAATATCGTTCATGGCTTTTACGCCAAGGTCCGCGATGACGCGATGCTGGGCCCTGTCTTTGATGAAAAGGTCGAAAACTGGGATCATCATCTGGATCGCATGGTGATGTTCTGGTCATCGGTGGCCCTTGCCACGGGCAATTATGATGGCCGTCCGATGCAAAAACACCTGTCGCTTAAGATCACCCGTCATCATTTTGACCGCTGGCTCGAACTTTTTGCCCAGACCCTGTCGGAATATTGCGAAGAACCCGCCGCCCGCCATTTCATGGAACGCGCCCTGCGCATCGCATCAAGTTTCGAGATCGGCATCGCTGCCCATAATGGCGTGATCCTTGGCAAAGGCGAACGCTATGATCCGGTGTCAAGCTGGGATCCGAAATAACGGCCGCCCGGTTTTCGGGCAGAAAACCCGACAGAATACTCGACGGCCAGACCACAACCGGTTGATCAATAAACACATTCTGACATCGAGAGCCTGAAAACATAACTGCGCATTTAAACGCACCGCCGCTTTTCACAAATCCACAATGTCAACTTAGTTGACAAAAATCATTGATTGCTGTTTCCTGAGGGTATGGAAACAAATCAACTCTCATCAACCGAAAAACTTTATCACGCCATTCAACTGACCCGTCCGCTGTTGCGCAATATTGCGGCCTATGTGGAACGGGAACTCGGCAATAGCGGGGTGACGGTCGGCCAGCGTGCTGTTCTGGAAGTTCTGGATGATGGCGGGGCCATGACCGCCCCGCAATTAACTGACCGTCTCGAACTCAAACGCCAGTTCATTGCCCGTATGCTCGCCGAAACGACAGAGCTTGGCTTGACGACACAACAAACCAATCCCGATCATGCACGTGCACATTTCCATGTTCTAACAGATCGCGGACAGGCGGCAATCCGTGCCATTCGCGGTCATGAAATGGATATGCTTCGGGAACTTGAAGGCCTTTTTACCGTTGAAGAAATAGATACCCATTATCGGCTTCAACAAAGCATGAACCGCTGGTTTGCAGACCGGGCATCTGCACCCAAGAACGCGAACCCCAAAGAAACACGGAGAAAGTGACGATGTGGTCTGCGCTCCTGATCATTCCGATCCTGATTGTTGCCCTGATTGCCTACACAATTTACGGACATCACCGCCACCTTACTGCCAGCACCGGTGCGCCAATTGAAACCGAGCTGCGCCCGAACACCGCCGTTTTGATCGTTGATCTGCAAGAAGATTTTACGTCCGACACTGCAAAGAACGCCTATCCGGCCGACAAGCTTCACAATGCGCTTGTCGCGATCAATGACCTCGTTGAAACCGCGAATGCCAATGACATCCCGGTGATTTCAATTCGCCAGAAATTTGACGGATTTTATATCAATCTTCTGGTCAAGCTGCTGAACGAAGGCCGTGGCAGCGCATCATCGACCGGGCTTTCTCTTGATGACCGGATTGATGGCGATATTGACCACGATATTGTCAAATCACGGGCCGATGCGTTTCACGAACCGGAACTGGATCGGGTTCTTGCACGCCATGATGTCGGCAAGCTGATCATTGTCGGGCTTGATGGCGATTATTGTGTCAATGCCACCATTCAGGGGGCGCTTAATCGCGGCTATGACATTTCCATAAGTGATGCGACCACCTTGGCCCTTAATCCGGAAAGCTGGCTGAAAACAAAATCCCGCCTGATCGCTGCGGGCGTTCATGACGGGATTGCAAAGCACAGCACACCCAAAACCGATCAGGCCAAAATTCCTGATCCGGCCTGATCACACTTGATGATCACAACTTGTCGCGGATCGAGTACCACAACATCGCCGCGACCAGCAGCGGAAAGCGCAATGACTTTCCGCCCGGGAAGACCGGGATTTTGATGTTCGACATCACATCAAACCGGTCCATGGTGCCCGCCACCGCATCGGCCATGATCTGTCCGGCCAGGGTCGCCATGGCAACACCATGTCCGGAATAACCCGATGCGGTGAAAGTGTTGTCGTCGATCTTGCGGAAGAACGGCATGCGGTTCATCGTAATCGCCAATGTCCCACCCCAGCCATAATCAATCTTCACGTCTTTAAGCTGCGGATAGACTTCAAGCATATGCGGCGACACAAAAGATTTGATATCGCGCGGGAAGGTATAGCCATATGTCTCCCCGCCGCCAAACAACATGCGTTTATCGGCACTTAGGCGGTAATAGTTGATAACAAACTTTGAATCCGCGACCGCCACATCATCACGGATCAGCTCGCGCGCCAGATCATCACCCAGCGGTTCGGTAGCGATGATGAAATTGTTGATCGGCATGACGCGCCTGGCCACCCGGTCATCGAGCGCATCCAGATATCCGTTACAGCCAAGGATCAGCTTGTTCGCGCGAACAACCGCGCCATCCCGCGTTTTGACCGTAACCTTGCCTGCCTGATTTTCGTAGGACGTGACAAAGGCCCCCTCAAATATCCGGGCACCGGCACGACGGGCCGCGTCAGCAATCCCGAGTGCGAAATTCAGCGGATGAATATGACCCGCTCCCATATCAAGCGACCCGCCGTGATAAAACTCGGATCCGAGCATCTCGCGCATCTCATCGCGATCAACGGCCCGGATCTGGTCATAACCATATTCGGTCTGAAGCTTGTGGGCATATTCATGAGTTTCAGGGACAAAGCGCGCACGATGATCGGCATGTAGAATGCCCGGTTTCCAGTCACACTTGATGTCGTGCTTGGCGATCAGCGACTTGACGATGTCCTTTGACTGTTCGGCAATATCCCAAAGTTTCTTGGCATCCGCGCGCCCGACCATCTTTTCCAGATCGTCCTGTTCGCGGCGCTGGCCCGATCCGACCTGACCACCATTGCGGCCCGAAGCGCCCCAGCCAACCCGGTGTGCTTCAAGCAGGATGACGTCAAATCCGCGTTCCGCAAGATGCAGGGCCGAAGACAAACCGGTAAAGCCCCCGCCGATCACGACAATGTCGCAGGTTTGATCCCCCTCAAGCTTTGCAAATTTTTCGGTCGGGTTTGCGGTGGCCGCATAATAGGACGCCGGATAGGTACCGTCCTTGTCATTGGCCGTCAGCAGATTGGGGGTAAACACGAGGAATCCTCATTTTCGTTGTTTATCGTCGCCCTATCCTGCCCGAACAGGCCCATCTATCAAGGGAAAACTGCCCGTTTTCGGCATGGTCTGGCGCATTTCGCCGATTATGCCAAAACAGACAACCCAAAGGGAAAAGGATTGCGCCAACCCGCACCCAAAACGCGATAAATGCCAGTCGGTTTTAAGCGAAGTCAGATGCCACATCCCTAGGCACCTTGCGTAACCGCCTCGACCATGCGCAACGCGGTTTTGGTTGCCGCACAGCCACCGCGCGCCGTACAGCGCAAATCCGGATGCATCATCGCGCCGATCTTGACGGTCTGATCGACCAGTTCGTCATATCCCAGCACCGCATCAAACCCGGCAAGAACCGCCATTGCCGATGAAAAGGCGTGCGAAACACCTGCAACATTGCGGGCATGGCACGGGATTTCAACATCTCCGCCGACCGGGTCACAGACAAGGCCCAGCGTATTCATCAGACACATGCTTGCCGCATCAAAGCATTGCCTTGCCGACCCGCCATAGGCCTGCGCGACACCGGCAGCCGCCATTGCCGCCGACGCCCCGGTTTCCACCGAACAGCCGCCACATTCTGCGGCAAAGGTTCCGCGTGCGGCAAACACCGCGCCGATCAGAGCCATGACCTGAAGGGCATCCGTCGCCCCTTCGATATCAATGCCGTGACGGATCAAGCCATAAAGCGTTCCGGGCACCACACCCGCACTTCCCGCCGTCGGGGCAGCACAGACCAGACCGCGATTTGAATCACGTTCCATCGCCGAAAGCGCACCGGCAATTGCATCCTGAAGCACTGGTCCGCCAAGACCACCTGGCAGATTGGCATCACGCACCTTGCGGGCCCGCAAGGTCAGGAACCGCATCACGTTGTCTTCGGGTTTGGCATCGAATCCCTCGGCCACGACACGCAACATCAATTCACAGCGTTCACGGAACAGAATGCGTGTTGCCTCACGCGAAAGGCCAAGACGCCTGGCCTCAAGGGCCAAGGCCGCATCAGCAATTGATCCGCCTTCGTCCTGATCGGCAACCGCAATCACCGCGTCACTGGTTGAAAACAGATCATCCATTGCGCAGACCGGGTATTGTGACGCATCGGCGAACCGTACATCACGAACGTCATCACGTGCCGCAATCCCGGCCAGACAGTCGGCGGACGGCACGGATTGCAGGGAAATCTCGACGCGGTTGTGCTTCTGATCGACCGACATCCCCAAAAGCCTGTTCTCACCAGTTGCAAGAAGGCTTGCAATTTGGTCGGCATCAGATACCGCGCCCCCGCCCCAGACAAAAACAGTCGCTGTTTTACCGGTCATAAACAGGGCTTCGCCATTCATGCTGTCGATGTAATACATCCCGCCACCAACCGAGGCACCGGTATAGATATCGGTTCGTGCATCCCCGTCCCGACCACGCAGGATCAGTTCAATGTCCACCCGGTTGGGATGGTTGTTGTTATCAAGTTCGGTGACCTCGACCGCGAATTGAAATCCTTCGCCGCGCTCCACCCGACCCAGAATTTCGCGGTAATCGGCATCGGTCAGCTTGGCCCCGTAAAGCCCGGCAGCAAAGTTTTCATCCGAGCTTTGCGCCTTGTAGCACGGGGCAAAAGACCCGCGCGGATCAAACCGCACCACCGCCTTTTCAAGAACCTCGCCGTTCGAGCACGAAAGTTCGCGGACAAGCTTTGCCATCATATAGGGTGCTGCACAGTGCGAACTGGACGGCCCGCGCATGACAGGACCGATGACGGAATTAAGCAGGCTGATTTCTTGCATGGCGGTACTTCTTGATTGGCGCTGCATGTCGGATTTTGCGGGATAATTGCATACAATATGCCATGATCATCACCCGCCTTTGATGCGAATGCAATCACCCAAAACAAAATCCCGGTCGGTGAACAAACACTGACCGGGATTGAAATTCGATTATCGTGAAATCTTCTGCCGATTAACCGCATCGCGATGCGCGGTATCTTTATTTGTATGACAAATAAAATCAGCCACCGGTCACGGGCGGGAACAGGGCAATCTCGCTGGCTTTGGTGACATCGGCATCAGGCGTTGAATATTCCTGATCCACCGCGACCCGGATGATGGCGGGATCGGCAAGCGCATCCGCAAAGTTCGCCCCCCGCCCCGGAAGCCAGACAAGAAGGTCTTCGACGGTTTTAACATCATCGGGAAGATCAATGTCTTCCTCGCCAAAACCGATGCGGTCCTTGACCCACGAAAAATAGACCAGTTTCATTTGCAATCCTGATGACTGATTTGAGTTTGGCCCATGCTTGCGCAATCACTGCCAAGACGCAAGTCCCCAAAACCCAGATCAATCCACCGCAACGCTGTCTATCCACATCGCCAAAAGCCCTTAGAGGGGCATGCGGCAGCTTGCATCTTGATAGGTTCTAATTTTTCACATATATAATAAGAATCACCTTACAAAAGTGATAGTGTCTTATAATTAATGCATCTAGGGAGGCAAGAGATGACACGTAAGATCACCCGTCGTTGGGCGCTGGCAACAGGTCTGGCCGCAATCGGAACTGTGGCACTGCTTGGATTTGGAAATCCGGCGGTTGCCCAAGACAAGACACAGCTGCGTTTTTCTGCCGTTTTCTCGGAACAAGACATTCGCGCTGACATGATGAAGCAGTTTTCGTCAGCACTTGGTGACAAGTATAATGTTGAACTGTATTACGGCGGCAACCTGTTCAAGCAGACCACCGAGATTCTTGCGATCCAGCGCGGGAACCTTGAAATGGGGAACGTATCCCCGCAGGACATCGCAACGCAGGTTCCGGCATTTTCCATCCTCAGCTCGGCATATCTGTTCCGTGATGCGGATCATATGCGGAAATTCTTTGCCAGCGATGCTGGCACTGAAATGAAGAAGATGGCCGAAGATCAACTGGGTATTCACATCCTTGGCCCGACCTATTTTGGCACACGTCAGGTCGGCCTGCGGACAGATCAGAAAATCAACACCCCGGCAGATATGGGCGACATCAAACTGCGCATGCCCGGAGGTGATGCATGGCAGTTTCTGGGCAAGGCACTGGGTGCCAACCCGACCCCGATGGCCTATGCAGAGGTTTACACCGGCCTTCAGACCGGTGCCATTGACGGTCAGGACAACCCGCTGCCAAACGTTGAAAACATGAAGTTCTATGAAGTCATGAAGCAAATCGCCCTGACTTCGCATCTGGTTGCTTATGACTTGCTCGTCGTGTCATCCAAGGTTTGGGATGGATTAAGTGCCGACGAACAGGCGGCCTTCCAGAAAGCAGCGGATGACGCCATCAACTGGAGTCAGGAACAGCACCTTGCCCGCGAGCAGAAACTTGCGGACTTCTTCAAGGAACAGGGCCTCGAAATTTATACTCCGGACGTTGCTGCATTCCGTGCCCACGCACAGAAAATGTATCTGGATTCCGATCTTTCCAAAGACTGGCCGGAAGGCATGCTTGATCGCATCAACGCGATGTAAGTTTTCCTAACCGTTCATCCACTCCAAAACCGTGCGCAGGGAAGCTTTCCCTGTGCACGCAAACCGGAATTCAAGACATGTCTGACAGGATCAGAATGATCGGCGCCTGGCTCCATCGTCGAGCAGAGAACATTGCCGCCTTGATGCTTGCCATCATGTTTGGCGCCTTCATTGTCCAGGTCGCCTTTCGATACTTGCTGAACTTTCCGATTGGTGGCGCATCCGAACTCACCATCATCATGTGGCTCTGGATTGTTCTCTGGGGTGCTGCCTTTGTTCTGCGTGAAAGAGACGAGATACGCTTTGACATAGTCTATAGCGCAGTGCCCGCAAAAGTTCGCCGTGTGATGACCGTTTTGTCGGCACTGGCCTTGCTGTTTCTTTATGGGGTGTCTTTCCCTGCGACGTGGGATTTCGTGACCTTCATGAAAATTCAGGACACGTCATATCTTGATATCCGTTTCGACTGGCTATTCTCGATCTACCTGATTTTCGCCGTTGCCATTCTGGTTCGGTATGTGTGGATTTTGATTACTGCGTTACGCGGGCAAAACACCTCTGAAAACCCGGCACACCTTTCCGATACGGATACCCATTCATGAGTTTCGTTGATCCCTTTGCGCTTTGCGTCATTTCGATTGTGTGCCTTTGCCTTCTGGGCCTGCCCATCGGGCATGCGATGATTGCCTCTTCTATTCTGTATCTGATGGTCTCCGGACTGGATATGGGGACAGCATCAGAGCAACTGCTCAATGGCATGTTTTCGAGCTATATTCTACTAGCTGTGCCTTTGTTCATTCTTGCCGCCGAGCTGATGAATTCGGGCAGCATGACTGTTCGCCTGCTTGCTTTTTGTAACGCTGTCGTTGGTCGTTTCCCGGGTGGTCTGGCGTTGGTCAACGTCGTTCAAAGCATCATTTTCGCCGGCATGTCCGGCTCTGCCATCGCGGATGCTGCTGGCACGGGTAAAATGATGCAACGCATGATGACCGAGGATAACAAGTATCCGCCAGCATTTGCCGCCGCACTGACAGCCGCATCTGCTGTCATCGGTCCGATTATTCCGCCATCCATTCCGATGGTTGTCTATGCGCTCGTTTCCGATGCATCGATTGGATATCTGTTTCTGGCGGGTGTCATTCCCGGCGTTATTATGGGGCTTTTTCAGGCCGGTTACATCGTAACATCCGCCCGTCGGCGCAAGTTCCCGATCGAATCTCCTGTCCCGCTAAAAGAGTTACCCAAGGTTACGCTAAATGCCTTTCCGGCCTTGTTGATGCCGGTTGTTCTGCTGGGCGGGATTTACGGCGGCATTACCACCCCGACAGAAGCCGCCGCGATTGCAGCTCTTTACGCATTGCTGGTTTCGACAATCCTTTATCGCAGCGTAAACCTGAGCGCCCTTTATCATTCGCTTCTTTCAAGTGCGCGCACAACGACATCAATCGGCATGCTGATCGCCGGGGCAATGGTGTTTAACTATGTCGTGACTGTTGAAAATATCCCATCAAGCCTCAGCACATGGCTGGGCGGCTTTGACCTTTCACCAATGGCATTCCTTTTGATGGTGAATGCCATCCTGCTTGTCCTTGGCTGTCTGCTGGAAGGGACGACCATTCTTCTTGTGATTGTCCCTGTCTTCATTCCAACTGCAAACATGCTTGGTGTTGATCTGGTTCATTTCGGTGTGATCTGCGTGATCAACATCATGATTGGCCTGATCACCCCGCCGTATGGATTGCTGCTGTTCGTGATGACGGCAATTTCAAATCGTCCGCTGCGTGAAATTTCCCGCGAAATATTCCCGTTCCTGATCGCAATGCTCGGCGCATTGCTGTTGTTTACTCTGGTGCCCGAGATTGCGCTCTGGCTTCCCAGAGCATTTGGCTACAAAGGTTAAGAGGACCACCATGTCTAAGCCCATTTTTGTTTTAAACGGCCCCAATCTTAACCGGCTCGGTCGTCGTGAACCGGAAGTTTATGGTTACACGACCCTGGCCGACGTGGAAAAAATGTGCCGCGCTGCGGCTGGCGATACGCCGCTTGAGTTTCGCCAAAGCAACTCCGAAACCCAGCTTATCGAGTGGATACATGAGGCAACCGACACGGCATCGGGCCTGGTTTTCAACCCAGCCGCCTATACGTTCACGTCGATGGCAATCATGGATGCGTTGAAGATGTTTTCCGGTCCGGTAATTGAATTGCACATTACCAATATTCACCGTCGCGAAGAGATGTATCACCATTCGCTGATGTCGGGAGTTGTCACAGCAGTGATCGCCGGACTTGGTGCCAAGGGCTATCCGACTGCTATCGGCGCGCTCAAGGAAATGATCTCAGAACAGGAAGCAATCCCCGCCTAGGCGGGGATTTTTCCTGTGCCAAGAACGTGATTAAGACCACTTTCAACATGGCTGGTCAGAAGCTTTACCGCAGCTTCGACATCGCGTTCGATGACAAGATCACGCAACTTTGCATGTTCATCAGCGGCTGGCTTGCCACGGAAGTCCAGAACCAGCATATGATAGCGCAGAAACCGGTCAAAGGCCGTTGAATGGGCCGCCATCATCGCAGGTGACTGGCATGCCGAAATGGTCGCATGGTGAAACTCCCAATCCTGCTGAACCCATTGTTCCACCTGACTGAGATCACCTTCGATCAGCTTGGTTTCAACCACTTTAAGCATATGATGCGAAGAAACAACACGCGCTTCCCATTGCAGGTCACCTGTTGCAATAGACTGTCGCAAGGCATGGGTTTCGAGCAACAGACGCAGTCCCGCAATATCACGAAGCCCCGCCTCGGAAACGCCTGTTACCTCAAATCCGCGCTGGCCCTCGGCAATTACAAATTCCTCGGCCGCGAGCCGGTTCAAAATTTCGCGAAGGGTTGGAACCGCTACTCCGTACTCCGCCTTGAGCTTTTCAAGTTTAAGCTTTTGCCCCGGGGCCAATCTCCCCCGGATGATATCGGATCGGATGTTACGAAAAGCGACTTCACCAACGGTTTCGTTTTCGCGTGCGACGAAAAATGATTTTTGTTTCATAGATGCAAGTTTCTCAGACTGCTTATTAACCTAGCTCTTTAATCTTTTACCAGACAATCATAAAAATATAAGATAAATTTATCAAAATGCATTTTTTGGCGATAACCTTCTGTTATAAATTATTATTTTATGCCTCAAGATGCCATTGTATGAGGAAAATCCACGGCAGGCCCCTTATGGATAGACAAAATATCCATCAGGGGCATGTGACAGGCGTGCGGTCAGGTTATCGATGAAGAACCGTTCTGCCCGGCTCAGCGACATGCGCGGATTGGTGACCAGATAGATGTCAATCGCCGGTGGCGCATCATAGGGCGGCAAGCGCCACAGCTGTCCGCGTTCGGTCGCGTTCTGCACCACATGGATCGGCAGCGGCCCGATGCCCAGTCCGGCATTGATCAGACGACGGACCTCTTCAAGGTGCGGGCTGACAGCAACGACCTTGCCGCGCATGCCTTCCTGTGCGCGCAAGATGGCGACAGGGGCCAATGCATCGGTAAGCTGATCGGTGGAAAATGAAACAAAAGCCTCGCTGCGCAAATCGGCAAGTGTCAGGTTCTCCTTGCCAAACAAATGATGGCTGGGCCCACAGAAGAAGCCAAAATGTTCGCGGTAAAGCTTGCGATATTCCAGTCGCGGATGCTGCTCCTTGACCAGACAGATGCCAAAACTCGCCTGCTGTGAGAGAACCTGATCAACAACATGCATCGAGGTTGCAACATTGATTTCATAGGTTACCTCGGGGTGCGCACGGTTGAAATCAAACAGCGCATCGTCAAGCGGCGGAAACACCACGTGACTGGCCAGCCAGAGATGCAAGTGACCGGTCAGCTGACTGCCGCTATCAGACATCACATCAGACAAACGGCCAATCGCCCCGCAGATTTCACGACATTCGTGATAGAGTGCCAGTCCCTGTTCGGTGACTTCGAACCGGCCACGTTCCCGGTCAATCAAACGCGCGCCAATCTGATCTTCAAGCCGTTTAAGCGCATTGCTGACACTTGGCTGACGCAGCAAAAGCCGGTTGGCGGCCCCTGTGATCGAGCGTTCTTCGACAATCACGGTAAAGGTATGCAACAGGTTCCAGTCAAACTGGCGACGCATCAGTTCATTCATCACAATCCCCGGCTGCTGCCATGTTCAACCTATCCCATAGTTATTGGCTATGAGATCTATTCTACTTATCTATTTGCGCTATGTGCAAGTCTGGGGTGGAATGGTGCCTGCAATTATTTCAACGGCCAAATAACCGCGCACGGCATCGCCGGAGCACAATAACGGGAGGCATAAATGGCCGCAGATATCGCCGGGACGCGTCGCGCGCCCTGGATACTGTTATCGCCATCGCTGGCAACAGTCGGGCTGCTTTTGATCATCCCGATGCTGTTTATTGTCGTCTATTCGTTCTGGTTACGCACAGCGACCGGGGCGGATCAGGTCGGCTTTTATCTTGATAACTGGATCGAGGTTCTCGGCGACCGGTTCTATCGCGATATCCTGTTTCAGACCTTTGCCATTGCCTTTTACACCACAGTGATCTGTGCACTGGTCGGCTATATCCCGGCCTATTTCGTTGCCAATACGCCAATGAAATCCAAGGCATTTCTGCTTTTGATGCTGATGCTGCCCTTCTGGATCAGCTACATCATCCGCACCATGTCTTGGATCAACATTCTGGGCACGTCGGGCGCGCTTAATACTGTGATGCTGTCGCTTGGCATCATCAATGAACCGATCCAGATGCTTTATAACCAGACCACGGTTGTGCTGGGGCTTGTGCATTATCTGCTACCTTTCATGATCCTGAATGTCTATGTCAGCCTTGATGGTATCGACAAGAACCTGACGGAAGCGGCCCAAAGTCTTGGCTGCACAGGTTTTCAGGCCTTCCGCGAAGTGACCTTGCCACTGTCGCTGCCCGGCCTGGCAGCCGGATCGCTTCTGTGCTTTGTGCTGGCGGCGGGCACCTATATCACCCCGATTGTTCTGGGCGGTCCGCGTGATGCGATGTTTGCCAATCTGGTGTTCGAGGCCATCGTCACCCAGTTGAACTGGCCGCTTGGATCGGCACTTTCACTCGTCCTTCTGGCCCTTCTGGGGGCGCTGGTCGTCATTTACACCCGCTATCTCGGCATCGATCAGATCGCCAAGAGCTTCAAATAAGGGAGGTATATGACAATGTCCGGCTGGTCGATGATCCGAATTGCCACGATCCTTGTATATCTGTTCCTGTTTGCGCCGGTTGCCGTGGTGATCCTTCTGGCATTCAACGCAAATCAGTTTGGCGGATTTCCAATCGAGGGATTTTCTCTGCGCTGGTTCGAAGCGCTTTGGAACAATGACGCCATTGTGCGCGCGTTTAAAACGTCCCTGTTACTGGGTTTTCTGACCAGTGCGGTGTCAACGACGCTTGGCACGCTGGCCGCCCTTGCGATGGTGCGCTATGACTTCCCTGGAAAACGGACGATTTCGACCCTTCTGGTTGCGCCGATCCTGATCCCCGAAGTTGTTCTGGCTGTTGCCTTGCTGCTTTTCCTACAGGCATTGTCGATGCCCAAAAGCTTTGGCCTGCTTTTGATGGGGCATGTTGTCTTTACCCTGCCCTTCGTGGTGCTTGTGGTACAGGCACGACTGGTGTCCATCCGGCGCGATGTCGAAGAAGCCGCCATGAGCCTTGGCGCAACGCCAATTCAGACATTCTTTGAAATCACCCTGCCGCTGATGATGCCTGCGGTGATGGCCGGGATGCTGTTTTCCTTCACGATTTCATTTGATGACATCACCGGCACCCTGTTCTGGAAACCGGGCGGTGTTGAAACCGTGCCAACCCAGATTTTTGCCATGCTGCGCAATTCCATCAGCCCGGAAATCAATGCCCTTGGCGCTGTGATGGTGATCTTCACCGTCGCCCTGCCCCTTGTCGCGGCATCAATTGCGCGCGTGATGGCAATGCGCAAATTGCGCGCATCAAACCGCAAGACACAGATTGCCTAGAGCAAGCTTTGAATATCGCGGGAAACCGCCAAAACCAACAACAAGACCAAAAGACCAACGACCAAGAACAAAACCGATAACGGAATAAATTGTTTTATCAGGAGGCCTTAAATGGACGATACGAAACGCTATGAACGCCTGCTTAATCGCTACCGCGATGGTGATATCAGCCGCCGTACTTTTCTGACCGCTCTTGGCGCTGCCGGTGTTGTTGCCGGTGTCACCGGCGGCCCGATGGGGATGCTCGCACGCAAGGCGCATGCTGCCACCCCGGAACAGGTTCGCTTTGACGGTTGGGGTGGCGTTGTTTCCGAGGCATTCGAAAAATACGCCTTTGCACCATATACCCAGAAAACCGGTATCAAGGTTGTTTCGGGCACCTTTGGCGGGGCTGACGAATATATCGCACGCGTCAAGGCAGGCCAGCCGGGCGAATTCAACCTTGCCCACCTTTCGGGCGTGTTTGACTATGCCCGTTATCATGGTCTCGAACTGACTTCGGAACTCAACGAAGCCAATATTCCGAACCTTCAGAACGTGATTCCAAGCCTGATCGAGCCGCTTCGTAAAATCACCGGCGGCACGATTTCGGCCGTGCCATATGATTACGGCACCACGGGCATTGCCTATAACCGCAAATATATCAGCGACGACGAAGCCAAGGCCAAGGGCGCCAAGCTGATGGTCGATGAAGCCTATAAAGGCAAGATCGGCGGTTGGGGTGAATGGAAAACCCGTATCTGGTACGGCGCCCTTCAGTCCGATCAGGACCCGAACAATATCAAGGACATTGACGCGGTTTGGGACATGATCCGTTCGCACCGTGATCTGGCGCTTAAATACTGGAGCTCGGGCGCGGAACTGATGAGCCTTCTGGCCGAAGAAGAAATCTATGTTACCGAAGGCTGGTCTGGCCGCATCAAGGCACTTCAGGATCAGGGCCATGACATTGGCTATCTTGATCCGGCTGGTGGTCTTGGCTGGCAGGAATGTCTGTTTGTGCTGCGTGGCAGCCCGATGGCGGCCTGTGAAGAGCTTCTGAACTTCATGCTGGAGCCGGAAGTCGCGATTGCGGTTGCCGAAGGCCAGAGCTATCCGCCGGCCCTTGACCCGCAGAAGGTTGAACTTGGCAAAGTCATCCCGACGCTGCCGGCATTCGATCCAAAGGGCACGCTCGCATCACTCAGCTTCTTTGATCCGGCCTACTGGAACGAAAATGAAGCCGACTGGTCGAAAACCTTCTCACGTGTGCAGCGCGGTTACTAATCCCGCCTTGCGCACCTGATCCTGTGTCCTGGCCTTCGCACAACCGGCCAGGACACATTTGCCCAACCTTTTTGGGCGGGCACCTTTATTCTGACAGGGTATTAAACACAATGGCAGACACATCCAACGCCGTTGAACTTCAAAATGTCGTCAAGCGTTACGGGGAATTCACGGCGGTCAAACGCATGGACCTGACCGTGCCCGATAACAGCTTTGTCACCTTTCTCGGCCCGTCGGGCTGTGGCAAAACCACGACATTGCGCATGATCGCGGGTCTGACCGATATTACCGAAGGCGATTTGATGATCCGGGGCAAACGGGTCAACAGCCTGCCGATCCACAAGCGCAATCTTGGTCTTGTGTTTCAGAACTATGCCCTGTTCCCGCACAAGACGATTTTTGACAATATCGCCTTTGGCCTGAAATATCGCAAAGTCGCCAAGGCCGACATCGCAAAGAAGGTCAATCAGGCGCTTGATCTGGTGCAGCTTCCCCATGTTGCGGAACGTTATCCCAATCAGCTTTCCGGTGGTCAGCAACAGCGCATTGCGCTAGCGCGTGCCATTGTGATCGAACCCGATGTTTTGCTGCTTGATGAACCCCTTTCGGCCCTTGATGCCAACCTGCGCGAAGAAATGCGGGTCGAGCTCAAACGCATTCAGCGTGAACTGGGCGTTGCCACCGTATTTGTTACCCATGATCAGTCCGAAGCATTGGCGATGTCTGACAAGCTGGTTGTCATGAATAACGGCATTGTCGAGCAGGAAGGCGCACCGCAGGATGTTTACAACAATCCCGCATCAGCATTTGTTGCCGACTTCCTTGGCCATTCCAACATAATCCCGGCAAACCTTGGCAGCCCGGATGCAGGTTTCACACGTGTCAGTCTTAAAAGTGGCGAGACACTTCTGACCACGACCGAGCAAACCGCCAAGGCCAATGGGTCCAAAGATGTGCGTGCCGTCGTGCGCGCGGAAAAAATTGAACTGTCTGATCAAAATGGTTCCGGTGACGGCGTTATCGCTATTCCCGGCAAGATCAAAACAGTCGATTATCTTGGCCAGCAGGCCCGTTATTTCGTCGAGGCCAATGGCCGCGACTGGCAGGTCATCAACCCGATTGATGCCCGGCCCCATCAGGAAGGTGCCGATATCTATATGCATATCGCGGCACGTAATTGTGTGTTGTTGCCCGGTCATCAGGACTAAGGATCACTGATACCGGTTCAGGAGAGCCACCATAAATGACGCATGATATCAAAAGCCCGGTCGGTCATAACCGGGAGTCCCGTCTGTTCTATCAAAGCCGGTCGCGTCGTCCGCTGATCGACCGTGCCGAAGGCGTTTACATGTGGGACGTCGATGGCAAACGCTATATCGATGCATCCAGCGGGGCGATGGTCAGCAATATCGGCCATAGCGACCCGCGCGTGATTGCCGCAATGAATGCCCAGCTTGAAAAGGCAAGCTTCGCCTATCGCCTGCATTTCGAAAATGATGCGGCCGAAAACCTTGCCTGGCGACTGGCAGAACGGGCACCGGGCGATCTTGAACGGGTATTCTTTGTTTCGGGTGGGTCAGAGGCGGTTGAAAGCTGCATCAAGCTTGCCCGTCAATATGCACTGGCCAAAGGTCAGGCACAACGCACCAAGATCATCTCGCGGTTCCCGAGCTACCATGGATCGACCCTTGGCGCACTGGCCCTGACCGGTTATACGCCGATGCATGCGCCATTTGCCCCGATGATGGTGGATCAGCCGAAAATCCCCGCACCGACCTGTTATCTGGATCGTGATGATCTGTCCGATCATGATCGCGGCATCAAATATGCCAATATGCTGGAAGCCGAGATCATCAAACAGGGCCCGGAAACCGTTCTTGGTTTCATCATGGAACCGGTGGGTGGGGCTGCGACCGGGGCACTTGTTGCCCCTGATAGTTACTATGGCCGCATTCGCGAGATTTGCGATCAATACGGCATTCTTCTGATTTATGACGAGGTCATGACCGGGGCCGGTCGTACCGGTAAATATTTTGCCTGCGAACATTGGGGCATCACGCCTGATATCCTTGCCGTGTCAAAGGGACTGGCAGCAGGTTATGCCCCGCTGGGTGCAATGATTGCGCCTGATCGCATTGTCGGCCCGGTTCTCGATCATGGCGGGTTTATCCATGGTTACACCTATGCCGGTAATCCGCTGGCCTGTGCGGCGGGCAATGCGGTTCTTGATGTGATTGACGAAGACGGCCTGCTTGAAAATGCAGCCGCCAGCGGTGCGGCATTGAAGGCCGAACTTTCCAAGCTGTCGGACGAATTCACCATGATAGGTGATGTGCGCGGCAAGGGATTGTTGCTGGCGGTCGAGCTGGTCAAGGATCGCACATCCATGGAGCCGATTGACCCCAAACATATGGCGGCTGCCCGTCTGGTTGACATTGCCTATGACAAGGGGCTGATCATTTACTGGCGTCGCACACGCGGCGGATATCGCGGCGACCATGTCATGGTCTGCCCGCCCATGACGATCAAGCCCGAACAGTTCGACGACATTCTGGTGCCGCTGCGCGCCGCCCTTGTCGAACTTCAGGACGAACTTGCCACCGCCGGAGCGTTTTCATGAGCCGCAAAGTTATCATCACCTGCGCGGTGACCGGATCGGTGCATACACCATCCATGAGCCCGCATCTGCCCATCACCCCGGACGAGATCGCACAGCAGGCCATTGATGCGGCCAATGCCGGGGCGTCGATCCTGCATCTGCATGCCCGTGACCCGCAGACCGGATTTCCAAGTCCCGAACCGGATCTGTTCATGGAATTCCTGCCCAGGATCAAGGCCGCAACCGATGCAGTAATCAACATATCGACCGGCGGCGGCATGACCATGACAGTCAAGGACCGCATTCGAGCGGCCAGTCATGCTGCGCCGGAAATGGCATCGCTGAATATGGGCACGATGAATTTCGGCCTGTTCCCGGCGCTTGCCAGCCGTACAGAATGGAAACATGACTGGGAGCCGGAGTTTATTGAAAACAGCCGCGACTTTGTTTTCAAGAACACGTTTTCGGACATCGAGACCATTCTGGCCGATCTGGGCGAAGCCAACGGCACGCGGTTCGAGTTTGAATGCTATGACGTCGGCCATCTTTATACCCTTGCCCATTTTGTCGACCGGGGTCTGATCAAGGGGCCGATCTTTATCCAGTTTGTGCTGGGCGTTCTGGGCGGCATCGGGGCTGATCCCGACAACCTTGCCCATCTGAAACGCACTGCCGACAAGCTGTTTGGTGACCAGTACCATTTCTCGGTTCTGGGGGCTGGTCGTCATCAGATGCCGCTTGCCAGTATGGCAGCCGCCATGGGTGGCAATGTCCGGGTCGGCCTTGAAGACAATCTTTATCTGCGCAAGGGCGAACTTGCGCCCGACAACGCATCTCAGGTTCGCAAAATTCGCGAAGTTCTGGACGGGTTGTCACTTGAAATCGCAACCCCCGACGAGGCGCGCGCGATTTTGGGACTGAAAGGTGCCGACAAGGTCGCCTTTTAGTTCGACACACAACTGAAGACACAAAGCCACAACCGTTTGACCACGCACAAAGTGAAAGGCGGCAGCGATGATGCATGCCTATTTCTCAGACGATCAGTTACGTCATCACGGCAAGACATTCATTGTCGCGGGTGAGAAAAAGCCGATCCCCGAAGTCCCCGAACGCGCCGATATTCTGCGCACGGCGGTATCGCGGCTGGGCCTTGAACTTCGCGCGCCCGATGATGCCGGTATGGCACCGATTGCCGCCATTCACGATGAGCAATATCTGGACTTTCTGCAAACCATCTATCGGGAATGGCGTGAGGCGGGCGGATCGGAACTGGTGGTCCCCAATATCCATCCGTTTGACCGCAATGGCCCCTACCCGCGCCACCATACGGGCAAGGCCGGTTTTCATCTGGGCGACACATCCTGTCCGGTATCGGAAACCACCTGGCATTCGGCCTATGCCAGTGCCCAGACCGCGATTTCAGCCGCCCGCCACGTCCGCGACAAGGGCGCGCATGCGGCCTATGCCCTGTGTCGTCCGCCCGGCCATCACGCGAGTGGCAATATCGCCGGCGGATTTTGCTATCTGAACAACAGCGCAATTGCCGCACAGGAGCTGCGTGCGAAATATGACCGGGTGGCGATCCTTGATGTCGATCTGCATCACGGCAATGGTACGCAGCATATCTTCTATGACCGCGCCGATGTCATGACCCTTTCGATCCATGCTGATCCCATGGATTTTTATCCATTTTTCTGGGGCCACGCAGAGGAAACCGGTGCACAGGAAGGCCATGGATTTAACAGAAACTATCCCCTGCCACTGGGCAGCGGCGATGCGGTATTTCTCGAAGCACTTGATCGCGCCATGGCAGCGATTGACGATTTCGGGGCGGATGCAGTTGTGGTTGCGCTTGGTCTTGATGCGTCCCGTGATGATCCGTTCGGCGGGCTTGCTGTCAGCCCCGATGGTTTTTCGAAAATCGGTGAAAAAATTGGCACCCTTACCTGCCCAACCGTGATAGTGCAGGAAGGTGGTTATGTCAGTTCCACGCTGGCAGAAAACCTGTATCAATTCCTCAGCGCCTTTGGCGTCACCAACAAGAACACCACGTTATCAGAAGGCCCCAAATGACCCATTCAGACATCCTGATTATTGGCGGCGGCATTGCCGGTATGTCGGCTGCATATTTTCTGGCAAAAGCGGGAAAATCCGTCACGGTTCTCGAACGCGAAGATCAGCCTGGCTATCACAGCACCGGTCGATCCGCCGCCCTTTATAGCGAGACCTATGGCCCCAAGATCATTCGCAAGATGTCAACCGCCAGCCGGGACTTCTTTTTGAACCCGCCAGCCGGTTTCACCGAGAACCCGATCCTGGCCCCACGCGGGATCGTGATGTATGCAGCCCCGGGCGAAGAAGCCGAACTGGATGCACTGATTTCCGAAGGACGCGCCAACGGGGCCACTTTCACAGAATTAAGCCCTGCGGAACTCAAGGAAATAGTTCCGATCCTTAATATCGATCTGATTGGCAAGGGCGCCCATGAAACCGATGCCATGGACATCGATGTTCACGCGCTGCATTGGGGCTTTATCCGTCAGTTCAAAGCCAATGGCGGAACGCTTGTCACCAAGGCCGACGTGCATTCAATCACCAAGGCCGATGGAAAATGGCAGGTCACGCTTGCCAACGGTTCGGTTTATGGGGGTGATATCGTTGTGAATGCCGCAGGCGCATGGGCCGATGACATCGCAACCAAGGCTGGTGTCAAACCGCTTGGCATCGTTCCCAAGCGCAGAACGGCCGTAATGATTGATGCCCCGGCAGATATCAACATCCATGGAATGCCCATGGTCGCAGCCCTTGATGAGTCCCTTTACTTCAAGGAAGACGCCGGTCGTTTGCTGGTATCGCCAGCCGATAAGACACCGACCGAACCCCATGATGTTCAGCCCGAAGAACTTGATATCGCCATTGCCATTGACCGCCTGATGACGGCGACCAATGTTGTTGTGCGTCGCCCCGGTGAATCATGGGCCGGACTGCGCAGCTTCTTTGCCGATGGTGATCCGGTTTCCGGCTTTGATGCGGACGAAAACGGGTTTTACTGGCTTGCCGGTCAGGGCGGCTATGGCATTCAGACGGCACCCGCCATGGGTGAATATGCCGCAAGCCTGATTTGTGGCGATGGCGTCCCGCCCCATATGGATAAGCTTGGCGTGACCAAGGATGCCCTTTCGGCCACCCGACCGACCCTTGCCACTGGCAAATGATGACGACACAGGCAATCGGCTACCATGCCTTGCCTGAACGGAGAAGACACTATGACCGGTTTTGATCGCGCCGCCCTTCGCAAGGCCGTAGCAGAGCGCACATCTGCGGCGGTTGATGATCTTTGCGCGCTGGTGCGTCACGACAGCCTTCTGGGCAACGAAGCATCGGCGCAGGACTGGATCGCCGAACAGTTTGCCAAAATGGGACTGGATGTCGAACGCGTCACAATCGATATCGAAGCCCTGCGGGATCAACCCGGCTTCTCCCCGCCCGTAATCGAAAATTATGACGGGCGCGAAAATGTGGTTGGCCTGCATCGACCGCAAAACCCGACGGGAAGAAGTCTGATCCTCAACGGGCATATGGATGTTGTACCGACCGGACCGGTTGAACAATGGCGTCGCGGACCGTTTGATCCGTATGTTGATGGTGACTGGCTTTATGGGCGCGGTGCGGGCGACATGAAGGCCGGTATCATTGCCTATTGCCATGCCCTTCAGGCCCTGCACGATATCGGGCTTGAACCCGCTGCCCCGGTTACCCTGCAATCGGTGATCGAGGAAGAATGTACCGGCAACGGCGCGCTTGCCTGTCTTCATGCCGGATATCGTGCCGATTGTGCAATCATCCCTGAACCGTTTAACCAGACACTTATGACCGCACAGCTTGGCGTGATGTGGTTCCAGATCCATGTTTCGGGAAGCCCCGCCCATGTTCTTGATACCTCAGCCGGAAGCAACGCCATTGAAGCCGCATTTGGCTTCTTTGAAGTCCTTAAGGAGGTCGAGGATATCTGGAACCATCCGACGGACCGGCATTGTGCATACGGGGCGCATGTTCACCCCGTGAACTTCAACCTTGGCAAGATCGAGGGCGGCGAATGGGCATCAACCGTACCGCCGGTTTGCACGGCTGATATCCGGGTTGGTTTCTATCCGGGGATGGAACTTGAAAAAGTGCGCGAAACCATCGAGGCGGTGAAACAAAGCGCGCTTGATAATCATCCGTCCTGCAAGGGTGCCAAGATCGAGATCACCTATCGCGGTTTTCAGGCCGAAGGATGCGAAATGGATGTCAATCATCCGATGATGACGATGATTGGCGACATCCATCAGGAAGTCACCGGAAACGCGATCAAAAACTATGCCTCGACTGCGACCACAGATGCCCGTTTTTTCCAGATTTACGGTAACATTCCGGCAACCTGTTATGGCCCAAAAGCCGAACGAATTCATGGCATTGACGAACGGGTTTCAATCGCATCCATGATGGAAGTTACCGAAGTGCTTGCCCTGTTCATTGCTGACTGGTGCGGCGTGCAAAAGCGTGGTAGCTAAACCCGAATAAATTATTCAATTTTGTCACCAAAGGAGAGCTTCATGAGCGTTCAACGTTTCCACACCGGCCCGCGTATGAGCCAGGCCGTTGTTCATGGCAACACCATCTATCTTGCTGGTCAGGTCGGCGAACCGGGCAGCGACGTTACCAACCAGACCAAAGAATGCCTGGCAAAGGTAGACGCGCTTCTGGCCGAATGCGGTTCGAGCAAGGAAAACATCCTGTCGACCACCATCTGGCTGGCTGACATGAAAGATTTCGCCGCAATGAACGAAATCTGGGACGCATGGGTTCCGCAGGGTCACACCCCGGCACGTGCATGCGGCGAAGCGAAGCTTGCCACCCCGGATTACCTTGTTGAATTCATCATCGTTGCGGCAAAACCGTAATCTGATCGATATCATCACAAAACGCCCGGCATATGGAATGTATGCCGGGCGTTTTTGTTTTCGCACTCAGGCCGAATGTTCCTGTGTCACAATCACGGAACTGGCTTCAAGTGTTCTGTGAACCGGGCATTTATCGGCAATTTCAAGAAGCCTTGTGCGCACGTCATCGGTGAAATCGCCATGAAGCGTAATCAGGCGTTCAAACCGATCAATCTTGCCCGACTTCGACACCGGTTTTCCGGCGCATTCTGCACAGTCTTCGGCATGGATTTTTTCGTGACGGACTTCAACCCGGACACTATCAAGCGGGATCTGCTTCTGATCGGCATAAAGTCGCAGCGTCATTACCGTGCAGGAACCAAGGGCGGCTGACAGAAAATCATAGGGAGACGGGCCGCTGTCAAAGCCACCGACATTTTCCGGTTCATCGGCAATCATGCGGTGCTGCCCGGCAATCACCATCGACTGGAATTTGCCAAGGCCGGTCTCGCGCACCACCACACCTTCGGACACTTCCGGCTGCTCGGGCGTATCGTCGGGAAGATAGCGTTTCGCCCATGCCGCAATGACGTTTGCTGCATATTCGGCGTCATCAGGATTGCGCAAAAGATGGTCGGCACTATCAAGCGAGACATAGCTTTTGGGATGTTTGGCCGCATCATAAATCCGCCCGGCATTTTCGATCCCGACGGTCTGATCCATTGGCGCGTGGAGCACCAGCAACGCCTTGTGCAATTTGCCAACTGCGGCTTCGACACTGTGATGACGCAGATCTTCGACAAACTGGCGCTTGATCACAAAGGGTCGCCCGCCCAGTGATACCTCCGCCTGCCCGTCGCGTTCGATATCATCAAGATAACCATCAAAATTATGCGTCACATGTTCGACATCGGCAGGTGCGGCAATAGTTGCCACGGCGGTTGCTTCGGGCACGCTATCGGCAACGGCCAGAACCGCCGCCCCGCCCAGTGAATGGCCGATCAGAAGTCTGGGGGCCGCAAATTCATGCCGCATAAAATCCGCCGCGCGCCGCAGATCTTCAAGGTTGGAGGTGAAATTGGTCGACGAGAAATCCCCGCCCGAACCGCCAAGCCCGGTAAAATCAAACCGCAACACACCAATCCCCTGCAAGGTCAGGGACTGGGCGATTTTGCGTGCCGCGGTTAAATCCTTGCTACAGGTGAAACAATGGGCAAACAACGCATAGGCCCGCACGGGCCCCACCGGCAAATCCAGCCTTGCGGCCAGTTCGGCCCCATGGGCACCTTCGAATGTCAGTTTAATGGGCTTGACCGGCATTGATCTCTCCGTGTCTGCAAACCGAAAAACGGCTTTGATTACATGGAATTCACGGTAAAGTTCTGAACGTCTTTTTCCACCATAACAAGCGCCCCACATCATGACCATTCTTGAAACACCGCGCACAATCCTGCGCGAAGCCACCCATGACGACGCACCGTTCATTCTGCAACTGCTCAACGAGCCGGGATGGATCCGTTTTATCGGTGATCGCAACATCCACGACCTTCAGGCCGCACGCGATTACATTGATCTGCGCTTTCGCGAGAATTATGAAAAGCTTGGCTTCGGAATGTGCGTTGCGCTGGAAAAGGAAACACAAAGCCCGATTGGACTGATCGGCTTTGTCAAACGCGATACCCTTGATGCGCCTGATATCGGTTATGCCGTGACAGAGCCCCATCAGGGCAAGGGATACGCCTATGAAGTCTGTTCCGCCCTGCTTGATCACGGCTGGAACATCTATGGTTTTGACAAGGTTTATGGTTACTGCCTGCCCGATAATGGCCCGTCCATTCACATGCTTGAAAAACTGGGCCTGACATTTTTACGGGATCAGGATGTCAATCAGTCGGGCGAGATATGCAGGCTCTATATGGCAACCCGTCCCTAAGCCGGTACATTTCGCAAAAAGAAAACCCCGCATCCATCCGATGCGGGGTTTATCATTTCACTTGCGGCGAATGCCGATCTTGCGCCCGACACCGGACGGGATCGGAAGGTCAGCATGGGCTTCCCTGATCTTGTTGAGTGTCGCCATGATATCGTCGGGGAACGGGGCCGACCGGCGTTCCGTCATATTGATATGCATGGTGATGATTTCGTTGGTTGATGCCAGCCAGCCTTCGGTGCCGTGACGCATTTCGTGATACATGTGAACACGCTTCTGGTCGCAATCGAGTACACGGGTGTGAATGACAAACGGTTCATCCTGATGAATTTCCCGGTCATAGGTCACATGCATTTCAAGGGCAAAGGTCGATCCATTGCGCTGTTCGGGATAGTTCAAGCCCATACCCACCGCATTCAGGAACGCCATGGACCCCAGATCGAATGCAACCACGTAATATCCGACATTCATATGGCCGTTAAAATCAATCCATTCCGGTTTGATGGTTCCGCGAAATACTTCGAGCGGTTCTTTGGCAAACAGATCCTTGCTGATCATTTTTCAACCGCCTTGACTACAGTAACAGCGGCAAAGAAATCTTCCAGCGAATGTCCGACGGATTTAAACACCGTGCATTCGCCATCGGTTTCACGCCCTTTGACTTCACCACGGGTCAGGCCAAACAGATCACCGATGATATCGGACTTGGCGATGGCACCGCTTTTGATTGCCTGAACAACATCGCCGCCTTCGGCGCTGGCCCCTTCGAAGCTGTCGACATAGATGCGCGATTTCGCCATGACGGCATCATCACTTTCGCGCATGGTCGGCTTGAACGCGCCCACCAGATCGACATGGGTGCCATCACGCAGCCAGTCACCGCGTACCAGCGGCTCGGTCGAAAGGGTCGCACATGAAATCAGGTCTGCGGACTTGCAGGCGGTTTCAAGATCATCGGTTCCCGACGCATTGAAACCAAGTTCGGCGATCTCGGTGGCAAGTTTCATCGCCTTGTCGGCATTGCGGTTCCAGATCGTGACATTTTTGATCGGACGCACCGACGCATGGGCCTTGATCAATTGCGGGGCCATGGCACCTGAACCGACCATGACCATATCCGTCGCATCCTCGCGTGCCAGATAGTCAGCCGCCAGCGCCGATGCCGCCGCCGTGCGGCGCGTGGTCAGCTTGGTGCCATCAATCACGGCCGATGGCTGTCCGGTGACCGCATCAAGCAGCACATAGGTTCCCGAAACCGCCGGAAGATTGCGTGCAGAATTCCCCGGCACAACAGCGGCGATTTTAACACCCGCTGCCCCGTCTTTTTGCCAGGCTGGCATGATCAGGAAAGTTGCATCATCCTCGTTACTGCGTTCCATGTTGAAATGACTGCGCAACGGCGCTTCGCAGCCTTGTGCAAAACCATCACGAAGGGCTTCAACCAGATCACGGGGCGATACAAATTTGTCGATATCTTCGGCAGTAACGAAACGCATGGGCCTTCCTGTAGAATTATTTGTGTTTCAGTATGGTAGCGGACATTTTTTATATCACGTCAGACTGCCCGCGTCACAGGAAGTGCGATGGTTTTTCATGCTGTTTTTAGGTGATTTTCCGTGATTTACGGTTGCAGGAACCGCTTGAGATGCCCAAACAACGAACCGGTACCCAAAAACACTTCTTCAAGCACGGTAAAGTGGTTCGCCCCCCAGGCCTTGTAGACAGGAACCTTGTGCCCGGCACTTCCGCAATAGGCTGCATAGGCATCACTTTGGCGCACGAATTCCGGGCTTTCATTGCCGCCGACAATGACCATCATATGCACATCCATCGGCACAGCATCAAGCATCGGGGAATTATCTGCAGCCGATGCTTCATCAAGACGAATATCGTCATTCAGACTGGTGTGACGGATCGGCTCAAGATCAAAAACACCCGAAATCGGAATCACGGCCGAAAACGGTGTCGCATCGCCAAGTGTTTCTTCCCAGTCATGGGTGGCAAGGCGCGCGACAATCTGCCCGCCTGCTGAATGGCCAGAGATCGAGATATTGTCCCGATCCCCGTTAAAATCTTCGACATTGCGATAGACATAGTCGATGCAACGCACGGCTTCCTCGGTGATATCGGCCACCGTGACATCAGGACAAAGATCATAGTTCGGGCAAATCACCGTAAACCCGGCCGCCACCAGATCACGGGCGACAAAGGCATAATCCTTTTTGTCCTGACTGCGCCAGTATCCGCCATGGAAGAAGATATGAACCGGGGCACCGGGATCGGATGCCATGAAAACATCCATGGTTTCCTTGGGTCCGTCACCGAACCGGACATCAATTTTGCCGCCCAACTGTGCGCGGGTTTCACCGGACAGTTTCACAAACCGTTCGAAATGCGTCATGAATTCCGGCACGGTTTCGCGCGGATTATATTGCCATTCAAGTTCAGCTGATGTGAAACCACCCCAAGCCATCGGCACCTCGGATTTTATGGGTTAGATCTGTATACGATCTGATCTTCAATACCGATCTTTCTTCAATTTTTCCCTGTTTGCAATCACTTCGCATCGGGGATGCGTATTTTTACGCGTTTGTTTCTTCTGTGATTGAACCGCCATCGCCGGGATGCGAAAATGGGTTAAATCATTTTTATATCAACCGGATAGACAGCAATGCGCCCCACCGATCAAAGCCCGTTTCCGCCATCTGATACCGACCGCAATCAAATATGGGAAATGCTGGTTCCGCGCGATATTGCGGCCTTCGTTGCCGCCGACTGGTCGATGGTCGAGGATGATTTCAAGGCAGACGGGTTTTATGCGATTGATGCCTGTAAATCCGATAATCCCGATGACTGGAAAATGATGTTTCCCGATCTTGGGGCCTATCGCGATGAATGGCTGCGTCAGGCGATCGAAGCGCAAAAAATCGCGTTTGCCGAAGACCTTTATGCGGGTGTATTTCGTGCAACCAGGCTTGAGAAAATCGACATTACCGGCAACCGCGCATTGGTGCGCAAACATTTCAACGGGCGCATCAAAAAAGAAGACGGCACAGAAGACCGTCTGCTTTGGAAAACCCATTATTACTGCGAAAAACAGGATGACGGGAAATGGCTGATCACCGGTTTCACCGGCTATCTGCCCAATCACGACCCGGCGTGACCGCCGGGCCTTCCCGCGATATGGATTGTTTGGTTACAAAACCTTGCCGCGTGCGGTGACATCGACCGTTGAGATCACGTCCCCACGCACCAGATGCACCTGATCAAGCATATTGCTGACCACGCAGACATGGTTGGGGATGATTTCGATCCGCTCGCCGATTTCAAACGGGCTCAGATCGGCCTCGAAATGCAGGATGCCGTGTTCTTCGGAAAGACCGACCACATTGACCTCGGGATGGCCAACGACACAGCCATATCCCTCAAGACCCAAAAGATCGGAAGTCAGAACCTTTGATCCCGCATCAATGATTGCACGTCCGGGTGCCGGGAGTGAAACCACCTCGGCCAGAACACGAAGTGCACAATCATCCTCGCCACAGACCTCACGCGCCATCAATGACCGGTCGTTATAGATATAGGTGCCGATACGATGTTCGGTGACGTTCGATACTTCGTGGGCCTTCCACATATCGGGTGTCCCGCCCGAACTTCTGATCGGGCAGTCAATCCCGACCGCGTCGAGCTTGGCCATGGCATCGCCAAAGAACCCGCCGACTTTCGGTCCACCACCGGCCGCCGGATAGGTCATCAGACCGGCAAAGGCAATGCCCGGAAGGGATTGGATCTTTTGTGCAAGAACCACTGCTGCATCGGGGCTTTGCACACCACAACGTCCGCCGCCGGTATCACATTCAATCAGGATTTCCAGCGGCTTGGCACTGTCAGAAAAGGCACGCGACAGGCCTTCGATGACGGCCTCGTTATCGGCAACAACACGAAGTGTTTTGATCCGGTCAAACAAGGAACGCAGACGGGCAAGCTTGCGTTCTCCCAACACATTATAGGTCAGAAGAATGTCATCCAGTCCGGCATCGGCCATAATTTCGGCCTCGCCAATTTTCTGACAGGTAATTCCCCTGGCCCCGGCATCGATTTGCTGTTTGGCAAAGGCCGGGATCTTGTGAGTCTTGATATGCGGGCGCAGCGCAATACCGTGCTTGTCGCAATAGGCCTGATAGGCATTTACGTTGCGATCGACCGTATCAAGATTGATCACCGCGCAAGGCGTATCAAGTTGGGGATATTGCGGTGAACGGGTCATGAAAAACGTCCTTTGATTTTCGGTGGTGACGCGAAGGGGCGATGGCAATCAACAATCAGCTGGCCTTTTGGGCAAACGGATCATCGACAATCGGCCAAAGCGGACGTTTGACATGACGGTATCCATTGGTTTTCGGATCCGAAGGATAAGGACCATGCACATCAATATAGATGATCTCGCCCGCGATTTTGGCGAAGGCATCGTAGAAGTGATTGGTCGATTTGATAAACAAATATTTTTTTGATTTCGGATCGATCCCCATATTCGAAAACAGGCTGGGATCGAAACTTTGCGACCGGTTGGTATTGAGGATCACCTCACCCCCGCCCGGAAGAACGATCACCGCACAATCGCCAAGCGGCACAATGCTTTCGCCGAAATACTGCCAGGCATTACGTTCAAGCTTCTTGACCGTGACCTCGGCGTCAATCGGGGCACCGGCATGGGCACCGGTTTTACCGCCAAAGCGCAGCGGCAATGTCGCGCCCTCGCCCGCAGAAAAACAGATCTTTACCGCCATCGGGTCCCAAAGCGTGCCAAAGGCATAATCAGAAAGCCCGCGTTCCATCACCGCGCGCAGTAAAATCGTGCTGTCGCCCGGTACGCCTCCGCCCGGATTATCCCAGACATCGGTTAGCACAATAGGTTTGGCGTCCGACGCCAATGCCTGATCAAGGGCCGCTTCGGGTTTAAGGAATGTCGGCCGGGTGGCCCCACGGAAACCAAACAACTCAACCCCCAGGTCTCGTGCAATCTGTTTGGCTTCCGCAGGGTTATTGTTGGTGGTGACAATGACCTTGGCACCAAGGTCGGGCACGTCACCGGCCATAAAGCCATGAATGAAGGAAACCGATAAAATATCGCCCGTCCCTTCCATATCCTTTGCGCGGTCAATAAAGGACCGCATCGGTTCACGCGATGTCGGCAGGACTTCGATCATATGGCAATCAAAGACTGCCTTGGTCGGCGTGATTTCACCGCGCAGCGTGCGCAACACAAGATCAACCACCGCACGCCCGGTTTCGACGAAATCGGTATGGGGGAATTCCTTGAAGGCGACGATGATGTCGGCATTATCGACACGCAATGCAGTCAGATGGCTATGCGGGTCAAAGCTGGTGCCGATCACAACTTCCGGACCAACAAGCGCGCGAATGCGTGAAATAAGATCGCCCTCGCAATCAAGATAATCCTGCGCAACCATCGCGCCATGCAGGCCAAGGATCACGCCATCAACCGGCATGGCCGCGCGGAGCTGCCCCAGAACCTCGTCGCGAAGCTGTTCATAGGTTTCGCGACTGACAAGCCCGCCGGGCTCAGCCCAGGTTGCAGTGCCTTCGATCAGGTCCCAGCCTTCCTTTGCGGCACGAAGGCGGCCTTCGGTAAAGACGGCACTGCACAGCGTCGGGGTTACCGGATGCTGACCAGGCGGCGCGTAAAAGCTTTCCTGAAAATCGGAAAAATCGGTTCTTAAAGGTGAAAATGTATTGGTCTCGGTTGCAATCGAGGCGCAAAAAATCCGCATGGCCCGTGCCTTTGTTATTGGTCTTTTGATATCAGCTAATGAAATCCGAAGGGGCAGAAAGCCGCCCCTTCGGTGGGTGGAATGGCTTATTCCATGTAGCGGCTGGCGTTGGCTTTCTCGACTTCTTCCTTGAACAGGTTCAGAAGTTTCACACCTTCGTCGCCAAGGCTTTCCTGTACGTGCTGGATCACGACCGGCTGGGTTGCCTCTTTGAACTTTTCACGGTCTTCAGCCGACAGAGCGGTGATTTCCATTTTGTCCTTAAGACCGGCAAGACCACGATCAGACGCCTCGATCACGCGTGACACACCGCGGCTTGCAACAACGCAAGACTGGGCAGCGTAGCGGATGATTTTCTGCTGATCGGCGGTCAGGTCATCCCAGAATGCTTTGGACAGCATCATGGTGTAAGGCGAGAACAGGTGATTGGTCAGGGTCAGGTATCCCTGAACTTCGTTGAACTTGGCAAAGGTCACGGTCGGAACCGGGTTCATCTGACCGTCGATCACGCCGGTCTGAAGGCCGGCATAAACTTCGCCCCAGGCCATCGGATATGCTTCTGCACCCAGTGCCTGCATGATTTTCTGGTGTGACGGCAGTGACATGGTGCGGATACGAATACCCTTGAAATCCTCAAGGGTGGCAATCGCATGCTGGGAGTTGGTCACAGCAAAGAACCCGCCGGTATCAGGGAAGCCCAGAACCTTGACATCACCAAGGGTACCTTCGATGTCAGACGCAAGCGCCGAGCCGAAAGGACCATCAAATACGTCATAGGTGGACGCGTTGCTGTCAAATGCGAATGCAAGGTTCAGAACATCGATGCGCGGATAATAGGATGCCAGCGCCCCGGTCGAGGTCAGGGTACCCTGAATCAGACCATCACGAACCATTTGAACATGTTCGGCGGCCGAACCAAGCTGGTTGGACGGATAGACTTCAACCTTGATTTCGCCATTGGTGTCAGCTTCGACAATATTGGCAAAAACAGCAGTACAGGCATGTGCCGGGTTTTCGAACGGGTCGGTTTTATTGTCGTGGGCGAATTTCAGGACTTTGGCCTCGGCAAACGCCATCGAGGTGCTGCCCATCAGCATCGCAGTTGCCAGGGCGGCTGCGCCCAAACGCTTTACGGTTTTCATTCTTACCTCTCCTTGATGTAACGACTTTATGGTGTCCGGCATTTTGTTTTGGTGCGTGCCCCGGCCCGGACTGACCGGGGCTGCCTTCACCCCGCAGGCCTAGCGGAAGCCCAGCAGTCGCGGTATCGCGAGCGCCAGATCCGACCAGAAGGCAAACAGGAACAGCACACCCAGTTCAGCCAAAAGGAATGGCCAAAGCTGTGCTGCAATTTTTTCAAGCTTTTCACCCGTCACCGATGACAACACGAACAGACAGGCCCCGACAGGCGGCGTCATCAGCGAGATATTGAGCGCAAGGATAAAGATGATCCCGGCATGGATCGGGTCCATTCCGATCTGGACTGTCAGCGGAACCAGAACCGGTGCCAGAATGATCAGGATGGCGTTGATATCCATCACCATACCGATCAGCAGAAGCAGACCGACAATCATGAAGATCACGATATAGGGGTTCCCGGACACACCCAGAACAAGGCTTGCGACTTCTTGCGGAATGCGATTGAAGCTCAGCCACCAGCCGAGGATCGACGCAAAGGCAATAATCACGAAAATCACGCCCGTGACGCGGGCTGTGCGCACCAGCATCCCGAAGAAATCGGCAAAGCTCAGCGCACGATAGATGAACACACCGATAAACAGCGCATAGGCAACCGCAACCGATGCAGCCTCGGTCGGTGTGACAATCCCGCCAAGAATGCCGCCCAGAATGATCAGAGGCATGATCAGTGCGGTAATCGATGATTTGAAAATCTGCCAGATTTCAAGAAGTGTGGCCCGACGTTCATTTTTCGGCAGGTTCTTGGCGCGTGCCGTCACCGCAATCACGGTCATGCAGATCAGACAGATCATTAGACCCGGCAAAATACCTGCGGCAAACAGACCACCAATCGAAACCCCCATCAGTGAGCCATAGACCACCATCAGTCCCGATGGGGGAATGGTCGGGCCGATGATCGACCCGGCGGCCGTCACCGCACAGGCATAGTCACGGCGATATCCGCGTTCGACCATGGCAGGAACAAGCGTCTTGCCAAAGGCCGCCGCATCCGCCGTTGCGGCACCCGTAAGTCCCGCAAAGAAAACGGATGCCAGCATATTGGTATGGGCCAGACCACCACGCATATGCCCGACAAGGGCCTGGGCAAATTTCACCAGACGGCTTGTGATGCCGATATGGTTCATGATTTCGCCAGCAAGAATAAAGAAAGGCATGGCAAGGAACGGAAAGACGTTCAGTCCGTTAAATACCTTGCTTGGGCCCTGGGACAGAAACATCCCCCCGCCCATGTCAAACAGGCCAACGACACCTGCCACACCCAGGGCAAAACCGATCGGCATGCCCAAAACCATCAGAACGACAAAGATAATGGCGACGATCATTCCGCGCCCTCCGCAAGATCAACCGGGATGAAGCGGCCCTGATCACGCAAGGCTACAAGAAGAAGCTGGATTGCCGCCAACAGGCTTGAGACCGGTACTGCGGCATAGGGAAGTGCGAGCGACATCCCGAAAATCATGGCCTGACGGCGCATGCCGCCTTCGGCAAAGCCCAATCCATAGATCGCAAGATAGAGGAATGCGGCGAGTGCAATCAGATCGACCAGAAACAGGATGCTGCGCTGGATCGGCATTGGCAGGCTCAGAACAAACATCCCGATCCCTATATGCTCGCGGCGCGCAATCCCGGCCGAAATCGCCAGAAGTGCCGCCCAGATCATCAGATAACGGGCGAGTTCCTCGGGCCAGGGTAGTTGCCAATGGAAAATGTATCGATCAATAACGCCAAGCCAGACATCCAGAACCAGAACAAGCATCAAAAGCGCAATAACGCGTTCGACAACCCAGTTCAGGGAACGGCTTAGGGTCGCTGCAATGGTTTCAACACGGCGTAATGCCATCTTCGCCAATCTCTCCGCTGATGAATCTTTTGTGTAATTTTTCTACATCCTGAGATCATTTTTGTAGCTTGTCTACACATTTTTAACATCATCGGCGCAAATTTTCCGCTATTGACCGAATTTTGAAACTGCTTTAGGTAGTTAAACTACATTTTAAACAGGGTGCGTTCTGATCTGCACCCGCAAGCCAAAGCAGGGAGATTTCCATGGCGATCAAACATTATGGCAATGAGCGCAGCGGTGCCGGCGGACAGAAACTACCTTTTTCTCCGGCCGTTCGTGCGGGTGACTACGTTTATATTTCCGGTCAGGTTGCCATGAAGGAAAATGGTGAAATCGCCTATGGCGGTATCGAGGACCAGACACGCCTGACCATGGAAAATGTCAAAGCCGCCCTCGCACTTGCCGATTGCACCCTTGACGATGTTTTCAAGATCAATGTCTGGCTGGCTGATACCCGCGATTTCTGGACCTTTAACCGCGTCTATGCGGAATTCTTCCCCAATGAGCGTCCTGCACGTTCTACGGTACAGTCTCAGATGATGGTTGACGCCAAAATTGAAATTGAAGCTATCGCTTACAAGCCGGAAAAGTGATACTTGCCAAAGGGGTGCCATGAACGGCAATTGTCTGTGGCGCCCCTACCCGTCCCTGAAAACAGAACCGGACCAGTGTGATGCAACCGACCGCCGACATCATCAGCCTGCTGCGCAGCCAGTCGGGAAGCTTTCCCAACCGGGAACAGCTGGTCGCCGATTATGTCAGTGAAAATCTGGAAGCTGTCACCACGATTGCCCTTTCCGATCTTGCCAGTAATGTCGGGGTCAGCGAGCCAACGGTTATCCGTTTTTGCCGGACACTGGGCTGTGACGGTTTTCGTGATTTCAAAATGCGTCTGGCGCAAAATCTTGCGGTCAGCATGCAGTATCTGACATCCGAGGATATTTCGGATGACACAACTGCCGCAGACGTACTTTCAAGTCACGTTCTGGGTGTGATCATTGATAACCTGCGCCTGCTCCGCGATCAGATTTCATCCGAACAGATCGACAAGGCCGCCGACATTCTGGTCAAGGCACGCCAGATTGCCTTTTTTGGTGTCGGGGGCGGGTCGACCATGGTGGCCTTTGATGCGGCCAACCGCTTTTTCAGGCTTGGCATTCCCGCACAGTCACAAAGTGACGGCTATTTGCAGCGCATGCTGTCTTCGACCCTTGGCCCGGAAGATGTGGTGTTTGCCATCTCAACCAGCGGTCGCCCGACCGAGCTTATCCATTCTGCGGCCATTGCCCGGCAATATGGCGCCAAGGTCATTTCCCTGACCCACCCTGACAGCCCCCTTGCGGCTGAGAGCGATCTGGTGATCGGGATCGAAATGCCCGAAAACCCGGACATCTACAAACCGACCGCAACGCGCCATGCCTTTCTGGCAACCATTGACGTGATTGCAACAGCAGTTGCGCGACGCATGCCTGATCAGGCAAAAGAGAAGCTGCGTCGCATCCGGTCGTCGCTTTTGACGCTCAACCCGCCTACCGGGCGTCAGCCGATCGGCGACTAGGCGCATTGTCACGGAATTATCTTACCCAAGTTCAAAGGTTACCCAATGCCCCACATCGCGTTTATCGGTGAATGTATGCTTGAGCTTTCCGGTGCGCAGCCCGGCACGGTTTTTGGTGCAGCAAAGCTTGGCTTTGCCGGGGATACCCTGAATGCCGCAACCTATATGGCACGTACCAGCCGTCTTCTTGACCCGGCCAGCATTAAATGCGCTTCCTATATCACCGCACTTGGCACCGACGCCTATAGCAACGCGATGATCGAAGCCTGGCAGTCCGACGGCATTGCCACAGATCTTGTTCGCCGGATCGATGGCGCTCTTCCCGGCCTTTATACCATCCAGACCGACGCAGACGGCGAGCGCAGTTTTTCCTACTGGCGTGATCAGGCCGCAGCAAAGCAGGTTCTTGGTGGCGGTCATGACGCACAAATCAGGGATTCTTTCGGGCGTTTTGACGGCTTTTACCTTTCGGGGATCAGTCTTGCGATCCTGTCGCCCGATGATCGCCAGAAAATGATCGCCCTTGTCGCCGATTACGCCAACAAGGGCGGCAAGGTCTATTTCGACACCAATCATCGTCCGCGTCTTTGGTCCGGCGATCAGACCGCGATGGACATTTATCGCGCCATTGCGCTGTTCTGTGACACTGTTCTTCCGACCTTTGATGATGATGCGGCCCTGTTTGGCGACAAATCCGCGCAGGAAACCGGGCAGCGCTGGCTTGAAGCCGGAGTGCGCGAAGTCATCGTCAAATCGGGGGGCGATCCGACCTATTGGTGCAACAAGGACGGCCAGTCCGGTTTCGTTACCCCGCCCGTCATCACCGAGATCGTCGATACAACATCGGCCGGTGATTCCTTTAACGGGGCGTTTCTGGCCGCACGTTCGCATGGCCAAAGTGTCGAAGGGGCCATCAGCATTGCCCAGAAAGTAGCCGGCCGGGTGATCTGCCGTCACGGAGCACTGGTTGATATCAGCGATCTGGAACTCGGTTAGTAATCCAGCCGATACTGCACACCGGCCTTGCTGTCGATCTCGGTGCTTTCACTGGTCACGCTGATATTCGGCGTGACCTCGATTTCGACTTCGACCCCGCTTGATCCCGGTGTTGCCCCGGCCTTGGTACCGACATAGACGCCCTCGCTCAGGTATTTGCCAACCTTGACCTCGGGCCCGTCTTCGCCACCACCAACCTGAAGCACGTCAGCCCCGATAAAACGGCGCACACTGCCAACCACATCAAGACCACTGCCGCCGCCGGACAATTCATTAAGCGCACTCGCCAGCTGCACGGCTTCGACAGCACTCAGACTGCCTTGTGATTTGCCAAACAGGACCTGCGACAGAATTTCATCCTCGGGCAAGGACGGATTGGATGACAGGACCAGTTCAGGATCGCTTGCCGGTCCCTGGAAGCCCGCGGAAACTTCAAGATCGGTTGTCGTGTAGATACCCTTGATATCAAGCATCGGATCAGGCGGCGAGCCCCCGGCAAAGGTGATTTTGGAATCCTTGATCACAAAGGTTTTGCCAATGATATCAAGCTGCCCGCGAAGCGCAGACAACTGCCCGACAATCCGGGGATCGTCGGTCGTCCCTGAAATTTCAAGTGACCCGCCCCACTCGGAATCAAGCCCCTTGCCGCGTACAAACAATCGTCCGGGGATATCGACCGTAACATCCAGATTACCGACAAAACCGGTATCCTTGTCGGCGGCCTTGCGGGCCTTTTCCTTTTCCGCTTCGTCAGGAAGGTTCGAAATCTCGATCGTCGGAACGGATTCTGGCAATGCCAGTGACAGATCAACCTCGCCACGCTGAACGGCAACGGTACTTTTGATATCGGCACCGTTCTGATTGCCATTGACCTTGGTATCGACATCCGCCCAGAACCGCAATTCATCGACCCGCGACAAGGCAAAATTACGCAGCTTGGTGGTCACCTCATAGGCGACCTCACCGCCATCCTTCATTTTCAGATCAACCGACGCATCAAGACTGCCATTCCCGCCATCCGTTGCCGTGATCGACGGGATCGAAAGCCCGTTCTGATCAAATTCTCCCTTAAGGGCCAGTTGATCAAGGATCGTGCCATAGACCAGATTTTCATAATGGCCATCCGAAAGATCCAGATTGCCATTCCAGCCGATATCATCAAGCGTTCCGGCAACATCAAGCTCAAGCCTGATCTTGCCCGAAACCTGATGGTCCGGTGCCGGGACATAGGGCCAGAATTCGGCGATCTGGCCATTCATGCGAACGCTGGCCGATACAGGCGCCGAAAGATCGGGACTGAAATTCTGTTCCAGGACCGAAATCGCAAGCGGCACCGTACCCTTTGCTGACAGCGCCTCGATATCCGAATTGGCGAGATTTGCCGTACCTTTCAGAATGCCCTTGGTCAGATCAATATCGAGTGCCATCTCAAATGGTTCGAGATCCTTGACCGCCTTGGCAGTAATACCTGTGATCCGCCCTTTGACCTGTACGGCTGGCAAGGTTCCCCTGCTTTCACGCAAGTTTGCCGACAGGTTGGCTGTCCCGCTTAGTCCGTCATACCCGGCAATGCGACCCCATGGGGCAAGATCGACACCGTCAAGCGACACATCACCCTTGATCGATTTCTGACCGGCTTCCTGTGTCATGCGTGCAACAAGCTGCCCGGACCCGACCGCAAGATCGACGTCAAGTTTCTGTTGCCCGTTTGCGGCCATGACGAATTGCAACGGACGACGCAGGGTGACTGCCTGATCACTGACATCGAAATCAAATTTCCGTGCTGTCACACTGATGTCCGGGCCAAGAGCGATATCTGCGACAAGGTCGGCTGATATCGGGACATTTCCCTGATAAAGACCGCTGGTATTTAAAACGATATCAAGCGCTTCCAGCCCGCCTTTTACGTCCAGCGATATGTCATCAATTGCGACTGGCGAAAAGACGATATCGCGTCCTTCAAGCTTGGCTGTGATATCCGGGGCGGCGAAGGCATCGCGAACCGTGGCATCAAGTTCGACATCCTCGATCATCGACGGGTTGCCATCACTTTCCACAATCATGCGAAGCCCCATTGCAAGTGCGGAAACTGTGACTGTCTGACGTTCGCCATCGGGAGTAAATCCAAGATCGGCTGTCACAGTGCCATTGGCAAAGGGCACACCGAAATCACCAAGCAATTCGGCATCAAGATTTTCGAGCACAATGTTGCCCTGGATCGGTGTGGCATAATCGGGCAGCATCAGATCACCGCGCAGCACCAAATAATCGCCACGCAATGAAATCCCTTCAACCCTCAGACCGTCATCAGGCAGTCCCACATTTGCCGCAAGTTCATAACCATGTTTGCCAAGAGTAAACGCACCGCGATTAAGCAGCGACAATACCGCCTGATCCGACCATTCCATCCGGGTTGAGAGTGCAACCTTGTCAAAGCGTTGCCCACCGGCCTCGACGCTTGGCACCACAAGTTCTATCTGGCCCGGCGGCGCTGATATATCGCCATCCAGCCGCACGGAAAGCTTTGCCGGTGCGATTGAAACACCTATTTCTGGCGGGACAGTTCCGGGGGCAACATCAAGATCACCAACTACGGCAAGACGTTCAAATTCTTCGGTAATATCGACCCTGACCGGTCCCTTGACCGTCGCGGTCTCGACCGATGCCAGATCAACTGTCAGATCAAGATTTGGCATCAGCGCGACCTGACCGGTGATCGTTGGGGATGGTCCGACAATCCGGTCAAGATCGGCAATGCCAAATCCGGTTTCGGTTGTTGATATTGCCAGATCGCTTTTTAATCCGGCTTCTGTCGACCACGACATGTTGCCAAGCGTGACCTGCCCCTGCCCGCTCAGATCAAGTCCGGAAATCGGGGCAAAGATCGAAAGATCGGCAACATCACCGGTCAGCTTGGCTGTCGTGATGGCAAAGGCACCATCAAGTTCGGCATCACCATGCAGCTTCATTTGGGGTGCTGAAACCAGCATATCCCGCAGCGCCACACTGGAAAAATCAGACGATATCAACGCATTAAGGGACAACTCCTGACCCGTGCCAAGAAACGCCGCAAGATCTGTATCCTGCCAGTCACTTCCCGATGTCGATGCCATAAGACTTGCCGTGATCGCATCATCATTTTCGGGTTCGGGCATATCGGCGCGCACTGTCACATTCGCAATGGTAGAGACCGGTGTTGTGACATCGCGCCCGTCAATCGTGACCTCAACCCCTGGCATGGCAAGATCACCCTTGGCAGAAACACCAAGATCAAGCTGCCCCCATGTCACCGCGTCATCAACAAGTGCGGACAATGCCGGATCGATCTTGCCATCAAGCTTGGCCGCCACAGTGCTTTCTGCCAGATCAAGATCAGCCGTGGCCGAAATCGCCACCGCATCCGCCATCGCAACCGAAACACGATCAAATGACAGGCGCTGATGATCAGCATCAAACGCCCCGCCAATGCCAAGATCGATTTTCTTGCGCAACTGCTCTGGCAACTGATCAGAGATACGATCAAATGTCTCAAGACCACCATCAAGTGTGAAAGCCAGAATATCAGATGAAAGCTGAACACCGATGTCAGCTGACAGTGCGCCATAGCCATCTGCCCCGACATCAAGTGTTCCCCGCCAGTCATTCGCCGGACCATTCCCGGCAAGCTTGATATCGATATCGGTGGCTACATCGGGCGCCACCCCGGCAAGGGTCATGACAAGGCCTTCTCGCCCAAGCGCGCCATCGATTTTCGCAGCCAGTCGCTGATCCGGTCCATCGAAATCCAGATCAACATCAAACCGGTCAGACCCGTCATCCAGCGGGTGCAAATCAATCTTCGCCGTTGCCGAAAGATTGGTTCCAACCGCTGCCTTGGCATTAAGCCCATACAGAAACTCTTTGCCTGACAGCGGATCAATCAGCGCTATCTCGCGAAGCGCGACGGCGTCGATTGCAACGGCAAGCGGAAGAGAAAGACCGCTTTCTGAATCAGATGTCTCTTCCTCGACCTCTTCCAGGCCTGTCGTATTTGGCAGAACAACCTTTGCACTTTGAAGTCCAAGATGATTGACCTTTAATGTCCCGCCCAACAAGGCCAGTGGCGACCAGTCAAAATCAGCCGATCCCAGTTCAAGATGAAAACCATCGCCCGCCCGGTCCATCAAAAGACGATCAAGCGTCAGACCAGTCCAAAGACTTCCTTCTATGCGGCCAATCTCAAAGGTGCTGTCCGTTGCGGTCGATACCGTTTCATTGATCATCGGGGTAAGCGCACGCAGAACCGGGCCGGTTCCGGCAATCGTCACAATACCGGTAACGCCAAGCACGGCACCGCCCAGACCATAGGCAGCATAACGCCCCCATCTTGATGCAGAACGGGAACGTCTTGTTTTCTGTGATGCCTTGCTGGACGGTTGTTCAGCCCCGGTCAAAATGCCTGCCCCAAACTGATATAAAGCTGGAAATCGTCATCGACATTGTCACGTTTATCAAGCGGCAGGGCCACATCAAAACGCAGCGGCCCGACCGCCGTGTAATAGCGGAAACCAAGCCCCGCTGCCCACAGTAACGAGATGTCTTCGGGTTCGCTTCGGGCATAGACATTGCCGCCTTCAACAAACGGGACGATGCCAAATGATTCCGTTACCCGTGCACGAAATTCAAATCCGACTTCCAGAACAGACCGCCCGCCAAGAGGATCGTGATCATCATCAAGCGGTCCGACCTTTTGATATTCATAGCCACGGATCGATCCACCGCCACCAGAATAATAACGTTTGTTGGACGGCAGGCTGCCGCGTTCTTCACCAATGATCGTCCCGGTGCGCGCGCGCGCGGCAAACACATAATCGCCGTCTTTATCAACTGACAGATATTGCGAACCGGCAAGCGAGACCGAGGTAAATCCCGTATCCTGATCCGTCAGTCCCATATAAGGCGACACGTTGATTTCAAAGCGCGTGCCTTTGGTCGGATCAAGCGGATTATCGGTGTTGTCGTGACGCAAAATACCGCGCAGACCCGCCAGATAGAATTCCTCATTCGGGGAGTCAGATCCGGTCAGATCGGAATATTCCGCTGTCACACCAAGGCTCGCTGACCAGTTTTCACCAAGTGGCCGTTCGATACCGACAAAACTGTCAATCGTTGAGCCCTTATAGGCATCCGTGTCGTTGTTCTTGGCATGGGCATCTGCAACAAAGGATTGCTTGCGTTCCAGGAATTGCGGCTTTTTGAATTCCGCACTGACACCCTGCTCAAGACTTGAGACATCCATCCCCAACCGCAACCTTTCACCCGCACCAAACAGGTTGCGATGTTCCCAGAAAGCATTGCCACCGGGACCTTCGGCAGTCGAGAAATCAAGCCCGCCACCGATCGAGCGCATTTTGCGTTCAACCACATTGATCTCGACAGGGATTTCACCATTTTCACCAACCGGACCGGCAACCTTTACAATCACACTGTCAAACAGGTTGGTCTGCGCCAGATCGCGTCGTGTGGTTCTGACCTCTTCGGGGCTGTATTGCTCGCCCGGATCCCAACTGCGATATCCGGCGATAAAGTCCTGATCAACCTGTTCGGCACCATTGACCGTGACCGCACCGAAATTGGCCGCGGGACCGGTTTCAAAGGCATATTTGATCGAAATGGTTTTCCGGGCGGTATCGGCCATCACGGTCCGCTTGGTCGATTTCACCAGCGGATATCCCTGATCCTTCAGAACATCCACACCATATTGCTCGGCAAGGATAATCGGCTGTGCCGTTGCACGTTGTCCGATCTGCAGGCGGGTTCTGACCAGTTCCTCGTCGGTGGCCGGACGTTCGATGGTTTCATCGGGACGCACAATCACCAGATCAACCGATGAAATCAGATATGGCGCACCTGTATCGATATTATAGGTCAGAACAAGCGGCGTCGGCGTGTCTGCCGGTGAAACAGCATCTTCGGATGCGGCACCGTTCGCGGTATCGCTTGTTGCATCTCCTGCATCTGCATTTTCCGATAGCTCGGTGTTTTCGTTGCCAGATTGCGGGACAACGGGCTTTTCCTGAATATCGAAGGTGATCTGGCCGTCATAAAAACCGTTTGAGCGCAGAACCGCCTGAAAACGTTCAATATCGTCCTCGGCCCGGCGTTGCAGACCTGCCCGTGACGCTGTCGGGCGCGATTGCAGGCGACGTGCCGTGCTTACGGCCTCAAGGGCGGAAAGCAGATCGCTTTCCTGCGCGTCAATCCCGACCAGTTCGACCTCATAGGGGATGGTTGATCGCAGATCGCCCTGCTCCACCGCATCCTCATTTCCAAAACCGAACCCCAGCCCCCCTGATCCTTCATCAGATGAACATGCACCCAAAATCGTTCCCGCCAGCAAAAGCGGAACAATTGCCCGATACCGTCCAAGTGATGCCAGATTGCGGGGATTGTGCCTGTTCAAGAATATCTTGTCCTTTGTGCTTCATGCCCGGTCGACTGATGCAGGTTCCACCAGCCCGATCCATTTTATATCCGACGCTCATGGCAGGGCTTCGTGCAAGCGGAATTATTGTTATTTTCAAAACTGCTATCACGAAATACCATATTTTTATTCATCTTACAGGTCGAGTGTCACCTATGCCAATTCCCATGAAAAAATGGCATGGCTGTGAACAATAAACGCACTTGTGAGCTTTTTGGTTTGAGCGTACCGGGAGTTGAGCGCACCATATGCGTCACACCCCACATTGCAGGAGGTCCATCTCGTGGCTTCAACCCAGACCAATACCGTCATTATTCGCAATGCTGTACGCGCCGACCTTGACGGGCTTTGCGCCCTTGAGCAGGCAAATTTTGAAACTGACCTGATTTCGCGCCCATCCTTTTCCCGTTTCCTGCGTCAGGCAACCGCACGCCTTTTGGTCGCGGATGCCGGGGATGCCGACAAACCGGCAATCGTCGGTTACGGAATGTTGCTGTTGCGCGCCAACACGGTCACGGCACGTATCTATTCACTGGCGATTGCACAGCAATGGCGTGGCAAGGGTCTGGGCACGCAACTTCTGGCCGGTCTTGAGAATCTGGCGATGGATGCCGGCTGCCTGCGCATGCGACTGGAAGTCCGCGTAAAGAACGATACAGCACGCAATCTTTATGAACGGCACGGCTATCAGAAAATTGCAGATCTTCCGGGCTATTACGAAGATGGCGGCGATGGCATTCGCCTTGAACATGCACTTTATAACGGGCAGACCGATGTCACCCCGGCGGTTGCCACCGGTGCACCGCTGATTCTGGTGGATCGACTGTCCGATCAGCGTTTTGCGGTTTCGGGTGCGCGTGTGATGCGGGTGCGTGATTATCTGGCCCTTGATCACGGAGTACGCAACCGCCGTGTGATCAACCTGTGCCAGTCTTATGAATATCTGTCGCGCGGCTATTATTGCAGCCTTCTGGCCGCGGCCCGCGCCGAACGCGTGATCCCCGAGGCAGATGTTCTTCTTGACCTTAACTGGAAACGTCTTCAGAAAACCGCCCGTTCCGAACTGAGCCCGCAGATCATTGACGCCCTTGCCAAATCGGGGCACGGCCCGGAGCAAGCCCCGGACCATATTGATGTCTATTTCGGACGCACCGCCGACAAACGGTTCCGCCAGATCGCCGAACGGGCCTTTGATCAGTTCCGTTGCCCGATCCTGCGCCTGCATCTGAACCGGCAGGATCGCAAGATTTTGCGCGAAATCGAAGCCCCGTCACTTGGCCAACTTGATGACAGCAACCTTGCCGAGTTTGAGGCAGCGCTTCGGGCCTATCTGCGCGGGCGCGTGCGCAAACAGGGCAACGTCACTCCGCCAACGGCACTGGTTGCGATCCTGCATGACCCGGACGAGGTTTTGCCGCCGTCTGACAAGGAAGCCTTGGCAAATTTTGTTCAGGCTGCATCTGATCTTGGTGCCAAGGCCGAACTGATCACGGCCAAGGATTTCCATCATTTGTCGGAATTTGATGCCCTTCTGATCCGTGAAACCACTGCCCTTGATCACCATACCTATCGCTTTGCCAAACGTGCGGTAAAGGAAGGCATTCCGGTGATCGACGATCCGGACTCGATGCTGCGTTGTACCAACAAGGTCTATCTGGCCGAATTGCTGCGCACACACCGTATTCCGGCCCCGAAAAGTGCGATCTTTGACAAACGCCGTATTACCGAAATCGCTCAGCAATTCAGCTTCCCGTCGGTTCTTAAGGTGCCGGACGGATGCTTCTCGCGCGGGGTGCGCAAGGTAAAATCACCCGAGCATCTGAATGAAGTTGCGACCGAGATGTTCAAGAACTCGGAACTTCTGGTCATTCAGGAATATGTCGAAACGACCTTTGACTGGCGCATTGGTGTTCTGGGCGGCGAACCGATCTTTGCCAGCCGCTATTTCATGGCGCCGGGCCACTGGCAGATCGTCAAGCATGAAGACGATGGCAAAAGCTTTGAGGAAGGCGGATTTGAAACAGTCGCTGTTGAAGACGCGCCAGCAGATATCGTTTCAACCGCCCTTGCCGCAGCGCGCCTGATGGGTGACGGGCTTTATGGTGTCGATGTCAAGGAAACCCCGCATGGTCCGATGGTCATCGAGGTCAATGACAACCCCAATATCGATGCCGGGGTCGAGGATGTGGTACTGGGCATGGACCTTTACCGCCGCATCATCGCCCATCTTCTGGGCAAGATCGCACGACCGTAATCCGGTCAACACACCAACGAAAAAGGCCGGGTTTTACCCGGCCTTTTTGTAAATGAACACGGCGGCCTGAAGCTTGTCACGCCCATATCGCGCCATCAGGTCGAACTCGTGACGCAGGATCGGGACAGACAGACAGTCACTGCCCGTGAACGGTTCGTGATCTTCGCCGATATCCGGATCGCTGACATAGACAAAGCGGTCATCAAACCCCGACACCACCACCCAATGCGGGATCTTGTCGCCGTAAATCCGGTACTGACTGATCAGAACCAGTGCCATTTTTCCTTTTTTGGCACGTTCCTCGATCTCGGCGACGCCAAAGGGTCCGGTCATCACGGGGATACCCATATCCTGGGCCTGACGGGCAAAATCATAATGCACCAGTTCGACCACTTCGCGGTTCTTGGGTTTGCGTACGGTGTCGACAAAAAGCGGACCATCGCGGCTGCTTAGAACCTCGACATCAAAGCCGCGCCGGTTGGCCGCAAGAGCAAGACCAAGCGGCCCGCATCCGCCATGGCCCGAGGTCATGAAAATAGTGGTGGCTTCGCGCCACAGAGCAATTTCAAGATTGCGATCAAGTTCAAGCGACGGATCAAGTGCATTCATCGCCATCATCAAAGCCGCCGGACCACAGGTAAATGGCAGGGTCTGGTGATAGAAATGAATGGGCGATGGCAGGGAAAGTGCATTGGGCACAAGGACCTTTTCCATGCGCAAAGCATCGCTATGATCCGGGTAATAATCCGGATAAAGGGCAAATTCCCGATATCCGGCAGCCCGGAATAGCGAAATCGCCCTCGCATTTTTCTGACTGACTTCAAGACGCAGGATCGGAGCCCCGAAATCAAGACTGAGGTCTTCGGCCCGGGTGACCAGTTGCCTGCCGATACCCTGCCCTCGCATATCGGGCAAGACCGCCATTGAATAAAGACGCGCCAAAGCCACATTGCGCCGGAAAATAACCAGTACATATCCGACAACACCGCCGTTCTTGCAGGCAACCATCAGGCGCGCGGTTTCGCTTCCGACAAAGCGTTTGAACGCACGACGGTTCAGGAGGTCTATATCAAAGGACTGGTTTTCAATATCGCACAGCGCATCAATATCGCCGGGCACCGCCAATCGAAACTCTATCGTGGCGTCTTCGCGCGTCTTCAAATTCACATCCACACCAGAAAATCAGACATACGGATCACATACCGTCATGTCATATCGCCACGATTTGCAAAAAATCGATAGTGCAATTTTGGCAGGCGTGCCGCGCGATTATGCGATGGGGCATGATCAACCCCACCGCATCAATTCATCCCAAATTCTAGGCGCGCGCAGCAATACGCGGCAAAAGTGGCGACATGTCATAACCGGCATCAGACGCCGACTTGATAATGTCCTGAACCGGAAGTGCCCCGGCATTGGCCAGCGACCACAGGATCGTGCAACGTGTCCCCGTACGGCAATAGGCAAAAATCGGCTTGGCCGCATCGGCAAGATTGGCAGCAAAGGCATCGGCATCGGCATCCGTGACATTGCCGCTCACGACCGGCTGGAAAATCGCCTTTATACCTGCGGCTTCGGCCTTGGCAGAAATTTCGGCAAAGGATGGCTGCCCCGGATCTTCATCATCCGGGCGGTTACAGATAATGGTTTTGTATCCGGCCTTGGCAATCTCGTCGATTGCTTCAAGGGGCAATTGCGGGGATACCGTCAGATCGTCGCTCAGGCGTTTCATTTTTCTGTTCCGTTATTCATTGCCGGTGGCGTTATCACATTATGCCCTGTCAAACAGGACAAACGTCACACACCGTAACTGTTACGGATGTCACTATAACGCGCTGTTGCCAACAGCTCGAACAGAAATTGCTGCGCGGGATTACTGAACGGCTCCTACTTCGAAAGCGGGCAGGTCCGCAAACCGAAAATCATATAAAGCGGGCAGAAACGGAATGCGGCCGTCACCAGCAAGACGACACCAGCTGCGATCATGACCCAGCCATAAACACCAAATGCAATTGCACCTTCTGCGGGATTGGCCATCAGGAACGGCAAAGCAAGCAAAATGACACCAGCACAGGCACGCAACAGGCGATCGACGGTTCCGACATTTGCCATGACATCCTCCAAGGATGATTGAGAAGAACTGCCTATACCATTACATTCTTATTTGTTGTTTTACATTGACAAGCATCAATCACGTCACAGATGTCCGGGCAAATTATTGGGTTCTTGCCCTTGCCACAATCGCGTGTAAAAAGAAGAAAAATCAAAGATATCAGGAAACGCGCCGTGACCATGAACAACACCCAACCAGTTCCCGATTTCCCGGTCTGGAAACAGTCACATCCCGATGGGGTCTTTTCCGACTGGCTGAAGGCATCCGTTGCCAAAGACTGGCACCGTGTGACCCATCATCCCTTTACCGATGCGTGGGGAAAGGCGGCAGTTCCAAAACGCAATCTTGAAAACTACCTTATTCAGGACCATCGTTTTATCGACCGGTTTGTCGCACTTTTGGCCGCCGCCGTTTCGCGTGCCCCGACATTAAAGGACCGCATTCCGGGCTGTCAGTTTCTTGCCCTTGTGACCGGGGCGGAAAATACCTATTTCGAACGATCCTTTGTGGCACTTGGCGTCAGCGAGACGGCACGTGAAGACCAGCCGGACTGGCCTGTTACGGCAGATTTCAAGCAATTGATGGCCGATGCCACCAACAGCAACCGGTATGCCGATATGCTTGCGGTTCTTGCCGTTGCCGAGGGCACCTATCTGGGCTGGGCGGACCGGGTCAATCGCGGGCTTGAAACGCGCCCCACGGATTTCTGGTATTCCGAATGGCTTGATCTGCATGTCGGTGCGTATTTTGAAAGTGTTGTTGCCTATCTCAATGATCAGCTTGATCAGGTTGGCCCCACACTTTCAAATGATGAACGCCAGAGCTGCCTGTCCTGTTTCAAACGTGCCACGGAACTTGAAGTTCAGTTCTTTGACGCTGCATGGGATCAAGATGCATGATCACGATACGTCCTTTTCGCGATGAAGATGCCGCGATGATGTCCGAGATTTATCGTCGCGCTGTCAAAAAGCTTGGCCCCAAAGGATATGGCCCAGAACAGGTCGCCGTCTGGGCCAGTTTGCAACCCACCCCGGCGCGGTTTGCCGAAGTGATGAATGACGGGCGTTATTGCCTTGTTGCGGTCAATGACAGCGATCAGGTCGTCGCATTTGGCGATATCGAACGCGACGGGCATATCGGTTTTTTGTATGCCGCACCCGATGTTGCCGGAACCGGTGTCGTGGCACAGCTGTATGCCGCCCTTGAGGCCGAGGCCAGAAAACAGGATATCGGCAAGCTTTATTCAGAAGCCAGCGAGCTTGCCAAATCCTTCCTGCTCAAACAGGGATTTTCGGTGGTGGAACGCCGCGACTTTGAAGTCAATGGCGTCCCCATCCACAACTATGCCGTTGAAAAGCGACTGCGCGCACCGCGCTAGACATAGCCACAAAATCAAAAAGGCTGCCCCGGGGCAGCCTTTTTCATGTCTGTTTATTCCCGAAATCCGCGCTTTGCCGCCCCTAGAACCCGATCAATAAACAGGTCGGACTGCCCGACATAATTGGCCGGACTGCGCACATGTGCCCAATCAACCGGCGCATCGGTCAGACCGGGTAATTCGTCAAACAGGTTTGATCCGTTTGCCGCTGATTTGGCAATCGCTTCCTTGACCAGCTTGTCCGCAGCATCCCGACCAAGATGATCGGCAAGGGCAAATGTCGCGGCCTCGGCCAGCATGGCACCGCGCGACAGTTCAAGGTTTTCAGTCATGCGGTTGGTGTTGATTTTAAGGTCCGGCACCATATCAACCGCCTGCGCCAGTGCCGTCCCCGCCGCAATAATGATCTGCGGCAAGGTCAGCCATTCCAGAAGCCAGCTTGACCCGCACCGTTCATGGTCATGCAATTGCGACTGGCTGAAAACGCCAAGCTGCCCGGCATTGAAACGTGCCAGAGTCACCAGCATTTCGGCCTGCACCGGGTTGGATTTATGGGGCATGGTTGACGACCCGCCGCCCTTGCCCGGCTGCACTTCGGCAATTTCCGACTGAGCCAGCAAAACAAGGTCCTGCCCCATCTTGCCAAGCGCACCGGTTAACGCTGTTAACTGACTGGCAAAATCAACCAGCACATCGCGCTGCGCATGCCAGGGCATATCGGCAACCGGAAGATCAAGTTCCTCGGCAAGGTTGCTTTCAACATCGATGGCCTTTGCCCCGATAGAGGCAAGCGTTCCCGCCGCCCCGCCAAAGGACAGGCGCAGCAAATCCGAAGACAGGCTTTCAATCCGGCGATCAATACGCGCCAAAGGCGCAAGCCACCCTGCGGCCTTAAGGCCAAAGGTCGTTGGTACCGCCTGCTGGGATCGGGTACGCCCGATCATCACTGTTGCCCGATGCGCATCCGCATGTGCGCCAAGGGACTTTGCCAGTTTGCGGATACGCCGACGAATGATGCCAATGGCCTCGCGCAGACGCAAAACAAGGGCGGTATCCACCACATCCTGACTGGTTGCCCCGAAATGTGCGAACCGCGCATCTTCGCCACCAATTTCGGCTTTCAATGCCTTGACCAATGCCGGCACCGGCACACCTGCACTTGCTGTCCCTGCCGCAAGCGATGCCGGATCGGGATTGAAGTCCCGACACACTTCGGCAATGCGGACCGCACTTTGTTCAGGAATGACGCCTGCGCGCGCCTCGGCGGCGGCAAGAGCAGATTCAACCAGAAGCATCGAGGCAATCTGTGCCTTGTCATCAAACAGGGCCGCAATTTCCGGGTCGGAAAACAGATCCCCAAGCAGGGCGGAATCAAAAGGCGAAATGGTCATCAGGGGTAATCCACCGGGTTAAACAGGTGTAAAATCAGATCGATAGTGTCGCGCTGCCAACCTGTTTGGTCAATAACGCAAAAAAGAAGCCCCTGCCCGACAAGCGGCACAGGGGCATCTTTCAAAAGATCGGCAAAACGCCCGCAGCCTCAGACAGCTTCAAGTGCGATCGCAATACCCTGACCGACACCGATGCACATGGTTGCCAGTGCGTATTTGCCACCGGTACGCTTCAGCTGAAGGGCCGCGGTACCGGCAATACGTGCACCCGACATGCCCAGAGGATGGCCAAGGGCAATCGCACCACCATTCGGGTTCACGCGTGCATCATCATCGGCAATGCCAAGATCGCGAAGGGTCGCAAGACCCTGCGATGCAAATGCTTCGTTCAGTTCGATCACATCAAGCTGTTCAGTGGTCCAGCCCAGACGTGCCAGAAGCTTTTTCGAAGCCGGTGCCGGGCCAAAGCCCATGATACGCGGGGCAACACCCGCGGTCGCACCGCCAACAACCTTGGCAATCGGTTTCAGACCATATTTTTTGACTGCGGCTTCGGACGCGATGATCAGGGCAGCCGCCCCGTCATTGACACCCGATGCGTTACCGGCCGTGACCGAACCGCCTTCGCGGAACGGGGTCGGCAGTTTGGCAAGGGTTTCAATCGTGGTGCCTGCGCGCGGATGTTCGTCTTTATCCACGACAACCGGATCGCCTTTGCGCTGGGGAATGGTGACCGGGGTGATTTCCTGTGCCAGGGTTCCGTTCTGCTGGGCAGCAACGGCTTTTTCCTGCGAACGCACAGCAAAGGCATCCTGATCAGCACGCGAAACGCTGAAATCCTCGGCAACGTTTTCGCCGGTTTCAGGCATGGAATCCACGCCATACTGTTTCTTCATCACCGGGTTGACGAAGCGCCAGCCAATGGTGGTGTCATAGATTTCCGCATTGCGCGAGAATGCCGAGGTTGCCTTGGGCATCACGAACGGCGCACGTGACATGCTTTCAACACCACCGGCAATCATCAGATCTGCTTCACCGGCCTTGATCGCGCGTGCGGCAATGATGATTGCATCCATGCCCGAACCGCACAGACGGTTGACCGTGGTGCCGGTCACGGTTTCCGGAAGACCTGCCAGAAGCGAAGACATACGCGCAACGTTACGGTTGTCCTCACCGGCCTGGTTGGCACAGCCAAAAATGACGTCGTCAACAGCGGCAAAATCCAGACCCGGATTACGGTCAACCAGCGCCTTGAGCGGCACGGCACCAAGATCGTCGGCACGTACCTGTGACAGGCTGCCACCAAAGCGGCCAATCGGGGTACGGATGTAATCGCAAATATATGCGTCAGCCATTTCTAAGATCCTTGTTAATGCTCTTACTGCTGGCCCGCATGGGCCTTGGCGGTACGAGCATGCAGTTCACGCAGAACCTGCAATTCTTTTTCGGTCGGGATCGCAGTTTCCGCGACTTTGTCGGCAAACTCAACTGTCCAGCCGGTATTTTCGATGATTTCTTCGCGGGTTACGCCCGGATGGATCGAGGTCACAACGAACTGCTTACCAACCGGGTGCGGTTCCATGATGCAAAGATCCGTGATCAAACGCGACGGACCCTTGGTATCCACGCCATAGGATGCGCGGTCATCGCCACCCTTGCCATGACCAAGCGAGGTCACGAAATCGATCTTTTCAACAAAACCACGCTTGCTTTGTTTCATCACAAGGAAGACTTCGCCACAGCTGGTTGCGATTTCCGGCGCACCGCCACCGCCCGGAAGACGGACTTTGGGGTTGTCGTAATCACCAATCACGGTGGTGTTGATGTTACCAAACTTGTCAAGCTGGGCGGCACCAAGGAAACCAACCGAAATCTTGCCGCCCTGCAGCCAGTAACGGAACATTTCCGGCACCGGAACCGTGTTCAAAGCCGTTTCGCAAAGTTCGCCATCACCAATCGACAGCGGCAGGACATCGGGCTTGGTGCCAATCGTGCCACTTTCATAAATCAGGGTGATGTCAGGGGCGTGGGTCAGACGGGCCAGATTGCAGGCCGCAGATGGCATTCCGATACCAACAAAGCACACATCGTCGTTTTTCAGCGCGCGTGCAGCGGATACCGTCATCATTTCAGTCGGGGTATATTCAACCATGATCTTTTCTCCGCTTAGCCTTTGTTTGCTTCACGCTTGGCCGCGAAATCTTCGGGACCGCCATTCATGACATGTTCTTCGATCCATGCGAGGAACGCTTCGCGATCACGCGCAATCGGATCCCATGCCTTGTAAAACGCGTTGTCGCGCTTGTAGTAGCCTTGGGCGTAGGACGGATGCGCCCCACCCGGGATTTCAACAATCGCGGTCACTGCCCAGTTCGGCAGCATCACAGCATTCGACGAAATATCACCGAAATCATCAACGATCTCTTCGACTGTCACGATGGATTTCTTGGCTGCCAGAACGGCTTCTTTCTGAACACCGACAATACCTTCAAACAGGACATCGCCCTTTTTGTTGGCTTTCTGAGCGTGGACCACAGTCACATCCGGACGGATCGACGGCACCGCCGCAAGGCTTTCGCCGGTGAACGGGCATTTGATGAATTTGATATTCGGGTTCACACGCGGCAGTTCTGCCCCGCGATAGCCCTTGAACACTGCACAGGGCAGACCAGCCGCACCGGCGTCATAGGCATTGGCCATGGCCGCGTGGGAGTGTTCTTCGATCTCAAGCTTGTGCGGCCAGTGTTCCTGAACGGCTTCGCGCAGACGATGCAGCGAACCGACACCAGGGTTCCCACCCCAGGAGAAGACAAGCTTCTTGGCACAGCCCGCACCAATCAGCTGATCATAGATCATATCGGGCGTCATACGGATCAGGGTCAGGTCCTTGATGCCCTGACGGATGATCTCGTGTCCGGCAGCGTGCGGAATAAGATGGGTGAAGCCTTCCATCGAGATGGTATCGCCATCCTTAACGCAGGACGCGACTGCCTCTTTAAGCGACATGAAACGTGCAACCACGGCTAACTCCTGTGGTATCTAACCAAAACAGAACAAACGCAGGGCCTTGCCCCTTTGCGTTGGAAAATTGGGTCGATGGCTGCGACCGCCGGCTTTCCCCAAAGCAGCGGACGCAGCCATCGCGCCAGATCGACTTACACGTCGAAGAACACGGTTTCCGCGTCCCCCTGCATGTGGATATCGATCTGGTATTCAATCCCGGTCGAGGTTTCGACACGCTTGGCAATCAGGGTGTCGCGACGATCTGCGGGAACCGACTGCAAGACAGGGTCTTTTGCATTCAGCTCAGCTTCATCGTCGAAATAGAACCGGGTAAAGGCATGAACCAGCATGCCTCGCATGAAAACGATCACATTGACGAACGGTGCTTCGGCATCGGCAACGACACCGGGCTTTACCGTGTCAAACCAGAAACGGTTTTTGGCATCCGTTCCCGTGCCGCAACGGCCAAGACCACGGAAACCGGTATCCGCAACATCAATCGGCTTTTCACTGTAATTGCCATCGGCATCGGCCTGCCAGATTTCGATCATCGCGTCATTGACCGGTGCGCCATTGGCATCAAACACCGTGCCGGTGATGCGGATATGCTCGCCCTTGGCGTCCTGGCCGGCAACAACCGGATCGGCAATATCGGTAAAGTCGTAACCATACTGGCCTGCTGTCAGACCATAGGCGAAATACGGACCAACCGTCTGTGAGGGGGTTTCACCATATGACATGACTTAATTCTCCATCGGGGTGCCGTTGCGTCCACGCAGGACAATGTCGAACTGATAACCAAGGGCAAAGCCCTCCTCGGTCCTGTCGATCGAGAATTTGGCAATCAGGCGTTCGCGGGCGCGCGCATCTTCGGTGCCAAGGAAGATCGGGTCGAGTTCAAGCAACGGGTCACCCGGGAAATACATCTGGGTGACAAGACGCGTGGCGAAGCCCGGCCCGAACAGCGACAGGTGAATATGGTTCGGGCGCCATGCGTTGAAATGGTTCCCCCACGGATAGGCACCCGGCTTGATGGTATAGAATTTGTAGTTACCGTCTTCATCGGTAAAGCAGCGGCCCGAACCACGGAAGTTCGGATCAAGCGGCGCGTCGTGCTGGTCAACCTTGTGGACATAACGACCAGCAGCATTGGCCTGCCAGATTTCGACAAGAATGTTGGATTGAGGACGGCCATCGGTGTCCATGACACGACCATGCACAACAATGCGTTCGCCCTGCGGTTCGCCATTGACGACACCATTTCTGGTCAGATCGAAGTCAAGCTCGCGCACGGCCGCCGGGGCGAAGCGCGGACCGGTGCCTTCAGTCAGGCCCGACTTGATGGCGAGCGGAGAACGGGACGGACCACGCAGGATGGTCGATTTATATTCCGGTGCGATTAACGGGGCGTGGGATCCCCAATCACGCGGTTTAAAGGTGGACATGTGGCTTACTCTCCCTTGGATGCCGCGTCGATCTCGGCATAGGTTTGTTTGGCAATGCGGAATGCCGTATTGGCGGCGGGAACGCCGGCATAAACCGCAACATGCATCAGTACTTCACGGATGTCTTCGCGCGTCGCCCCGGTATTGAGGGTCGCACGGATATGCATGGCGAGTTCTTCCTCATGACCAAGACCTGCAAGCAGGGCAATGGTTACAATCGAACGTTCGCGCTTGGTGAATTGGTCACTTGTCCAGACACCGTTCCAGACATTCTCGGTGATGTAGCGCTGAAAGCCCTCGTCGATTTCGGTGATGTTTTTCGATGCACGATCCACATGTGCATCGCCCAAAACGGATCGGCGGGTTTTCATGCCAATGTCATACCGGCTCTCAGACAAGGTTCTTCTCCTTGGTAAATCGGTCGATCAACCGGGTCAGCAATTCCGGGGTTTCAATGCATGGCAAATGCCCGACCCCGTCTATCAGTTCAAATTCGGCATCGGGGATCATGGTTGCCATTTCGCGCACCACATCGGGCGGCGTCGCGAGATCGGCCGATCCACAAATACATAATGTCGGAACGGCAATTTTGCCTGCGGCCTCGCGCAGGTCCCCGTCGCGCAATGCGACACAGGTACCGATGTAGCCAGCCTCGGTTGTGCGCACCAGCATGTCGCGATACATCGCGGTTTCCAGCGGGTGTTCCTTGCGGAAGGTCGGCGACAGCCAGCGTTCGATGATTGCATCGCCCAGAACTTCGATCCCGTCGGCCTTGATGGCTTCGATCCGGGTGTTCCAGCCATTATAATCGCCAAGTTTGGGGGCTGTATCACACAGGATCAGGCCGCGAATACGTTCGGGCTGCAATTGGGTCACTTTCTGGGCGATCAGACCGCCAACAGACAGACCACAAATGATCACTTCACCCAGACCAAGGTAATCAAGCAATCCGATCAGGTCATTCGCATGCAGCGAAATATCATATTCCGCGTCACCAATGCCCGAAAGACCGTGACCGCGTTTGTCATAGGTAACGATGTTGAACCGTTCCGAAAGAACACTGACCACGTCATCCCAGATGCGCAAATCGGTTCCAAGCGAGTTCGAAAACACCAGTACAGGCGCGTTTTTCGGCCCTGACTGACTGTAATGGATATGTGTCCCGTTGACCGGGGCAACTTGAAGACTCATGTCATTTCCACCCTGCTTATTTGCGCACAATTTCGCAGACGGATTTGGTTATGTAAAATGAGGAATTGCGTATTTTGCATAACTATATAATTATGCATAGGCATCTGATAACATTATTCTACAATGACCTGACGTAGGCACACATGCTCGACCAACGCATCAAATTCAGACATTTGACCTGTTTTCTCGAAGTGGCCCGTCAGCGAAGCGTCGTCAAGGCTGCCGATACGCTGGCCATTACCCAGCCTGCTGTTTCCAAGACCATCCGCGAGCTCGAGGAACATCTTGATGCCCGTTTGTTTGACCGCTCAAAGCGCGGCGTAACCCTGACCGATTTTGGCAAGGTGTTCCTGCGCTATGCCGGGGCCAGTGTCACAGCCCTTCGTCAGGGTGTCGACAGCATCAGCCAGGTCCGCATGCAAGGCGGACTTTCAATCAACCTTGGTGTCCTGCCAACAGTTGCAGCAAGCGTTATGCCCAATGCCATCCGACGGTTCAAGTCACTGAGCCCCGACACCACGGTCAAGGTGGTTACCGGTCCGAACATGATGCTGATGGGGCAGTTGCGTGTTGGAGAGCTTGATCTTGTGGTCGGACGTCTGGCCGAACCCGATCAAATGTCGGGTCTTTCATTCATACATTTATATTCGGAACATATTTCGCTGGTGGCGCGACCCGGCCACCCGCTGCTAACCGATGAAAATCCCGACATCACGCGCATCCGCGAATTTACGGTTCTTGTACCGCCAAAACAGGCGATCATTCACCCGACCGTTGACAAGATGCTGATTGCGCACGGGATTGGCGCTCTTCCCGACCGGATTGAAACAGTTTCAACTTCGTTCGGGCGCGCCTTCACGCGTGAAACCGATGCCATCTGGATCATTTCAAACGGGGCCGTTGCATCAGACATCGCCGAGGGCCACCTTGTTGAATTACCGATTGATACAAGTGACACCTTCGGGCCGGTCGGACTGACGACCCGGATTGACTCGCCGATTTCGCCGCCGGTCGAGATGCTGATCAACGCTGTCCGCGAAGAAGCGACACAACATCACACAACCCATTCGAGCTCTGAAACATAATCGTTTGGTTATGTAAATTTGCGGACATATCATTATACATAACCAGCTGCTGCCTATTAGATTGGTTCCAATCCGGTATGGCAGGAATGCGTCAAACGCAGGCCATTCTCAAAAAATAACAATAAAAACAATAATTAAGTTTCTTGGAAAACTTCGCACGCTAGATGCGCATCGTGGCTGAGACGCTTGTCGGTATCATTACCGCGACAAGACGTTCAAAGGAGGAAGAATGAAACACATCACCAAATTGCTGGCGGGTGCAGCTGTTGCGACCATGGTGTCGTTCGGCGCTCACGCGCAGGAAGTCACCCTGACCGTTCACCATTTCCTGGGTCCGAAAGCACCGGCTCAGTCGAAGATGATCGAACCCTGGGCAAAGAAAATCGAAGAAGAGTCAAACGGCCGTATCAAGTTTGAAATCTTCCCGTCCATGTCGCTTGGCGGCAACCCGCCGGAACTGTATCGCCAGGTCCGTGACGGCGTTGCTGACATCGTCTGGACGCTTCCGGGTTATACCCCGGGCGTTTTCCCGCGCATCGAAGTTTTTGAACTTCCGGGTGTTCACCTTGGTGACGCACGCGCAACCAACCTTGCGATGTGGGACCTGAAGGACCAATTCGCCGAAGACCTTAAAGATATCCACCCGCTGGCCGTTCACGTCCATGCTGGTCAGGCTATCCACCTGACGGAAAAAGAAGTCCGCACCGTTGACGATGTCAAAGGTCTGAAACTGCGTACTCCGACCCGCACCGGTTCCTGGGTAATTGAATCCTGGGGCGCAGAGCCGGTCGGCATGCCGGTCCCGGCCCTGCCGCAGGCATTGTCGCTTGGCGTTGTTGACGGTGGTCTGGTTCCGTTCGAAGTTGTGCCGCCGCTGAAACTGGCTGAACTGATTTCCTTCTCTGTTGAAGGCGAAGGCGCAAATTCGCGCTTCGGCACCTCGACCTTCCTGTTTGCTATGAACAAGGATCGTTACGAAAGCCTTCCGGACGATCTCAAGGAAATCATCGACCGTAACTCTGGCCGTGATTTTGCAGCCGAGATTGGCGATATCTTCAACAATGTTGAGGAAGTCGGCAAGAAGATGATCAACGAGGGCAAAGGCCAGGTTGTTCAGCTGACCGCTGCCGAGAAAGCAACCTTCGATGATGCGGCTGCATCTGTTGTTGATCGCTGGATCGAAGAATCCAAGTCCAACGGCATTGATGGCGCAAAACTCGTCGAAGACGCCAAAGCAGCCGTTCTGACCCATACCAAGTAACTTCGCCAAGTTACTGGAAAATCTTGTGGGGTCACGTATCATATTGACGCGTGACCCTCTTTTTCCCGCTAAAAGTTAGACATATGAAAAACGTGCTCTACAAGGCTGCATCATGGTTTGCCGTTGCCGGTGGCCTGCTTGCCCTGCTGATTGCCGTTGTAACGATTGTCAACGTTACCGCCTTTGGTCTGGACAAGATCGCCCGGCTGTTTGACGCAAACTTCCCCGCCATTATCGGCTATGAAGATTTCGTCAGCATGATTGTCAGCTCGGCTGCCCTGATGTTCTTCCCCTACTGCCAGGCACATCACGGTCACGTTGCCGTCGACGTGTTCATCAAAATGTTCCCGGACTGGTTTGCCCGCGCAGTTAGCGTGCTTTCGGGCATCCTCATGACCGGCTTGGCGCTGTTCCTTGGCTATATGATGGTCAATGGCCTGATCGAGGTTCGTGGCGACAACACCCTTTCCGCAATTCTGGGCTGGCCGATCTGGCCGTTCTATGTGCCGGGCATCATCTCGATGTTCCTGTGGGCCGCGATTGCCGGAAGTCAGATTTTCGAAAGAGAGGCCGATGTCTGAGCGCGAATTGATTGGCCTTGGTGGCCTTGCTGTTCTCTTTTTCGTTCTGGCTTTGCGTGTTCCGGTCGGCCTCGCCATGGTTGGTGTTGGTATCGGCGGCAACTATGTGCTGAGCCTGTTTTTCCCGTTCCTGCGGTTTGATCCCTACCTGCAGCAGTTCAAATCCCTGCTCTACGGGATTGTGTCGAACTATGAACTGTCTGTCGTACCGCTGTTCGTCCTGATGGGGTATCTGGCAAGTCAGGCCAACCTGTCACGCGATCTGTTCCAGGGTGTGAACGCCATTCTCGGTCGTTTCCGGGGTGGTGTTGCCATGGCCGCAATCGGTGCCTGTGCCGGTTTTGGTGCGGTCTGCGGATCGTCGCTGGCAACAGCTTCGACCATGGGCAAGGTTGCCCTGCCTGAACTGGACCGGTTGAAATATTCGCCGCGTCTGGCAACTGGCACACTGGCCGCAGGCGGTACGCTTGGCATTCTGATCCCGCCATCGGTCGCACTTGTGATTTACGCCGTCACGGTGGAAGCATCGATCATTCAGATGTTCCAGGCTGCGATCATTCCGGGTCTGATTGCCGTTGTATTCTTTATGGCTGTTATTGCCATTCAGGTGCGCATCAATCCGTCACTGGCCCCGAAACCCGAACCGATGCCCGCCGCAGAACGCAAGGAAGCCCTTCTGCGTCTGATCCCGGTCATGGTGATTTTCGGATCAATCATTCTGGGCCTTGGGGCTGGCCTGTTCACGCCAACCCCGGCGGCCGGTGTGGGTGTGTTCGCGATCCTGGTATACGGTGCCTATATGCGGTTTCGCGGCAGAGGCGGTCTGTCATGGGCCGGTCTGCGCCAGTCGCTTAAGGATACGGCGATTACGTCTTCGATGATCTTCTTCATCCTGCTGGGCGCAGAAGTCCTCAAGGGCTTTTTCAGCCGTGCAAACCTTCCGGCCTATATGGCAGAAGCAGCTGCGACCAGTGGCCTTGATCCATGGCTGATCATGGTTCTGATGCTGATGGCGCTGATTCTGCTGGGCTGCTTCATGGAAAGTCTTTCCATGATCGTGGTTGTGATCCCGTTCTTCTGGCCTGCCCTTGTTGATATCAATGGTGGCGACTGGGCAACCGCAGCTACCGCAGCCTATGGCATGGGGACCGAGGACCTTAAAATCTGGTTCGGTATTCTTGCACTGATTGTCGTGGAGCTGGGGCTGATAACCCCGCCGGTCGGACTGAACGTGTTCATCATCAATGCACTCGCCAAGGGTGTCCCGATGAGCCAGACCTTCCGGGGCGTGATGCCGTTCTTTGGTGCCGAGATCATTCGTATTCTGCTTCTGATCTTTGTGCCGATCCTGACACTGTTTGTGCCGTCGATACTGGGCGGATAGACACCGGATAACAGATCATCAAAGCCCGCCATTGAACTGTGGCGGGCTTTTCTTTTGCCTGCTTTTGATCGCGCATAAAACCGGCTAGACTTCAGGACATCCCGATTGAGCTGCTTCAGGAACCCCATGCGCAACAGCATTCCGATTTACAAACTGTATGGCGAACGCGATGCCAACCGTCCGCAAACGGAGCTGGACGGGTTTGACCGGGATCTGTCCGATGGGTCTGATGGGCCGGAAGTCAGCGAACAGCAACCGATCACCGAACCGGAATTCTTTCATCTTGAAAGCATCCCCGAACGATCCCGCCTGCATGATCTTCATATCAAACCGCACCGCCATACCAACCTGTTCCAGTTGCTTTACATCACCAACGGCACGGCAAAAATCAGCTTTGATGACCAGAACCTGACAATGCAGGCCGGTCAGCTGATCACGGTTCCGCCGGGCACGGTGCATGGCTTTAAGTTCAGCGATGATATTGATGGCTGGGTGATTTCACTGACCGATCATCATCTTCAGGAAATTCTGGCCCCGGCCCCGAAACTGCTTGCCCGGCTTGATCAGACGATCTGTGTGGACAGCAATTTGCCCCCCGATCAGCCCCGGCCATCGGGACCGGTAGATTTCCTGATATCCCAGCTGGTGCGGGAATATTACAGCCACAATACCGGGCGGCTTTTTGCGCTTCGTCATCTTCTTGGATTGCTGTTGCTTGATGTCGGACGCTCTGCCCCGCAAGGCGATCCCGCCCATCTGTCCCGGCAGGAACAGAAAACCGCCAAATTCCGCAAATTCCAGATGCTGGTCGAACGGTTTTACAAGCATCACAAATCGCTTGAATTCTATGCCCGCGAGATTGGTATCACCACCACCCAGCTGAACCGGATCGCCAAGGATATCTATGGCATGACCGCAAGCGAGGTTCTGCAAAACCGCCTGATGCTGGAGGCCAAACGCACCCTGATCTATACCGACATCGCCGTTCAACAGATCGCCGATGAACTTGGCTTTCGCGATGCAGGGTATTTTTCACGCTTCTTTGCAAAAAAGGCGGGCATTCCGCCCGCCCAATTCAGATCAGATCACCGATAGGCGGACCTTATGCTGATTGCCCGCGCAAGCGATCAAGCGTCAGCCACATACGGACCTGATCAACCACCTTTCCAGATCGGGTTTTCCAGCCCTTGGCGATAAACAGTTCCTCGCCAAAACCAAGGCTGCGATAAAGCCCCATTGCCGTTTCATTGCCATCCACGACATTTAGCCAAAGCTTCTCATAGCTTGGCGTTTGCGCGCATTTTTCTGCAAGTGCGGCAAGCGCTGCCTTGCCAAAGCCGCGCCCGCGTTCAAACACCCCAAACTCGTCAAGTTTCGGCAATGCTGTCGCCAGGTCCAACAAATAGGCATAGGCCACAGCCCGCCCGTCGACCCGATAAACCCAAAGGGCGGCCTCCTTTGATCCGTTTAATGCGGCTTTCAAATCCGCATCCGGGACGCGCGCGATTTGATCATAGAAGGCTTCGTCTTCCATCATCTCAACGATGCGTGGAAATTCATCCCTGGTGGGGATTTCCCAGCTTCCCGTCATTTTCAACTCTCCTATCGCCATGCCAGTAACCAGCGATCCAGTCGGCCAAGCAACCACGATACGCACAATCCAAGAACAGAAAGCACCAATACACCGGCAATCAGCTGATCGGTCTGGTAAAGTTGCCCGGCTGAAAGAACCAGCGCCCCGATCCCGTATTGCGCGCCAATCATCTCGGCTGCGATCAGAAGGATAATCGCGATCGAGGATGAAATGCGAAAGCCCGACAGGATGGTCGGCAATGCACCGGGCAGGATGATCTTGCGGATCACCGACCACATCGGCATGTCAAAGCTTTGCCCCATGCGGATAAGATTACGTTGAACGTTATCAACCCCGCCAAATGTATTGATCACCGTCGGGAAAAACACACCAAAGGCAATGGTGGCGAATTTGGACGGCTCGCCAATGCCAAACCAGATGATAAACAGCGGCAAAAGCGCGATTTTCGGGATCGGAAACAGGGCCGAGACAAGTGCCACACCGGGCGAGCGTGCCCATGTGAACATGCCAACCATAAATCCGACAATCAAACCCGCCACGGTCCCCATGATCCAGCCGCCAGCAAGGCGCTGCAACGACGCCGCCAAATGACGCCACAAATCACCTGAGACAATCAGCTGCCAAAGCGCCTGGGCCACCGCCACCGGGCTTGGCATTGCAAGTTCGGAAATAAATCCGGTGCTTGATCCCAACTGCCAAAGGGCAATCACCACAAAAAAGCTTGCCCATGCGGCAACCGGGTTGGCCTTGGGGTTAAAGCCCGTGGCACGGAAACGGACCTTGTTGTCGGTATTTTCAGCGGTTTGCATTTCGATATCACGCGACATTTTCAAGCTCCTTGTCCGCCGCAATCGCTTCGTCGCGGATCAGGTTCCAAAGGGCCTGTTCATGGGAAACCAGTTCGTGCATGCCTTCGCGGCGATCCTGGATCGGAATATCGATGCTATGGATTTCCTTGATCGTGCCCGGACGACGACGCAAGGCCACCACCCGATGGGCCAGACGCACCGCCTCGTTCAGGTTATGGGTGACATAAACCGCCGTCATGCCGGTGCGTGCAAACAGATCGGAAAATTCATCAAGCAATAAAATACGGGTCTGGGCATCAAGGGCCGAAAGGGGTTCGTCCATCAGCAACACCGCCGGACGCACCGCAAGGGCGCGCGCAATGCCGACACGCTGTTTCATGCCGCCTGAAAGCTGCTTTGGATAGGCATCCCTGAAATCAGACAAATTGGTTTGCGCCAGAACTTCCTCGATCCGTACATCGCGTTCGGATTTGGACAGCGGATGGTCTTCAAGCACAAGGCTGATATTGCCTGCGACCGTACGCCAGGGCAGCAATGCGAAATCCTGAAAGACATAGGTCAGCGGGTTAAGACACCCTTCGGGTTTGGCCTGATCATCAATCAGGACGTCGCCGGAACTGGGCGCAAGCATCCCGCCAATGATCGATAAAAGCGTTGATTTGCCACAGCCCGAAGGCCCGATCAGGGCAACGACCTCGCCCGGTTCAATCGCAAGGTTGATGTCGCGCAATGCTTCGACCTGATCGTAACGATGGCTGACATTTTTGATGGTAAGCCGCATGGCCAACTCTTTGGGTAATGAAACAGGGATGGTGGCAATTTCGGAAAACAGCTTTTCCAAAAGATAACCGGGCCGAACGCACTTGTTTCGGCCCGGTTTGAAATCACATCAGCTTACTGGCCAAGCGGGGCGATGAAGCTGGTATCGATGAAGGTATCGGGATTGGCAGCATCCGACACAAAGCCGCGATCCTGATACCATTTGACCTGTGCCTTGACGTCCTCGACATTGAGTTTGCCTTCCTCGGTAATGAACATCGCGCCATTACGGATTTTCGGATAGGCCTTCTCTGCCGGGTCTTCGGCATAGACATATTTGTGCACGATCTCGAGGATTTCGTTGGTGGTATCGCTTTCAATCAGCTTGCCATCCGCATCAGTCGCCAAAAGGCCCGCACGGTAATCGGCCACACCTTTCTGATAGGCGCGCACGAATTTCTCGACCACGTCACGACGTTCTTCAACGTTTTTCGACGACGTGAAAAGACCACCTACCTGATAGGGAACGTAATCCTTTACCCAGCCGATGATATGCGCCGCACCGGCATTGGCCAGCGGCTTGGCGATGTGCGGGACGATGATCATGCTGTCGACCTGACCGCTTTTCAGCGCGCCGATCATGTTCGGTACGGACTGAAGCGGCTTAAGCTCCATGCTTTCGATGTCGACACCGGCCTTTTCCGCCACATTGCCGATCATGTAATGGAAGGATGACCCCACCTGCGACAGGGCAAAGCTGTGCCCGCCAAGCTTGTCGACCGAGGTCAGACCAGCTTCATATGCGGCGTTCGAGGCCAGAATGGCCGAACCGTCATAGCCCGGATCTTCATGAAGCTGTGCGCCGATAACCTTAAGCGCGCCCTTGCCCGCAAGGTTAAAGAACCCGCCGGTGAAGGCCGTCACACCAAAATCCGCATCCCCCGAAGCAATCGCCACCGCAACCGGCTGGGCCGCGCGGAAGAACGTAATTTCTGCATCAAGGCCTTCGTCCGCGAAATAGCCCTTTTCCTTGGCAATAAACAGCGGCGAGCTTGAAACGAAAGTCAGGGCAGCGATGTTGATTTTTTCAGCGGCCTGTGCCGCCCCCTGTCCGAATGACACCGCGCCAAATGCAATCGCGCCAAGGGCGGTTGCCAGCATGGAACGACGGGTGATCGCACCGATCCCCTTCACCAGATCGTAAGAACGCATGTTTCCTCCTGTTGGTCGTCTTTTGGTTTGTTTGCCTCTTCTGATTTTTTGTTAGCCGAATTACCGATAAATTGCCAATGTTTGGCGCAAACAGCGACAAAAAGGGTTGAATTCACCCCATATCAACCCGTTCGTGAAATGATATTTCACAATAAACTAAATCACGCGGCAAATCCCCGGCACCACATTCCATATATGGTTGAGAATGCTGATAAAGTGCCAATTATCCCGCATCGTCCCGCATTGCGTCCGCCCCTATGGGCGCCCGCCTATGCGGGCATGACGGGTTGGGTTATGCCTCTCGCCATTACCCCGCGCCTCTTTGTCACTACTGCACATCTTCGTTATTCCAAATCCCCTTCATCACTCCGCCCCGTTCGTCACCCCCGCGCAGGCGGGGGCCTCGCACCGCAAGTGCCACAGGATATACCAGCACAAAATTGCCAAGCCACGTCAAAGCCACTACAACTGCCAAACCAACCCTCATGACATCATAAGGCAGATCATGTCCGCACCTTCCACGCCCTCCGCAAGACCGACCCCTAATGGCAAAACCGCCATGGTGATTGGTGCGGGTCCGGCTGGCCTGATGGCGGCCGAACGGCTGGCGGGCGAAGGCTACGGCGTGACGATCTATGAAGGCATGCCTAGTGCCGGGCGCAAATTCCTGATGGCGGGGAAATCGGGGCTTAACATCACACATGGCGAGGATCTGGAAACTTTCCTGACCCGCTATGGCACCTCGCAGGCCCGCCTTGAATCGCATTTGCGCAAATTCGGTCCCGATCAAATCCGTGAATGGTGTGCGGGGCTTGGCGTTGAAACCTTTGTCGGGTCATCGGGCCGGGTCTTCCCGACCGTGATGAAGGCAAGCCCGCTTTTGCGTGCCTGGTTGCGACGCCTTGATGGTCTTGGTTGCGTGATCCACTACCGCCATTACTGGACCGGCTGGAACGATGCCGGTCAGGCGGTTTTCAAAACAACTGATGGCGACGTTACGGCACAGGCCGATATCACCATCCTCGCCCTTGGCGGCGGAAGCTGGAAACGATTGGGCTCGGACGGCAAATGGATGGAAATCCTGACCAAGGCGGGTATCAAATGCAATCCGTTCAAACCGGCCAATTGCGGCTTTGACATCGACTGGACGGATCATCTGATCGACAAATGCGCGGGATCACCCGTCAAGGCCGTCACCCTGACCTGCGGCGACCAGACCATACGCGGCGAATTCGTGATTTCCAAAACCGGGATCGAAGGCAGCGCGGTTTACGCGATCTCGGCAACACTCCGCGATCAATGGCTTGAAACCGGGGTCGGAACCCTGACGCTCGACCTCTGCCCCGACCGCACGCTTGAGGACGTCACAAACCGCCTTGCCAAACCACGCGGCAAGAACTCGCTGGGCAATCACCTGCGCAAGACACTTGGCCTTGATGCCACCAAAACCGCACTCATTTTCGAAGTCACCCCGCGCGACATCCAGAACGATCCGGCCAAACTGGCGGCTGCAATCAAGAACCTCAAAGTCAAAATCAAAAAGCCCCGCCCAATCGAAGAGGCCATCAGCACCGCAGGCGGTGTTGCATGGGAAGAACTTGATGACAATTTCCAGCTCATCAAACGCCCCGGCACCTATTGCTTGGGCGAAATGGTTGATTGGGAGGCGCCTACTGGGGGGTATTTGTTGAGTGGGTGTTTGGCTCCTCGAACGGCTTAGGTTATTTGGCTGTATCAGTAAATTGCTGTTCTTGTGACACAGGACGGGTACTTAGAATAACGTCGCGCGGCTCACAGCCTTTCGGTTTGGCTTCCATGTTAAACCCGTACGACTTGAATGTACCAAGCGTTGCAAAATCAAAACTGCCGCTATCCTGACTGACAGCGTTCACGCGAATCAGTGTCGCAATATCGATTGTCAAACCGGAACTGAATTCAAGATATTCCAGACGATCACAAATGTCGGTCCAGTTTACCAGTCTGATCTGGTCCTCAAAATCATCGAAAGATGCAGAGAAATTCTTTAAATCCTTGATGGCAAACAGCAGATCCAAACCGTCAAAACGAACAATCAAATCACGCGGCGCGATCTCTTTGCCAAACAGGATACGATCATAACCCGCGTGTTCCCTTACTCGAACCTCTCGCTTCTTAAGGTTACGTTTCGAGCCATCGGAATACAGATCGTAAACAGTATCGGTGCGGCGATTGAACGAGAAATCATTAATCGTGTCACGCCCGTCACCACGGCGAAAAATGTAGGTGTCATTACCGAAACCGCCCTCGAGGAAGTCCTTGCCTTTGCCACCCATTAACCAGTCGTGCCCCCAACTCCCATAAATGCGATCGCTGCCGGGTCCTCCGTCAATCGCGGCCTCACTGGATAAGTCCGTAAGAATAAAATCATCGCCAGAGCCAGAGTTGAATATTTCAACTTCATGGTTTGAAATATTGATGTCGAAATCCGCACTGCCGATATAGATCGCACGATCCATGCCTGCCCCGCCGTTAAAGCGGTCAAACTCGTCAATGACGAGATAGTCATCGCCCGGACCAGCGTCCAGGGTATCCTTACCCTGATCACCCACAAGAAGATCTCCCTCCAGCCCGCCGACGATTTCGTCATCACCGGGCCCGCCATACATCACCGCTTCAAGCTGTGAGCCAGCACGGATGTGATCATTGCCATGCCCACCTTCGACAAATCTGGTCCCTTGGACCCCAAGGTCGACATCCAGGGGATCATCGAGGTTCTTGTCCTTGAGGATCAAGATATTGAATGCACGGTTCGAGCCGAACGTCACATAATCGTCAGACAGGATTGCATGGAAGGTGACAGTGCGTTCGGAAAGCAGCTTGCTCACATTTTCGTCAACGTCGCACCCCGCCAACAATATACTTGCTTGTGCAGCAATCATCCCTGTCGCGAATCTTATCCGCACCATTAAACGTGGTCCCTCTAGCTGATAACAGCTCCCCCAAGGGATTGACGACGATAGGTTTTCATTCTTGTAACGCCGTCACCAACCATACCTTCTCAATCAATACGATCAACTACCCGAACGGTTAGCGATACAGAAAAGCTGACATCATACGTTCACTGTTATTATCGTTTAATGTCGGCTGTAGGGCTGTTGACATCTCTCTGACCAGAAGATCAGAAAACATAGTTGACACAATCAACTACTTTCATATAGTTGATATAGTCAACCAAATAAGCTCGCAGATACAGACGCCTTTCGCCCCCCATTCCCCGGCTTCTGTATCCGCCCCGCACCCCTCGCGTGTCACCGAATTGCGCAATGCTTTGCCGTCCGCTGGAATGTGCCGCCTTGCGCCATTGTTAGTCTGAAAGTGAAATCGCCCCATGAAGATTTCGACCACCATTTACCCGGACGGATTGCCAAGCCCGCGGGCCGGATTTGCCGCCATCGCGGTGTTGCTGACCATCATGATGGCCGTGCTGGATGGCACGATCATGAATGTGGCGCTTCCGATCATTGCGCAGGATCAGGGCGTTTCGCCCGCCCATGCCATCTGGGTTGTCACTGCCTATCAGCTGGCCATTGTTGTTGCCCTGTTACCGCTTGCCGCCCTTGGCGAGGCCATCGGGTTTCGCAAGGTATATCTGAGCGGCATTGCGATCTTCGGGATCGCATCATTGCTGTGTGCCATGGCCCCGAATATCGAAATTCTGACCGCAGCCCGCGTGTTGCAGGGCCTTGGTGCCGCAGCACTGATGAGCATCAATGGTGCGGTCATGCGCCATATCTTCCCGCAGGCCAAACTTGGCCGTGCGATTGGCTGGATCGCCATGACGGTTTCGGTGTCGGCCGCAGGTGGACCGACCATTGCCTCGGCCATTCTGGCGGTCGCAAGCTGGCACTGGCTGTTTTTGATCAATGTGCCGATTTCGGTTCTGGCGATCATTGTCGGCTATTTCGCCCTGCCCTTTAACGCGCCAAGCCGCACCCGGTTTGATTTCATCAGTGCGTTTTTGAATGTCCTGGCCTTTGGCGGATTGATTTCGGCCCTTGGCAATGTGGGCACCGAAAGCAGCCCGGCTTTGATTACTGCGCAATTTGCCATTGCGATCATTGCCGGTGCGTTTCTGGTGCGACGCCAATTGTCCAAGGATCGGCCGATGTTGCCGCTTGATCTTTTGAAGCTGCCGATTTTTGCCTGTTCCATCGGGTCATCGATCTTTGGCTTTTGCGCCCAGATGATTGCGTTTGTCACCCTGCCTTTCTATTTCCATGACGTGCTGGGTTATAGCCCGACCATGACCGGACTTTTGATGACGCCCTGGCCGCTTGCCACCGCAGTTGCCGCCCCCGTTGCCGGACGGCTGGCCGATAAATATTCGCCGATCCGTCTGACCGGGCTTGGCATGATGGTCTTTGCCGTCGGGCTTTCTGCCGTCACCTTTGTTCCGGCAGAAGGCAGCTATGGCGGAATTATTGCTGCCCTTGCGATCTGCGGGATCGGGTTCGGACTGTTTCAGGCCCCAAATAACCGCCTGATGCTGACCAGTGCGCCGCGCGAACGTTCGGGCGGGGCCAGCGGGATGTTGTCAACCGCACGCCTGACCGGGCAATCGGTCGGTGCGGCCCTTGCCGCGATCCTGATCGGCACGGGGACTTCGTTTGACTTTGATACCATCATGATGGTGGCAAGTGGTGCCGCCCTGACATCGGCCCTTATTTGCGAAGGTCGTCGCCATGCCCTTCGCACCGGCAGGATCACAAGCCCGGCGGGCCTGTGAATACAAGAAAGCGAGAGAGATCATGATCGAACAGGATCAGGCACACGTCCCGGGTGAAACCCTGCATCGGCTTGTCCATGCCTATAAACGCAGCCTGATGAATGCGATGGTTGATGCCGATATGCCGATGCCGATTTCGCACAAGCGCGTAATGAAATGGATCGTCCGCATTCCGGGCATCACCGCCCAGCAGATGGCCGAAAAATCAGGTCAGGACAAAGGCCGCATCACACGGCTTTTGCAGGAACTTGTAAATGACGGGCTGATTGAACGCCGCCCGCACCCCATTGATCGACGCAGTCAGACGCTGCATTTGACGACCGCAGGCGAGACCCGCATGGAAGCCTTCCGTGCGGTCGAGCAAGATGTCAGATCCCGCATGACACGCGGCCTTACGCCCCAACAAATCAGGGACTTTGTCGAAATCGCCAACCTGATGGCTGATAACCTCGACCCCTGTGGTTCCTAGGAGACTTCAATGAACAGACCTGCCCCGCGCGATCTTGTCGTGATCGCAAAAACGCAAGTCACCCCCAATATGCTGCGCGTTACCCTTGGCGGTGACGGCATGGCAGGCTTTCCTGAGGATCAGGAAAGTGCCTATGTCAAACTGATCTTCCCGATTGATGGCGATGACAAGGACCGTGTGTTGCGCCGGACCTATACGGTGCGTCATGACCGCATGACCGATCAGGGCCGCGAGATTGATCTTGATTTCGTCATGCATGGCGATGCCGATGACGACCATGATCATGGCGGCCCGGCATCAAACTGGGCGGTAAATTGCAAACCCGGTGATGTAATCACGGTTGGCGGCCCCGGCCCGAAAAAGCTGGTTGATCCGACGGCTGACTGGTTCCTGATTGTTGGCGATATGACGGCCCTGCCCGCTGTTTCGGTCAATCTTGAAACCCTGCATGCAGATGCACGCGGCTATGCCGTGATCGAGGTCCGGTCCGAGGCCGATATTCAGTCGATCCGAAAGCCCGCCAATATGACAATTGAGTGGGTGATCAATCCGCGTCCGGGTGAAAACACCACAGCCCTTGTTGATGTGGTACGCAAGATTGGCTGGCTTGAAGGCCGGGCATCCGTCTGGGCCGCGTGCGAGTTCAGTGCGATGAAGGAATTGCGGCGCTATTTCCGCGAGGAACGTGGACTTGGCAAGGATGATCTTTATATTTCAAGCTATTGGAAGCTTGGCATGAATGAAGACACCCACAAGGTCATCAAATCCGAAGACGCCAGCAACGCGGCTTAACCCCCGATCACACACCCTGGATATCAATCGTAAAACGCCCCGATCCGCATTGGTTCGGGGCGTTTTTTATTGGCACATCTAAAAACCGTCCGGTGATCACAGGTTGCGATAGCTCAAGGTTTTATGCCCCGACATTTGATAGATTTTAAAACAGATATTGATCAACCTGCCCGAACGGCGCCAATGGGAGCCCGTGAATGCTCAATACCCTGATGACGCTTTATCGCGAGAATCCCCGTGAAGGCCGCCTGTTTGCCGTCATCGCACTGGGCTTTCTGGCAATCTATTTCATTCCGGCAGGAACAGGACGGTTTGACAATGCCGTGCTTGAGGCCGTCTATCTGACCAACTGGTACGCACGCGAGCATGTCATTTTATGCCTGCTTCCGGCCTTTGTCATTGCCGGTGCCATGGCAATCTATATCAGTCAGGGATCGGTGATGCGCTATCTCGGGCCGGATGCATCACGCCCGGTCGCGCTTGGCGTTGCGTCCGTTTCGGGAACGCTGCTTGCGGTTTGTTCCTGTACGGTCCTGCCGCTTTTCGGGGGGATTTACAAACGTGGTGCCGGACTTGGCCCGGCCATCGCGTTTTTATATTCCGGTCCGGCGATCAATGTGATTGCAATCGTCGTGACATCCAAGGTTCTGGGGGCAGAAATCGGCATTGCACGCGGGATTGGTGCCATCGCCTTTGCGATTGTCATTGGCCTGATCATGCACCTGATCTATCGCCGCGAGGAAGGCGAACGCGCCCTGAAACCCAGACGCGGTTTTGGCGCAGATGACGAGGGCAAGCCGCTTTCGATCACCATCGCGTTTTTCGGCCTGATGATAGGTATTCTGGTGTTTGCCAACTGGGCGTCGGTTCCTGACAGTCCGGGCTGGATGGCGATCTATCAGGTTAAATGGGTCATCACGGCCTTGCTTGCGGCCGGTTTTGCCGGGCTTTTGATCTGGCAATGGAACTGGCCGCCCAAACAGGTTCTTGTCCTTGCAGCCCTTCTTGTCACGATTGCGCTTTTGTTTCCGCACTATCCGCAACTGACCTTTGGCGTCGGCATTATCGGCCTGATGATGGTGGCGCTTTCGCGTGATCAGGATCGTGAATGGGTGACGCAAAGCTGGGATTTCACCAAACAGATTTTGCCGCTTCTGGTGATCGGTGTCTTTATCGCAGGATTGCTGCTTGGCCGACCGGGCCACGAAGGACTTGTCCCCGAACAATGGGTGCAGGCCGCCGTGGGGGATAATTCCCTGACCTCGACCGCACTTGCATCGGTTCTGGGGGCCTTCATGTATTTCTCGACCCTGACGGAAGTTCCGATTGTCGAGGCCCTGATGGGGGCTGGCATGGGCAAAGGCCCGGCATTGGCGCTTTTGCTGGCGGGGCCTGCCCTGTCCCTGCCCAATATGCTGGTGATCAGAACCGTAATCGGCACGCAGAAGACACTGGTTTACTGCGCGCTTGTCGTCGTCATGGCCACCGTTTCAGGCTTTATTTATGGCAATTTCCAATAGTCTCGCTCAACAGGAGTGCTCGGATGAAAATCAGTATTTACGGCAGCGGATGCGCAAAATGTCAGGCCTTGGCCAAAAACGCCGAAGCCGCTGCACAGGCCCTTGAACTTGAATACGAGATCGAAAAAGTCACCGACGTGAACCGGATCATTGATGCCGGGATCATGCGCACCCCGGCCCTGATGATTGATGATGACATTCTGGTCGAAGGCAAGGTCCCGACCCCAGATGAAATCCGCCAGATGCTGTCGTGATATAAAAAAACGCCCCGACCAAACTGGCGCGGGGCGTTTTCATGTCTGAACGGCTTTGCCGATCACGGTGCCGGCGGCAGGTCTTCTTCAAGGATGACAATATTCAGCGAATAGCTGACTTCGCCTTCATCCTCGTCACGATGCAGAACGCCAACGAACTCGTCACCAACGCGCATCTCGATCGGATGACCTTTTTTCTTCGGTGCATCAATCGCGATCTGGTTATTGTCAAAGGTACGGCGCAGATAATCGGTAACGCGCGCGATTTCGGTCGGTGTCATAGGACTTGCCCCTTGTTCTTTCCAATCGGCTTTTAACTGTCAGACCACAGGATATCGCATCGACGCTTTGGCGTCTGCCCTCTTTCCTCGGCCCGGACGTAAAACTGGTGCACTGTCCTTTCACAAACTGCCCCTGAAAATCAAGCCCGCAACGACCAAAATTGATCAAAAAACGCCGTTTTGATCAATTTTCACCAGATCACATTCATCTGCCCGACTTTGCACGCATAAGCAGTTGCATTCGCCGCATGCACCGTTTAATCCGGATATATGCCCAATCATGACCAAACCACCGAAATCAAATCTTCTGCTGACAGTGTAACAGACGGGTCCGCACGCCCGATTTTATACAGCTTCCGTCGCTGTCCCTATGCCATGCGCGCACGTATTGCGCTTCTGGCAGCCGATATTGATGTGGAACTGCGCGAAGTTGTCTTGCGCGACAAACCGCAAAGCATGATTGATGCATCGCCAAAGGCCACCGTTCCGGTCCTGATCCTGCCCGATGGCACGGTGATTGATGAAAGCCTTGAAATCATGGTCTGGGCACTGGCCGAGAATGACCCGCATGACTGGCTTAATCCCGAAAGCGGCACACTTGATGATATGCTGGCCCTGATTTCGCAAAATGACGGCCCGTTCAAATATCATCTTGATCGCTATAAATATTTCAACCGCTACGAGGATGCTGATCCGGCCGAACATCGCCGGGATGCGGAAAAGATCCTTAACCGGCTTGATGGCCGTTTGGCGGTTGGCAAATACCTGTTCGGGTCGCGCCCGGCACTGGCTGATTTTGCCATTGCGCCCTTTATCCGCCAGTTTGCCAATACCGACCTTGAAGCATTTGACGCCATGCCGTTTGTCCATCTGCAACGCTGGCTGAATGACTTCCTGAAATCATCTTTCTTTGAGCGCGCCATGATCAAGTATGACCAGTGGCACGAAGGCGACACCCCGATCATTTTCAAGGCGGCGTGACGGGATAACTTTCCGGTTTTCCCGCCGCCTGCCCTAGGCCGCTGACATATCGATATCGAGTGTCAGGATCAGCGAACTCAGACATTTTCCGTGCGGATCAAGGGCCAGCGAACGGGTAACACCACCGGCCAGCGCATCATGCATGACGAAATTGAGGGCCGATATCTGAGGCAGTTCGTAACGTTCGACCCGGCCGGTGATCATGGCACCAAAATGGGCACGCACCCGTTCTGCCGTTACCTGCCGGACCAGAACATCCCAGTCCTTTGGGTCAAAGGCGATAACGGACACGTTGGAAATATTGCCTTTGTCGCCAGTTCGGGAATGTGCAATGTCACGTAACAACATCATCAGGCCTCCATCATTTCGAAACGTGTCTGCACATGATGTTCGGGCAGCAGCCCCGACACGATTGCGACGATTTCGCGTGCGGTTTTGGTAACACCCCCACCACCAGCGGGACCATTCAGATACAGGCTTTCGACTTCCTCGCCGATACGGGCTGCACTCGCAAGGTCATCTGTCCGCACAACAAAGCGCAGGCGAACCTCGTTTGGCGGTACCCCTGCCATGTCGGCATTCGTCACAATCGAATTAACCCCGATCAGTTCGCCCCGCTTTTCCTCATAGTCAATTCCGGCCAAAGCCAGGCGTTGATCCAGAATATCGAGTGCAAGCTGCCCGCGTGCCACAGCACCCGGACCTGCATATGAAATCTGACCTTCGCCAATGCAGGAATCGATATAACCGATCGAGACTTTCAGGCTTCCTGTTCTGGGCGAACCATCACCACCGGATATGGCAACCCGATCCGGCCCGATTTCTTCGATACGCACCCCCGAGAAATCGGCAACCACGTCAGGCTGAATGTATTTTTTCGGATCATGCACTTCGTAAAGCAGTTGTTCCTTGCAGGTCGCGGCCGTCACACAGCCGCCCGAACCTTCAAGCTTGGTAATCACCGCGTTTCCATCGGCACTGACTTCGGCAATTGGAAAGCCCAGACGGGCAAGATCGGGGACATCCTTAAGACCGGGATCAGCAAAATACCCACCCGTGATCTGCCCCCCACATTCGAGAAGATGACCAACCAGCGTCCCCCGGCCAAGCAGGGTCCAGTCATCCATTTTCCAGTCAAATTCAAAGATTTGTGGTGCCAGGAACATTGCCGGATCGGCAGCCCGGCCAGTCAGGATCACATCCGCCCCCGCCGCAAGTGCATCAACAATCCCGCCTGCACCAAGATAGGCATTCGCCGATACAACCTGCTTTTTGAAATCACGTAACGTAGCGGCTGTTTCGGTAATGTGGAATTCGTCAGGCGACAGGATATCAAGCACGTCATCACCCAGAACCGCCGCCACCCTTAACCCGGTCAAGCCAAGCTCGCGGGCAATCGCAACGGTGTGCCTGGCGGCGGCAACCGGGTTGGCTGCCCCCATATTGGAGATGACCCGAATGGACTTTTCATGGCACACAGGAAGCACGGCACGCATACGCCGTTCAAGCAACGGATCAAACCCGGCATCCGGATCACGCATCTTTGCCTGCTGGGCAAGGGCGATGGTGCGTTCAGCCAGACATTCAAAAACCAGATAATCAATGTCGCCGTGTTGGGCCAGATCGACCGCCGGTTCCACCCGGTCGCCAGAAAACCCGGCACCGGTCCCTATGCGGATGGTTTTCATTGCCCGACCTCCTGCATGGCGCGGCGGGCGCTCCGCCCGAAGAACAGGCACGCCCCAAGCAATCCGGCAGCAATCAACGGGGTCAGCATTGCAGGCCACAGCGCAATGGCAATCACAATCAGCAACAAGCCCCGATCCACCCACAGGCGCCCCCAAAGCGGCTGCCCGCCCAGCAATGCCGGTATGGCAACGACCAGAACAAGCCCCGACAGAACCGCATTGATCACGGCCAGTGTTCCGCCACTACCAATCATGCCTGGATAAAGCAGCAACATGAACGGCACGACATAGGTCAGCGCCCCGAGACGCACGGCTTCAAATGCGGCTGGTAGCCAGTTGGTCTGCGCGATACCTGCGCCGACAAATACCGCCACACATACCGGTGGCGTGATGACCGAAATCGTCGCGAAATAAAACACAAACAGATGTGCGGTCAGCGGGTCAATTCCGACCGCCGTCATTGCCGGGGCCAGAACAGCCGCAACCAGCACATAGGCCGCTGTGGTCGGCAAACCCATGCCCATGATCAGGCACACCAGACCAACAATCACGGCAACAAGAACGGTTGAGTCACCGGCAATTGCGACAATCATCGAACTGAGCGTCACACCAATGCCGGTCATATTGATCATGGAAACAAGGATTTGCGCCCCGGCAAGCAGGACACCAATAATCACCATCCCCTTGCCGGCATCGGTGACCCCGTCCAGAACACGCACACACATTTCGCGCATGGAAAGCCGCCCGACAGAGGTCGCAATGAACGCAACCAGCAGACCGGCCATGCCGTAAAAGGCCGAAGTCGCAACCGACCGCCCCATGAAAATGCCAATGGCAAGACAGCCTAGGGCGGCCACAATCGGCAAGACCTTGCGCAGGGCGAGAATTTCCGACCATGCCGGAAGTTCATCTTCTGGCACAAGGCTAAGATTACGGCGGGTCGCAACGATATGGACCGTCACAAAAACCGAAAGGTAAAACAGAACAGCCGGAATAATCGCAGCCACCATGACATCGACATAGGCAATACCAAGGATCTCGGCCATGACAAAGGCGGCTGCCCCCATGATGGGCGGGGCGATCTGCCCTCCGGTTGAAGCCACGGCTTCAACGGCGGCGGCAAGTGGCGCCGGATAACCAAGACGGCGCATCATCGGAATGGTGAAATTGCCCGTGGTTGCAACATTGGCAACGGCCGAGCCGGAAATCATGCCAAACAGGCCACTGGAAATGATGGCGATTTTTGCTGCACCACCTCTTTGCCGTCCGCCCAACCGCATGGCCAGATCCATAAAGCTCTGCCCCCCGCCGGTATGGAGCAGCAAGGCACCGAACAGGACAAAGGCAGCAATCACGGTTGCCGCAACTCCGGTCAGCATCCCCCATATCCCCAGATCGCCGAGGAAAATGGTTTCTGTGACAAATTCAAGGTCAAAGCCACGATGCCCCATGCTGCCGGGAATGTATTTTCCAAGCAGCGCATACATCAATCCGGCAATCACCAGTACCGGGAAGATCAAGCCGACGGCACGACGCCCTACTTCAAGAACCGTGACGACAAGGCCAAGTGTCAACACCATATCAAGCCGGGTCGCCCATGGCAGGGTCGTCATGATCTCGTCGTAGTTCACAACAATATAGGAACAGGCTGTGACTGTTACCGCAGCCAAAACCAGATCTATAACCAAGCCTGCCTTCCGCCAGGGCGTGCCCTGCCCCAGCGGAAAAAGGCTCAGACCAAGACAGGTAACCAGCGCAAGAAAAACCGCCCTTTGGATCAGACTTTCAAACGGACCTGTTGCGGCCGTGTAGAATACGAAGATGCCGACGAGCAACGCAAACCCGTCCCGGAGACGTCCAGACATGGCGGTTTTCCCTTTGTATCAAGGCTTGTTTTTATTTTGCGGGATCGAGGTTCGCCGGGATTTCATACCCGTTTTCACGGAACCATTTCGCGGCCCCCGGATGCAGGGGAATGGTCGCATATTGCAGCGTCAGCTCTGCCAGATTGACGCCCTTGACGCTCGCCATTGCGGCCCCCTGGACTTCCTTGTCGGTCATGATGGCATCAACAATCTTGTAGGCCGCATCTTCGGACAGATTGGCAGAAGCACCAACACCGACACCAAAGCTCCAGGTCGAATAGGCCGGAACGCCATCAGCGGCACCTTCAGGAATATCTACCACTGACACATCCGGCATTTTCTCAAGAAGGGTCTGTTTCTGCGCATCGGTAAGGCTCAGAACCTTGATCGGTGTAAAAGTCGCGATATCAAGGGTCGAGCTATCAAGTTTAAGCCCCGCACCGGATTTTACATATCCAGTCACGCGGTTATCCTTGATCATGTCGACGACATCGGTGGTCGAACCACGGACATAATCAGATGACAGGCCAAGTGTCTGGAAAACAGCCTCTGTTGTGCTTTCGGTTGCAGACCCTTTGATACCGGGATTGAAACGCTGTCCGGCCAGTTCCGCAAGGCTACTGATTCCCGCATCTTCGCGCACAATCACATTCTGCGGCGCGCCGGTATACACCCAGAGAAGCCCCAGATTTTCCATCGCCTTGCCGTCAAAGGCCTTGGTCCCGGAATGGGCGTGCTGGGCAACGTTGGTGGTTACCAGACCAAGGTCAATCTGGTTGCGTTCGATACGACGCAGGTTGTCCATCGTGGCACCGGTTTCCACAACCGATGCTTCGATATCATTCTTCGCATCATTGATCAGCTTGGCGACAGAAACGAAATAGCCATAGTGCGACGAAGAAGCCGAAGTAGAACCGATCAGCAATTTGTCCTGTGCGAATGCAGGCACCGACAGACCAAAGGCGAGCACGCCCGCCAAGGCGAGTTTCGTGATTTTCATAATATTTCCTCCCTATGCCTTATCAGGCATGTTTGATGTTCCGCCGGCAAGTCTTGGGCTTTGATTATTCTCGGCGGACGGAAAGTGTGGTTCAGATTTTTTATTGCAGGAAGATCAAATAGTGAGATAATTGATGCATGAAACGCATCAATCTTGATACCGACGAAGTACGTGCCTTCTGCCTTCTGGCAGAAAGCGGCAGTTTTCGTAAGGCGGCTCAACGACTTGGCATTTCCGGATCAACATTGAGCCGCCAGATCAGCCGTATCGAGGAACGCACCGGGGCGCGACTGTTTGATCGTGACACACGTAATGTTGCGCTGACCGATCAGGGCAAAATGTTCCTGAGACTCGCCGAACGCATCCTGAACACCACTGATTCTGCACTGGCAGAATTTGACACATATCTGAACACCAGACGCGGCAAGCTGACGATTGCGGGTCTGCCTTCTGTCACTGCCGGGCTGTTGCCGCCGCTGATTGCCGAATTCATGGACACCCATCCCGATGTCGACCTTCAACTCAATGACATGTTATCTGATGGCGTGCTTCGCGAGGTTGAAATGGGCCGTGCCGATATCGGCTTTACGGCAGATGTGGTTGAAAATAGCGACAATCTTTCATTTCAGCGCCTGTTAAGTGACAGGTTTATCGCAGTCGGCGCACCAAACAGCTTCTTGCAGGAAGAACGCACCTATAAATGGGAAGAAATTCTGTCACAGCCGATGGTGGCGATGTCGCGTGAAACAAGTGTCCGGGCCGTCATTGATGCTGCCTGTGCGCAAAACAATTTTCTATTTCGTCCCCGGTTTGAAGTCGCACATCTTGCAACGGCAGGCGCGCTCGTATCCCAGGGGCTTTGCATCACGGCGCTGCCATCACTTACATTGCCGGTTCTTGGACGTTCGCCGCTTATATTCCGACCGCTGGAAAGTCCGGTCTTGTTACGGCAAATCGGATTGGTCTGGCGGTCCGGCCGCACATTATCCCCTGCGGCACAGGCCTTTCTGAGCTTGGTCAGAAATCGAAACCTGAAATCACTAATCCCCCATTCCACCATTGAAAATACAATCAGCTCGCCAACATCCCAGTGATCGCCGGGACATTCAGGCGCAAGACTTCGCATCTCTGCCGCGCAAAGGCATGTCTTGCCTCACCCATGGCGCGATAATGTATTTGTGATCTAAGGGATTATACTTCTGTTACCATTCACGGGCTGGTCAGAACGACCTTCGTGTGCTAGCAAGCCAAACATCACAACCCAACGCTTCAGGACCAGAATTTATGGCCGATTATGATGTCAAGCCGCTGATCACGGCGGACGAAATTGCCACCCAGATTGACGCGCTTGCCGCCAAGATCAATGAGAGCTTCAAAGACACCCAAAAGCTGATAGTTGTCGGCCTGCTTCGCGGCTCTTTCGTATTCATCGCCGATCTGGCCCGCAAGCTGACCGTTCCGGTCGAAGTCGACTTCATGGTCGCATCATCTTACGGCGACTCTACTGAAAGCTCGCGCAATGTGCGTATCGTAAAGGATCTTGATGGTCAGATCCGTGGCAAGGATGTGCTTCTGGTCGAAGACATCATTGATACCGGTTATACGCTTTCGGAAGTTGTCCGCCTGCTCAAGACCCGCGATCCGAACCGTCTGGAAATCTGCACGCTTCTGAACAAGCCGTCGCGCCGCGAAGTCGAAATCCCGATTGATTTCTGTGGCTTTGATATTCCCGACGAATTCGTGGTTGGCTATGGCATCGATTATGCCCAGAACAACCGCAACCTGCCCTATATCGGCACCGTGCATTTCCACGGCGAATAAGCCGGATACGCATCGGACAATCAAAAAGGCGGGAAGCAATGCTATCCCGCCTTTGTTGTGTCTGTGGTACGGGCATCAGGTTCCCTGACATCGGGTTTTCGGCCAAAAACGCCAAGTGCATCAAGGTCCGCAACCATCTGGTCAAACCCCGTTTTCATTTTGGGGTGGTTGCCCTGCCCGGTCGCATAGCCGGTCATGGCGGAATGGATCAGAAGATCAAACAGAACGTCATCTTCCCTTGCATCACGTTCTGACGATATTTCATCCTTCGTCGGCCTGTCAATCGCGTCGCCGGGATCACGCTGCATGATGATCGCAAGCGCAATCAGACCAAGCGTGATCAGGGTGCCGCCAAGCGTTATAGCAGCAACAATTGCCCCGAAACTCGCAGCCAGCGCCATATAGACGGCAGCCAGCAAAAAACCTGCACCTGTCAGAAGCACAAGACCGATCACGGCAAAGACCGCGCACTTTCGTACAGCAGCCTTTGCCAGATCTGTCAACGCGCCCGAAAGCGTTTGCGTCAACTGGTCAATCATTTCTGAAGCAGTCGGCCAATCAGAAGGCCAACACCGAATGTCACGGCGACGGAAGATAACGGGCGTTCACGCACACGTTCCACCGCGACTTCGCGGGCATGATCAAACTGGTCGCGGGCCTGATCGGATACTTCACGGATACGTTCGGCTGCGGCCTGTGTACGGGTTTGCGCCCCCTCGCCCGCCATGGTCCGGAGCGTCTTGGTGACCTCTGCCAGATCCTTGCGAAGTGCATCGACATCGGCCTGAAGTTTTGCAGCATCAGCCGTCGTCTCGGTTTTGGTCGCCATGATTTTCTCCTGTTGTATTGAAATCCAACACACAGGAAACGGTCGGTCGTGGAAATGGTTCCGAATTCAATTGTGATCATTTTCGGGCAGCCTGGCTCAACCGCGAAAACAGGAACGGCCCGCGTGGGCTGCGGGCCGTTCCAAGATCCTGTCGGAAATTTCTGGGCGGAAATGAAGAGTGGGAGCTCTTCTTACGGGAGTGGGTATCCCCGTTACGTCAATCAGTAAGGCAAACCGACGTAGTTTTCCGACAGGTTGGTCAATCCTGCCTTTGACGACAGGATATACTGCAATTCGGCATCGCGGATGCGGCCGTCAAATTCTTTCTGATCCCCGAAAGTATGGAGCATCGAGGTCATCCACCATGAGAACCGCTCTGCCTTCCAGACGCGTGCAAGCGCAGTCTCCGAATAGCTTTCAAGCAGGTCCTGACGGTTGTTCTTGTATTTCGCAATCAGGGCTTCGGACAGGTAGTGAACGTCGCTTGCCGCAAGGTTAAGGCCCTTGGCACCGGTCGGCGGCACGATATGGGCAGCGTCCCCTGCCAGGAACAGACGGCCATGCTGCATCGGTTCGGCGACAAAGCTGCGCAGCGGCGCGATGCTTTTTTCAAACACTTCGCCTTCATTGACCAGTTCACCGTCTTCTTCACCAAGGCGGGTGCGCAGTTCGGCCCAGAAGCGGTCATCAGACCAGTCTTCGATCTTGTCGGTGCTGGGCACCTGAACATAGTGGCGCACAACGGTTTCCGAGCGCATCGAGCACAGCGCAAAACCACGATCATGCTTGGCATAGATCAGTTCGTCGGCAACCGGTTTTGCATGGGCCAGAACACCCAGCCAGCCAAACGGATAGACCTTTTCGAATTCCTGCACACCCGGAAGCGTCTTGCGGCCGACACCATGGAACCCGTCGCAGGCAGCGATATAATCACAGGTCAATTCGGTTTCATTGCCGTCTTTGACATATCGAACACGCGGTTTGTCGCCATCAATGTCATGCAGACTGACATCCTCGGCTTCGAACACGATCTCGCCACCATGGGCAAGACGGGCTGAGATCAGGTCTTTGGTGACTTCGGTCTGACCATAGATCATCACCGTCGAACCACCGGTGAGTTCTTCCATATTCACGTGCGTACGTTTGCCATTCACGCTGATATAGATGCCGCCATGAATGATGCCTTCCTTATTCATGCGCGCATCAACACCGACCCGCTTCATCAGGTCAACTGTCCCCATTTCAAGAACGCCAGCGCGGATGCGGCCTTCGACATAGTCGCGGCTTTTGCGTTCAAGAATGACGGATTCAATTCCCTGTACATGCAACAGGTGGGAAAGAAGCAAGCCAGCCGGGCCGGAACCGATAATGACGACAGGGACATGCATGACGATTTCCTCACAAGATCACGGTTGTTGATTGTTCTTTTTTAATTGGAACAAGAACCATTCCATTGCGGAAACAATACGCTGGTTGGCGCTTGGACAGAATGGACAAACCGGGATAATGATTGGACAAATCGAACACGTATTCATATTTGGTTATAGATCAATTCCGATATGGTTCTGGATCACTCCCATCCTCGGGGAATTCCCGCAAGGGTTGCTTGGATCGGGCGACTATTCGCTGTTCCTGTCACGATCCTGACCGGACCTTGCGGGAAGATCTTCCTTGCAGATGGACCATTCCTTACAGATTTCCTGCCCCTCATCAGAGGCAATATAACGCTCATATGCCCTCATCAATGCTTCGCCATCCGGATGATTGCGCGAAAACAGGATGAACATATTGTTTGTCGTTATCGGATCGGTGGTGGCATAGGTCGCAGCCACCTTTTCGCCCAGTAATCTGGTCAGATCAAACCATCCGACCTCTTCTTCCTCAAACAGGATATCGGCGCGATCGGCATCAAGAAACCGCCAGGCTGATTCAGGATTGCTTACCATATCAGCCGCGATACCAAGCCTCCTGAATTCTTCTTCATACCAGTAACTTGCAATCCCGACGGGCCGCAATCCAAGCAATGGAACATCGGCCAGCCGGTTCAAGTTGATACCATCGGGAAAGCGCGTGGTTTTGTAGAATCCTTTTTGGTGTGCATGGGCAATCGGATAGTGCGGAACGTGAAACTCATCGATACGTATATCGGTTCCAAGCCATGGGAATGTCGCGATATAGACACCCCGCCGGGTTTGCTCATAAGCCCGCTGCCAGGGCACAAAAACGAACTGCACCTTAAAGCCCATGGCGCTGAATATGGTCTGGAACCTTTTGGCGTGCCTGCCAAAGTCCGGAAGGGTTTCACTGATCATTGGCGGCCATTCACCGACCGCAACCCGAAACTCATATCCTTCCTTAAGATCAACGCGCTCAGAAGCCTGCTCGCCAATGACATCGGGGATTGGCGGGGTTATCGCTTTGGCATCACGGTCACCGGCCAACTGTGCGGCAGTCGCAGCATGTGTCGCGGCACTTGCACCGCTCAGCGTGATCAACAAACACAATGCCGCCAGCACTTGGCAAACGTGACTTTTCCGACGCAACCTCATAGGCATCTCCGGAAATGTGAGATCCGTTATTCGTCCCCAAAACCACGACAAGAACCAACAACGGATCAATACCATACAGACAATATCACCTGCTGACACGGTTGATGCAGAAAATGGGTTGCAGCCGGAATTTATTCACAAAGTTGTATTTAAGGCGCTCGTTTTTTAACCAGATCAAACCTGTGAGCAAAAATTAATCTTGCGAAAGGTCGATCCGCCGGGATCGCTGTGTTAAACTGTTGCACAAGAGATCAATTCACGGTCTCAAACCATCTTAAAACCGCGACAGAACGGGATAATGCCAGAAAGCCGCGCTATCGTCATCTTCACCGACCTTGACGGCACATTGCTTGATCATGACACCTATAGCTGGGAAGATGCTCGCCCGGCACTTGATCGCGTGAATCTTCTGTCCATCCCGCTGATTGCCGTATCTTCCAAAACGCTGGCCGAACTTGAACATATCAATCAGAACGCGGAACTGTTTGACGGTCTGATCGCCGAGAATGGCGGGATTGTGTCGCTGAAAAGCGCGATGGAACAGCACGGCCCGTCTTCCGAAACAATCGATATGGTCCGCGAACAGATCAGATCGGCGATCCATGTCCCGCTTCGCAGTTTCAGAACCGTGGAACCGGAAATCATTGCCGCGGAAACAGGCCTGTCACTTGACGATGCCATTCGCGCCGGACAACGCCATTGCTCCGACCCGCTGATCTGGCAACCCTCGGCACAGGATGTCAGGATCGCGCGCACTATCGCGGAACAAAAAGGGCTCAATCTGGTCAAGGGGGGGCGTTTTCACACGATCTGCGGCCCATCAAACAAGGGGCATGCGATGAAGCGGATGCTCGAACGGCTGGCCGTATTTTATCGCGACATGTCAGGCAAACCTGTCAAACGCTTCACGACCATCGCCCTTGGCGATTCCCCCAACGATATCCCGATGCTGGCCGAGGCCGATTTTGCTGTGCAGATCCCGACAAAAAATCGCGGTCGCAAGGCCCCTTTGCTTGAACATTCGAACTTGCGCCTTGCCCCGTACCCCGGACCGGCTGGGTGGAATGTCGCACTTAATGAAATCTTGGACGAGATAACAAATACCAATAAAAACAGCGAGGTACTTCATGGCTGATTTCCATCAGGGTGGCCCGATCACAACCCTTCATCGCATTCTTGACCGTAATCCGGAAGAACTCGCTTATGAAATGACCGCCTTTGCGCGGCAACGCCGACAGACCCTGATTTTGCCGTGCCTGTATTCCGAGCTTGAAACGCCAGCCATGACGACCATCGTCGAAGGTCTTAAACAGGCGACCTATATTGACCAGATCGTCGTGGGTCTCGACCGCGCCAACGCTCAGCAATACCTTCATGCCCGCGAATTCTTCAAGGACCTGCCGCAACATGTGCGCATTCTGTGGAATGATGGTCCGCGTTTGCGCAATGTCCATGACCGGCTTGATGAATTTGGGTTGGCCCGATACGAACCGGGCAAGGGTCGCAATGTCTGGTATTGCATGGGCTATACGCTGGCATCGGGGCGAAGCTCGGTGATTGGCATTCATGATTGCGATATCGCCACATATACGCCCGACCTTCCGGCCAAGCTGATGTATCCGATTGCCAATCCGGCATTCAACTTTGCATTTGCCAAGGGCTATTATGCACGCGTTGCCAATGGCACGCTCAAGGGCCGGGTCTGTCGCCTGTTTGTCACCCCGCTGATCCGCGCGCTCAAGCAGGTTATCGGCAAGACCGACTTCCTGAATTACCTTGACTGCTTCCGCTATTCCCTATCGGGGGAAATGGCAATCCGTACCGATGTTGCCTATGGCTTGCGGGTCGCATCGGACTGGGGACTTGAGATTTCGATGCTTTCGGAAATGTATCGCAACCACACGGTCCATCGCCTCGCCCAGGTCGATATTGCCGATATCTATGATCACAAGCATCGTGAATTTGACCCGGCGCAAAAAGATGACGGGCTTTCAAGGATGGCTGGTGATATCGCCAAATCACTGTTTCGCAAACTCGCAACCCAGGGCACGATTTTCTCGCACGAGACATTTCGCACGATCAAGGCGACTTATTACCGCGTCGCCCTTGATCTGATTGAACAATATCGCGCGGACGCATTGTTTAACGGCCTCAAGATCAACCGCGACGAAGAAGAAAAATGCGTCGAGGTATTGTCAGAGGTCATCATAAGCGCCGGTCAGCACTATCTTGAAAACCCGCTTGAAAGTCCGTTTATTCCAAGCTGGCAGCGCGTCGAAAGTGCGATGGGTGACATTTTCGAACATCTGTCCAGCGCTGTGGAAGATGATCTGAACGATATGGATATCGGCAAGGAATAGGCACTCCGATCAAACGGATCGTGCGAATTACGATTGCATTTCGCTCATCGGGAATATGGCCAGAAAGACCTGCATAATGTCTTTCTGGCCTTTCTTTTTGAGCAATACCGGCAACAGAAGACGGATACCGTTTCGCCATTCCTTCTGAAAAATCTGCAACTGATGGATTTGCGGCTGTCCGGTGAGGCGCGCCAAAGATAGCGACGCATGCAGTGCGGTCGAGAAATGGCAATCGACCTCGCGGGCAAAAGCACCACGCCAATCCTCGCCGGTCAGGGCAACAATATTCTCCCCCTCCAGCAATATCTGAAAATCATCCTTGCCTGCGTGATATTCATAAATGCTGATATCATTGATCCATGGCGCGAGGTTTTCGGGGGTAAAGTCATCCCGCGTGGGAATATTTCCGGCTTTGGCAAAGCGCAGCCAAAAGGACAACAGATCATGGGCCTGACGCGGCGCATCCGCTGCAAGCGTTTGCAACGGCACTTCTTTTTCCTGTGAACTGTAAAGCGTCGTCATCCTTAACCCGTCAATTATCGTGGATGGGCTCGCATGGAAATCGCGCGCCAAGAACCTGAAAGATCGGGTCGCCGCACTGGTCAGTTGTCCGTGCAGGTAGCAGAACCCGCAACCATTGGCGACATTTTCCATATTGCCCGACCAATTGAATATAATGAAATGTCGGGCGCTTTTCATTCAGGGTTTTCAACAATGCCGCCATCAGGCAGGTTCCATATTTCAGATCGATCTCACGCGGGGTCGTGCCCTGAAAACTTTCGCCACTTGCAGCGACAAAAGACGGCGCATCAATCCTGATCAGAAAATCATTCTTGATTGGCAGATACTCGTAAATACTGATGTCATCACGCCACCGGCTCAGGCGTTCTGCACTTAAAATCGAACGCGTCGGGATGCCTTCTCCGCCAGCATGCATCACCGCATCATACCAGGTATCTACCAAAGAAATGACCCTGGCATCCGTGTGATCTGGCAAACCTTCCAGCTCGGTATCCGATGATTCAAGCACGCGTGATGATGTCATGGCATATCCCCCGACTATTCACGTGGGAAAGCCTTGCTTCAAAACAAGTAACGGCTAATAAATATTCGCTAATGGCCACGATACAGGAAATGGGTGACAAACACCTGATGGATTACTCCACCCTGACGGTCAGAGGTTGTCACAGGCAACAAAAGCCGCAACCATTCTTCCCATACTCTGCGTTCATACCCGATCCTGTGTATGGCAGGTGCGCCATTGTCGACCACTTCAAGCAACACTGCATGCAGGGTCGTCCCGAAGTCGAGATCAATCTGGCGCGGCGAACAGCCAAGATATGTCTCGCCACTGGCGGCAATGATATTGGGCGCATCAATACGGATCACAAAATCACGCTTTTTGGGAAGATATTCATAGATACAGATATCATCAAGCCACGGTGACAAAACGTCACTGGTCAGCACTCTGCGATCCGGCACGCTGCCATTCCTGGCCGCCTCGCGCCATGTCTCATAATATGCCCGGACATGGCTGTCTGTATCATTGGGCAATTGCGGAATAAGAACTTCCTGCGCATACGCCATTGCGTAAAATGCCCTCTAGGTCTTCTCTATGTCTCATAACTTTTGCAAAGCACAAATCACGACGCAATGACAAACTCGAAAGCACTGTCAAATTTGTGTAAAAACTTCTGAAACGGTGCAGAAACCTGAAAATCCATCGGCAGTTTCACGTAGCCTCCTAAACCGGCATCGCGTCGCGATAGCGTTGCAGCAACCGGCTTTCGGTGCGATTCCGGCCATCAAGATTGGAAATCCAGACGATCTGATAGGGGGCGAGCTTCATGATGCCGTCATAATCCTCGATCACCTGCTGGGTGATCAGATCCTGCCAGCCTTCTGTCATGATCAGGTTGATCTTTGAAAGATCAAGCGCCTGCGGTTCTTCGGTCAGGTTAAAGACACAGAAAATACTTTGCTCATTAAGATGCGACTGCCGCCATATCCCCAAAAGATCAGGGCCAAGATTAAGGGTATATTGCGTCGCATTGGGATGGAATGCCGGTTGCCCCATGCGGATTGACATCAGGGCGCGTAGCTGATCAAACGCCGATTTAGCCGGACCATCTTCGGACAAGACCCGTTCGGCATCCGCAAGTTGCCAGACCTTGCGGTTCAGACGGCGCGGAATGCCGGTCTCTTCATAGGCCTTCTGATCATTTTCGGTGGCAAGGATGGTCTGGACATAGATGGCCGGAATGCCTTCCAGAGACATGGCAATGGCCTGACTCATCACAAAGCGCTCAAGCCCCATGGTGGCTTCTCCGGCAAAGTTTTCGGCCAGCATGCTATATAGCGTGACGTTCAGCTCATAGGGCTTTTGCCCACCGCCCTTAAGCGCACGATAGCTTACCTGCCCGCCCATCCTAAGGGCATGTTCGCGAAGCCCGTCGATATCGTTATCAGGAATAAGGTTCTCGGCCGGACGCAGACCAATACCATCGTGGCTGGCCGTAAAGTTAAAGAAGGTACAGCCTGCCGGGGCGGGCGGCATCGCCATGATGCATTTGCGGATATAGTCAGACCGGCCGCTGAGCAATGCATGAATGATCACCGGCGGCAACGAGAAATTGTAAATCAGATGCGCCTCATCCTGATTGCCGAAATAGGACAGGTTTTCAAGCAGCGGCAGGTTGGTTTCCGTAATGAACAACACATCGGGATGAACCGCATTGCAGGCCAGTCGCATCGCCTTGATCAGTTTATGGGTCTGATCAAGGTTGATTGACGTCGTCCCGGCCTCTTTCCAGATAAAGCCGATGGCATCAAGGCGCACGACGCGCACACCATGCTTCAGGTAATTCAGGACCACGCGCAGCATTTCAAAAAACACATCGGGATTGCCATAATCCAGATCGACCTGATCATAGCTGAATGTGCACCAGACATGCTTTTCACCGTCTCTGGTCACCACATCATTTAGCAACGCATGACTGCGCGGGCGCACAACATCGGAAAGGTCATCATCGGGGCTTGCGGTTTTGATGTAATCGACACCGGGCTTTTCACCGGCCAGAAACTGCTGATACCAGGGGTGCGATGCCGATATATGGTTCGCCACCAGATCGGCCATGACGGTTCCGTGCTTTGACAGTTCCTCTACATCGCTCCAGTCGCCAAGTTCGGGGCGCAGCTGTTCAAAATCACTGACTGAAAAACCGTCATCAGACGTAAAGGGATGGAATGGCAGGATGTGAATGCCCGTCAGCCAGTCCTTAAGCCACTTGCGATGAAATTCGCCAAGGCTTTGCAGGCCCTTTTTGCCATCCTGATGGATACTGTCGCCATAGGTAATCAGAAACGCATCACGCTGATCCCATTTGCGCAGATATTCTTCCTTTGGCTCCGGTCCGTCGCCTTCAATCGGGAGGCCCAGCTCGTCGAAAACACGCAACACCAGGGCTTCGTGATCATGTCCGGGATACACATCGGCAAGAAGGTTGCGCATCGCGCTGGCAAACGCAATCCGCCCCGAGGTTCCGACAACACGATTCATACTGGCTCCTTCCGGGCAGGAAATTCAAACGGTTAAACCAATGAAATAATGAAACTGCACAGGATGCAAGCAGGGATTTTTCCATGCCGAAAAACCAAGCAGGATCATCACCCAGCGACCATGACAGCCCGGAAAACAAAGACCTAATCCGCAACAGCGTCGGGTTTGTAAATCACGTTCTCAGCCCCCTCTGCCCCCATGAAAACAACAACCACACGGGCTGGAACATCACCATCGTTGATCCCTTCATGCCAATAATCCATGGCCTCCAGCACCCCCTCGCCCGCAAAATAGGTTGTTTTGCCCCGATCGCCGTAATCAACCGTGATCTGGCCTTCAAGGATATAGCCATAGGTCGGCACACCATGCTTGTGCCATCCGGTTTTCTGCCCCGGTTCCATCGTTGCCAGCATTGATTTGATCCGTGCCTTGCCCGATGGATAGGAAACCTGCTCGCCAATGAAATTCACGCCACTATCAAGCAGCGGCACACCGTCATGCACATCAACAGGCGGCTTTGCCCCTTTCTGATGACTGTTGTCACGACTGCTTTTGATCGGCTTTTCCATATACCCGTCAACCTGTTGTTCGTTATCGTTGGTCCGATGAAAGCCGATCATAGTCAGGTGACTGGTCAAAATCATAAAAAATGCGGGCATCGATCAAACGATACCCGCATTCTTTTTCGTTACGGCATTGTGGTCTTACGGCGCAATCGTTACCTCGACCAGCGCATGGGTACGCTTGGTGTCAATATGTTTGATGGCATCGCGCAGGATACCCGGAAGGTCTTCGGGACGCTTGGCCTTGGCCACCCAGGCACGGCTGGCTTCGGCAACCTTGGTGAAATCCGGGCTGGGTTTAAGGGCGGTCAGCGGCATTTCATTGGTTTTTGCCGCATAGCCGTTGGGATACATCCCCGCCACCGACTGGCGCACCGCGCCCCATTCATTGTTATTGAGAACAAGGATCAGGATCGGCAGTTCAAGCGCCTCGGCAATCTGATGACATGCCGTCGGGTTGGCAAACATGTAGGAACCATCGCCCATGGTCGCGACAACCAGCTTGTCCTTATCCGCAAGCTGATAGCCCATCGACGCCGGGAACGACCAGCCAAGACCACCGGAATGCGGTTCCTGATACCAGCTGCTATGTTCCGAAAGCGAAAGTGGTTCAAGCGGACAGCCAAGCTCGGAAAACACGGTGGCAGAACGCCCGGCAATCGCCTCGGACAAGCAGCGCGACACATAGGCCTTGGTCATCGGATCCACCGCCCCGGCATCGGCGGCTGCCAGCGCCTTTTTGCGGGTTTCGGCATTGATCGCGGCAACCTTGCCACGGCGATCGGCGCAAACGGCACTATGATCGGCATGACGGCGATCCATGGCTTCTGCCAGCATCATGATCACATCACCGGTTTCGCCCACAAGCGACAGGTCGGCGGCAAAATTACGGCCGGGGAAGCGCGAGTAAAGCGGGTTCTGACCGATCTGCACGACCTTGCAATCCGGGCGCAACGCATGAATTTCCGGTGACCAGGGTGCCAGACAATCAATCACCACGACCGCATCGGCATCCTTAAGCCAGGGTGCCGGATCCATCCCGGCAAACATCGGATGCTCGGTGCCAATGGCAAGCTGGATCGCCCAGTATTGCACCACCGGAATACCCCACTGATCCACAAGGCCCGACAAACGACCAAAGGCCTCGGCTGTACCCGTCCCGCGCTGGGCAATGATCACCGGGTTCTTGGCATTGGCAAGAATGTCAGCCGCTGCCTCGACACTGGCTTGCGGCGGGGCAACCGGGACCGGCTGCATGCGAAGCGGCCCGTCAATTTCGTCGCCCGGGCAGGGTTCGCACAGAACTTCGCGCGGCAGGCTGACATAAACCGGCCCCTTGGGCACGGATGATGCGATGGCATAGGCACGATCAACGACTTCGGGCACCTGTTCGGGGAACTTCAGTTCATATTCCCATTTGGAGCTTTCACGCACCAGTGCTGCCTGATCGCGCATTTCCTGACCCCAGCCAATCGGAACGGTGCGCGCACCAAGACGGCCTTTTTCCATCACGGGCGTTCTGCCCGACATCAGAACGACCGGCACATGTTCGGTCGCGGCATTGATCGCCCCGATTGCGCAATTGGCAAGACCAACATTGGTATGCGCCATGACCGCCTGCGTTTTTCCGGTCGCAAGGTAATAGCCATGCGCCATGCCCATCGCCGCATTTTCGTGCGGCATGATCAGCGCATTGGGAAGATCGATATCCTTTGCCGCGGCTTCGGCCAGACCTTCGATGATCGGCGGAAAATCGGTGCCGGAATTGGCAAAAATATAATCAATCCCGATGGCCTTCATACGGGCCAGAACCGCCCCACCGGCGGTCAGGGTGATTTGACCGGAAGTTTCACGCGTATCTTTTGTCATCAGACGCCTCTTGTTTTTTACGCTCAATATTTCTATATTTGAAATATAATTTATAATATAGTTTATTATTGAAATCCGGGCGTCGTCAAGCATGACATCCGGCCAATCAGCTTTGCACTATCACCAATCACACCAGCCACCACATCAGGCAGCGGAACATCATGACCAGTCAGCTCAACGGTTCGGTCCTTAAGGCCTTCAAAATTCTGGATCTGTTTGCAGCGGGAAAGACCGAACTCACCGCAAAGGAAACCGCCGATGCGCTTGACATCAACATGATCACCGCACATCGCTTTTTGCACACGCTGGTCCATGCCGGTGCGCTTCGCGCCACGTCACGCGGGGTCTTCCGTTTGGGATATATGTTTGCCGATCTGGGCGAGCGGGTTTTGCATGACGGCAATCTGCCGACCCTGCTGCAGCCGATCCTTGATCAGCTGGCGCGTGACACCGGGGAGGCCTGCATGGCGACCGAGTTTGATCGCGATATGGCGATCTGCATCGCCAAGGCCCTGCCCGACCGGCCGCTTTATGTGGATATCCGGATTGGTTCGAAACTTGATGCCTTTTGCACGGCCCACGGCAAATTGTGGCTGGCCCATATGAGCGATGAAGATCAGGACCGCTATTTCAAAAATGCCACCCTGACCGGCATGACCGATCACACCATTACCGATCTTGACACCCTGAAGTCCGAACTTGCGGCCATCCGCGCACAGGGATTTTCCACCAACAATGGCGAACGCGAAAATGACATCTATGCCATCGCCGTTCCGATCACGACCCAGCATGGCAAGATGATCTCAGCGATCTCGATTTTTAGTGCGTCCCCCACATTGATTGAAAATGCGAAAGACAAGCTAGTCCATCTTCAGACCGCAACCCGAACCGCATGCGACACGCTTTATGGCTGATGAAACGACTAATCACTTAAGCGCCCTGTAATCAGCTAAGCACGCAACCCTGCCCCATCATCAAGGGTCAGCTGCATCGTGACAAGATCAAGCCAGCGATCAAACTTTCGCGCGACTTCCTTGGCACAGCCGACCTGCACAAAACCAAGACGTTCGTGAAAACGAATTGAATTGAGGTTTTCTGCATCAATACCGCCGATCATGACATGCATGCCAGCAGCGCGCGCCATCTCAATCAACGGGCTTAACAACGCCCGCCCCACACCGGTACCACGATGCGAGACATGAACATGGACTGAATGTTCGACTGTATAGCGGTATCCCCACCGGCCACGCCACGCCCCATAGGATGAGAATCCCAAGATAGAGCTGTCCTGTTCGGCTACCAGAATGGGAAATCCATCTCTCACCCGTCCATCAAACCATTCTTCACGCTCTGCCAGACTTGACGGCTCATTGTCATAGATCGCCGTACTGTCCCGAAGCACCTGATTATAGATTTCAAGAATTTCGGGAAGGTCCATCTTTGTCGCACTGCGCACCTGCATATTCACCTCCTTTGCAAGGCCGATAACAGGTTGCACAATTACATCCACTATAGTAGACAGTCAATATTGATTTCACAGATCAGAAAGATGGAAATGGCTACCATAGAAGACGACACCACCGCATGGATTTCGGTTCGGATCCGCCGCGAACGCGAAAACCGGGGTTGGTCATTAGGCCAGTTTGCGGAGAAATCCGGCGTTTCTAAAGCCATGATCAGCAAGATCGAGCGCGGCGAAGCCAGCCCGACAGCAACGGTCCTTGGCCGCCTGTCCGGGGCATTGTCGCTGACCGTTTCGGCATTGCTGTCCCATACAAGCACCGTCCACAATGGTGTACGCCACCACGCACAACAGCCACAATGGTCAGATCCGGATACAGGGTATGATCGCCGTCAGGTTCTATCAGGTCAGAACATCCCGCTTGAACTGGTCGAGGTCAACTTGCCTGCCGGACAACAAGTCTCCATGCCCGCCTCTGCCTTTACCTTCATCAAGCAGGCAATCTGGGTGATTGAGGGAACGCTTTTTTTCCACGAAGGCGATCGGGTCCATCAAATGGATCAGGGTGACTGCCTTGAACTCGGACCGCCCCAAGAGTGTATTTTTCAGAACCAGGGATCCCAGAATTGCAGATATCTGGTCGTCGTCGTACGTAGCACGTAAAATTGCCAATGGCATCGCCCTGTCGTGTCACAGAGCATAATCCGCACGTCGCACCGCGCCGGGTGACATACCCGTGGTGCGCTTGAATGCCCGGCTGAATGCCGCGACCGAGGCATAACCCAGCCGATCAGCAACTTCGTCCAGAGACAGGTTATCACGCCCGATCCACTGACTGGCCAGACGCATGCGCAGATTGGTCAGATATTGTTGCGGGGTTGCCTTGGTCAGCTCAACAAACCGTTCGGCAAAGACCGAACGTGACATCCCCATTTCAGACGCCATATCGGCCACCGACCAGTTCCGCCCCGGTTCCTTGTGAAGGGCTGCCAGAAGCCTTGCCAGCTTGGGATCACGTACCGCCTCGACCCAGCCACACACATCACAGCCCGCCTCGACCCAGCGCCTGAGAATGGCGGCGGCCACAACATCGGCAAGCCGGGTCAGGATCACGCCATAGCCCGGACGTTTTGCCCGAAGCTCGGCTGTCATGACATCAAGGATCGCCGGGATTTGCGGATCATGATCGGGTACGGTTTCGATATGCATCAGTTCCGGCTTGAGATGGGCCAACGGGTGCAACCAGCCCAGATCAAACTCCATCGCACAACTGAAAATCAGGTTGTCCTTTGACCGGCAAACATCGGCCTCACAAGCCCTGATTTCCGATGCCGCATCACATAAAGGTGCCTTCTCAAAGGTATCCACACTGCGTAGCGCAACGCCATCTTCGCTGTAAAGGTCGTGAATACCCGCACAGGGCAACAACACCGCATCCCCACAGCCCAGAACATGGACCGCCCCGCTTTTGGTACGCAGATGGACATTGCCCTGCCCGATGAAATGAAACCATGCACGGCCATCATCGACATCCTCGCCAAAGCGCAGGCCATAGGGGGTCGAAATCTCGATCCGGCGATAGTCAAGACCGCGCAGGCGCACCCCCGAAAGAAGCTCATTGACCATGTCGTGACCAGCCGCATTGAACGGGCCTCCGATATGGTCTGACGGGCTGTTAAATGCGGTATTTGCGATGGGCGACATGATATTCCGGACGATTGATCAATCAATTCAGACAAACTGTCATAGATCGTCCGGGCGGTCCAGACTATTTTGGGTGCAACGCAAAAACACAAACTCAAAGGACTTCCCCATGAGTGAACCACAATCAGGCACCCGGCCCGCGCAGACGCCCTCCGTCGCGCCAGCGCCCGCCGCATGGGCTGCCGTCATATCCATGACACTCGGGGTCTTCGGACTGGTCACAGCCGAATTCCTCCCGGTCAGCCTGCTGACCCCGATTGCATACGACCTTCACGTCTCCGAAGGTCTGGCAGGACAGGCCATTTCGGCCACGGCCTTTCTCGCGCTGATCACAAGCCTTCTGATTGCGACCGTGACCCGCCGTTTTGACCGGCGCAATGTCTTGCTGAGCTTCTCGATCTTGCTGGTGATTTCAAGCGTCATGGTCGCCATGGCCGAAAGCTTTGCCTTTCTGTTGCTTGGCCGTGTTCTTTTGGGCATTGCCCTTGGCGGTTTCTGGACCATGTCGGCGGCCACCATCATGCGACTGGTGCCAGAAAAACAGGTGCCGCGCGCCCTTGCCATCATGTTCAGTGGCGTTTCGGCTGCCACGGTCTTTGCCGCCCCGGTTGGCAGCTTCCTTGGCGACATTATAAGCTGGCGCGCAGTGTTCCTGCTGGCCGCAGGCATTGGTGTGATCACCTTCATCGTTCAGTTCGCAACCCTGCCATCCCTGCCACCGCGCGGACGGGCGTCGCTTCGCACCCTTGTTGACCTGATCAATCGTCCGGGCATGAAGTTTGGCCTGTTTTCACTGGTTATCATCATCACCGGTCACTTTGCCCTGTTCACCTATGTCCGGCCGTTCCTTGAAAACGTGACGGGTGTGGCAACGGCGGGTGTTTCCGGCGTGCTGCTGGGCTTCGGGCTCGCCAATTTTATCGGCACCCATCTGGCAGGGGCGCTGATCGCCCGTTCGCTTCGCATGACCATCGCCCTGATGCCGCTTGTCATGGGGCTTGCGACCCTTGGTATGGTGATGATCAATGGCGCACTCACTCCGACCATCGTTCTTGTTGCGATCTGGGGTGCAGCATTTGGCGGAGTACCGGTTGCCTGGTCAACCTGGATCACGCGCACGGTTCCGGACGAAGCCGAAAGCGGCGGCGGCCTTGTTGTCGCGGGCTTCCAAACCGCAATTGCCAGCGGTGCGGTTCTTGGCGGACTTCTGGTCGATTTCACCGGTGCCATGGGTGTGTTTGCCGTTGGCGGGACCGTCCTGATCGTTGCATCCATCGTCGTGACCATGGTGCTCCGCCCTGCCCCCGCCGTAAGCGAACAGACATAACCCCTCTTCGCGTCACCACCGCAAAACATCAAAAAAAGGGCAGCGTTTCAATCGCTGCCCTTTGACATTTCTCCCAACATTCATTGGCACGTACCAAGATGCGCAAAAGAAAACCCCGGCACATTGCTGCGCCGGGGGAGTTCGTGTCGTTCGGAGGGAGACGAGGCTTTTACGCCCCTTGGAATTACGATAATTCCCGAAATATCAGATGGTTTTGATCACCACCGGACGTTCCGCCTGAACTTTCAGGCGGTTGCGAATGGCACGCCCGAAGGGTGCAGCTTCGATTTCAAATTCATCGCCATCCTGCGTTTTAATGCCATCGGCAAAGGACAGCGTCGCGGTACCAAAGAAATGCGCATGGACATCGCCCGGACGGCAGAACAGGTCATATTTGAAATGATGATATTCAAGGTTGGCGAGCGAGTGCGACATATTGTCTTCGCCGCTCAGGAACGGCTTTTCCCAGATCACCTTGCCATCGCGATACAGGCGCGAGGTGCCTTCGACATGGCTGGGCAGATCGCCCAGCAGCAATTCCGGTCCCATCGAGCATGCGCGCAGTTTTGAATGCGCCAGATAAAGATAGTTCTGGCGTTCCATGACATGGTCGGAAAACTCGTTGCCAATCGCGAAGCCGATACGCACCGGATTGCCATCCTGATCAATGACATAGATCGCAGCAATTTCGGGTTCTTCACTGCCATCAAGGGCAAAGGACGGGCTCGGAATATCCGCGCCCGGATTGGCAACAACCGAACCATCGCCCTTATAGAACCATTCGGGCTGAACGCCCTTCTGACCGGCGGCCGGTTTGCCACCCTCAACCCCCATGCGGAACATCTTCATGGAATCGGTTTCGTCAGCCGCCTTGTTGTCGGCCTTGTGCATGTTCGCACGTGCGGATGCCGACCCCAGATGGGTAAGGCCGGTGCCCGTCACCAGAAAATGTGCCGGATCGGCATGGGTGATCGGCGCTAAAAGGCGGCCTTCGGATGCAATTGCATTATAGTCGAGGCGCTCCTCGCCCATGCGGGCCTTGGCGGCCTCGATCATGGTGACCCCTTGCGCAATCGCGATCCCCGCCAGTTCGCGGGTGGTCGCAACACCGGTCAGGGCAATCAGGGTATCCTGATCTTCGACAACGGCAACATGCTGGGCGCCAGCGGTATCCTTGTATTGAACCAGTCTCATGAAAATTCGTCCCGAGTGATCTTTGTCTGTGCGTGAATGTCGTGCTGGCGGGTCTGCGATCAGACCCAGCCACCATCAACGATAAAGTTCTGGGCGGTAACCATCCGGCTTTCATCGGAAATCAGGAACAGCGCCATGCGCGCGATATCCTGTGGCATCACCTTGTTCTTAAGGCACTGGCGCTCGTCGATTTCGCGCTCGGCCGCCTCGTCAACCCAAAGATCAAGCTGGCGCTGGGTCATGACCCAACCCGGAACCAGCGTATTGACCCGGATATGATCCTTGCCCAGATCACGCGCCATGCCGCGCGTCAGGCCATGGGTTGCTGCCTTGGCCGTGGTATAGCCGGGCATGCCGCCCTGCCCCATCATCCAGCTGACAGAACCGAAATTGATGATCGCGCCGCCACCGTTTTGCTGCATCATCGGGGCAACGGCCTGAATGGCAAAGAAGGACGGGCGAATATTGATGGCCTGGCGTTCATCCCAGTATTCCGGGGTAACGTCCTGCCATTTATGACGGGTATCGTTTGCCGCATTGTTCAAAAGCCCGGTGATCGGGCCATTGATCTCGGCTGCCCTGGCGATCGCCGCGCGCAAGGCGTCAACATCGGTCAGGTCGCATTTGATAAAGACCGGCGCATTGCGCGCATCCTTTGACAATTTTTCAACAAGCGCTGCGCCCGCATCTTCCATGATGTCGACAAAGGCGACTTTCGCGCCCTGTTCAACAAAGGCGGTCACAATCGCCTCGCCAATGCCCGATGCGCCACCGGTGATAAACACCGACTTGTCTTCAAGGCTGGTATAGTGTGTCGGCATGCGATCAGACATGATCGTTGCTTCTCCCGTCGTCTGGTTTCTCTTTGTTTCTCTTTCGGCCCGGACACAGGGACTCCGCCCCGCACGGTCCGTTTCTCTATTCAAAATTATCAGAAATTGCATCAATCCCGAATATGTGCAGCGCAAAAGACAAAAGCCCCGAAGGGCAGAATGCTGCCTGCAATTTTTACCGGTTTGGCATCGGGCTCAGCAGTCCGGCTGTTTCGCCCCGCTCGTATTCATGATGCTTCCTCCTGAAAATTATGCTTTTTAATTCTTCATACAATAACATTAATGATCAGGATATCCGGGCCTGTCAAGCGACAAACGGGTGAAGTGAGTTCTTTCGATCTGCCGCATGGTAGTCTATAACTTCGTGACCTTTGGCATCCCGTTCGGCTGACCTCCTCCCTCTCCGAATTAATTATATGCTTTGCAACACAAAGCCTTGATGGGGTCAGATAAGTTGCCCTCGAAATTAATTCATATTATATGAATAATTGCAAAGCGGGCCTTTTGCCTTTTTGTTTACCAATAAGGCCACGCCGGAGGGAATTTAATGTCGTCCATGTCGAGAACCTATGCCAAACGCAGCCTGCACAGCATTGTTGCGCACGATTTAGGAGCCCGGATTGTTTCGGGCCAGCTGGCACCGGGTGATGTGCTTCCGACCGAGGCTGCCTTAAGTGAATCCCTTGATGTATCGCGCACGGCCCTGCGCGAGGCGATCAAAATTCTATCGGCCAAGGGCCTGATCGAAAGCCGCCCCAAAACCGGTACACGCGTCAAGCCACGCTCAAGCTGGAACCTGCTGGATCCCGATGTTCTGTCCTGGCACTTCCCGGACCCGGACCCGGCATTCCTTTATGGTCTGTTTGAAACCCGCATGATTATCGAGCCGAACACCGCCGCCATGGCCGCCGAACGTGCGACCGAAGAACAGCTTGCCCTGATCGAAGCGGCCTATACCGGCATGGAAAATGCCGAACTGGGTACAGACGCGGTCTATATGACCGACCTTGCCTTTCATCAGGCGATCCTTGATGCGTCGGGCAATGATTTCATGAAATCGTTTGGCATGTTGATCGAAACCGCCCTGATCGGGTCGTTCCGCCTGTCGTCAGGCGGCCCAAAGGCCCATGTCAAATCCCTTCCGGATCATCTGGCCGTCTATAAGGCCATCGCCCAGCGAGAACCGGGCGACGCCCGCGAAGCCATGCGCCGCCTTCTGCGCGGCACCATGCGCCAGTTGCGCCAGCAACTTGGCATGTCGGTCGAACATGACTGGGACCAGATCGGGCTGTAATACCGGCTGCATTCCACCCGATAAAAATGCTGCGCGATGACCGCAGCATTTTTTGTTTGCGCGTTCCGGATCGCGCATAAAAAAACAGGCACCCGATGGGTGCCTGTTTGCATGGATATGGATACAGACTTGCGATCCGGATCACGTCGTCCCGGCCCGCATCCCCGAGAAGGACCGGGTGATCAGACGTTGCAGGACGATAAAGCCAAACAGCAAGGCACCAATCATGATCTTGGTCCACCAACTGTTAAGCGATCCGTCAAAGGCGATCAGGGTCTGGATAACCCCCATGATGATCCCGCCAAAGAACGTTCCCATCACAAAGCCCATCCCGCCGGTCAGAAGCGTCCCGCCAATCACCACAGCGGCAATCGCGTCAAGCTCGACCCCGACAGCTGCCAGCGGATAGGCCGATGCGGTATAGAACGCAAAGACCACACCTGAAAGCGCACTGAAGAAACCCGACAGGGTGTAAACGCGAATGATGGTGCTATGAACCGGAATGCCCAGAAGCTCGGCCGAATGACGGTCGCCACCAATCGCATAGACATTGCGCCCAAATCGCGTGTAATGGGCAATGACCACTCCGCCAATCACGGTCGCCAGCATCAAAAGTGCTGATGCTGTCAACCAGCCACGGCCGGGCAGCTGGACCTTGAAGCCGCTGAAAGCCGCAACAAACGGGTGATCAATCGGAACGGAATCCAGATTGATCAGGAAGCAGACCCCGCGCAAAAAGAACATGCCTGCAAGCGTGATGATAAAGGGCTGAATATCGAACTTGGCGATGATGACGCCCATGAAAGCCCCGAACGCCGCACCAACAATCAGCGAAATCAGCGCTGCCATCAGCGGATGCATGCCAAACCCGGTAACCAGTTCGGCCATCAGAACCCCGATAAAGGCGATCATTGACCCGACAGACAGGTCAATCCCGCCCGAAAGAATGACAAATGTCATACCCACGGCGGTAATGATCAAAAAGGCATTATCGGTCAGAAGTGCGCCCAGAACATAGGTATCGGAAAAGGCGCGATGTTCAAAAATCCCGTAACCATACAGCAAGGCCAGAACCGCCAGCGTCGCCAGGATCGGGTAAAAACGTTCATTAATTTTCATCTGCTTTTCCCCGCTTCAAGCGTTCCATCGCCTGCCCGACCAGTTGACGCGATTTTGGTGCCTGCACAAGAAGCACAACCATCACCACTGCTGCCTTGACGATCAGGGTATATTGCGACGGCAAGCCCGACAGAAGAATGCCGGTCGTCAGGGCCTGAATGATCAGAACACCAATCACCGTCATGGCAATAAAGAACCGGCCGCCCATCAGCGATGCACCGCCAATCACGACGGCAAGGATCGCATCAAGTTCAAGCCAAAGCCCGGCATTATTGGCATCCGCCCCGCGAATATCAGCCGCAATAATGATCCCGGCAAAGGCAGAACACAGGCCAGATGCCGCATAGGCCATCAGCTTGATGCCACGTGCATCAATGCCTGCAACCCGGCTGGCGCGTGCGTTGCCACCAACCGACTCAACAAACAGGCCAAGGGCCGTCTTGCGCATGATGAAATAGATCGCGGCAATCACCGCAGCCGCAATGATCACGCGCCAGGGAATACCCAGCAAGTAGCCACTGCCAATGGCCTCGAAAAACTCACCATGGAAGGTCACAATCTGACCACCGGTGATCATCTGGGCAATACCACGCCCCGCGACCATCAGGATCAGGGTGGCAATAATCGGCTGAATATCAAGGAACGCAACAAGTACCCCGTTCCACAATCCACACAGCACACCGGCCCCAAGTGCGGCCAGGATAATCACTGCCGGATGCAAATCGGTGTCGCGGATCAGAACCGCCATCACCGCCCCGGAAATGGCAATGATCGACCCCACAGAAAGGTCAATCCCGCGCGTCCCGATGACAATCGCCATGCCAACAGCCACAAGTGCTGTTGACGCGCCACGATGAACGACATCGACCAGCGATCCATAAAGATGCCCGTCAACAATGCGGATACTAAAGAAGTCGGGCGAAATCACCCCGATCCCCAGCACAATCAGAACCAGTGCCGCGACCGGGCCGAACCAGGGCCGACTTATCAAAGAAGATGCAGACATGGTGCTGCTTTCCCGTAATTTCTTTTTGTCTTGCAAACTGGTCATCGCGCAATTGCCTCGATGATCTTGTTCTGGGTGATTTCCGCACCCACCAGTTCGGAAACCTTTTCACGATCACGCATCACTGCAACGCGATCGGCAAAGGCGACGATTTCTTCAAGCTCGCTTGAGGCGACCAGCAAGGCCAGACCTTCGTCGCAAAGCTCCTTGATCAGTTTGATGATGTCGGCATGCGCACCGACATCAATGCCACGGGTCGGTTCATCAAGGATCAGAAGGATCGGTTTTGACACCAGCCAGCGCGCCAGAATGACCTTTTGCTGGTTGCCACCACTCAACTGCCCGACCGGCTTTTCACTGTCTGGCGTCGCAATGCCCAATGCCTTGATCATGTCATCGGCAAATTTCTGTTGCTCGGCGCGCGGGATCGGACGCAGCCAACCACGCCGCCCCTGAAGGGCCAGAACAATATTTTCGCGCACACTCAGTTCCGCTACAATACCATCCTGTTTGCGGTCTTCCGGACACAGGCCAAAGCCCGACCGGATCGCATGACGCGGGGATCGCAACATCACCGGTTCCCCGTCAAGGAACACAAGACCGCTGTCAGCCTTTTGCGTTCCGAATATCAGTTCGGAAAGTTCGGTTCGCCCGGATCCCAGAAGGCCTGCCAGACCAACGATTTCACCGGCCTGAAGATCAAGGGACACCGGTTCAAGCACACGCTTCTTGCCAAGATTCTTGATCTGAATGGTGCGTTTTGGCCCGGAATAGTTACCTTCATCCTGATGACGATGGGCACTGACCTCGGCCAGTTCACGGCCAAGCATGTGATTGATCAGATCAATCTGTGCAAGTTCACTGGTCACAAATGTTCCGACCAGACGTCCGTTGCGCAGAACCGTGATGCGATCCGTAACCGCATAGACCTGATCCAGGAAATGGGTCACAAAGACAATACCCAGTCCCTTGTCGCGCAGCTCGCGCATGATGCGAAACAGCGTCTTGATTTCTTCACCGTCAAGCGATGCCGTTGGTTCATCCAAAATCAGAACGCGTGCATCCAGCGCCACGGCGCGTGCGATGGCAACAAGCTGCTGGATCGCCACCGAATAGGATCCAAGCGGCCGGTTCACATCAATATCAAGACCAAGTATCTCCAGTGCCGCCTTGGCATCGGCCTCGGTCTTTTTCCATGAAATCAGGCCAAACTTTCGTGTCTGGCGTTCGAGCATCAGGTTTTCGGCAACCGACAAGGTCGGCACCAGATTGACTTCCTGATAAACTGTCGAAATCCCCAACCCCTGCGCATCGCCCGGATGCTGCGGGTGGATTTCCTCGCCGTCGAGCATAACCGCCCCGGCGTCGCGGGGATGAACCCCGGTAATTACTTTGATCAGGGTGGATTTACCCGCCCCGTTTTCCCCAAGAAGGGCATGAATTTCGCCGCGTTTCAGGTCGAAATCGACATCCTGTAACGCCTTGACGCCGGGAAAGAACTTTCCGGCACCGCGCACCGAAAGAACGATATCTTCCGTCCCTGCAGAAAGTGCGGTGTCTGTCATTGCCTCACCCTCTCCCTGTTATTCAGATTTTTATCCCGATACAGCATGACGCACCCCGGCATGACCGGGGTACGTCATTGCAATGGCAAGCCAGTCGTCCCCGGCGTCACGAACACGTTCATGATGCCGGGTCAGGCTGTTATTTGCTGCGCATTTTGTATTCTTCTGCTGCGGTATCAGGCAGGAAGAGCGGACCATTTGCCTTGATCCATTTCGGAACTTCCTGACCGGCCTTGGCTGCCTTGATGGCATCAAAGGACGGACCACCCAGATGCGGGTTCAGTTCGATGGTAGCATTGGTATCGCCATCGGCCATTGCCTTGAAGATATCAGGAACCGCATCGATCGATACGATCTTGATATCATCACCCGGATTAAGGCCGGCTTCCTTGATCGCCTGGACTGCACCCAGCGCCATGTCATCATTATGTGCATAAACAGCACAGATGTCCTTGCCGCCGTTTTCAGCTTTCAGGAAGCTTTCCATGACTTCCTTGCCGCCCGAGCGGGTGAAGTCTCCAGACTGCGAACGGATGATATTGATGCCCGGGAAGTTGGAAATTACCGACTCAAAACCGGCTTTACGGTCGTTTGCAGCAGATGAACCAACAGTTCCCTGCAGTTCAACAACATCGCAAACCGCGTTGGTTTCAGTTGCCAACCAAGCCGCAGCAAGTGCACCCTCGACCACAAAGTCAGATGCGACCTTGGTCAGATAAAGGTCTTCGCTGGCATCTACACCGCGGTCAACCAGAACAACCGGAATACCGGCGTCTTTTGCTTCTTTCAGAACCTGGTCCCAGCCGGTTTCCACCACCGGAGCCAGAAGAATTCCGTCAACACCCTGCGCGATGAATGAACGAACAGCCTTGATCTGGTTTTCCTGCTTCTGCTGAGCATCCGAGAATTTCAGATCAATACCACGTTTCTCGGCTTCAGCCTTGATCGACGCGGTTTCGGATGTACGCCAGCCGCTTTCAGAACCGATCTGAGAAAAACCAATCATCATTTCGGCATGGGCCGCAAAAGAAAGACCAAGCGCAACGCCAAGCGCTGCAGTCGAAACTGCAAGCTTTGTGAATTTCACCACGATTTCCTCCCTAAGTGTGGTTTATTGCTTAAAAGCCATATAGTATTACAATATGATTTGAAGCCGCTCAACCATATAGTTATTCCAAGGCAGCCCCCATCGCCCACAGCGATTGACAACATGAAATAAACGTAGAAAAATCAAGGATTACGAGAGGATCGAATGCCTGAAAGCCACCACGCACCATACATGGTAATACCATCGGCACAAACACGTATTTCGGGTAAAAACTCCCCGCGCGTGACGCTTGCGACATCGCAGATTCGCCTTACGGTTTCTGCGCTTGGCGCGCGTATTTGCGCCCTTGATTTGTATGAGGATTCGAAACCTGCCCCGACAAACATCGCTGTTGGCCTGTCTGATGATGATGCCTATCTTGCCCAGGACAGCTATATCGGGGCTGTTTGCGGGCGCTATGCCAACCGGATCGAAAATTCCCGCTACACCGATCCGGCCGGCCACGAAGTCATGCTTTCTGCCAACGAAGGCGACACCCATCTTCATGGCGGCAAGGACGGTTTTGACCGACGCATCTGGAACATTACCAACCAGTCGGAAAGCAGCGTCACCTTCCAGCTCTCCTCACCCGATGGTGATCAGGGATATCCGGGCAATATGGTTGCAACCGCAACCTATTCAATCATTGCACAAAACCGCCTTAGGCTTGAAATCACGGCGACCTGTGATGCGCCCTGCCCGGTCAATATGACAAGCCACGCCTATTGGAACCTGTCGGGGAAATTCGACCAAACGGCAGCGGACCACGTTTTACAGATCAGTGCCGATCAATGGCTTCCGGTCGATAACAAGCTGATCCCTCTTGCGGATGCCCGTGGCGTGGCCGGGACCGGTTATGACTTCCGCAGCCCGGCCCGCATTTCAGACATGCAGCCCAACGCCACACAGGGCTTTGATCATAATTTCTGCCTGACCGGTGATCGCGGTACACTGCGCCAAATCGCCACCCTGTCCGATCCTGAAAGCAGCCGTTCGATCAAACTGTTCTCGACCGAGGCCGGGCTACAATTCTACCTTGCCCAGCATTTCAACAAGACGATGAAAACCGAAACCGGCATTCCCCTGCACACATCCGCAGGCATTGCGCTGGAACCCCAGACCTATCCCAACAGCCCCAACCGCACAGACTTCCCAAGCCCTTGGCTCAATCCCGGTGAAACCTATCGCCATGTGATCGAGTGGGAGTTTACCTAAACGAAAAAGCCCCGCATTTGCGGGGCTTTTTTTTTTCTGGACACGCAACATCTCTATCACCAACCGCCACCGCCGCCACCACCTCGACCGCCGCCGGAAAAGCCGCCACCACCAGATGCAATTCCGGCAGAAGAAATTGTTGGAGCACCGAAAGATACCGCAGCAGCACTTAGCTGGCCGACAGAGCTGCTACTGAAACTGCCTATGTTCTGCCACCCACGACCATCTTTGTACCACGCTGGGTTATATTCCTTGTTCCGACCTTCGGCTTCTGAGGGCAATGAACGCAGATAATCTTCAAACCGCTGCGTCCAGACGTCTTCTGCATCGAGCGCCATAGCAAACGGCAAATGCTTTTCGAAAATCGCAATAGCATCCCCCATTTCACGGTTCATGAAGTTCATTCGGTCCTGCTCTGCCACAGTAAGGTAACGACGATATCCCTCAATCTCGGCATGGAGCTTCAAGAACTCTTGTGTTGGAACTTCCATCCAGATGCGGAACAGGCAGCAGACAACAATAGCAAAAACAGCAACGCATAACGCAACGGGTGACATCGCTCCTAGCAGGATAAAGCCAAAAACCCATGCCGGAGCCATAAATCCCAAACTTACTATAACCAATTTTCCTATCGCCCTTTCGACAGGCTTACCTCGGTCGAAAATCCCTGCCAGAATTGCCTGCAAAAAATTAAAGATCAGAATTATGGCACCTACGAGCATGATGCTTCCAATCGCAGTACCAATGAAAGATTCGGGATCACGCGCACCAATTACAGGGTCAAGCATAACCACGGCAGCGACGGCCAGTACGGCCATTACAAAACCAATTTTCCAGGGAAAGTCATTACGCACGAAATAACGGGATCTTTGAGCAGCAGAATACCGGTCAAGCAACGAGTTCCGTGCACTTTCAACTTCCTTTCGGTACTCGCGGCCAATGGTGATTTCCTTGACATCCGATTGGCGCAACAACGAGTTCAAGACAGTTTGCTCGTCATCTGGCAGGTCATCGCGCACGCCGGGCAGCTTTGACAGGATGTATTCCCCCTTACCGGTCACACTGATCGTCAGGCATCTCTTTACCGCCAAACTCGTCAACACAACGGCGAATGCCTTGGTTGCGAAATTCTGACCGCCTTTTGCTTTGCGCCACAGGAACCCGACTTCTGCTGCTGATCTTCCAACAGGTAGCTCAAACCGAGGTACAACAGTTGGTGGTTTTGGATCCTTGCCAAATTTGCGCCAGGAGAACGTCAGATAAACCAAAAGCAGCAAGCACAAAGTCATGCCGATGAAAATTCCGAGGTTATCGGAAACAAGCTTTCCTACTGCATTGACGAAAGCAGGATGGCTCACATATCCGGATGGCCATGACACCGCAATGGTCAGCCCATCTCCTTTTGACAAGGCAACTGCATTTCTAACTTCTACAAAGTTTCCTGCACCTGACAGGACCTCATAACGGCCACCCTTCTGGCCTTGGGGTCCGACATATACGGCCAGATCATTGACCTCGGCCCCAACAGGTAGATGAACTTTTGCGTCAACAATATCGATTGAAAACTGCCAGTCATTACCGGTGACGTTCCAGTAAAGCTCGTCGGTACCTTCTCCGAGCGATATCTGATTATTCAGGAAATATGTGATTGTGAACTTGTGCTCACCAATCGACAGGGTGCGCTGTGGATCGCCCATGTAAATCCGTATTGCACCATCCAGCTTTTCCGTATGGTACGGCACGATCCGCCCATCAAGCAAAATACTTTCGATTTGAATATCGGCAAGATCATAGAACTTCAAAGCATTCATCGTAACCAATGGAAAATCACGATAGACACCTCTTTTGATCAGCTCTCCCTGCGCTTCGACATGTATGTCTTCAATGACACGAATGCCGCCGTTTTGCTGAACAAAAACCTCCGATCTGAATGTCGTTATCCGTTCGCCCGACGCGGCCCCGATAGCCTGCGCAGAAACGGAAGCATTGGAGACTATCAGCGTCATGAACACTGCCAACCAAAGCCACAGCCTGATAGCAGGACCGGCATTCACACAAATGATGGATTTTTTGGACGCCCTAGCAAACATCAATCAAACTTCACGCCAGGCACATGACGCTCAATCGCGTGCTCAACTTCGTAGTAGCTGCCCTCAACAAAGCCAAAACTACCGGCGACGATATTGCTTGGAAACGATTGCACGGCGATATTGAGATCCCGCACGGTGCCATTGTAATAGCGTCTCGCCATCTGGATCTGATTTTCCAGCTCAGACAAAGACTGCTGAAGCTCGATGAAGGTCTTGTCCGCCTGCAATTCCGGATAGGCCTCTGCTACGGCAAATATCCGCATCAGCGCAGTCGACATTTGCCCCTCCAACTCCTGCCTTGCATTTGCATCTGACGAACTTGCGTCAGATGTTTTTGCGCGCAACTCAGTCACTTCTTCAAACAACTGCTTTTCGTGCTTTGCATAGCCCTTCACGGTTTCGACAAGATTTGGCACAAGGTTGCTGCGGCGTTTAAGTTGCACGTCAATACCACTCCAACCCTCGCGGGCTGATTGACGCAACGACACCAAGCGGTTGTATATGCTCACGCCGTACAGCAGCAGAAGAACAAGAAGAACGGCCAAACCAATAAGGATTGCAGAAAAAGCGCTCACAGCTTTACTTCCTTTACGAACGTTACTGACCTGATCTTCAGGCAATTTTCAGTTTCGTAAAAGGTACCGAACCGCACCTTAAAAGAAAATGGTTAGTTTAACCGAACCTCAACTCCCACAACCACAACACGAAAGCGTAAAGCTGGCACTGGATCACTTTAAATCAAATGGCCGCAACCGTCCCATCCGCACGCGGATCCGTCGCCCCTTCCATCACGCCATTCGGACGTAACCGGATACCGCCCGCATGGCCCATCATGTCTTCATAGGGACCAACGACCTCAACCGCGTGACCGGCTGATTTAAGCTTCTCAATCAAGACCGGATCAAAGCGGTTTTCGAGTTTAAGGGTGGTGGTTTCATCACCCCAGGTCTTGCCCAGCAACCAGCGCGGCGCGGTGATTGCTTCCTGCAAATCCTGACCAAACAGGACATTGCGGGTAAAGACGGCTGACTGGGTTTGTGGCTGTCCCTCGCCCCCCATGGTGCCATAGGTCAGAACCGCCCCGTCATTCAGGCGTGCCATCGCCGGGTTAAGCGTATGGAACGGCAAGCGTCCCGGTCCGAGCTGATTTGGGCCATCATGAAGCGTAAAGCTTGCTCCGCGGTTCTGCCACAAAACGCCGGTTTCGGGCACAACGATGCCCGATCCGAATTCCCAGAAGATGCTCTGGATATAGCTTACGGCAACGCCGTTTGAATCAACCGTCCCCATCCAGATCGTATCACCGGGTTTGGCGATATGCGGCCAGGGCAGTGCCGTCTTCATGCTGATTTTGGAAGCTTCGCGATCCAGCGTCGCATCAGACAACAAATCCATCGGATCAATGGTCATGCGGTCGGGATCGCCGACATGATTGTTGCGCGCGATGAAGGCGCGCTTGGTCGATTCAATCAGGCCATGGATATGATCAAATCCGTCTGCCGCGCTGACACCAAGACGATCAAACAGGCCAAGGATCATCAATGACGCAACCCCTTGGGTCGGCGGCACCATGTTAAAGACCGTTCCGGCCGAAAGTCTGACCGAAAGCGGTGTCATGACTTTGGCGTGATAGCTTTCCAGATCGGCAAGTGCAATCGGGCTTCCAACCAGCGACAGTCCCTTGGCGTTGCTGCGCGCGACGTCACCGCGATAGAAATCATCCAGTCCGACCTTGCCCAGATGTTCAAGCGTCGCGCCAAGGGCGGGCTGCTTTAACACGTCACCAATTTCGGGAATGCCATTGGCGGCATAGGTCTCAACAAAGCCCGGCACATCCTTAAGATCCGCCATCTTGGTAGTGGTCAGCTCGACCTGGGACTGTGTTACCGGAATGCCGGTTTTGGCATGATGTACGGCATCTTCAAGCAGACGTGCCAGCGGAACCTTGCCACCAAGCCCCTTGGCAATTTCGGCTGCCTTGATCCAGCCACCAATCGCCCCCGCCACCGTCAGTGCGGCAAGCGGCCCGCGTGCCGGGATCGCGGCATGCCCCTGTTCACGATAAAAGTCCGGCGTTGCCGCCCCCGCAGCCGCGCCACAGGCCCGAATGGCAACCGGATCCTTGCCCGGTTCTGCGATCAGCCAGAACCCGTCGCCGCCAATCGCATTCATATGCGGATAGACAACTGCAATGGTGGCGGCTGCGGCAATCATCGCCTCGACCGCGTTGCCGCCGTTGCGCAGGATATCACGCCCGGCCTGTGCGGCCAGATGATGCGGGGCGGTAACCATTCCCCCAAGGGCGGTTCTGGAACGTAACATTGTCTTTCGGCCTCCCTGCCGTAACGCTTCGGACATACCGGGCTTGTTACCCGGCATGTCCGTGACTTTTGTTCATAGCGCCGTTTTGATTTTCAGTTCAGCGGCTTTTCACATCGTAGAATGATTTCATCACCACCCGATCAGATCAGGCAACCAGCTTGTCAGCTCAGGAAAGATAAACAGCAATATAAGGGCAAGCGCCTGAATGCCGATAAACGGTATCACCCCGCGATAGATATCAGTTGTCGACACCGAAGGCGGTGCAACCCCCTTAAGGAAGAACAGCGCCCAGCCAAAGGGAGGTGTGAGGAAGCTCGTTTGCAAATTCATCGCCACCAGAATGGCAAGCCATGCCATGTCGATCCCGCTATTAAGAAATACCGGCAGGAACATCGGAAGCGCGATATAGGAAATCTCGATCCATTCAAGGAAGAAGCCAAGAATAAAGATCACCCCCATCATGAACAGAAGGTTGCCCATATCCCCGCCCGGCACCCATTCAAACATCGCATGAACAAGGCCTTCGCCGCCAAGCCCCCGGAAGGCAAGACCAAAGGGCTGCGCACAGATCAGGATAAAGAACACCATTGCACTGGTGATCAGGGTATCGTGCAGGACTTCGCGCATCACACCAAGGCTTAGCCGACCGGTGAAAAGTGCGAGCAACAAAGCACCAAGTGCCCCCATCGATGCGGCCTCGGTCGGGGCTGCAATACCGCCGACGATTGATCCAAGCACAGCAAACACAAGGGCGAGCGGCGGCAAAACCACCTTAACGATCTTGATCAGCAAATCACGCGAACCGAGTGCATCGCGTTCGTCCTGCGGGATGGCCGGCACCATTTCCGGTTTGAAAATACCAAGCAGCACAAGATAAAGCCCAAGCATCCCGGCAAGGATCAATCCCGGCACCATTGCCGCGGCAAACAGCGTACCAACAGACTCACCCAGAATATCGGCAAGCAGGATCAGAACCAGACTGGGCGGAATGATTTGCCCAAGCGTTCCGGACGCGCAGATCACCCCGCTTGCCACCCCCTTGTCATAGCCGCGATTGATCAGCGGCTGTAGCGACAGCAAACCGACCGTCACAACGGTTGCCCCAACCACGCCCGACGATGCCCCCATCAGAACCCCGACAATGACAATCGCCAACCCCATGCCGCCCTTGAGGCGGCCCATGGCATGGCCGATCACATCAATCAGTTCTTCGGCAAGCTTCGACTTTTCAAGCATCACGCCCATGAAGATGAAAAGCGGCAAGGCAAGCAGCGTATAGTTGGTCACAACCCCGTAGACACGTGCGGGCAACAGGTTAAACAGGCCGGTGCCAAACCCCATAATCCCAAAGGCAAATCCCGAAATCGCAAGCGAGATCGCCACTGGCACACCAAGCACAAGGAAGCCAAAGAAGCCCCCGACCATGCCGATGGCCAGCCATTCATTTCCGGTCATGTCTGATTAGTCTCCTGCACCGCTCGGCGAAACCGCGGCGGGCGTATTATAGGCGGGTGCGTCATCTTCTACGCGGATCTGGCGATAATTCATCAAGGCTTGCGAAATTGCCTGAACAAGCAACAAGCCAAATCCGACAGGAATGAAGGCCTTCAGCAAAAAGCGATATGGCAAGCCTCCCGGATCGGGGGACCCTTCGCCCATCATGATGGATTGTTCGACATAGGGGATCGAAAACCAGATCAATGCCCCGCCAAGAACAGCCATCAGGAGTGCTGAAAACAGGTCAATGATCGCCTGGGCTTTGGGGCCCAGACGTTCATAAAGAAAATCGACCCGCACATGACCGCCGTGGCGCATCCCGTAAGCCATGCCCATCAGGGCAATCGGCGACACCAGATGCCATTCAAGTTCCTGCATAGCCACACTTCCGGAGTTAAACAGATAGCGCAACAACACATTCCCCCCGACCACCAGCACAAGGGCCAGACCACTGATCGCAGCCCCCCATCCGGCAATATCAACAATCAGGCCAAGAACACGGTCGAATAACGGCTCAGTACGGGTCGACTTCATATCAGCTCATCCCGTCTTTGGATGAAATGATGCCGTGATAGGGCTTTTCACTGACAGCGGCCCATTCGTGATGCGTATCACGGAACGCCATGAAGCTTTCATGGACCTTTTTGGTGACCGGATCCTTGGCAGCTTCGGCTTCAAGGGTTTCCTTGGTGATGCCCTTAAGTTTGGTCACCACTTCGTCCGGAAGTGTCTGGGCGGTAACGCCAAAGTTCTCGACCAGATCACGCAGGGCTGCTGCGTTATTGGCTTCGCACCAGGAATGGCTGTCAAGGTTGCAGGCCTGTGCCGCGTTCTTGACAATCGCCTGAAGGTCGGCCGGAAGGCTTTCCCAGGCTTTCTGATTGATCAGAAGCTCGGTCACGTTGGACGGCTCATGCCAGCCGGTGGTGTAGTAATATTTTGCGGCCTTCTGCAGACCAAGACGACGATCCTGATAGGGACCGACAAATTCGGCAGCATCAATCACGCCACGTTCCAGTGCCGGGAAGATTTCCCCGCCCGGAAGCAGCTTCACTTCAACACCGATCTGCTGATAGACCTTGCCCGCTAGACCCGGAATACGCATTTTCAGGCCCTTGAAGTCATCAAGGCTTTCAATCGGCTCGCGGAACCAGCCGGTCATCTGAACGCCGGTATTGCCCATCGGGAAGGCAACAAGCCCGTATGGCTTATAAACTTCATGCCACAGATCAAGCCCGCCCGCATGATAAAGCCATGCATTCATGCCCTGGAAGTTCAGGCCGAACGGAACCGTGGTGAAATACTGGGCTGCAAAAATTTTACCTGCCCAGAAATAGGCATTGGCGGCATTCATTTCGACCGTACCGGCCTGAACGGCGTCAAAGCCCTCAAGGGCCGGGATCAGCTCGCCTGCGGCGAAATGCTGGATATTGAGACGCCCGTTCGACATCTCCCTTACCCGCGCACAGAAATCTTCCGGGCTGCCCGGACCGGTCACATAAAAGGGCGACCCCGGACCATAGGCATTGGTCATTTTCCAGTTAAAGGTTTCTTCTGCACGCACGATGTTTGGTGCTGCGATGACTGCGGCCCCGGTGGCTGCAGCCCCGATTGCCGACTTCGTCAGAAAGTCGCGCCGTTTAACATTTGTCATTGATGTCTCCCTGATAGAGATAGCTATTTCTATGAAAAGTAATCTCAACGGAATGCAATCCGCATTGTGTATACATCCTGCAACACACATGCCAATCTATATTTTTCAATAACTTAACAATATTTCGACATATCAATCACCACGCACGATGCATTATTTATGATCATTTTTATAGGTAGCATATTATTTATGTATAATTATTGTGCAAAACATGACTGAGGAATCACACCCCGCTTTACAAGTAGCAGGATACTTGGATTTCCCGGTAAAATTCGTGTATACATCGCCAAAAGGGAAATGCTTCCAGACCTCGCAAGAAGGGCTCAAACATCAGATGACAGAGCTTCGTCAAACGCTCTTTGCGCCAACCGAACAGACAGAACCGCTTGGCATTGCCCAGCAGCTGTGTCAGGTGCTTGAAGACGATATCGTCAGGGGAAAGCTGCCACCGGGGCAAAGACTGGAAGAACCGCTTCTGGCCAAACGGTTTGGCGTGTCGCGCACCCCGGTTCGCGAAGCGCTGCAATTGCTCACCGCGACCGAACTTGCCGAAAAGATTCCCAACAAGGGGGTCTATGTTTCACTCGCCACCCCCGAACGCCTGACAGCGATGTTTGAAAGCATGGCCGAACTTGAAGCCATGTGCGGGCGACTGGCAGCAAAGCGCATGACCAGTGGTGAACGGCACAATCTTGAAAAGATCCATCATGAACTGGCTGAAACCGTCCGGCTTGGCGACAGCGACAGTTATGAGACACTCAACCGGTCTTTCCATAACGCGCTTTATCGCGGGACACATAATGACGTGCTGGTAGATGTGACATTATCAGTCAGACGGCGCGTAGCCCCGTTCCGCCGCGTCCAGTTCCAGAGCCTCGCCCGCCTTGCCTCCTCGCACGAGGAACATCAGGGCATTGTTGATGCCATCTTGCGCGGGGATTTCAAGGCAGCCGAAGAACTACTCTACGGCCACATCATGGCTGTTCACGACATTAGTCAGGATTACCTTTCCAGCCTGCGTGACAGCGCCCCGCCCGCATCCAGCATGGCTGCAGGAAAGTAATCGCCCCGCCCTGCCTTGCCCACAAGCACCGGAGATCACCACTCAATCCTGATTAATGCAGGCATCAAACTTTGCAGCATGGTCGAACGCCGTTCGACCGCGCCTCATTTCAGTCAGGCGACGTGAACATAAACAACATCGCTGTTATCAAGCTGCGATCTTGCGATACCACTGCAAGGCATGTGAAACGATATCATTCACGTCTGTGTATTGCGGGGTCCAGCCTAAAACTTCTCTGGCCCTGGTTGCATCCGCGACAAGAACAGCAGGATCACCATCTCTTCTTGCGGCAACCTCATAGGGCACTTGCCCGGCGAGCCGCGACACAGCATCAATCACTTCCAAAACCGTGAAACCGGCCTCGTTTCCGAGATTTGCCGCAAGGCTTGCCTCATTCTGATTCAGGTATTTCAAAGCGAGAAGATGCGCGTCAGCAAGATCACAAACATGGATGTAGTCCCGCACACATGTTCCGTCCCTGGTGTCATAATCATCACCAAAGACCTTCAACACCTTCTCCCGGGTAATTGCGGCAGCTATCGCGAGCGGGATGAGATGGGTTTCCGGATTATGATTCTCGCCAATCGCCCCGTCCGGGTGCGCTCCGGCTGCATTGAAGTAACGCAAACAGACAGATCGCAGCCCATAAGCTTTTTCGAAGTCCCCCAAAATTTCTTCGACCATCAACTTGGTTCTCCCGTAGGGATTAATTGGTCCCTTGCGGTGACTTTCATCGATCTTGCTTGTTTCCGGCAATCCGTAGACTGCGGCGGTCGAGGAAAAAATGAACTTCTTTACGTCTGCTCGAACCATTTCCGAAAGCAATGTGACCGTATTGCAGACGTTATTCTCATAATACGCAGCAGGATTGCGAACGGATGCCCCTACTTCTATGAATGAAGCAAAATGTATGACAGCATCAATATCATGCTCGGCAAAAACGTTGCGAAGCAACGTCGCATCACCGCAATTTCCCTCAATCAGCCGAGAACCCTGCAAAGCCTCACGATGCCCGGAGCTCAGATCATCCAGAACAACATGTCTAATATTCAGGTCTCTTAGCAAATGGATCATATGCGATCCGATATAACCGGCCCCGCCGACGACCAGTACAGACTTACCTTCTGGCAAATACATAACCATCTTCCACTGCTGACTACCGGCTGACCGGGCTCATGAAATAGAACATGTCACGATCAATGTTCGCACCCTCAACCTCGAAATGGTACTCGTCGAACACTTTGTAATCTTCAATATTGATCGCAGTGACACTTTCCGGGGTGATGCCGTCCAGGGCAACAATATCAAAATCAATATCCTGATCGTATTTGAAGCAATGAACGACATCGGAGTCCTGATTCCTGTCATGATCCATGCATCCAGTCAGGCTGTAAAGGTTGATGCGGAAGCCCTTCCGATCATTCAACTGTTTCAGCAAAAACTGCCTCATCACCGCAGTCTTGTATTGTCCGTAAGGAGTTTCCTTATGCAGATAGAATACATTGACGTCAGAATCGACCCCGTCGACGATCTCGTTCACTACCCCTTCAATATATGAATAGCTTAACTGGTTCGACTTTTGGGAGATGGAGAAGAAGTAGTTGGAGCGGGCTGCCTGCGGAATGCACAGGACGACAACCGCATAGGCCGCACCCAGGACCAATATCTGTTTTTTACTTCCGGCAGACCATACTTCACGTGTCAACATCACAAACGCAATCCCGATATACAGGTAAGGGATTGAGTGGAAATAGTATCTTGGCACCAATCCGATGATGTTGATTTCAAGGAAGTAAACAAAAGCTGCTGCAACACACGAAATGGCAATCCGCCCCTCAACGCCGATATTCCTGAGCATAACAAAGTTAATGACAAGAACAAAGAACAGCGGAATTGCGCTCACATCCTTCACGAAGAACATGAGGTTCATGTAAAAGTTGCTCGGCGAGAATAGATAAACATCTGTCAATGCAGGACCAAGAACGACCCAATAGACATAAGCAGCAAAGAACCCAACAGACGCAAGACACCACCCCAACTCGACCGGGGACCCCAAGACAACCCTCCGCAAAGCGGACCATTTCAACTCTACAACCGAAATGAACTTGGTGATCATATGCACGCCGGCAAACACAAGATAGAACGCGAAAATCGGCTCCTTGTAGTACATAGAGATATGGGCAGCACAAACGGCAACTACGGCAAAATATACATTGCTCCCACGCAAAAACCTCATATACCCCCAGAAGGAGGCAATCATGAAGAACATGGCGTTACGCTCTGGAACAACCAGATTTTCAAAAGGAAGCCAAATTGCAGTAATAAATATACAGAAAACGAATAGTATTCTTGCCTTGCAGTCTTGCAATCGTAATGCGTCCATCAGCATCAGGACTGCAAGCAACATCTGAAGAACGATTACGCAATAAAGAACAACGAAACTTCCACCTGTAACATTCAGATTCAGAATATTAAACTCTTGATGACCAAGAGGGAAGAAACGGCCACTCCAGACCATAGGGCCAATGCCACCCCAGAGAAGACCCACTTCGTCGTGGTGACGGTAGTTTACGCCGTAAAAGAGATACGCAAGGAAACACCCCAACATCACGACGTAAGCAAGCAATTCTGCAGGCCGCACCCGGATTTCGCTGCTAAACGATAAAGCCCACTCACGATACTCGGTTGTTTTGCTCACTAGGAAATAAGTACCGGCCCCCAGAAGACCCCCAACAATCGTAATATAACTCAAGGTCGAAACCAAAAGCGTCATCAAACCACCCCCTAATTTTGAAGCGCATGACGCGCTTTGCGTCCCTTTAAAAACATCGCCATCATCCCGTCAACAAATAATAAACACTCCCAAGCAACCAGAGCGCAATTCCGTGTTGCAGTGGGCTGCCAACCCATATAGGATTCCGCCAACTTTATTCTCGCGCAGAATTAACTCACGTAATCTTTTTGTAGTTAAAAAGTTTGACGCAATGCAGAAAAGAAAAGAAATGATACCTCAAAAAAAACTTTCGGTAGTCGTCCCCTGTTACAATGAAGAAGACGTAATACACGAGCTACACAAAAGATTAACTGATGCCTGCAAGACATACGAAAAAGACGGATATGAAATTGTTCTTGTAAATGATGGATCTTCAGACAAAACACTGGAGATCATGGGAGACATCGTTCAATCCGATCCAAATGTTGTTGTAGTAAACCTGTCCCGGAATCATGGACATCAACTTGCACTCTCGGCAGGACTGGAAGTATGTTGCGGAGAACGTATTTTTATTATTGATGCGGATCTGCAGGATCCACCAGAGCTTCTTCATGACATGATGAAAAAAGTAGATGCTGGCGTTGATGTTGTTTTTGGACAACGTCTCGAACGTGAGGGAGAAACGCTATTTAAGAAGGCATCTGCATTTGTTTTCTATCGTCTTCTCCAGCGGATCACAGATATCGAGATCCCTGCTGACACAGGTGATTTCCGTCTCATGACAAGAAGAGCACTGGATGTTCTTCTCAAGATGCCAGAGCATCACAGGTTCATTCGTGGCATGGTCAGCTGGATCGGGTTTAAGCAAGAACCCATCCTGTATGCTCGTGCCCCCAGATTTGCAGGCACAACAAAATATCCGCTCTCTAAGATGATCAAGTTTTCGATCGACGCTATTACCAGCTTTTCAATCAGACCGCTTAGAGTTGCAGCTCATGCCGGCTTTGCCGTTGGACTGGCGGCCTTCGCAATGATCATTTATGCCCTTTTCAATTTTGTGTTTGGAAATTCGGTAGATGGCTGGACATCGATAATCATCGTAATTCTGTCCATTGGCAGTGTTCAACTGGTCCTGATGGGAATTATCGGAGAGTATTTGGGGCGACTGTACATCGAGTCAAAAGGGCGCCCGCTGTTTATAATACAGGACGTTATTCATCAACAGAGCAACAACCACGTCCACGCCGGTAAAGAGCACACCGATGACCAATAAAAACACTGAATATAGTCTTGAAGCCGAGTTCGACTCATTTGCGGAAGAATATTACAAGGATCATGCCCGCAATATCGAAATAACTGGCGAGAACCCCGAGTTTTTCTCGGAATACAAGATCCGCGATCTTCGCAATCAAATAGACAAGATCAAAGCGCCTGCGAATGACATTGTGGACTTCGGGAGCGGCATCGGAAATTCTATTCCGTTCTTTCGGAAGTATTTTCCTGAAAGCGCCCTGAATTGCGTGGATGTATCGGGGAAAAGTATCGAGATTTCCAAAAACCGCTTTCCCGGGAACGAGAAATACGCACAAATTAGCGAGAACCGCGTCCCGCTCGCCGATAACTCTGTCGATATCGTTTTTTCTGCATGCGTTTTCCACCATATCCCGCATTCCGAACATGTTCACTGGATGGCTGAGCTGCGTAGAATTACAAAACCTGGCGGAAGCCTGTTTATCTATGAACACAACCCCTACAATCCCCTTACACTGCGTGCAGTGAACACCTGCCCGTTTGATGCAAATGCCCATCTCATAACAGCGCCGCTCCTGCGCGCGCGCGCGTCTGATGCTGGCTGGGTTGATAATACGACCAAGTATCGCATGTTCTTTCCTTCGATGCTTGCAAAGTTGCGTGTTCTGGAAAAATCAATAACTTGGCTGCCGTTAGGCGCTCAGTATTTTCTACACGCCCGAAAATAGTTATGCGTAAAAGCTTAATCGAAGCGGTAAAGTTCGGAGCGGTTGGCGTGATCAATACCGCTATCGGATTATCGGTGATCTATGCCCTCACGTACTTTACCGACATATCATATTTTCTTGCGAACTTTGCCGGTTACGCGGTTGGCCTTGCGGTTAGCTACCAGCTGAACAAGATTTGGACATTTTCTGCGAAGTCCTCTCGGACAAGGTATCAGTTTGCGGCATATATCATCGCCGCAGCATGTTGCTATGTTGCAAACCTCGCGGTTCTATACATGTCCGTTCGCTTTGTCGGGCTAAATGAATATTTGTCCCAACTTTCAGGTATTGCAACCTATTCCGTCAGCATGTTCCTGATCAGCAAGTTCATCGTTTTTGCCCCGACGGATCGCAAAGAGCTCTCGCAGTAGATCGACCTTTCTGCATGAATACGTTTATGGAGCGATCAAGCGACACTATCCTGTTTTTCCGGACGGGAAGTGTCGCTTCAACGGCAGCCCAGCCCAGCGATACAAATTATAACAAGTTGGCGTCAGTCTTCTGATCTGCATGCCCGGACCCTTCTTTCTTTTTTGTTTCTGCATCCGGGATTAGGGCCCCGCATGACGAATATCGCGCAGGAAGCACGGCATTGAAAACGCTCCCCTCTTCCCGGCCATGGGGCATGGATTAAGCAGAAGTTTTTCATCAAACCAGAAGAAATAAATACCGCACGCCGATTACCAACCATAAGTGGACAGGCAATGCATAAAAGTGGATCGCCTTGCCTTTTTCAGGCCAATGATCGAACAGGATTCATGTCGCAGTTAACGACAACGTTTGAGCGTTTCGGACGGTGAAACGCCAAAATGCATGGCATAGCTTTGCGCAAACCGTCCGGCATGGCCAAACCCCCACTTATTGGCAACCTTGGCAACCGTCGCTCCCGGGGCAGCTTCAAGCAGATCATTATGAGCCCGGTTTAAACGGACAATCTTGACATAGGCCATGGGCGCCATGCCAAAGACATCGTTGAATCCCACCAGAAGCGTGCGATAGCCACATCCAGCATAAGCAACCAGATCGGCGAGATGAATAGCAGTCTGCGCATATTCATGGATGTAATCACGGGCGCGCTTGACATATCGCGGCAAGGCAACTGTCGATGGCCGGTCATGCAAAACGTCCAAATAGGAGTTTGGCAACTGCATCAGAATACTGGTCAGAAGAAGATCACGCAATTCGCCTAAAATAATCGTGTTTTCAAGATTATAGAGCGGCCCGTCAAGCGCATTTGCGATATAGTGAAGCGTGTCTGCAACATGTCTCTGGCCCGGTAATGTCACATCGATTGCCGCATCGAAAACCAGTTCGTTGCGAAAGATATCGCGCCCGGTCAGGGCATGGGCATGTTCGCGCAAGGTTGAAACCGGCAAGTGCGCGCCAAGAGCCGAAAACTCTTCCTCAATCGCGGACAACGGTACACGCATGTTGCGCATCAGCCCGCGTTGGGGCGAAATTTCAAATTCATGCGCCCCGTGTTTGACCTGACCATTTCCGCCATTCACAAACAGAAGGAACAAGTCATCGGTTTCGGTCGCCGGGGTTTTGAGATGAATGCGCCCAGCCCCAAAAGATGCACCGAGAAGGACAATATCGGCAAGGGCTGCAGAATGAATAGAAACATCTGTGATGGCGTTTTTACCAATCGCGTCAATTGTGTCAATACTGTTCATATCCGACAGAAAGGCTTGCGTTTCATGCAAGTCCTGTGACTCAAAGATTTGATGGTTTTTGAGGTGATTCATCTAATATATCCTGTTGATGGTGCCACGGTATGGCGGAACTTCCATCACAGATCGCATTTGACTGCGCGATCAGGGCATCAACAGAACCTCCGAGAACTTAATGTATTCTTTTCTCGCGAACTAAGAAACAAGAGCTTCGCTGTGGAAGAAACAGACTTTACCGCGCATATCATGCGCAAGACACCATCAAGGCCAAGCCTCACCGTTTTTTTCCGACATTTATCATCAGAAACGACAAAACCCCCGACCGGTTAAGGTCGAGGGTTTCTGAATGTCGTGTGTATATAGGGAATATGATTGCTGTATTTGGAAGGCC
>NZ_JPWI01000029.1 GCF_003326795.1 Thalassospira profundimaris | reverse complement strand
GTGCTCTACCAGGCTGAGCTACGCTCCGTCAGTGGGCGGATGTTTAGCCCTTCTTTTCGGGCGGATCAAGCATAATCCGGCTGTTTCGGGGAAAAAATTCGATCAGTTGCCTTGCTTCGCATAAGGGTTGTTGGGGGATGAAATAAAATCGCCTGCGGGATGTGATTTTCTGGGGCAAAACAGAACAAGATCACGGGCAAGACGGCAACTGACAGTTGGGGGCGTGTTCGTCATGTTTGCATGCGGACTGGAGACGTCGCAGTTGAAGCGGGCAACTCCCGATTTTCTCAGCGAAACAGGATAACCTGCCAGGCGAGTTACAAATAGCTCGCCTAACATTGCATACACATTATATTCGAAGTTGCGCTCGAAACGCCTGTAGTGATTGGGCGACAGATAGATTCGCTAAAGCCTGAAGTTTGTCGGGAAGTTTTGATTTCTATGTTTACCAGTTTTATTCGTCCCAAGAATCTGTCTCAAAAATTGATGCGCGTGATTTTCTCCATCTATTTGGGGGTGTCTGCTCTTGTGACAGGTGGGCAGTTTCTCACTGAATATCTGAAAACGCAGGACTCGATCCAAGGCGAACTGGAACAGTTGGAACAAACCGTCAGGGACTCTGTTGCAACCAGCTTATGGCAATATAATCAAAAGCAACTCGACGCACTTGTTGTCGGGCTTCTCAAGATGCCAATTATTGTTGGTGTCGATATATTCGATAATAACGCGAAGGTTCTTGTCTCAAGGCGGTCATATGAGGAAGGTGCAGCCCCACTGTCACTTTTTGACACGGAATCTGAACTGTCATGGCTTCTGAACAATACAAAAATAGCGTTGGGGACGCTTAAACTTTACTCGTCTTCTCAGGTGGTTCTGGACCGTGTCCTGTTCGGGTTTGCGCTGATTGCGATTACGGCGATTGTCAAACTGACTGTCTTGTTCCTGTTGTTCATTTGGGCGCTGGACCGCTTTCTTGCCAAGCCATTGAAAGAATTGATGTCACAGGTTGACGAGGTCCAGCTTGGTGAAAAAGGCAGGGAGCGCATCAAACTTTCCGTTGTTGAAGAAAACGAAATCAGCAAGCTTCAAGAGCATATGAACAAGATGCTCTGCGCGATGGAAAACGCGCAGAATAAGTTGCTCCAGGATGAACAGAGCAAGCGGATGTGGCTTGAGGAAGCCGTCGCAAAGCGGACAGAGGAACTACAGGTACTTAATGACAAGCTGCGCGACCTTGCGGCTTATGATTCTCTGACCCGGGCACTGAACCGTGGCAGCTTTATTGAAACGGCGAGGCAAATGCTTGTTCAGGCGCGTTCAGATAAATCAGCTGCGTCATTCATTCTGATGGATCTGGACCGTTTCAAGGCCATCAACGATACATACGGTCATTTCGCTGGTGACCAGGTTCTTATTCACTTCACCCAAGCGGTTCAAAGATTGCTGCGTGAAAGCGACCTTTTCGGTCGTCTCGGCGGTGAGGAATTTGCGGTGTTCCTGCCGGATACAGGTATTGATGAGGCCGTCAGGCTTGCCGACCGTCTAAGGCAGTCAATTGGCGAGGCCAAGCTGGAAGTTGATGCTCAAACAATCACCTATACAGTAAGCCTTGGTGTTTCGTCGTCCCGTCATGGCGATGCTTCTATTGAGGAACTGTTTAAACAGGCTGATGTGAAGCTTTACGGTGCCAAGGAAAAGGGACGCGACCGTGTTGAAATGTAAAAACGTGAAGCCTTTGTCAGTCCTGCTGGCAGTTCTTCTTGTAGCTGGTATGTCCGGCATTGCACGGGCAGATACGCTCAAGGTTTGCTACGACCAGTGGGCACCGATGACGATCTTTCCTGCTGATGGCGAGGCCGGACGTGGTGTCGTGATCGATATGCTTGACGAAATATACGCGTCAAAAGGCTATGGCATTGAATATTACGAAGTCCCTTTGGCGCGTGGGATCGCCATGGTTGCGGACGGCGGCTGCGATATGTTGCCGGAATATGTGTATGTCAAAGAGGCGGAAAAGGATGTCGTGTACGCCGAGGAAAAAACATTTGCCTACACAACGGCCTTCGTTATCCGTCGAAACGATCCTTGGCGCTATGACGGTATCCAATCAATAGTGGGCAAGCGCGTGGCGACCGGCCCCGGTTGGGATTACAGTGCGGCCAGCATCAATTATCAGAACTATATCGATAATCCGGAAAACGCCGAGTTTGTTGAAGTGATTTCCGGCTACGATGATGTGGTGGACCGGATATTCACCATGATCAAGGAAGGCCGTGTTGATCTGTATGCAGATAACGAACTGGTTCTTCAGTATGTTTTAAATCGTCTGGGCATGAATGACGATCTGCAGGTTGTGCGACCGGGGCTGGAAAAGAAGCTGGTCGAAAGAGCAATCTTTTCGAAAAAAATGCCTGACGAGCGCAGGCATGAACTTATCAGGATATGGAATGAGGGGCGCATCGCGATGAAGGGAGAAAGAGAACAATTCTTCCTGCAGAAATATGATGTCACCTTTGAGGAATAGGGCGCAGCAGGTGCCAGTGTCATCCACGATGGCGCAAAGGTACGGTGTCTGGAATGCCTGAACGAAAAACGCCCCAGCATTTCTGCTGGGGCGTACGACCTTGATATTTCTATCAAATTTGGTCGGAGCGAGAGGATTCGAACCTCCGA
>NZ_JPWI01000027.1 GCF_003326795.1 Thalassospira profundimaris | reverse complement strand
ACTCTGCAAAAGACCTGCAAACGGTCATTGATATGGGCATGGAAGAAGGCCTGACCTCAACGCTTGAACGACTGGATGAGTTGTTGCTGAAACTGAACCAGTAGCCGCCTTTGAACGCAGCAACGCCTTTTAACCGTCAGTCGCCTTGTGGTCGCTCATAGACCACCCAGTTCGATGCCTTGCCAATCCGGTCATACAGCTTGCGCGCCGTTGCATTGTCTTGGGCGGTGATCCAGACAAGCTTAAACCAACCGCGTTCATGGGCAATGTTGTCCAGACGGGCCAGCAAGGCATCGGCGACACCTTGGCGGCGTGCTGTCGGCGCGACAAAAAGGTCGTCGAGCTGGCCAAACCATGCACCGGTCAGGGTTTCCGGTACGGCCCGGTATTGCGCAAACCCGACGACCTGTCCGCCCTTGACGGCAACCAGGCATTCCATTGGTCCAGCGGGATCAAGGATCCAGCGCCAGGTGGTTTCAAGCACCGCATCAGACGGCGTACAGCCATAAAACGCCATATAGTCGGAAAACAACGCAGCCCATATTTTGCGGTCTGCTTGTGCGACCGGGCGGATTTCAATTGTTGTCTTCATCATTCAGCCCCTATGGCACCGATGCGGTACAGATTTGTGCCTTCTGCCTTGGCGGCATACATCGCCTGATCGGCCAGATGGATCAGGGTATCAAGCGTGCGGGCATGTTCGGGATAGATCGAAATACCAAGGCTGGCCCCCACCCGACAGGTCCGGTCGTCCGTGGTCATCGGGGCGGATACGGCGCCAAGGATCTTGTCGGCAATGCCATGGACCTCTGCATCTGTTTCGAGATCTTCGAGCACGACCGTGAACTCGTCACCGCCGATGCGGGCCACGGTATCAGATGCCCGTACGGCCTTCATCAAACGTTGACCGGTTTCGATCAGAATGCGGTCACCGGCGGCGTGGCCACGCTGGTCGTTGATCTGTTTGAAACCGTCGAGATCAATAAAGACAACGGCGACGCGCTTCTTGTTACGCTTGGCGCGGTCGATGGCCTTTGTCAGCCGGTCTTCGAAAATGATCCTGTTGGGCAAACGTGTCAGGGGATCATTGAACGCCAGTTCGCGGATATGATCAGATGCCTCGCGTTCTTCGGTAATGTCGCGGACAACCCCCATCATTTTGACGGTTTCACCGGCATCATCCTTGATCACGTTTCCGGTTTCACGCAGCCAGCGAATACGCCCGTCCGGCCAGACAACCCGGTACTCTTCGTCGTGGTTCTCCCCGGTTTCGATACACCGGATTTCACCCTGTCGCACGCGTTCACGGTCGTCGGGATGTACGGCATTACAGAACAGGGAATAGCTTGGAGTCACCTCGCCCGGTTTGTATCCGAACATGGCATAGATGGCGTCAGACCAATAAAGCTCTTCAGTATCGACCCGCCAGTCCCAAGTTCCGATCCGCGCGAAATACTGGCTTTGTTTGAAACGGTGTTCTTCGTCAGTCGTCTCGGCGCGCGCGTACGAAAGATCGCGCACAAGCATCATGCGGGTCTTGTCATGCCGATACCCCGGCCCGACAAACGTCACCTCAACCGGAAATTTCGCGCCACTGGCCCGAACGGCGTCGATTTGGTATCTGGTTTTCTGTGATTCATCGTAACCGGCAGGCAGATTTGGAAAAAGGGCCGCAAGGGCCGCCCCCTTCAAATCGCTTTCGGATCGGCCGAACATGCTTTGTGCGGCGGCGTTTACGCTTTGAAAAGATCCATCTGCACCCAGCGTCACCACACCGTCTGACATATTCGATATCAGGGTTTCGCATATAGTTAACCGCGCCCGCGCCTGCCTGCGCGCACGGATCGAATATGCCAATGCACCAACGGCAAGGAGCGCCAGGAAAATGGAAAAAGAAACGGCATAGATCATCGGTGGGCGTGGGTTTCCCGAGTAAATTCGTCGCGCAAGATATATACATACATCCGTATAATTAAAAGCCGACCTTTGGGCTATCTATCCTTAAGAACGAGATATACCCCCCTGACGAACAGACACATCAGCATGGGACAGCGCACCCCTTCGGCAGCAAGCATCGTGCAGGTGCCCGACCTTGCTGGCAGAAGCATGAAAAATCCTGTACCATCGGATAAGCTGGCCGTCTGGCATTTGCAGGCGTGACCCGGCATCCGCGTGACCCAATACACGTGAATTCAAGATAAAGCCGCGACCATCTAGCCAGACGGCGCAATCATACGCGCCACCTTTAATCAGCTGAGCGAACTCAAGAAACGGTTCGCAAATCGACAAAGCATGAAAAGGGACAGAGTTGGATCACCATCAGGAATTTTTCGGGACAGAAAGCAGCATAGCCCTGATGAAGAGGAGTGCGGCTCTTTGGACACTCATCCAAGACAATCCAAGATTTGCGTATTACGGCCGGACGGTTGCGCTTTCAGATCCGCAAGGTGATACCGCCGATGTGCTGGCCTCTGTCGCAACCCTTCTTGGGGCATCAGTTGCCTATTACTTCCCCAAATTCAAGGCAGATAAACTGTTCGCGGAGCTGGAAGCACGCGGTTTTTCGTGCGACCGCCACGAACATTATTGGGGTGGCGAAGCCGCCTATGAGGCCAGCCGTCAAATCCTTGAAAAGCATACCCTGCCAGATGACCTGTCGATTATTGCACTCGACGAAACGTCCCCGACAGAACTGGTCGCGGATGTCGCGGCCCTTTGCCAATCCTGTGACGTCATGCCCGTCCCGGGTTCCATCATGCGCGGCCAAGCCCGGCGCGGCATAAATCTGGTGGCAATTGACGCTACCGGTGTGCCGGTTGCAAGTGCATCATCATTTGTCATGCATCACGCGTCAGGCCTGCGACCAAACGACGTGTTTTGGGGGATGCTGGCCACGCGCGAAGACAGACGCGGTGAAAAGATCGGCTTGATCCTTGGCGCCAAGGCCATCATTCACATGTGGGAAAAAGAAACAGCCCGGGGTTTCATGACCGGTGTCCGCCTTGATAATCCGTCCTCACAGGCGCTTTGCAACAAATTGGGCGTTACGGACTCTGACTGGATTTACGCATCCTGCATCCATAACGAGGTCCTTGGCCGCGCCAGCGTCACAAAATAGAGGATTGCGGCGACGGCGTTGAAAGGCCCACATCAAAGGTGCCAGGCACTCATCTGCCAACCCTGCAAATGACGCAGGCCCTGCACCACCGGATGCAGGGCCTGTCGCCATAACGGCATGATGTGCAATCAATGCTCAGCTTTGTGTCGCCCTGATATCACGCACCGATTGCCCCGATATGCCCCAGTCATCCAGAGACACCTCGTCAATCACAACAAAGGTTGTCGCCGGTGATTTGTTCAGCACATCCTGAAGCAGGTCGGTCACGCCCTTGATCAGTTGCACTTTCTGCTCCGGCGTTGGGCCGGTTCCGTCCGGTCCGCCTTCGCGGGTAACCTTGATATTGACGTAAGGCACGTTTCAATCCTCCTGTTCATGATAGGCAAAGACCTTGGTGATGATCTTCCAGCCCGCATCGGTGTGGATCAGCGTCAGCAGGTCTTGATAGTCGCGCCCCATCATGGTCATACGGGCTTCGACCAGCCCCATTTGACGCCCTGTCAGGGTGACCCGATCAACGCTTTCGCTGCGCTTCTCGCCATGCGCTGCCGGGGGTTCACGGTTATCAATCCGCGTCATGTAGGCTTCCAGATCCATGAACTCGTGATTGCCGCCGGTCGCATTGACATAGGCAAGTTCGGGATGAAACACTGTGCGCAGGACGCCGCTGTCAGAATGATAGAGGCCATCGAAATAGCGCCCCATCAGTCCATCAATTTCCACCTCATCAGCAGATTTCATCACACAAGCCCCTCGGCCTTCATGGCGGCCAGCGTCGCCGGGCGCGCCTGAATACGTGCAACAAACCCGGCAAGGTTTGGCCAGTTTGAAAGGTCGATTTCCTTGAAACTCGCCCAGTTCACCAGAACGAAGGTATAGGCGTCCGCCACCGAAAACCGGTTTTCGACAAGATAATCACGACCGTCTGAAAGCACGCTTTCCAGATGGTCGAACTTTGTCGCGACCTTGGCCTTTGCCGCATCCTGCTCTGCCGCGCTTGCGCCATCGGTAAACAGCGGCCCCCAGGATTTGTGCAGCTCTGCCGCAGCAAAATTCAGAAACTGCTGCAAACGTGCCCGCGCCACTGAACCCGGTTTCGGGGAAAAGGCACGTTCGGGGTGGGTATCGGCGATATGTTGAAGAACCGCGACACCCTCGGTCAGATAGTCGCCTGTTTCAATCTCAAGGGCGGGGACATAGCCATTCGGGCTGATCTCGCGATAGGCACGACCGCTTTCCGTGCGCCCTTCCTTGGTGTCCACCCTTTCAATGTCAAACTGCGCACCGACTTCATGCAGCATGATATGGCTGGCAAGCGAACATGCGCCGGGAAGATAATAAAGCTTCATGGGTAGCTCCTTTGGTTTGGTGTATGCCCCCTTTTGCCAAACCGGACGAGCAATTGATAATATCGAGTTTTCATGATAACGATCTAAATTATAGATCATCCTGAGGACCCGATGAACCTGGAACAACTCATTGCGGTTGATGCGGTTGTCAGCACCGGCACCTTTCGCGGCGCTGCAGAGCGCCTGAACAAGGCGCAATCAGCCATCAGCCATCAAATCCGCAAGCTTGAGGATGAACTGGGCTTTGCCATCTTCTCGCGCGCGGATTATCGCCCGCGCCTGTCTTCAGAAGGCGAAGTCTTCCTGCGCGAAGCCACCCGCGTGCTTGACCAGTTCCGCCACCTTCAGGCCACCGCCAAAGAACTGCGCAGCACACAGGAACCACTGGTGCGGATCGCGCTGACCGCAACCATGTCGCTTGAACCGATCCTGAAAATCCTTGGCGCAATCGGCGACAAATTCCCCAACACCCATATCGCTGTCGCGACCGAAATGATGGGCGGTCCGGTGGCCCGTCTGATGAAGGGCGAAGCCGATCTTATTATCGCGGGGCTGGAAGGGGTTGATATCGACCATGTGGAAACCACGCCGGTCGGCTCTGTGGTGATCCGCCCGGTCGCCCATAAAAGCTTCGCCATCGCCGGGCGCAGTGGCATGCGATCGCGCATGGAAATGCAAAGCTATGTGCAGGTGATTGTTGCGGGCACCGGCGGCCCGGATTATGATCAGTCGCGCGATGTGCTTGCAGGTGGACGACGCTGGACCGTCTCGGATTTCGCCACCAAAAAATCCGTCATCATGAATGGTCACGGCTGGGGCGGCCTTCCGGAACACATGATCACGAACGAGCTTAATAGCGGCGAGCTTGTGGCACTTAATGTCGAAGGTTTTCGCCCCCGGCACACCGAAGTATTTGCGATCCGGCGGCGCGATCAGACGATGGGGCGGGTATTGGGTGAGATTTGGCGAGCGTTGCAGACGTAGGCTGCAGCTGAGTATTTGGCGGAGATCGACCCGAATGCCCCCATTACTGGAGCCGCACGGATTACGAAAC
>NZ_JPWI01000026.1 GCF_003326795.1 Thalassospira profundimaris | reverse complement strand
TCTGATTACAAATCAGCTGCTCTACCAATTAAAGCTACACCGGCTTGAGCGGCGGAACCATAATCCGAGGCGGAGACGATTGCAATACCTTGATTCAAGGAAATTTATGTCAATGAGACTTGCATGGTCTGCGCCAGAATATTTCGGGAAGTTTCCATCGAAAAATCCAGATCATATGGTCGGTTAGCGGTTAAATGTCGGCAGTAATACGCACAGGTTTGGTGAAAGCTGACGTTCAGAAAAGAGTGTTGTCAGAGATCGATCTAGGCAAGATCGCCTTCTGGCAAACTCTTTCTGAACGTCAGCATATATCTGATCGTAGTCGAGGGTTCTGGCCTAAAAGTAGATTTTCAGTTCATCGGCGTCAGGAAGGTATTTTGCTTCTGTCCCGTTCCCGGAATTTAAGCGCGAGAACAATTTTTCCCGTTCACGCGAAAGTTCATCTCTTTCACGTAGCAACGAAGCCTGATTTTTTCTCAACGTATCCAGTTCGAGTAATACCTGTCGAACCATTGGGAGACGATAGGCTATCTGCTTAAGAACTTGTTTCATCGGCCAAGCTTCTCAATCTTGAAGTTGTTCAGGTAGACGGCATCAATTTCAGTTGTAAGGAGGAACTCAATCGCATCTTCAGGTTCCTCGATAATTGGTTGTTTCGGGCCGTTGAAAGATGTGTTCATCAGTACAGCCGGGTTTCCAAGCGCCTTATACTGTTGCAAAACGTCATGAATAATACCGCAGTCTGCGTTGATTGACTGAATCCGTGACGTTCTGTCGACATGTGTGATTGCCGGGATGTTGTCAGTTTTGATGATCGCATTAAACAACATGAAGTAAGACGGGAATGGACAGCCGTAAAAGTACTTCTCTTCTTCACCTTCAAGCACAATCGGTGCAAACGGGCGCCACAACTCTCGCGACTTGATTTCGTTCACTCGTTTCCAGTTTTCCTCGTGCTGAGGGTTGGCAATAATTGAACGATGGCAAAGCGCACGAGGTCCCACTTCGCTTCGGCCTGTAAAGAGCGCAATGACCTGGTTGCGATGGATCATGTTCGCGATATCCGATGCGACATTTTCACATTCGGTGATCGTTACTTTTTCGCGATACGCATCCAGCGCACGCGGAATTGAGCGCTCTGCTGCCGTTCCGCCAAGATATGCATGCTTTGGCGTCTGTTTCTTCAGAGTACGCGGCTTCCCGAGGATGTTGTAGTAAAGGGCCATCGCCGAACCGATAGACAGTCCCATATCGCCAATTGCGGGCGGAACATAGACGTTACTATAGGGACTTTCATTCGAGATGCGTGTATTGGCCGGGCAGTTAAGTGCAACACCACCCGAGAAGCACAAGTTGGGGGTCTGGACATTGCTCGACTGCAAGGAGTTGTACATTGCCGAGACCGAGAATAACAAAATTTCCTCGATCAGTTTTTGTGTGCTGGCGGCAAAGTCGACATTGATCGGTTCCAGGATATGTTCGCGATCGCCGAAATAGGTCAGATCATACCCAAGCTGCTTTGCTTCTTTCAGGCAATGGTCAACCCAGTCACTGGAAGGACGTTTGTTGAAATCATACCAGTTGCCGACAAACTCAGGAGAATAAAAACGCGGCTGTCCGTAAGAAGACAGTCCCATCAGTTTTCCCGGATCCAGATTTATAGAGATCGACGCCAGATCATACATTTCGCCCGCAGCAAGCGTATTTGGGGTGTAGGGATAAAGCTTGTCGCCAGTTCCATAGGCAAACATCCCGCAAGGATACTTTTGGTCACCGCCACCTGCGCCGTCGTTTGAGAGAATTGCGGCGTCCTCGTATGGGCTCTGGTAGAAGGCGTATGCAATATGAGCATAATGATGAGCGAAGACAAATGACGGGATCTCGCGCCCATTCAGAAGCAGCGTCACCGGATAATGGAACCCGTGACGGATCGCATCATTCATCATCGAACTGAAGTCGGTGTTCGAAATATCCTTGAGCGACTTCCGTTCGTTCCAAAGTGGAACTTCAATAAACTTCTCGAAGCTTGGAAGGGTATGCTCTGTCTCCAGAAGCGTCTTCTTGAGACTGTCCGGCAGCATCAAATTGTAAACATGGTCGCTGCGTTCCCTGAGAATCAAGGGAAGCCAGCCTTGTAATCCGGTTTCCGCAAATTTCTCAGGGGTGATGCCAAGTTGGTCCACAAGCGCGCAGGGGATACCCTTATGTCCCGAATGATGCTGAAGTTTGATGTTCAGCTTTTCCGGTTCGGGAAAAATATATTCCACGAGCTGCGTGGATGTCACAGTGGCGTAATCAATGTCTTCAATCTGGATATTCACATCAGCAAGGCAGGCAACGACATCACTGTACTCGATTCCGATTACATGCTTCTTTTTTTTGTGACGTTCAATTTCGTAACAAATAAGTACGTCTTCGTCTTTCATGACGGTTATTGACGCATCATGCCCAAAATGTAGTCCCAGAATAATCACAAAATTTCTCCTGAATTCTATGCGTTCTTAATTACGTTGCAAATTTTCACCACCGTTTCTTCGTCCAACTCCCCGAAATAGGGGAGGCAAAGAACGCTGTCAGATATGTCATTTGCAACTTTTAGAAGTTCTCGTCGTGCTGAGGGCAAATTACTATAGGTTTCGATGTTGCTCAGCAGTGGGTAAAAATACTTGCGGGCATGAATTCCTGCTTCCTTGAGGGCAGAATGTATTACATCACGTCTGCCATCTGCGACAATGATTGGAAAATACTGATAGCTATGGCTGGAACATGCTGGCTGCTGCGGTATACGAATACCGTCGACATTGCCCAATAATTCGGAATATTTGCGGTACACGATGTCCCGTTTTTCGATTTCCGAATGCAACTGCTTCAGGTTTTCAATGCCGACGAGCGCTTGCACTTCGTTCATTTTGGCATTCAGTCCGGGAAGAAAGATATTTTCTTCGCCGCGAATTCCAAAGTTGTTCAAAAGGAAAGACTTTTCCTTCATCTCGGCTGACTTGAAGATCAGCGCACCACCTTCCAGCGAATTCAACAATTTGGTGGCGTGGAAGCTGTGCATCGTGATGTCACCGTAGTGGCTTAAAGAACGCCCTTTGAACTGCGTCAGAAGACTATGTGCACCGTCGTAAACAACTTTGACGCCGTGACGTTCCGCAATGTTTTCAATGGCCTCGACATCACACGGGAAGCCAAAAACGTGTACCCCAAGTATCGCCGACGTCCGCGGGGTGATCAGTTGCTCGATCTTTGTCGGATCAATGCACATGCTTTCAGGGTCGATGTCGCAGAACACCGGTGTAAGTCCCAACCACTGAAGGGCGTGAACTGTTGCGGCAAAGGTGAACGGTGTTGTGATTACTTCACCTGTCAGGTCGAGTGCCTTCAAGGCAATCATCAACGCAAGAGTGCCATTCGTGAAGACGGACAGATGTTCAACGTCCAACTTTGACGCCAGAGCATTTTCAAACTCTACGACTTTGGGGCCGTTATTGGTCAGTTGCCCGGATTTAAGAACTTCTGCAATCTTCTGGCTGATCAGATCAGGGTCACTAATGAATGGGCGAGTGACATATACGTTATTCTCAGTCATTGATTATTTACTCTAAAAGTCAATCAACTGGGCCAGGCCTATGCCAGAGCGTCCAAAGTCGTTCCCATTGTACAGCATAAAAATATTCCGGGCGTGCTCAAATACATAGGGGTACGCCATCATTTTGCTGTCCCATTCTGATGACGAAGACAGCGATATTCCAGCATCATCGTCATGGCGATCCCAAGATACGCCACGATCACGGGAATGCGCAAAACCTATCCTGTAGGAACCGCCACCATCTCGATAGTCTTCTGCATCCCGATAACACATCCACATGTATTGGTTTTCGCCGATACGGATTACACTCGGACTTGTGAGGCATTCGAGGTCATGTTTCAAGGAGATACAAGCAGACGCATCACGGTTCCAGTCAATGCCATTTTCAGACGTTGCTGACATGATGACATAGATAGGCTCCAGTTTGCCGTCAATCATTTCCCATTTGGTCCCCGAAGAATACCAAAGACGCCAGTCAGATGAGCCATTAATCATGACCCGGGGGGTTGTTGTGATGAATGGTTCGTGTTTGGAACGTGAAATGATTGGGCCGGCGAACATCTTGCGAAAGGTTTGACAATTATCTTCGCTTACTGCGACACCGATTGACGTGTGATATGGTTCAACCGTTCCTGTGCGCCAGCCGATATAATACATCAAGTGACGGCCGGAATCATAAACGACATCGCTCGGCATGATGCCACTTTGGTCAAAGCTGCCATAACTTCCAAGTTCGAGTATCGGGTTTGTGTTGACCTGGATGACTTTGGTGAGGTCATCTAAAGCGACATCAAAAGAAATGGGGGTCGCTTGCCCGTTCGCATTACGGGTCGAGAAAAAAATACGAACCCGATCTTCCAGTATGACAGGGACTGGAAGCTGGCTATGTTCGCTGGACCACTGCGGTAACAAGTCGGAAGAGAATATCTTTCCTATCTTCTTCCACCGCATATCAGATCGACCTCAAGCGATTGCTTGGTACCCTCGAAAGTGTGGAGCCCTCAGAGAAAGTCACTGCCAAGTCAGGCAAATCTTCCAAGACAAGAGCACCGGCACCAATGACTGCGCCTTTTCCAACCGTAATGTTATCACGCAAGGTGCTGTTCACCCCGATGAACGTGCGCTCACCGATAAGCACACCACCGGATATCACATTGTGCGAAGAGATGAAGCAATGGTCTTCTACAATGCTATGGTGACCGATGTGATTGCCGCTCCACAGAACGACATTTTTTCCAATCTTGGCGTATGGCTGGATATTGTTTTGTTCAAGAATAAAGCAATGCTCGCCGATGTCTTCTGTGCTGCAAATGGCGTTGGTACTTATATAGGAGGCAAACTTGTACCCCATTTCCTTGAAGGTCTGGTATCTCTCCTTGCGAAGCACATTCACCTTGTTGTAACTCATCGCGATAAAGATAAAGAATTCGTCCTGAGGGTAATTCTTCTGAATATCCTCGAAGGTCACGATTGGAAGGCCTTGCAATGTATCCTGAGTTTTGAATTGTGCATCCACGCAGAATGCGACAACTTCGTATTCGCTGTCTGAACTGAAAAAGTAATGCGCAACTTCCGCTATTTGTCCGGATCCGAAGATTACCAGCTTCTTATTTTTTGATAGCATAGCATGTGTACTCATAAAGTTTGTAATCAGACCGTATTACGAAGTCACGTGTCAGATGCTCGGATAGGAATTTTGCCAGACTGTCGATTGAAAGATGGAACAAGTCTTCGCGTTCCCAGTCAACGTTCTTCGACATTACATTAAATGCAATACCGTTGATGCACGTATCGTAAGCTATTTTTAGCATCGCCTTTGTAAATTCAAACATCTCATCAAAGGACATGCTTTGCTTCTCGGTGAACAATCCGTTCATAATCACGAAACCATGCCGATTATTTGCAAGCGGGTCCGTTAGGACGTCTCGCTGCTCGAAATCGATGTCGGGATTGGCCGTTTTGGCTGCGCTAATCATATCGCCAGAGATATCTATACCCTTGTAACGAAATTCCTTTGGTCTTTCGTTCCAATGGGTCGTCATATACTCGTAAAGGCCGCCATAACCGCATCCAAGATCCAGTATGTCAATGTTATCAGCCTCCGAGAACCGGGTAATGTCGAGCATTACCTGATATCGCCGAAAAAGATCCTGTTCGTTTGGCCAATCAATGCCTTTGTGGGTCGCCCCGTGAGTTTTCAGGCAGTTTTCGTAATGATTTTGAAGTACTTTATAATTTGAACTCTTCATCTTGGACCGTAATTGCCTGTTGAGTAGGGACGAGTTTTCCCGAATCTCGTTAAATACCTAATATGTCTTGTAAGACAGATTTCTTTGATATGTGCATGGTTTCCAGAAAATTCAGTTCGATGCCGTTATCCCTGAAATCCTCCTGCGAGTATAACTCTCGCCCACCGGGAAGATTGTTGTAACACGATCCACCAAGTTCTTTCAGGATTTTGAGAATCCGGTCTTGGGCTTTGTAAGACTCAGGGATACTCAGTTCGCTGGAACGTACAACATTGAAATGAAGTCCCAGAAACGAACAGGCAAATCGCAGGTTTTCGACAAGATAATCCACAGGTGGAACGTCAAGCGAGCAGATGGTTTCAAAGGCGTCTTGCCTGTTCTGCAGAGCTTGATAAAGCGTCGGGAACCTTTGTAATCGTTGATACCATTCTGCTTCGGCATCTTGAGCGAAGCTTAAATCTTTGATTTTGGTTTGTTGGGAACAGCTCGCGATCGGAAGTGTAAGCCATTCTCCGGATTCATGCGCGTCATTGGTTCGCCGGATTTTGTTGCGGTGAACCCAGCCCCGCCGCGGAAATTGGACGCAGTCGTAAATCACGAACAACTCGGACTGTCTGAAGAGCTCGAAATATCCCGCATAGGGATAAAAGTACGGTTGCATAATCGCAATTTTCATCACTGATAATCGCTTTCGTACATTTCGATCCCGAAAAGTTTCATGAGTTTCTTTTTGTAGAGTACCTTGTATCGGTTCATATCGAACAGATGCAATGCCTCATATATGAATTTGGAAACCGGATTGATGAGCTTCCGGAACATCTGGATATACATATACCTTGCCAAGTTGGCGATCTGGTACTTCCTGCGTACGCCGATTGAACTCCGGTCGGGCAAATGCTTGTCGAAACTGACAAATGACAGATGAAGAAATATCAGGCGCAGCAGTATCAGGACATCTGATGGTGAACGTATTTTGCTCGGACTCAGATTCTGGAACAGGATATGGCGTACCGAATACGGGAGATTCCGAGAATATATGTGATCAAACTTGTATTTCAGGAGTTTGTTGTAAATTATCGCGCCACGTATGTTGGAATAATCTCGATTAAGCTGAGACAGCTTCGAATATATTCCGGTTCCACTGATTCTATAAGTCGACATTGTGCGATCGATATACTTGATCTTGCCAAATTGAGACTTGTAGATTGAGACAAACCAGTCCCCGATCATTTTGTTGTAATGCATTTCGAGCGGGTAGATATCGCGTGACGTTCTCCGCCAAAGGTACGAGCTGGTGTGGCAATAACATTGGGACGTGATCAGTTCGTCGGCACCGTACTCATCTGGCAAAGGTTCTTTATGCAGCAGTTCGGTGCGGCTTTCTGCCTGATAGAACAATTCTGTATTGTGGGAGCAACCGACATATTCTTTGTGTTGGTCCAAGATATCTACTTGCTGTTGTAGTTTGGTCGGATCTGTCCAGTAATCGTCACCTTCCAGAAAACAATAGTATTCGCCGGAAATATGTTCGGAGGCCGTAATGATAGTGAAAATCCCGCCGCGATTTTTGTTGTTTAACAAAACAGTGCAGTTCTCAAATTTGTCTCTGTACTCAGCTATCACATCCCGGGTCGCATCGGTCGAACAGTCCTCGGCAATGATCAGCTCGATAGGGAAGGAGACTTTTTGAGCTAAAATAGAATCTAGTGTCTGCGCCAAATATTTTTCATGGTTATAGGTGAGTACCAAGACGCTTACTTTGATTGCATCGGCGCTATTCGGTTTTGTCTTTTCCGGAAACATGGTTTCTCCCGTTCAGAGAGGGGGGGATTACTGTGACTTGAAAATGGTCTTGGATTCGAAGTTAAATATCAGCGCGAAGCAGGCTCCATAGCTTTATCAGCGGCTCCAAAGCTTGGCAATCAATGTCGCACGGCCCTGAAGACAAAAAAGAGTAGAAATAATAGACCCTTCCGGGTGATCAATTCGACGATTTCTCTCTTGAAAGTTATAATGTGCCTCGACGAATTCGGCCAAATTCTTTCTGAGAAGAGCCTGGAGGGCAAAGATTTGGGATCAAAACGAGCTCTTCAGGCTTGGGTGGCGTTATGCAGCATAATTGGGCCTTTAAGAAAGAGTGGCGATACCTGCTTCTGGTCGTGTGTCTTTATTGAAGGTTACATTAAAAGTTTTTGCCCATTGCCGTTTCCCGGCTTCTTTTCTTTGAGGGATTAGGGTCCGCTTCGGCCAACTCTGCGTTCGGCTGCGTAAGAAACGATACTCAGATGTAGGGCCGTTGCGTGTCTATTATGGCGGTAGTGCGTACAAGTCCGACTAACACCGACTTCATGATTGCCGAAATCGGGTCAGTTCGAAGCCAAAAGAAAACCCCGCAGCCATCG
>NZ_JPWI01000025.1 GCF_003326795.1 Thalassospira profundimaris | reverse complement strand
ATGGAGCAGTGAATACGCTCTGTAAACACTGTTGTGTGCCACAAAATTTGATATTCGACATACAGCGAAATCAACTACTTGGCATTTCCGATTGCCAGACAAATTGACATCGATTGCCACATAAGCTGACAAAAAATTGCACGATTATGCGCCGAACATGATCGCGCCCCATCAACACATAGTACTGAACTTGCCACAAAGCAGACCGCCCAAAACTAATTTACGATTGTGAAATGGAATAAGCCAATTTACCCATTGCGGTCCTTGTCTGGCAAATAGGAACAAGGGCGTTTGGAGAGGCTTCAAAGCATCAGAAGCGGCGCAACGAGGAGTGAGGACAAGGTCGCAAGATCATTCAGATCAGATGGGCTGTAGGTACCTTCTTCATGCAGGACACTGATCGCACCGATTGACTTGCCCATCGCAACCACGGGGACACTGAGGCAGGCAGAACAGCCCAGACTTTTAATCAGTTCATGATCTGGGAACGCCTCGCGCATGGCCGTTTCGTTTTTTCCGAACCATGGCGTCTGGTCACGCAGAACGGTTTGCCCCCATTGCGTCGGCCCCATCTTTTTTTTTGCCGAAGTCGGATATTTCTCCGGATTATTTGACCAGACGCGGCGGCACATATCATCGCCATTATCCCAGGCAAAGAACGTCATCAGACGGGGTTTAAACCGGCAATTATAAATATCGGCTACTACGTCAAGCGACGCTTCAGGCTGCGCTTTCGCCGCATACGCACCAGCCAGTCGAACAAGGTCAATATCAGTCATAAAGAGTACTCGGCAACCAAAGGGCAATTTCAGGAAACCAGACAAGCAGGGCAATAGCACCGAGCATAAGCAGGAAGAACGGGAACGCATATCTTGCCACCCGGCCAACAGACTGCCCTGTCAGGCTTTGCAGAATAAACAGGTTGAAGCCAACGGGCGGTGTGATCTGACCCAGTTCAACCGTCACAATCAGAAAAATGCCGAACCATACCGGATCAATCCCGGCCTGCATCGCCAGCGGCAATGTGATCGGCAAACTCATGACAATGATCGAAACACCATCAAGAAAAAGCCCAAGTACAAGATAGAACAGCGACAGAACCACAATCAGCATCGAAGGGGACAACTGCCATTCACCGATAGCGCGCGCAATTTCACTTGGAATATGCAGATAGCCCATCGCGGTCGACAGAAAGGCTGCTGCGATCAGGATCGAACAGATCATTGCACTGCTGACCACAGCCCCCAGCAGGGTCCGCACCAACATCGCAACCGAAAACTGGCGCAGGCAGATGGTAATCACAATCGCACCAAACACGCCAACCGCTGCGGCTTCCGACGGGGTCGCAATCCCGGAATAGATTGCCCCCAGGACAATCACCATCAGGGTGATAATCGGCAGCAGATCGATAATCGCCCCAATCAATTCCAAAGGATTGAACCGTGACTCTGCCTTCGGGGCAATGCCAGGTTTCAGCACGGCGCGAAAGGCAATATAGCCAGAAAAGAGCGCAGCGATCATGATGCCCGGCAGAACACCAGCAGCAAACAGGCGACTGATCGAAACCTCGGCCAGGATGCCATATACGATCATCACGATTGACGGGGGGATCAGCAATCCGAAGCTACCAGCTCCGGCAAGCGAGCCCAGCGATAAAGATTGATCATAGCCGCGACGCGAAAGTTCAGTTGTGGTGATTTTACCCACCGTGGCCGCCGTGGCAGCACTTGAGCCGCTAACTGCGGCAAACATGGTACAACCCAGTACATTTGTATGAAGCAATCTTCCCGGCAACCAGTTCACAAATGGTGTCAGGCCCCGAAATATCCGATCAGAAATATCGGTCCGGAAAATGATCTCCCCCATCCAGATGAACATCGGAATGGCAGCCAATTCCCAGGTCGTGGAGTATCGATAGACGATATTGGCAGCAATGGTACCGATGCGCGAGATATCCATACCGGCAAGAAGGGCAAGTGACAAACCGCTCACCGCCAGAAGCCCAACAAATATCCAGACCCCGAGCCCAAGGAACAAGAAAATCAGGGCAAGAACCAATCCCGCAGCAAGAAGTGCATCCATGATAAAACTCGTTTCTTTAATTACAGTTTCAGCGTGCGAAACGACATTGTTTCAAAGCGTTTCGGCATCTGATGCACGACCGGGGATTGCGATGAATTGCCGGATCAGAAGCGCAATCAACTGAAGAAACAGCAAACACAGCCCGGCAAGAATGACCCCCTGAGGTATCCACATTGGCACTTCGGCAATGCTGCTGCTGACGGTACTTCGGGACCAGTCGCGCGCAACCCGGACCCAAATGAACGAAATCAGAAGCCAGGTCACACCAAGACCGACGACACAGCTCAAAGCTTCAAGAAACTTGCGATGCTTTCCTGACACATGCCCAAGAAGCAATTCGACGCGAATGATGCTTCCCTCGCCCAACGCATAGGGCAACGCCAGAAAGGTTGCCGTTGCAACGCCATAGCCAACCATTTCATCCATGATAAAGGTCGAACTGTCGAAAACCGTTCGCAGAACAATCTCAAAAAGAATGAACAAGACCATTGCCACCAAGGTTATGGCGGCCAGGGCAGCTCCCAGCTTGGACAGGCTTTCGATGAATTTGACGACAGATTTCATGATACTATTCGCGTTGAGCGCACCGGGCATGGCATCACCATGCCCGGTACGGGTTCAAAGATATCGAGCCCTACTTCGCAAGCAGCTCGTGATAGGTGTCCAACAGTGTCTGCGCATCGTCACCCACGCGTTCTTTCCACTGCTCAACTTCCGGGGCAGCAGAAGATTTCAGCAGCGACAAAAGATCCGCCGAAACGTTGGTTGTAATGGTTACACCATTTTCGGCAAGCTTGGTGTAGTTGGCTTGAACCCGGGAATCCAGAGCCTCCCAACCGAATGTTTCCGCCTTTTTTGCGGCGTCAAGAACAGCTTTCTGACCTTCTTCACCAAGATCATCAAAGGCATCACGGTTCATGTGCGTGACCTGAAGCGGAAGCGCATAGTTTACTTCGGTAAAATCGGACAAATATTCCCAGAACTGCGACCCAGCACCGCCGTCAGCCGAGGTTAGAACAGCATCAATACCATTGGTCGTAAGCTGCGGGACGATATCGCCCCAACTTAGCTGAACCGGTGATGCACCAGCATTCTGGAGCGTCTTGGTACCAGGGGTATCATAGGTCCGAATTTTCAGACCTTTAAGTGCTTCGGGTTTATCAATCGGTTTGTTGGCCCAAAAACCAGAAGCAGGCCAAGGTGCGGCATAGAGGAAAACCTGATTGTCCTCTTCGAGCGCCTTTTCATAGAAGGGCCGGGTTGCTTCATAAAGTTTGCGGGTATCTTCAATCGAGGTCGCAATGAATGGCAGCGACGAAACCAGGAAGATTGGGTTGATCCCTGACCACGCGCCCGAGAAGGATGAAGCAAGCTGTACCGCACCATCCCCGACAGCATCATAGTGATCGACCGATTTATAGCCCAATGCACCACCATGATGGACGGTGACACTTATGTCGCCATTGATTTCTTCGCCAAGCGTTTTGGCAAAAAAATCTGCCGTCTGGGCATGAATGGAGCTTACCGGATATTCGCTCGACATATCCAGGCTGGTTTCGGCATGAGCGCCGGTAACGCCGATCCCTAGTGCGACCGCAAGGACCGGAAGGGTAACGTTCTTCATTGCACTTTCCTTTTTTTGAAATTCGGTGATCTTCGAACCGGACTTACAGGGAACCTGTATTTTTAAAGATGCGGCCACCCTTCATAATCAGCGGCATATGCACGCCCTGACGGGTCAGCAAGGACAGGTCGTCGAGCGGATTTCCGTCAACGACAATAATGTCGGCAAATGCGCCCGGCGCGATCACACCGATTTCACCCTCCTTGCGCAGCACCTTTGCGGCATCAATGGTAGCAGACCGAATGACATCCTTTGCTGGCAGGTAACGACCACGCAGCAGGAATTCCTCGGACTGGTGGCCATGCATCTCGCCCAGAAGGTCCGAACCATACCCCATGACGACACCTGCCTTATGCAGATGGGTCAGGCATTCAAGACCTGCACCACGAACGTCTTCGATTTTGGCAACCGATTCCTCAGGCAAGCCAAACCGGGCACCTTCACGCGCCAGCAAGTCATAGGTAATATTTGTCGGAATCACGACGGCCCCCGCTTCGCGGATCAGCTTGGCCGTCTCGGGCTTCATCAGATTGGCATGTTCAATGGATTCAACACCGCACTCAAGAGCACGGCGAATGGCCTCGTCGGTATAAAGATGCCCAGAAACATAAAGCTGTGCATTCTTGGCTTCTTCAACCGCGGCCTTAAGCTCCTCGGTTGAGAAGGCCAAAATTGCAATCGGGTCGGTCGGAGATGACACACCACCATTTGCCATCACTTTAATGAAATCGGCCCCTCCCTTGATCTGTTCGCGCGCCGCACGGCGGACTTCATCAACGCCGTTCACAACCACGCCAAGCGAACCGATCTGATCTCTGTAGTAGTCAACAGACCGCAGGCTGTGGCGTCCGCGATAATCGGTATGACCACCGGTCTGCGACAAGGCCTTGCCACAAATCACGAGACGCGGCGCAGGCAAACCATCCTGATCAACCGCTTCGACCAAACCGTAATCAGCCCCCCCCAGATCGCGCACTGTCGTAAAACCGCGCATCAACATGCGTTCCATGATCTTTGCCGAACGCAGCGCGACCAAAGAGTTCGGAAGGTCGGCGTTTTTGCCAAGATTTGTGGTGGTTGCGATGACATGTACATGGCAGTCGATCAAGCCTGGCATCACCGTCTTGCCACGCACATCCATAACTTCTGCATCCGGCGATGTGGCATCTGCCGATACTTCACAAATGCGATCATTTTCAATCAGGATGTTGAGCGGCTCAGTCGGTTCAGCAATAGAGCCATCAACAATGCGGGCATTTTTAATCAGTTTTAAAGTCATGATCTTTCTTCTCTGGTGGAGCGAGGGGAGATATCGACACCCAATCCGTTGGCAAACATCTGACGAAGCAGCTGGCGCCAAAAGGACAGAAGTTCATCGAAATATTCGGTATCTTTGCGGACAATGGTCTGTGCCACCATGCCGCGAAACAGGCACATTGTTGCGTTCAGGACGACTTCTGCCTGTCTTCGATCAGCATGGTATCGGCGCGAAATAATGGCCCAAATTTCGTTGAGAGAGCTGTGAAAGCCTTGAACAACCGGTATGAGGCGGGTTTTGAAAAGCGCGTTATGGCGCATTTCCGATAGCCATTCCAAAGTGACATAAAACAGGCCATCCGCCATCAACCGCCACAGATAATCAATAATCTCATCAACAGAAATATCCTTGTCTGCATTCTGTTCAACATATCGGCGCGTGGTTTCGATGGCTTCCTTGAGCTGATATTCGACCGCCGCAACAACAACGTCTTCCTTCGTGGCGTAGTGATGAGTCAAAGCGCCACGCGAGACATCGGCCTCTTTTGCGATGGCCGGGGTCGTCAATCGCGAATAGCCCTGCCACTGCAAAAGCCGAACCGTCGCCTCCATAATGCGTCGACGGGTTTCTGCACTTTTTTCAACTTGTGTGCGGGCTGTTCTACCGGTCATCTCGCCATCCTGTTTCAGCATTGATCCTCAGGCCGTTGATGTAACAGACGCATACAAAAACAGTATAGACTGTTTGTTTTATATTACGCACACAACCCTGATAAAACCCGTCCTAATCTCTGCAATACTTCCCACCTCTCAACTTATCGATACGCCAAAGTCGGCAGCCAAAGAGACAAAATCGGGAACAACATCAGGATCAAAAGGGTAAAGAAATCCATCGCGATAAACCATCCGACACCCCGGAATACCTCAGGCAACGTTACAAGGTTCCCCAAAGCACCTTTGATCATATAGACGTTCAAGCCAACTGGCGGAGTTACCAACCCGATCTCAAGAAGCTTGATCAGGATGATTCCAAACCAAATCGGGTCCAATCCGGCACTGCTTACCAGCGGTAAAATCAACGGCAGGGTCAGCAATAGAAGCCCAATAGAGTCGATCAGCATCCCAAGCACGACATAGATGACTGTCACCGCAAGGAATATCCACCACGGTTCAGAACTGACACTGAGGATCGAGTCCGAGAAAGCGGCCGGAAGTCCGCTTAACGCAAGAAAGCGCGTAAAGAACACAGACCCTATCAGAATGACAAAAATGCCCGTCGCCGCAACAATGGTATCGCGTAGGGAATTCTTGATCGCACGCCACGTCAATGCGCCGCGAACGGCCGCAATGATAGCCGCGACCGACGCGCCTATTGCACCAGCCTCGGTCGGCGAAAATACGCCGGAAAATATTCCCCCAAGCACCGAGAAAATAAGAACAGGCAGCGGCCAAATCGTTTTCAGGGCAGCGCGTTTTTCTTCTTTCGTCGGGTTTATAACAACACTACCGGCAAGAGATGGCTTGAGCTTCACCCGCGCCATGATCATGCCCATGTAGACGAGCGCCGAAAGCACTCCAGGAATGAACCCCGCCATAAACAGCTGACCGACGGAAACCTTTGCATAAACGCCATAAAGGATCAAAAGGACGCTTGGCGGGATCAGAGATCCCAACGTTCCTGATGCCGCAATGGTGCCAGTTGCAAGTCCCTTGTCATAATTGTTACGCAGCATTTCCGGCACCGCGATACGCGACATCGCAGACGCCGTCGCAACACTTGACCCCGCAGCCGCCGCAAAGAAGGCACATGCCCCGACACTCGCAATCGCAAGCCCACCGGGCAACTTTGCCAGATACAGCCGCAGCGCTTCAAACAACCCTTTGGTCATGTTGGTTGAGGAGCAAATAAACCCCATAAGCAGAAACATCGGTGCTGCCGTCAGTTCCCACTGACCGACATATTCGAACGGCGTTGCAGAAATCATACCCAAGGCGACGTTTACATTAAACATCGCCGCGATACCGCCGATCGATACAAGACCAAGACTGATCCCGATCGGCACACGCAAAGCAATCATCGCGAGCGCAATAAGGGTCCCAATGATACCGATATCAAGATTACTCATTACTTCCCTCTTACAACGCGCGCCAGCGGGTTAAGGACTTCATCAGATTGCACAGCACCGACAAAACACATCCGACAAAACCGATTGGCAGCGCCCATCGGCTCGGCCAGACGTAAAAGAGAAAGTTGGACATGATGGTTTCCGAGGACTTGGTCGCGCGAATGGCATCAAGCGTGCTCTGCCAGGCAAGAAGTCCAAAAAATGCAAGCCCCGCCAAACAAGCCAGAACATAAAGAAAGACCTGCGCAGAACGCGGCATTTGCTGAACAAACAGATCGACACGGATGTGCTGGTTTTGAAGTTCGACATATCCGAACGCAAGAAAGATCGCGCAGACCATGTAATAGTAAGAAACGACTTCGAGCGTTCCGGTTATGCCGTAATCCGAAATTGTCCGAAGCAAAACGTCGGCGGTCACATGAATCATCATGAGAACGACAAACACTGCAGACACCACAAGAAATGCAGTGTTAAGCCAAGATACAGCTCGGTACAGAAAGTTGGACTGAACTGCGCCAGAACCTGAAATATCTTGATCAGGATTAAAGGACATGAATACCGCTCCGCTTCGTGCCGGAATTACATTTCAGGCTTGGCCGACGCTCCGGGAGACAAGGAACACACTGTCATAGTGCCAGGTGCAAAGAGCATCGGCCAAAGGCAAATGGGCCTACTTTATGCCGTAGGAAGCCGGATCGAGATCGCCATAGATTTCCTTGGCAGCGATCGCCGCGAGGGCATCGACATTACTGCGATCTACATGTTCCAGCAGCCCCTCCCATTTTGCATAGGTGAACCGGAAATCGTCGATCAGATCCGCGCCATTAGCGACACCATATTTTTGTTCGGCAATCGTATAAATCTCGCCCAACACTTTCTCGCGAAATTCTTCGACCGACGCCATCAGTTCGGGGGACGGCTGATTGACTTCGTTGCCCTTCGCTTTAGCCTCTTCAAGTGCTGCTTCCGAGCGCGCAATGTAATTCACAGCCATGTTTGCCATGCTATAGGCAGTTGCATCCATAAGCTGCTTGCGTTGTGCTGTGGTCAGATCCGCCCAGAAGCCGGCGTTGAAGCCCCATTCTGGCCCAGTCCAGTACATCCCGGTCGGCAATTCGGTGGTATAGGGTGCAACTTCCCACAGAGAGCGGTCAATCAGGTCATTGGCAGCATTACTTGCGCAATCAAGTGTACCCCGTTCAAGGCCGGTATACATTTCACTTGATGGAACGTTTACGGGAATACCCCCAACTTCCTCGACCCATTTTGATACACTCGATCCAGCAGTGCGAATACGCTTGCCTTTTATGTCTTCAAGGGTGCGAACCGGCTTGCTGCAAAAAAGGATATAAGGGGGCGTTGCATAGGCACCAAGATAAACAATGCCATTATCAGCCCATTCCTTAAGCTGAACTGCGTTGTGCATACTGAAATCTGCAGCGACAAAGATCGCTGTCAACGGATCAGAATAGTTAAAACCAAGTTCCTGAATGGCATTTGCCACTGGCAGCTCTGAAGGCGTATAGACCGCCGCGATGTTCGCGACATTGGCAATATTATCGCGCGCCCCCTGAAGGCTTGCGCGCGGCGCCAAAAGAACAGATCCGGTATAAACTTCAGGTGACAGATCGCCACCCGAAATCTCGCGAACCGTTTCCGCCCATTCGACATAGCCGAATTTGCTGAGTGGATGTTCTGCATCATAAAACGAGTTGGCAATGAAGCTGGTTTGCGCATGTGCGGTGAAAGCGCCACCTGCTGCAAAAACAGCGGCAATTGCCGGAAGTATCAGTTTTTTTCCAAGCATCTAGGTCTCCATGTTCAGGTCGTGACGGCCACTCTGGTCTGACGTGTCTTGCTACCGATTGCCGGATTAAGTCCGTTCGGCTTTATTCTTGACAGAAACATACAGACTAGTCTGCTTGTAAATGTCAATATTTATAAATGGACTTGTGGGATCAAACCCGGTTGAAATAAGTTATGACGCAACAACGAAAGCAGGAGCGTTACGCCTTATGGCATTGAAAAATCGGGCATCAGAGCTCTCTGAAGCGACAGAAAAAAAAAGTTCGCCCCGAAAACGTCGCACACAGGCAGAACGATCAAGTGATACGCGAAAACGCGTATGCCAAGCGACCCTTCAGGCTCTCATCGAGATCGGGTACGAGCGAATCTCGACTCAGGAAATTGCCACTCGGGCAAAGGTATCTCGCGGGGCGCTAACCCATCAGTTCCCCACCCGCAACGAGCTGATTGTTGCGGCCTTTGATTATCTGATGCGTTCCTGGGAAAACGACTGGCCTTTTGATGACGCCCAAAACCGCCCGAGCATGAAAACCGACGAACTTATCGACGTTCTGTGGGAAAAACTGTTCGAACCTGACAAATACATGGCGGCACTCGAACTGATGCTGGCAGCCCGCCTTGACGATGATTTAGGCCGCGACCTGCGTAATACCATGGCGCGATGGACAACCAAACGCGACAATATCATTGCCGAAATACTGGGCGTGAGTCAGGATTGCAAACGCACACGCACCTTCATACAGATCAATCTATGCATGCTGCGTGGGCTTGCCGTCCATAAAAGCTTCGACAATGAACCGGATGTCGCCAGAAGGATGCTCGACCAATGGAAGGAAATCCTGCGTCATCTTGCAGAATCCGGTAAGTTCCCAAATGATTCTTGATGCCCGATCACGAAGCTGGACTGACAATCTCAAGAAAAATCAGTTGGTAAACCAAGCGCGGTAAACTGTTTACCCGAACCGTCAAAATCGCATCCCTCTAAAATAAAAACGACTTCAATGTTCGGGATGAAAGCAACGATCAGGCAAGCCGATCCGCGAGCGGACACTAGCTCAATAGCTTAATATATCGCCCCCTACGCGAGGCTATTCGCATTCTAGCGGTCAATGGTCTTGTTGAACTTTTGCCCGTCACGCGGCGCGATTACCGCCGCCCCAAGCCCAGAAGATGTAAAGCATATACTTAAATTCCTAGGCAGGATTGAAGGACTTGACGGCGAGCTTGCCTGCAAACGAGCAACTGACGAAGAAATCGATGAAATACGGGCATTGCATTACGAAATGCTTGCCGCCTTTGCACACAAGGATCACCTAGCCTATTTTAGGCTGAACCAGTGTATTCACCGCTCCCTTGTCATGGCATCGAGAAATCTATTGTTAATTGAAACCCATAAAGGCATGAATGCGGGGCTACATCGCATCCGGTATCGCTAGAACATGCGCAACACAAAATAGCCAACCGCAATCAGCGAACATGAAGAAATCCTCAAGGCAATTGAAAGCCGCGACACCACCAGACAGAACGATCTCTTAGGAAACCACTCTGGCAGTACTTGGACCAAGGTCAACAAGGATGGAAAGGTTGGCGTAAGCGACCACCACGACAACGATAACCTAAGAACACACGAACCGGCGTGCTGGAACTGGCTCCTGCGCAAGCGGGGCCCTTCTTTTGAAATGGCTGGCCAAAAATCCTATAACCCCGAATTATGACAATTCGGGTAGCTGGTCCGTCAGGTTAATTTCAT
>NZ_JPWI01000024.1 GCF_003326795.1 Thalassospira profundimaris | reverse complement strand
TAACGTGCGGTTTTGTACGCTCAAACTTTTCTTTAGCCATTACTAACTCCGTTTATTCTGGCTTGGCCTTAGCCGGCCGATTTGGCTTTGACTTCGTCCGCAACTGCCTGCGGGACGTCTGCATAGTGATCAAACTGCATCACGAACTGGGCACGGCCCTGGGACATGGAGCGCAGCGTGTTGACGTAACCGAACATGTTCGCCAGCGGTACGAACGCGTTAACAACGCGTGCGATGCCACGGGAGTCCATGTCACGAACCTGGCCACGACGGCTGTTCAGGTCGCCAATGATGTCGCCCATATACTCTTCCGGGGTCACTACTTCGACTTTCATGATCGGCTCGAGCAGCTTCGGAGAAGCTTTTGACAGACCTTCTTTGAATGCTGCGCGAGCAGCAATTTCGAAGGCCATGACGCTCGAGTCAACGTCGTGGTAGGCACCGTCGGTCAGCTTGATCGACAAGTCGGTTACCGGGAAGCCTGCGATAACACCGCTCTGCAGCGAGCTTTCGAGACCTTTGGCAACACCCGGGATGTATTCCTTCGGAACGTTACCGCCAACGACGGTATCGGTGAAGGCGAAGCCCGTACCCGGTTCACCCGGGGTGAAGGTGAGCTTGATACGCGCGAACTGACCCGAACCACCCGACTGTTTCTTGTGGGTGTAGTCGATATCGACTTCTTTCGAGATCGTTTCGCGGTAAGCAACCTGCGGCGCACCAACGTTTGCTTCGACTTTGAATTCACGCTTCATACGATCGACGATGATGTCGAGGTGAAGTTCGCCCATACCCGAAATGATGGTCTGGCCGGATTCGTGGTCGGATTTAACGCGGAACGACGGATCTTCCTGTGCAAGACGTGCAAGGGCGAGACCCATTTTCTCCTGGTCGGCTTTCGATTTCGGCTCTACAGCGATCTCGATAACCGGATCCGGGAATTCCATACGCTCAAGGATGATCGGCTTGGAGGGATCACAAAGGGTATCACCAGTGGTGGTATCCTTCATGCCAACCAGAGCAACGATGTCGCCAGAGCAAGCGTATTTGATTTCTTCGCGGTTGTTCGAATGCATGAGAAGCATACGGCCGATACGTTCTTTTTTCTCTTTAACAGAGTTGAGAACGTAGGAACCAGCTTCCAGAACACCCGAATAAATACGAATGAAGGTCAGCGAGCCGACGAACGGGTCAGACATGATCTTGAACGCGAGCGCCGAGAACGGTGCTTCGTCGGTCAGCGGACGGGAGTCCGGCTCGTCTTCGGTGTTCGGCTTGACGCCACGAACGTCGTCGATGTCGTCCGGTGCCGGCATGTAATCGATGACGGCATCAAGAAGCGGCTGAACGCCCTTGTTCTTGAAGGCAGTGCCCAGAAGAACCGGAACGAGATCGCCAGCAATGGTGCCCTTACGGATGCATTTCTTGAGAACTTCCTCGGACGGCATTTCGCCTTCGAGGTAAGCTTCCATTGCAGCTTCGTCGCACTCAACAGCCTGTTCGATCAGAGCTTCACGGTATTCTTCAGCCTGGTCTTTCAGGGAATCGCGGATGTCACGATACTCGAATTCTGCGCCAAGGGATTCGTCTTTCCAGACGATTTCCTTGTTGCGGACGAGATCGACAACACCTTCGAATTCCATCTCGGAACCAATCGGCAGCTGCATGACAGCGGCATTGGCACCAAGACGTTCCTTGATCATCTCGACGCAGCGGAAGAAGTCTGCACCGGTACGGTCCATCTTGTTGACGAAGCACATACGCGGAACGTTGTACTTGTCAGCCTGACGCCACACGGTTTCGGTCTGCGGCTCAACGCCGGAAACGGCGTCGAAAACAGCGCAGGCACCATCAAGAACACGGAGCGAACGTTCAACTTCAATGGTGAAGTCAACGTGGCCCGGGGTATCGATGATGTTGATACGGTGGTCGTTCCAGAAGCAGGTCGTCGCAGCAGACGTAATCGTAATGCCGCGTTCCTGTTCCTGTTCCATCCAGTCCATCGTAGCGGCGCCGTCATGGACTTCGCCGATTTTGTAGGACTTGCCGGTGTAGAAAAGGATTCGCTCGGTGGTCGTTGTTTTACCAGCATCAATGTGAGCCATGATGCCGATGTTGCGATACCGAGAGATCGGAGTACGTTGAACCATAATCGACTCTTGATCTTGAGGTCTGAATTACCAGCGATAATGAGCGAAAGCCTTGTTGGCTTCGGCCATACGGTGGGTGTCTTCGCGCTTCTTGACGGCGGTGCCACGGTTGTTGGCAGCATCCATCAATTCACCGGCGAGACGACCGATCATGGTCGTTTCGGAACGCTTGCGGGCAGCGTCAACCAGCCAACGAATGGCCAGAGCCTGACGACGCTCGGAACGAACTTCAACCGGAACCTGGTAAGTAGCACCACCAACACGGCGCGAGCGAACTTCTACGTTCGGCTTCACGTTATCCATTGCTTCGTGGAACTGAGCAACCGGGTCTGCACCCTTGCTTTCCATAACTTCCAGAGCACCATAAACGATTTTTTCGGCGGCAGATTTTTTACCGTCGAGCATAAGACCGTTCATGAACTTGGTGAGAACCTTATCGCCATATTTGGCGTCAGGCAAAACTTCGCGCTTCTCAGCAGCGTGACGACGTGACATCTGAGCTGCTCCTTATTTCGGACGCTTCGCGCCGTATTTCGAACGACGCTGCTTACGGTCTTTGACACCCTGTGTATCGAGGGTACCGCGAATGATGTGGTAACGAACACCCGGCAAATCTTTTACACGGCCGCCGCGGATCATCACGACAGAGTGCTCTTGCAGGTTGTGGCCTTCACCCGGAATGTAGGAGGTAACTTCGTAGCCGTTGGTCAAACGGACACGAGCAACCTTACGAAGTGCCGAGTTCGGCTTCTTCGGGGTGGTGGTGTAGACACGGGTGCAAACGCCGCGTTTCTGCGGGCATGCTTCCAGTGCCGGAACCATATCGCGCTGGGTGCGCGGAGTCCGCGACTTGCGGATCAACTGGTTAATAGTGGGCATTAACTTTCCCTTTTACTTCAACGGACGCCACTAGGGCGCTGCTCTTATCGACGCACGACGAGCGACCACGCGTCTCCGCACAAGTACGGAAACACGCGCGGACGCCCATAGATGCAGGAGTTCCTGCCTCGACGGCCGTCAGAGTCGCACTCAAGCGATGGGGGGCGAAAACCGCCCGCTACCGCACAAAACGGCACCGGCACAGTTACACCCCCCTAGATTCGGTGGGCGCATACTAGTGACGGCCCCCTTTTGCGTCAAGCAAAACCATGTGGACCTTCGAGTTGGCGCTTCAAACGCCGAGACGAACCGGTGCGTCGATAAGAGTTCCGGTTCGCCTCTGATTCTTTAACTGTCTGGCGCGACGAGCTTATTCGCCTGCCGGCAGTGAAGTGGTATCGGCATCGGCCTGCGGGCCAAAGTTGTCGCCGATTTCCTCTTCTGCCTCGATCTGTACCGATTTGTCGCGTTCGGCAGCCAGTGCACGGAAGCGGTTCATCACCGCACCGGTACCAGCCGGGATCAAACGACCCACGATGACGTTCTCTTTCAGACCGATAAGAGTATCGGTTTTGCCCGAAACAGCTGCTTCGGTAAGAACGCGCGTGGTTTCCTGGAACGACGCGGCCGAGATGAAGGAATGCGTCTGCAGCGAGGCTTTGGTGATCCCCTGGAGGACCGGAGCGCCTTCTGCAAGTTCGCCACCGTCTTTAAGCGCACGATCGTTTTCGGCATCGAAATCAACGCGGTCAATGATCTCGCCAACCAGAAGAGTCGTGTCACCCGGTTTGGTGATCTCGACTTTCTGAAGCATCTGGCGAACGATGACTTCGATGTGCTTGTCGTTAATCTTCACGCCCTGCAAGCGGTAGACTTCCTGGATCTCGTTGACCAGGTAATCTGCCAGTGCCGGGACGCCCATAACACGCAGGATATCGTGCGGAACCGGCGAACCATCAAGGAGCTGATCGCCCTTCTCGACGAAGTCCCCTTCCTGAACGGCAAGATGCTTGCCTTTCGGGATCAGGTATTCGACCGGTTCGGTCAGGCCCGAGTCCTCGAGCGGATGAACGATGACGCGACGCTTGTTCTTGTAGTCCTTGCCGAATTCGACGCGACCCGGAATATCCGAGATGATTGCGTGTTCTTTCGGTTTACGGGCTTCGAACAGCTCGGCAACACGCGGCAGACCACCGGTGATGTCACGGGTCTTCGAACCTTCGCGCGGGATACGTGCAAGCACGTCACCAGCATGAACTTTCTGACCGTTCTCGACCGAGAGAATAGCGTCAACCGACAGGAAGTAACGGGCTTCAAGACCGTTATCCAGGTTGATGACCTCGCCGGATTCGTTACGCAGGGTAACGCGCGGCTTAAGGTCGGACGCCTTGGGCATGCTCTTCCAGTCGATAACCGTTTTCGAGGCAATACCGGTCGCTTCGTCATAGACTTCGCGAATGGTTACGTTCTCGAGAAGGTCGACATAGTTCACATAACCTTCTTTCTCGGTGATGATCGGCAGGGTGTACGGATCCCACTCGGCCAGTTTCTGGCCGCGCGTTACCTGCGCACCTTCATCGGTGAGAAGTTTTGCACCGTACGGAACGCGATATTTCGCACGCTCGCGACCGGTTTTGTCGATCAGAAGGATCTCAAGGTTACGCGCCATAACGATATTGACGCCTGCCGAGTTCGCAACGACTGCACGGTTTTTGAGTTTAACCGTCGCATCAAAGTTCGCTTCGACACCGGAAACCTCTGCACCACGCTGTGCCGCACCACCAATGTGGAACGTACGCATGGTCAGCTGGGTACCCGGCTCACCGATCGACTGTGCGGCGATAACACCGACAGCTTCACCGATGTTCACCGTCGTACCGCGCGCGAGGTCGCGACCGTAGCAATGACCGCAAACACCGGTTTCGGCGTCACAGGTCAGAACAGAACGGATGCGGGCCATTTCGACGCCGGCTTTTTCGATGATATCGAGGTGATCTTCTTCAACCATCTCGTTCTTCGGTACGATGATTTCGCCGGTTGACGGATCAACGATCTCGTCAGCGGTGAAACGACCGAGGATACGATCTGACAGCGTTTCGATAACTTCACCGGAATCGACGACGGCTGCGATGTCGAGGCCACGATCAGTACCGCAATCATGCTGGGTGATGATGCAATCCTGGGCCACGTCAACGAGACGACGGGTAAGGTAACCCGAGTTCGCCGTTTTCAGTGCGGTATCGGCAAGACCTTTACGAGCACCGTGAGTGGAGTTGAAGTACTCCTGCACGGTCAGGCCTTCTTTAAAGTTCGAAATAATCGGGGTCTCGATGATCGAGCCGTCCGGTTTCGCCATCAGGCCGCGCATAGCAGCCAGCTGACGCATCTGGGCGGCAGAACCACGAGCACCGGAGTGCGCCATCATGTAAACCGAGTTCACATTGTCACCTTCTGCCGTCGCCGAGATGACTTTCATCATCGCTTCGGAAACGTCGTCGGTGCACTGCGCCCAGGCGTCAACAACCTTGTTGTATTTCTCACCACGGGTGATGAGACCGTCCTGGTACTGCTGCTCGTATTCCTTGACCTTGTCATGGGTACCACCCACCAGCGGTTCCTTGGCATCAGGAATGATCATGTCATCCTTGCCAAACGAAATGCCGGCTTTACATGCCCAGTTGAAACCAAGGCCCATCATGCGGTCAGCAAAGATAACAGTCTCTTTCTGTCCACAGTGACGGTAAACGACATCGATAACGTTCGAGACGTCTTTTTTGGTCAGCAGCTTGTTGATGGTCGAGAACGGAATGCGCGGATGACGCGGCAGAAGTTCCGACAGCAACATGCGGCCCGGGGTCGTGGCAACACGAACGGTGATCGGTTCGTTGTTTTCATCAACCGTGTGATAACGGGCATTAACCTTGGAATGCAGGTTTACAACACCTTCATCCAGAGCCTGCTCGATCTCGGCGATGTTCACAAACGACATGCCCTCGCCCGGCTGACCGTCACGTTCCATGGAGATGTAATACAGACCAAGGACAATATCCTGCGACGGCACGATGATCGGTTTACCCGAAGCCGGCGAAAGGATGTTGTTGGTCGACATCATCAGGGTACGTGCTTCAAGCTGGGCTTCAAGCGACAGCGGTACGTGGACAGCCATCTGGTCACCATCGAAGTCCGCGTTAAACGCAGTACAAACGAGCGGGTGCAGCTGGATGGCCTTACCTTCGATCAGGGTAGGTTCGAACGCCTGGATACCAAGACGGTGCAGGGTCGGTGCGCGGTTAAGCATGACCGGGTGTTCACGGATAACCTGCTCGAGGATATCCCAAACTTCGGCACGCTCTTTTTCCACCATGCGCTTTGCAGCCTTGATGGTGGTGGCCATCCCGTACAGTTCCAGCTTCGCGTAAACGAACGGCTTGAACAGTTCGAGCGCCATTTTCTTCGGCAGACCGCACTGATGCAGTTTCAGGTTCGGACCCACGGTAATAACGGAACGACCGGAATAGTCGACGCGTTTACCCAAAAGGTTCTGACGGAAACGACCCTGTTTGCCTTTGAGCATATCCGACATCGATTTGAGCGGACGCTTGTTGGCACCAGTGATCGGACGACCGCGACGGCCGTTGTCAAACAGCGCATCAACCGATTCCTGAAGCATACGTTTTTCGTTACGCACGATGATATCAGGCGCACGAAGCTCGATCAGGCGCTTCAGACGGTTGTTACGGTTGATGACACGACGGTAAAGGTCGTTCAGATCCGACGTTGCGAAACGGCCACCATCAAGCGGAACCAGCGGACGCAGTTCTGGCGGGATGACCGGAATCACTTCAAGGATCATCCATTCCGGGCGCGCGCCGGATTCCTGGAAGGCCTCAATCAGCTTGAGACGCTTGACCAGCTTCTTGCGCTTGGCTTCGGAATTGGTTTCCTTGAGGTCGATTTTCGCGGTTTCGCGTTCTTCATCAAGATCGATTGCCGCAAGCATATCGCGGATGGCTTCTGCACCGATACCGGCACGGAAGCTGTCTTCGCCATATTCTTCCTGGGCAGTCATATACTGGTCTTCGGACAGGAGCTCACCCATTTTCAGCGGGGTAAGGCCCGGTTCGATAACCACATAGTTTTCGAAGTACAGAATGCGCTCAAGATCCTTGAGCGTCATGTCCAGCAGCAGACCGAGACGGCTCGGAAGCGACTTCATGAACCAGATATGGGCAACAGGTGCCGCCAGTTCGATATGACCCATACGTTCACGACGTACTTTGGCCAGAGTCACTTCAACGCCGCATTTCTCACAGATAATGCCGCGATACTTCATACGCTTGTACTTGCCGCACAAGCATTCGTAATCCTTCACCGGACCAAAAATGCGCGCACAGAACAAACCGTCGCGTTCCGGTTTAAAGGTCCGGTAGTTGATGGTCTCCGGTTTCTTGATTTCACCAAATGACCAGGAGCGGATACGCTCCGGGCTGGCAATCTGAATCCGGATCTGATCGAAGCTCTGGGTGCCCTGCGGCTGCCCGAAGATCTTCATCAACTCGTTCATAAAGGCTCTCCCGCTATGCCCGGTCTCGCCGGGTTTCGCCAATTTCAGGCCGAAAGATGCGAATTGGCGACCGGGATGCCCGGATGGGCACCCCTGTCAGCCAAACACTTAGTATTCGTTCTGCTCAAGTTCGACATTGAGACCAAGCGAACGGAGTTCTTTAACAAGAACGTTAAACGACTCCGGAATGCCTGCCTCGAAGGTGTCTTCCCCACGAACAATGGCTTCGTAAACCTTGGTACGGCCCGAAACGTCATCCGACTTGACCGTAAGCATTTCCTGGAGGGTGTAAGCAGCACCGTAAGCTTCGAGTGCCCAAACTTCCATCTCCCCGAAACGCTGGCCACCGAACTGCGCCTTACCACCCAGCGGCTGCTGGGTAACAAGAGAGTACGGACCAATCGAACGTGCGTGGATCTTGTCGTCGACCAGGTGGTGCAGTTTGAGCATGTAGATATAGCCCACTGTCACCTTGCGATGGAATTTCTCACCGGTACGACCGTCATAGAGGTCGACCTGGCCAGAACCATCAAGGCCGGCTTTTTCAAGCATACGAACAACATCCGGCTCACGTGCGCCGTCGAAGACCGGGGTGGCCATCGGAACGCCGCGACGCAGGTTGTTGCCAAGCTCGATGACTTCACCATCCGAGAGTTCTTTGATGCCGGCGATGTATTCTTCGCCTTCATAGACATCATTAAGCTTGCTACGCAGGTCATCCATCTCGCCACGACCGTCAGCAACAGCATCGACGAGTTCGCCGATCTGTTCGCCAAGACCACGCGAAGCCCAGCCAAGGTGGGTTTCAAGGATCTGGCCGACGTTCATACGCGACGGAACGCCCAGCGGGTTCAGAACGATATCGACCGGCGTACCGTCTTCGAGGTGCGGCATGTCTTCAACCGGCATAATGCGCGATACGACACCCTTGTTCCCGTGACGGCCGGCCATCTTGTCACCCGGCTGCATTTTACGTTTAACCGCAACAAAGACTTTGACCATCTTCATCACGCCCGGCGGCAGTTCGTCACCAGCCTGCAGCTTGTCGACCTTGTCGTCGAAACGAGCCTGAAGAACAGCGATCGATTCCTCGAACTGCTTTTTCAGAGCTTCGATGTCAGACATGACATTGTCATCAGCAACGGCGATCTGACGCCACAGACCACGTGCGACACCCGACAGGCTGTCTTCGGTGATCTCGCCCGTCAGGCCCTTCGGACCATCAACGAGCTGCTGACCAAGCAGAAGGTTTTTCAGACGACCATAGAAGTTGCGCTCCAGAATGGCGCGCTCATCGTCACGGTCCTGTGCGAGACGTTCGATTTCCGAACGCTCGATTGCCAGGGCACGTTCGTCCTTGTCGACGCCACGACGCGAGAACACGCGGACTTCAACAATGGTACCGAACTGTCCCGGCGGGACACGCAGCGACGTATCACGGACGTCGGATGCTTTTTCACCAAAGATGGCGCGCAGAAGTTTTTCTTCCGGCGTCATCGGGCTTTCGCCCTTCGGCGTTACCTTACCGACAAGGATATCGCCCGGTTTGATTTCCGCACCGATGTAGACAATGCCCGCCTCGTCGAGGTTTTTGAGCGCTTCTTCACCGACGTTCGGAATATCACGGGTGATTTCTTCCTGACCCAGCTTGGTATCGCGGGCCATGACTTCGAATTCCTCGATGTGGATCGAGGTGTAAACGTCATCACGGGCGATACGCTCGGACAGAAGGATAGAATCCTCAAAGTTGTAACCGTTCCAAGGCATGAACGCGACGAGCACGTTACGACCCAGAGCCAGTTCACCCATATCGGTACACGGACCATCCGAAATGATGTCGCCCTTCTGGACCACATCGCCAACTTTCACCAGCGGACGCTGGTTGATGCAGCTGCCCTGGTTGGAACGCTGATATTTCAGCAGGGTGTAAATATCGACACCCGATTCCGAAGCAGCAATGTCACCAGTTGCGCGGATAACCATACGGGTCGCGTCAACGGATTCAACAACACCGTCACGGCGTGCGATCAGGGTTGCACCCGAATCACGTGCCACCGGAACTTCCATACCGGTACCGACATACGGAGCTTCAGAGCGGATCAGCGGAACCGCCTGACGCTGCATGTTCGACCCCATCAGTGCGCGGTTCGCGTCATCGTTCTCAAGGAACGGAATGAGCGCGGATGCGACCGATACCAGCTGCTTCGGCGAGACGTCCATAAGGTCGATCTCTTCGGAGCGGGCCATATAGTGGTCACCGGCTTTACGGGTGTTGATCAGTTCGTTGGTAAAGCTGAAGTCATCGTTAAGCGGTTCGTTCGCCTGTGCGATGACATAACGGCCTTCCTCGATCGCCGAGAGGTAAATAACCTCTGCGGTGACGTTACCGTCGACAACCTTGCGGTACGGGCTTTCAATGAAGCCGTACTGGTTGACGCGGGCAAAGGTCGCCAGCGAGTTGATCAGACCAATGTTCGGACCTTCCGGCGTTTCAACCGGGCAGATACGACCATAGTGGGTCGGATGAACGTCACGAACTTCAAAGCCTGCACGCTCACGGGTCAAACCACCCGGACCAAGCGCCGAAAGACGACGTTTGTGGGTAATTTCCGAAAGCGGGTTGGTCTGGTCCATGAACTGCGACAGCTGCGAGGAGCCGAAGAATTCACGAACAGCAGCCGCAACCGGCTTCGCATTGATCAGGTCATGCGGCATGACGTTGTCGATCTCGACCGAGCTCATACGCTCGCGGATCGCACGTTCCATACGCAAAAGACCAACGCGGAACTGGTTTTCCATCAGCTCGCCAACCGAACGCAGACGACGGTTGCCAAGGTGGTCAATATCGTCGATTTCGCCACGACCGTCTTTCAGGTCGATCAGAACGCGGACGACTTCCAGAATGTCTTCACGACGCAGGATACGAACAGTGTCTGCACATTCGAGGTTCAGACGCGCATTCATTTTCACGCGGCCAACCGCGGAAAGGTCATAACGCTCTGCATCGAAGAACAGGCCCTTGAACATGGCTTCCGCACCCTCGAGGGTCGGCGGCTCGCCCGGGCGCATGACGCGATAGATATCCACAAGGGCTTCTTCGCGGTTGCTGTTCTTGTCCAGTGCCATGGTGTTGCGCAGATACGGACCAACCTGGTTGTGGTCGATCATCAGCAAGCGAACGGAATCTACACCCCATTCCTTGAGCTGCTCGAACACACCTTCGGTCAGTTCGTGACCGGCTTCTGCCAGGATCTCGCCGGTTTCGCCGTCAATGAGGTCATCTGCCATGAACCAGCCGTTAAGCTGCTCTTCCGGAACGATGATTTCCTTGACGCCCTGCTCGGTGATTTTGGCAGCAGAACGCTTGGTGATTTTCGAACCGGCTGCTGCAACAACTTCGCCGCTGTTGGCATCAACAAGATCGTGAACCAGCTTCTGGCCGATATAACGGTCTGCGTTGAAATCGGTTACCCAACCATCTGCGGTACGGCGGTATTCAGCCGACTCATAGTAATAGTTGAGGATTTCTTCCGGGGTCAGGCCTTCGATTTCCGACGGATCGACAGAACGCCCTTCTTCGGCACGCTGTGCACGCAGCTGTTCGGACTCTTCATTTTCAAGAGCCATAAGCAGCGTGGTCGCCGGCAGTTTGCGGCGACGGTCGATACGGACATAAAGAATGTCTTTTGCGTCGAATTCGAAATCGAGCCACGAGCCACGATAAGGAATCACACGCGCGGCAAACAGATATTTGCCCGAGCTGTGGCTCTTACCTTTGTCATGGTCAAAGAAGACGCCCGGCGAACGGTGCATCTGAGAAACGATCACGCGCTCGGTGCCGTTCACGATAAAAGTACCGTGTTCGGTCATGAGCGGCATATCGCCCATATACACGTCTTGTTCCTTGATATCGCGGATCGAACGGGCACCCGTGTCCTCGTCGATATCCCATACTACCAGGCGCAGCGTTACGCGCAGCGGTGCGGCAAAGGTCATGCCACGCTGGCGACACTCTTCGGTATCGTATTTCGGCTGCTCAAGCTCATACGAAACGAATTCAAGAGTTGCGCGTTCCGAAAAATCTTTAATCGGAAAGACGCTCTTGAACACTTCCTGGAGACCTGCATCGTCCCGCTGCTCCTGCGGGGTCCCGGTCTGCAAAAACTTGTCGTAGGAATTCTTTTGAACCTCAATGAGATTCGGGAGCGGAGCGACTTCGCTGATCCGTCCAAAGCTTTTGCGGATGCGCTTTCGACCAGTAAAGGACTTATCCATCATCGTTCCTTTAATCGCGCCTCCCCACACCGTCCGAACTCGTTCGTCCCTGCCCTGCTGCGTTTCCGACTTGCGCAAAACGCATACAGCACAACGACGCCCGAGCCCCGTACGGGGCGGGCGTTCACTTGATTATGACCGTGGATGTGTTTTGACATCCAACTTGATTGAGATCACTGATCCCTCGGCTGTCGACGCCGTCAAAGATAACCTCTGACCTAAACGGCCTTACGTTATGTACGATTACCTTTGGCAGCGTCAACCGTTAAATTCCTGTTCGCGCCTCTGCACAGTCCTTGGCCCTATTGCCGGGGTGCACAGAGACGGAAGGGCCGGCGCCCAGAGGACGCCGACCCAAACCTTGGCAAGAAGCCGTCGATTACTTGAGTTCGACGGTTGCGCCAGCTTCTTCAAGCTGTTTCTTGATTGCTTCGGCTTCGTCCTTAGCAACGCCTTCTTTGACGGCTTTCGGAGCGCCTTCAACCAGGTCTTTGGCTTCTTTGAGGCCAAGACCGGTGATGCCGCGAACTTCTTTAATGACGTTGATTTTCTTGTCGCCAGCAGAAGCGAGGATAACGTCGAATTCGGTTTTTTCTTCAGCAGCAGCACCGCCGGCAGCAGCGCCACCAGCAGCAGCAACAGCTACCGGAGCAGCGGCGGAAACGCCCCACTCTTCTTCGAGCATTTTGGAAAGTTCTGCAGCTTCAATAACGGTGAGCTTGGAAAGCTCTTCAACGAGTGCCTTAAGATCGGCCATTTTGTATTACTCCTAGGCTTGAACTTAGATATCAGTGATATCTGGATAATTTGGTTTACGCGGCTTCGCCTTTGTCGGCATATGCCTTCAGCACCTGGGCGATCTGAGCCGCCGGCTTGGAGGTCAGCGTAGCGATACGCTGTGCCGGGGTCTGGATCATACCAACCAGTTTCGCACGAAGTTCGTCCAGCGACGGCAGTTCTGCCAGAGCTTTAACGCCCTGCTCGTCCAGAATCTGTTCGCCGATGGCACCAGCAACAAGAACAAGCTTGTCGTTGGATTTTGCGAACTCAGAGGCTACTTTTGCGACCGAAGCCGGATCAGCTGAATAGCCAATCGCGGTCGGGCCGGTGAAGTAGTCTGCAAGACCAGCAAATTTGGTGCCTTCCAGAGCAAGTCGCGTAAGCCGGTTTTTGGTGACCTTGAAGCCCGCACCAGATTCACGCATCTGCGCACGAAGAGCGGTAATTTCAGCAACCGTCAGCCCTTTGTACTGGGTGACGATGACGCCTTCCGCACCTTCGAACACTTCGCGCATCTCTGCTACGAACTGTTGTTTATCATCGCGGTTCACTTTTAGTCTCCGACATTGCTTATTGCCCTGAACCCCACAAGGAGGTTCACAGACGCGACCAGTCCTTTCGAACCGGTCTGTGACGCCCGTCCGTTTGCCAGATGTTCAAGCCTTGTGTGATGCCCCGTTCGGGGAAAAACTTAAGTACCGGAACCTCTGCCTATGCAGGGAATTAAGAGTGATTGATTTCACTCACCTGCAGTCTGGGACAGACAGGTAGAGAGGGCCTAGAGCCCTCTCCGGTCCTGACCGACCCTAAGATCGGTCAGAATTCGAAAATTCTTATTTCGACGCGATGTCAGCAACCGACAGCTTGACGCCAGCACCCATGGTGGAGCTGATCGCCGCGCGCTGCAGGTAGGTACCTTTTGCGCCGGTCGGTTTTGCTTTTACGATCGCATCGACGAATGCTTTTGCGTTCTCGACGATCTGCTCTTCGCTGAACGAAGCCTTGCCGATACCTGCATGTACGATACCGTTTTTCTCGGCGCGGAACTGGACCTGGCCAGCTTTAGCGTCGGAAACTGCGGTTGTAACATCCATGGTAACGGTGCCGAGTTTCGGGTTCGGCATCAGGCCGCGCGGGCCGAGAACCTTACCGAGACGACCGACAACAGCCATCATGTCCGGGGTCGCAATAACGCGATCATAGTTCAGATCGCCTTTCTGCATTGCTTCCATCAGGTCTTCTGCGCCAACAGCGTCTGCACCAGCTTTCTGTGCTTCTTCTGCTTTTGCGTCTTTTGCGAAGACTGCAACGCGCATGGTTTTACCGGTACCATGCGGAAGGGAAACAACACCACGGACCATCTGGTCAGCGTGACGCGGATCAACACCAAGGTTCATTGCGAATTCGATGGTTTCATCGAACTTTGCTTTTGCACCTTCTTTGACGATCTTTACGGCAGTTACCAGATCGTACTGGGTGTTACGGTCGATGCCCTCATAGGCCTGGGCAAGGCGTTTACCAGTCTTGGCCATCGTCTTACTCCACAACCTCGAGACCCATAGCACGGGCAGAGCCCTCGATCATAGCCATCGCGCCGTCAATGTCGAATGCATTGAGGTCAGCCATTTTGGCTTCTGCGATTTCTTTGACCTGTGCTTTGGTAACCTTGCCAACGTAACCTTTGCCGGTGGTGCCGGAACCCTTGGCGATACCTGCTGCCTTTTTCAGGAAGTAGGATGCGGGCGGGGTTTTGGATACGAACGAGAAGGAACGGTCGGAATAAACGGTGATGACGACCGGAATCGGCATACCTGGTTCCATCTGCTGGGTAGCAGCGTTAAACGCCTTGCAGAATTCCATGATGTTCACGCCGCGCTGACCAAGAGCCGGGCCGACGGGCGGCGACGGGTTGGCTTTGCCGGCGGGAATCTGCAGCTTAATATAGCCGTCGATTTTCTTCGCCATTAGAGTACCTCTTACAGAAGCGCGCGGTCCGGCCATGGCTGACCTCCCGCGCCTTGAATGCTGCCTGCGTATACAGGCAGCGACTTAAATTTTCAAGATCGTTTTTAAAGCTTCTCGACCTGGGTGTATTCCAGCTCGACCGGAGTTGAACGACCGAAGATCGAAACCGACACCTTCAGGCGCGCACGTTCTTCATCAACCCCTTCGACAACACCGTTAAACGAAGCAAACGGTCCGTCAGAAACACGAACTTCCTCGCCAACCTCGAATGCGATGGTCGGCTTCGGACGGTCAACACCCTCCTGCACCTGATGCAGAATGTGCTGAGCTTCCTTTTCGGAAATCGGCATCGGCTTACCACGGCTACCAAGGAAATCGGTAACTTTTGCGGTATTTTTGACCAGATGCCAGCTTTCGTCAGTGAGTTCCATCTTCAGCAGGACGTAGCCCGGGAAAAACTTCCGCTCGGCATTGACCTTGGCGCCGCGACGCATCTCGACTGTTTCTTCAGTCGGAACCAGGACCTCTTCGATTTCGCCCTCAAGACCCTTCTTGATGGACTGTTCGCGGATCGACTGGGCGACCTTCTTTTCGAATCCGGAGTGAACGTGCAGTACGTACCAGCGATGTGCCATAATCAGCCCCCGACCCCAAAGACCAGCTTAACACCCCAAGCGAGGAGCTGATCGACAACAAAGAAGAAAACCGACGCCAAAGCAACCATCACAAAAACCATGATGGTCGAAACAGTCGTTTCCTTGCGGGACGGCCAAGAGACTTTCTTTGCCTCTGAGCGGACCTGCTGTACGAATTGTGCTGGCGACGTTTTAGCCATTGTCGGGGTTACACCGCTTTCTAATGCTTTGTTTCACGACCCGGAAAAAATTGGCAGGAGAGGAGGGACTCGAACCCCCGACACTCGGTTTTGGAGACCGATGCTCTACCAACTGAGCTACACTCCTACAAGATCGTCAGAAAGTTGAAAAGCTTATCTTCTTTCTGGCTCATCCCCACCCGGGTGGTGGGGTGTGCGGGCGGTTTATAGCCGCCCGCACATCCAAGATCAAGCACTCAATCGTGCAAAATCTTAAAAATTATTCGATGATTTTCGCAACAACGCCCGCGCCGACGGTACGACCGC
>NZ_JPWI01000023.1 GCF_003326795.1 Thalassospira profundimaris | reverse complement strand
ACGGCAACAATGTTCAACCGGTCAAGGTTGATGAATTCCGCATTTCGGTTGCAGAAACATACGACGTGATTGTTCAGCCGACAGCTGAAAAGCCGTATGCAATCATGGCCGAATCAATGGGACGCTCGGGTTATGCATTCGGATCGTTGTCGCCGCAAGAAGGGTTGAAAGCTGAAATGCCAGCCAGACGCATGGACGCTCCGTTGCTGACAATGGCGGACATGGGAATGGATCACGGTAGCATGGCCGGAATGGATCATTCTTCGATGAGCAGCGGTAACGAAAACGGTATGGCTGGAATGGACCATTCGAATATGGCCGGAATGGATCATTCTCAGATGGGAATGTCGAAAGATGACCCCTTCTATGCCGCTGGCAGTGGTTTGACACCAAAAGCAGCCAATGGCGGAAAGTTCCTCTCCTATGCCGACCTGAAGGCACAGAAGCCTTTGTACCCTGAACGGCCTGCAACGCGTGAAATTGAACTGCGCCTTACCGGCAACATGGAACGCTATACGTGGTCTATCAATGGCGTCAAATATGAAGATGCAGAACCTATCCGCTTGAAATATGGCGAACGGGTGCGCTTCAAGTTCGTCAATGAGACCATGATGTCACACCCGATGCATTTGCACGGGATGTGGTCAATCCTCGATACCGGCAACGGTAAATGGGATCCGGTTAAACACACCATCAATATCAATCCAGGCATGACTGTTTATTCGGAAACCGAGGTTGATGAACCTGGGGAATGGGCTTTCCACTGTCACCTTAGCTATCACATGGCTTCTGGCATGTTCCGAAAAGTGGTTGTAGAGGGCGGTCCAGCCGTCGCGGCACTTGAGAATGGAGTTCAATAACAATGAAAACACTAACTTTGGCCGCGATTGGTGGTGGTGTTCTTTCCACGATCCTGTCCTTCTCGTTTACTGCAAAAGCAGACAATCACATCTTCTATGGCATTCAAATGGAGCAGTTTGAATACCGCTCTGGTGACGAAGGTGAAAATCTCTTCGTTTGGGATGGTGATGCATTTGTTGGAACCGATGAACTGAAGTTACGCTGGCAAGGCGAAGGCGAGCGTGATCTAAAGAATGATCTCTACGAAAACTTCGAGAACAGACTGGTCCTGCAAACACCAATCAGCGACTTTTTCGATGCCAAGGCCGGTATTCGTCTGGATACGCCCAGCACAACAGATCGTTGGTATGGAACCGTTGGAATCATGGGGCTTGCTCCTCAATGGTTTGAAGTCGACGCTGATCTGTTTGTCAGCGAGACCGGAGACGGCAGTGCACGGCTTGATGTTGAGTATGAGGGCTTGCTGACCAATCGTTTAATCCTCACACCTTCGCTGGAGCTGAATGCTGCGTTCTCTGACGATCGTGAGATTGAGGTCGGACGCGGATTTTCACGCGCAGAAATCGGGCTGCGGCTTAGCTATGACCTGATCGACCGTGCCGTTGCACCTTATATCGGGGTTGCCTATGAGCGGAAACTCGGAAAAACCGCAGACTTTGCAAAAGATGACGGCGAAGATTATGAGGCAACTTACCTCGTAACCGGTCTCCGCCTTCTTTTCTAAGCATCACACGACAGGGAGGACTTTCCTCCCTGTCTGTTTTGCCGAACCTTCTAAAGGAACCTAACTGCAATGATGGAAATCGTCCACGATATGGGGCATCGCTTGACGCACTACATATCAAGCGATGCACACTGGTGGATTCATCTTGTATTCCATTTGGTGGTGTTTGGGGTGCCGGTTGCGCTGATCATCATTCTCAGCGCGACGGGATACAGGGTTTTAAGACGCCGCAGATCTATTCTTGCGCAACAGGCTCAAAAGCCCTCGGCAAAGAGCGGAACAGCGCTCCTGCAGTACATATTCAAAGCTTCATGGAAGCGGCAGATAAAACTGGGGCTACTGGCGACGGCCTCTTTGCCGGCTCTTTACATGAGCCTCGAGCTTCCGAAGTTGATCATCAACAACGCCATTGAGTCAGGACATTTTCCAGTTACCTATTTAGGAATGGAGTTCTCTCAAACGATGGCTTTACTTACTCTCTGTCTGCTTTTTTTATTGGCGATTGGCGTGCATGGCTGGCTGAAATATCAGGTTAATTTGCAATCCGGTGCGCTGGCAGAACACATGTCACGCCGCCTACGGCTTGATATTTCAAAATTCAGCTTTCGAAAGCCATCCCCCAAAGGAGGGGAATTGATTCCGGTTATTGTGCAGGAGGTAGAGCCCGTAGCTGGATATGCTGCAGAGTCGATTGTGCTGCCTTTGTTACAAGGCGGTACATTCCTGACGATTCTGACTTTCATGCTCGTGCAAGATTTGGTTTTGGGCATCGCCGCAATCGCACTGTTGCCGCTTCAGATTTTTGTCATCCCCAGATTCCAGAAGAAAATTAATGCTTTGTCTCGAACGCGGCTGAAGGAAGTCAGAGTTCTCGGCGAGAAGATAGGGAACATCTCAAACGATAACCAGCCAGGTGCCCGGGATATTTACGGGTCATACAAGCGACTTCACGACCTTCGTCTCTCTATCCACAAGAACAAGTTCGCCATGAAGTCTTTAAACAATTTCATATCACAGATGACGCCCTTCTTCTTTTACACAATTGGAGGGTATCTGGTGATAAAAGGCGATCTCACGCTCGGGGCTCTAATCGCAGTATTAACTGCATACAAAGACATGGGCGCTCCGCTAAAAGAGCTCTTTCGCTACTATCAGGCGCAAGCCGATGCTCACGTCAGATACTCCGAAATCAAACCTTACATCTCAAAGGAAATCAACAGTACGGACAACCGGCTTGCAGATGTAACGGTTCTGTCTGAAGTCGGTTAAAAAAAACGTCCCCTTAATTGAGGTAGGTCAACGTAACTCGATATTTAAGGGCATAAGTGTTACGTTACTGCCCAAAGGAAGTTTGATCAATGAATGCACAGCAAGCACTAATACGCGCCGTACTGATCCTGCTCGTCGGGATTAGCGCTATAATGCTTGCTCCCCATATTGCAGTCGCGTCGACTGGATCTTTTCCTGCGCATTCTGCAGAACTCAATGGTTTTGACGTTGAACACCAGCATGACCTGGCTTCGTGCTGCCCTCAGGTTTCTTGTCACTCCACATCAGCGGTCCTTACCGAGATTATCCTACCGGTTTCCGAGTTTTCCCATGTACAGAACGGGATAGAAGAAGTGTCCCTTCAGCCGGTATCTCGGTCATGGATTTTCCAGCCTCCCATATCCTGATCCTCCCGAACAAATAGCGAATAACTGTTCTGGGTTCTGCACCTGCCGATGGCATGCGTACAGATCGAGCCTTGGTGTTCTGCACCATGCTGCTTTCAGACGGAACAGTCATACCTAAAGGTATTTATGGGATGGCAAAGAGAAATGGAAAATATTCTCAGTTGGTTGCTTTGGGGAGCCTTCATCATATTGATGATGCGCTTTGGTTGCGGTGCTCACATGTTTGGGCACAAAAAGCACAGCCACAATAAGAAACAAGCGGACGGTCAGGCTGAGGCAATCCGATGGGAGCACCCTCAGTCCGCCGTTGACCCGGTTTGTCATAAAACTGTCGATCCGCGCATCGCCAAAACAGCCATTTATGGCGGTGAAGTATTCTACTTCTGTTCAGACACCTGTCGTTCGAAATTTGAAGTGTCGCCAGATACCTATGTCGATGGCAGCGCAATTAGCCGACAAACTCACGTATCGCCAAGCTAGTTCAGCGAAATCAATAGGCGGCAGCAACAGGACCAGGGTTGACTAGTTCCCTTGGTCTCACGTGTCTTCGAATATTTGATACATACGCATAAAACAAAGGCCCGAAGAAAATGAAAAAAGAAATCAATTGGCCAAAGTATTTGGTTATCGGTTTTTTCGCAGTAGGGATCATCGCCATGACCCTGAATTCGTTTCTGCCCGGGAAAGATGACATCAAAGATCTTGAACTGACCGATAGCGGAATTGCGCTCCCCAGTTTCAGCAAGGAAGCCATGGTAGGAAACCAGCTTTTCGATATGAACTGTGTTGCTTGTCACGGAGGCAATGCAACAGGCACAGAGCAAGGCCCGCCGCTGATGCACAGAATCTACAATCCGGGACATCATTCAGATCGCGCATTCTATCTAGCTGTTCAAAACGGGGCAAAACAACATCACTGGCCCTTTGGCGATATGCCAGCCCAGCCTCAGGTCAGTTCGGAACAGGTAGCACGGATCATTCGTTATATACGCGAGCTGCAAGAAGCAAACGGCATCGCGTACCAAAAACACCAAATGTGAGGCAGGAATGGATCATCAGGCAGAATACAAGAAAAACAGTATCTCGCTCCTTGGCGCCATATCCATGGGCACCGGTGTTATGATCGGAGCAGGAATTTTTGCTTTGACCGGACAAATTGCCGAACTTGCAGGAAAGTGGTTCCCGTTGTCGTTCCTGTTTGGCGCACTTGTCACTGCTTTTAGCGCATATACCTACATCAAGATGTCCAATGCTTTCCCGTCTGCAGGCGGGATCGGAATGATCCTCCAAAAAGCATACGGGCCGGGAGCCATAGCAGGCGGCGCAGCATTGCTGATGGCCTTTTCGATGGTCATCAACGAGAGTTTGGTCGCAAGAACATTTGGAACCTATGTTTTGCGGGCGTTTGACCTGACAGAGCTTGAAGTTCTTATACCGGTATTGGGTGTTTGCCTGATAATTTTTGCATATGCTGTTAACAGAGCTGGCAACAAATCGGTTGGCCTGTTTTCAATGGTCATGGCCGCGTTGAAGATCGGCGGCATTGCATTGTTTGCAATTGCAGCGCTGTGGGCTGGTGGATACTCGTTCGAGCCGTCATCACCCGACGGCGCGAGCTTTCCATTGGCCGGTTTTGTCGCATCAATTGCTCTTTCAATTCTGGCCTTCAAAGGGTTCACAACGATCACAAACAGTGGTGCTGAAATCGTGAGCCCTCATAAGAATGTGGGTCGTGCGATTACGTTCTCAATCCTGATTTGCGTTGTCGTATATATTCTCGTGGCGCTTGCTGTTGGTTCAAGCCTTGACTTGGACGAACTGATAAAAGCCAAAGACTATGCCCTCGCCCAAGCTGCACAGCCAGCATTGGGGCCCATCGGATTTTATCTGACTGTGCTGCTCGCAGTCGTTGCGACGGCGTCCGGTTTGCTAGCAAGCGTGTTTGCGGTGTCAAGAATGCTCGCGATGCTGACCGATATGGAGATGATCCCGCATAGTCATTTTGGAATGTCGGGTTCAATCAAAGACCACACACTTGTTTACACGGTTGTCGTGGCAGCGCTGTTGACAATCTTTTTTGATTTAAGCCGGATCGCTTCACTTGGCGTGTTTTTCTATCTGGTCATGGATGTGCTCATCCACTGGGGATGCTTTAAGTACCTACGACAAGAAATAGGAGCACGCGGCTTTGTTATGATTACAGCGATTGTCTTTGACATCATCGTATTGATCGTTTTTGCCGGCATGAAATTGCAAAGCGACCCATCCATAGTTCTCATTGCAACTTTGATGATCGTTGCTGTGTTCATTTTTGAACGTTGGTTCCTGTCAAACTGGATAAACCAATCGGCCAAGGCGCACAGTCACGATCACTCAGAACATTGATTATCCGCAGTGACATTGCAGCATAACAGCAGGAAGCAGACCATGTCTGATCATCATCATAAGAAGCACCAGCATAATCACAAAATGTCTGATCAATCAGGACACGCGACGGATCCTGTTTGCGGTATGTCGGTCACAGTGGATGCCGATACACCACGCTCGAGGTACGGCAGTGAGACATATTATTTCTGTTCGCAGAAATGTAAGGGCAAGTTCGATAGCTCTCCTGAGAGCGTATTGTCCACTGAGGAAGAGGCATCTGCTGCAAACAGCGCTTCGTCATCGACTTCGGGTCGCTACACCTGCCCGATGCATCCAGAGATCATACGATCCGAACCTGGTTCCTGTCCGATCTGCGGAATGGCACTGGAACCGATGGATACACCAACAGAAAATGACGAACCAAACCCCGAGATTCAGGATTTCAAAAAGAGATTCTGGTTAGGCGCAGCTCTTACGGTGCCGCTGATTGTTCTAACGATGGGGCCCTTTGTTGGTTTGGGTTTCATCCGGGAAATGATTGGAGAACGCGTTACTCTTTGGGTTGAGTTGGTTCTCGGAACGCCTGTTGTCCTGTGGTCCGGCTTCCCATTCATGGTTCGTGGATGGCATTCTGTGGTGAACCGTTCTCTCAACATGTTCACATTGATCGGGATGGGTGTTAGCGCAGCTTATATATTTAGCGTCGTCGCAGTGATTTCTCCTGACATTTTTCCTGATGGATTCAGAGATGCACAGGGACATGTCGGTGTGTATTTCGAAGCTGCAGCTGTCATCGTTGTCCTTGTGCTTCTTGGCCAACTGTTGGAATTGGGGGCACGGGAACGAACCGGTTCGGCAATCAAGGCGTTATTGGGTCTTGCTGCAAAAACAGCCCGCATTATTGAAGATGATGGTTCTGAACGAGAAGTTCCTCTTGAAGATGTGACCGTCGGAATGAGCTTGAGGGTTCGTCCAGGTGACAAGATACCTGTCGATGGCGTTGTCGTTGAAGGACGGTCGTCAGTTGATGAATCCATGATTTCGGGTGAACCCGTTCCAATTGAGAAGAATCCAGATGATGATGTCACCGGAGCAACAATCAACGGGAATGGCAGCCTGATCATCCAAGCCAAACGGGTTGGCAAAGATACTGTCTTGAGCCAAATCGTTGATATGGTCTCCCATGCTCAGCGAAGCAAAGCGCCAATCCAAAAGGTTGCAGACACGGTTGCAGGCAAGTTTGTGCCTGCTGTTATCCTGGTTGCTTTGATCGCCTTCGTCGCTTGGGCCATCTGGGGACCAGATCCGTCACTGTCATACGGGCTTGTCGCAGCAGTCGCTGTTCTGATCATTGCGTGTCCTTGCGCTCTTGGTTTGGCAACACCAATGTCAATCATGACCGCTACCGGTCGTGGTGCGCAAATTGGTGTGCTCATTAAAAATGCAGAGGCCCTGGAGCGATTTGCGAAGGTCGATGTGCTCATCGTCGATAAAACCGGGACTTTGACAGAGGGTAAACCAAAACTTGCAGGTGTAATCGCTCAATCAGACTATCAGGAGGAGGAAGTTCTTTCTGCCGCTGCGGCGCTCGAAAAAGGATCCGAACATCCATTGGCTGACGCCATTGTTAGTGCTGCTCAGGAGCGCGGCTTGTCCCTTGATAAGGCAGAGGACTTTGAAGCTGTAACCGGTCAGGGCGTCACCGGAAAGGTGGATGGCAAGTCGGTTGCCCTAGGTAATAGTAAACTCCTTCAGACTCTCAATATCGATCATTCTACTGTTGATAAAACAGCAAATGATCGGCGAGATATGGGGGAGACGGTAATGCATGTCGTTATTGATGGAAGAATTGCCGGGCTCATTTCCGTAGCCGATCCGATCAAGGACACGACATTGGAGGCTTTAAAGGCGCTCAAGAAGCAAGGCTTCAGAATCGTCATGGCAACCGGTGACAACCAACGAACAGCAAAATCCGTTGGCAATAAACTTTCCATTGACGAGATTCGGGCCGATGTCTCCCCAGAAGACAAAGCCAATTTAATTATGGAACTCAAGGCTGAAGGCCATCAGGTAGCCATGGCAGGTGACGGCGTCAACGACGCCCCTGCTCTTGCTCAGGCTGATGTCGGAATTGCGATGGGTACGGGCGCTGATGTTGCAATTGAAAGTGCTGGTTTCACCCTCGTCAAAGGTGACTTGAGCGGGATTGTTAGAGCCCGAGAACTCTCGGAAGCAACGATGCGCAATATCCGGCAAAACCTCTTCTTTGCGATGGTCTATAACGCAGCCGGTGTGCCTGTTGCTGCGGGTCTGCTCTATCCGTTCTTTGGCATTCTCATCTCACCAATGTTTGCCGCTGCAGCCATGAGCTTATCCTCGGTATCAGTCATTGCGAATGCACTGAGGTTACGTCGAGCAAGTTACTAGCATCCCAATATTGACTGATTGGGCGAGGGGTGAACCAGACAAGGCTGACTTTAATACAGGACAGTTCACCCCTCGCCCATTTTAAATGACATACCAACCAGCACTCAGAACTTTAAATCTCTTCTGATCCGTTCCCAAAATTCATCTGTCGACTTTTTACACTTGGTAGCCAGAAATCTATTTTCATCGAATTAGTGTTGATGCACTTATCTTCTAACCACCTATATAATTTGACTGAACAGTTTTTGTGTGAACAAAAATAATAATATATTTGTATTTACTCTTTTAAATCAAAGCTCTGAATAATAACAAACTATATTAAATGTAATATAAATAATGACGGATGCACGATTGCACGAAGCCCTGAAGCAAAGGCGTTGGGGATCAAGATGGGGCAACCTCTGTTCCAGATCCGCGACCTGGTACGTCGGCATAACGTGATCGTCAAATCCAGCAACTATGCACTTTATGGGGATATCAGCCGACGGGTGATGACGCTCATAGCAAACGAGGTACCGGACAGCGCAATCTATTCAATAGACGAAATTTTCATCGACCTGGACAATACGCCCATCGATCATGATCTATGGGCACGGGATCTGAAGGCGAAGATCCTGCGCGAAACCGGGATACCTGTCGGGATTGGCATCTCGACCACAAAAACACTTGCGAAGCTCGCGAACCGCCTGGCAAAGAAATCCCCCAAGGCAAAAGGCGTGGTTGTCCTCGATGATCAGAAATGGATAGACCTCGCCCTGGAGCGAACTGAGGCAGGTGACATTTGGGGTGTTGGGCGAAAGTTCGCCCTCAAGCTTGCCTCCATTGGCGTTACTACAGCCCGTCAACTTCGCGATATGCCTGATACAACCGCCCGGAAAATGATGACGGTCGGCGGCCTGAAAACCGTGCGCGAACTTCGCGGCATTCGATGCATTAACCTCGATGACAGCCCACCACAGCGTGAAACCGTGTGCGTGTCGAGATCCTTCGGAAAAGAGATTGACGACAGGGAAATGTTAAAAGAAGCGCTGATTACGTTCGCTGGCAGGGCATGCTCAAAGTTGCGCCGGCTTAACCTTGTCGCGTGTCGGTGTCAGCTCTTTATTTTGAGCAACAGATTCAAGATGGATCGACAGCAGTTCTCGCGGGGTTGCGAGCTGACAATGACGCCTGCAACGAATGACACAAGGATCGCGAGCAACCTGGTTGGCCAGAACATCAATCGGATTTGGCGCAACGATCTTGCCGTGAAAAAAGCCGGCATATTGATGCTGGATTTGTGTCGGCCGGAAGATGCGCCCAGAGATCTTTTTACAGGACACTGCCAACTGGACAACCCACTGATGAAAGCAATTGATCAGCTTGAAGGGAGATTTGGTAAGGACGCTGTGACGGTTGGCAGAGTGTCCAGGTCAAAGGTCCCGGACTGGTTCATGACATCCACCAATCGGTCGCCGTGCTATACGACGAGATGGCAAGACATTCCAATAGTTTGGTAAGGACACAAGTGTTCAACCAAGAGCCCCGCTAACCTGTGTCAATCAACGTTGATTTTCACAAATGTTGGCACCATTTTGCAAATTTCAATTGCAAAATCAATGAATGTAAGTACGTCTCTCTGTGAATCGACAAGACAGCTGAAATCTCTAACGCAATAATCGTATACAGCCACTGCATTAGATAGATCGACACCGATACTAGATATCCCTAGAACAATATTTTATGGTTATCTTTGGTGGCCGCCATCGAAGGGTATCATCTCAAGAGTATTCGTGGTTTCCATTTATCATTCGCAAAACATTGTTTGCGAAACGATCAGCTTCAGCATCCTGATCTGAAGCAGCTAAGTCATATCTCAACAAAACCATCTCTTTACCTGACGCTGTAGTACCAAGGTACCGTGATGTATCAATACCATCAGCAGGACAAACAAACCCACCTAGCGTCACTGGCATAGCATCCATAAAAGACAGCACTTCATAGCGATCTGTCTCCTTGGGTTCCGGTTTGTATTTCGCATCAAGAACAGCAACTATGTTGTCATCTTGACAAATAATCATATCAGGGTGAACGGAATAACCGCCTCCATCTATGAAAAATGGGCTAGACGAGTTGTTGCCGTCCCTAACGCGATACCCATGTGGAGCAAGGCGCACCGCCAACTCCCTACGCAGGAACGCTTCGAAAACTTGCGAGACATCTATGATCAATGATTCTAATCTAACAAACCCATCAAAGCTTAACTCCGGTAGCGCACTTTGAAGGATTAGGTATGCCGACCAGAGAGGGTCCCTGTAGTGTGAAAAGCGAGAAGACAGTGACTGGATCTTCTTTGAGAGCTGCCTAACTAAATCGCTCCGACTAGCCTCCCAATCGGAAATATGCCACATGCCGTGATACAGATCTCGCGCTTCGCGTAGCATCGGGTTCCGATGATCATTCTCAACAAACCAATCAATGACTTGTTTCAACGCAACCTTAAGAGCGATGTTCTGGACTGTAGAAGGAGTCAAAACACTTTGCTCGAACTCATGCCTGTACCTAATACCCTTTGAAGCATGTTTGCGAACCGTGTCAGATGCAATAAGTCGCCCCCTCCAGGGTGTTTTGAATCTTGGAGCCAAGTACTCCTTCATATAACCTTTGCGGGCGATTAGCCTAACACCTGCGATCAACGATCGAGCGTAAATAAGCTCAGCGTTATTTGTTGTCACAAAGCGGGGCATATAGCCTCGCACAAACCCAGAGATTGCTGATGGAATTACACCTGAATGAACCAGCATGTATGAAAGATTCGAGATTGTTGCTCTAGGGACTATTCTAACAGCGATGCCGGGGGTCAGTGGAATAGTTCCTACAAAGCGCGTTGCTCTCAGCACAACCTGACCGCCACGCATTGTAGCCGTCAAGTAACCCTTTGTCGTAATCCTCTCATCTAACTGGAGTTCCCCATCTTGCAGCAGAGAGCTAACACGGACGGATAGTTCCTCAAACTCCCTACATTCGATGATATTAGGCATGATCCGCCACGCCCTCAAGGCGACGAACAAGAGCATGGAAGCTTGCGGCGAGGTCATCCATTGCACCGTCGTTCAACTCTATGGCATGAACTGCAGCGGGTCGGAGTCGATACTCCCAGACGAGTTTCAAGTGATCCACATTCTTGATGTCGGAGAAAAATGAATGCCCAATACCGAAAGGAACTATCCGCTGTATTACGTCAAACCATTGGCCAATCTCGAAGACTTGATCTTGAGTAAAGCCGCCTCCTTCTTCTAGGAGGCTCTCAACAACCTCTCTAGATGGAGTTATTTCAATGTGATCGAAACGGCGGACAAAAGCAGCATCAACTTGAGCGACACTCCTGTCATATGGATTCATGGTCCCAATGATCACAAGATTTTCTGGAACCGAGAACTGCTTACCAGAGAAGGGTAATGTGAACTTCTCACCTCTATAGTTGCGCTCAATATAGGTAAGCAGTTCACCAAAAATTCTGGCTGGATCGCCGCGATTGATCTCATCAACGATCATCACCACGAGCCGTTTTGCTGGCGCAAGTTCTTTCGCACGCAGACAAGCAATGAGGAATATTTTGTCAACCACCTTAAAGCCTGACTGAGCTATCTCGTCAGGGCGATACCCCTCAACAAAATCTTCATAGCCATAAGACGGATGAAATTGCACCCGAAACATGTCGCGCTCCGAGTCAACAACAAGATGCTTCCCAATTCGCTTCGCGTAGTAAGATTTTCCAGTTCCAGGTACACCTGTTAAGATAATCCCAGAAGTCCCAAGCCCCAATAGCTTCTGCACTTGAAGTAAGATTGGGTCATCCAGATCCATTGCCAAGGAATCTGGAGCAACCACAGGAATTGCAGATGAGGACTTTACATCATTGACCAGAACCTGTTGGATCGCTGCATAATAGTCTTGATCCTCTGAAGCTTCGACGAAGATTTTATCAGGGTCCTCTGGATGAAATACGAACAGTTTCTCGTAATCCTCATCCCTCTGCGGGAACTCCGACCTGAATGCTGCTTCCAAATCACGAGCGTCAGCATCATCCGGAAATTCTCTATCACGGAAGAAGAGAGCGGCAATATCAAGGATCGGTGCTCGTGCTACATTCGGTCCCTTTGTCAAAACCTTGTCACGAAAGATATCTGCGTAGTCGTCAGCAAGAATCCATTCTTCACCATTATCGGTTATGCGCCTAGAAGCGGCATTCCACTTTCCAGCAAAAGTATTCTTCCTTATTGTCGCTGAATTGCTATGAGGAAACCCCGCTTCAGCTCGACGCAAGGTGACTGGATTGAAGTAAGGTTTGGCTTCATTTTCATCCACCAAACGAAAATACTTGTTCCAAAAATCAAACTCGTGCGGTGTCTCGTTCATTAGCGTGGCAGTACCGGGCAAGTTGCCGGCCCCACGTTCAATCAATGCAAGCATTGGGAATAGGTGAGTAGCCCCTTGACTTTTTGCTTTGCCACGCCAATTCGCCATATTGTTTAGGGCAGATGCAACCCTGTCAGCTCTGATTTTCTTTGTCATCAGGCAGCACGACTATGTTCGTTGCTCACTTGAGAAAGCATTTTTACAATTTCCGCTCCAATTGCCTTGGCCAGAAGAGGCGGGACGGCATTGCCAATCTGCCGGGGAAAGCTAGCGCCCACGAACTGATAGCGATCAGGAAAGCTCATAAACCTCGCAGCTTCTCGGTGAGAAATAGCTCGATCCTCCCATGGGTGTAAGAAGGGGCCAGATGCAACATTCCTGTAGTTACATGTAATGGTGTAAGATGGTTTAGTCGGACTCAGACGATGATAAAGAGTCGTGCAGTCTCTACGTAGCGCACCGCTCGATATAGTCCGCATTTTTTTGAAGCGCGCAGGCAGCACATCCACTGGCGCCGCCCTAAGCCCTTCGCCCTGACCAATATGGTTAGCTAGAGACTGGGCCTGTGCTGAAAGCGGTCTTCCAACGTGCAGCGTTACATTGTCTGGCGCGTCAGTTCTGCAATAAACTTGGTAGGGATTTTGCGGACGGCAAATATAGGGGCGCTCTTCTCGATTGTAATCGTTCCCCATCAGCGGAAGATCGCCGATTGCCTCTTCGACTGTAACGTACGGCTTCAGTTTGGGTTCTCCTCCCGAACTATGGCTACGCGCAGGGAATGAAAGCTTGATATCATCGACTCGCGTACCAATAAAGAGTATCCGATGTCGCATCTGCGGAACCCCATAGTCGGCAGCTAACACTTGTGCAAAATCTGTACGATATCCAATCTCCTCAAAAGCCTCTTCAATCTGTCGCCGGAAAGCTCCCTTCTCGTAGGAGAGCATCCCTCGGACGTTCTCCATTAGGAACATCTTAGGCTGCACCTCGTCAACAAGCCGGACAAAATGCTTAAAGAGAAAATTTCGCGGGTCGTCCTGCATCCGTTTGCCATGAGTACTAAAGCCTTGGCAGCTAGGCCCCCCTGCTATCAGATCAATTTCTCGAACACCTGCTAATTCCATAAGTTGTTCGCCGGTTACCTTTTCGACATCCCCTTCAATCACCGGCACACTAGGATGATTCAAGCGATAGGTCGCTACTGCGTGCTTATCGAAATCAACACCAGCTACAGGCCTAATGCCAGCCTGACGCAGTCCTTCACTGAGACCACCTGCGCCACAAAACAAATCTATCACCGTCGGTGATGATCGAACTTGCATGCTCGTCTCCCTAGTTTTTCCCCTAACTCTGCCATCACTACCACAGTGAGTCGCCGAGAACAATATGTGAACATATGATTGTAGTGAATGAATTCAGTAGACATTTCGTTAAGATGCGGGAAATCCTAGCCTAGACACTTGTTATCAAGCTTCTAGGTGCACCAGCAAAATAACCAACTAAGAATTCGTAGAGGCTGGAGTTATATTTTTCCAAGCTATAAGCTTTTTGCTACTTCCGCGATAGCCCAACGAATAAAGTTGTTCTTGGATCGACCTGATATTTCAGCCGCCCTTTCAAGAACCTCCCATTCCGCCTGATTGAATGGAAGGCTGATCGCCTTATAATCCCGTTTCTTGCCTGGCGCTTTTGGCGGCCTCCCCATTCGCCCGGGCTTGGCCACTTCATCCACCCGGCTTGCAAAGTCTTCAATCTTCGCGGGATCAACATTTGGGATTTCAGTATTTTTCGGCTCGCGACGTTTTACCATCAGAACATCCTTTGTATGAGAGCATGTATCTCGGAAGCCGCTTTGGGATTGTCCATCTCGACGACACTACGTCCCTCCGGAAGAGCATCCCGATAAACCTTGCGCTCACAGATGACCTCGGAAAGCAACTTGATCTCAGGAAAGTCTGCCAAATATTCGCGAGCCTCTTCGCGCTCGCGAATGACTGGATTGGTCGGCACCATCGTCATAAGACCATGGACCTCAAGCCCCGGATTGAAATCACGTGCCTCGACAATGATTTTCTGCAGTTCGCCCAACGTATCCAGATCCGCATTCGAGGGCTTGAAAGGTACGATCAGCTTATGAGCTGCTGTCATACCCGTGCGAAGCTCCCGACTATCTTTGCCAGGGGCATCAACAATCACATACTCGTATCGATTGTTCAGATCGATCAGAGTGTCGCGGATATTGTCGTATTTCTGAACGCAGTGGACTTTGGGAAGATCGGGATTTTCGTCCCGGTCCATCACCCATTTTGCAGCAGTGCTTAGTGGGTCGGCGTCAACCAACACAACATCATTTCCCTGCTTTGCGAGTGCGGCACAAACATTTACCGCTGTCGTCGATTTTCCACATCCGCCCTTGCGGCTTCCAAACAAGACAATCACAGCATTACTCCCGCATTAAATCAATACATAATCAGTATTGTATATGTGTTTTTTAGGTACCGGATCGACGATTGATGGTGAGAACTGTGCGAGCCGGTTTGACTGGTTCTGGTTTTGATACTGGCGAACTTAATCGGCCATCTAGCTGAGGGTTTGCATTCTTGCGCCGCATCTTTTTGAAGCGACCCAACGCGATCTTCCGGGCGTGCTCACGATTATTTTCCGACACGGGATCATCGACAGATCCGTCCAGTCGATATCGATGACTGTCATCAAGCCCCAAAGCCATCTGGTATCCAGTCGCGCCGGTATATCTCTGCAGAGCATGCTTCAGCTCATCAGGTGTCGTTCCTGCTTTCATCAGATCGCCAAGGATAGCGCGCACACCAAGCTGAAACGGCTTGATCTGGTCTGATAGATTTGCTGGCAGAATTGCAATCTCCTCGCGCAACAAGGATTGCAGCTCTTGTGCGGCCCTTAGCTCAAAAGCCCTCGCAATGATCTTTCGATCAGCAGACCAGATTGAACCCTGGGATTTCTTGTGCTTGGTCACTTTGACCTCCATTCGAACCCGCATTGAAACAGCATTAAACCAACATTTATATGGTATCACTTAATTATTTAAATAGTATTTATTCAGTACCATTAATATACTGAATTATCAGATCAACGCAAGAACTAATTCAATACTAAATAAGTGTTTTTTTTGATAGTTTCGACAGTGAAATATAGTGCCGTTCATTCAAGCGAACTGCACCATCCTCCGCGCTCACCGCCATCATAGGGACGTGCATGCCCTTCCCGGATAAGGAGCTCATGAAGCCAGATATTGCCAACAGCGACCCAAGCGACTACACGGCCACCATAACGACCCCATTCAGGGTTGCAGAATTGAACCGGGGTATTTGTCTGGACAGCTTGATCCAGTAAAGCCCGAACCCGATCACGCGCAGCTGCTGCTGCCGATTTCTCCGCATCACATGCGCCCCGGATCTCCGGAGCATCAAGGCCAGCTACCCGGACAGACATTCTTGATATCGGATCTGGTAAGCCTGGCATTTGGATGAAGATCGTATCACCATCATAGGCGAGGCTGCCTTTGCTTTCGCGCAGCGGCCATTGATAGCAATTGAAATCGCTGGCATCGGCGCGGACGCCACCACAAACCGAAACCAGAAAAAGACCAAATAGGTACTTTTTCAATGCTATTTTAGTTGTAATTTGGTGTTTATGGTATACGGATTTAATGGTTGATGGGGCACCTTCACCCCATCAATCTGATACCACCCTCAGATGGTTGATAGATCGACTCCGTAGTTGAGTTCCTCTGCGAAGTCCGGCAGTCCGTAACCGATGGTTTTCTTGTAGAAAGGAGAGACCTTCGCAGTCGGTGCCTTCTTCTTGTGCTTCGTGGTGTAGAGCATTCGTGCCCGCATCACCTCGAAGGAGTAACCGCGCCCTTCACGGTTCTTGTCCTTGGCCAGTCGGTTGATGGACTCCGTGTAAGCGTTGGTGACGGGCATGTCCGTCTCGAAGTAGGTCATGGTCTCTTCGCGCCAGTTTCCCACTGCCCTGACCAGATCGCTCCAGACTTCCTTTTGGCCCTTCGGGATGGTGGCTATCCACTCGTCCAGGGCGGCTTCTGCCTGGAGCCGTGTGGTGGCGTCCCAGATGCCGTAGAAGCGCTCCTTGTGCTCGTAGGCGGCCAGCAGTTGCGGGAACGCGCCTGTCCAAGTCTCCATGATGAGGCGCTCCCGGTCTGAGACTTCGTGAGCGCGTTTCAGCAGGATTTTCCGGTCTCCCTTGAGAGTCCGGCTCTGGGACGGTTTCAGCTCCTTTCTGAGGCCCTTGCGCACTCTCTCTAGGGCATCGTTGGCCATGCGCACCACATGGAACTTATCGACCACGATACGGGCCTGGGGCAGCACAGCCTTGACCGCTGCCCGGTAGGGGTTCCACATGTCCATGCTGACGATCTCGACCTTCTGCCGGTCTTTCAACTTCATCAGGTAGTTGGTCACCACGTCCTGGCGGCGGGTGGCCAGCAGGTCGAGCAGGGTTCGCTCCTCAATGTTGGTCAGAATGCAGCGGTAGCGCTTGTTCAGGTATAGCTCGTCAATGCCCAGGATGCGGGGCATCTCGAAGCGGTGCCAGCGCCCCAGGAACTCGGCGCGGGCGTTGAAGATGTCGCGCACCGTCTTCTCGTCCAGGCCGGTCTGTGCCGCCACAAAGGTGTAGGGGTGGTTGAAGGATTCCTTCTCCACGTACTCATGCAGCCGCAGTGTCATACGGAATCCGTCCACCATCTCCGGTAGCTGGGGCCTGAATGTTGTCTTGCAGGCCCGGCAGGTGTATCGGCGGCGGACCACCCAGAGAGTGACCCGCTTGCCGTGGATGGGCAGATCACGATAGGGAACGTCACGCTTGCCGAACCGTACGAACTCACCCTGCACGCCGCATTCCTCGCAGGCGATGGGATCGGGCACGTCCACCTGGAAGTGCATTTCGTCGTCGGTTGATTTGCAGCCCAGTACTTGGTATTGCGGCAGGTGAAGGATGTTGTCGGGAAGTTCGGTCATGGTGTTGTATAGGCGTAGGTGTCAGTCAGATCCATCCGGCTCGGCATTGGTGTTTGCTTTTTTACCCAACAAGCTGCTGGAAACGAAAAGTAAGGCACCGAGGACAATTGCAATATCAGCCAGGTTGAAGGCCGGCCAATGCCAGTCTCGCCAATAGAAATCAAAGGAATCCACAACATAGCCGCGAAAGACCCGGTCAATCAGGTTGCCCATGGCGCCACCGAGGATAAGACTGTAAGCGATGGCTTCTCCTTTATGACGATTTTCAAGGATCAGCTTGATCAGAAAAATCGAGACCACTACCGCGATTCCGATAAAAAAGTAGCGCTGCCAGCCTCCACCATTCGCAAAAAGACTGAATGCGGCACCGGTGTTCCATAGGTGCACCCAGTTAAAGAACGGGGTCACCGAAACATACTCGCCATAGGCCATTGATTGCTGCACCAGCCACTTTACAGCCTGATCAGACGCTGCCAGCAGGCCCGATATGGACAATAGGGCATACGGCGAGAGCTTTTTGCCAATAATGAGCATTATTTAACCCTTCAACGCCAAAATGCGTCTGGCACCGTTAAGTACAATGCCCCCCGCGATGGTGCCGATAATCAGATCCGGATAATTGGAACCGGTCCACGCGACCAGGGCGCCGGCGGTGATGACCCCCAGGTTGATCACCACGTCGTTGGCCGAGAATATCCAGCTTGCCTTCATGTGCGCCCCGCCTTCCCGATGTTTGGATATGAGCAGCAGACAACTGGTATTGGCAATCAATGCGACGAATGCGATAGCCATCATCACCAGCGATTCAGGCTCACTACCGAATACAAAGCGTCTCACCACCTCTACGAGCACGCCCACAGCCAAGATCAGTTGCAGTACACCAGCAAGATGCGCGGCACGTACCTGCATTTTCACGCTATGTCCAACCGCATAAAGGGCAAGCCCGTACACCGCCGCATCGGCAAAATTGTCCAGGGATTCTCCAATCAGGCCGGTGGACTGGGCGATCAGACCGGCAGTCATTTCCACCACGAACAGAAGTGCATTGATGCCGAGCAACCAGCGCAGGGTCCCGGATTCTTGCTTAGCAGAAGCTGCCGAAAACTCGGCGGCCTTGATGGTCTCCGGATTTGCAGCGACGGTTTCCTGAAGCGAGGCGCCTAGCCCCAAGGTCTTCAGTTTCGAGGTGACGGGCTCGACCTCGCCGTCATGCACGACCTTCAGCCGGCGGTTCGACAAGTCGAAGGACAGCGCCCGAATCTCCTCAAAGCCGTTCAGGGCTAGGCGAATCATTCGTTCTTCTGATGGACAGTCCATCTTCGGCACGGCATAAACACTGACCCATCTCCCTGGCGCCTCGGAGGAGGCCTGTATATCGGTATCCGCTGCGGACGTTGCATCACCGCCACAGGCGCCACCACAGGATTTGCTCATGATACGACTCCACTTGAACAATGTTGTGGTACCATTTAAAACTATAAAGCTACTATAAGGTCAATAGAGTAAAGAATCCGTTGGGGAGGAGGCTGATGCGCATTGGTCAGTTGGCGCAGTTGGTAGGGGTCGAAACACAGACGATCCGCTTCTATGAACAGCAGGGCTTGTTGCCGCCGCCTGATCGGCAGGACAACGGTTACCGTGTCTATACCGAGAAGCATGGTGAGGGGCTGGCCTTCATCCGTCGCTGCAGAATCCTGGGCCTGTCACTGGCTGAGATTCACGAACTACAGAGCTATCAGGACGACCCTCATCAGCCTTGTACCGCCGTCAACGCCTTGCTCGATGATCACATCTCTCATGTGCGGTCGCAGATAACCGCTCTGCAAGCGCTTGAGAAACAACTCGTTTCACTGAGAGCGAGTTGCAACGATGACCGGGAAGTTGAGGCGTGTGGGGTTCTTGCTGGAATTAGCGAAGGAAACATGCACCAGCAGTAGGTGAAGCATCAACCAGATAATCCGATGAGATGCCGGTCTGTCTCACTCTCATGCAAAGGTAAGATCAACCATTTAATCCGCTTACCCGGTGTTTATTTGTTCTGGTATCCGCGCCACGCTTTGGATGATTTACAGGAAACACACGTTCCCTCGCGCTGGTAAAAACCGGCAAAATTTTGCCGGTTATCCTTGACGCCATTCCTGTTTTACTCATGTCGTTTCCTCTTTGCCCACGGGGGCATAGTGCGCCCCGCGACACGCCTCTTCACCACAAACAAGCTTAAGTTCCGGCTTGCCCCAGACTTGGGATGAACAGGACGGGCAGCGATATTTGACGCGATTAGAGCCGTTTTCTTTGATGGCAGGGGCCACAGCGGCAAGAGCACCAGAACTGGCACAGCCACCTCTCTCGACGGGAACCGGATCTACCGGCGGAAAACGGTCGAACCAGGACAAGGTATATTCTGTCGTCAAAAGATCCGCGCACGCACGGTCAAAAGGACCACCATCAATGATGTAATGCGTCATTTGTTCGCCAACCCTGCGACCGCCCGGTTCCCCGGTGTTGCTGGGCATCAAGCCGATCCGCTCCATGAAGTCGGCCCATTAGTGGTTATGGTATCCGCGACGGCCCGGCTTGCCGTAATGGTATTGCCACTGATGCGCCATTTCATGAACGAGTGTGGAAAGCGTTTCCCGGATCGTCCTGGCAACGAAGTAACTCGGGTTCATGGCAATCTCGGCCGTAAGCTCTCCTGTCTCCCCACAAACAAACCGGTCGTGGGAGTAATAACCATAGGTCCGCTTGTACCGCTGAAGAGTGATCAGACAGGCCGGAAGCTTGCCTTCAAATATCCTGATATTGAAATGATCAAAAGCCGTCTGAAGCTCTGCATAGGCTTCGACTGTCGGCGTCGGGATCGAACTGACCGGATGAATGTTACCCATTGCCACCTCCCAGCGCGGGGAGATAGCGTATCGCCCGATCCATGAATTGGGTTTCAGCCTTCTGCGGGCTCCAGGGCAGCATATATTCCGGATAGGGAGTTATGAATGGCGGCAAAGCCGGGTTTGCGACAATAGACTGATCTACAGTGTCCCTGTATTCCGTGGCTTTAAGGCGCTGATCAATCCGCGTGATTTCATAAAGGACATGAACAGGCCAGGGCCAGATCAGGCCAGCGGCCTCGGTGTATCGCTGACGGATCGGACTGACGATGTGATGCTCAAAAGCGTCCCAGATACCAAGATCACGCATACGGTCTTTGATTGGGGTAATTAGATCGCCGGTTTGGTCTTCCTCGATGTCATGGAGAAGGATGTAGCACTTCACTTCCGGCGAAGCGTGATCACAAGCATCGACCAGATGTTGAGCAACCGTTACGTCACTCGCACCATTCCAGCGGCGAAGCCGCGAAAGGGCGCGAGCTTTTGCCTGAAATATCGAGATACGCTCGTCGAGCGTTTGGGGAAGGCCATTGTCAGGTGAAACCAGCTCAAGCATAACCGGCCTCCTGACCTTCAAGAGCTCGTAGACTATGGCGCACAGTGTCACGCAAACGAGCGGCTTTAAGCATGGAATAGAGATAGGCCGCGGGGTCACGCACGCCTTGTCTATCGACAGCGACGACAACAGCCGCCATTGCAGCCCAGCCGTGTTTGTCAAGCGCCACACGCCAAACCGCAGGTCTAAGCTTAACCTGATTGGTGAGTATCCACCTGACAGCTGACACAACGGACTGGATTGCCGTGCCAGAAGGCTCAGGACCAACCAATTCGCAAAGTTCTGCCGCAGTAAGCTGTTTTTGAAGGGTGGGGGATACCTGAACCATCAGGAACAGGATCTCTGTATCCACATCAATGTCGGAAACCGGATTGTTCGATCTCTGCCCAAGCTTTGCTTGCGAAGCCCCGCTTTGTACAAGGTTCGTAGAACCGGGATTTAGCTTGTAGGATTTACGGTGGACAGAAGAGTCCTCCCCCCCGGACTCTTTTTGCTCTTTATCATGACCGTCCTGTGCCTGCTTTCGTGCTTCCAGTTGCGCCAGATCGTCACGTTCCTGTCTTTTACACTCCCGGGCCGCTTCAATCTTTTCTTCAAGGAAGTTTTCTGCCTGCCGCAACTCATAGAGCCGAGCCGCCACCGGGCGAAGATCGATGCCTGCGTTACCTGACGCACGGGTATTGGTCTCGGTGTAACGACGAATAATCCAGTGATTGGCTTCAAGAAGTGCCAAGGCCCTTCGGATCGATCTTTCATTCTTGCCAGTGATTTCGGCAAGTCGTCTGTTGCCAGGGAATACGGTGAGACGGCCGGAACGCCATGACTTTTCATCATAAACGTGCTCGATCAGAACAATCAGTAGGCGAACGGAAAGGTCTGTCAGGCACGGTGATCTTTGAGCTATTGCGCGAGAGACCAACCCGACAACGGATGCGGTTGTGACATCGGCTGTACCGTTAAAGCTGTCTGCAAGAGACAATAGCTCCTTATAGGTATCTGTCCGTTCGGCGATACCTGTCCGGATTTCTTCCCAGCGGACATTGCCGCCGGATATGGATTCGGTCGTTGTCATTCCTTTTCGGCGAAGGCATAAAATTGCGATGTTTTGGCGCATTTGCGCTTGACAAAGCGGTCCCGTCACCTAAACTGAAACCCATATTTCACGTGGGCAGTTTAAGCCTTTCAATGACCCGTTGGCTGCAACCAACGGGTTTTTTGCTGTTTATAAGCTATTGAAATTGTTGGGATAAAATAGCCTCGTAGGTGCCGCCTCCTCTTTAGGGCGACGCCTCCGGACATTTTTCTCTTGTCGGTAGAATCCTTGGAGTCTATATCTAAGACTTTCCAAGGAAGAGAAAAGTGGTTGCGGGGGCAGGATTTGAACCTGCGGC
>NZ_JPWI01000022.1 GCF_003326795.1 Thalassospira profundimaris | reverse complement strand
CACAGGTTCGAATCCTGTCGGGCTCACCAATTCAAAACCCCCGGAACCCAGAAGTTCCGGGGGTTTTGCATATCCGGCTTTTGCCATCATTTCCTGATCCGGTTTTCCTGTCATTCCATGAGCATCTCTGCCTGCGTTCTTTTGCAAGAAGCAGGGCTGTCATGCATCAAGACCTGTAGATTTTTCTGGTTGCGATTGCATCGCAATTCTATTTGCGGTAAAGAATGCAAATCAGTTTCAAATGCATCGGAGCAGGACGTCCGATGCGGATCGTTTGTGTGATCGGAAAAGTTAAATGCCTGAACCTGTAAATCCGTTGGACGCATCTGTTGATGCGCAAAGCCCGCTTGCTTCCGATGGCGCACTCGCACCTGATGCGTCTGCGACCGGAACCCTGTCCGCAGACGGGACAGTGATGGTCGATCCTCACACCGGCCTTTCGGTGGATACGACGGGAATAACCCAGTCAAATACCCTGACCGATGCCTTTGTCGGGTTGCCGGTGATTGAGCAGGTCGACAAGGCGGGTGTGGTTGGCTGGGTTCTGGCCGCCATGGCGTTGATCGGGATTGTGCTGTTTTTCTATAAACTGGTCGGGTTCCTGCGCCGCGGCGTCTTTGCAGACGGTTTTGTAAAGGATGTCGAACGTCACCTGAGCGCAGGGGACGAAGCACAGGCGGCAAACCTTTTGTCGCGTCGTCGCCATCCGGCAGCCCGGATCGGGCTTTCGGGTCTTTCATTGTCTGTATCATCGGCTGATGACCGCGAAGCTGCGTCCGATCTGATTGCAGCACGTGCGCGCAAGGAAATTGACGACCTGAACGGTGGTCTTCGCGTCATGTCGGCGATTGCCGTCCTCAGCCCGCTGCTTGGTTTGCTTGGAACCGTGATGGGCATGATCGAGGCGTTTCAGAAAATGGAAGGTGCAGGAAGCCGTATTGATCCGTCTGTTTTGTCCGGCGGTATCTGGCTGGCACTTCTGACGACCGCGATCGGTCTTGTCGTCGCCATTCCGGCAACTGCCTTCCATATGTGGATGCAGGGCGTTATCAGCCGCGCAGCAGCTGTTATGGAAGATGTCTGCACCATGGTGGTCAATCGTGGCGAACTTGCCCACAAGGCCACTTTAAGGGCGTCCAACGTATCCGAACTTCGCCACGCTGCCGAATAAACCAGATCCGTCGGAATACGTCTTATGCAATTGCGCGAACGAAATCGCGGTTCATCACCGATGATCGGTCTGACCCCGCTGATTGATGTTGTCTTCATTTTGCTGATTTTCTTCATGCTGGCATCAAGCTTCCTGGACTGGAAGGGTTTCGAGATGTCGGTCAGCATCACCGATGGCAAGGCCACCAGCCAAAGCGATGTGCGACCGGTCACGGTCAATGTCGATGCTAATGGCGGGCTTTCAATCAATGGCGAAGCTGTTTCACTGTCCGGGCTGGTTCCTGCCTTGCAAAGTGACTATGGCGGATCACCCGTTCGTCTGCGCCCGGTGAATGGTGCCAGTCTGCAACATCTGGTCGATGTGATGGATGCGCTCGGACAGGGTGGCGTAACCGATGTGGAGTTCATCGAATGAAACGCCGCATCCAGATTGCCGACGATACCCCGGTCCAGGAACCGATGTTGCCACTGATCAATATCGTCTTTCTGCTTCTGATCTTTTTCATGATTGCCGGAAGTCTGCAAAAACTCGGCCCCTTTGAAATCGACCCGCCGGCAAGCCAGACCGCCGAAGCGCGCCCGGAAGACACAATTGTTCTGTGGTTTGGCAAGAATGGCGATATCGGGATTGATGACCTCAAGGGCGGGCTTGACCGTCTGTCATCAATGCTGCCTGTCGATTATATCGGCCGCCCGGTTGAAATCCGCGCCGACCGCGAAACCGAGGGGGCGAAGGTCGTTGCCTTGCTGAAACGGTTGCAGGAACTCGGCGTAGATAAGGTCCAGCTGATGACTTCCATCGAAGCGGGACAGGATTGATATGTCAAAACGCATTGATTTCCTGATCGCAACCGGGCTTACAGGTATTCTTCTGACCGGGGGGATCGTTCTTGCCGTGCCTGATCCGCAGCCTTCGGGGTGGGGCGGGGCCGGATCGGTTCAAACTATCAGTATCTCGCTGGGTGCCGGGCATGCCGTCAGCGGCGAATCCGAAATTGATGAACAAAGCGCGGATTCTGTCGAAAGTCGTGCCGCCGAAGACCCTGTCGAGGTTACCGAGCCGGAACCGGAACCGGTGTCTGAGCCCGTCGTTGAACCAAAGCCCGAAGACGTCGCCGAACCCGAAGAAATTGTCGAACCGGAACTTGTCCCCGAACCGGAACCCGAAATTGTCGCGCCCGAGCCGATACCCGAACCGGTCGTTCAGGAAGTCGCCGAAGTCGAGCCTGAACCTGAACCTGAACCTGAGCCTGAACCGGTTGTGGTTCAACAACTGGCCGAAGTGCTTCCGGTCCGGATGAAGCCAAAGCCGCCGGTGACTAGGGTCGAGGCAACCCAAAAGGTTGAAACCGCCGAGGTGGTCAAGAAAACCACCGAGCCGGTTCAACAACCAACGGGCCCGGTGGATTCAAGCCAGTCCGAGGGGACAGTGGGCGAAGTCGCCAAAAGTCAGGCCGCATCGGCATCAAATGGCAGTGGTGGTGGTGCGGCCAGCAAGGCGGCAATGGTCGATTACCAGTCCTCTGTCTTGCAGATGCTTAACCGCTATCGCGAATATCCGGATCGTGCCAAGCGCCGCGGCATCGAAGGCCAGAACAGCATCTATATCGTGATTGCCCGGGATGGCATGGTGCTTGAGGCCAGAATGCTGTCTTCAAGCGGATCAAAGATTCTGGATCGTGAAACGGAACGCATGATCGAACGGGTGCGGCAATTTCCGCCTTTCCCCGATACCATGACCGAAGACAAGATCATGCTGACCGTCCCGGTGGTCTATAACCTGCGCTAGCCAAAGCACCCGCCCGACAAAAACGGCAGATGGTAGATGGCGAACCATCACCAAATCAAAACGGGCGCAGGAACAATGTTCGCGCGCCCGTTCGCTGAATGGATAAAGATCAGGATTGCGCAGTCAGTCTGGTGACGAATGTATCCACATCGGTGCGCAACCGTTCGGAATTCTGCTTTAGTGTTTTGGAGACTTCAAACACCTGGGATGCGACTGAACTGGTTTTGGTCGCGGTGTCGCTGACGGTGCCTAGGCTGAAATTCACATCCTGATTTGCAGATGATACCGCGTTGATATTGCCGCTGATTTCGGTGGTGGCGGCAGCCTGTTGTTCGACAGCGGCCGAAATGGCGGTAACGGAATCGACAATATTGCTGATTTGTCCTGCTACGGTCTGGATGGCTGAAACGGCTGCTGATGTACTTTGTTGCACCGCATTGATCTGTTCGGTGATGTCGCCTGTTGCCTTTGCCGTCTGGTTCGCAAGGTTCTTGACCTCGCTTGCGACAACAGCAAAGCCTTTGCCGGCCTCACCCGCGCGGGCAGCCTCGATTGTGGCGTTAAGGGCCAGCAGGTTGGTCTGGCTTGCGATTTTATCGATAAGATCAACAACCGTGCCGATCTGGTCTGCGGCGGTATTCAGGGTTTCGATGGTGTCCGAGGTGCGCCTGACGGATTCTTCGACTTCGTTCGAAATCGTTGATGCGCGTGATACCTGACTGGAAATCTCGCGGATCGAACCATCAAGCTGTTCCGCCGCCCCGGCAACTGTCGTTGCATTGTCCGCAGAAAGTTCGGCTGCACTCAGGGCCTTCTGGACCTCGTCCTGGGTTTCGGTCATGCTGGAAATCAGGGTGTTGGATGCGCTCGTCATATCCTCGGCGGATGCTGAAACGGCCGATACAACCGTGCCAATGGTTTCCTCGAACTCCCTGGACATGGCTTGAAGCTTGTTATTATAGGTTATCTGGGTTTCTTCGTAATAAACGGTGATGGCCATTTCGACATCAATCAGAATGGCATTGATCGAGGCAACCACCATCAATGAAACCTGAGAATCTCGATGGAAGTGCCGGAACAGAAGTGCTGAAATCTCGCCCAGCATGAAGTTATAGGCAGACATATAGGATTCCGGCGTCAGGCCGATCCGCTCATGTGCCTTGCCGATACGCCGGACATCTTCATAGAATGAATCATCAAACGTTCCGTCAAACAGCTTGGCCCAGTGTTTGCTTTGCGCTTCCTTGAGGCGCGTAACATTGGACTGACTACCGACAATTTGTGCCAGTTCGGGACGGGCCATGACCCTTCGGTAAAATTCATCAAGAATAGGTGGAAGGCTTTTTTCAATGACAGGCCAGGCACGTCTGAGCTGTTTGGCCTTTGCATCGTCAAAACCAATAAACTCAAGGCGCCGACGAATTTCAGAATGCATAATATAGTCCCCAGGCAATGAATGAAGGGCGTATTTTTCTCAGTCTCGATAGGGGCGTAATTCATAGGTTGGTATTAGGTTTTTGGGAGATAACTATACAATTGGATATAGTTTAATATCTGGAAGGGGGGCACGTCGCCTGCTTTTTTGCGCATTAACTTCACACACAGTCGAATGACCCGTCTCTGCTCTGTGTAGTCACAGATAGAACGGGGTGTGTCGTGCCGATTAACAGTGAACAGCTTCGAACCATGATTGTCCGGCCGGTTTTGGCCGCACTTGATCTTCCGGCATCGGATGTCGCAGAGAACCTGCTATTGGGAACAGCTGCCCATGAAAGTCATCTGGGCGACTATATCAAACAGGTCGGTGGTGGCCCTGCCATGGGCATCTATCAGATGGAACCGGCAACTCTTGATGATTGCTATGTCAATTATCTTGATTATTCGAGCCGCGCGGCACTCAAGGCAAAGGTCGATGCTTTTCTTGGGCCGCAACCGGCGGCAACCGATGGCGCCCCGGACAAGGCGGCCCAACTGGCAAGCAATCTTGCCTATGCAACCGCGATGTGTCGCATTCGCTATTACCGGGCACCCGGTGCATTGCCATCAGACCCCAATGACCTGAACAGCCTGGCGGCCTATTGGAAGCAATATTACAACACACCGCTGGGGGCGGGGACGGTTGAACAGTTTATCGCCGACTATAATCGTTATCTTGGCTAGATGAGGTTTCAGGGATCACCGACGGATACGCCAAAGTCAGTATGCCGTAGCGTCGGTGAAAAAATATTTCCTGCTTTTGGCAAAAATGGTGGAAACTGAAGCGCCTTTTAGCCAAAATCCCCTTCCGCAGGGTGGTGGTTGCGCAAAAAACCACCAAAACACAAGATTCTAGGGGGATCCCAATGAAACGTCGTCAGTTCCTTAAAGGAGCCGGTCTTGGCGCGGGTGTCGTTGCCGCATCTGTTGCTGCACCGGCTGTTGTTTCCGCACAGGAAAGCCTGAATTGGCGCATGGTGATGCCATGGCCAAAAGGAACGCCCGGCCTTGGCACCAATGCTGAAAAGTTCGCTGCCATGGTCAAGGAAATGTCGGGGGGCCGCCTGAACATTTCTGTCTTTGGTGCTGGCGAAATCGTTCCGCCGTTCGAATGCATGGATGCCGTCGAACAGGGCGTGGTCGAGATGGCCCACGGTACACCTTATTACTGGCAGGGTAAAAACCCGGCGCTGAACTTCTTCTCGACCATTCCGTTCGGTCTGACAGCCTGGGAACTTTCCGCCTGGCTGCGTTTTGGCGACGGTCAGAAACTTTGGGAAGAATCCTATGCCCAGTTCAACGTTGTACCGTTCTATGCCGGTAACTCCGGTATGCAGGCTGGTGGCTGGTTCAACAAGGAAATCAATTCGCTTGATGACCTCAAGGGCCTTAAAATGCGTTATGCCGGTCTTGGCGGCGAAGCCATGCGCCGTGCCGGTGCCAACGTCACCATGATCCCGCCGGGCGAGATCCTTCCGGCAATGCAGTCTGGTGCAATTGACGCAGCCGAGTGGGTTGGTCCCTGGAACGATATGGCGTTTGGTCTGTATCAGGTTGCCAAATATTACTACACCCCGGCATTCCACGAGCCTGGCCCGGGCCTTGAAATCTTTGTTGGCAAGGACAAGTTCGATGCCCTGTCAGCCGATTTGCAGGCGATCATCCGCTTTGCCGCACAGGCAATTTCGGAAAACACCCTGGCTGACTTTACCTTCAACAATATCCAGTCCTATCAGCCGCTGATCGACAAGGGTGTTGAAGTTCGTCAGTTCCCCGATGAAGTCATCATGACCCTGGCCGAACATTCCAAGGCCGCTGTCAATGAAATCGCGGCCAAGGACGATCTGTCGGGGCGTATCGCGGCAAGCTATCTTGATCTCGTCAAGAAAGCCGCACGCTATGGCAAGGAATTCGAAGCAACCGGTCTTCTGCACCGTGCAAAGGTCTGGGGCTACTAGGACTGACCTTAATAATAGTGCCCCATTCGGGCACAAGGATCAGGGGCTGCCTTCGGGCGGTCCCTTTTTTCTGAACCTCAGGATGAAAATATATCAACGAAATGTCGATGTTATGCAGTTTGCGCGATGCAGCTACCCGCAAACATGAATTGTTGCATACGCCAAAAAACGTAACTTTGTTGCCAGCCAGAGTTACGAAATTACCTTCGTAGACTTTTAACGCAAAAAATCACCAATATTGATTGGGAGCCCCACAATGAAACGTCGTCAGTTTCTGAGCGGCGCAGGCGTTGCTGCCGGTGCCTTTGCTGCCGCTGCTACTGCGCCCGCCATCGTTAAAGCCGATGAAACCATCAATTGGCGTATGGTTATGCCCTGGCCAAAAGGAACACCGGGTCTTGGTGCCAATGGCGAACTGTTCGCCGAGCGCGTCAACAAGATGTCCGGTGGTCGTCTGAACATCACCGTTTACGGCGCAGGTGAACTTGTTCCGGCACTTGAATGCATGGATGCGGTCGAGCAGGGCGTTGCCGATCTCGCACACTCCACGCCCTATTACTGGTTTGGCAAGGACCCGGCTGTTTCGTTCTTCACCACCATTCCGTTTGGTCTGATGGCGTGGGAACTTTCGGGCTGGCTGCGCTTTGGCGGTGGTCAGGCGCTTTGGGACGAGCTTTATGCGCAGTTCAACGTCAAGCCGTTCCTCGCAGGCAATACCGGTCTTCAGGCTGGTGGCTGGTTCAACAAGGAAATCAATTCCGTTGAAGACCTTAAAGGCCTGAAAGTCCGCTATGCAGGTATCGGTGGCGAAGCCATGCGTCGTCTGGGCGCAACCCCGTCGCTTCTGCCTGCTGCTGACATTCTGCCAAGCTTGCAGTCCGGTGCGATTGATGCCGCCGAGTGGGTCGGTCCGTGGAACGATTATGCATTCGGTCTGGCATCGGTTGCCAAATATTACTACACCCCGGCATTCGCCGAACCGGGTTCGGGTATCGAAGTCTTTATCAACAAGGACAAGTTCGCCGAACTTCCAGAAGACCTTCAGGAAATCGTCGCCGTTGCTGCACAGGCCAATGTCGAACAGACCCTGTCTGACTTCACCTTCAACAACGTTCAGTCCTATCAGGCAATTCTCGCCAAGGGCACCGAGATCCGTCATTTCAATGATGATCTGATCAATGCCTTTGCCGGTGCTGCCCAGGAAGCGATTGAAGAAATCGCTGGCAAGAATGACCTCAATGGCCGCATCTATGCATCGCTGATGGACTTCGCCAAAAAGGCAGCACCCTATGGCAAGGAGTTTGAGGCAACGGCACTGATCCAGCGCGCCAACGTATTTGCCAAACAGGCGTCGTAATTTCAAATTGATCTTGCAGAAATGACAAAGGCCGGCACCATCGGGTGTCGGCCTTTTTCGTTTTGGAGCTAGGGACAGATTGGCCATCGGGACTGATCAGGGAAGGGAGCCGTTTCTAGTCCAAATCCATGTGGGGAACGTCCAGTGGAAAGAATGGTCTGAAATAACGGCCATCCTCGATGCAACGGGCAAAGGACGGGCGCGCCATCAACCGGTCACGATAGGCGCGAAGGTTTTCAAAGCGCGGATCAATCGGATGGCTCCAGTGCGCATAAAAAAGATGCGGCCCTGCTGCGCAATCGGCCAGGGTGAAATCGTTGCCAATGGCCCAAGTCCGATCCTTCATCTTTTCATCAAGCCAGGCATAGGATGTTTCAAGCATCACCTTGGCTTTGGCAACACCATAAGGATCGTGCTCTCCTTCCGAGCGCATCGCATCAATCACCAGCTTCATCTGCGGTGTCGCAACATAGTGGTCAAAGAATCGGTCCATGAACCGAACTTCAATCGCACGGTCGGCATCTTGCGGGATCAGGCGGAAGTCCCGGTGATAGCGTTCATCGACATATTCAACAATGATGCTGCTTTCGATAACTGTGCGGTTCTGATCGACAATTACCGGCATCTTCCTGATCGGCCACAGAGCACCGAGTTCCTGCATAATTTCGTCGTTCTGAAAATCGATCTCGCGGAACGTGTAGTCCAGTCCGTGTTCGTAAAACGCAATCAGCGCTTTCTGACAAAAGGACGAGAAGTAATGGCCATAGAATGTGATCGGCATGTGCGCCTCCTGCCGGGATGATGTGGAGATAAAACTGATTGCATAATGCAATCAGTTGTCTTTTAGCAAAACTGGTCCTATTTTGCAACCAGTGTGAAAAAGGATGCCAAGAATGGACCATCGTTCCGGTTGCCCGATTAATCTGACGCTTGAAATTCTGGGGGATCGCTGGAGCCTGATCGTCATTCGCGATGTGATGTTTGGCAATCGCCGTCATTTCCGCGAACTGCTTGGCGCCTCCGAAGAGGGCATTGCCTCAAACATCCTCTCGGCACGTCTGAAACGTCTGGTCGCAGAGGGACTTTTGTCCAAGCGTTCGGACCCGGACCATGCACAAAAATCGATCTATAGTCTGACCGGGCCCGCCATCGAACTGGTGCCGCTTCTTGTGCAGATGGGGGCGTGGGGGCGTCGGCATATGCCGGTATCGCGCGAACTGGCGATCCGTGCGCAATTGCTTGAAGAAGGCGGCCCGGCAATGTGGCAGGCCTTTATGGATGAGCTGCGCCATATCCATCTGGGGGAACCGGCCCCGGAAAAATCAGTCCTTGAAGAACTTCAGGCGGCCTATATGCGCGTTTTGGCCGAAGAAGCCGGGCCGTCTTGAGCTGCTGCAAAAGAAAAGGGTGCCAAGGCACCCTGATCAAACGTCCTGAAATTGTCTGCTGCTACCAGATCAATGCACCGTGGGGGCATTCGGGGTGGCGGGCAGGTCAAAGGTGAACCTGTCCTGATCCTTGAATTCCTCGTTCGCGGGTCGCTTGACCAGTTCGGCTGCCATGACAAGCGATGTTTCAATCGTCCATTTAAGCTGCTCGACCGCACCTTCGTTTCCGGCATTCAGTGCCTCGGGCAGGATGCGTTCCTGCAGGAACTTGGCAACACCGGCAAAGGCGCGCGCGGCACTTTCGCAATTGTCGCGTTCGATCATGAAGCGCCCTGATTGTTCGATGGCATCGGCAATCCCGGCCAGATGGCCCATCATGACGCGGATTTCGCGATCATCGGTTTCGGTTTTCTTTGCGACAAAACGCAAAATTCCGGCGTAAAAGCCATAATCAGAAGGCATCTGAACCACGCTTCCATTGATATTTCGTCTGAATTGAATTTGCGTCGTTTTAGACAATTCGTCCGCCGTGGTATAGTCCCCGATAAGAGAATATCCTAACCGCCTGAATTGGTGGTCATAATAAGGGCTATGCGCGGATGCTTCAGGGCGGACTGATCTTTATCGTTGCCATGACCTATATCGGTCTGTTGTTTGCCATTGCCCATTATGGTGACAAATATGCCGATAAATGGCGCGCATCCCGGCTCAAGCCGACGATCTATGCGCTTTCGATGGCGGTCTATTGCACCAGCTGGACCTTTTTTGGCTCGGTCGGGACGGCGGCCACGCGTGGCTGGGCGTTTCTTCCGATCTATATTGGTCCGCTGATTGTCATGATCCTTGGTTTTGGCATCATGACCAAGATCGCGCGCGTCTGCCATCAACAGAACATCACCTCCATCGCCGACTTTCTGGGATCACGCTATGGCAAAAGCCAAAGTCTGGCTGCCCTTGTTGCCCTGATCGCCGTGGTCGGCGTGCTTGCCTATATCTCGTTGCAGCTTAAAGCCGTGTCGCTGTCATTTGATGTGCTGATCGGCGAGCTGGGCGAACAGGTGGTGCGTCATTCGGCAGGCCATTTTTCCAAGGATACGGCCTTTTATGTCACGATCCTGATGGCGGTTTTCGCCATCCTGTTTGGTGTGCGCTACATCCATTCCTCCGAACATCACGACGGGCTTATTCTGGCCGTTGCCTTTGAAAGTCTGGTCAAGCTCGCAGCGCTTTTGCTGGTCGGGTTCTTTGTTGTCTATGGCCTGTTTGACGGCTTTGCCGATATCAATAAACGCGCACTGTCCGACCCCGCCGTCCGGCAACTTTTCAGCCCCGATACCTGGCTGACATCGCATTTCTTCATTGCGACCCTGCTTGCTGCCTTTGCGATGTTCTGTTTGCCGCGCCAGTTCCATGTGACCTTTGTTGAAAATGATGACAGCCGCAATCTTGTCAGCGCGCGCTGGCTGTTTCCGGCCTATCTGGTGGCGATCAATATCTTTGTTGTGCCGATTGCGGTGGCCGGATTGTTCATGTTTGGCGGCGATCCGCAGGTCAATCCCGATACATTCGTTCTGACCCTGCCGCTTCTGGGCGGGCAGGACTGGCTGGCGGTGGTTGCCTTTATCGGCGGGCTTTCGGCCAGTACCGGCATGGTGATCGTGTCCTGTGTGGCGGTATCGACCATGGTTTGTAACGACCTGATCATGCCGCTTTTGCTGCGCTCGGAAAAATTGCAAAACCGCATGGCGGGCGATGTCAGTCAGGTATTGCTGAAAATCCGCCGGGCTGCGGTGGTGTTGCTGCTGTTTCTGGCTTACGGGTTCTATCGGTTCCTGTCGGAAAAATATGCGCTGGCCGATATCGGCATGCTGTCCTTTGCCGCCATGGCGCAATTTGGTCCCGCCGTTCTGGCGGCGATCTATCTTAAGAACATTAACCGAACCGGGGTGCGACTTGGTCTGTTGTCGGGCTTTGTTCTGTGGGCCTATACGCTTTTGCTGCCGGTATTTGTCCAAGGCGAATTGCTTCCCGCATCCCTCCTGACCGACGGGCCGTTCGGGATCGCCATCCTTAATCCACAGGCGCTTCTGGGCGTCGGGATTGCTGATCATCTGACCCACGGTGTTGTCTGGTCGCTTGGGGTGAATTTTGTTCTGATGTTTGTCGGATCGGCGATTGGTGTGCAGGGCGTCACCCAGCGTCGGCAGGCCCAGGTTTTTGTCGATGTCTGGCGCAAGAATACCAAGGCGCGCAACGATACCTGGATGGGCCGCGTTACCCTTGGCGACCTTGAAGATTTGGCCGCACGCTTCCTTGGCAAACACTGGGCACAGCGTGCCTTTCGCAATTATCTGCAATCGCGCGGCGGCGAACCAAAGCGTTCCGACCTTGCCGATGTTGATGCCGCAAGCTTTACCGAACATCTTCTGTCGGGTGCGGTGGGGGCGGCATCGTCGCGCGTGGTGATGGCGTTGCTGTTGCCTGACAAGGCTGTATCACGCCGCGATGCGATGGAGCTTCTGGACGAAGCATCCGAGGCCATCAAGTTCAACCGTGACCTGTTGCTCAATACCCTTGAAAACATCTCCCAGGGGGTCGGGGTGTTTGACCAGAACCTGCGCCTGGCGACATGGAACCATCGCTTTATCGATCTTCTGGGCATTGCCACCAATGATATTCAGGTCACCTTGCCGCTGTCCGAACTGGTGCGGATTTGCCGGGACAATGAAATGCGGTCGGTCGATATTGATATTCTTCTGGGCCGCAATGCAGCCCCCCAGATGCGCAGGCTTCCCCACACCTATGAACGCAAGCGGTCTGACGGCATGGTGCTTGAAATTCGCACCAACCCGATGCCTGATGGCGGCTTTGTGGCCACCATTGCCGATATCACCGCGCGTGTGCGCACCGAAGAAGCCCTTCGCGAAAGTGAACGCAATATCCGGATCTACACCGATAATATTCCGGTGATGATCGCCTATGCCGATAAAAACCAGCGTCTTCGTTTTACCAACCGTCCCTATGAACGGATGTTTGGCCTTCGCAGGGTCGAGGCCCACGGCATGTCCGTCAGCGAGGCAGTGGGCGAGGAACGCTATGTCCATCTCGCCCCGATGATCGAGCTTGTCCTTAAGGGATATCGTCAAAGTTTCGAAATCGAATTCCCGGCGATCACGCGCAACCGCAATGATGAACGCGGCATTCAGGGGGTCCGCGAAGGCCGTTATGCCGAGGGCACCTATATCCCGCACTTTGATGAAACCGGTGAAGTGTTGGGCTATTTCTGCATCTATCACGACATCACCGAACGCAAGACCGCCGAACAGGCCCTTAAGGAAGCCAACGAAGGCCTTGAGGCCCGCGTGACCGAACGCACCCACGCGCTTGAGGTCCTCAATTCCGAGCTTTCCGTTGCCAAGGAACAGGCAGAAACCGCCAACGATACCAAAACCCGCTTCTTTGCTGCGGCCAGCCATGATCTTTTGCAGCCGCTTAATGCGGCGCGTCTGTTCACCGTGGCCCTGGGGGGTAAACAGGGACTGGCCGAGGATATCCTTGATCTGGTCGGCAAGGTCGACCTTTCGCTTAAGGGGGTCGAGGAACTGCTGAACGAGCTTCTCGACATCTGCAAGCTTGATGCCGGTGCGATGCAACCGACCATCCGTGACTTTGCAATCAATGATGTTCTGGGCGCGCTTGAAACCGAATTTGGCCCGATTGCCGAAAATGCGGGGCTAAGTTTCCGGGTGCATAAACGCGATCTTTGGGTGCGTAGTGACAGTCGATTGCTCCGCCGTATCCTGCAAAACTTCATTTCCAACGCCATGCGCTATACCCGCACTGGCGGTGCGGTGGTCGGGTGCCGTGTACGCGGTGATAAATTGCAGCTCGAAGTCTGGGATAGCGGGCCGGGCATCCCCGAAGACAAACTGAAAATCATCTTCCGCGAATTCCATCGCCTTGATGGCCCGGAAACCACCGATGTAAAGGGGCTTGGTCTTGGCCTTGCGATTGTCGATCGTCTGGGCAAATCGCTGGGTCATCCGGTATCGGTGCGCTCGCGCCCCGGTCGTGGCACGGTCTTCTCGGTCGAAGTGCCGCTCGGTGTTGCCGATACAAGCCTTGTGCCCAAACCCAAACGCCGCATGGCGGGCGAGTTGGGCGGCTTGCGCGTGCTCTGTATCGATAACGAACCCGATATCCTTGATGGCATGAATGCGATGCTGGGCAACTGGGATTGCGTCGTGGCAACCGCGCAGTCGGCCCGTGCCGCCGAAGACCTTCTGACCGGATCAGAACCGGGCAAGGGCACCTTCGTCCCCGATATCATCCTTGCCGATTACCACCTTGATTCGGGTCGGACCGGGCTTGAAGTCCTGATCCGGCTTCGCGATGTTCACGGCGTTAACGTTCCGGGCGTCATCATCACCGCCGACCGCTCCACCGAAACCGCCGACCTGATCCGCGAACAGGGATTCTCCCTGCTCAACAAACCGCTGCGTCCTGCGAAGCTGCGTGCGCTGATGACGCGGGCGCTCAATCGGTTGGGGAGTGATGCGGCGGAGTAGAAACTATTCGCATAGGCTGTCAAATTTACGTATAAAAGCCTGCTGTTTCTCCGCTGATTCAAGAAGTTCGTCTTTGTAACAGGCAAGGTATGATTCGAGCAGATATTGTAAAGTGTCTCTATAGACAATTTTACCATGCTTACATACAGCTTTGTTCCCAGACGCTCTGATCCGCCATCCATTTTTTGTTCTTGCTTCGTGCAGTAAAGCGCAGCGGATGTTCACATAGAAGTCAGTAGCTAGTTTTTCGTCGAACAAATCTGAAAACAAGGGCGCTGTTGTTAAGAACTCGACATAGAGACTCTTGCTTCCGCTGTATTCAAATTTCCCCAGTAATTGCCCGCGCGGTACGAATTTGTAAGTTAATCCGTTCCGGAATGCCGCCAAGAATTCAATCAGTGCGCATTGAATAGAAACAATGGAGTAGCCCTCACCTTTTTGTTCTCCATGCTTCATTAGAAGTTGTATCGGGTATATGTATCTTGTTGTGAGTCTCTTCATCAGAAACTCATTGTACGCCTTCAGCCAAAGCTCTTCAGAAGGTGAGGTCTGGATGCAATCCCGGAGCTCTAGCCAATCGAATCCCGTAAAGTTTCCTGCTATCTGAGTTGCTAGTTTTGCAGGCTCAAACTCCATTCTTCTATATCCTTGCTATGCGTGGTCTGCCACTTACAAATGAAGAAGAAACAAAAGATTGTGTCTACTTATACTTACGCACTCTCTCGAACCGGTTGTATCAAAACATCGGCTGGAATACCCCAAACCTCGTTCAGCTTTCTGATCTGTGTAAGTGACAGGCTGGTCTTGTGGTTGAGGAATTCGGACGCACGGGAACGACTGCCAAGCAATTTGCCAAGTTCGGCGCGTTCCAGCCCATTTTGCTCCATATAAAACAGCACAGCTTCGACCGCATCGGGTGCAGCAATCGGGTACTGTTGTGCTTCATACTGGTCGATCAGAATGCCAAGCACTTCAAGCTGGTCGGCTTCTGGCGTGCCCGGTTTGGCATCCCAAAGATTTTCAACAAGCTCCATTGCCGCTTCATAGTCGGCTTCGGTCTTGATCGGTTTGAGGGCGTAGGTGGTTTGCATCTCTTTCTCCTGCCAAGTCCGGTTAGAACCTGTCGACGGTTTTGGCATCGATCTTGTCGTATTCCGCATGGGTGCCGATGAACTTGATCCATGCGATCTGGACGTCATAGCGAAAGGCGACAATCAGGCGATAGTCATTGCCGTGTATCTTGAACCTGATGCGTTCGGCATTGATTGATTTCGCCGTGCTGAAAACGTTCAGAACATCCTGATGGCTTTGCCAGTTTGCTTTACGGGTCCGGTCAAACCATGCCTTAAGGGGCTGTTCCGTTTCAGGATGTTTAAGCCAGAAATCGACAAGCGCCTTACGGGCAATGATACGCATACGGTTTCCTGACGCGGGTTTGCTTCAATCCATCCATTACTGGTAAAGTACCATGTTCCGAAATTTGGAACAATATCGTTTTATCGTGCAATCTGTTTATCGTGCTGTAAGCACAAGTTTTGCACCCATCGCAACAAACGCCCCGGAAAACCCCTTGCCAATCCAGCTCATGACTTTCGGGCGTTCGATGATGTGGCTGCGCAATGCTCCGGCAAAGCATCCATAGATCACAAACACCCCGAACGTCATCGCCATGAAGATCAGGCCGAGCAGGGTCATTTCCGCTGTGGTGTCGAGCGTATTCGCGCGCACAAACTGTGGCAGGAAGGCGAGGAAGAAGACAGACAGTTTGGGGTTGAGCAGATTAAGCAAAATGCCATCCCGGATGATTTTGAAGATGCCGGTTTTGGTCTCAACGGCGGTGACTTTCATCGCACCGGTGCCAAACCACATGCCCCAGGCCATATAAAGAAGCCAGGCCACACCGAGATAACGCACGATTTCAAAGGCAACCGCGCTGGCATGAAGCAGGGCAGCAAGGCCAAGGATGCTGGCCGCCATATGGGGCACGATGCCAAGGGTGCAGCCAAAAGCCGCCCAGATACTGGCCTTCATGCCGCGTCCCAATCCAAGGGCGAGGGTGTAAATCACTCCGGTGCCGGGCAGGGCGACGATGATGAGCGATGTGATCAGGTAATCAAGGGTGATCATGGTGCGTCCGTTTGGTTGACTGTGGTGCAGTCAATTTACGGATGGAGCGGGCAGCATTCTTGAACGGAATTGCAGGATGTTGGTTCGGCGCAGGTTGGGGGCGTTAGGGCCGAAAATCGGAAATGTGAGGATTTCTCACTTTTTCTGAGTAGCCCGCGCATAACGGCCCGGTGTCAGGCCGTAAGCCCGCACAAAATGGCGGTTCAGGTGGCTTTGATCGGCAAAACCCGTGCTATGTGCAATATCGGCAAGCGGCTGACCCGCCCGGATCAGGGTGCGGGCAAGGTCAATGCGCCGCTGGATCAGATAGGCATGCGGGGTCAGGCCGGTGGCACGGGTAAATTCGCGCAGGGTTTGAAAGCGGCTCAAGCCCGTGGCGTTTGAAAGATCATCAAGGCTGTGAGCCTGTACAGGGCAATCATCAAGCAGGGATCGGGCCCGCTTGATCCGGACATTGGCGACCGCGCGGCGCGTTTCGTGACTGGATGTGACGGCATCTGGCGTAAGCAGGGCGTGATGAAGCAGCAGCACAAGCATTTCATCACGGCGGAGCTTTGTTGCAGCCTCTGTCCCGTGGGTGATCGCATCAAACAGGGCGGCAAAACAGGTTCGGACATGTGGCTGATCCATCACCGGGCGGGTGAATTCATAGCTGTCGCTTGTTCCGCCGGGCAGATCCGATGCGGCTTGCGCAATCACCGATGGATCGAAATACAGCATGTTCCAGGAACGCGGCGCATCGCCAATCGGATGGCCGTCATGGATTTCGCGCGGATTGACCGTGATGATATTGCCAGCCCCGGCTTCGACCATGCCGCGCCCGGATGCGGATTTCTGGGCACCGGCAAACATCAGCCCGATCCCGAATGTTTCATGGCTGTGCTTGGCAAAGCTGTGGCGCGTGCTGGCGCGGACGGCTTCAACACCAAGGCAATCATGAATAAGGATTTCGACCTGATCTGACATCGGCAAAAGGTGGCAGCGATGCCCGCCTTTGGCAAGGGGCATCCGCATAGGCGCAAGTCATCATCTGTAAGCGGGATATCGGGAACCCGGTTTTAGCCCGTGCGGGCCAGCGCATTGCCATTGCTGCCGTGATTGTGCGGGCCAAGCAATTCGCGCAACCCACCAAGCCCGTCGACATGATTGGCAATCACACGGGTCACGATCAAAAGCGGCACAGCCACCAGAATACCGACCACGCCCCACATCCAGCCCCAAAAGGCAACGGCCAGAATGATGGCAATCGAATTGATGCGCAGCCGGTTGCCGACAAGGGCGGGGGTGATGATCTGGCCTTCAAGGGCGGTACAGGCAAAATAAAGCGCCGGGGCCAAAAGCGCCTCGCCCGTGGTCTGCATCGATACCAGCCCGACAATGGCAACAATCGCAATCCCGGTCAGCGCACCAAGAATTGGCACATAATTCAGAACCGCGGCTGCAATTCCCCAAAGCACAGGATTGGGCAGGCCGATAATCGCCATCAGGCTACCAACAAGGATGCCAAGCGTAATGTTGATCGCCGTGATCGTGGCAAGATAGCGAGATACCTCGCGTTCGATATCATGGGCAATGCGAAGCCCCTTGCGCCGGTCACCAAAGGTCGGAAGGGCACGCACAAGCTTCTCGTAAACAAGATCCCCGGCCGACAGGATGAACAAAAGCAGCACCAGCATCATCGCAATACCTGCAAGGATATCGGGCGCACCTTCGGCGGCCTGACTGATCAGGTTGGGTTCGGTGACAACGACCTTCTGGACATTGTCGTCACCACCATTCTGGTCGGTGGCCTCTGTGACCTGTTGCTGGGCATCGCGGAGTTTATCAAGCGGCTCGCTCAGATCGGCAAGACGCAGGCGCAACTGCTTTTCGATCTGTGGAGCTTCATCGATCCAGCCTGATACCGGGCCGCTTAGGCCATAGATACCGGCAATGACCGATGCGCTCAGGCCAAGAACGATGGCAAATGCACTGATGCTGCGCGGGATACGAAACTGCGCCATGGCGCGCACCAGCGGGGAGAAAACCAGTGACAGCAAGAAAGCCAGGATCACCGGCAGCAAAAGACTTTGTGCAACATAAAGACAGCCAAGCGCAAGAATGGCAAAGCTTCCGATCACCGATATCGTGCGTGCCCGGCGATAGACCAGTGCGCGCGCCTGTGTGGATGCGGTTCTGGTTGCTGGTCCGTCTGTGGTGGCATTGCAGCTGTTTCCGGTACTGGTGTCGTTTGGTGTGTTTGCGGCACCTTGGGCGCTCATATGTTGCTCCGGCCTTGTTCTGCCGGGCGATATGCATGCGGCAGCTGTCCGTATCAATAACGTTCGATTATGCCGGGTTGTTCCATCAAAAAGGGCGCATCATCCATGGAATGATGCGCCCGGTTCGTATCAGGTCTGGTCTGCGTTCAGACCGATGGCATCAGCCATAAAAAGGTGACGCCATATCGATGCTGGCGGCCTCGGTCGGGGTGGCATCGAACACGCGGGTATAGAAGGCCGCATTGAGTTGCTTTGTTTCCGTCGGAAAATAGTCAATCGCGAACTTCTTGGCATTTTCGATGGAATCAAAGGCATAGAAACCCCCGACAGTTCCGGTGTGAAGACCGCTCAGCCAGGTTTTTGCCATCAGGCCCGGCTGCTGTTTGAGGATCGGGTTGAATTTCCGCCATGGGCCATTGTCAAACGGCAGAACATTCAGCTGCACCTCGGTATAGACGAAGGCCGCGGGTTTCTGATCAAGGCGGGCACCATAATGCACCGAATTCATGTCGATGCTGGCTTCCTGTGTGGCAACCGCATCAAAGACACGCGTGGTCTGGGCAACACCAAAGCTGCGTGCTTCGGCCGGGAAATAGTCGGTGACGAATTTCTGGGCGTTCTCGATGGTGTCAAAGGCATAGATGCCACCAGCGGAATTGTTGCCAAGCCCCGATAGCCAGGTCTTGTTCAGGAAACCCGGCAGGGCCTTGATCTTGTCATTGATCGCCTGCCAGGGAACCTGATCAAACGGGGCGGAAATCTGAAGTTCGGTATAGACAAAAGCGTTCTGGGTCATCGGGGTGGCTCCGTTTTTGGCATTGCTTGCAGCGTTCAAAAGGCCGGGGGTGAGAAGGGCGGTACCGGCAAGGGCGATGCCCGTGCCAGCCTGTTTCAGAAAGGCCCGCCGGTCGGGGTGATGACCGGGTTCAGGCATGAACAGCGAAGGTCGTTTCGGACCGATTGTCATGTTGGTTGATCCATGTGGTTAGTAAATATAACGATCGTTATATAAATGAGTGATCGACAATCGGGCTGCTGTCAATTAAAAATATAACGGTCGATATATTTTTGAGGATCGCATGGTCAAAAACCAGACGCGCAAGGAAGAAACCCGGCGAAACATTCTTGATGCTGCAAGCCGCAGTTTCCGGGAAAAGGGCTTTGCCGGGGTCGGGGTGGACGGCATTGCCAAGGCGGCCAATGCGACCTCGGGGGCGTTCTATGCCCATTTCGGATCAAAGGACGGGGCGTTTCGCGCGGCCCTTGATCTTGGTCTTGATGAAGTGATTGATGGCATCCCCCGATTCCAGCGTGATTTTGGCGATGGCTGGACCGATGCCTTTATCGAATATTATCTGGGCCGGGCCCATCGCGATGATCTGGCGTGCGGCTGTGCGATGACCAGCCTGTCACCGGAAATGGGACGGGCAGATGATGAAACGCGTGCGCTTTATGATCGAAAGATGCAAACAATTGCCGGACTGATTGCCGGGGGATTGCCGCAATTCCCGGAAGATCAGCGCCTTGAAAAGGCCTGGGCATTTTTGGGGGTTCTGATTGGCGGGCTGACGGTTGCACGTGCGCTAAGCGACGATGCCGCAATTGATGCAGTATCCGGTGCGATCAGGGCCACAGCCAAGGGGATTCTGATCCCCTGAGGGGATCAGCAAAGCTCCAAAATTGGCAGGGCAGGAGGCTTTGGTGGCAGGAGGATTTGGTGATTAAGGCGGGTTTGCCTTACGCCTCGATTGCCGGTTCCTGAAGTTGCAATTCGCGGGCAATGATCACGGCCTGTGTGCGGCTATGGACCGAAAGCTTGCGCAGGATGGCTGATACATGGGCCTTGACCGTGGCTTCGGTCACATCAAGCTCATAGGCGATCTGTTTGTTGAGCTTGCCTTCGGTCAGCATGTTCAGAACACGAAGCTGCTGTGGGGTAAGCTGCCCGATTTTCTCGGCCAGACCGTTAGCCTCGTCATCGGCAGGTCCGTTTTCCATGGCTTCGCGGGCCCAGTCGGGCATCCACATGCCGCCATCCAGAACGGTTTTCACCGCAAGCCCGATCTGGTCGACCGGTGCTGATTTCGGGACAAAGGCCGACGCGCCATATTCAATCGAACGGCGCACCACCGGAAGTTCCTGACTGGCAGATACGATGGAAACGGGAATATCGGGATAGGATGCGCGCAATGTGAACAGGCCGGTAAAACCGTTCATGCCGGGCATATGAAGATCAAGCAGGACAAGATCAATATCGCCCTTATGGGCTTCGATCTGTTCAATCGCTTCAAACAGGCTTCCCGCCTCATAGACCGTAACGTTATCCAGTTCTGTTGATAATGCCTGTTTCAGGGCCCCGCGTACAAGCGGATGGTCATCAGCGATCAGAATCTGGAAAGTCTCGGTCATCGGCGAGTATCCCCTGGATGTTATTTCCCTGACAGGTCGCGATTATTCTATCCCGATCAATCGGAACTCACAAAGTGTTAGGTGAGAAAATGTTGGGATAATTTGATTTTGGTATGTCTGCGACCCGGAAAGCGACGTTCTGCAAGCAAGGATTATGCGCAGAAGGTTGAGGGAAACCAAAGATCACTCTCGCCCCACGAAATGTGAAACTTTGGCCCCCCTCGCGCCACCGTTTGGGATTATGCATACTAAAACAGGTGCCGTAAACTCCGCATTTGAGGAAAAATGAAATTTATCCTATCAGTTAAATGAATGACCGAAATTCAGTTCTGACAAACGACACTGCGCTGCAATATTGGCGATTTTATACAATCCGTTCCAAAACCGCGCAGCCCAAGGGAAAAAGGACTCACAAATGTCTGAACAGCCGCAAGTGATTCACCGTAAAGACTATAAAGAACCTGACTTTTTTGTAGAAAAGGTCGAACTGGTTTTTGATCTCGAACGGGACGTCACAAATGTCAAATCGCGGCTTTTTATTGCTGCGAATCCTGCGCGCGGCACCGGCAAGGGGGACGAGGTTTTCCTGCATGGCGAAGATATGAAACTGCTTTCGGTCGCCCTTGACGGGGTGCGACTGGCCTCAAGCGATTTTGACGTCGATGCCGAAGGGCTGCGCTTTGCCGCGCCGGGATCAAATTTCATCGCCGAAATCGAAACCCAGATTTCACCCGCCAACAATACCCGGCTTGAAGGCCTTTATGTTTCGCAAAGTGCCTTTTGCACCCAGTGCGAGGCCGAAGGTTTCCGTCGCATTACCTATTTCCCGGATCGTCCCGATGTCATGGCGACCTATAAGGTCACGATCAATGCAGACAAGACGAACTGCCCGGTCTTGCTGTCAAACGGCAATCTGATCGATAGCGGTGATCTTGACGGTGGTCGTCACTTTGCCGTGTGGGAAGATCCGTTCCCCAAACCGTCCTATCTGTTTGCGCTGGTGGCTGGTGATCTTGCCTGTGTCGAAGACAGTTTTGTCACCATGTCGGGCCGCAAGGTCGCGCTGCGCATCTTTGTCGAACATGGCAATGAAGACCGTTGCGATTACGCGATGGACAGCCTGATCAGGTCGATGAAATGGGATGAAGAGGTCTATGGTCTGGAATATGACCTTGATCTGTTTAACATCGTTGCGGTTTCGGACTTCAATATGGGGGCGATGGAAAACAAAAGCCTCAATATCTTTAATGCCAAATATATTCTGGCCAAGCCCGATACCGCAACTGATATGGATTACGAACTGATCGAATCCATTGTGGCGCATGAATATTTCCATAACTGGTCGGGCAACCGTGTGACCTGTCGCGACTGGTTCCAGCTGTCGCTCAAGGAAGGTCTGACCGTTTTTCGTGATCAGGAATTCTCGGCTGATCAGCGGTCCCGCCCGGTTCAACGCATCAAGGATGTCGCCCAACTTCGTGCCCGCCAGTTCCCCGAGGACGGCGGTCCGCTTGCCCATCCGGTGCGCCCGGACAGCTATATGGAAATCAACAATTTCTATACTGCCACGGTCTATGAAAAGGGTGCGGAGCTGATCCGCATGATGCATACGCTTCTGGGTCCGGATGGCTATCGCAAGGGCATTGATCTTTATTTTGACCGCCATGATGGTCAGGCCGTGACCTGTGATGATTTCGCCAAGGCAATGGAAGACGCCAACGGCATTGATTTCACACAGCTCAAACGCTGGTATTCACAGGCTGGTACGCCGGAACTGACCTGGACGGGCAACTATGATGCCGATGCCAAACAGTTCCGTCTGAGTGTTTCACAAAAGACTGCACCGACCCCGGGACAACCGGACAAACAGCCGCTCCATATGCCAATCGCCATTGGTCTTCTTGGTGCTGATGGTTCCGATCTGGTGGCACAGATGGTTGAGTTGACCAGCGATAGTCAGGAATTCGTCTTTGACGGTGTTTCCGAGAAGCCGGTAGTGTCCTTTAACCGGGGATTCTCGGCCCCGGTCAATGTCATGACCGATCAGCCTGATGAAGAACTGGTCTTCCTGATGGGCAATGATTCCGATGCCTTCAATCGCTGGGAAGCAGGCCAGAAATATGCAACCCGCCTGATGCTGTCGGCCATTACCGCATATGAGGAAAATGGTGGCGATGCCGATGCCGCCCTTGATGCGCAGGGCGACAGTGTCGAGTCCTTTATCGCGGCGATGGGCGCAACGCTTATGAATGATGATCTTGATAAGGCGTTTCGCGCCGATGCCGTGATGCTGCCCGGCGAGGAATTCCTGTCCGAGCAACGCAAACCGGCAAACCCCGAAGCCATCCATCAGGTCCGCAAGGCGCTTCGCAAGCGTATCGGTCTCGGTCTGATGGGCGATCTTGCCAACACTTACCATCAGAATGCCTCGAACGCGGCCTTTACCCCGGATGCAACCTCGGCAGGGCAGCGTGCGCTGCGTGCCGCCTCGCTTTCCTATCTGGTGGCAAGCGAGAAGGGCGAATATGCAGATCTTGCCGCAGAACAATATCGCACGGCTGACAACATGACCGATCAGATGGCCGCTCTTTCGGTGCTGAACAATCTTGATCATCCGGGCCGGGCAGAGGCGCTTGCCGATTTCGAGGAACGCTTTGCCAAGGATGGTGTGGTTCTTGATAAATGGTTTGCCCTTCAGGCCGTGTCATCACGCGACGATACGCTTGCACGTATCAAGGATCTGATGAGCCATCCGGCATTTACCATGCGCAACCCCAACAAGGTCCGTTCACTGATCGGCGCATTTGCCATGGGCAATCCGCGCGCCTTCCACGCCAAGGATGGATCGGGCTATGAATTCTATGCTGATCGTCTGATCGAACTTGATGACATCAACCCGCAGGTTGCCGCACGCCTGTGTGCACCGCTGGGCACATGGGCGAAATATGATGGTGAACGTGCGAGCTTGATGAAGGCGGCACTCGAACGCGTTCTGGCCAAGCCGGAAATCTCGCGCGATCTTTATGAAATTGCCTCGAAATCAATCGCAAGCTAGGCGCGCGATGTGATCACTGGCATCAATAGAAAAGGGCGGCTCTGATGGAGCCGCCCTTTTTGCCGGAACGATACCAGCCTCTGATCAGGTCAGCTTCATGCGTTCGCTAAATTCCCGCATCCGGTCAGAAAGGTTGCGCGCCATCTCGGAAAGCTGATGGCTTGCGGTATTAAGGTCCTGGGCATTGCGCCCGGTCCCCAATGCCCCTTCATTGACAAAGCGGATCATCTCATCCATCGAACCGGCACCCTCGGCAATGCGCTGAACGTTTTCGGAAATTTCGCTCGTTGCACGGCGCTGTTCATCGACCGAATGCGTAATGGTCGACTGGATGTCATTGACCTGATGGATGACGTCGCCAACCGTACTGATCGACTGGGCGGCTTTCTGGACTTCCTGCTGGATTGCGGTGGTCAGATCGCCAATCTGCCCGGTCGCACTTGCAGTCTGGTCGGCCAGCGATTTGACCTCGTTGGCCACGACGGCAAAGCCCTTGCCAAGTTCACCGGCGCGTTCTGCCTCGATTGTCGCATTCAGCGACAGAAGCTTGGTGCGATGCGCGATATCGTTGATCAGATCAATGATCGAGCCGATCTCGGAACTGGCCTTTTCAAGCGATCCGATATTGCGCTGGCTTTCCTCGGCTTCCTTCTGTGCCCGTCCGGTCACATCGGATGCCTCGGTTGCCTGACGGTTGATCTCGGCAATCGAGGATGAAAGTTCCTCGACCGCGGTGGCGACATTCTGGGTGTTTGATGCGGCTTCACGCGATACATCAAGCGCCCCGCCAGATTGCTGAACCGTATTTTGCGACTGGTCGGTCAACTCGCTGGCAAGTTCAAGAAGGCCTTCGGACTGCTCGGTTACCGATTGGGCAACACGGGCAACCTCGGCCATCATTTCGGTGACGGCGATCTTGCTTTCCTCACGTTCGGTCACCGCATTCCATGCCAGCATGGTGCCCAGTAGCGCATTATCCTTATCCCGAACCGGGGCTGCCAGAATTTCAAGATAATCGCGTTTGTTGCGGATGATTTCGGTAAAGGGCAGGTTATCGGGATTGGACAGGCGGGACTGGAAGTCCGTTCCGAGTTCAAGGAAATCCCCCGAAACCGTGCTTGCCGTACCACCAACATAGTCTTGGGCGCTGGCATTAAGATATCCGACGTCGCCATCTGGCGTGATCAATGCAGTCATGGTCGGGGTGTGTTCGACCATGTTTTGCAGGATCAATGCCTGACGTACCGAGGACCGCAGCGCAATCAGGGCTTTCTTCATCTCGCCGATTTCGTCACTGCCGACCTGTGGCAGACTGACATTGGTGTCGCCTTCGGAAATCGACGTCATGGCACGGGCAAAGGCCCGCAGATTGCGAAATACCGTCGTTCGCAACAGAACCCAGCCGGCAATCCATGCGGCAAGCAGCACTCCGATCAGGATTTCAATCGACAATGTCCGAAGATCATCTGTCTGGGCATAGAAGTCCGAAATATCGCGGTCAAACACCGCTTCGGCCCATATTCCGCCGCGACCGTCACTGATGGCAACGTCAACAGCCGCGCGGTGTGTTGCCGATATGCTGTCCTTGGCACCTTCAGATGTTCCGCTTTCAGGGGCAGCTATACCTTCCTGTGCATCTTCTGTTGCCGGAAGGGCCACACCGCCCTCATCGGCAGCACCGTCTTCAAGGCTTTCAAAAAGCACGGCACCGGATTTATCGAGAATCTGGAAATTCCCGCCCAGAACCTTGCCAATGCCTGCAAGTGTGGGCAGTGGATCGGTGATCACTTCAAGATAGCCAACCGCGCGGAAACCGCCGACCGGCAGGATCAGGCTAAAGACCGGGCGGCCTTCGGGCGTGGTCCACATGAAGCTTGCCGGTTTGCGGGCCTCGCCCTTGTCGCGACCTGTCAAAAAGGCTTTGACGTCGGCATCATCTGTCGCGCTCGATCCCAGATTGGCCTTTGATGTGGCGAGCTGGTTGAAGTCCTGGTCATAGGCGATGGCGTCAATCAGATTGATATCGCCCTGAACCACCTCGCGCGCATTTGACAGAATATCGAGCTCTGCCTTCATGCGTGTCTGGTCATTTTCCTGATAGCTTTTCACCAGACTGCCAAGACGTGACCATTCATTGGCAATTGGTGTGATTTTGTCTGCATAGTCGGCCGCCACACGCGATCCGACAAAGAAATTGACCGTTCCGCTGACCGAGTTATTCAGCGTTTCAACAGCAAAATTGCGATAGGTATCTCCCGTCCAAAGCAGCATCCATGTAACAGCACCTGAAACCAGTAACCCCGTTACAAGCAAAATACGCCGTAACGTCAGAAGGCTGGTTGCACCTCCTGCAATAGCCGTCTTTGCGGCTTTATCTCCCGTCATATCCATCACTCCAGAGCAAACCGTTTTTTCTTTTTGTCTTGTCTCGGTGTCTCGCTCCCACCTGGTCTACTTCTTGAGAGTAGTTTTCATGATCCAAACAGAGCTGAAATTGGAAAACAATCTTTTAGTTGAAAGAAACCGCTAAAACCTGCGGGAAATTCTGCAATTTGCATGTGTTTGAATGGGGGGTGTTCTCTTTTAGATGGTGTCAATCAGGGCGCGAGAAAAGCCAATGGTTTGAAATTCAGGGAAAAAATTTGCGAATGTGTGTGATAATCGTTTGCAATTGCATTTTGGATGCTCTATGACTGTTTTTGTCAAATGCAGACGGCGATGTCGTTTGCGACCGGTCATCAGGCTGACATGGCGTGCCTGATGACCATTATCTTCGGGACTCTCTCTCCCCGAAGGTCGATCTCTCTCACTTGTGGGGGCTGGTATCCGGTTTATTGTGCGGGACAATGCCGGGCTTAATACCAGCCCTCCTTTTTTTGCCATGACTTCCGATCCGTCTTTTCTTGCTCAATCCCTGACCGGGCCTGCCATAACTTTGCTCTATATAAAGTGCAGTGTTGGCGATTGAACGGCTTTAGCGTTTTATAAACGTGCTGGCGGTTACAAAACGATAGTCACAATGATGTCGTGAAGGATGGCCAAGTTCATGGTTGGCGAAGACCAAACCAACAAACCCGATTTGCATGCGACGCCCGAGCCGGATCAGCAACCTGAGCCCGAGCAAAAGGACGCGCCGCTACCGGCCTTTATCTATGGCCGTGACGGGCATGGTGATGGCAACGGGCGCGCAGGACTTCGCGCTGGTGATCGGCAAAACTTTAATGCACGGATAGCTGATATGGATCGCAAAACCCTTCTTGGCCTTGTCACAGGGGCCGGTATGCTTGGTCTGGTCCTGTTCTTTGCCGGAATGCTGGTGGGCGCAGGACTGTTTATGGATTCCGATGAAGGCGCGCCAGGTGCCTCAATCGAAAAGGCGCCGGTTGAAATGCTTGCAACCGCCCCCGAAGAGCCCGCTGTGATTTCCGAACCGGTCCCGCAGACCGAACCCCCGGCACCTGCCGCCGAGATCGCCAATCAAAGCGATGACCCGGTTGGGGCTCTGATCGCCCAGCGTAGCGAAGCCCTCGACGATGCTGTCGATGAAGCACAAAAGGACGTCGCGGAAACAACCGGTGAAGCAGTTGATGCGGCATCTGAAATGACCGCATCTGCTAATCCGGAAGAGACGGGGACTCTTTCCGCTCCTGAAATTCGTGATGTCGCCGAATCCCGTGAAGCAGGGGACGCGCCTGCTGCGCCGGTCGTCGAAGAAAAACCTGCGGCCACACCGGCCGAAGCCGGCCCAACACCTCTTGCGCCCCCGACGCCCCCGGCACCCAAGGCATCAGAGCCTGTGGCTGAAACGGCCAAGGCAGCCGAACCTGCGGCGGCACCGGCAAGTGCTGGTGAAGTTGCAACCAACGGTGAAACGCCGTTCTCGGTTCAGGTCGGCGCGTTCAAGGTGCACGAAAATGCCAGCCAGCGTGCAGAAGAACTGCGCAAGAAGGGGCTTTCGGTCGCGGTGGTCGTACGCGGGGCTGCTGATGACAGTGCCTGGTATTACGTGCGTATCGGCAAGTTCGCGACGCTGAAGGAAGCCCGTGATGACGCGGCCAAAATCAAGAAAGATCATGCCCTTGACGGGTTCCCGGTCCGGGCCGAGCCCAATGACCGCGAAGTCAACTAGACCCATACATATATAAAGTGATCTTCAAATGATCTGGCGGGGCGATGCAGAAATGTATCGCCCCGTTTTGTGTTTGTTCAAAACGTTCCGGGCGTGCGGTCTGGTTGGACAGATCGGGGGCAATGGCAATTTTGCCGTTAACGGGTTTGTTTTTGTCCCCTGTTTGCGGCATTCTACTTGCCATCACTGGACAAAGCCTTTAGGCGGTAGGCCCAGAGCTGAAATAATGCTGAAATACAGAGGCGGCCCCGAATGCGGATGGCTGCCGCCCAAGACAGGATGGCTGGCAAATATGAGCACGCACAAGGATTTCCCGAACCTTCACATTCTGGACCACCCGCTGATCCAGCATAAACTGACCCACATGCGCAAGGTCGAAACCTCGACCAAAACCTTCCGGCAATTGCTCAAGGAAATCGCGCTTCTGATGGGCTATGAAATTACCCGCGAACTTCCTGTGAGTTTCGAAGACATCCAGACGCCGATTTGCCCGATGAAGGCACCGATCATTCAGGGCCGCAAGCTCGCCGTTGTGCCGATCCTGCGTGCAGGTTCGGGGATGGCTGATGGCCTGATCGAACTGATGCCGTCGGCCCGTATCGGCCATATCGGTCTTTATCGTGACCCCGAAACCCATATGCCGGTCGAATATCTGGTCAAGCTGCCCGAAGTCGAAGGCCGTACCTTCATTCTGGTCGACCCGATGCTGGCAACCGGCAATTCGGCTGTGGCCGCGATCGATACGCTTAATAAATACGGTGTTGCCGACAAGGATATCCGCTTCATGGCGCTGGTTGCCGCGCCGGAAGGTGTCAAAGTCTTTCAGGATGCGCATCCTGATGTTCCGATCTATACCGCCGGCCTTGACGAGAAGCTTAATGAAAAAGCTTATATCGTGCCGGGACTGGGCGATGCGGGCGACCGTCTGTTCGGGACGCGCTAGGCGATCAGCAATCTGATGCGACCAGTAAAAAAGGGTGCCCGATGGCACCCTTTATTTTTTGCTGTTTTGCGATGCGCGGCTGATCAGCCTTTCGGCGAAACCGTGATATCGACAACGGATCCAGCAAACGAACCGCCCGTAAGCTTGATGGTCGCAACGCGGTTTTCACGGTCATAGACCATGACCGAAATATCGGCACGTACCACGGTGACCTTGCTCCAGCCGAAATTCGGCATTTCGCGTTCATAGAAATCATACATCTGGGCCTGAGAGCCACCGGCATTGAGGACAAGGCGCCCATGCCAGGCATCGGATGCCCCGAAAATGATGCTTCGATCCATATCCAGTGACGAATTCGATGGCATCGGAATATCAGTGAACTGGGTGAAGGACGGTACAGGTTGTCCCCCCTTGCCCGAGTTGCTGCCATCGGACGTCGTATTGGGTACAAGGTTGTTACCGGAACATCCCGCCAGTGAAAGCCCTGCAATCGCAGCAGCACATATAAGATATTGTCGCAGTCTCATGATCTTCCCTCGGTCCCCTGATGCCCGTATTCCGTGATCGGGCATAGATGTCTGCGCCTATCATTACGGCATAATGTAAAGGAAAGGTTCACATATTCGCTTTTGCACCATTTTGTCGGTGTTACCTTTAACCTACTGCCTGCAGGGAGTTCGGGCGACATATATATGTATGTTCGGCTCCTGATTTTGGCACTGCATCAGAAGATATGTGGATGGTTTATGCGAATCACCATTGATTTCTGTGCCGGACGGGCAGGGGGTAAATCCCGTCTTTCGGGCTTGAAGCAGGCGTTCTTGCGCGTTTTTTCAACCAATGGTCCGCCTGCTGTGTGGTTCTGATTGTTGTGGTTGGATGGCGCGATATCTCTAATGGATTGAAAATCAACGTTATTTGTAAAAAAGACGATTAAATGCACTTTTTTCTCAAAAAGGTATTTACAGGTCTGTATTGGGGC
>NZ_JPWI01000021.1 GCF_003326795.1 Thalassospira profundimaris | reverse complement strand
ATGAAATTAACCTGACGGACCAGCTACCCGAGTTGTCATAACTCGGGGTTATGAGGCCGTCTGTTGGTCCTGAACTAAGTCAAATTCAAGAGAAAATTGTTTCTGGACAATTGGATAGTCAGGTTTTGGGTTGCCCGCTCAAAAAAAAATGAAAAAAACACAGCCAGTTTTTCTGGCTACTCCCGTGTGACTTTGTATCAGCCCTTTTCCGGGGCGTGTTGGCAGGTATGTCAACAGAGAAGTCCACATAGGAGAATGACAAATGGCGAGCATCAACACAAATATGTCGGCCACCCTTGCGGTGTCGAATCTCAACAAGACCACTGATGAGATGACGTCTGTCCTGACAGCAATGTCGAGTGGTAAATCGATCAACTCTGCATCTGACGATGCAGCGGGCCTTGCGGTTTATACTGCAATGTCGGTTGACTATGCTGCTTGGGAACAGGCTGGTGATAACGCTGAGGTTGCAACGGCAATCCTTGAAACTGCCGACGGTGGTTTGTCGGAAATCGCGGATATTCTCGAACGCATGTATGAATTGGCATCGCAGGCGTCATCGGGTTCGGTTACCGATACAGAGCGCGCTTATCTTGATGACGAATACACGGAATTGATGAGCCAGATTGATTCCATCGTAGCGTCGACGACCTATTTCGATACCTCGCTTCTGGATGGCACGTATGATGAAAGCTTCACCGTGTCTGCTGACTCTGCTGCGGCTGCCATTGATGTGACGCTTTCCCAGGCATTTGACACCACCGGCCTTGCGGTTGCCACCGGGGTTGACACATCGGCCAACGCAACTACTGCGCTTGGCGAGATCGAAGCTGCAATTGAACTGGTTTCTGCCGGTCGTGCATCTGTCGGCGCGTTGATGTCCCGTTTTGATTACGCCGCGGGCAATATCGAAACGGCGCAGACCAACCTCGAATCAGCAATGAGCGTTTATATGGACGCAGATATTGCCCAGCTCAGTGCGGATCAGACCGAACTGGGCGTGAAGATGGATTCTGCCATTCAGGCCTTGTCAGTATCCAATGAGAATCTCGAGAAGCTTTCGCGTCTGCTGAGCTAACTCGTGACAGGGCCATCCGGTGTTTGAGAGCCCCCGGATGGCCCTGAACTTTTTAACGGATGAAAAAGGGAGGAGCACATGTCGACCATCAATTCTGCAACGTCGTCGAGTTATGCCTCTTCATCCTATGTTTCCGGCCTGACCGATCTTGATACCGCCGAGCTGGTTCAGGATGCCTATGATGCCAAGATGGAGGTCGCCGACACTGTCGAGACCGAAATCGATGAAGTCGAACTTGAAATTGCCGCCTTTGAAGATCTTCAGACTCTGCTTGAGGCGCTGGAAGATGCCGCCGAGGAACTGACCGCGCAGACCGAACTTGACAGTTCGCGCGATGATGTCTGGGTCGGCAAGTCTGCCTATCTTTCGTCATCTGATGCCAATATCGACGCATCAGATGTTGTCGGCGTTCTGGTCGATGATACCGCCGCTACCGGCAGTTATGCCATTGAAATAACACAGCTTGCATCCGCCCACAAACTGGGCGGTGACACCACCACAGACAGCACGACAGCGATGTCGCTTAGCGGGACGATCAGTCTGGTTGCCGGTGACGATTATGAAGCAGTCAATATCGAGATTTCCGCTGACATGTCGCTTGATGATATTGCAGACGCCATCAATGATCAGAAATCGACAACCGGGGTGAGCGCAAGCGTCCTTCAGATTTCCGACGACGAATATATGCTGGTTCTGTCCGCGGTTGATACCGGACAGGAAATCACATTTGATATCGATGGCGCCGATACGACCCTTGCACAGGCCCTTGGTTTTATTGGAGCCGACGGTTCCTATTCCAATGAACTGGTGGCGGCAGATCAGGCGATCTTTTCGATTGATGGCGTCGTAGTTACGCGCAGCAGCAATACGGTCGATGACGTTATTGATGGCGTGACGCTGTATCTCTATGCCGAGGAAGCAGACACCGAGATCAAGCTGGAAATCGATGAGGATGCCAGTTCGGCCTATAGCGCGATTGAGGCCTTTGTTGATGCCTATAACGAATTGCGCAGCTTCATCATTACCAACCAGGCTTATGAAGCCGGCGAAGGAGCCGATGAGGACGCAGTTCTTTTCGGTGACAGACTTTTAAGTTCAGTATCCTCAGACGTTTATGACGTTCTGGGCTTTACCAGTGGCAGTGATACCTATGCATCACTGGCGTCAATTGGCATCACACTTGATGAAAGCAACTATCTGGTCATTGACGAAGAGGCGCTCGAAGAAGCCCTTGTGTCGGACTTTGACGCGGTTGCCGATCTGTTTTCCTATTCCGGATCAACGGATTCAGACGAGCTTCTGGTTTCCGAGGCAGACGGTTCTTATGCCGGAACCTTTACGATTGATATTGTCACGGATGCCGACGGCAATATCACATCGGCCAGTGTCAATGGTGATGACAGCCTGTTTACCATCAGTGACAACAAACTGGTCGGGGTTAAAGGCAGCACCTATGAGGGCGTGACACTGTTCTTTGGCGGCGACACATCGCAAAGCGTTGAAGTCACGATTACCAGCGGCCTTGCCTATGATCTGGCCACGTCGCTGGACAAGTATACCGACAGCTCGGAGGGCTTGATCGCCAATCGTCTTGAGCGTCTGGAAGAGCAGGTTGGTAATCTTGAGGACGAGGTTGAGGAGATCACCACGGATGCCGAGGAATACGCGGCCAAATTGACGGAACGCTATTCTGCAATCGAAACCAAGCTCTATCAGCTGCAGCTTTTGCGTGAACAACTTGAAGCCTTGTGGGGTGATGATGACTAATAATACAGCAATGGCGTCGCAGCAGGCATACCGTTTTGCCGGGGCAAGTGCCCAGTATAACAACGCTTTGCGCACGACTTCACCCGTCGCAATGATGACAATTGCAATCACGCGAACCCGTCAGCATTTGCGCGCGGCACTCAAATATCGCGGCGAAAATAAATTCGACCTGGAAAGCCGGGAAAAAGCGATTGTCGTAACACGACTGAAAGCGTTGCAGGCTTGTGTCGCCCCGAGAACGGCGCCGGAACTTTCACGAGATCTCTTTGCCTTTTACGCCAGAATGATTAAATTGCTTGCACGTAATCGCAGGGACGCTTCCATGGAGGAACGTTACGAGGTCGTTGACCGCAACCTGCAAGAACTTGCGCGCGAATGGGAAAAATTCTCGAAAGTCGATCCAGGCAGGACTGTTCAGGCCCAATCAGGGCAGACGATGATCGGAACAGTGTTGTGAGGGGCATTTGAGTGTAGGTCTTCGCGGAGCAGTGTCGACAAGCTCTGATACGTCAGAGATCGTATCAGCCAATGAAGTTCTGAACGATCTGGACGATAACAGCCTTGTTGCGCGTATGGTTCAGGGCGAAAAGCGCGCCTATCGCGTGATCGTCGAGCGCTATTATCGCGGCATTATCGGGATTGCCCGACGTATGGGGCTGACCGGTGGTGACGCCGAAGATGTGGCACAGGATGTTTTTGTTCGTGTGTGGCTGCATCGGGATAAATGGCGGGCGGATGGCGGGGCAACCTTTAAAACATGGTTGTACCGGGTTGCCATGAACCGGGTGATCGACATCAAACGCAAACCGCAATTTGTAGATGGTGCCGAACTTGATGAAGTTCCTGACGGGGCGATGTCGGCGGTAGATCGACTGGCCCAGCATCAGGAATTCAAACGGTTGCGGGCGGCAATAAAAAAATTATCGGACCAACAACAAATTGCCATTAATTTGTTTTATGACCGTGAATTGTCCAATCAGGAAGCTGCCTCTATTATGGGAGTTTCGGTCAATGCTATGGAATCTCTGCTGAAACGAGCCCGAAAGCGCTTGCGTGAAGAGTTGAAAACGGTCTGATATACGATTAGTTTTACGTTCTGTTCGAACAGGTATGTTCGTCCTATGAAAAAGCGGTGTGCTGTGACAATCGAACGTTTCGAAGAATTATTGGATCAGTATGGTTGGGACTTGGCGTCCTGGCCTGAGGCATTGCGTCGCGATGCAAACGTTCTGATCGCACAGGATGCGCAGGCAGCAGAATTGCTGCGTTCGCTGCGCTCTGTCGAAGATTTCCTTGCGGATGATCCGTTGCCGATGGGCAAGCACAAGGCGATTGATGACATCTTTGCCGCGATTGAAGCAGAAGAAAACAAGCAACTTGATGCCAGTGTAGCGGCATCCGCCGCCGAAAGCCTGTCGAGTTTGGCCATTGATAACCGGCCGAGATCACGGGCCCATCTCGCAATGACAAGTGCCGCGCCAACAGGTGAAAGCCCGGTACGCAAAACCTATCCAACCCAATTTGCGAAATCGCCGGTTCATTCGGCACTCACCTTGGATAGCGCAAAATATAGCGGACGTGCCAATGGTGCCTTGCATATTGTCGGTCGTCGGATGTTTTCCGGTGTTGGAATGGCCGTATGTGTGCTGGCCGGATTTGTATTTGGCGTGATGATGACGGTACAGGAGGGTCAGCACGTGACCGCCCAGGCTGGCGAAATCGAGCTTCTTGATCTTGTTGAAAACCACCTGTATGCGGTTGACCCGATGACTGCGAATCAAGGCTCAGGCCAAAGCAAAAACCAAGGGGTAGTGCCCCCCGGATTTTCCGAAATCCGTCCTGCGCAAGGGGAACAACCGCAATGAGCTTTGAGTTTCATCGCGTGTCGACCATGCGAAGGTTGATGTGGGCTTCGCTTGCCTTGAACCTGTTTCTGGTTGGCGCGCTTGTCGGCAACATGGTCAGCGGTTTTCAGATGTTCCATTCCTTTATGCCACCGCCCCCGCCGCAAGGTTTTGATGATGAGCCGCCAGGAATAAGAATGCTCAAAAACGTGCGCAGTCGTCTGAGTGATGAGGGCAAAGCCATTTTTGATGCCGAGTTTACCGACGTCATTGAAGATATCCGCAGTCGTCCAAGCCCGCGTCTTCTGACAGAACAACTCCGTCATACACTTGCTCGCCCAGACGCATCAGAGGCAGATATCCACGCGACCTATATAGCACTTCAGGACGCAATCGGAGAAGACTTGCGTACTGTTCTGGGGCATATGGCAAATGCGGCAGTCAAACTATCGCCGGAAGACCGCAGACAAATGGTCTTTATAGCTCCGGGAGATGTGCCGCCGCCACGCCACTAGGCAACCATCAAGAAATTAGGGGATGCATCAGCATCCCCTTTTTTATTTCAAGACAACTGGAACTTTCTGCGCCAGTTTTCGCCAACACCCCCGTGCAAAGAACATAGAAGCCTTAAACATGTTCTTTCCTGGAGTTGGTGATGAGTTTCCTCAGCGGCCTGACATATGACAGCCTGACGTCCTCTACCAGCACGTCGAGCAGCAGCGCATCGTCATCGACAACGAGCGACAGCTCGACCTATGAAACCTATATGACGTTGCTTTTGACGACGCTTGAAAATCAGGATCCGACCGACCCTGAAGACGTGTCGGACATCACCGATCAGTTGGCAACGTTTGAGCAGCTTGAACTGGCGGAACAAAACAACACGCTTCTGTCCAACCTTTCAGAGTCGCTTTCGGCCCTGCAGGGGGTTGTCGATGACAGTGCTGCTCAGGCTTATCTTGGGACGGATGTTGTGGCACTGGGCGATACGGCTCCGCTCGAGAACGGTGAAGCCGAGTGGTACTACGTTCTTGAAGACGATGCGACGAGCGTAACTGTCACGGTGACCGACGAAGACGGGAATGTTGTCTATGAGACAACCGAAACCGGTTCAGAAGGCAGCAACAATTTCATCTGGGATGGCACCTCTGATGCCGGTGAAACCCTGACGTCGGGGACATACACCCTGTCCGTCAGCGCGGTGGATTCAGTTGGCAATTCCGTTGATTCCGAAATCCTGATGACCGGGGTGGTGTCGGCACTCGACCTGACCGGTGACGAAGCCGTCCTGTATGTGAACGGGGTCGATGTTTCGATCTCGGACGTGCAGGGCACGCAAACAGTTTCCTGAAACAAAGGATAAAAACCATGAGCTTGAGTAGCGCACTGAATTCCGCCGTTTTGGGTCTGAATGCACAATCAACTTCGCTTGGCATTATATCGGGCAACATCGCAAACAGCGAGACGGTCGGTTACAAGGATAGCACTGCGTCATTTTCATCACTGGTGACCACGCCGGGTTCGACCACCCAAGGCTATTCCAACGGTGTGACCACATCAACCCTGACCAATATTTCGGCTCAGGGTCTGCTTGAAGCGGATGATACGGCCACCAGCCTTGCAATTTCAGGTGATGGCTATTTCGTCGTGACAGATGGAAATGGTGACACCTATTACACGCGTGCGGGTGATTTCTCGGCTGATTCCGACGGGAACCTTGTGAACAGTTCAGGCTACTATCTGATGGGCTATGCGCTTAATTCTGATGGTGATCCTGAAACCGGGACTGTGCCGACCAGCACATCCGCACTTACCACGATCAATCTGGAAAACCTGACCGGGACTGCGGAGGCCACAACCGAGACCTCGATTGTGGCGAACCTCCCGGCGGATGCCGCGGTGGGTGATACCTTCTCAATTGATGTTGAAGTCTTTGACAGTCTGGGCACCAGTCACACTGTCACTTACGAGTTCACTAAAACGGCAGCCAACGAGTGGGAACTTGATTACTCAGATCCGGTTTTGACATCGGATGGAACGACAACAACCGGTACGTCATCGGGTGGCCCCCTGACCATTACTTTTAACTCGGATGGCGAACTTGCATCCATCGAGGACGCTGGCGGTACGGATGTTACTGACAGTGCTACCCTGACCATTACCGGCTGGACAACCGGCGCATCTGATAGCTCGATCGTGACCGGTCTGGGGACGGCTGGTGACAATGACGGTTTGCAGCAATATGCGTCAGACGACAACGATGGCGAGATGACGCTTTATTCCGTCGATCAGAATGGATCGAACTATTCCGAGATTTCTGAAATTTCGATCTCTGACGACGGTGTTGTTTCGGTGACCTATGACAATGGTGTCAGCGAACCGGTCTATCAGATCGTTCTGGCCGATTTTGCCAATGCTGACGGGCTGACTGCCTATAGCGACACCGTTTACAAGGAAAGCAACACTTCGGGTACCTATGTCCTGAAAACACCGGGTGATGGCGGTACCGGAACGATTGCCGATTACTCGCTTGAAAGCTCGACTGTCGATACAACGACCCAGTTTTCAAAAATGATTGTCGCACAGCAGGCCTATTCGGCGGCCGCACAGGTCATTTCGACCACCAGCGACATGTACGACACCCTAATTTCATCGGTGAACTAAGGCGAGGCTGACATGAATGTACTGACTGCAACCACTCCGTCGGAACTGGCGGTGCCGCGGGATGATGACAAGATCAGAGACATCGTGGATCGCCTGATCAACCTTCTGGATGTGGAATGGCGCATCCTTGATCAGGCGCAATATGATCTGTTGCCTGATATCACGTTCGAGAAAAACGTTCTCGAAGAAGAACTCCATGCCGAACTCTCCCTTCAGCGCAAAGCCAAGGCCGGGATGCCCCATGCCGGTTTTATCGTCGATTTTGAAATGGTCAAAACCCTGCGCGAAAAGCTTGATCGCAACAATGTGCGCCTTAAGGCAAAACGCGAAGCGTGCCTGAAACGCATTCGTGCCGGTTGGGCGGCAACGGCGGCGGACGGATCAACATCCTATAACCGGCGTGGCGATCTGCGTGGCAAGGCGAAACAGAAGATCCTTAGCATGAAGATTTAACGCAGTGATCCTTCTGCACGTTTTTTCATCCGATCAGATCCGATAGGTCAAACCCATGTCGATCCGTGCTGCTCAATCTTCTGCGCTCAGTGCCTTGCAGACCAGCCAGGCCGGGATCAGTGTGTCTTCGGAAAACATCGCTAATGCGTCAGTCGAAGGTTACACCGCAAAGTCTATTAGTCTTGCCAGCAGTGTAACTACCGGATCGGCTACAGGCGTGACCGTGACATCGGTCGGGTCGACCGTTGATAGCTATCTGTTAAAATCAATCAGCGAAGCTGCATCGGAAAGTGGTTATGCTGCGGTCTTCAGTGACCCGCTGGGCATGGTTGCGACCCAGTTCGGAGATGTGGGCGATGATGGGGCGATATCGACCCTGATTACAGACCTTGAAACCGCGATTGCGGCATTGGCCGTGAGTTCGGATAGCCAGTCAGCAAAATCGACCACGCTGAGCGAAGCCAATGCGATTGCAGAGGAGCTGAACAACCTGTCACAATCAGTACAGGATCAGCGCGCAAGTGCAGATCAGTCGATTGAAGATACGATTGATCAGATCAACGATCTTCTTAATGAAATTCAGTCCTATAACAATCAACTGAGCGGGACGGACGGTACCACACTTTCGACCAGCGAACTTCAGGACGCCCGCACACAGGCAGTCAACGAGCTCTCTGCTCATGTGGATATCAGTTACTACACCGATTCCTCGAATACGACCCAGATTTATATCGGCGGGACGCTGGTGGTTGGCAGTCAGGCGCAGGAGCTGTCCTATAACGCGGTGGGAACGGTTACTGCCGATACGACTTTTGCCGACGTCACGGTCAATGGCCAATCGGTGATGGACAGTATTTCCGGCGGGACACTGGGTGGCTTGATTGAACTGCGTGATGAAACCCTGCCCGACATTCAGGAGGAACTTGATAACCTTGCGACCACCCTGATGGACAGCATCAATGCGGTGACCAATCTGGGTACTGCCTATCCGGCACCCAGCGAACTGGTCAGCTCGGTTGAAACGGATTTGACCGATGCGTTTTCCGGTACCGGAACTGTCAGGCTTGCTGCAATCGACAAAGACGGCAAAGCGGTCGAAGTAGTCGAGATTGATCTTTCGACCATTACCAGCGTGCAGGACCTTGTGGATGCGATCAATGGATCGACCTATCTGACGGCGTCGATTGGCAGTGATGGCACCCTTAAGATTGCGACATCCGATGATGATTACGGTGTTTCGATCATCAATATGGATGCCAGTGTCGGTACCGACGAACAGGGTTTTTCCGATTATTTCGGCCTGAATGATATGTTTACCGGAACGGATGCCGGCAATATTTCGGTCAATTCTGCCTGGCTTGCCGACACCAGCAAATTGCCGGTTGGAACAGGTTCTGATCAGGCATTGCTTGCGGTGGGTGACAGCGTGATCTCGTCGGGAAGTTCCGATATTGCCGGATCCCTTGCCGCATTATTTGACGAAAATATCAGCTTTGATGCCGCGGGTGATCTTGGATCAACCAAGACCACCTTATCTGACTACGCTGCCGAAATTCTGTCAGACGTGGCCCAGCAGGCATCAAGTGCGGAAACCGAGGCCAGTGTTGCCAGCAGCGCCTATGCCGAACTGGTCGAAAGCTTTTCCAACCAATATGGCGTGAACACCGACGAAGAGGCGCTCACGCTGAGCAATCTTGAAAGTGCCTATGAGGCCGCCGCAGCGATTCTGGAAATTACCCAGTCGTTGATGGACACATTGCTTGAAGCGGTCAGGTAAGGGATCAAAGAAATGCGCGTTTCCACAGCCGCGATGCAGCAAAACATGCTTAGCCAAATCCGTTCGGTTCAGTCACAACTGGCCGAAGCAACCGATCAATCAAGTTCCGGCTTGAAGGCGGATTCCTATGCCGGGGTAGCCGACAATTCCTATGTCATTGCCACGCTGAGTGCGGAAATTTCCGAAGCGTCGGCCTATGCCGGTATCGCCGAGGAAATTCAGGGGCGTGTCGAGGTTTACTATTCGACCCTAAATGACATGGTAGATGTTCTGACCGACATGACTGCCGATATTTCTGCTGGCCTGAGTACCGGTACGGAGAACTCATATGGCATCGCACAGTCCGCTGCAGCCGCCTTGGAAACCTTCGCATCCTTGCTAAATACAGAGTATGAAGGACGCTACATATATGCTGGTTCGGCAACTGATAGCGAACCTGTTGACGTTAGTGCTGCGACCTATCCCGCCAAAACAAGTCCGACAACGTCAGATACGTCATATTACTCCGGTAATAATGATATCGCGTCAGCAAAAGTTGCGGATGGTACGACAGTTGAGTACGGCATAGCGGCAGATAATGAAACATTTGAGAATGCTTTGCGTGCTCTCAACCTTGCGGCATATGCCTCTACCGATCCAGTTGACGAAGTGTCATTGCAGGAGGCTTCCGAACTTCTGGAAGCAGCCGTTGCAGGGATCGCAGAGCTGCAAAATCAGGTTTCCTATACCCAGGACAAGCTGGAAAATATCATCGACATGCATACCGATTTTCAGCTTACAGCTGAATCCACTGTCAGCAATCTGACAGATGTAGATATTGCCGAGGCAGTCGTTAGACTTGAAACACTGTCGATGCAGCTCGAAGCATCCTACTCTGTGACAGCGCAGATGACTGATCTGTCATTGTTTGATTATTTGCGTTAGAGCGTTTTCTGCTCTGAGCTCATTTGTGAGCTAACCGTATTGTTGAGCAGGAATCTCAATTAGATCATTGACTAGGTAGATTGTTATTTCGCTGCTATTGCGCCATGTAAGGGCAGCGTCAACCTATCAAGCGATTTAAAATTTTGTCAGCTTGTGTGTCAATTGATGTCAACTTATCTGGCAATCGGAAATGCCAATTGGTTGATTTCTCTGCATGTCGAATGTCATCTTTTGTGGCACGTGACAGCTGTGTTTACAGAGCGTATTCACTGCTCCATTGCCTCTCATTCTTCCCACATGAAATTAACCTGACGGACCAGCCACCCGAATTGTCATAATTCGGGGTTGGGGCGTGCAATTTCGTCCGGATGTGTTTTGGGTTGATCAAGCTGGAGCCGGAGCCGGAGCCGGAGCAGAAAAACTGCGACCTGATGTGAAGATCAGATCGCAGTTTTGCGGGGGTATTGCAAAATTCTTTGGAGAAGCAATGCTGCCTCAGGCTGCGCCTTTTGCTTCTTGCCAGCTAAAACGTCTCACTCCGATCACTGAACGTGATCCTGGATTGCGAGTATGTTTTTCTCAATGCCTGCGGCGGAGAACAATCTGTCCCGGCTTGCTTCGAGGTTTTTACGAAGGCTTGCCAGATCAGCGCCAACCAGTTTGCCTTGCCACTTCCGGATCTTGCCTGCAACCATGACGGTGTCAACGTTGCTGCGCTCCATCAATGTAACAACGGCGCCGGCTGCATTGTTCAGTGGCGCAACGTTGAGGGCATTGGCATCAAGCATGATGATGTCAGCCTCCTTGCCAGGTTTCAGGCTGCCAATGCGGTGATCAAGTTTTAGCCCTTTTGCCCCGCCCATGGTTGCGTGATAGAGCGTGTCCATACACTGAAGAAGGTCCGGATATTCTTTGCCAGACAGCGCCATGTCGTTGGCAAACATTCGTTGCAACGTAATCATTGAGCGCATCTGGGTGAAGAAGTCGGCTGTCATGGTGCATTCAACATCGGTCGACAACGAGATGTCCATGCCAAGGTCAAGCGCCTGCTGAATTGGTGGCGTTCCATGGCGCATATGCATTTCAATGGGCACTGACAACGAGACGTGCGATCCGGCATCTGCAGCAACCTTCCATGCATAATCGGACATCCCTGTCATATGAATGAAGATGTTGTCCGGTCCGAACCATCCATCTTTGGCAAGGGTGTCGAAGGTTTCCTGCATGCCGAAAGTGCCCACAACATGCAAGGCAATCGGAAGACCAAGATCACGGCCGATTTTCCAAGCTTCCTCGTAACCGGGCAGATAGATTTCGCCGCCCATCACCATGGTGGTTAACTGGTCGTCAGAATTGAAGTACTGATCCCTGATACGTTTGGCATCCCGGGGATATTGTGCACGATCACCCCACCCCTCGAAATATCCGAAAACACCCCGTCGACCCGCGGCCTGAAGGCCCTCGATCGCTGCATCGGAATGTTCGGGGCTGTGATGGATCTGGCTAACATCCATTACAGTGGTCACACCGGCATCAAGCTGTGCGAGGCCACCAAACAACTCATTGATGAAAACATCTTCCGGTTGGTAATGCATCGAGAAGTTTTGAAGGATGGTTTCGTAGTAGTTGGATTTGTTGACCGGTCGTCCGTCATTCATCAGTACGGCGTGGGCCAGCTGCCCGCGCAAAGCCGTTTCAAATTGATGGTGATGCGTATCGACAAATCCCGGCATGACAATTTTCCCGGATGCATCAATGACTTCTGCATCCGGTGCATCAATCTCGTTGTCAACGGCAATGATTTTGGAGCCTTCGATCAAAATCGAACCGGAGACAAAGTTGCCGGTCTCTTCATCCATACTAAGGATAACAGCGTTCCTGATCAGAACCTGACGTTCTTTTTCTCCGGCACCGCGTGGCAGCGGATCAAGCGGGGGCGTACTTCGGTCAAAGTCAAAATTCAAGGGGCATGGTTCAGCGGCTGGTTTATTCACACACAGTCTGCACATAACATTTCCTTCCCGATATTTTTGTATTGGTCGAAGTTTCCCCGGCTGATCTGCTGGCGCGCAGCATCCTGGTTACGCGTTATTGTCTGGCGCCATCACGAAGTCATACTCGATGACGGCATCGGGTTTGCGCGCAAGATCGAAACTGGAAAGGTCAACCTTTGATGCCGGAACCACTTTGCCGATCAAGGATTTGCGGACACCGAAGACCGCGTCGTTTCCAAGATATTCGGTGTTTTCGAAGAAGACCTCGGTGGTCACGGTGTGCATGCCCGGATGGCGGATAATGTAGTGGAGATGTGCCGCGCGCCATGCGTGACGATTTCCCGCACGGAGCAACTCGCCAACCGGACCGTCATAAGGAACTGTGTAGGGTTTTGGCAAAACCGTCGTGTAGTAATAGCGGCCCTCTGAGTCTGTTTTCAGCTTGGCCCGCAGGTCGTATTTGTCCTGACCGTGTTCTTGTTCCTGAATCGGATAGGTTCCGGATGCATCCGCCTGCCAGGTGTCGATGACTGCCCCTGATAAGGGGTGATGGAGAATGTCAGTGACCTTGCCATGGACCAGAACGATGGCGCCGCTGCGATCGCCTGCAATGTCACAGCCAAGCGGCATGTTTTCTGCATCATCAAGATAGAACGGGCCAAGGTTGGAGCCCTCGGTTGCGCCGCCACGGGTATTGAGCATATCGACCAAAGCCGAGAAGCCAAGCACGTCGGACAGAAGAATGAATTCCTGGCGTTCTGGCGTTGAGATTTTCCCGCAGTCATACAGGAACGTAAGAACTTTCATCCACTCATCGTGGGTGATGTTCATTTCGCGTGTGTAGTCATGCAGGTGTTCGATCAAACCATGAAGTAACTGTTCAAAGCGACTGCCCGGCTCGGTCTTGAATGAGTCCTTTACGGCCTCGGTGATATTGAACTGGTTCACATCTGACATTTTTCTCTCCCTGAAAGCCGTCTCATTGCTTGTGAATGCAAAGGCCTTCGATAATTTGTTCTACAGAGTTTCTGCTGAAACGATATGGCACCCAAATTCTTCGTCAAGGGAAAATAATTTCGCATTACGAAAATCTGCCATTTGCTTCGGGTGGTATTTCTTGCGATAAAGTCCGCATGTGTTTTGACAGGCACAGGGGTGACTGGTTTACGAATTCAGCCGGGAAAGGAAGGCCACCAGGCCTTCCGTCGCAAAATCAAGGACGGCCTGATCTTCAAACGTTCCCTCGATCAGTTTCTTTGGTGCCGCAGGCACAACAATTTCCTGCCAGGGAAATACTTCTGCAAGCATCCCGTTGAGGATGTATTTCAGGTGGCCTTGCGCCCGTACCCCGCCAAGTGCACCGCCGGAAACGGAAAGAACGAAAACCGGTTTACCCTTGAACACGGACTGGTAGGCAGGTCGTGAAGCCCAGTCGATGGCATTCTTTAAAACCCCGGGGATACTGAAATTATATTCCGGTGTTGCGATTACCACACCATCGGCCGTTGCAATTGCATCGACAAGGTTCCGGATCTCCTCGTTCATTGCCCGGTCGGCGTTGTAGTGTGGCAGCGCCCCAATGTCTGCATAGGTCACATCCGTCACGGCGGGGACAGATTTTATCCTCTGCTCAAGTGCGCGAAGCAAAGCAGTAGAGGAAGAATCCTGTCTCAAGCTTCCGGAGATAAAAAGCAGTTGGGTCATTGTGTGTAATCCTGTGGTCGTTGAAGTTGCTCGAAAGCAAACCGGTGTCAGAGGCGTGCAAGCCAGGTCGAGATTTCCGGAATGGCAGCAAGTACAAACAGTGATGCCACCATCGCCAGAAAGAACGGGGTCGAGCCCCGGAATATCTCGCCAACTTTCAAATCGTTTTGTCTCAGGGCGGTTTTGATCGTGTAGACCGAAAGTCCAAATGGTGGCGTCAGCAAACCGATCTCGACGGCGACAACCGTCAGAATGCCAAACCAGATCAGGTCAAATCCCGCCTCGGTTGCAACCGGGATTGCGATTGGCAGAACGATCAACATGATCGAAATCGAATCAATCAGGCAGCCGAGCAGAATGACCAGTAAAAGGAACAGGGCAAGGAAGCCGTAAGGACCAATTGGCCCAGACAACATCCAGTCTGCCAGCAGGGATGGCAGCCCGGACATGGCCAGCATTCGGCTAAAGAAGGTTGCTGCCATGATCAGGAACAGAACCGACACGGTGATCTGCCCGGCCTCGACCAGAAGATCCCAAAAGATTTTTCCTGAAAGGGTACGACGCAGCAGTGCAATGACAAGTGCGCCGCATGCCCCGACAGCGCCGGCTTCGGTCGGATTAAGGAAGCCGCCATATAATCCGCCAAGGACAAGAACCATCAGGCACAGGATCGGCAAAATGCGTTTTGCCACGCCGCTGGCACCCCAGGCTGTGTCCTGTGCCGAGAAACTGGAACCTTCGGCATTCTCAAAGACAAACGACTTCTTTGTGAAGGCCAGGATCAGGATGGTCAGGGAGAACATAACCGCCAGCAGAAGCCCCGGCCCGATGCCCGCAAGGAACATCCTTCCGACAGATTCTTCTGCAAGGACCGCATAGACGATCAACAACAGGGATGGCGGGATCAGCATGCCAAGAACGGAGCTGCCGGCGACCACGCCAGTTGCAAACTTTCGTGTATACCCGTGACGGGCCATTTCAGGCACCGCAACCCGGGAGAAAACAGATGCCGAGGCGATAGATACCCCCGTGATAGAGGCAAAGACCGCATTGGCAAATACAGTCGCAATTCCCAGTCCGCCAAGAACCCTTTTAAGCATCCTCTCAAACACGTCGAATGTATCTTTGCCGATACCAGAAACTGTGACCAGTAACCCCATCAGCACAAACAGCGGTACAACCGCAAACAGGTATTCGCGCAGACTGTCATTGGCGACGGAGCCAATCATTCGATAGGCGACAATGTCGTTACGGATAAAGCTGACTCCGACAAAGGAGACAAGCAGCATTCCCACGCCAATCGGCATGCCCAGGCAAATGAGAAAAATGAGTGCAGCAATGGCAATGAGACCGATCTCGACGCCTGTCATGACGCTTCTCCTTTGCCGGCCTGAAGGCCGTTTCGGACATTTGTTACTGATTGAATAAAGAACTGGAGTGCAGCAACAGAGATGCCGACAAGGATCAGCAGGCGAAACGGCCAGGTCGGCAGGGTTGCGACACCGACAATGCCGATAAATTCGGCTTTGGACAGATCCTTGATGAAGATGTCCCATGTTGACATCGCCATGATAGAGCACATTACACCTGCGACGATGTCGAACAGCGCAATCAGCAATGCAGCTCCACCCGGATGAAATATATTGAGTATGTGATCAATGAATTCTGTACGCGAAAGGCGCGCATGACGCACCGTCGTGCCAAGCTGCAGGAACACAATCATCACCAGAGTAAGAGCGCCGAGCTCTGATACCAGTGGCAGTGAAGACCCCAGCAGATTGCGCGCGACAACGTCGCTACAAATGATGAGCATCAGCACACCAATCATAATCGTCCCCAGAACGGCAATGCCATCCACCACAAGGGTCCAGAGGCGTGCTATCGTGTTTGTCATATTTTCCTCCTCCAGCAATGCAGGGACCGCGTCTTAACAGTCCCTGACATTGTGGATTATTCGGTCTCTCTGTTTTTATTGGGCGTCCCAGTCGCGTGCCGGTTCTTCGCCACGATCGCGCAAGCCCTGCATGTATGCGGACAGCATTTCACGGGCGGGCAATCCGCGCGCCTTACCTGCTTCGACCCATTCACCGGCAATATCGGGAAGGTTGTCGACCCACTGTTGGCGCTGGTCTTCCGGCATGACCGTAAGCGTGACGGGCGGGGTCTGGTTTGCACCCAATTCGATGATTTTGTTGAGCGCAAGCTCGTGACGTTCCATCAGGTCCTGGGCATGTGCTTTCGAATAGAAGTCTCCGGCAGCAAGCAGGGCATTTTGAACTTCCTCAGGCAGTCCGTCCCAGCTGTCCCGGTTAATTGCCAATCCACCCGAGAAAACCACACCCGCATTTACACGCGTGATATAGGGCGCGACTTCATAGATTTTTGTCGGCAGAACACCGAGTGCGAGGGACAGAACGCCGTCTGATACACCGGTCTGAATATCGGTGTAGAACGTGGTGAGTGCGCCATCAACTGCGTTGGCATTGACGCCGCGCAACCATGTTCCAAGGACGCCAGGTGCAGAGATCTTCATTCCGTCAAGGGTCGCAAGATCGTTGATCGGCTCTTTGGTGTAGAGGTCATAGCTGTCCGCACCGGTCGCACCGAGGAATACAAGATTGTATTGTTCCCACTCTTCACGGAATGCCGGAACCTTGTCAAAAAGGTCGGTCATCGTATTGAGCTGGGCGGGGACATTATTGGTGGAGAAGGGCGTATATCCGGTCACCTGACTAAGCGGCATTTTCGCGCCTTCAAGGTATGAAAATACCCAGCCGATATCGGTAATACCCTGTTCAACCGACGTTAGCGTCGCATTGGCTTTGTAAAGCTGGCCGCCAAACGCTTCGTTCCAGTCGATTTTGTAGTTCCCGCTTTCAGCAAGGATACGGTCGGTTTCCTTCATGAAATGGGTCTGGATCATGCCAATCCACGGGATTACGGTCGGGTGACTGGATGCCACCGTAAGCGGAACGGTTTCCTGCGCATTCGAGACAGTCGTAAATACGATGGACGAGAGCGTCATCGCCCCGGCCACTTTCAGTGCGTTAAACATGCCTTTCATAGTTTTCCTCCCTTTATGGTTATGTCTGGCAATGTAGTTCCGGCAGGCCGGTCACAGATGACAGGTTTGCCCATCCCCCGATTAAACGAGGGAAAAAGTCTGGCTGGACATGTCCAGCTTCACCGTGAGGCGACCTTCATTGATCATCCAGGGGCGAATGCGAAAACGTCTTGCGCCGCGCTGATGCATCGGATCACGCTTTGCAATCTCGGTCGCGTGTTTGAGGTTCTCTGCGCGGATCACGACCATGCCTTCGCCGGCCCACCTGGTTTCATCATCCGTCCAAAGCGGACCCGCGGACCAAAGGATGCCTTCATTTTCCAGGGACATCTGAAATGCAAGATGGTCTTCGAGATTTTCCATCACCGGATCCATGCCATTGACCGGTTCGGTAAAAACAACAAAAAGCTGTTTTTGCAGCATGGCGCTGCTTGCGGCCTCGACATCTGCGCGCAGGAGGGCATCCTGCTCTGCTGCTTCAGTCATGTGTTGCCTCCTCTGATTGGGCGTTCTGTTATTGCGTTTTCCCGTTCTGTGCGGGATTAGCTGTTTTTCAGTTCAGCGCGAATTGCGTCCCCGTGCTCGTCAAGGACGGGTGGCGGCAGAACATCAAGATCGGGTGTTCGATTGAAGTTGTAGGGGGCGCGGACAGTTGTGAAGTTGCCCATTGTCGGATGGGTGGCTGAGACCGACAGATTTAGATGAATGGCCTGCGGGTCATCAAGGGCTTCGTCTGCGTCATAGGCTGGTGAATGCGGAACTTCATTGTCACGCAGCTGATCGCACCAGAAATCACGTTCCCGGCCTTTGAATACAGGTGTGAAGACGTCGATCAGGTCATCCTGATGAGCAATGCGCGCCATTCGATCGCTGAAGCGCGGATCGTCATTGAGCTGTTCCATTCCGGTTGCAGCAAGCAACCCGTCCCAGAACTTGGTTGGCGATGACAGGTGGATTGCAACCCATTTCCCGTCGGCGCATTCAAAGGTGTAGGACTGTGAGACGACTGGGCGTGACAGCGGCCCCATAACCTCGCCTTCACTGAAATAGTGGGTGAAGCTATCAAGGTTGAAATGGCTCATTGCTTCGAGCATCGAGATATCAAGGCGCGCACCATCTACGCCAGGCTTGCGGGCCAAAAGTGCCGCGAGAATACCCAGGGAGGCATATTGCCCCGTGATGGCATCGGCAATCGCCGGACCAATGACGCGCGGGTTTTTGGGCGGTGTTACCAGACGTAAAAAGCCACTGGCAGCCTGTGCGACAGTATCGAATGCAGGGCGGTCGCGTGCCGGGCCATCTTGCCCAAACCCCGAAATCGCACAATAGATCAGGCCCGGGTTGCGTTTGCGCAAAGCGTCTTCACCGGCACCAAGTTTTTCAGCAACGCCCGGGCGGAAGTTCTGAATGAAAACATCAGCGCTTTCGATCAGTTTATAGAATGTCTCCAGATCATCTGGTGTTCTGGTATCAAGCGCGATTGAGCGTTTGTTGCGGTTATAGGTCTGGAAATGTGGTGAATACAGCCCGCCCTTGAAAGCGCGGAACGGATCGCCGGTTTCCGGCCTTTCGACCTTGATGACATCAGCCCCCAGGTCTGCAAGATGCATGCTTGCTGCCGGACCGGTGATATAGGTTCCCATTTCGACGACACGGATGTGTTCCAGCATCTTTGCCATGCTATTTTGTCTCCTGCTTGGCTGCCGGTGATGGGCCGTCATAAGAAATGGCAAGGTCGGCGTGATGCGACATTACAAAGCCGATTGACCGGGCGGATTCTTCAAACAGATGAGCCGCGAGGCCTGCTGTGCGCGCCAGCAACGGCACGGCCTTCATCGCCTCGGCTGGCCAGCCTGCGTCAAGCATGCAGGCCGGAATGGCCCCGGACACGTTGATCGGCAGTGGACGGCCCATCACATCGGGCGCGATTGCTGCAATTGTTCTGAGTGTTTTGATGTGATCGCCAACCAAACCGTACTCTTCTGCAAGTGCCAGCAATTTGTTTGCGCGTGGATCGCCAGAACTGTGCTGCGGATGGCCAAGGCCCGGTACTTTTTTGCGTGCACTCTTTAGTTCATTCAGGCTCGAGGTCGCAGCAGTTTCGATTGTCTGACCCGGCTCTTTGCTGTCTGCGAGAACCGAAACGATATAGTTGCCCGCGATCTCGGAGCTTCCGGCAACCACACTGCCCATACCAAGAATTCCGGCGGCCATTGCGCCCTGCCATGCTTCCGGGGCAGCGGCCAATGTCATTCTTGCCGCCTGAACGCTTGGGACCAGTCCGTGTTCGGCGATCGCGATGAGGCAGGCATTCATCATCGCCTTTTGAAACTGATTTGGTTGTTCACCGGTCACCAGCAGCCAGAAATATTCTGTGAGGTCGACGTTCCCGATCAGCTCATCACACAGATCGAAGCCACGAACAGTGATGCTGTCTGCATCTGAGGTGGCAATCGCTGTGAATGGCTGGTCTTGCTTACCTATTCTCATTTTGGTAGCCTTTTCGTATAGCGAAAATTATTTCTCACAGCGAAGATAACGTGGTAAACAATTCAGAGTCAAGAGCGAGAGCTCAAGACCAACTGCAATGTGTTTTCGCTAGCCGAAAAATTTGATAGATACGTGAGTGCGCTGACATGGCCCGCAAGAGGCCAGGCCCGCCGAAATGATGGCAACATATGCTCAGGTTGGAACAGGAGAATTGTATGACTGACGAAGTCGAACGGCCATCAGAGTTTGTCGAGGCTCTTGCAAAGGGACTTGCTGTTCTCGAGAGCTTTGATGCCAACCACAATGAGATGACACTCAGCGAAATCGCGCGACGCGTTGACCTGTCTCCGGCAGCAGCACGGCGCAGTCTGATCACGTTGTCGCATCTTGGCTATGTCGGTCAGACAAACAAGCGCTTCCATCTGCGCCCCAAGGTCATGAGCCTGGGTTCCGCTTTCTATTTCTCGGCGCATATCGACGAAATGCTGCAGCATGAATTGCGCCATATTGTCGAGACATTTGGCGATGCGTCATCGGTAGCCACGCTTGATGGATTTGATGTGATTTATATCGCTCATTTCTCGACACAGCGGGCGCGACGGGCTTCTGCGGTTGTCGGTGCACGATACCCGGCACATGCAACTTCAATGGGCAGGGTGCTGCTGGCTGGTATGGAGCCAGACAAGTTCGAGACGTGGCTTGCGGAAATGACCCCCGTGGCTTTGACCAGCAAGACAGTTATCGACAAGGAAGCGCTGCGCGATGCAATAGAGAAGGTCCGCGAACAAGCCTGGTCGACAACTGTAGACCAGCTTGATTACGGCATCACTGCCTTGTCAGTTCCAATCCGGGGCAGTAGTGGGCGTACTATCGCGGCTCTTAATTCATCGGGATATTCTGGCATGGTGACTGCCGACCAGCTTGTCGAAGAGCGACTTCAAGAATTGCGCCTGGCGGCATCGCGCATTTCGCAGTCTCTGTACAAGAACCCGATTTTCGAAGCAATTATTGGCGCTTGAGCACTTAGGGGCTTGAGCATTAGGGGAAGGGATCGGCAAAGCTTCCCGGCTTGGCCGCACTGCGATTGTGCGGTTATGCGCCAGCATGCCCGGTGCACGTATCGATATCCTCTCATTCCCGAGTGGCAAAACACGTTTAAAGTAATATTAGGTCATACCTCGGAGAGCGAGACTCTGGTGCCGCTTTTCGCAGAGATGGCGATTGCGTGAATTGCTTTTTCAAATTCGTAAGCATGTTCAAAATCTGGGTATGGTGTGCTGTCATCCCGGATAGAACGAAGCAATGCAGAGGCCTCGATCACTTTAAGATCGTTAAAGCCCAGCTGATGGCCTGGTGCCGGACAGAATTCTCCATAAGGCGGGTGAGCGGGGCCGGTCAGGATGGTCGTGAAACCTCGCTGAGCCTTGTCACCGGAGTTGCGATAGAGATGCAATTCGTTCATGCGCTCCTGATCGAAACAGAGCATGCCCTTGGTGCCGTGAACTTCCCACGCCAAACGATTTTTGCGTCCCCAGGCGGAACGCGATGTAGAGAGGCTGCCGTGAGCGCCATTGGTAAATCTGACCAATGCTGATGCGGTATCCTCGTTCTCAACCTTTGCGCGGCCTGTTCCATCTGCAAGCGGGCGTGTGGTGTGAATGGTTTGCATATCGGCAATCAAGCTGTCGATTGGTCCGGCGAGGCCGTATGCCATTGAAACAAGATGACATCCCATGTCACCCAGGGCCCCGAGCCCGGCATCGGCGAGTTTGGCGCGCCAGGTCCAGGGTAACGCCGGATCGGCCTGATAATCCTCGTCTACCCAACCACGGAAATGGACGATATCACCGATCTCGCCATTTTGGACAAGTCGACACGCATGTGAGAAGGCAGGGTTTTTAATATAGTTATAGCCCACCATGGTCTTTACGCCTGCTTTGCGGGCGGTGTCACGCATCTCGCGCGCCTGATCAAGCGTCAAAGCGAGTGGTTTCTCGCAATAGACATGCTTGCCTGCCTTGATCGCAGCAATTGCCATGTCGAAGTGAAGCGTGTTTGGTGTGGTAATCGAAACGATATCAACGTCGGGGTCTGAAACCAAAGCCGTCCAGTCGTCTGTGCATTTGGCAAAACCAAACTGGTCAGCCATCTGTTTGGCTTTCTCTTTCGGAGTATCGCATAAAACGGCAAGGTGAGACTCCGGAACATCGCCCATAACCGCCCGGGCAGCGCCAAATGCCAGTGCGTGTGCCTTGCCCATGAAGCCCGTACCAATCAGGCCAATCCCAAGAGATTTCATTTATTGGAACTCCTCGCCTAGTCAAAATAGAATTTTTGTTCTATTCATATGGATGATCATGGAACGAACATTGCGTCAAGCAGAAACAAAAAAGGAAGAACAAACGCCATGAGTGATCAGACCGCACCTGTTTCGCTTGAGGAATTCAATCATCGCTTGGCCGAAATATCGGAAACCATGCCCAAACGGCTGAGGCAATGTGCCGAATTTGTCGCGCAAAACACTGACCGGATTGCGGTATCGACCGTGGCCGAGCTTTCTGCCGGGGCCGGTGTGCAACCATCTGCGTTTATGCGGTTTTGTCAGCTGATGGGGTTTGCCGGTTTCTCTGACATGCAAAGAATGTTTCGGGAAACCTATGCGCAGAAATGGCCTGACTACGCGACGCGCCTTGAAAATTTGCGGGCAACTGGCGACGACAGCCCAAGTGCCCTTCTGGCAGAGTTTGTCGAAGCCGGGCGCCTGTCACTTGAGAATTTGGCGACAACCGTTGATCTTGAAACGCTTGAAACTGCGGTAAATGTTCTTGCTGCAGCCCCGATGATCCATGTCGTCGGATTTCGTCGTGCCTTCCCGGTGGCAAGCTATCTGTCCTATGCCTTTGAGAAAATGGACATCGCCGCTGTGCTGCATGACGGTGTGGGAAATCTTAATCCCCGCCATGCGATCCGCAACGGGGATGTGGTTATCGCGATTACCTTTGCTCCCTATTCGCAGGAAACGATCGATCTGGCTGCTTATGCCCATGCAAAGGGCAACAAGGTGATCGCAATCAGTGATGCACCAAGCGGGCCGATGCGCAAGACGGATGCCTTGATGTTGTCTGTTTCCGAGGTTGATGTCGGAGCCTTCAGGGCATTGTCTGCCACCATTTCACTGGCTATTGCGCTTGCCGTTTCGGTCGGAGCCAAGCGCGACAAGCTGGAGAATGGAAAATAATTATTGAAAAATAACATTAATGGAATAAATATTCTATTCGTGCGGTCTGCGGACGGCGCACGTGTCACCACAAATGGATGCACAAGACATCCGCAGGGCCAGCCCGAAATCGCCAAAAATGTTCAATGGTTGCCGGCACCTTGCTGGCGCATGGCATGATGGTGAGGGATGGTTTTCGCAAGGACGGCGAAAAAGCCAAAGGGAAGGAATATCGGAATGCTTAAAATTGGTCTGCTGGGGGCAGGGCGTATCGGCCAGGTCCATGCGGTCAACATTGTTGCTCATCCGCAAAGTGAACTGGTTGCTGTATCGGACAAGTTTCCGGAAGCAGCCCGGAGTCTTGCGCAGGCTCATGGTGCAGCCGCGCGTACGACCGAGGAAATCATTGCTGACCCTGCGATTGATGCTGTCCTGATTGCAACCTCGACCGATACCCATGCCGACCTGATGGAGGCGGCAACAGCAGCAGGCAAAGCGGTTCTTTGTGAAAAGCCGGTTGATCTTGATCTTAAACGCGCGGTGGATTGTCTTGCCAGATGCGAGCCGCATGGCAGGCCGGTAATGGTTGGCTTTAACCGTCGGTTTGATCCGAACTTTGCCAGCCTGAAGACCGCGTTTGATCAGGGTGAAATCGGCAAGGGTGAATTGCTGTCGATCACGTCCTTCGATCCGGCCCCGCCACCGGTCAGCTACGTCAAGGTATCGGGCGGAATTTTCCGCGATATGGCGATCCATGATTTTGATATGGCGTGCTGGATTTATGGTTCCGTGCCGGAAAAAGTGACGGCAATCGGATCAAGCATCGTTGATCCGGCGATTGGCGAGGCCGGTGACTTTGATACGGCGATCACCACGCTTGAATTCTCGGGCGGGCGCATGGCTGTCATCAAGAACAGCCGCCGTGCGGCTTATGGTTATGATCAGCGAATCGAGTTTCTGGGCGCAGAAGGATTGCTTGTTGCCCATAACGTTCTGGAAAATACCGTTGAGAAAATCACGAGCGCAGGCGCAACCAAAGCCAAGCCGGAACATTTCTTCCTTGAACGCTATGCCAAGGCCTATCAGATCGAATGGGACAGTTTTGTTCAGGGTGTTCAAGGGAAAGGGGATCTTCCTGTGCCTCTGAAAGACGGGATCAATGCCCTTGTGGTTGCCGAGGCCGCAGCACTGTCCGCACGCGAGGGGCGGACAGTGGATGTCGCAAGGGAAATCAAGTCCTGACGGGATCAGCAACCTTTGCGGGTTGAGTTTGCGCCGGCGCAGTCAAAAGGCTGCGCCGGTTTTGTTTTGGAATGTTGGTCTGACAGGGGACTGTGCGAGTCGTGCACATGATTGATGGAACCGGATTTTTTGCGGGTTTTAAAGTGCGCTTCGCAAGAGGATGCTCCCTTGCGTCTCACAGGCTGTCTGGGCCCGTTTTACGGGAGTCCTGATGATTCAGTGATGTACCAGAAAGGGCTATCTCGCAGTGCAATAGAAAAAAAATGTTGATTTTATCAGAAAATAGAACAAAAATTCTATTCAAGGATTTCAAAGGGACGGTTCTACGTTCCCTCATACTTGGCAAGAAGGCTGCATGAAGACGACCGATTGCCCGGAAATCACATAATCCGAATGGGACAACCCCAACATTATCAGCCGACTAGGGAGGCAACTGATGAAAAAGGCGCTTACTGCCATTGCGGCAGCAGCATTTGCATTGACCGGCATGACCGGTGTGGCATCTGCGGAAAATGAAAAATTCGTTCTGATCAGCCATGCACCGGATTCCGATAGCTGGTGGAACGTGATCAAGAATGCGATCAAGGTCGCGGGTGGCCAGATGGGTGCAGAAGTCGAATACCGTAACCCGCCGACCGGCGATCTCGCCGATATGGCCCGTATTGTTGAACAGGCCGCTGCAACAAACCCGGATGGCATCATTGTCACTATCGCGGACTTTAACGTTCTTAAAGGTCCGATCACCGATGCGGTGGACAAGGGCATTCCGGTGATCACGATTAACTCCGGTACGCAGGAACAGTCCGAAGAGCTTGGCGCGCTGATGCATGTTGGGCAGCCGGAATATGATGCCGGTTTCGGTGCTGGTAAACGTGCAGCAGCAGCAGGCGCAAAAAGTTTTGTCTGTGTAAACCACTACATCACCAACCCGGCATCTGTTGAGCGTTGCCGTGGCTTTGCTGACGCCCTTGGTGTCGAACTGGGCAGCCAGATGATCGATAGCGGACAGGACCCGTCGGAAGTCAAAAACAAGGTCAGTGCGTATCTGAACTCCCATCAGGATGTTGATGCGATCCTGACCCTTGGTCCGAACTCGGCCCATCCGACCCTTGCTGCCCTTCGTGACGCCGGTCTTGCCGGTGAAATGATGTTTGGCACGTTTGATCTGTCGTCAGAAATTGCCGAAGCAATCAAGGCCGGTGAAATCAATTTCGCGATTGATCAGCAGCCTTACCTTCAAGGGTATCTGCCGGTTGTCATCCTGACCAACTATGCCCGTTACAGCGTTCTGCCGTCCGGTCATATCAATTCAGGTCCTGGCTTTATTACCAAAGAGAATATCGCCCAGGTCGAAAAATACGCTGGCGAATACCGTTAATCTTCCTCCCTGCCAAGGGCGCGCAACTCGGCCGCCCTTGGCACCCCAAACTATCAGCTAAAAGAGTGATGCCATGTCGGACGAGCGGCTCAAGCAAGTCTCAGCCATTCGCCGTGCCATGATCAGGCCCGAACTCGGTGCGATCTGCGGTACGATCCTGGTCTTTGTTTTCTTCTTCATGATTGCTGGCGACAGCGGCATGTTTTCCCCGGAAGGCATTCAGAACTGGGGGGTGGTTTCCGCCCAGTTTGCAATCATTGCCGTGGGGGCCTGCCTGTTGATGATTGCAGGCGAGTTTGATCTTTCCGTCGGTTCCATGATCGGTTTTGCCGGGGTGGTGATTGCCATCCTGTCTGTCCAGTGGGGCTTGCCGGTCTGGCTTTCGATCATTTCGGCCTTCATTATATGTGTCGCCCTTGGCGCGCTGAACGGGTTCCTTGTTATCAAGACCGGTCTGCCGAGTTTTATCGTTACCCTGGCATTTCTTTACATTTTGCGCGGCCTGACCATCTGGCTGTCGATCCTGACGACGCGCCAGACCATTATCGGTGGCGTCAAGGAAGTGGCCCAAGGAGATCCGCTGGCCTGGTTGTTTGGTGGCGTGATCCTGAAAGATCTGTTCCAGTGGTTAGGTGACATTGGCGTCATTGATACATTCACCCGTGGATCGCGCATGGGGCAGCCGGTGGTCGAAGGCGTACCGATGCTGGTTCTCTGGGCGTTCGCGCTGATTATTTTCGGTCACTGGCTTTTGACCAAGACGCGGTTCGGAAACTGGATTTTTGCATCCGGTGGTGATGCGCAGGCCGCACGTTATGTCGGTGTTCCGGTCAATCGCGTTAAAATATTGATGTTCATGTTTACCGCATTTTGCGCGACCGTGTTTGCCACCTGTCAGGTGATGGAATTTGGTTCGGCGGCGGCAGACCGTGGATTGCTTAAAGAATTTGAAGCAATCATTTGCGTGGTCATTGGTGGCGCATTGCTGACCGGTGGCTATGGATCTGTGATTGGTGCTGCTCTTGGGGCGCTGATCTTTGGTGTGGTTCAGCAGGGCCTGTTCTTTGCCGGTGCGGAAAGCTCGCTCTTCCGCGTCTTCCTTGGCGGGATTCTGATCTTTGCTGTCATCATGAACACATATATCCGCCGCATGATTACGGGAGAACGGTGATGAGCACGCCTCTGATTGAAATGGACAATATCGAAAAGCATTTCGGTCCTGTCATCGCGCTTGGCGGTGTTTCCTTCAGTGTTATGGAAGGGGAATGTCACTGTCTTCTGGGCGACAACGGTGCGGGTAAGTCAACCTTCATCAAAACCATGTCCGGGGTTCACAAACCAACCAAGGGTGTGATGCGGATAAGCGGTCAGGATGTCGTTTTTGACAGTCCGCGTGATGCGATGGAAGCCGGAATTGCAACGGTGTATCAGGATCTGGCGATGATCCCGCTGATGTCGGTTACCCGCAATTTCTGGATGGGACGTGAACCGCGCAAAAGTTTCGGTCCGTTCAAATGGATTGATTTCAAACATGCCAATCAGGTGACCATGGATGAAATGTCATCGATGGGGATTAACCTGCGCGAACCCGAACAGGCGGTGGGCACGTTGTCGGGCGGTGAACGCCAAACGGTGGCAATTGCGCGTGCAGTTTATTTCGGGGCCAAGGTGCTGATCCTTGATGAACCGACTTCGGCCCTTGGTGTGCGTCAGACATCGAATGTGCTGGCGACCATCGACCGGGTACGCAAGGCCGGGATTGGTGTCATCTTTATTACCCACAATGTGCGCCATGCGATGGCCGTGGGTGACAGGTTTACGGTCCTGAACCGTGGGCAGACCCACGGCACGGCGAAGCGCGGTGAAATCAAACCGGAAGAGTTGCAAGACCTGATGGCAGGTGGTCAGGAACTGGCCGAGCTAGAAGGGTCTCTCGGGGGGACGATTTGATGAAGCGGCTGGATGTCATAACGATCGGACGATCGTCGGTTGACCTTTATGGCGCGCAGATTGGCGGGCGCCTCGAGGACATGGCGTCGTTCAATAAATATATCGGCGGGTCCCCGACCAATATGGCCTGCGGGACAGCGCGGCTGGGGCTTAAATCAGCCCTGATCACCCGGGTCGGTGACGAGCATATGGGGCGTTTTATCTGTGAAAAGCTTGTTGCCGAAGGCGTTGATGTGCAGGGCGTCATTACCGACCCTGAACGTCTGACCGCGCTTGTCTTGCTGGGCGTGCGTGATCAGGAACAGTTTCCGTTGATTTTCTATCGCGAAAACTGTGCTGACATGGCGCTATGCGAGGAGGATATCGATCCCGATTTCATCGCAAGTGCACGCTGTGTGACGGTGACTGGTACGCATCTGTCGCATCCGAAAACCCGTGCTGCGGTCATTAAAGCGGTGAGACTGGCACGTGATCATGGTGCCAAAACCGCACTTGATATTGATTACCGTCCTAATCTTTGGGGGTTGTCCGGGCACGGGGATGGTGAAAACCGTTTCATTGCCTCGGATGCGGTGACCAGGGAATTGCAGGCGACCTTGCATCTGTTTGATCTGATCGTCGGCACCGAGGAAGAATTCCACATTGCCGGGGGGACAACCGATACCCTCGAGGCATTGGAAAATGTTCGGGTGATCTCGGATGCGACGCTTGTTTGCAAGCGTGGTCCGATGGGGGCGGTGGCATTTACCGACAGGATTGGCGCGAACCTTGATGACGGAATCTCCGGTCCGGGATTTGCGGTTGATGTGTTTAACGTGCTTGGTGCTGGTGACGGTTTCATGTCAGGCCTGTTGAAAGGCTGGCTGAGTGACGAGGATTGGGAAACGTCGCTTAAATACGCCAATGCATGCGGGGCGTTTGCGGTGTCACGCCATGGCTGCACACCGGCTTATCCCAGCTGGGAAGAATTGCAATTCTTCTTTGATCGCGGGATGAAAACACCGGAACTGCGCAACGATGCAGAACTGGAACAAATTCACTGGTCGACCAACCGGACAGGCAATTGGCCGGAAATGCGCGTTTTTGCCTTTGACCACCGGATGCAGCTTGAAGACCTTGCCGATGAGCTCAGCGTTTCACGTGACCGTATCGGATCGTTCAAGGAGCTTTGCCTGCGCGCGGCCCGTGACGTTTCGGGTGGGCGCGAAGGTTACGGTATTTTGTGTGATCGCAGATTGGGGCGGGATGCCCTTTATGCCGCAGCGGGCACCGGGCTTTGGATCGGGCGACCGGTTGAACTTCCGGGATCGCGCCCGCTTGAACTTGAAATTGGTCCGGATCTCGGCAGCAAGCTTGCGGAATGGCCGGTCGAACATGTGGTCAAGGTTCTGTGCTTCTATCATCCTGATGATGACGATGTGACCAAGGCCAGTCAGGAAGCAACCATCGTACGGCTTGCCGATGCAGCACGTGGCAACGGGCTGGAATTCCTGCTTGAAGTTATTCCGTCAAAAGTACGCGACTGTGACGATCAGACAACGGCAAAGGTAATCAAACGTTTCTATGAGATCGGTGTCTATCCCGACTGGTGGAAGCTTGAGCCGATGAAGTCGGATGTAGCATGGCGCAATGCCTGTGACGCCATTGCCGAAAATGATCCTTATTGTCGGGGCATTGTGGTGCTGGGTCTTGACGCACCCGAGGCAGAGCTTGTGGAAAGTTTCGAAGTCGCAGCACGCTTTAACATGGTCAAAGGCTTTGCCGTCGGGCGGACCATCTTTGTCGATGTTGCACGCGACTGGTTTAAAGGTACGATCGATGATGATCAGGCCATTGCATCAATGGCCCAAAAATATCGCGCCCTTTGTGAAACGTGGGACGCGGCGCGCAAGAAATCGGGAGGAGCGGCATGAAAACCGTTCGTTTAACCGCCGCCCAAGCCATGGTGCGGTATCTGAGCGTACAGCTCAATCATGACGGCGAAGGCTTTTTCGGGGGCTGCTGGGCCATATTTGGTCATGGTAATGTCGCCGGAATTGGTGAGGCCCTGCATGGGGCGGGGGATAGCTTCCCGACATGGCGAGGCCATAATGAACAGGGCATGGCCCTTGCCGCGATTGCCTATGCCAAGGCATCAAATCGCAAACGCGCCATGGCGGTCACGACCTCTATCGGGCCGGGTGCGACCAATATGGTGACAGCTGCGGCACTGGCCCATGTCAACCGGTTACCGGTTCTTCTGATACCGGGCGACGTTTTTGCCAATCGTGCGCCGGATCCGGTTTTGCAACAGGTTGAGGACTTCGGGGATGGCTCGATTTCGGCCAATGACTGTTTCAAACCGGTCAGCCGGTATTTTGATCGCATTACCCGCCCGGAACACCTTTTGACAGCCTTGCCCCGCGCAATGGCGGTTCTGACCGATCCGGCTGAATGCGGTCCGGTGACGCTGGCCTTCTGTCAGGATGTGCAGGCAGAAGCCTATGACTGGCCTGAAAGCTTCTTTGCGCCGAAAACCTGGAAACAGTCACGTCCGCGCGCAGATCTTGATCAGATTGAAGATGCCATTGCGGCGATCAAATCGGCGAAAAATCCGCTGATCATTGCAGGCGGTGGTGTGCATTATGCCGATGCGTGTGATGATCTGCGTGATTTTGCCCATCGTCACAATATCCCGGTGGCAGAAACCCAGGCCGGGAAATCGGCCCTGCCGTGGGATGATGAGCTTAATCTGGGGTCGATCGGTGTGACCGGGGCAAGCAGCGCCAATGCCATTGCCGAAAATGCCGATCTGATCATTGCGGTTGGTACACGTCTTCAGGATTTCACAACCGGAAGCTGGTCCCTGTTTAGAAGCCCGAACTGTCGCATTCTTTCAATTAACGTCGCGGCATATGATGCGCGTAAACATGGTGCGATCTCGGTCGTTGGTGATGCCAAGGTAACCTTGGCGGAATTGACCGGGGCGCTGGGTGAGCATCGCGCAGATGCCGTTGACCCCACCCTTAAGCAAAGCTGGATAGATGCGGTTGATGGCGTGACCGCCATGCCGACAGGAAATGCCCTGCCAACCGATGCGCAGGTTATCGGAGCCGTCCAGCGTAGCAGCGATGAGGATACGATTATTGTTTGTGCTGCCGGTGGTCTTCCTGGCGAGTTGCACAAACTTTGGAAAGCTGCCCGGCCGAACGGCTATCACGTGGAATACGGCTTTTCCTGCATGGGCTACGAAATTGCCGGTGGTCTTGGCGTCAAGATGGCGTGCCCGGATCGCGAAGTCGTCGTCATGGTGGGCGACGGGTCCTACATGATGATGAATTCCGAACTGGCGACCAGCGTGATGCTCGGCCACAAGATCATCACTGTGATCCTTGATAATCGCGGCTTTGGCTGTATCAACCGTTTGCAGATGGCAACCGGTGGGGAAAGCTTTAACAACCTGCTGGATACCGCACGCCACGCAGTACCGTCGGCCATCGATTTCACCGCACATGCCGGTGCGATGGGGGCGATTGCCGAAAAGGTGTCTTCAATTACCGAACTTGAAGAAGCCATGGTGCGTGCGCGCAAGGCAGACCGGTCATACGCCATCGTGATTGATACCGATCCATTGCCAAGTACCGAGGCCGGTGGCCATTGGTGGGATGTTGCGGTGCCGGAAGTATCGGTTCGCCCGTCTGTGAACGAAGCCCGCAAAAATTACGAAGCTGCGCTGAAGAACCAGCGCCCCGGAGATTAAGAACATGATCCTTTACGGTACCAACCCGATTGCCTGGTCCAATGATGATGACCAGACCCTTGGTGCAGAAATCAGCCTTGAAACCTGCCTGTCCGAAGCGGGCAAAATCGGTTTTGACGGCATTGAAAAGGGCCACAAAATGCCGACCGAGCCGACGGCTCTTAAAGCGGCCCTTGATCCTCATGGTTTGAAATTTGTTTCTGGTTGGCATTCGCTTAATCTTCTGGCCCATTCGGTCGAGGATGAGAAAAAAGCCATCCAGCCGCATCTGGATTTGCTTAAGGCCATGGGCTGCAAGGTTTGTATTGTCTGCGAAACGTCAAACGCCATTCATGGCAATGACGAAGTGCCATTGAATGACAGCCCGGTTCTGGCCTATGACCAGTGGGCGAAATTTGGAGCCGATGTCGAAGAAATCGCCGCTTATTGTGCGGATCAGGGCATTGATCTGGTCTATCACCACCACATGGGCACGATTGTAGAAACGGCTGATGAAATTCATGCCTTCATGAATAATACCGGTCCGAAAACCAGGCTGTTGCTCGATACCGGTCATGCCTGGTTTGGTGGGGCGGATCCCGAAGAACTTGCTGTGCGTTACATGGATCGCGTTGGTCACATCCATTGCAAAAACGTGCGTCCGGCGATTAGCAAACAGGTCCGCGAACAGGGGCTTAGTTTCCTTGAAGGCGTGCGTCGTGGTGTCTTTACCGTGCCCGGCGATGCCGAGGGCGGTGTTGCGTTTGAGCCGGTCCTGAAAATCGCAGCCGAGCATGGATATTCCGGTTGGCTGGTGATCGAGGCTGAGCAGGACCCCAAAATACGCAATCCGTTTGAATATCAGTCATTGGGTCTGAAATCGCTTCGGGATATGGCGCGGAAAACCGGACTGGATAAAGGAGACGCCTGATGGCTGATCTGCTCAGAAAACCCAACGGCACCACGGGCAAGGTCCACGATATCACAGCCGAAAGTGCCAATTGGCACTATGTCGGATTTGGCCTGTATCACCTTAAGGCAGGGGAAACCGCAGCCGAGGTAACCGGTGATCGCGAAGTCATTCTGGTTCTGGTTGAAGGCAAGGCAAAGATTTCGGTCGATGATCAGGATTTCGGTGAACTTGGCAAACGGATGAGCGTGTTTGAGCGCATACCGCCAGCCTGTGTTTACGCGCCGAATGAAAGTAACTGGAAAGCCGTGGCGACCACCGATTGCACAATCGGGGTCTGTACCGCACCGGGCAAGGGCAATTACCCGGCACGTGTGATCGAGAATATCGAGCTGGTGGAACGCGGAAAGGGGGCGAATACCCGTTACATCCATCCGATTGCGATGGAAGAAAAAGACATCGCCGACAGCCTTCTGGTGACCGAGGTCTTTACCCCGCAAGGTAACTGGTCAAGCTATCCGCCGCATCGCCATGACGAGGATAATTATCCCGACATGACCTATCTTGAGGAAACCTATTACCATCGCCTGAATCCCAGTCAGGGTTTTGGTTTCCAGCGGGTCTTTACCGAAGATGGCGAGCTTGATGAAACCATGGCGGTTTCGGATGGGGATGTCGTCCTCGTGCCCAAAGGCCACCACCCATGTGGCAGTCCGTATGGATATGAGATGTATTACCTTAATGTCATGGCAGGTCCGATGCGCAAATGGCGTTTCCAGAACCACCCGGATCATGACTGGATATTCCAGCGCGACAGTACTCCGGCGAAAGATTGACTACATCGAACTTTTTGGGCCGGGCAAGGTCACGTCAACATAGACACAGGCCAATCGGGAAACCCATAGGCCTGTGTTGCAGTTAAGTGTTCTTGTTCGCGCAGGACTCACATGACTTTGCGCCTGTTACTGTGGCCAGGAATATTACCAACCTTATGTGTATCTTGCGCTCGATCGTTTGCGTCAGGCGCGATCCCGCGATTGACTAGTCAATACGGCATCCATCTTTTGAAAATACGTGAACCGCGTCGGGGCCCGATGACAGCGAGATACGGTTGCCGGGGCTAAGGTGTGTGCCAACGGGTTGTTCGATAATGATCGTGTCATGCCCTTTGATCTCTGCATGAACTAGGCATGCATTGCCCAGATATTCGACCAGTCGCACGGTGGCAGACAGAATACCGTCACCATCTGCAACGATGTCGAAGCTGTCGGGCCGAATGCCGCAATAATGTGCGTCAGCCGGAAGACGCAGGCGTTCTCGCAAGGATGAAAAATCACCCTCAAGTTCGAAGATATTCATCTTCGGCGCACCAATGAACTGTGCTGCAAAAAGGTTCTGTGGCCGTTCATAAAGGTCACGCGGGGATCCGACTTGTTCAATCTTTCCGCCCCGCAACAGGACAATTTTATCGGCCAATGTCATGGCTTCGACCTGATCATGGGAGACATAGATCATCGTGCGTTTCAGGCGACTGTGAAGTTCCGAAATCTGGGTGCGCATATGGACCCGAAGTTCGACATCGAGGTTCGATAATGGCTCATCGAAAAGGAAGGTTTCAGGTTGACCAACAATTGCGCGGCCAATCGCAAACGTTCCGTCGGTAATGTCCTCGAGCCCGGCAATCATGCGCAGCAAGGTCGATTTTCCGCAGCCCGAAGGACCAACAAAAACGCAGAACTCGCCATCTTCGATGGTCAGATCGATGCCTTTGATGACCTCGATGTTGACTGAACTTGTCCGGGTCTGCATCTGGTTGGACAGGTCAGGCAAATGTCTCGCGTGCCTTGCAACAAGCCAGCGTACTTTGTCCCCATTCCCGTGCCAGATCAAAACACTTCTCAAAGCGGGCAGATCGGGGTGATGACGACTGATTGATCAGATGCGTCCAAAGTGCCACCCCGTATGTTGCGGCGCTGATTTGCATATAGTCATGAGCAAACTGCTGGGGAGTATCGCTTGCGATAATTTGCGAGGTCATCTGCAACCAGTAATCCAGAAGGTCTGCGGCGGTGCCGGTGCCGTTATCGGATGAGGCGATAAGTCCCCTAATGAACTCCGCAAATGCCTTGGTACTTGCGCAATCCTTGTGGCGGGTCAATCTGCTGGCAAGGGTAAGGGCATGTATGCCGTTCGTGCCTTCATATATCTGACAGATACGCGCATCGCGTAGCGTTTGTTCTACACGGTACTCGCGCAAATATCCGTATCCACCCAGGACCTGAATACCAATCTGGGCGGCTTCGACCCCGGCATCGGTACAGAACGATTTGCAGATTGGTGTCAGGAATTCGACGAGATCTGCATGGGTGTCTGCCTGCATCAGGGCGAATGTCTTGTAGACCATCATCCGGCCGGTCATTGCCAGCATGTCCTGACGACCGAGCATCCGTGCGACATCGTAATGCTGGTCGATACAGACCAGTTGTCCTGTCCGGCGGTCGCGCCCCTGTTTACGTTCAGTGGCGTAGCTTCTTGCGATGTGGTGCGCGCGACTGGCATGGGCCACCCCCTGCAAGGCGACATCAAGGCGTGCATGATTCATCATGGTGAACATGCACATCAATCCTTTGCCAATCTCACCGACCGGTACGGCGTGCGCGCCATCGAATGTCAGCTGACAGGTCGGGGATGCATGCAGGCCCATCTTTTCTTCTATCCGGGTTACATGAACCTTGTTGCGCCCTGTATTTTCGTCATGCGACGGGCAAAGGAAAAGGGTCAAGCCCCGCACACCTTCTTCACGTGTGCCGGTCCGGGCCAGAACCAGATGCAAGATACCCTGACTAAGGTCCTGATCCCCGCCGGAGATGAAGATTTTCGCACCATGGAGGGTCCAGGTTCCATCGGTGTTCTCTGTTGCAACGGTGCGGATATCAGAAAGGTCCGACCCGGCCTGTGGTTCGGTAAGGCACATCGTTGCAAGGTGGCTGCCGGATGCCAGTTTTGGCAACCAGTTTAGACGCTGGTTGTCCGTGCCGAATTGGGCAATCAGTCTTGCCGCCGCAGGAGCCAATCCGGTCACCATCTGAAACGAATGGCATGCACCGGCCAGAATTTCACTGATTGCGCCACAGACCGGTTCCGGCGCGTTCTGCCCGCCAAATTCTTCGGGAAGTGAAATCGATGGCCAGCCTTGTTCGACATAGGCTTCATAGGCTTCGCGAAAACCTGAGGGCATTTTGACCCGGCCATTTTCGATCTTGCAGCCTTCCTGATCACCCGGTTCATCTATCGGGGCGATTACGTCTTCGGCAAAGCGGGCAAAGTGGTTCAGGATTTCGCTGGTGATTTCGGCATCAAAGTCGTGTCGGACAATCGTGCTTTGGTCGCCAGTCACAGACAGGGCAAACAGAATATCGTCAGTCGGAGCTTTGAACAGGGTCACGACTGTGTCTCTTGGGGCCGGGTTTCCTGATGGATGGTCAGTCGGATGGTCCTGTTTTCGGACAGGGCTGCCTTGACGGCATCGGGCACAGGAACGGCGGCCAGACTTGAAGGAATATCCGGGTTGGCACGGGCCCAGACACGGGTCTGCGATCCTTCAAGCAGCGTGATGTCGCCCAATGTGAACTGATGCTTCAGGTCAAAAGACTTGGTGCCCCAGCGCGATACTTCGACATGATGAACAATCAGGTCGCCCACCCGTGCCGGTGCCATGAAGCTGGCATCACCGCGCACAAGCGGAGTACCGCGAAAGTCCGCATCCTTTGCAATCATTGTGGCAAGGTCGAACCCGGCGGCTGACAGCAAGGCAAGAAGGCCACCTTCCATCCAGTTATAATAGTTCGGGTTATAGACAATGCGGGCCGGGTCGCAGTGACCCCATTCAATGCGAATTTCACGAGACAGTCGCAGCATGTAACCTTACCTGATCCTGGAGTTACCTGACCTGTTGAATACGGATCAGCATCCGCACCAGCAGGTCGCGTTCTTCGGGGCTGAAATCTTCGAGGAGTTTTTCTTCGTGACGTTGAACAGCCAGGCTTGCCTCGTGAAACAGGCTGATGCCCTTGGATGTTGTGCGCAGTGCATATACCCGACGGTCGGTCGGAACCTTGTTGCGCACGATCAAATCGCGCGACTGTAACTCGTCGACCATCACAACAATATTGGACCGCTCCATTGCAAGGGCGCGGGCCAGGTCCGTCTGACTGATGTCAGGGTTCTCGTTGATGATGGCAAGAGCGCTGAAGGTGGTCGGTTTGAGATCAAGATGAGTCAGGCTCGCGACGAAATCGCTATGGAGCGACATATAGGCGCGCTTGAGGTTATAGCCGACAAACCCGCGCAACGGGCTGTCTGTTGACAAGCCGGCAAGTTGCGAATCCTGAGCTGCAGTCTTCTTCTTGTTTGCGTGCAAGGGTGTCTCCATCTTTTGGTCGGGCTGCTAACCGGTAACGATATCTACGAGCCAGAATGTCAGAGCAGGAAACGCCACAATTACTGCGATGCGCAAGCACTCAACAATCAGGAACGGTACGGCCCCGCGGAAGATCTTTCGCGTCGGAATATCTGGTGCCATTGCCGATATCATGAACAGGTTCAAGCCCACAGGCGGCGTAATCATACCCAGTTCGACAACGATCAGGGAAATGATCCCGAACCAGATGGCCTGATGGGTCGGATCCATACCAAAATCCATCGCCATAAATGCCGGGAAGAAAACCGGAACAGTCAAAAGGATCATCGAAAGGCTGTCCATGATGCAGCCCATGACGATGTAAAACAGAATGACCGTCAGCAAAACTGTCATCGGGGCGATGCCTGCGGTGCCAACCCATTCGGCGGCCATGGTCGGAACGCGGGTCAGGGCAAGCGCCACATTGAAAAGGTCCGCGCCAAAGATGATGGCAAAGATCATCGCCGTCGACCCGGCAGTTTCAATCACGCAATCAAACAGGCCCTTTAATGTCAGGCTTCGCATTAGAAATCCGGTCAGCGCAATCAGCACAACGCCAACGGATGCGCCTTCGGCCGGGGTGAAGACGCCACCATAAATACCGCCAAGAACAGCGATGAAAACCAGCGCAACGTGCCAGATACCACCAAGTGACTTGATCCGTTCACGCATCGGAATTCCGGCATGGGCCGGGCCTTCCTCCGGAAACAGGCGTACGTAAACCCCGATAGCCAGAATAAAGCCCAATACCGCAAGAATTCCCGGAATGGTCGCTGCGAGGAACAGTTTGACGATATTCTGTTCGGTCAGAAGAGCATAGATAATCAGGACAACCGATGGCGGGATCAGAATGCCAAGCGTTCCGCCCGCCGCAAGGGTGCCCGCACCCAATGCCCCGGAATAGCCATGGCGGCGCATTTCAGGAAGGGCAACTTTGCCCATGGTGGTTGCAGTGGCAATCGAGGATCCGCAGATCGACCCGAATGCTGCGCAGCCCGCAACCGAGGCCATTGCCAGACCACCCTTCCAATGCCCAAGCCATGCGTTGGACGCTGTGAAGATGGCTCTGCTGATGCCTGTGCGCGTCGCAATTTGTCCCATCAGGATAAAGAGCGGGATGACGGCGAGATCATAGGAAACGTATTTGTCGACAATGGCGGTCTTCAGATAGGCCGATAATGGCAGCCATCCGGACAGAACCGCATATCCACCGGCCCCGACAATCGCCATCGCCAATGCAATTGGCATGCGCAGGAAGATAAAGATCATCAGGACGATGACCATGATAATGCTGATTTCAACCGGACTCATTGCGGGGCTTCCGTTCGGGAATTATTGGGATCGGGTCGCACAAACTGTTCAATTGCGTTCGACAACGCAGTCAGGGATGACAGTCCAAGTCCGAACAGTGCAAACCCGTAGACGATCCAGGTAGGCATTCTCAGAAGCATACTGCGGTCACTATATTCATACATATCGATCAGACCGTATGCGACGCGCCACGAGACGATGACCCAGGCAAGGCAGAACAGGGTTTCCCACAGCTGATCAAGAAAATTGCGGGTCCGCAGAGGGAAAGCCATGCTGAAAATATCGACCATGACATGGTTGCCCTTGCGCTGGCACAACGGCAAAAACAGAAATGCCGCGATGCCGCATCCCATTTCGACAATTTCAAAGTCACCACGAATGCCGCCAAAGCCGACATATCGCATCGAAACCGAAAGAGTTACGGTAAGGGCGACCGCAACAATGACGGCCCCGGCAATTGCCGCAGATGCCATACAGGCACGATCAACAAACCGGGCAAGGAAATGAATGGGCGCAGCGCGATTGCCGCGCCCATTGTGATCACGGGTGGATCCTGACATGTCAGGCGGTCTCTGCGTCGATCAGCTGATTAAGGCGATCAATCATCACCTTGCCGTCATGACCGGCGTCATTGAGGGTCTCGATCCAGTCATCAATCACGGGCTGGGTGGCGGCCTGCCAGCGTTCAATTTCGTCTTTGGGAATTTCAACGAATTTGTTGCCACGATCAGCGCACATCTTGTAACCGACGGACTCAAAGCTGTCGAACTGCTTGCCGATCTGGCGCGAAAGGTCGATGCCGGAATTGGCGTCAATCACGGCCTTGAGATCATCAGGCAAGCGGTCATAAGCGGAACCCGCCATCAGCAAGGCAAACGAGTTTGCATAAAGACCACGCCCGCCTTCTGCCGGTGCGCAATGGACTGATGTCAGTTCATGCAGCTTGAATGCCGGAACAACTTCATATGGCAGGCAGGTGCCGTCAATGACACCATTGGCGAGACCTACGGCCATCTCGGTAACCGGGAAGAAAACCGGTTCTGCGCCGAGAATGGACAAGGCTTTGCCGACGCTCTGGTTCGGGGCGCGGATCTGCAAACCTTTAAGATCGGCCTGATTCTGGATCGGTTTGTCGCGCATGTGGAACTTGCCGCCTGCATGGACATGGAAGGCCAGAGGCTTCATGCCGCGATATTCGTCCTGGCCGAATTCGTCCATGAATTTATGCATCGCAACCGATGTTGCTTCGGCCGTTGTTACCATGAAAGGCAGGCTCGGCGTTTCCGAAATCGGATAGCGGCCAGGTGTGTAAACCGTCAATGTCCAGGCGATATCAACGACATTGTTTGCCACCTGTTCTGCAAGTTGTGGTGGTTTGCCGCCAAGCTGCATGGCCGGGAAAATCTGAATATCAATGCGACCATCTGACTGTTCGCGGATGGCTTTTGTCCATGGCTCAAAGAACGCCTTGTGCATCGGAGCCACGGGCGGAAGCATGTGATGCAGGCGAAGTGTGACTTCGGCTGCGCGCGCTTTGCCGATGATGGCCGGAGCGGCAAGGGCGCCGCCCATGATACCGAGCATTTGTCGGCGGTTAAATAAAAGTCCTGACATCGAACGTCTCCTCAAAAATTGGATACACCTTTTTTCCGGTGTTCCTGTTCCTACCTGAGTGTTCTGGCGACCGCTTTGGCGCGGCTTCTTGCCTGATGTTTTAGGTGCAGAAAAGTTCATGTGCCTCAAATTCAAGGATTACTTGAAGCTTGGGGCACGCTTTTCCAGAAAGGCGCGAAGACCTTCCTGGGCATCTTCACTTGTTTGGGTCAGTGCGGCACAAAGGCTTTCGGTAAACAATCCATCGGCCTTCGACATGTCTTCGATCCGAGCCAATGCCTGAATCATGACATAGTTGGAAAGCTGAGCATTCTCGGCGACGGTGGTCGCCAGTTCTGCGGCTTTTTCTTTTGCATCGTCTTCTGAGTCGCACACGTAATGTGAGAACCCAAGACGTAAACCTTCTTCGGCATCATATTTGCGGCCGGTCAGCATCATCTCGATCATGCGATCCGCACCAAGGATCCTGCCAATGCGAACAGAAGCCCCGCCACCGACAAATATGCCGCGGCGGCCTTCGGGAAGCTGATAAAATGCCGTCTTGTCCGCAATGCGGATATGGGTGGCGCTGGCCAGTTCAAGCCCCCCCCCGATCACCGCACCCTTGAGAAGCGAAATGACAGGCAAGCCGCCGAACTGGATCATATCCATGATCCGGTGCCAGTTACGTGAATGCCGCATCGTTTCTGCTGCATTTCGTGCAACATGCTCGGCAAGATCAAGGCCTGCCGAAAAATGCCCCCCTTCGCCAGCCAGAATGACGACCCTGACATCCTTTGGCGGATTGGAGAAAAAGGCTTCGAGTGCCTCCATGAGCGTATCGCTAACCGCGTTACGCTTGTCAGGCCGCGTGATGGTCAAACGTGCAATCGAACCATCGACCGCAACGTCCAATACGTCATTCGCGCCATTCGTCATGTTCTTGTTCCTTAATTTAAGCAATCAGTCAGTCTTTATCGGGCCTGCAGGCGAACTGCGCCGTCAAGGCGAATAACAGTGCCGTTGAGCATTGTGTTTTCAACAATATGGCGGGCAAGATCGGCAAATTCCTGTGCTTTGCCGAGCCGCTTCGGAAATGGAATGTTCGCGGCAATCGCTTCGCGTGCTGCATCGGGCAGGGTGTCTGTCATTGCAGTCGCAAACAGTCCGGGCGCAATGGCCATCACCCGGACTCCGATCCGGGCAAGTTCACGGGCGGCTGGCAGGGTCATCGACGCTATCCCGCCTTTGGATGCGGCATAGGCGCATTGGCCAATCTGTCCATCTTCATAGCCGACCGAAGATGTGTTGATGATAACGCCACGCTCCCCGTCGTCGTTAAGCGGTGTCGCTTCGGACATCAGTTGCGCTGCATGGCTCATGGTGATGTAGCTGCCTGTCAGGTTCACATTGAGCGTCCGGATAAAATCACTGATCGGTAATGTCCCGTCGCGCGGCAAGATCCGGCTTGCTGTTCCGATACCTGCACAATTGACCAGGGCGCGCGGGATGCCGAAGTTTTGCTTAACCTTTTTGAAGGCCTGGGCTACCGACTCCGGATCCGAAACATCGACTTCCAGACCAATGCCACCCGTTTCGCTTGCAATGCGCTTGGCTGCGCTCAGGTCGCGATCAAAAATCGCAACCCGTGCCCCGGCAACCGCAAATGTACGTGCAGTTGCCGCGCCAAGGCCGCTTCCGCCACCGGTAATGATTGCTGGAACCTGATTAAGCAGCATTTCCTCACCTAGGTTTGTTATGATTTATAACAATTATACTTGCACATCAAAAAAGCGCCGTCAATTGTGTTTAATGTGATGAAAATCAGGGAAAAATTATCTCTTCACGCGCGCGATCTATATCATTCGATACGCGAGTATATTCAGCACCCGAACACCCTTTGCGATATTCCGCTTGATGTAATTATTTATGATTGTTATGAATTATAACAAATAAGAAAAGATAACTGGAGGTTTCGTCTCATGGCGATGGTTGCTGAACCCGGGCTCCGTCCGGTTCGCATGGGTGATACACGTGTTGCTGTATCAAAGGGAGAAAACGGCGCGATCTATATTCGTTCGTGCGAGGAGCCCGATGAATATCCAAGGGCCATCACGGACCGGTTGGATCATTGGGCGGAACAGGCGCCGGATCGGCTGTTTCTTGCTGACCGGGATGCAAAAGGTGCCTGGCAATCCCGAACCTATCGGGAAACCCGTGACCAGGTGCGCAGCATCGCGCAGTATTTACTGACGCAAAACCTGTCTGAAGAACGCCCGGTTCTTATTTTGTCGGGCAATAGTCTTGAGCACGGTCTGCTGGCGCTGGGGGCAATGTATGCCGGTATTCCCTATGCGCCGGTATCACCGGCTTATTCGCTGGTTTCAACAGATTATGCCAAATTACGTCACATCGTCGAGCTGCTTCAGCCGGGCCTGATATTTGTTGATAATGGTGCAAAGTACAGCAAGGCACTTGCGGCGGTAATGCCCGCAGATGCGCGTCTTGTTGTCTGCGAGAGCCCGCTGAGCGCATATGCCTGTGACCGGTTTGAAGATGTCGTGAAAACCGTTGCAACCGACATTGTCGATGACGCCAATGCAAAGATTACAGAAGACACAATTGCAAAGTTTCTGTTCACCTCCGGCTCCACCGGAATGCCAAAGGCGGTGATCAATACCCAGCGCATGCTGTGCTTCAACCAGATGATGCTGCGCCATACGCTTGCATTTCTTCAGGATGAACCGCCTGTTCTTGTTGACTGGTTGCCTTGGAACCATACAGCGGGCGGAAACCATAATTTCGGGATCGCCCTTTATAACGGTGGCAGTTTTTATATTGATCAGGGCAAGCCGACCCCCGATGGGATTGTCGAAACCGTTCGGAACCTTTGTGAAGTTTCCCCGACATTGTATTTCAATGTTCCCAAGGGGTACGAGGCACTTGTCCACCACCTCAGGGATAATCAGCGACTGTGCACGAGCTTCTTTGCCAGATTGAAACTGATGCAATATGCCGGGGCAGGGTTGTCCCAGTATGTTTGGGACAGTCTTGAGGAAGTGGCTGTTGATACCGTTGGCGAAAAGGTCATGATCGTGACCGGTTATGGCTCGACGGAAACGGCACCATTTGCTTTCACAACCACATGGCCTGTCGATCAGGCCGGAAGTGTCGGTCTTCCGGCAGTGGGTCTTGAAGTCAAACTTGTCCCCAATGCTGAAAAGCAGGAACTGCGCCTGCGTGGCCCAAGCATCACGCCGGGTTACTGGCGCCAGCCTGACAAGACCCGCGAGTCCTTCGATGAAGAAGGCTATTACATGATCGGCGACGCGCTGAAATTTGTTGACCCCGATGATATTGAGCGCGGGTTCCTTTTTGACGGCCGCGTCAGCGAAGATTTCAAGCTTTCGACAGGTACGTGGGTTCATGTTGGATCCATCCGTACCGCGATTGCCGAGACCTTTGCGCCTTATGTGCGTGATGCGGTCCTGACCGGACTGAATGAAAACCATATCGGGGCTCTTTTGTTCGCCGATTTTACGGCATGCCGAAAGTTGTGCCGCGACCTTCCCGCTGATGCATCCGAACGTGACATCGCGTCCCACCCGCTTGTGCGGTCTGTATTCCAGGAGCGTCTTAATGCGCTCGGCGCCAAGGCGACAGGAAGTGCGCAGTTTGTGGCGCGCGCCATTCTTCTCGAAAGTTCTCCGGATCTTGATGCTCATGAAGTGACGGACAAGGGCTCCATCAATCAACGTGCTGTTCAGGTCAGGCGTGCTGACAAGGTTGCGGACTTGTACCGGGAACCAATTCCGGAAAGCGTCATGGTCGCGAGAAAAGGGAACTGAGATGGCTACAATTTCCAAAGGTCTGCGGACCGAGTTTGAAGATGTTTGGTTGCTTGGCGGCAAACGCACACCCTTTGTCGACTATACCGGCGCATTCGGTTTGATTTCCCCGATTGATCTCGGGATCAAGGCTGCACGTGCTGCAATTGCCGATGCCGGCGTAAGCCCCGCTGATATCGATTTTACGGTTGCCGGTTCGATGGCGCAGGCTTCGTACGATGCTTATATGACGCCACGTCATATCGGATTGTATGCGGGTGTGCCGTATGACCGGCCAGCACATCTTGTACAGCGTATCTGCGGGACCGGCATCGAAGTCATCTTGCAGGCAGCCGACCATATTTCTCTTGGGCGCGGCGATCTGGCGTTGTGTGTCGGAACGGAATCCATGAGCCGCAATCCGATTGCTGCCTATACCCATCGCAGCGGTTTCCGGATGGGGCAGGTTGAATTCAAGGACTTCTTGTGGGAAGCGCTTCTTGATCCTGCCGTCAGTTGCACCATGGGCGACACGGCGGAAAACCTTGCAAAGAAATACAACATCACCCGCGAAGAAGTCGACCGGTTTGCCGAACGCAGTTTTGCGCGTGCGGTCAGTGCGCAGCAGAACGGTTTCCTCGGTGGTGAAGTTGTTGCCGTGACCAACGAAACCTTTGAAATGGAAAACGGCAATCCGCGCACCATCAAACTCCCGCGCAAGGTCGAAGCTGTTGACGCTGACAGTCACATTCGCCCGTCTCCGTATGAAATCCTGTCCAAGTTGCGCCCGGCATTCGGTGGTGTCCAGACAGGCGGTAATTCATCTGCCGTGGTTGACGGTGCTGCCGGTGTGGTTCTGGGAAGTTCCGAATATGCCAGACGGAACGGTCTGACGCCGCATGCGCGCATTATTGCGGGCGCGGCTGTTGGTGTTCCGCCGGAAATCATGGGGATCGGCCCGGTACCAGCCATTCAGGCCGTTCTTGATCAAACCGGTCTGACTCTTGATCAGATCGACCGGATCGAAATCAACGAGGCCTTTGGTGCACAGATCATTGCATGTATTCGCGAACTTGGCTTGGACGAGGAGAAGGTCAACGTCAATGGTGGTGCAATCGCGATTGGTCATCCGCTTGGCGCAACCGGTGTGCGCATTACCAACACGCTTGCGCGCGAACTGACCAGATCGGGCAGTCGCTATGGCATCGCCTCCGCCTGCATCGGCGGTGGTCAGGGCATTGCTGTTCTGATCGAACGCGCCGAACTGGGCTGAGTGCCTGCGCTTGAAATTGGTTCGACGGCGGCAAACGCCAGAACGAATTAAAACAAGATCAAGATGAAAACGGGAGGTTGTTTAATGCTGTCGCGAAATCGTTTTTTGACTGCCGCGTTGGTGGCTACGGGCATCGTTACTAATACGGCGCCTGCTCTTGCTATGGAAGAGACGTCACGTTGGTTGACACCAACCATGATCAATGCTCGTGCTCATATGTTTTCACCCGCGCTGAATGTTCTAACTTTTCAGCATATGGACCAGATCTTTGCGACCCGGACAGTTGAGGCTGGCAACAATGTCTGGGCGCTTCCCGAGAAACCGGCTTCGCTTGATGATGGCTATACGCTGGATGGCGAGACGGTTTCCCTTGCAGCGTATCTTGAAGCTACATCCACCAATGCATTGGTGGTGGTCAAGGACGGGGCAATTGTCCATGAAAGCTACCGAAACGGCAGTGATGCCAACACGCGCTTCATGACCTTTTCCGTGGCGAAGTCTTATGTTTCGACGTTGATCGGCTTGGCTCTTGACGATGGTTTTATCAAAAGTCTGGATGACAAGGTTACTGATTATCTGCCCGAAATGGCGGGGTCTGGCTATGACGGTCCGACGATCCGCAACCTTCTGCATATGCGCTCTGGCGTGGAATGGCAGGAAATCTATCAGTTTGGCAGCGATACCCAGTTAACCCAGGTTCATGACAATTCTCTGGTCGCCTACAAATACCGCTGGTGCGACTACGCAGCCAATGACTCTGTGGCAAGTCAGAACAAGCCCGGCGAGGTGTTCAATTACGCCACACTTGATACCAGTGTTTTGGGATGTGTTCTTGAACGCGCTGTTGGCAAGACCGGTGCCGAATATATGTCGGAAAAGTTGTGGAAACCGGCGGGTATGGAGAATGATGCTTATTGGGTCATGGATGGTCCGGAAGATGTCGGGCGCGAGTTTTTTGGTGCCGGGCTTAACGCTACGGCGCGTGATCATGCACGGTTTGGCCTGATGTTCCTGAACAAGGGGCAGGCAAACGGCAAACAGATTGTTCCCGCCGACTGGGTTGACGAAGCTACGATCCCCGACGAAGGGTTTGAGCCAACTGCTGAGGGTGAGCCCTTTGGTTACCAGTACCAGTGGTGGACGATTCCTGGATCAGATGCATATTCCGCGATCGGTTTGTTCCACCAGTTCATCTATGTCGACCCGGAAAACAATCTGGTGATCGTCAAGGCAAGCCACACTCCTGATCCTGTCGGTCATGACGAGGGAAACCTGGAGCTGTTTCGTCAAATTACTGAAAAACTGTCGAAATAGGAAAACAGCTTCTGTCCTGTGAAATGGGGCTGTGAAATTATAACCGGGCCTGGTTTCAGGCTTCAGGCCCGGTTCGTTCTTTCCTGTTGGATGGCATCAGTTCTGGCTGATCAGGTTATGTGAACTCTCTTACCGGACTGGAGGTTCGAGAGGCGACTTCAGTCCGCATAGACCTCCTCACCCGGTGGGGTGAATAATGCACTTGTCTTTCAATGATCCTGCGGTCGGAATTCCCGGTCCGAAGCGCTTGCGGAGCTGGGGGCTCTTGACGGTATCGAGGCCCACAGATTTGATGTGACCAACAAGAATGCCATTACGGCGTTGATTGACGATATTGGTGCTGTCGATGGCCTGTTAACTGTGCAGGGATTGTTGACAAAGGGACAATCCTTGAAGTCACGGAGTAAGAATGGGCTTTGGCCTTTGAAATAAATGTCAAATCCCAGTTCAGAATGATCCGTACGGTCCAGCCGGGAATGCTTGAAAAAGGTGAGGGATCAATTATCAATATCGCCTCGGTTGCAGGGGCCGGGCATGTTGTTGATGGTGGCTGGACCGCCTGATCGGAATTTGAACAAAGGATTGGACGAAATATGAAGTTCGCACGTTACGGAGAACGCGGTGCAGAAAAACCCGCACTGGTTGATGCCAACGGCAATCTGCGCGACCTTTCGGCCCATGTCGATGATATCGCAGGCGACGTTCTGACCCGCCTTGATGATCTGAAGTCAATCGATCCGGAAAGTCTGCCGCTGGTTGAAGGCGAACAGCGCCTTGGTGCCTGTGTTGGCCAGACCGGCAAATTCATCTGCATCGGTCTGAACTATGCCGACCACGCCGCAGAATCGGGTCTGGAAGTGCCGCCAGAGCCGATCATCTTTGCCAAATATACCTCGGCAATTTG
>NZ_JPWI01000020.1 GCF_003326795.1 Thalassospira profundimaris | reverse complement strand
CAACTGAGCTACGGGCCCTCAACGTTGGTGAAGCGCGTTTTAATGGCAGACAGGGCGCTGGTCAACACCTGTTTTCCATATTTTCCGTCTTTTTACGGTTTCACGCCCTAAAACGCGAAAGCCGCCCCACAAAGGGACGGCTTTCAGTTGCAAATGATCGGCTGACGCGATTACTGCGCGTCTGCTGCAACCTGCATTTTGACGATGACGTCAGGATCGGCGACGGTGCCATTGGCCCACGGCGCACCCTTCTTGATCATGTCGACATATTCCATGCCCTCAGACACCTGCCCCCAGATGGTGTATTGACCATCAAGATGCGGTGCGTCGGTAAAGCAGATGAAGAACTGCGAATCAGCACTGTTCGGGTTTGCCGAACGGGCCATGGAAACGGTGCCGCGACCGTGATGTTCCTTGGAGAATTCAGCATCAAGCTTCTGACCTGACCCACCGGTGCCATTGCCCTTGGGGTCGCCGGTCTGCGCCATGAAGCCTTCAATAACACGATGGAACTTCAAACCGTCATAAAAGCCCTGACGGGTCAGTTCCTTGATACGGGCAACATGATTCGGCGCAAGGTCCGGGCGAAGCTGGATTACAACGCGGCCATCTTTCAGATCAAGATAAAGCGTGTTTTCCAAATCCTGAGCGACAGCGTCGTTTCCATTGGACATGGTTACAATTCCTAGTACGAGAGCAATTATTGAGAACAGACGAATAAGACGCATGGCCTGCGTTATTCCTTTTCTTCTGCCAGCTTTTCATGCAAGCGTTTGAGCACGTTTGCCGGCACAAATTCACTAACATTACCGCCCAACCGGGCGATTTCCTTAACAAAGCGCGACGAGACAAACTGTTGTTTGTCCGACGCCATAAGGAAGACAGTTTCGACTTCCGGGGACAGCCGGGCATTCATGCCAGCCATCTGGAATTCATATTCAAAGTCCGACACCGCGCGAAGACCACGGATGATCGTGCTTGAACCGTTTTCCTTGGCAAATTCCATCAGAAGCGATGAAAATGGCTTAACTGAGGTACGTGCAGCGACTTCGCCACCCGCAGCCTTCAGGGCCTCTTCCACCAGCTTGCAGCGTTCATCCACCCCGAACATCGGACCTTTGCCGGCGTTGATTGCAACGCCGACAATAAGCTGGTCCACAATGCGGGTCGCACGACGAATAATATCCATATGCCCCTGGGTTACCGGGTCAAAGGTCCCCGGGTAAATCCCGATGCGCGATACGGTAGAAGACATCTCAGTCATCGAACTTCCAATTATTCGTCGCTATCTGCGCCGTCAGATTCCGGTGCATCATCACCGGCATCAACAGCACTGGTTTCAATCGCTTCACCGGCATCGGAAGCACCATCAACGGCACCTTCGACACCCTCGATATCACCTTCCTCGCCTTCGTCGTCACCACCAAGGTTACTTAGTCGCTCGACCGCCACGACCTGTTCGTCATCGGCAGTACGGAACAAGGTCACGCCCTGCGTCTTACGACCGGCAATACGGATATCGTGGGTCGGCATACGGATGACCTTGCCACCATTGGTGACCATCATCAGTTCGTCGCCCTCTTCGATCACGAAGGATGCGGCAACATTGCCGTTACGTTCGGACATCTCGATATTGGCAAAGCCCTGACCGCCACGACCGGTGACACGGTATTCATAGGCAGAGGTACGCTTGCCATAACCGTTTTCGGTCACAGACAGGATCAGCTGATCCCCATCCCTGATTTCCTGATGGCGCTCGGCCGTAAGGATTTCAAGCGGCAGACTGTCTTCGGTGATTTCCTCGCGGCGCAGTTTACCTGCGATCGAAAGGTATTCATCGCGTTCTTCCATCGAGACATGATTGCCAAACAGAACCGACATCGCGATGACGGAATCTTCGTCGGCCAGACGAATGCCGCGCACACCAACCGAGTTACGGCCGGTAAAGACGCGAACGTCACTGACACGGAACCGAATGCATTTGCCCTGACGGGTGGTCAGAAGAATGTCGTCATCATCGGTACAGGTCTGAACCGCAATCAGTTTGTCACCACGATCTTCTTCAAGCTTCATGGCAATCTTGCCGTTGGATTTCACATTCACGAAATCGGCAAGACTGTTACGACGGACGTTACCGGTCGAGGTCGCAAACATCACATGCAGGTTCGGCCATTCTTCCTCGTCGGGAAGCGGCAGCACGGTTGTGATATATTCGCCCTCGGACAGCGGCAGAAGGTTCACAAGAGCCTTGCCGCGTGACTGCGGGGTACCGACCGGCAGACGCCAGACCTTCATTTTGTAGACCATGCCCTCGGAGCTGAAGAACAGAACCGGGGTATGGGTATTGGCAACGAACAGCTTGGAAACGAAATCTTCCTCGCGGGTGGCCATGCCCGAACGGCCTTTGCCACCGCGACGCTGTGCGCGATAGGTCGACAACGGAACACGCTGGATATATCCGCTGTGCGACACGGTCACGACCATGTCTTCGCGGGCAATCAGGTCTTCGATGTCATGTTCGAATTCGGCTTCCTGAATTTCGCTGCGACGTTCGTTGGCGAACTCGTTGCGCATTTCAGTCAGTTCATCCTTGAGGATCGTCAGCTTGCGCTCACGCGAGGCAAGGATATCAAGGAAGTCTTTGATCTTCTCGCCCAATTCGGTCAATTCGGCAGCGATCTTGTCGCGTTCGAGACCGGTCAGGCGATGCAGACGCAGTTCAAGGATCGCACGGGCCTGTGCTTCGGACAGGCGATACATGCCATCGGTCGAACCGATCTGGTTCGGGTCGGCAATCAGTTCGATCAGCGGAACGATATCACCCGCTGCCCAGTCGCGTGCCATCAGCTGTTCACGCGCAATGGTCGGATCGGCCGCATTACGGATCAGCTTGATGACTTCGTCGATATTGGAAACGGCAATCCCCAGACCAACCACGACATGCGCACGTTCGCGCGCCTTTTTCAGAAGGTGGATGGTACGACGGGTAATGACTTCTTCGCGGAACTCGACAAAGGCCTGAATGATGTCCTTAAGGTTCATCAGTTCCGGCTTGCCACGGTTCAGCGCAAGCATGTTTACACCAAACGAGGTCTGAAGGGCGGTAAAGCGGAACAGCTGATTAAGAACAACATCAGAGTTCGCATCACGCTTGAGCTCGATCACCATGCGAACGCCCGAACGGTCGGACTCATCACGCAGATCGGAAATGCCTTCAAGCTTCTTGTCGCGCACCAGTTCGGCGATCTTTTCCATCAGGGTCGCCTTGTTCACCTGATAGGGAACTTCGGTAACAATGATGGCTTCACGGTTCGCACGGACTTCCTCGACATGGGTGCGGGCACGCATGACGACAGAACCACGACCGGTCTTGAACGCGGAATGGATGCCCGAACGGCCCAAAATAAGTGCACCGGTCGGGAAATCCGGACCATGTACAAATTCCATCAGGCCTTCGACGGTGATTGCCGGGTTATCGACATAGGCCATGCAGCCATCGATAACTTCGCCAAGGTTATGCGGCGGAATATTGGTCGCCATACCCACGGCAATACCACCCGCACCATTGACCAGCATGTTCGGGAAACGTGCCGGAAGAACCGATGGTTCCTTGGTGGTTTCGTCGTAGTTATCGCGAAAATCAATCGTGTCTTTGTCAATATCATCAAGCAGGAAATGCGCTGATTTCGCCATGCGGGCTTCGGTGTAACGCATGGCGGCGGCCTTATCGCCATCCATGGAACCAAAGTTCCCCTGCCCGTCAATCAGTGGCAGACGCATGGAGAAGTTCTGCGCCATACGGACCATCGCATCGTAAATCGCGCTATCGCCGTGCGGATGGTATTTACCCATCACGTCCCCGACCACACGGGCCGATTTGCGGAACGGCTTGTTATATTCGAAACCGTTTTCATGCATCGCGTACAGAATACGACGATGTACAGGCTTCAAACCGTCCCGGACGTCAGGCAGCGCACGGCTGACAATCACGCTCATTGCGTAATCGAGGTAGCTGCGGCGCATTTCTTGTTCGATGGAAACCGGGAAAATATCGCGGCTTTCGGAATTGGTCTCTTGGGTGGACAAAGGCCGTGACCTCTTAAACGCTTGATCAGAAATGATTCAATCGGCGTGACATGCAGCTATTTTCAAGCACATGCCGGACCAGAAAGGCGGAAAGTATCAGGTTTATCGACCACAAACAATATTGACAAATCCCATCATTCCGCGTTGGGCAAGAAAGTTCGGAATTTATCATCAATCCGTGGTCCGATCTTACTGTCGGGGCTTGCTTTTTTCGCTCTTTGGAACGTCGAGCACCGGGGCCATCGGATCAGATTTTGCAAGCTTGGGTTCGAGTGATGCCGATTTACGGCCAAACCGCATCTGGGATGCGGCAATCCCGCCCAGAATGATCACAAGTGCGATCAGCGCATTGGGCTGGGGCACTTCACCCAGAACAATGAAACTGATCAGAACACCGACCGCCGGAACAAGGTAATTGTTAAAGACAAGGAAGCTGGCCCCGGCAACGGCAATCAGATGCAGGATCATGAACATGGCAATCCCGGTCGGGAACATGCCCAGATACATGATAGACACCGCCGCTTTCAGATCCCATGTCATCGTCCAGGGCTGATCGATGATCAGGGTAAAGGGCACCAGCATTACGGATGCAAATGTCAGGATAATTGCCGTGGATCCGATGCGCGGCTGATCACGCAGATTGCGCGCCACCAGTGACGAGATGGCGTAACCGACAGCGGCAACCAGAATGGCCAGCTGGAACAGGAATTCCCCGCCCAGCCCCGAAAGGGTTTCCGGCCCGACCAGCACAATCACGCCAATCGTTCCCAGAACAACCCCGACCACCTTGCCTGCTGTCAGCTTTTCATCATGGGTAAAGAAATGTGCAAGCACCACGGTGGTCAGTGGCACCGTCGACATCAGAATGGCGGCAAGCCCGGCATCAACGCGGGTTTCGCCATAACTGATCAAAAAGAACGGAATGGCATTGCCGACCAGTGCGACCATAAAGGTCGAAATCCAGGCCCGCCTGCCCTTGGGCATTTCGGATTTGCGCATCAATGCAAAACACCACAGCACGATTGCGGCAAAGGTCAGCCGCCCTGCAGCCACCACAAGCGGGGAATAGGCATGCACACCAATCTTGATAAAGGTAAACGAGCTTCCCCAGATAATGGCAAGAAGCAACAGCAAGCCATATTCACGAATTCCCGGACGTGTCATGTTCCCAGCCTATTTTCGCCATAGTTATTGGGCTTCATCACAGTCGTGATCAAACCAGCAATCAGCGTTAGAGGCCAAGCACCAATTAATCAAGAAAATAGAACCCGGACCGTCCTTTCATTCCGGGTCAGGACCATCTTGTCGACAGAAAGACACGCAACCGACCGGAGGGATCCTGGATGCGGATAACCATCCTCCAAACAGCCGATATTCCACCTTCATTGTGCTGCCGTCCATAAGGCAGATCAATGAAGCAAAATGGGAAAAGTGGAAAAAAGCACAATCAGCACATGTTTTTAGTTGCGAATGATTTGCAATAGCATTACATTACGCACAACAATAAAAACCGGGATACGAAAAGATGAGCTACGTTGATCAGGAACTGTCGATTGAAGACATGCTTGCCGACCCGATCGTGCAGACATTAATGCGCTATGATGGCATTTCTGCCAGTGACGTTCGTCACACGATTGAACAGGTAACTCAAACCCGTGCCGGAAAATCCGCCTTTGGCGAATTTGGCAGCACCCATCACACCCGCATATCTTGGGGCAGCGAGGCTGCACAGGGCAACAGGTTGCGCCACAAGGCCGCCTGAAAGCCGACACCAGCACCATCCCGCGCCATATGCCGGGAACCATACAGGTAATGTTGTTTAGGGCCGGTCGTCGTTCAGCGACCAGTCATAAACGTCGTCGCTCACATCAAACCGGCCGATGCTGTCGAGCTGACGGGTCAGCTCCGGCCCGGCATAGGTCAGAAGATGGGCAACCAGTTGCGCATCACGCTCACCAAAGTCTTCCCGATACCAGTCATACAGGCTTGAAATCACAAAGCCGCCGTCCCCGTCACTGTGAATGGCGCGCGGGTGATTGATAAAATCACGTGCTGCCTGATCAAGCTGATCATCAAGCAGGTCGGCATCATAGGCCTCGGGTGCGAGTGCCGGACAGCCGACCGATGCACAATTGACCGCATAGTGAATGCGCGGATCAATCCAGATCGGACGCAGAATGCGATGTTCGATATCATTAAGCGACAAGGTCCGCCCTTCGACTGTGATCAGCTTCTTGTCCCATGGCCCCGATGAAAACAGACCCAGCGAAAACAGACCGGGCGAGATATCAATATCGCGGATTGATGCCACCGGATAATGATCAAGCACCACCTTTACGGTCAGCGCATTATAAAGATTGATCCAGTATGCCAGTTGCTGATTGCGATTAAGGTCGCTGACCGGAACCGTGACCATTTTCCCGACATAGCCCGCCACGGCCTCAATCCCGTTGGCCCGATCATCAAGTGCTGCCTTGTAATCAAAGGTGGTGACACCGGGTTCTGGCTGCGCAACGAACCGGTCAAGCACCGCCTGCCAGCCGGAATGATCAATTTTCTGCATGCTGTCAGGATCATGCGCCTGCCAGTCCGGCCAAAGATCGGCTTTGGGGGCGGCATAGGCCCCGACCGGCGCAAAAGCCGATATCAGGACAAGCATCAGAACAGACAGAAACACGCGCATGATCAGCAAACCATTTTTCAGGGCGACGAAGTAACGTACCAGCCGGGAAGACCCGTTTTAGAAATCAGTGTGAGGCACCATATCATCAGTGTTAACCGCATAGGGGCAAAACGACCTCATCAAACCGGCGTGATCACGCAAACCTGCTTTATATACTTTTAACCCCGAGTTGAGATACAATAGCAACCATGATACAGGCCGGTGCAATACAGGTTATCCCCGGAAGTGGCGGGCAACTTGGCCAGATCATAGCCACACGCGCCCTGCCCGGCTCCGGGAGCCAGCCGCCGACCAGCGGGTCGGGCGGAACGGGCGCGTCTGCGCCGCAAACCATGCCTGCCGCCGTGGCGCTTGTCCCGCTTTCAGACACATCGCAGCCCGGCAGCGGATCACTCCCCCGCACCGAACCATCCAGATCAAACAGCACCGGGACGACAGCGGAAAAGACGCCACCGCCACCAGCGCCGCCCGCGCAAACCGCACCGGTCAACCGTGCCGCGTCGGTCATCACGATCATCCAGCAACTCGATCCGCGTGATATTAGTGGTGAACCGGCTGCCCCTGAAACCGACACCACATCCCCGACCGAACGCCAGCAACAGGAACGCGAAGACACGCCCAAAAGCGCGCGCCCGCGCACATCCAACCCGGCCCTTCTGACCGCAAGCGAACGTGAAATCATTCAGCAACTGCGCGCCCGTGATGCGACCGTCCGGACCGAGGAAGAAAGCCACCAGACACTGGCCGGCGCCAATGCCGGCATGATCAGCTACAGCTATACCGCAGGCCCCGACGGGCGACTTTACGCCACGGGCGGGAAAGTCAGTATTCATCCCCTTCAGGGACTTGATGGCATTGCCGCCATCGCCAATCAGGCTGCAATTTCACGTGCTGCGTCGGTTCCGGGTAGCTCGGCTGCGGATTTTAACGTCGCCAAGGGCGCATCCATGAGCATCTCGGCCATGATCGCATCACAGGCCAGTGCCGCAGCAGAAAGCTATCGCATCACCCTTGGCCTTAATGCTGCGCCAAGTACGATTGATCTTAGCGGCTAATTCCCGCTGCATTCACCCAACAAAAAAGCGGCCCGCACGGAGCCGCTTTTGCTTTGTCTGATCCGAAGCTCGATATCAGTCGGCGTAATGCCAGAAGATATCAAAGCCCGGATTAAATACCGTGACCGGACCTTCGCCGGTTTCGATCTTGGCGGCGAATTTCGCCGGTTCCGCACGTTTTTCCAGCGTGATCTGATCACCGTTCAACGGCAAGCCATAGAATTGCGGGCCATTGACCGAGGCAAAGGCTTCGAGCTCATCAAGGGCGTTTTCCTGCTCGAACACATGGGCAAGAAGCTGCACGGTATTATTGGCGGTAAAGATACCGGCACAACCACACGGGCTTTCCTTGCGCTCATCCGTATGCGGGGCGGAATCGGTCCCGAGGAAGAAGCGCGCATCGCCCGACGTGGCGGCGGCACGCAACGCCAGACGGTGCTTTTCACGCTTGGCCACCGGCAGGCAGTACATATGCGGATGAATGCCGCCCACCAGAATGGCATTGCGGTTAATGATCAAATGGTGCGTGGTGATCGTTGCACCCAGATTTTTGTCATTGGCCTTAACGTATTCAACGCCGTCTTCGGTGGTGATATGTTCCATCACCACGCGCAGTTCCGGCAAACGCTTGCGCAGCGGCTCCAGAACCCGGTCGATAAACACCGCTTCGCGGTCAAAGATATCGACATCATGATCGGTGACTTCGCCATGCACACACAGCGGAATGCCAAGCTCTGCCATGCGCTCAAGCGCTGGCATCGCATTGTCAAAATTGCGAACCCCGCTATCGGAGTTGGTGGTCGCCCCCGCCGGATAAAGCTTCAATGCGGTGATCACACCGGCCTTGTAACCTTCCTCGATATCATCGGGATTGGTGCCCTCGGTCAGATACAGGGTCATCAGCGGGGTGAAATCATGGCCTTGCGGAATGGCCGCCGTGATGCGGTCGCGATAGGCAACGGCATCGGCGGTCTTGACCACCGGCGGCACAAGGTTCGGCATGATGATCGCACGGGCAAAATGCGCGGAAGTCTCGCCAATCACACCTTTTAACATCGCGCCATCACGCAGATGCAAATGCCAGTCATCCGGACGGCGAAGGGTAATGCGATGTGTCGACATGTGACGATCTCCTGGCAACCATTGAGCCCCATCTGGGAAATATGGAGCGTTACCTAGCAGATTGGGTGGGAATTGGGAATGTCAAAGCGGGGGAAATGTGACCAGAAAAGACAAAAGGCCAGGCATTTCTGCCTGACCTTTTCACATGGGGCGAGTGATGGGACTTGAACCCACGGCCCCCAGAGCCACAATCTGGTGCTCTAACCACCTGAGCTACACCCGCCATCGTGTGGCGCGGTTTATATGGCCCGTGGCCCGCAACGTCAAGCGCATATTTTCACTTTTTTCCGCTGAATCTCCCCAACCCCTTCAAAGCGCCGAATTTTGCGGGCTTGGGCGGTTTGACACCAAACCAATGGCGTTATTTGTATGATAATTTAACTCACCTACCCGTCTGAACATCTTGCATGTCGGGCCACATGCCTTAATTAATCGGAACCAGGAACTGAACCGCAAAACAATGTGCGAAACCATGCATATACGTCATTGCGGACTGCCCGCACCCAAGGATTGATTTCGGGTTGGCGGGCCACAAAACAGAAAAACAGACGGAGTATCGGAATGAAGTGGGGCGTCATCAGCACCGCCAAGATCGGCACGGAAAAGGTCATCCCGGCCATGCAGGAAAGCGACAAGCTTGAAATCCTTGCCATTGCCGGACGCGATCTTGGAAAGACCCGTGAGGTCGCCGAAAATTTGCGTATTCCGCGCGCCTATGGTTCCTATGAGGAACTTCTGGCAGACCCGTCTATCGAGGCGGTTTACAATCCCCTGCCCAACCATCTGCATGTTGAATGGACGATCAAGGCGCTTGAAGCAGGCAAACATGTCCTGTGCGAGAAGCCGATCGGTCTTGATACCGAGGATGCCAAACGCCTGATCGCCGCCCGGGACAAAAGCGGCAAACAGGTTCTTGAAGCCTTTATGGTGCGCCATCATCCTCAGTGGCTTGAAGCCCGCAAGATCGTTGAAAGCGGCCAGATCGGTGACATCACCACGGTGCAGACCATCTTTACCTATTTCAATGCCGACCCGAACAATGTGCGCAACAAGAAAGATATTGGCGGCGGCGGGCTGCTTGATATCGGATGCTACTGCATTGTCGGCCCGCGCTTTGTCACAGGCAGGGAGCCGGTTCGTGTTGTATCCCTGATGGACAAGGACCCGAAATTCGGAACCGACCGTCTTGTTTCGGGCATGCTTGATTTCGGATCGGGGTTACAGGCAAGCTTTGTCTGCGGCACCCAGTCGGCCGCCGTACAGCGCGTTCATATTCTGGGCACAGAAGGCCGCATCGAAATCATTATGCCGTTCAACCCGATCCCGGAAAATCCGGCGATCATCCGGGTGGCTGGCCAGAAACAGCCAGGCTTTGACGAAGCCCGCGAGATCAAATTCCCGCTTTGCAATCACTATACCCTTCAGGGGGATGCGGCGACTGCGATCTTTAAGGGGGAAAGCCCGGTCGATTATCCGATCGAGGATGCGATCATGAATATGCAAATCCTTGATGCCCTGACGCGCTCGGCCAAGACCGGCAGTTGGGAAATGGTCAAAGCCTGATCTGCTTGGGCCATCAGAGAAGATGACAAAAGCCGGGGAAACCCGGCTTTTTCTTTATGCCCCTCTCAAGCCCCGGCAAACAGGGGGGCCTTTTGTTTCAGGCGCGGAAACATAAAATCGTTAAAGGCCCGCACACGTGGTGTGGCCTTAAGATCGCGATGCATCAGCATCCAGAGATCGTTATCAAGCCCTTCTACCGGATCGCCAATCACAGCTATATTGGCAAATGCTGCAACCAGAAAAGCAGGCAAAACCGCAAAACCGCCTCCGGCATCAACGAGGCGCGCCACATTCAGCAATGAGTTGCTGCGCAAGGCGACATGCTGATCCGCAAAATGTTTGTCGCGCCAGCGCGCAGCCTTGATATGGGCAAGCGTCTCGTCACAGGTAATCCAGGGACCTTTGGCCGGATCATCCAGCCCCGACGGACCACAGATCACCGAGCGGATCGGGGCGATTTTGCGCCCGACCAGATTTTCATTGGGCGCGTTGCTGGGCCGGATCGCGATATCGGCATCATGACGGTTCAGATCATAGAACCGGTTATCGGTGACGACCTGAAGGGTGATTTCCGGATAGGCCTTCCCAAAGGCAGCAAGATCATCAGCCAGCACCGCATGCAACAGCGTATCGGTCGAGGTCAGGCGCAAAATCCCCGACGGCCTGATATCCTGCCCGGCAAGTTTGCGGGCCAATACGGCCATTTCGGCTTCGAGTGTTTCAGCGGTTTCAATCGCTGCCTGTCCGGTACTGGTGGGTTGATAGTCGCCCTGAAGACGCTCAAAAAGCGGTGTCCCCAACCGGGTTTCAATATCAGCGATCCGGCGAAACAGCGTCGAATGATGGATGCCGGTTTGCTTTGCAGCCTGCGTAATGCTGCGCGCACGCGCAATCGCCAGCACCAGTTTCAGGTCATCCCATTCGAGCATTCCCGCAACTCCCCCTTGGCCCTATCCAATCATTCGTATTATTGCACACATTCTTCGAATTTTCCCAAATTTACGTCGCATCATTGCACATCAATACTGATCCCATCAGTCAACGATATTCCAGATGGAGATTGGAAGATGACCAGAACGATTACCCGTGATGAACTCAAGGCCGTGCTTGGCAGTGCAAATGCACCGGTCCTGATCGAAGCGCTTCCGGCGCGTTACTATGTTGATGCGCATCTGCCCGGTGCAATCAACATTCCCCATGATGCCATTGACGAAAATGTCAAAACCATCCTGCCCGATCCTGATGCACCGATTGTGGTCTATTGCGCCAACGGCCCGTGCAAGAATTCCGGCATTGCCCAGATGGCTCTGAGCAAGCTGGGCTATAGCAATGTTCGTGATTATCACGATGGCAAGCAGGATTGGCGCGAAGCCGGTCTTCCGCTTCAGGGTCAGGGCGTGCTTGCAGCCACTGCCTGACCTGTCCCGCGCTGGACAAAACCTGAAACCAGAACGGGCCGATACTGGATCGGCCCGTTCTGGCATGGATATTTGTTAACTGGTCTGGCCAGTTTATTTGGCAAACGCCTTTTTCATGCGTTCAATCGCAGCCGCCATTTTTTCTTCCTGCTTGCAGAAGCAGAACCGCACAAAATGACGCACACCGCCATCTTCGCCCTGATAGAAGGCCGAAACAGGGATGGCAACCACGCCTGCTTCCTTGATCATGATCTGGCAGAACTCGACATCGTCGCAGTCATAGCCAAGCGGTCGGAAATCGCAGGTAATGAAATAGGTGCCCTGGGAATCAAGAACATCAAAGCCGACTTCCTTGAGTCCCTTCATTAAGAAGTCACGCTTGGCCTGCATTTCCGCGGTAAAGGTTTCGAAATATTCGTCATCCTTGTTCAGGCCATAAGCCACACCATGCTGCAATGCCGGTGGCACGGTAAAGACAAGGAACTGATGCGCTTTCTTGATCGGCTCCATCAGTTTTGCACAGGCTGTGATATAGCCGATTTTCCAGCCGGTCAGCGAGAATGTCTTGCCCGCCGATCCGATGCGTACGGTGCGCTCATGCATGCCGGGGAAAGTCATCAGCGGTTTGTGCTTGCGACCATCAAAGACAATATGCTCGTAAACCTCGTCACACAGCGCGATCACATCATGCTTGATGCAAAGATCTGCGATGAATTGCAGCTCGTCATCACCATAGACCTTTGAACACGGATTCTGCGGCGAGTTGATCAGGATCAGCTTGGTCTTTTCGCTAAACGCTGCGGCCAGTTCCTCGCGCGGCAATTCCCAGTGCGGCGGAGTGACGCGCACCAGTTTGGGAATACCACCCGCAAGCTTCACCATGGGAAGATAGCTGTCATAAAGCGGTTCAATCAGGATGACCTCGTCGCCCGGCGCCACCAGACCAAGGATCACATCCGCCAGCCCCTCGGTCGCGCCAACGGCAACCAGCACTTCTTTCTTGGGATCAACCTCGATGCCATAGAAACGCTTGTTATGGTCAGCAACCGCCTGAAGCAGTTCCGGTACACCGGCAAGGGGCGGATACTGGTTGGACAGTTCCATGGTTGCCTTGGCAGCCGCTTCGCGGATATCGGCCGGGCCGTCCGTATCGGGTGCGCCCTGCCCCAGATTGATGGCCTGATATTTCTGAGCCAGTTCGTTCATCACTTCAAAGATCGTGATCCCGCCCGAGGCGAAAAGTGGGTTGCCGACAAATTCGGTCATGAGGCGTCCTTTATATTATATGCGTTCACCGGATGGTGGCCTCCGGCTTTTCCCCGGCCCGTTGGGGCCATATTGTTGTAAATCTGTGCCGTACTATAATCGCGCGGGCATGGTTTGTTCGAGTCTATAAATCAAACAGATCGATTCACACCCATTTGGCAAATATCTGCGAACGAAATCACTCTTTTGCAGCAAATTCTGTCGCATGCGATCCTTTGAGCGTAGGGCCAGAAGCAATCCGGATCACACTGCCTGCCTTCAATGCAGCGCATTTGCATAATTTTTAATCATTTTGCCTAAAACTCAATCACCCTCGCCCCAGAAAATCTCAAAAGTTTCATGGGTTTTGCTGGGTTTTCGCGCAAAGAATCCTTAGAATGCCATCGCGGATCAAACTTGGCATGGTCCGTGCAACAGACACCGTGCGAAGCATTACGCTTTCCGAGTTCTACGCAACTCTCGCAAAAAGCAGAGGGCGCTTAATGAAAAAGATCGAAGCCATCATCAAGCCATTCAAGCTTGACGAGGTAAAAGAGGCCCTTCAAGAGATCGGCCTCAAAGGGATTACCGTTACCGAAGCCAAAGGTTTCGGACGTCAGAAAGGCCACACGGAGCTGTATCGCGGCGCCGAGTATGTTGTGGACTTTTTGCCGAAGGTAAAGCTGGAAATCGTCGTTGAGGACACGCTGGTTGAGCGTGCGATTGAGGCAATCCAGCAAGCCGCTCATACCGGCCGTATCGGCGACGGTAAAATTTTCGTTTCCTCACTTGAGGACGCGATCCGTATTCGTACCGGTGAACGGGGCAACGACGCGATCTGATCGGTCTTGCCTGTCATTGAACACCGTACGGTAACTAATTATGAGTTTTAAAGGGTTGCATCATGTCTGACGCTGCTTCTGTACTTAATCTGATCAAAGAAAAAGGCATCCAGTTTGTTGATCTGCGCTTTACCGATTCCAAAGGTAAATGGCAGCATACCGCGCAGGATATCTGCACGATCGACGAGGACGTCTTTGTTGACGGCATCATGTTCGACGGTTCGTCGATCGCCGGCTGGAAAGAAATCAACGAATCCGACATGATCCTTATGCCGGATCCGTCGACCGCCGTTGTTGATCCGTTCACCGCACAGCCGACCCTGATCATCGTTTGTGACGTTATCGAACCGGCCACCGGCCAGGGTTACGAGCGTTGCCCGCGTTCGACCGCGAAACGCGCACTGGCATACATGAAATCCGCTGGTATCGGCGACACCGCATATTTCGGCGCAGAGCCGGAATTCTTCATGTTTGACGACGTTCGCTGGACCACCGCTGGCGAAGGCATGGGCTACCAGCTCGATTCCGAAGAAGGTCCGTACAACACCGGCACCGAATTCGAAGGCGGCAACCGCGGCCACCGTCCGGGTCCGAAGGGCGGCTACTTCCCGGTACAGCCGGTTGACTCGGCAAACGACATTCGTGCCGAAATGGTCAACTACATCAACGAAATGGGCGTGCGTTGCGAAAAGCACCACCACGAAGTTGCTCCGTCGCAGCACGAACTGGGTATCGCTTTTGGCACCCTGATCGAACATGCCGACGCTGTTCAGATCTACAAATACTGCATCCACATGGTTGCTCACCAGTATGGCAAAACCGCAACCTTCATGCCGAAGCCGGTCTTCGGTGACAACGGTTCGGGCATGCATACCCACCAGTCGATCTGGCACGAAGGCAAGCCGCTGTTCGCTGGTAACGGCTATGCGGATCTTTCTGAAACCGCTCTGTACTACATTGGCGGTATCATCAAGCACGCCAAGGCACTGAACGCTTTCACCAACCCGACGACCAACTCCTACAAGCGTCTGGTCCCGGGATTCGAAGCTCCGGTTCTGCTGGCTTACTCTGCACGTAACCGTTCTGCATCCTGCCGTATCCCGTACACCGCGTCCCCGAAAGGCAAACGCGTCGAGATCCGCTTCCCGGATGCCCTTGCCAACCCGTATCTCGCATTCTCTGCAATGCTGATGGCTGGCCTTGACGGTATCGAGAACAAGATCCATCCGGGCGAAGCAATGGACAAGAACCTCTATGACCTTCCGCCGGAAGAACTCAAAGAAGTTCCGACCGTTTGCCGCTCGCTGCACGAAGCTCTCGACAGCCTCGACGCAGACCGCGACTTCCTGAAAAAAGGCGACGTTATGACCGACGATCTGATCGACGCATACATCGCCCTGAAAATGGAAGAAGTCATCCGCTTCGAACAGTCGCCGCACCCGGTCGAATTCGACATGTACTACAGCGGCTAATTCCTTTCACCGAAAGGAAGACGCATTCGGAAACGCCCGGCCTTCTGGCCGGGCGTTTTCTTTTTTGGGTTTAAACAGTTTACTTACCCTTGCTAGACTAGGCTCATCCTACCCAAACGAGCGTCAAGCAAGGAAAATTGATGAGTTCTGTAAATGCACAAACGCCCGAAGATGTTCTGAAAAAAGCTCAGGAGCTTTGGAAACGAGGCAAGGAGCAAGAAACTTATCAGCTTTGTGCCACCTATTTGCGGACCCATTCGAATGACGGTCAGCTGTTACATTTTTTTGCCGGTGTGCTTGAAAAACAGGGTAATATTTTCGGGGCCTTGAAACATCTGGAATTTGCCTGCAAGGCGCCAAATCCCCAAAACCGGTATTTCCTTGATCTTGCAAAACTGATGATAAAGCAGAACATGTATCTGGAAGCCCAGAATGTTCTGAACGTCGCAATGAAACGCGATCCAGCCGATCCTGAAATTCAGGCCCAGCTTGCCAGCACTCTGATCCTGAACGGACTATTTGATCATGGTGTAAAATTATTCAACCATGTCATGGTGACATCTCCGAGCGATTGGCAACGATGGAACCTGTATGCCCATTCAGTCGCCAAATCGTCGCGCCCCTCACAAGCCGTAGCACTTTTTGAGCAAGCTCTTGAAGTCGCCCATGCCGCGATCAAGAACAAACAAACCTTGCCCGTTCCAGCCCCAAAACCGTCGGAAGTCGCACGTATAGAAATAAACCGGGCAGACCTCCTCAAAACCATTGGGGATAAAAAGGGTTGCGAAGCCGCTATTCGTGCTGCGCTTGGTCATTCCAAATATTTCGCGCGTGCGTGGGCGGAGCTGGCAACCCTCAAGGCCTTTGGGGATGACGATTTTGCTGCCGTTGAAAAGATGATCCGGTCTGAAAAATCAAAGCTGTCAAAGACCGATCTCCAACATCTGCATTACGCACTTGGCCTGGCCTATATGACGCGTGGCGATGGCAAGACCGCCATGGATCATTATTTCACCGCCAACCGGTATCAACGCGAACAGATTGACTACAACGAGGAAAGCACACTTGGTTTCCTCAAAAAACTGCCAGATTTCTTTACGCCCGAAAGTATCGCGCGGAACACCCTGCGCGAAACCGGGGACGAGCAGCAATTCATCTTCATCGTCGGTATGCCGCGTAGCGGATCGAGCCTGCTTGAACAGATTCTGGACAGCCACACGGATGCCTTCGGGGTTGGTGAAATCCGGACACTTCCCAATCTGTTGAAACGCGCCTATGGCGATGCCTTTCCATCTCTGCCAGCCCATGAAAAGCTTCTGGCCGATCCCAAACGCCTTGCGATGTTTGCCAAGGCCTATCGCGATGAAGTTCTTCGTATGTTGCCTCCCGAAGCGATACGCGATGGCAATCCCCCGCGCTATATCGTCGACAAGATGCTCGGGAACTTTGTTTCTGTCGGGTTGATCACAATGGCTTTTCCCAATTCAAAGATCATCCATTCGCGGCGCGATCCGCTTGATACCGGTTTTTCGTGCTTTACCCATTTCTTTGGTGACGGTCACAAATATCTTTGTGACCTCCGCGAGATCGGGCATTTCTATCTCGCCTATCGTGATCTGATGACACACTGGGAAAAGACGCTGCGGCCCGATCAGTTGATCACGATCGACTATGAAAAGGTCATCGCCGACCTTGATCACGAAGCCCGCCGTCTGATCAATTTCCTTGATCTTGAATGGCAGGATGCGTGCCTGCGATTCTATGACAACAAACGCGAAGTGCGCACCCATAGCGCCCTTGAAGTACGCCAACCGGTCTATCAAAGCAGTGTTGAACGATGGCGCCCGTACCAGAAGGAACTTGCCCCTCTAATCGAGGCGCTTGGCATAAAGCCTGACTGATTCTTCAGGAAATTGCTTTCCTTTAGGCCGGATTTGCCTTCGTAGCGGCCCGCAATGACCGAACATGCGGGCGCGTATCAGTCGTCCTGATGAAGTTCGGGTTCCAGATCCGGTGTGTAAAGGCAATATTGCGCCTTGCCTGCTGATTTGGCCTGATACATTGCCTTGTCAGCGCGTCTGAGCTGCTCGCTCATATCGCAATTACCACCATCAAAGACCGAAACCCCGATGGAGGCCGAAACACCGCAATCTTCGCCTTTCCAGAGGAAGGGCTGGCTAAGCTCCCTGAGGATTGCATCGGCGATCTCACCCATTTCCCTGGCACCGCCCTTGTTAATAAACAGCATGGTGAATTCGTCGCCGCCAAGACGGGCGACTTCCTCAGCCCGGCGCCCTGCACGCTTCAGCCTTTTTGACGTTTCGGTCAGCAGCCAGTCCCCTGCCGCATGCCCCTTGGTATCATTGAGATTCTTGAACCCGTCCAGATCAAGAATGAAGATCGAGGCCGGCGTATTGGTCCCGCGCAGAACCGTTTCGCACTGATCAAGTTTTTGCATGAAACGCGCCCGGTTGGCCAATCCGGTCAGCTCATCATTATTGGCCTTGTTTTGCAGCTCGCGGGCGGCGTGCTTTTGTTTGGTGATGTCACTCGTCCACCACAACACGGTGTCTTCACCCTCGAACGACAGCGGTTCCAGCGAGGTCTTGAGCCATTTCGCTTCGGCCATGTTCGGGCGGCGCAGCCTGATTTCAACATCATGGAGCTCGCCGATCATATCCATATCTTGAAGAGACTGCTTGCGATAGCGTTCCGACAACAAAATGGAATCCGTTGGTTCCTTTTCGTCCTTGATGTCGAGCATCTTGGCAAATGTGCTGTTAAAGAACCGGAAGACACCTGTTTCGCGGCTGGAAATCCCCACCCCTACAGGCGCACTTTCCAGAAGCCCTGTCAGGCGCTGCGCAGCTTCGGCAACTTCGGCCTGGGCCTTTTTCAGACTGGTGACATCAACAAGCGATCCGATGGTGCCTGCAATACTGCCGCTTGGTCCCTTAAGGCTCGAGACGGCAAACAGGGCTGACCGTTCCTCGTCATCAAGGACAAAGCTGATCTCGTCGCGCACCTGTCCTTCAGCAATCAGAAGCGGCTTTTCATGGGCGGAAATCGTTTTGGCAAGACTGTCCGGGGCAATTTCGATCAGCTTCTTGCCAATCACATCCCCGACCGCATGGCCGAAAAGTTCGGCAAACACAGCGTTGCAGCGCGTGATCACACCATCAAGATTTTTCAGATAGACCGGTATCGGCAGCACGTCGATCAGATGCTGGATAAAAATCTTGTGGTCGGCCAGCGCGCGGGCAAGTTCCTGCGCCTTGCCACTATCTCGCAGAACCAGCGCGATGGTCTCGCCAGGCCCGACATCGCAATGCCAGGAAAACAGGGTCTTTTCAAGTCGAACACCGGGCAAATCCGCCCGCGTCCCGGATGAAATGGCCCCAAGCGCCTGACGCACAGCGCCAACCGGATCCCCGTCAGAAAACTCGCCATTCTTTGCCAGATAGGCCAGAAACTGTTTGATCTCGGTCCCGGTGCGTAAAACCGTCCTGGCCGCGGCAAACTGCTTTTCTGCAGCCGGATTGACATGAACGATTTTCAGATCGTTCTTATCTAGAAAGACAAGGCTATCACGCGACAACGCCGCGGTCGCCACAACATCTACACTGACAGACAATACACCCCGCGCACCGCTTTGCAGTGCACTCCCTTGGCTATGTTATCATTGATGTCCCAAATCAGACCTGATTGACCGGTCTTGTTTTATATGAGCAACAGCAATTACATATCCTTGAGGATAAGTCATGATTTTTCTCACATGACCGGCGATTGAAAATCCCCTCCCCCCAGATGTTTATGTGTGTTACTTCGCCGGTACCGGCAAATCGATATAACCACGATCAATGCAATGTTCGAGTTCGCGCGCCGCAGCAAGCATTTCCTGATAGGTTTCACGCAAATGTTTGAGCTTTGCCAGTTCTTCTTCGGTCGGGTGTCGTTCGGTACGATCCGCACTTAGCTTGAACGCGTATTTCAGGTAGTCGGCACGCAAGCGGGCAACCGTAATCATCAGCGGCACGGCATTTTCAACCGACATATCCGGGATCGCCGGGCTGATGATTTCATGGTTAATCTCGCGCAGGACGTGCTCCATGCCCATCATGAAACGGCTTTTGCTGCGGTTTTGATCCTGTGTCATGCCCTTTACTCCTACACCATAAGGGACTGAATTCTTACGATAGTATCACGCGGGAAAGTAAAAACACCTATAACAGTTTGCTACCCGAAATGCCCATGCGACAAATTCACAAGTTGCCCGGAAACATGATCTCAACTTGCAGGCAGGCGTCAACCGCGCTAGAGGATGAGGCAATGATTTTTCAAACACAGGAATTCGATCATGGAAGCACGCGTCAAGTGGCTTGAAAACCTTACTTTCACGGGCACCAGCGGCACCGGACACGGGGTTGTCATGGATGGCAACAAGGACACCGGCTTTGGCCCGAGCCCTATGGAAATGCTGCTTTTGGGGCTTGGCGGCTGTTCATCGATCGACGTGGTTCACATTCTGCAAAAAGGCCGCGAGAACGTTCAGGATGTTGAGACAGAGGTCAAGGCAGAACGCGCGGAAACCGATCCCAAGGTCTTCACCAAAATTCACCTGCATTTCAAAGTAAAGGGCGAAAACCTTAATGAAACCAAGGTTGGTCGGGCGGTCGAACTTTCGGCCGAGAAATATTGCTCGGCCTCGATCATGCTCTCAAAGGCTGCCGAAGTAACCCATAGCTGGGAAGTGATCGAATAAACTGGCAGTCCGCAGGCTTTGGCCGGTCATGATGTATGCTTGAAAAAGCGGTCTGTCGCCAGACCGCTTTTTTGTTGCTCGCACCACGGGACCACACGCGCTAACATCACGCGCAAAACGATATCGAATACAATCCCTTGCACCAACCAATATGGAGCCTCCCCATGGTCACACGACGGACAATCCGGACCGGACTGACTTCTCTTGTACTGGGCACCCTGTTGGCAATCGGTGCCTGTTCGGAATCGGATGCGCAGCATGCACCATCGGGCAATGCGATAAGCGCTCCGGTCAGGGGAACCTCGTTTGACGCCTATGTGCAATCAACACGCACACAGCTTTACGATATTCTTTCCAAAGGGCGTTATGCATCGGAAACCAAACCATTCGGCGATTATGACATTGATCAGGTCGTCGATATGCGAAGCCCCTATAGTGTCGCACCGGATCAAGCTGCATGTGATGCGGCGGGAGGTAATCTTGTTCATGGCGAGAAGGTTGGTTTTCTTGCCGTTCACGGCCTTACCGACAGCCCCTACTGGCTGAGCGACGTTCGCGATCAGCTTCGCATGCGGTTCCCTTGCGCAACATTTAATGGCGTGCTGTTGCCCGGACATGGAACAACCCCGGGCGATCTGATTGATGTCAGCTATCAGGACTGGCTTGATACAGTACGATTTGGCATCGGCGCCTTCGGGGATGATATCGAACATATCATTCCTATTGGCTATTCGATGGGGGCAGCCCTGATCGGGCGCGACATTTCCGCCCGTGTCACGGATGCACGCATCAGTGCCATGATCATGCTGTCTCCCGGTCTTGAGGCCAAAAGCGAGATGGCCTGGCTCACCCCCTATGTACGCTATTTCAAGGATTGGGTCGGTCAGGGCCCCGAAAGCGATCCGGCCAAATATGGCTCCATGGCGATGAATGCAGCAGCAGAGTTTCATCTGGTTACCGAACCCTATCGGGATGGTTCGTTGCCCACATCAACGACCCCGGTCTTTATCGCCATCAGCTCCGATGATCAGACAGTCAATCCATTGGCCGCTGTGGATTATTTCTGCAGCAAGGTGAATTCCGGCATCAAAAAAATGATCTGGTATCAGGGTGAGATCAACGAGCTTTCCGGACATCCGAGATGCGATAATATCGACATTATCAGTTCGTCAAATGACGACATGCGCACCATCAATCACGCCCATACCGCGATAACCATGAGCCCGGATAACCCTGTCTATGGCCTCAACGGCACCATTCGCGATTGCGGTCATTATGATGATCCCGCAGAACATGAAGCCTGCGAAACAGGCAGCGACACCGTCTATGGCGAACGCAATCTGCTGCAATCTGCAACCGCTGGCACATTGCGACGCGGGACGTTCAATCCGGATTTCCCCAACATGATCGAAATGATGGCGGCTTTTATTGTTGCATCGCTTGGTGGCGGTCAAACCCCCGCTGCACAATAAAGTCGCCTTTGATAACAGTTTGATCCGGAACAGCCGACCCATGCCTTTTACCATAGATCGCTTTACTGCACCTGACGGGGTCACGCTCAGAGCCGGTATTACACCGCCATGTGCGTCCAAGGGATATGTTCTTATTCTTCAGGGACGTGGCGAGTTCATTGAACGCTATGGCGAAACTGCCCGCGATCTGGCCAAACGCGGATATGGCACCGTAACCTTTGATTTTCGCGGCCACGGCGGATCTACGCGTGAGGCACCTGATATTGCGATGGGCTATGTTCGCGATATCACGCATTACAAAGCCGACACCCGCCACGTTCTGGACCATGTCAGGGAACAGCACGGTATTGTCTGTGACGGTTTGCTGACCCACTCAACCGGCGGGCTGGTGGCAATGTCCATGATGCTGGATCAACCCGATCTTTGGAAAAGTGTCGTCATGGTTGCCCCGTTTTTTGGCCTGGGTGGGCCACGGTGGTTTTCAATTGCCGCACAGATCCTGTCGGGCGAGATGTGCCGATACGGTTTTGACAAACAGTATCTTCCGGGACAACGCGGATATAGCCCGATTGCCGATTTCGATCCTGAAAACATTCTGACATCCGATCCGCATCGTCACGAAAGCAGCCGCAACATCCTTGAAGCTGCTCCCGACCTTGTGGTTGGCGGCACCTCGGCCGGGTGGCTTGATGCGTGTTTTCGCGCCCAGACAGATATCGCTCTGCGCCTTGAACAAACCGATATCGGCCAGAACTTGCCGCCTATTACCATGGTGCTTGCCGGGAATGATCAGGTGGTTTCAAACAAGGTGACCGAAGATCTTTTTGGAAAAAACCCGAATGTAACCATTCGTGAAATTCCCGAAGCACGTCATGAAATCCTGCAGGAAAGAGACATCTTTCGCGATCAGTTCTGGGCGTTCTTCGATGCCCATATGGCGCGTTATCCCGGCTAGTTCGTTGCTGTATTCCACGTCTCAGGTGTTCGCGGGCACAGGATTACGCACAGCCTGCCCCTCAAACCGTGACTTGCGGAATGCACTGGGGGAAACGTTGCGGTGACGACGGAATTGACGATTGAAGTGTGACAGATTCTGAAAACCGGATTCCTCTGCCACCTGATAGACCGGCATGTCAGAAGACAGCAACAGGCTGGCCGCCCGCCCAAGGCGCAACCCCATCAGGTAATCCTGAATGTTCGATCCCATATGGCGCTGGAAAAAACGGCGCAAGGTGCGTTCGCTCATACCGGCGTGACGGGCAATCTCGGCACTGCTGAGTGCATCGAAATAGCTGCCATGAAGCAGATCAAGCACCCTGCCCAACCGGCTGGCATCATCATGATCGGGGATGGCTGCATCAAAACGATCCGACGCAAGTGGCGTAAGTTTCGTGGCATCAAGCAGCGTTCTGAGCACCTCGATCAAAAGCAGCAACTGGTCAGCTGGCGCGCCTTTGTCAAAGGCCGGGGCAAATGCCGCGACCTTGCGCGCAGTTGCTGCGTCAAACTGCACGCCACGCTTGGACAGACCAAGAACCTTTTCCAGCCCGGCGAGTTCCGGCATGGTCTTGCAGACACTATTGATCCAGTCGGCGGTAAACCAGAATACGAACGCCTGATGGCCCTTTGCCCGTCCCTTGACCTGAAGTGCTTCTTCATGGGCGCGTAATCCGCCGTGACTGACCGATGGCGGAGCCGCATTTGATGAATGCCATGTATGGGGCAAATTGGGCCCCAAGAGCACCAGATCATCATCCCCATAATCGCCGATATGGTCGCCAACATAACGCTGCCCCGAACTGCCAAGTGTCAGGGTCAATTCATATTCCGGGTGAAAGTGCCATTCAAACGGGATCGCCAGTAGATTACGATAAAGGCCTTTCCACGACCGGTCTGGCGCGATCTGGACATGTTCAAACAGAAGTTTCATCAGACCGGCACCACGTCTTTACGGAACAAATTATCTAACAATCTGGCCGAATAGTATCATTATTTGTCCGTCCTGTCAGTGTGCAGGACACGGTCTTCCTGCTTTAATTTTAACAGATCAAATCAGAAAGACGGAGGAACCTGATGTCCATGCTCGCAACGCCAAGCGCAACGATGACGCCCAACAGCGACCGCCCGGGAAATGCATCCACCAGGGAAGTCAGCGGCACGCAATTGCGCGACCTTGAAAAGAAACTGCCGCTTCGTGTGTTGTCCGAAGACGACTTTGCCCACTGGCAGACTTATGGCTATGTCGTTGTCCCCAATGCTGTTCCTGCAAAACAGGTCCGCGCTACGGTCGATCTTTTGTGGGAGTTCCAGGAAATGGATCCCGATGATCCGGAAAGCTGGAATCGCCCGCAAATGCGCGACAATGCAATGAAGGAACTCAACAATTCCGGCATGGTCGAGATTTATAATCACCAGACACTTTGGGATAACCGCCAGACCCAGCGTGTTTATGATGCGTTTGTCGATATCTGGGATCGCACCGACCTTTGGGTTTCGATTGACCGCGCCAATCTGAACACCCCGAACAAGGGTTCTCGGACGTTTGACGGTTTCATTCACTGGGATGCAGACACCAGTGCCAACCCGCTGCCAATCAATGTGCAGGGCGTACTGTCACTTGTTGATACCACCGATGACATGGGCGGCTTCCAGTGTGTCCCGGACCTTTTCGCCAATTTCGAAGAATGGCGCAAATCCGCACCGGCCGATCGTGATCCGTTCCGCCCGGACATGGACACGATCCCCTATCAGCCCAAACGCATCGCCATGAAGGCCGGTGATCTGGTGATTTTCAACAGCTTGCTGGCGCACGGCATTCGCGCCAACCGGTCTGATCAGGCCCGCATTGCGCAATATATCTCAATGGCACCTGCGACCCCCGAAGAACAGGACCTTGTGGACTGGCGTGTTAAAAGCTGGTCCGAGCGCCTTCCAGCCCGCGGCTATGCATTCCCCGGAGATCCGCGCAACTGGGAACAGACCCGCTATGAACGCGCCGAACTGACATCGCTTGGCGAGAAAATTCTGGGTAAGACGCCTTGGTAAAACGCGGCACCTGAAAACATCAAGATCGCCCGTTGATCACAGTGGGCGATCTTTTCTTTTTGATTAGGCATACCAACGACAAACTACAGCTTTGCGAGCAATTTCGCCTTGGTGGCATCATCGACAAAAGCAGCCTCAATTGCCGTGCGGGTCACGCCGAGCAACTCGGCGTCACTAAAACCGAACACATCCTTGGCGCGCTGATATTCTTCGGCCAGACTGGTATGGAAGAAGGGCGGGTCATCAGACCCGAGTGTGACCTTCACACCGGAATCATGGAACTTGCGCAGCGGATGGGACGCATAATCGGGATAAACCGACAATGAAATGTTCGATCCCGGGCAAACTTCCAGAACGATACCGCGCTTTGCCAGTGTTTCGACAAGTTTCGGATCCTCGATCGAACGGACCCCGTGTCCGATACGGGTCACAGGAAGCTTGTCAATCGCGTCCCAGACACTTTGCGGACCTTGTACCTCGCCCGCATGGGTGGTGCAGCCCAGCCCCGCATCCGCCGCGATTTTGAAGGCCGGATAGAATGTCTCCTGCGAGAACATGCTTTCATTCCCGCCCATGCCAAATCCGACAATATAGGGATGCCCGCAATCTGCGGTTTCCCTGGCGACCTTGACCGCGATATCGCCGCCGACATGCCGCACACAGGTCATGATGATCCGGCCAATGATGCCGGTTTCTTTCTCGGCACGGTCAATGCCGTCAACCACCGCTTCAAGATGTTCGTCATATGACAAACCGCATTCAGCCGCATGGGTCGGCGAGCAGAACAGTTCGACATAAAGTGCTCCAACCTTGGCCTGTTCAGTCAGATAGAAACAGGTCAGATCCGAATAATCCTGCTTGGTGCGGATTGCAGCACTGGCCTTGTCAAAGCTTTTGAGAAATTCCGGGAAGTCACCCCAAATATAACGATCCTGCGCATCATAAATGTCATCGGGCAGGGTCAGGTTATTGCGCTTGGCAAAGGTTCGCACCAGTGCCGGCGTCAGCGCACCTTCAAGATGAAGATGAAGCTCGGCCTTTGGAATGGACAGGGTCATGGGGTGCTCCGGTTTTGTCGGTATCTTTTTTTATATCAGAATACCTTCTACCCCGAAGCCCCCGTCAGGTCACGCGGCAACCGCTTTGCGCGATGATTTCCGGGCTGTATTGACCTTTGCATCTTCCCCCGCATCGGCAAGCTTGGCCAACGCACCGATATAGGGTTCAAACCGCTGCCATTTGCCCAGCGAGTCTTTGAAGATCGGGCGACGGACCTGGATCATGCTTGCCGTCGCGGCTGTCCGGTCTGTCTTATAGAATTCAAGACATCCGGGATGCCAATCCAGACCACAATGGGCAAGGCAGTCCTTGGCAACAGCAACCGGGTCTGTCACCAGATCCTCATAGGACAGATCATAAAGCATGCCGGTGCGATCTGTTTCAAAGAACACATTCATCAGATCAACATAGGCACGATAGTAATCGGCAAGTTCACCAAGATCGTCCGAGTAGCGCATCGGGATGGCGAATGGCGTCGTATAGATCGACAGACAGGTTGCCAAGGGATGACGATGGGTATGAATAATCGGTGCATCGGGGAAAATGCGCCGGATCATCTCGGTACGCAAAAAGTTGGCGGGCGTCTTGTTGGTCACAAAAGCCTTGTCTGGTGCATAAACTCTTAATGCATCGAGATATTGCTTTCTGATTTTTCGGGCTGCCTTGTCATCGATGCGTGACAACTGCTGGGAAATTGAACCGGTTCCAACTGTTTCGATAACAGCCTTGGCAAAGTCGCCGATTTCGCCCGCCGCATATACATCGGAATGAGCCCCCAGAATACGCTCGGTCAGGGTTGTCCCCGAACGCGGCATGCCAAGAACAAAGATCGGTTTGGGTCCCTTGGCATCAAGCGCAGCAATATCTGCGATACTTATATCATCAGCGGCCCCCTGATGAGCCAGCTCTACCAATGCCTCCATCTCGCGCAATTCGCGATCCATATCAAACGGACGTGCAGCGCGATTGGCGGCATGGCCCTTGCTGTAATAGTCAAAGGCCTTTTGCATATCGCCACCAGTCTCGGCAATCTTGGCCAAAGCATAAGCTGCCCCGTATTTTTCGGCACCACCAGACGTCGGATCATCAAGGATCGCATCAAGCCGAGCCGTCGCATCAGAAGGCATCGCTTGCGGACGGACGAACGAGATAATCACATAGGGTTGCGCGCAATATCCCGGCCGTTTCGCAAGGACAGACAGACTTCTTGCGACAGCCTGTTCAACCTTGCCTGCCATCGCATAGCTCGACGCCAGAAAAATCTGCAAATCCAGATTCTCGGGGGCACGATCGACCGCCTTTTCAAGCAGTTCGAAAGCCTGGTCATGGCGTTCCTGATGCAAGTGAATGCGTGCCAGCAACTTCTGGGCTTCATCAAAATAATGGCTGTGCCCGGAAATTGATTTCAGCACTTCAACAGCGCGATCAAATTTCGGCGCGATACATTTTCCCGGACTTGTAGAAACTTCTCCCCGGAAAATCACATCCCCCAGCATAAAGGCCAGAAAGTCATCCTGCGGCGCAGCACGGAGGCGCTGTTCAATAAGCGACTCGAATGAACAGAAGTCATTTACAATATACGAATATTGCAAAAGATTCTGCGCAATAGCCCCAAACAGTTTGTGATCTGTCGGGACAGTTCGGAACAGCTTGCGCAAACGCGCACCAGCGGCAGCAGGATTTGAACCTTGCAACTCGCTAACAGCGGTCATTATCTGGATGTCAGTCCGTTTGGGATGGCTCCGTAAAATGCGGACGCCAATCCTGGCAGCCTCGTCAAATTCGGCTGCAGACATTGCCTTTTTCAGATCCCTGGCAACATCGTTTTGTAGCTGCGTCATTCGTTTGTCCCTGGATGCGTATCTGAGTTACACGCCCCCTCCCCAAGCACAAACCGACTATAGTTCATTTATAAATGCCGCACAGCACAAATAGCCGCTCTCATGTCGAAAATCACGGAAATGTGACAACATGGCAACAGTAGATACATTTTCTACCTTTAGTTGCTCCGGAAAGCGGAGCCACAGCAGAACGCCTTGCAAAACCGGGTTAAAAATCAAGGTTGCTGAAAATTGGTCCTGCTCTTTGACCGAAACAAAAGTTCCCGGGATGCGAGGACCGCACCCGCAACAATCAGGATGCAACCCGCAATCACAACCGGCGTTGCCAGCGCCTTGCCAAAGATGATCAGGAAGCAAGTGCTCAGCAACGGTGCGCCATAGGATGCAACACCAAGTATCTGGATATCGCCATGCTTGGTGCCGTAATCCCAGACAAAGAATGCCGCACCCACCGGACCAAGACCGAGACCAAGGATCGCCATCCACTGGGAAAAATCCGGCGAGACCCAGACTTCTGACATGCCATGGGTGACAAAGCCAAGCACCGCTGCCCCCGCACAAAATCCGCAGACCGCGTTAACAGGAACGTCACGATAACGCCGGTTCAAAACCGAATAACCAGACCACAGGAATGAACAGACCATCGCCGCACCATAACCCAGCGCAAAAGCCGGATCGAAATATAGCCCCTGCCCCTTGCTGACCAGCAAAACCGCACCCGAAAGTCCCAGGAGGCCACCGGCAACATGATGCCAGCGCAGCTTTTCCCCCGGAAGGAGTGCTGAGAACAAAACGATGAAAAGCGGCCAGAGATAGGCAATCAGGCTGGCTTCAACAGCCGGCGCATTTGCCAGTGCCACAAAATAGAAAAAATGATAGCCAAACAGCCCCGCCACACCAAGCATCCAAGCCCCGACGGGCTGTCGCAATGCCCTGAAAACGCTGCCTCCACGCAGGGTAATCCAGATACAGCTCAGGATACTGGCGATCGAAAAGCACAGACTGACGAGCTGAAAGGGCGGGATCGCGGCAACCACAGTGGTAAATAACGCAAGCAACGACCATAAAAGGACGGCCAGAACACCGATTAATGTTGCCGTTCGTTTTTCAATCCCGTTTGTCATTTTCATCGTCCGGATTTCGTTCAAGGCGAACCGGAAGATGCAGGGAATTTTCAAATCCGTCTTTGCCCAAACTCCGAATTTCGGGCTTCATACACTGTGAAATGACCAAACGCCGGGGAAATCAGGCATCGGCAGCATTGGGGTTCTGACTGCGCACCAGAACCGGTGCACAGCCAAACCGCCGGGAAAACGCACGGGAAAACGCACTTTGATCCTGATATCCGACGGAATTGGCAATGTCGCCAATCGACAGATCAATATCAGCGTCGCGCAGCATCGCCCGCGCTGTCTGCAACCGTTGCTCCGCAAGCCAGCGCATCGGACTGGCCCCGAAATAGCGCTGAAACGCGGCAAACAGGCTGCTTTCCGACTGTGCGGCGATCCGCGCCATGTCGGAGATCGAGATACTATCACCCAACCGCGTTTCAGCCCAGGCGGCCACGCGGACAAGACGTGCCGGAACACCATCCAGTGCCGAATAACTGCCGCCCGGGGCCTGTCGGCTATGAGACAATATCTGACGCAGACGAACGACAATATCGTTCCCCGCATCATTGGCCGCATTCAATGACCTGCCTGACAAACCGATTACATCGCAGTCCTGATAACCGTTTAACAAACCAAGCAGCCCGGACTGATGTCCGGCAAGAACTTCAAGATATGCAGATGCGTGCGCAGTTTTCTGCCAAAGTGCCTCAATCCCGGTTCGACGGGCCAGATCAATATCGACGTCAAGTACAAGAAAACGGTTCAGCCCCTCGGCCCGGAATGCATGGGTCCGGCCAGCTTCGACAAATGCCATCTGACGGCCACAGACTTCACCGCCACGTCCCTCGATCTCAAGCTCAAGCCGCCCGAGATCAGAGATAATGATCTGGTGGAAGTCACTGTGGCTGTGGCTTTCGGCTTGCGCCCGATATTGCCGCAGACTGTATTGCATTACTTTCTCTGATCCTTGGATCGCTATCTGACCAGTACTTGGCTGCCCATCAAACCTGACAAAACAATATCAAGCCAAGAGACGTCAAGCAGCATTAATCGCCTGCCCGTCAGCAGGTTACTCCATCAAATCCCGTCTGAAACTTTCCAGGTCTGCGTGCCGTTTATTGCGACATGACAACCTATAGCCTTGATAATTATATTTATTATATGGACAAACTTTTCGGCCCCCGGTCCCGTATGCTATAAAACACAACATTCAAATGTACGACAAAACGGCAAGTGACGATGTCGTAAGGCGAAAACAACCGGGGAGGATGTGATGACCTATTGCGAAAAGTGTGACTCCATACCCGAAATTGCCCCCCAAACCGGAACGCTGTTTTTGTGGCCGCCTGTTGCCCACACGACGGGAAAAATACTGGCCGGGGCAAAGTCGATCAGTCTGGATGTCGAAAAGTCACCGTCGGTCGCAACACTTTCCATCAAATATAGCCGCCCCGGCCTGCGCGCACTGATTGATGCAATTGCAAAAGACCTCCTGCCCGAGGAGCTTGTTGATACCAAGGCATTGATCATGCCCGAAAACCGGACCCCGGAGATTGACGATATTGCGCGTCTGACCAGCCTCAATGCCATCCGTGCTGCAATCGGGGCCGAATGGCTTGGCGATCTGTTGCGCGACAATCGGCTTAATTCCGTGTTTCAGCCGATTTTCCCGATCAATAACTTCAACGTTCCTTTTGCGCATGAATGCCTTATTCGCGGCGCAGCACCGGATGGAACGGTGATTAATCCGGGTCAGTTGTTTGATGCGGCACAATCAGCAACCTTGCTGTTTCAACTTGACCGCGCTGCACGTGCCGCCAATGTGCGAAATGCCACCAAAGCCGGGATCAACGGCAACCTGTTCATCAACTTCACGCCAAGCTCGATCTATGATCCGGATTCCTGCCTGCGTTCAACAATCGAGGTTGTCGAGGAATGCGAACTTGATCGCAAAAACGTTGTTTTTGAAGTTATTGAAACGGAAAAGGTCCGCAGCACAGCGCATCTGAGCGCCATCCTTGAATCCTATCGCAGTTCGGGGTTCCGGGTCGCACTTGACGATGTTGGCTCGGGGTATTCAACGCTTAATTTGCTGCCGGAATTACGCCCGGATATCATCAAGATTGATCGTGAGCTGGTCGACCATGTCGATCACGACAATTACAAACAGGCCATCGTCAGCAAACTGATCGCGCTTGCAAAGCAGCTTGAAATTGAAGTGATCGCCGAGGGGATCGAACGTCAGGAAGAACTCGATTTCCTGATCGAACATGATGTCGACTATGTTCAGGGTTTCCTGCTTGGCCGTCCGGCAAACGGTCCTTTTGTCGCAAACCCTGCGTGATTTAAGGCCCTAGACCCGCAGCATTTCATCAAATTCCCGCTGCACCATCCGTTTGTAGCTGTTAATGATCTCGCGCCCCTCGTGGGCCGGCACCGAGATCGCAAGCCGCATGGTTGCCTCGCCATTATACATGATCAGAAGACACCGGGCGGCCAGTGCATTGTGGTCACCATCATTGTTGCGAATACGCAGGATGGTTTTGGTCAGCAAGGCCGCATTCGCCCGACTGACTTCAAGTTCCATATCGCGCAGCGTTTTGTCCGCCTGTGTTCCGGTCCAGATATCGCAAATGACCGGTTCGGCCAGAAACAGCTCATAATAGGTATCGATCAGCTGTTCAAAGGCAGCAACAAAGCCCTTTGCATCCATGACATGTGTCAGCGCCTCTTCGATGCAGTGCTGTGATTCCTCGTTATACCGGTCGGCAAGCGCATGAATGATCGATGCCTTGTCGGGGAAATACTGATAGAGCGATCCGATAGAGACTCCCGCCTTTTCTGCGAGCTCCCCCATCTTCATGGCATCACTCCCCTGCGCTGAAATCAGCTCGCAGGCGACCTTGAGGATATTTTCGACCCGCTCGCGACTGCGTTTTTGGGATGGTGCCTTGCGCATTGTTTTCGCGTTTTCCGACAATTGGTTACGCCCTGTTTTCACCTGTGATCTCCGGTAATTTTCGACACCTGACACAGGTTGATGATGACCAAACTCTCTTGACGAACAAAATACGAGGATTTATCACATTTGGCAAATGTGAGGATTACTCACATTTTGAAATCTCACATCAGGAGGAACCACCATGCCCACAAATCCGCGTTTTCTTGTTCTTGGCGCAACGGCCAAAACCGGCCGTCGCGTTGCCGGAAAACTTGCATCCCGTGGCTACGAGGTAAAAGCCGTATCGCGCAGCACGACACCGGCCTTTGACTGGACCAAGCCTGAAAGCTGGGATGATTGCCTGCACGATGTTGATGCCGTTTACATCACATTCCAGCCCGACCTTGCGGTTCCCGGATCAGACAAGGTCATCGCGCAGTTTGCCAAAACCGCCCTCGCCCACGGTGCAAAACGGCTTGTGATGTTGTCTGGTCGTGGCGAAGAAGCAGCACATCTGGCAGAAGCAGCACTTTTGCAATCAGGTGCAGATGCCACGATCCTGCGTGCCAACTGGTTCTTTCAGAATTTCAACGAGGATCTTTTCCTGCCCTATCTTCAGTCAGGTACGCTTGCCCTTCCGGCAGGAAACATCCCCGAACCTTTCATAGATGCCAATGACATTGCCGATTGCGCGGTAACCTGCCTGCTGGATCCGGTGCATATTGGCAAAACCTATGAGCTTTCCGGTTCGCAAGCACTGACCTTTGCCGAGGTGACCGCCATCATCAGCACCGCAAGCAACCGCCCGATTGATTTTGTGTCAATCCCCCTTGAAGACCTTGATCGGGGTCTGGCCAATGACGGGGTTCCCGAAGATTTCCGCGCCCTGATCGGCTATCTGTTTCGCGAAGTTCTGGACGGTCGAAACAGTACGCCGACCAGCGATGTCGAGAAAATTCTTGGGCGGCAGCCAAACACATTGGCGCAATTTGCAGCTGACGTTGCCAAAAGCGGGATATGGCAGCTTGCCAAACGCGCATAAAAAAATGGTGCGTAGCCGGTAAGGCCGCTACGCACCAGTTCAAGCAACACCCTATCCGGGGACAGGGAGGTCTTCACTAGGTAAACAGGGATCTGTTTTCTTCGATAATCAGAGGCAGGCGCTCCATGGTGCCAGAAAGGTGATGGCGCATCTCGGTAACCGCTGTTGCCCCGTCCCCTGACTGAATGGCCTCAATAACCGCCTTGTGGCCATCAAGGACCGAAACCATCTTGCCTGCACGCGGTAGATCAAGCGTCCTGACACGGGCAAGATGGCCGCTGCGCGCGGTGATCTGCAAATGCAGGTTGGACTGGTTCACACCGTTGAACAAAGCCGCATGGAAGCTGTCATCAAGCTGTTTGAACAGATCAATCTGCTCAATATCGCCGACAAGCGCTTCCTGCATTTTCAACAACCCCTTGGCCTTGGTCACGGCCGGGGATTCCTTGATCTCGGCAAGCTGGCGCACCACCTCGCATTCTGCCGCAACCCGAAGAAAATGTTCTTCACGAATGCGGGCTTCGTCGATCTTGGTCACCACAGTGCGCGATTGCGGATAGGAAACCACAAGCCCGTCCTGCTCAAGACGCATGATGGCTTCGCGCACGGGCGACTGGCTAACCTTGAAACTTTCGGCAAGTTCAGCGCGCACAAGTGTTGTTTCGGGCAGCAGCGCCAGTGAAATGATCCGGTTGCGGATATCTTCATAGACCAGTGCCGAGGCCGGAACATGGGCATTGCCCTTGATCCCGCTATCAGAGATCCCAATCAGTCCGCTCGTAGATGTATTCATTTTCATCTATCTCCCTGGCAATTCTATGAATGCCTAAATCCTTGAGATCACTCATTACATTAATGCATTGGGCAGTAACAACGTCAAACTCGGGACCGCTACCATCAGGATGAAAAAGATCACCATCGCGATGAAGAACGGGATTGATGCCTTGGTATAGGCCCCTGTTTTGACATCAAGAATACCGCAGACCGTAAACATGATGACCCCGACAGGCGGTGTAAGACCGCCGAAATTGATCAGAGTCACGATCAGGATCCCCATATGAACCGGGTCATACCCGGCATTGACCAGGACCGGCATGACAATTGGCGTCACCAGCAAGATATTGGCCGCCCCTTCAAGGAACATGCCACTGATCACCAGAACCGCCACAACCAGCATCAGAATCGCGGTCGGATTTTCCGTCAGGGTCGTGACAAATTCGGTGATCTGTTGCGGGGCACGTTCAATGGTCATGGCATAACCAAGAACCGCCGCCATGATGATCAGCAACATCACCATGCCAAGATCGGATACCGAGCTTGTCACGGCCTCTTTGAACTTCGCGAAATCGAGTTCACGATAGGCAAAAAACCCGACCGCCAGCGCATAGAAGACAAGAAACGCGCCAGCCTCGGTCGCCGTAAACAGACCAAAACGGAACCCGACAATCAGGATCACCGGAAAGGCCAGTGCCCAGATGCTTTCACCAAAGCTTTTCAGCAGTTCCTTGCCTGCGGGCATGTGCGGCAGATCAGGCTGATAGCCATTTTTCTTTGCCACAAACCATGACGTGATCATCAAAACAATGGTCAGGCAAATGCCCGGAATGATCCCGGCAAGGAACAGACGACCGATGGAAACTTCATTGACGAAACCAAACAAAATCAACCCGATGCTGGGCGGAATGGTCGCCGTGATCACGGAGCCAAACGCCAGGACCGCCGCAGTCGATGCTTTGGAAAATCCCTGTTTGATCATGCTGGGGCCAAGAAGGCGTGCCTCCATCGAGGCATCGGCAACCGCAGAGCCGGAAATGCCGCCCATCATGAAACTCAGCACAATTGATACCTGTGCCAACCCGCCAGCCATCCAGCCGGTCAGAAGACGGGCAAATTTGACAAGCCGATAGGTAATGCCGGTCACATTCATCAGGTTCCCGGCAAGGATAAAGAATGGCACAGCCAAAAGCGGAAAGCTTTGGGTTGCAGTCACCATTTTCTGGATGACCACGGTCGGCGGCATCGCACCGCTGACAACAAAGACCGGAATGGATGCAAGCCCGAGTGCAAAGGCAACCGGCAAGCCGATAATGAGGAAAACCGTAAACAGAATGGCAATCAGGATCAGCATCAGACGGTCCCCCGGTTTCGAATACGCCGGATCAGCAGGGACACCATGGTCCGCAACATAAGAAGAATGCCGACAACCATCGACGCGTGAATGTAGGAGGCATGAATCTGTGCGGCACCGACAAGACGCGGATGCATCAGGATCATGTTGCCCCATGCGTAATAGAGAAGAAACGCAAGGAAACTGATGACGACAAGAATGTTGAAAATCTCGATCATGCCAACGGTCCGTGCGGAAAAGACTTCCTGAAGAACCTGAAGGCCGAAATGCCGGTCTTCCTGCATGGCAATGTCGGCCGCCAGCATGCAAAGCCATGCAAAGATCAGCTGCGCCATTTCGACCGACCAGATGATCGGCGTTCCCATTGCGCGCGCCACAGACGCGATTGCCACAAGAACAACAACCGCAACCAGAAGCCCCCCGGCACAGGCAAACTCAATTCGCTTGAGCATGTATTCCATTCCATTTTGAAGTTTGATGTGCGTTGCCCTGCAAACAAGGCAACGCACGAAGGCACGGCAGGTGGGTCAAATCCGTCGATTAACGACCGAGAACCTTTTTGACGATGGCGGCCTCTGCTTCGAGATCAAGCATCTGGTAAACCGGGGCAACGGCTTCCTTGAACGGGGCCAGATCGACATCGCTGACGGTAACACCGCTTGCCGCCACATCTGCCAGCGCCTTGTCACCAAGTTCGATGGTCAGCTGCGACGCATAACGGCCATCCTCAACCGCAAGGTCACGAACGATTTTCTGGTTTTCGGGGGAAATTTCGTCCCAGGCCTGTGCGCCGACAACAAGGGCTGTGACCAGCTGAATGTGACCGGTTTTGGTGACATTCTTGATCACTTCATAAAGTTTTGCGTTCCAGATCGCAGTCGGCTGGGCTTCGGCACCATCAATCGTGCCAAGCTGCAAGGCGGTATAGACTTCGCCCCAGGCAATCGGGGTTGGTTCGGCCCCCATTGCACGGATGGTTTCAATCCATACCGGCGCACCGATGGTGCGCATGCGCACACCGGCAAGGTCGGCCGGGCTTGAAATCGGCTTCTGGGTCAAGGCATGGCGTGCGCCCTGATACCAGTTTGACGCAATCATCACGAGGCCGGACTTCTCGCGCAACTCATCCCCCCAGGCGATATATTCAGGCGAAAGCGCAAATTTGTCGGCTTCCTCATAGGCATCGAACAGGAACGGAGCCGACATGATGGCCAGTGACGGCACGAAGCTTGAAAGGCGGGCAACATCGGTCACGGTGCCGATTGCAGCACCGGCACGGGCCTGATCGATCATTTCGGTGGTGTCGCCAAGCTGGGAATTGTGGAAGACCTCGATGATCACATCACCATTGGTCGCCTTTTCCACGTCCGCCTTGAACTTCTCAAGCCCCTGACCCATCGGATCATTGGGTGACAAGACGGTTCCGATCCGAAGCGTGGTTGCAGCCGTTGCTGGCACCGACAGGGCCACAGCCCCGGCCAGCACAGCACAGAGTCCGAGTGTTTTTACCGCTAGTTTCATCTGGATATCCTCCCGTTGGATTGGCATTTTGCCTAAATTGATATTTTAGTTGTTGTGAAATCCTAATTATCAATTGCCAATCTTGTCAACGGAATTCTCAGCTTGTTAATTTATATAAAAAACAATGACTTAAACTAAAAAATTCATTTTCACACGTTCCGCTTGTAATCAACCAGGGCGCAAACATGGCAAAACCGACCCCGATGAAATTGAAAATCAGGGCTCGCTTCAGCCCGACATGACACATCAAGATTGACCACTTTTCGGGCGCTATTTCCGGCAGCAAGAACACAATTTTCCATCACCAGTCGTGACAACTAGTTGCAGAGCAACAACCAGGACATTGAAACCCCTGTCCGGCCGTTACCTGCCAAGTGAGCCAAGCCTGGAACGGCACGCGAAACGGCCCAAGGTGACGGATGCACGCAGAATTAAGATCAGGGAGGGTTTTGGTCAGACTGCAAAAGTAGAGATACAGACGCAGCGTCGCCTTACTGTGCGACGCTTCTGTATTTTGCTGGCGTCAGTCCGGTAAAACTGGCAAACCGGGTGGTCAGATGGGCCTGACTGGAAAAGCCGGTAGCAAGGGCGATTTCGGCAACCGAGGCCGGATCACCGCGCAGCATTTCCATGGCCCGTTCGATCCGGCGACGCAGGACAAATTTATGCGGTGCCTCGCCAAGCGTTTTGCGGAACATCCGGGCAAAGTGATAGGTCGACAAATCCGCCACATCTGCCAGTTCTTCAATCGTCAGCGGCTGATCAAGATTGGCATCGACAAAGTCGATGACGCGGCGTTTGACAATCGGTGACAGACCACCGCGCACCTTGAAATCAAGATCACGACGCGTCGAATAGCTGCGCAGCATATGCCCCATCAACATCTGTCCGGCATTCGACATCGCCATCCGGTCAGCCGCCACATCCCAGTCAAGGGGCAGCATGGCATGACGCACCGTATGCTCGATCAGGGGATCAAGGAAGAAGGTCTTCTCAGGCACTTCGACCGCATTGGGTTCGATGTCAAAAGCCTCGACCACGGCGCGTTCCCAAGCGGCATGCGGGATATAAAGATGAAACAGTTCCACCTCACCCTGCACCAGCCAGTCCGACGTCATGAAAGCCGGCATCAGGCAGCAGCGCCCCGGCCCGCCACCGGTCAATGGATCGGCACCGGCATGGCGCTGGATGCCGGTTCCACCATTCACATAAAGACTGATGGTGTGATGATCGGGATCGGTATAGCGCGTCATCACATCGGCCTTGCGCCGCCAGTGTGCTGCCGAAATGCTGTCGCCAAAATCCCCCGCGCGCAGCAGATTTGCGTCCCCGATCAACTGATTGAAGACTTCAAATTTCTGATAGCGCCCGTTCGGCTGAAAGCCGGACCGGGAAAATTGCGACATATGCGGTTCTGACATCAAGACTTCCTAGAATTCCAGATGTTCATATTCGCACCAGCCCCCGAACTTGCAAAGCATGTTCAACGCATCCCTGCCCTGAATTGCGCAAGAATGTGTAAAACACCGCAAGAACGTGAAAGATGCCGTGGGTTGATTATGGCTTAATCATCAGATCGGATATGCCCCACATATCCGTTGCACAACCTGATCCCGCTCGCGCCACCAGTGAACGGGTTTCACCCCTCGCGCCAATATTGAAAGCCCCGAAATGACTGCCCTCCTGTTTGCCATTGTTACTTTCTGCTGGGGATTTACCTGGTATGCGATCAAGCTTCAGATCGGCCCGATCCCGGTTGAAATTTCCATCTTTTATCGCTTTGCCCTGGCGGCGGTCGTTCTTTGCGGATTTTTGCTGATTGCCCGCAAATGGCGTCCGGTTCCCTTGCGCGCCCATCCTTGGATCGTGCTTCTGGGCTGCGGGCTTTTTGGCATCAACTTTATCCTGATGTATTCGGCGACTGCCTATATCGCGAGCGGCATTGTCGCGGTGATCTTTACCACCTCGACCATTTTCAATGCGCTCGGCAACTGGGCCTTTTATGGCAACCGTCCGGGGATACGCTTTGTCTTTGGCGCGGGTTTTGGCCTTGGCGGGATTGCCTGCCTGTTTGCCAACCAGATTTATGCGCTGTCGCATAATCCCCATGCGATTACCGGCATGTTGCTGGCCCTGTGCGGCACGGCCGTTTTCAGTTGCGGCAACATGGTGTCGGTCAAGCTGCACAGCATGGGCATTCCCAACCGCGATGCGGTCGCACGCGGCATGATTTATGGCACGGTATTGCTGTTTATCTTTGCCACCCTGCGTGGCCAGAGCCCGGTCATGCCAACCGACCCGCTCTATATCGGCGGATTGCTTTATCTTGCCATTCCGGGATCGGTGGTGGCATTCATCGCCTATCTTGCACTGGTCAACCGGGTGGGTGCAGGGCGCGCGGCCTATGTCACCGTTCTGTTCCCGGTCGTGGCATTGACCGTTTCAACCTTCCTGGAAGGCTATGTCTGGACACCGGTTGGTGCGAGCGGCCTTACCATGGTGTTGCTGGGCAATATCACGATCTTTGCCAAACTGCCGAAATTCTTCCGGCTTCCGGGTTGTGCAGCAGCCGTCAAATAACACCGAAGCGTCAGAAGTCCGAGACCTGCATCGCCGTGCCCCTATGATGATCGGCGATGCAGTGCCTTGAGCAATAATTGCTGACCTTTGAAGATATGGTTGCGGATGGCATAGGCCAGACCGACCGGATCTTCGATATCCATGCGCCGTACAACTTCAAGCGGCTCGTCGGAGACCGCAGCAATGGTTTCATCCCACGGCATTTCAGGCAGCAACATCAGCCACATGCGTGATGTCTGGAAGAACAGGTTCTGCTGGATTTCGCTCAATGTCGCATTGCTTGAAAGATCAAGCGTTGCCGTCATATAGCGAATATTGACCTCGGCAAAGCCGATGGTGTCACCGGGGCTCAGCGCCCTGAAATCATCGGCACATTGCACGAAAATCTCGCGTTTTTGCGGATCAAACGGGATCTTGATAGACGGCCCCATTGATTCGGCAAGGATCAAACGCACGGCATAAACCTCGGCCAGCTGATCGGGTTCAATACTGGTGACGATGGTGCCGATGCCGTGTTTTATTTCGACCAGACCTTCATGTTCAAGCATCGAAAACACCCGCCGGATCGGCGACCGACTGACGGAATATTCCTGTGCCAGAACTTCTTCATGCAAAACCGTTTCGGGCGGATACCGATTGGTGCATATGCGATAGCGAACCTGCTCGTAAATGGAGACAATCCGCTGCTGGGCAGTGGTTTTGGCCTGATTACGCACAAGGAGCATCTGGTCGTTTCCTCAATATTCTTATCGGCTTGGCAGGGCCGCTTTTTCACTGACATAGCGTGTCAGCTTGGCTGCCGCCAAACTGAGTAACAGGAAAAACACGCCAGCCAAAGTAATTGGTTCGGTATATTTAAAGGTGTCATTGCCGATGATGCGCGCCGTTGCAACCAGCTCGATTACGGTAATCGCCAGCAAAACCGGCGTTTCCTTGAACATGGTCACAAAGTAATTGCCCAGCGGCAAAATAATCGGCGGAATGGCCTGTGGCAGAATGATGCGCTTTAGCGTCTGCCAGGTCGTCAGATTGATGACCTTTGCGGCTTCCCACTGGCCACGATCCACCTGATCAAATCCTGAGCGATAAACTTCGGAACAATATGCCGAATAATGGATGCCCAGCGTCACAACCCCACACACCATTGCCGGTAACAGAATCCCGAACTGTGGCAGGAAGTAATACATGGCAAAAAGCTGGATCAACATCGGGGTCGTGCGGACAAATTCGACAAACAAGCGCACACAGAATGTCAGACCGGGGATTTCCAAAAGTCCGATAATTCCCCAAACCAGTCCCAGAACCGCAGCAAGAACGAAACCAAGTGCTGTGACCTGAAGGGTGACCAGCGATGCCTCGGCCATTTGCGGCAAAATTTCAAATGTATAAGCCCAGTCCCAGTTCATCGTGCACCTCCCAGACGGATGCCACGGGAGTAACGATGTTCAAGCAATCGCATCCCGATGGTAATGCTGAGCCCTATGGCAAAATAGATAAACAGGATGATGGTAAAGACCTCGACCGTGCGATAGGTGGTCTGGTTCAATTGATAGGCGGTATATGTGAGATCCGAAATCCCGATGAAAGATACAAGTGCAGTCAGTTTGAACAGCTGGATCGCCAGATTGCCAAAGGGCGGGATCATGATCCGGATTGCCTGAGGCAAAATGATCCGGCGCATCCGGTTAAACGGGCTGAGATTAAGGGCAATTGCCGCTTCATATTGTGATCTGGGGACTGCGCGAATGGATGCCTCGACCATGATCGCGCCATAGGCCCCGACATTCAGCGACACGCCCAGCACTCCGGCGGTAAACGGATCAATTTTCGGGCCAAACAGCGGCAGGACATAAAACAGCCAGAACAGTTGAACCAGTGCCGATGTACCCCGAAAAATCTCGATATAGGCAATACTGAGCCAGCGCACCGGCAAAAATTCCGACAACCGGCCAATCCCTGCTGCCATAGATATGGCAAGGGTCACCAGTGCCGACACAATCAGAAGTTCGAGCGTCGTCTGTGCGGCTTCGATAAAGACCGCCGCACTGTCAACAAATGGCGAGTTCCAGAAATAGACAAGCCCCGCCACCACCGTCACAACAAGAATGCAGACCAGCATACGAATGGACATTGATCAATCCGCCCTGAATATGGTCGATCCCCGTTCCTGATTGGCTCGGAAACGGGGATCGCGGTTAATCACAGGCCTTCGCCACACAACTCGGCCATTTTCTTGGATGGCGCATCTTTGGGACCAAAGCCCCATGCGGCGGCCATTTCATGATACCCGCCACCTGCCATCCATTTTTCCAGTTCCTGCTGGAATGCATCCCGGAACGCCATATTGGCCTTAAGCGCATCCCCTTCCCCTTTCGGGAAACCGATTGCGCCATGCCCCTGATAGTTTTCGCCAGCAATTTCGGTAATCGAGCCGGAACTTTCGACCCCGATCAGCTCGCCAGCCGTTCGAACGATGTCATTGATCGCAAATGCCGAAAGCGCAAAGCCATCTGCACGCCCGGACACCACTGCTGAAATCCCCGCGGCCTTATCCCCGACTTTCAAAAGCTTGTCATCGGGAACACCGTCCTTTTTGGCCAGGGTTTCTTCGGTTCCACCGGCCAGCACCGCCAGTTTTGCATCCGGTGTGCTGGCGATATCCTTGAAATTGTGCAGATTTTTAGGATTTCCGGTTTTAACAATATACGCAGCCCCCTGCCCCCAGGTCGGTTCGGCAAACAGGATTTGCTCACAGCGTTTCGGGCGAATATAGATGCCCGCCGCCGCTACATCGATACGCCCGGCAACCAGTGACGGAATCAGGGCCCCGAAATCCATCGCAACGAATTCCAGTTCGCTGACACCCATCTGATTCAGTACATGTTTGACGATTTCAACCTGTTCGCCGGTGAAACTGCCATCGGGCTGTTTGTAGCCATATGGCGCATAACCGGCGATGCCGACAGTTGCGCCTTCGGCGCGGTATTTATCGAGAAGCGGATTTTCAGAAGCAAATCCCGTGGTCGCAGCAAAGAGCGAAGCAGTAACCGCAAAGCCCCCCACCAGCTTTTTGATCATTTTCATACTTGTCTCCAGTGTTGGTTCCCTGATGCAGCCCGACGGATGTGCCCCCGTTTTCTGAGCTGAGGTCCTGAATGGTATAAAATCCCAATGATGGATACAACCAAAACTTTAAAGGATCATTTTTGGCAGTTTTTTCTTCATTAAATCCGATTTTTATCGTTAGATGTATATCTCTTGATAAATCGAGTGAGAACAGAGGGACGAAATGGCGACCAACGGACAGGCTCTTGACCTTTATGTCGGACACAGCAAACCCGTTGAAATTGACGGGCGCCCCGAGGTGACGGCCTTTGTTCGCACCGGGCACGTATCTTCGATCGAACTCGACCTGTCCGGCATCGTTGGAAACGAGCTTGGCACGGCACGCCGTCTGGGGAAGATCAATCATGCGATATATCTGTTCCATGCCGATCACTACCGACACTACGAGGACGTCCTGAAACGCCCGATCAATCCCGGTCAGTTTGCAGAAAACGTTACCTATACCGGGCCCGATGAAAACAGCCTGCGCATTGGCGACCATATTCGCATCGGAACGGCACTTGTCGAACTGACGATACCGCGTATCCCGTGTTACAAAATGGCGCATTTCCTTCAGACGGAGGCCGGTTTTCCAAGCCTGTTTTCCGCATCCGGGCGCACCGGAATCTATGCCCGCGTGATCGAGGCGGGTGTGATCAAACCCGGCGACAGCTTAACCGTCACAAAGTCAGATCCGCGCAACGCCCTGATATCAGAGCTTAATATGGTGCTGACCGGGCCTGCACCAGCGGCCGATCTGCTGGCACGGGTCACATCATCCCCGGCATTATTTGATGCGTTGCGTCTTCAGATTAATGAACGCATGACCATGCTCGGCCTTGATAATGAACCCCGCGCGCAAACGGTCAAAATCCTGGAATGCAAACAGGAATGCGATGACGTCATATCCGTTGCCTTTCGCATGCCATGCCCGTCCGGTCAGCCCCCAAAACCCGGACAATTCGTGACATTCGGGATCGAGGACGAGGACGGAAACCGGCATTTCCGTTGCTATTCGCTGATCGAAGCCCCGTTCACCCCCGACACTGACAACAATGATGACAGTCCTGTCTGGCGCATTGCGGTTAAACGGAGACCTGTGGATGAGAGCACATTTTCGGTTTCCAACTGGATCCATGACCGGGTCGGGATGGACACAACCTGTTTTGTGTTTCCTCCTGCCGGGGACTTCACCCTGCCTGACAACATGACTTCGGGGATCAGCTTCATCGCCGGGGGAATTGGCATCACGCCTATTCTGGCCCAGCTTCGCGAACTGGCCCGACAGCAGTTCGATGGCCCGGTCACGCTGATTTACGTTGTACCGGACAGCAATCACATTCCGTTTCGGGATGACGTGATTGCGCTTGGCGAAAGCCTTGCACAGTTTGACTTGCGGCTTTATCTGACCCGGCAGGAAAACCTTCCTGTCGATGCCCCCGGCACATGGCAAAGCGGCTATCCCGATCTTGTGCGCCACATTTCATCACAGGATGAGACCAGTCATTTGTTTGTATGTGGCCCCGCCCCGATGATCGAGGCCGTGCGCACCATTCACACCACCCTGGACCGTTTGACCAGTCACCTGCATTTCGAACTGTTTGCCAGTGACAGCCCTGCATTGCCGCCGCGCGTCGGGATCAAGCAGGCCAAAATCACCATCGCATCCACCGGATATCAGGGCATCTGGAACCAGAAAGATGGCAGCCTTTTAAACTGGATCGAAAGCCACACCGAATTGCGCCCGCCTGCGGCTTGCCGGTCCGGACTTTGCCGGACCTGCCGAGCAGATCTCAGACGCGGTGAAGTCGCCTATCCGCCAAATGTGTCGCCACCACCGACATCATCGATCCTTTTATGTTGTGCACATCCGGCATCCGATCTTGAAATTGATCTTTCCTGAATTCTCACCCCACAGACTGACTGGAGCATGTTTTAATTCGTGATCGCCACATCCGACAGCAGGTGGCAAGGAGCAAAAAGATATGGATACACAGGTGGAATATCCGCTTTGCCTTAACGGCCCGGACATCCCGATGGTGCAATTTCGCAATGTTTCCAAGCGGTATGGCGGGCTGACGGTTTTGCACGGGCTTGATCTTGATATCAGTGAAGGTGAAATGGTCAGCATCATCGGCCCGTCAGGCTCGGGGAAAACCACCGTGCTGCGGGTATTGATGACCCTGGAGACGATTGATGATGGCGTCATTTATATTGATGGCAAACCACTAACGCATATGACAAGGGACAACCGGCTTGTCCCGGCCAACCAGCAGCATCTTCGTCACATGCGCAAGGATATCGGCATGTGTTTTCAGCACTTCAATCTGTTTCCGCATATGACCGCCCTTGAAAACTGCATGGAAGGCCCGGTCTACTCCCTTGGCATGAACAAAAAGGAAGCCCGGGAACGCGCGCTTGAACTGCTTGATATGGTTGGCGTCGCCGACAAACGTGACCAGCATCCCTCGCGCCTTTCGGGCGGACAGCAACAGCGTGTCGCCATCGCACGCGCCCTTGCCATGCGCCCCAAAGTCATGCTGTTTGACGAAGTAACCTCGGCCCTAGATCCCGAGGTCATTGGCGAGGTGACAAACGTGATCCGCCGCCTTGTGAGCGATCATAAACTGACCATGCTGATGGTGACGCACCAGATGGGGTTTGCCCGCGATATTTCTGATCGCATCTGTTTCTTCTATGACGGAAAGATCGAGGAACAGGGCACCGCCAGCGACGTGTTCGAGAACCCGCAGCGTGAACGCACCCGACAATTTCTGAGCGCGGTAAACGAGGCGCGCTAGCCCCGCCCCCCACCCCCTGTCAGCATTGAAGTCCGAAAGTGGCGAGCAGCAGAAATGTTGCTCGCCTAATCTTTGCGGGTCACCAGATCAGCAAGGAACGGACAAGATCATGCTGCCCACCGAAATCACCCCAAAACGCTTTGCGCTTGAAGAAAATCAGCTTTGCGGCAAACCTGTATCTGCGCGCGATTATCAGAAGCGCTTTGCCACCGCCACCACGGATAATGCAAGCATATCCACAAAGGAAACCCGCCCCATGTCCGCCAAACCCGATCTTAAAATGGATGGCACAAGCTGGGCGATGTTGCTGATCCTTTCCGTGCTTTGGGGCGGATCGTTTTTCTTTACCAAGATCGCCCTTGTCGATCTGCCACCCTTTACGCTGGTTTTGCTGCGGGTGACGATTGCATCGGTTATTCTATGGTGGGTGGTGTTGCTCCGTCATATCCCGATCCCGCAGGACCCGAAATTCTGGGGCGCGATTGTGATCATGGGGGCGTTTAACAATCTTGTGCCCTTCTCGCTCATTGTCTGGGGTCAGACCCATATCGCAAGCGGCCTTGCCGCCATCCTGAATGCCACCACCCCGCTTTTCACCATCGTCATTGCCCATATCGCCACCGAGAATGAAAAGCTTAATCTGCGCAAGGCGCTTGGTGTTCTGACCGGCTTTGGCGGTGTGGTGATCATCATCGGCCTGCCCGGATCGGACGGCATTGCCCAAAGTGCGACCAGATCGACCTCAGGCCTCGCCCCGCTTGCACCCTTCGCCATTCTGCTTGCGACATTTTGCTATGGCTGTACCGGGGTCTTTGGCAAGCGGTTTGGCGCGATGAACCCGATCCTGACCGCGGCCGGAATGACCAGCGCATCAAGCATCATGCTGATCCCGCTTGCCGCCGTCATTGATCAGCCCTGGGCACTTCCCGTCCCCTCGACCGACACCATTCTGGCAATTTTCGGGATTGCCGCCCTTTCGACGTCGCTTGCCTATATTCTTTATTTCGCGATCCTCAAGCGCGCCGGGGCGTCCAACCTGCTGCTTGTTACCTTCCTGATCCCGGTCAGTGCGATCCTGCTTGGTGTCGGTTTCCTTGGGGAATCGCTGCTGGTTCAGCACATTATCGGCATGGGTGTGATCGGGGTTGGGCTGGCGGTGATTGATGGGCGGTTGATTGCTGCGACAGGTACTCGAAACAAATAATAAAACTTAGCCATTGATCTAACTATTGACCTCATCTATAGTTAGCCACATGGATAAGTATAGCACATCACTCGACACCATCTTTCACGCCCTGGCAGATCCAACCCGCAGGGCCGTCGTCCAGCGTCTGGCAAAAGGGCCAGCGCCGGTGAAGGAATTGGCAGAGCCATATGACATGGCCCTGCCGTCCTTCATGAAACATCTCAACGTTCTGGAAGAAGCAGGGTTGATTGCTTCAAAGAAGCAAGGCCGTGTGCGCACCTGCAGCTTCAATCCGGACAAATTCGAAGCAGCAGAAAAGTGGTTCGATGAACAACGCGCCCTTTGGGCAAGCCGCTTCGACAATCTCGATACTTTGCTGTCATCTCTACAGGGAGGAAACGATGAAACCTGATTTGCGCTTCAATTTTATCGCGGACATGCAAAAAAGCACCCTTACCGTCCGCCGCGAGTTTGCAGCCATTCGCCAACTGGTCTGGGATTGCTACACCAAGAGCGAACTGCTCGATCAGTGGTACGCGCCCAAGCCGCTGACGACAAAGACCAAATCGTTTGATTTCCGCGAGGGCGGTCACTGGCACTTTGCCATGATCGACCCGAATGGCACCCATTACTGGAGCCGCACGGATTACGAAACAATCACCCCGATTGACGGTTATACCGGCTATGACAGCTTTACCGATGAAACCGGCATCGCAAATCCTGATTTGCCACGTTCTCACCTTGCGATGACTTTCACCGATCAGGGCAAACATACGCTTACCGAAACAGTGGTGACCTATAACTCTGCAAAAGACCTGCAAACGGT
>NZ_JPWI01000002.1 GCF_003326795.1 Thalassospira profundimaris | reverse complement strand
GCCCCAATACAGACCTGTAAATACCTTTTTGCAGAAAAATGACAGAAAATCGGAAAAGCATTCATTCCGGCCATTTTTCGGCAACTCTTTCACCCGCCGGGCGTCATTTGAACGCGCTTTATATCCGTATTTGCGTATTTTCCCGATCAGAGACGCGTCACCCGTTAGCTAAAATCTCGAACGACGATGAAAACAGACCGGAAAAGATTCGGCGACGCGAGAGCTTTGGTCCTCAGCCAAAATCAAATCGGGCCGCTCGGTCTTTCATCTGGATATGAGATCTTCACTCAAACTGCGGAAACAGTATCGCGTTCTCCAGATACATATGCGCAACCAGATCCTCGATGAGTTTACCCGTGCCACTATATAATGCACGCCAGGAACCGCATACGCCCTGGGGGAGCTGACAATTATTTGTCAGCTTATGAAGTCGATGAACGGCCTCGGCATGATCATCATGCTCTTCTCGCATACAGTGGATCGGCAAAGCCAATGCGGCAGATATCGCACCATTTTTACGCATCTCACGCATTGCCGGGAAAAGAACAGCTTCTTCCTTCTTCATATGCAGATCAAGATTTTCGGCAATCGCACATAATTCGTCTGCCAGCCCAACCGGGGCTTCCGGATGATCACCGTGGACAGCTTCAACCTTGCGGGCCAGCACAATCAATTCAGGAAGTTCGTCCCGGTGTACCTGATGATATCGATCCAGAATGAAATTGATGAAGGCATCCGTATCATGCAGGTCAGGCAGATTTATCGGCCCTTTGGGAAGCTTGCAAAGTTCTTCTGCAACAAGATGGGCATTGATATCTTTCTTGTTGGCCAGTTCGGCTAATGTCTGCTCGGCATGACAGCAAAACCCGATATGGTGATGGCGAAAGACCAATGTTGCCCCCGGAAAACAGGCAACCAATGCACCTATCGTCTGATTGAGAAGATCATCTGGTGTAACGGGTGTTCCAGCATTACGTAAATCCGGCTGCATACGGTTTTCCTTCCCACTTGGCTGCCAATCAACCATCAGGAGTGTAATACCGGCACACGATGCCACGTTGACGAAGGTCAAATTCCAGTTGCGGCAAAAATTCCAAACTTTCTCTTTGAGAATCTTTCCCTGCCAACCAATGCCATGAACCATTGTTGAAAGTTGTAAAAATCCAAACCTGACAAGGATTTGACAGACATCAACCACAAACCCGGGAGCCCGCGCGATACTTCGGCCAACAAAAGTACCGGAGCATCACGTGTCAGGAAGTTATCCGTCTTTCACCCCTTTTCTGCTGGCCAGTCCGTTAATACGGAATGCTCCCAAAGCTCTGACTGAGCAAATCTGCCGCCATGCGATGGCAACAATGCACCGGCAACACAAAGCGGTGTTCGAACGGGTGGCGGAACGCGAAAGTTTCGCCTTGCTCATTGCTCCCACAGATCTTGATTTGAAGTTCTATCTGAAAATTGATCCGGAGCACCCTGAACTTCGCCCCGTCACAAACCAGACGCCAGAACCGGTTGCCGCCCGGATTTTCGGGCCCCTGCCTGCGTTACTGGAACTCCTTCAGGGCAAATCTGATGGCGACGCCCTGTTCTTTTCGCGCACCCTGCGCATTGAAGGGCGTACCGATCTGGTTGTGGCCCTGCGCAATGCCCTTGATGGTGAGGAAATTGATCTTCGTTCTGCAGTCAGTAACAGCTTTGGCATTGCCAACCCGGTTGCGCGCCTCATGCTTGGCCTTGCTGAAACACTTTATAAGCAACTGCAACACGATATGAATCGCACGGCCGCGACACTGACATCGTCAATCGAGAAACGCCTTGGCGGATTGGAGAAGCGTGCCAGTCAGCAGACAGAGGCACTTGCCCGGCTCGAAAAATCCGTGCAGCGCAGCAGTCGCCGAACGCAATATTCCCCGGCGGTGTCAGCCAAAGACGACTTTGCCCTTCCCGATCACAAATAGCCCAAGCCAGTCAGAGGAACGATATGGAACTCGTTTGTCCGGCAGGGACACCTGCCAGTCTTCATGCCGCCGTCGATGCCGGTGCAGATGTTGTTTATTGCGGTTTCCGCGATGCGACGAATGCCCGCAACTTTCCGGGCCTGAATTTTTCGCGCGACGAACTTCGCAACGCTGTCGAACACGCCCACAAACATGATGTGCATGTTTACCTTGCATGCAACACCTATCCGCAGGCCGGTATCGAACACATATGGCATGCTGCAATCGATGATGCTGTGGCAATTGGTGTTGACGCCATCATTCTCGCAGATATTGGCCTGTTGCGGTATGCGCGGGACCGCCATCCGGATGCAAGACTTCACCTTTCAGTTCAGGCATCGGCTTCAAATGAAGAGGCGATCAAATTCTACCATCGGGAGTTTGCTGTTCGCCGTGTCGTTTTGCCACGCGTTCTTTCACTTGAGGAAATCGCATATCTCAACAGCCGCATCCCGGTTGAGACAGAAGTCTTTGCCTTTGGTGGCATGTGTGTGATGGCGGAAGGTCGTTGTTCACTATCGTCATATGCGACCGGCGAAAGCCCGAATATGAATGGCGTATGTTCACCCGCCGCCCATGTCCGCTATGAGGAACGCGACGATATGACGGTTTCCCGACTGGGTGACTTTACAATCAATATTTACGATCAGGACGAGAAGGTCGGCTATCCGACCCTTTGCAAAGGCCGTTTTCGCGCCATGGACAAATCGGGATATCTGTTTGAGGAACCAACCAGTCTGGATGTCACCGGAATGCTGCCTGAACTGGCAAAGGCGGGTGTCGCCGCCCTGAAGATTGAGGGGCGCCAACGCGGGAAGGCCTATATTTCCCAGGTTGTCAGTGCCTTTCGGGCATCTCTTGACCGGATTGCCGAGGGCAAGCTGGCCGAGCAGACAAGTCTGAATACCCTTAGCGAAGGACAAAGCGATACTACAGGCGCATACCGGAGAGGCTGGCAATGACAAAGTCACGACTTATTATGGGTCCCGTTCTCTTTCACTGGGACGAAAACCGGAAACGTGATTTTTATGCACAGATTGCCGATGAGACAGACATTGACACAGTCCATGTCGGAGAAGTTGTCTGCGCCAAACGCATGCCATTTTTTGACAAGCATCTGCCAGATGTTATTGAACGCCTCCAGCGGGCTGGCAAGGAGGTTGTTTTATCAACACTTGCGCTGGTGATGAACAGTCGCGAAAGCGCACTGATAAACGAAATTACCCAGATGCCTGATCTGCTTATTGAGGCCAATGATATTTCAGCAGCTGGCTTGCTTGCAGATCGTCCGCATGTCATCGGTCCCTATATCAATATCTATAACGAAAGCACATTTTCATATTTCGAGAGCCGGGCGGCAAAGCGTATTTCGCTTCCCTGGGAGTTGCCTTTATCGTCAATCTCGCAACTGTGCGAAACGCGCAAATCTGCAGAAATTGAAGTTCAGGTGTTTGGTCGAATGCCTTTGGCTATTTCCGCGCGTTGTTATTCTGCGCGTGCGCAAGGCCTGCACAAGGACGGTTGCAGATATGTTTGCGGTGAACAGCTTGATGGCATGGAAGTCGCAACACTCGACGATGCGCCATTTCTCGCAGTTAATGGCTTGCAGACATTATCCAACCACTATGTAGAACTCTCTGACAATATCGGAGAGTTGCAGGATGCCGGTGTCAGTGCATTCCGCCTGTCACCACATAGCCTGGACATGATGGAAGTTGCACAACTCTATCGTCAGTTGCTCGATCGTAAAATTGATGCTGGCGAGCTACGCCGGAACCTTCAGGAGATGCCTCTGCAGATGGCATTCTCTGACGGTTTCTTGCACGGTTTACCGGGTGCAGAATTGCGCAGCACATTGGGGCAACGCGCCGAATAACCACACCACCCCGACAAAAATCAAAAAAAGAAGGGCTGCGACGGAAAGCGCAGCCCTACAATACATTGCAATTTCGGGGAGTCAGCAATTCAATGCATTGTTGTCGGGCTACTATATCGCAATCAAAGAAGCTGACCTTGACGATGGTCAACCCCAAGAATAGCCAGATGCGTTGCACATTCCGCTATCCCCCAGTGATTAGTTGACTTGCTTTCTCCGCAATCATGACAACGGGCGCATGTGTGTTGCCCGAGACGATTGAAGGCATAACGGAGGCATCAACAACCCGCAAATTTTCCACCCCGCGCACACGAAGCTGCTCATCAACGACCGCCATCGGATCATCTTTGGGGCCGATCTTTGCCGTGCCGACCGGGTGAAAGATCGTGGTTGCGACCTTGCCTGCTGCATCTGCCAAGGCCTCGTCAGAAGTAACTTCGGCACCTGGTGCAAACTCGACCGGCCAATATTGCGCCATGCTCTTTGTTGCCATCAGGGCCCTGGCGTGACGGATTGATTGCACCGAGACTTCCCGATCCAGATCGGTACCAAGATAGTTCGGGGCAATGTGGGGAGCCGCATGCAGATCAGAAGAGGTCAGTGTCACGCGTCCCTTACTGGTTGGCCGCAGGTTGCATACCGAAACCGTGATGGCCGGGAAGTCATGCAAAGGCGCACCGAACTTGTCGAGCGATAAGGGCTGCACATGGTATTCGATATTGGGCGTTTCATAGCGCCCGTCGGACCGCGTAAAAATACCAAGCTGACTGGGGGCCATTGCCATCGGACCACGACGGCGTAGCGCGTAGTCCAATGCGATCTTGGCTTTGCCAACAAGGGTGGACTGCATTTCATTCAGTGTCTTTGCACCCGTTATCCGAAATGCTGTGCGTATTTGCAGGTGATCCTGAAGGTTCTCGCCAACACCGGGCAAGTCGTGTTTGACCTCAATTCCATGATTGCGCAGCTCTTGTGCCGGCCCAATGCCCGAGACCTTCAGAATGTGCGGCGTTCCGATCGCACCCGCGCTCAGGATTACTTCACGATTTGCAGATGCAAACTCGGTTTTGCCACCACGTTCATACTGCACACCACGCACAACTGTGCCATCAAACTCAAGCCTGACAACAGTTGCCTTGGTCAAAACTGAAAGGTTCGGGCGATGCATCACCGGTTTCAGAAAAGCACGGGCCGCACTCCAGCGCACGCCGCGTTTCTGGGTCACGTCGAAATATCCCGATCCTTCGTTACTGCCTCCGTTGAAGTCGTCCGTTTTTGGAATGCCGAGTTCCTCGGCGCCATCACGCACAGCATCGAGCACGTCCCAGCGCAGGCGTTGTTTTTCAACCCGCAACTCCCCGTCACTGCCATGAGCGTTTGACAGACTGTGATAATTCTCCGATTTGATGAAATAGGGCAGTACATCGTCCCAGCCCCAACCTGTTGCTCCCTCGACAACCCAGCGATCATAATCTGCGGCTTGGCCTCGCATATAGATCATGCCGTTGATGGACGAACATCCACCAAGAACCTTGCCACGCGGATAGGCAATCGACCGTCCCCCCAGTCCTTTTTCCGCCGCAGTTTCATAGAGCCAGTCAGTTCGGGGGTTTCCAATACAATACAGGTAACCCACCGGAATATGTATCCAGGGATAATTGTCTTTCCCCCCTGCCTCGATCAGCAGAACCCGGTTATTCGGATCTGCACTGAGCCGGTTGGCCAATACACATCCCGCGGATCCGGCACCGATAATGATGAAATCAAAAGAAGAATTATCGAAAGACATCTGTTGTCTCCGCAAAGGGACAGGCATGACGACGCCCCTGTTCATAAGTCAGAACAGTCTTTTGTCGAATTTTCAGGTGAAAGACCCCCTGTCACACACTGTCGCAACAGGGGGCTGAATATCTGAAATCAGGCGTTTGCCGCAGCAAACCGTGACCAGAATGGCAGCATCGCCGCTTCCAGATCACGCCACATTGCAAAGCGTTTGCGATAGATCTCGCTTGCTTCTAGGGCGGGGCTGTAATGACGGTCCATCCTGACCATGCTGTCTGCTGCCTGATCGTAGTCATGATACATACCAACACCAACAGCAGCAGCCATTGCCGCGCCGAGCGCACCTGTTTCCTGACATTTCGCAACACTGAGGGGCAGCTCAAGAATATCGGCAATAATTTGAGGCCAGATTGTACTGCGTGCTCCGCCACCCGACAGAATGATCTTGTCAAAATGAGCACCGGTCGCCCGCAACTTGTGCATATGTTGAAGATGCGCAAAGGTCACACCTTCGTAAATGGCACGCAACATATCGCCTCGCCCATGCCATCCACCGACACCAAAGAATCCTGCACGGGCTGTACCGTTGCATGGTGCACCATACAGATACGGATGGTAATAGGGGCCATCCAGACCAAATTTGCTTTGGGCAACCAGCTCATTGGCAAGGTCAAATGGTGATTTTCCATTTACGACTTCGGCATCATGCTCAAGATATTCCCGAACCAGCCATTCCAGATTAACCGCAGACGTCGCCGAACTCTCAATCGACATGAAGCGACCATCCGCATAACCAGATGACATGAAAATTTCGTTCTCACTCTGGAAATCGATATTCTCGAGGATGATCTGGTTAATGCTCCATGTGCCGACAATCATTGATGCCTGTCCCGGACGAGCAACACCCGATCCCAGTGCACTTGCAATCACGTCAAAGAAGCCTGCAACAACCGGGGTTCCGACACAAAGGCCGGTTTTAGCCGCCACCTCCGCCGTGACATGACCAACAATCTCGCTTGGATGCGCAAGACGCGGCAGTTTGTCCCGCGCATCAAGAATGCCAAAGGCATCAAGTAAATCATCGTCGTATATATTCTCGGGCATACGCAACATTCCGCATCCGCCCATGTCGGAAATATCACTGACCAGTACCCCGGTCAGCGCATGTGTCACCACGTCCTTGCACAACAAAACTGCGCGGGTGTCCCCATAAATATCCGGGCGTTCGCGCTTGACCCAGGCAAGCAAGGTCGGTGTCTGTGAGACCCAGGGACGCTGCCCGGAAATCGGATAACTTATATCCCCAACACCATCACGGGTCAGATCATCAACAAGCCCGTTTGCGCGTGTATCAAGGGACTGAACCCCTAAAAGCGCTTTGCCTTCCGCCCCCAGAAGATACAATCCATTGCCGTGCCCGGCGCTGCCGATTGCGGCAATATCGGATGTATTGACACCGGATTTCCTGATGACTTCCGCCACCACTTCCAAAAGGTCATTACGTAACTGGTCGATGTCACGTTCCACAAACCCCGGGGCAGGACAATGTGACACAGCCTCGCGGGAGGCATGGGCAATTTCTCTGCCGGCGGCATCAAACAGCACGGTTTTGACCACCGTATTGCCCGCATCAATTCCAAGGAAATAGCGCGCCATCAGCTTAACCTTCGAACCCGGAATAGATATCCCACGCCTTGGCCCCGTCGGCTCCGTCGTGAATCATCGCCATCAGGGCCGCGACGACCGCCTTGGGATTATCATGTTGATAGATGTTGCGACCATAAACCATGCCGTGAGCCCCTTGCGCCATCAGGGCCGCAGAATTGTCAAACACAGTTCGCAGATCGGCCTTGCCACCACCGCGGACCAGAACCGGACAACGCGCGGCCTGAACAACATGGTGGAAGTCCTCAGGATCGTCCGTCGGGTCCGCCTTGATGATATCGGCACCCATTTCACGTGCCAGACGTACCAGGGTCGTGACTTTTTCTGTATCACCATCGACAAGATATCCGCCGCGTGCGCTGTTCGGCTGCATGACAAGCGGTTCGATCATCAATGGCATTCCATATTTTTCACAATCATTGCCAAGCTTCGAAATGTTCTGCACACACTGACGGAACAGGTCTGGTTCGTCCGGAAGCATGAACAGATTGACCACGACACAGGCCGCGTCCATCCGCAATGCCGGCAGAATCGGATCACTTTCGTTCTGCATCACCGCCCACATCGAACGATGGCGTTCCTTGTTATATGGATTACCCATATCAACACGCATCACCAGTGCCGGGCGGTTTTCCCCCGGCAATGTCTGCAACAGGTCGGATTGCCCGTAATTCATCTGAATGGCATCGGGCCGCGCATCAACCAGTGTGTTAACCACCGACTGTACATCTTCGAGACCGAGCATGAAGCTGGGTTCATTACAAACACCATGGTCAATGGCGACATCAAGACAACGGCCGTTTTTCATCAAACGGTTCAAGCGCACTTTTTTCGATACGAACATGTTTCCTCCTCTGACCGGATTGCCCGGTTCATTCTTCAGACAATGCTGTGTTTTTTGCCGAGCTCTTCACCCAGCAACTGTTTGTGATGTTCAAGTTCGGATGCGGTCCAACCCAGCACGTCAGACATCAGCGTTCCGATTTCATCAATCAAAGGCTGTGTGATCCCACCTTCCAAACCGATGCCTGTGCGGCGTAACAAGATGTCGGAAAGGCTGCGCACTTTTTCATTGCGGATCAGAAATTCGATCTCGCGACGGGAATATGCTGATGCTGCGACAAGTTGAGCATCCGGACCCGACTGGCAAAAACGCGCGATCTCTATTGCCCGGCTGCCATAACGTTCGGCAAGGCGTTCAAGGGTCGGGCGATCAATTGTCAGATCAATCAGTTCAGCCCCGACCCAGTCATCCAGATCGCTCTCGGAATTCGGAAAATCACGACCGCCGCCGATACGCAGATGGCTTGTGCTGCATTGGCGTTTGCGTCCCAGACGCTTCAAAACCACATCGGCAATTTCTTCGCCAAATACGCGAAATGTTGTCCACTTCCCGCCAATCAGACTGATGACCGGGAAATCACGTTTGTCATTAGGTTCCTGTTCGCGGTGCGAATGATCACGACTGATCCGGCCGGTAGCATCCGCATCACTGACGGGCAATGGCCGCACACCGGTAAAGACATGAACGATATCGTCCTGACTGATCTCGATTTCAGGAAAAACAAAACGCAACGCGTCAAGCATATAGTCCTTTTCGCTTTGTTCGCAGCGCGCGAGTTCGGGATCATCAATCAGGATATCTGTCGAACCGACCAGTGAGACACCAAGATAATTAAAGGCAATGCAGATCCGTCCGTCAGCATTCTCGTAGTAAACCATCTGATCATCCAAAGCAGCGGCCAGCTGCTTGTTACGGATCATCAGATGCGATCCCTTGGTCCCGCGGACAAAGCGTGGCGTGTCGTTTTCCTGTCCGCCAGATAAGGCCAGATTAGTGAAATCAACCCAGGCACCGGTTGCATTAACAACCAGATCGGGGGCAATCGTACCGGTCTCGCCGGTCAGGCGGTCGCGCCAGTGGATATTTTGACCTTCGACTTTTTCGACCGCGATATAGGAATGTGCACTGGCGTTCGGACAGGCTTCTTGCGTATCAAGGATCATCTCGACACCAAGACGTTCCGGATACTTGACCCAAGCGTCATAATAGATCGCCCCGAACTTGGCATCCGGCGAAAGATCAGGGGTCATCGCACGAAGTTTCTTGCGCGAGACGAATTGATGGGCTGGCATGGTACGGCTTTTGCGCGACAACCAGTCATAAAGCATCAAGCCTATCTTGATCATCATCGCGGATCTCCGCGACGGCCCGCTTCCAAGACCAATGAAACGTTTCAGAGATGCCATTGACCCGTTAAAGACATCAAAAATCGGCACCAGCGTCGGCAACGGAAATACGTAGTGCGGTGCATTGCGTAACAGAAGGTCGCGTTCTTGCAGGGATTGCCGGACAAGCCGGAACTCGCCATTTTCCAGATAGCGCAATCCACCATGAACCATGCGCGAAAGTGCCGCACTTGCACCGGAACAGAAATCTCTCTGTTCCAGCAACACAACATCGATCCCCTGCAAGGCCAGATCACGGAACACACTGATCCCGTTGATCCCGCCCCCGACCACAACAACGGTGGCCCGTTTCGGGATTGTTTTATCCTGAGAATTCTGTGTCATCTTATTGTCAATCAGGCCGCACGTGCGACTGGGCCAAGATGGGCCGCAATTGCCTGGTCAATGATTGCAAGTTCATCAGAAGACAGGACGATTTCACCGGCGCGGGCATTTTCCAAGGCCTGCTGCGCATTTCGCGCCCCGCATAGCGAGAAGGTGATACCCTTTTGCGCAATCGTCCATGCGATCACAATTTGTCCCGGCTCGACATTATGCGCATCAGCAATCGGAAGCAGAACCTTCATGAAATCGGCAACCAGCTTGCGATTTTCGACCGAGAATTTCGGGTTGTCCCGGCGAAGATCATCGCCTTCAAACACGCGGTCCGGCCCGATCTTGCCCGATAGCAAACCAAGCGCCATCGAAGAATAACTCAGCACGGCCACATTGTTCTCAAGACAGAGCGGCACGAGTTCTTCTTCAAGCTGACGTTCGAGCATGTTGTAGCATTCCTGGATGCAATCAAGTTGCCCGGCGGCCAGATACTGTTTCATCTCGCCAGCATTCACATTGCTGATCCCGATTGAGCGGATCTTGCCTTCACGTTTCAGATCAAGAAGGGCACCCATTGTTTCGGCAATTGGTGTTGTTGGGTCCTGCCAATGGGTGATGTAAAGATCGATATAGTCTGTGCGCAGACGTTTAAGGCTGCTTTCAAGTTCGGCACGGACAGACTCTGCCCCCAGATAACGGTGGATTTTCTTGTCATGTTCATCGACGAAATAGTTGCCCTTGTCCGTATCCCAGACCATGCCGCACTTGGTCGCGATCACCACCTGGTCCCTGCGTCCCTCGATAGCCTGACCAACAAGTTCCTCGGCACGACCAAGACCATAGGCAGGTGCTGTATCAATCAGCGAGATACCTGCATCAATTGACGCCTGAATGGCTTTGATGGAGTTGGCATCATCATGTCCCCCCCACATCCAGCCCCCCATCGCCCAGGTTCCAAGCCCAATTGCTGATGCCGATACACCGGATTTTCCAATTTCACGAATAAGCTGTGCCATCAGGCATCTCCTTTTAGTATGTCGCTGACCGCATAGGCGGTTTGTTCATCGATCGCCAAGGTTGTCAGGAAATCACCGCGCAAAATTGCCGCAATCGGCTCTGCCTTGTGTTGACCACTGGCAATGGCAAAGCGGTGCGGGATCTGACGCAATTCATCAAGGGTAAGGGCAACCACACGGTCATTGCCCGAATAGTCGCACGGAGCGCCATCCTTGCTGATCAGATGCGCCAGCAATTCACCACTTGCCCCGGCAGCGAGGACTTCGTCACGGTCGATATCGTCATCAAGAGACAGGTAGGTTGATGTACTCTCGCGCACTGACCCGATACCCATCACGGCAATATCGGCCTTGCGGGCAATATCAAAAACGTCACGGATCGAACGGACATCCAGCAAAGTGTCACGTGCTTCTCGTGAACCCGCGATAATTGGTGCATGAAGCTGAAGCGCACGCCCCCCAAGCTTTTCGGCCATTGCCATCGAAACCTGATTGACATCCGTGTAATATTTTCCCTGAACCCCGCCGGTTCCCGGCACAACCGTCACGTCATATGTACGTTTTGGTTTCATTGCCTCGACAATCGCACTGACACCAACCCCGCCTGAGATTGCGATGGTCATGCCATCTTCAAGTTTTTCAAACAAAGCGGCTGCGGCCGCATCCGCCGTAGACTTGATCGTGATCTTGGGGTCGGTCGAGACTTCCGGCACCACAATCGCGTTTTCAATCCGTCCCGCTTCCGCGATCAGGGCCCCAAGATCCGTCATATTGCCAAAGGGTGACTTGACGGTAATCTCGACCAGTCCACGCTCCTGGCCTTCCTTCACCAGCCGGTTAACTGTGGTGTGTGACAAACCTGTCAGTTCCGCAATTTTGGCTTGGGAAATATTCTGTTCGTAGAACATCACCAGAACCTTGTGCAGGCGTCGCAGTCGCTCGAATTCTGTACTGTTGGTCATTCTTTTTGTTCCTGACGCGATTACGATTTGGCCGATGCGCTGCGCTTGCGGCGATTGAGCAGATGGTCCGCCGAAACCGCGACCAGAAGAATCAGACCGCGAATGATGTCCTGCCAGTAAACCGGCACATCAAGCAGGATCAGGGAACTTGTCACCAGTGACAGAAGGGCCGCACCAAGAACCGCACCAAAGATGGTTCCCGATCCACCATTCAGGCTGGCGCCGCCAATTACCGCGGCCGCAATCACGCTAAGCTCCATGCCAATACCGAACTGCGGCGTCGCGGCACCGAAACGCGCCATATAGACAACGCCGGCCACACCGGACAAAAGTCCGCAGAGGGTCGCGCATAAAATCTTGATACGCTTGGTCTTGATCCCTGAAAACAGCGCCGCCTTTTCGTTGCTGCCGGTGTAATAGACTTTGCGGAAGATGGTTGAATGGCGCAGCAAAAGGTCGAAAAAGACAACCAGCGCAAAGAACAGGATGATCACAAACGGCATTCCGGCAATATCACCCTGTCCGATAAATTTGAAACTTGGCGGCAGGGTAAACAGCGATTGCGGCGTCCCCTTTGTGATCAGCAATGAAAGGCCACGTGCGATGACCATGAAGGCCAGTGACACGATAAAGAAGTGAAGTCCTATGCGGGTTACACATTGCCCCATAAGGAAGCCGATAAAGCCGCATGCCAGAATTGCAATCAAACTTGCCGACCAGGGATCCATCCCCATCAGGAAAAGCTTGCCACCAATCACCATGGCCAGACACACGACCGAACCGACAGAAAGATCAATTCCGCCAACAATCAACAGAATTGTCATCCCGACCACGACAATCCCCTCAATCGAGAAAGACAGCAACATGGCCCGGAAATTTTGCCAGGTCAGAAAATAGGGCGAGGCAAAGCTCATCGCGATGCAAATAATCAGGATGATGGCAACAAGCCCCGCTTCACGCGCTTTGAAAATTCCCAACATTCGGTTTTGCACACCCTTGTTCAACTGGGTTGCCTCCGCATTCTGTGTTTCGTTTTTCGTTTTGGTTTCTGGTTTCAAGGCCTTGACCGATGTCATGACACCAACTCCCGTTCCTTCACGACCGCGTTCTGGCGGGAAAGCCCCGAAGCCAGTTTCATGATTTTTTCTTCGGTCATATTTTCGTCTTCGACTTCACCGGCAACTCTGCCTTCGTGAAGAACAATAATGCGATCGCAAAGACCAATCAGTTCAGGCATCTCGGACGAGATAACAAGAACCCCGACCCCCTTGGACGCCAGATTACGCAAGATGGTGTAAATCTCGCTCTTGGCACCAACATCAACACCGCGGGTCGGTTCATCAAAAATGATGATATCGGGGTGCACCGAAAGCATCTTGGCGATTGCCACCTTTTGCTGGTTTCCACCGCTGAGCGCAGATACCGGCTGACTGACATGAGCACAGCGCAACGAAAGCAGACGGCCGAGTTCCTCAGCCCGTTTTTCCTCTTCGCGCTGGAGCACAAATCCCTTTGAGCTGACATGCCGAAGATCAAGGGCCGTGATGTTTGCAGCAATCGACAGGTCAAGGAACACGCCTGACCCCTTACGATCTTCAGACAGATACACAAGCCCGTTCCGAATACTTTCGGCATAACTTTCAATATTCAGTGGTTTGCCGCGCATTGCCACGGATCCGGTGGTTTTGCGGCTTAGTCCGCAAATCGCATGTGCAAGTTCGCTGCGTCCGGCACCTATCAAACCGCCGAGACCAAGAACCTCGCCCTCGCGCAAATCAAAGCTGATATCTTTCAGGAAACCGTCATCACTTAGTTCACGCACAGACATGACCGATGACATCCCCCCTTTCAGATCAGGGTTCTTTGCCGGAAACTGATGAAGGATTTCGCGGCCAACCATTTTGGTTGCCACTTCATCAGGGCTGGTATCTTCCGTCATCAGGGTGTCAATGAAAGTCCCGTCCCGGAACACCGTGATCCGGTCAGAAATCGCAAAGATTTCTGCCATGCGATGACTGATATAGATGATACCGATATTGCGCGCCTTCAGATCAGCAATGATCCGAAACAGGGCTTCGGCCTCACTATCTGTCAGTGCCGCAGTTGGCTCATCGAAAATCAGCACATCACAGTCAAGGGTCAGGGCCTTGGCAATCTCGACAATTTGTTGACTGGCTATTGGCAGATTTCCGACTTTTTCATCAACAGGTATCGGCATCAGATCGGCCAGAACTTTTTTGGCACGTTCGCGCAATTCACGATCATTCATCAAAAATGAGGTACGCGCGTTGGTCGCTGCCATCAGGATATTTTCTGCAACGGAAATGTCCGGGCACAGGGCTATTTCCTGATGTACCAGACCGATGCCATGTGCCTGCGCTTTTGCAGGATCGGAAAGAATTATGTCACGTCCCTTGAAATGGATACGTCCCTGGTCAGGCGGGAATACACCGCTAAGAATATTCATCAGCGTGGATTTTCCCGCACCATTTTCCCCCATAAGGGCATGGACCTCGCCGGGCATCAGCGACAGTTGAACACCGCGCAGGGCCTGCACCGGGCCGAAGGATTTATGAATGTCGTGAACTTCTAGAATGGGCTGCATAAAACCGGATGCCTTGCGATGAAAAGAAGGGCAGCCCTTCCTTTCGACCAATCAAAGTGGGAGGACCGAAAGGAAGGGTCATCTGGTCGCCATGGGCATAGCGACCAGATCTAGATGTCCTTATTCTTCGATACCTTTGGTACCGCGACGTTTCAGGTAATCTTCCCAATAGAAGTCATCGGCATTCTTTGCAGTCACGACCGCATAGCCATTATCGATGTAGGGAACCATCATCGGGTTGGCACCAGCCCGCATATAGTCATTCATCGGATCAATCAGATCCGGATGTGCTGCGAGGAACAGGGAAATGAAGCCCATGTAACCCTGAATACCCTGGTTCGGGTTAATTGAACCAAAGACCTCGCCTGCCTTGATCATATCAAGGATCTTGGCATTCACGTCTGCAGTCATCACCTTGATATCTGCCTTGGTCTCGATGGCCGCCTGCGCTGCACCCAGTGCACTGTTTGCCTCTGGCATAAAGACAGCGCCAAGATTCGGGTGTGCCTGATGCATGGTCAGAACAGCGTTATAGGCCTTGGTCGGATCCTGGTTTGATGCCGCGCGAGCAACCAGCTTAATATCCGGGTATTTTTCTTCCATGCGGGCGATGAAGGCCGAAACGCGGCGATCATGGTTGTCCTGCCCGGGATTCTCCAGAACTGCATATTCACCGGATCCGCCCATAGCCTCGGCAATGGCATCAGCCGCAGCTGCTCCTTCGCGGTCATTGTTCGAGGTGATATAGGCCGAACGCTTTGAATTCGGAGAATCTGCGGCAAAGGTGACGACAGCCACGCCCTGCTCAACAGCACGATTGATCGGTGCGATGAACGGATCAGAGTTCATCGGATGAACCATGATGCCGGCTGGCTGACGCGCCAGAACCTGCTCAAAGGTCGCAATCTGCTTGTTCACATCATATTCCGGCGTGCCGGTATAAACCGTGTCACATCCCATCTGCTGCGCAGCCTGCTTGAACATTTCATAGACAGGGAACCAGTATTCGACACCGCTGACCATGACGTTCATGGCATAAAGCTCGCCGGGCTCACACTGGAATGCGCTTTTTTTAGTATCCTGCGCCATTGCCGAAGACGCAGTGAGAGTCAAGAAAGCAGCCGCAGCTGTTCCCAGCAGCATTGATTTGATTTTCATGTTATCCTCCCTAATGCGTAACCAGTTCCGGGCTTTCCAGGACACGGTGTGGTTCGCATAATGTTATTTATGGTAGATATTTCACATCTGGAAATATCTACCATTCATTTGGATTGATCCCGTTTCGGGAGTCAACATGAAATATATTTCAACCATAAATGTCGCCGCGTAAGCATGCAAAACCAACGCTTTCCGCCCGCAAAGAAATTTTCAGAAGATCGTTTTCTGTCCGAATTTTCCTCGATATTTTTTGCTTAACCTTGCCACCTAGCCAGCGGGAAACGCCCGAAACACTCAACCTTGCTGGCCGCAAGGTATGACTGTGATCAATTTTTTGCGTGAGTAATGGAAATTTATCGGGGCTGGAATCGCCCCCTGCGGCGTCTAACATCCCGGAAAATACAATTTTCCAAGCCGACATCACCAATGCAGCCTGAAGCTCTGCCGTGACGGACAGGTGGTTCGACAATGACAGGAAGATGATCTTGCGGCCCGTGACCTTTATCTGACACGCAACTTGAAACATGCCTGCGCGACATGACCACAAGCGATATCGACGCGAACTATCGGAGCGTATTCCGACTTTGCTGCTTGCAAACACCCGTTTACAACCCGGCAAAAAGACCGGCGGCATGTTTGATCACCTGGCCGCCGGTCCACAAAGATCTGTGACATCAAGCAACAGGCTTAACGAATGGCGACCGGATTTATGATCATCTGGACGGCACCCTTAAGCTTTGCCTGACCAAGAACAAAAAGAAACTCGTACGCCCGGTCTTCGGCCAGGTCCCTGGTGACGATATTCTCAAGAATATAAACACCGTTTTCAGCCAAAAGTTTTACGTGGACCGGGAAGAACGCCGTCGAATCTTCATGGGGAACGGCTTCCAGCCCCCACGTGTCGGCTCCGACAGCAACGACCCCTTTTTTTGCCAGCCATTCCGCGGCTTCCAAGCCGATGCCAGGCTCGGTCGAACCATAAAGCGCATTATCCTGTCCAACCAGATCAAGCCATCCGGTATGGACAAGAACCACGTCCCCCTTGCGAATTTCAGTTCCGGCCGCCTTTTGTGCTGCCAGTACATCATCAAGGGTAATGACATATCCGCCCTCGAGCCGCCCGGTTCCTTTGATCGCAGCAACGTCGAGCAACACACCCCTCGTCGCCATTGGCGGAACATTCTCAATACCCAGTTTGGTCAGGCCCGTAGCTGCCACCATGTCTTCAGCATGGTTGTTATTGTAGTAAGTGTGGTGATCACCGAGATGACCCAAACCGTCAATCTGCGTCCCCACACCAAGCCAACCGGTGAACATGTCGTCGTTATATGTCCCGGAATTGCTGCCAAGGGTCTTGTTACCACTTTGCCCCGGCGAGAAAACAGTTACAGCAACACCACGCGGCGCGAATGCCGGTGTATCACGTGAAATCTCCATACCAAGCGAGTAGACTTTCCCTTCGGATATCAACTTGCTCGCGGCAAGGGTAACTTCGGCAGTCAGATAGTTTGCGGCACCGATCTGGTCATCGGGCCCAAACGGCGACGTGAATCGTTCATCGGCAGAAGCAACGCCGGTTGCACCGATAAAACCCAGCATCATGGAAGCCGTGACAAACATTTTTGCTTTTTGCATTTTTTCCTCCCTAAGTTGATAAGGAGTCAGGAAATTGCAATTATGATGCCAACAAAAAATGGCTGAAAACGGAGACTTTCAAGGGGGATTTGAGCGGAATACGATCAACTACAACGTTGGAATGATCGGTTACCGCTCCGGCAAAACATACAAGGCGAAAACCAGACTCACATGAGCCTGCGGTTTTGCTAAATGTCATCTACCGGAAAAAAGCGATGGTGCCCCCGGGGAGAATCGAACTCCCACTCACTAAGTGAAACAGATTTTGAGTCTGCCGCGTCTACCAATTCCGCCACAGGGGCAGGCAATCTGGGTGCGTGATCGCACCCTCCATCGACGGGCGGGATAATAGCTGTAAATTTCGCGGGGTCAATGGGGCTTTGTGCAAAAATGTTGCTGATTTTGCGATCATCAACTGCATCATTGCGATTGGTCGCAAAATGCGCTTTGATCGCGCCGAGTTTCAAGGCCCTGCGCCATTCACCAGACCATAGCTAAACAAGATAAGGCGCGATTGCCGTGATCCGCAGTCTTTATGATTGGACCATGAACCTGGCGGGTCACCGTCATGCCGCTTGGGCATTGTTCTTTATTGCTGCGATTGAAAGCTCGGTCTTTCCGATCCCGCCAGATATCCTGTTGATCCCGATGATCATTGCAGCTCCGACCAAGGCCTGGCGTTATGCGCTGATCTGTCTTGTCGGATCGGTTCTGGGCGGTCTGATCGGGTACGGAATCGGGTTCTTCCTGTTTGAAACGGTCGGCCGTCCGGTGCTGGAGCTTTATGGCTATGGCGCAAAGTTCGATCAGTTCAAAGACTATTATAACGAATGGGGTGCGTGGGCTGTGCTGATCGCCGGCATCACTCCGTTCCCCTATAAGGTAATTACGATCCTGTCGGGTGTCACAGCACTTGATCCGGTGGTCTTTACAGTCGCTTCGATCTTTGCCCGTGGATTGCGGTTCTTTGTCATTGCTGCCCTGATCTGGAAATTCGGCCCGGCCATTCGTGATTTCATCGAAAAACGGCTGGGCCTCGTTTTCACCATATTTATCGTAGTTCTTGTCGGTGGGTTCGCCGCAATCAAACTGATCCCGCACGGGTGACCCCATGAGCACATTTCAAGGAAGACGAGATACGGATTTGCTGATGTTCAAAATGCTTCGCCCGCGCTATATCCCGGCCTTCGCACCGATTATCCTGTTCCTGGTCTCAAGCGGCAGCATCGGATTTGCTCTTTATGCGCAGTATGTTCAGAAACTACTGCCCTGCATTCTGTGTCTGTATCAGCGCAAGCCCTTCTATATCGTGATCGGCCTGTCTGTTCTGGCCCTGCTTCTGATCCGCTTCCCCAAGGCCGCACGTGCAATCGTCTATCTTTGCGGGCTGACCTTTGCGGTTGGCACCGGCATTGCCATTTATCACGTCGGCGTTCAGGAACTCTGGTGGCAGGGACCGGCGATGTGTGGCGGAGTGCAAAGTGGTGCAAGTTCGCTTGCCGAACTTAAGGCACAGCTTCTTGCCCAGCCGATTATTCGGTGCGACAAAATCGACTGGACCCTTTTTGGCATCACCATGCCCACGGTCAATGTCTTCTTCTCGGCAGCCCTTACCATTTTCTGCTTCATCGCACCGTCACGCTGGATGAAGAAAGAAGGCGAACACGGCCTCTAGAATCAAAAGACGCCCGGAACAAACGTCATCGTTCGTCCCAATAAACCCGCCCGCACTCCGGGCGGGTTTGTTTGTATCCGGCCACCCGCCAAACGCGATCAATTGACCGGTGAATGAACAATTCTGCTTTTGATAATGAGAATTGTTATTGTTTGCAGAGTATTCCCGGCTATATTTGCCCTGCGATTCTCAAGAGAGTCCCTTTCAGAACCCGGACCAAAGGACTGACGCAGGATTGACCAAGATGACATTTCATCCACAAATGACCAGCAAGATCGAAGGTATTTCCCTTCTGGATGATTTGCGTTTCCGGCGCTGGAACGCAGCCATCACCGATCTGTGGCATGTCGAATGTGAACAGGAAGCGGGCGGCACCTATGTCTCGCGCGCACCGCGTCTGGTCGCCATTCTGGACTGTATCGGTGACGGGCGCGTCGAAGTCCGGGCTTCAAGTGACACAACTACCCGCAGCCATCGTGGGCAGGGATGCCTTTCCTATATCCCCGCGGGGATGGAGGTATCATCGGAAGTTCTTGGCAAATGCCGCCTGCGTCATCTTGATATTCATCTCGATGTCAAAGCCCTTGAACATTCAATGGGGAGCATCCTTGACCGGCGGGCACTTGAAACACCCCGGATCGGGTTCTGCGATCCGCGCATCAATGCGCTTGTACGACTGCTTGCCGACGATCTTGAAAACGGTATGGCCGCCCCGCAGATTTACGGCGAAGGACTGGTAACAGCCCTGACTGCTGCCCTTCTTGGCCCGTCGCCAGCCACGGAACCACAGCGTAAGCGTGGCAAACTCGCCCCCTATCAGCTGCGCAAAACGGTTGATTACATCGAACAGAATTGCGGGCGGACCATCCGGCTTGATGAACTCGCCCAACTGACCGGCCTGTCTCAATCCTATTTCTGTTCTGCATTTCGTGAATCCACAGGCATGCCGCCCCAGCAATGGCAAATGAAAGCCCGCGTCGAACGGGCAAAAAAACTGCTGAAAAAAGGTGACACGCCACTGGCATCGGTTGCGGTTGGCGTCGGTTTTGCTGATCAGGCCCATCTGACCCGTGTCTTTCGCAAGATCGTCGGAACCACGCCGGGTGCTTGGCGCAAGGAACAGATCGCCTGAATTAAGCCAAATTCCGTTCAATCCGGACAAATCGGGTTCAATATTCCCCCCCGCGCGCGTGATATCGACTGGCCCATCATTCAAGATGGCCCGCCGGTTCCCGCCCAGCAGGTCGTCGTCAGAGACAACCGATAGGGATTCCCAAATGCGTTTTACAGGACAGAAACTGTCTTCAACCCTTTTGCTGGGCACTGCAATCGCATTGGTTTTTGCGGCGCCGAACTTTGCACGGGCGCAGTCGACCAATGATACGACGTCGAGCGAAACGGAAAACACCGGGTCAACCGAAACCCCGGCCATTGTCATCGAAGCTGATAGCAAAGCAGAACCGGGCGATCCGACCCCGCCCGTTTATGCCGGTGGTCAGGTGGCAACCGGTGGTCGCGCAGGCGTTCTTGGCAACAAGGATGTGATGGATACGCCCTTTAGCACAACGTCATATACCAGTGAGCTCATCACAAACCAGCAAGCTCAGGATGTTGCAGACGTCCTTTTGAATGACCCTTCGGTCGTCAATTCAACCGGCTATGGCAACTTCGCTGACCGGTTCAATATTCGCGGTTACGACCTGCAATCCGATGATATCTCGCTTGACGGGGTAAGTGGTACAGCACCACGTCAGAAAGCAATCATCGAGACTTATGAAAGGGTTGAGCTCCTGAAAGGTGCCTCTGCGTTCCTCAACGGCATGCCTCCGGGATCCAGCGGCATTGGTGGAACGGTTAACCTTGTTCCCAAACGGGCGACAGCTAATCCCGTGACAAGTCTTACCGGAAGCACGGAAAACGGTAAAACCTTTGGCTCTCATGTCGATATTGGGCGCAGGTTTGGCTCTGCGGACCAGTTTGGTGCAAGGGCCAACGCCGTGTATCGCGACGGGGAAACCAGCATTGATGACGAAGAAGTAACCGCGCGCCTTGCATCTCTTGCACTTGATTTCAACGGCGAGAATGCCCGCGTTACAGTCGATGGTATCATCAACCAGCACTATATTTCCCAGGCTCGCCCGTCGGTCAATATCGGAAGCGCCCTTACCAGTATCCCCAACGCGCCATCCGCAAGTCACAACTATGCCAGTGCATGGACCTATAGTGATCTGGAGGACTATATCGGTCAGGTACGTGGCGAATATGACCTTACCGATAGCACGATGGCCTATGTGGTTCTTGGCGGTCGTAATTCGGAAGAAGAAGGCGGTTATGCCACCCCCACCCTGAATAGCTCTGATGGAACAGCTTCATTTGGAAGTAGTGTCATCAACTTCCAGAATACCGATCTGAGCTCAATGGCTGGCATCCGGCAAAAGTTTGAAACAGGGCCTGTTAACCATGAAGTCAATCTCGGGATTTCCGGGATCTGGCAAAAGAATTATCAGGCCTATGAGTTCTATTCTAGTCAGACTGGCAGCATTTATGGCTCCGGTGCAGACAGCCACAGCTCGACGGTCACCTTCACCGGCGGCAACCTCAATGATCTTCCCTTGAGCAGCAAGAACACATTTGTCAGCTATTATATCGCCGACACCATGGGCTTCCTGAATGACCGGATTGAACTCACCGCGGGCATTCGCCATCAGGAGGTCAACACAAAGGGATATAATCTTGGCACAGGCGCACAGAACTCCTACTACGACTCACGTGCGGACTCACCAATGTTTGCCATCGTCGGCAAGGTGACGAATGAATGGTCGGTTTACGCCAACTACATTGAAGGCCTGTCAAAAGGCAAAACGGTCACCGATACCGGTGCTGCGAACTTCGGATCTGTTTTGGCACCTTATGTCTCCAAACAGTTTGAAACTGGTGTGAAAGCCGACTTTGGTACTTTTGGCGGCGGTATTGCACTTTTCCAAATTGAGAAGCCTTCTGTTTACAAGGACAGCACCACCAATATTGAAGACACTAACGGCGAACAGCAAAATCGCGGGATTGAGTTTACGGCCTTTGGCGAACCTGTTGAAGGCTTCCGTCTGCTTGGCGGCCTGACCTATATCGACTCAGAATTGCAGGACACCGATAACCGGACCAATGACGGCAAAAGGGCAAAGGGTGTTGCCGAATATCAGGCAACATTCAGTGTCGAATATGATCTGCCGTTCCTGCGGGGGGCGACATTAACCAGTCGGGTTATCCATAGCGGCCCGCAATTTGTTGATGACGAAAACACCCTGCAGCTCGACGAATGGACGCGCCTTGACGTTGGGGGGCGCTACAATACAACGCTGTATGGCTATCCGGTTACCTTCCGCGGCAATATCGAAAACCTGACCAACAACAATTATTGGGCAAGTGCCAGCACCGATAGCGAATACATCACGATGGGCGCACCATTGACGGCAAAGCTGGCCCTGACGGCCAATTTCTGAAAGTTACTGGCGATCTATTCAGACAGAACAAAGCCGACGGATTTTCCGTCGGCTTTTCTGTTTTGCGGGTTCCGAGTAAGACCGGATCAGAAGTCGTATTCCAGTTCGGTATCCCAGTACAAAAAATCCCGCCAACTTTCATGGAGATAGTTCGGCGGGAAACGGCGTCCTGTTGACTGGAGTTCATGCATGGAGGGCTGCCCCGGCGTCCTGCGCAGCCTCAGACCTGCCTCGCGGACCGATCGACTACCCTTGAACAGGTTACAGTCCGAACAGGCCGTGACGATATTTTCCCAGTTGGTACGTCCACCGCGCGCACGCGGGATCACATGGTCAAAGGTCAGCTCGTTGGTCGGCAGGCGATCCCCGCAATACTGGCAGGAGAACTCATCACGCAAAAAGACGTTAAATCGTGTGAAGGCCGGACTGCTTTTGAGCGGAACATATTCCTTGAGCGAAATGACGCTCGGCAGCTTCATTTTAAAGGATGGGGAACGTACTTCGCGGTCGTATTCCGAAAGCACATCGACGCGTTCAAGAAAGACCGCCTTGAGCGTATCCTGCCAAGACCAAAGAGACAGCGGGAAGTAGCTCAACGGCCGAAAGTCGGCGTTAAGAACAAGTGCCGGACACGCATTGGGCGATAAATGCATACCATCCGCTCCACCGTGTTTACCGAGTCGCTTGCCTTGTTTAGCAGGTTCGGGAATCGTTGGTGATGAAGAAATCGTGACGTTTCACCAAACCGGGCGACGCGGCGACGTAAACCACTGATAGAGCAAAGTATAGACCATTTTCGAAAAAGCGCAAAGTCCGTCTGCCGCCGAGTCGCGTTTTGTCAAATCCGGACGCCCCGAAATCAGGCGACTCCGACCATCCGCCTATGCCGCAAGCCACAAAAAAAGCTGCCCATCAATGATGGTGCAGCTTGTCTTGTGGCTTTGAACCAAGCCCTGCGATCAGATAAACGAAAGGCCCGCCAGAAGCGAGCCTTCGTAAAATCTGTCTGTAAAGCAGAAGCCTGAATTAGGCAGCTTTTGCTTCAACAGCTTTGGCGACCTGGCGTTTGATTTTCACCAAATCTGCCGGCAGCTTTGCATTTGCAGTGCTGAGCAGATATGCATCCAGACCACCACGTTTTTCGATGGTGCGGACAGCATTGGTGGTCAGACGCAGACGCACCGAACGACCGAGCGACTCACTAAGCAGCGAGGTCGGCTGCAGGTTCGGGAGGAAACGACGTTTGGTACGATTGTGGGCGTGGCTCACATTCATGCCGACCAAAACGCCTTTGCCGGATACCGGGCAGCGACGTGCCATGACCTGATCTCCTGGTCTATAAATTCGCAAAAGGACGCTTGGCCTGAACATGCAGGCCCGCGCTTGGAGCCGGGTTATTACCGCCTCTGACCAATGTCGTCAAGCCTTCATCAACCGAAATCTGCGACAAAAACGCTTATCTGGCCTGTTTTGGCGGGAAACCGTGGTTTGGGTCGCATTTTACCCAACTCAACCGCACGGAATCTGCTCCTTTCCAAACCTGCGCGTCAGTATCAAAGTCTGCTTTGACAGGCAATTCCAAGAGCAGCGGTTATGATCGTGACCGATTCTCGATTGAATGACGGACATCCCGACAAGCATTCCCGACATACGGACCCGCTATCCACTATCTTTATATATAAAGACCACGACTGGCACCGGTCACTTAATCTATGACGATCATTGATACGGATCAAAACGCATGCGCGTAAAGAATGTTAACTTCAACACCATGAGTTAAAAAATCCGTTTCGGGAGCATGACGGGACATGAAAACAGATAGCAACGTATCCTTGCCACTGTTGGGCATTCTACTGGTCGCAGTGATCGGTCTGGTACTTTATCTTGTCGGCTTTGTGCTGGCGCATTTAGGTGTCCCTGTCGCATCGTTCTGGATTTACGTTGCACTGGCACTTGTACCGGTCAGCTTCCTTGTACTGATTGATTTCAGCCGCTGATTCTGTCCCCCCCATCAGAATGGCACTAAAACGGCCTGTCGCACCTGCGGTCAGGCCGTTTCTTTATGGTCCCTGCCATACTTCATATCCTGACCGGCACATCCGTTTGCCAATGGCAATCAACGCACGGAACAGCGCCCGGCCGGGCAAAATAATATCCCTGATAGGCATCAACCCCCATGCCATCAAGCATGCTCCGCTGATGTTCGGTTTCAACCCCCTCGGCGATGACCTGCAAGCCAAAGCGGTGTGCAATCAGAATTGCACCTTCGATCACCACCCGTGCATTCTCATCCATCTTGAGAACAAAGGATTTGTCGATCTTGACCGCATCAATCTGGATTTGATGCAGACGCGACAGCGATGAATAGCCTGTTCCGAAATCATCAATGTGAATACCGATCCCCATATCAAACAGCTGATCAATCACATTCGCGATCAGGGCCCTTTGACGTTCTTCAAAGATTGATTCTGTCACTTCCAGCACAAGCCGGGTTGGCAAAAGCCCCGCCTCTTCAAGAATGCCTGAAACTATTTCCGGAAATCGCGGCGCGACCAGCTGGCGGATCGAGACATTGACCGCAATCCTGGTGTCATCTTCGGTCGAGGAACGAATCGTCTTGCACGCCTCGCGCAGGCACCATTCACCGATATCGACGATCAATGCGCTTTCCTCTGCAATAGGAATGAATTCGTCGGGCGGCACAAGACCAAGCTCGTTGCTATTCCAGCGCAAAAGCGCTTCGTAGGAAACAATCGCCCCGCTTACCGCATTAATGACCGGCTGATATTCAATATAAAATTCGTCAGCGCCGAGGGCGCGACGCAAGGCCTGATTGATTGCCAGCCGCCGTTCCTGTTCGGTCAAAAGCGTGCGGTCATAACTGCGCACATTGCCACGTCCCGAACGCTTCACATCCGCCGCCGCCAGATCAGCCCAGTGGATCAATTCCGAAATTCCCGGATTACGTGCCGCAGCAAAGGCAACTCCGGTACTAAAGCCGATATGCAGGGAATGACCACAAATCAGGATTGGCTGACTGATCGACGCACGCGCCTGTTCAATCGTGCTTTCAACAAGGTCATGCAACTCATCATGGGGTGCTGCGAGAACCATCAGGAACTCGTCCCCACCCCAACGGCCAACCGCATGCTGATCATCGATATAGACCTTCAGTCGTTCACTGACGATGCGCAGAACCTCGTCGCCAATCGCGTGACTTAGCCCGTCATTGATCTGCTTGAAACGATCAAGGTCGATAAACAGGACCGCATAATCAAGATTGTCGGTCGACTGACGTTTTTTGTTAAACCAGGCAACAATCCCGTCACGATTCAAAATCCCCGTCAGGGTATCGTGTTCAACAAGCTTTCTGAGCTCTTCTGTCCGCTCGGCCACCCGTGCTTCAAGGGTTGCGTTCCAGTTCTCTGTGATGCGGTTCTTCTGGCGCAGATCCTCGACCAGATCGACATTCTGATGTTTCAGCACCAGGGACCGAAACAACACCGCATGATTGTTTCGATGGGTCACCAGCATCACAATCAGGAAGATCAAAGACAGAAAGGCCAGAACATAGTTCGGCTCGGCCATCACTGTCAGGATCACGGCAGGCGGAAACAGCAATGCAACCAGATAAATCCGCCCGACAAGAAATACAGGTGCCAGAATCCCCGTCGCCCCGCCCGCCAGACCGGCGATAATGATCAGCGTCATGAACTGGCTTTCACCGCGCACGGTGGGAATTTCAAAAACACCGATCATCGACCACAGAAAACCGGCGATCAGGACCCCGACCACATACCGCCCATGCCAAAGCCTGTATGCGTCGGCATCAAGTTCAGCAACAGAAGCACGGGCGCGCGCAAAAAGATAACCACCCCAAAGCCGGATCGCACAGAGGATGGTAACAAGTATCGCCCACCATGCCGTCACCCAGACCAGATCGCCCTGCAGCCACAATATCGCGACAAGCCCCGACGCTGCGGCAAGGTTCACCAGAATGTTTGCCCAGTTATTGCGATATGCCAGATCAAGAAGGTCACGCCGAACCTTCCCGGTAAGTTCATCACCGACCTTTATCGCTATTTGGGGATCAACAAATCGGCTTGCGATTTTCCTGACCAAACTGGCGTGCTTTTCCATCTGGCCTTGCTGCCTCTAACCTCATCGCATGAATAGATAATCCTATACATAGGTAATACTGAACACCAATGAGAATATCGAGTTTCACAAATATTAGGAAAACGCTTTCGTGATGTGCGCCAAAATGCAATCGGGGGAAAAGCAAGCACCTTGCTTCTCCCCCGGAATGGTCATGTCAGAAGATCAAAATATTTCAAACACCTGCCCGGTCTGCAAACCTTCGACCGACTTGGCATAGCCAAGTGCGGCACGGGCAGCAGGCACCGGATCATGTCCACGGAAATAAGGTGCATAGCCTTCCATCGCCTCGGTAATCACACCGGGACTGACGGCATTGATGCGAAGACCGGGCTTCATTTCAATCGCGGCCGACTTAACAAACCCTTCTATCGCACCATTCACCATCGAGGCCGAACTGCCATACTGGATCGGGTCCTTGGCAAGGATACCGGTGGTCAGGGTAAAGGATGCGCGATCCGATACATATTCACGGCCAATCAGAACCAGATTGATCTGACCAAACAGCTTGTCATCAATCCCGATACGATATTTTTCCTCGTCCATTTCGGCAAAATCCCCGAAATGCACCTTGCCGGTGGTCGAAACCACGGCATCGACCGGACCGATTTTTTCAAACATCGCGCGAATGGATGCGATGTCTTTGAGATCGACATTCACATCGCCACTGGTGCGCGATGCGCGGATAATTTCGTGGCGCGGGGACAGTTCGGCATCGACACCTTTGCCGATGATCCCGGATGCGCCGATCAACAGAACTTTCATATCATCCTCCAATTCTGGAAATTTTGATGAATGTATGATTTCACAGAACAGTACAGCCGATAATCTGGATATTTACGAACCATTCGTTTAGTATTTTAAACAATGAAGGATTATCTGAGCGAAATGCGCAGCTTTGCTGCCGTGATCAAACAGGGCAGTTTCACCGATGCCGCCCGCGCCACTGGCGTATCCAAAGGGCTGATCAGTCAGCATATCAAACGCCTTGAAGATGTGCTGGGCGCGCAATTGCTGTTTCGCTCAACCCGCAAACTGGAACTGACCGAAATCGGTGCGACCTTTCTGGGTTATTGCCAAAGCATCACGCAAAGTGCCGATGCCGCATTCGAAGCGGTCGAAGCCCTTCGCGGCGAACCGGTCGGGACCGTTCGCATCACCGTCCCGGTATCCTTTGGCGAGATGTTCCTGCACGACATCATCGTTGCGTTCCAACAGGTTCATCCGCGTATTCAGATTGAAATGGAGCTGGAAAATACATTCCGTGATTTGCAGTCAGCCCATATTGATATCGCGATACGGGCTGGCCTGACCGATGATCCTGATCAGGTTGCCATTCCGCTTGGCCAACTTTCCGAGCTGATCTGTGCCAGCCCGGCATACTGGAAAGCACACCCAAAACCACAAACGCCCGCCGACCTTGCCGATCACAATTGTCTGGTCAATTTCCAGTATTACAAGGATCGCAAGTGGGTGTTCTTTTCCGATGACGGTCCGACATCCATCACGGCCGAGGGCAATTTGCGCCTCAATCATTATCCACTGATCCGCAATGCCACTGTTCAGGGACTTGGGGTGGCCCGACTGCCACGCTATATCGCCATGCCGGAAATCAGGGCCGGACGGATTGAAACCGCCCTTGAAGAATACAAGTCACCGTTGCGTCCGATCTATCTGGTTTATCCCTATCAGGGGAACCTTCCGATCAAGAACCGGCTGATGATTGATTTCATTCACAACTGGTTCACCGAACGCCCGGATCTGCTTGAAACCAGGTCTCCATCGACAACCGACTAGCGTTCAGAACTGATCGGCAAGATCGCGCACGGCATCGGGCGTCATCCCCTCTTCGCGCATTGAACGCAGGGTTTTTGATTTGTCGCGCTTGGCAAAGCGTTTGCCATCGGGCCCGGTCAAAAGACCATGGTGATGATATTCCGGCACGTCATATCCCAGCAATTCCTGCATCAGCCGATGAAGATGACTGGCAAAGAACAAATCCTGCCCGCGCGTGATCAGACTGATCCCCTGAAGATGATCATCATGGGTAACGGAAATATGGTAACTGGTCGGCGTATCCTTGCGTGCCAGAACCACGTCACCGAAAATCTCGGGTGTTGCAACCTGCCGTCCGGCCGACCGGTCAAACCAGACAAGTTCCCGCCCGACACGCCCAATTGCAGCATCCATATCAAGACGCAGCGCATAGCTTTCGCCCGCGGCAATCCGGTCTGATCGCTCTTGCGCTGAACAATGACGACAGGTTCCGGGATAAAGTGCCCCATCCGGTCCATGCGGCGCATTGCCAATCCGCTCGATCTCGGCCTGAATATCCTTGCGGGTACAGAAACACGGATACAGCAACCCCATATCCGTCAGACGATCAAGCACCGCCTGATAATCGGCAAAATGTTCGGACTGCACCCGAACCGGTTGTTCCCAACCCAGCCCAAGCCAGGCAAGGTCTTCGTAAATCGCATCAAGATATTCCGGGCGACACCGGGTTTGGTCGATATCTTCTATGCGCAAAAGAAAACGGCCATGCGGCCCGGCCTGTTTCATTGAAAACAATGCCGAGGCCGCGTGGCCAAGATGCAGATATCCGGTCGGACTTGGTGCAAATCGGGTGATCACCGTCATCCTGAATGCACCCCGCTCTTACCAGCGGTCCCGATCGCCAGCCGCACGGTCGCGTGCCTGTCCGCCATCGGCGGGCACATGGCGCATCGGGCGTTTGGGCTGACGCGCACCCTGTTCGTCAAACAGGTCTGACAATTCGGCAAGCATCGTGCCACCAAGTTCTTCGGGATCGTTGATCGTAACCGCGCGACGGTAATAACGCGTCACGTCATGGCCGATACCAATGGCCAGAAGTTCCACCGGTGATTTGGTTTCGATCCAGCCGATCACTTCGCGCAGATGGCGTTCCAGATAATTTCCGGAATTGACCGAAAGGGTCGAATCATCAACCGGCGCACCATCAGAAATCACCATCAGAATCCGGCGTTGCTCGGAACGGCCAAGCAGACGTTCATGTGCCCAAAGCAATGCTTCGCCGTCGATGTTTTCCTTAAGCAGCCCTTCACGCAGCATCAGACCAAGGTTCTTGCGCGCGCGACGCCATGGGGTGTCGGCGGCCTTGTAGATGATGTGACGCAGATCGTTCAAACGACCGGGCTTGGGCGGCTTGCCACTATCGACCCAGCGTTCGCGCGATTGACCACCTTTCCACTGGCGGGTGGTAAAGCCGAGAATTTCGACCTTCACCCCGCAACGTTCCAGCGTACGTGCCAGAATGTCGGCAGACAGCGCGGCAATCGTGATCGGACGCCCGCGCATGGACCCAGAATTGTCGATCAGCAGGGTCACAACCGTATCGCGGAAATTGGTATCCTGTTCCTGTTTGAAGGACAGGGATGTCGACGGTGTTGAAACGATACGCGCCAGTTTGGCGGCATCGAGGATGCCTTCTTCAAGATCGAAGTCCCAGCCGCGGTTCTGTTGCGCCATCAGACGACGCTGCAAACGGTTGGCAAGACGCGACACCACGTTCTGAAGGTTCGCCAACTGCTTATCGAGCATCGCACGCAAGCGTGACAGTTCAAGGTTTTCGCACAGATCATCTGCGGTTACGACCTCGTCGAATTCACGCGTGAACGGCTCGTAGCCACGTTCAATCGGCTCGTTGCGACCGTCAAATTCAGGCTGCTCACCCGGACCGGCAGGCTTTTCTTCCTGCGACATCGCTTCAAGCTGCTGATCGTCAATATCGCCTTCGCCTGCTTCGGCGTCTTCGGAACCCGCGTCCTGTTGCTGATCGCTGCCATCAGGTTCGGAATCGTCGTTCTGGCCTTGCTGGCCGCCCTGACTTTCCATGTCTTCCTGTTCAGGATCGGCTTCGCCTTCTTTTTCCTCGTCATCCTCGCCTTCCTGTTCGGGCGGGACATCATCAAGGTCATCTTCAAGCGACAGGTGATCAAGCAACCGGCGCATGCCGCGCGCAAAGGCATCCTGATCATCAAGAACTTCACGCAGATCAGAAAGGTCAGACCCGGCACTTTCTTCGATATGAGTGCGCCACAGATCAATCAGCGGACGCGCGCTTTCGGGCGCACGTTCACCAGTAAAGATTTCACGCGCCAGCATGCCGATGGCATCAGCAAACGGTGCATCTTCACGCGATGTCAGGCGATGATAATTCTTGGCGTGGCAATCCTGTTCGGCATGGTCGCGCAGGTTTTTGCGGACACCCGGGAAATAGCGCGATCCCACCGCTTCGCAGCGTGCTGTTTCAAGCGCATCGTAAACAGCCTGAGCCTCGGCTGTTTCGGGCATGCGTTTGGCATGCAGGGCCACGTCGTGGTGACGCATCTTGAGCGCCCAGCCATCCGCAATACCACGAAGGTCTGCGACTTCATCCTTGGGCAAGGCCGTTTTGGGCATCGGCAAACGCACATGTTCGCCATAGCCGCCCGGCCGCCCGCCTTTGACAAAGCCGACTTCCAGATCATTGCGCCCGGCAAGCGCGCGAAACGTCGCTGCCGTGCCGCGCAAGAACCCGGAAAGAGCCTCATCATTCTTCATCGTACTACTCGCTTGTGGGATCAGCTCGCCAAGCTGCTTTAAAGACACGCCTTAGCGAACCATCACATTGATGGCTTCTTCGGGCAGCTCTTCACCAAAGCAACGCTGATAATATTCCGCCAGGATCGGACGTTCGACCTCATCGCAACGATTAAGGAACGTCACCCGGAAGGCATAGGAAATATCACCGAAAATCTTGGCGTTTTCAGCCAGCGTAATCACCGTACGCGGGCTCATCACGGTCGAGATATCACCAGCAATGAAACCCTGACGGGTCAGATTGGCAAGTGCGACCATCGCTTCGATCTTCTGGCGGCCGTCGGCATTGTCAAATGCCGGAACCTTGGCAGCAACGATATTGGTTTCATCGGCAACCGACAGATAGTTCAGTGTGGCCACAATCGACCAGCGGTCCATCTGGGCCTGGTTGATCTGCTGGGTGCCGTGATAAAGACCGGTGGTATCACCAAGGCCCACGGTGTTTGACGTCGCAAACAGGCGGAAATGCGAATGCGGGTGGATGACCTTGTTCTGATCAAGAAGGGTCAGTTTACCATCAACTTCGAGAACACGCTGGATCACGAACATGACGTCCGGGCGACCGGCATCATATTCGTCAAAGACCATCGCCACCGGACGTTTCAGCGCCCAGGGCAAAATGCCTTCGCGGAATTCAGTGATCTGTTTGCCATCACGCAGAACAATCGCGTCCTTGCCGATCAGGTCGATACGGCTGATATGGCTATCAAGGTTCACGCGCACGCAAGGCCAGTTCAGGCGCGAAGCCACCTGTTCAATATGGGTGGATTTGCCCGTACCGTGATAACCCTGAATCATCACACGGCGGTTGTGGGCAAAGCCCGCAAGAATTGCCAGCGTGGTATCACGGTCAAAACGATAGGTCGGATCAGCGACCGGCACGTGTTCACTGCCCTGGCTAAATGCCGGGACTTCCATATCGATATCAATCCCGAACGTTTCGCGCACGGAAATGGTGATGTCAGGTGTATCAAGCGGATGTTCAGCCGCCGTACCTGTCGCTTCGTAACCTTGGCTCATAAGTACTCGCGCATTTCTCGGACCGGCACTGGTGACGCGGTCGTTTCGTTAAACTTGCTCATTAATAGCGGTTTAGTCGCATCACACAAAGGGAAGATGCGCAAAAAATCTCTATTCCCGCAAAAGGTTTGCTCAAAGAGCTTCTCTAAATACTCTGGCACGGTACGCAAACCGCAGCCAGATTGACCAGATTTTTTGAAATTATCGGGGCGGCCTCTGTCAAATCAGAGGGTCACACGCGCCTCAAGATCGCGGATATAGCTCATCAGGGAACTATAGGCCGCGCTGATCTTCTTGAAGCGTTCTTCTGCCCCCTTGTCGCCGCCATTGGCGTCGGGATGGTACTTTTTTGAAAGCGCCTTGTATTTGGCCTTGAGCTCGTCACGGGTAAAGGGCCAGCCAAGGTCAAGCGTCGCCATGGCCTGCTGCTGTTCGCTTGGCATGCCAAGTGCCCCTGCGCGGCGCTGGGCTTCCTCGCTTTTGCGTCGGCGCTCCGCACCGGGATCGGCACCCGGACCATGATGGGTCTGATCACCGTCTTCGTTAAAGAAGCCGAACCCGTCCCTGAACTTGAAATTGAAGGGTTTCTTGGAACCGCGAATATGGCCGAATTTCCATGTCGGGCGCTGCCAATGGGTATCGCGACGCATGTCGTTCTCGATATCCTCGGCCTTCATGCCTTCATAATAGTTCCAGGATTTGTTGTATTCGCGAACGTGATCAAGGCAGAACTTGTAATAGTCGCGCAGCTTGCGATCCTTGGGCGCACGGAACTCACCATGCCCCTCGCAGCCCGGCCAATCGCAATCGGGCAGGATGGGTTCATTGTGATACAGCGTCTTGCGCTTGTTGCGGTGTCCTCGGTTCATCTGCGTCTATATGTTCTGAAAAATCGATGCACGCAATATCATAGGGATCGTTTAAATGCGATAAAAGGCTTGAAAAACCGCCATCGCGTGCCAGAACCTAACGCAGCAATTCGTTTTTGCAGCAATTTGCAAATATCCCCAAGAAAATAGAGGCCCTTATCATGCAGGTAGCCAATCAGATCCGCGACATCCTGACCGAACAATTCGCCCCGACCGAATTGCAGATTATCGACGACTCTTCAAAACATGCCGGTCATTCGGGTGCAGACCCGCGTGGCGAGTCCCATTTTTCCGTTCTGGTTGTGTCTGAAAAATTCACCGGTGAAAACCGTGTCAATCGTCAACGGCTGGTCTATGGCGCACTTGATAGCCTTCTGAAGGACCGTGTCCATGCGCTGGCGTTGAAAACCATGACGCCTGGCGAATACAAATCGGCTCCGGAAAACAGAACCTGAAAATACAATTCCACATCGTGAAATCAACCTAGACGTTAATCCCGATTAGGCGCAATGCTTGTGACACAAGCCGTCCACAAGCATTGCAGGTACGGCACGGGTGCCGACAAATGGCACCCGCTACAATCGGGAGGACTACGTAATGACGAAACGCCTGCTTATGGCGAGCATTGCGCTTGCCATATCCGGAACCGCCCATGCGCAAGCACCAGCACCGGATAACCTCGAAAAGCTGTCGAACTTTCAATCTACCGGAACCACGGAATTCACCCTTATCGAACAGGGTGGCGATTACGCCGAGGGCATCAAAAAGACACTTGAACGCATCAAACTGCCCGACGGCTTCAAGATCGGGCTTTATGCCGTTGTGCCCGATGCCCGTCATATCGCGGTCGGGCCGCAGGGTGTTGTGACCTTTGTCGGCACCCGCAAGGACAAGGTCTGGTCGGTAACGGACCGCAACAAGGACCGTGTCGCCGATGAGGTCAAGGACTTTGCCCCGTCCCTGCGCTTTGCTATTCCCAATGGTCCCTGCTTCTCGCCCGACGGAATGCTTTATATCGCCGAACAGAACCGGGTTCTGACCTTCCCGGCGGCAGAGTTTTTCTATGAAAGCCCGGACGTTGCGGCATTCAATGTCGTCAAACAGGGTGATCTGATCCCGCCATCCGAGGAAAGCTATAACCACACCGCACGCGTCTGCAAAATCGGCCCGGATGGCAAGCTTTACATCTCGCTGGGCCAACCGTTTAACGTTGCGCCGGAAAACAAACTTGAGCTGTATCGCAAGCACGGTATTGGCGGCATCATTCGCATCAATACGGATGGCTCGGACCGCGAAGTCTATACCTACGGGGTGCGCAACTCTGTCGGTCATGATTTCCATCCAGAAACCGGTGAGCTGTGGTGGACCGATAACCAGGTCGACGGGATGGGCGATGACATCCCGCCCGGTGAAATCAACCACCAGACCGCAGCCGGTCAGCATTTCGGGCATCCCTGGTATGGCGGCGGCGACGTTCGCACCAATGAATATGCCGGACAGGAAGTCCCCTATGACGTGGTGATGCCTGCGGTCGAAACCGTGGCCCATGCCGCCGATCTTGGCATGACCTTCTATACTGGCAAGATGTTCCCGGAAAAATACAGGAACGCCATCTTCTCGGCCCAGCACGGATCATGGAATCGCACGACACCGGTCGGCGCACGCGTGATGGTGACCTTCATTGATGCCGACGGCAATGCCGCCATCGAACCGTTTGCCGAAGGCTGGATCGACGAGAATGGCGAATATCTTGGCCGTCCGGTTGACGTTGCCCAGCTGCGTGACGGTTCGATCATTGTTTCTGATGATCTGGCCGGCGCACTTTATCGCATCTGGTATGAGGGCAACTGATGCGAATTTTCCGGATTGCACTTCTCGGCGGGCTTTTGCCCGCCGGGACCTTGTTCGCACAAGACGCCACCAATCTTGAAGACGGGCGCAAGGTCGCTGGTATGTGTCGCACCTGTCACGGACTGGATGGCAAGGCCCGCATTCCGATTGCACCACATATTGGCGGTGAGCCGGTCGATTACCTGATCTCTCAGCTTCGAGCCTTCAAAACCGGCGCACGTGAACATGAAATGATGACTGTTGTAGCAAGCGGGCTGTCAGACGAACAGATCACCAAGGTCGCCACATGGTTCAACCATTTCACCATCGAGGCCACCTTGCCCACTGGCAAAACCGAAGATGACGCACCACAATTATGTGTTGGCTGTCACGGGGCAAATGGCATTTCCGAATTAAAGGATGCCCCCAATCTGGCCGGTGAAACCAATATCTATATTGAAACCCAGCTTAAGGCATTCCGCACAGGAAAACGCACTCATGACATCATGTCCCCGATTGCCCGGGACCTGACAGAAACCGAAATGCAGGAAGCTTCTGACTGGTACAGCAAGATCACGATTGCGATTACAGACCCGACGAAGAAATGAGCATCAGCTTTCCGGACGCAAAGCGGCTGAAACATCAAGCCCGACGGTCAGAACCGCAAGGGTCTGACCACTGTCCGGATCAAGGATCGGCACCGTAATTTGCGACAAAAAAGCACGGGTTGATGCATCAAATCTGATGTCATCAATCAGGGCATGATCGCGATTGATGTTTTGTGCCATCTGATATTGCGGCTCGTCAGACTGGTCAAAATCCGACGTCAGACGGTTCATCCCGATGGTCTGACCATAGACATCGAACACAAATGCCTCGGCAACCTGACCGCCACTTGTAAGCTGAAAGTTTCGCAAGAATTCCGATAATTGATTCCCCAGTACCGCACGGGCCTTCATGCTGGGTTCACCAAGACGCGCCATGGTTGTCCATTCTTCATCGACCAGACGGCGCTGATCAGCAGGCATCCTGTTTCTTTCCATTACCGCGCGCACATTTCGGATCAGGTCTGGCGACCGCGCCAATTGCCGAACAGCAGGTAAATGCACCCGTTCAATTGCGTCCCGTTCCCAAGGTTCAAGACGCATAGGATTGGTTTCACAAAATTCCAGAACCGTATTCAGTCGATCAATCAGATCGGGAAACTTCGCCACATAGCGCTTTGAGAAATAGACAACAAGCGGCGCATACCGTTCAAACTGAACCAGAAACTGTTCGGCACCGATGCCCAGCTCGTTGCGAGCGATCTCGAAACTGTGTTTATCAATCAAGGCATAGTCAACACGCCCCGCAGCAACCTGCCCGACCAGCGATGCAATCGACGGCACGCGCACCAGATCAGTATAGCCTTCCTCGCTGAGCCATTCGGCCTCGTTGGACCCCAGTATCGCACCGATTGTTGCCACACCATCGGGTTTTGGCACTTTGACATTGCTCGCTTCAACCGCCCGTCGGGACGGCGACACCCACACCCATTTTTCAAGTGCCAGCGGGTTTGACGCCACCGCATATTCATCCATGAACTGGCTGATCCGGGCCAGGAAAAATCCGTCTGCCTGCGCATTACGGACCAGTTCGCGGTTGCGCTGGCGCGGAGCAACGGCAAGACCGTATCCGACACCAATACGTTCAAACGCACAATTAAGCACTGAAACAGAATATCCACCCAGCGTCCCGTTATGAAGTTCCTGATAGGGCGGATGAAGATTGGTTTGCAGGATCAGGAAGTTCTCAATGCCATCATCGTCAGCTTGAGAAACTTCGTCCGACACTGATCCCCCACCTGTTGCAGACACAGGTGAAACAGGGACCAACATCGAAATTGCAATCAAGCCCGCAGCCTGCGCAAACCGGTCAGTGTTGCGCAACAAACCATTTATGGCCTTGGTGATCTTTTTTGTTATTCCAGCACGGCATAGTACGGTCATGAAAAACCTGCAAAAACACGTGGCGGAGTGGCATTGATATTGGGCCTGCTTTCAGAACTTGCAAGACTGCTCTGACAGTTCGTCGAAGGACGGCATTTTCTAAAAGCTATTCATCCCCTGTGAAGAATTCAGGCGCGATACGTTTGACCGCTGGCCCGTCGCTTCGCCATCCGTGACAGGTATTGATCAACGGCATGCGACGACGTGGCGTTTCTTCGGATGATGTCTGTTCGGCTTTTCTTGCCACCAGGGATTCACGTGCAAGGATCGGGAAAACAGTTTGAAAAGCTGTTGTCGCAACCGGCCCCATCAGTTCGTTCAGATGTGTACAGCCATGTACACCGCCGACCCGTTCGCGGATCTGCTTACGTAGCCCCGGCCCCAGTTTAAGACCAACCAGTTTTTCGTAGTTTGGCGCAATGGCATCACAGCCATTGAACGGCGCATAATCGGTGACCGCCTCGACCGCACGTATCACCAGATCGTTGCCGATGGTAACCCGTATCCACATTTCATGAACCGGCTCACCGGCTGGTATTTCGCCACGATCATCGTTGGTGAAGGCATATGTCTTGATATCAGTGATGTGACCTTCTATGTCCCACAGATCGTCTTTGCGACGGAAACCCTGACAGGTCACGGTGCGGGTATGAATATGTTCACGATCAACGGGGCGGGACAATGGCATGGGAAATCTCTCCTTTACGTAAACGTAAGGACATTCCCCTATGCGCTGTCAAGTATCAAAGCACGCCATTCAAATGTAGCGGCCACCTCACCCGCCTGATATTCGCGCCGAAACCCTGCATTTTCAAAGCCACGATTGTTCCGGTTACAGCCAATACCCGAACGATCAACAAGGATCAGGCAACTCCGTAGTCAGACCCGAAAATGAACTTTTCACGTTCACGAACATCTTCTTCGAGTTGAGCCTTGACCACATTAAACAGATCGCGGATCGACACCATGCCAATGACGGTATCCCCGTCAACCACCGGAAGATGGCGATAACGCCGCGCACTCATCAGATCCAGCGCATCCATTGCCGAATCATTTGGCGCAAGCGTATCGGGGTCGGCGGTCATCACCTTGGACAAAGGGACTGTTGCTGCGTCCAGCCCCTGGGCGACGACGCGGTTCACAAGGTCGCGTTCAGTAAAAATACCCGCAAGTCTTGCCGAATTATCAACGATGATCACGGCACCGATCTTGCGTTCGGACATCAGGTTCACGGCATCCATTACGGAATCAGCGGGATTAAGCGTTGCGAGGGATTGCTCCTTGACCACACCTGGTACGATTTTCGTATCCATTTATTTCTCTCTGCAGATTGCTGTTGCCACATGCCCAAACCCGACTGGATCATCTGGTTCTATGCTGCAAATCATTGCAATACATAGGGGCCCTTATCTGCAAGTGGCCCTGCAATCCTTTGGGTCAAGACCTTGAAACAAGATTTTAACCCATAAGTGGAGAAACCTGAAACTGTTTACGCGAATAAGGTTTAGCTAACGTAACCTGATCAAGAAACCGTATGTGCCGCTATTCGTGAGAATCCCCGGCAAGATCGGTAACTTCATTCATCCGGACACGGGTGATCTGATTGCGGATACGGCGCAATATTTCGAACTCGAACCCGTGGAACCGGAATTGCTGCCCGACATCAGGAATACGACGGGTTTCATACAAAAGCAGACCTGCAACAGTGGCAGCTTCCTCGTCAGGCAGGCGCCAGCCAAACCGGCGGTTCAGGTCACGAATGGTGACATCCCCCCGGACAATGACCGATCCATCGGCCTGTGGCTGCACGCCAACCACTTCGACGTCGGTTTCATCAGCAATATCACCGACGATTTCTTCGAGAATATCCTCAAGCGAAACCACGCCTTCGAACGCACCATATTCGTCAACGACAATGGCAAAATGCTCATGCCGTTCCTTGAATGCCTTGAGCTGATCGGCAAGGGTGGTTGAATCCGGGATAAACCATGGTTCGGCGCTGAGTGCACGAACATCGGCGGCATTGGCCGGTTTGGCCCCGCGTACAATTGCCTTGAGCACTTCACGGGCATGGAGAACACCGACGATATTGTCGGGATCTTCTTCATAGATCGGAATACGGGTGTGCGGACTTGCCAGTACCGTATCAAGAATTTCTTCCATCGGGCGGGTAATATCGATCATCTGCACCTTGCGGCGGTGAACCATGATTTCCCAGACCCCGACATCCTCAAGATCAAGAACCCCATGCAACATGGTCCGTTCGGCGTGATGATTACCGACAACAACATCATCGGCATGAAGCTCAATCGCCCCGCGCAATTCGCGTTCACTATCCAGTCCGGGTCCCTCACCACTGCCAAACAGCCGCAAGGTTGCCTGCACGATGACCTGAATGCTCTGGGTGACCGGGGCAAAGATGACGACGAGAATGCTCATCGGGCGCGCGACACGCAACGCCATGGTATCGGCATGTTGCAGCGCGTATGTCTTTGGCAGAATTTCCGAGAAGATCAGAACAAGTGCGGTCATCACCGCCGTTGCGTAAACAACGCCATTTTCCCCGAACAGCTCGATCATCACCGATGTCGCAAGGGCCGAGGCCAGAATGTTGACCATATTGTTGCCCAGCAAGATCGCACCAAGCAACCGTTCCTGATACTGGCGCAGCCTGTTAACGATCCCGGCCCGCTGGTCGCCATCCTGTTCCTTGTGATGCATCACCGGACGCGACGCAGCCGTCAGCGCGGTTTCCGAGCCAGAAAAGAATGCCGACAACATCAGCAGGAAAAAAATCACGATAATCGTGATTGTCATTCAGGGAAGTCTCCAAAGAGTGATCGCAACAGGATTACTTTGTCCTGTGTTCACCTATAAGGTCAATTGGCGTTAAACAAGTTAACGACATCACAAATCATAAAACCCGCTTTGAATACCCGCCACACGGTCATTACTGGTTCCGGGCATCCAAGCGCAAACGATCAGTCAGCCCCGGCAGGATCGCGTGACGGCAGCCCGCATCTTTTCAACATCCATTGCCTTGGATGTAAATGCCTTGCCGATACCGCGCGTCATGACAAAGGTAATCTCGCCATCGCGGACTTTTTTATCACGTGACATATGGCCGATCACCTTGTCGATATCCCAGTGCATGCCACTGACTTCCGATGCACTTACCGGAAGACCAACCGATTTCAGATGCGCAACAATACGGTCTTTTTCGCCGGCGGGTGCCATTCCCATGGCACCACAGACATCATGGGCAATGACCATACCCATTGCGACGGCTTCGCCGTGCAAAAGTTTCTCGCCGTACCCGGTTTCCGCTTCAAAAGCATGACCAAAGGTATGACCAAGATTAAGCAGCGCACGCTTGCCGCCTTCGCGTTCGTCTTCCGAGACGATACGTGCCTTGGCCGCACAGCTTTTGATAACAGCCTGACGCCGCTCCGCACCATCTTCGGCCAGAACCGCCTGCCCGTTTTCTTCAAGCCAGTCAAAGAATTCCGGGTCATCAATCAGGCCGTATTTGACGACCTCGGCATAGCCAGAACGCAATTCGCGCGCAGGCAGGGTATCAAGAACCGCAGTATCGGCCAAAACCAGACGCGGCTGATGAAACGCCCCGACAAGGTTCTTGCCCGATTTCGAATTGATCCCGGTTTTTCCGCCGACAGAACTGTCAACCTGCGACAGAAGTGTCGTTGGAATCTGCACGAAATCAAGACCACGCAAAAGTGATGCTGCGACATAACCAGCCAGGTCACCGACAACACCACCACCCAGTGCGATAATCAGGGTAGACCGTTCAATCCCCATTGCCAGTATCTGTTCGACAACATCTTCGAACACGGCAAAGCTTTTGGATTTTTCACCCGACGGCACGATCACTTCGCGATGGGCGATATCGGCACCATCAAGGGAGTTCAGAACCGTTGAAAGATGATGCTTGGCAACAACGGCATCACTGATCACGACAACACCGGCCTTTTTGACGAACGGTGCAATATATTTGGCGGTATCAGCCAAAAGGTTGCTGCCAACAAGGATGTCATAGCTGCGCGCGCCAAGCTCGACGCGAAGGGTGTCGTGATTGCTCACTCTGTCAGGTTCCTGTCTTGATGAGGTGACCGTCGTCATCAAAGGATTGCGCCAGCAATTCGAGAACGGCATCCCGCGTTGCTTCCTTTGAAGATTCATCACAGTCGAAAATAATGTCTGCCCCCGCATAGACCGGGTAACGCGTTTCGATCAGGTCGGCCAGGATCTGGCGCGGATCGCCGTTATTGAGCAACGGACGATGGGTACGCCCGCTCGTACGGTGCAACAGCAATTCCAGATCGGCGCGCAGCCAGACGGATACGGATTTTTCAAGAATAAGCTCGCGGGTGCGTTCACGAATAAACGCGCCGCCCCCCGTCGCCAATACAATCGGTTCGCCTTCAAGCAACCGGGCTATTACACGTTCCTCACCATCGCGAAATGCCTCTTCGCCATACAGCTTGAAGATATCGGCAATCGAGCAGCCAGCGGCTTCTTCGATTTCGCGGTCGGCATCGACAAAATCCAGTTTCAGTTCCTTGGCAACCATACGGCCGATGCAGCTTTTTCCAGCGCCCATAAGCCCGATGAAAACCAGGGTCCGGCCCTTAAGACCGTTCCGGATTTTGGCGATCACGTCTTCGTGCAAACCCGACTCGGCAATGTTGCTGTCCATGTTCGGTTTGCAGTCCTGTAGTTCATTCGGTTGATATACAAATTACCCAATTCTTTAGGGCAGCTGAGCCACGAACGCAAGCAAACCGCACATCATCGGCGACAAAAACCTGCACATATTTGCCAATCCCGGTCACATGAAACATTCCGACAACCTGATTTGACTAATCACGTTGCGGCGTTGGGTATTAACCCTCTGTGAGGAACAGCATCCTATACTGCCTTGAAGTTGCCGGATTGAAATGTCATCCACCGCCTTTGATCATGCCAAAACGCGGCATCATCAGGGTGGGGGCACCAGACTTGCTAGAAGCGCAAATGGTCGTTTGCAACAAATGACCAGACCATGGGGTTTCCGTTTCTTGCATCTTTGGTTTTCGTGGCCATACTGGTAGCTGCGTCATTTGCTTAAACGCTTCGAAGTCTGGATTAAAATGAGAATCTTATCGCGCATCATCTTGTTGCTGGTCATCGCCGTCATTGTTGGCGGTGCGACGTTCCTTGTGACCTGGGATATCCCGGCACCGACCACCCAAATCGAAGAAACCATTCCGAATTCGAGGTTCAACTGAGATGACGTTGCGTTCCCGCCTGCTGATACAGACCTGTTTACTGGCAATGATGACGGGAACGGGCGCGATCGCCGTTCCTGCCAATGCACAGACATCGGCACCTGTACCGCTGTTTTTAAAACAGGAAGCAGAACGGGATGCAGAACAGCGATCTTCTGACTCAAATACGGCCCCCGACAGCACCGGCGGCACGTTGTCACAGGGCGGATTTGGCGGCACAACCACCACTCCTTCGCAGTTCCCCTCTGATCCGAATGCGGTTCAGTCGCTGTCTCTTGGCGCAGTCGATGCCGAGGCTGTCGGAACCATTGACCGGTCGCGTGGCGGGCTGGGCATTGATATGTGGAATGGCACGACCCGTAAATCCGCAGCCCAGCTGATTTCGGAATTACCAGCCACACCAGCCACTCATGCGGCACGCGACCTTCAGGTTCGTTTGCTGCTTTCAGCCGCTGCCTTGCCGCAGGACTCACAGGATATCAGTCTCCTTGATGCCCGCGTGGCCAAGCTGATCAATATGGGGGCGCTCGACGAGGCGATCGGACTGGTCCGTGCAGCCCCGCAAGGATCCCGTGGCGAATTGCTTGCCGAGGCCGAAGTGAATGCACTTTTGATCGGCGCACGGATGGATGAAGCCTGTGCCGCAGTTGAAAGTTACGGCGCAAGCTATGATCAGTTGTTCTGGCTAAAGGCCGCTGCCATGTGTGCCTTCTATGCCAACGATCCGACAGCCGCGGCATTTTCGGTTGATCTGGTCCGTGAAATGGACGGCGAAAAGGATGCAACCTTCTTTGGTCTGGCCAGCGCCATTCGCAGCGGGACGGCCATTAAATCCGAACCTCTTGCCCAATTGCGCCCGATTGACATCGCTCTTCTGGCCATTGCCAAACAATCGATCCCGACCAGCCAGCTTGAATCAGATAATGCTGCGGCAATTATTGGCATCACCAATGCAAATGCCACCGCAACCGATATTCGCCTTGAAGCCGCGCGCAAGGCTGAGAAGCTTGGGCTGATTGATGCTGAAAAACTTGCCGGGATTTATGGCTCGGTAAACTTCGAGCCGTCCGCACTTGAAAATGCGCTTGATGATGGTGCCGAGGCCATTCAGGCCCGCCAATATGCCAAACTGTATCAGGCCGCCGCACAAAGTGATGTGCCTGCTGCGCGCGCCGAAATTCTGGCGGCCCTGTTTGAAGCAGCCCAGATCGAAGGCGATTTCATGCAGGCAGCGCGCCTGAGTGCGCCACTACTTGCCGATATTCCGGTCAATGGCGATTTTTCGTGGTTTGCGGTTGATGCCCTTAAGGGGGCGCTTGCTGCAAACAGTCTTGAGCGCGCCGAAAACTGGCTTCAGGTCGCCAAGAACGCATCGAATTCCGGCAATGATATAGCCTCGCGGCTGAGCCTTCTTTACCCGATTCTTGCCATTGCCGGTCTCGAAGAAACCGGTGCGGCAAAGCCGGTCAATCAGGTTGCGAACGCAACCGATAGCATGGGCATGACATCTCCGGGACTTGCCCCGCAGATGCCGACGCAAAGTTTTGGTCTGGGTGGTGCGATCACGCCGAATACAAATAACGGCATGGCATCGGCGACCGTCATGCCCAATTCGACATCCCCCGAAGACATCCAGAAGGCCACCGATCAGGCGGCCGCCATTGCACGTCATCGCGCCCGTATGACCGAGTGGCAGGAAATGCAGGCTGCGCGCGGTGATCAGGCCGCAGCAAAACGCTATGCAGAACTGACCTTTGCCTTGTTTGAAGGGTTCGGAATCGAAGTTCCCGCCGGTCTTTGGGACAGTCTTTTGACAGCACCCTATGCCGAGGATCGCCTGACGATCAGCAGTGCGGTTGCCCATAACATGATGGCGTCCGCAGCTGCCCGCCAAAAAGCCAGAACCGTTGCCATGGCCATTCAGGCCCAGCAGATAGCAAATGCGGATAATGCCGATCCCAAGGCACTGGCAGATACGGTTGCAGCACTTGAGATGATAGGCCTTCACGATGATGCGCAGCATCTTGCGACTGAACTGTTGCTGTCATTTGATCAGTAATGGAACCGGGCAATGGCCAAGGCACTGACAAGCTCGCTGATATCGGCTTTTCTTGAAATGATGGCCGCCGAGCGCGGGGCAAGTGCCCACACGCTTGATGCCTATCGCCGTGACCTTGAAGATTATGTGGCGTCGCTCCTTGCGGGGAAATCCGGTCCGGTCGATGCCACCGAAAAGGACCTTCGTCGCTATATGGCCGAGTTGGGTGCGGCGGGTCTTGCGCCACGCACGCAGGCCCGACGCCTTTCAGCCCTGCGACAGTTTCACAAGTTTCTTTATTCCGACGGGTATCGCAATGACGACCCGTCGTCGAATATCGACAGCCCGCAACAGGGACAGACACTTCCCAAGTTCCTGTCGATTGACGAAATTGACCGTCTGATCACAACCGCTGCCAATCATCCTGGCATCAAGGGCAAACGCCTGCTTGCCATGGTCGAGTTGATGTATGCCACCGGCATGCGTGTGTCCGAACTGGTCGAACTGCCCTATGCCGCTGCGGCTCGCGATCCGCAAATGCTGATCGTACGAGGTAAAGGCAGCAAGGAACGGCTTGTCCCCCTGTCTGATCCGGCCCGTGATGCGCTTCGCGATTACCTTGATGTCCGCGATGCATTCATTCCCTCTGACAAATCAGACGGGCACGCTGATCGCCCCGGGCAATCCTCATACTTATTCCCGTCACGCGGTAAAACCGGCCATCTGACACGCCAGATGTTTCTGAAAATGATCAAGGATCTGGCGATTGAGTCAGGCATCGCACCATCGCGCGTATCGCCCCATGTGCTCCGCCATTCCTTTGCCAGTCACCTTCTGGCCAATGGTGCGGATTTGCGCAGCTTACAGAAAATGCTGGGCCATTCCGATATTTCGACGACACAGATTTATACCCATGTTCTCGAGTCTCGCCTGCGCGGGCTGGTACAGGAACATCACCCGCTTGCGCGGATGGCCGGACACGGATCCTGACCACAGAATAATCAGATTTGTCTAATACCCCCGCATAGGTAAAAGTCGATAATTTGACATAAAAACGGACTTTTTCTGCGGATGTCATATATTCGTAATCTAACTGTCATCAAGTTGTTGTCGAACCTGAGCTACCAGCAAGATCGTAAATAATAGTTTCTCCTTATATCCGGGATTTCAGGCCATTTTTGAAGATCGGGGAACTGCATTGGCGTTTGATGCAGAAGATGAATTGATAGCGGACCGACCCGTAAGCAAACCAGTCATGCTGCGGAACTGGCAGCAGGTCGTTGAAAAGGTCGACTTCGCATTCCAGCCCATTGTCAGCCCGCATACAGGCCATATTTTCGGCTACGAAGCGCTTTTGCGCCGCTGGGAGGATGCCGGTTTCACCTCCATTCAGGCCCTGTTTGATACCGCCTGGGATACAGGCAACCTGCATAGCGTCGATATGCTGCTGCGCGCCAAGGCAATTGAAAAATTCGCCCGGATGCCGGACGCAAAACGTCTGAAGCTGTTTTACAATTTCGACAATCGCGTTGTGAAGACCGAGGATTACCAGCCCGGTCAGACGGCAGCCCTTCTGGCCGATGCCGGGCTTGAGCGCGATACCATCTTTCTTGAGATTTCCGAACGTCACGACATCAGCAATGCAGACTATCTCAAGGACATTCTGGTGCGGTACCGCAGTCAGGGGTTCAAGATCGCCATTGATGATTATGGCAGTGGCTTTGCCCAGTTGCGCGCCCTTTATGAATGCGAACCTGACATCATCAAGATCGACCGGTTCTTTATTGATGGCATTGACCGCGACCGCCGCAAGGAACTGTTCGTCACCCAAATCACCGCCTTTGCCCACATGATCGCCGCCCAGGTGGTCGCCGAAGGTGTCGAAACCCGCGAGGAATTCCTGTGTTGCCGCCGGTTGGGATGCGATCTGGTACAGGGCTTTTTCATTGCCCGCCCGTCCATCGAGTTGCCGGAGCGGACCGACCTTGTTCAGGTTGCCGCCGACATTGCGGCTGATACCCGTCGGCAGTCGGATCGTGATGATGACGTAGTTCGATCCTACCTGCTTGATACCCCGGCCATTCCAAGTGATATCAACCCGGTCGATATCCTGACCTACTTTCAGCAGAACCCCGACATCACACTCGTTCCCGTCGTTAATCCGGATGGCGAGCCGATGGGCGTCGTTCGCGATTCCGAATTCAAGGCATTCATTTACACGCCATTCGGACGTGAATTGCTGCAAAACCCGGCAAACCGCGCCAATATCAAACGGTTCCTGCGCAGATGCCCGGTTGCAGACATTCGTACCAGTCTTTCGGAACTGCTTGAAACCTTTGTCGCGACCAATGCACTTGATGGCGTAATCCTGACCGAAAACGGACGCTATCTTGGTGTGCTTGATCAAAGTGCGCTGCTGCGCGCGGTCAATGAACGCAACACGTTAAATGCGCGCGATGAAAACCCGCTGACCCGATTACCCGGAAACAGCGCGATTTATCGATATGCCGCACATGCCTTATCCCAACCGCGCAAACGTCGATTTGCCGTCTATTTTGACTTTGATAATTTCAAGCCGTTCAATGATCGCTACGGGTTTCGGCAAGGTGACCGTGCAATTCTTCTTTTCAAGGATATTCTGGGCAAGGCGCTGAGCCAGAATGACTGGTTTGTCGGCCATATCGGCGGCGATGATTTCTTTGCCTATGTCCAGTCGGTTGATTTCGAAGTGGCCGTCGAAGCCGTGCAGCGCGCACAGGCCATGTTCGATGCACAGATCAAAAGTTTCTATGATCAGGAAACCCGTGATCGCGGCTATCTGATCGGCAAGGGTCGCGATAACCAGGTTACCAAATTCGATCTGATGAGCGTCAGTGCCGCCCTTGTCCGCATCCCGCCCGAACGAACCGATATCACCCTTGATCATATTTCGGTCGAAGCTGCCAAGCTCAAGGCGATTGCCAAAAACAGCATAAACCGTTTTGCCAGCGGACTTTATGATGCGCCCTGTGCGCCGCTTCCGATCAGTGGAAAATAAGTTTGCACCGGGATACGAAAACAAGTTTCTCGCAACCGCAAATTAACGCTTCAAATTATAGAATTGCTGGGTAATATTCCGACCAAAGACCAGAACAGCAACGATCTTTCACGAGCATTCTACAACGATGGTAAGCGTTTCCTCATCGTCCGATATTAAAACGGCAATCCCCGTTCGCCCGGCAAGTCCGATTGCGCAACGTCAGCAATCCGAACAGGAAATTCAACAACAAAACCAGTCTGTTGAACGGACCAGCCGCGTCTCCTTGACGACGGATCAGGAAATTGAACGTGCTGTTCAGGCCTTTCAGCGTGATCGCAACGAACAGCAGCGATTCGTCAAGGAAGGCACACAAGAAACCATTCTGGAAAACTATATCGACCAGTATGACCCGTCAGGCTACGGGCAGACCGGTACGACGAATTCTGCCAGTGCAAATAACGCCGCCGGTCGTGGTCAATATATCAACATCATTGTCTGATCCGGATCAGTCGGTCAGCCCGACAGCCCGTTTCCAGCCATCCCATTCCCAGATCAGTTCGGCCACCCGGTCATAACCGGCCTTGTCGGGGTGATACCCATCACCACGGCGTAATGCACGCTGCCATCTATCGTCCTTAAGCGTGGTCGCAAACAGATCAAGGTAAGGCACGTCAAAGCCACGCGCGGTTTCCAGATAAATCTGGTTTAACCCTTCGAGACGTTCATTGATTTCCTGACTGGATTTGCTGCCATCAATCACCGCCTGTGGCCCGATCCAGAGTGTCGGGGCAAGTCTGGATGCTTCCCCGATGATCTCGGCTGCATTTGCCGCCGACGTTGCAGGCGACACACGCATAGTGGTTTCTTCACCACGATCTTCGACATGGTTGGCATCATTGACACCAAAGCTGAACATCAGGATGTTCGGAAATTCGGTGACCATGCGTAACTGAGCTTCAAATTTCCAGCGGGCCTTAAGCCCCTCGGTGGTTTCTGCGCGGATGCCAAGATTGTATATCGTGGTTTCACGTTTGGCCTCTTCAAGCAACCTGCGCCCAAGGCGCATCGGCCAGCCGCCCTTTTCCCCATCGCGGACACCATTCACCAGACTGTCTCCAAAACAGCAAATGCGATGCCCGATTGCGCCTGTGCTCATTCCGTCTCCTGTGCGCCAGCCGATAGCAGGCCGACAATATAAGTCTTCAGTTCGTTCTGATCGGGTTCAAACCCGTGATCAAGCCAATATTCTTCGGCCTGTTTCAACAATTCGCCAATTTTCGGCCCTGCCGGAGCCAACCCGGCGGCCAGAATGTCGCGACCTTGTATCGGCAATTTGACCGGTTGCCAATTTCTCGCCGCATCAATCAGGCTTTGCCATTGTTCATTTTCCTGCCGCGAACATCGTGGCGGGACAGCGGCCCGCGTGCTCCAGGCCAGCAAAACAGCATCACGAAAGGCATCCGGTCCGATCCGATATAAATCGCGGCGAATATTGTCTGCCGACATTTCGGGATCAATCAGCGGCGCTTGTGCCACCATCGCGGCGAACCGGTCCGTCTGCTCGTTGGAAAGACGCAACGCACGCGCAAGCCGTTCTGCCGCGGCAAGGTTGTCATCCGTCCCGTCATCGCCGGTCTGGAACAATGCAGCCAGACGGCGCAAGGGATCAGGCATGATCGCCGGATCAGCAAGGGCTGTACTATCAAGCCATTGCATGATGCGCAGGCAGTCCGTCCGCGCCAGTTGCGGCAAGATCACCGGCAGAATGCCAAAGCCGATCATATCCCCGACGGTTCCCGCCGGGCTTCTGGACCGCAATAACTTGAATATCTCGTCGCGGATACGCTCGGCCGAAATATCGATCAGCCCATGCGCCCCCTTGCGACAGGCCTCTGCCCCGACAGGATCAACCGGCGGGCGGCCAAACCATGCCTGAAACCGGAAGAACCGCAGGATACGCAGGTAATCCTCGGCAATTCGGTTTTCCGCCACACCGATAAACCGCACCCGCCCTTCGCGAAGATCGGTTTCCCCGTCAAACGGATCATAAACGGTGCCGTCAGGGTCGCAGTAAATTGCATTAAAGGTAAAATCGCGGCGCTTGGCATCGGCAAGCCAACTGTCGGTAAAAGCCACCTCGGCATGACGTCCATCGGTTTCGACATCAACACGCAGGGTGGTTATTTCATAGGCGCCCGCGTCTGTTAACGCCGTGATCGTCCCGTGTTTGAGCCCGGTCGGCAGGACACGAATACCCGCCTTTTCCAGCGCAGTTTGCGTTTCTTCGGGTGCAAGGTCGCATGCGATATCAACATCAACCAGATCGCGTTTAAGCAAGGCATCCCGGACAATACCGCCAACATAGCGCGCCTTGCCACCATGCTGTGCGATGGCGGCAAACACGCGGGCGGTATCGTCGGCAACCATGATCCCGTATGGCTGCAATCTTCCGGTTGGTTCGAGTGCTGTCATTGCACGCTTGGCCTTAAACGCTTATCCGTCTGAACATAAACTTCGATATGTCATGCCAGGTTATTTTTTTGGCTCGAAATAGCCCGGCTCGACCACACCGTCACGCAGTACCGGGGCATGATAGATGGAATCAGGCGGTGCGCCAGTCCCTAGTGCCGTGAAAATCAGGATAGCGGCCGTCAGTGCAACACCGGCCCCGAACAGCAGCAACCAGGGACCTTTATTCCATGGCGGAATAACGTCGTGACCTTCCCGGATCGCCTTGACGCGTGCCCATTTCAACCACAGCCCGTAAAGGACAAAGGGCAGGATCAGAGGCAGGCCGATCTGGATGATTTGTCGCAACATAAAGCTGAGTTCCTGACACTTGGTTTAAGGTTGGAAGGTCTGTGTATTGGCGCGGATGACTTCACTGAAGTTTACCAGCATTCCGGCTGTTGCCCCCCATATGTAATATTCCCGGTACGGAATGGCAAAATACCGCCGACGCATTCCCTCGAATGTAACGGTCTGGAGCTTCTGGTTTCTCGGATCGATGATAAAGTTAAGGGGTACTTCAAAAACCTCGGCCACTTCATGGTCATCTGGCGACAGATCAAAGGGGGGTGTCACCAGACCAATCACCGGGGTCACCTGATATCCGGTCACGGTATAATAATCGTCAATTCGTCCGACCAGATCGACATGCCGTCGCGACAGACCAATTTCTTCTTCGGTCTCACGCAAGGCGGTTTCTTCGAGCGTCGCGTCCTCTTCTTCCTGACGGCCACCGGGAAAACTGATTTGCCCGGCATGGTCACTAAGATGATCCGTTCTTCGGGTTAAAATGACATGCAAACCGGCTTCACGTTTTACCAATGGCACCAGAACGGCCGCAGGCCGTGACACCAGTTCGCCCTCGGCAAAGGCACGCGCGCGCGATTTCGACCCCGGATAGTCAACAGCATGATCACCCCGACGTTGCAAAATGTCGGTCTGGGGTGCCCTGAGGGCGGCAATGATATCATCTGGACTCATCAAACAGCCTCCATCCGGCCAATCTCGAAGAAGTGTCCATGACTATACACGCCAATACGTAACATATTGCTTTCGGGCTCAATAATTTCGTCCGCCAGTTCAACCAGCTGATAAAATACCGCCCGGTTCAGGCGCGCCTCAAGACCGCGTTCGAGGCTGATATAGGGGGATGGTTCGTCAGTTTCCGGATCATGTTCAACCCGCAAGGGATGGGACATATCAAGTTCCACCCATTGATCAATATTGGTCCGGAAACGAATGATCTGATCCTGTCCGCTGCCTTCATTTTGCATCTCGACGGTAATGAAGGCGACGTCTTCAACCTCGATGCGGGCCATCTCGGCAGGCGTCACCAGCCAATGGCCGCCTTCATCGTCACGTTGCAGGACGGAAGAAAAAAGTTTCACCAGCTCAATTCGGCCAATCGGGCCACCTTGATAGAACCAGGTTCCATCCCGACCTATAGACATAGGAATATCGCCGCAGATTTGCGGATGCCGCCCACTACCCGGCTTTTGCCCGCGCAGGCGCGACCACAATTTTTCGGCAAGATCGACGGTTTGTTGGTTGTCACTCATGCTGTACAGTTGATCCTGAGCCAGACGTTTTCCCGTAATATTTATGTGAATCCATCTGCGCTCTTCAACCTGCTGGCATCCATGCTGCAACAAAGGAAGCAAAGTTTCGCATCATGACAAACGCGCCACGTTTCCCCGAAGAAATGGGATTTTCCCAAGATAGCAGTCTGGAACGCGACGCCGCTCGTTTAGACGAATGTGTCGCGCGGCTGGCCGAAGCCCGCAAAATGGTTTCATCTGTTATATTTGGGCAGAATGAAGCCGTAGAGCAAACACTTATCGGTATTTTATCAGGCGGTCACGTCCTGATGGTCGGTGCGCCGGGGCTTGGCAAATCATTGCTTGCCCATACGCTCGGCAAGGTTCTGGGGCTTCTGGACAAACGTGTTCAGTTCACCCCTGATCTGATGCCGGCCGATATCCTCGGCTCCGAAGTCCTTGAAGAAGGTGCCGACGGCAAGCGGGCATTTCGCTTTATCAAGGGTCCGGTCTTCTGCCAGTTGTTGCTGGCTGACGAGATCAACCGCGCCAGCCCGCGTACCCAGTCCGCCCTGCTTCAGGCGATGCAGGAACGCGAAGTATCCGTCGCCGGATACAGCCACAAGCTTCCCGAACCGTTCCATGTTGTCGCAACCCAGAACCCGCTGGAACAGGAAGGGACATATCCCCTTCCAGAGGCACAGCTTGACCGTTTCCTTCTGGAAGTGCGCCTTGGCTATCCCGACGCAGACGAAGAACGCAAAATCGTAACCGAAACCACCGGGCGGTATCCGACCCGTCCGCGTCAGGTTCTTCAGGCAGATGATCTGGTCGAGGCACAGGATTTTGTCCGTCGCCTGCCAATGCCTGACCGGGTGCTTGATACCATCATTGCACTCTGTCGCGAATGCCGCCCGGAAAGCACATCGCTTTCCGACATCCGCGACAATGTTGCATGGGGTCCGGGGACGCGTGCCGCACAGGCGCTTTCGCTGGCATGCCGGGCACGTGCGATGCTGTTTGGACGTTTCGCCCCGTCGCTTGAGGATATCGAAGAACTCGCCGTCCCCGTCCTGCGTCATCGTTTCGGTCTGACCTATGGCGCGCGCGCCGAAGGGTTCACTGCCAAAGGCCTGATCACGGATGCCCTTGCCCACTTGCAGGAGAAAGCATAATTGGCCGTTCCCGCCGTGCATGATCATGTTGCCGCCGCACGCGCCCTTGCGGCACGGCTGCCACAGCTGATTGATGAGTCCCGCAGAACGGCCATCAGTTTGCGAAGCGGTCTGCATGGCAATCGCAAGGTCGGCCCGGGCAGTGATTTCTGGCAATTCCGGCCCTATGTTCCCGGCGACCCAACCAACCAGATAGACTGGCGTCGGTCCGCACGCAGCGATCATACCTTTATCCGCCAGACCGAATGGCAAGCCAGTCACAATTACTGGATCTGGCCTGTCCTTTCGCCGTCCATGTACTGGTCATCCGATAGTTCCATTCCGTCCAAGGCCGAGCGCACCCTGATCATTTCCATCGCGCTGGCCGATCTTTTGATCCGCAATGGCGAGACCGTTGGCACCTTTGACGGGGAACGCACCCGGATCACGTCGGCCGAACATCTTGAAAAGCTGGCCCATGCGATGCTGGCAACACCGCAAAGCATCGCCGAACAAGGAAGCGGCATACATGCCGGGCGCAAGCAATCGGTCCTGCTATTGGGTGATTTTCTGGAATTTTCCGATCAGGCTGAAAAAAGCACCAATGTCATCCGGCGACTTGGCCAGTATCAGAATGACGGTGCACTGGTGCAAATTCTTGATCCGGCTGAAATATCCCCGCCATTTCGCGGACGCGTTGATCTGTTTGATACCGACGATCAGATGATCTATCGCAGCGAAAAGTTCGAAGACATTGCGGATGGCTTCAAACAGCGGGCCCGCAAATGGCGCGCAGCAGTGCGCGATGCTGCACGTCATAATGACTGGCTTTATGATCGTCATGTCACGTCCGAAAGTGCCAGCCCGACCCTGCTTGCGCTGTATCAGCATCTCAGCGAGCGGCAAAATCAAAGCGGATCAAACGGTCGCGGACGACCAAACTTGCATCGCCATAACCAGCAGGAGATGTCATGAGCCTGTCGGCCATCACATTCCTTTATCCTGCGATGCTGGCTGGCCTGATGGTTTTGCCGATTGTATGGCTTTTGATCCGCTCGGCCCCGCGTGCGCCAAAGAATGTGATCTTTCCGGCCGCACGGCTATTACGCGGTCTGAAAAGCCAGCGCCGCGATATTCAGCGCGCCCCGATCTGGCAGACTATTCTGCGCTGTCTTATCCTGACATTACTGATCATTGCCGCCGCGCGTCCGGTGATGAACCGCAACGACTTTGCCCGGAATGAGGGGGCGCTTCTGATCATTGCCGATAACGGTTGGGAAAGTGCTGCCAACTGGTCGCAATATCGCGTCGCCTTGCAACAGATTGCCAATCAGGCGCGCTTTGACCTTCGGACCATCTATGTCGCGCGCACCGCCCCCGAGGCCGCAGGCGCATCGACATGGAAATTGCCCGAACTTGTTGGCCCGGTTTCCCCGCATGATACTGAAAACCTGATTGATCGACTGCATCCGCGCCCGTGGAATTCCGACTATGCGGCCCTTTCTGATCTGATTTCCGAAAATCCGGAAATGAATAATGCGATCGGAAGTATCCTGTGGCTGACCGACAATATGGATGGCCCAGGCAAATCCGCACTTGCCACAGACCTTCAGGATATTGCCCCGATCACCGTTATTTCGCCGACCCGGACCGACCGGATTGCCATCACATCACTGACACGTTCGCGCACCGGCATGGTTGTATCCATCGCCCATGACCGCAACGAGAATCCGCGTACAATCAACCTGCTGGCCCGTGGCGAACGGGGTTCCGTCCTGTTACGCCATACTGCCGAACTTGCCGCCAATAGTGACCAGAGCGAAATCGCCATCTTTTTACCAAGTGACATTGCCAATGCCATTCAGGCTGTCGGCGTTGAAGGTATCGAAAGTGCGGCAACGATGTATCAGACCGGGGCGCGCTGGCAACAGCGGCGCGTTGGCGTGATTGTCAGTTCAGGTGACAGTCCCGGTGTTCTGTCAGATCAGTATTTCTTCCTTGATCGTGCCATTTCACCCTATGCCGATGTGACCTATGCGCCGCTTGGTCAGCTTCTGGACAGGAAAGTCGACATTCTGGTCGCAACCGGCCCGATTTCCGGTCTTGGCAGCCAGTTCGAAGCACTGGAACGCTGGGTCAATGACGGCGGAATGCTGGTGCGATTTGCCGGTGACAGTTCGACCGACATCGGCAATGAATTTTTGCCGGTGACGCTGCGTCTGGGCAACCGCGATTTTGGTGGTTCCATGTCATGGGAGAAGCCAAAGCGCCTGCTTGATTTCCCCGATAACAGTCCGTTTTACGGCATTGCCATTCCGGGCGACATCACCGTTAACCGCCAGCTTCTTGCCGAACCGGACCCAGATATTCTGAGCAAGACCTGGGCGCGACTGACCGATGGCACCCCCCTGATCACCAGTGCCACGCGCAATTCCGGCCGTATTGTTCTGTTCCATGTAACACCTTGGGCGGACTGGTCGAACCTTCCGATGTCGGGTCTGTTTGTCGAGCTGTGGCAAAAAATCCTGCCTCTTGCCAGCCCAAGTAACAATAGTGACGCCGAACTCAGCACCAGCCTGCCGCCGCAAGCGGTTCTGGACGGGTTTGGACAAACCCATCAACCAGATGCGGTGATCCTGCCGGTGCGAGCACCACTTCCGCCCCCGAACCCGCGCCACCCGCCGGGTATTTACGGGGAAAACGGACAGGCGGTTGCACTTAACCTTGGCCCGTCCCTTGGCAATGTTGCCAATACCGTCAACTGGCCATCCGGGGTGAGTGTCCGCCAGATTACCCGTCATGACCAGGTCGATCTGGCAGCCCTTTGTCTGTTGGGGGCACTGTTGTTGTTGCTGTGTGATGCGCTGATCCTGCTTGCCATTCATCATGTGACGTTACGACGTAACCGGCGCAGCAATGCCTTTACCTCGATCCTGATGGTGATCGGAATTACGGGGATGACCAGCGCCATCCTTATGGGATCGTCCGGAAGCAGTCATGCAGCCTCGCTACAGGAAGCCGCCCTGCAACCACGTCTGGCCTATTTGAAAACCGGCGTGGCACCGGTCGACCGCCTTAGTCAGGCCGGCATGACCGGTTTGACGGAATATCTGCGCCGTCGCAGTGCTGCGGACCTTAATACAGTCGATGGGATCGATCCTGAAACTGACGAGCTAAGTTTCTATCCCCTGATCTATTGGCCACTTGTTGACGGACAGGCTGCGTTTTCGGAGCGCGCACGCGAACGGTTGAACCGCTATCTGAATAATGGCGGCATGATCCTGATCGACAGTCGCGACCGCGAAGTTCAGCCAGCCCGCCTGCGCCGTTTGCTGGCCGGGCTTGAAGTTCCGCTTCTTGATCGGGCACCGGGCGATCACATTCTGTTTCGCAGTTTCTATTTGCTTGATCATGCCTATGGCCGGTTTTCCGCCCCGCTTTGGCTTGATGCTCGCCCCAATCAGCGACTGGACGGTGTTGCCTCGGTTTTATTTGGTGGCAATGACTGGGCATCGGCCTGGATGATCCCCGAAGGCCGCGATGAAATCCGCTCAGAGGACATCGCCCCGCGTCAGCGCGAAATGGCGGTGCGCTTTGGCATCAATCTTGTGATGTATGCCCTGACCGGAAGTTACAAGGGCGATCAGGTCCACCTTCCAGCCATTCTGGAAAGGCTGGGACGATGAATCAGGGCTGGCAAAACCTCCAGATTTCCCCGCTGCTTGATATCACGATCCTTCAGGGCTTGGCGGTACTGTGTCTTGGGGCAATCATTCTGTTTACCCTGTTTAGACTGCGCGGGACGGTCTGGCGCGGGGGGGTGATGGTGCTTGTCCTGCTTGCGCTTCTGGCACCGCAATTCACTGACCGCGAAAGTGAGAAGCTGAGCGACATTGTGCTGGTTCTGGTCGACAGATCGGCAAGTCAGCGCATTGCCAACCGGACAGAGCAGACGGACAAGGCCATCGCCGAACTCAGGGATCGTTTTGCAGATGATCCATCGGTCGAGTTGCGGTTCGAAAATGTCAGAGGTGAGTCAGACACACGCATGTTTGCCGTTCTTGATCGGATGCTGGGCGGCATTCCGCGTGAACGCCTGGGCGGGGTGATGATGATCACCGACGGTCAGGTCCATGACGTTCCGACCCGCCTTGATCTTGGTGCACCTTTGCATGTTCTGATCAGCGGCGCGCGCGATGAACGCGACCGCCGCCTTGTCATTCGCCAAAGTGCTGATTACGGCATTGTTGGCAAAAAGGCCGAATTCATGATCGAGGCGATTGATCATGACCTGCCGCCCGGTACCGCCATCCCGGTCAGGATGCTGCTTGAAGACGGTACTGAAAATGAAATCTTGCTGCCTGCCAACGAGCAGAGCCGGGTCAGCATTCCCGTACCTCATGCCGGATCGGTTCTGGCAGAATTGCGCATGGATGACGCGCCTGAGGAAACCGATAAAACCAATAATCGCCTGATCCTTGAAACCACCGGCGTGCGCGACCGGTTGCGGGTCTTGCTACTATCGGGGGAACCCCATCCGGGCGAACGGGCATGGCGCAATCTTTTGCGGGCTGATCCCGGTGTTGATCTGGTGCATTTCACCATTTTGCGTCCACCCGAAAAAGGCGATGACACGCCGATCAATGAACTGGCCCTGATCCCGTTTCCGATCCGCGATCTTTTTGAAGTTCGCCTGCGTCAGTTCGATCTGATCATTTTTGACCGCTATCAGATGCGCGGGGTTTTGCCGCCGCACTATCTGGAAAAGGTTGTTGATTTTGTGCGCTGGGGCGGGGCTGCATTGGTGGTTGCCGGGCCGGAATATATCGGACCTGACGGGCTATCAAGCACTGCCCTTAACAGCCTGATGCCCGCCGAAGCAACCGGTCGCATCGTCGAACAACCATTTGTTCCGCGTGTGAATGCCGCGGGTCGACTGCATCCGGTGACCGCCGCAATTGCCGGATCACCAAACACACCACCGAAATGGGGGCGCTGGTATCGTCAGATCGAAACACGGGTTTCCGATCCCGATGCCATGACGCTTCTGACCGGGGCTGATGACATGCCGCTTCTGACCCTGCAACGGGTTGAGGAAGGCCGGGTCGCGATGCTCAGTTCCGACCAGATGTGGCTGTGGCAACGGGGTCATGACGGTGGTGGTCCGGTTGCCGAACTGTTGCGCCGCCTGTCACATTGGCTGATGAAGGAGCCTGCTCTTGACGAAAACACGGTTACGACGTCGCGCAGTGCCGACGGACAAAGCCTTATCCTGAACTGGCGCAAGATCGGAGCAGCACCGGATAGGGCAAGCGCCATCAATCCGGAAACCGGCGAGCAGATCAATGCCAGTTTCGAACAATTGCCCGACCAGTCGTGGCAGGCCGTCGTGCCGATTGCGGAACGCGGCCTGATCCGGGTCAGCGTTCTTGATCGCAATGAACGCCAGCAAACAGCCCTGCATGTCGATCGGGATGTTTTGACTGCAGAAACCCAGAACACCAACTCCACACCGGAACTTCTGGCCGGACTGGTGGCAGAAAATGGCGGTTATATCGGGCGGATCGAAGACGGTCTTCCGGATTTGCGCCATGTTCCCGATGATCGCATCTGGCATGGTGGCAATTGGGCAGGTTTCATTGAAACCGACAGCTACAAGACCGTGATTGGCGGTATCACCAACCTGCTGCCGATCCCGATCATTGCCCTGCTGATCGGGGCGATTTGCCTTCTTGGCTGGCGGGTGGAAAGCAAATAGCTTCTCTGTTGCGATGGACCAAAAACGCTAACAACCCTGTGCGAACACATATCAGGGGGCCAGACGCTGCCGCCCCCGACCTTCCTTGTATTCCTTGCAGGCAGCTTCGTGGAAATTGCAAAGCCCGCCACGGAATTTTTCGGCCAGAAAATCGATAAACACACGTACCTTGCTCGGCAGGTGGCGACGTTCCGGATATACCGCATAGATACCGCCATTATTGAGCGGATCATAATCCTTGAGAATGCGGACAAGCCTGCCTTCGCTGAGCGCCTCGGCAACGATGAATTCCGGCTCGCGCGCGATACCCAGCCCCCGGATGGCTGCAATTGATGTGAACTCACCGTTATTGCACGACATGACCGGATTGACCCGGACCGTGACCGGACCATCGGGACCTTCGAAATCCCAGATATTCGGGCTGGCAACGTTGGTATAGGCAAGCGTCTTGTGATCGGCCAGTTCCTGGGGTGTTTTCGGCTCGCCATGCTGTTCGAGATAAGCCGGTGCGGCAACGACGTGGCCGGTAAAGTCGGCCAGCTTGCGCGCAATCATGCTTGAATCCTTGAGACGGGTAATGCGGATCGCCATGTCGAACCCTTCGGCGACCAGATCAACCATGTGATCGGCCAGATGAATATCGACATGCAGCCCCGGATACATTGCCATGAATTCCGTGACCAGTTGCGGCAAATACATCTGCCCGAACGTCAGGGGGGCCGAAATCCGAAGGGTACCTCGCGGCGTTCCGCGCAAATCCGTCAGGGCATGTTCGGCTGTTTCGATCTCTTCGACGACACGTGCACAATGCTGATAAAAGGTCGACCCGGCATCGGTCAGACTAAGACGACGTGTCGTGCGGTTCAGGAGCCGGATGCCAAGACTGTCTTCAAGCTTGGTGACATGCTTGCTGACAGCGGATTTCGACATGCCGAGTTTGCGTGCAGCACCGGAAAAACTGGCTTCCTCAACCACGCGGGCAAAAACGGTCATACCGTCCAGATTACCGATCAACATCGTCGTTCTCCTGATCGCTTCGCAACACGACTGTTGCGCATTGGGAAACAAATAAATCTCACATCACCGGATTGTCTTCAACGCGGAAATGGCGACAATGAAAGAAACAGCATAATTACCGACCTGCCATGATCATCGTTAGGCGTGACGCGCAGGTCCGTGACGGAGGAACAAGATGGGTCAACTGGTAAATGGCGTATGGCAGACCGAAGCGCTGCTGGCCAAGAACAAAAACGGCAAGTTCAACCGGCAGGACTCGGTCTTTCGGCAATGGCTTTCTGCTGACCCCGATGCCGAATTCCCGGCCGAACCAGGTCGTTACCATCTTTATGTTTCCTATGCCTGCCCCTGGGCCCATCGCACCCTGATCTTCCGCGCCCTCAAAGGCCTTGAAGACATGATTTCGGTATCGGTCGTACATTGGCACATGGGTGACGATGGATGGCGATTCTCGCCCGATGAGGGTCTTGTTGATGACTTGGGCGGTCATGCCTTGCTGCATCAGGTCTATAGCGCGGCCAAATCCGATTACACCGGTCGCGTCACGGTTCCGGTCCTGTGGGACAAGAAAACAAGCCGGATCGTCAGCAACGAATCTTCTGACATCATCAGAATGTTAAATACCGCCTTTGACAGAGTTGGCGCCAAAGCGGGCGACTACTATCCCGAACATTTGCGTAGTGAAATCGATGCCGTTAACGAGCGTGTTTATCATGACGTGAATAACGGCGTTTACAAATCCGGGTTCGCCACCAGCCAGGAGGCCTATGAAGAGGCCGTTACGACCCTTTTTGACGCGCTGGACTGGCTTGAACACCGTTTGATCAAACAGGCCTACCTGATAGGTAACACGCTGACAGAAGCCGACTGGCGCCTGTTCCCGACCCTGTTGCGCTTTGATGCGGTCTATCACGGTCATTTCAAATGTAACCGCAAGATGATCCACGAATATCCCAATCTGTGGAACTACACCAAGGCGCTTTATCAGCATCCCGGTGTCAAACAGACCGTGCATTTCGATCACATCAAGAAACACTATTACCAAAGCCACCCGTCAGTGAACCCGTCGGGCGTTGTGCCGGTCGGGCCGGATCTTGATTTTGACGGTGCCCATGATCGGGATCGTTTTTTACGTTAAGGCACGCCAGTTTGTCGGCCACGACAAAATGACGAAGCTGGTACCGGGCTGAACACAAACAAAAACCCCGCAAGCATCGCTTGCGGGGTTTTCAATTTCCGAAACTGGAAAATCTTAGTTCAGGCGAACTTTGATTTCCGCGATCGCGCCGTTCACCAACTCGTCTGCCTTGGCACCCGCGACCTTGTCAGTGACAAGGGCAGTGGTTGCCTTTGCTGCGATTTCGGCGACATGCGCACGAACTTCAGCAACAGCCTGGCTTTCCAGGTTGGAGATACGTTCCAGAGCCTGCTGCTCGCGGCGTTTAAGTGCCGCTTTCAGCTCAGCCTGGGCGCTTTCAAGCATACGATCGGCTTCCACCTTCGCATGTGCGCGGATCTCGTCAGCTTCCTTCAGGGCTTCGCGTTGTTTGGCCTGATAATTGGCCAGAAGCTCCTGAGCTTCTTCGCGAAGACGCTGAGCTTCGTCCAGCTCGTCAGAGATCTTCTGCGCACGTTTATCAAGTGCGCTCGAGATGCCTTTAACGGCCTTGAAACCGCCAAAACCGGCGACCAGGACGAAAGAAAGCGTAGTCCAGGTGTATGGATCGGTAAGGAAAGTAACCTCTTGGGTTGCCATTATCTTACTCTCCTACAATCGCCGAAACGGCCTTGTCGGCAGTTTTGGCCTGAACCTTGACACCGATAAGTTTTTCGGTTGCTTCGCGGGCAATTTCCGATGCTGCTTCTGCAACACCGCTCAGTGCATCCGTTTTGGCATCCGCAATTGCCTTCTCGGCATCAGATGTCTTTTTAGACAGCTTCTTGACCAGCGCTTCGGTTTTCTTGGCCTGCTCTGCAGCAGCCTTTTCCGAAGCTTCGCGAATGTCAGCCTGTGCGGCGTCACGAGCTTCTGCCAGAGCAGCCTCGTATTTCGCGATGGCGGCATCGGTTTCGTCTTTCAACGCCCGGGCCTTGCCAAGGTTGTCTTCGATGGTTTTCTGACGGCGTTCAAGCACTTCACCAACTTTCGGCAGCGCGATTTTCGACATCAAGAAATACAAGACGGCGAAAATAACGAACAGCCAGAAGATCTGTGCTGAGAACGTCGCAATATCAAACTGCGGCATAGCCTACTCCCGAATTCAACGACACCGGCGAGGGTCTTCCTCGCCGGGCCGTGTATTCGCTCAAAAGGCGCCGATTAGACGAACAGAACGATCAGCGCAACGACGAGTGCGAACAGTGCAATAGCTTCGGTAACAGCAAAGCCGATCCAGCCATACAGTTCAACGTCGCCTTTTGCAGCCGGGTTACGGCCAACAGTCGCAATCAGGCTCGACCAGATGTTACCAACACCAATACCGGCACCAATCATGCCAATAGCAGCCAGGCCAGCACCGATCATCTTAGCAGCATCGAGTTCCATAACTTCACCCTTTCGAATTTCTTAAAGGCAATCAGAAGAGATCACACCAAACCACACACATTAGTGCATGTGGATTGCATCATGGAGATAGATGCAGGTGAGAATTGTGAACACATAAGCCTGAAGCGCAGCAATGCCGAACTCCAGAACAGTAATCCCCGTCAGCAGAGCGAACGGAAGCACGCCGAGAATGCCAATCAGGCCGACGAACCCACCGATAACTTTCAGCATGATGTGGCCGACGGTCATGTTTGCAAACAGTCGGATAGCCAGGCTGAACGGACGAGAGAAATAGGAGATGATTTCAATCGGGACCAGAATGATCGCAGTCGCAATCGGCGCACCTTCAGGGAAGAACATCCGAAGGTAATGCGTACCATGACGCATAAAGCCGATGACCGTCACACCGATGAAGATCACCAGAGCCAGCGCGAAGTTAACCGCGATGTGGCTCGTAAATGTAAAGCTGTGCGGGATCATGCCAAGCAGGTTCCCGAACATAACGAACATGAACAACGTAAAAATGAACGGGAAGTACTTGCGACCCGCGCTTCCAACGTTATCTTTGAGCATATTGGCGACGAATTCGTACATCACCTCGGCAGCACCCTGCCAGCGACCCGGGACCAATGCACCGCGACGCATGGACAGCGTCATGAAGCACGTTACGAGAACGGCTGCGATTACCATCCAAAGGGCGGAGTTGGTGAAGGAAATATCAATGCCACCAAGCGAAAGCTCGGCCAAGGGCTTGATTTCAAACTGCTCTAGCGGTCCAGCCACCGTAATCCTCGCTCAATATTATAAGGCTTCGGGGTTATTCCCCGTCCCCCTGCTTGTGCTCCCTTATCGCACGACCAAGACCGACAGCACTGTCATAGCCTTTGGCAACACGATAAGCGTTCAAGCCTCCGGCACCTGCCCCGAGAAAAACGAACAGGACAAGAAGCCAAGGCGTCGTATCAAGCACCCGATCCAGCGCCCAGCCAATCAACAAGCCAACAAGAACAGCAGCGATCATTTCCGCCGAAATTCTCATGCCTAGTGCCATCCCTTGGGACGGTTTGCCAGTCGCCCGGTTCGGGCCGCGCGTCTCTTCGCGTTTGCCTGCTACAGCTGCCAGCTTGCTTTCCAGCTCTTCTAATGAAGCGCGATCTTTATCATCGCTCATTGTCGTGAACCCCGCTTTGGCAACCTCGCAAACGTCGCAAGGAAATGCGCGGGCAACATACTTAGCACCCCATGGGCTGTCAAGCTGTAAAACCCCGCCTCGCAAGCGGGATCAAAACAGGCATAAGTCTTTTTATAACAATATCTTATATTGAATAATGTGAAGGAAAACACTTTTGCACTTAGGCAATAGTCGCAGACGATTAAGCTGCCATTTTTGCAAGCAGGTCGGCTGCAACCGGCAGTTTCCCTTGGTTATCATGGATTTGGCAGCAAAGAGCGCAACATATTACAATGTGATCTAATTTCACATGCACCTGCGATTTTCAGTGATTCTGGTCGATATTTTACGGTGTTGGCGCAGTTTTTCCCGACCAGTTGCACCACAGGTTGGTCGATTCACCCCGGGTCGCTCAAAACACAATTCACAAACGAGAATCTCGACGATCACAGCGTCAAAGTTTGCGGATGCTCAATCGACGTTCGCTTTCGGATTTTTGCCAGCCATCTGGACGGCTTGCCAGCATCCAGTCAAACTTGTGGAACAACGCCCAGACAGCTCCAAGCGTGTTGATGGCAATCGAATTCATATCGATGGGCTGTTTGACCAGAATCTCGTCACGCAGAATCCGGACCAGATCGGCCACCGTGTTCTTGCCATCAAACACCGATAACAATCGCGCCAGATCAGGACCGCCTGTCAGGTCAACGGCATTACCACTGCCATCTTCGATCAGGACCGGCTTGCCTGCCAGGGCAACCAGATCATCAAAGAATGTGTCATCCGGTTTGACAAAGAAATATGGTGCAAGTTCCCCATCCGGCAGCATTTCTGCCACCTGCGCACGGTCTTCACGGGTCAGATAAAACGCATGGAGCGGCATGGCCCCGCTGTAACGTTCGCAAAATGCCTGCTGATCGCGGAGTGGCTTGGCCGAAAGTTCCCGCAACAAGACCGGATCTCGTACCAGATTGCCAACCGCGTAATGCGCCTTGCCCGTCCCACCGAACCCGAAAAATCCGGTAAAGGCCGCAACATGCAAACCCGCTGATGCGGCAAAGTCATAGACCCCGTGAACGTCATAAGCACATTCGACAGGATGAAGCAGCAAATCAACAATTTCAGGATCGTTTTCAAGCAATCCTTTGATGAACCCCGGACCACCGCCCATCTTGAGCAGCATATTGTCGTCGGGCAGATTGCCCAGCAACGTGCGCGTCATGGCAAGTTGTTCGGACAAACTTTTGTTGACGAGAAGCGGTTCGATCATCTTGCGCCATTCGGTCACCGCAAGACGACCATGTTCGCCATACACCATAACGCCCATCGCCCCGTCAGGCTTCAAAACCGAAGTCAGATCACGAAGCCCTTCTGGCGGGTTTTCAAGATGGTGCAAAACGCCGGCGCAATTGATGTAGTCGAACGGTTCGGGCTTTGATCGCGCAAATTCGGCAATCGTCGCCTTAACATAGGTAACATTCGCAAGACCGCGCGCCTCGGCACGTGCACGTGCCACCCTGGTGCTGGCTTCGGACGGTTCAAGATATGTCACCGAGCCGCCAACATCGCGGAGCTGTTCGGCAAGCCAGACCATGGCATCACCCGTACCGCCGCCGGCAACGAGGGCACGGAATGATCCGTCGATCCCCCCGGCTCCCCCAAAACAGTAGTGATTAACCCGGGACAGATTGTCGAGCGGCGGCATCAACAAACGGTCTTTTTCGTCCTGCGGGTCTCGCAGGGGATAAGGAAACTGTTCGTAAAGCTCACGCACTTTCTGGGACATCAATTCTTCACCGTCATTGAATTTCAATCTCGGTTTAACATTGAGCACCCTATCAGTTTATTAACTTCGGATAATCTAATCGCACCTGAAAACGCGACGGCGACCCTAGCTTGTAAAATCGAGCTCGGTCTGTTCTTTTTTGGAATAGACTTCGGCCTGATGAAGGTCGACCGATACCAGCGACGACACGCCACGTTCTGCCATTGTCACACCAAACAGACGGTTCATGCGGGCCATGGTCATACGGTGGTGGGTGATGACCAGGAAACGGGTATTGGCATGGCGCCCGATCGCTTCAAGCAGCTTGCAGAAGCGGTCAACGTTGGCGTCATCAAGCGGTGCATCGACCTCGTCAAGCACGCAGATCGGGGCCGGGTTGGTCAGGAACACTGCAAACAGAAGTGCGACCGCCGTCAAAGCCTGCTCCCCACCGGAAAGCAGGGAAAGATGCTGAAGCTTCTTGCCCGGCGGGGACGCCATGATTTCAAGTCCGGCTTCAAGCGGATCATCTGCATCGGTCAGCATAAGATGCGCACCACCGCCACCAAACAGGCGCACAAACAGTTGCTGGAAATGTTTGTCGACTTCGTCAAACGCAGTTTTAAGGCGCGCACGAGCTTCGCGGTTGAGCTGATTGATGCCATTGCGCAGCTTGTCGATGGCAGCAATCAAATCATCGCGTTCAGACACCATCGTGTCTTTCTGTTCCTGCAATTCCGCCAGTTCGACTTCGGCACGCAAGTTAACCGCGCCAAGATTTTCGCGTTCGCGTGACTGGCGTTGCAGGCGCGCTTCGATATCGGTTTCGGACGGCAATTCCTTGGTCAGGTCAATCTGACCAAGTTCGACCAGTTGATCGGGCGTGGCATTGACGCGTTCGCGGATACGCTCGATCAAATCGCGGCGATGCTGTTCGGCCTGTTCGAGCAATGCTTCACACCGCACACGGCCTTCGCGGGCTTCGGCCAGTTTCTGTTCAGCTTCCTTAAGGTTCTGATCCGCTTCACGCTGGGCGTTTTCGGCCTTTTGCAGCTCATCTGCCGCGTCCTTGCGGGTCTGGTCAGACAGCTCGATCCGGTCAGACAGGATCGCCCGGCGTTCTTCGATTTCGTCGGGCTTAAGCTCAAGCTCCTCGATCTCCATGCGGGCTTCTTCCTGACGGTCGCGCAATTCGGCAACACGTTCACCCGCACCCGATGCACGTTCGTTCCAGGTGGCAATTTCGTTTTCAACAAACTCAAGCCGTTTGCGACGGCCTGACATCGCACTTTGCATACGTTCAAGCAGACTTCTTGCTTCCATCTGATCGGCGCGCGCATCGGAAAGATTGGCACGCTGTTCGATCAGTTCGGCCTTGATTTCCATAAGGCCTTCGCTGCTTTCCTCTGGCAGGGCGGAAAGCTCTTCCTGTTCGGCGATGACTTCATCAAGGTCCTGTTTGGCGCGTTTTTCGGCCTCTTCGGCGTTTTGCAGACGGCTTTCAATAGCACTGGCATCGCGCTTGATATTGGCGATTTCCTCGCGGGCCCGCGACAGGGTGCCTTCTGCCTCACGCACAGCACGATGGGCTTCCTGTTCGGCATTGCGCGCAGCTTCGATTTCTTCATCAAGCCGTTCGACATTTTCGCTGGCAATTTCGGACCGCTCAAGGGCAGCTTCGACAACGCCGTCGGCTTCTTCAAGTTCACCGCGCAGCTCATCAAGCCGGTTACGCTGACGCAAACGCACAGCCGCCGGAAGTTCGGCACCGGCCAGAATGCGATAGCCATCCCAACGCCAAAGCGCACCTTCGCGTGACACCAGTCGCTGACCGACTTTCAAATTCTTCGACAGGAAATTACCGGTCGCCTCATCATCGACAATACCGATCTGCCACAGGCGACGGTTCAGAAGTGCCGGTGCCTCGACAAATTTGGCGAGGGCACTTACCCCGTCAGGCAAAGCCGGATCGTCGGTCGCCGGATCAATGGCCGACCAATGCATCGCGGCATCAGGTGCATCAGGCGCATCAAGGTCTTCGCCAAGGGCCGCTGCCATTGCCAGTTCAAGACCGCTTTGCACGGTGATGTCTTCGATCACGCCGGGATATTTATCGTCATCCCCGCCCTTAAGCAGACTTTCAAGCGCCTCGATCTCGGCCACCAGGCGCGCCTTGCGGCTTTCGGCGTCACGCAGGGCATCGCGGGCGTCGCTTTCGGCAGTTTTCAGGCCGTCCTCGCGGTCGCGCATTTCTGCCAGACGCATCTCGGCTTCTTCGACCGCCATTTTGCGTTGCTCGCAAAGCTCTTCGCATTCTTCAAGATGCATGTTTGCTTCTTCAAGGGCCTCGGTAAAGTCGGCCTCGATGCGAATATCATCAAGCTTTGCCACTGCCTCGTCATGACGTTCGGTCAACCGGTTGCGGCGGGTATTAAGCTCGCTTAAGCGCTGCTGGACGGATTTAAGACGGGCTTCTTCCTCGGCGACCTTGTTGGTCAGGGCATCGACCGCACCTTCAAGCTCTTCAACCCGGATGGCCTTTTCGGCGACCCTTTCCTTGGCTTCATCAAGCTCGTCATCCTCGCCACCCTGGGCTTCGCTGAGTTCTTCACGTTCACGTTTCAGCTTTTCAAGCGCACCCTGTGCATCGCTTGCCAGTTCAGCTTCACGCGCAAGGTCGGCATCAATCTGCTGGATGCGGGCGCGAAGCTGGCTCATCTGGGTTTCGATCTGGGCCTTGTCTTTATCAAGGCCTTCGCGTTCGATCAAAAGACGCTGAAGGGCTGCTGCGGCATCGGCTTCTTTTTTGCGCAAATCCGGAAGGCTTGCCGCAATATGAGCCTGAACCGTTGTCGCCTCGGTCACCGAGGATGTCAGATCACGGACCGCACTTTCACCCGCCACCAGCAATTCACGCGCATCATTCTGACGTTTCTGCGCCTCGGTCCAGCGGATATGGAACAGTAATGCCTCGGTCTCGCGGATGCTGTCGGAAAGCTTGCGATACCGTTCGGCCTGACGGGCCTGTTTTTGTAAACTCGCAAGCTGCGCATCAAGCTGCACAAGAACGTCTTCAAGACGTTCCATATTCTGTTCCGCGTTTTTCAGGCGCAGTTCGGCCTCATGACGACGCGAATGCAGACCGGTAATGCCCGCGGCCTCTTCAAGAATCAAACGACGCTGGATCGGTTTGGCCCCGATCAGCGCACCAATCTTGCCCTGGGAGACCATGGCATTGGATCGTGCACCGGTCGCCGCATCGGCAAACAGCAACTGGACATCGCGCGCACGGACATCCTTGCCATTGACCTTGTAATTCGATCCGCCACCGCGCTCGATACGACGGGTAACTTCAAGAAGCTCGAAATCGTTGAACATGGCCGGGGCCTTGCGTTCGCTGTTATCGAGCGTCACAGAAACTTCGGCCACATTTCGGGCAGGACGGGACGATGTCCCGCCAAAGATAACGTCGGACATGTCAGAACCGCGCATCTGTTTGGCGGACGTTTCGCCCATCACCCAGCGCAGTGCTTCAACAAGATTGGATTTGCCACAGCCATTCGGGCCGACAACACCTGTCAGCCCGTCTTCAACCAGTAAGTCTGTTGAATCGACGAAGGATTTGAACCCCGTCAGCTTTAGCGATTTAAACTGGACCAATCATGTCCCCCGGTCCGACCTCTGCCCCTGATGCCGGACACCGTAACCACGGTATCCGGCAGATTTGTTTTATTTAGTCGATAAGGTCTTCGACTTTTTCGATGAAGAATTCAGCGTCACGCGAACCGGCAATGGTTTCACCATCAAGGACGAAACTCGGCGTCGAGGAAACATTGTATTCCTGTTCGCCTTTCATGCGCGAAGCAACGATTGCATCAATCATGTCCTGATCAGCCAGACACGCATCAACGGCATCCCCATTCATGCCACCGAAACGGACAACCTGCTTGATCCCGTCTATCGGGTCTTGTGAACGGGCCCAGGTCAGCTGCGATTTGAACAGCATGCTCAGCACACCGAAATAACGGTCATCGCCCGCACATTGCGCAACAGCTGCTGCGCGCAGGGCAACCGCATCAAGCGGATAATCACGGAAAACCAGTTTAAGTTTTCCGGTATCAATCAGCTTTTCCTTGAGTTCGGGCAGAACTTCATTGTGGAAGGTCGCACAATGAGGGCAGGTCAAAGATGCATATTCAATCATCGTGACCGGTGCATTCTCATCACCCAGCACATGTTCTTTCCATTCTGTTGCATGTGCCTGTTGCGTACCAGCGACACCTATCGCAATCAGAAACGCGCCTGCAAGAAACTTAACCGCCTTTAGCAAGGAAACCTCCGTTAAAACAAAGTTTTGTGATTACAAGCCTGTTGCAGCGCAGGAGTCAACACGCCCCCCAAAACTGCTATTGCACCAACGAGTCGCCAAGCTGCCGGGAAAATGCGGCAAGACCGTGTTCGTTCATTTCAGGAAACTGATTCGATAATCGCCCCCCAAAACAGGTGGCAATCAACGTCCGTCAGCAACACCAAAACACCGTGATTTGACGGACTTGCCCATATCCCCGGGGGACTATTTTTTGCCAGTGCCCGGCTTTGCAGCACCGTTGGCACCGGCGATGTGACGCCCCAGTCGGGTCAGGACTTCGCGCAGATGCGGGTCTTCGATCTTGTCGATATTGATCTGGCTGGCTTGGGTGATGTCGCCTTCGGGCACAATAGTCGGACGGTGAACGGTGCGTTCAGGACGGGAAATATCGCCCTGCATCATCTTGATCCGGTCAACCGCCCGATACCCGAAATAGGTATTCACCCGATCAATGATCTGGGGCATCCGGTGTTGCAGCTCGATTGCGACAGGTCCGGTTACGCGGATGACAAGCGTCCCGCCCCCGGCATTTTCGCCGCGTGGCGGGGAATATTTCACCGGCATCGTGAATTGTTCAAGATCACGTCCGACGATTTCCGCCCAATGCAGGATGATTTCCGTCTGGAAAAAGCCGCGCTTGCGCACCAGTGGACGCGTCAGGTTGCCAACCAAGGGGGCAACATTGCGCAAGCCCATCCGGCGTTCAGAACTGCCCATCGGGGTAATTTTCTGGCGCTTTTTGACCGCGTTTTTGGCGTCAACCGACGAGGATGCCTGATCCATCGCAGCAGCAGTTTTCGTACCAGTCATATCTTTTTGCTTGCTCACGCCCGGTTCTTTCGTAGGGTCGGTCTGACTTTACCCGTAAATCGTAATCACAACATAACACGGGAACGCCGTGCATTTCACCACTGACGATATCGCCCGCCTCGGTCAGACCATGCTTGAATGGTATGACCGACATCACCGCACATTACCGTGGCGCTCGGAACCGGGCGAAACGCCTAATCCCTATCACGTCTGGCTCAGCGAAATCATGCTGCAACAAACCACGGTACAAACCGTCGGTCCGTATTTCGCGGCCTTTCTGAAACGCTGGCCGACTGTGACCGATCTTGCCAGTGCCGAACTTGATGACGTGCTTCATGCCTGGCAGGGGCTAGGATATTACGCACGAGCGCGCAATCTGCACAAATGCGCCAAAGTGGTCGCTAGCGACTATGCTGGCATTTTCCCCGATACCGAGGAAGGCTTGCTGAAACTGCCCGGCATTGGCCCCTATACCGCCTGCGCGGTCGCAGCCATTGCCTTTAACCGGCATGCAAGTCCGGTGGATGGCAATATCGAACGGGTGATTTCACGCCTGTTTGCACTTGAAACGCCACTTCCCGACGTCAAACCGGAAATCAAGGAAAAGTCGGCAGCCCTGACACCGGCCAACCGGCCCGGTGACTATGCCCAGGCCCTGATGGATCTGGGCGCAACAGTGTGCACGCCGCGCAATCCGGCTTGCGGCATCTGTCCCTGGCAGGCTGATTGCGAAGGCCGCAAATCGGGCATCGCACCAGATCTTCCGAAGAAACGGAAGAAGGAAGCCAAGCCGACCCGTGTCGGATATGCCTTCTGGATCCGGCGCGAGGATGATGGACGTATTCTGATACGTCGACGCCCCGAAACGGGACTGCTGGGCGGCCTTTATGAAGTACCGGGAAGTGACTGGCGCGCAATCGAAACCCCCGATGACGTCATGTTGTCCGAAGCACCGATCTCGGCAAAATGGTCCGAACTTGACGGAACGGTCGGGCATACCTTTACCCACTTCCATCTCAATGTCAGTGTTCTTGCGACCACCGTTCCCGCCGATCAGGCAGACCGGATGAATGGCAGTTGGACCACCATTGACGGACTGGCCGATTTTGCCTTACCGACAATCATGAAGAAAATTGTCCGCCACGCCCTGAAATACCGCTAAAACAGCGTTGACGTATTGCCCGCACGTGAAAGGGCCCGTGATTGCTCACGGGCCCTTTTTGTTTTTAACCTTGCTACGGCGCGATCAGGCGTAAATATCGATTACCTGTCCACGTCCCCCGGTCGGGGCCGGCGCTGCCTGCTGCGAGGTTTCTGTTTCTGCTGTTTGCTCAACCCGCTGTGTCGGCGGCGAATTCAGGTCATTGTTGCCCGCTTCAGCAATCGGGGCGGTCGCCTGCTGAATCTGAACCGGGTTGGGTGCGTATCCTGCACCGCCTACTGCGCCTGCTTGCATAGCCTACTCCATCTATCCTTGCGGATAATATTTGGTTTGCAAGTCATAGCAAGTTTTCGGGCAAAAAGCAAAAGCCGGTGCAATTTTTCAATCGCACCAGCCTATGGGCATCAATGATTTAATCGGTTTTCCCGATCAGAATCAGGCGGGGACCTGACCCATTTCCTTGCGCAGCTGGCTGCGCAAATTGTCGATCGAAACCAGACGTCCGTCACACTTGTAATGCCAATAAGTCCAACCATTACAAGCCTGTGCGCCCTGGACATGTGCGCCGATCTGATGGATCGAACCGGCATTGTCCTTGTGGCTGATCGAGCCATCGGCACGGACCATCGCAGCCACATTGCCACGGTTGTCATAGATTTTGTCGCCCGGCGACAGCAGGCCGCGTTCGATTACCGCACCGAACGGAATCCGCGGCAAAGAGCGTTTCGATTCGGTCAGTTCAAGGCTGTCGCCATCAAGCATCTGGACCTTGGCAATCCGATCACGCGCGGCTTCGGCATAGGTTTCTTCGCGCTCAAGCCCGATGAAGTGACGGCCCAGACGACGTGCCGCAGCACCGGTCGTGCCCGTCCCGAAGAACGGGTCAAGAACCACATCCCCCTGACGGGTGGTTGCCATCAGAACGCGCTGAAGAAGGGCTTCGGGTTTCTGGGTCGGGTGGACCTTTTTACCCTTTTCATCCTTGAGACGTTCCGAACCCGAGCAAATCGGCATCAGCCAGTCAGAACGCATCTGAAGGCCTTCATTCAGCTGTTTCATCGCTTCATAATTGAAGGTGATGGCTTTCTGCTCTTCGCTTTTCGAACACCACAGAAGCGTTTCATGCGCATTGCAGAAACGTTTGCCGCGGAAATTCGGCATCGGGTTGGTTTTGCGCCAGACAATGTCGTTGAGGATCCAGTAACCGATGTCCTGGAGCATGTTACCAACGCGGTAAATGTTGTGATACGAACCGATCACCCAGATCGCGCCGGTATCCTTCAACACCCGGCGCGCAGCCGTCAGCCAGTCGCGGGTGAATTCGTCATAATGGCGGAAACTGTCAAACTGGTCCCAATGGTCGTCAACAGCGTCGACCTTGGAGTTGTTCGGACGCAGCAGATCGCCGCCAAGCTGAAGGTTATAGGGCGGATCGGCAAAAATCAGATCAACCGATTTTTCCGGCAAGCTGTTCATCAGCTCGATGCAATCGCCGACCAGAACCTGATCAAGTGGTAAAGTTGCTTTTTTAGTCATGATGCCTTCTAGGTTCCCCCTTGAAATCTTGAGGAAAGCATCAACCGAAATAGTTAATGAAAGGGTTAACCAGCTTCGAAATTTTTCTTTGGCGACTCCGAAATTTTTCAAGGATTCGCATTGTGTTAGAAAGTGGATGATCTGTTTAGACAATCTTAACCGGTCTGCTCCAAAAACCGGAAGATTTTGGGTCAGCAATCCACCCCGCCCCCAATTGCCCGATCACGCGGTCAGACCGGCCGGACTCCGCAGGGCTGCTTTCTGTTTGATCCCCCGAATGTCACACATCAAAAGCGCAAAATCACCTTTTGGGTGAATAAACAATAACTTATACACGCCAAAAGCCGGTTTTATTGCGCCAAAGGTCCGGTTTTCCGGGTAAAATAACAAAAACTGACCATTTGGACAGAACACCCTTTGCCTCATTTCTGATCGTGTATACAATCTGCCCACAATCTATGCACAAAAGTTGAACTTCGCATAACGGCAATAACCTTCAGGGGGACAAAATGAAGTCAGGCACTTTTAGCCTTTCCCGCCGTGCATTGCTTTCGGCCATGGCGGCCGCAGCAGCAGTGGTTTCCTTTGGCTTTGGCACGCCCGCACAGGCCGACCCGCTTAAAGTTTCGGCCATTTACACCGTTCCGGTCGAACAACAATGGGTTTCGCGCATTCACAAGGCGCTGAACGCAGCCAAGGAACGTGGCGATATTTCCTATGAGTTTTCTGAAAACGTCGCCAATACCGACTATGAGCGCGTCATGCGAGAATATGCCGAAAACGGATCTGACCTGATTGTTGGTGAAGTCTTTGGCGTTGAACGCGCAGCCCGCAAGGTTGCTGCTGATTATCCGAAAACGGCCTTCCTGATGGGATCAAGCTTTGCCCCGGATGGCGACAATTTCTCGGTCTTTGACAACTTCATTCACGAACCGAGCTATCTTGTCGGCATGGCTGCCGGTGCGGCGACCAAATCGAACAAAATCGGCATGGTTGGCGGTTTTGCCATCCCGGAAGTCAACCGTCTGATGCATGCCTTCATGGAAGGTGCAAAATCGGTCAACCCGGATGTTGAATTCATGGTGACCTTCATCAACAGCTGGTACGACCCGCCCAAGGCCAAGGAAGCATCCTTCGCGATGATCGACAAGGGTGCGGACGTCATGTATGCGGAACGTTTCGGCGTATCTGATGCGGCCAAGGAACGCGGCATTCTGGCAGTTGGCAACGTGATCGACACGGCTGCTGATTATCCGGGCACCATTCTTGGTTCGGCGCTCTGGCACATGGAAGCAACCATTGATCACGCCATCGAAGCGGTCAAAGCTGGCAACTTCAAAGCCGAAGATTACGGCAAGTTCAGCTACATGGAATTTGGCGGCGGCAGCGTTGTTCTTGATGCAAGCCTCCTTCCGGAAGGCACTGTTGCCAAGGTCGAAGCCAAACAGGCTGAAATCCTTGGTGGCAAGTTCACCGTCACCGTGAATGACGAAGAACCGAAATCTTCGATGTAAGATTTGCTTAAAATGCGGGGGCAGTTCGGTGTAGAAGCCGGACTGCCCTTTGCCGTTTGACCCTGTTTCCCGGGTTTGAACCAATCGGGGCCGTCACCGCACCCCATCATGCCTGTGCTGTAAATCCGATGCAGACATCTTGTCGCCAAGCTTGCTCTTTGCGTTCGGGTCCCGCACCATCGGCACTTCGCCCTACAGCGTGACGCATAAAAACAAAACGGATTACCCGGATGTCATCTGCTGCGCAAACATCACCTGAAATATCCCAAGACCTGCTGCTTGCGCTTGCAGGCATTACCAAAAGATTTGGCCCGCTTATCGCCAATGACGCCATCGACCTGACGGTCCACAAGGGCGAAATTGTTGCCTTGCTTGGCGAAAATGGCGCGGGCAAGACCACGCTCATGAACATCCTGTTCGGTCACTATGTCGCAGACGAAGGCACCGTCACGGTTGCTGCGCGCGATGGAAACCTTGAACAGCTTGAACCGGGTGCCCCGCAGGCTGCCCTTGATGCCGGGATCGGCATGGTTCATCAGCATTTCACCCTGGCCGAAAACCTGACCGGTCTTGATAACATCGTTCTTGGCACCGAGCCGATTTTCCGGCTGCGCCGCGACCGCACCAAGGCACGCGCCAAACTGGCCGAATTGATGGCCGGTTCGGGCCTTAATGTTGACCTTGATCAGCCGGTTCACAAGCTGACCGTTGGTGAAAAGCAGCGCGTTGAGATCCTTAAGGCGCTTTATCGCGACGCACGACTTCTGGTTCTTGATGAACCAACTGCGGTTCTGACCCCGCAAGAAGCCGACAGCCTGTTTGCCATCCTGCGCAAACTGGCCCAGAACGGGCTGGCTGTCATCATTATCGCCCACAAACTGGCTGAAGTTCTGGCCGTATCGCACCGTATTGCTGTTCTGCGCGGCGGTAAAAAGGTCGGTGAAATGATGACAAGCGATGCTGATCATCGCTCGATTGCTGAACTGATGGTTGGTCGTGAAGTTCCAGTCAGCCGCCGCGTCGCGCGCGAGCCGGGCAAACCAGTCATTACGCTAACCGATATCACGATTGATCGCGGGGATTCACGGCGGTCGCTTCATGGCGTTTCCATCATGGCCCGCGAAGGGGAAATTCTCGGGATTGCCGGCGTCTCGGGCAATGGGCAGGCTGCCCTTGCGCAACTGATTGCGGGCCTTGATAAACCCGATCAGGGTTCGGTCGAGATTTTCGGTGAAAAGGTCGAAAAATTCGACGCCCACAAATTTGCGCAAAACGGCATCGCCCGCATCCCCGAAGACCGCCATCATGATGGCATCGTCGGATCGATGACGGTGGCTGAAAACATCGCCATCGAAGATGTCCGTAATGCCGGTTACCAGAAATTCGGCTTCCTTGATTTCGATGCTATTCGCAAACGCGCTGAACACGCGATCAAGGATTATGATGTCCGCTGTCCCGGCCCGGATGCGCCAGCGCGCCTTTTGTCGGGCGGTAATATCCAGAAACTTATTCTGGCGCGTGTTCTGGAAAAATCACCCAAACTTATTCTGGCCAATCAGCCGTCGCGTGGCCTTGACGTTGGCGCGCAATCCGAAGTCCATCGCCGCCTGCTTGAAGCGCGTCAGAATGGTTCTGCCGTAATTCTGATTTCCGAAGATCTTGATGAACTTCTGACCATTTCAGATCAGATTGCCGTTATCCATGCCGGTCACGTCACACCGGCAATGGCAACCGACACCATTGATCGATCCGAACTGGGATTGATGATGGCCGGCCAAAAGAAAGTCCATCATGCCTCTACCAACGCACATTCGGGAGAAACAGCATGATCCGCTTTGAACCCCGCACCAATCCAGGCCCGGTTCTGACCTATGGCGTGCCGGTCATTGCAGCTGCCATTGCCATTTTGCTTGCCGCCATCCCGCTTGCCCTTGCCGATGCCCCGATTATCAAGGCCTATGGTCTTATGATCACGGGTGCCTATGGTTCAGTTTTCTCGATTTCGGAAATGCTGACACGCGCAACGCCCCTGATCCTGACGGGCCTTGCTGCTGCCATCGCATTTCGCGCCAAGCTTTGGAATATCGGTGCTGAAGGACAGCTTTACATGGGGGCCATGGCCGCTGTTGCCATCGGATCGGGTGCGATTGATGGCCCAAGCTGGGTCATGATCCCGATTATCATGATTGCCGGTGCAGTTGCCGGTGCGCTGATGCTGATCGGGCCGACATTGATGAAAACCCGTCTGGGTGTGGATGAAGTCGTCACCACGCTGCTTTTGAACTTCATCGTTCTCCTGTTTGTGCAAATGATGCTTGAAGGCGCGCTTAAAGATCCGATGTCGATGGGCTGGCCGCAGTCCGAACCGATCATTGACAGTGCCGTGTTCCCGCCACTTCTGGAACGGATGCGTGTTCATTTGGGTCTGATCATTGCACTGATTTCGGCGATTGCGCTTGCGATCTTTGTCAAACGCACCGTCTGGGGGTTTGAAATCCGCGCCGTGGGTGAAAACGCCGCCGCCGCCAGGTTTGCAGGCATCTCGGTGACCAAAACCATGATCCTTGTTGCCGCCCTTTCGGGGGGGCTGGCCGGACTTGCAGGTGTTGCCGAAGTTGCCGGAACACGAGGGTATCTCGCAACCGATCTTTCGCCCGGATATGGCTATGCCGGAATTGTGGTTGCCATGCTTGCCCGTTTGTCGCCGGTTGGCGTCATTGCATCTGCGCTGTTTGTGGCATCGGTCTTTGTCGGTGCTGATTCCATGAGCCGTGCCATTGGTGTTTCAAGCTATCTCGCGGATCTGATCGTCGCGATGGCGTTGCTTTGTGTTTTGATTGGCGGCTTCTTGACCCGGTTTACGGTTCATTTTGATCGCAAGACGGCCGGTTAAGGGGAAAAGACATGGAAATCATTGATATTCTTCTTGCCGCCAGCTTCTGGGAAGCCGCCATTCGTATCGCGACCCCGCTGATATTCGGGGTTCTGGGCGCACTTGTGTGCGAACGCGCCGGGGTCCTTAACCTTGGCATCGAGGGTATTTTTACCGCCGGTGCCATGGCGGGCTGGATGGCGGTATGGCTAGGTGCCGGACTTTGGGGCGGCGTTCTTGTCGCAGCCCTTGCCGGGGGCTTCTTTGGCCTGATCCATGCGATCCTGACTGTGCCATTGGGCCTTAGCCAACACGTATCAGGCATCGGGGTGACGTTGCTTGCGACCAGCCTTTCCTATTTCACCTATCGCACGGCATTGCCCGATGTCTCGTCCCCGCCGCGCATCGAACCGTTCCGGCCGCTTGATATTCCGTTCCTGTCAGACTTGCCTTTCATCGGCCAGGCACTGTTTTCGCAAACCGCAATGACGATGCTGGCCCTTGTTCTGGTGTTTGTCACCGGCTGGGTTCTGTATCGCACCCCGCTGGGTCTTGCCATCCGGGCAGTTGGCGACAATCCGTCCTCGGTCGAGGCACAGGGACTTTCGGTTTATGGTTTGCGCATCGGTGCCGTTGTTGTTGGGTCATCGCTGATGGCCTTGGGCGGGGCTTTCCTGACCATGTCGGCCTTTGACGCTTTCTTCTTTGGCATGATCAATGGCCGTGGCTGGGTTTGCATTGCGCTGACCGTCTTTGCAAGCTGGCGCCCTGGAAAAGCATTGATCGGCGCCCTGTTGTTCGGGGCCTTTGATGCGTTTCAGGTTCGCCTGCAAACCGAAGTCGGGGCATTCCTGCCCTCACAGGTCTTCCTGATGATGCCCTATATCCTGTCGATCATCGCCCTGATTGTTGTTGCCCGTAAGGCCGATTACCCCAAGGCACTTCTGGTGCCATGGTTCAAGGGCCAGCGTTAAGTATCACTTCCAAACGTCTCTGATTTTGCGACCACCACACCAAGGATGACGCCATGCAAGCCGATCTGATTTTGAAAAATGCCAATATCGCCAATGGACAGGCGGGCGTTGATATCGCTTGTAGCAATGGAAAGATCGTCGAGATTGGCGAAAACCTGAACATCCCCGCGACCGAGGAAATCGATTGCGGCGGCATGCTGGTCAGCCCACCCTTTGTCGACAGTCACTTCCACATGGATGCGACCCTGTCCCTTGGTCTACCGCGCATGAATGAGTCGGGCACCCTGCTTGAAGGCATCGCCCTTTGGGGGGAGCTCAAACCACTTCTGACGCCGGAAGCCGTAATTGAACGTGCCCTTAAATATTGCGATCTCGCTGTGTCCAAGGGCCTGCTTGCAATCCGCAGTCACGTCGATGTTTGCGATGACCGTTTGCTGGCCGTTGATGCGTTGCTGGAAGTCAAGAAACAGGTCGCAACCTATATCGACCTGCAACTGGTTGCCTTTCCGCAGGATGGCTATTTCCGCAGTGCCACGGCCAAGGAAAACACCATTCGTGCGCTCGACAAGGGTGTCGATGTTGTTGGCGGTATTCCGCATTTCGAACGCACCATGGCCGATGGTGCGCAAAGCATCAAGGAGCTTTGCGAAATGGCTGCGAACCGCGGCCTGATGGTTGATATGCATTGCGATGAATCGGATGATCCGCTGTCGCGGCATATCGAAATGCTGACCTATGAGACCCAGCGTCTGGGTCTTCAGGGTCGCGTTGCCGGATCGCACCTGACATCCATGCACTCGATGGACAACTATTACGTCTCCAAGCTGATCGCCCTTATGGCCGAGGCCGAGGTTGCCGCCATCGCCAACCCGCTGATCAACATAACCCTTCAGGGCCGTCACGACACCTATCCGAAACGTCGCGGCATGACCCGTGTGCCGGAACTGCGCAAGGCGGGACTGACGGTTGCCTTTGGTCATGATTGCGTTATGGATCCTTGGTATTCGATGGGATCGGGCGACATGCTTGAAGTCGCATCGATGGGACTTCATGTTGCACAAATGACCTCACGTGATGATATCCGGGCCTGCTTTGACGCCGTAACGGTCGAACCTGCCAAAATAATGGGACTTGAAGGGTACGGGATCGAAATCGGTAACAATGCCGATTTTGTCATCCTCCAAGCCCGCGATACAATTGAAGCCATTCGCATGCGGGCAAACCGTCTGTTTGTCATTCGGCGCGGTAAAATCATTGCCGAAACCCCGATGACCCAGACCCGCCTGCATCTGGCTGATCGCCCGGACCATGTCCGCGAACATGAATACACCCCCGGTCAGCAATCAACCTGACCGGGCATTGATACATCACTACTGAACGGACGCTGCCATGTTCTATGAACCCGGAAAAACGCCACATAACCTGCCGCATGATCCGTTCAAGGCCTGTGTGGCGCCGCGTCCGATTGGCTGGGTTTCCACGCTGGATAAAAACGGGCGTCCGAACCTGGCGCCCTATTCGTTTTTCAATGCCGTGCATGGCAATCCGCCAATGGTGATGTTTTCATCCGGCGGATCCATCGACAGCCTCAGAAACGCGCGTGATACCGGAGAATTCGTTGTCGGTGTCGCTCCCAGGGCTATGCTGAAAGAGTTGAATTTCAGTTCGGCCCCGCTGCCGCCCGAAGAAGATGAATTTGAGTATGCCGGTCTGGAAAAGCTCCCCGCCAAATGCGTGAAACCATACCTGATCAAAGGCGTTCCGATCCATATGGAATGTGAAGTGTTCCAGATTGTCGACCTGCCCAGTTCCAATCCGGAACGTCCGTGTGCCATGGTGATCGGAACCGTAATCGGGCTGCATATTGATGACGCCATCATTCGCGATGGTATGGTCGATATCACCCTGTTTGAACCGCTCGCGCGGCTCGGTTATCAGGAATATGCCAGCGTATCGGAGACCTTTACGGTACGACGCGAAGATTTCTGGAAATAGAAAACCGTTAACCAAAAGATCGGTTTCATCAAAACGACGCCCAAGCGCAAACAAACTGTCACAGAGACTCTCTAATGTGATCAGGAACACAGTTCGCTCGAACATTTCCGGGCTTGAGCTGTGTCTTTTTTACATTTTTCAGATTTTTCTGTGGGGGAATCATTCCATGAAACGGACGTTTGCAGCGGGCGTCGCCGGCTTTGCAGCTTTGCTGCTTGCCAGCTCGGCAATGGCTGGAGAAGCCAAGGTTTTCGAAACCAAAAGTGCGATCAACAATCTTTCGACCGTGATGGTTGAGGGTGGCAAGGCCCGTGACCTGACCGTTGGGCTGGGATCTGGTGCCTATCGCCGTCCGGGCGACCCCGTCAATATGTTCTATGCGGTTTCCGACCGTGGTCCGAATTTCGTTTGCGGTGACGTTCAGGATGTCCTTGGTGTATCCGAAGACGTCGTCTGCAAAGGCAAGAAAGTCCGTATCTATCCGACCCCGGATTATTCGCCGTCGATCTACACCATTTTCCTCAATGAGGATGGCAGCTTTGACATCAAGGATGTCATCACCATCAAGGATCAGAAAGGCGTTCCACTGACCGGCCTAACCAACAAGCTGACCGTTGCAAAAACCGAAAAACCGGTTGATGCCAACGGCAATGCGCTTGAACAGTCTGTATCCTCGATTGACGCCGAAGGCATCATTCGCCTTTCGGATGGCTCCTACTGGATTGGTGAAGAAAACGGTCCGTCCGTTCTTCATGTAGCTGCCGATGGCACCGTGATCGAACGCATCGTTCCTGCCGGTTCGGAAAAAGACTTCGAAGGCGCTGCATACAAAATCACCGGCGGTCTTCCGGCAATTCTAGTCACCCGTCAGACCAACCGTGGCATTGAATCCATGGCGGTTTCCCCGGATGAAACCAAACTGTATTTCATGGTTCAGAACCCGCTGGCCAACCCGAATGCCGATGCCTACAAGGCGGCCAAGAACACGCGCCTGTTCGTTTATGACCGCGTAGCCCAGAAGCTTGCCGGTGAATATATCTATCAGCTTGATGATCCGCAGACCTTCCGTAACGATCCGTCCAAGAAGCAGAATGCCCCGCGCATTTCCGAAGTTCTTGCTCTTGGCAATGATCGTCTTCTGGTTCTCGAACGCACCGACAAAACCACCAAGCTTCACGAAGTCAAGCTGGATGGCGCAACCAATATCCTCGCATCGCGCTGGGATGACATGTCCACCAGTCCGACACTTGAACAGGAAAACGATCTTTCCAGAATTGATCTGGTTGCTGTTTCCAAAACCCTGCGTTTTGACAGTGCTGATTATCCGGAGGCACCAAACAAGCTCGAAGGGCTTGCCATCATGGGTGACGGCGCGCTTGCGATGATCAATGACAATGACTTTGGCATCAAGGGCGACCCGACCAAGGTGATCCTGATCGACGGTCTGGTTCAGGCCGATAAATTCTGATTTGCCTTTTCCCGGATTGGCACATCAAAGCAGGAAAGCTGTTATGCAGCTTTCCTGCTTTTTTATTGCCTGAAATGGGCGTAAAAGCAGGCCCATGATGACAAACACACAGACATTCGACACCCCGGACGGCATTACCGCCGTCATCGAGCCCATGGATGCAACCGGCTATCTCGCCCCTGTCGGGTTCGAGGAGCAGTTGTATAACGAACTGGGCGACGTCATTGAGCGCCACGACCGGTTGATGTTCGCACCCGGTCCCGAACGGCGTGTTTTCTGGGCACAGAATGTCTGGCGCAATCCGGTCCGCATCGCCATTCCGTCGATCAAGGGTGCTGCCAAAATCCTGAAATTCAATCAGCGTAACTGGGCCCTGTTCAAGTTCGATCATTTTTCCCGCGCCAAACTGATCGAGGGGCATTTGCCCCATGTATCGGCGAAACGTCAGGTATTTGGTGAACCGGCCCCGACCGCACCGCTCGGATCCTGGACCCTGATTGATCCTGATACGATCATCGCATCGGCAGATTGCTCAAGCCCTTGGAAAAACGGCGAAATCGAGTTTGAGGAAGACAAGGTTACCCCGCCAAACCGCGCCTATCTGAAACTGTGGGAAGCCTTTACCCGTCTTGGTGCCGCGCCGCAGGCCGGTGACCGTACCATGGATCTGGGTGGCAGCCCCGGCGGCTGGACATGGGTGCTTCATGAGTTCGGCACCGATGTCATTTCCATCGACAAGGCACGCCTTGACACCAAGATCGCCAGTCTGCCACGTGTTGATTTCCGACAGGAAAGCGCCTTTGGCCTCAATCCGGAAGAAATCGGCTATATCGACTGGCTGTGCTCGGATGTGATCTGCTATCCTGATCGCCTGTTTACACTGGTCAATCAGTGGATGGATGCAGGCATGGCGACCAACTTTATCTGCACCATCAAATTGCAGGGCGATACAGATTATTCGGCCATCACCCAGTTTGCCGATATCCCCGGATCAAAGGTCGTGCATCTCTATAACAACAAGCACGAACTGACCTGGATGAAGGTGCCGGGCGTTACCGATCAGGATTGATCCAGCTGCCTGATCGCAGGATCAAGCGGATAGTAATCTCCTTTATCGGCACAGAAAATCTGCCCGGCTGTCCTGATTCCTCCGGTCTGGTCAAGGGTTCCGGGCATAACCGCCATATGCTCGGTACGCACAGGACGCCAGAACAGCCCGGTCCCGCATTCCTTGCAGAAACCCCGGTCCGTCTTTTCAGACAGACGATACCAGCGTAATCCGTCATCACGCACCAGTTCGAGATCCTGCCGATCAAACCGCGCATAGGAACTGACATGACCGTGCAGCTTGCGACACAGATTGCAATGACACATCACGGTATCATTGATCGTTCCGTTGATTTCAAATCGAACCGAACCGCAGTGACAACCGCCTTGATAGGTCGGTTTCTGTGTAGAATTTTGGGCCACCCTGACCTCCCCTGACCGGTGATGTATGGTTCATCTTAATCTGTCTTGCCTTGCCCAAATTGCAAGCACAGCCGCAAACACGACCATCCGGACGCCTGTTCAGCACGAATTCATCACACCATTTCAGACAAATATGTTTGAGATTGCCGAAAAGCAGTCCTATTCTGCGCGTCTGTTCGGAGCCAGATGATGACGCCACCGCGCCAGTTCCTGCCATCTGGCACCGCCCGAAAGTGATGGGATAAAATGTCCGAAAATTCTTTCCATTATGATGTGCTTGTCATCGGTAGTGGTGCTGCCGGTCTGTCCACCGCCCTTAAACTTGCCCCGCATGTAAAGGTCGCAGTCCTGTCCAAGGGCAAGATTGATGACGGCTCCACCAACTGGGCGCAGGGCGGGATTGCCGCCGTTCTTGATGCCACTGACAGCATTGAAAACCATGTCCGCGACACCCTGATTGCCGGGGCGGACCTGTGTAAACGCGAAACCGTCGAATTCGTCGCGGCCAATGCACCACGCGCGATTGCATGGCTTGATGAACTCGGGATTCAACTGACCCGCGATCCTGACGGGGATAACAGCCAGCCATTCCATCTGACACGCGAAGGCGGACACAGCCACCGACGCATCGTCCATGCCGCAGACGCCACCGGGCGCGCTGTGCAGACCACCTTGCAAAGTCAGGCGGTCAATCATCCCAACATCAAGATTTTTGAAAACTACCTTGCGATTGATCTGGTGACGGATCGCAAGTTTGGCGGCGAAGGTCGTCGCTGTATCGGTGCCTATGCCCTTGATCTCGATACCGGCACCGTCAAATCATTCAATGCCCGCACGGTTGTTCTGGCTACCGGTGGCGCAAGCAAGGTTTACCGTTTCACATCCAATCCGGATGGCTCCACCGGGGATGGCATCGCCATGGCATGGCGTGCAGGTTGCCGCGTAATGAATATGGAATTCAGCCAGTTCCACCCGACTTGCCTTTATCACCCGCAAGCCAAATCATTCCTGATTACTGAGGCCGTGCGCGGCGAAGGTGGCAAGCTTTTGCTGCCTGATGGCACACGTTTCATGGACCGGTTTGATGAACGTGGCGAACTGGCACCGCGCGATATTGTTGCGCGCGCGATTGACCATGAAATGAAACGTCTGGGTGCCGATTGCGTTTATCTTGATATCACCCATAAGGGTGCGGATTTCATCAAGGAACATTTCCCGACCATTCATGAAACCTGTCTTGGTTATGGCATCGACATGACCAAACAGCCGATCCCGGTTGTCCCGGCGGCCCATTACACCTGTGGCGGGGTTCTGACCGATCTGCGTGGTCGGACTGACCTGACCGGGCTTTATGCCATCGGCGAATGTGCTGGTACCGGTTTGCACGGGGCAAACCGTTTGGCGTCGAACTCGCTTCTTGAATGTCTGGTATTTGGCGAATCTGCCGCCAATGACATTATCGAAGCCCTCCCGGTCGAGGATCACTTCAAGCCGATCCCCGACTGGGATGAAACCGGCATCACCGATTCCGACGAGGAAGTCATTGTTGCCCATAACTGGGAACAGTTGCGCAACGTTATGTGGGACTTTGTCGGGATTGTCCGCACCACCAAGCGTGTTCAGCGCGCGCAACATCGCGTTGACTTGCTGCTGTCCGAAATCGATGAATATTACGGCAATTTCCGCGTCACCAATGACCTTCTTGAACTTCGCAACCTGTCCGTGGTTGCCAAGCTGATCATTCAATCCGCCTTGTGGCGTCGCGAAAGCCGTGGCCTGCATTACACCACGGACTATCCGGACCTTGATCAAAGCGGCTCGCCGCGCCAGACCATTCTGGTGCCTGAAAACTTTGCCGGTCGCTGGGTGATTTCCGGCCAGTGGAAGACCTGATCTGTCACAGCATTCGGGAAGAACCATGACTGTCAAAGCAGAACTGATCGGCATTGCCCGCAAGTCAAAATCGCGCGCGCCAATGGAATCACTTGATCAGGTTACGGCAAGCACAGATCTTGGCATTGACGGCGATTACCGGGGAAAGCTGCGTCGTCGTCAGGTGACAATATTGGCAGAAGAAGGCTGGCAGGCAGCCATCAATGAAATCAACAGACCTGATCTGCCTTGGACAACCCGCCGGGCGAACCTTTTGGTGCGCGGAATTGATCTGCCACGTGAAAAGGGCAGTAAACTTGTGATTGGTACCGTAACTTTTGAAATCACCGGGAAAACCGATCCTTGCAGCCGGATGGATGACGCCGCTTCCGGGCTCATGGATGCCATGACGCCGGACTGGCGTGGCGGGGTGACCTGCCGGGTGATTGAAGGGGGTGAACTTCGCCTTGGCGACAGCGCCTTTGTTATTGAAACTACGGGCTAACTCACCTATCGCGGCTTTGCCGAAAGATACGTCGCAAGTTCGACCGGATTAAGCTCCACAAGGTTAGCCAGCGCGATATAGGGATCACCATCGATCTCCAGCAATTTTGCAAAGGCTGGTTCGGTTTTGACCCCGGTTTCCTTTAACGCACGCACGTCATCGGCAAACCCATCGCCCATCAGATGAAGAATACGCGCCTCCACCAGCATATGGACAAAGCCATATTGCAAGGTCGCCGGGCAGTCGGTTGCAAAGATCTCGACAGGCAAATCATCACATGTAAAGCGCACAACCAGCGCCGGCCGGATATTCCGCGTCGCTTGGCGTTCATGACATGTAAACCCCGACATCGCCCCGAATGCGCGCAAGGCAAACTGTTCGAACGCAGTTAAATCAGATGCATGGCAAAGAATATCGATATCTGATTGCGCGGTATCAATGCCGATCGGTAATGTCCCCGCGATGACCGGATCAAATTCAGCCAATGTCTCCAGAATGCGATAATCGCGCAGAATTCCGGCGGCGGAGAGCCCCCGTGACGACGCCTGTTCCAGACCATCAAGACCACGGAAATGATCGATACACAGTTGGTCTGGCCAATTCATTACTGTTTGGTTCATTTACAAAACCATTCTGTTTCTTGACCCGATTGAACATTGCGGGGATATCTGATTGTTGCAGCCATTCCAACAAGATGGTTCTTACCTGCCACCTGCGCACTTCCTTGATCGCGCCAAACCGGAAAGCCCGTACGCCCCATGATTGATATTCTGGCGATCACGTCACCGATCTTCATGATTATCGCAATCGGATATTTCGCCGTCTATCGCAACATCGTTCCGCAAAGCATTACCCGCGGCATGGGGGCGTTTGTAATGAACTTTGCGTTGCCTTGCCTTCTGATTCGGGCATTGGCACAACGCGATCTGACCGAAGTCATTGAACCGGTTTATCTTCTGGCTTATGGCGGTGGATCGCTTTTGGTTTTTGCCTTTGGATATCTTTATGCGCTTAAGGTCGCCGGGAAAGGACAGGCGAATGCCACCTTGCAGGGACTTGGCATGTCGATGTGCAACAGCGGCTTTGTCGGTTATCCCGTCGCGTCTCAGGTCTTTGGCCCGACCGCCGAAATTGCACTGGCCCTGTGCGTTATTATTGAAAACCTTGTGATGATGCCGCTTGTTCTGGTGCTGGGCGACAGTTCACAGAATAACGGCCAGACCCGCATGCAGGTTCTGGGCAAGGCATTCCTCAATCTTGGCCGTAATCCGATCATTATCGGTATCATGATCGGATTGGTAATTTCGCTTTCCGGGATCACGTTACCAATGCCGATCTTCAAGGTTGTTGATATGCTGGCATCTGCGTCCGGGCCGGTTGCATTGTTTGTTATTGGCGGCGGCCTTGTCGGGCTTAAGCTTAAAGGTCTGCGTGCGGACATGGCCCGCATCGTCAGTGCGAAACTCGTCCTCCATCCAATTGCAGTCTTCGTTCTGGTTTACTTACTGCCCGGTTTCGACCCGACTTTGAGGATCGCGTGCGTCGCATTTGCCTGTTCCCCGATGCTGAGCATCTATCCGATTTTCGGTCAGCGTTATGGCCATGAAGGACTTTGTGCAGCGTCCCTTATGATGGCGACGTCCCTGTCCTTTATCACCATCAGCACGGCGTTGTGGTTGCTTGATACGACAAGTGTCTTTGGCCCGCTTCCCTAGGAAAATCGGCAAGCAACAAGGGCGGTCAGAATATGTATGACCGCCCTTGTTGTTTAACGTCGTCCAAGTACCGGTTTTAACCCGGCCGCTGACCAAACGGAGGACGCTGTCCCGGGAAACCACCACCCGGAGGAGGGCCGCGACGACCATCTGGTCCACCGCCACCGGGACCTCCGCCGCCCGGGCCACCCGGCTGCATTCCGCCCGGTCGCTTGTCAAAGCTTGGATCTGGAATCCCTGCGAGCACGCGCGGAATGAACGGGAAGCTTTCGGTGACGAAATAGGCATAGGTGCCTTGCGGGTATTCCGGCGTCACGGTTTCACGCCCATTGGCTTCATCAAGATCGCCAAGGCCGGGGACAAATTCGAAATCCTCGCCATAGGTACCATCGTATTTCCCGCCCGGACCACCTTGGCGCGTTCCGTTCTTAACCTGCCATGAACTGCGCAAAGCGGTTACCGGTGATCCCGGATCATCGGGATTTGAATAGCCGAACATCGCATAGACCGGGAACCCGTCAGCCGCAAAACCGATGCGAATGGAATGCTGGCTTGGTGACCAACTTGTGATCAGGCCTTTTGGCACGCCATGATAGTGATAGGTCCCGTCGGGCTGCACATGGGCATTGTTCTGATCAAGGCCCAGATCAAGCGTGGGTGAAATCGCTTCGTAGCGCCAACCCGACTGACGATCACGGTTCCAGAACTCGCCCGTAAACGGATCAAACGGCACACCGTTCACGGCAACTCCGAAAAGATTACGCGGATTGGGCATGAAACGTCCGCTGCGTTGCGGATTGATCGGCATACGGAATTCAAGTGACTGGGCCTTGATCGAATTGGGATTCCGGCGATTGGGAAAACTGCCCGTTGCGTGATCGGGGATCGCATTCGACGTGATATAGCGATACCGGCCGTCTTCACGAACACTGATTTCGTTTGAAAGTGCCCAGGCTTGCCGCGTCGGGTTCAGGACCATGCCGGCAAGCGGCAACATTCCCAGTCCGACCAGAATGTTGCGGCGCATCCGGTCGACTTCTTCGCGCGTATCACCGGCATATTTGCCTTCATCCATCGGTTCATGATGGTGGTGGTGCTGCTGGTGATGGACATGTGCATGTCCAAGCTGTTGATCCTGAAGCGCATGAAGCTCGCCTCTTGTCATTTTCGGCACTGGACTTCCCCCCAAAGGTAATCGTGACGTTATCCCTTTTATCTGGCGATAACGTCACGATGTTCCAGCGAAAAATGCACCCGATCCAAATTAACCGGGAATTCCCCCTGCATGGGCAAGGATTTCCTCGGCCTCGCGGATTTCCTGTTGCTGTGCCCACATTTCGGAATAGAGACCTTCCATAGCCAGCAATTCCTGATGACGCCCGCGTTCGGCCACCTGACCATCACGCAGGACAATAATTTCATCAGCATCAATCACGGTCGACAGACGGTGGGCAATCACAAGGGTGGTGTGACCACGCGATACTTCGCGCAGGGCCTGCTGAATGTCTTTTTCCGTTCTTGTATCAAGGGCGGATGTGGCTTCGTCAAAGATCATGATCTTGGGCCGTTTCAGCAACATGCGCGCAATGGAAACACGCTGCTTTTCGCCACCTGACAATTTAAGGCCACGTTCCCCGACCATGGTTTTAAAACCGTCTGGCAAGGCCGCAACAAAACCATCGATGCTGGCAAGTTTCGCAGCATTTTCGATTTCGCTCTGCTCTGCGCCGGGGCGGCCATAGGAAATGTTATAGGCAATGGTGTCGTTAAACAGCACCGTGTCCTGCGGAACGATACCGATGCTTTGACGCAAGGAATTCTGGGTAACATCGCGGATATCCTGACCATCAATGGTGATCCGGCCACCCGACACATCATAGAACCGGAACATCAGTCGGGTCAGGGTTGATTTACCCGCCCCGCTTGGGCCGACAACGGCAACCGTCTTGCCCGCCGGAACGTCAAAGCTGACACCCTTAAGGATGTTGCGATCAGGATTATAGGAGAAATGCACATCCTCGAACCGGATCGCTGCATCCTGACAGGCCAGCGTATCGGCACCTTCCTTGTCTTCAACCTCCTTGTCGACATCCAGCAACGAGAACATCCGCTCCATATCGGTCAGGGATTGCTTGATCTGGCGATAGACAAAGCCAAGGAAGTTAAGCGGCATGTAAAGCTGCAGCAAATAGGTATTCACCAGCACAAAGTCACCCACTGTCATGGTGCCGTCTTTGACACCCTGAGCCGCCAGCAACATGTTCAGGACAAGCCCCACCGCAATGATCGCACCCTGCCCGACATTGAGCTTGGAAAGTGAAACCTGTGACTGAACGGCGGCAACCTCATAGCCACGAAGGGCTGCGTCATAACGCTTGGATTCATGGGCTTCATTATTGAAATACTTGACCGTCTCGTAATTGATCAGGCTGTCGATGGCCTTGGTGTTTGCTTCGTCATCGCGCTTGTTCATTTCGCGACGGAACTTCATGCGCCATTCGGTCACGACCAGCGTAAAGACGATATAAATCACGATGGTGACAAAGGTAATCAGCGCAAACCAGACATCATAAAGTGCCCACAGAATCGCCGAGACCATGAAGATTTCAAGCAAGGTCGGCAGAATATTGAACAGCATAAAGGACAGAAGGAATTCGATCCCCTTCACACCGCGTTCAATCGCCCGCGAAAGTCCGCCCATCTGGCGATCCAGATGGAACCGCAATGACAACCCGTGAAGATGTTCAAATACGCTAAGCGCCGATCTGCGAATGGCGCGCTGGGCCACCTTGGCAAAGACCGCATCGCGCATCTCGCCAAAGGCCGACACAAGAATACGCACAAGACCATATCCAATGATCAATGCAACCGGCACGACAATCAGGGATGTGGTATCGGTACCAGATGACTGGACCGCTGCCCCGGCCTTGTCTCCACCGCCAAGCGCATCGACCGCATATTTGTAAAGAACCGGGATGTAAACGTTTGCGACCTTGGCACCGACAAGAAACATCAGTGCGATAACAACACGCGCCTTAAGCTCGAACTCGCCACGCGGCCACAAATAGGGCAAGAATGTTTTGACGACGCCGAACTCTGCGCGTGCAGTCGGCTGATCGGAACCCATATTTTTCAATTTCTTATCCCCAAACAGGTACCGAACGGCATTGCGGGATGCGCGCGGTATATCTTTTCCTTCTGTCATCAACAGATGGACCGGGAAGCCGCGTTTGGCAAGCATCGTCGATTGTTTATCGACTTAAGGTCATTGCAGAGCGCGGGTTTGATGTCTATTTTGTCAATTTGTTGATAAAATCTCAAAACGACGGGTTTGAGACATGTGTGTTCAAATCATTTTCTAGGAACGGAATCAGGACCATGACGGCGCTTGCCAGTATCGAAAGCCAGGACATCGCTGCACTTATGCGCGAAATGGGTATGAATGCCCGCAAAGCTGCACTCGAACTTGCACAGGTCCCGGCCGAACCAAAAGTCGCTGCCCTCAAAGCGGCGGCTGCGAAACTGCGCGAAAACGCCGAAGCCATCCTTGCTGCCAATGCCAAGGATATGGAAGCAGGCCGTGCAAAGGGCCTGACCGCCGCCCTTCTGGACCGTCTTGCCCTTGATGCAGGTCGCATTGAGGGTATTGCATCGGGTGTCGAAGCAGTCGCAGACCTTCCCGATCCTGTTGGTCGCGAACTGGCACGCTGGAGCCCCGAACATAACGGGCTTGATATTGCCCGCGTTTCCGTACCGCTTGGCGTGATCGGCATCATTTATGAAAGCCGCCCGAACGTTACCGCCGATGCCAGCGCGATGTGCATCAAATCGGGCAATGCTGCGATCCTGCGTGGCGGGTCGGAAAGCTTCCATTCCTCACGCGCAATCTTTGACTGCATGGTTGCAGGTATCATTGAGGCTGGCCTGCCTGAACATGCCATTCAGATGATCCCTATCACTGATCGCGCAGCCGTCGGTGAAATGCTGAAACTGTCCGATTATATTGATGTGATTGTTCCGCGCGGCGGGAAGTCACTGATTGCGCGCATCACCGATGAAAGCCGCATTCCGCTGTTCAAGCATCTGGAAGGCCTTTGCCACACATATGTTCATGCCAGCGCTGATCCGCAAAAGGCTGTCGACATTGTCGTCAATGCCAAGATGCGTCGCGTCGGGATTTGCGGTGCCACCGAAACCATCCTGATTGACAGTTCGGTTGCCGGACGCCTGTTGCCGCGTATTGCCGAGGCACTGGTCGCCAAGGGCTGTGAACTGCGTGGAGATGAAACAGCACAGGCGGTTGATGGGCGGATCAAAGCTGCAACGTCTGAAGACTGGGTCACTGAATATCTTGATGCAATTGTGTCGATCAAGGTTGTTTCGGGCGTTGAAGAGGCCGTTAATCACATCAACACCTATGGCTCGCACCATACCGATGCGATCATTGCCGAAAATGCCGCCGCAACGACGACCTTCCTCAACGGGGTTGATTCGGGGATCGTGATTGTCAATGCCTCGACCCAGTTTGCCGATGGCGGTGAATTTGGCATGGGTGCGGAGATCGGCATTTCGACCGGGAAGCTTCATGCGCGCGGTCCGGTCGGAGTCGAACAGCTGACCAGCTATAAATACATCGTTCGCGGTCAGGGTCAGACCCGTCCATGACCGTACCTGCGCCAAGATCGCATGTGGCACCAAAACGCGTCGGATTGCTGGGCGGGTCGTTTAATCCCGCCCATGAAGGGCACCTGCATATCTCGCTGGAAGCCTTGAAACGCCTGCAGTTGGACGCGGTTTGGTGGCTGGTGTCACCGCAGAACCCGTTAAAGCCGACAACCGGTATGGCCGATCTTGCAGATCGCTTTGATTCTGCACTGATGATGGCAAAGCATCCCCGCATTGTTGTTTCTGCAATTGAAACCGAGCTCGGAACCCGCTATACGGCCGACACTCTTGCAGCCTTGCAGCGTCGTTTTACCCAAACACGGTTCGTTTGGCTGATGGGAGCAGACAACCTGGCCCAGTTCCATAAATGGAAATGGTGGGAAAGGTTGATTTTACGTGCTCCCATTGCGGTTATCGACCGTGAGGGGTATTCTAACAAGGCATTGTCCGGGACCGCTGCGCGCCGTATGGAACGCTGGCGTATTCCCATGGACAGGGCGGGTTTGCTGGCCGATCTGGATGTTCCGGCCTGGGTATACCTGCCAATCAAGCGCCATCCGGCTTCTTCGACCGCAATCCGCGCCGAAGGCAGATGGCAGGTGTAAGCAAACGGTGATCTGGGCATTCGGTTCAAACCGGTCCAGCACGTGGAACATTAAGGTGGCGACCATAGGTACCGCAAAACAAACTCTTCAGTCTGGCGAAATGCTTGCACTGATCAAGAGTACCCTCGAAGACGACAAGGCCGAAGACCTTGTCATCATTGATCTGACCGATAAAACCTCTCTTGCCGATCATATGATCATTGCAACTGGCTCGTCCTCGCGTCGCGTGGCTTCCATGGCAGAACATATTGTCGAGGCAATCAAGGATGCCGGTCAGGGCCGTGCAGCGGCAGAAGGCAAGGAACAGGGTGACTGGGTTCTGGTTGATACCGGCGACGTCATTGTCCATCTGTTCCGTCCGGAAGTCCGCGCCTTCTACAACATCGAAGAGATGTGGGGCGTTGAAAACCCGGCACTGAAACAGCAGGCAGCGCGACTGTACTAACAGTCCGCGCAGCCCGGCTGCGCCCGACTGATATCGTTTCATTCGGGCGCATATCTGACCGATTGCAGCATAACGGCCAGGATCATAACCATGCAAATCACCCTTGCAGCCGTGGGCCGGATCAAAGCCGGGCCCGAAAAAGATCTGTTTGACCATTATGCTGCCCGACTGCGCTGGCCATTTGTCGTGCGCGAAGTCGAGGAAAAGAAAAAGCTACCGCCCAATCAGCTTAAAGACCGCGAAGCAGAATTGCTGCTTGGCGTCATTCCCGACAACGCCTTCCTGATCGCGCTTGACGAACATGGCAAGGAATATGGCTCCATCGAGTTTTCGCAAAAACTTGAAGGCTGGATGGATCAGTATGCCGGAAATATCGCCTTTGCCATTGGCGGGGCAGACGGCCATGGCGCGGCACTGAAATCCCGCGCCAACACGCTTTGGTCGCTTGGCAAGGCAACATGGCCCCATATGCTGGTCCGCGCATTGATCGCCGAACAGCTGTTTCGGGCCCACGCCATCCAGACCAATCATCCCTACCACCGCGAATAAGGTCTTTACGCTTCCCTGTTCGTGACCAGACCTTCCAAAATTCAATGACAGCAACTGATGACCGAGTGAAGAAACAACTTCTCTCGTTTTTCGTGTATGTTGCCTTGCAACATAACGCCACACTCGCTAATCTTTCCCCATAAGAAAAAAACATTCCCAAAATCAAAAATACTCTTGGGTAGTGGCGAGGCTTTAAAAAATGGAACAGACCGTCCTTTCGGCACATCATGTCGCCGATGACGCAAACAGTAGCGTTGTGGCCAAAGCACAGATCAAAGATCTGATGCGCGGTATTTCAACCGCACTCGATTACATCCAGCACCTTCTGGAATTTGCCAACACGGCTGGCGAAAGTCAGGACAGCCTGATGCGCGAGATCGATGTCCGGTCTAACAATCTGCGCGCCGGTCTTGATGAAACCCGTCGCGAAATTGCCAATAGTACCGACGTCGCCCGGGATATTCAGAACACCACGCGCTCTACCGTTGCCTGCAAGACCGAGGCCATCAGAAGCGACCTTGAACGCATCAGCGCGGAACTTGAAACCAAGGCCGAAGGTGCCAACAAGGTTCTGGGTGCAATTGAAGATATCGGCAAGGGTATCAAGCTTCTGGCTCTTAATGCCGCGATTGAGGCGGCGCGTGCCGGTGACCATGGTCGCGGCTTTGCAGTTGTCGCCAAGGAAGTCGGCAATCTGGCGCAAAGTACCATGCAACGCACCAACGAGGCCGTCGATCTGATCGACCTGTCCGATGTGACCTGTGCCTTACGCCAAAGCATGGCCAATATCGGTAGCGACCTTGACAGTCTGGGCAACGAGATCGAGGCATCCCTTGCCACCTTGCAGGAACGCTTTGCCAATATGTCGGATCGTCTGGCTGACATCTCCGAACATAATCAGGTGGTATTTGAACTGCTTGCGGGAAGCAAGGATGCGTCCGCGCGAACCCGCAACAAGGTCACATGGGCCCGCACGGATACCAGAAACCTTGCCGGAAGCCTTACAGACACGGGCTCGGCTCAACAGAAACTCGCGAGCTTCCTTAAGACCAATCATCTTCATGATGACCCGACCTATGATCGGCTGGCCGACATCAAGGCACGTGGCAAAATCCGGATCGCCATTGAACCGGCCTTTGTCGGTCTGTCTTTCCGCCTGAAACCGGGTGACCCGCTGCGCGGTCTTGATGCCGATTATGCACGCGCACTGGCGAAATGGCTGGGCGTTGAGTGCGAATTCGTTGAACATCCGTGGGACTTGCTGACCGAACTTCTGTTTGTTGGCAGCAAACCCGGAACCCCGGCCGCCGATGTGGTCTGGAGCGCCCTTCCCCCAAGCGAGTTTTATAAGGGAGTCGCCTATTCAGATACCTATACATATCTGAATTTCGCCCTGTGTCGCCGGGCGGGAAATACCGGTATTAACCGGCTTTCCGATCTCAATGGCAAGGTACTTGGCATCATCAACGACCCGGTCGCCTTCATGGTACTTGAAGAACAGGGGCTTCGCTGGGCAGGCAATGAAAACAAGCCCGGTGGTATTGCCAAACTTTCCAACCTGATCGCCTATAGCGACCAGACGCGCCTGCATGATGCACTGGCCGACGGGGCCGTTGATGCCTTTGCCGTTGATCAGCCGATCTTTCACTGGGCCGCAAACAATCCCGAAAGTCCCTGGCACGGCCGGATTGAGGTCCTGCCAGGCAGTATCCTGCCACTGCCATACTATTACACCGCCGCTGTCGCCTCCGATCCGGCATCCTATACCCTGCTGTGTGCCATCAATGACTTCATTGGCAGGTTCCGCACCACCCCGGAACGGACCGAAATTGAAAAGCTTTGGCAGGGGCAGGCGATCACTCATCATCTGACCTACAAGGACGAGACCGGCAATCTGATCGGGGCTGATGAGCTTGCCAGCAGCTATCATGCACATTGCAGGAAATTCGGCCTCAATCCGGTCAATCCGTCATCATTGTAACGCATTAAGCCTCTGGCGCGATGAGGGTATCGGCACTATCATCGCGCCATGGCAGCAAACAAAAAATCCCTGCGACAACAACGCATTCTAGGCGAACTGGATCATGAACCGTCCTTGCGGATCATTGATCTGGCAGAACGTCTTGGTGTCTCGACCGAGACCATTCGTCGTGACTTTGACGAACTGACCCAGCAGGGATTGATCAACCGGACCTATGGCGGTGCGGTGCGCCGGCAATCAAGCGAGCCGGGCCTGAATGAACGACACAAGCTTCACATTGCCGAACGCGAACTGATTGCCCGTCAGGCGATGCCGGTTCTGGCCGGTGCCCGCCATATCATGATCGGGTCCGGTGCAACCACGGTGCATGTCGCCAAGCGTCTGGCTGTGACCATGAATGATCTGACCGTGATCACGCATTCCTTCGGGGTCGCGACCGTGCTTGCGATCAATCCGACCATTCGCGTGATCATGGCACCCGGTCTTTATCACGCCCAGGAAGGTGCGATGCATGGTGCACAGACCATCCGGTTTCTGGAAAACTATCGGGTGGAATGGGCAATTCTTGGGGCCAGCGGCCTTGATGGTGACGGCGCAAGCGACGCCATGATTGATGCATCCGAGGTTTACGCCGTAATGATGGAACGCGCCACGCGCAGCATGATCGTCGCCGACCACACCAAATTCAATCAGTCCTTCCCGGCGCGCTATTGCGAATGGAATGGTGTGGATGTTCTGGTCAGTGACCAGAAGCCGTTGGGCGCACTGGGTGAAACCATTCGTGCCGCCGGTTGCGTGATCAAGGCCAAACAACCCGACTGAACACTCATCTAGCCACAGGCGCGAAGCGACTTGCCCAGTGCCTCGATAAAGAAATCGACTTCTGATCGTTTCAGGCAAAGGGGCGGACGAATTTTCAATGTCTGCCCGTATTTTCCGGCTGCACCGATCAGAACACGATGACGGCGCATCGCGTTGATCACATCCCCGACCAGTTGCCCGCTTGGTTGTGCCGCATCCCCGTTAGCCGACAGATCAACTCCCAGAAAAAGACCGGCACCGCGAATATCACTGATGCGACCATCAATCTCGGCCAGATGCTGCAACCCTTCGCGCAAATAGGCGCCGCACACGGTCGCATTGTTTTGCAAGTTCTCGTCACGAATGACGTCAAGCACGGCAAGCCCTGTGGCTGCGGCAACCGGACTTGCCGCAAAGGTGTTGAAATAACCGACATCCTCGCAAAAGGCGGCCAGCAATTCCGGCCTGACCGCAATGCCCGCCATCGGGAAACCATTGCCCATCGGCTTGCCCATACTAACGATATCGGGAACAACATCGTGACGCGCAAAACCCCAAAAGGCATCACCGGTCCGGCCAAATCCGGGCTGAACTTCATCAGCAATAAACACCCCGCCCGCGCGATGGACAACCGCCACGGCCAGTCGCAAAAAGCCCTTGGGATTTGAAAAGACCCCGTCACTCGAAAAGATGCTGTCGACAACAAGGGCGGCAACACCGCAACCACGTTCTTTCAGCGTTTCAATCGCCGAATGCACAGCATCGGCAAAACCGGCTGCAATATTATCGCCATAGGCCTGCTTGCCAGGTGGCGGGATCGCAATCACGTGATCGGGCAGCCCGCCGCGCTTGATCGCCGATGGTGATATCTCGGTCACGGCCGCAGTATTCCCGTGATAGGCGCTTTCGGTAACGATGATGCCCAGTGCCCCGGTCGTACGCTGCGCAACCCGGATTGCAAGGTCATTGGCCTCGCTGCCACTGCATGTCAGAACGATATTTTCCAGATGATCAGGAAACGTCTCCTTGAGACGATCCAGATAGGTTTCCACCGTCTGATGCAGATAGCGACTATTGATATTCAGGCGCGCGGCTTGGTCGGCCATTGCGCTGACCACCTGTGGATGACAATGCCCGACCGAGGGCACATTGTTATAGAAATCAAGATAGTTGGTGCCGTCTGCGGCAGTCATCCAGCATCCCGATGCGGATACCATTTCAATCGGGTCACGGTAAAACAGCACCGATGCCGCCCCGACATTGCGCAACCGGCGACTTAAAAGATCAGGTCGCGCCGGGTCATTTCTGCCCGGGACAGAAATGTCATAGGCATTCATATCAAGGATGGGGCGCACCTCGGTCATGATATCCCCTCTGCCACAAGATAGGTTTCCGCCATCGCAAGGGTTCCGCTGGTGAAATCAGTTCCCATTTCCTGGGCCGTTGGTGTTTCCGGATGACTTGCAATCCATGCCGTCAGCAACAACCGTCTCAGCATCACGAAACTGTCGAGCATCTCGTGATCTGCTTTGGAAAATGGCGCGATGGTTCGATACCCCTCCACCCAGGCTTCCTTAAGTGCCGGAATGATCGGGTCCAGTTCGATAAAGCTGATGGCTGCGGCAAAGTCATAGCCAAACCAGCCAAAGCCACAATCGTCAAAATCAATGACGCCAAGCCGGTCGCCATCGGCCAGCAAGTTGGCAAGACGCAAATCCGCATGGATCAGTCCAAACCGCTCACTCCCCATCCCGAAGGCCATAAGTTTCTGATCCAGATGGCGACAAACCTGTTCCAGACGAGCCAGCCCGTCCGGGTCCAGCCCCGGAGCAGCACGCCAGTCCCCCCAATGCGGTGTTGCGCCAAGGGTGGTGTCAAATGTCCAGCTTTTGCGCACAAAATTCACCGAACGCGACCATTTCCGGGCATGACCATGCAACCGGGCACTAATCGCACCCAACTTGAAAAACCCGTCGATCAAGGCATCATCGGCGGATGGTTCATCGCCCTTCATGAAATCAAAGGCCACCACATGGCGGGTAACGCCATCCTGATCAAAACCGGCCACCAGTGATCCGTCACTGCGCAAGCGCGGTTTGGGCGTATCGACCACGTCAGCCGCGCGCAAGGCATTGATCCAGGCAAGTTCGGACTCGATTTCGGAACGGGTGTGATAACCGGGCCGGTGTACCCGCAAGATCATCCTGGCACCCGTATCCGGATCGGTCGCAAGGAAGGTGGCGTTTTCCGAAACCGTCAAAAGCGACACGATGCTGTCAGGCCCCATACCCCAGCCGCCCAAAACCGATATTGCACCAGCCTTAAGGGTAGCAATCAGCTCGTCATTGTAAATTCCGCCCAATATTGGCCTCCCTCATTCCCAAGCTGAAACCGTCTCGAAACCTGATCGGGTGACTGCCATCAAAGCCGTTGAAAACTGTCGGCATTGGCCCAAGGCATCCGTCACGCATTTCACCGGATAAGCCGTTTTAGACGGCCTTCTGTGAATATTGTGCTCTAAAATGTGTAACTTGCAACATTTTTTGTTGCATCACGGAAAAATTGCCCCGATCATCTGAAAAACATAACGCACCGCACAATCAGGGACGACGCACCCGTCAGACGCTTTTCAAATGCATCGACCGGCGTGCCGTGACTTCATGAAAGGATCCCTCATGCTGACTTCAATTTCCGGAAAAAGCGTCATCGTTACCGGTGGCTCCAAGGGCATTGGCAAGGGCATCGCCAGCGTCTTTGCAAAACAGGGCGCAAAGGTCATGGTTGTGGCCCGCACCGAAAAGGATGCGGTCGTAACGGTTGAGGAAATCAAGGCTGCCGGTGGTACAGCGGATATGTTTCTGTGTGATGTCGCAGATTGGGATCAGGTCATGGGCATGGCGGAATACACCGCAAAGACCTTTGGCGGGATTGATATCCTGTGCGCCAATGCCGGTATCTTCCCGCAGGTCAAAATGATTGAAATGGGTGCAGATGACTGGGATCAGGTCATGTCGACCAACCTCAAAAGCAGCTTTCTCTGCGTAAAGGCCTGCATTCCCTATTTCGAGAAAGCCGGCAAAGGCCGGGTCGTGATCACCTCGTCCATAACCGGTCCGGTCACCGGCTATCCCGGTTGGGCGCATTACGGTGCGTCCAAGGCTGGTCAGCTTGGTTTCATCCGGACTGCCGCAATGGAACTGTCGCGCTATAACACGACGATCAATGCCGTGATGCCGGGCAATATCATGACCGAAGGTCTGGCTGATCTTGGACAGGATTACCTGGACTCGATGGCGAACTCGATCCCGCTCAAACGTCTGGGCAGTGTCGAGGACATCGCCAATGCCGCCCTGTTCTTTGCATCCGACGAGGCCGCCTATATCACCGGCCAATCCATTATCGTCGACGGCGGACAAATCCTGCCTGAATCGCTTGATGCACTGGGCGAGATCTAAGCAAAAAACGAGATACTCACCCGGGAAACACAATTTAAATTTGCATCCCCTTTCCCCTTTGGATACTGATATTTTCAGTATTCAGAGGGGATTTATCATGAAACTTCATCACCTTAAGATTCTCGCAGTGCTCGGCTGCGTTGCGTTCCTCGGGGCTTGCGCAACATCACGAAGTGTCGTTCAAATCGAACAACCAGACACCATTGAAAACCCCGCCGAAGGGACCGAGGTCAGAATTCTGGAAGTGAACGACAACCGTCAATTCCAGATTGACCCGCCCAGTCCGGATATCCCCTCACTTGCCAATGACGAAATTGATAACAAGTCGATCACGTCCCGCGCCTATGCGCGTAAACGCAACACCTATGGCATGGCCTTGGGCGATGTGCTGATCCCCGAAGGCAAGACCGTCGCCGACGCCATTGCCAAAACGGTCGAAAACGGATTCCAGGCAGCAGGATACCGTGTTTTGACACCAGAAGATCCGAATTACGCCAGCGCCGCCGATGTCAAAGTTGATATTTCGGAATTCTGGTCATGGTTTGAACCCGGCTTCTGGCAAATCACCATACACAATCGCAGCGACATAACCTTAACTGCCGACAATATCACCCAGTCTGGCCCTATCAGGATCAAAGAGCAGTACAACGAGAACATGCAAATGGCGCTCGATAGCGATTGGCAGAAAAGTGCAATCAACGCTTTAAAGCAGGTTCGCGAAAAAATCACCGAACAGCTCTTGGCGCTTTCAGAAAAATGATCGGCCTTTAAGCCGAAACGTGGTGAACCAAAAACCGCGCCGTTTGGGCGCGGTTTTTGTCATTCAGATATCATGCAACCCATACTGGCTGCGGACCACGCCGGAATTATAGCGCTCTGACGCCAGAAGTCGGGGTTTGATACCACCGGCATCGCGCCCGAACAGCGATATGCCATCGCCGAGCACTTCGGGTACCGTAAAGATATCAAGCTGGTCGGCAAAGCCGCCAAACAGGAACTGCGTCACCACGCTGCCCCCGCCAACAACCCAGATATCCCCGTCCCCATTCCGACTGTCGCGAAGCTGATCGACAAGTTCGATAATGCTGCCGCCATAGGGCTCGATATTTGCCGGGCGGTCTTCGGGAAGATCGCGTGATGTCAGAACGATGGTGCGGCGAGCCTCGTACGGCCAGTCACCAAATTCCATGACCTGATCAAAGGTGTTTCTGCCAATGATCAATGTGCCAACGGAGTCCAGAAAGTCATCAAAGCCAAACTCGGCCGGATCATATTGATCCAGCCAGTCAACCGCACCATTGGTGCGCGCAATGAAGCCATCCAGACTGACCGCGATATATATGCGGAACAGCTTTTTGCCCATGTCTATGTCCAACCTTTGATGGGGTCTTTGCCCCTTTTTTTTGGTTCACCGATCATAGCAGATTATCAACCGGGAGTGACAAGAAAGCAGAAACCGGCACTGTTTCCATCACCACCCGATTGTCAGAAACCGCTGTTTTCCGCCCTATTCTTCCGAACAGGGGTCAACATTCGACAACATTGACATTAACCGCAAGCCCGCCCTGACTGGTTTCCTTATACTTGCTTTGCATGTCGAGTCCCGTCTGGCGCATGGTTTCGATCACACGATCAAGCGACACGGTGTGCTGCCCGTCGCCGCGCAATGCCAGACGTGCGGCATTGATCGCCTTGACCGCCCCCATTGTATTGCGTTCGATACAGGGCACCTGCACCAAACCGCCAATCGGATCGCAGGTCAGGCCAAGGTTATGCTCCATCCCGATCTCGGCGGCATTTTCGACCTGTTCGGGTGTGCCGCCCAGAACAGCACAAAGTGCGCCCGCTGCCATCGAACAGGCCACACCGACCTCCCCCTGGCATCCGACCTCGGCTGCCGAGATCGAGGCACGCTTCTTGTAGATCGAACCGATTGCAGCAGCGGTTAAAAGGAATTCGCGAATTTTGGCCTGACTGGCATTGGCCCCAAACCGTTCATAATAGCGAAGAACGGCCGGGATCACCCCGGCTGCCCCGTTGGTCGGAGCCGTCACGACGCGCCCGCCGGCGGCATTTTCCTCGTTCACGGCAAGGGCATAAAGATTGACCCAGTCAATCACGGTCAAAGGATCGCGAAGGCCTGCTTCGGGTTTATCCGTTAGTTCGTGATAAAGCTTGGATGCACGCCGTTTCACATTCAGCCCGCCGGGCAAAATACCGTCCGTTTTGCAGCCACGATCAATACAATCCATCATCGCCTGATGCACGCGATCAACAAATTCATATGTCTCGTCCGGGCTGCGCCAGCTTTGTTCATTTGCCATCATGATTTCGGCAATCGAACGCCCTTCGCGCTTGCAGATCGCCATCAATTCATCGGCTGATCCGAACGGATGGGGCAATGTGATGTTATCACCGGAATATTCCGCCCCGCGATCATCACCAGACACAATAAATCCGCCGCCAACTGAAAAATATTCCTGTTCGTGGATTTTCACCCCGTCACGATCAAAGGCGGTGATCCGCATGCCATTGGGATGTTGCGGCAAGGTCTCGGTGAAATGGAAAACAAGATTGGTCTCGCGGTTAAAGGCCACCGGATGCTGCCCGTAAAGTTGCAGCTCGGAACTGGCATCAATTGCCGCCATGGTCGGGGCCACATCATCGGGATCCACACTGCGCGGACGTTGCCCTGAAAGGCCCATGATCACTGCGGTATCGGTCGCATGTCCCTTACCCGTCAGGGCAAGAGATCCATAAAGATCGACCACAACACTGCCGGTTGCGCTCAAAAGATTGCGGGCTTCAAGTTCAAGGCAGAAACGGTAACCCGCCCGCATCGGACCAACCGTATGCGAACTCGATGGGCCAATCCCGATGGTATAAAGATCAACAACAGAAAGGTTTACGTCTTGCACAGATCCGTCTTGCGATCCCGAAGCGGGACCGGTGGCGGTATGGGTGGTCATAAGGGCCTCCTTCACGGCTCTTGAACGCGCGAAATCTCGCGCCGTTTGCGAACCGGTGTCTTGCCCCCTCTGTCCCTTGACCTGAGATTGTGCGCCTGCCTGCCAAAAACAATGTCAGCCAACAGGTTTTCATCCTTCGGTGGAAACCGGGTGTCGGGCACAATGAACATGCACGCCATCCGGTTTCTCTCTCCAGAGCCTCTATCCGCGACGGTCCATCTGCCTGAGAGTTTTATGGGGCTATTGCTCCTTCGGCGCCGGTCATGCGGATGACCGGGCTCTCCCGTCGTGGTGCGAAACGCCATTTCTGCCGTCTCTGAGGATCACCGTTGGAACGCAGAGTATCTGTGTCTGCAAACCCTGTCAAAAAGCAGCTTTGCACCTGCAAAAAATTCCCGGCACGGGTACTGTTTCGCGGCCACATTCATGCTAAATTGCCGGAATTACGCATGTGCCTGTTGCGAGTAACGGTTGACCCACCCTGCCCGCGCAACAGGATTGATGGCGAACTGTCCCGTAAGTCACCATATTTACTGGTAATTATTTACGGGTAATTCAGCCTTTATCTCTATCAGTGGGGTTTATGAACGTGACTGTATCGAATTCCGTAAAGCGCCCGCGCCCGGTGGTGCTGTGCATTCTGGACGGCTGGGGTTATCGCGAAGAAACCAAGGACAACGCCGTTGCCTTGGCCAATACGCCTGTCTGGGATGCGCTTTATGCCAATAACCCGACCGGTTTCCTCAAGGCGTGCGGTCTGGATGTTGGCCTGCCCGAAGGCCAGATGGGCAATTCGGAAGTCGGTCACATGAATCTTGGGGCGGGCCGTGTGGTCATGCAGGAACTGCCCAAAATTGACGAAGCCGTCAAAACCGGCTCCATTGCCGATACCGACACCGTCAAAAAGATTATCGCGACCCTGAAAGACAGCAAAGGCGTCTGCCACATTGCCGGTCTTCTGTCCGAAGGCGGCGTTCATTCCCATCAGGCCCATATGGCCGCCCTTGCAAAAATCATCGCAGGCGCTGGTGTGCCGGTGAAAATTCACACCTATCTTGATGGTCGCGACACGGCACCGAAAAGTGCTGCCAAATTCCTTGAGAAATTCCGCGCCCTGATCGGCGATGCCGACGTCGAAATCGTGACCGTTACCGGGCGCTATTACGCCATGGACCGCGACAATCGTTGGGAACGCGTCAGCCAGGCCTATTTCACGATGGTGCAGGGCAAAAATTACGCCGATGGCCGTACGGCTGAAAGTGCCGAAGCCGCCATTGCCAATGCCTATGCCAAAGACACCACCGATGAATTCGTTCTGCCGACAGTGATTGGTGATTTCGATGGCATCAAGGATGGCGATGGCCTGCTGATGACCAACTTCCGTGCCGATCGCGCCCGTGAAATCCTGGCAGCCCTGTGCGCTCCGGAATTCGATGGCTTTGATCGTGGCACGCCGGTCAAGTTCGCAGTACAGGCTGGCATGGTCGAATATTCGTCCGAACATGCCAAATACATGGATGCGATCTATCCGCCCCAGACCCTGCCGAACATCTTTGGCGAAGTGGTTTCCAAAGCCGGTCTGAAGCAGCTTCGTATTGCCGAAACTGAAAAATACCCGCATGTCTCGTTCTTCTTTAACGGTGGCGAAGAACAGGTCTTCGAAGGCGAAGACCGTATTCTGGTCGCATCACCAAAAGTCGCGACCTATGACCTTCAGCCGGAAATGTCGGCCCCCGAAGTGACCGAAAAACTGGTTGCTGCGATCAAGTCGGAAAAATACGACGCGATCATCCTGAACTTTGCCAATCCCGACATGGTCGGCCATAGCGGCATTCTGTCTGCGGCCATGAAGGCGGCCGAGGCCGTTGATACCTGCCTTGGCAAAGTGATTGATGCGATCAAGTCGGTTGGTGGTGTCGCCTTTGTGACTGCCGATCACGGCAATTGCGAAGTCATGGTCGATCCTGAAACCGGCGAACCGCACACGGCACATACCCTTAATCTCGTTCCGACCATTCTTGTTAACGGTCCGGAAGGGGTAACATTGGAGAATGGGCGTCTTGCCGACGTTGCGCCGACCTTGCTGCAACTGCTTGGCGTCGCCCAGCCAGCCGAGATGACTGGCAAACCGCTGCTTAGGGGCCTGAAACAGAATGATGCGCTTCTTGCGAGCTAAATTTGCTTACAGGATAGCCCTGCCTGCGCTGACCGTTTTTGCGGTTCTTGCAGCAGGCGGGGCAGCGCCTTCTTTTGCCCAATCGCTGCAGAAAGTTGACAAGAAGCTTGATCAACTCGAAAGCCAGCTTTCCGAACAGCAAAAACAGGAAGAGTTCCTGTCGCGTAAATCGCGCGAACTCTGGACCGAGGAACAGGCCCTGCAATCCGAAGCCATTTCGGTTGCCCGGCGGACCCAGCGTCTGGAATCGACCCTGACCGAACTTGAAGATCAGCTTCAGACACTCGAAACCCGTGAAAAGGTTGCCGCGACCAGTCTCGAAGACAAGGCCGGGCAATATGCCCGCATCCTGATGGCACTTCAGCGTCTGTCAACAACACCGCCCGAAGCCGTCATTGCCCTGCCAACATCACCGCAGGATACCCTGCGTTCGGCTGTGTTGCTCAAAGCGGCGCTTCCCGGTGTGGAACAGCATGCGCGCGACCTGCGCAAGGAATTGTCTGAAATCGCCACACTTCGCGAAGATATCCGCGACCGTCGCGCCGATGTCGCCAAAGCGACCAAGGAATTACAGCAGGACCGCGCATCACTGGCCGCCCTGCTGGGTGAAAAACGCCGCTTGCGCACCGAGACCGAGGCCGAAGCACACGAAGCCGCCAAAGCCGTGAGCGCCCTTGCCGACGAGGCCAAATCACTTGGCGAGTTGCTGAGTACGCTTCGCAAGCGTGCCGAAGGCCTGCCGAAACCGCGTTCCCGTCCGGAAATTCAGCTTGCCAGCCGGACCGAACCGGACGCCGACACGCTTGGCGCAACGACCATTGCGCGTAACCCGCCGCCGGAACCCCCGGCGCGAAAAGATGACGCACCCAGCGCACCGGACAAAAAAGATGGCACCAGCGATGAGGAATTCGCTGTTGGCAGTTCAATTACGCTGGCACACGGGCATTTACGAATGCCCGCCAGTGGCAAAGTCGTCACACTGTTCGGGGAAAAATCACGTGGCCCGGACGGATTGACAGTCACAAGATCCAAAGGAATTGAGATCAGCACACGTGCAAATGCGCAGGTTGTCTCGCCCTTTGACGGCAAAGTTGTCTTTGCCGGACCCTTCCGCGGTTACGGCCGACTCTTGATTATCGAACACGGCGAAGGATACCATAGCCTTATCGCCGGTTTTGATCGGCTCGACAGTGTGGTAGGACAATATCTATTGGCGGGCGAACCTGTTGGTATTATGGGTGAAACGGCGCCTAAACTGTATCTGGAGATGCGCCAGGACGGAGAAGCGATTAATCCGCTTCCCTGGCTGGCCTCGAAAAACGGCAAGGTAAGTGGATGAAAACCTCTCGATTGGCAGTACTCGCACTCGCGACCGGCATGACTTTCGGCCTTGCGTCCCCAAGTCTGGCGCAATCTTCAACGTCCTCGGCTGAAACGTATCGCCTGCTGAATTTGTTTGGCGATGTCTTTGAACAGGTCAAAGCCAAATATGTCGAAGAAGTCGATGACAAGCAGCTGATCGAAGCTGCCATCAACGGCATGCTGACCTCGCTTGATCCGCATTCCTCCTATCTGAACATGGATAATTTCGAGGAAATGCAAGTCGATACCCGCGGCGAATTTGGCGGGCTTGGGATCGAAGTCACGATGGAAGACGGCTTTGTCAAAGTCATCTCGCCGATCTATGACACGCCCGCGGAAAAGGCAGGCCTGCAACCGGGCGACTTCATCACCCATATTGATGGCACGGCCATTCGCGGCCTGACGCTTAACGACGCGGTCGAAATGATGCGCGGCAAGGTCAATACCGACATCGTCCTGACCATCATCCGCAAGGGTGAACAGGCGCCGTTTGATGTCACCCTGACCCGTGCAGTGATCAAGATCCAGTCGGTTCGCGCCGAGGTAAAGGAAGATATCGGTTACATCCGCATCACCAAATTCAACGAACAGACCTTTAGCGGCCTGCAGCGCGCCATTACCAACATGCGCGATCAAATCGGCCCGGAAATCAAGGGTCTGGTGATTGACCTTCGCAACAATCCGGGCGGTCTTCTTGATCAGGCGATTTCGGTTTCCGATGCCTTCCTTGATAAAGGCGAAATCGTATCGACCCGTCCGCGTGACACCCAGAATACCGAACGCTACAACGCCCGTTCCGGCGATCTGGCCGAAGGTCTTCCGATGATTGTTCTGATCAATGACGGTTCTGCATCGGCATCCGAAATCGTTGCCGGTGCGCTTCAGGATCACCGCCGGGCGATCATCATGGGCACCCGCAGCTTCGGCAAGGGATCGGTACAAACCATCCTTCCGATGCCGGGCAATGTCGCACTGCGTCTGACGACAGCGCGCTATTACACCCCGTCGGGCAAATCGATTCAGGAAGTCGGGATCGTTCCCGATATCATCGTGCCACAGGCCCGTGTCGAAAGCATCGAAGGTGACACCCGTCGTTCCGAAGCATCACTGAATGGTGCGCTTCGCAACGAGGATGCACACACCAACGATACCGAAAAGGATGCAAATTCCCGCCGGGATCAGGCCGAGCAGCTTGCGATTGACGATTACCAGCTGTCGCGTGCACTTGACATGATCCGGGGCATTTCCCTGTTTGGTTCTCGCCCGCAAGGGTAAGGACCAACCGGACACCGTGAGAGACTAGCTGTTCGTGTTCAGGAAAATCCTAAACTCCTTGCCATTCAGAAAGAAGAAGAATGGCGATCTCGACGAGGACATGGCTGGCGCGCTGGCTGACGACCTTGGCGACGGGATGTCTGACGCCGAACACGATGTTGATCTCGATGACCTGCCCTTCAATGAACTGCCCATCGATGTTCAGTTCAAAAGACTTCCCAAGCGGCCGAAATCAAGGCGCAGCTGGTTGTCAAAGCTTCTGATCATTACGCTGTTCCTGTCGCCCTTCGGGGCGACAGCTGTGGCCATGATCCCGGTTCTTGATCCCGAAACCGGCTGGCGACTGTTTCATACCGGCGGGCCCGAGGCACTGGTTGCCGTGCCGGGCTCAGAGCGTGAACTTCAGGAAGAGATTGCTCGCGGTGTGCGCGACATGCAGGAACGCGAACGCGCCCAGCAAAACACCAATATGCCAACCGATGGCGCGAATAGCAGTCCCGAAGAAATCGCCAGTCAGCTATCGGGTATTTCCGATCTGATCGGGACACCCGAACAGGGTGATGGTGCAACTTCAGGGGACCAGCCATCCCCCGAAGAACTCGCAGCCCTGATCGCCGAGGAAGGATCGCTTGACGATCCCATCGAACCCGATCCCTTGCGACAGGCCCCGCTTCCCGGCCTTGACGAGGAAGGAAGCTTCGGACGTATTCCGCGTATTGCAGATGACGGGACAACCCCGTTTGATGCCTATAAACGCCCGTTCGAGAAAACCGACGGACAACCTTATGTCGCCATCATTCTGACCGGTGTTGGCTTGAATGATGAACGCACCCAAACCGCGATCAATGATCTTCCCTTGAACGTGTCATTGGCGATTTCGCCTTATGGGCGCGACATCAAATCGGTCGCCAGTCAGGCCCGTGCAATGGGACATGAAGTCTTCCTTGAACTGCCGATGGAACCCGTCGACTTCCCGCTGTCTGATCCCGGTCCGCGCGCACTTTTGACATCCCTGTCCGAGGGGGAAAACCTTGTGCGGCTTGAATGGTTACTTGCACAGTTCCCCGGCTATGCCGGGCTGGTCAGTCACGAAGGATCAAAATTCGGCAGCCTTGATAGCGCCATCCGGCCGATCATCGAATTCATTTCCCGATCCGGTCTGATGTATGTCGAAGGCACACGCAGCGGCATGGCAAGCTACGGCGCACAACTGGCATCGAATGCCGGAACACCCAATGCAATCGGCAATGTCCTGATTGATGAAATCCCGAGCCGCCGCCAGATCGATGCGAGACTGACCGAACTGGTGAAACTTGCAAAGCGCAATGGTGCGGCAATCGGATTTGCCCAATCCTATCCGGTCACAATCCAGCGTCTGCGGAACTGGGCATTGCGTTTAAAACGTCAGGGGGTCGAACTGGCCCCGGTCAGTGCAATTTCCGGGATGCAAGTCACACCGCAATCCGTCGCCGAGGCCGAAGCATCGCGCCTTGAAGCTGAAAAACGCGAAATCGAAGCGATGGCGCAAGATGCTGCCAACAACACAGAACCCGCCGCCACCATCGAAGGTCAGTGACGGCAAGCCGCCAATTCCGGCCCCGGTCACGCAGGAGAAATCATGGCTGACAAATCCGCAAACCCGTCCGAAACCAAATCAAAGGTCCGTGCCGAAGACCTGCCATACCGTCCGTGCGTCGGCATTGCACTTTTCAATGCGGATGGTCTGGTCTGGATGGGCAATCGTCTGGGCTTTGAAGGTGCCTGGCAGTTGCCACAGGGTGGTATCGATGATGGCGAAACACCGGTTGAGGCCGCCCTTCGCGAACTCAAGGAAGAAATCGGCACCGACAAGGCTGAAATCATCGCAGAAACACCTGACTGGCTGACCTATGACCTGCCCGACCATCTGGTCGGCAAAGCATTCAAGGGCAAGTATCGCGGCCAGAAACAGAAATGGTTCGCCATGCGCTTTACCGGCAAGGACAAGCACATCAAGATTGATGTTCCCAATCCGGAATTTGATGCCTGGCGCTGGAATGATCTTGCCACACTGCCCGATCTGATCGTGCCGTTCAAACGGCCTGTTTATTTGCAAATTGCTGATGCATTTCGTGATGTACCGCAAAGAATTCGTGAAATCAAACAGGCATAAGGCGACTATGCGGCTTGATCGCCGCGTTCTTTTCGCTAAATTTCAAGAATCAATAACACCTACGGTTTAGAGGAGTTCCAATATGGGTGCGGATCGGATTATCTTTGGTGTTTTGACCATTGCGGTCGGTATTTTGGGCCTGTTCTATGCATCTGGCTCACAAGACGGCTATTCCTATTTTGTCGGTTTGGCCCTTTTCATTGGCGCTGTGCTGTTCATGTTCCATCTGATCAAGGGTTATTATGATCAGCTCGAAGCTGCCGATCATTAATCAACCTTGTGCCTGACGCAGCCGTAACCGGCATCTAATGCTTTAAAAACACCCGAGAAAGCTCTAGGAATTGTCTATGAGCAATACATATTGGGACCCTGCCCGTTACGGTCTGTTTGGCAATGAGCGTTTGCGACCGGCCATTGATCTGATTAGCCGCCTGCCCAAAGCAGCAAGCGGATTTTCACCCCGTCACATCGTTGATCTGGGCTGTGGCCCGGGATCGGTGACAGCTGTTCTTGCCGATGCATATGCGGATCAAGGCGATGATACCCCGCGAATTATAGGTGTTGATTCCTCTGACGAGATGCTTGAGACCGCACGCAAACGGTCGGAAAATATCCGTTGGCAAAAGGCCGATATCGCAACATGGCAGCCTGATGATCAGGTTGATTTGCTGTTTTCCAATGCCGCCCTTCAATGGGTCCCCGATCACTCACACCTGTTTCCGCGCCTGATGAGTTTTGTCCGCCCCGGCGGCATGATTGCCATTCAGGTGCCCAATAATTTCCTGGCCCCCAGTCATCAGCTGATCGGTGAAGCCGGGATCGAGTGGCGCAAGGAAGTCGCCGAAGCCATGCATGCCGCACGCATCATGCGACCAGGCGACTATTTTGATGTTCTTGCACCGTCCTGCGACGAGATTGACCTCTGGCAGACACAATATTGCCATGTGCTCAATGGTCCGGACGCAGTTTATAACTGGACCAGCTCGACCATCCTGCGCCCGGTTATGGCAGCCCTTCCTGATGACGCGGCACGTGCGAGCTTTACCGCGAAATACAAGGAACGCCTTAATCAGGTTTACCCGATACGCGATGATGGACGCACATTGTTCCCATTCAATCGCCTGTTCATGATTGCCCGCAAACGGGCCAGCTGATCCCCGATCACTTCCCTGACAAGGAGCCTTCCCATGGCAGATTTTCGCGAACATTTCGTCAAATGCTGTGGGTATGAAATCCATGTCAGGGCATGGGGTGATCCAGCAAAACGCCCACTGATCATGATGCATGGTCTGGCGCGGCTTGCCGATGATTTTGATCATGTTGCCCCGCATTTCACCGATCAGTATTACGTACTGTGTCCAACCATGATCGGGCGTGGTTTTTCCGGCTGGGCCAAAAATCCGGACCGCGAATATACCGTCCCTTTCTATGTCGCCCAGATGTTTGAACTGCTTGACCATTTCGGGGTAAGTACCTGTGACTGGATCGGCACATCCATGGGCGGGCTGATTGGCCTTTATGCCACTGCCGAAGTCGCAGGACGGATCGAAAAGCTGGTCCTCAATGATATCGGGCCGGAACTTGATCCGAATGCGGTTGCCCGGATCAAATCCTATGTCGGGGCATCACCGGAATTCGAAACCATCGATGATGTTGAAAAGCTGGTCAGGCTGGTTTATGCCCCGTTTGGCGTTGCCGATGATGCCACCTGGGCATTTTTAGCTTCACGGTCCGTGCGACGACTGCCGAATGGCAATTTCATGATGCATTACGACCCCGAAGTCATGCGCATCTTTGCCGAACACATTGATTCCTTTGATGCCTGGGATGTTTTTGATGCCCTGCCCTGTCCGGTAATGCTGATCAGCGGCGAACAATCTGATCTGATCCCCAAGGCCATTGTCGATAAAATGAAAAATAAAAAACCTGAAATGCCTGTTTTTGCAGTGGCGAACTGCGGGCATGCTCCCCATCTGAATGACAAAGCGCAAATCAACGCAATCAGGGACTTTCTGGGAAGCACAAGCCAATAGGCCGCAATCGTCACGCGGTCCCGTTGACGTCTCCCTCCTTCACAAGTGACCTGATCAGGTTCGATCCGCGAAAAATGCCACGCATAATGTGGCGGCGCGGACAATACATGGTTGGTATGGGACCGACACCGAAGACGTATATGACCTCCTACGCAGAGGTCCCAAATCCAATGCGCTGATTGCTGTGGCTCTGTGATCACCTGTGGGAACAGGCGGCATGATGAAACTGCATCTGGCAAACTTTTCGCTCTATAGCGCATTACTCGCTGCCCTCATCACTGTGGGCATGGGTCGGCTTTCTTCTGCCTATGCGCAATCAGATGACGTTCCTTCGATCAGTTCGGCACCGCGTCTTGCCTTTGGCAGTGATCTGGGGGCCGCTATCTTGCCGCCGGCGGGTCATAACGGTATCAGCCGGTATTTTTCCGGACGCACGCGCAGCAGTTTCCTGCTTGGCCCGGAACCCGATGACACCGGACAAGGCAGTCAGTTCTGGCTTGAAATGGACGGGACCCGGAACACCCACAACGGGCTTAGCGCCCAGATCGGGCTGGGCTATTCACCGACACCGGGTCTTGGCATTGCCGTTGGACCGTTTCTTGATCTGAGCGCATCGAAATCGGAAAATATCGGCATATACCAGACGGGCGGCTATGCTTTTGAGCAACCACGCAGGCCACTTCTGTTATCTGAAAGCGACAATGACATAAACGATGCCGGTCTTGCTGCGTCACTTTCCTACATGCCGCTTCAGGATATCTGGATCGGCTTGCATGGCAGTGTGTCGCGCAACCTGACGCCGTCCCAACCCGATCAAAGCGTCCTTGACGGTATTGATGCCATGCTGGGCCTGACCGCGCGCTATCGAATCGAATTCTGATCTGACCGATCGATATCTGCATTTACAGGCCGATGGGCAAATACCCTGTTGCACAGGACGGGCAGTCCTGTATGACTCTTTGAAAGGCAACCCAAAGGGACATATAGACGCGTATGAGCCATTCGCTCCCACCTGAAAATGCCGTACTTGGCGCACCGTTTAATGCCTGCAATGAACTTGCTGCGGCCAAAAACGCCAATCTTTATCGTGCGGCTATGCGTCTTTCTCCGGAACGCCAGCGCTTCTTTCTGGCAAGCTACGCCTCGATGCGCGTCATTGACGATATCGTCGATGACGGTTTTCTTGAGTTGCCCGACGCCGAACGCGATGCTCAGCGCGAAACAGTTATCGAAACCATCAATCAGTGGCAGGCACAAATCATCTCGGCCAAGGCCGGGGCGAAAAATCCGCTGCCCGAAACCGGACCGCTTAGCGGTGATGTGTATGAGGCACTCCGCCTGACCCTTGGCCGCAGTGATCTTGCGACCGATCCATGGATCGAACTGGCTGACGCCCTTCATCGCGACGTTGCCGAAGAACCGATGGATGAATGGGACGATTTCATCGCCTATTGCGAAGGCGCGACTGCTGCGCCTGCATCGATCTTTGTCTATCTGCTATCTGCGCGCTTTGACCCGGAAATCGGCTATACCTCGCCCCTGACCAATCCGCCGATCTATCACGCGCGGGACATGGCAATTTTCTGCTATATTATTCACATCCTGCGCGATCTGCCCGACGATATCAAAGGCCCCGACCGCCTTGTCACCATTCCGTCCGAAATGCTGATCGCAGCCGACATCACCCTTGGCGAAATTCGCAATGCCATCGGTCAGGGCAAGTATGAAGAGCTCGATTATCTGGGGAAAATCATGCTCGAACATGCATGGGAACATTTCGAAACCGGTCAGGCCCGGTCTGGCGAACTTTTGTCTGTCCTTGACACTGACGAGGCCGACACCCTGTCTCGCCTGTTCACGGTTTATATCGAGTTGGGCGGCGCAATGATGGAAAACGGCTATGCCAGTTTCCTCAAAGATCGCAAATCGATCATGGAAACCACCGCCCAGAACAGCCTGCCTGATATCAGCAACGACTGACCATTCTGGATGGTCGCGACACCATCAAGGCAAAAGAAAACCCCGCCAAACTGGCGGGGTTTGTCATTTTCAGGTCGGACCTGATGGATATTATTTGGCGCTAAGGGCTGCAACACCCGGAAGGGTTTTGCCTTCAAGCCATTCAAGGAATGCGCCGCCCGCAGTCGAGACATAGGAAAATGCCTGATCAGAATCGGCGTGGCGCAATGCGGCAACCGTGTCACCGCCACCGGCAACCGACAGAAGCTTTCCTGCCTTGGTCAGAGCTGCTGCATGCTGGGCCACTGAAACCGTTGCCGTGTCAAACGGCGTGATTTCAAAGGCACCGAGCGGGCCGTTCCAGACCAGCGTTTCGCAGGTTTCAAGGCGCTTGTTCAGATCCTTGATGGTTTCCGGACCGGCATCCAGAATCATGCCATCACTTGCAACATCATTGATGTCGGAAACATCATGCGGTGCGTTGGCGGCAAATTCCTTGGCAACCAGACCATCAACCGGCAGAACGATTTCGCAATTGGCGGCTTCTGCCTTTTTGAAAATCTCGCGCGCGGTTTCAAGCAGGTCATGTTCGCACAGTGATTTGCCAACATTGACACCCTTGGCCGCAAGGAAGGTGTTGGCCATGCCACCACCAATCACCAGCTGATCAACCTTGGCAACCAGATTGCCCAGTAGATCAAGCTTGGTGGAAGTCTTGGCACCACCAACAATCGCCATCACCGGATGTTTCGGTGCCTCAAGCGCGTTGCCAAGCGCTTCAAGCTCAGCCTGCATCAAACGCCCGGCATAGGCCGGAAGCGCACGTGCCAGACCTTCGGTCGAGGCGTGCGCACGGTGCGCGCATGAAAACGCGTCATTAACGTAAACATCACCCAGCTTGGCAAGTTCCGCGACAAAAGCCGGATCGTTCTTTTCTTCTTCTGCATGGTAACGCAGGTTTTCCAGAAGCGCGATCTCGCCATTTTCAAGGCTGTTCACAACGCTTGCTGCTGCTTCACCGATGCAATCATCGGCAAATTTCACCGGACGGCCAAGCTGCTTGGCAAGGGCCTCTGCCACCGGCTTAAGCGACATTTCGGGAACGCGCGCGCCTTTCGGGCGGCCGAAATGGGTGATCACCACAAGCTTCGCACCGGCATCGGCCAGTTCAATCAGGCCCGGAACGGTACGGTCGATACGAGTCGTATCACCAACCACACCATCCTTCATCGGAACGTTAAGATCAGCGCGCAGCAAAACGCGCTTGCCAGCGACATTGACACCGTCAAGCGTATTAAAGTCAGCCATTATCTGAACCTGCTTTTGAGTTTCACAAAAGACGGGAGGCGGGCGTCCCGACATGGATCGAACCAAATCCTGTTGGGCCCTGTTTTGCCTGATCAGGGCAATCGACGCAAGGCCCGAAGCGGTCCGTAAAAGTACCTGTAAAAAATAACCGGCCGGTCATGATCCTGACGGCCGGTTATCGAATTTCGATCAATGCTGTCCCAGAAGGGATGAATGCAAAAAGCCCTGGAAACTGGTCGCTACCGGCCCGGTCATCAGAACATGGTCATCTGGCAACCATTCGATGGTCAGTTTACCACCATCCAGAATGATTTCGGTCTTGCGCCCGGTCAAACCGCGGCGCGCAGCTGCCACACCAACGGCACAGGCCCCGGTCCCGCAAGCACGGGTTACGCCAACGCCACGCTCCCAGACACGCATCCGGATCTGATTTTCGCCAACGATGCTGCAAACTTCGATATTGGCGCGTTCCGGGAACATCTCGTGATGTTCAAGAACCGGACCAAGCTTTTCGATATCAATCGCTTCGGCGTCCTCGACAAAGAACACCGCATGCGGGTTGCCAACATTGACCCCGACTGCATCGGAAAGCGGGCCAAGCGACAGCGGAATGTGGTTGGTATCAACTGCCTCGGCAAGCGGGATATCGCGCCAGTCAAGTTTGACCTGACCCATATCGACCGTCACCAGACCATTGGTTGACGCATTGGCATCAAGCAATCCGACAACGGTTTCAATGATCGCATCATTGCGGCCAAGCTCGCCCATCACGATGCTGGCAACACAGCGCGTAGCATTGCCACATGCCTCGACTTCGCCGCCGTCATTGTTGCGGATACGCATAAAGGCGTCCGCCATATCATCGCGGGCGGGTTCAATAACGATCAGCTGATCACAGCCAACACCGGTCTTGCGATCTGCAATCCGGGCGGCTGTTGCATCATCAAGATCAAGCACGGCGGGATCGCGTCGTCCATCAAAGACAACGAAATCATTTCCCAGACCATGCATTTTGACAAAAGGAATACCGTTCATACCCGCCTTATAGTCCTGTTTCCAAAGCCAGTCCATATGTCGCTTACCCGGATGTAGCACGCCCGGAGCTTTGTGCAAGCTTGCGTTTTTGGCGACGGTGATGACCAATCAGAACAAACCAGGAAATCCACAGCACGGCCGACACAGCCCCGGCCCCCCAGATTGCCGGCATCGGATCGACAAGTGAACTTTGTGCGCCAATCCAGGCACACACGATCACATATGGCACGGTGCCAACAAGATAGGCCGAAACGAAATGGGCCAACCGCATGCGGGTCACACCGGCAAGACAGCATGATACTTCAGGCAGGATCGGCATTGCCCGGCAAATCATCAGAACAACCACGCCATATCGGGCGAAGACGTCCTCCATCTCGCTCAACCGTGCTTCATCGGAAATGACTCGCCCCAGCACAGGTCGACCGAATTTCCGGCTCAGGACATATCCCGTACCGCCCGCCAGTATCATACCTGTTGCGGCCGCACATGCGCCAGCCACCGGCCCCAGAAAATATCCCGCCAGTATGGTGATGGTCATGGTCGGTACCGCGACAAACAGATCAGCAACCAGCAAAACAATCACAAGCCCCGCGACGAATGCCGGATCAATCTGTTGCGCGACTTCAAGCCAGTTTGTCACGTCCTCGCGCTGCAAAACGCCCAGAGCAACCAGAACAAAGAATGTAAGAGCAAAGCAGCTCGCCAGAATCAGGGCGATTTTCAAAAGGTCTTTCATGATTCTCGCCCTAGCCCCTGCGCAGGATTGATTTCATCAAGGCAGGCGACACCCGGTTCAGAACGGGAATCCATCGCGCCTTGCCGACAAAGATTTCGTCCCTGTTTTCGGTGATACCATCCCAAATCTCGCTGGCAGCCTGCAGCACAGATATTTTGCGCATATCGCGGCCCTTGGTCATCGGCGTATCCACGACAGGCAGGAACACTTCGCTGATAGCAATGGGAAGACCGGCCTCTGAAATCTGGTAGCGCAGGCTTTGCGACAGGCTGTGCAGGGCGGCCTTGCTGGCGCAATAGACGGCACTTCCAGTCTTGGGAAAAAACGCCAGTCCGGACGATACGTTTACAATCCGAATCCGGTCTTTTGCAGTTCCGCCTGCCAACATTCCGTGCTGCTTCGCCAAACGGGACATCACCGCGTGACAAATGCAAAGCGGTGCAAGAAAGTTGATCGCCATTTCCCGATCCGCATCACATGGATCGCACGCGCTCTGCGTGATCATGCCCGGCATCTGAACCGCTGCGTTATTGATCACAAGGCTGATAGCTGGATGTGTCGCCAAAACACCATCCATCATCTGCTCGACAGCACCAAGGTCTGCCAGATCACAGAGCACGGTTTGCACGCCCGGAAACTGATCGACAAGGGTTGAAAGTTTTAGCTCTGATCGCCCGTGGGCAATGACCTGAAAGCCCTGATCGTAACAAAGACCGAGAAGTTCCCGCCCGATTCCCGATGTTGCACCGGTAATCAGGACAGATGACGTCCGATTGGTCATAATGATGGTTCCTTGCGCTTTCTGTTAATGACAGATCAGCGTTCAGTTGCCACCTTGCGGCACCCTTTTGCATTAACCCGGGTTTATCAGACATGGATTTTTGCGGACTGATCAAGCGGCTCGAAAACGATCCGCATCTTGATGGACAAATACGAATTGCCCGTCATGCCAAAGGCACCCGGATCATTCAGCAGGGTGATATCTGTCGCGACGTGATTTTCCTGCGCAAGGGGCTGGCCCAGATGTCCTATGTCACGTTCGAGGGCAAGGAATGGATCAAAAGCTTCTTTGCCGAAAATTCAGTGATGGGATCACGACGCTGTCAGATCATGAACGCGCCAAGCCATTTTGCCATCACCTGTCTGGAAGACTGTGACATCACGGCATTTCCCTATGACGGGATCAGAAAGGCTGCAGCGGCTTCGCCGGAATTGATGGCGCAGTTTTTTGATTTCAACGAGCAGGTCAGCCTTCGCAAGGAAAAGCGCGAATACGAGTTCCTGTGTCTGTCAGCTCAGGATCGTTATTTGGGGTTTCTGGAAGACTACGCCGCCATCGTACCCCGCCTGACACAGGCCCAGATCGCAAGCTTTATCGGCATTACACCAATCGCGCTTTCGCGTATCCGCAAACGTCTTACTCAGGCAGAAATTTTGGGCGTGGCAGGCGCACAATAACGCACTTTGCTTGGCACGAAACCCGCCTTGGCAAAGTAATCACGCAAACGCCCGTCAAGTTCGCCGATGGAAACATAGACATTTGCGCATTTGTGAACCTGTGCAAGCCTGGTCATGGCATCGCGCATGGCATCAAGAACATAGGCTCCGGCAACAATTTCAACCGCCATCACATTGTCCACATGCAAGACAAGGCCGTCTTTCATGTCATCACGGACATAATAGGAAAACAGGCCGTGGATATATCCGCGTTCGTTTGAAATCACGATAATGCCACGCTGCCGCTGCCACAGAATCTGGTCGGCATCCGATTTCCTGCCGGTTCCGGGAACCTTTTCGCAGTCTCCAACCGGCAGGCAGTATCTGCCAACAAATGCCCTCCAGTGATCAAAGGACATATCGACCTGCATCATCTGCACCAGCGGATAAGTCATATCCGCAGTATGTGATGTAAGGGGATGTGCCTGATAGGCTTCTGACATGATTGTTGTCCTCTGGAATTTACATGATCATGCCGCAAATAAATCCGGTCAACCTTGATGTGCATCAACACCTTCGGGTGAGTTGAAGCGCATATATTGCCGCAACACTTGAGGCATCACTTTGCCACCTGTAAGGTTTTCCTTGATTGAATTTCTGCCGCGAATTGCGCGCCGATATTGACGTACATCAATGGCTTTTGGCCCGTCAAACCGCATACTCGCGACTATGATTGGAAAACCTCACCGGCATTGATGTGCTTCTGCTGATTTCAGAAGAGGCACCATGGGTGAGGCTTCAAGTGCAGGTGAATAACCATTCCAATATCCGGTTATTCATGGGGACGGATGAGACTGTCCGAGAGGGTCTGGACAGTTGCCCCGAACACCTTGAACGGGAGTCAAGCATGGGCCAAGGGAGCATGGCACAGACAGCATCACCTTCTGTTGCTGTTAATTATAATATGGACGTTGTGCGCTGGGCCGCACTCGCGACCGTATTTTGGGGAGTAGTCGGATTTCTGGTGGGCGATGTCATTGCCTGGCAGCTCGCATTTCCGGTACTCAATTTCGATACCGAGTTTCTGAACTTTGGGCGTTTGCGCCCATTGCACACCTCGGCAGTTATTTTTGCCTTCGGCGGGAACGCCTTGTTGGCGACTTCCTTCTATGTGGTTCAACGCACCTGTCGCACCCCGCTTTATGGTGGCACGGCGTTGCCTGCATTTGTCTTCTGGGGGTATCAGCTTTTCATCGTGATGGCCGCAATCGGCTATGTTACCGGTGTTACGCAGGGCCGCGAATATGCTGAACCGGAATGGTTCGTTGACCTTTGGCTGACGGTTGTCTGGGTCGGCTATCTCGCAATGTTTGTCGGCACCCTGCTGAAACGTCAGGAACCGCACATCTATGTTGCAAACTGGTTCTATCTGGCGTTCATCGTCACGATTGCGATGCTCCATCTTGGCAACAACCTTGCCATTCCGGTTTCATTGACCGGCGCAAAGTCCTATTCGCTGTTCTCGGGTGTTCAGGATGCCCTGACCCAGTGGTGGTATGGACATAACGCTGTTGGCTTCTTCCTGACAGCCGGCTTCCTCGGCATGATGTATTACTTCATTCCGAAACGTGCCGAACGCCCGGTCTATTCCTATCGCCTGTCGATCATTCACTTCTGGGCGCTGATCTTCCTCTATATCTGGGCTGGTCCGCACCATCTGCATTACACCTCGCTTCCTGACTGGGCGCAGACTCTGGGCATGACCTTCTCGATCATGCTGTGGATGCCGTCCTGGGGCGGGATGATCAACGGCCTGATGACCCTTTCGGGGGCATGGGACAAGCTGCGTACCGATCCGGTTCTGCGTTTCATGGTTGCCGCTGTCGGTTTCTATGGCATGTCGACCTTCGAAGGTCCGGTCATGTCAATCAAGGCGGTGAACGGTCTTTCGCACTATACCGACTGGACCATTGGTCACGTGCATTCCGGTGCGCTTGGCTGGGTTGCCTTCGTGTCGTTCGGTGCGATCTACTTCCTGATCCCGGTTCTGTGGAACCGCGAGCGCCTTTATTCGATGCGTCTGGTTTCCCACCACTTCTGGTTGGCAACCATCGGGATTGTTCTGTACATCACCTCGATGTGGGTTTCGGGGATCATGCAGGGCCTGATGTGGCGTGCCTATGACGAGTTGGGCTTCCTGCAATATTCCTTCATCGAAACCGTTGAGGCGATGCATCCCTACTACATCATTCGTGCAACCGGCGGCCTGCTGTTTGTTCTTGGTTCGCTGCTGATGGTCTGGAACGTCTACAAGACGATCAAGGGCGATCTGCGTAACGAAGCTCCGATCGGCACACCTGCCACCGTTGCAGCCGAATAAGGGGGGAACGAGATATGCTTCTTAAAAAACACCATATCGTTGAAAAGAACGTCTTTGTTCTGATCCTCGGCATTTTCCTGACCATCATTATCGGTGGTATTGTTGAAATCGTGCCTTTGTTCACGATGGAACAGACCATTGAGAAGGTTCAGGGGGTACGTCCCTATTCGCCGCTCGAACAGGCCGGTCGTAACATCTATATCCGCGAAGGCTGCTATAACTGCCATTCCCAGCAGATCCGTCCGTTCCGTGACGAGGTCGAACGTTATGGCCATTACAGCCTTGCTGCGGAATCGATGTATGACCATCCGTTCCAGTGGGGTTCGAAACGTACCGGTCCGGATCTGGCGCGTGTTGGCGGCAAATATTCCAACGCCTGGCACGTCGCCCATATGGTTGACCCGCGCGCTGTTGTGCCGGAATCGATCATGCCGGGTTATCCGTTCCTTGCTGAACGCAAACTGAACTTTGACGATGCCCAGGCCCATCTCGAAACTCTCAAAATGGTTGGGGTTCCCTATACCGACGAGATGATCGAGGCCGCCAAGGCAGACCTTTACCTGCAGGCCAGCGAGGATGCGGCCTATGACGATGACTTCCTTGCACGTTACCCGAATGCGGCAACGGGTGATTTTGACGGCAAACCTGAACAGCTTACCGAAATGGATGCGTTGATTGCGTATCTGCAGGTGCTGGGCCGGATGGTCGACTTCACCACCTACAATCCGCAGATGAACCTGCGCTAGTCGCAAAGGGGAACGTCATGGAATTCTTTACGCAACTCGCTGACTTTTTCCGCCCGCTATGGGGTTTGTGGCTGATGCTATTGTTCAGCGCGATTATTGCCTGGGTCATGTGGCCAAGCAAAAAGCGCAATCAGGACATGGAAGCACACGCCCGAATTCCGTTGCAGGATCAGGATTAAGGGGAGAACTGAGCAATGTCGACAAAAGTCGAGAAAGATCAAGTGTCCGGGCGTGAGACCACCGGCCACGAATGGGATGGCATCAAGGAGCTCAATACACCTTTGCCATCATGGTGGGTCTATGTCTTCTGGGTCACCGTCATCTGGTCGATCGGTTACTGGGTGGTTTACCCGTCCTGGCCGACCGCCAACGACTATCTCAAGGGGATGTTTGGTACCACCAACCGTACCCAGCTGCATGAAACCATGAACAATGTTGCCGCAGAGCGCGCACCATACATGGAACGCCTTGCAGCACTGGATGTTTCGGAAGTCGTCAATGACGCCGAACTCCTGAATTTCTCCATGGCAGGCGGCAAGGCAATCTTTGCTGACAACTGCGCACCGTGTCACGGCACGGGTGGTTCGGGCAATCCGGGCTTCCCGTCCCTTCAGGATGATGCCTGGCTTTGGGGTGGCTCGCTTGAAGCGATCAACGAAACCATCCATGTTGGTGTCCGCTGGGACGCCAATGAAGACACCCGCATCAATGACATGCCGGCCTTCGGACGTGACGAACTGCTTGAACGGGATCAGATTGACGATGTTGTTCAATATGTTCTGAACTTGACCAACAGTGCGACCGACAGTGCAGCTGCCCGTCGCGGTGCCGTTGTCTTCGAAGAAAACTGCGCATCTTGCCATGGTGATGATGCCAAAGGCATTCAGGAACTTGGTGCTCCGAACCTGACCGATGCGATCTGGCTGTATGGCGGCGACAAGGCCACCATCACCGAAACCGTAACCAATTCTCGTCGCGGCGTCATGCCCGCATGGGAAGGGCGTCTTGACGAAGAAACCATCAAGATGCTGACGGTTTATGTCCACTCACTGGGCGGCGGCCAGTAAGGCAGATATTTAAGGGCCAATGGTTTTCAATCATTGGCCCTTTATCATTGGACCTGATTGTCCATAACGATATGTCCGGCACAGTTTTCCGATGATGATCACGTCGCAAATTGACATGTATCATGGTGACTATGCCGGACTTTTCGTATTTTCAGGCTTAGATTTGAATAATGAAAGCCTGCCCCGAAACGCTGTCCGGAAATTCACTTTTCTTTTCTGACAGTCTGGCCGTTTGCTCCGACTGGCGATATCCCGCAAAACCATCGCAGTCAGCACGGCAGGGAGCATTAAACAGGTAGCGAATATGGCCATGTCCAGCTTGCCGCATCCCGATGCAGAACCGGTCTCAGTCCCTGAAGACGATGATCGCGATCAACCGCTTTATAAAACACGCGACAAGGTCTATCCGAAACGCGTCTCCGGCCGGTTCAGAAACCTGAAATGGTTTGCACTGGTCACCTTGCTGGCAATTTATTGGCTGATCCCCTGGATCCGCTGGGATCGTGGTCCGAGTGCCCCGGATCAGGCTGTGCTGATCGACATGGATCTTGGCCGTGCCTATTTCTTCTTCATCGAAATCTGGCCGCAGGAAGTCTATTACATCACCGGCATTCTGATCATGGCCGCCATCGGGCTGTTCTTGGCAACATCCCTGTTCGGACGTATCTGGTGCGGATATGGCTGTCCGCAAACCGTCTGGACCGACCTTTTCATGCTGGTCGAACGTTACATTCAGGGTGACCGCAATGCGCGCATGCGTCTTGATCAGTCAAAATGGACGTTCGAAAAACTCTGGAAAATCGGCGCAACCCATCTGGCCTGGATTGCCATTGCCATGGCAACCGGTGGTGCCTTTGTTCTTTATTTCAACGATGCCCCGACCGTGATCACCGACGTCTTTACCGGTCAGGCAAGCCTTGGCGTTTATGTCACCATCGCGTTTTTGACCGGCTCGACCTATCTTCTTGCCGGTTGGGCCCGCGAACAGGTTTGCACCTATATGTGCCCCTGGCCGCGTTTCCAGTCCGCGATGCTTGATGATGAAAGCATGATCGTCACGTATGAAGGATGGCGCGGTGAAACCCGTGGCCCGCTCAAGCGTAAAAACCTGACCCGCGGGGAAGTTCCCGAGACAGGCCACTGCGTTGACTGCCATGCCTGTGTCAATGTCTGCCCGACAGGTATTGATATCCGCGACGGTTTGCAGATGGAATGCATCGGCTGCGGCCTGTGTATTGATGCCTGTAACGACATCATGGACAAGGTCGGGTTCCCGCGTGATCTGGTGCGGTTTGACTCGGTTCAGAACACCCAGCTTCGCGCCCAGGGCAAAGCCACCCGCGTTCGCATCATTCGCCCGCGTACCATTTTCTATACGATCATTCTGGTTCTGGTCGCATCGGTGATGGCCTTCGGGTTACTGAACCGCTCGATTCTTGAACTCAATGTTCTGCGTGACCGCAACCCGCTTTATGTACCCTTGTCTGATGGCGACGTTCGCAACGGCTATACCGTCAAAGTGCTGAACAAGGAACAGGCCACCAAAACCTATCGGTTGACCGTGACCGGCCTTGATGTATCTGATTTCCAGGTCATTGGTCAGACACCCAATCAGCAGGGCACTTTCGATCTTGAAGTCGCCCCTGACCGGGTCGGCAGTTTCCGTGTGTTTCTTGCTGCGAGCCCGTCAGCCCTTGACGGCGAGGCCACACCGTTTGAATTCACCGTGACCGATCAGGAAACCGGAAATTCGGAAACATATGATACAGTATTCGCTGGCCCCAAAACCGGCCACTGATCGTGCAAATGCTTTGGCACAGGAAAGACACGCAATGGCAACGCATATGACCACGCCTTCTTCCACCCGGAATGGCCCGCGCAAGTCGGACCGCTGGATCCCATGGTATTTTGTTGGCGGCTTTGCCGTCATGCTGATTGCCAATATCTCGCTGATCACCTTTTCAATGACCAGCTGGAACGGACTTGTGACCAAGCATGCCTTTGAAGAAGGCAACAATTACAATGCCGCCATTTCCGGCGCAGCCCGTCAGAGCGAACTTGGCTGGCGGAGCAAACTGACCGTTGGTGGCGTCATCAATCAGGCGGGTACCGTCACAGTCCTTTTCCGTGACAAGGAATCCCGGCCGATCAGCGGGGCCAGGATGTCGGTGGTCATGACCCGTCAGGATCGCGACGATTTGGACCAGACCGTACCCTTGGCTGAAATCGCACCGGGCGAATATCGCGCAAGCGTAGAAATCCCGGTTTATGGTCGCTGGCAAGTTCGGACCATTGCCCATGCGATGGGTGATGACTACCAGATGCTTGAGAACGTCGTCATCAATCCATGACCCAAACCGCCCTTTGCCGTCATTGTCAGGAACCGGTGACCGCCGCGTCACCGGCCGGTCCTGATTTTTGCTGTTCTGGCTGTGCAGGGGCTTATGAGCTTCTTGGCGAATTGGGGTTGTCTTCCTATTACAAACGCCGTGCAATCGATCCGAAAATCCGCGCTCTTCGCCCGGACGAGGAACCCGTTGGCAGTTTAGATTTTACCGAACTGACCAGCACCGATAATGAAGGTACCCATCATCTGAACCTGATGGTTGACGGCATTCATTGTGCGGCCTGTGTTTGGCTGATTGAAACCCTGCTTCAACGCAACGAGGCCGTGATCAAGGCGCGGGTCAATATGACAACCCGGCGCCTGCGACTGAGCTGGCAGGGCGACAAATCCGATATCGGTGCCATCGTCGCCCCGGTTCTTCAGATGGGCTATCGCCTGATTCCGTTTGACCCGGCCGCCCTTGAACAGGCAACAGTGTCACGCAACAAGGAATTGCTGCGTTGTCTTGCCGTTGCCGGGTTTGCAGCAGGCAATGTGATGTTGCTGTCGGTTTCGGTATGGGCCGGATATTTTCAGGGCATGGGCGGGGCCACCCGCGACCTGTTTCACTGGTTGTCCGCGTTAATTGCACTTCCGGCTGCCGCCTATGCAGGCATGCCGTTTTACCGTTCTGCAATCGGGGCGATCCGCAATCGCCGGGTCAATATGGATGTGCCGATCAGCCTTGGAGTGATCCTTGCACTGGGCATGAGCCTTGCCCAAACCATCCGAAGCGAACCGCATGCCTATTTCGATAGTGCCATCACGCTTTTGTTCTTCCTGCTGATCGGGCGGTATCTTGATGGTCGCGCCCGTGGACAGGCCCGGTCCGCCGCCGAACATCTGTTATCTCTTAATGCCCGGTCCATCACCGTGATTGATGATGATGGTACGCGACGTCTGATTGCCCCGCACAAGGCCGAACCGGGTATGGTTGTTCTGGCCGCAGCCGGCGAACGCATCGGCATCGACGGCGAAGTCATCGACGGCCAGTCCGATATCGACACCAGTGTCATTACTGGCGAAAGCATCCCTGTTCTGACCCGGCCGGGTAAAACGGTGTTTGCGGGCACCACCAACATTTCCGCACCATTGCGTATTCGTGTCACAGCAACCGGTGGCAATACCTTGCTGTCCGAGATTGTCCGGCTGATGGAAAATGCCGAACAGGGGCGTGCGAAATATGTCGCCATTGCCGACCGGGTTGCCAAATCCTATGCACCGGTGGTTCATTTTCTGTCATTGGCGACCTTTGCCGGATGGTGGCTGATTGGCGGCCTGCCTTGGCAGGATGCCCTGATGAACGCGATTGCGGTTCTGATCATTACCTGTCCCTGTGCGCTTGCCCTTGCCGTTCCTGTGGTTCAGGTCATTGCAACCGGTCGATTGCTGCGTGCGGGTATTCTTGTCAAATCGGCAACCGCCCTTGAACGCCTGACCAAGATCACCGGCATCATCTTTGACAAGACCGGGACGCTTACCACCGGCAAACCCGAACTCGTCAGCCAGACCGATCCGGATGCACTGGAACTTGCCGCCCAGATTGCCGCGAACAGCAACCATCCCCTGTCACGTGCACTGGTCCGCGCTGCTGGCAATGTAACACCTTGTCCAAATGTGACCGAACAGCCCGGCCTTGGCCTGACCGCGCAAGGCCCGTCGGGACCGGTCCTGCTGGGGAGCCGGACATTTTGCAACATTGCCGAAAATGCCGATTTGCCATCCGATATTGCCGGCCCGGAATTGTGGCTTGCCGAACCGGGGAAATCACCCGCACGCTTTGTTTTCCGCGATACACCACGCAATGATGCCGATAGCGTGATTGAAACCCTGCGTGCGCGCGGGTTTGATATGACATTGCTTTCGGGGGATCGCAGCACCACGGTGCGCCAGCTGGCCGAAACACTTGGCCTGCGGGACTGGCATGCCCGTATGTCACCAACCGACAAAGCCGCCTTTGTTCAGGCCCGTGCCGATCACGGCAAACATGACCTTATGGTTGGCGATGGCATCAATGATGCCCCGGCCCTTGCCTGTGCCCATGCCTCTATGTCCCCAGCTACTGCGGCCGAGATTTCGCAAAATGCCGCAGATATTGTCTTTCAGGGGGACCGACTGGGTGCGGTGATCGAGGCCATTGATGTCGCGCGTAAGGCTGACCGTCTGGTCCGACAGAACTTTGCCCTGTCCTTTGCCTATAACCTGATCACGATTCCGCTGGCGGTTTCGGGATTTGTCACGCCATTGATTGCCGCAATCGCCATGTCGTCGTCTTCACTGATCGTGATTGCCAATGCCTTGCGCCTGCATGCAAAATCGTCCAAACCAGATGACCATGGGTTCAAGGTACACCCGCAAACATCCCAACAGGCAGGAGCCTAATGGCATGAGCAACCTTCTTCTTCTGATCCCGATCGCTTTGTTTCTGGGGCTTTTGGGCCTTGGTGCGTTCCTTTGGTCGCTGCGTTCGGGGCAGTTTGATGATATGGAAGGGGCTGCCAATCGCATCCTGTTTGACGACGATGATGAAGCGCTGGCGCACAAATCCAAGAAACTCAAAAAAAATGATAGTTAGAATAGCTTGAAACACACCTATCTGTTCGCATAGATTAACCCGATATAATGTCTCGACTCACCAGCATCGGAGTCTGCGATGGCAGTCCGCCCCCAACTTTGCGAAGCCTGTTCTATCAAGGACTTGACCTTTTGCTCGTCATTGCACGGGGCTGAACATGATCAGTTGCGCCAACTGCTGACCCACGTCCAGTTTGATTCGCACAGCACCATCTTCCACGAAGCAGAGGAAGCCGACTACGTTTTCAACGTCACGTCCGGCTCTGTGAAGCTCTATAAATTGCTGGGTGATGGTCGCCGCCAGATCACCGGTTTCCTGTTTGCAGGTGATTTTCTGGGATTGGCGCTTAATGCGAATTACAGCTACACCGCCGAGGCGATTGAACCGGTAACGGCCTGCCGTTTCCCGCGGACCAAGCTTGAAAAACTGTTTGATCAGTTCCCGCATCTGGAAAAACGCATGCTGGGCATGGCTGTGGACGAACTCGCCGCCGCCCAGGATCAGATGCTGTTGCTTGGTCGCAAGACCGCCAAGGAAAAGGTCGCATCCTTCTTGCTGATGCTGGCCCGCCGTCAGGAACATCGCGGTGAAAACACCGATATGATCAATGTCCCGATGAGCCGGTCCGACATTGCCGATTATCTGGGCCTGACCATTGAAACCGTGTCGCGCACCCTGACGCAATTGCGCAAGGAAGCAACGATTTCGCTCAAGGATAACCGCCATATCGAGGCCGTCGGTCTTGATATGCTCGAAGACCTTGCCGAAGGCCTCTGAGTTTCTTGTGCAGTTGCACAAAAAGACCCTTAACGTGCCTGAATTCAGATACGGACGAAGCATGAATTCGGCCAATTGATAAACTATTGGCCGAATTGCTTATTTCGCGATTGCGAAAAAATATTTCCCGAATACCGTCATCATATTGTAAACATGACGGCACGCTCGACACAGATCGGGCAGCCAATTCCGGTCGAACCGGGGGAGAAACGTCATGAGTGCCACCACTAAAAAGATGGGCCGGACCTCCGTCCCTGAACTTCGTGCCCGCAAGGGTTCTGAACCCATTGTCTGCCTGACCGCTTACACCATGCCGATGGCTCAGCGTCTTGATGAACATTGCGACCTTTTGCTGGTCGGCGATTCATTGGGCATGGTTGTTTATGGCATGGACAGCACGCTTGCTGTGACTGTCGATATGATGATCAATCATGGCAAGGCGGTTATGCGCGGCTCGAAAAATGCCTGCGTTGTCGTTGACCTGCCGTTCGGCAGCTATCAGGAATCCAAGGAACAGGCCTTCCGTACGGCATCGCGCATTCTGGCCGAGACCGGCTGCGCTGCCGTCAAACTCGAAGGCGGTGCCGAGCTTGCCGAAACCATCGCATTCCTAAGCCAGCGCGGCGTTCCCGTCATGGCCCATATCGGCCTGATGCCCCAGCAGGTCAACACGATGGGTGGCTTCAAAAGCCAGGGTCGTGGTGATGAGGCTGCAGAAAAGGTCGTCAATGACGCCATCGCGGTTGCGAAGGCCGGTGCCTTTTCCGTCGTGATCGAAGGCACGGTTGAAGCAGTTGCTCGCCGTATTACCGAAACCATTGATATTCCGACCATCGGGATTGGTGCATCGGTGGCCTGCGATGGTCAGGTGCTTGTGACCGAGGACATTCTTGGCCTGTTTTCCGATTTCACACCGAAATTCGTCAAACGCTATGCCAATCTCGGGGATGCAATCTCCGAAGCTGTTGGCACCTATGCCAGCGAAGTGCGCAACCGTCAGTTCCCGGCGGATGAACATTGCTTTGGTGTCCCCAATAAGGGTAAGTTGCGCGCGGTCTGAGAACCATTGGTTCTGACCGCCGCGATTTCTTGAAATTTCGATACGACGATCACGATGTCCCTTACGACTGTTCACACCGTCGCAGATTTGCGCGCGACTGTTGCCGACTGGCGCGCACAAGGCCTGCGTGTTGCCTTGGTTCCAACCATGGGCGCGCTGCATGATGGCCATATCAGCCTGACGCACCTTGCCCGTGAACATGCGGATCGCGTGATCGTGTCGATTTTCGTCAATCCGACCCAGTTCGGACCGAACGAGGATTTCGGGGCCTATCCCCGCACCCTGCCTGACGATCAGAAGCTTCTTGATGCTGCCGGGGTCGAGCTTTGCTTTGCCCCCTCGGTCGATGAAATGTATCCCGACGGCTTTGCCACCAAGGTCAGCGTCGATGGTGCCATGACCAATGTGCTTTGCGGCGCATCCCGTCCCGGTCACTTTGACGGGGTCGCGCAGATCGTCACCAAACTGCTGCTGCAATCCCTGCCTGATTGCGCAATTTTCGGCCAAAAAGACTATCAGCAACTGATGGTCATCCGCCGGTTCGCAGCCGATCTCAACATCCCGGTCGACATCATTGGCGCCAAAATCCTGCGCGAAGAGGATGGCCTGGCCATGTCGTCGCGCAACCGGTATCTGTTGCCCGACGAACGTGCTGTCGCCCCGACCCTGAACCGGGTTCTGGCCGACATTACCGCACAGGCGGCAAAGGGTGCCGCCCTTGCCCCGCTTCTTGCCAAGGGGCGCGAAGATATCCTTGCTGCGGGCTTTGCACCGATTGACTATCTTGAAGTCCGGGACGCGGAAACACTGGAACTGATGAATGATACCGTCAAGAAGCCGGCACGCATCTTTGTTGCCGCCCGTCTTGGCAAGGCACGCCTGATTGATAATCATGCGATTATTCCGGGTGGTTCCGCGGCCTAAACATCTGGTTGGGACCACCTTGCTCTCATCAGAATCAGCGATTGGGTACGAATTGACTCGAAAAGCGCAGAACATCGCGCTTTTGCGCCCGATTGCGCTTGACTCCTTACACCCGATCCAATAAACCCTCCTCACCAACGGTCGCCCAAGGGGTGACTCCCCCAGTCCTCGAGTTTTCGAGCACTGGGTTTTAGTTTTTTGTGCGTACTCGGTGGAAACACCGGCAACACAGACGGGATTTGGAATGTTTGAAGGACTAAGCGATCGCCTTGGCGGAGTTCTCGATAAGCTGCGCAAACGTGGCGCGCTGAAGGAATCCGACGTCAAGGAAGCCATGCGCGAAGTACGCGTCGCCCTGCTTGAGGCTGACGTTGCGCTGCCGGTCGTCAAAACCTTTATTTCCAATGCCACCGAACGTGCGGTTGGTCAGGACGTTCTGCGCTCGGTCACCCCGGGCCAGATGGTCGTCAAGATCGTCCATGACGAACTGAAAAACATGCTGGGCGAAGGCGAAGACATCAATCTTGCCGCCACCCCGCCGGTTCCGATCCTGATGGTTGGTCTTCAGGGTTCGGGTAAGACCACCAGTTCTGCCAAGATCGCGCTGCACCTGACCAAGAAGCGCAACAAGAAAGTTCTTCTGGCGTCGCTCGATATCTATCGTCCGGCCGCACAGCAGCAGCTGAAAATTCTGGCCGACGATAACGGTCTTGGCGTTCTGCCGATCGTTCTGGGTGAAAAGCCGGTTTCAATTGCCAAGCGCGCGATGGATACCGGTCGCAAGGAAGGCTATGACGCGGTCATCCTTGATACCGCCGGCCGTCTGCATATCGACATGGAACTGATGAGCGAAGTCGCCCAGATCCGCGATGCAGTCAACCCGGTCGAGACCCTTCTGGTCACCGATGCGATGACCGGTCAGGACTCGGTCAATGTGGCCAAGGAATTTGCCGACAAGGTCGGTATCACCGGTATCGTTCTGACCCGTATTGACGGTGATGCACGTGGTGGTGCGGCCCTGTCGATGCGTCAGATCACCGGCTGCCCGATCAAGATGATCGGTGTCGGCGAGAAAATCGACGAGATGGAAGCCTTCCATCCGGATCGTATTGCCAACCGTATTCTGGGCATGGGCGACGTTGTCAGCCTTGTTGAGAAGGCGGCTGAAACGATCAAGGCCGAAGACGCCGAGAAAATGGCGAAGAAGCTGCGTAAGGGTCAGTTCGACCTGAACGATCTTCTCGCACAGCTCAAGCAGCTTCAGAAGATGGGTGATCTTTCCGGCATCATGGGGATGCTGCCGGGCATGGGCGCGCTGAAAAAACAGATGTCGCAGACCAAGCTTGATCCGAAACTTCTGACACATCAGGAAGCGATCATCCTGTCGATGACGCCGAAGGAACGTGAAAACCCGGCCCTGATCAAGGCATCGCGCAAAAAGCGTATTGCTGCGGGTTGCGGGCTCAGCGTTCAGGATGTGAACAAGCTGCTCAAACAATACCAGACCATGTCCACCATGATCAAAAAGATGGGCAAGATGGGTAAAAAGGGTCTGTTTGGCGGTATGCCGAAAATGGATCCGGCGATGCTAGAGGGCGGCGATATGCCAGACCTTGGCAATCTGCCAAAAGGTTTCCCCGGTGGTGCAGGCGGCTTGCCGCCCGGTCTGCCGGGATTGGGAGGCGGCGGTGGCCTGCCTCCGGGATTCCCGGGGTTTGGCAAAAAGAAATAGCCAGATCCCAGGTTCTTAAACGGGTTCTCAAGAATTCCTCTTAGGAACCGAAACGGCCCACAAGGCCGGATGACTACAAGACTAAGCGAATAGGCCCCAAGGGGTCCTGATTTAAGACTACAAACCCAAGCTGAAAGGAACTTATCCGAATGGCTGTCAAGATTCGTCTTTCCCGTGGCGGTGCCAAAAAGCGTCCGTACTACCGTATCGTAGTTGCTGACGCCCGCGCTCCGCGTGACGGCAGCTTCATCGAGAAAGTCGGTACCTATGATCCGATGCTCCCGAAGGATGCTGGCAATCGCGTTACCTTCAAAGAAGAACGCATTAAATATTGGCTGTCTGTTGGCGCACAGCCGACCGATCGTGTTGCACGTTTCCTGGGCAAAGCTGGCCTGGCTGATGCGTTCAAACCGACCGAACAGCCGCAGAAGTCTGCTCCGAAAGCGAAAGCTCAGGAACGTCTTCGTGAGAAAGCTGAAAAAGCTGAAGCTGCTGCTGCCGCTGCTGCGGAAGCCGCTGCCGAAGCAGCAGCACCTGCTGAAGAAGCTGCAGGCGAGTAATTCGCTGAAAGCACGCTTTGATCAGATACCGGAAACTTGTGAACCGAAATGGCTGATACCCGCAAATCCAAAAACGACGAAGCTTATGTCTGCGTCGGCATGATCACCGCCCCGCACGGGGTGCGTGGTGCCGTGCGCGTCAAAAGCTATACCGTCGACCCGGATAACCTTGTCGGTTACGGCCCGTTGTTCGACGCAAAAGGGCATGTGAAATACAAGCTCTCGCCCGTTGGACATGTCCGCGACCAGCTGATCGCCAAGATCGAAGGTGTGGACGACCGGGACGCCGCCGAACGGCTGCGGGGAACCAAGCTTCATGTACCGCGGACGGCACTGCCCGAAACGGAAGATGACGACGAATTCTATCTTGCTGACCTTGTCGGTCTGAAAGCCTTCCACATTGATGGATCGCTGTTCGGAACCGTGCGTGGTGTGGCTGATTTTGGCGCTGGCGACGTAATCGAAGTCGCGCTCGAAGAAGTCCGGGGCAAGGTTGTCGTGCTTCCGTTTACCAGGGAAGTTGTTCCCGATGTGGTTCTTTCGGAACGCAAGCTGGTGGTAAATCCGCCCGAGGGGCTACTGCAGGACGAGGAAGGACCCGGCAATCGCAGCCGTCGTCCCAACAAACCCCGCAAGGACTCTCAGGCCGACCGCGATTCTGATGCCGTCACTGCCGATGCAGTAGGCGCGGAAACCGCGACCGGCAGCGGGAAGGAGGCCTGATCGATGTCTGTGTGGCAGGCAAAAGTTGCAACCCTGTTCCCGGAAATGTTTCCGGGCGTGCTTGGACAGTCTCTGGCTGGCCGTGCGCTTGAGAACGGGATCTGGTCGCTTGATGTCAAAGACATCCGCGATCATGCAACCGACCGCCACCGCACTGTAGACGACAATCCCTTCGGGGGCGGGGCCGGTATGGTCATGCGCCCGGATATTGTCGACGCCGCCCTGCGTGAGTTGCGTGCAGATGCACCGAACTTGCCGCTGATTTACCTCAGCCCGCGGGGAAAAGTGCTGAACCAGAAACGTTGCCGTGAACTGGCAGCAGGTCCTGGTGCCATCCTGCTTTGCGGTCGTTACGAAGGTATCGACCAGCGGGTTCTGGATGAACATCAGGCCGAGGAAATCAGCATCGGTGATTACATCCTCATGGGCGGCGAACTGCCGGCCATGGTCCTGATTGAATCGTGCATTCGCCTCATCGAGGGAACAGTCAACAAGACTGAATCCGTCGACGAGGAAAGCTTTGAAACCGGGTTGCTTGAATATCCGCATTACACGCGCCCGGCCAATTGGAACGGGCGTGACGTGCCGGAGATCTTGCTTTCCGGACATCATGCCAAGGTACAAGCCTGGCGGCATGCACAGGCAGAAGAAATTACTCGTGAGCGACGCCCGGACCTTTGGGACCAGTATGTCGCAAACGGGAACATCAAAGAGGGTTAAACCATGACCAACATCATCCAGCAGCTCGAGAATGAGCAGCTCGACAAAATCGTTGCGCAGCGCGAAGTTCCGGAATTCGACGCCGGTGATACCGTTCGTGTACACCTGAAAGTCGTTGAAGGTACCCGTGAGCGTATCCAGCAGTTCGAAGGCGTTTGCATCGCCAAGAAGAACCGCGGCCTGAACTCTTCCTTCACCGTGCGTAAAATCGCATCGGGCGAAGGCGTTGAGCGTATCTTCCAGTCGTACTCCCCGGCCATCGACAAAATCGAAGTCGTTCGCCGCGGTGACGTCCGTCGCGCGAAACTGTACTACCTGCGTGGTCGTACCGGTAAGTCTGCACGTATCGCCGAGCAGACCACTGGCCACAAAGGCAAACTGACCGCAGCAGAACGCGCGAAGAAGTAATTCTCCGCCGTTTGGCTATGTCAGACGAAAAGACGGGCTCACCTTCGGGTGGGCCCGTTTTCTTTTGTCTGTTCCGACAGGGTGCCAAGGGAAAGAAACAGGCAAATACACGCTATGATTGCATTATAGCGAATCGCCGAAAATCCGGACCGGCAATCCTGACCCGCAGAAACCATACCATATTCCGATCAGCTTTTTTTATATCAGATATCCCTAACCTATATCGATTTCCGGTGATTTGGCTACTCAGGGATGCTGTATTTTTTGTGATTCAATTTCCGGATGCAAATCCGGGAAAAACACGCGCCCCATGCCTTGCGATTTAAAGGCTTGAGTGTATAAAGGCACTCCCGCGGCACAAACAATCAAACCCGCGTGGTTCTGGATAATAAAATTTCGCAAATCGGGTCGAACCGGTTGCGCCGGAGAAACCGCCAAGCCCGCCCGCCGATACCGGCATCAAGACTTGCGCACATTTCTTCGCGAAACTCCGGACCACTCAGACGGACGGTTGTTGCTGCTCAAAAGATCGATGTTTTATGAGGAGGTCGAGATGGGTCAACCTAAAACCCTTTTTGACAAGATTTGGGAAAGTCATGTGGTCGATACGCAGGATGATGGCACCTGCCTGCTTTATATTGACCGTCATCTCGTCCACGAAGTAACCAGCCCGCAGGCGTTCGAAGGTCTTCGCAATTCCGGCCGCAAAGTGCGCCATCCCGAGCTGACCCTTGCGGTTCCGGATCACAACGTTCCGACGTCTGATCGTACCCAGGGCATCAAGGAAGAAGACAGCCGCATTCAGGTTGAAACCCTTGACCAGAACGCCCGCGACACCGGCATTCATTACTTCCCGATGAACGACCTGCGTCAGGGTATCGTTCACATCGTCGGTCCGGAAGAAGGTTTCACCCTGCCGGGTGTGACCATGGTTTGTGGTGATTCACATACTTCCACCCACGGGGCATTCGGTGCGCTGGCATTCGGTATCGGCACGTCCGAAGTCGAACATGTTCTGGCAACCCAGACCCTTGTTCAGAAACCGGCCAAGAACATGCTGGTCAAGGTCGAGGGCGATCTGCATCCGGGCGTGACCGCCAAGGACATCACTCTTGCCATCATCGGCCGCATCGGCACCGCTGGCGGTACCGGCTATGTCATCGAATATGCCGGCTCGGCAATCCGTTCGCTGTCGGTCGAAGGCCGCATGACCGTTTGTAACATGTCGATCGAAGGCGGCGCACGTGCAGGCCTGATCGCACCGGACGAGAAAACCTTTGAATATATCAAGGGCCGTCCGATGGCACCCAAAGGTGCCGCATACGAACAGGCTGTTGAATACTGGAAGACCCTGCCGTCTGACGAAGGTGCTCATTACGACAAGATCGTCGAGATTGATGCCACCGAAATCGTCCCGCAGGTTACCTGGGGCACAAGCCCGGAAGACGTCGTACCGGTTACCGGTGTTGTTCCGGCACCGACCGATGCCAAGGACCCGGGCAAGCAGAAAGCCATCGCGCGTTCGCTCGAATATATGGGTCTGACCGCTGGCACCCCGATCGAGGAAATCAAGATCGACCGCGTCTTTATCGGTTCTTGCACCAACGGTCGTATCGAAGACCTGCGCGCTGTTGCCGAAGTGGCCAAGGGCCGCAAGGTTGCCGCATCGGTCAATGCGATGATCGTACCGGGTTCAGGTCTGGTCAAGGAACAGGCCGAAGCCGAAGGTCTGCATGAGATCTTCATCGAAGCCGGTTTTGACTGGCGCGAACCGGGCTGCTCGATGTGTCTGGCGATGAACCCGGACCGTCTGGCACCGGGCGAGCGTTGCGCTTCGACCTCGAACCGTAACTTCGAAGGCCGTCAGGGCCGTGGTGGTCGTACCCACCTCGTCAGCCCGGCCATGGCAGCAGCTGCTGCTATCACCGGTCATCTGACCGACATTCGTAAACTCGGTTAAGGACAGTTCCCATGGCCGACACTGCATTCATCAATTTCCGCGAAAGCGCACCACGTCTGGGACGTGCCCCTGTGCTTGAGCAGCTCCTGCCGCAGCTGACCGGGATCAACCTTCCCGATTTCGTCGCGCAGGAACTCGATGCTACCGAAGAATTGATCGAAGCACTGGGTCTGGCCTGGGAAACTGGAAGCAAGGGATAAGACAATGGATAAATTCACCAAGCTCACCGGTGTTGCAGCACCGCTGCCGATGATCAATGTCGATACCGACATGATCATTCCCAAACAGTTCCTCAAAACCATCAAACGTTCGGGCCTTGGCAAGAACCTGTTTGATGAGATGCGTTACGACGACAATGGCAACGAGATCCCTGATTTCGTTCTCAACAAGCCGGCTTATCGCAATGCCCAGATCCTTGTATCTGGCGATAACTTTGGCTGCGGTTCGTCGCGTGAACACGCACCCTGGTCGCTGCTTGATTTCGGCATTCGCTGCGTAATCGCACCAAGCTTTGCCGACATTTTCTATAACAACTGCTTCAAGAACGGCATCCTTCCGATCCGTCTGCCGCACGAAGATGTCGACAAGCTGATGGCCGATGCAGAACGTGGTTCCAACGCCACCGTGACGATTGACCTTGAAAAACAGGAAATCACCGGTCCGGACGGCGGTTGCATCAAGTTTGAAGTCGAAGAATTCCGCAAACATTGCCTGCTGAACGGTCTCGACGATATCGGCCTGACCCTGCAGAAAGGCGATGCCATCAACGAATTCGAAGCCAAACGCGCGGCCTCGCAGCCCTGGCTGTCGCTCTAATTCAAAAAGGGGTGTCGAACGGTTGCGTTTGCCACCCCTTTTCTATCGTTACGGGGTGAGCGGCCCCGAAAATATCTGGGAAGGATTCTTTTATGACCACCACCAAAAAAGTACTGATGCTGCCGGGCGACGGAATTGGTCCGGAAGTCATGCGTCAGGTTCAGCGCGTCATGGACTGGATGGCCAAGAAGCGCGATGTGAACTTCGAAATCACCGAAGGCCTGATTGGCGGCGCATCGATTGATGCGCACAACAACCCGCTGACCGACGAAACCCTTGCCGATGCAATGGCAGCTGATGCGGTTCTGCTCGGTGCTGTTGGTGGTCCGAAATGGGACAACCTTCCGTTTGATATCAAACCGGAACGCGGTCTTCTGAAAATCCGCAAGGAAATGGGCCTGTTTGCCAACCTGCGTCCGGCACTGGTGTTTGATGCACTTGTTGGTGCATCGACCCTGAAAGAAGACGTGGTCAAGGGTCTGGATATCATGATCCTTCGCGAACTGACCGGCGGCATCTATTTCGGCCAGCCGCGTGGCATCGAAGAACGCGACGGCGTTCGTTATGGCTACAACACCCTGGTGTATTCCGAGCCCGAAGTAGAACGCATTGCGCGCGTTGCCTTTGACATGGCCATGAAACGTGACAAGCGTCTTTGCTCTGTCGACAAGGCCAACGTTCTGGAATCCACCGTTCTGTGGCGCGAAGTTGTTGAACGTGTTGCCAAGGACTTCCCGGAAGTCGAAGTCAGCCACATGTATGTCGATAACGCTTCCATGCAGCTGGTTCGTAACCCGAAACAGTTCGACGTGATGGTCACCACCAACATGTTCGGCGATATTCTGTCTGATTGCGCGGCCATGCTGACCGGATCGCTTGGTATGCTTCCGTCTGCATCGCTTGGTGCAGCAGACGCTGACGGCAAACGCAAAGCCCTGTATGAGCCGGTACACGGTTCGGCTCCGGACATTGCCGGTCAGGACATTGCCAACCCGCTGGCAACCATCCTGTCCTTTGCCATGATGCTGCGTTACTCGTTCGATATGGGCGATAATGCAACCCTGATCGAAACCGCTGTTCAGAACGTCCTGAAGGGCGGGCTTCGCACCGGTGACATCATGCAGCCGGGCATGGCCAAAGTTTCGACCACCGTCATGGGTGAGTCGCTGATCAACGAACTCGACAAACTTGTCTGATCTGTCGTTCTGATCTCGAAATTGAAAAGGCCGGGGTTCATTCCCCGGCCTTTTTGTTTGTCAGATCAATCTCGGTTGCATCGGCAATCACCGCGTTGAACCGTTCGAGCTTGTCAGGATTTCGATGGACAAACAGATCAACAATCCGTCCGTCGCGCTCCGACGCGCTGATCCCGGTTACAATCATGTCGTTCAACTGCATCAGAAGCCAGCATTCACCCTCAATGGTGATATGGAACACACGTTCGCGCGGATCACGCTTGCCCCAAACCCCGACGAAGAACCGGGAAACATGATCCGCCCCGAATAACGGATTGGCGGTTGCCTGTGCCTTGCCACCGCCATCGGAATGCAGGATCACATCCGGAGCCAGCTGACTGACCAGCTGACTGATATCACCCAGACTAAGTGCCTTGATAAAGGCTTCTATTTTCGGCTGTTCCCATATCCGCCCTGCCGGATCGGGGGTGGCATCGCGTTCGCTGTCGCGTTTCATCTTGCCGCGCGCCCGAAACAGGATTTGCCGTGTATTGTTGGCAGTCCGTTCGATCACAGGTGCGATATCGTCATGGGACCAGTCAAACACTTCATGCAGGACAAGTGCGACCCGCTCAATCGGTGTCAGACGTTCAAGCATCAATAAATAGGCCTGCCCCAACCCGTCCTGTTCAATCAGATTGGCTTCGGCCTTGGGGGGCTCGGACGGCATCCAGGGTTCAGGCAACCAGTTGCCGACATAATTCTCGCGTTGTCGCCGGGCCGATTTCAAAACATCGAGACAGATATTGCTACAGACCCGCACCAGCCAGCCGGTCGCATCACTGATGATGTCATGGTCCTGCTTGCGCCAGCGCAGCCAGACATCCTGAACCGCATCCTCGGCATCGGCATGACTGCCCAGCATCCGATAGGCCAGTGCCGTCAGTCGTGCACGATGCTGTTCAAAAATCTGATCCGACATTTTGGGTCCATCAAACGGGTGCAGCGGCACAGGTTCACCCTGTGCCGCGCAAAAAGGTTTCGTGGTGCTGTTCATCCTGCCCGATGGGCGATGATCTTGCAAAGAGGCGATATCATCATCGACCTCCTTGCGCAAAGGCCCCCGCATCATGCAAATTCGTGCTGGGCAATTCCCAGACGGTTCCAGGCATTCATGGTTGAAATGATGCAGGTCAGCTCGGAAATTGCATCCGCTTCAAAATGTTCGACAAGCTGACGATGGCTTTGCGCGATGCGTTCCTGACTTTCAACCCTGGTCAGGCATTCCGCCCAGTCCAGCGCCGCCCGTTCGGCATTGTCAAATCCCTCTGCCGCACGCCAGACCGGCAAAAGAGCCAGTTTCACGGAATCTCCGCCATGTTCGGCAAAGCTTTTTGAATGCATGCGCAGGCAATAGGAACATTGATTGATCTGCGACACACGACACTCGATCAGATCACGCAACACGGCCGGGATTTTGGCGTTGTCACCAAGCGCTGTCGCAAGGGCGAGCATCGGTTTGAACAGGGACGGGCTGGCTTCGGGGAATGAAAAGCGGCTCATGGCAAATCTCCTTGTGGAATACGGGATCATCTCCCTTCTGCCCACAAGGACGAAACGCGGATGGACCGCGTTACACGACCACACGTTTTTTTCGATATTTTTTGTAACCGGCTACGTTCTGTTCTGAAAACCTAGACCAGACCAAGATTTTCCATGGCACATGCCACCTGCTCATGCATCACCCAGTTCCAGTCCTCACCATCCGATTGCTTGCCATCTGCAAGGGTAAAGATCGCGGCAAGATAATCACTGACATCGGTTTGGCAGATCGGCAGTCCGGCAGCTGTCGATATCTTGGCTGCCAGACGACCATATTTCTTAAGCCCCATCCGGCATCCGAAATGCCCGACGGTTTCGGCCAGTTCAAGTCCGGTTATTTCCCGCCCCGGCGCCTTTGCATGGGCGCGCAGCATATCGCGTTCACAGCTTGAAAGTTCGATTGCGCTCAATGCGCGTATATAGTCCTCGACCTGACCGATATGCGGAGCACCCGTGATCACAGATACGTCACGGGCACGCTGGTTACGATCATCCCGGTCCATCACTTTAAGCATGTCGTTTCCTCCCGACAAAATGACCGGTTAGTCGTTTTTACATCTGTCGTGCCGGTCGACCACGCGATGTATATTGGATCTTGATTTGGCTGTTAAAACCGCAAGGGCGGGAAACCTTCATTTCCCGCCCTGTGACATCAGGCATATTCAAAGCCCGGCTTGGTAAAGACAAACTGGCCGACCCGCATGCCGCCACCGCCCTCGGAATCGTCAAAGGCATTTATGCAACCCGCCAGATAGAACTCCCACATCCGCCGGAATTCCTCATCATATTTGGTCGGGTCCAGTTCGTCGCGCACCGCCCGGAAGCGTTCCCGCCATTCGACAAGGGTCCGGGCATAATTGCGGCCGGGGTGGAAATGCGATGCTTCAACCATCAGCTTGGCATGTTCAGCCGCCTCGATCACTTCATGCACTGCCGGGATATAGCCACCTGGAAAGATATATTTATCAATCCAGGGCGATGTGAATTCTGCGCGCGGCTTGATGATGGTGTGAATGACCGCCCGCCCACCAACCTTAAGCAGTTCACCAACCTTTTCGAAATAGGTTTTGAACTGATGGCGCCCGACATGTTCGAACATGCCGACCGAAACCACGCGATCATATTTACCGGCATTGGCATCGGCAAACACCCGATAATCCAGCAGATGATAATCAAGCCCGGCCTTGGCATTGTCGCCCAGCTCTGCGCGCTTCTCCTGCGCCCAGTTATATTGCTCGGTCGATAATGTGATCCCGTGGACTTCGGCCCCGGTTTCACGATGGATGAACCGGCTCAGTCCACCCCAACCACACCCGATATCGACAATCCGCAAACCCGGTTCGTTGATTTTCAGGCGCTGGGTGGTCAGGCTCATTTTGCGGTGCTGGGCTTCTTCAAGCGTCTGCGCACCATCATCCCAGAAGGCACATGAATATTGCATCTCCGGGTCAAGGAACCGGGTGTAAAGATCATTACCGATATCATAATGGTGGCGCACCCGCTTGGAGGCTGCCTTGACAGTGGTGAATTGTGCGATCTGGAATTTAAGCGCCTGCAATTTTTCAATGAAGGTGCCAAAACCGCTTGAGGAATGCCCGCCTTCAAAATTCAGGCGCAACACCCGGATCAGGTCTTCCATTTCGCCGCTGACGACATCAAAGCCGCCATGCATATAGGCCTCGCCAAATCCCGGATCGGGACTTAGCGCCATTTTAAGGGTATTGGCCCAGTCAGGTACGGTCATCCCGGCCCTTGGCGGCGCGCCATCCCCCAAAACGACTTCATGCTTGTCATCGACGCGAAAAACCAGTGTTCCGCGCGTTACATGTTCCCGAAAGAAATCGAGAACCTTTTTTTGTGTCCAATCCAAACTCATCGGGTACGTCATCAGGCCGTCCTTTTTGCAAAAGTCGGAATATTGATCGCCCCATATGCAGTCACGCTGCATATCTGTATCGAACCCTGTTCAGGATCGTTCTATCTTGCCGTTCGGAAGGTCTTAGATGGTGGCTGCGGCTACGCGATGCGGACCAAGCCGAAAACAGGAATCAACCAAGCAGGATGCAAAACGATTCTGATTTCGGGTTCGACACATGAACCCCACTGACGATTTTGCCAGATTTTTTTGCGATCTCAAGTAGTAATCGCATCAGCCATATCAAGGATACGCTTGCGCAATTGCTTTGAAAGCCTTACATCTCGCCGCAGATTATCCGAAATTATCCACAGGCATGTGTCCTGCGCCGTCCGAACCATAACGCGGATTTTCCACGTCGGTCCGGGTCTGGCCACCATGCCCACAAGACTGAAAAGAGGCACCTGATGGGCTACAAGATTGCCGTTGTCGGCGCGACCGGAAATGTCGGGCGCGAAATGCTCAACACCCTTGCCGAACGTAAGTTCCCGGCCGATGAAGTCTTTGCACTGGCATCGTCGAAATCCATCGGGCGCACCGTCGGCTATGGCGAAGATGACGAGATCAGTGTTCTTGATGCCGCAACCTTTGATTTCTCGCGCGTCGATATTGCCCTGTTCTCGGCCGGTGGTGAAACTGCCAGGAAACTGGCCCCCAAGGCGGCCGAAGCAGGCTGCGTTGTCATCGACAATTCAAGCTATTGGCGCATGGAACCGGGTGTTCCGCTGGTCGTGCCCGAGGTCAATGGCGATGCACTGGCCGGATACGCCAAAAAGAACATCATCGCCAATCCGAACTGCTCGACCATTCAGATGGTTCTGGCCCTTAAACCGCTTCATGACATCGCCACGATCAAACGCATCGTTGTTGCGACCTATCAGTCCGTGTCGGGTGCCGGTCGTGCCGCCATGGACGAGCTGTTTAACCAGACCAAAGGCATCTATGTGAATGACCTTCCCAAAAAGGAAGAATTCACCAAACAGATCGCCTTTAACGTCATCCCGCATATCGACAATTTCATGGATGATGGCGCGACCCGCGAAGAATGGAAAATGTCGGTCGAAACCCGCAAAATCCTTGATCCGGAAATCGCCGTTCATGCGACCTGCGTTCGCGTCCCGGTCTTTGTCGGTCATGGCGAAGCGGTCAATATCGAGTTTGAAAAACCGATCACCGTCGAAGAAGCCCGCAAGGCAATGAAAGACTTCCCGGGCGTTTCGGTTGTCGATTACCGCCAGGACGAAGGCTATGTCACCCCGCAGGAAGTCCAGGGCGAAGACAATGTCTTTGTCTCGCGCGTGCGCAAGGACCCGACGGTCGAGAACGGCCTGTCGCTGTGGTGTGTTGGCGATAACCTGCGCAAGGGCGCGGCCCTGAACGCGGTTCAGATTGCCGAAAAACTGGTTGCGGAATTCCTGCCCAGGAAATAAGGCAGACCAACAGTTTCATCTTCAAAACCCGCCCGTCACAAGGCGGGTTTTGTCGTTTATAGACATATGGATGCTGGTAAGAGTTTCCAAAAGGCGCTAGGGAAAAGTATAAGACTTCAGGGAAAAATAATCCGTCACACACCGGCCATATCCGGGACGGGTGACGCGCAAAAAGACATATCGGGGGACTCGGATGGTAAAACGAACCCGCAAGGAAGCGGCCCGTCTGGATGAAGCAGCCCGCGCTGGCTGGCTTTATTATTGCGCCGGCAATACGCAGGACGAAATCGCCCACAAGCTTGGTGTTTCGCGCCCGACCGCGCAACGACTGGTATCGGCTGCTGTCAGCGAAGGTCTTGTGAAGGTTCGTCTTGATCATCCGATCACCCGTTGCATGGAACTGGGCCGGGCCATCTGCGAGAAATACGGACTGGCCAATTGCGATGTCGTGCCGACCGATCCCTCTGCGCCCGAGGCAATGTTTGGCATGGCACAGGCCGCGGCAAACTATCTTGAACGCACCTTGCAATCGACCGATCCCAAAATTATCGCCCTTGGCACCGGACGGGCCATGCGCGCCATGGTCGATGAAATCGGCCGGATTGACGGAAGCCATCACAAGATCGTCTCGCTGGTCGGCACCATCGCCCATGACGGGGCGGCAAGTTTCTATGATGCGGTCACCGATCTTGCCGACCGCACCCGCGCGCCGCACTATCCGCTGCCGATCCCGGTCATCATCGAAGACCCGAAAATGCGCGAACGCATGCAAAAGCAGCCGCCGATGGACAATATCCTCAAGCTCGCACGCGAAGCCGATATCCGCTTTATGGGTGTCGGGCATCTGGGCGATGACGCGCCGCTTCATATTGACGGGTTTATTTCAAAGGATGAACTGACCTCCCTGCGCGACAGCGGTGCGATTGGCGAAGTCATCAGCTGGTCCTTTGATCAGGACGGCAATATCCTTGATCATCCGGTGAATAATTGTGTGACCAGCGCACCCGCCTGCCAGCCGGCAACCAACACCATCGCCGTTGCCAAAGGGGCTAAAAAGGTCGCAGCGATTCGGGGTGCCATGCGCGGAAAGCTGATTTCGACCCTGATCACCGACGAGGCAACAGCTGAATCTTTGCTGCGCTAGCACGCCTGCGCAAGTCTGCAACAATCCAGCATAAAACCACCCTGCCAGATCTTCTGGCAGGGTTTTGTTTTGTGCGCCGCAAAAACGATTTCGTTTGACAAGATGAGGTAAAATTGAGTGAATGCTCATTACCTGAACAAATGATCAAGACGGGCAACCCAAGTTGCCCAACGGGTAGACAGTCCTTTTGGGAGGAAATATGAAACGCGTAATGGGAGCAGCGCTATGTGCGCTGTTGGCTGGCGGTATCGCACACGCCAATGCCGAAACGAAACTGACCATCGCAACCGTCAATAACGGTGACATGATCCGCATGCAGAAGCTGACGGATGATTTCACCTCCAAAAACCCGGACATCTCGCTTGAATGGGTCACGCTGGAAGAAAACACCCTGCGTCAGCGCGTCACCACTGATATCGCCACCAAGGGCGGTCAGTATGACGTCATGACGATTGGCACCTATGAAGTGCCGATCTGGGCTGAAAAAGGCTGGCTGGCACCGCTCGATCAACTTGGCCCGGACTATGATGTTGATGACATCATGCCCGCCATCCGTTCCGCAGTATCCAAGGATGACGCACTCTATGCTGCACCGTTCTACGGTGAAAGCTCGATGATGATGTATCGCAAGGATCTGTTTGACGCGGCCGGCATCACCATCAATGGTCGCCTGACCTGGGATCAGACCCTTGAGATCGCTAAAAAACTCCACAAGCCCGACGAGGGTGTCTATGGCATCTGCCTGCGTGGCAAGGCTGGCTGGGGTGAAAACATGGCGCTGATCACCACCATGGGCAATGCCTATGGCGCGCGGCTGTTTGATGAAAACTGGAACCCGACCTTCGATAGCGCCGAGTGGAAGGCGGCCCTGGACATGTATACCAATATCCTTGGTAACTATGGTCCTCCGGGCGCGACCTCGAACGGCTTTAACGAAAACCTGTCGCTGTTCAACTCGGGCAAATGCGGCATGTGGATTGATGCAACGGTTGCGGCATCCTTCGTAACCAACCCCAAAGAGTCCAAAGTGGCCGACAAGGTCGGCTTCACCGAAGCTCCGTGTGCGGCAACCTGCACCGGCGCCAACTGGCTCTGGGCCTGGAACCTTGGCATTCCGATGGGGTCCCAGAAAGTCGAAGCCGCCCAGAAATTCATCGCTTGGGCGACCTCGAAAAACTATCTGGAACTGGTAGCGTCGAAAGAAGGCTGGGCGAACGTACCGCCGGGCACCCGTATGTCGCTGTATCAGAACCCGAAATATCTCGAAGCCGCACCGTTTGCTGACGAGACCCTTCTTGCCATCGACAGTGCAGACCCGATCAACTCGACCATGAAACCGAAGCCCTATGTTGGTGTCCAGTTCGCTGCGATCCCGGAATTCCAGGGCATCGGCACCACGGTCGGTCAGCAATTCTCTGCTGCTCTTGCCGGTCAGATGACTGTCGAACAGGCTCTTGCCGCTGCACAGTCCGGTACCGACCGCACCATGCGTAAGGCTGGTTACTACTGATGCACCTCAGGCCGGATTTCATTTCATCGCACATCTGAAATGATTTCTGGCCTGCGCCTCCTTGACCTGATGAACTTGGGGCGGTGGTTGCAAAACGCACCGCCCTCTTTCCATCTGGAATAGGATCAGCAACATCAATCTCGGGGAGCACATCATGTCGACACGGGCCTCGACCCTTACCGGGCGTATCATGTCCGCGCCGTCGATCATTGTCCTGTTTTTGTGGATGGCCGTCCCGCTGGGCATGACGATTTACTTCTCCTTCCTGCGCTACAATCTTTTGTCGCCAGGAATGGAAGAATGGATCGGTACACTTAATTACGAATTTTTCCTGACAGATCCGGCTTTCTTTGCATCGCTTGCTAACACCCTTTTGCTGGTGGGCTCTGTTCTTGTCATCACCGTGGTTGGCGGCATCCTGCTTGGCCTGATGCTTGATCAGCCGATCTTCGGACGCGGTATTCTGCGTCTGCTGGTGATCGCACCGTTCTTTATTATGCCGACCGTGAATGCACTGGTCTGGAAAAACCTTTTGATGGACCCGGTTTCGGGGATGTTTGCCTGGATCGCCAGTTTGCTTGGCCTGCCCGCGATTGACTGGTTCACCAATGCACCGCTGACCTCGATCATCATCATGGTGTCATGGCAATGGTTGCCTTTTGCGGTTCTGATTTTGCTCACAGCACTGCAATCGCTTGACCGTGACCAGAAAGAAGCCGCCCAGATGGATGGTGCCGGTCCTGTCGCGATCTTTTTCTATATTACCCTGCCCCATCTCAGCCGCGCGATCACAGTTGTAATCTTGATCGAAACCATCTTCCTGCTGACCGTCTTTGCCGAAATCTTTGTGACCACCGGGGGTGGCCCGGGTCTGGCAACGACCAACATCGCCTTCCTCGTCTATACGCAGGCGCTGTTGCAGTTTGATGTTGGTGGTGCTTCGGCTGGCGGCATTGTCGCGGTCATTCTGGCCAATATCGTGGCGATCTTCCTGATCCGCCTTATCGGCAAAAACCTGGACAAGTAAGGGGCGCGACATGGAACATAAACAATCTCCCCTTGGCTATATCAGCTTTTCGGTATTTGCTTGGATCGTCGGGCTTCTGATCTTCTTCCCGATCTTCTGGATGGTCCTGACCAGCTTCAAATCCGAACTCGAAGCGGTTTCGATCCCGCCCAGCTTCATTTCCTTTGACTGGACGCTGGAAAACTACGCCGAAGTTCAGGAACGCTCGAACTATTTCAAGTTCGCCCTGAACTCGATCATCCTGTCTGTCGGGTCGACACTGGTTGGTCTGGTCTTTGCCGTGACCTGCGCATGGGCAATGGCCTTTAACCCGACCAAGCGGACCAAGGACGCGCTTCTGTGGATGCTGTCGACCAAGATGATGCCACCGGTTGGCGTGCTTGTGCCGATCTATCTGGTCTTCCGCGACTGGGGCCTGCTTGATACGCGCTTTGGTCTGATCATGGTGCTGTTCCTGATCAACCTGCCGATCATGGTCTGGATGCTCTACACCTATTTCAAGGAAATCCCGACCGACATTCTGGAAGCCGCGCGGATGGATGGCGCAACCCTGCCCAAGGAAATCATCTTTGTGCTGTTGCCCATGGCTGTTCCCGGCATTGCTTCGACCATGCTGCTCAACATCATCCTGGCCTGGAATGAAGCGTTCTGGACGCTCAATCTCACAACGTCTGATGCCGCCCCGCTGACGGCTTTCATCGCATCCTATTCCAGCCCCGAAGGGCTGTTCTGGGCCAAGCTTTCAGCCGCATCAACCTTGGCGGTTGCCCCAATTCTGGTCATCGGCTGGTTCTCTCAGAAACAGCTGGTACGTGGTCTGACATTCGGCGCGGTCAAGTAACCGCAAGCCCGTGAAAATAGAGAAAGAAGGAACACCAAAATGGGTGCTATCCGACTGGAAAAAGTCAAGAAAAGCTTCGGAACGCTGGATGTTATTCCCGGTGTTGATCTTGATATCAATGATGGTGAATTCGTTGTTTTTGTCGGTCCGTCAGGCTGCGGGAAATCAACCCTGCTGCGTCTGATTGCCGGTCTGGAAGATGTCACAGATGGCAAAATCCTGATCGACGGAACCGATGTTGCCAACGAGGCACCGGCCAAACGCGGCCTGTCGATGGTCTTTCAGTCCTATGCGCTCTATCCGCATATGACGGTCTATAACAATATTGCTTTTGGTCTGAAAATGGCGGGCGAAAGCAAGGATGTCATAGACCAGAAAGTCCAGTCTGCGGCCAAGATCCTCAACCTGACCGACTATCTCGAACGGCGTCCCGGCGCCCTTTCCGGTGGTCAGCGTCAACGTGTCGCCATCGGTCGTGCAATCGTGCGCAACCCGGCGGCTTTCCTGTTTGACGAACCGCTTTCAAACCTTGATGCCGCCCTTCGCGTCAATATGCGTCTTGAAATCACCGGGCTGCATCAGGAACTCAAAACCACCATGATCTATGTGACCCACGATCAGGTCGAAGCCATGACCATGGCCGACAAGATTGTGGTTCTTCAGGCTGGCCGTGTCGAACAGGTCGGCAAGCCGATGGAACTCTATAACAACCCCGCTAATAAATTTGTCGCCGGTTTCATCGGCTCGCCAAAAATGAACTTCCTGGGCGGGGAGCTTGCAGCAAAACACAATTGTCATGAAATCGGCATTCGTCCCGAACATCTCGCGGTCAGCACTGAAAGTGGCGTCATCGCTGCAACAGTCAAAATCGCCGAACATCTCGGAGCCGAGACATATCTCCATGTCGAAGCCGATGGCCTTGGTCCGATGACGGTCCGTGCCACCGGCGAAATGCCGCTTGGTGAACATGACAAGATCTTCCTGACACCTGAACAGGATCGCATCCACCGCTTTGACGCCCATGGTCTGGCGCTTGGCGCATCCTGATACGTGAACAAACCGGATCGCAAAGCCCTTGGCGGCTTGCGATCCCGCCTTACCAATCAAGCTAACTGTGAGTCCAAAATGTATCTTAAAAAGTTCGATCTTTCCGGGCGTCGTGCCTATGTCACCGGTGGCGGTCGCGCCATCGGCCTGTCCTGCTGCGAAGCACTGGCCGAGGCCGGTGCCCATGTCGTCATCGGCGATATCAGCGAAGCTGTTGCCGAAGAAGGCCGTGATTACCTGAAATCCAAAGGGTACACCGCCGATATCGACATCATGGATGTCACCAATACCGATCAGGTCCGTGCCAGTGCTGAAAAAATGGCCAAGCAAGGCGGCATTGATATTCTGGTTAACAATGCCGGTATTGCGCGTTCGGAAACCCCGGCAGAAACCGTGACCGATGAACATTGGCTTAATGTCATTGACGTCAATCTGAACGGGACGTTCTGGTGCTGCCGCGAGTTCGGCAAACAGATGCTGGCCAAGAAAAACGGCGTCATCGTCAATGTCGGCTCGATGTCGGGCTTCATCGTCAACAAGCCGCAGGAACAGGCCTATTACAATGCCTCCAAGGCAGCGGTCCATCACCTGACCAAATCACTGGCTGCTGAATGGGGCGGGCGCGGTGTGCGCGTCAACGCGGTTGCACCGACCTATATTGCGACCCCGCTCAATGAATTCGTGAAATCCAAGCCGGAAATGTACGACGCCTGGATCAATGGCACCCCGATGGCCCGCCTTGGCCTGACCGAAGAAATCGGATCGGTTGTGCTGTTCCTGGCATCCGATGCTTCCAGCCTGATGACCGGATCCATTGTTCTGGCTGATGGGGGTTACACCTGCTGGTAAGGCCAGGTGCAACTGTTGACCATAATGTCCTGAAGCTTTTTATGGTCAAAGTCGGAACAGTGGTAAAACGGGGCGCAGATGTGGGACCTGCGCCCCGTTTACCCTTTCAGGAAACCGGCACACTCGCCAGATAGCGCGAAAACGCATTATTCCCCACGACCTCAACACCATTTTCAAGGCCAAGGAACGTTGCAAGACGCTGCAAATGCGCCATCAACGGGCCTGCAACATTACCTTGGGCAAGCCCGTCTTCAAGATGCGCGCCTTGCACCAGAAGAACGCCTTTCTTGCGCTCGGACTTCAAATCGACACGCGCAACAAATTCGCCATTGAGCATGAATGGCAGGACGTAATAGCCGTATTGGCGTTTTTCGGCCGGAACATATATCTCGATCCGGTAGTTAAACCCGAATATCCGCTCGACCCGGTCACGTTCCCACATCACCGGATCAAATGGCACCATCAGACAGGTCGGCTTTGCCCGCGCACGCGGATTGACGTTCGGGCACAGATATCCTGCCTGTTTCCAGCCTTCGACATCCGCGCGCAGCAACCGTCCCTCTTCGACCAGTTTGACCAGACAGTCCTTCACATCAGCCGTCGGCAAGCGGAAATATTTGCGCAAATCGGCTTCGGTGGCGATACCCATCGCCGCAATCCCCTTGCAGATCAGGTCTGATTGCGCCTCCAACCGGTCCGGTGCCGGATCATGGGCCGCATCCCCGATGATCCGGTGTGGCAAATCGTAAATCCGCTCGAAACTTGACCGGCGCTTTTGCGCCATCACCTGCCCGCTCCAGAACAGATATTCCATGGCGATCTTGGTTTTCGACCATCCCCACCATTGCGAACTGCTTGCACCCTTTTCTTCAAGGTCACTTGAACCGACCGGGCCGTTGCGTTCGATGTGATCAAGGATGCCGGTGACCAGTTCGGGTTTCTCATGCCGGATGCGGGCAATCTGCCCCCAGGTGCCCTTGCCCTGCTCGGCATCCTCCATCCGCCAACGATAGAGCGGATAATCCTCAACCGGGATCATCGATGCTTCATGGCCCCAATATTCGAACAGTTTCCGGTCGCGCGATTTGCCCCAGACAATGTCATCAAGCATCGCCGGGTCATAGACACCCAACCGGCTAAAGATCGGCATGTAATGGGCACGGGTCAGAACATTGACGCTATCGACCTGCAACATATTGGTCTGGCGGATCGCCTTCATGATCCGGCGTTTGGTCACAGGCTTGCTGTCATTCTGATCAAATCCCTGCCCGCAAAGCGCAAGGTTGCGCGCCTGCTTTATCGAAATCGCGACCGGGGCATCGGGCATGGAAATACTGTCAACTGGCATGATCACACGAACAAATTGGTAAATAAAAACAGCGTGATGCTAACACATCCTCCTGACAAATGTGGCAGGAGCCTGCAACAACGTGAAATTCTGTTGATCGGACCCTTTTCAACCCTGACCCCGCGCGACTTCGCTTGACCGATCAGGCCGCCTCCCCCTACGCTTTGGAACAGAAAACCCGTCACAAAACAGGACCGGCACATATGGACAGCCCGCAAATCATGATCCTGACGGTTCTTGTTGGTACAGTCGCCCTGTTTCTGTGGGGGCGTTGGCGTCATGACATGGTTGCGATGGCGTCCCTTCTGGTCTGTGTGGTGCTGGGACTTGTCCCGACCGATGCGGCCTTTGTCGGCTTTGGCCATCCTGCGGTGATCACGGTTGCCTGCATCCTGATCCTGTCATCGGCCCTGCAACAATCGGGCGCGGTCGATACGCTGACCCGCACCGTTCTTCCACAATCGGCGGGACCCTTCATTACGCTTGCCGCACTCAGCCTTTTGGCGGCCCTTCTGTCGGCCTTCATGAACAATGTCGGGGCCTTGGCACTTTTGATGCCGGTTGCCCTTCAGATCGCCAACAAACAGGGCGTGCCACCGGGCAAGATCCTGATGCCGCTTGCCTTTGGGTCTATCCTTGGCGGCATGACGACCCTGATCGGGACGCCCCCCAACCTGATCGTATCGGGGTTCCGTGCCGGACTGACCGGCGATGGCTTTTCGATGTTTGATTACAGTCCCGTCGGCCTTGCCATCGCATTATCGGGTTTGGCCTTTGTCATTATTTTCGGGCGGTTTCTGGTACCGGCCCGCGAACGCGCCGGGGCCGAAGGATTTGAAACCGGCTCCTACCTGACCGAGGCCCGCATCACCGAGGGCAGCAAATCGGTTGGCATGTTGCTGCGCGATCTTAATACCGAGCTCGAAAAATCCGACGCACAGGTTATCGGCCTGATCCGCCATGAACGGCGAATTCCCGCCCCAAGCCCCTATCGCGAACTTCATCAGAACGACATTCTTCTGATCGAAGCCGAACCTGAAAGTCTGGCCTCTGTCCTTTCCGCCCTTGATCTGACCCTTGAGGCCGAATGGCGAAGTGCTGAGGCCGAACGCAAGGCTCAAGAGGCCCTCGAAGCTCAGAAGGAGGCTCAAAAAGAAGCCCAGAAGGAAGCAAAGAAGGAACCTGGCAAGGAAACCGCCAAAGCCCAGAAGGCCAATAATGCCGAGAAGAAAGTTGATCTTCCCGACGACGTAAAAGCCGACAGTAAAAGCACTGCCAAAACAGATCGCAAGAATGACGGATCAGATCAGGATGCAGAACATAAAAAGGCCCTGCAATCTGATGATGTGTCCCTGATCGAAGTTGTCGTTTTGCCCAATGCCGCCTTCATCGGACGGTCTGCTGCCGATATTCGCATCCGAAGCCGCTTTGGCATCAACCTGCTTGCCCTGTCACGTCAGGGACAGCGATCCATGACCCGGCTGCGCACCATGAAGATGCAGGCAGGCGACGTGCTTTTGATGCAAGGTTCGCCTGCCGCCATTGGCGAGTTTGGCAGCCGGATGGGCTGCGCCCCGCTTGCCGAACGTTCCCTGCATCTTGCCGACAAATCCCAGGCATTCCGGGCCAGCGCCATTATGGGGATTGCCATTCTGCTCGCGGCCTTTGGCATCCTGCCTGCCGCCATATCCTTTGCGCTGGGCGTCCTTGCCGCCATGCTGCTCGGGGTAGTGTCACCGCGCACGCTTTATGACGCGGTCGACTGGCCTGTCGTGGTGCTTCTCGCCGCCCTGATACCGGTTGCCAATGCGATGGAAAGTACCGGCAGTGCCGATCTGATTGCGCGCTTCCTGCTTGAAACAATCGCACAGGGCAATGCCGTCATTGCGGTCGGGCTGATCCTTGTCGTCACCATGACGCTATCGGATTTCATGAACAATGCCGCTACCGCGGCTGTCATGTGTCCGATTGCCATTGGCAGTGCCGCCCAGCTCGGTGCCAGCTCCGACCCGTTCCTGATGGCAGTCGCCATCGGCGCATCCTGCGCCTTCCTGACCCCCATCGGCCATCAAAACAACACGCTCATCCTCGGCCCCGGCGGCTTCCGCTTTGGCGACTACTGGAAACTCGGCCTGCCGATTGAATTCATCGTGGTGGCGGTTGGGGTGCCGATGTTGCTGTGGGTTTGGCCGTTATGAGGTTGCAAGAACTAGTTCTTCACCGAAACTTCCGGATCGTCATAGGCACGTTGGCGCATGTACAATTCTGGCGTCATGATGTGTAAGAAATCAGCGTGGCTACCCTCTACCAGATTGATGATTGCACTGCTGTCCTTTATCCGAAGGATCGCTCGACGATGTCCATTGATGTTTTTTTCGTCTCTGAGAAACAGAGTATCATCGGCACTCGCAACGGCATCAACAATATCCATAGCTTCCTTTCCACCGACGAATATTTGGCAATAGCTGCCGTCTTCTGAAGTTTTCAGACGGCCTCCTGATGGAATGCGATAGTCCCGAGTTTGCAGAATAACAGGCCCGCGCATGACATGCCTTGTCAGAGGGGGCCTGTCATACATTTTGTAGCGCCAAAGCACCGCGCTTACAGCATCTTCCATCTCTTCTCCATCACCGATGGCATCAAGACAAACCTGCTGAAAGATTTGATATACGCTTTTGCTTGCGCGAGAATCATAAATTGTCAGACCAACCAGAATGCCTGCAAAAGCAACCCAGCAAACAATTTTCACCCACCGCGACATTGCGCCCCCAAAACAAAAAAAGGCGGCTTAAAGCCGCCTTTTAGTAGATATGATCGAGGCTTAGCTGTCAAAACCAAGGTTCGGCGCTTCAAGGCCGTTGGCGCGGCAGGCCGAAATCAGGGTGTTGTTGAGCAGGCAGGCAATGGTCATCGGGCCGACACCGCCCGGAACCGGGGTGATGGCACCGGCAACCTTGACCGCACTTTCAAACTCGACATCGCCGACCAGCTTCATTTTGCCCTCGGCCCCTTCAACGCGGTTGATACCGACGTCAATCACCGTGGCACCCGGAGCAATCCAGTCACCCTTGACCATTTCCGGGCGGCCAACGGCGGCAACGACGATATCGGCACGACGGACTTCTTCGGGCAAATCGCGGGTACGCGAATGCGCAATGGTAACCGTGCAGCTTTCCTTCAGCAAAAGCTGCGCCATCGGCTTGCCAACGATGTTGGAACGCCCGACAACCACCGCACGTTTGCCCGACAGATCACCAAGGGTATCTTTCAGAAGCATCAGGCAGCCATAGGGGGTGCAAGGGGCAAAGCCCTCTCCGCCCGTGGCCAGCGCGCCGGCATTGACGACATGGAAGCCGTCCACATCCTTGGCCGGGTCAATCGCAGCAAGGATCGCCTGTTCGTCGATATGTTTGGGCACCGGAAGCTGGCAGAGGATGCCATGAACGTTTTCGTCGGCATTGAGCTTGGCGATCAGGGCCAGAAGGTCTTCCTGGCTGGTATCGGCCGAGAGCTTGTGCTCATAGGAATTCATGCCGCATTCAAGGGTCTGTTTACCCTTGTTGCGCACATAGACCTGACTGGCCGGGTCTTCGCCCACCAGAATGACGGCAAGACCGGGGGTCACACCGTGGTCCGCTTTCAGCTTGGAAACTTCTGCGGTGATGTCTTCGCGCAGTTTGGCAGCGAATGCCTTGCCATCGATGATTTTTGCGTCACTCATGTGTCTGTCCGCCCGTAAGTTGGGTAATTTGCGCCGTCAGCTCTTCGGGATTGCCGGAAATCACCAGCACCTTGTTGCGGTCTGTATGCCCGGCAACGATCCCGACCGAGGATTTAGGCCATTTGGCCGCTTTTGCCAAAAGTTTTATCAGGGCCTGATTGGCTTTGCCGTTTTCCGGCACTGCGGTGACCGACACTTTAAGCTGTGTGCGGCCAGTCGCATCATTCAACAGACCATTGATCGCATTGCGCGAGGCTTTTGGCGTTAAACGCACAAACAGACGGATCCCGGTTTGGTCAGAGAGTATCTCGCAAACGGGATCAGTCATTGTCTAAATGAGACATCTAGTAACCTAAAAGAGCCATCCGCACATCGGTCTGGATCAGCATATTGGCAAATTGCAGAACCAGGATCAGAACAATCGGCGAAAGATCAATGCCGCCAAGGTCCGGCATGACGCGCCGGATCGGGCGCAGGGCCGGTTCGGTCACACGATAGAGGAAATCACCGACCATATAGACGAATCGGTTGCTGGTATTGATGACGTTGAATGCCACAAGCCATGACAGGATTGCAGAAGCAATCAGCATGAAAATGTAGATACCAACTACAGTATCAATAAGCCAAAAAATCGCCAGCATCGCCGCTCCTTACTATCGCCGGGGCATATTCGATTTTTGCCCGGTAAGATGTTTGCACGCTGCAAAACCTAGTCGGCAATGGCCGGTAACGCAAGCGCAGAGCGTTGATTTCACCCGTTACCGGGCCAAGTTTTCATCGTTTTGTGATCCCTGTCACCTGACAAGGTGGCGCGATTGACATCACCATACGCCGCCTGGTTGCATTGTGCCCTTGCCAGAAACTGTCAGGAGATGTCAGTCAGATCTGCTTATCGACTTGCGGGCATGATCGCTTCTTGCCAACAATGCGCCTCGCGCCAACACGCCGAGCCATTGAAAGGAACCAGCATGTCCCACCACGATCATCCGCGCTGCGGCTGGGCAAACATCCATCTCGACAAGCCGTTTTACATTGATTACCACGACACGGAATGGGGTGTTCCGGTCCATGATGACCGGCTGTTCTTCGAGATGCTGATCCTTGAAGGGGCGCAGGCGGGGTTAAGCTGGCTGACGGTTCTGGCACGGCGCGATACCTATCGCGCGGCATTTGACAATTTCGATGTCCACAAGGTCGCGGCCTATGACGAAGCCAGGCAGGAAGCGCTGATGGCCGATCCCGGGATTATTAGAAATAAATTAAAAATCGCCGCGACTATTAAAAACGCCCAAACATTCATCGCCATCCAGAATGAGTTCGGAAGCTTTGATGCCTATATCTGGAACTTCGTTGATGGCAAGCCGGTGATCAATCACTGGAAAACCATGGGTGACTGCCCGGTTTCGACCGACCTTTCCGACCGGATTTCCAAGGATCTGAAAAGGCGCGGCATGAAGTTTGTCGGCACCACCATCATCTATGCCTTCCTTCAGGCCACCGGCCTTGTGATGGATCACACCACCGATTGTTACCGCTACCCGCAGCTGGCAAAATAGCCATCTGTTCTGATGGGCAAAGGCCTGCTATAGCCTTGGTATGGCAACCGTAATGCATATCATCAACGAACTCGACGCCGGGGGCGCTGAACGCGTCCTGACCCGGATTGCGTGTCATAACGCGCAAAATCCGGGGCCTGATATCCCGCGCCAGATCGTTGTTTCACTGATGGATAAAGGGGTATACGGCCCCGACCTGATGGCGGCCGGTGTTGAATTGCATTGCCTTGGCATGGCATCGGGCATGCGCGATTTGCCCGGCGCAATCATCCGGCTTTCACGGCTGATGCGCCGCACGCAGCCCGACACCATCATGTCATGGCTGTATCATTCCGATTTCATCTCCACCCTTGCTGCCATCCTGTCAGGACGCGGGACCAAAAGGCTGGTCTGGAATATCCGCTGTGCGGAAATGGATCTTGCACAATACGGACGTTCGACCCGCATTGTTCTGGGATTGCTGGCGAAACTGTCCGGTCGTCCAGCCGTGATTGCCGCGAATTCGCATGCCGGTCAGCGTCATCACATCAAATGCGGCTATCACCCCAAAAGATGGGCCTATCTGCCCAACGGTTTTGACACCGATGAATGGCACCCCGATCCCGGTGCTCGGAAAAGACTGTGCGCCGAACTTGGCATTGAACCGGCCAAACATTTGATTGGCATGGTCGCGCGCAAGGACCCGGCCAAGGATCACGATACCCTGTTTGAAGCGATCAGGCTGCTTCGCGCCAAAACCCATGATGCGCATCTGATCCTGATTGGTCACGATACCGAAAGCCTTGCCGTACCCGCGGAGCTCGCCCCACATGTTTCAGCCCTTGGACTAAGGCGCGATGTTGCCAAGATCGTGCCTGCCCTCGACATTGCGGTTCTGTCGTCAAGCTTTGGCGAAGGGTTTCCCAATGTCATCGGCGAGGCCATGGCATGTGGTGTACCGGCAATCGGCAATGATGTTGGTGATGTTGCAGAAATTCTGGGCGGTACCGGCAAGACAGTCCCGCTGCGTGCACCAGATAAACTTGCCAACGCCATCGAGGAACTTCTGACCGAAGATCGCGATAGCCGGACCTGTCGCAAGACCGCTGCGCGCAAACGGATCATTGATCATTACAGTCTGACAGCAATGAATGATCGTTATCTTGCCCTTTGGAACGGACTGGCAGGCAATCGCGCAATGCCGGATTTCGATTTCCCGAAGGATGGGAACTAGACGCTAGGCGGGTTTACTGGAACCGCGCAGCAACAGGGTGGTTTCAAGGGTGATGATTTTACCACCGCCGTCTGACAGGGCCATTTCTGCAGCCAGACGTCCCTTTTCAACTGAGTCCTGATACATGGTGGTTAGGGGCGGGTCGGTGCGTTCACCCGCAGCAATACCGTCAATCCCGATCACCTTGAGATCGTCGGGCACCTTGCGGCCAGACGTGCGCGCGGCATCAATCGCCCCGATCGCAATCACATCCGACATGCCGAGAATGCCGTCGATTTCCGGATGCTGTGCCAGCAATTCCGTGGTCATTTTTGCGCTATGGCCTGACTGGTTGTCGCATTCGACATGGATAATGTCGGAGGCAGAAATCCCGGCTGCCTGCAGGGCATCGTGGTAGCCCGCCAGACGTTCACGGACGACCCGGTGGCTGGCCGCCCCGATCCGGTTGGCATTCATCGGGCCGAAATGATCATGCTCGGTCGCCTGAAGCGACAGGATGCCAAAACGTTTTGCCCCGCAATCAAGAAGATGCCGGGCGGCATTTCTGGCCGCCCCGAAATCATCAAGCACCACAGATCCAGCTGCACCGGTAATGTCGGTATCGATGCTGATCAGCGGCTGGTTACGGCGCTGAATGGCGGCGATGATGTCATTATTGTCGGAATAGCAATGGACCAGAAAGGCATCAACAGCGGCATTATTGACCGCCTCGATTGCCTGTTGCTGATTTTGCGCAGAAATGATCATGACATTGACGCCATGCTGCGCACATTCGCGCCCGATCCCGCGCAACAACTCAATCGCTGCCGGATCGCTAAAGGCATATTCAAGGTTATCGGGAAACACCACACCAAGCGCACCGGCCTTGCCCGTGCGCAGCATCCGGGCCATGACATGCGGCCCGCGATAGCCAAGTTCCCTGGCGGCAGCAAAAATGCGCTCGCGTACTTCGGGGCGGACCAGATCGGGTTTGCCAAAGGCATTTGACGCTGTTCCTTGCGAAACCCCGGCCGCCTTTGCGACATCCAGAAGTTTTACGCGTTTTGCCATGCGCCTGTTTTCCCCGAGCCCGTGTGTTTCACACTGATAGTGATTTGAAGCGGTTACACTATAGCCAAAAGCAATGTTTCGCTACCAGAAGACATTGAAGTTCATAAGCCTTATCTGGTTTCCGGCTGGGTATGGCGGAACGTCAGATTGATCCGCTCATTTACCTGACGGGCGGTTTTGGGAATTTGATGCAACCAGAAATGCTGGGTTTGCCCGGCCATGATCAGGGCCGAGTTATGCGGCAAATCGATGCTGATACGATCACCGGTTTTTTTATGCCGTAAATGAAAGCGCCGTTCCTCGCCAAAGGACAGGCTGGCAATGACCGGATTTTCACCCAGCACGTCTTCGTCATCGGCATGCCAGGAAACACTGTCACGACCATCCCGGTAATAGTTCAGAAGAACAGTATTAAACGATGCACCGGAAAGGTCTTCGGCAAGTTTGCGCAAGGGTGCAATTACGGATGGAAACGGTGCAGCCGGATGATAGACGCCGCTATAGCGATAGGCGACCTCGCCATACCATGCGGTCAATCGGGGAACGGGGATTTCCTTGCCATGGATTTTGGCGATTTCCTGCTGCCAGACGATCCCGCTTTTCAGGCGCGAGAATGTCCGGTCTGCAACATCCGGGTCCATGATCTCGCGCAGCAGCAAAACTTCCCCGTCAAAGGGCAAAAGATTGCGTGGTGGTTCATTGGCAAACAGATCGCCGGTCATGATCATCCCCGGAAGTCATTCTGCCAAACACCTATGACGAACGGTTGCGAAACTCAAGCCACAGTTCGCTGATATATTTGTTTTCACAGAAAACCCGGGCCCGTTAGCCATTCACCAGAGTGACACCTTCCTGGGATGCATATCGTTCGACATCCTCGACACTTAGTCCCGCAGCGCTATAGAGATTGATGGTTTCAAGTTCGAGATCGGTTTCGGCATCGGCAAGCGATTGCAGGGAACCGGTCAGGCTGCGCTGGGAATCAAGCACGTCGAGAAAATCCGAAAGCCCCTGCACATAGCGGACCCTGGATTGTTCAAACGCATCACGGTGATATTGCACCGATGCAATCAGGGAGTCCCGTTGCTGCATGGCACCGACATAGCCGTAAATCGCACTTTCGACTTCTTCAATCGCCGCGAGCAGGGTCTGGCGATAGGTCAGGAAAGCCTGTTCGGCCTCTTCTTCGGCCACGGTGATGTTCGCACGACGTTCACCACCATCATACAGCGTCGCGTCCAGAAGTGCTCCGATGGCCGCCATGGCTGTGCGGACAATCGGCCCGGTGCCATATCCGGTCGCCCCCAGGGCCAAAGACCCCCTGAGCGTCAGTTCCGGATAAAGTGTGGCGGTTTCCACCCCGATCTGCGAGGTCGCAGAAATCAGTGCCAGTTCCGCCGCGCGGACATCCGGTCTGCGACGGAGCAAGTCAGCAGGAATGCCAATCGGCGGACTGCTTTGGAATTCCGGCAAGGGCGAGACGTCAAGCAACAGGTCGCGATGGGAGCCGGGCTGTGCACCGACAAGGATCGAGATTGCATTGATCGACCGGTCGATACTTGTCTGCAAGGTCGGGACGGTGGCCTCAAGATCGGCGACCTCGGCCCGCGCACGCGAAAGATCAAGCTCCGATCCCAGACCGGTCTGAAGCCGAACCTGCACGATGTTGCTGGTCTGGCGTTGCAGATCAAGGGAGTCCTGCAACAGGGCCAGCCGTTTCTGCGCGCCGCGCAGTTCGATATAGTTGCCGATAATGTCGGCTATCATGGTGCGATAGACATCTTCGCGCAGATAGACCTGACGCAGATAATCGGCCTTGGCGACTTCTTCCTCGCGGGTCTGTCCGCCCCAAAGATCCGCTGTCCATGACAGGTCAATCCCCGCACCAAAGCCAAGATCATCGACATGATCGCCACTGGCCCGGCTTGAGGTTGACCGATCCGCCGAACTGTCCAGGGTTGCACCAATCGTCGGACCATTGGCCCCTTCGACACCGCGTGCGGTTGCAGCGGCGGCACGAATACGGCTGATCGCAATTCTGAGATCAATATTGTTGGTGACACCCTCGTTGATCAGTCCCTGCAAGACCGGATCGGTTGTGCTTTCCCACCAGCGGCCGTGATCGGCCTGTGATGCGGTGATTACGGGGATTTCAGGGGTGTAGGCCCCCACCAGGTCAAAACTCGGTGCCGTGTAATCAGGTCCGACAGACTGGCAGCCGCCAAGTGCGCCGAGCAAAGCGATTCCCGAAACTGCAAAAAGACGACGCGTATTCATGTTATTTCGCACTTCCTTCAATACCGCCCTTGGCATCTGATCCATGGGGGAGTTCGTCGGGAATCTCGCCCGTGTCGGGAATGGATTCTGCGGCACGCAACTGGGTTTGCAGTTTCAAACTACCATCGGCACGTGCCGATACCAGTGGTGCCAGCAACAGATACAGTACCGGGGTCAGGAACAATGTAAATACGGTGGCAAAGCCAAGCCCGCCAAACACAACCCAACCGATTGCAGCACGGGCCTCTGCCCCGGCGCCGGAACCAAGCACCAGCGGCAAACCGCCCAGCACCGTCGAGATCATTGTCATCATGATCGGACGCAAACGCACCATCGCCGCATCATGAACGGCCTCACGCACGGATCGGCCGGCATCGCGCAGCTGGTCGGCGAATTCGACAACCAGAATGCCGTTTTTGGCCATAAGCCCCACCAGCATCACAAGCCCGATCTGGCTATATATATTGATCGAGGTACCACTGAGACTAAGTGCAAAGATCGCTGCAGCCAGACCAAATGGCACGGTCAGCACCACCACAAGGGCGGACATGAAGCTTTCGAACTGGGCTGCCAGAACAAGAAGCACGACCAGAACCGCAATCAGGAAAGTGATCTGAACATCGTTTGATGTTTCACCCAAGGCCGCGGCATCGCCCAGGAACAAGACACCGACACCCGGCGGCAGGACCTTGTCGGCCGCAGCCGTGACGTCATTAACCGCATCGTCAAGCGTGTAGCCCGGCGCAAGGTTGGCAGAAATACCCACCGCACGTTGCTGACCTTCGCGTTCGAGTTCGGAAGCAACGGCTTCTTCGCTGAGCGTGATGACCGATGACAGTGGAAGAATGCGGCCATTGGTTCCGGTGACAAACAGGTTCTCAAGATCGGACGGGTCATTGATGCTGCCAACTGCACTGCGCAGTTTGACCGGGATGCTTTGGTCATCGACATTGATGTCGGTGACTTCATATCCCTCGATCATCGCACGCAGCGTCGTATCAAGTTCGTCAATCTCGATGCCAAGATCAAAGGCGCGCTTGCGGTCGATATTGACCAGAAGCTGTGGCTGGGTGGTCTGGTAGGACACCCGGATACCGGTCAGTTTCGGATTGTTTGCTTCAAGCTCGGCCTGAAGGGCACGTGCATTGGCCGCAAGATTGCGATAGTTCGTTCCTGTCAGGGCAAATTGCAACCCTTCGCCGGTTCCGCCACGCAGACCAAGGCTGTTCGGCTGCCAGACAAAGGCCTGTACGCCCGGCAAGGCATTCAGCTTTCCCCGGATGCTGTTGGTGATTTCCTGCTGGCTGCGATCACGTTCATCCCACGGCACCAGCGGTGCGATCACCAATGCACGGTTGGGGTCCCAAAGACCAACGATGGTATAGATGTTATAGGCATCCCCGGCATCGACCACCGGTCGCAGAATGTTTTCGACCGCTTCGACCTGACGGTCCATATAATCGATACCAACCCCGTCCGGACCACGCAGGGATACCAGGATGCGTCCGCGATCCTCGTTGGGCAGCAATTCCTTGGTCACCGCGTTATAGGCACCGAACGCCAGACCACCGGCAACAATACAGATCATCAATGTGACGACCGGGTTGCGCAGCACCCATTCCAGAATGACGCGGTAAATCCCCGCAAAGAAAATGCCGACCCGTTCAAGCATATTGGGTTCGACATTTACATCACCGTCATGGGGATCAATATGTTTGAGACGCGATGCCAGCATCGGACACAATGTCAGTGCAACAAAGGATGACACCGCCACCGAGAAGGCCAGAACAAAACCGAATTCACGGAACAGACGACCGGCCGTACTGGGCAGGAAAGAAATCGGCACGAACACCGAAATCAGGGTCAGCGTGGTCGCAATTACGGCAAAGAACACCTGCCGGGTACCAAGCACCGCAGCCGCCATTGAGCCAAGCCCCTGATGACGGCGACGCTGAATGTTTTCAAGCACCACAATCGCATCATCAACGATCATCCCGGTCGCCAGAACCAGCGCCAGCAAGGTCAGGATATTGATCGAGAACCCCATCGCCCAGACAGCAGCAACTGTGCCGATCAGGGCAATCGGAATGGTTACCGTCGGGATCAGGGTTGCAGTAAAGGAGCGCAGGAAAAGATACAGCACACCAATCACGATGATGATCGCAAGTGCGAGGCTAAAGATCACTTCCCACAATGCACCTTCGATAAATACCGCATCGTCGGAGTTAACAAAGATTTCGATGCCATCGAACTGTTTGTTCAGACGGTCGACCGCTTCGCGCACACCATTGGAAATCGCAATGGTGTTTGATTGGGCCTGTCGCACAACGCCAAGCCCGATTACGGCCCGGCCATCAAGGCGAACATAGGACGTCGCATCATCGGGGCCGTAATAGATATCGGCAACATCGCCAAGCAGAATACCGTCACGTACCAGCATCTGATTGAGCTTTTCGACTTCCCAAACCGATGCATCGGCACGCACAAACAGTTTCTGATCGGCTGATTCAAAGCTGCCTGCCGGGATGTCGAACTGTGCTGTTCGCAAAACATCGGCAATATCCTTTACCGACAGTCCGTAACTTGCGATACGCAGCGGATCAACGCGGACATGAAGAACCTTTTCGCGATCACCGTTGACCGTGATTTCCGCAACACCCGGAACGGCAAGCAAGGCCGGGGTGATCTGGTCATCGACAATATTGGCGAGTTCTTCCTCGGTCAGGCGGGTGGTGACAACCGCCATGCGCATGATCGCACTGGCATCTGCATCGGCCTTGACCACACGGACTTCCTCGACCTCGTCCGGAAGACTTCTGGTCGCGCGGCTGACGGCTTCGCGGATGTCACTGGCAGCATCATTGATTTCAACATCCGGATAGAATTCGATGCGAACCCGCGAGCTGCCTTCCTCGCTTTGGGAATTGATATTCTTGACGCCACTGACGCGCGAAGCAGCACTTTCAAGAACCGAGGTGACTTCGGCGTCAACGGTTTCCGGAGATGCGCCGCGATAGGTTGCGCTGATCGTCACAGTCGGCCGATCCACGTTCGGCAATTCGCGGATTTCCACGCCAAGCATCGCAGCCAGACCGGCCAGAATGATCAGCAGGGCGACAACACAGACCAGCACCGGGCGACGGATACTAAGGGATGCAAGATCATTCTGATCCTGATTGCCGGAATGATCGGTCATGGTCAGGATCCCTCACCTGTACCCTCGCGGGCGGCGACACCGGGTTCGTCAATGGTGTTACGAATGGTTGCGTCAACCTTGCGGCCCGGACGCAGGCGCAAGACACCCTCGACAACAATAAGATCCCCCTTGGCGACCGGACCATCAATCAGGATACGACCGTTGGTGCGTTTGACGACACGAACGGGAACACGCGATACCTCTTCATCGGCGATCCGCCAGACATAGGTGCCACCATCCCCCCAAAGGACGGAAATCTCGGGAACGGAGGGATATTGTTTACCTTCAATATCGACGTAAACGGCAAAGGACATCCCGGCAAGCAAGCGACCATTCGGGTTGGGCACGCGCGCACGCACATTAAAGGTCCGGCTTTCCGGATCAATGCGGCTTCCGATTGATTCAACAACCCCGGTGAAAAGTTCGCCCGGAAGGCTCCATGTTTCAACGCGCAGCGACTGTCCGGGTTTGACATTGTCAAACCGGGTTTCGGCAACTTCGAAATCGACCAGAATGCTGTCGATATTATCAAGGGTCACAAGCATGGTGGAGCTGTCTACACGGTCACCGGCCTCGATCTGGGGAATGCCGATGATGCCGTCAAATGGCGCAAGAATGGTCCGATCCGCCAGATCAACCTCGGCCTGATCGAGTTGAATTCTTGCTTCGGCCAGCGCGGTCCGGGCGCTGTCGACCTCGCTTTCCGCAACCGCACCAAGCGGGCGGGCCTGCTCATAGCGGGCAAGAAGCTGTTCGGCATCCTTGACCTGAACGGCTGCAAGATTGCGGGCAAGGCGTTCGCGTTCGGAATTGAGAATGACAAGAACCTGACCCTTGGTGACCTTGTCGCCAGCACGGACCAGAACGTCTGCAACTTCGCCGGAAACTGCGGGATAAATCGAAACTCCAAGGGCGGATTTGCCCGTCCCCACGGACTCAACGACGGTTGTTTCATCCATCAGGCTGGCATATTCGGCAATCACCGGAAGCGCACGATCACTACCCCCGCCTGAGCCACCACCGCCACTGCGTTGCTGGCCCTGTTCGGATTGACCGCCCGACGATACGAGCGCGACAATTTCGTCTTTGGCAAAGATATAGGCAGATGCGGCGACTGCAATGAGTGCGACACCTGCGATCAGAAGCGTTGATTTACGCGCCATCACATTGATACTTCCAAGTCGGGCAGATCACGTGACCTGCCCCAAGAGAGCCCTGTTCCCTACCGGGAGAATTTCTGTATTTCAGTTTCTTGCCCGCATCGGGAGATTGTTGTTTTTTGAAACACTTATACCGGGAAAGATATTGCAACCGGTTGGTCAGAACCACAGAAAAAGTGTATCAGAAACGTCGCAGTTTGTATCTTGATCCCGACAAGAACCGTGGTTTTATACGCACCCGGATCAGAAACAGACCGGCCCGCACATCTGTCATGATGCACGGGCCAGCAGAATGGCTATCGGGTCTGGTTGAAAAGCAGTCCTGCCGTCTGGTATCCCAGATCAGGCTGCCCCCAACATCGTGTTTTGCGGAAAGGCGACAAGATTATCCTTGCGCCAGTCTTCGATGACTTCCTCTGCGCCCGGCTCATCGGACAGGTCAGCCTTTTCGCCATCATCCGCAGCCGAGGCCACCGCACGATCAAGTGATGCCGTCAGTTCGGTAACATTGCGTTCAACCTCGTCCGCACGACGGTTCAGATCAAGGCTAAGCTTGCGGGTGACTTCGATATCGTTGGAAACCTCGACAATCGCCACACCGACATGGCGGACCGCATCACCCGCGAGCGAGATGGCGCCGGTGATTTCCTCGGTCTCGCGGCGCTGGTGTTCGACGTCACCGGCGACCTCGTCAGAAATCGACATCATGGAACGAACCGTCACACCGACTTCCTCCATCGAGGCGACACAACGATCGGTTACAGCCCCCATCGCATTGACATGCTCGGTGATCTGTTCGGTTGCACGTTCAGTCTGACCGGCAAGGTTTTTGACCTCGGCAGCGACCACTGCAAAGCCCTTGCCGGCTTCGCCTGCACGCGCGGCCTCGATCGTGGCATTCAGGGCCAGAAGGTTGGTTTGACCGGCAATACCACGGATCAGATCAACAATCTGTTCGATGCTTTGAGCGACTTCGCGCAGATCATCAACCGCCTTGGCCGACTGTTCGGTCGAGCCGACGGCATTCTGGGCGATTTCGCGCTGATGTTCGACGCGGTTGGCAATCGAACCGATGGCATCCGTCAGGCGGATGGCGGCATCGCTGATGGCATTTGAATGTGACTGGCTGTCATGGGCGGCACTGGTTGCAGCCTGTGTCTGGGTGGTGACACGTTCGGCGGCGGCGGCAACTTCGACCACAGCTTCACGCATGCGGGTAACCTGATGATTGACCGATTTGACAAGCCCCGTGGTCTCGCCTTCGATGGTTTCGGCCATGGCTCCAAGGGATGCGCGGCGTTTTTCTTCCTCGATCCGCTGCAGGGTGATGCGTTCCTCGGCCATTTGTTCGATCTTCAGCGCATTTTCGCGGAAGATCGCAACCGTGCGTGCCATCGCACCAAATTCGTCGCGGCGATCAGTATCGACCAGATCAATCTCGGTGTCATTTTCGCTCAGTCGCGTCATGTCACCATTCACCCGTCCGAGCGGACGCAGGATGCTCATGGCGATCCCCAATGCCAGGGCAAGGGCGACCACAACACCAATGGCGGCAACCAGAATATTGGTCAGTGCCGAGCTTTCAGATTCTGCATGTGCAGCATCCACCAGAAGGGTCTGGTTTTCCATGGCCTCGGCGCGGATATTCTGTGTGATGGTCTGGACTTCGCGGACGGCCGCCTTGAAGTCATCCATCGACTGACGGAAACCGCCAATCGATCCTTCAAGCTGGTTTGCCCCCTGTTTCAACAGATCATTGTCGCGCACGGCATAGGCAAACAGCTTTTTGTCATTACGCGACAATTTGCCAACCGCGTTTTTGATTTCATCTTGCAGATCGGTCAGCGCAGATGTGTTGGAGCGCGCCTGATCAAGGGATTCCGGTGTGCGCAGGATTGAATATTGCAGGCTGTTGACGATGGCGGCCAGATTGGCCTCGCCCAGCTTGTCTGCATATTTGCTGGCGATCCCGGGATCGCGCTTGCCGATGAATTGTTCAAGCTTTGCAGCAGACTGGCCAAGCTGATTGGCACCAAGCAACATGGTATCGGATGCGGCAGTCAGGTTTTCCGCACGCAAGACAAGCGGTTCCAGCGTTGCGATATAATCGGCACTCAGGCTTTCGAGGGTATCAGCACGACCGGCATCACCCGATGCGCGCAGCGCCTCGACCAGGGTGGCACCGCTTTGCTCGGCCGACGCACGAATGGTTGCAATACCCTCGCGATCAAGCGGATCGACGGTTTGTGCAAACAACAGCACCTGATTTGAAAGACGTTCAAGCTTAAGCGCATAGTCATTGGCAAGCCCGACAAGGCCGGTACTTTTGGCGATGCGATCAGCATGCGCGCCAAAACCAAGCAGATAGGTCGAAGACAATGCGCTAAGCCCGACCAGCAGGACAACCAGCACAAAGAAGCCTGAGAAAATGCGCGAACCGATGCGAATTCGATCAAGAAACATGTAAGTTCCAAACAGAAAATGGGACGTTTGGCGCGATCCTTACAGCAGCGCAGGGCTCAGTTTTGTAACACTTAGATGAAATCCGCATTTGTCTAGATAAGCGTGACCGTTCCTTTTAATTTGCGCGCTCGAAACAACAACAATGACAGGATTAAATGTTCATATGAACATCAACCTATACATCTGTTGAGGATGATCTATGCCATCTGGAAAGACGTCTTTTCCGCGATTTTCAGCCAGGCGCCGTCGAATCGTCTGTTTCTGTCACTTCTGACGTCACAGCTGTTGCAGCCATCGCGAAAATGTCACCATGACAATATTGTACAAGCCGGGTGCATTTTTGGCGCTATACTTGGGTTATGGGATCAGCATCGCCTCATAACACTGCGCCACGGCACCGAACATCTGCGGTCCGGCGCCCCCGCGAGATTGCCCGCCACTGGCGCGCAGCCGACGGGATTGATCTGTTTGAAGCCGATTACAAGAATTTCAGCTTTCCCAAGCACAGCCACGACTATTACGCGTTTGGCACCATCCTGAACGGCGCCGAACAATTCATGACGCGTGGCACCAATTATGTCGCCGCACGCGGACAAATTTTGATGATGAACCCGATGCAGGTTCATGACGGTCGTTCGGCATCCGATGATGGCTATCACTACCAGATCATGTTCATTGCGCCGGAAATCTTTGGCAATCTGGTCACCGAGCTGTCGCCCAACAGCACCGGTCTGCCATTCTTTGGCAATTGCGTGGTTGATGATCGGGCATTGCATCTGCAATTACAGCAGCTTCACCACATGTTCCGGCCCGATTGTGCGGCCTCTACCAGCTTGCTCGAACGCGACAGTACACTGCTTTACAGTGCGGCCCGTCTGGCCTTGCGCCATGCGGATGCCCCGCCCTTTATCTATCGTCCGGGGTCAGAGGACAAACGCGTGCAAGCCGTGATTGATTACATGGCGGCCCATCTGGACGAAAATATCGCGCTTGAAGATCTTGCGACGATTACCGGGCTTAGCCGGTTTCACTTGCTGCGCGTGTTTCGCGAGGCCACCGGTCTACCCCCGCATACCTATTTCAACCATATGCGGCTGCGCCGGGCCAAACGCATGCTGTTTGACGGGGCCAGTATTGCCGATGCGGCAGCCGCCACCGGCTTTGCCGATCAAAGCCACCTGCACCGGCATTTCAAAGCCATGTGGGGTGTCAGCCCCGGTGCCTTTATCGCAAGCCTTGATCACAAAGCCTGATCGAAACCAAGAAGACAGCCAGCCTGTCAGGAACAGATATTTCTCCCGCCCCGACAGGCCGGCAGTTCGTCCTATGCGGCCCCTTTGCGACGTTTAAGCGCGTCGGTCACCAGGCACAATTCTTCAAACAGTATCTGTGCGCCAACATGGGCAGTATTGGTTGTTGCGTCATATTGCGGAGCAACTTCGACGACATCCGCCCCCACAAAGTCCAGCCCCTTAAGCCCGCGCAAAATAGCCAGTGCCTCGCGCGAGGTCAGGCCACCGATTTCCGGCGTGCCAGTTCCCGGCGCAAAGGACGGATCAAGGCAATCAACATCAAAGGACAGATAGACCGGACCATCGCCAACCACTTCGCGGGCTTTGGCGATTACGGCTTCAACACCAATCTGCGGGACTTCTTCGGCATGAATAACGGTCATGCCGCTGTCATAGGAAAATTCCCACAAATATTCAGCCCCCCCGCGAATGCCGATCTGAATGGTGCGTTCCGGATCCAGAACCCCATCCATCACCGCTTGGCGGAACGGACCACCATGATGGAATTTGGCCCCTTCATATTCACCACTGGTATCGCAATGGGCATCAAGATGGATCATGCCGACCGGGCGATCCTTGCCAACCGCGCGCTGGATCGAATAGCTGATCGAGTGATCCCCACCAACAGCAATCGGGATGACACCGGCATCAACGATTTTGGTGAAGTAGTCGACGATATCTTCGTGACAGCTTTCAAGCGAGAAGCGACTGCGGAACGGAACATCCCCGATATCGGCAACATTGCAATGGGCACCGGGCACCATGCGCAGGACATGTTCATAGGGACCGATACGTTCAATATTGCGTACAGCGCGCGGTCCAAGGCGCGCCCCGGCCCGGTTGGTCACACCCAGATCCATCGGCACACCGACAAGGGCAACATCAAGGCCGTCAAAATTGGTTTTTGCAGCATCCGGCGCAAATGGTGCATCAAGGAATGTCGGCACCCCGGCAAATGGCCATTTGCGTTCACCACTTGATGAAAACTGGGTTTCGGCCACTTCCCTGAAATGCGGATCGAACATATCGCCGCCTTTGGCGTTGCCGTATTTTTCGCGCAGTTTTGCAAGCTTTTCACTATTCACGATGCTGGCCTCCTTGGACCCTTTTGGATATCGCTGATATCGGGGACGTCCGTGACGTTTCTGATTATTTGAACTATCGGGTTCAGGATGCTGTATCTGTCCACATGGCAGGTGTGAAAGCAGGAAACTGCCCCAAACCCGGCCAATCCAGTCACAAATCTGCTGCCATGATACATGCAGGCCTGAAACCACCTGCACAGCAGATCAAATTGCACGGGCTGGAAAAATCACGTAATGCTGAACTTTACTTTGGCATTTTCCAAAGTAAACAATACGGACCCCCGTGACATGGCGATTGAACAAACCGATCTGAAGCTTTTGCGCATCTTCCTGACCATTGTCGAAGCTGGCGGATTTGCTGCGGCACAAAGCGATCTCAACCTGTCACTTTCCACGATTTCAAGTTATGTCACCGCCCTTGAGACAAGACTTGGATTTAGCCTGTGCAAACGCGGGCGCAGCGGATTTTCCCTTACCCGTGAAGGACAGGTCGTCTTTGAAGAAGCCCACCGCCTTTTTAAATCGGTCGCGCATTACGAGACCAAAATGCGGTCGCTTCGCGATAAGCTCAATGGCACATTGACCATTGGCCTGACCGACAACACCATCACCGATCCCGGCGCACGCCAGATCGAACGAACCATCGCGCGCTTTGTCCAAAAGGCCCCGGATGTAACATTGAATGTTGTCACCTATCCGCCCAATGATTTGCTGCGCGAAGTCGTGACCGGCGCCATTCAGGTCGGTATCTGTGCCTTTCCCAAAACGGTACTGGGGCTGAGCTACATTTCGCTTTATCCGGAAATGCACCGGTTTTATTGCGGGGTTGATCATCCGCTTTACACCCAGCCTGACAGCGAGATCGATATTGACGAAATCCGCCGGTTCCGGATTGTCGGACGGAAATTCTGGCTTGGTCGTGACCTTAAGGATTTCGCGATTGCCCGGCCCCATGCCATGGTTTCGGATATGGAAGCCGAAGCACGGCTGATCCTTTCGGGCGCCTTTTTGGGCTATTTGCCCGAACATTATGCAAAGCAGTTTGTCGAGGCCGGTCGCATGCGCCCGATCCGTCCCGATCAGTTTTTTGTCGAGGCACTGTTTCAGGCAAGCTTTGATTCCAACAAGCAGCTTGATCCGGTCGCAGAGCTGTTTCTTGATCTTTTGATCGAGGATTTTGGCGCCAAACGCGACTAGGAAATCACCAATAGCAATATCGTCCAATACGCCCTATTTCCTGTGCACCATATTGGAGCCTGTATGATCTGGCTCCTCGCCCACCACCAAAATTGCCGGTCGCCCCGAATGAACCGGCAAACAACCAACAGGAAACGTCGGAAATGTCACGCCCCGGACCTGCCCAAATCGGGCATTTCGACTCTGATACCATCAGACGCGGCGCACTTGCCTGTCTGCCGCTTTTGCCCAGCACCATCATCTTTGGTGCGGTGCTTGGTGTTCTTGCGTCCCAGCGCGGCCTGTCGCTGGGCGAACTTTTATTCATGAGCCTGACGGTCTTTGCCGGATCAGCGCAATTTGTGTCGGTTGATCTGTGGCGCGAAACCATCCCGGCCGCGACCATCATCGTCGCAACCGCCGTGATCAATATGCGCTATATCCTGATTGGCGCATCGCTTCGTCCGGTTTTTAAAGGCCGTCCGCTTTGGGTCAAGATTTGCGGCATGCATATGGTTGCCGATGAAAACTGGGCCGTCTCCATGACCCAGGAAAATCTCGCCAATCCGGGATTTCTGCTCGGTGGCGGTATCTTCCTTGGTGTGGTCTGGGCAGCAGGCAACATGATCGGATATCTTCTGGGTGGCGGCATTCCCGATCCGGAAGTCTATGCACTTGATTTCGCCTTTACCGCTGTTTTCGCGGCCCTGACCATTGGCATGTGGAAGGGCAAGGTTGACCTTCTGCCATGGGTGGCTGCCGCCATCGGATCGATCATCGGACATTACACCTTGCCCGGCACCTGGTCGATTTTGGCCGGTGCCGGTGCCGGTGTTGTCACCGCCGCCCTGACCTGGCGTCCGGATATGGATGACGACAGCCTTGAAGCCGAGATTGCGGTTGAAGGTCGCGATGCCTATGGCGCGCCAGAAGGTACTGGCACCACAGCTACGCTCAGCCCGGAGGCCGGCAAATGAACCAGTTCCCTGATCTGACAAGTTTCAGCCTTGAAGCCGTTCTGACCATCCTTGGCATGGCCGCCGTGACCTATGGCATGCGCCTTGGCGGGCTTTTGATGGCGGATCGTTTGCCGCAACATGGTCGCTGGGCGCATGTGCTTGAACGTCTTCCCGGTGCGGTTCTGATTTCGGTCTGGGTGCCAAGTGCGCTTTCGGCCGGTGCCATCGGTATTGCCGGGGCAGCAGCCACAGTCATCACAATGGCCCTTGCACGTAACCTGTTTGCCGCAATGGCAGTCGGGATGGTTCTGGTGGGACTTGGCCGATATTTCATCAGTTGATGGTCGTAGCCGTTACGCAGGCTGTTTGGCCAACCGGTTTAGCTTGAGGATAGAGAATATCTTTTCAAACAGCTGGTTGGCCCGTTTGCGCATGGTGCGATTTTCAAAGACGAAATACAGCATCATCGACAGAGCAAGCGTTCCGGTCACGGCACTGGCAACGGCAAGTGCATCGCCAAACCCCGCATTGGTCGCCGCACGAATGATCAGCAGACCAATATTCTGATGAAGCAGATACCAGCTGTAAGAAATCAGACCAACCGGCCACAAGATGCTCAAAACCGGTAACCGTCGCGTTGCAATGACGATGATACCGACCAGCAACGTCACGGCGGCATATGGCACCACAGCGTCATAAGCCCCGGTCGTAAAACTTGCGAGATACGCACAAACGGCAAGCAGGTAATAGGGGCGTTGTTGCGCACCTGAATTCTGCGTATGGGCAAAGAACAGCGCCGCCCCAATCAGGAACAGGATGATATGTTCCGGCCGGATAATCCGGTCGAAATGATCAATCCCGACCAAGCGCAATCCAAGTCCAAGCAAGAACAAGCCAACCATTCCGCCCAGAATGATCGATGGACGACGGCTGATGCAAAGCAGGAAGCCATAGATAAAGTAGAATTTGAGTTCGACGATCAGGCTCCAATAGACACCATCGACTGGTGGCATGGCGACAGCATTGAGAAAGAGCAGATTTCCCAAGGCCTGAAGAACGGTTACTTCCTTGCCGGGCAGACCGAAATAGCTGACCAGTGCAAAGGTCAGAAATACACCGGCGACATATGCCGGGTACAACCGCCCGAAACGCCGCCCCCAGAATGTCGCAAGTGATCCGGTCCGTTCGGCGGTCATGGCAATGCAATAGCCGCTGATCACAAAAAACAAATCAACGCCGAGCCAACCAAACTCGAACATCGGCGCGAATGACAATCCGGTATAGTCATTGGGCCAGCGACCCAGATAGTGGAATGCGACGACCATCAAAACAGCGATGGCGCGCAACCCGTCGATTGCCGCCATCCTGTTTTGGTGTGTCTGAACCGGCATGTTCATGCCTAGGCAGCGACCATATTCTGTTCGCGGGTGGCTTCGAATTTCAGGTTCGGCCAGTCGCGTTGCGTGGTTTCAAGATGCCAGGCGTTCCGCGCGATGAAGACAAGCGTCTGATCATGATCTTCAAAAAGGGCCGACTGGTTTGAATCGCGGAACTTTTTGATTTCAAGGGGATCATCACCGACGACCCAGCGTGCCGCATAGGCCGGGGTCTGTTCGAAATGCACCTTGATGCCATATTCGGCCGAGATGCGTTCTTTCAGAACTTCAAACTGAAGCTGACCGACCACGCCGACGATCCAGTCTGCCCCCATCATCGGTTTAAAGACCTGTGAGGCGCCTTCTTCGGCAAGCTGTTCAAGCGCGCGCTGAAGATGCTTGCCCTTGAGTGGATCATCAAGACGGACTTTCTGCAGCAATTCCGGGGCAAAGGCCGGAACACCGCGGAAGCGAAGATCTTCGCCCTCGGTCAGGGTATCGCCGATACGAAGCGTCCCGTGGTTTGGGATGCCGATAATGTCACCCGGCCATGCTTCTTCGGCAATGTCACGTTCATTGGCAAAGAACAGCATCGGGTTATGCACCGCCATCTGTTTGCCTGCACGCACATGTTTAAGCTTCATGCCGCGCTTGAAATGACCGGAACACAGACGAATGAAGGCAATGCGGTCGCGATGGTTCGGGTCAATATTTGCCTGCACCTTGAACACAAAGCCCGCAACCTTTGGCTCGACCGCGTCAACCAGACGCGTTGCCGCTTCCTGCGGGCGCGGTGTCGGTGCGATTTCGCCAATGCCGCGCAACAGTTCACGCACGCCAAAGTTATTGACAGCCGAACCAAAGAAGACCGGCGTCAGATGCCCCTCGCGATAGCTTTGCAAATCAAATGGCGGGCAAATTTCGCGCACCATTTCGACTTCTTCGCGCAGCTTTTCCAGAAGGTAATCCGGGATCAGTTCATCAAGCTTCGGATCATCAAGCCCCTTGATCGGAATGGCTTCCTTGACGACATTGCCGCCTTTTTCCATGAACAGAAGCTGATCATTGACCAGATCGTAACAGCCATGGAAATCACGGCCCGAGCCAATCGGCCAGGTCACCGGCGACACATCAAGTGCCAGATCCTGTTCGATCTGGTCAATCAGTTCGAACGAATCACGGGCTTCACGGTCAAGCTTGTTTACAAATGTCGTGATCGGCACGTCACGCAGACGGCAGACCTCAAACAGCTTGCGCGTCTGGGCCTCGATGCCCTTCGCACCGTCAATCACCATGACGGCAGAATCAACTGCGGTCAGAACGCGATAGGTATCTTCGGAAAAGTCTTCGTGGCCCGGCGTATCAAGCAGGTTGAAGATGTTTTTTTCAAACTCGAAGGTCATCACAGCCGAAGACACGGAAATACCGCGATCCTGTTCGATCTTCATGAAGTCCGAACGTGCGCCACGCTGTTCCTTTTTCGCCTTCACCGCACCGGCCATCTGAATGGCACCCCCGAACAGCAACAGCTTTTCGGTCAGGGTGGTTTTACCCGCATCCGGATGGGCAATGATGGCGAAGGTACGGCGACGCGATACCTGCTGGTCAATCATCGACATGGTTATCAACTTTAATCCGATATGAAATCTTGGCGCGCAATGTAGCGATTTTTACCGCTATTGCCACCGTGAATTCGTCATATCGGGCATGTATTGCCATGTTCAGGCCAGCCAAACCTGCGAAACAACCCCGATTGCAAACGATCCAGCCAGCGCATATGCCAGATAAAGGGCGAAAACCGGCTTCTTGACCAGTGCAAAGACCGCAATCGCCGCCGGGATCGACGAAACCCCGCCCGCCACCAGAAAGGCCATTGCGGCCCCTGATTGCATACCCTGTGAAATCAGGCCCTGCATCACCGGAAGGGCGGCATAACCATTCAAATAGGCAGGAACACCAACAAGGGTTGCAATGGCAATCGGCCCGACACCTTCGCCACCAAGCAAACCGCTGACGCTTTCTGCCGGGATATAGGCAACCATCATGCTTTCAAGCAAAAAGGCAAAGGCCATCCATTTCCCCAGAAAGATTACATTGGCGATGGCCGATTTGCGGAACTTCATCACCCGTTCGCCATCCTGCCAGAATTTCCAGACGACATCCCTGGGGGCACGGACCTTCGCCCCGCCGCATCCGCCATTACCGACCCCGTCACGCAAGGGATCAGACAGGAAACCGCGCCCGACCAGCCACATGGTGACAAAGCCCCCCATCAGACCAAGGAAAATGGCAGAAACCAGTTTGATCACCGCAAAGTCGGTGCCCAATGTACCAGCGGTCAGAACGAACATCGCCGGGTCGATCACAGGCGACGCCAGCCAGAACGCCATCACCGGAGCAAGCGGAACCCCCATGGCCAACAGGGCAGCAATCAGCGGGATCACACCACACGAACAGAATGGCGACAAAGCCCCGAAGGCCGCAGCGGTAAAGACCATCCGCACCGGATGCCCGGCAAAGGCGCGCGAAATCAGGTTATCCGCCCCGCTTGCCGTCGCATAGGCGGCGATCCCGATGGACAGCAGCAAATAGGGCGCGGTCCCGATAAAGGCATCAAGGGTAAAGGTGATACTGGGCACAAGCCGGGCGGGATCAAACAAATAGACCGCCAGCAATATGGCCAAGGCCGCCAACAGAACCCGGTCAATTTGACGGGCCGATACACCAATTCGGCGAAGTTGCATGGTCAGGGCAGTCATATCTATATCCCTAGAAAATTGGTTATATTATCGCAAATGAAAGACCCGCGTCTGCAAGCCCCTGAATTACTGCTGGTTTATTCCGCCTCAGCGGCGGATGTCAGAACGGAAAGATCAACACCACTGCAACATTCATCAGCAATGAAGCCGACAATATTTTGCATCACATCAAAATCGGCGCGGTTGCGGGTTTCGCGGCCCTGCTTTTCCTGTGTCACCAGACCGGCCTGAACCAGCGTGCCCAGATGATGGGCCAAGGTCGATGCCGGAAGTCCGAGCAAACGACCGATTTCGCCAATATTCAATCCATCCCGCCCGGCCTTGACCAGTTGACGATAGATTTTCAGTCGGGCTTCATGACCCAGTGCGGCAAAGGCAGGTGCGATGTCTTTTTCTTTCATGCATTCATTATAACTATATTTCTAGTTATTTAAAGATATTTTCCAACATCCCTTAATGCACTGTACATATTGAATAATCTCCATACCTGTCTGTCGAGGACGGCGGATGACACAGAATTGTCACTTGTCTTTTCCCAGATATGTCGATATTTCCCGACATATGGACACAAATAACGCAATTACCGCGCTTGCCGCCTTGGCACAGGAACACAGACTGGCTGCTTTTCGACTGCTTGCCACGACCGGAGACACCGGCATGGCAGCAGGTGAACTGGCGCGCCAGATCGGTATCCCGCACAACACAATGTCTTCGCATCTGGCGACATTGAGCAATGCCGGGCTGATCAGGGCGACACGTGACGGACGATCAATGATTTACCGGATCGTGCCCGAAGAAATGCGCGATCTGCTTGGTTTTCTGACAGATGACTGCTGTCAGGGGCGACCTGAACTGTGTGGGCTTTCTCCTGCGACCAAGGGCGATTGCTGTTAATCCAACCTGTCTTTGCAAAGGACGGAAACATGTCTGGCGGTACCTATAATGTGCTTTTCCTGTGCCGGGCCAATTCGGCACGCAGCATTCTGGCCGAAGCCATCCTGAAGAAGGAAGGGCACGACCACTTCTTTGGCTATAGCGCCGGATCCTATCCGCGTGGCGAGGTGCATCCCTATGCAAAGGAACTGCTGACAAGTCTTGGCCATGACACGAATGCCTTTTCCTCCAAGGCGATGGAGGTCTATTCCGAACAGGACATCATCAAGTTTGATTTCGTGTTCACGGTCTGTGACGCCACCGCCAATGAGGATTGCCCGATCTTTCCGGGATCACCGATGACAGCCCATTGGGGCGTGCCCGACCCGGCCGACGCCACCGGCAGCGAAGCCGAAAAACGTCTGGCCTTTGCCGATACCTATCGCATGCTGCGCAACCGGATTTCGGTCTTTACCAACCTGCCATTCAAATCACTGGACCGGATGTCCTTGCAGCAGGAAATCGATAAAATTGGCCAGATATCAGATCATGAGGACGCATGAACAGCGCATCAGAGAAAAGCACCATGGGATTATTTGAACGCTATCTGACGGTCTGGGTCGCGGCCAGCATTGTGGTTGGCATTATTCTGGGTCAGCTTTTGCCAGATCAGTTTCAGGCGATTGGTAATCTGACAGCCTATGAGATCAACCTTCCCGTCACGATCCTGATCTGGTTGATGATCGTGCCAATGTTGATGAAGGTTGATTTCGGCGCCCTGCACGAAGTCCGCCAGCAATGGCGCGGCATTGGTGTGACGCTTGGCGTGAACTGGCTGATCAAGCCGTTCACGATGGCCGCTCTTGGCTGGTTGTTCATCGGGTTTCTGTTCCGCCCGCTTTTGCCCGAAGCCCAGATTGAAAGCTATATCGCAGGATTGATCTTGCTTGGTGCAGCACCCTGTACGGCAATGGTGTTTGTCTGGTCGCATCTGACCAAGGGGGATGCCAATTTCACCCTGACGCAGGTGGCATTGAATGACACGATCATGATCTTTGCCTTTGCCCCGATTGTTGCGCTTTTGCTGGGCATCTCGGCGATTACCATTCCGTGGGAAACACTTACGATATCGGTCATCGCCTTTATCGTAATCCCTGTGATTTTCGGGCAGGCAATTCGCCGTCATCTGATGAAGGGCGGGATTGATCACTTCAACGCCTTTGATGCAAAGCTCAAACCGCTTTCGATGATTGCGCTGCTCAGCACGCTGGTCCTGCTGTTTGCCTTTCAGGGCCAGCAGATCATTGCACAGCCGATGATCATTGCCCTTCTGGCCGTGCCGATCATTTTGCAGACCTATTTCATTGCCGCAATCGCCTATGTCGCCAACAAGTTTCTGGGCGTTGAACACAGGATCGCCGCCCCGTCTGCGATGATTGGTGCATCGAACTTCTTTGAACTTGCTGTTGCCACCGCCATTGGACTTTTCGGGTTTTCATCGGGTGCGGCCCTTGCGACCGTGGTTGGTGTTCTGGTCGAGGTGCCGGTGATGCTGTCACTTGTCGCCATTGCCAACCGGTCACGTGGCTGGTTCGCCCCGGCCAACCAGACCCCGAACATGTAACGGGCCATCAACAGCCTTGGAAATTTCAGGATAGTGATATGACCAGAAAAATTCGCGTTGGCATTAACGGTTTCGGGCGCATGGGACGGCTGGTTCTGCGTGCCGGATGGGGACACCCGAACCTTGATTTCGTTCATATCAATGAAATCAAGGGCGGCGCCAAAACGGCGGCCCATCTTATGGAATTTGATTCCGTTCACGGGCGCTGGACCAACCGGGTTGATTGTATCGATGATCAGGTGGTGATTGACCAGACCCACAGAATTTCATTTAGCGACAATCCGACACCGGGTAATACCGACTGGGCCGGAATGGGCTGCGATATCGTTCTGGAATGCAGCGGCAAGTTCAAAACACCCGAAACACTTCAGCCCTATTTTGATCAGGGAGTGAAGAAGGTGATTGTCGCCGCCCCGGTCAAGGAAGGCGCACTTAATATCGTCTATGGGATCAATGATGATCTTTATGATCCGGCGACCCATCATCTTTTGACGGCGGCAAGCTGCACGACCAACTGTCTGGCACCTGTCGTCAAGGTCATGCATGAAAAGCTTGGCATCGTGCATGGATCGATTACCACCATTCATGATGTGACCAACACCCAGACCATTGTCGATTTGCCACATAATGACCTGCGCCGGGCGCGCTCATGCCTGCAATCGCTGATCCCGACCAGCACCGGTTCAGCCACCGCAATCACCATGATCTATCCGGAGCTTGCGGGCAAACTGAACGGGATTGCCGTGCGTGTGCCGCTTTTGAACGCATCGCTGACCGATTGCGTGTTCGAGGTTGCGCGCGATACCGATGTTGAAACCGTCAATCGCCTGATGCGCGAGGCATCTGAAACCTATCTGGCCGGGATCCTTGGTTACGAGGAACGCCCGCTGGTCAGTGTTGATTACCTGAACGATTCCCGCTCATCGATCATTGATGCCGGATCAACCATGGTGATCGACAAACGGCAGGTCAAAATACTGGCCTGGTATGACAATGAGTGGGGATATGTCTGCCGGATGGCTGATCTCGCTGCCAAAGTCGCACAACGCCTGTAAGGGGACAATTGATGTCGGCTGCAATCCGCAATTACGCGCTGGTGACCGGGGCCTATTGGGGCTTTACCCTGACCGACGGGGCGCTTCGGATGCTTGTCCTGCTGCATTTCCATGCGCTGGGCTATTCCGCGTTCGAGATCGCGCTTTTATTCATTCTTTATGAAGTCGCCGGGGTCGTTACCAATCTGGTCGGCGGTTGGGTAGCACAGGCACGCGGATTGCGCTTTACGCTTTATTGCGGTCTGGTTCTTCAGATCGCATCGCTTGCAGCCCTGTCACTGACCAGTCCGGACTGGCTTCCGGCAGTTTCGGTCGCCTATGTCATGGGGCTTCAGGCCGCATCAGGTGTCGCCAAGGACCTGACAAAGATGTCGAGCAAATCGGCAATCAAGGTTCTGGTGCCTGCCAATGCCGAGGGGGCACTTTTCAAATGGGTTGCGCTTCTGACCGGATCGAAAAATGCCCTTAAGGGTGTCGGGTTTTTCATGGGTGGCGCCCTTTTATCCGGGCTTGGCTTTTCCGGTGCATTACTTGCCATGGCCGGTGGCCTTGCCATTACACTGATCGCGGTTGCGCTTTCGCTTGGCGATGCGATGGCAGGTCCGGCAGGCAAGATAAAGCCCAAATTCCGCGATGTTTTTTCCCGCGACCGCAAGATCAATGTCCTGTCAGCGGCACGGCTGTTCCTGTTCGGGTCACGCGATATCTGGTTTGTGGTCGGCCTTCCGGTCTTTCTGGCAGCCGAACTTGGCTGGAGCCACATCGAAGTCGGCAGTTACATGGCGCTTTGGGTTATCGGATATGGCTTCATTCAGGCCATCGCCCCAAAGATGCTGCGCGCGCAATCCCATGAACCCGATGGCAGAACCGCCCGGTTCTGGATTGCCGCCCTGATCGCGGTGACAACCGCAATTGCCGCCGCCATCGTTCAGGACTTCGCCCCGGAACTTGCCGTTCTTGGCGGCTTGCTGGTGTTCGGGATTGTCTTTGCGGTCAATTCGTCACTGCATTCCTATCTGATCCTTGCCTATGCCGAGGGGGACAAGGTCGCGATGAATGTCGGCTTCTATTATATGTCCAACGCCATCGGACGCCTGAGCGGCACCATTCTTTCGGGTATTGCCTATTACTATGGCGGGCTGGTCGGGTGTCTTGTGACATCGATTGCGTTTTTGACCATCAGCTGGATCATCAGCGCGGCTCTTCCGACCAGAATGACCGCCACACCGCAGAGTTGAACAAAAAAGTTCCTTCGCATATGCGGGATAAATATATGAAAAGACTCATTTTCCAGATTCACGAAAATTTAATCGCGCAAAAAATCGTGACAAGACACTGCATATAGGGGTACGATTCCAATTAACGGTCAATCACTGGACCGCAGGAGGAGTTCCCGAGTGCCGCGAAAAAGCGTCTTACAACGAGAATTTTCGCCCCCCGGATCGCACATGCAACATGCTGTGACCGGCGGAAACTCCTACCGCCACTTCCATCGCAAGATGAAAATTGAATGCGCGCCTTTCCATGACGGAATGGCGCGTTTTGCTTTTTTGGCACATTTGATGAGGTGATCGTCATGGGTAAGCGCGCAGCACGCCGTCGTAACCGTCCGCAACAGTCCGACAACAATGTCCATGAACTGTTCGATGAAAAGAACGCTGACTGGCACCCGCTTCAGGGGGAAGCCGCAGAACCGAAAGGACAACGCGATCAAAGCTACCGCCGCAACATCCGCCCGAAAAGTGAAAACCAGGCCGCACTGATGGAGGCCATTGATGCCTTCAACCTTGTTCTTGCCCTTGGCCCGGCCGGAACAGGTAAAACCTATATCGCAGTCTCCAAAGCTGTCGAAGCCCTTGATAAAGGCGATATCGGCCGCATCGTTCTGGCCCGCCCGGCTGTTGAAGCAGGTGAAAATATCGGCTTCCTGCCCGGTGACGTCGAAGCCAAGATGGCCCCGTATCTTCGCCCGCTTTATGACGCACTTAATGATCGCCTCGGAACCAAACGTCTGCGCACCTATCTTTCCGATGGCACCATCGAAATTGCACCAATCGGATATATGCGCGGCCGTACTCTTAACAATGCCTTCGTCGTCATCGACGAAGCCCAGAACTGCACATACGGACAGCTCAAGATGCTGGTCACGCGTCTTGGCTGGAATTCAACCATGATCCTGACCGGTGATCCCGATCAGACCGACCTTCTGCCGGAAATGTCGGGTCTTTCGGAAATGTCCGAACGACTTGAAAATGTTGAAGATGTCGCCTGCGTCCAGTTGCGTGACAAAGACATTGTTCGCCATCCGCTGGTTGCAAGCATGCTTACGGTTCTCTGAGTTCCGACACAGCAAACCAAAGAAGAAAAGGCGGGCCCGAAAGGGTCCGCCACTTTTTTGCGCCAGTGAAACTGCTATCGCCAACAAGGCAAACTCTTTGGCGCGTCCTAGCGCCCCATCGCGGCAATCTCGCCGCCCGAATTGGAAACGGGTATGTCATGCTGACCGGCACGCTTGGCGCGCCCGGTATGCCAGAATTCCGGATCCTCGGTATAGCCGCTGAATTCATCAAGATGGATGTCTTCGGGCGGTTCCGGGTGGATGGTGATATCAAGGTCAGGATATTCGGAACGGATGCTGTCCATCACCTGATGACAAATGGTGTGGGCTTCGCGCATCAACATGCCGCCATCCATGATCAGTTCGATCTCGGCAAAGCGATGCACGCCTGATGAACGGGTCCGCAGACGATGAATGCCAATCACCGATGCATTTTTCATGGTCAGCTCAATGATGCGCTGGCTGTCGGAATCGGGCAATTCGGCATCCATCAGGACCTTGACCGAATTCCTCCCGACCTTGATCGCAGCATAAAGCAGGAAACTTGCCACCAGCGCGCCAATCGCCGGATCGGCCCAGGCAAAGCCCGATACTCCGGCAAAAAGTGCAATAATGACCGCAAGGTTTGCCAATATATCACTGCTATAATGCATGGAATCGGCATCGACCGCGACGGAGCCCGACATACGGACAGCCTTGCGCTGCAACAGCACCAGACCGACGGTCATCACCAGTGAAACCGCCATGATCCACATGCCTTCAACGGCAAAGGAAATCGGTTTTGGCGCGCTCAGACGCGATGCAGCTTCGGCCAGAACCAGAACAGCCGCCCCGATCATGAAGGCAGACTGGAAAAGACCGGCAAGCGGTTCGGCCTTGCCATGCCCGAAACGATGGTCATGATCGGCAGGACGCCATGCAGAACGTACGGCCATGAAGTTGATCACAGACGTACCAACATCAAGCATACTATCAATCATGGACGAAAGGAGGCTTACTGAGTCGGTCAGGAACCAGCCAACAGCCTTGATCAGGATCAGAGTCGCAGCAATGACAATGGAAGCCGTCGTCGCGCGACGCGCCCAGGTTTCCTTCTGCGCTATGTCAATGACAGGACATTGACTCATACGTTGTTGACCTCTGGCCTACCAATCTGCCACCTGACAGCGGTTTTATAGCCTGTTTGAGCATAATATGTAATGACTATTGCCACATTTTTGCCCTGCGTTGTGCAGCAAATAGCGCATATTTGATATTCCGCAAGGTTTCAAAGCCTGTTTTCAGAGATTATATCTCGCAATCGGGCGCATGAGAGAGAACCTAATGATTGTAGAAATCGGACATTACGCATTGATCTTGTCACTGGTCATCGGACTTGCTCAGGCGACCTTGCCATTTTTGGCCGCCTCGCGCCGGGACCCTGTGCTTCTTGCGGTTGCGCCACGTTTGGCCATCACCTGTTTTGCTTTGGTCGCCACAAGTTTTCTGGCGCTGACCTATGCCTATGTCGCATCCGATTTCTCGGTTCTCAATGTGCTGTCAAACAGCCACACATCCAAGCCGATGATCTACAAGATCACCGGTGTCTGGGCCAATCACGAAGGGTCCATGCTGCTTTGGGTGCTGATCCTGACCCTGTTTGGCGGGGCGGTTGCCGCCTTTGGGCGGAATCTTCCGCCGCCGCTTCTGGCGCGTGTGATTGGTGTCATGGGACTGATCGGGGTTGGCTTTATCCTGTTCATCGTTCTGACATCCAACCCGTTTGAACGGGTGATCAACCCGCCCCTTGATGGCGAAGGGATGAACCCGTTGCTTCAGGATCCGGGCATCGCCATTCATCCGCCCTTCCTGTATCTGGGCTATGTCGGCTTTTCGGTTGCCTTTGCCTTTGCAGTCGCTGCCCTGATTGAGGGCCGGGTTGATCCGGCATGGGCACGCTGGGTACGTCCATGGACGCTGGCGGCGTGGGTCTTTTTGACTGCGGGGATCGGGCTGGGGTCCTGGTGGGCCTATTATGAACTCGGCTGGGGCGGCTGGTGGTTCTGGGATCCGGTTGAGAACGCATCCTTCATGCCCTGGCTTGCCGGCACAGCGTTGCTGCATTCGGCCATCGTGGTTGAAAAGCGCGATGCGCTGAAAAGCTGGACCATCTTCCTGGCCATCCTTGCCTTTTCCTTCTCGCTTTTGGGAACCTTCCTTGTGCGGTCGGGCGCGCTGACATCTGTGCATGCCTTTGCCACCGATCCGACCCGCGGGGTCTTTATCCTGTTCCTGTTGTTCATTACGGTTGGCGGGTCGCTTTGCCTTTATGCATGGCGTGCACCCAGCCTTAAGGGCGGCGGATTGTTCCAGCCGATTTCGCGCGAAGGCGCGCTTGTTTTCAACAATGTGCTTCTGTCGATTGCCGCAGCCATGGTGTTGCTCGGAACGCTTTATCCGCTGTTGCTTGAAACCCTGAATGGCGAAAAGATTTCTGTTGGCGCACCATTCTTTAATTCGACCTTTGTGCCGATCATGACCCCGGTCATCATTGCCATGGCCTTTGGTCCGTTGATGCCATGGAAACGCGCCGACCTTCTGGGCGTTTTCAACAAGCTCAAAATCGCATTGGCTGCCACAGTGGTCATCGTCCTGATTACGATGTGGCTGTCAGGCGGTCCGGCCTTTGCCCTGTTCGGGATGGGGCTTGCAGCATGGCTGTTTGTCGGATCAATCCTTGAATGGGCCGGACGGATCAAGCTTATGCGTGAGCCGCTTGGTGTCAGTTTGCGCCGGATGCGCAATCTTCCGCGCTCGGCGCATGGTACGATGCTGGCCCATGCCGGTGTTGCCATTGTGGTTGCCGGGATTACCGGGTCACAGGCGTGGACAAACGAAGCCGTTCAGTCCCTTGCCGTGGGTGAAAGTGCGCATGTCGCAGACCATACCTTTACCCTTTCTGATATCCGTGAATATCAGGGACCAAACTTTGTTGCCCGTCAGGCAACCGTCACCATTACCACCCCGGGCGAACGCACCCTTGTCCTGACACCTGAAAAACGTGTCTATACGGTCGAAGGGATGCCCACCACGGAGGCAGGCATTCATTCAAGTTTCACCGGCGATATCTATGCCGTGATTGGTGATCAGGATGAAAGCGGCAAATGGATCACGCGTTTCTATGTCAAACCGATGATCCCCTGGATGTGGGCAGGCGGACTTATCATGGTGTTTGGTGGCCTGATGTCACTGTCTGACCGACGCTACCGGATTGGCGCCCCCACCAGTTCCCCCAAAGCAGCGGCCAAGGCCGTTCCTGCAGAATAAGCGATACGACAGGAAACCTTATGACCATCTGGATTGTTCTTGCCGCCATTACGCTTCTTGTTGCGGGTTTTGTTCTCTGGCCTGTCTTGCGACAGCACCAATCAGCAACCGGGACTTCTGGTTCCGAAGAAACCGGCAACATCGAGCTTGATCACGACCTTGCAGTCTATCGCGATCAGCTGGCCGAAATTGACCGCGATATCGAACGCGGTGTTTTAAGTACCGAGCAGGCCAATGCTGCGCGCATCGAAGTACAGCGCCGCATCCTCAATGCCGATCAGCGCATCAAGACCAGAACCGAAAATGTAACGTCGGGACTGGTCGGGTCACCAATCCGGATTGTTTCCGTCATTGCCATTCTGGTGTTCCTGACCGGCGGTTTGGGAATTTATCTTGATCTTGGTCGGCCTGACCTGCCCGATCGCCCGATTGCCAGTCGTGCCGATGAAATCGACGCCATTCGTCATGCACAGGCAACCAACAGCGAACGCACCGATGTCCTGAACCGCGCGGTCAGCGACCTTTCGCAGAAGCTGATCAATGATCCGAAAAACCTTAAGGGCTGGGAACTTCTGGGGGCCAGCCTGATGGCGCTTGGGCGCCCGGTTGAAGCCCAGACCGCCTTCCTTGAAACCGTCAAGCTTTCGGATCGGGATGGCGATTATCTTGCCATGTATGCCGAAAGCCTGATCCGCGGGGACAATGGCCAGATCAATGCCACAGCACGTGGTGTTCTGAAAGAAGCTGCCACCACCGACAGCCGGGACCCACGCATCGGATATTATCTGGGCCTTGCCGATGCACAGGATGGCAACATCGCCCTTGCCGTTGATCGCTGGATTGAACTGGTCAATGCTGCACCTGGCGATGCCAACTGGGTTCCGATGGTGGTTGAGCGCATCAATGATGCAGCCCTCGCGCAGGGTATTGATATCGAGGGCCGTCTGAAAGTTGCCACAGCCCCGCAAATGGCTGGTCCCAGTCAGGACGACGTGGCAGCTGCCCAGGAAATGACCCCCGAAGATCGGCAGGAAATGATTAACGGGATGGTTGACCGTCTTGCCGAACGCCTCGAAAGCGAACCAAATGACCCGGATGGCTGGGCGCGTCTGATGCAGGCCTATATGGTTCTGGGCAAGACAGACGAAGCACAAACCACCTATCACAAGGCTGCCGAATTCTTTGCCGACCAGCCTGAAATGGTTTTACGGTTTGATACTCTTGCCAGGGAAATCGGAATCGCAACCAACTAGTCGCCAGGCGGGACCAGACAACAGTCTTGCTTGTTGAAGATCCCTGCACATATCCTGTTGCACGGCAAATCTCCTGTGATGGCTGCGTCAAAATGACGCAGCCATTGCCATATCCGGACTTTATCGCGAACCGTTTGCACGTAAAAACCCGGAATCATCCCCTTTTTGCATGAAAATTTTCTACCATTTACCCTTTCACCACCCCTTATGAGACATTATGTTTCATACGTAAGGATAATGATTTCTACTTTAATACGGCCTTATTGCATTGATTTTCGTGCCAAAGTATGAGAACCAGTCTTAAGGGTAGCTAAATTAGAAAAATGCTATTCGTTAATATGGGGTGTTAGCGGTGGTTGGGGAACCACTTCTATATTTTCTTATTATAATTCAAGCGTCTCACAAAGCAGGGAACAGGGACAGGGTATAAGATAAATGCCCACCCGATTGGATAATGGGTGCAATGTCGGCTCACGCAAATGGCATAACGAATAATCTGTTGTTGATTGAAGACAATCCGGGTGACGCACGCCTTGTGCGCGAAGCATTGCGGGAATTCAAACGCCCCGTCGAGCTTCACCATGTCAAGGATGCCATGTCAGCATTACAGTTCCTTCAACAGGATGGTCCATATCGCAACGCGCCACGACCGCGTCTGATCCTTCTGGATCTGAACATGCCGCGTAAGGATGGCCGCGAAATGCTGCGCGATATTCGCAACGATCCCAATTCGGCTTCAATCCCGGTTATCGTCCTGACTACTTCGGGGGCGGATCACGATGTCGATCTTTGCTATGCCGCCGGGGCAAACTGTTATTTGCGCAAGCCCGTGGATGTGACAGAATTCATCGACCTGATGAAAATGATCGAATCCTTCTGGCTGGGGTTGGCACTTACCCCGACGCCGTAACCCACCTGCCCGCGAGACTGCCGTGTCCCGCCTGACATCACCCTCTTTCCAAATCCGGCTTTATGCTGCGGGATTGTATTTCGCGCTTCGTCAATTGCGACGCCCGGGTATTGGCATTGGTGCGTTATTTGGTACCCTGATCTTCGCAATCACCACGCTGTCGCTGACAGTCAATCTGACCCATTCTGTACGCGATGCAATGCGTCAGTCTGCCCAGCAGACCATTGGTGGCGATATTTCACTGCGTCTGTTTCATCGCCCACCAACCGATCAGGAAAAAGTCTTTCTGACAAAGTTTGGCACAGTTGCCATCACGGCCGAACAGCGCGTCATGATCCGGTCTTCGTCACAATCACCCGCTATTCTTTCGGAATTAAAGGCCATTGACCGGTCATATCCGCTTTATGGTGACCTTCTGCTATCCCCCGGCATCACAGCACAGAACGCGCTGGAAATCCGCGACGGAGTCAGCGGCGCGATTGTTGATCCGGGCTTTCTGGAACAATCCGGCCTGGCATTGAATGATGAAATCACTATCGGTGATCAGACCTATCAGATCCGCGCGACCTTGCTGGCAGAACCCGAACGCAAGTTTCGTCTTTTTTCGCTGGGGCCGCGTGTTCTGGTGTCTCTTGATGCCTATGGGTTAAACGAACTTCTGTCATCAGATAAACAGATTTACTGGTATAGCCGCCTGAAACGGGCGCCCGACAGCAGCATGTCTAATGCCCGGATCATTACCGAAATCGAAGAGCAGTTTCCCGACAGCGGCTGGCGTATTGTGAATGCCGATGACGGTATTCCCGGCATTGAGCGTATTGGCGATTTTGCCTCTGCCTTTGCCAGCCTGATCGGAATTGCGATTTTTGCCATCACAATGACGGCAATCGGCAATGCCCTTCGCGCGGACCTGAGCGCGCGCAGCAGTGAATTTACCCTGATGCGCGCCGTTGGTGTCAGGCCCTCTCAGCTGATTTTTGCCATCGGCTGCATGGTGGGCCTTGTCACCGTTGCCGCCGTGATCACGGCATTTGCCCTTAGCCATGTCGTCACCATCGCCCTTGCCCCGATGGTCGCAACCCGGTTCGGGATTGTCATTGCACCGGGCCCCGGAAATGCACTGCTGATCTTTGGTTTTGTGGTCTGTTTTGTCACCCTGATCGCACTTGGGCCGATCCGCAAGGCATGTCAGGTCAATGCCGCATCGCTGTTTCGCGACCAGTCCTCACAATCTGCGCCTTCCTTTGCGATATCGGGTCCACTTCGTTCGCCGCACTTCCTTTTGCCGGCACTGCTGATACTTGCGACAACCGGCTTTGCGGTTCGGCTGATTGATCTTGGATGGTTTTCCGTTCTTTTGATCGCAGTACTTGGTTTGTGTCTGGCATGTTTTGTTGGATTGGGCTGGCTGGTGCGCAAAGGGTCCTCCATATTGGCCCGTGGAACCAATGGTTCAGCGGCATGGCGACTTGCCTTGCGCAATATTGCCCGCCCGTCGGCGCCGACCATCACCATTGCCGCATCTTTCGGACTGGCTGTCACATGCCTGCTTGCGGTGGTCCTGTTTGGAACCATTGCCGGTCATCACCTTAAATCCGTTTTGCCAGGTCAAACACCCGATCTGGTCTTCTTTGATCTGCCACCAGAGCAAAGCGATGCTTTCCGCGCCGTCGCATCCGGTGATCCGGCGATTTCATCCCTTGCCCGGATGCCATTCCTGCACGGTCGGGTTACCCGTATTAACGGACGTCCGGTCAGTCTGTCCGAGATACCCAGACGCTATCACTGGTTCATACGCGGTGATCGCGGATTGTCCTGGACCAATGCGCCAACATCATCGATGGCGCAAAGCCGGCTAATCGCCGGGGACTGGTGGACGCGCGATAGTGTGAATGAAAGACTGGCATCGCTTGATGCCGACATCGCCGCTGCCCTTGGCATTACTATCGGCGATCAGATTACGGTAAATATCCTGGGCGAACCGATCACAGTCAAAATCGCCAATCTGCGCAAGATTGACTGGACCCGGCTTGCGCTTGATTTTCCGATTGTCCTGTCCCCCATGGACCCGCCACCCCCGCATGGTGTGATCGCGGCCCTGAGCCTGCATGAACCCGACCTTATGGCCCACCAAACGGTCACAAAGGTCGCAGACCGTTTGCAGGGTCAGTTCCCCCATGTTCCGATGATCCGGGTGGCAGGGGTCCTTGAACGATTATCCGGAATGTTTGATCAGGTGCGCGCCATCCTGATTGCCCAGACCGTGCTTGCCACGGTTGGTGCGGTGCTGGTGATTGTGACCGGCCTGATCGCCTTGCGCCAGCACGCGGCGGGGGAACTTGCGATGTTGCGCGCCCTTGGCATCCAGCCCCGACAGATCATCCAGACCGGCGCACTTGAAACCGGCATCTTGGTAACGGTCAGCGGGATGCTTGGCATCGTCATGGGAACCGGCATTGCACTTGCCGCAAGCTTTGCGATTGGCTCTATCAATATCAGTCAGGTTGCGCCGCTTTTTACGTCAACGGGACTGGTTGCACTTGGCGTGATTGCGCTGCTTGGCTTTGGCGGCGGCTGGATCTTGCAAATGGCATCCTTGCGGTCCCAACCCGGCTGGCGCGGATAATCTCGAGATCAAACAGGAAGGCCCCGGCACAATGGTGGCAGAATCCGGTTACACCCCAATCTGTCCGCCGCGTGAGCAGACAACGAAAAAGGCCGCCCCGAAGGACGGCCTTTTTAAAATTTCCAACTGACGATTAGTTGGTCAGGGCAGCAATCTGTGCACGGGCAATGTCAAGCGCGCGCTCGGCATTTGCCTTGTCGTGGGCAGTGCTGGCTTCCTTGAGATCGGCAGTTGCCTTCTCAAGACGTGCCTGTGCTTCGTCAGCTTTCAGATCGGCAACCGGTACCGCTTCTTCTGCCAGAATGGTGCAACGTTCGGGATTAACCTCTGCAACACCGCCAGCAACGAAGATACGTTCGGAAACCTTACCACCTGCATAGATGTCGATGACACCCGGACGAATGGTCGAGATCATCGGCGAATGCTTGGGCAGCACACCAAAATTCCCGTCCGTGCCCGGAACAACGACCATCTCGACCGGCTCGGATTTGAGCAGGGCAGACGGCGAAACAAGTTCCAGTACAGTCGTATCAGTCATGACAATCCTCGCTCCTTAGCCGGAGGGGGACCGAAACTGCCTTAGGCAGCTTCGGCCATCTTCTTGGCTTTTTCGATGGCTTCTTCGATGGTGCCGACCATGTAGAATGCCTGTTCCGGCATGTGGTCATATTCACCAGCGCAGATCGCTTTGAAAGCCTTGATGGTGTCTTCGAGCTGAACGAACACGCCCGGAGTACCGGTGAAGACTTCTGCAACGTGGAACGGCTGCGAAAGGAAACGCTGGATCTTACGGGCACGTGCCACAACCAGTTTGTCGTCTTCCGAAAGCTCGTCCATGCCGAGGATGGCGATGATGTCCTGAAGACCTTTGTAGGTCTGAAGGATACGCTGAACTTCACGAGCGGTCTCGTAGTGTTCCTTGCCAATCACGCCCGGATCGAGAGCACGCGAGGTGGAATCGAGCGGGTCAACTGCCGGATAGATGCCGAGCTCGGCGATCTGACGGTTCAGCGTGGTGGTTGCATCAAGGTGAGCAAACGAGGTTGCCGGTGCCGGGTCAGTCAAGTCATCGGCCGGGACGTAAATTGCCTGAACCGAGGTAATGGAACCTTTTTTGGTCGAGGTAATACGTTCCTGCAGCGCACCCATGTCGGTTGCCAGCGTCGGCTGATAACCCACAGCAGACGGGATACGACCGAGAAGTGCGGACACTTCCGAACCAGCCTGGGTGAAGCGGAAGATGTTATCGACGAAGAACAGAACGTCCTGGCCTTCTTCATCACGGAAGTATTCCGCAAGGGTCAGACCGGTCAGAGCAACACGTGCACGTGCTCCCGGGGGTTCGTTCATCTGGCCATAGACCAGTGCGGCTTTGGATTCGCCTTCCGGATTGATAACGCCCGATTCCATCATCTCGTGATAGAGGTCGTTACCTTCACGGGTACGTTCACCAACACCAGCGAAAACAGAGTAACCGCCGTGGCCTTTGGCAACGTTGTTGATCAGTTCCATGATCAGAACGGTTTTACCAACGCCGGCACCACCGAACAGACCAATTTTACCACCTTTGGTGTACGGAGCGATAAGGTCGATAACCTTAATGCCGGTAACCAGAATTTCGGTGTCGGTTGCCTGATCGATGAAGTCAGGTGCTTCACGGTGGATCGGAGCGGTTCTGGTTGCGTTAACCGGACCACGTTCGTCAACCGGCTCACCGATAACGTTCAGAATACGACCAAGGGTTTCCGGACCAACCGGAACCGAGATCGCATCACCGGTATCGAGAACTTCCTGACCACGCTGCAGACCTTCGGTGGTGTCCATTGCGATCGTACGGACCGCATTTTCACCAAGGTGCTGTGCAACTTCGAGAACCAGACGCTGACCGTTGTTGTCAACATGCAGCGCGTTCAGAATGGGAGGCAGTTCGCCGTCGAATTTAACGTCGACGACGGCGCCCATTACCTGGGAAATTTTCCCCGCCTTCTTGTTCGCCATAGGTATTGTCTCCTGCTCGGACAAAGCTATCCGTTAACTTCCTGCGACCCGCTTACAAAGCCTCGGCGCCGGAAATGATTTCAATCAGTTCATTGGTGATCTGAGCCTGACGTGAGCGGTTGTACTGGATGCTCAGTCGGTCGATCATGTCGCCGGCATTGCGGGTTGCGTTATCCATTGCGGACATACGCGCACCGTGCTCGGATGCGCTGCTTTCAAGCATCGCACCGAAAATCTGGACACCAACGTTACGCGGCAGCAAATCAGCCAGAATGGCTTCTTCGGACGGTTCGTAATCATAAACCGCAGAAGTAGCAGCAGCTTCTTCCTGTTCAGCAGCTTCTTCACCGACAAACGGGATCAGCTGCTGTGCCGTTGCAACCTGCGAAATCGCGGACACGAACTTGTTATAGAAGATCGTGCAGACGTCGAATTCGCCTTCTTCATACAGTGCCAGAACTTTATCGCCAACGTCGGAAGCAGAAGAGAAATCAATGCCCTTCTTGCCTTCGATGCCGGTATACCGGGCGACAATATTGTCACCAAATTCACGCTTGAGCGCATCTGCGCCTTTGCGGCCAACACAGATCAGCTTCACCGTCTTACCTTCGGCAACAAGTGCCTTGGCTTTCAGACGGGTTGCTTTAACGATCGACGCGTTGAAACCACCGCAAAGGCCACGGTCTGCGGTGAAGACGACGAGCAGATGCACGTTGTCCTTACCGGTACCGGCCAGAAGCTTTGGAGCGCCTTCATTGCTACCGACGGCAGTTGCAAGACGACCGAGCATCGTCCCCATGCGTTCAGCATAGGGACGGGCTGCTTCGGCTGCATCCTGTGCACGACGGAGCTTGGAGGCTGCCACCATCTTCATCGCCGAGGTAATCTTCCTCGTCGATTTGACGCTGGCAATGCGCGAGCGCAGATCCTTCAAACTAGCCATTGCGTTTCCTCCTTCGCCTAAGTTTCAGTCTTACGCGAAGGTTTTCGCGAACTTGTCGAGGAACGCTTTAAGCTTGGTTTCGCTGTCATCCGACAGAACCTTCTCGGTGCGGATCGCATCGAGGATGTCAGCACCAGCGGAACGAATTTCCGACAGGAACTGATCTTCGAAGGCGCGAACTTTGTTCACTGCGATAGCGTCGAGATAACCTTTAACACCAGCATAAATCACAACGACCTGCTCTTCGACTTTGAGCGGCGAGTACTGCGGCTGCTTGAGCAGCTCGGTCAGACGTGCGCCACGTGCCAGAAGTTTCTGGGTCGCCGGATCAAGATCCGATGCGAACTGTGCGAATGCTTCCATCTCACGATACTGAGCGAGTTCCAGCTTGATCGAGCCGGCAACCTGCTTCATCGCTTTGATCTGTGCGGCAGAACCAACACGCGAAACCGACAGACCAACGTTCACAGCCGGGCGTACGCCTTTGTAGAACAGGTCGGTTTCAAGGAAGATCTGGCCGTCGGTGATCGAGATCACGTTGGTCGGAATAAACGCGGAAACGTCGTTACCCTGGGTTTCGATAACCGGCAGAGCGGTCAGCGAGCCAGCGCCGTTTTCGTCATTCATCTTCGCAGCGCGTTCCAGCAGACGGGAGTGCAGATAGAAAACGTCACCCGGGAATGCTTCACGTCCCGGCGGGCGGCGAAGCAGAAGGGACATCTGACGATATGCAACTGCCTGCTTGGACAGATCATCATAGAAGATGGTTGCGTGCATGCCGTTGTCACGGAAGTACTCGCCCATTGCGCAAGCAACGAACGGAGCCAGGAACTGCATCGGCGCCGGGTCGGACGCAGTAGCTGCAACGACGATGGTGTTTTCCATCGCGCCGCGCTCTTCGAGAACCTTAACAACCTGAGCAACGGTTGAACGTTTCTGACCAACTGCAACATAGATGGAGAACATCTTGTCGCTGTCGGTTTTCGCTGCGTCGTTCACCGGCTTCTGGTTCAGAATGGTGTCAACGATGATAGCGGTTTTACCGGTCTGACGGTCACCAATGATCAGCTCGCGCTGGCCACGGCCAATCGGGATCAGGGAGTCGATCGACTTGATACCGGTCTGTACCGGCTCATGAACCGATTTACGCGGGATGATGCCCGGAGCCTTGACGTCAGCAAGGCGACGTTCTTTGGCACCAAGGTCGCCTTTGCCGTCGATCGGGTTACCCAGCGCGTCGACAACGCGACCGAGAAGTTCTTTACCAACCGGAACGTCAACGATGGAGCCAGTACGTTTAACCTGGTCACCTTCCTTGATCGAACGGTCAGAACCGAAGATCACGACACCAACGTTGTCTTCTTCGAGGTTAAGGGCCATGCCCTTAATACCACCCGGGAAGTCAACGAGTTCACCAGCCTGAACATTGTCCAGACCGTAAACACGGGCAATACCATCACCGACGGACAGAACCTGACCGACTTCGGCAACTTCGGCTTCAGCGCCAAAATTGGCAATCTGATCCTTAAGAATAGCGGAGATTTCCGCGGCGCGGATTTCCATCACGCAACCCCTTTCATAGCGAGCTCGAGCTTCTGAAGTTTGGTACGAAGCGAGGCATCAAAAACCCGGGAACCGACCTTGACGACAAGACCGCCAAGAACCGCCGGATCAACTTTAAGGTCCACTTTGACAGTGGCGCCAACAACTTCTTTGAGAGCGCCGGTAACGGCTTCGATTTGCTCTTGTTTCAGCTCGGATGCCGAGGTGACCTGTGCGGTTACTTCGCCATTGTGAGCCGAGAGCATGGAAAGGTAGGAATCGATAACACCCGGCAGGGCAAACAGACGACGCTTCTGAGACAGAAGTCCAACGGTCTTCTTGGTCAACTCGGAAACGCCAAGCTTGTCCAGAAGAGCCGCCATCGCCTTGGCCTGCACGTCCCGGGAAATCACGGGACTGCGGAGTACATTCCGGAGGTCATCGCTGGTTGCGATGGCCTGGTCGAGCAATTCAAGATCGCTTTTGACAACATCAAGCTGCTTGGCCGATTTGGCCAAGTCAAACAGTGCTGTGGCGTAGCGCCCTTGGAGCCCGGTCGCGGCAGTATTTTGGGACACCGGTGAAAGCCCTCAATTCTGGTTATGAGAACGACTCGGATACGTATAAAAAAATGGTCTCCCGAAAGGGTCTCCTTCCGGGAAGCGAGCGTTTGGTATCACATGTCCATGGCATGGGCAACCCCCGCGCAAGCGCATTTGGGTGCTCTTTTTCATTCTTTGGCAAAGAAGGGCCAAAACACCGCAAAAACACCCTGTTTTCAGGAGGTCGTACGACTATTTTATAAGTCGCCCTTTATCAGCAGCCGGGTTCAGATCTGCCCGGTCACGGTATTTTTGCTACGAATCCCCCGATTTCGGCAGACATTCTTTTCACCCTTCCAACCGAAATCAGACAAAAAACCCGTAAAAATGTAATCAAGTTCACAGCAGATTGTTTTTTCAGGACGCCTCTGCGACAGACGCATCCCCATTCGACACATCTTTTTTTTTCAGTGGCAATTCGCACCCGGGTGTTTGTGACACCCTATATATATGTCAAATGTGTGATCCCGTTCCGTCCCCTTTTGAAGACCATGTCCGGGACCGGTTGATCGCCATTTTCGCATCAAGCTCGGCATCAAGATCGAGATCAAACTGACTCGCCAGACGATACAGCAGGATCATGACGTCGGCGGCTTCCTTGCCGATTTCTGAAAGATCTTGGTGGTCTACAGCTTCGCCAAGCTCCTGCATTTCGAGCAAGGCCCGGTTCCAAAGCGCCTTTGGATCTTGCACCGGACCAAAAGTTGCCTCTGCCCAGTCAGACATTGTTTGCTGGGTTTCCACTCTGACGTTATTGTTTTCGCAACGGTTTTTCACTTTAAATCCCTGAAGACATCAAGTTGATTGCCGAGACTGACGCCCCACAACCGGACGGCAGAAATGATTAAGCCGAACGACACAAGCCTGCAAAGACATGCCATTTATCAAATGGGCGGCGTCTTTTTTGCGCTTTGTGTCCTGCTATTTTCCTATCACACGGCTGCGGCAAGGACACTCATCATAGAATGCCTGAACGAACCGCCCCTGAAATGGTCTTCGAACAACAAGCCGCTTGGCATTGATGTCGACATCATGACCGAAGTCCTTCGCGAGATGGGTATTACGGACTTCACATTCCGCTTCGTCGATACGGGCCGCCGGTTGCTGCACAACGCCAAACAGGGCGATTCCGATATTGTCCTTACCCTGTCACTGAATGACGAACGGGCGCGCTACCTTCTTTATCCCGACGAAGCGCATTTGTTGCTCGACTGGCGTTTTGCCATTCGCAAGGAAGACAAGAATCACATCCGTTTTTCCGATTTTTCCGACCTTGCCAATCTCAGAATCGGGGCGGCTGCCGGTTATTCCTACACGCAGGCCTTCTGGAATTCCGGACTTGATATTGAAACCGTTGCGCGGAACGACCTTTTGATCCCGATGCTGTTGCAACAACGCTTTGACGCCGTTCCGGTCAATTATCTCAGCACCGTCTTTGAAACCATCCAGTCCGGCGAGCGTTCCAGAATAGCGTTTCTGTATCCACCCCTGCGCCGGGCTGCCTATTACAACCCGTTTTCAAAAGCGTCCGACTACCCGGACAAAAAGCAGTTCCTGAACGAATATGACAGGGTCATTCGCGAAATGCGTTCTGATGGTCGGTTGCTTGCTATTTTTGAACGCTACCTTGGCCCGGATGGTCTGGACTGGTGGCAATCCCAATACTCCCAATAGGCATTCGGTAACAGGTCTACATGAAGCTGTAGGGATCAATGTCGACCTGGATCCGGACACTGCCCGGTGTCTTGACCTTGGACAGCCAGTCATGGATCAGGGCCTGCATCTTTACCCCCTTGTCCGCACGGATCAGAAAACGACGGCGATAGCGCCCGCGCAGCAATGAAAGAGGGGCCGGGGCCGGTCCCAAAACCATCAATCCGTCACCCCGTGGGGCCACGCGACCGATCCGCCATGCGGCTTCATCGACTTCGTTTTCCTTTTTGCCACTTATTATAAGTGCAGCAAGTCGACCATGCGGCGGCATCCCGTGCGTCATACGCTGGGACAGTTCCACCTCGTTAAAGGCATCCCGATCCCCCGCCGCAATTGCCTTGATAACCCGGTTTGCCGGATCCGCCGTTTGCAGGATCACCGTGCCCGGTCGATCTCCACGCCCGGCACGCCCGGCAACCTGGGTCAGCAACTGATAGCTGCGCTCTGCTGCCCGCAAATCACCACCTGCCAGACCAAGATCGGCATCAACCACCCCGACAAGGGTCAGCATGGGAAAGTGATACCCCTTGGCGAGAATCTGGGTACCGATCAGAAGATCGACTTCATGATTATGAACGCGCCTGACCAATTCGGTTGCGGCCTTGGGTCCCATGATGTTGTCAGATGTCGCCACCTCGATCCGGATATCGGGAAAAGTTTCCACCGCCTCTTCAAACAGCCGCTCGACTCCCGGCCCGCACGGGGCAAGTTTGCCCTCTGCCCCGCATTCCGGGCAGGTATCAGGTGCCTTGGCCTGATATCCGCAATGGTGACATTGAAGCTTGCCCCAGGCGCGATGTTCCACCAGCCAGGCCGTGCAGTTCGGGCACTGGAACCGGTGCCCGCAGGCCCGACACAACGTTAGCGGCGCATAACCGCGCCGGTTCAGGAACAGCATCGCCTGTTCGCCATTGGCAAAGGTTTCCACCAGCCGCTTTTTCAGGGTCGGTGTGATCCAGCGATTGCGTTCGGGTTTGTCCGAACGGATGTCGATGATTTCGACACTTGGCAGAACAGCCACGCCATGACGATTGCCAAGTTCCACGCGCTGATAGCGGCCTGCCTCGACATTGGCCAGTGTTTCAAGAGACGGGGTCGCCGATGCCAGCACCACCGGAATGCCGCCAAGATGGGCCCGCGTCACTGCCATGTCACGCGCATGATAAATCACGCCATCTTCCTGTTTGAAAGCATGTTCATGTTCCTCATCAACCACGATCAGACCAAGATCATGATAGGGCAGGAACAAGGCTGATCGCGCCCCGACCACAAGGCGTGCCGAACCATCCGCCACCGCACGCCAGGTATCACGACGGCGCGCCTGTCCGACTTCGGAATGCCACAAGGCGGGCTCCACACCGAACCGGTCACGGAAACGCTGCAGCCATTGCGCGGAAAGGGCAATCTCGGGCAACAGAACCACCACCTGTTTGCCTTGCGCAAGTGCGGCACGGATCGGTTCAAAGTAAACCTCCGTCTTGCCCGATCCGGTAATACCATCAAGAAGCGTGCAGGAAAAACTGCCCTCCTCGACCCGCGCGCACAGCGCATCGGCGGCTTCGGTCTGTTCATCAGACAGATCGGGACGCGGGATCGAAAGATCGGGCAAGTCAAACGGGGATGGCGGCGTCACCATCAGGCGCTGCACCGCACCGGCTTCGACCAGTCCCTTGACCACGCTGGCCCCGGCCCCGGTTTCACGCAGGATATCGCCCTGTTCCATCGGGGGATGGGTGCCCAAGAATTCCAGAACGCGTTTGCGCGGCGGCGTCATGCGCAGCGACGCTGCGTCAAAATCTCGGTTCAGGGTGAATCTGAAAATCGGTTTTGGGGCTTCGAGTGCGTCGGGGACGCTCATCGCCATGCGTAACACCGCGCCTTGCGGGGCCATGGTATAGGCCGACACCCAGTCGACGAACCGGCGCGTGACATCGGCCATCGGTTCGGTCGGCAGGACACCATAAATCTCGCGCAGCTTCGACGACTCGACATCGCCCTTTGCCTGTCCCCAGACCACACCGCGCTGTGTTTGACGCCCCAAAGGGATTTCAACGAAATCTCCGGGAGCAACAGACAGACCTTCGGGCACCAGATAATCATACGGCCCCGCCAAAGGCAGAGGCGGCAGCACGGAAATGGTCTGTGCAGTTACCTGAAAGGCCGGATCATCAGCAAACAGATTTCCAGATGTGGCCTTTGCGGCACTCATATATTATAAACCCCGTGAGATTGCCTGTTGCGCCGAACCGGAATTGCCGGTTTCGAGCCGTCAGGCAAAGACAAAACGGTCCCACAGCAAAGGGTCTGGTCCCGTCATCAGATGGCTCTGACCCTAGCAGCTAACCGCATCATTGAACAACAGGTCCTAAACAGGAAATCCAATGAAGTTTTTCATCGATACCGCTGACATCGACGCAATCCGCGAACTCGCCATGTCCGGCCTCGTGGACGGTGTCACCACCAACCCGTCGCTGGTAGCAAAGTCTGGCCGACCGTTTCTCGAACTGATCAAGGAAATTTGTGACGTCGTCGACGGCCCGGTCAGCGCAGAAGTTGCAGCGACCGACTACGAGACCATGGTCGCAGAAGGCCGCAAGCTGGCAAAGATTGCTGACAATGTCGTCGTCAAGCTGCCGCTGACCGCCGATGGCCTCAAGGCTTGCCGCACCTTCACCGACGAAGGCATCCAGACCAACGTCACCCTTTGCTTCTCGGTTGGTCAGGCGATCCTCGCTGCCAAGGCCGGTGCGACTTATGTTTCGCCGTTCGTTGGCCGTCTTGATGACATTTCGTCTGATGGCATGCAGCTGATTGCCGACATCGTTGAGGTTTACAACAACTATCCGAACTGGACGACCGAGATCCTCGTTGCTTCGGCACGTGGTCCGCAGCACGTTGTCGATTCGGCCCGCCTGGGTGCAGATGTTGTCACCATCCCGCCGCAGGTTCTTGGCCAGCTGACCAAACATCCGCTGACCGACAAGGGTCTTGAGACCTTCCTTGCTGACTGGGAAAAAACCGGCCAGTCCATTCTGTAATCAGGCCCAAAGCCCGAGAAACAGATAAAAACCGGACACAGCGCCGGTTTTTAACATGCATTTAACCCGGCTGCCCGCATTGTGGCAGCCGGGTTTTTTGTTTCTCATTTTTCAAGCCGGAACCGATGGAAAAGACAGCTTTGCGCGCCGACGATGTGATGGCCTACCTTACCGAACATCCTGATTTCTTCACAACGCGCCCCGACTTGCTTGAAAGTCTTGAATTGCCGGTTCGTGAACTGGGCAATGGTGTTGCCGACATGCAGCAATACGTCGTTGCCCGTCTGCGCGACGAACGCGAAAAGCTGCGCGGTGCGACCAGCGAGCTGATCAATATTTCGAAATCCAACCTCGAAACCCAAAGCCGTATTCACCGTGCGGTGCTGGCCTTGCTCAATGCACGCGGCTTTGAAACCTTTGTCGAGGCCTTGCAGGATCTTGTGCCGGAATTGCTTGATCTTGATGCGATTGCACTGTGCTTTGAAGAATGTGACGAGGCCCCGGTGCCAAGCTGTGACGGGCGTGTGCGCCGTCTGGTCGTTGGTGCGGTTGATCAGGTTCTGGGTGAAGAACAGGATGTCTGGCTGTTGCCCGATGATGCTGGTGACGAGGCCATTTTTGGCCCGCGCGCCGAAGATATCCGCTCAGCCGCCATCGTCCGGCTTGCACCATTTTATGGCGATCCGGTCGGACTTGTGGCCTTTGGCGTCAAGGAACCGGGTTATTTCAGCCCGGCACAGGCCAATGACCTGATCATGTTCCTGGCATCAGTGATCGAATTTGGTGTGCGCAGATGGCTGACCCAAACGGTCTGACCGCCCTTACATTGCCCAATGACCTGCGCGAAGCCATTGCCGACTGGCGGGGATGGCTTTGCAACGAACGACGGGCATCGGATCACACCACGGAAAACTATCAGGCCGACCTTTATGCCTTTCTGGGTTTTGTCACAGGCCACCTTGGCGCAGTTCCCGATCTGAAAGATTTGCTGCGCCTGAACCCGCGCGATTTTCGAAGCTGGCTGGCCCGGCGCAGCATGGATGGCATGGCCAAAACCTCGACGGCGCGCGCCTTATCGTCGCTACGCAATTTTTACCGTTTTCTCGAACGATCCGGGCGCGGGCAAAATGCCGCTGTGCAGTCGATCCGCAACCCGCGTCTGCCACAATCAACGCCAAAACCACTGGCACCCGATGATGCGATGGCGGTGCTTGATAATGCCGGTGTCTGGCAAGATGAACCGTGGCTCGCCAAGCGCAATCTGGCCCTTTTCACCCTGCTTTATGGTTGTGGACTTCGTATTTCCGAGGCACTCGACCTTAACGCCAATCAGCGCCCGAGCGGCGATTCAATGGTAATTACGGGCAAAGGCAACAAGCAGCGACTTGTGCCGGTTCTCCCCATCGTGCGTGACGCGATCGAGGACTATGTGCGCGCGTGCCCCTTTGCCCCGGATGGCAAGGAACCGCTTTTTGTCGGCGCACGCGGCAAGCGGCTGGTTGCCCAGGTTGCACAACGCGAAATGCGCAAGGTACGTGAACTGCTGAACCTTCCCGATACCGCCACCCCGCATGCGCTGCGCCATTCCTTTGCGACCCATCTTCTGGCAGGTGGCGGGGATTTGCGCACCATTCAGGACTTGCTGGGGCACGCGTCTCTTTCGACCACCCAGCGCTATACCGCCGTCGATACGGAACAATTGATGGCGGTTTATAATGGCACCCACCCGCGGGCCCGACGCTAGGGCCCTGTTACGCCGGGTGGTTTTGCTCCCGGATCGGTCATTTGAGAAAATTTCAGTTCCTCCGGCTTGCAGTTCCCCCTTACACTGCGCGCAACCAGTTGCCCCCATGGAGGAAAATCATGATTCTGCGTTCCAGTGCCCCATCGCCGTTTGGCCGGAAAGTCAAAATCGCTGCCAAGATTCTCGGTGTCTATGATCTGCTGACCGTCGAGATGTCCAACACCAATGATCCGGCTGATACCCTGCGTCAGCAAAATCCTCTGGGCAAAATCCCGATCCTGATCCTTGATGATGGTCGCAAGATTTTTGATTCGCGCGTGATCTGTGAATATCTTGATGCACAGGCTGATGGCGTATCCCTGCATCCGACCGAAAGCGATGCCCGCTGGGAAGCCCTGACCCTTCAGGCACTGGGCGATGGCATCGTCGATGCTTCGATCCTTCAGGTATATGAAGCCCGGATGCGCCCGGAAGACAAACGCCACGATGACTGGCTGTCCTACCAGTCCGACAAGGTCAAACGATCCCTTGATCATCTGAGTGCAAACGCACCGTCGCTTGAGGGTGACCTTACCATCGGTCATGTCGCGATTGCCTGTGCGCTTGGTTATCTTGATCTGCGCTTTGACGGTAAATGGCGCGAAACGTACCCGACGCTGGTCAGCTGGCTTGATGCGTTCCGTGCGCGTGTTCCGGCCTTTGATGAAACCAAGTTTGAAGGCTGATTTTCAGCGCCTTGCGCATGATGACGTGTGCAAGACGTCAATCCGATCCAAATAGCATTCCAGATTTTCAAAACCCGGAGCTTCACCCGTTATGTCACGTCTGAACAGCGTTATCCGCCGCCTGCAAGCCCAACGCGACTGCCTGAATGCCGCCGCCGACATGATCAAGGATTACGACGGTATCGTACTTGAAGTCGGGCTTGGCAATGGCCGGACGTTCGACCACCTGCGTGAAATCATGCCGGATCGCGAAATCTTTGTGTTTGACCGCCAGATCGCCGCCCATCCGAAATGCATTCCCGATGACGATCATCTTTTCCTTGGTGATATTTTCGAAACCCTGCCGATGGCCGTTGAACGGTTCAAGGGCAAGGTTGCCCTTGTGCATTCCGATGTCGGCACCGGGGATGAAGCCCTGAATGCCAGGATCGCAACCTTCATCGGTCAAACCCTGCCACCGGCCCTGATGAAGGGCGCAATCGTCGCATCGGATCAGAAAATTGACGTGCCCGGCACCATTGCCGAACCGTTGCCCGAAGGCGTTCCGCAAGATCGTTATTTCTTCCGGCGCTATCAGGGGTAATAATCCCCCCGTAATTGACCAACGCCATACCACCATCAGGATGCCAAGTCGTGACCACCCATAACGCCACCTCGCCCAGCGGATCGCAGCTTTCCGAAGCACAGGAATTCCTGGCCAAATATCCGGATGTCGAGGCCATCGACATTATCCTGACCGATTTCCACGGCATTGGTCGCGGCAAGATGATCCGCCGTCACGAACTCGAAGGCGTTTATAAATCCGGGCGTGGCTTGCCAAGTTCCCTGTTCGGACAGGATGTGACAGGCGAGGATGTCGATGATTGCGGTCTGGTCCAAACCGGCGGCGGCGGCGATTGCCGGTGTTGGCCGGTTCCCGGCACGCTGGGCTATCTGCCCCATACCGGACGCGGGCAGCTTCTGATTTCCATGTATGAAGAAGACGGCACGCCCCATGACGTCGACCCGCGCAATGTCTTTGGCGCACAGGTCAAGCGCGCCGAAAAGCTTGGCTACCATCCGATGGGCGCGTTCGAGCTGGAATTTTATCTGGTGGATCGCACACCGGATGCATCAGGCCTTTATCAGCCTGCATCCTATGCGATGACCAAGCGTCGTAGTGCGCTTCGCAATACCATGTCGGTTGACGAGATTGACGAAATGTCGCCGCTGTTTGATGCGGTTTATGAAGGGGCCAAGCATCTTGATCTGACGCTTGAAACCCTGATTTCGGAATATGGTCCGGGCCAATATGAAATGACCATCCGCTATCGCGATCTGATGCGTGCTGCCGACGATGTGATTATTGCCAAACGCCTGATCCGCACCTGCGCCCGGCGCTTCGGGATGGAGGCCGTGTTTATGCCAAAACCATTCGGCAACGAAGCCGGATCAGGGATGCATTTGCACCTGTCGCTTGCCGACCCGAATGGCAATAACCTGTTTGCCGATCAGGCGGACGGATCGCTCAGCCCGCTGATGCTTCATGCCATTGGCGGCATTCGTGGCACGATTGGCGAAACCATGTTGTTGCTGGCCCCGTTCATGAATTCATGGCGTCGCTTTGCCTCGGCCATGTATTCACCGGCCTCGGATGACTGGGGTGTTGAAAATCGCACTGTGGCGCTGCGCGTTCCGGGCACACCGGGTAAAACCCGACATTTCGAACACCGTATTGCCGGCGTTGACGCCAACCCGTATCTGGTCGCAGCCGTCACCCTGGGTGCTGCCCTTGACGGAATTGAGGGCAAAATTGATCCGGGCAAGCCCAGCGAAGATGAAATCGGCCACGCCAAGACCCCGAATGACCTTCCGCGTCACTGGCTTGAAGCCATCGACCGGTTCGGGGCATCGGATTTCAACAAACGTACCCTAGGTGCCCGGTTCCACACCGCATTCACCAAAATCAAGCAGGCCGAATACGAGCATATGGCACTTAAGGTCAGCGCCGCCGAGTGGGAATATTACGGATTTTCGGTTTAAGGTGCCGTCCGGTCAGATCGCACTGACCGGAGTCACTTCAAGAGCGGGAATCTAGAAAACCCGCTTGGCACGATTGTTCGATTTGCGCGCCGAAAACGCGACTTGCGGGCGTGCATCCATTGTTTTCTGATCGCGCAGATATGCGACTTCAAGATCGCGCGGATCGACGCTCAGCACGCGTGAGGATTCCGGGCGGTCCGAATTCGTATAAAGGTGAATCTGCGTCGACACCCATTGCCAGGTGGGATAGGTCAGTTTTTCATCCTGCGTTTCCTCGGTAATGACCTTGTAAGAGCCAGCAGGAAGAACTTCTGCAAGGCCGCGCATACTGAACGGGCGTGCAAAATTCAGAACTTTCGAAGTGGTACGATTTGTCAAAAAAGGCTCCTTGCGCGGAAACGCACGTTGGGCAGGCCAAACGAGCAGGAACATTCCCGCTGTCAAACACTTGGCTTGGATTACAGACACGTCAGAGGTCTCGAATTAACAACGGCCACATGAATTCAGGCCGTCGAAACCTCGAATTATCGAATAAATTTTTAGAATAATTCCGGATATTTTTGAAAAATCAAAAAACACATCCAGTTTTCACTGTATGAATATTTTTCATAAATTTACAAGTTCGTTATTTTTTATTTATTTAGGGAAAATAACTACCGGGTAATTCCCAATATTAAAAAATCATTATTCGGATATTTCTTGATTCTAACACACGAGAGGAAAGGTAAAGTTACATTCCAATCCCACTTTACTGCCTAAAAATCAGTATAGATCCGCATTTCGGCGCCATATTTGCCAGAGTTCAACTATCCGAATACGAACAACGGCCGCTGAATGCTTCAACGGCCGTGAGACGATCTAAAGTTTTACGGTCTGCCCCTGCGAAGCTTTCCGGTTCGTCATTTCAGTCAAACAGGCAATCTCAACGCCGGTTTCAGTTTCAGTAGCTCAAGTCCAGACCGAGCATCCTGCTAAGAACCAGAACGAGGAGCCCCACGCCCGTCAACGCGAAAACGAAGCCTGCTGTAATCTTGATTCCGGCACGCAGTACCGCCTGCCGACCCAGCTTCTCCCCTTGATCGTAATGCCACTTGATGGCGAAGAACATGGCCGTGACCAAGGCAACAACCTTAAATGTACCAAAGGCTATAGGAACCCAATCCATATCTAAAGACTCTCATGTGCATTCGTTACGGGTGTTATGATCGCATCTTGGGCAGACGCACACTTCTGATTGTGCAACGCTGATATGTAAAAGCTGATAGCGGTTTTTCACCCCGTGAATGGGCCAGCACATCAGCACCCGATCAGACCAAAATACCGCTAAAGCATTTTGGCCCTTAAAGGACGTCATGCCCCGCCCATTTTAATAAACTGCCCCCGACATAGAATGGCACAGCCACCCCTTCACTGAGATTTATCAATCAGCTGTATCATTTCTGATGCATGGCCGCTCTTTCTTGCCGCCCTATTCCTTGCCATCCCGGTCTAATGGCGATATTCAGGTTCCAAACTGTCATTAACTTGCAATGCCGGGCCCCGCGACTTATCTCCGGCTTGCAAACAGGCGAGATGAGACGACGCCATGAATGAAATGATCACCATTGCCGAAGCCTCGGCTGACGCAATGTCGGAAATGCAGATTGATCCGACCCTTGATCTGGAAGCTGAGATTCAGCGTCTGAAAAAGGAAAAGAACGCGATCATTCTGGCCCATTATTATCAGGATGGGGAAATTCAGGACCTTGCCGACTTTGTTGGCGATAGTCTGGACCTGTCGCGCAAGGCTGCCGAAACCGATGCCGATGTTATCGTGTTCTGCGGCGTGCGTTTCATGGCCGAGGTTGCCAAAATCCTCAGCCCGAACAAAACCGTTCTGCTGCCGGATTCGAAAGCGGGTTGCTCGCTCGAGGATTCGTGCCAGCCAGAACCGTTCCGCAAATTCCGCGAACAGCATCCTGATCACGTATCCATCACCTATATCAACTGCTCCGCAGAGGTGAAGGCCGCGTCCGATATTATTGTGACCTCGTCCAATGCGGCCGAGATCATTGACCAGATCCCGGCAGACAAACCGATCCTGTGGGCCCCTGACCGCCATCTTGGCACCTATCTTGCCAAGAAAACCGGTCGTGACATGACGCTTTGGAACGGCTCGTGCATCGTGCATGAACAGTTTTCCGAACGCGAACTGATCCGTCTGAAGACCCAGAACCCGGATGCCAAGATCGCAGCTCACCCGGAATGTCATGACGGTATTCTGAAACATGCCGATCATATCGGTTCGACCCGCGCGATCCTGGAATATGTGATCAATGGCCCGGATCAGAAATACCTGATCGCGACCGAACCTCACATCATCCACCAGATGGAAAAGGCCGCCCCGCACAAGGAATTCATTCCGGTGCCCGGTGCCGACGGATCATGCGCATGCAACAACTGCCCGTTCATGGAGCTCAATACGCTTGAGAAGCTCTATCTGTGTCTGGTCAATAACGGTCCGCAGATCGTGATGCCCGAAGACCTGCGTGTTGCAGCGGTCAAACCGCTTGAACGCATGCTCGAAATGTCAAAAAACATTCCGGTCAAAAAAGACACGGCAGCCTAGGCCAACTCACCTCACAGCCCCGCAAGATTTGCGGGGCTGTTTGCCATTCCCAACGCATTGAAAACGGCCCCCACCATGACCGTCCTGACCCAGGCTGAAATTTCCGAATTCATCGACCGCGCCTTTGCCGAAGACATCGGAACCGGCGACATCACATCTGATAACGTCGTACCCGCCGATGCGCGCCTTCGTGTCGCGCTTGAAACCCGCGAAGACATCGTGGTTGCGGGACTTGATATTGCGCTGGAATGTTTCCGCAAGCTGGTTCCTGATGCCAAAATCGAAAAGCATTGCGAAGATGGCGACGCTATTGCGGCCAAGGACGTTCTGGCCGTGGTCGAGGGTAATGCACGCGGCATCCTGACCGCCGAACGCACAGCCCTTAACACCCTTCAGCATCTTTCGGGCATCGCCACCACTACGCGGACCTATGTAGCGGCCATGGGCGAAACATCGGCAAAGCTTCTTGATACCCGCAAGACATTGCCGGGTTGGCGCAAGATGGAAAAATATGCAACCCGTATGGGCGGCGCACAAAACCATCGCATGGGCCTGTATGACGGGGTGATGATCAAGGACAACCATATCGGTGTTGTCGGATCGATCACCAGATGCGTCGAGGCCGCCCGTGCAGCCAATCTGCCCAAGATCGAAGTCGAATGCGACACCCTTGATCAGGTGGCAGAGGCTGCAATGGCCGGTGCTGATATCATCCTGCTGGATAACATGGGCCCGGACATGCTGCGCGAAGCCGTTGCCATTGTTGATGGCCGCTGCAAGACCGAGGCATCTGGCGGTGTAAACCTTCAGACCATTGGTGCAATTGCGGCAACCGGCGTTGATTACGTCTCGGTCGGGCGCATCACCCAGTCGGCCCCGGCGGTCGATATCGGACTGGATGTGGCGATCCTGTAATCGCCCCTGATTGCCAAATGGAAGATCGCGATACAGACATCCCGACCCTCAAGGTCATTGAAACCGCCAACTGGATTTTGCGCGATGGCGACAAAATCCTGTCGGTGCGCAGTCGTGGTCGTGACCGGTTTTATCTGCCCGGTGGCAAGATTGATCCGGGCGAAACCGCCCGAGATGCCATCATCCGCGAAGTTGCCGAGGAACTTGGCGTCACACTGATTGACGACAGCATCCGTGAGATTGGTACCTTTAGCGGACGTGGGCACAATCAACCTGACGGGGCAATTGTCCGCATGACCTGTTTTAGTGCCGATTATCACGGCACCCTTGCCCCGGCACGCGAAATCGCCGAGCTGCGCTGGCTGACCCAGCGCGAGCGCGATCTGATGGCCCCGATGGGCCAAAAGATCACAGCTGCACTTTTTGATATCTAGGACATTCCCCGCCTAGCGCGGCGCATCCCCGTCTGGATCACCACCAGCATCAGGAATGTCACGCCCGGACGCATCGCGATCACGCGAAATGTCCTTGGCCGATGACGACGGTGCGGCCTTTTGGTCCGCGCCATGCTCGATCTCGTCATCCGAGGTCGGTGTTTCGTCAGGGACCGAGGGCGCTGGCACCGGTTTGGATCGCACAGCCCCTTTACCGGCATCGCGAATGGCATCCGTCAGCTTGTCAATATCGCGCAGATTAAGATCACGCTGCGGGAACGGAATTTCGATGCCCTCATCGCGGAAGCGCTGCACAAGCTCAAAGCGGATCGAGCTTGCCACTGCAATCACATCGCCAATATCGCGCAGGAAATAGCGCAGTTCAAAATCAAGCGAACTGGCACCGAAATCCATAAAGATAACCTGCGGGGCCGGATAACTCAGAATTTCGCGACGCTTGTCGGCCATTTCGAGCAGGATTTCGCGAACCTTGTCGACATCGGCCCCATAAGATACCCCGATCCGGATGATGCCGCGGCCCGACCGTTCCTTGAGCGTCCAGTTCAGAACCCGGTTGGAAATCAGCTCCGAGTTCGGAATGACGATGGATGAACGGTCAAAGGTTTCGATTTCGGTTGCGCGCACGCGGATGTCCTTGACCAAACCCTGATCGGCGCCGACCACAATCCAGTCACCAACCTTGATCGGACGTTCCACCAAAAGGATCAGACCCGATACAAAGTTGTTGACGATACTTTGCATGCCAAAACCGATACCAACCGAAATCGCACCGGCGATGATCGCAAGGTTGGACAAGTCCATCCCGGCCGCCGAAATGGCCAGAAGCACGGCAAGACAGATCCCCGCATAGCCAAAGATCGCCGAAACAGAATGCTGCAATCCCTGATCAAGCTTGGTGTTGGGCAGGACACGGGTGCTGAGCATCCGCTGGAAAAACCGCATCAGGCCCAGCACGATCACAAACATCAAAGCCGCAAGCAGGATCGAGCGCAGCGAGAAATGAATGCCACCAACCTGAATGCCGACAAAGGCCTGCTGAACCGCAAGGATCAGATCCGTCCAGGCAATGTCGGTAAAGATCATCACTGCGACGGGCACGGCAATCGTCACCATCACCACATCGATCAGAACCCGGAGCCAGAAATACAGCGTGCCATGTACCGCATCCGTGGTTTTGCTGTCTTCACTGGGTTCCGGACGCACCAGATAGGTATGCATCAAGGCCCGGAAATAACCGCGCAGCAGCCAGTAACAGGTCAGAAATGCCAGCCCCATCATCAGGTTTTCAAGAATGAACCGCGCCAGCGCGACATATCCCAGCACCATCAGAACCGGCATCAGGATCGCAACGGCCTTAAGAACCCGGCGGCTGCGACGCTCCAGCTTGGGCCAGAATTCATGACGGTCTTTCTCGTCATGGACCCAGAACGCCCCAAGTGACGAGATGAACAGCAGGACCGAAATCACCAGAACATTCGAGATGCTTTGCACAAGGGCGATTTCAAGTGACGTTCCAAGGGTGGTCGCCCCCTGAAGCAACACCATGTCCCAGGCAAAGATCACCGCAACGACAAGCGAAGAAATCCCGACAATTCGCGCCCCACGCGGCGTTGTGCCCGCGCGGCGCAGTGCAGGTGAAAACGGGGAATGAACACTGCGGATCGCCGCCCCGACAAACAACAGGAAAAGGGCCGCGGCAAAACATTGATGGATGAAGTCACCCATCGCCCCCTTTAACAGGGCCTGACGGGAATCAAGAATGCCGTACGCGATCAAAAGGGCAATACCGGGCACCATCGCCGTAAACAGAAAACGGGTTCCCGAAATCAACGCCACCCGGTCTTCCTGTGGCACGGTTTTCCAGCCACCGGGCATATAGCGCAAGACAATGACTTCGCCACCAATCAGCGCAGCAATCACGATCACGGTCATAAGAACGAGACCCGGCGCAATTTCGGCCAGCTCGTCAGCAGCCTGTCCGTCGACCTCAAGATTGGCATACCGGGCCTGAACCATACTGGGCAGGCGCACAATTTCACTCCACGCCGTCAGCCAGACACCCGGATCAAGCGGCACATCAACACGCCCGAGAATGCGTCGTGTAAAGCGTTCGCGCGCCAGTCCGGCCAGTTGATCAGAAAGCTCTGTCGCACGGAAATCAACAAGTTCCAGTTGCTTGATCACGCCGGTTACGCGCGCGATATCCTGACCTATGCGTTCACGTTCACGCGCTACAGCCGGGACTTCTTCCTGTCCCTCGGCCGGGGGATCCCCCAGTTTGCCAAGGGCCGTCTTGAAACGTTTCAGGCGTTCTTCGGCACGGTCCCGAAGGGTCACGATGCCAAGATGGATTGCTTCAAGTTCATCACGCCCGTCATTGATAAAGCGATTGGTGACTTCGTCCCTGGTGATGGTCTGTTCAAGGTCATCAAGGGCCCCGTCCCATTCCGATATGCGGTTCTGGGCATTTTCCAGTTCGATTTTCTGAACGGCATCCGGCCCGTTATCGTTGCTTTGCGCCGTCACATTCTGTGCCGCCATTATCGCAAACAAACAGATAACAAAACCTGCGAACACGCGACGAAGTGAAGTCATGCCTGATGATCCATAATGATATCCAAAGACCGGTATTTGAACGTTTTTCGCGATTTGTAAACAGGTTACACTGAAGACTGTAACGAATCATCTAACGTTTCGTTCCCATGGATTGATGAAAACGTCATCAGCTCTTTGCCCGGACGATGTCAGGCAAGACAATCAAGGAGCCCCCAATGAGCAAACCGGCCCTGATCAACGCATTTGAGATCAGCCACACTGGCACTGCCAAACCGGTAGAATGGGCAAACCTGCAAGACAGCCTGCCGACCCCGGACGAGAATGCCTATTTGTGGGTGCATCTTGACTGGATGGGCGACGGGGTGCGTGACTGGCTGATTAATATTGTCGGAATTGATCCCACCATTGCCGATACGCTGGCCACCCGCGGGACGCGCCCGGCGGTGTTCTTCTATGATCCCGGATATTCGCTGAACCTGCGCGGGGTGAACCTGAATGCCGAAAATGATCCGGCCGATATGATTTCGGTACGCTTCTGGGTGACGGCAAACATGGTGATAACACTGCGCAACCAGTCCCTTAAGGCCTTTGATGATATCCGGACGGCAATTGCGGAAAACAACGCACCGCGCAGCATTGATGACTTCGTTCTGACCGTTGCCGAACGGCTGGTTTTCCGGCTTGAGAATCTTGTGCGCGGCATAGAGGAAGATGTCGATGCCGTCGAGGATGATCAGGAAACCGTAGCCGAGGGTAAAACGCTTCCGCTGCGCCGTCGCGGATCGGATATCCGCAACACGGTATCGCGTTTGCGTCGGCATATGGCGCCGCAGCGCGATGCACTTTCAAACTATGTCGAACAGAAACCGGCATGGTCGGACAAACGGTTCAAGCGGCGCGCCCGCGCGCTTACCGATAAAACTGTGCGACTGGTCGAGGAATTTGACTCCCTTCGCGAACGTCTTCAGATCGTCAATGAAAACCTGATGGCGATCGAAACCGAACAGATGAACCGCACCATGTACTGGCTGACCGTGATCGCCGGACTGTTTCTTCCGATCAGTTTCGTGACCGGGCTTCTCGGGATCAATGTCGGCGGCATTCCCGCCGCAGACAGTCCGTTTGGCTTTATCGGGGTGGTGGTTCTGCTCGCTGCCTTTACGGCGTTCGAGATCTGGCTGTTCAGGAAAATGCGCCTGATCTGACAACCCTTTTGTCAAAGTCTGCGCAATCCAGGGGGCTGAAATGCAAAGCCCCTTGTTGCATTGCAATGCGTCTTGGCGCTATGACAGTTCCCGTTCTGAAGATTCCTTTCACTGCATCCGAGATTTGTTGATGACCGACGGCCCGCTTTCCCGTTATCGCGCGAAAATCACCAATGGTGAGCTGTCTCATGATCCGATGCAGGAACTCTGCGCTGAAAAGCTGCAAAGTCTGAAAAACGCATTGTCGCATTATGAACCGGCAACCGGAACGGGTGGCTGGCGTGAACGGTTTGGTCTGACGCGCCGTCGCGATGAACCGACCCCGCCGCTTGGGCTTTATATTTACGGCGAAGTGGGCCGTGGCAAATCCATGCTGATGGATTTGTTCTATGAAACCATCGACATTGAAAAAAAGCGCCGGGTGCATTTTCACGACTTCATGCAGGATGTGCATGAACGCATGCACCGGTATCGCCAGACCAAGAAAAAGGATGATGCCGACCCGATCCCGCCCATCGCCAGGGACCTGGCCGATGGTGCCTGGTTGCTGTGCTTTGACGAAATGCAGGTCACCGATATCACCGATGCAATGATTCTCGGCCGCCTGTTCGAGCAACTGTTTGAACACGGCGTGGTCATTGTCACCACATCGAACCGTGTGCCCGATGATCTTTACAAGGACGGTCTGCAACGCCAGAACTTCCTGCCCTTCATTGACATGATCAAGCGCAAGCTCGACGTCCTTGAACTGGCCAGCCCGACCGATTACCGCATGCGCAATCTGACGGCAGCAGACGTGTTTGTTTATCCTGTGGCACGCGATGAGGCCGCTGGCAAAATTGACGAAATGTTTGCGACCCTGACGCATGGGGCGCGGGTCGCCCCAGACAGCCTGACCATCAAGGGCCGCAAGATCGAAATTTCCGCAGCCGGTGCCGGTGTTGCCAAATTCACCTTTGATGAATTATGCACCCGCCCGCTGGGTCCGGGGGACTACATTGCCCTTGCCACCCATTTCCATACGATCGTGATCGATTTCATTCCGAAACTACCGGACTCGCGTCGCGACTGGGCCAAGCGTTTCGGCACGCTGGTCGATGCCATGTATGAACATAAGGCCAAACTGATCTGTGCCATCGAATGCGACCCGAAAGAGATTTACACTGACGGGGATTATTCATTCGAATTCCAGCGCACCGTGTCACGACTGACCGAAATGCGCAGTCAGGAATATCTCGATATGGCGCATTTGACGTGATTCTAGCTGTCTAGCAGACGGTCTGTATCCTGTCATTGCGCCATGTCAAAAACGACTCCACCCACCAGAGTTTAAAACCGTTGCAATAATTCGCCGCATGGTCGCACTTCATCAGGCGATTCTTGCGTGAGGCATGTCACAAACGCAAAATCACGCAAAATTCGTCGTATTAGCGTTTTTTCGAATACGTGTGCATCGCATGGCTGATGGCAGTTTCATGCAATGCTGGGGTGGCATAATCATGATCGCACGCCCGAATTCGCAGCAAACGCCCAGACTGCCTTTCCTTTAGGCAGCCCGCAATCGCAAACAGGCTTTGGTTTTGCTGCGCATTCATGCGCGTTCGCAATCGCAACATGAACGGTTTTTAAGCGTTTAGACCATAGTTGCAATAAACCGCGAACCGGCGGTTTTCCTCGTAAAAACAGCGGGGTTTCCCCTTGTAAATCGGAGCGATTCAGTTTACGACACTCGATGTTTACGAACGATTATTTCGCGTTCGCAGGTTTAAATTTTCAATCGCGCTCCCAAGTTGAGTTTCGACCCCCAGGAAGCGTAATAGGGAAGAAGGTAACGGAATGGCCCGCAACAAGATCGCGCTCGTCGGTGCTGGCAATATTGGTGGTACGCTTGCTCACCTCGTCGGCCTGAAAGAGCTTGGCGACGTCGTCCTTTTCGACATCGTTGATGGCATGCCACAGGGCAAGTCGCTTGACATTGCTGAATCCTCCCCCGTCGACATGTTTGATGCCGACCTCAAGGGTACCAGTGACTATAAAGACATCGCAGGCGCTGATGTCGTCATCGTCACCGCAGGTGTTGCTCGTAAACCGGGCATGAGCCGTGATGATCTCATCGGCATCAACACCAAAGTCATGACCCAGGTTGGTCAGGGCATCAAGGAACATGCACCGAATGCATTCGTCATTGTAATCACCAACCCGCTTGATGCGATGGTCTGGGTGATGCAGCAGGCAACCGGCTTCGACCCGAAGAAAGTTGTCGGCATGGCAGGCGTTCTGGACTCGGCACGTTTCCGTTACTTCCTCGCAGAAGAATTCAAAGTATCGGTCAAAGACGTTACCGCATTCGTTCTTGGCGGCCACGGCGACACCATGGTCCCGTCCATCCGTTACTCGACCGTTGCCGGTATCCCGGTTCCTGACCTGATCAAAATGGGTTGGACCACGCAGGAGAAAATCGACGAGATCGTTCAGCGTACCCGCGATGGTGGTGCCGAGATCGTTGCCCTGCTCAAAACCGGTTCTGCTTTCTATGCCCCGGCAGCTTCGGCTGTTGCGATGGCAGAAAGCTATCTGAAAGACCAGAAACGCGTCATGCCGGTTGCTGCTTATCTGAGCGGTGAATACGGCGTTGATGGTATTTACGTCGGCGTCCCGGTTGTTCTGGGTGCTGGCGGTGTTGAGCGCATCGTCGAGATCAATCTTGACGAGTCCGAAAAAGCAAACTTCGACAATTCTGTGAACGCAGTTCGCGGTCTCGTTGAAGCTGCCAAGGGCATGCTCTAAGAACGCGAAGCGGGCTGGTCAGTGACCGGCCCGTTTTTCAATCATTGTTGTTTTTATAACTTCAGTGATCGCGGGCCTCGCAACAAAGTCCCTCCCGCATATACGGGGACATTGAAATCCCGATTTCTGACCCACCGGAAATCGTACGGAAGGCAAGAAAGCGACCGAACATGAATATTCATGAGTACCAGGCGAAAGAAATTCTTCGCAAATACGGTGTGACCGTGCCGAATGGCAAAGTTGCATATACCGCTCAGGAAGCCATCGAAGCTGCCCAGTCCCAGGCTGGTCCGGTTTACGTGGTGAAGTCCCAGATCCATGCAGGTGGCCGCGGTAAAGGCACCTTCAAGGAAGCCAAAGCAGGCGATAAAGGCGGCGTTCGCGTTGTCAAAAGCGTCGAAGAAGTTGGCGTTAACGCCGAACAGATGCTCGGTTCGACCCTGGTTACCCACCAGACCGGTCCGGAAGGCAAAGAAGTCAAACGCGTTTATATCGAAGAAGGCTGCGACATCGCACGCGAACTGTATCTTTCGGTTCTCGTCGACCGCGCTTGCTCGCGCGTGATCTTCATGGCGTCGACCGAAGGCGGTATGGACATTGAAGAAGTTGCAGAAGCAACCCCGGAAAAGATCGTCACCGTTGACATCGATCCGGCAGCTGGCTTCTCGGGCTTCCATGGCCGTAAACTGGCATTCGCCCTTGGCCTCGAAGGCAAGCAGGTTTCCAAAGCTGTCAAATTCATGTCGGCAATGTACCAGTGCTTCCTCGACACCGATGCTGCCATGGTTGAGATCAACCCGCTGGTCGTGACCGGCGAAGGCGATATCATCGCTCTCGATTGCAAAATGAACTTCGACGACAACGCGCTGTTCCGTCATCCGGACATCGAAAACCTGCGCGACGAAGACGAAGAGAACCCGGCCGAACTTGAAGCTGCAAAACACAGCCTCAACTACATCAAGCTCGATGGCACCATCGGCTGCATGGTTAACGGCGCAGGACTTGCCATGGCAACCATGGACATCATCAAGCTTTATGGTGGCGCACCGGCCAACTTCCTTGACGTTGGTGGCGGCGCAACCAAAGAACGCGTTACCACGGCCTTCAAGCTGATCCTGTCTGACCCGAATGTCGAAGGCATCCTGGTCAACATCTTTGGTGGCATCATGCGTTGTGACGTGATTGCAGACGGCGTTGTGGCAGCAGCCCGCGAAGTCAGCCTGAACGTTCCGCTGGTCGTTCGCCTCGAAGGTACCAATGTCGAACTTGGCAAGAAGATCCTCGAAGAATCGGGTCTGCCGATTGTTTCGGCTGACAACCTTGCCGATGCCGCCGAGAAGGTGGTCAAAGCTGTGAAGGAGGCCGCGTAACTATGGCTGTTCTCGTCGATAAAAACACCAAAGTTATCTGCCAGGGTTTCACCGGTTCGCAGGGCACCTTCCACAGCGAACAGGCAATTGCCTATGGCACCAAGATGGTTGGTGGCGTAACCCCGGGTAAAGGCGGCACCAAGCACCTTGACCTGCCGGTCTTCAACACCGTTGAAGAAGCTGTTCATGTAACCGGTGCGAATGCTTCGGTTATCTATGTTCCGCCGCCCTTCGCAGCCGATGCAATCCTCGAAGCCATCGACGCCAAAGTCGAACTGGCTGTCTGCATCACCGAAGGTATTCCGGTTGCTGACATGGTTCGCGTCAAGCGCGCGCTCGAAGGTTCTTCGACCCGCCTGATCGGTCCGAACTGCCCGGGTATCATTACCCCGGACGAATGCAAAATCGGCATCATGCCGGGTCACATTCACCGTCGCGGTAAAATCGGTATCGTTTCGCGTTCCGGTACGCTCACCTACGAAGCAGTTGCACAGACCACGGCCGCCGGCCTCGGTCAGTCGACCTGTATCGGTATCGGTGGTGACCCGGTCAACGGCACCAACTTCATCGACTGCCTCGACCTGTTCCTTAAGGATCCGGAAACCGAAGGCATCATCATGATCGGTGAGATCGGTGGTTCGGCTGAAGAAGAAGCATGTGAATTCCTGCAGGTTTCCAAAGTCAAGAAACCGGTTGCCGGCTTCATCGCCGGTGTTACTGCGCCTCCGGGTAAACGCATGGGCCATGCCGGTGCGATCATCTCGGGCGGCAAAGGCACCGCGGATGCGAAAATGGAAGCCATGCGTAGTGCTGGCGTTCTTGTTGCCGATTCCCCGGCAAGCCTCGGCTCGACGATGCTGAAGGCTTTGAAGGGCTAATCTGGGTAGTCAGAGGAAAGGCAAGGGGGGGCGTGGTCCTGTCTTGAGGACCATGCCTTCCGACCACAAATGAAACCTCAAGATCTCGACACGATTCTTAACGAGTCGAACGCAACCTACATCGCTCAAATCTATGCCCGGTATCTGGAGAACCCGTCTGCGGTAGACCAGAGCTGGGCAGAGTTTTTTGACGGGTTGCAGGACGACGCCTCCGAACTTCTCGCAGAAATGCGCGGGCCGAGCTGGCAACCACGGGAAACCAAGGTTGTTGGCGGCATGGAGGGATACGACGTCTCACAGGGACATGCCGAACGCCCGGCCCAGGTGGCCTATGCTCCGGCAGCCCTCGCAGCACCTGCGGCTGGTACGGTAAATTCCGACGCCATTCGCGCTGCGGCCAATGATTCCATTCGCGCACTTATGCTGATCCGTTCGTTCCGTGTGCGCGGCCATCTGGAAGCAAATCTGGATCCGCTGGGCCTTGCCCCGCGTGAACCGCACCCGGAACTTGATCCCAAGACCTATGGCTTCACCGAAGCCGATCTTGATCGTCCGATTTTCATCGCGAACGTTCTGGGTCTTGAAACCGCGACCATCCGCCAGATCGTTTCGCTGGCACGCAAAACCTATTGCGGGTCGATCGGTATCGAATTCATGCACATTCAGGAACCTGAACAGAAGTCATGGATTCAGCAGCGGATCGAAAGCATCGGCAACCAGACGCAGTTTACTGCACGCGGCAAGGAAGCCATCCTTGAGCGCCTGGTCGAAGCCGAAGGCTTTGAAAACTATCTGCATACCAAATATGTCGGCACCAAACGTTTCGGCGTTGACGGTGGCGAAGCCCTGATTCCGGCGCTCGAACAGATCCTCAAACGCGGCAGCCAGCTTGGTATCCGCGAGGTTGTCTTCGGGATGCCGCACCGTGGTCGTCTGAACGTTCTTGCCAACGTCATGAGCAAGCCGTTCCGTGCGATCTTCTCGGAATTCATGGGCAACCCGTCCAAGCCGGACGACGTGATGGGCTCGGGTGACGTTAAGTATCACCTTGGCACTTCTGCCGACCGCGAATTTGATGGCAATGTTGTTCACCTTTCGCTGACGGCAAACCCGTCGCATCTGGAAGCTGTGAACACCGTTGTCCTTGGTAAGGTCCGTGCAAAACAGTCCCAGCGCAAAGACGTTAATCGCGAGCAGGTTATGGGTATCCTCCTGCATGGTGATGCGGCCTTTGCCGGTCAGGGTCTTGTTGCAGAAACCTTCGATCTGTCGCACCTCAAAGGCTATCGTACCGGCGGTACGATCCACTTTGTTGTGAACAACCAGATCGGTTTCACGACCAAACCGACCGACTCCCGTTCTTCGCCGTATTGCTCGGACATTGCCAAAGTCGTTCAGGCTCCGATCCTGCACGTCAATGGTGACGATCCCGAAGCAGTGGTTCATGCCGCGCGCATCGCGACCGAATTCCGTCAGGAATTCAAACAGGATGTCGTTATCGACATGTTCTGCTATCGCCGCTTTGGCCACAACGAAAGCGACGAACCGGCCTTCACCCAGCCGATAATGTATGATGTGATCGGTAAACATCCGACCACCAAAGACATCTATGCACAGCAGCTGATCAAAGAAGGCCTTCTGACCGAAGAACGCGCCAAGGAACTGGACAAGTCGTTCCAGGATTACCTTGACGAAGAGTTCAAGGCGTCAGAAAGCTATCGTCCGAACAAGGCAGACTGGCTTGAAGGTAAATGGTCTGGTCTTGCATCCTCGCATGGCGAAGATGCCGACTGGATCGGTCAGACCGGCGTTGACAATGACCTGTTGCAGGAAGTCGGCCGCGCACTGTCCACCCCGCCAAGTGACTTTGACATCAACCGCAAAATCCTTCGTCAGTTGAAGGCCAAAGCGAAGATGTTCGAAACCGGCGAGGGCCTTGACTGGGCGACCGCCGAGGCATTGGCGTTCGGAACCCTGATGTGCGAAGGCACCCCGGTCCGTCTTTCGGGTCAGGATTGCCAGCGCGGTACCTTCTCGCAGCGTCATGCAAAGCTGGTCGACCAGACCTCCGAGGCAAAATACACCCCGCTCAACAACATCCGTACCGGTCAGGCCGAGCTTGAAGTTCTCAACTCGCCGCTGTCCGAAGCCGGTGTTCTGGGCTTTGAATACGGGATCACCCTTGCAGAACCGCATTCGCTGGTTCTCTGGGAAGCCCAGTTCGGTGATTTTGCCAACGGTGCACAGGTCATCATTGACCAGTTCATCAGCTCGGGCGAGGCCAAATGGCTGCGTATGTCGGGTCTGGTGATGCTTCTGCCGCATGGTTACGAAGGCCAGGGTCCGGAACACAGTTCCGCCCGTCTGGAACGTTACCTGCAGCTTTGTGGTGAAAACAACATGCAGGTGGCGAACTGTACGACACCGGCAAACTATTACCACATCCTGCGCCGTCAGATCCGTCGCTCGTTCCGCAAGCCGCTGATTCTGATGACACCGAAGTCGCTTCTGCGTCACAAACAGGCTGTATCGAACCTGTCCGAATTTGCGGCAGGCACGACCTTCAAGCCCGTGATCGAGGAAACCGGCAAGCTGGTGGAAAACAAAAAGGTCAAACGCGTCGTTCTGTCGTCGGGCAAGGTCTATTACGATCTTCTCGCCGAACGCGAAAACCGTGGCATCGAAGATGTTGCGCTTGTGCGTGTCGAACAGCTTTATCCGTGGCCGGAAAAGGAACTGGCAACGGAACTGGCCAAATACCCGAATGCTGATGTCGTCTGGTGTCAGGAAGAGTCCGAGAACATGGGTTCCTGGTTCTTCGTCGATCGTCGTATCGAAGCCACCCTGTCGAACATCTCGCACAAGGCGGGTCGTCCGGTTTATGTCGGTCGCGCAGCATCTGCTTCGCCGGCAACGGGTCTTCTGAAGGCCCACCTGCGTGAGCAGGCTGAACTGGTCGATGCGGCACTAAGCGTCAAATAACTTTACCGGACGGGCGAGAAATCGCCCGTCCGATACGTTCATTAGAATTCATTCGCATCATGGCAGACCCACACTGCCTGATTGAAAAAACGGTCGAGGAAAAAATGGCGACTGAAGTTAAAGTTCCCGCGCTGGGCGAGTCTGTATCTGAAGCCACGGTGGCAAAATGGTACAAAAAAGTCGGTGATGCTGTTGCTGCCGATGAACCGATTGTCGAACTTGAAACCGACAAAGTAACCGTTGAAGTCAACGCACCGGTTGCCGGCGCGATTGCTGAACTGGTTGTTGGTGAAGGCGACGAAGTCGAAGTTGGTGCCCTGATCGCCATGATCAACGAAGGTGCAGAAGGTTCTGCTGCTGCCGCTCCGGCAGAAGAAAAAGCAGAAGCCGCACCGGCCAAGGAAGAAAAGGCAGCCCCGGCTGCTGCGCCGGCACCTGCTGCTGCCCCGGCTGCGGCAACTGCTGCCAATACCGATCATCCGCTGCCGCCGGCAGTTCGCAAACTGGTCGAAGACAACAATCTGAACCCGGCAGCCATCCCGGCAACCGGCAAAGATGGCCGTCTGACCAAGGGCGACGTCATGAACTATCTTGCTGGTGGCGCACCGGCACCGCGTGCAGCTGCACCGGTCGCAAGCGCACCGGCAGCTCCGAAGCCGGAACGCGAACTGCGTGACGGTGAAGAGCGCGTCAAAATGTCCAAGCTGCGCCAGACCATTGCGCGCCGCCTGAAAGAAGCCCAGAACACTGCGGCCATGCTGACCACTTACAACGAAGTGGACATGACCAACCTTCTGGCTTGCCGTAATCAGTACAAAGACGGTTTCGAGAAGAAACACGGCGTGAAGCTTGGCTTCATGTCCTTCTTCATCAAGGCCTGCACCACGGCCCTGAAAGAATGGCCGGCTGTTAACGCCGAAATCGACGGCAACAGCTTTATCTACAAAAACTACTGCGACATCGGCGTTGCCGTTGGCACCCCGCAGGGTCTTGTTGTTCCGGTCATCCGTTCGGCAGAAGAAAAAACCTTTGCCGATCTGGAAAGCACCATTGTCGATTTCGGCAAGCGTGCCCGTGACGGCAAACTCGGCATGGACGAAATGACCGGCGGTTCCTTCACCATCTCCAACGGTGGTGTCTTTGGTTCCCTGCTGTCATCGCCGATCCTGAACGCTCCGCAGTCCGGTATCCTCGGCATGCATAAAACCCAGATGCGCCCGGTCGCAATCGACGGCAAAGTCGAAATCCGTCCGATGATGTATCTGGCACTGTCCTATGACCACCGTATCATTGACGGCCGTGAAGCCGTTTCCTTCCTGGTACGCGTCAAGGAATGCATCGAGAACCCGGAACGCATCCTGCTCGACATCTGATCAGACAAAAGGATCAAAGAACTCATGAGTGAGAACTACGACGTTGTCGTGATCGGTGGCGGTCCTGGCGGTTATGTTTGCGCCATCCGCGCCGCACAGCTTGGTCTTAAAGTTGCCTGCGTTGAAAAACGTGGTGCACTTGGCGGTACCTGCCTGAATGTCGGTTGCATTCCGTCCAAGGCTCTGCTGCATTCCTCGCACCTGTTCGAAGAAGCTTCGGAACATTTCGATACCCACGGCATCGAAGTTTCCAAGCCGAAGGTCAATCTTGAAAAGATGATGGCCCGCAAGGACAAGGTCGTTGACAGCAATGTCAAAGGCATCGAATTCCTGTTCAAAAAGAACAAGGTTACCTATGTCAAAGGTGCCGGCGAGATCACCTCGCCGACCTCGGTCAAGGTTGCCCTTCTTGATGGCGGCGAAGAAACCCTGAATGCCAAGAACATCGTCATTGCGACGGGTTCGGAAGTCACCCCGCTGCCGGGTGTTGAAATTGACGAGAAAAACATCGTCTCTTCGACCGGCGCGCTGACCCTTCCGAAAGTGCCGAAGAAGATGGTTGTCATTGGTGCTGGCGTCATCGGTCTGGAACTTGGTTCCGTCTGGCGTCGTCTGGGTGCCGAAGTCACCGTTGTTGAATTCCTTGACCGCATTCTGCCGGGCATGGATGGCGAGCTGGTCAAACAGACCCAGCGCATCTTTGCCAAGCAGGGTCTGGACTTCAAACTCGGTCACAAGGTTACCTCTGCCAAAACCACCAAGTCCGGTGTGACCCTGACTGTTGAACCGTCCAAGGGCGGTGATGCAGAGGAACTCAAAGCCGACGTGGTTCTGGTTGCCATCGGTCGTCGTCCGTACACCACCGGCCTTGGCCTGGATAAAGTTGGCGTTGAACTCGACGAACGCGGTCGTGTCAAAACCGACGAATACTTCCAGACCAATATCGGCGGCATCTTTGCAATCGGCGATACCATCGTCGGTCCGATGCTGGCCCACAAGGCTGAAGAAGACGGCGTTGCCCTTGCGGAAATGATTGCCGGTGAAGAAGGCCATGTCGATTACGGCAAGGTCCCGGGTGTTGTTTACACCTGGCCGGAAGTTGCTTCTGTTGGCAAAACCGAAGAACAGCTTAAGGAAGAAGGCGTCGAGTACGCTGTCGGTAAATTCCCCTTCACCGCCAATGGCCGCGCGAAGGCAATGGAAAGCACCGATGGTTTCGTCAAGCTGCTTGAAGACCAGAAAACGCACCGTGTCGTCGGCGCGCATATTGTCGGTCCGGCTGCTGGCGATCTGATTGCCGAAGTGGTTCTGGCGATGGAATACGGCGCATCTGCCGAAGACATCGCTCGCACCTGCCACGCCCATCCGGCCCTTGGCGAAACCGTCAAGGAAGCCGCACTGGATGCCGGCAAGCGCGCGATCCACATGTAATTGATCAGTTTTCTGATCTGCAAACGGCCGTCCTATTCACTTGGGGCGGCCGTTTTGTTTTGGGGCATCACCAAGCCGCACAATATGGGCCAAGTTCCATTCCGGCAGGGCAGCTTTGCACATTTGTCCGATGATTGGCGCGTGACGCCAGACGGCATTGCGGATTAGTATGATAAATCAATGCCAAAGGCCGGGAGACCACAAATGACCTTATCCATCGGCGTCGTTGCCCATGATCGTCGCAAACGCGAAATGGCCGACTGGCTGGCCAAGCATCAGGCGAGCTTTGCCAATACCCGTATCTTTGCCACCGGCACCACCGGGCGCGTGTTGCAGGAACGGTTTCCGGACTTTGATATTCACCCGCTTAAAAGCGGGCCGTTTGGCGGTGATCAGCAATTGGGATCAATGATTGCCCATGGCCAGCTACAGGCCATGTTCTTCTTTACCGATCCGATGACACCACACCCCCATGATGTGGATGTGCGTGCCCTGATCCGTCTGGCAAACCTCTATGAGGTTCCGATTGCGTGCAACCAAAGCACGGCTGACCTTCTGATCAGCAATCCCCGGTTCGAGGAAATCTGCGAGCAATATCGCAATCATTCCCCCGAACAGGTCTTTGCCGATTACAACAATCGAAAAGTTTGATGATTGCCGGGGGATATTCCCCCGATATCTGCCCACCCGTTTCAGAGCGCCCCGTCCGTCATGCAACTTGCCTATGAACTGATCGCTGCGATCTTTCCGATTTTTGCTGCCATCCTCGTTGGGGCAGCACTAAAGCGCTATCTGATCAAGGGGTCTGACATCTGGGCGGGGATTGACCGGCTGACCTATTACTTGCTGTTGCCATCCCTTCTGATTGTCGAGATTTACCGGGCAGATTTTTCAAGTGGCAATGCCGGAACGGCTGTGGGTGTCACCCTTGCCGCGACGCTTGGAATGTCGGCAGCTTTGTTGTTGCTGCGCCCGTTGATCACACGTGACACGCCCCTGTTCACATCCATTTTTCAGGGATCGGTTCGCTATAACAGCTATGTCCTGCTTGCGGTTGCCGATGCACTTTACGGGGCCGAGGGACTGGCACTTGCCATTGTCTTTGTTGCGGTCATGGTGATTGCCACCAACATGCTCGGTGTTGTCGTCCTAAGTGCCTTTAGCGGCGGCAAAAGCAGCCTGACCCGGATCATCAACGGGATTGTCAAAAACCCGATCATCATTGCCGCTGGTGCGGGTGCGATCCTGAATGTGAGTAACATTCACGTTCCGCTGCCCATCGAAAATACCGCTGCCCTGTTCAAGACCGCGGCCCTGCCGCTAAGCCTGCTTTCGGTTGGGGCGGGACTTCGATTTATCCTGAGCAAAAAGGCCATCTGGGCCATCACATTGGCCACCACCATCAAGCTTGCCATCCTGCCGCTGATTACCGGCATCTGCCTGCATCTGGCGGGCGTTGATGGCATGGTTCTGGCCATGGGGGTGTTTTATGCCGGAATGCCGTGTGCCGGGAATGCCTATATCCTTGCGCGTCAGCTTAATGGCGATCCCGATGCCATGGCATCGATCATCACGCTTGAGACATTACTCTCCGCCTTCAGCATCGCTATCATCGCCGGTATATTGAGCATCAATTGAGCTCGCATGCGCGGCATAATCCCCGTCATAACCACAGGCTGAAAGCCCGGCCCGCATCAATTCGGGCGGCGGGGCATCAACCACGACCGGGTCGCGATCAGCATGGAACGGCACGATGATCTGACGCGATAACAGCATCAGGGTCGGCGGCGCGCCGAAGATCGGCGGTTCATCCCCGCGCCCATAGAACGGATCCCCGACCACCGGATGCCCGATATGATCAAGATGAACACGCAACTGATGGGTCCGTCCGGTATGCGGGACGAGTTCGAGCCATGTAATGTCCTGACCATCGGCATCCTTGCCGCGTCCCAGTACCTTGTATTCGGTCTTTGAAGGCTGTCCATCTTCGTGGACAACCATTTGCCAGCCGCTTTCATCATTGGTTTTGCCAATCGGCGCATCAATGAAACCGTGATCGTCCTCCATCGCACCACGCACAATCGCCCAATAGGTTTTGCCGATTTTCTTTTCGGTAAACAGGCGGGTGATTTTCTTGGACGATTTCGGATGACGGCACAGCAAAAGGCAGCCCGCCGTATCACGGTCAAGACGATGCGCCAAAGTCGGTTCAGACTGAATGCCGAATTTCAGATCCGGCAGATAGGCATCAACATGAAAATAGGTCTTTGGCCCGCCATGCGACGCCAGTCCCGGCGGCTTGTTCAAAACGATGACATTTGAATCGCGATGCAGGACATGCGCGATGAGGTCTTCGGCAATTGGATGGGGCATGGCTTGGCCTTTCATGTAAGCCCCTGCTTTACCCCATCGGACGGCCCCCGGCAATGCCGATGACGTTTGATCCGGCGATCAGCATTCTTCGTAACAAGAACATACAACCCGTTGTTCAACCCGTATCGATGCAACCCGGAATGCCCAAACAATGGACCAGACAATGGACCAGATTCCCAAGCCTGTTCGATCCGCCCTTTTCGCGGCAAGCCTGATTGGTGCTGCGGGCTTTGCCATGCTGCCTGCATCGCAAGCCAGTCCGCTAACGCAAAAAGATGCGGAAAATCCAGCAGCAACGCCATCTGCGGCACGGGAAAATGATCGGTTGCGTAGTGTCGCACTTTCAGATGCGTTCGAGCGTCCCGATACCTGTCGCGGGTTTGATCCGGTAAAACGGTATGGTCCTGAACTGCAATTCCAGATCCGCCGCAATGATGCCCCAGTCGGGCGCCATAGTGTGACCTTCAATCAGGGCCGTGACGGACTTCAGGTCATTGCCCAAAGCAATATCGATATCAGTTTCCTTGGCTTTAACGCCTATAGCTTTGCCTATCGGTCCGAAAGCATGTGGCAGGGCAATCAATTGACCAGGCTGTCTGTCACTGTTGATGACGATGGCAAGAAAACATCGGTTCGTGCAACCCGTGATCAGGACCGGCTGATTGTCGATGGTCCCGACGGGATACAAACAGTGCCGGCGGGAATTTTCCCGACCGATCACTGGCATTGCGGGGTTCTGGCCGGGAAGTCGGTGCTCAATACCATCACGGGCAAGGCAAACGCGGTCGATATCACACCATATGGCAGCGAAATGCTGCGCACAACAAACGGGACGATTCAGGCAACGGAGTTTACCTATGACGGTGAGCTTGAAACCAATGCCTGGTACGACCATCAGGGTCGCTGGGTCGGATTGCAATTCAAGGCGCGCGATGGTTCAACCATCACCTATCGCTGCATGAATTGCCAGACCCGGACCGCCCGAAAGGATCAGGGATGACCAAGTCGTTCAAGACCATCTGGATTGTCGGGGCATCAGCAGGGATTGGTGCCGCATTGGCCCGTAAATTCCATGATGAACCGACATCAGACGGCCAAAACATCATCATTTCGGCACGAAATTCGGACAAATTGCGTGATTTGGCGACCGAAATGCCCGGCATTACCCCCGTATCGATTGATGTTACCGATCCGAATGCGGTTAAAACCGCCCTTAACACCATCGAACAGCAATTTGGCCTGCCTGATCTGGTTGTTCTGGCGGCCGGGATCTATTCCCCGATGAAGGTTTCGGGGTTCTCAGCAGAAACCATTCGAAGCCATATCGACACCAACTATATGGGAATCGTCAATTGTCTGGAGCCGCTTTTGGCCCGCATGCGGGTGCGCAAGTCGGGTGAAATTGCCGTGGTTGCCTCGGTTGCAGGATATCGCGGATTGCCAAATGCTGCGGCCTATGGCCCGACCAAGGCTGCACTTATCAATCTGTGTGAGACGCTTCATACCGAACTGACAGGAACTGGCGTTTTACTGCGCGTGATCAATCCGGGATTTGTCAAAACGCGCCTTACAGACAAGAATGATTTCGAGATGCCCTATTTGCTAACACCCGAGCAGGCGGCAAACTTCATGTATCGGGATTTGTGCAAAAGCAATGATTTCGAAATTGCCTTTCCACCGCCCTTTGTCCGACAACTGAAACTGACGCGAATTCTACCTTATGGGCTGTTTTTCAAACTGATGCGCAAACTGGTGAAGGCATGAACGAGATCGCAAACAGGAAACGTCATTTGCTGGCTGCCTATGGCGCCTATTTTGAAAACCTGTCGCCTGATACGGTCGATGAATTGTCGAGCATGGTGACGGAGGATTTTACGTTTTCCGATCCCTTCACCACATTGCACGGGCCAGATAATGTGTGTGCCTATCTGGGCAAAACGTTCCGCGAAACCCAACACCCGAATTTTGTGGTTACCCATGAAGCGCTTGACGGTGATCTGGGGTTCCTGCGCTGGCAATTTAGCGCAAAAATCCCGGTCATCGGTTTGTGGGAATTCACCGGCATGACCGAAGTCAGCTTTAATCAGGATGGCAGCCTTCTCGAATCCCATATTGATTACTGGGATTCGGGCCAGCATTTTTATGGCAAGCTGCCTGTCCTTGGATGGATTATTCGGCAGCTTGCGCGACGTGTTGCGGCTTTCTGAAGAACAAAGTCACTTCGCCGATTTCCAAACCCCACTTCTTGACCCGCGCACGATTAACCAGAACCCCGTCCGGTTGCAGGAACATCCAGTCATTGAAACTGACCCGCCAGGTACCATCCCCGACCTTGAGATCCATGTCATATGTCCAGTTCAAGGCATTGCCATACTGGCTTCCGATGGCAGTACCGATAACGTCATCTGCGCGGCCCTCATAGGTGTGATCCGCCAATTTGGTGATCACCCAGACCCGACGATCCGTTTCGCCATCGTCATACAAAAAATCTTCCTGGAGAGTCAGAACACCGTCCGTCACTGTCCCGGTGATATCAACGGTAAACTGACGACGCAATTTGCCAAATCGATCTTCAAATATTCCCCAAGCGCGGCTGCTGCCTTCGAAATAATCGAATACATCGAAGACGGGTTCTTTTTGCGCAAAATCCTGCGGTTTCATTGACCCACATCCGGTTACAAGCAACAACAAACACAACGCGATTGTTTTACGCAGCACGAACTTGCTCCTGACTATCTGGCCCCAAGATCAAACAGTGCGGCGTGACAGGCGCCGACATATTGCAATCTGATGCGATGCCCCCAAAGGAAAGCGCCACATCATCCCGATTGCTCCTGATTTCAGTACGATGGGGATGACCGCATAGATCAAAACAAGCACCACCAATGCGCCGCTTTTTTGCCCCGCGTCATCCGTTAGTCCAAATGCCCCCAGAATTGGCAAAGCAATCCCGGCGGCAAGCGCCATGGCAAGCTTGTTGGTCATGTTCCAAAGGGCAAAAAGCAATGCGGTCCGTCGCGTCCCAAAACGGTAATGATCCCAGTCATCCACATCGGCCTGAATGGCCGGTGGCAGGGCAAGATCAGCCCCCAGTGCCGCACCTGTCACAAGACAGATCACCCCGAACCCGACCGCATCCCCAACCGAAAGGAACGGCACAAAGCCAAAGGCAATGATCGCGATTGCCATCGCAAGGCACCAGACACGATGCTTTCCAAGCCGGGCCGACAGAAAAGCCCAAAGCGGAATGGCGATGATTGCCGCAAGGAAATACAGCAGGATCAGAACGTTTTCCGTGCCTTGATCAAGTTGCAGATAATAGCGCACGAAAAGCGGGAAACACACCGCTGGCAACCCGGCAGCAAGACCATTGATCATCCAGGCTGCAAGCAACCGCACAAAAAGCCGATTATCGCGCAAGCTGCGCAATCCAAGACGGATGGCAACTGTTGGACTTCCCATGGCAATAGATTTTGGACGTTTACGTTGCGCAACAGGATCAGGCACCTGCCAGATCAGAAGTGCGACAAAAACGGCACCCAAAACAAGTGTGACGACCGCAAGCATCCTGATTTCATCAGCGCGATCCGTTGCATGGATCAGAACCGGAATACCACCGGCCAGAACGATACCAATCAACCCCGCCCCTTCACGTAGGGCCGTCAGAGATGTTCGGGTCTTGTAATCGCCAGACAGGTCCGCCCCCCAGGCCAGATAGGGCACCTGAAAAAGGGTCCATCCCAGAAACAGGACACTGGCCCAGACAAAAAGATAAATCGCATCCGGAACGTCGGGTGGCGTGAACAGATACCATAATCCGATACCGGCAAGCACGGCCCCGAAACCGACCCAGATTTTGCGCCTGCCCGTGACATCAGATAACCAGCCGATCAGCGGATCGGTTGCCATATCAATTACCCGCACCAGCAAAAGCACCGCACCCGTGATGGCAAGACCAAGACCGAGATCATCACCATAGTAGCTGGGCAATAATACATAGGCCGGGATGGTCGGCACGGCGGCCGCCATCGCCGGAAGGGCATAAAAGATTGCCGTGTGACGGGAAATATCAGGCTGGGGCATCGTTGGGATGTTCAATAACGAACAGACCCACATCGATCGAGCCGCACTCAAACCCGGTTTCGCAATAGGCGAGATAATATTCCCACATGCGTTTGAAGCGCGGATCAAATCCCTGTTTGGCAATTGTATCCCAGCCATGCTGGAACCGGCGCTGCCATTCGCCCAGCGTACGGGCATAGGATTTGCCGAAGAATTCACTATGCTGCAGCTTGAGCCCCGCGTCACTGACCGCCGCAGCAAGGGCTGTTGGCGATGGCAACATGCCACCGGGGAAGATGTAACGCTGAATGAAATCGGCACCCTTGCGATAGGTTTCAAACCGTTCATCGTCAATGGTGATGATCTGCAATACAGCCCGGCCACCGGGACGCAGACACTTGCGGATTATTTCGAAATAGGTCGGCCAGTGTTCTTCACCGACGGCTTCGAACATCTCGATGGAAACGATCTTGTCAAACTGTCCGTCCTGATGACGGTAATCACGCAGAACAATGTTGGTGCGATCATTAAGCCCCTGCATCAGGAGACGCCGACGGGCATAGGCATGCTGTTCGCCCGACAATGTCAGGCCGGTCACATTGCAGCGATATTTTCCAGCCGACAGTTCGGCAAATCCGCCCCAGCCGCACCCGACCTCAAGAACCGTTTCGCCCGGCTGCAAGTCGGCCAGATCACAGATACGCTGATATTTTGCGGCCTGTGCGGATTCAAGCGTCATGTCAGAATGGCGATAATATCCCGATGAATAGGTCATGCCGGGATCGAGCCAACCAGCATAGAAATCGTTACCGAGATCATAGTGATAGGAAATATTGCGTCTTGATCCTTCGAGCGTGTTGGCATTACGCAAATGCCCGATCCGCGCAATCGTGCGTGACAAAAGCCCCCCGGCAAGACGCGCCCGGACGATATTCTCGTTGAGCATCGCAACCCGCATCAGCCGGGTAATGTCAGGGCTGCTCCAGCTGCCATCCATATAGGCCTCGGCAAAGGCGACGTCACCACCTGTGGCAAGCTTGCGAATGGCTTTCCAGTCATGGATATGGATCGCGGCCTGAAGATCATTTTCGTGGTTACCGACGAAATGAAGATTGTCTCCATCGGGCAGAACAAGGGTCAGCCTGCCGTAATGCAGATGCGACAAAACCCTGCGCAGCATGACTTTCAACAGGCTGCGATTTCCCGTCATGCTGCCCAGCAAGGGCACAAGACGATCGCGCATTGAAACAGACAATTCTGAAGCCGAAGAGTTGCGGTCTGGCATTTTTCTTATCTCTTTCCTGCTTGGGCCGCTGCAGTCCCGGTTTCCAGCACATAGGTTACCGCGTCTTGCGGGGGTGCCGGTCGTTTGTGGAATGTCATCCCCTTGCGCCAAAGATGAAGCGCCTCCCAGTGGATACCCGCGACGACCTTCAGGGTCATAAGCGGGTAGCGAATGAATGCTCCAAACAGTTTACGGTCGGAAAGTGCGTTTCGATCACCGACGAATGCCGCTGTTAGAAATGCGCCCTTGGCATCGGTTTCACGAATGGTCACCGCAACATTTTCACCGGGCACACGGATACGGAAATGATAGTCCGCCACCATGTCGATGAAGGGGGAAACATAAAACCCCTTGGCACAGGACTGGCGCAAAACTCCTTTGTCATCAAGGCCATGCTCCCCAACCGGGATCAGGTAGCTGTGCCGGTCACCAAAGGTGTTCGAGACCTCATAAAGGACTGCACCAATCGTCGCGTCGGCGCGATAACAGAAATAGACCGACAACGGATTGAACACGAAACCAAGCAGCCGCGGATAGCACAGCAACCGGATTTTGTGCGCACAATCACCCAAACCATGACGCCCCAACAATGTTTCCATACGGTGGCGCAAATTTGTATTTGCTCCGTCGGCATGATCGCGATCATGGAAGGAAAACAGATTGAACCGGTTGCGGCTAAACAGCCGAAGCCGGGATGACAAATCATCGATTTCATCAAGATCAAGCAGGAAGGAAAACACCGAATAACGCAGCTTGTGGCGTTTCGGACGCAGCCGATGATGGGTTACAACCCCTTCATACAGGGCCGAAGCCCAGTTTGCGCTGTGCGATGGTTGGCTCATGCGGCCTCGCTCGATTGCGATTTCGCGGAGTTGCGGACATGGATGCGACCGCTTTCATTTTCGACAGTCCAAGGACGGCGAACATTTCCAAGGGCCTCGGCCACTGCCAAGCCCGACTGAAGTCCGTCCTCGTGGAAGCCATATCCGAAATAGCTGCCGCAATACCAAAGATTGTCGACGCCCTGAATTGACCACAGATCCTTTTGGGCCGCCATCGCACCGGCATCAAAGAGCGGATGGTCATACAGGAATGAGCGGATCACGCTGCCGGTTTGGGGATGGCGCGGCGGATTGAGGGTGACAAATAACGGGGTGCTGTCATCGAGATGCTGCAAACGGTTCATCCAGTAGGTAACGCAGACCTTTTGTTCACCATCCTGTTCTTCGGCCAGATAGTTCCAGCTTGACCAGACCTTCGCGTTTTTCGGCATCAGGCTTTGGTCACTATGCAAGATGGCAAGGTTGCGTTCATATTTAAAGGCCGACAGCAATTCTTTGACCCGCGCATCAGGATTTTCCTGAAGGCCAAGTGCCTGGTCACCGTGACAGGCCAGCACAACGTGATCATAAAGATCGCGCTTGCCATACCGGTCTTCGACATAGGCCCCGCCCGCCGGATTGCGTCCGACCTTTGCAAGCGCCCGATCAAGCATCACCCCGCCCGATATGCCCGCCGTCATGCGTTTTACATATTCGCGCGATCCGCCAACCACGGTACGCCATTGCGGGCGATCCTTGATCTGTAACAGGCCGTGGTTCTGACAGAACCGGACAAAGGCAGCCAACGGATAAGCCATCATGGTATCGACCGGCGTCGACCAGATTGCAGCCCCCATCGGCAAAAGATGATCATTGATGAAGGCCCTGGAATAGCGTTTGTCGCGCAAATAATCGCCAAGGCTTATATGTTCGGCGGTTCCGTCTTCGAGTGCGGCGGGTGCCTCGCGGTAGAAGCGCAAGATGTCGCGCACCATCTTCCAGAAGCGCGGACGAAACAGATTGCGTTTCTGTGCAAACAGGGATTTGAGGTCACCCCCACCATATTCAAGCCCGCCTTCATCCATCGACGCGGCAAAGGACATGTCGGTTGGTACGGTTTTGACATCGAGATGGTCAAACAATGCACAAAGGTTCGGGTAACAGCGGGTGTTATAGACAATAAATCCCGTATCGACCGGCGTCTGGTCGGCATCAACCGTGTTGGAATGCCCGCCGGGCCGGTCATCCTTTTCATAAAGCGTCACGTTGTGGGACTGGCTCAATAGCCATGCGGCCGATAAACCGGAAATGCCGGAACCGACGACTGCGATGTTGAGTTTCCCCGATGTGACAACGTTCATATGAGCCCGGCCTGCTTGCAGTTATGATTTCAAAGCTACATATGAGTACGCATCACAACAACATGCGGATCACTGAATATTATTTACCTGCTGACATTGTAAGTATCTGGCAGAAAACGTACAATTTCTTCTGATCCAAATGAACGCGGCCGCCGTAAGATTTATATGATGAACATGATCTTGGCGCGGCCCCAAAGGGGACCCGAAACCAGAATGAACGGCACCAAGCCCAAACGCCCCGGTCCGGTTGACCCGGTGGAGGCAAAAAAATGTGCCGATTGGATCGTTGCTGTTGCGATGACACGTGACCGCGAGGCGTTTGCACAATTGTTTGCGCATTTTGCCCCGCGCGTTAAGGCGTATATGTTCCGGTTTGGCGGAAACGCCGAAACGGCCGAAGAACTCGCACAGGAAGCAATGATGCAGGTGTGGCGCAAGGCGCACCTGTTTGATCCCTCCAAGGCCGCGGCAAGTACATGGATTTTTACGGTTGCCAGAAACCTTCGCATCGACCGGTTCCGGCAACGCAAACATATCGAGGTTGATGATTCCGACCCGACGCTGATTGTTGACGAAGACCCGCTGGCAGACGAAGTCGTCAGCCGCGATCAGGAAGCCGTTCTCGTCAAGGCAGCGATGGAAGAATTGCCAGCCGACCAGAAGGTGGTTGTTGAATTGTCGTTTTTTGAAGATTGCTCACACAGCGAAATTGCCGAGCGTCTGAATATCCCGCTGGGAACCGTGAAATCGCGGTTGCGACTTGCACTTGGCAAGTTACGTGGCGGACTGGAAGGTGTCGCATGAATATCAAACATCATCCAACAGACCAGACCCTGATGGATTATTCCAGCGGCGCATTGTCGCAGGCGATGGAACTTTTGGTGGCAACCCACATGACTGTCTGCCCGCAATGCCGCAGCAAGGTCAACGGGTTTGAAACCATGGGCGGTGCTGTGCTTGAAAATGCCGATAGCATGGAAATGACAGCCCACTCGCTCGATCACGTGATGGCAATGCTTGAACGTGAAGCCACCAACGAGAATATCGTCACGGAAAAACTGCCATCCTTGCGGCGTATTGCGGTTGGCGAAAGCATTACGGGCAGCGCGATGGCGGCTTTGCCCCGCCCCTTGGCCGAATTGCTTCCGGAAAATGTCACGTCACTCGATGACATTCCCTGGAAAACGCTGGCACCGGGTGTAAAGCATTTTCAACTGAAATCGATTGAAAGCAGGGGCACTGTCCGTCTGCTTAAAATCGCGCCGGGAATTTCCATCCCCGATCACGGCCATCATGGTCATGAGATGACGCTTTTGATCAAGGGATCATATATCGACGAGATCGGCCGGTTCCGTGCCGGTGACGTTGCCGATCTTGACGACGATGTCGATCATCAACCGATTGCCGACACCGCCGAGGAATGCATCTGTCTGATCGCAACCGACGCGCCGATGAAATTCAATCGACTGCTGCCCAAATTGCTGCAGCCCTTCTTCGGGATCTGACTTCCCGCAAACGAGTACCACTGCGTCCCAACGCACCAAGCCCCGCTGACATCTTTGTCGCGGGGCTTGTTTTATTCGGCTGCAACCAGCCAGTGCACTGAATGCTTGGCCGGACCGGGGAGCTTGCATGTCTTTGCAAGCCAGTTCCCGATTTCATCAAGCTGCTGATCAAATTGCCAGGGTGGGTTGATCACAAGCAACCCGGTGCCACGCATCCGGCCCTTTGCCCCGCCATCGCGACTTGCAAGTTCCGCACACAGGACGCCCCCCGCTGACCTGATGGCGCCAAATGATCTGCGAAGGTCGACATCAAAGCCGTCCTCAAGGATCGGATACCACAACATGAATGTCCCGGTTGGCCATTTGCCCCATGCGTGCCGGATGGCGATCGCTGCTTTCTGATAGTCCTGTTTGACGTCGTAACTCGGATCCATCAGCACCAGACCGCGACGGATGGCAGGCGGCATCATGCCAACCAGACCTTCATATCCGTCACGTTTATGCAGGTGAATTCGGTCATCGCGCTTTACACGGTGATGCAGCGTTTCAAATTCGCGCGGATGAAGTTCCATCAGGACAAGCTGATCGTCCTCGCGCAGCATTTCGCGCACAATAAACGGCGAACCCGGATAAAACGGACCACGATATTCATCATCTTCGCGCACACCATAATCACGCCCCCTTGTCATCGGGTCAAAACCGGCAACGTGATCAAGATATTGCTGCAACATTTCTGGGGGATTGGCACCGGCCTTGGCCAGCGCATAGCCGTCTTTCCATTCGCCGGTCTTGGCGGCCTGTTCACTGCCAAGATCATACCAGCCGGACCCGGCATGGGTATCAATTACGCAGAACGGCTTTTTCTTTTTGCGCAAATGCGACAGCACAAGCCAAAGAGCGGCATGTTTATGCATGTCCGCAAAGTTCCCGGCATGAAATCCGTGCAGATAACTTAACATGTCGGTCTATCCTTTCTTGGGGCGCGCACCGTTTCGCCCGCCTTTGACAGAATATGATTTTACGCCGGAACGCCCCGACGAACGTTTACCGGGCTTTGCACTTCCGGAACCGCCCGTTTTGCTGCGCCCGGCTGAGGTCGCAGTCGTTGCTGCACGTTTACCTGAGGGGCCCTGATTTGACCGGTCTTGCCCTGACGGGGCCGGATCGGACCGGGCATTTCGGTGACGGGCCGGTTTATACCTGCCCTTTCGGCGCGACAGTCGCGATGACGGTTCATGAGCAATATCCACCGCCGCAATCTTATCAAGCTCGTCACGCCGTGGCGGCTTTGCCGATCCAGGCGACAAGCGCCGGTGGGTTGCGGGTGGTGCTTCGACTTCGATCACTTTCCATTCGCCGGGCGCCAGGCCATCAAGCGTCCAGTCACCGATGGCATGGCGGATCAGACGCAGGGTTGGAAAACCCACCGCCGCCGTCATTCGCCGCACCTGGCGGTTGCGACCTTCGGTAATGCTGAGCTCAATCCAGCTTGTCGGGATTTCCTTGCGATAGCGTACCGGCGGATCACGTTCCCAGAGATTGGCGGGCGCGTCGATCCGGCGCACCCTGGCAGGAAGCGTCATACCGTCTTTCAGCTCAACCCCGTTACGCAGGGCATCAAGGGCCTCGTCCGTCGGTTCGCCATCGACCTGCACCAGATAGGTTTTGGGCTTTTTGTATTTCGGATGAGCAATCTGGGCATTAAGCGGCCCGTGATCGGTGAGTAACAGCAAACCTTCGCTGTCGCGATCAAGTCGGCCAGCGGCATAGACCCCGGGCAGATCAATATAGTCGGCCAAAGTCGCCCGACCGTTTTCACGGTCGGTAAACTGGGTCAGAACGCCATATGGTTTGTTAAACAGGATCAATTGCGCCATGGCGCGCATAAAACCAGCTTTGGGCTGACTGTCAACAGATCGGTGCAGCAACTGGCCCATACAACCTGCATCCGGCCTTCGGGACAATTAGTCCTTGATCAGATATTCCATGGTGGTCACAACCCGGACCGTTTTATTGATCTGACTGGATTCAGTCATGTTGGGTGCGCCATCACCGGCCAGAATTTGAAACAGTCCCTGGGTCGCCCGCCGGATACCGCCCAGCTGACCACCCGAGTCCGTCGCAAATTGCAGGGCGGCCTCGCGGGCATTGGCGGTTGCGGCTGCGATCATTTCGGGTTTGATGGCGTTAAGCCCGGTGAACAGATAACTCGGCCCCGGATTATAGCCCTGCCCGCCCAGAACGATCCCGCCCTGAAGCAGTTTGCCTATATCCTGCGAAGCTGCGATCACCGCATCGACATCATCGGTTCGGACCTGAATGGTTTGATTGACGATATAGCGGCTTTCGACCGGACCCGACCGATAGGCTTGGGCAAGCTGGTCGGTGACTTGCAGATTTTGCAGTTCGGTCTGTTCACGGCTGATGCCATGTGATGCCAGAAAATCAAGAAGGGTTTTGGTATCGGCATCGATCTTGCCCTGGGCATTTTGCAGCACGTCATCGGTGGCAACATAGGTGATCGGCCAGACGGCCTTGTCAGCCTTCACGTCGCGCTCTGCCAATCCCTTGACGGTGACAAAGCGATCAAGCGATCGCATGTTTTCGATCCCCTGACCGATCATCCATCCGGATGCCGCGATGCCGCCTGCAACCAGAATTCCCGCGACCACATTTGCAAAGCCCGAAGATTGCGCCATGTTCTTGTCCCTTGATGCTACAGCCACTGCGTGTGTTTTGTGTCTTGAAGAATACTTCTTATCTCAGTGTATCGACAGAAAAAACGGCAATAGAGAGGCATCGTTTAGCAGACACCGCTCCCTGAAATCTGTTTCCATCCCCGCTTTTGAATGCATTCAAAAACTATCGCTTTCTGATATCCGTCATGTTAAAACCGCGCCAACAGTTTAAGGGCCAGAACATTGTTCCAGTATCTGACCCATACCATCCATAAGCCACAAGAGGTCTTCCATGCTGCGTTCTGAAATCAATGCCTGCATCGAGCACGCCAAAGAGCTGTACGCATCCATCGCATTCAAACTGCCGGAATGGGCACATTACAGCCCGCAACAGTGGGACGCCGAACCTGATCTTGCGAAATGGTGCCGCGGCCATCAGATGGGCTGGGACGTGACCGATTATGGCGAAGGCAATTTTGACAAACGCGGCCTGATTCTTTTCTGCCTGCGCAACGGCATCCTGCGTCAGCCGGGCGAAGTCCCCTATGCCGAAAAGATCATGATTGTTGGCGAAAATCAGGAATGTCCATGGCATTACCACAAGGTCAAAATGGAAGACATCATTGTACGCGGTGGCGGCAATCTGGTGATCGAGCTTTGCAACCTGACCGAAGACGGCCAGATGGATCGCGTCAATGACGTTCATGTCCGCACCGATGGGAAGCTCAACATCCTTCCTGCCGGCGGCAAGGTGGTTCTTGAACCGGGACAGAGTGTCACGCTGCCGCGCACACTTGTTCATCGCTTCTATGGTCAGGAAGGCAAAGGCCCGGTCATTGTCGGCGAAGTATCGCAGGTCAATGACGATCTGACCGATAACTATTTCTTTGATTGCGATGCACGCTTCACCAAGATCGAAGAAGACGTCGCACCGATCCATCCGCTTTGGAACGAGCTGCCTTCCGCATAAGGCATCCGACCTTCAGATTGCAAAAAGCCCCGCAGTTTTGCTGCGGGGCTTTTTCATTTTCGACGCGACCCGTATTACCCCGACACCTTGGGGCGCAAAATCATTCTGCGGGTTTCGCATCATTCTTGTCGCCAAGAATGTCCTCGAATTCCTTCATATCGCGAAGGGGTTCGAATTCTTCTTCGGTCCAGGCTGGTTGTCGCATTGATTCAGAAAGTTCCACCGCACGCTGCAGATCGGCAAGGGCTGCTTCGCGGAAGCCAAGACCGGCATTCGCACAAGCACGCTGATAGTATCCGTTGGCATTTTCGGGTGCCTCGGCCAGCAGCCGGTTGCACAGGCTAAGTGCCCAGTCACGATCACCGAGTTGCAAGGCAGCATCGGCCTTATAGGCCATGACTTCGGGATCGCCCGGTGCCAGTTCGAGAATCTTGTCATAGGTTTCGATTTTTGAGCGCGGGTTTGACAGCTGGTTGGCTTGCAGCCACAGGGCATGAATGGTCTGGGTCCGTTCGATTTCGTGCTGATGTTCGTTAATGACCCTGGATTTCAGGCGCAGCTCATCTTCAAGCGATGACAGGCGCGCTTCGAATTCTTCGGACAGACGATGCAATTCCGTGTCGGCCAGATTTCGCACGCTTGATTTCAGTTCGCGCAAGGATTGCCAGCCCAGCATGGTCAGAAGCGCACCGACCGCTGCGACAAAATAGAAGAAATAGGTCACCGTATTGGACGAATAGGAAATTGCCTTGTCGATGGCTTCCAGCTGACGATTGACGACTTCACGCAAAAGTTCTGCGCGCATGCCCTGCATCTCGGTGCGCAGGTTTTTAAGTTCGTCGAGAACATAACGCTCCATCAATGGCGGCATGTTTGATCGTTCTGCCGGATCAAGTGGTCTGAAATCAATACCATCAGGTGGCAGGGGGCTTTCCGTCTGTGACTTGCTATCGCCATCGGTCTGCGCAAAGGCGTGATGGTTTGCCCCGCCGATGAGCAACACGCCCGTCAGAAGAACAATCCTGATGACATCCCTGAATTTCGACATTGTTTGCATGCCCTTTGTTTCCTGCCCTTTGAATGATCTGAACATAGCTTTCCGGAATGAACAAACCATAAAACGCGGGCTCGACACCTCCATAAGAAATCACTGATCCAAATCAAACCTGCACAACTGGAAAGAGAGTATTCTGCCCGTTCCGACACATAATCAGGAATATCTTCCAGGTTGGCCATGCACACATACGGTCTTCGTCACGAGAATGCCCAGCAACATTCCAAGAGTGCGCTTACCCTGATGGCGCAACTTGGTGTGGTTCCGCATCCTGACAATTTTCTGATCTTCTATTCCTACATCGCGGGTACCAACCCGGATATGAATCAGACTATCGATATTCTGCTTAGCAACAATTGCGAGTTTGACGAACTGCAATGCAAGGCGATCCATGACCGCTTTTTCGGTGCTGAACGTGAACGCAAGATCATTGGCAGGATTACCGAGGACTTACGCCTCCAGATCAATGATACCCTGTCAAACGTGCAGAAAATCGGTATCGATACCAGCAAATATGGCAAGGCACTGGATCACTTCTGCGACTACATCGCCAGCCGAGATTTCAGCAATCTTGAAGACTCCCTTGACAGTCTTTTGGGAGCAACCCGGCAGATGGAAGGCGCAAATCACAGCTTTGAAAACAGCCTTGATCATAGCTCGACGGAGATTTCCCGTCTGCGTCAGGATCTGGCAAATATGAAGCGCGAAGCCATGACCGACGGGCTGACCGGCATTGCCAATCGCAAGGCGTTCGATCAGCAACTGCGTAAAGAAGCGATGTCTGCCATGGAGCATGGCAAGCCCATGAGCTTGCTGTTGCTTGATATTGATCACTTCAAAAACTTCAATGACAATCACGGCCATCAGGCCGGTGATCAGGTCATTCGTCTGATGGCTGAATCGCTTCAGCGCAATGTCAAGGGACAGGACCTTGCCGCTCGTTACGGAGGCGAGGAGTTTGCCATCATCCTTCCGGGAACCGGACTGGGATGCGCCAAACAGTTCGCCAATCTGCTGCGACAAAGTGTTGAAACCCACAAAATCGTCAGTAGAACGACAAACAAGGTAATCGGCAGCGTTACCGTCTCTATCGGTGTTGCCACATTCAAGTTTGGTGAGCCACTTGTCCGCCTGATCGAACGCGCTGATCAGGCCCTTTATCATGCGAAATCAAAGGGCCGTAATCAGGTTGCAAGCGAACGCGATATCGCAACAGACACCGCCGAATGCAGTCCCGACGTAACGCAGAACAAAACCGTCGACGGCAAATCAGCAAATCAGCGTTGCGCCTGAGAACGCTGACAACATCCTTATTTCCACGTATAAGGCTGGCCAACTCATCCAATTCAAACTGGTCTGGTTTACGTGAAAAAAATTGATGTTCTGATCATTGGCGCAGGTGCGGCTGGCCTGATGTGCGCGATCGAAGCTGGCAAGCGCGGGCGTTCTGTCGTCGTCGTTGATCATTCCGCCAAGCCCGCAGAGAAAATTCGTATTTCCGGCGGCGGGCGGTGCAATTTCACCAATGTCCATACCAGCCCGGAAAACTTCATTTCCGAGAACAAGCGGTTCTGTGTATCGGCACTTAAACGCTATACGCAGCATGATTTTCTGGATCTGGTGAACAGCTACAATATCACCTGGCACGAGAAAACGCTGGGGCAGCTGTTCTGCGATGAGTCATCCTTCCAGATCATTGACATGCTGCTTGATGAATGTGATGCGGCAAATGTTGAAATCCGCCTCAATACCGAAATATCAAACATCATGCGGCGTGATGATGAAGGTTTTGACGTCACCACGCGCACCGGTGCGCAATGGACCTGTCAGTCCCTTGTCGTTGCCTGTGGCGGATTATCAATCCCGAAAATCGGTGCGACCGGGTTCGGGTATCAGATTGCCCGCCAGTTCGGGATCAATGTTATCCCGACCCGTGCGGCGCTTGTACCCTTTGTCTTTGACCCGGACCTGCGCGCCAGAACCGGTGAACTTTCAGGCATCTCGGTGGATGCGATTGTTGGCTGCAACAAAAAGCAGTTCCGCGAAGGATTGCTGTTTACTCATCGCGGTCTGTCTGGCCCGTCGATCTTGCAAATTTCGTCCTATTGGAACGAAGGTGACAGCATCTCGGTTAACCTGAACCCGGAAGAAGACGCGTTCGATCTTTTGAAATCGGCCAAGGCCGAAAATCCGAAACAGGCCGTTCATAATGTTCTGTCGCGCATTCTGCCAAACCGGCTCGCACAGATGATTACTGCCCGCCACGGACTTGAACGCCCGATTGGCGAAACCGGGGACAAGGCGCTGCGCAAACTTGCCATGGATGTCAATCAATGGTCGGTTACGCCAAGCGGGACAGAAGGTTACCGCACTGCCGAGGTTACGGTTGGCGGGGTGGATACCAATGCCCTGTCTTCCAAAACCATGGAAGCACGCGATGTGCCGGGCCTTTATTTCATCGGTGAGGTCGTTGATGTGACCGGCCATCTTGGCGGGTTCAATTTCCAGTGGGCCTGGTCATCGGGCTGGTCGGCCGGGCAGGTTGTCTGATCACTAATCTTTGCCCCTGATTGACAGCCAAGTTAAGTCATCAAGTTACCCCGCACGGGAACAACGGCGGTAATCAACCGTTTATCCTTCAGGCGCGGCCATGATCGCCGCAGCAATAGTGATGAGGTTGGAACATGGTTGAGTATGGTGGAATTATTGGCCTGTTGGTTCTGATTGCCGACGTATGGGCCATCGTCAATGTGATGGGCAGCGGTGCCAGCACCGGATCGAAAGTCATCTGGACCGTGCTTATTCTGGTCTTGCCGGTCCTTGGTCTGATTATCTGGCTATTTGCCGGGCCGCGCAGTGGACGCGTGTCGGCATAACGCCGCCGCACCACTCAAATCAAAGAATTCAACAAAAGGCCGACATGTATGTCGGCCTTTTGTCATTCAGATGCCAGCGGCAAAAATCGCAATCCCGCCAACCGCGACCAGTGCAATCCGCACAAATGCAGCACGTGGTGAGATCAAACCAAACGATATGGCTGTCAAACCAACCGCGACCTTAAGCCCCGCGGCAATGGCCCAGACCGGATCATTGGCCAGATCAATCAGCGATGCGTTGGCGATCATCGCCAGAGGCACGATGTAAAGGCCGACACCAAGCGCCATCGCCGTTCCGGCAACCTTGAGCCAGTTTTCCTCGACCATGCCTGCGGCAATGAACACGGCCCCGCAGACCGGCGGCGTGATGGTTGAAAGCAGCGCAAACCAGAACACAAACAAATGTGCCTGAAGCGGTTCAAGCCCAAGCTCGATCAGGGCCGGTCCCGCAACCGACACGCAGATCACATAGGCCGCCGTCGTCGGGACTTCCATCCCAAGGATCAGACAGGCCAGTGCCGTCAGCAACAAGGCCGGCCACAACATGCCGCCTGACCCAGAAAGCAGAAGCGAGGTGATCTTGATCCCAAGCCCGGTCAGTCCCAGAACACCGATGACAATCGAGGCACACAGAATGATCGACCCGATCATTGCAACCTGACGTCCGGCATTCAGGCAAACATCGGTAAACCGGTCTTTTGCACGGTTGAGATCAAAGGTCAGTCCGGCATCAAAGAACAGCAATGCTGCACCCGCCATCAAAGCAAGACATGCAGCATATTGCGGTGTGTAACCCCCGCCAAACATCCCCCACAGCAGGATTGTAAAGGGGACGAGGAAGAAACAGGACGTAATGACAACCGCGCGCATTTGCGGGCGATCTTCCTCGGGAACGCCGGGAAGGTCATAGCGCTGGGCAAAGGCATTAATCCCGACCCAGACGGCCAGAAAATAAAGGATCGCCGGCAGGATCGCCGCCACCATGATATCGACATAGGGGCGTCCGGTCAGCTCGACCATCACAAAGGCACCTGCCCCCATCAGTGGCGGCATGATCTGGCCACCCGATGACGCAACGGCCTCGACCGCAGCTGCAAGACGTTTGGGATAACCAAGCCTGGTCATCGCAGGAAGGGTAATTGCCCCGGTCGATGCCACATTGGCCGATGCCGATCCCGATATGGACCCGAACAATGCCGATGACACCACCGATACCTTGGCCGCACCACCCTTAAGGCGTCCGGCCGCCGCACCGGCAACATTCATGAAGCCCTGCCCGGCTTCACCGGCATTCAGGACGGCACCAAAAATTACAAAGATCGCGACGATGCTGACCGAAACACCGGTCAGGCTGCCCCAAAGACCGCCTTCGGCAATGGTCAGAGTGCCAAGCATGCTTTCGACCGGAAGACCGGCATGACCGAACTCGCCGGGAATGTATTCGCCGTAAAGTGCGTAAATAAGAGCAATCGCAGCAACCAGCGGCAAGGGCCATCCAATCGCCCGGCGCGCCATTTCAAGCACGATAAGAAGAAGTGCCGAAGCCATCGCGATCTGGCCATTGCCCATCAGGAATCCGTACTGATCCCCAAGTGCGGACTGATTGAACACGATCCAGCCACAGCCAATCAATCCGGTCACGGTCAGAATGATGCCCGAAATCTTTTGTGCAGGTGTTTTCGCAACAAAGATCAGCGCCCATGGCAAGGCAAGCGCCATATGGATCGGTCGACTGACAAGGTTGGGAACAAGGCCGGAAAAAATCAGCCAGAGATGAAATGCAATCGAGATTGCACCAAGGGTAATCCAGAAGGGGCGAGAAATGGCCGACATGTTTATTCAGTACGTTTGATAAAGAATGGCCCGGCAAGACTGCCGGGCCTGTCATATGCGATAAGATCAGGTCCTAGCGCTGATCGTCACGGATCGGGAAGCCTGCCTCGGCATAGTAACGCAGGGCACCTGCGTGGATTTTGCCGGTAATATTGGCAAGCATTTCCGGCGCAACACCATTCCACCAGGAAGAGCTTTCACCCATTTTGGCTTTCTGTTCCCAGAAGGTCCGGGTTAGCTGATAGGCAGTATCGTCATCCATCTGGTCGGTTGCAAAGGCAACAACCGAAAGCGACGCCGTGGTGATGTCCTGATCCTGATTGGAATAGGTACCTGCCGGAATAACCGTCTTGTCGCGTTTGGTCAGGGCAAGCTGTTCGTCAGATAGCGACAGAACATTTACATCTGTGCCGGCCGCCGCTTCGATGACGTTCGGTGCAGGCCAGGAGCCCGCCGTGACGAAACCGTCAATCTGACCATTTTTAAGCGCAGCAACGGCGTTCGACAGTTCGGCATCTGCCAGATTGACCTTGCCTTCAAGACCAAACAGCTTGAGGTATTTTTCACCTTCGCTTGCACCGAAGGATCCCTTGCCAAGCAGAATGGTTTTGCCCTCAAGACCCGGGAAATCGGTTACGCCGGAATCTGCGCGCATCACAAAATGCATGGTCAGGGACGGGATCGGGAACAGAGCACGGACACCGGCGAATTTTTCAGCCGGGCGGTCCTTGAACGGGCCTTTGGCAGCCTGTGCCAGACCGACCAGACCGGGCGGGGAGGTAAACACATAATTGCCCGGACGCACCATGGCTTCCATGACGTTCTGGACCGAACCCTGACTTTCTTCGACAGTGACGATCACATCACCGTTGGTGCCGACTTTCATTGCTTCGGCAAACTGGGCAGCCATCTGGTAATAAGACGACGCTGCCTTGGCCGATTTAAGGGTTACACGGGTTTCGGCCTGTGCCGCAGTCGCCATGGACAGTGCCATCACACCGGCGGCAATAGCGCCAAGAGTACGTTTCATTTTCAAGGTTTCCTCCCCTCGTATGGTGATCCACCGGTCGGCTTTGACTGCCGAACTTGAAGGTGAACCGTTTCGCTGGTGACGAAATCGCGCAAAATCCAGCCCGGTTTCGGGATGGTTTTGGCAAAAAGAACCAAATTCCCGGTCATAGAAAGCATCAATCGCGTCAAGGTCAAGCAGCTTGTTGGCATGACCGTCCATTGATTGACCACCAAGCAGTCCGCATTTCACATGCCAGTTGCGCAAAACAGGCACTGTTCGCGGTTAGGCTTCGCGCTTAAAGGATGCGATGAATTTGCACGGGAACTTATTGTGCAAGCCAACGTTAGCTCCAAAATGGATGACAATCCTTTTGCCTCAACGGCTTGTTTGGATTGACATGCTTTGCACCCATACCGCAGGGTATCATTACCCCACAAAACTCAGACGAGGATGCCATGCCGCGCTCGCCGGTCGCACTGATCATTGCACTGTCAGCCACATTATTTGCGGCATTTGCGCTTAATAGTGGTGCGTCACTGCAATCATCACTTTTGGCTCTGCGCGCCTCGTCCGAAGGATTCGCACCGATCTTCACCGGTATCATCATGGCATCCTATTATATCGGGTTTGTTGCCGGAATCGTCTGGGGTGCCAGTCTTGTCAACCGGGTGGGACATATCAGGACATTTGCCGCGCTGGCATCAACCGGTTCAGCTATTACATTGCTGCATGCAGTCATCGTTGATCCGATTACGTGGTCGCTGTTTCGCGCATTAACCGGTCTTTGTGTATCGGGCCTGTATCTGGTGATTGAAAGCTGGCTGAATGCGCAGGCTGATAACACGTCACGCGGCGGCACAATTGCCATATACATGACGGTATCACTTGGCGGGCTTGCGATTGGTCAGTTGTTGCTCAATGTCTCGCCAATTGACAGCTTTGAGCTGTTTACCGTCGCCTCGGTCTTGCTGTCGCTGTCTTTGGTGCCGCTTGCCCTGACCCGTCAACCACCGCCGACCGCAGTCAGTGGCGAGCGCATGACATTCCGTCGCCTTTACAATATTTCCCCGCTTGGCTTTGTTGCCGCGTCGGGTGCTGGCGTCCTGTCGGGCGCGGTTTATGGTGTCGGTCCGGTCTTTGCCGCCGACCTTGGTCTGCCGACACAGGATGTTGCCTATTTCATGTTCTTTGTCATTCTGGGCGGCATGATCATGCAGTTCCCGATTGGCAAGATATCGGACATGGTGCCGCGCCAGTATGTGATGATCGTGGTTTTGCTCGGACTGGCGATTTGTGGTCTTCTGCCACTGGCAGCCCCGGAGATGATCAGAAACAACCTGACACTCTGGGGCGGGATCACCGGCGTCTTCATCATGCCGATCTATGGATTGGCTGTGGCCTATGTGAACGACTATCTCGAACCCGAGGACATCGTCCCGGCATCGGGTGGTCTCCTGATTATTTATGGTGCGTCGGCCGCCACCGGCCCACTTTTGGGTGCCAGTGCCATCGGGCAGATGGGCCCGTGGGCGCTTCCGGTATTCTTTGCAATCATCGGTGTCTGCGTCGCAAGTTTCGCGATCTATCGTGCCGGCTTTGGCCGTCGCATCAGTATCGAGGAACAGGGACAGTTCGTTGCCGTACCACGCACAACGCCGATGGCGTTTGAATTATCCCCGATCACCGATGATCCGGGCCATATCGAACCGGATGGCAGCATACCGGGAAACCAGACGTTGGATGCCGATGAAATCGCCGGGATGATGACACCGGATGGCACCGCGCATCCTGATGACATCGGACAAGTACCGGTTGACGGACAAGTGCAAGCAACTGGTGTTGCAGATAAAAACGAGCAGGATGATACCGGTTCAGACAAACCGCGCGGCTGATGCCATCACCTGATATGATGTCTTTGATCCCGGCATGGATGCACAAATCCGTACCGGGTTTAATTCCATAATACGGAAAACATCCCAAAATAATAAAACCGACTGTGGACCCATCGGGGATTCAACCCATATGTTGTGGCAAATGAAAGCGCGGAGACGTGACGAGGATGTCGCCCATATTCGGACAGACACCCACACCCGCGGCGGTTCCAAGTCTGGTGAGAGAAAACATGACCCAACGTATTCAAAAAGGCGGCCTTCAGATTGCAACGGTTTTGCATGATCTGGTTGCCAATGAAATCATTCCCGGAACCGGGATCAATGCCGATCAGTTCTGGGCATCGTTTGAAAAACTCGTCACCGAGCTTGGCCCGCGCAACAAGGCGCTGCTGGCAAAGCGCGACGAACTTCAGGCAAAGATCGACGAATGGCACCTGTCACGTCAGGATCAGGCCCGCGACCCGGCCGCCTATAAGGAATTCCTGACCGAGATCGGTTATCTGCTTCCGGAAGGTGATGATTTCTATATCGGCACCACCAATGTTGATCCGGAAATTGCCCGCGTTGCCGGACCGCAGCTTGTTGTGCCGGTGATGAATGCACGCTACGCACTCAATGCAGCCAATGCGCGCTGGGGCAGCCTTTATGATGCGCTCTATGGCACCGATGTGATCGATGATGCCGATGGCAAGGAAAAGACCAAGGGCTTTAATCCGAAACGTGGTGCTGCTGTTGTGGCCTATGCGGCGGACTTCCTCGACAAGGCAGTGCCGCTTGCCAGCGGAAAACATGCCGATGCCGCAAAATACGAAGTCCGCGAAGACGGATCGGGTTGGTGGACGCTGGTCGTGACCCTGACTGATGGCAGCGAAAGTGCGCTCGCACAGCCATCACAGTTCATTGGTTATAACGAAAAGAGCGGTGCGCTTGCGGAAATCCTTCTGCGCAATCACGGCCTTCACATCGAAATCCGCATTGATCCGACCCATCCGATTGGCAAGGAACATGCTGCGGGTGTTTGCGATGTCATTCTCGAATCTGCACTGACAACCATTCAGGATTGCGAGGATTCAGTCGCCGCCGTTGATGCCGAAGACAAGACCCTTGTCTATCGCAACTGGCTTGGCCTGATGAAAGGCACGCTTGAAGAAAAATTCGAAAAAGGTGGCAAGACGGTTACCCGTCGCCTGAATGCAGACCGTTCCTATCAGGGATTTGACGGCAACGAAGTCGTTCTTCCGGGACGCAGCCTTATGCTGGTACGTAACGTCGGCCATCTGATGACCTCGGATGCGGTGCTTGATGCCAATGGCAATGAAGTCCCCGAGGGCTTCCTTGATGCCATGATCACCGGCCTGATTTCCAAGCATGATGTGGAAGGCAAGAACGAGCTTTCCAACTCCCGCCATGGCAGCGTCTATATCGTAAAGCCGAAAATGCACGGCCCCGAGGAAGTCGCCCTGACCAATGATCTGTTTGCCTTTGTCGAAGGTGCGATCAATGTTCCGGAAAACACCCTTAAGGTCGGCATCATGGACGAGGAACGCCGCACGACGGTGAACCTCAAGGAATGCATCCGTGCTGCAAAAGACCGCGTTGTCTTCATCAATACCGGCTTCCTTGATCGTACCGGTGATGAAATCCACACCAGCATGGAAGCTGGTCCGGTTGTCCGCAAGGAAGCCATGAAAGACCAGTACTGGATTTCGGCTTATGAAAACTGGAACGTTGATGTCGGTCTGGAATGCGGCATGAAGGGCATTGCCCAGATCGGTAAAGGCATGTGGGCCAAGCCGGACCGTATGGCGGAAATGATGGTTGCCAAAATCGGCCATCCGAAAGCCGGTGCCAACTGTGCATGGGTTCCGTCCCCGACGGCCGCAACCCTGCATGTCATGCATTATCACCAGATTGATGTGCGCGCCGTACAGGACGAGATCGGCAAACGTGAACGCGCAAGCCTTGATGACATTCTGGCGATCCCGCGCATGGGTGACACCAAACCGATGCCAAGCGAAATTCAGGAAGAACTGGATAACAACGCCCAGGGTATCCTCGGTTATGTTGTGCGCTGGATCGATAGCGGCGTGGGTTGCTCCAAGGTGCCCGATATCAATGATGTCGGCCTGATGGAAGACCGCGCGACGCTTCGTATTTCAAGCCAGCATATTGCAAACTGGCTCCATCATGGCCTGTGCACCGAAGAACAGGTGATGGAAACCATGAAGCGCATGGCAGCCGTCGTTGACAAACAGAATGCTGGCGATCCGACCTATCGCAACATGGCCCCGAACTTTGATGACAGTGTTGCCTTTGCAGCGGCCTGTGATCTGGTCTTCAAGGGTCGCGAACAGCCAAACGGCTATACCGAGCCGGTCCTGCATGCCCGCCGCCGCGAAGCCAAGGCGAAATACGGCGCATAAGCAACCAGCTATAGATCAACCAAAAATAAAAGCCGCCCGGATCATTCGGGCGGCTTTTTTTTGCTGCAAAATATGCTGCAACATGAATCGCAGCATTCCTGACTCTCTTATCCGCCCAGCGTCATGATCTCATAACCCTTATCGGTCACGACAAGGGTATGTTCATACTGAACAGTGGCATCGCCGGTATCGGCAAACAATGTCCAGCCGTCATCTCCGTCCAGCGCCCATTTCGCACCATAGGACAGGAACGGTTCGATTGTGATCACCTGCCCTTTTTTAAGCGAGCGGCGTTCCTTGGGATCATCCCAGGTCGGAATGGTATGGGGATGTTCATGCAGGGATTTGCCAATGCCATGGCTGGCAAGGTTACGGATCAGGGTATAGCCGCCCTTGCGGGCAAAGCTCTCGATCTTAAGACCGATTTCGCGGATCGGGGCCTTGTCGCGTACGACCTTGATGCCCGCCCACATTGCCTTTTTGCCATCTTCACACAGCTTGACGATTTCAGGCTTTGGCGTGCCGCAAATGAAGCTGGCACCGGTATCGGAAAAATATCCGTCAAGCGATGCCGATACGTCGATATTAACCAGATCGCCATCAGCCAGAACCTGATCACCGGGAATGCCGTGTGCCACGGCTTCGTTCACACTGATACAGGTCGCCCCCGGAAACTTGTATTCGGCCTCAGGTGCGGAAACAGCGCCCGCATCTTCAAGGATTTTACGACCGATGTGATCAAGTTCCGCGGTTGTAATACCGGGAACAACGGCGGCCCCCATCACGTCGCGGGCGCGCGCGCAAATTCGGCCGATCCGACGCAGATGGTCGAGATCTTTTTCTGATGAAACTGTCATGAAATGCTTATTACGACGCCCTGAACCAAAGTCAAGAAACCTGTTCTAGTTGCATTGGCCGCAACCACCCGCGACCTTTAGACCAAACAGTCACTCGATTATGCGCAGGACGACGAATTGTCTGTCAGGTCTTCGATATCGGAAAACACGATGTATCCGTTCTTGCCCCGCGCCTTGGCGGCATAAAGTGCCGCATCGGCATGTTCCAGAAGCTGCTCAGGTTCGCGGCTGTCATTGGGATATAGTGCAATACCGATGCTCATACTGATCGAAACACGGTTCCCGCCGGTAATGAACGGCATCAGAATTTCATGAAGGATGCGCTCGGCCAGTATGGCGGCTTCCTCCTTGCCATTCTGGTCGATATGGCAAACCAGCACCATCTCGTCACCGCCCAGCCGTGCCACCAGATCACCACCGCGCACACAACGGCGCAGGCGTTTTGCGACCTCGCGCAGGACATCATCGCCTGCGGCGTGACCAAACCGGTCATTGATCGGCTTGAAGTCATCAAGATCAAGCATCAGAACCGCGATCTCGGCCCCCTTGCGGTCCGCACGCGCAACTGCATGCTCGAAATAGACATCAAGTGCCAACCGGTTGCCCAGACCGGTCAGTTTGTCATGGTGTGCAATACGTTTCATTTCACCAAGTGCGGCATCTTTTTCGGTCAGCTTGGTCAATAGTGCCTGCAAGTTTTTTGATAGAATGTTGATTTCCCGTGCCCCGCGCACATCGGGAAGATTGCTGATTTCGCCACGCTTCATGGCTTCGATGCCATCGACCATCTTGCCAATAGGCCCGACCAGAAATCCCGCAGCCCACCATGCAATGGCGCTAAAGACCAAAGCCAGAAGCAATCCCCACAACAGAATATCGCGGCGCAAGTCATAGACTGGCGCCAAAGCGTCCTCGACATGCTGTCGAACAAGAATGGACCAGCTCAGTCCTTTGTAATCGAGATGCCCGTCTGCCGGGGCATAACCGGTCAGATATTCTTTCCCGTCAGACCAAGTGCTTATTTTCCAACCAATATGCTTACTCTGTGCTTCACTCAACGCATCCAGGGAAAGCTTGGAACCAACCAGATTGCCATCACCCCCCAAAAGCACCGTCCCATCCTGCGAGATCACAAAGATATCGACATTCTGATGAATGCCCTGTCCGCTAAACAGGGACTTGCGGACGGCATCGGCCCATTCCCAGCTCAGATGGGTGGCAAGAACACCGGTGAATTCGCCACTGTCATTGACAAGTGGGACGGCGATATCAACGAACTGGATCGGTTCGCCATTATAAAGCGGGAATTTTTCGGCAAGCAGTTTGGCATCGTGAACATCGCCGATGAACTGACCATTTTTGCCATATTGGAAAACCGGGCGCTGGGCGATATTGGCCCCAACCAGCAGATCATTCGTCGCGGCAACTACCGTGCCGTCGCGATCCAGCACACCGATCCAGGTAAATATAGGAATTTCATGGCGTAACCGGTTGATAATAGAACTGATTTCGCGGACGTCCTGCATCTCGCGCAATACGCGTAATGTGCTGAGAACAGAAACCTCGCCACGGTGTGTCCACATCGTACGGTCAAGCTCGTCAGCCATCTGAAGCGCAATATCAGAAACCCCGATGCCAATCTGGTTTTGCAAATCCGCCCCAGAGCGCTTGCTGATGACAAAGCTCATCAGCGCCGCCAAACCAACAACCAAAAGCGCGGTTGCCAGTGCAACTTGCACACGGATTCCGACCTCAAAGACCTTAGCCAAGGCTGATCCTCTCACTCTCCAAAACCGGGGTCTGTTTTTGTTGTCTGTCGGCCCTCGGTGCGACGGGTTGACCCACCACGTCAGCAATGTTGGGAATATAAGAATTGCAGATGCGGTTTTGAAGAAGAAGTTCCAACAAAAAATGGCAGCCACTTAGCATGACTGCCATTCCTTAAAATCAGCCAGAATGCCGGTTTAAACGCCCGTCAGACATCAAAAAACACGGTTTCGTTTTCACCCTGTAAAACAATATCGAACCGATAGACCGGCACAGGACCGCTATCATCACGGTTGGCAATCAGGGTTTTGCGTCGTTCGGTTTGCTCAATCAGGTTCAGGACCGGATCAGTGGCATTCGCTTCCTGCTCATCGGCAAAATACATCCGGGTGTTCAACCCGATATTGATGCCACGTGCGACAATCCAGAAATTGATATGCGGGGCCATATCCAGACCATTGCGCCCCGATACCACGCCGGGCTTGATGGTTTCAAACCGATAGACAGCGGTATCGAAATCGGTCCCTGCACGGCCCCAGCCACGGAAACGCTCGTCGATCTGGCCTTGCTTCTGACGGTCAAGTTCATGGTTATAGCGCCCGTCTGAATTGGCTTGCCAGATTTCCAGAAGCGCATCGCGAAGCGGCGTGCCTGTTCCGTCAATCACCCTGCCTTCGATGATGATCCGTTCACCCCGGGTGTTTTCATCGGCCATGATATTGGTGAAGTTGTTTTCAAAAATATCAAAGCCGGCCTGTTTGGGGATCAGTCCGATATGAACATAGGGCCCCGCCGTCTGGGATGCGGTTTCTTTGAGATAATCAAGTGACTGCACCATGGATCAGTTCCCTTCCAGACGGTTTTCAAACAGGGTCGAACGGCGACCACGCAGAACGATGTCAAATTTGTAGGCAATGGTATCGAGCGGTATTGATCCGTTCAGATCAATCGGCGCGATCAGACGGTTGATCGCATCTTCATCCGGGATAACATGGACAATCGGGCATTCCTTGATCAGCGGATCACCTTCGAAATACATCTGGGTGATCAGACGCTGCGCAAAGCCGGACCCAAAGACCGAGAAATGGATATGGGCCGGACGCCAGCTATTGACGTAGTTGCGCCAGGGGTAAGGGCCCGGCTTGATGGTGCGGAAGAAATAATAGCCGTTCTCGTCGGTTAGCGCGCGACCACATCCGCCGAAATTCGGATCAATCGGGGCAAGATAGGTATCCTTCTTGTGGCGATAACGGCCACCGGCATTTGCCTGCCAGAATTCCACCAGCGTATGGGGAACCGGGCGGTTGTTTTCATCAAGAACACGCCCATGCACAATAATACGCTCGCCAATCGGATCACCATCCTTGGCATAATTGCGGATCAGATCGTTATCAAGCGGCCCCAATTCATTCTGACCGAACACCGGGCCAGTGGTTTCCGACAGGGACCCCTGCAATGACAACATTGCCTGACGCGGGGACCGCGCTACCGATGTCTTGTAAATCGGGGTATAGCCCGCTGGCTGAAGCGTTCTGTCACGCTGATAGAATTCCATAGATCTTCCTCCGCAAAATGAACAAACCGGTTCTTGCCGGTCTTGTGATCATCCTGCGCAGCCGATTGCATAAAATAAATGCATGATTTATCATCTAACTCATGAGTAATTTCGATCATTTGGAACTGGACGGTCATGCTTTGCGACTGTTTCTTGCCGTCCTTGAAGAAGGATCGGTAACAGCCGCCGCCGAGCGGCTTGGCGTCACCCAGTCAGCAGTCAGTCACAATCTGACCAAGCTGCGCCGGATCATGCGTGACCCGCTTTTCACCAAATCCGGGCGCGGAATTGTTGCAACGGCCCATGCCCAAAGCCTGGCCGAACAGGCACGCTTTCTTCTTGATCAGATGCAGGCCTTTGCCAGCGGGGCGGATTTCGATCCCGAAGCAGCCGAGATGACTTTGACGATTGCCGCAAATGATCTGCAGCGAGATCTTTTACTGCCAAGCCTGTTTTCACGCTTGCAAGGCCAGCTTGCCGACATTCGCATGACCGTGGTGCCGTCGCTTTTGCCGGGCCCCGCCTTGTTGCGCGAAAACCGCTGTGATCTTCTGATTTCGCCGCGCCCGCCCGAAGGTGTCGATATTGTTCAGAAACGGCTTCTGACCGACCATTATATGGTCTTTTATGACCCTGACATGCGCGAAGCCCCGACCAGTCAGGATGACTATTTGTCAGCGCGCCATATCACCGTCAGATATGGCAATAACCGCACACTTGAATTCGATGATCTTCTTGAAAATCAGGGGATTGATCGTAACATCGTATTGCGGGTGCCGAATTTCACGGCCATTGCCGAATTTCTGCGGGGCAGTCAGATGATCGCAACATTGCCAAGCCTGCTAAAGCAACATGCCCTGCGCGACTTTGCCCGCAGCCAAGTTCCTTTATCAACACTTCGGGCCGGTACGATTGATCTGCCGATCTATATGTGCTGGCATCAACGCTATCAGCATGATCCGTCGCATCGATGGCTGCGCAACCAGCTTGAAGACGTGGTTGCTGCCAAGTTGCGCACACCGACCAAACGCCCGCTTCCGCAACAGACAAGCTAGACAGGACGTCATGACCATTACCCAGATTATCTATTGGCTTGAATTGGCGGGGGTTGCGGTTTTTGCAATTACCGGCGCGCTGGAAGCATCCCGACGTCAGATGGATGTTGTCGGTTTCATTCTGATTGCGACATTTACAGGGATCGGGGGCGGTACGGTACGCGATGTGATTACCGGGGCAACGCCGGTTTTCTGGATCCGCGATCCGGCCTGGGTGGTGACATGCATCGGGGCTGCGGTGTTTACCTATTTCACTGCACATCTTGTTGAACGACGTTATGTCGCCCTGATCTGGCTTGATGCGCTGGGTCTTGCCATGTTTGGTGTCACCGGTGCAGCAATCGGGCTTAACCTTGGGGTTTCGCCACTTGTCGCGATCATTCTGGGTATGATTTCCGCGACCTTTGGCGGCATGGTTCGCGACGTGGTCTGTAACGAAATCCCGCTGATCTTGCGTCCGGAAATCTATATCAGCTGCGCACTTCTGGGCGCGAGCATCTATGTCGTGGGCACAGCCCTTCTTGATTTGCCACGCGGCCCCGTTGCCTTCATCGCATTTTTCTGTGCGTTCATGCTGCGGGCCTGCGCCATCAAATTCAAGCTCAGCTTCCCGGTCTATAAAGCCCGTCCCGGTCGGGAATATTGACGCGTATATGTATTATCGACGGTCGCTGAATCTAGTACCCCGGAGATAGTTAGTTAACTCACTTTTATTTTCCGCACCTTGCGGGCGGGGACTGAAAGGCTCGATTATTCGACAATCAATTGCACGCGATCACTCGAAAAGGCCGTCACACCATATTCAATCGGCACCCCGGCTGAATCGATATCGACACTTTCGGTCGAGATAACCGGTCGGTTCTTGGCCTGTTTTAGCAGGCTTGCCACACGCGATGATGGCAAGGTTGCAGAAATGCGGGTCGTCTTGCGGCTGTAATCATCAATCCCGAACCGTTTCAGGGCCTCGGTCAGGGATTTGGTCTGGGCGAATATTTCGACAATCCCGTCAAAGCGCGCCGCCGGAAGATAGCTTGTCGCCACCGCAAGCGGCACACCATCGGCCTCCGATACCGAAAACAGCTCGATCACGCGCGTGCCCGGTTTGACATCAAGAAACTGCGCGACCGTGACACTGGCCTTCAGGACTTCTGAAGAGATCAGTCGTTTGTCGGGCAGGCGATGACGCCCCGAGACAATTTGCGAGAAACGGGTTTTTGATCCCAACGGATAATCAAGAATTTGTTCCTGAACGAAGGCACCACGCCCCTGTTCAACGCGGACCACATTGGTATCGACAAGTGCCGCCATTGCCCGGCGCACTGTATGGCGATTCACTCCGAAACGACGGACAAGTTCCATCTCGGTCGGCATCTTGTCCCCCGGTGAAAACACACCTTCCGCGATATCGGCAAGAAGCTGTTTTTCAATTTGCTTCCAGATAGATAGCCCCGGCTCCCAATCCATCTCATTTCCCATTCACAAAACTTTCACCGCAAGACCTTTGCCAAAGTCGATAAATCGTCTTATAACGTGAATATGTATAGACGTCTAAACAAATTTTAAATTTGTCGACATGCTTGAAAAAGGATCAGACAGATGACGGCGCAAACTGCCCAGACCGCTGGGCCCGGCCAGGATCACAATCCATTGAATCCCCCCCAGACAAAGGCCGTTGATGGTGTGACTGCCGCAAGGCAGCGCTGGATGTCGGTTCTTGCCCGCACGCCGCGTACGGTGCTGGAAACAAAATGGGCTGATACCTATAGCGACGTGAAATGGTCCCATTTGCGCGAACCACAAATCGGCATGGTCATGGTACGCGGTCGTGCTGGCGGTGCCGGACAGCGCTTCAATCTGGGTGAAATGACTGTCACGCGCTGTGCCGTGACCCTGTCTGACGGCACTGTCGGCCATTCCTATGTCAAAGGCCGCGACCGGTTGCAGGCACAATATGCCGCCCTGTTTGATGCAATCATGCTGCGCGATGGATCGGCCTGCGATTTCATTGATGATCTTGCCGCCGCACAGGCCAATGCCAAACACGAACATGCGCGCAAGGTCGCGGCCACCAAAGTTGATTTCTTTACCCTTGTCCGCGGAGAAGACGAATGACCCTGCAATCCCAGACAAGCGAGCTGCTGCCGGGCTTTGACCATGCCGCATTTGATTCCAATGCGGTTTTTCGTGTTCTGCTAGATGCCCTGTCCCGTCCGGGGCGCATCTATGATGTGCCCGTTTCGGTGGCGACACCCGATGGCCTGAATGCAACCACCACCGCCACCCTTCTTGCCATGGCCGATATGGACACCACCATATGGTTATCGCCAACCTGCGTGACCAAGGCCGCAACGGATCATCTGAAATTCCATTGCGGTTGCCCGATCAGCGATGACGTAGCCAAGGCCGATTTCGCAGTCGCCCGCATTGATGATGATCTTTCCTTCATCACCCACCTTTCGGTTGGCAATGCTGAATATCCTGATCAATCGGCAACCCTGATCCTGATGGTTGATGAGATTTCCAACGCCCCGGCCATGAAACTGACCGGACCGGGGATCAAGGACAGCCATGATCTTGATATCAAAAAACTGCCCGCAAGCTTCCACGCATGGCGTGCGGAAAACCATCACATGTTCCCGTGCGGGGTTGATGTGATTTTCGCAAGCCCGACCAAGATTGCCGCCCTTTCGCGCACCACCCGGATTGAGGTCATTTAACCATGTATGTTGCCGTTAAAGGTGGCGAACGCGCCATCAACAATGCCCACCGGCTGCTTGCCGAACAGCGCCGTGGCGACAAGAAAATTGCCGAGATCGAAACCGATCAGATCGAACAGCAATTGTCGCTGTCCGTCACCCGGGTCATGGCCGAAGGATCGCTTTATGACCGCGATCTGGCCGCCCTTGCCATCAAGCAGGGACGCGGTGATTTGATCGAGGCGATCTTTTTGATGCGCGCCTATCGCACGACATTGCCGCGCTTTGCCTTTTCCAAACCGATCAGGACCGCGGATATGGATGTGTCCCGCCGCATTTCGGCAACGTTCAAAGACCTCCCGGGCGGTCAGATTTTGGGCCCGACCTTTGACTATACCCATCGCCTTCTCGATTTCACCCTGATGGCAAATAGTGAAGACCCGCTTGATGCACCAAGTGGCGAACATCCGGTCGATGAAAACATGCCGCGCGTTCTGGATGACATCCTGAATTACGAAGGCCTTATTCAGGATGAACCGGTACCGGTCGATGACACCGCGCCGGTCGCCGACCTGACGCGCGAACCGATCAAGTTCCCGGCTGGTCGAGACCTTCGTTTGCAGAACCTGACCCGCGGCGATGAGGGCTTTGTCCTTGCCCTTGGCTATTCAACCCAGCGCGGCTATGCCAACAGCCACGCCTTTGTCGGTGAAATCCGCTATGGCACCGTATCGGTTGAGATCGAGCCCGAAGAACTCGGCTTTGCCATTGATATCGGCGATATCGAACTGACCGAATGTGAAACGGTCAACAAGTTCAAGGGATCGAAGACGAAGCTTCCGCAATTTACCCGTGGCTATGGCCTTGTCTTTGGCCAGAACGAGCGCAAGGCGATTTCCATGGCGCTGGTTGATCGCGCCATGCGCGCCGATGAAATGGGCGAACAGATCATGGGCCCGGCACAGGACAGCGAGTTCGTCATGGAACACAGCGACAATGTCCAGTCGACCGGCTTTGTCGAACATATCAAGCTGCCGCATTACGTCGATTTTCAGGGCGAACTTGAACTTGTCCGTCGCATGCGGGCCGAAGTCGAAGAAAGACTGGCCAAGCTTGAAGCCGATGAAGCGAAATCCCAACCCGAAGCCGCGGAGTAATTCCATGGAACAACTTGCGAATAATCCGGCGGATGGGGCAACGGCCTATAATTTCGCCTATCTTGATGAACAAACCAAACGGATGATCCGGCGTGCCCTTCTTAAGGCCGTCGCAATTCCGGGCTATCAGGTTCCGTTTGCCGGTCGTGAAATGCCGATGCCTTATGGCTGGGGCACGGGCGGCGTGCAGGTGACCGCCGCCGTCATTGGCCCGAATGATACCCTTAAAGTCATTGATCAGGGGGCGGATGACACCACCAATGCAGTTTCGATCCGTCAGTTCTTTGCCAAGACGGCAAATGTCGCGACGACCGAAAAGACCGCCGAGGCATCGATCATTCAAACCCGCCACCGCATCCCGGAAAAGGAACTGCGCGAAGATCAGGTTCTTGTCTATCAGGTACCGATCCCCGAGCCACTTCGTTTCCTTGAACCGCGCGAAACCGAAACACGCAAGATGCATGCGCTTGAAGAATACGGCCTGATGCATGTGAAACTTTATGAAGATATTGCACGCCATGGCCACATCGCCACCACCTATGCCTATCCGGTGATGGTCGATGATCGCTATGTGATGGACCCATCACCAACGCCGAAGTTCGATAATCCGAAAATGAACAATATGGCGGCCCTTCAGCTGTTTGGGGCCGGGCGCGAAAAACGCATCTATGCCCTGCCGCCCTACACCAAGGTCAAAAGCCTCGATTTCGAGGACCACCCGTTCGAAGTCCAGACATGGAAAGACGAATGCGGCATGTGTGGTGCACATGACAGTTACCTTGATGAAGTCATTCTCGATGATCAAGGCAACCGGATGTTTGTCTGTTCGGACACCGATTACTGTGCCGAGCGACAGGAAGCAGGCCATCGCGGCCCGCAACATCACGACCAACCTCTTGGCAATGCATCACGCGAAAAGGCAGCAGAATAATGACCCAGATGACTGATCCGCTTTTGCGCGTTAACAACCTGACCATGATGTATGGCGACCGGGTTGGTTGCAAGGATGTCAGCTTTGAACTGCGCCCCGGTGAAGTACTTGGCATTGTGGGGGAATCCGGTTCGGGAAAATCCACTTTGCTGCGCAGCATTTCCGCCCAGCAGGAACCAACCAAGGGGACAGTGGAATACCACACCCGCATTGATGGCGTGCGCGATGTTTACCAGATGTCCGAAGCCCAGCGTCGTCTGTTGATGCGCACCGACTGGGCATTTGTTCACCAGAACCCGCGTGACGGGTTGCGCATGAATGTCAGTGCCGGGGCCAATATTGGCGAACGCCTGATGGCAATCGGGGATCGTCATTACGCCAATATCCGCAGCAACGCCGACAGCTGGCTTGGCAAGGTCGAAATTGCATCCGAGCGCCTTGATGATCTGCCATCAACCTTTTCGGGCGGCATGCAGCAACGTCTGCAAATTGCCCGTAACCTCGTAACCAGCCCGCGTCTCGTCTTCATGGACGAACCCACGGGTGGCCTTGATGTCTCTGTTCAGGCCAGATTGCTCGATCTGCTGCGCGGGCTGGTTCACGACCTTAATCTTGCGGTGATTATCGTCACCCATGATCTGGCAGTTGCGAGGCTTCTTTCGCACCGGCTGATGGTAATGCAGCAGGGCAAGGTGATTGAACATGGTCTGACCGATCAGGTTCTTGATGACCCGCAGCATCCCTATACGCAGTTGCTTGTTTCTTCCATTCTTCAGAACTGACCGGGGCGAGAAAATGTCTGAAATGCTTCATGCTCAAAACGTTGGCAAAAGCTTTACGCTCCATACCCAGGGCAGCGTGACCATTCCGGTTTTTCAAGGTGTGGAATTCACCCTGTCAGCCGGAGAATGCATTGCGCTGACCGGTGAATCGGGTTCGGGGAAAAGTACCTTTATGCGCATGCTTTATGCCAATTACACATGTTCAGAAGGGTCCATCAAGGTGTTCCATGATGGTGACTGGCTGGACATCACCACGGCCAGCCCGCATTCGATCCTTGAGGTGCGTAAACGCACGATGGGTTATGTCAGCCAGTTCCTGCGCGTGATCCCGCGTGTTCCGACCCTTGAAATCGTCGCCGAACCGCTTGTTGCACTGGGCACCGCCCGCGAGATTGCGATGGACAAGGCGCGCGATCTTTTGACCCGGCTTCGTATTCCTGAACGCCTGTGGCAGCTTTCACCGCTGACCTTTTCCGGGGGCGAGCAACAACGCGTGAATATTGCGCGCGGCTTTATTGCCGATTATCCGGTCATGCTGCTTGATGAACCGACCGCATCGCTTGACGCCCAAAATCGTGCCACTGTTTTGGCGTTGATTGAAGAAGCCAAGGGACGCGGCGCCGCAATTGCCGGTATCTTCCATGACCATGAAACCCGCGATGCGGTCTGCACCGGATCGTTTGATGTGACTTCGTTTAAAGTTGGGGCCAATGACTGAACAGATTTTTACCAATGCCAAACTCGTTCTGGCAAATGAGGTCATTGATGGTGCCATCCAGATAAAGGACGGAATGATTGTTGATGTGTCTGATCGGCCATCAAACATTCCGGGTGCCGAAAACATGGATGGCGATTACCTGATGCCCGGCCTGGTCGAACTTCATACCGACAACCTTGAGAAGCATCTGACCCCGCGCCCGAAAACCCGCTGGCCGGCCACAGCGGCCGTTATCGCCCACGACAATCAGGTTGCCAGTGCCGGGATCACCACGGTTTTTGATGCGATTTCGGTTGGCGATGTGACCGACGGTTCAGAACGTATCGAACGTCTGATTGAATCGGTCACCGCCCTTGAGCATGCCCTTGAAAACAAGTTGCTACGTGCAGATCACAAACTGCATCTGCGGTGTGAAACATCCTATGGCGGCTTGATCGAGGCACTTGATAATCTGGTTGATCTGCCTTTGGTCAAGATGCTCTCGGTGATGGATCACACCCCGGGTCAGCGCCAGTTCGTCAGCCTTGATGCCTATTACACCTATTATCAGGGCAAATACGGCATGAGCGACGAAGAAATGCGCAAATTCATCGCATCGCGCAAACGCGATTCCGAACTTTATTCCGTCAAGCATCGTCGTCATGTCGTCGATCTGGCACACGCCAAAAACCTTGCCCTTGCCAGCCACGATGATGCAACCGTCGAACATGTCGCCGAGGCCGTTCAGGACAAGATGACCGTGGCCGAATTCCCGACCACGCTTGAAGCCGCCAGGGCTTCGCACGAAGCCGGTCTTGGTGTGATGATGGGCGGGCCGAACCTTGTACGCGGCGGGTCACATAGCGGCAATGTCGCGGCGGGGGATCTGGCAAAGAATGGCTATCTTGACATCATTTCAAGTGACTATGTCCCGCACAGCTTGCTGCATGGGGCGATGAAACTGTTTGATGATTTTGATGGCTATGATCTGCCGCGTGCCATTCGCACTGTTTCGCTTAATCCGGCAACGCAAGTTGGTCTGACGGATCGTGGTGAAATTGCCGCCGGAAAACGTGGTGACCTGATCCGGGTGCATCATTCACCACACCATCCGATTGTGCGTGGTGTCTGGCGTGAAGGTGTGCGCGTGTCATGACCGATCGCCATGCACAGGATGGCATCGCAAAAACCGGACTTCTTGTCCTTGTCGTCGGCCCAAGTGGCGTTGGCAAGGACACCCTTCTTGATGCAGCACGCGAACGTCTTAAGGGCGTTGGTCATATCTGCTTTCCACGGCGCTGCATCACCCGTCCGGCCGGATCTGTTGGCGAGATCCATATTCCGGTCCGGTCCGAGGATTTCAGCCAGATGGCCCGACAGGGGGCCTTCCTTTTAAGCTGGAAGGCACATGATCTTTGCTATGGCATACCGCGCCATGTGCAGGACGATGTCGCACATGGCAAAACCGTAATCGTCAATGTGTCACGCAGTGTGATTGATGATGCCTGTGCATTGCTTGGACATGATCATGTTCGGGTTCTGAACATTCGGGCCAATCGCGATGTGTTGCGCAAGCGCCTTGAAGCACGAGGCCGCGAAGATGCCCTTGATATCGAACGTCGCCTTGCGCGTGCATCGGCCTATCAGGTTGATGGCAACAATATCGTTCATGTCGATAATGATGCCGACCTTGAAACCGGTATCGCCCGCTTCATTGCCGCGATCGAGATTGATCCGGCAATAGCCAATCGGGCATAGATCCTTCCGCGACGCACTGAACTTGCAAGAATGCTGCAGTTTTTGCTGCAGCATTTTTGTTATCCCCCAAGCGAAAATCTTTTCAGGAAACGGAACGGTTTTCCATCACCCGGATCGCCAAACAGGCAGATATCGGAAACGATAAACGGGTCCTGACAAAGCGGGGCAACAACCGGCCGCAAGGCTGTTTCAAATCTTTGCGCCTGCTCCGCATCAAGTTTGTTGGTCAGGGTCAGATGGAAACGGAATTCCTCCATCACATAGGGATATCCCCACTGCACCAGACAGGCTTCCTGCCGATCCGTAAGCCCAACCGCACGACGCTTGTTCATCGCCGCTTCGTCTTCGGGCTCGCGGAAGTCATCAAGGGCGCGCACCAGTGACGCCGCAAGTTCGCCAAGTTCCCCAACCGGTTCCGTTGGAACCAGCGCCAGAAACCGGCCAATTGCTTTCAGGGTCAATGGTCCGCAGCGAACCGGTGTGAGCCGCACGGCAAGATCGTTGATCGCGACCTCAAGACCAGATCGGGTTTGTCCATCCTTCAGCGCAAAGGGCGGTTTGAGCGTTCCATGAAATCCGTACCGCACCGGCGAGGTTGTTGCAGCAACGATCTCGCCCCCGTCCAGTCCGTCTATTGCAAGATGCGCAATGTCATTCCCCGTCTCCGCATCACGCCCCAGCCAGGTATCCCCAAACCGCCCAAGCGCACTTTGTGACGACGGAGCATAGTAAAGTGCGTAACGCTGATAATCGGACATGATTTCTCTTTGATAGATTGCGGGGCCAAGCCCCATCTTGGAAACAGTTACGACGCAGCGCAATATCAAGTTTCACGAAAAAGCGCCGAAGAATTCCTTCCCGGCGCGATCTCAAATTTTCCTGACTTTGCAACGTCAGACCATATCGTATTTCAGACAAAAATCGCGCACCGGAAGTGTTCGGAAATCGCTTAGTCGTTCACGCAACATCTCATGGGACCAGTCCCACCATTGAATGCGCAAAAGAGCATCAACGATATCGGCTTCGAACCGGGGACGCAGCGGACTGGCCGGAATGCCGGTCACGATGGTGTATGGCGCAACATCCCTGGTCACCACCGCACCTGATCCGACAACGGACCCGATGCCAATTGTGACACCGCCCTGAACAATCGCCCCATGCCCGATCCAGACATCATGTTCAAGTCTGACGCGCCTTTCACGGCGCCAGTCAAAGAAGGCCGGATCATCATCGCCAAGCTCATAGGCGCTTGATCGATACTGAAAATGATGCATCGACGCGCGGTCCATCGGATGCTGTCCGGGGTTGATCCGGGTATGGGCCGCGATATTCACGAACTTCCCGATATCGGAATAGATGATCTCGCTATCATTCACGACATAGGAGTAATCATCCATTTTCGTTTCGCGCATGGATGTCCGTGGGCCAACTTCGGTCCAGACACCCATTTCGCAATCCACAACCGTCGCACTGGCATCAATCGTCGGCGTTTCCGACAGGGACTTCATGGCAAGCTTGGCCTGCGAAATTTGAAATCTCATTTATTCAGGTCACCAGTTTACGCAGACGCTGGGAAACCATATCAAGCAGGCTGACCGAAATGATGATGATGATCATGACCGCAGCCGTTTCCGCATAATAGAAGCCGCGGATATATTCCCACAGCACCATACCGATGCCACCGGCGCCAACAATCCCCAGAACAGTGGCCGAGCGTACATTGGATTCAAAACGGTACAGCGAATAGGAAATCCAGAGCGGAAGCACCTGCGGGATCACCCCGAAAATAACTTCCTGCAGCGCATTGGCACCCGTTGCGCGAATGCCCTCGACCGGTTCGGGATCAATCGCCTCAACCGCCTCGGAGAACAATTTGGCAAGAACACCGGTCGTATGAATCCACAGCGCAAGCACACCGGCAAACGGCCCCAGACCAACCGCAACAACGAACAACATGGCAAAGACCATTTCGTTGATCGCACGGAAGGAATCCATCAGGCGACGCACAGGCTGATACACCCAGACCGGTACGATATTCTCAGAAGACAGAATTCCAAACGGGATGGAACAGACGATGGATAGCGCCGTCCCCCAGATCGCGATCTGGATCGTGATCCACATTTCTTCGACATAGGTCTTCCACATCAGGAAGTCCGGTGGAAAGAACCCCTCGGCAAAATCGACCATATTGCCACTGTTTTCAAACAGGGCCATGGGACGCATATCCGCACCTTCCCACGACATGGCCAGAAGACCAAGAATAACGGCCCAAAGCAGGAAGCTTGACGCAGACCGTTTCAAATCCCGCGGCGGGATGGCCGTCGCGACAGATGATGCGGAAGAAATGCTGCTGTTCATCGTGTTAATCCCGGATGGTAAATGCAAACAGGGAGCACACTTTGCGCGTGCTCCCTGTCAAAAGGCCGATTACTCGTAGGAAACGAGGATATCGAGTTCTGCCAGTTTCTTGTCGATATCAGCAACGCGGGCTGCTTTCTCGTCAGCGGACAGTTCTTCGGTGTTCTGGATTTTCAGCTTGTCTTTGTACAGTGCCAGCTGACGGATCGGGTAAAGCTGTGCATTCGAGCTTTCCATGAATTTGCCCATACCGTCCTGGATACCAGCCAGAACCTTGTTTGCACCTTCAACGTCACCCATACGACCATAACCAAGGAAGAATGCCTTGATTTCGGATTTCAGTTCGCGTGACAGGTCCTTGCGATAAACCATCGGATCAGACGGGATCAGCGGCGAGGTCCAGATGACTTTGACCTTGTCGGTGATTTCCGGCTTGTTCATGTTGGTACGGGCAAGCTGTTCGGAGTTGTTGGCTGCAACATCAACCTGCTTGTTGGCCGTCGCCATCAGATTGGTTTCATGGTTCGCATTACGAACGGTCTTGAAGCAATCTTTCGGATCGACACCGTTCTGGGCAAAAACGTAATAAGTCGGAACCAGGAAGCCCGAAGTCGAGTTCGGATCACCGATACCGAAATTCAGCGAACCATCACATTTCAGCATATCGGCAAGCGTATTGAGCTTGTCGTTATCTGCCTGGGTGATGATGTGGGAATAATAACCATTGGTGCCATCGGATTTCGAGGTCTGAACGAAAACTTCGCCACCCGCACGATCAACGGCTTCCATTGCCGATTTGTTACCGAACCAGCCAACATGAACCTTGCCAAAACGCATGCCTTCGATGATGCCAGCATAATCCGGCGCAAAGAATGCCTCGATCTCCTTGCCGAGTGCTTTTTCCATGTCGTCGATCATCGGCTGCCACTGGGCTTTGAGGTTGGAGCTCGACTCAGTCGAGATGAAACCGAATACCAGTTTCTCCGGGTCCTGTTCGAGCGGCTTGTACTCAACATCAGCCGCTGCAATACCGGATGCAAGCAAGGTTGCAGCCAGAGCTGCGGATGCAATTGTCTTACGGATCATAGGAAGTCCCCTGTCAGATATGAATTGGACGTGTTTCGATGAGGTAAGGCAGTCATAAGGTGACCCGGCTAGCTTTGCGCCACAGCCAGATCCTTTTTCGCAACCGGCTCAGCCGCTGGACGTTGTTCGTCCCCGGAACCATCTGCAAAAAGCTCGGAAGAATATTCGCCGTAAAGTTCGCGCAGGAATTCCGGCGTCAACTGGGTCGAAGGTCCGTCAAAAACGACAACACCATCGCGCATGGCGATGGTGCGTTTACAATAATCCTTGGCGTAGTCGACCTGATGAAGCGATACGATCACGGTGACATTGTCTTCGCGATTAACGCGATCAAGCGTGTTCATCACCTTGCGCGACGAGGCCGGATCAAGTGACGCAATCGGCTCGTCAGCAAGGATCAGGCGCGCACCTTGTGTGATTGTGCGTGCAATCGCTGCACGTTGTTGCTGGCCACCGGAAAGATTGCGGGCTTTTTTGGTCGCATGTGCTTCAATGCCGACACGATGCAAAGCTGCCATGGCGCGCATTTTTTCGGATTTGGTAAACAGACCAAGCGACCCGCGCCAGGCCGGCACCCGCCCCAAAAGCCCCATCAGCACATTGGTTAAAACGGACAGTCGGCTAACAAGGTTGAATTGCTGAAAGACAACGCCGATTTCTGCACGCACCTTGCGCGCACCGCGCGAAATCTTGCCATTTTCCTGAATGGTTTCGCCAAACACGACGATTTTTCCGCCATCGCGATCTCCGCGCAGCAAACCGGCGATGTGACGGATGAGTGTCGATTTTCCTGAACCCGATGCGCCAATCAGCGCCACCATTTCGCCTTCGCGTACCTGCAACCTGACGTCGCTTAGCGCGCGCTTGTCACGGGTAAAGCTTTTGTTCAGTCCAGAGATGTCTACAACCAGCATCAAGAAATCGCCTGCATGTGTTTCGCTGGATGAAGAAACTACGCATGAACGGCGACTCTACAGTGACACTGATGTTACAGTTCGATGATTACGAGGGCTAATTCCCGCCAACAACAATCAAACTTGTCTATACATCAAATATTAAATCAAATTATCACGTCATAACTAAAAATAAATACCGTCACAAATTGTGAAAATTTAAAAATTAAATTATCCCAAACAAGATTAGACGAAAATGTTTTTCATTTTCACCATGATAAACTTCGTAAAATTCACAAATTAATCGTCTGATTCCAACAGTATTATTTTATGTCATTGATCGCTGAAATCACGTCATCTTCGATTTCCAGGCCTTCGGTCTGGGCTGAAAGCTGCGCCAACTTGCCGCGACGCCCCGGAAGACGAACGCCATCTTCGGCCGCGATCTCGTTTGCAATCTCGGCAAGATGATCAACAACCCCAACACCGCCGGTTGCGATCGGGTCTATTGCGATAATCATCTGCCCAAGTGCTGGTGGCTTGCCCTTGTCATCAAACAGTGATGAAGACTGGTGACCAAACTGCGCCCCGGTCAAACCGGCGGCCAACAGTTCCACCATCATGGCAAGGGCCGCCCCTTTGACCCCGCCAGCCGGAACCATCGTACCGTCAAGTGCCTTGACCGGATCAGTTGTCGGGTTGCCATCAGGGTCGAGCGCCCAGTCATCGGGAATCTCGATACCTTTTTGTTTGGCCGCCATAATCTTGCCCCGCGCCACCTTTGACAATGCCAGATCAATGATGATCGGATCACCTGCATCCCCGACCGGGATACCAAAGGCGATCGGGTTGGTGCCAAACATCGGACGACGCCCGCCCCAGGCGGCCATTGCCGCCGGCGCATTGGCAAACATCATTGCGGCCAGGCCCTGCTCTGCCAGCCGTTCAACCGTCAGCCCCATCACCCCCGCATGATGGGACTTGTGAATAGAGGCAATAGCTATTCCCTGTGAGCGCGCCATGTCCGGCAAATGATCCATCATCAGATCAAGTGCGGGATAGGCAAACCCGTATTGGGCATCAATCCGCAGCACCCCGGGTGCCGTTTTCTCCATAACCGGTGTCGCTTGTCCGTCGACCTTGCCTGCACGGGCCTGTGCCGAATAGGCCGGAACACGTCTGAAACCATGCCCGCCCTGCCCGGACGCCTCGGCATTGACCAATGCAGTGGCAACCGATGCTGCATTTTTTTCAGCGACATTGCAGCGCATCAAAGTCGTACGGACAAGGGTGTGGGCATCTGCGAGTGATATCTTCATCGGGATCTGGACCTTGGATTACGGCTTGAGCAGCCAGTGGCGGGTACCCTGACAATAGTCGCAAGCCCCGCCATCAGGCAAAGAAGTTTTAACGGATGATCTTTGCCCCGATCCATTTTCTGTGGCTTATAAATATCTGACTTTGTGCTAAAATCTTGCCGCAAACGTGTTTCAGACTTCCCGAATAACGTGAATATTTACATTCCAGCCGTTCCTGTAACGGGCACAGTTCATTGACATGCAATGACACGGGACAACGATCAACACAGGATACCGAACATGCGCAACATCAAACCAATCATGTTTTCTTCCATGGCTGTGGCCGCGACATTGTTCCTGTCGGCCTGCAACACAACCGGACAAACCGACATGACAGCCGATTGGTCGAATGTAACCGGCAAGAACTGGCAACTGACCATGCTGACAAAAGGGGACAAGACCCTGACCCCGACAGCCCCGATCCAGCCAAGTGCGCTATTTGCGGCTGACGGCAAGGTAAGTGGATCGTCAGGCTGCAACAATTACTTCGGAACATACACCCAAACGGCGGATCAGCTGACTTTCTCCCCTCTGGGGGCGACCCGAAAGATGTGCATCAATGGTGCGATGGAAATCGAAACCGCATTTAATGCTGCAACCGGGCGGGTAGCGAGCTGGACCCTTTCAGACGGCAATCTTGTTCTGCTTGATGGCAGCGGAAAAGCTGTAATGACGTTTGCGCCGACGGCCCCCTGAGCCAATCAGCTTGCCGACGGTTTGTCGTTCATCATCCCCAAAAAGAAGGGCGCCATTTGGCGCCCTTCTGCATTGACTGGCAACATTCCCCAGACGCGACGGTCCTAGTCTTCGCTCGGAGTTGCCTCGGACTTCGGTCCGACCGCATGCGGCTCGCTTCGTAAGCCCTGAATAATCGAATAACAGGCCAGAAGCAGCACGATCGCAAACGGAAAGCCCGTTGACACAGCCATCGCCTGCAAGGAACCAAGCCCGCCGCCCAGCAACAATGCAATCGCCACCAGCCCTTCAAAGGTGCACCAGAAAACGCGCTGGGGCACCGGGGCGTCGACCTTGCCGCCTGCTGTGATGGTATCAATCACAAGCGATCCGGAATCTGATGACGTCACAAAGAAAACAATCACCAGAACGATGCCAAGAAACGAGGTGATTGCATGCATCGGCAATTGTTCAAGCATCGTGAACAGCTTGATCGGAAGGCCCGCCTCGGCAATTGCGGTGACACCTTCACTGACCATATGAACCGCTGTCCCGCCAAAAGCGGTCATCCAGAACACACACACCAGCGACGGAATGATCAGGACGCAGGTGATAAACTCACGCACCGTGCGCCCGCGCGAGACACGGGCAATGAACATGCCGACAAACGGCGACCAGGAAATCCACCATGCCCAGTAAAATGATGTCCAGCCTTGGCTGAAATTGGCATCCGTCCGCCCGACCGGATTTGAAAGGGCGGGCAAATATTCGACATAGGCCACAAGGGAGGTGAAGAACCCCTTGATGATTTCCATCGTCGGACCAACCAGAACAACAAACACCAGCAGCAGCGCGGCCAGCACCATATTGATTTCTGACAGCCGTTTGACCCCGGCATCGAGCCCCGCCAGAACTGAAATCAGTGCGACACCCGTGATCGCGATAATCAGAAAGACCTTTGATCCATCCGTAACCGGAATGCCAAACAGGAAATCAAGCCCGGCATTGGCCTGTTCTGCCCCGAAACCAAGCGATGTTGCCAGACCAAACAAAGTGGCAAACACCGCAAGAATGTCGATCACATGACCGGTCCATCCCCAAACACGCTCGCCAAAGATCGGATAGAATACCGACCGCATGGTCAATGGCAGCCCCTTGTTAAACGAAAACAGCGCCAGCGCCAGTGCAACGGTTGCGTAAATTGCCCAGGGATGAAGTCCCCAATGGAAAATGGTTGCCGCCATACCCAGATCAAAGGCTGCATCCGGATCACCGGCCGCCGCCCCCAGTGGGGCCCAGTCGGTACGCAAGCCGTCATCGCCAACCGCAACCCCACCCATAGAAGAGGTGAAATGCGAGATCGGCTCGGAAACGCCATAGAACATCAGACCAATGCCCATGCCAGCTGCGAACAGCATCGCAAACCAGCCGGAATAGGAATAATCCGGTACCGCATCTGCGCCGCCAAGACGCACACGTCCAAGCGGCGAAACAATCAGAAACAGACACAAAATCACAAAAACATTGGCTGCTGACAGGAAGAACCAGTCAAAAGTCGATGTCAGCCAGCCGCGTAGATCATTAAACATCGGCCCGACACTGCTCTGAAAGGCCAGAGTCAGGAAAACGAATGCGACAATGGCCAACCCGGAAACAAGGAATACCGGGTTATGCACATCAAGACCAAATGGTCCGATTTCGGTCTGAATATTGTCTTGCCCGATTTCATAATCGGTATCGATCGGGTTCGCTGCACCATCCGGGCTTTCAATGCCCGTATCAGCTTCTGACCCCATTTCAAACTCCCTAGATTGGTGAAGAAACAGCTACCCCTAGCCGTCTTTGCACAAAGGCTCGGTTGTTTAACGCACGAGGAACACAGAATGATCCGAGTGCGATGCGACATATCCGCCATGCGATGAAAAAATATGATCCGCAACACTTGGCACATGTGATGCCATCACAATGACATCCGCCCCCAATTCATCGGCCTTGCTGACGAGTATCTTGCCAAGGTCAACGGCCGGATCATGCGCGATTTCAGCAACAGCCGAGGTTGCAATACCCGACTTGCGGCTCACATCTTCTGCAAAGACCGAGATCTTCTGTTCAAATTCTTTGGGATTATGGGCAACCTCGGACGGGGTATTCGTCCCCACGGCAAGAAAGCAAATTTCTGCCTTGTAATGCGCTGCCAGATCAGTGGCCGTCTTTACGGCCTTGTCGAGTTTCTCGATATGGGCCAGATCAACAGGCACCAGCATCTTCTGATACATTCATTCCTCCGTTGTGCGCGCGCCAATATTGGCAAATGGCCTTCGGTCGAAATTACAGTCCAGAGATGATAACAGCTCGTTGAAAATAAATCAAAAATCCTCAAAATTCATGATAATTCGATAAAACTCTAAAAATACCCCGCCAGAGAACGGAATATAAAAGACATCTTTACCCCCGTTTATTTATCAAACATCACAATGAAATCTTGCACAAATAATCCATTAACCGGAAAGAAGCCGACAAAAAATTTTCTAACACCCAAAACATAAAAAAAGACCGGATTTCCGGTCCTTGTCTATTGTCGTGTTTCATTGCCTGAAAGATCAGCCTTGCGCCGCCATGGTCTGGATGGCTGCGCATAATCTGCTAAACGCGTCTTTTGCTCCGGCACTCATTTTTCGGGCCCGAAGCCAGCCATGAACCATTTGCGGCTCCTCGCGATATTGCACTGAAATCCCAGCACGGGCCAGTCTGGCCGCATATTCCCGCCCGTCATCACGCAACGGGTCAAAATAGGCCGCCGTAATGTATGTTGCGGGCAGTCCGCGCAAATCATCCACCGACAGGGCATGGGCATACGGATCATCCATCGGCGCCTTAAGCACATCACGGTAATAGATGACGTCATCCGTGCTCAGCCCCGGCGCATTGGCCATCTGGCCATAGCTTGGCCAGTTCAAATCCCCACCCAATGCCGGATAAATCAGGACCTGCCCCAGAACCCGATCACCAAAGCCATCCTCACGGGCACGGACAGCCAGTCCTGCGGCCAGCATGCCGCCGGCACTATCCCCGACAAGAACAATCTTCCTGCCCGCCATCAGAAAGCTTTGCATCACCCGATGACAATCTTCGTGCTGGGCCGGCCAGACATATTCCGGCGCCAGTCGATATTCGACCGATGTCAGCTCTGCCTCTGCGGCTTGGGCAATGTCGGCACAGATTGCATCATGACTGTCGCGGGAACCAACGACAAAGCCGCCACCATGCATATAAAGAATTCGATGCTCCGATGTGACCCTGGCCGGACGATAATGACGCACCGGAACATCCCCGATCTCATCATCCTCAACCTGCATGCCATCGGGATGAGGAAATGCAAATTGCGCGCATAGCGCGCCATACCACATCCGTTGCTGCTCTATACCGGCGGCAACTGCATCAGGCGGGAAAAAGCTGTCGCATTTGGCAATGAATGCCCGAATGCCGTCTTCTTCGGGCATCGGGTCATAACTGATATCAAATGAAACCGGGCCGGATTCCGACATCGGGAAACCTTTGCGAGTTGGGACATCTCAAAACTAGCGCGGATGCCCGATCATTAAAAGGTTTCTGTCTCCCTAAAGTGCAATGCTCTCGACTGAGCCTTTCAAAAGCCGTGCACTTTTTACCAGTCCTGCATGCTCGTCATCATTCAGATCGGGCATCAGATCGGCACAGATGCCATCTGCCCCGATCACACGCGGGATCGACAAGGCAACATCCCTGACCTCGCCGACCTCATCCGTCACGCAGGACACCGTCAGGACATCACGCTGATCACGTGCGATCGCCTTGACGATACGCGCAAGCCCCGCTCCGATGCCGTAATAGGTCGCCCCCTTGCCCTTGATGATCTTATAGGCCGCATTGCGCACACCATCATCAACCAACGCCCTGACATCCTGGGTGATGGGGGCACCAACCTGTGCAGCAATCTCGGCCAGTGACAACGACCCTACCTTGGCATTGGACCATGCCAGCACTTCGCTATCACCATGTTCGCCCAGTACATAGGCATGAACCGATTGCGGTGAAATCCCAAGATGCCGTCCCAAAAGACTTCTGAACCGCGCAGTATCAAGGATCGTCCCGGATCCGATCACCCGCCCTGCGGGCAATCCGGAAATGCGCTGGGTGATCTGGGTCATGATATCGACGGGATTGGACGCAATCAGAAGGATCGCATCAGGCGCGACACTCAACACCTTGCCAACCACATCCTTGAAGACAGCCGCATTGCGCTCAAGCAACGCCAGACGGGTCTCACCGGGTTTCTGACTGACACCCGCGGCAAGGATCACAATCTTTGCACCGACCAGACCGTCATAATCTGAGGCCTCGACAATTGTGGAAGACATGAAGGGCACGGCATGGGCAATATCCTGCGCCTGTGCAACGGCAAGATCATGGTTCTGATCAACCAACACAACCGAACTGGCAAGCCCCATCAATGCCAGCGCATATCCGGCCGAACTTCCCACCATCCCGGCCCCGACAATCCCGACTCTCATCACCTGCGCTCCTGATTCCCGATTTCTATCAATAACATAATGCCATTCTGCTCCTGAGGGGTCAAAAGAAGGGCAGGTTTTATTGTTGGTTGTGGAGGAGTGCAATTAACCCCTCCCCTTACATAACCGATATATGGTCTACAGTTTCCTATGTTCAGGAAACAAGCCCCGCTCCAACTATCTGGCTGACAACAATTCCGCTTTTATCGTTAGATCAAAAAATATGCCAAAATCTGCAAAGATATAAAAAAGGCAGGAACAGCACTTCTGCCATTCCTGCCTTCATCATTCAGGAGCCGCCGGGAGGCCACAGCTCCCTCACTGAACTATCGGCAATTCCTTGCGGTCGCCCTCAAGCGTCCATTCCGCAGGATCAAGGGTGCGACCTTCTGCTAACACAACGCCGTCCTGGTGGAACAGCACCGTGCCATATTGCGCATCTTCAATACGATATGTGCCGTTGGTATCGATGTGAACGCTGAGATCGTGATTTGCGGCAAACTTTGCCAAATCACGGGCATGCCCCAATCGAACAACCCATGTTCCATCACGGCCGGAAAGACGCAACTCGTGTCCGGCCGATCCGCCTGTTTTCACAAGCTCCAATGCCCCCGAAGCCGATACAAGTAACGCTCCGTCGCCCGAGCGTGCCCACGCACGATGTCCGTCAAGGTGCCATTCATCAAAGGCCAATGTGGGGAACCATGCATGGGTAAAATCGGGTTGCGGTGCAACCCCTTCAAACCGGACTATCGCAAGATCACGATATTGTTGAACACGTGGAACACTTGCTGATCCCCCCCAGAAAGACGGCCGTCCAAAACCGGACTGAACAATTTCGCCGGGATGGTTGATGAATATCTGGGCCCCCGCTTCACGTCCGATCCGGGCCTGAAGAAGCGTTTCCTGATATCCCCAGTCCCCCCAGCGATAAAGTGCCGCACTACCCATCGCTGTTTCACTGGTTTTGTAGTGATACAGCCGGCAAAACGCATTTTCGCCTTGCCAGAAAGTCCATTCCTGCGCGGTATCGCTTTTCTCCCAGCATGCAATATCGGCAAGATCTGGCAACTCAAGCCCGTGATCCCGCAATGCCAAAGCCATCTGGGCCAGACAATTCACATGTGCCCCAAACTGACCTTTTCCCCACAGTAATCTGGCAAGCCCGTTCAACTCCAAAGTATCAGCAACACAAAGTGAATGCTCATAACTTCGGCCTTGCGCCGCGGTAATAACGCCATGATGGGCCGAGTTGGCAATCATGGTGACCAGTCGCGTAATGGCTTTGGATGCCCGGTTTCGAATGACATCGTCAGGCGCAAGCGCAAACAGGGCTGCCAATCCTTTAAGGTCAATCGGGAAATAGGTTCCGGAATTGAATTCCGCCATTTCCGCCGCTTCGAAGTGATCGAACCACGCCATCAAGCGTTCAAGTCCCGCCTGTTTCTGTGCGATGCCGTTACGGTCAGCGCGCCTGAAATGAGACTGCGGCAACAGATCGCCGGCCAGATAGGCAGAAGTATGGAACAACAATGCATGGTTTTCCGAGAAGTACCATTGAACATCATTCCCCGGTTCATCCATCCAATAACGGAATTCCAGAATGGTGGCATCGATACGCTCAATCAAAGCGTCCGACAACCGGTCTGCAAAAACAATGCGGGTCCACAAAAGTGGAACAAGTGCAAAATCAGCACAATCAAAGCACTGCTCGATCCCGGGCAAAGCTTCTTCAATGATAGCCTCGGCGCGCGCCAAAGACATCTCATCCCCGACGGCAGCACAGGCAAGTGCGGTCTCGGTATCGGTTTCACCGTTCTTTGCAATCCATGCAAGGCTCTCGGCAATGCGCGCCTCAAGGCTTTCAGGTGCAGGCCCCGTCACAGAACGCCGACTGACCTCCGCGCCAAGCCGCGCTTCGGACTCAAAACCGCCGCATTGGAACGAAAATCCAAAATACCGATAATCGGCCGGAAAATTACTTGAAGACGCCAGCCGCACGCGATTGGCCCCCGCAGGAATTTCAAACGTCACATCATCATGATCATGCGACATGAAATGACCGGCAACCCTGACCCGGCAGCAAACCTTGTCAGGAAACGGCACTGGCATGACAAGCCAAATATCATCGTTGTCATAGAATTTTCGATCAAGATGCATGACATCAACAGCTGCCTCGACCGCAGACACGGTATCAGCTGCAGCCGGAAAACAATTTCCAGCCTCGGCCTTTGGTCCGCTAATCCAGACAAGGGCAATGCGAATAACCGCATCTCGCTCGCACAGGTCTTCAAACTGAACCGCAATCTCGTTATGGCCCTGCAACAGATTGGCCTCGAACTCGAACTCGTCCATTGCGTTACGGCTGGCAGGTGAAAGCCAGGCGACAGCCTGTTCATTCACATAAACACGCGCGGCCCCGCAAATTCCCAAGCGCAACCTGGCGGGTCCCGCATCAATGGCATTGATCGCCGTTCTGGCCCAACCCTGAATATGAGTTGCTCGAAACCAAAAACCCGAAAGATCAAGGAACGGTGATCCTCCTGGTAAAATGTTTCTCGCCTTGCGCCAGTCAGGAAAAGGTAATTCCACAATCTCTTTCCCCCGGCGTTCGGCAATATAAGCCGTCCGGCAAGGATAGGTATGCGGGATGAAATTCTTCTCCTTTGTGAGGAAGAATGTTGAATCCATCTCGCCTTCCATCGGCATGTCCGCCACATCATATGCCCGTTCCTCAAGTGACGTGACCTGCCAGTAAGGAACAGATGACCCGGATTTAAGCAGCATGACTTAACGCAGCTCCTTAATGGCAACCGGCGAAACATCAGTATATTCCTGATTTTCCCCGGTCATGCCCCACACGAAACCATAAGGTCCTGTACCGGCGCCCATGTGAATAGACCAGGCCGGAGACAAGACAACATCGCCATTAGCTACAACCAGATGGCGGGTATTATCAGGGCGCCCCATAAAGTGCATAACCCGATCTTCATCCGAAAGATCGAAATAGCAATACGCCTCCATACGACGCTCATGCAGGTGCGGCGGCATCGTGTTCCAGACAGAACCCTTTGCGGGATCGGTAATCCCCATCAGCAGCAGGCAGGATGGTGCTACCTCTGGATGAATATACATCGCCAGAGAACGGCGATTACTTTGCTCTGCATCCCCCATCTCAAGGACTTTGGCTTCGGCACGGGTGATCAGACGCGTCGGCACAGAGTGCCCGGCCGGGACAGAGTTCATGTAAAAGCGCGCCGGACTTTTTGCATCAATACTCCCCATCGTCACGACTTCCACACCGCGACCAACATACAAAACATCCCGGTTCCCAAGGTCATAGCGCATTCCATCGACTTCGACCCAGCCTGCACCACCAAGATTTGCGATCCCCATTTCACGTGCATCAAAGAACAAGCTCGTTCCGACATCTTTGCCATCACCAAAGCTAAGCGCCTTCTCTGTGGGCACGGCACCACCAACAACCATCCGATCAAAATGAGTATACGCAAAGCTGATCTGTCCCGGCGTAAAGAGCCGCTCGACCATAAAATTCTCGCGTAACTGGGTCGTGTTCATTCCATTGATCTGATCGGGACCGGCACCATAGCGTTGTTCCATAGCCACGAGATATCTCCTAAGGATGTTCCTGCACGTTCAGCCACTGTTTTTCTCAGCGGCGCACTTGTGAATTAGAAGAAACAGGAAGGTGGCTTCCTGCTCCATACAAGAAAAAAACATCACACCAAGAAATTTTTCGTGCAATATGTAAATAAATTCCACAAACTGATCGAAATCAGGAAAGGAAAGAACATGGCAGTCAGTGGACGCACCAAAATCAGTGACATCGCCTCGCGTCTTGGGGTTTCTACGGCAACTGTCTCACGTGCCCTAAGCGGCAACGGCTACGTCAGGGAACATCTCGCCTCCAGAATCCGCGCAGCTGCCATTGAAATGAACTATGCCGTTTCCAGCACTGCTGCCGGACAAAAAGTCCTTATTGTCTCCTCACAAGAGGCGATGATCGACTTCAAGCGCAGCCAATTCACCATGTATGTTCTCGAAGGGGTACGGGAACGCGCCGAAAGCCGGGATATACGGATAGAATCTTACATCTATCAGCCCAATCAACCCTTCGAAGATCTCTACAAGGCGGCGCAGGCTCCTGATTTGATTGGTCTGTTACTCGTCTCGGTCGATGACGCGACACTCGATTTTGTGCGCGTATCGGATATGCCCGCCGTATTGGTCAACGGTGATGATCCGGAAATGCAGCTAAGCTCGGTCACACCATGCAACCGATCTGCGGCATCTTTGGCAACCAAACATCTGATTAATCAGGGGCACCGCCATATCCTGTTTCTCAACCGTCCCGGCAGACGCACGATTCAGCGCCGCTTTGAAGGATGGCGCGATGCTATGGCCGAACATTACAATCCCGCCTATGTGATCGATATCGATGACTGGACCGCCGAAGCCGCAAGCCAACGCATTGCCGAGGTCATTGAGACCAACCTGTCCTTCAGTGCCATTGTCGCAGCAGGCGATATCCTGGCCGTGGGCGCTGTTTCCGCCCTGCAAGCCAAAGGTTACAACGTCCCCAAAGATGTTTCAGTGGTCGGCATTGATGGCCTGCCGCAAGGCCAGTACATGTCACCCGCACTGACATCTGTCAAAATTCCGATGCAATCAGTCGGTGCCCTGTCTTTGGACTTGCTAATTGAAACCTGCCGACTGACCAACGCCGATATTGATATGCCCGCACGCCGGATTGAACTGGCATGCGAACTGATCAGCCGCGAAAGCGTATGCCCGCCACCGGCAAAACTACGCTGACTGAGATGTCAGGTTAACCGCGATCAGCGCTGCAAACCGCACTAACGTGCAAGCCAACCGCCATCAACATTCAGGATTGCGCCCGAAACATAGTCTGATGCGGGGGCCGCCAGATAAACTGCGGTTTCCGCAATATCATCAGGACGCCCCCAACGACCAGCTGGAATACGATCCAAAATAGCCGCTGACCGCTGGGGATCGTCACGCAATGCTTGTGTATTGCTTGTGGCGATATAACCCGGCGCAATCGCGTTGACATTGATGCCGCGCGCGGTCCACTCGTTTGCAAGAATGCGAGTCAAACCGGCTACGCCGTGCTTGGACGTGGTATAGGACGGAACCCGAATGCCGCCCTGAAACGACAGAAGCGACGCGATATTCACAATCTTGCCCTGCCCTTCTCGCGCAAATATCTCTTTGGCGAACGCCTGCGAGGTAAAGAAGACAGCCTTGGCATTTACATCCATGACCGCATCCCAGTCCTCTTCCGTAAAATCGATACAATCGGCACGGCGGATGATGCCTGCATTATTGACCAGAATGTCGATATTGGCCCCTTCAAACAGGGCTGCACCTGCCATGGGATCCGCAAAATCGACAACAACCTCGCTTGCGACACCGCCCGCATCGCGAACCACCGAGACCGTTTCGCCACAGGTTCGCCGTCCCGCGCAGACAACTTCGGCGCCAGCGCGTGCCATTGCAACGGCAATAGCCTGCCCTATTCCAGCATTGGCACCGGTTACCAAAGCTTTTCGACCGCTCAGCGAGAACGCATTCATGATATAACTCCGCTTGAATAGGATTAGGGTTGGGTGAAGCGTCACATCAGCCCGAGGAAACGCGGCAATGCCAATGTGATCCACGGGACATACGTGGTCAGAAGCAAGGCTGCAGATGTCGCAAAGAAGAACGGCAAGATCGGCCTTACCACCTGATCAATTCTCAGATTGGCAACAGCGCATCCGACAAAAAGTACGCTACCGACCGGCGGTGTCATCGATCCAACCCCAAGGTTAAATATCATGATGATCCCCAAATGCACCGGATGAATGCCAATCTCGGTCGCAATCGGTAAAAAGATCGGGGTAAAAATCAACACTGCCGGTGTCAGGTCCATAAAGAATCCGATGATCAGCAGGCAGATATTCATCACCAGCAAGATCACGATGGGATTATCAAAAGTCAGAATGGCTTCTGCAATAACATTGGGAATACCGGCAATCGTCATGACATAGGACATTATGCCCGATGCCGCGATCAGAAACAGGATTGAGCAACTGGTAACCGCCGACGATTTCAAAGCTTCCAGATATTCCTGCAAGCTTGCCATCCGGTACATTAGCGACAAAACAAATGAATACAGAACTGCAACCGCGGCACCTTCTGTGGCGGTGAAAGCTCCTATCGCAATGCCACCAATGACCAGGATAATCATCAACAGTGGCGGCAGAGCCTGCCATATCACTTGCAGGACTTCCGACCAACTGACACTGCCTTCCGTGCGATAACCGCGGCGCACGGCAAAAAAGGTAATGACCATCATAACCGACAGTCCCATCAAGATTCCCGGAAGATACCCTCCAAGAAACAGGGCAGAAATCGACGTGCCCCCCGACACCAAGGAAAACAGGATCAACGGTCCGCTCGGCGGAATCAGAATGCCCGTCGGAGCCGATGCAATATTCACCGCTGCAGAAAAAGCAGGGTCATAACCCTCTTTTCGCTGCAAAGGTCCCATAACGCCGCCAACAGCGGCCGCAGCTGCAATAGAAGATCCGGAAATCGATCCAAACAGCATATTGGCCAACACATTCGTATGGGCCAATGCACCGGGCATACGCCCGCCCAGCAATTTCGCCAAATTGATCAATCGGATGGCAATGCCACCCTTGTTCATGATGTTACCTGCCAACACAAAAAACGGGATTGCCAAAAGCGTGAAACTGTCGATGCCCGAGAACATCTTTTGAGCACTGACAAAACTGATAACGCTCGACGGCAGATAGGCAAATCCCGTCACGACCGACGAAACACCGATCGCAATCGAAATCGGCGTACCCAAGGCTAAGAGACCGAAAAACAGAACAAACAGGACAATTGCCGCGCCCGCAGGATCAAGCATGAAATCAACAAGGACATCCATTTCAAACTGTCTCCTGCACGTCTTCAACCGGCGCCAGTTGCCCCAGACCGATCAGAACAATATTAAGGGCCTGCAACAAAATTATCAGCCCCGCCGATACCGGAACAGCAAGGTAAACCATCCCCATCGGGACCTGCATGATCGGTGAGAGCTGTGCCATCGCCGACATGCTTGCCCCCCAGCCGCCGATCAGCATCGTAAAACTGGCAAATGCAATGGAAATGATCCCATTCAGCATTGCCAATCCTTTACGCCACCACATCGGCCCCAGAAAAACCAACAGATCAAGTGACAAATGTTTACGGCTGCCAAAACAGTACGCCGCCCCCAGAAGCGCCATCCAGATCATTGTAAACCGAAGCGTTTCTTCCGTGAACAAGGCGGGCGTTGCCAGCACATAGCGGGTAAAAACCTGCCACAGCATCAGGACCACCATGCAGCACAGCGTGATTGAAATAATCACCAGCAGCAGGCGCTCAATACCATGCTTGAGAGATTGCAACACTTCGCGTTTCCTCCGTCGAAGTTACCTGGCGCACGTTCAGGTATTATTTTTATTTCGATTATCTCGAGACCATGCGATGTGAAAAAAGAATCTGCAATCTGAAAATTATTTTCACACCCAACTCATTGCCGGGTTCACACTTTAAAACTGGATGATACAACAGCATCCAAGAAACCATTACGCCCACCATCGCATTCACAACACGATGTAACTGCCTCAAATTTGCAGTCACAAAGATATTGGCGCGCTGCAGCCCATAAATTCGAATGCTGACTGCCGTTCTGAGCTGCTTCAATGCACCTCCTAGCACGCTCCAAAAATGAAAATTTATTACATATAGAAATTTTATTTTCATAGTGACAGTTTTATCCACATGCCATCGATGAAACGCGCTGGCATTTTCGTCACCGCCATTCAGGCGGAAAGAAGCCTAAGGGAGGAAAACAATGAAATATCAAAAACTTGCTCTTGCCTTAACCGCAGTCGCAACCCTTGTGACCGCCCAGGCAGAAGCCAAAACCCGCCTGACTCTGGCCAACTCGCTATCGGCAGACCATCCAACCAGCACGGCCCTGCAGCAATTCGCTGATGAAGTCAAAGAACGCACAGATGGCGAAGTAACCATCCAGCTGTTTTTGAACGCGGTTCTGGGTTCCGAGCGTGAGGTTCTTGAACAGCTTCAGAACGGTGCAGTTGACATGACCCGTGTCAGCGCCGGCAACCTCGAAAACTTCGATCCGGTATTCAAGGCATTCACCCTTCCCTATATCTTCAAGGGCGAAGACCATTTCTACCGGGTCATGACAGGACCGGTTGCAGATGAGGTCTATAACGCCACAAAAAGCAACGGCTTTGTCGGCCTGACCTTCTTCGACAGCGGCGCACGTTCCTTCTACACCGTCGACAAGCCGATCAACACGCCACAGGACCTCGCTGGTCAGAAAATCCGGGTTCTGAACTCCAACAGCTCGATCCGCATGGTTGAAATGATGGGCGGCACGCCCACTCCAATGCCCTATGCCGAAATCTATACTGCCCTGCAGATGAGCGTGATCGATGGCGCAGAAAACAACGTCACGGCACTGACTATCGGACGTCACGGCGAAGTTGCAAAATTCTATTCACAAGACGAACATCTTCGCATTCCGGATTTCCTTGTGATCTCCAAAGCGGCAGCCGAAAAACTCACCGATGAACAGAATACCATCGTCAAGGAAGCTGCTCTTCACGCAACAGAGTCCTTCCGTGCGATCTGGGGCCAAGCCGTCAAAGACGCTTCGGCAGAAGCCGAAAAAATGGGCGTCACCTTTGTCTCACCGGATCAGGCACCTTTCCGCGAAAAAGTCATGCCGTTGCTTGACGAGTATCGCAACGATCCAGATTTCGGCAGCCTCCTGACCCAGATCCTCGAAACAGAATAATTTTCCGCTCCGCGCCGACCAAATTCCTCAAAAAAAGCGAGACACAATAATGGGAACCGATACCGTCAGCCTTCGCGACGAATTGAAAGAGAAAATCTCTCAGATAGTGACAGGCTTGCGTAACCTGCGAGACGAAGGACAGTTCAACGAGCCGAACCTTGATGGAACAGCCGGTGATTATGTCAGTTTCGATAGTTGGGAATGGCCACAGGGTGTCGGTCTATACGGAATTGCGCAACTCTGGCTCCAGACCGGAGATGAAGAGGCGCGGAGCATTCTGGAAAATTGGTACGAAAAACAACTTTCCCTAGGTCTGCCGTCCCAGAATGTGAACACGACGGCCCCCATGCTGGCGCTTTCCATTCTATGGCATAAGACCCGGGATCCTCGCTGGGAACCTGTTCTTGACGATTGGGCCAACCGGCTGATTGCGGAAGCCCCGCGCACCACATCAGGCGGTTTCCAACATGACGTTTCGGACAAGATCAACGATGGGGAACTTTGGGACGATACCCTGTTCATGCTCGCCCTGTTTCTGGCGTCCTACGGTCAGGCTTCCGGTCGAAAAGATCTGGTCGAAGAAGCCAAATTCCAGTTTCTGGTGCACACTCACTATCTTTGCGAACCCGAAACCGGATTATGGTTCCATGGCTGGACCTTCGATGGACATCACAATTTCGCCCGTGCCCGCTGGGCACGTGGGAATTCTTGGATTTCCGCCGGAATACTGGATCTGATTGATCTTGCCGATCTCGATGCAGCAACACGCCGCTATCTACTCTGGGTTGTTAAGGCCCAACTATCGAGCCTGATAGAGTATCAGACGGAAAACGGCACATGGCATACCTTGGTCGATGACCCGACCTCATACGAGGAGATTTCTGCGACTTCTGCAATCGGCTATGCACTGCTCAAAGGATATAGGCTGGGTCTCGGGCCTCAAAGTTGGAAAACAGCCGGCCAGAAGGCTCTGCATGCTGTGCTGGACAACATCGACGGTAATGGTGTCGTGCAACAAGTCTCTTATGGTACCCGTATGGGACATGATCTTGAATTCTACAAAAATATCCCGCTGCACCCGACCGGTTACGGACAGTCGATGGCACTTTTATGCCTCGTCGAAGCACTCAATCACTGACGGCATGAACAAGCCCTGGTCCCTTGATGGAGCCAGGCGCCTTATCTGAAGGAAACGGGTTTCAACAGGACTTCGCGCCTGTTGCCCCTGCCCAACATATTCAGGTTGCCGAAGTGGTAGTTTCCTCTCTAGACGACTTGATACGTTTACAGATCACCCGTTCAGCAAGACCGGCATAGTCATCGGCGTAGTCAGGATTTTTGGACATTGGTACAATCAGACGACAGGTTGCACTTGGCAAGGCAGCCGGATTTCGACGGCAAGACCGGGTTGGTTGGCCGGGAATATCAACGCATCACCCCCATGCGCCTGTGCGATGGCCTTGACAATCGACAAGCCCAAGCCGGAGCCGCCGCTGCTACGTCCCCGCGAATCATCTGCACGCCAGAACCGCTCGAAGGCACGCGCGCGGCTCTCTTTGGAAAGGCCTGGCCCTGTATCCGTACAGCGGAAGAAGACATGCTTCTCGTCCATGCCGGTCTCGACATGAACCGTGCTTTGCGGTGCGTAACGGCAGCAGTTTTCAAGAACCGCCACGAAAGCCTGCCGCAACCGCGCGCGATCAGCACTCAGAACGGCACTGGATAATTGTCGCGTTACTGTAATCCCGGCTGCATCGAAATGCCCCTCAAGCGAAGCAAGTGCCGCCTCGGCCTCCGTCGCAATGTCCAGAGATGAATACTGCAGATCCAGCTGTCCCGCGTTACTCAGCGCCAGTGTTCGCAACTCCTCTACGATGGCCGACAGGTCATCCACATGGTTAATCAAACGACCATACAGTTCGGGACTGGGTGTAAAGGCGCCATCGAGCAATCCCTGTAACCTCCCGCGCAAAATGGTCAAGGGTGTTCGCAATTCATGTGCTATTGCCGAGTTCGAGTATTTCAACTCGGCTTCTGCCCGCTGCAGTCGCCCTGCCATCTGATTGAAGTCATCGACGAGGTCGCTTGCCTCTCCAAAGTTGCCCCGCCTCAATGAAGCGCGTGCCGAAAAATCTCCGTTCGCAACCTTGCGCGCAGCCGCAGCAACGGATTTCAGTGGATCGGCAATCCGTCGCGCAAGTACCCATCCCATCAATGAGGCGGTAAATAAACCGATCCCCAGCAGGAGGCCCAAGGTGACAATATCACCGGTGCGCAATACATCGTCGTCAGTAAATTCGGGATAAAGCCATTCATAAATGAAGAAAAAATATGCAATCAGCCCGAAATAAACGACGGCAAAAGCAAGCAGGGTAAGCATAATCATCGCGCGAACGATGCGGGAGTTCAGACTATTGGCCATGTGCGTTGTCCAGTCGGTAACCGACACCACGAACACCTACAAGCATGCCATCAGCCCCGGCAGCAGCCAGTTTGCGACGAAGATTGCTTACATGGCTGTCCACTGTTCGATCGAGAGCCTCGCCCTCCGGCAAGCAAGCATCGACCAGTTCCGAGCGCTCGAACACTCGACCTATCCTCAATGCCATAAACGCCAGAATACGAAATTCGGTTCTGGTAAGGCCAAGTGTAACCGCGCCGTCCGCGCTTTCGACCTCGACCCGATAGGCTTGCGGATCGATGGTTAACGGTCCAACGCGCAACATCTGCCCGGTATCGCGGGCGATGGTTCGCCGCAAGACCGCCTTTACGCGTGCGACAACCTCAAGCGGGTTGAACGGCTTAACCACATAATCGTCTGCACCAATGCGTAGTGCTTGTAACTTGTCGAGATCCTCCGCGAGCGCCGTGACCATGATGACGGGCGTATCGCCCCGGCGGCGTATCGTCGCAAGCACCTCATAACCGTCCTGCCCCGGCAGCTTGATGTCCAACACCACAAGGTCTGGTCGCAAGCGCTGGTGATGAGCAAGCCCGACAGTGCCATCACCAGCGGTGACCACCCGGAAACCTTCGCGTGACAGATACGTCCCGATAATTTCGGCAATCTCGGGTTCGTCTTCGATGATCAGGATTAAGGCATTGTTCATGACCATATTTTCAATCTTTGGCTTTCGACTCACAAGAATTCAATTGATTGAGGTGCGTTTCATTTCAAGGTTTTTGGCGTTGATACGATAAATTCTCTGTCTTGAAGAATGCACTTCATCACCGTGCCGCCGCAACCTCGTCATTAGCGACTGCTGTACTCCCCCCAAGAGCGCGATACAGGGTTGATGCGTTCACGAACTGCGCAAGCCGAACGTCGGCGAGAGCCACTTCAGCGGACCGACGACGTTCCTGTGCATCAAGCCAGATGCGCAGGGTTATCGCGCCTGCCCGATAACGTATCTCGGTCAGCTTCTCTACTCCCTTCGCGGCCTCATAGGCACTATTCAACCGACGTGACTGCTCGGCATAGTTTGAGCGCGCACCCAGCGTATTGGCAACGTCTGCAAACGCATTGAGCAAGGTGGTTCGAAACGTAGAGACAGCCTCTTCATATTGTGTTTGCGAAACCGCAATCGTCAGATTCATGTCCTTCAGGTTCAGGAAGGACAGAACAGTCCCTACCCCCAGTGTCGCGACCGGGTTGGAGATGAAAGATATGAGCTGATCGCTGCTCGTCCCCAAGCCACCAGTCAACGATATCCCCGGATAGAAGCTGGTCTGCGTCGCATCGACATTCTTCAACGCCCCCTTCAACCGTGCTTCTGCCGCACGAAGATCTGGACGGCGGGCAAGAAGATCAGCAGGCAAACCTGGCGTGATCTCTGGCAACTTCTGCCGTGGCAATCTGTGTAGTTCGGGAACCGGATTTGGCCCACCGTTCAAAAGAACCGTAAGCACATTTCGCAAAACAAGGCGTGCCTGCTGCAACTCGGATACGCGCGCAGCCTGTGTCTCGACTGTCTGTTCAACTTCCCAAAGCTCAAGTTCGGAAACCCAGCCAACAGCCATCTGTTTTCGGACGAGGTCCTGTATTTGCCTTACATAGTCAAGGCTGCTTTCGGCCGACGCAATCGCTTCATTCGCGTGAGCAATACGAAAATAGGTCTCGACGGTCATGCCGATAATTGCAAGGCGAGCCGCCTCATAATCCTCACGTGTTGCCTCGGCCTCAAAGCTCGAACTATCTCGCTGCGCTGCAAGTTTCCCCCATAAGTCAACTTCATAAGATAGCCCGATTGACGCAGACGAGGATGAGGTTGCAGCGACATTTCCATCGAGAGGCTTTGCTCTGGAACTGTTAAGATTCCCGCTCAATTTCGGGAACAGGGCATTCGCCGCAAGATCAGCTTGCAAGAGCGCTCTGCGCGCCCGAAGGGTCGCGGTGAAAATGTCATTGTTACGAGCGACCACCTCTTGGATCAGCGTGGTGAGTTCCCGATCTCCGAAAGCGATCCACCACTGATCTGTACTTACTTTGGCAGTGTCTGAGGAGATCGGGGCAGACCATGTCGGCCCTTCTGGCAAATCCGGGCGCAGATAGGCTGTCGACTGGCTCGTACAACCGACAAGAACAATAAAAAGACAAGGGATAATCAATCTGACGAAAACCATGACTACTCTCTGGAAAGCGCATCGACCGGATCGAGGCGTGAGGCATTGCGGGCTGGCAGAAAACCGAAAACGAGGCCGATGAGAAGCGCAACCAGACAGGCTGAAAGGATGGCGTCGAAAGAAATGATCATCGGGAACTGGCTGCCCTGTCCACCAAACGCAATGGCTGCACCAAGTGCCAGCCCAACACCGAGGAAAGAACCCGCAATACAAATCGTGACGGCCTCAATCAGGAATTGAAGCATGATGTCGATACGACGAGCACCGACTGCCATCCGCAGACCTATTTCACGGGTACGCTCGGTGACGGAAACCAGCATGATGTTCATGACGCCAATGCCACCGACGATCAGAGAGATCACCGCGACAGATGAAATCAGCAGCGTCATGGTCTGCGACGTCTTTTCCATGATCCGGCGCAACTGGTCACTATTGAATACAAAGAAGTCCTGCGTACCGTGACGGCGTGTCAGCAGGCCAACGATTGCACGTTCGGCAACGATTGTGTCGACATCGTCAGAGATACGAACAGTCAGCCCGGCAAGGCTTGTTGCCGCCCCAAGCAACCTGCCGGTCACGGCAGTATAGGGAAGGTAGATTTGCAGGGTTTTGCCGGACATCCCGGACCGCTGCGCAACCGTGCCAATGATCACCACCGGCACCCGATCGATCATGATAACCTTGCCAAGCGGAGATTCATCTCCCGGAAAAAGCGTAGATGCGGCTCTTTCCTCGATAACAGCCTCCTGCCGGCGTTCAGCGATACTGTCGGCCGAGAAGCCGGTGCCCAGCACGATTCTGAGGCCGTTTACCCGAAAGTAATCCTCACCAACACCGTCAACATTAGCTGACATGGTCGTGCGACCGAGCCGAATGCGCGTACTCGTCGATACCAGAGGTGTGACGCTGTCGATATAGTTTTGCGCAGACAACACCTCAGCATCGGCCACAACCAGAGAGGTAATGCTTTCGGCACGTTCATCGTCCCAGCCATGTCCGGGAAAAATCGAAAGTGTGCTGGCACCAAGTTCGCTGATCTCGGCAAGCACCCTCTGGCGCGTTCCCTCGCCCAAACCAACGACTGAAACCACGGCAGCAATGCCAATGATGATCCCGAGCATGGTAAGGAATGTGCGAACCCGATGTGCCGCCATGGAGCGCACCGCCATGGGAAAAGCTTCTGCAACCCGTCGATGGAAACCTGCCAGAACACCAACAGAATCTGAGTTTAAAAAGGAAGGTAAAGGCGCATCAACGACCGGTTCGCGGCACCGCTTGTCAGACAGAACAAGGCCGTCACGGATTTCTATAATACGATCGGCGTGGGAGGCGACCTCCATATCATGGGTAACCATAATGACTGTATGGCCGTCCCGATGAAGCTCCTTGAGGATCTCGAGAACAGTTTCACCGCTTTTACTATCCAGCGCACCGGTCGGTTCGTCGGCAAGGATGATACGCCCGCCATTCATAAGCGCGCGCGCAATGGACACGCGCTGCTGCTGACCACCGGAAAGCTGACCTGGACGGTGATCTATACGTTCACCAAGGCCAAGGCGCTCCAGAAGTAAATTTGCCCTCTCTCGTCGGGTCACAGAATCAATGCCTGCATAAACAGCCGGCATCGCCACATTATCGGCCGAGTTGAGCGTGCCTAGCAAATGGTAGCGCTGGAAGATGAAGCCGAAATGCTCTCTTCGCAATGCCGCCAGTTCGTCAGCGCTCAAACCGGCCACACTGTGGCCTCCGACACGGTAATCACCCGCAGTCGGCTGATCGAGGCAGCCAAGAATATTCATAAGCGTCGACTTGCCTGATCCGCTGGCACCCACAATCGCAACAAGCTCGCCGCTGTCGATACGAAGGTCTATCCCCTTGAGGGCGGAAACCGTCTCTTCGCCGGTTTGAAACAGCCGCGTGACGTTCTCTATTTCCAGTAAAGAGCTCACATCATCTCCATAGCGTTTGCGTTTGAGTCTGACGCCTGACCGTCGGCCGGAATGACAACTTCCTCGCCAATCTCAAGACCATCAATCACTTGCGCTTTGATCCGGTCCGTCAGTCCTACTGAGACAAGGCGTTCTGAAATTTCGCCGGAAGGAGAGCGCACTTGAATATGATAGCGACCGTTCTGATCTCGCTCGGTCAGTGCTGACCAGGGCACAAGCGGGACGTCCTCTGCATGCCCCACCACAATGGTTACAAGAGTTGTCATCATTGGGCGCAGTCGGCCATCAGGGTTTGGTGTTGTAAATAATCCGTTGAAATAAACAGCCTGTGCCACCTGCCCACCGGTTGTGGAGGCGGTCGCGGAATCCGTCGCGATCGATGTCGGGGCAGGCGCAATCTGCTCCAATCTGCCAACTGTCGGAAAATGGGTTTCGCCCATTATTGTGAAACGCACCGTCTGACCGGGTTTTACGCGGGTGATATCGGCCTCTGATATCCTTACCTTAACCTGCATCACGTTCAGCTGAGCCAGCACAATGATCGTCGGTACGGCCAGATTGGAGTTCAGGGTTTGGCCAGCCTTGGTCACGACCGCAACCACCACACCATCCATTGGTGCGACAACCTTCGTGTAGCCAAGGTTGGCTTTTGCATTCTCAACCTCCACCGCGGCTTGGGCGATCTGCGCTTCCAATGCCTCAATATCAGCCGCCAGGACATTGAACGCCGCCTCCGCCGTCTCAAGCTCAGCCACAGACGCAGCACGCTGAAGAGCCATACTCTTCTGTCTGTTATAGGCTTGCTCGGCGCGTTTGAATTCAAAGCCGCGGGCCTTGCGCTGGGCCTTGACGTTGGCAAGCGCTGCCTCTGCGATGCGCAGGGCGTATGCCTGCGCTGTCGGATCAATCTCGGCGATCAGGTCCCCGGCCTTGATTTTCTGGCCCAATTCAACGTGTAGCGCTTTCAACTGGCCCGAAACCTGTGCACCAACGCTTACGACCCGGACAGGTTCGAGTTCTCCGTTCGCAAGAACCGTTTCCTCGATCGTGCCGCGCGAGACACGTTCGGTAAGCACAGATGCCTGCGGCTCTTCTTCGAAAACACCACTGGCCGACGCAATTGCGACCAGTGCTACAACAATTATGCCTCCGATGATCAGAGGTCGACCAATGCTATCCAACAGTTTCATTCTTGCTGTTACCAACCGAAGTTTATTTACCAGGGAAAATGCCCATCGCCCCATCAGCTCCACTCTCGCCACGACGTGACTGATATGGCCAACTGTGGACCGGTCCTTTGCAAGATTTAAAAGTTCCCACGAAGATGATCACTTTCTTCACGCACCATCCCACGCCGCAGTGAAAGTTAGGTCGACATTGTGTGGAGATTTGGTGGACGCGCACTTATTCGCCCCGCCCACCAACTCCCAGGCTGGTGTCCTCAGGCGAAGAACCCAGGGTTTGGTCGACAACATTTGATGATCAATGTGCGGAGGAGAGGGCTTCAAGATTGAGAATATCCTGACGAGACCTGATATCTCGCGTCCTGGCAGACGCACCCGAAACTCAAACAGAGTATTTACGAACTGTGCAGCAAGCGCTGTTCAGATATCGATAGGCCTCTACTCTCGCAGACGAGAGCCCACACTTACACGTACAGGCACAGACATTTAAACCCCGCAACGAGGGCGAGCTGGCAACGGCTAGATATCTTGATGCCTCACGACCGCAGTCTGCGCACGGCTGTCGCCGTGCTCAACCTTCGAGCTAAAAAGGTGCCACTGGCACCTTTTTCATACGCTCTCAGCCTTCAGTTATGAGAAGGCTCACAACCAAGGAAAGCAACAGGTTCGAAGACTGTCTCTGCGGGCAATAAAAAAAGCGGCCCCATAAGGGACCGCCTTTTTTTATTGGTTGCGGGGGCACTCATTGTTGCCCAATTCTGATGATCGAGAGACAGACGCTGTCTGAACCTCTAACACAGAATTGAGACCATACATTTCCGATCCTTGTCAAGTGGTTAACGCTTATGACAAGGAGCGCGCCAATGCCCGCAGAATGGGGTCAGGCTAAGATCGAAATCCTTGCTTTGCGAGAAGAAATTCTCGGCAAGATTGAGCAAGGCATTCTGGTCCGAACAATCTACGAAGAACTAAGTGCTTCGGGACGTATCACGATGTCCCGCCGGTCGTTCTATGACCGGGTTAAACAACTGCGTTCTGGGCGTACCACAACAAAAACCCAAGTGCCTGCAAAAGCACTCAGCCAGTCTTCTGCAACTACCCCCACCCTACCGCCAAGCAACACTCAAGCCGCCAGTTTCTTGCCAACTCTCAAGGCGAAGGAACAAGCAGCATTGGATCGCCTATGGGGCGGGGATGACCCAGAAGACGATGCCTCCGACGAGACGGAGGAATCACAATGAGCTCCTGGCAATCAGATTACCTCACCCTTCACACCCGCCTGCGGCAAGCCCGCGAGAGTAAACACCTCACCCAAGCTGGTGCAGGTGAATGTATCGGCGTGTGCGAACGCACCTATCGAGACTTTGAGGCTGGCAGGACGGATCTGTCTGCAGCCCACGTGTTCCGCCTCGCCACTGTGCTGGGCATCAAAATTATCATTTCAGATGGAGTTATCGCCGATGGCGTTGATTAATCTTACCCTTCAGGGCAAGGGCGGGGTCGGCAAGTCGTTTGTCGCAAGCCTGCTCGCGCAGCATTACCTCAAACGCGAAACCCCGCTTCATTGCTATGACACGGATCCGGTCAACCAGACCTTTGCCGGATACAAGGCATTTCCGGTCGAGACCATTCGCCTGGGCGAACGTCCTGATGAAATCAACCCGCGTTATTTTGATGCGCTGATCGAACAGATCATGACTGGCCCGGAAAACGGTGTTGTGGTGATCGACAACGGTGCCAGCACCTTCTTGCCGCTACTTGGCTATATGGTCGAAGCACAGGCACTGCAGATGCTCGCAGGTGCCGGTCACGAGGTTCGCCTCCATACCGTGCTTACCGGTGGGCAGGCGCTGAATGACACGATGCAGGGGCTCCATCAGGTTCTGCAGAGCGTTCCCGATATTCCCGTTGTCGTTTGGCTTAACGAATATTTCGGGCGGATCGAACGCAAGAACGCATCTGGCGAAGTCGAGAGCTTCGAGCATTCCGGGCTTTATAAAAAGAACAAGAGCCGCATTCATGCCCTGGTGCGCCTACCCGAGGTTCGTAAAGAAACCTTTGGCCACGACATCGAGCAAATGATGCGTGCCCGCCTGACCTTTGATGAGGCAGGTAAACATGCCGACTTTCCCCTGATGTCGCGCCAACGCCTGCTGATGACCTGGCGCAGCATTGGGGCTTCCATGGAACAGGCGGTGCTGTGATGGCCAGCGTTCTTGACGAGGCTCCGCCGCCGCCCCTGACGATGGACAGCATTGAAGAACTGCGCACCCATTTGTGGAAAGTTCATCAGGTCACCGTTGAGGACGGTGACCCGGTGCTCATGATCTACACCATCCACAAGGTCGTGCTCGACGAGCATCGTCGCCTGATCGATCAGCATAACCGAACCCTATCCGGGATTATCCAGGCACAGTCAGAAACCTTCACCAACGATGTCACTGCCGCCATCGAGGACTTCAAGAATGAAGCTCTGACCGATGCCGTGCGGGAACGTCTTTCTGCCATGCAGGAAGCCGCCCGCCTTGCCGATACGGCTCAGGATCGCTTTCGCAAGATGGTCAAGCTGATCTCCATCCTCACCGCTCTCAATCTGGTCGCCGTCGTCTTCACGCTGGGCGTCCTCACCGTTTTGACGATTTGACGACAAGGAAAACAGAACATGGATAAACGCAACCTTCTCAAAATCGCTGTCATCGCGGGTCTTGCCACATTGGCAATGACCGAACCGGCTTTTGCGCAAGACACTACAGGTGGCAACTGGTGGGATCCGGTTGTCTCCTTCCTTGAACTTCTGGCCGAAGGCTTTGGCAAGATCTTCGCCATCGCTCTGGGTCTTGGTTTGGTCGTCTATGGCGGTTGGGGCGCTTTCACCGGCAGACTGGATCCGCAACGCGGCATCATGATGGTGATTGGCGGCATCCTGGTCACCGCAGGACCAGCCATTGCTTCGGGTCTTCTGGGGGTTCTCAAATGAAAGCCGCCAGTGCCGTTCTCATCCAGGTCCAGCGCCAGATGACGCTGATCGGTCTGCCGATCTCGCTTCTGCTTGTGGCCGGTCTCGTTGGCGTTCTGGGTTTTGTTCTTCCCGTCGTGTTCGACTTTCCTGCTCTGGTTATTCCAGGCGGGATCGTCGGCTTTGTCGTCGCATGGGTCTATCTCGTCAAACATCAGCGGATCAATCCGAACTATGACCGCGACCTGCTGGTGACCCCGATGTTTTGGGGCAGCCGCAAAGCCGAGCGCCTTCTGACCACAGGAGGACGCAAATGATCTGGACCGATGTGATCACCACCGGCCTTGTGACCGGTATGGCCGGGGGGCTGATCGTTCCGGCAGGTCGTCGCTTCTTGCTTGGCGATATTGAGCAAGACTGGCTGCAGGACGAACTTGAACTCGACGGGATTGATCCGGTCGATGGCGTCACGGTGCGTGGCAAGGACGGGTCGCTGTCGCGTATCTGGCACCTGCAAGGAACCAGCTATGACGCCCGTATCGAGAGCGAGCAGCAAACTTTGTTGCTCGGTCGTCAGTCTCTGTTCCAAGAGCTTGGCAAACGGTCGGTCACTGTTCGGCTTTTTGCTGTCAAACGCCAGCGCGAGATTGCTGCTCATGCTAAGTGGCCCAATAGCGTGCTTGATGAGATCGGCACGGCAGAAGCACGACAATATAAATCAAGTTACTTCATCGACTGGTATCTGATGGCAACGGCTCAGACCATGCAGCCTTTGCTAGATGCCGAAGAGAAGATCCCGGCCATTCTTTCGGAATATCGTCCAGAGCTTCTTGTGCGCTCTGATGACGACCAGCCTTGTTTGCTTTCCGGGTTTCTCAATGGATTGGTCAGTGGCGATTATCGCCGTGATCTTCCGGCGACCAGTCATAATCTATCTGCAAACCTTCCGGCATCTGACCTTCATTGCGACAAGGTGACCGGCACCATCACAACCCATGTTCCGGCCCGCCAGTTCCACAAGGTCATCACGGTTACACTCTGGCCGGAAACAGTGTCGGGCCATCTGATCGGCGAGATCCTCGCTCTGCAGGGTGATATCGAGATCTGCCAGATCTGTGATCCCTGGGGCAGTGATCAGGCGATGCTGGTCAATAAACGCCGCATGGCTGGTGAGTCTAATTCGTGGTTTGGCAATCCGGCAGCAGCGGCAGAAGTCTCGACCCTGCTCGACCTTTTGGCCGAAGGCAAAACGGCCCTTTTCGCCACGCAGTTTCAGATCATTCCACGCGCAGAAACCGAGGAAAAACTCAACAGTCTGATCCGCGAGATCACAGAGATCCTTGGCAACAAGCGGATCGGCTATGCCCTGCAAACCAAGGGCGCACCGGTTTGCTGGTTTAACCGCTTGCCTGTCGTCTCCAAACGCAAGATCAGATTGCCTGGCAGTCAGTTTATGGCTCCGCTGGATCTGCGCGATCAGAACATCGCAGCCCTTTGGGCTTTACCGCATTCCGCAACCGGCATGTTGGCCAGCCAGTTCGGCCCGGCACCAGTGCGCTGGTTTAAAACACCAACCGGGCAGTCCTATGCATTCCAGTTTCAGGTGGTGAACAAGCCGTTCTCGCTTGGCAACTTTCTGGTCTTTGCGCCGTCCGGGGTCGGCAAGTCCACCCTGATCATGCATCTGATGGGTGGCCTTGCGAAGTTTGAGAATGTGCGGTCTTACATCTTTGATTCCAAGGAAGGCACGCGCTTCATGGTCGAAGCCATGGGCGGTCTTTATCAAGCCTATGACGGATTGTCGCTTAACCCGCTGGATGTTGGGGACGACACGCCAAAGAACCGCGAACGTGTCTATGCGATCCTCAAGTCACTTGCCGGGATTGATCTCGAAGATGGCGACATCGATGCGCTTAATCATGCCGTTGATTTGGCGTTTCAGATTGAGCCACCACATCGCACGCTCAATGCGATCTATCCCTTTGCCTTTGCCCGTCGCTCCGCCCTTCGGCGTGCCTTCGCGCAGTGGGTGACTGACGACAAGGGAAACACCGGCCTTCGAAGCCACATCTTCAATGCACAACATGACAGCCTCGGCGGCCTTCTGAACCAATCCCACATGGTTGGCATCAATATGAACGAGGCACTGGCTGACCCGGCTCTTGGCGGGCCGGTGGTTGGTCATATCTCGGAGGCCATCAGTAAATCTGTTGCCGGGCGTAATGGTGGCTTTGTCATCTTCATTGATGAAGCGGCCAAGCTGCTGTCCAACCCCGGCTTCCGAGATCTCGGTGCCGAGATGTATCGCGAATACCGCAAGCTTGGTGGTGCGGTTGGCATGGCGTTTCAGGATCCGGCAGGTCTGGGCAAAACCGGGGCCGCTGAAGCGATCATCGAAAACACCGCCACAATGATCTTCTTCCCGAACTCCAAGGTGACGGAAGAAAGCCTCAAGCCGTTCAACCTCAATGAAGAACAAAAGCTGTTTGTTCAGGGCCGCACCCGCGCGCGCAAGAAAGATGATCGGCGTGTTCTGATCATCAAGCGTGACGAGGCCAGTGGCTTTGAGGAAAGCGCCATTCTTGATGTCGATCTGGCACCGCTTGGCGATGCCGTCCGTTTCTATCGCTCCGGGCCGGATGCCAATAACGATCTGGCCACCATTCAAGCCAAATGGGGGGACGCATGGCAGAGCCATCTGTAACCCCTACCAATCATCCGGACATGATGCAGATGCCTTTGGCCTCTATCGCCGTTGCCAGTTTCATTGGTGTCATCGGCCTGATTGGTATGTTGAACTGGCCAATCATCACCTGCGCAATCCTGATCCTTTTGCTTGTCGTCATTCTCCGTGCAGGAGGTGCGTCATGAACAGGCGTCTGCGTTCAGTAGCTCTGGCGGTCGGAATTGTTCTGGCAACACCGGCAATCGCTTATGCCACCTATCCGGTGATTGATGTGTCGGCCATCGCCAAACTGGGCGAGCAGTTGAGCAAAATGCAAAAGCAGATTGATCAGCTCAAGCAGCACACAGAATGGCTGACCAAACTCAGTGCCCAGGCACAGGGCACGATTGATGCCATCGGGGCAGCCGGACAAGTCGCCCTGCCGGTCCTCAACATGCAGAAGCTCACCAACCGGATCATGCGCGACATCCAGTGCCTGACACCAGATCTGTCGGGCCTGATGCCTGGCATCGATCTCGATGATCTTGACTTCTTCAGCATCTGCGAAGGGCGCAGCATCTATCGCAAGTCACTGTGGTTTGATCCGAACGATCCCTCGACCTGGACTTTCCCGGAAGGCAGCGAGTTTGCCGGTAGCAACAATGGCTCTGGTTCCGGCAGCGGTGTCTGGTCCAATCCGGATCACCCGGTCAACAAAGCCAAATGGCAAGCACAACAACAAGCCCGTGCCATGGTCGAAGCCAGACGTGAAGAACTGGCCAAAGACGCGGTTACAACCGGCTTGGCTCAGAGCGATCTGACCGTTCAAAGCGCAGAAGAAATTCAGCAGGCCATTGAAGAGCTCGAAGCTGGCACCAACGGTGCGGCGGATATGAAACGTCTTCTAATGGCAATTGCCAAATGGATGGCGATGTCAAACCGCCAGCAGGTTCAGCAACAACAACTCATGGCGCAGTTGGTCAAAATCCAGTCGACCATGTTGCTGCAATACCTGCCGCCCCAGCAGCGTGAAGGTGGGGAGGACGCAGAATGATCGTCCAGAAATTACAAATCCCCGCCCGTGTACCAGGGATAGTGACCAAAGGTCTTTTTGATCTTTCGTGCTCGCTTGATGCGAATTGGGTCTCCGTCAAAAAGCATAATCTCTGCTACGCGAGAGCCGGTTATCGGAACGGCATTTTTCTTGTCCGTTCCTGCATCGCCTTTTGTGGATTTTGGGGCTTTTACATTCTCACCCCTGTTATTCGCACCGTTCTTAATTTTTCCAAGGCCGAAGAGCAAAAGGCCTACGAGAAATATGACCGGAACAAACGGGTAAAGATATCCGACATAAATGCCTCCGGTAAAAATCGATGCTGCAATGAATACCCGCAGGGGAGTTTTTTTGTTCCATGCGTTCGTTATGAAAATGCTGAGAAAAAGAAGCCCTGTGATGCAGACGCCGTAAAGGACGAACTCAATCATCGTATTCACTCTCTACTGCTGTGTTTCGGTAAATATTGCGTTGTCCCGTTTCACATCATTTTTCGTGCGCCAATCAGGAAGATCACGACACGAATGCGTGAAAACATTGCGCTGCTCCATTACCCAGCACGACGCACCGGCTTTCCATTCGTTCCAGGCAAAGGCTTTGTCCTTGTAGGTTACAGCACGATAGACGTGTTTCCAAACCTCATAGACACGATGCAGATCGTGTCCACGTTTGATCAACTCTCCTTCTGGATGCTTCGCGAGGCTCTCAAGAATTTCCTCACGCGAGCCAGAAACGAGGGCTTTGTTCGCTTCATACGCGGGCATCACAAGATCCCATTCAGCGACAGCTTCTGCGCGGTCGTAACTTGTCCAAAGAGACACCGCGTAATCCCAGTCCAAGTAGTCAGACTTCTGGGAATAAATCTGCGCGCTAGCAGTTCCCCAAAAAACCAAAAGGAATACGGCGATGAATGACGACGACATCACATGCCTGACATGTGACGTGGTGACGGAGTATGTCGATCTGGCAAACAGTTTCACCCAGAACCTGAGCACTGTGCTGCTCGAACCCATGTGGTTCATCTATCTCTCCGTGGTTGGTCTGTGGATCGTCATTCATGGCGGCAAGATGATCATGGGTAAGGGCGATCTAATTGGATTCGCTCATGAATTCGCGTTCATCATTATAGCCGGTCTGCTGCTCGGCGGGCAAGGGCCCACTCTCGTAAATTCCATCTATCAGATGGCTTTATCAACGATGGGTAGTGCTGCTGGCGTCGTTCTGTCTGCCGGCATGGAAGGTGGGATTACTGCCGCCACAATACCGAGTGAAGCCACATCTCTTGGCGGCATGGCGCAGTTGGTCTATGTCGCAGAGCAAGGCTTGATGAGCGTACTTCGCATCGCCTTTGAGATCTGGGCGTCGATCTCGCTCGGCAATCTGATGGCCGGGGTCTACGGCGTCATGCTCGCCCTGCCCTACATCATCCTGATCATTGTCTATTTCAGCCAGGTTGTTGTCAGCATCTTCCGCGTGATGATGTTCTCCGCCCTCTCCCCGATCCTGATGCTTGCCGTTGGGTTTGGCTGGGGACGCGGCATGGCAATCACAGGGGTTCGAACCGTCTTTGCCGCCTTCATGGTGCTATTTGGCTCAACGCTGGCTCTGGCGTTGTGTCTCTATGGGGCCGCCTCCCTTGAAATCCATAATACCGAAAATGTACGCGAAATTACCTCGATCAATAATCCAGCGCTTTGGGTTGCCATCGTTCTTGGCTGGATGGGCACAGCCTTTATGGCCGAGGCTACCGGCATGGCCAACTCGATTGCCGGATCCCAACTGACCAATCAGGCCGCTGCCGTCATTACAGCTGGCATGACCGCAACAGGCCTATCTCTTGCGAAGGCTGCGAAAAAATATGCACCAGGTGGCGCTTCCACAGCCCTTGATGCCGTTCTCTATGGAGCAGGAGCTGCCCGCAACCCGGTTGGGGCTGCAGGGGCTGCCAAAGACAGTCTCGTTGCCGCCAAGAATGCCGTCATGGAACGCCTCAAGACACCGACCTTTGATCGGGGAGGCAAGCCATGAATCGTCTCAAGAAATTCCTGCGGGATGCCCTTGTGACCATCGCCGTATTTCCTCTCATTGCACTCTGGCTGCTGGTTCTGACCGGCATGTTTTCGCCAGAAAGCGTGATCGTCTTTGTCATGGCTCTTCGCGAAGTCGATGCGGACCAGTTGGCCGGTCTGATGCGCAGTGCCGTTCATATCTGGATCGCGCTTTCCATCACCCTTGCCCTTGCCAAGCTTGTTTTTGGCTTGGGCGGTTCATCCTCCCCGACCGCCACCAACCAGAAAGGATCGCAGCGATGCGCCTGATCCCCAAACATTTCGTCTCAATGCTTTGCCTTGCCGTTTTCCTGTCCGGCTGTGTCTCCGTTTCAAAAGACCGTGAAATCCCCAAAGACGGTACCGGAACCGATGAGATGAAACTCAGCCCCTGTGTTTGCGATCCGGTTGAGTTCAATGGCGAGGGCTTCTCATGGCTTGGCTAGGGCGCATCGGCAAACGCGATAACGGGCGCAAGTCGATGGTCAAAGCAGCGTCAACGCATAAAGCCACCGTTGCTGCAGATCCGTTCAGCTTTCAGGCCAGCCATCGCAGGCTCGCCTGGATGCTGCGCCTGTCTGCCGGGACCAACATTGTGCTGGGCGCTGGCGTCGTGGTTCTGGTGCAAACAGTTGCACATCTCGTACCGCTCAAGGAAACCGAGATTGCCCTGATTCGGACCTATGGCCCCGATGACCGCACCTATGTTGTCGAACCGGTCAGCAAGAAGGTCGAAGGTTTCGAGGTGTTTCTTGAAGCCCAAGCCAAGCGCTTTGTGCTGATCACCAACGAGATCGATCCGGTCACACAACAAGAACGCCAGCGCGAAGCCTCCCGGCTATCGGATGCCAGCTTCTGGGAACGCTTCAAACGCGAGCGGATCGATAGTGGCCTGATCACCGAGGCCCTTGAAAAAGGCATTGAGCGCGAAGTGCGGATCGTCTCCATCGATCCCATAGCCACCTTGTCCTCGGACCATAAATACGCGGTCGATTTCATCCAGGTCGACCATCGTCGCGGCAAAGAGATCTCGCGCAAAAACTTGCGCGCTTACCTAACGCTGGCCACCCGCCCGCAGAACGTCTCCGAAGCCGACAAATACACCAATCCTTTTGGCGTCACCGTGCTCGACATGGTGCTTAGAGAAAGAGGCGCGTCATGAAACGCCTGATCAATCTTGTTTTCCATCTCGTCTTTGGCAGCCTCATTCTGGCCGTCCTCGTTCTTGGCTATAAGCAGGCGAACGCGCAGACCGCTGCACGCCCGCCCATGCCAGGACAATCGCAGCAACCATTCTCTGGTGCACAAACCGCTCCGCAACAATCCGCATCAGCCATGCCGGTGCCCGATAGCGTTGTCAATCAGGCTCGCGATCAGAATGAGGGCTACTTCAACGCAATGAGCCGTCCGCGTACCAGCGGACAGGTTCAGGACGTTTGGGATGATGCAGATCCGAGTGATGCGGTTTATGCGACCGATCTGTGTGATGATTGTACTTACAAGATCCGCACCCGCGAGTTCATGGTCACCGTGCTTGAACTGCCACGCGGTGAAAAGATTGAAGCGGTCGATCTTGGCGATGATGGCGGATTTTCTGTCAAACCACGCGGTGAACGCCGCTTGGCTGTGCGCCCCAGCGGATACGGTTATGACACCTCACTTGTCGTCTACGGCAAGTCCGGTGCGGTTTATCCATTCTATCTGAGGGCCGAGAGCTTCAACTCGGTCAATGTCCCCGATCTCGTTGTCCGCATCGAGGGATCTGTGCAGATCGATGAGGATCCGGCAGTCCCCGGCTTTGCCGGTGTTTTGGACGACACAGGAGAACCGGCTCTTCCGGCGATGTCTGTTCCAGGACAAGGCAATAAGTCTGCTGCCATCGACAATGCAGTTTCTGGGCTGAGTGACACCAATCCGGGCACGCCTGAAGGCGACTTTGTTGCACAATCCCCGTTCGATCCGAACGCCCTGCATGGCTGGGGCGACTATGATCTTTGGGGCGATGAAACGCTACGCCCGGAGACGGTTTTTAGGGATGACCACTTCACCTATATCCGCTTTGGCAAGCGCTGGAAGGATATCGAACTGCCGACCGCCTATGTGGTGGTCGATGGCATAGATGAATTGGTCAATACCCGTGTGCAGGGCGAGACCTACATCATTGAAAGCACCCGACCGCTGATCACGCTCAAAAGCGGCAAGAGCTTCCTCTGTGTTGAATATACCGGGGACGCGGCATGAGTGCATTTTGTGATGTAGCACTGGTGCTTGGCCTGACCTTTGGGGGTGTATGTGCCGAACCGGTCGTCAATGAAGCGCCAACCCTTCCAGCAGATGATCCATCAGTTTGGGCCCTTCCGGCACCGCCGCCACCAGCACCAGTTGCCCCTGCCCCTTTGATGCCGCCAATCATCATCAAGGAAGCCAAACCGGAACCAGAACCTGCTCCGGCGCCCGAGCCTATGCCGCAACCTGAGCCGGTTGTCGATGCACCCGCGCCGGATCCCTATCGCATGGCATTGGAGGCCGCTTGGCAACATCGCGTTTCCTTGTCATCAGACTGGGGCACCCCGGCGTGGCAGTCTTCTGATATGGCAGGGGCTTCGGGTCATGCTGTCCTGCCTGGCATGGTACCCCCTGCCGCGCTCGATCCGCTCGATCTGCCTGTCAGTGAGGACGAGAAAGCCGACTATGAAGGCCCGCGCCGGACATCCACACTTCCGGTCGATAACAGCCGGATCATTACGGCGGATCGCTATATCACCGTGATCCTTGAAACCGGGATCAACAGTCAGGTCGGCGGTGACGCAACCGGCACCGTGATCGTGCAGTCGGCGCGTGATGTTTATGGCTATCACGGGCGCAATGTTCTGATCCCCAAAGGATCGCGCCTGATCTGCAACTATGATCCACCCAAGGATATGGGCAGCTCGCGCCTGTCGATTGCCTGTGAACGGATCCTGATTGCCGGACATCGGGCCGAGATCCGCCAGCTCGCCTCCCCGATCAGTGACATTCAGGGCAGGCAAGGGGCTGCTGGTGAAGTGGATCGCCGCTTCTGGGAACGCTATGGCACCGCCTTCATGCTGACCGGAATTTCGACGGCCGTCCGCTATGCCGCTGCCACAACCAAATCAGAAGAAAGCGACGGCGAAGTCGCGACGGCGGCTGCCGAGAAAGCAGCCGAAGAACTATCGACCCGCTTTGGCGAGATCAGCGCCAGCGTCCTTGAAGAGACGCTGTCACTGCAACCCATCATCACCATCCCCCAAGGCACCCGCCTTCATATCCGTCCGGCAACGGACTGGTACATTGCAAATGTGGAGTAAAAGCATGAACAAACGAACCCTTTGGTGTTTGCTCCTGTCGTCCTGTCTTGTCTCACCCGCACTGGCGCAACTGGCCGAGCCAACCACAACCACCTCGCAAGCCGAGCCCGGTATCGAGGAAATGGTGCGCAAGGTGAATATTGTCACCCGTGCCAAAACCCGGACCGCCGTCTCAGAAAACGAACCAATGGCTATTGATCTTGGCTTGGTCGATGTGCCCGGTGCGCCTCCCAAACTGACCGAAGGTGTCACCGCCAAGGCTTATGCCCGCTATGTCACCTTTGAGGACAATTTGATCGCGCAACTGGTGCTGACCGGCGTTGAAAAAGACGGCAAATCCGAACCGCTCGATTCAAACGATTTCGTCGCCCAGTTCAATATGGACAGCCCCGAGCTAGATCCGGCGTCACCCGTCACCATCGAGGGCAATCAGGAAACGCTGCTTGCGGCTCTGCAGCGCTTGAATGACGTAGAGGAAGAAGACGACAAGGAAGAAAAGGAGACGGAAAGCGCTGAAGCTGATACCGGTGCCTCAAACAATGTCGGATCAAATGCATCAAAGAATGCCGATGCGGCTGGCTATTCGACACCATCAGCTCTTGATGTTGAGGAAGATACCAGCTCGCCGACCGTGCGTGTCACGACCGAAGGCTGCAACATTCGCGTTGATCTGGCCCAGCTCGTCGCTGTCCAGCAAAGCCGGGTTGAAACCACCGAAGACGGCAATGTGAGCGCGGGAACCTGTGAGGATGGCGCAGATCGCTATCCGCTGGATCGCAGCTATTCTGTTTGTGGCGATACCATCGACATGGAAACACGTCAGGCAACCGCACAGTATTTGCTTTTTTACACCGATGGCGGCGGCAACCGACGGGAAGTCACTGACTGCCTGAAGGATGAAGATAAGGTCTTTGACATCACAGAGAAGACCTCGGCCTGCTCGGTCTATCTTGACTATAACGAGATGATGGCCGTTCCGCAGGCGTCCCTTGTCTATGTCAATGCCAGCAACAATGAAGTCCAGGTCAGAAGCTGCGAACCTTCAGAAGAGCTGGCCGCTGTTCCACTTGTCTCGGTCACTGATGGCTGTTCCATCCGGCATGATTTTGCCGCTGGTCGCTCCTATCAGACCGGTCGTCATATCTATGAACTGAATGGCACCACCTGGCAGGCTGATGCCTGTTCGGACAATGGCACGGAATACCCTCACGAAACCGTCTACAAGAGTGCCGCTGGTCAGGAAGTTTGCGCGCCAATCATTAATCAGGCGGCTGGCACCGTCACCCGCCAAAGCCGCAAACAGATCGTGGTCAATGGCGTCGAGCAATTCATCACCGAATGCAAACCCGACAGCGCCAATATCGCAATCCAATCCACCATCGACGGCTGTGACAATCCCTCACTCTGGAACCATGATCTTGCGGCTGGCACCAGCTATGGTCGCGAGCGGTTTTACTATCTGCTCGATGGCGTCCCGCAATATGTCACCGAGTGTCAGGATAGCGAGGTTGCCTATCCGCATCATGTCGAGACCACCGGCTGGCAAAACCATGATGACCAGTTGTTCGCCTATCGCCTGACCACGGTCTATATCGAAGGCACACCCAAAGGTCGTTACAACATCAAGACCAGTGAAGTTCTGCCGGGTGAACCACAGACCGCCTATGTCTATGATGGTCAGGGACCGAAACCCAATGGCGATATCTGGTATGAGGACTGCACCCGCTTTGAAGGGCGCGATCTCGTAAACACCTATAAGCGTCCGGATGGCACAACCTACGGCCTGAAAGTCGATGAAGCGACACCAGCCAATCTGGGGAATGTCTGCAGTGCGACGGTCCAATGGGCAGATCCGACGCATTCGAGTTGGACTGCTCCACAGAACCATACAGGCGGACCATGCGGCAATGCGACTGGTACCGTCACTGTCCGGGTTGGAGGTTCTGACGGCTATAACGAAAATCGCACGGTCTACAACTCCAACCATTGCAACTATTCAGCAGCCGTCGGCACCCGAAAAACAGTTCGTGAAGATGGCGTAACAATCGGCGAGCCAAGCAGCAAGACTTGCACCGCGCTCTCTGCACAAAGCTCAATCCATCAGAAGCGTTCCGGCAACGATTACTGGACGCTCTATGAGCCGAACAAATACAACTATCCTGCACATACCGACAGCATCAAGAGCGGTTGCATGGGCAGTTGGGGGTGGTGGTAATGAACGCCCTATCCCCCAATCCTTTGTTTGAGAAGATCCTCGGCCCTCTGGCCACCTATTACGGCGATCTTTCCACGGTCGAAATCCGCATGAACCGCCCCCACCGCGTCGTGACTGAACGACGCGGGGAAGGCAAGCGCGAGATCGAAGATCCTGCTCTCACACTGGCCGCCATCGAGCGGATTGCCATCAGTCTCGCCAACCAGCGTGGTTTGAAGTTCAATCCCGATGACAATCCAAAGCTCTCCTGCATCCTGCCGGGCAATCACCGCTGCGAGATCCTGGTTGGGGCATCGGTCAGATCACATCTGAGCCTTGCGATCCGCTGCAAGCATCCCTTCACCCCATCCTGGGAGCAGGCTGGGGTGACATCGGCTATCCGCGATTATCTGATCGAGAAGGTCACGGGTGATGCCAACATGATCATCAGTGGCGCAACCAACACCGGCAAGACCACCTTGCTCAATATGTTGCTCGCCACCATTGATCCAGCCCGGCGTGTGCTGGCCATTGAGGATACGCCAGAGCTGCATATCGAACAGTTCTGGGATGGCAATGGCTTGATCGCGGCGCGTGAGGCTGGAACGGGCAGCGGTATGGTTGGCTGGCGCGAGATCTATGATCATCTGATGCGGATCACGCCCGATCATATTCTTTTTGGTGAGATCAGCACCCAGAATGCCTTTGCCGCACTGGCAGCACTGAATTCCGGTGTCACCGGCTTTATGTGCACCATCCATGCCGAAAGTCCGTGGCAGGCCATTCACCGCAAGTTCGATCAGAACATCGCCTGGGCCGGTGAAACCATGCCCCGCGTGCCTGAGTTTCTGGCGGAGCTGGTTGACGTCGTCGTTCAGATCAAACGCAACGCCGATGGCTGGCGGCGCATCACCGATATCTGGGAACCGCGTAATGATCGCTATGTGCTCAAAGACGGCAAGGAGGTGGCATAATGACTGCTCTTTACCGCCTCTCTCTCCCTTTCATCCTGCTCGCCATGATCACTGCCATTCTCTGGCAATGGCATCTGGCTGTTGGCTTTGACGCACTGGATCTGCGTTGGTGGCGATGGTCGCTCGATGCCGCCACGCATCCAGCAGGCCTACCTAATGAAATGCTCTATCCGGCTCTTTGGATTGGCATCACTGGATTGCTTTGCATGTTCGGCGTGCTGGCGCTGGCCGCACGGGCCAATAACAGCACGCTCAAGGGGAACCGCAAAGGCGACGAACTGCATGGCTCGGCCCGCTGGGCAAAGCTGAGGGATATCAAGAAAGCACGCCTGTTTCGTAAAGACGGCGTGGTTGTTGGCGGCTGGCCATCATGGTTTGGCCGGATCCGCGAACTGCGCCATGACGGGCCGGAGCATGTCCTGGTCTGGGCTCCAACCCGTACCGGCAAGGGGGTCAGCCTGATCCTGCCTACCCTGCTCAGCTGGCGCGAGAGCATTCTCTGCCTTGATATCAAGGGTGAGAACTTCGCCAAGACCGGCGGCTGGCTTGCCAGCATCGGGCACAAGGTCTTGCGCTTTGAGCCCTCCGCCAGCACTGGCTCGGCCCGCTTCAACCCGCTGGCCGAAGTGCGCATTGATACCGAACAGGACATCGCCGACTGCCAGAACATCGCCGCCATGATCATCGATCCCGATGGCCAGGGCATGAAGGATTACTGGCGACAGGAAGGTTATGGCTGGCTTTCGGTCGTGTTGCTTCATGTCATCTATCGGGTGCGGCGTGATGAACACCGTACGGCCTGTTTTGATGATGTGAATACCTTTCTCTCGGGCATTACCGGCGACGGCGACGCGGAAGAAAGCGACGATAATTTCGAGCATATTCTTGCCGAAATGGCGGCCTTTGATCATGGCAAATCCCATGTGAACAAGGAAGTTCGGCGCGGGGCCAACAGTATGATGATCAAGGCCCCGCAGGAACGCTCTGGCGTGCATTCAACCGCCAAAACGCAGCTGACCGTCTTTGCCGATCCGATCATCGCACGCAATACCGCGACCAGTGACTTCCGCCTGCATGATCTGATGAATGGCGATGCGCCAATGGCATTGTTCCTTGTCGTTTCACCTGCAGACAAGGATCGCTTGCGGCCCCTGCTGCGCATCATCCTCAATCTCTTTATGCGCCGTCTTACCGAACGCATGGAGTTTGGATCTGGCCAAACGCTCGCCGGATACAAGCACCGTCTGCTTTTGATGCTCGATGAGTTCACCTCCATCGGCAAGCTGGAGATCTTCGAGGAATCTCTCGCCTTCATGGCGGGCTACGGCCTCAAGGCCATGATCATCGTCCAGAACACCGAACAGCTCTTCAAGCATTACGGTCGTGATGAATCGATCATGGCCAACTGCAAGATCCGGGTGGCCTTCACGCCAAACAAACTCGAAACCGCCAAGCTACTCTCGGACATGACCGGCAAAGCGACCATCGTGCAAAAGCGCCGCTCGCGCTCTGGTCGAATGGGCGATCTCGGATCTGTATCCGACAATCTGGCTGAAACCTCCCGCCCGCTTCTCACCCCTGATGAATGCATGCGCCTGCAGATCATTGATACCGAGGGCCGCAAACCGGTCCCCGGTGATGCGCTGATCTTTGTTGCCGGTCTGCCACCCATCCTTGGCCGTCAAAAGCTCTATTTCCTGGATCGCGAACTGTCCCGCCGTTCGCAAATGACGCCGCCCCAAATGGCGTTCTCTTCCATGCCCTCTGCATCTCACAAAGGAACCAAACCATGAAGACACCCAATACACCCGACAAAACCACGCCTGCGTCCGCAGCCCTGACTGACCAGGACTATCTCACCCTCGCCTCTTCCATGATCAACGCCGAAAGCCAGATTGGCCCTGTGCCGGTCGATCCGGACATTGCCGACGCCATGGGGGCTTTTGCTGAGGACGCGCTCTCTGCTGATGATGCGCTGGACAGTCATTTTGACGGCATCGACCCGACTGCTGATGCGGAGGGTTCGAACCATGGCTGAGAAGAAAAGCTACCGCGATCAGGTGGTCGAGGAACTGCTTGGCCATATCGAGGCTGGCACCGCCCCCTGGCAAAAGCCATGGGAACCGGGAAAGGTCCGCATGGCCCCGTTCAATCCGGTTTCTGGCAAGGATTATCGCGGCATCAATGCCCTTTGGCTTGAAATGCGCGGGCGCTCCGATCCGCGCTGGATGACCTATCGTCAGGCGGCGGCCCAGGACGCGCAAGTCCGCAAGGGCGAAAAAGGCACCATGATCGAATATTGGAAATGGTCCGAACGTGAGAAGGTGCTGGATGAAAACGGCAAGCCGGTTCTCGACGACAAGGGTATCGCCAAAACCCGCGACGTAAGGCTGGACCGTCCCCGGGTGTTTCATGCCGTCGTCTTCAATGCTGAACAGATCGATGGCCTTGCCCCCTATATCGCGCCAGAACCGACCTTTAGCCCGGTTGAGCGGGCCGAACAGATCCTCAAGCAGGGCAATGTGCCGATCTTCCATGATCAGAATGACCGGGCCTTTTATCGGTCCTCGACTGATCAGATCCACATGCCTCATCAGGCCGCGTTTAAGGGCCAGTATGAATATTACGCCACCGCCCTGCATGAGCTTGGTCATGCCACCGGCCATGGATCACGCATGGCGCGTGAGTTTGGGCCGTTTGGCTCAGAAGTTTACGCCAAGGAAGAACTGCGGGCCGAGATCGCAAGCTACATGCTGACCACCGAGCTTGGTCTTGGCCATTACCCGGAACGTCATGCCAGTTATGTCGGCTCATGGATGAAAGCCATCAAGGAAGAACGCAATGCGCTGTTCGCTGCTGCGCGGGATGCAGAAAACATCCGCACCTGGATCATGGAACCGGATCTGCGTCAAAGCCTGATCCCGGTGAAATCCCAAGAGACAACCAAATCCATCACTCAAACCCCGGCTGTTGAACGACAGAAGGAAAATGCCATGAATGGTGAAATGTCACAGGCTCCTAATCAGGACACCAACACCGAACGCAAGCGCATCTATCTCAATGTGCCCTTCAGTGAAAAAGATGAGGCCAAGGCTCTTGGGGCAAAATGGGATCGCCGGGCCAAGGCCTGGTATGCCCGCGATGATATGGAGCTTGAACCCTTCAAACGCTGGCAGGAGACCAAGGCCAAAGCCCCTGAACCCAAGATCAGCCCGGAACAGGAATTTGCACAAGCGTTGAAGGAAAACGGTCTGATCCTCGATGGACCGCCGACCATGGATGGCAAATGGCATCGGGTTGCGGTCGAAGGAGATCGCAAGGGCCAGAAAAGCGGTTCCTATCGCGGGTTCCTTGAAGGTCTTCCGGCAGGCAATATCACCAATTACAAATCTGGGCAGGATCCGGTCAAATGGGTCGCGACCGGCACCAAGATCGACCCAAAGGAGTTGGAACAGTCCAGAGCCGAAGCAGCAGCCCGAAAGGCCGCCCAGGAACAGGAACTCCGTGCGCAATATCGCGCGGTTGCCAAGCGGGCCTACGGGATTTTCCAGAACGCCGAACCGGCTCCCGCCAATCACCCCTATTTGCAGAACAAACAGGTGCCTGCTGGCGATCTGCGGATCGATCAATCGGGCAACCTTCTGATGCCGATGGCCAATGACAAAGGCTTTATCGAGAACATCCAGACCATCCATCCCGATGGCACCAAAATGTATCTCAAGGACGGCAAAAAGCGTGGCCTGATGCATGTGATCGAAGGTGATCCCAAAGGCCCGATGATCGTCACTGAAGGCTATTCCACCGGTCAAAGCCTGCATATGGCCAGTGGTCTGACGGTGGTGGTCGCACTTGATTCCGGCAATCTCGCCCCCGTGGCAGAAGCAATTCACAAGAAGCATCCAGATCGGCCACTTGTGATTGCCGCCGATGATGATCACGCCAAGAAGATCAATGCCGGGATCAAAGGGGCGGAGCGCGCCGCCGAGTTGACCGGGGCGAAGATCCTCCGCCCGGATCTGAGTGATGCGGAGAAAGCCAAGGGTTTGACCGATTTTAACGACATCCATCGGGAACGCGGGATTGAGGCGCTGAAACGTCTCGTCACCGACCAGTTGGGTCTCAGCAAACCGAAGTCCCGAACCAGAACACGGGGACGCGAGCAGCAGGCCGCAAGCTTGGCGGTCTGATCCCCCGAAAGCCGGTGGCGCGAAGTACGCCACCGGCACCTCTTTCCTCTTTGCCATTTTACCAGGAAATCACCTCATGACCGAACAGCATGTGACGGACATTTTTAACAAGCGCGCCAACCTTCAAGAGGCTCGCGACCTTGATTGCAGTGAATGCGGCCCGGCATTGGTCTTCGCCCTGCAGGCAGGCGAAAATACTTTCTCGCTCGATCTGCCGACCCTCCTGCAATGTCTCTACCTTGCCGAGCAAAAAGCCTCCGTTCCCAAGCTGGGTGCGGAATGGTGGAACAGCGTCATAAACCATTATAACATTGGCTCTTCCATCCGTGAAACAGTCGCCGGGAGATAAGATAATGCACGTCTATAAATTGCAGGCGCAGACTTTCGACGAAAAAGAGATCGAGCGCACGGCCTTTGAACGCGACACCAGAAAACTCGAACCCTGGTATCAGGTTTCCGACGACAAACAGCGCGAATATGCCGTATGTCCAGCCTGCGATAATCCTATTCAGATCATAGGACTTTATGAAGAACTCCGTCATACTGACCGACCTTATGGACGTCACACTGGTAAACCAGTCACCGGGTTTGATTATTTCAATGCCGATAATTTTGAATGGTGCCCCTATGTGCGAAAGAACCAGAGCAAAGGCAGCAGTCGCAAGCGCGGCATGGAAGGCATCTCGCTCAAGATCCTCGGCATCGTTCTCACCCAGTTTGACCGCGTGATCTACATCATCCGCAAAGAGACCGGCGTCAGGATTTCGTCGAAAGTTGCGCGCACCATGCTGGAAAACTGGATTGAAGCGGAAGGCTACCGCTTCCACGATGCGACCTTGCGCAACATCCCCTGGATGTTTGCCTATCGTTCCAAGGGCCTCTCAATCTTCGGACAACAAATCATCAAAGGACAAGACGAACTGCGTCTGGCCATCACTGATCGCATTCCCGAAGCTCGTTTCGACGAAAAAGGTCATATCACAAGGGGAAATAAGTTTTACGAAGTGACCTGGTGCTTTGTTGATTACCGTCGCAAGACCGAAGAAGACAGGCTGATTGAAATGGTCGAGTTTGAAGTCTGCGATGGGGGTCGCAACGTGGTCTTCGCCAAAACCATCACCTTTGATCCACGGTATTTTGCAAACCTGATCAATTACAGCAACCCCGACAAACGAGAGCCGCATCTCATCGCAAAAGCCAAAGAGGTGTATGAGCGCAAGTTCGGTGCCGATTTTACACGCAGTATCGTCAATCTGGTTGGCGGGTTTGATGCCACCCTCCCCGAGAGTATGCGGGCCGAAATGATGCCAGGTGGTTCTCCCACAGAATCTTCCGGGCAATAGCGGAACAAGAAATGGCCACCGAACGTCACGTCATCAAAACCTATCTCAACGACGAAGAGAAAGCCCGCATCGATCAGCTTGCCCACCAGCTGCGCCTTTCACGCTCGGAACTGCTCAAACGGTTGTTGATGAACACAAAATTGCCCAGTGTCAGCGACTTTGCCGCATGGCAGGGCATTCGCGACCTGCTCAAGGTCAATGCCGATCAGGCCCGCTTGGGTAATCTGTTCAAGCTTGCGCTAGATGAGCCACTCTCGGCTGATCTTTTAAAGAAGTTCGACAGCCTGAACCGCGATATAGAGGCGACGCAGACCGAGATCAAAGCAGCCATTGGCGATATCCGGATGCAGCTTCAGCCCGGCAAGAACCTGCAGGACAAATCATGATCGCAACTAAGATCGGCAAGAAATCCGGTGTGCCGGACAATTATACCCGCCTTGGTGAGTACATCGCCGCCGCCGAAGAAAAAGGCGAGAAGCTCGATCAGTTTTGGATCCGCAATTGCGATGCCGGCACAAATATCGAGGATCTTGACTTAGCCCTTTTGGAGATCGAAGCAGTTCGGCGACAAAAGCCCGATATTGCCGACAAGACCTATCACCTTGTCGTTTCTTTCCGCTCTGGCGAGCAGGACAAACTGACCAAAGAGGATCTGATGGCCATTGAGGCAGAATATGCCAAGGCACTTGGCTACGAAGATCATCAGCGGGTGGCAGGCACCCATATCAATACTGATAATTTCCACATGCATATTGCCTTTAACAAAGTGCATCCGGAAACGCTCAAGGTTGTCACCCCGCATCGGGATTTTAAGATCCTCGCCAAGGTCTCGCGCGAGATGGAGAAGAAATACGGTCTTGCCATCGACCCTGGCATGACAGATGGCAAAGAGCGTGATCCAAACATGCTCTCACCTGCTGCGCGGGACTATGAGGCCCATACCTGGCAAGAATCATTCCAGCGGCATGTGTTGAAACATCGAGAGGAAATACTTGAGGGTTTAGGGAAAGCCACGAACTGGGAGGAAGCACACGAGGTTCTGGCAGGATATGACATCAGCCTCAAGCTGCGCGGCAATGGCATGGTTCTGATGAGCCCGGATGGACAGGCGATGAAGGCCAGCCAGTTGGATCGATCTTGCAGCAAGAAGAAGCTTGAAGAACGGTTCGGAGTGTTTGAAGCAAGACAAGACAAACAACGTACGAAAGACGGACGATGGGCCATAACTAAATACCACTACAAGCCTCGTCCGCTTGTTCGACATCCCAACACCCCCGCCCTCTGGCGACGCTACCTTGGTAAACGAGAGATCCTTCCTCGGCAGCCCAGCCTATCGACACGGGCCTTGCGAAACTGGAAGATGTTTCTGCTATTGGAAGCCCATCAGGATCCGTTAGCTATGGTTTTGATCTTGGCGCACAGAGAAGTGCTAAGTATCTTAACGCCGAAAACCTTCATAGACCGGGCCAACCTCCCCAACTCAATGAAGTTTCCCAAAGGTTTGTAGTGCTATCCGTTAGGAGTCATCCGCGATGAGAAACAGACGGCGAGATAGGGCGGCTCAAGCGGCTTTCCATGGGAATGGCACGCAGGCGCTGGCTCAGTTCTAAAGCTGGCAGCATAAGGTCGATAGTCGCGAAACGGATATGATGCCCCTGTATCTCAGCCGACTCATCAATATTGGCATCAATCGCCGGGTACAAAAGAAGACCTTCCGAGAACAGAGAACGCGGTTCATCGTGCCGTTCCTGGCTACGAAGATAGGCGTAGAGCTGGTAGATATGTGCCGTTTTAAAGCGTAATGCCCCTCCATGCTGCGAGCGTGTAAACACGTTCGTAAACTTGGTATCAATGATGATCCGCCGATCCTCTCTCTCATTTTCGAGAATAATGTCTGTAACCATGCTCGGCAGGAAATGTTGAATCCCAGAAGAAGCAGCATCAATAGGCCATTTAAATTTCTTACCAGGGTAAACACGCCAACCATCTTCACGAGACAGTTCAGCGTTAAAGAAATTTCCGATAGCGCTTTCAAAGAGCTTCCGAAACTCTGTCTCTGCTCGATCTGCATCCAAAACAGAACGTGTGCCCGTTTCCTCTGTCGGCAACACGAGATCGAAGACCGCGCGAGCGAGTGAAACCATAAGCCGATCTTCGGCTTCATGTCGTCCGATTTGATCCGTGGCCATATCCGCACGTGACGGGTTTACTGCGCTAACGCCAGATCTGCCAAGTGCCCCCGCTAGCATTTTTGTACGATGTCTCAAACGGTCATTATCGAGCACCCCACCGACGACGCTCAGGGCTGCACGAACCAAACGGTTGCGTGGAGTGTCGATGGTAAGCTCTTCAAACCGGCACGCGATCTCACCTCGACTTAGCAACGCACGCGTCTCAGTCTGTAGCATGTCGATACGCCCACGCACGCGCCGCAGCGTGTCCTCACGGTGTCGATATCCGAAGCTGAGGTTGTGCCGGAGACGATTTTCTACTGTGTAACAAAGTAACCGCGCGATCAGCGATTTGAAGTCGGGTGAGGCCTCGATCTCTGCATCAAATTTCCCCCGAAACTTGACCAAGTCATGCGCATAGAGAAATAGGAACCAAACATTGCGCACCGGTATCTTGTCGTAAACAAGACGAATATCGGTCGTATCAGAAGACGTGAACGTCGCGTCCATCATCACATCGCCTGCAACAATCGGTCCCTAGAAGCAGCGGCCTTATCTAGATTATCAAACCAATATTCTTCCAGAAGCGGATAGATTTCCGTCTCGACGATATCCTTAAACCAGAGGGTTCCATCACGAATTTCATCGTCAGTGCCAGGAGTGACATAACTATGTCCAATGCAAAATTGCGGACCAAGTGACTTATCCGCCGCAATCTCGGCATTTAATTCTTTCATCGCAATCTTGATGCGATCTAGAACCGCTACGTCCATACCAGTCTGCTCACAACACCATTTGTGCCAAATATCGTTAAGATTGGTATCAAGAGACACGAAGGCAAAACGGCGGCGTAAAGCGAGGTCAACAAGCGCAAGCGAACGGTCGGCGATGTTCATTGTACCGATGACAAAGAGATTTTGTGGAATGAAGATACGCTCACCCTCGGCGCGCGAATAGGCCAATTCAATTGCCTCCTCCTCACGACGCTTGTCCTTTTCCAGCAGGGTAAGCATTTCACCAAAGATCTGGGCTGGGTTCCCGCGATTGATTTCCTCAATGATAACGACGAAGGGAAGATCAGGCTCGGCGCGAGCAGCTTCTATAGCCTCTAAAAACATGCCATCAATCAACGCGAGATGCCCGTCTCCATCAGGACGCCACCCCCGCACAAAATCTTCATATGACAAAGAAGGGTGGAACTGAATGGACCGCATACGTTTGCGAACCATTGCACGATCCCGCGTACCAATCAGCGCATAGCCTAATCGTTTGGCCAGCCATGTCTTTCCTGTTCCTGGAGGGCCTTGAAGAATTAGATTCTTCTTCGCTTCCAGACGTGAAATCGCGCCATCAATATCGCGCTGTGGCAAGAAACAACCATCAGCAACAATGTCTCCGAGCCCGTAAGGAACGAACTCGGCTGCGTCGTTGTCGAGCTCCACTTCCTCTTGCTCAAGATCGATTTCTGTCTGACTGGATTCCGACTTTCTATATCGTTTCACCCAATAAGGCTGTCGCAACCAAAATTCATAGTCCTGCTTATGTCCGGCAAAGGTGAATAGGATCAAACGGCGAGCGTACTCATCCGATGCATCTGCTTTGACAATGGTTATCCGATAGGTAAAGAAATACCATTCGAGCGGCGGTTCCAAGGGTTGCCAAGCAACCTTAACCGTTCGGCCATCTGTGGAGGCATGCGTAATTGTGCCCAACGCCTTGATCCGCATACACGAGACAGGCTTATCGTGGTTTACAAATGGCAACTTGTATTTCTGAACATAGGTGGACTTGATCGCGATCCGATCTCCGGGTCGCATACGTGCGACATGACCGGAATGCCTGTCCGTATATCCGTTTTGCCAGACACCTTCTGAGACGAAACGCTCCAGTTGATCTTCATTACCGTTCCAAACCGCGCCAACAAACCAAAATTGTCGCTTCGGATCATCAAAGATATCGTGTCCTAAATCGTCTGAAGGCGCTTCCTCGTCATCATCATCGGAAGCGGTTTTATAGCGAGCATGGACATCCTCAAACAGTTCGAGCGCCGCCTCATGGTCAAGCTGCGTCTCTCGCCCCTCATTTGTCAGTTCCCAAACGCCTCTCTTCTTACTTGTGACCAGTCCGGCCTTGCCCAGATAAAATTTCGCCCATCCAACCTGGTTTTCGTAATTCGACAGACCGTTTTTGTTGGTAAGCTTCAGATCATCTTCAGAAACCACAGAGCTCTTTGCGACTTCCTCGAAAACCTGCTTGGGTTCTGCTATGCCCCCTAATGTACGAAGGGCATCCAGTGTAGGGCCTAGCAACCGCACGAAACGTGGCCCACGCTTTTTCCGTTTAGGCTTATCCGTTTGAGAGGTCTTATTCATGACCGGCCTTCCCGTTAGATTTGCCATCGGTGGAAGCACTTGCGCCACGTCTTATCAAAGAAGCCTGCTGCGGGTCGTAAACGTAGCCAGAAATAGAGCCATCCTTGATCCGCTCGACTGCCTCTTCGATCACAAATAGCGGAACAAGGAACCATTCGCGTGGCACAACGGGCCTGCCAAAGCGGTCTGGGACCTCAATTTCAAGCCGGGCAGGCTCAAAGATGCGATGAATGAGGTTTTCCAGCTTCGTGCGGTTAATATTGAAGAGGTCATATGTCGCGACGATTTCGACATCTGCCATCAAGAAAGTCGGTTGAAGTCGCGCACCCGCGATACGCTTCTCGACACTCATATTCGTGACGCCAATCTTGTGCACCAAGTCGCGGTTTTCAGAGACAAGCGGATGATCCGACCCGCTCCTCAGCACATAAATGGTCCCGCTCGCTTCATCGCCATCAATCGTTTGATCTGCAAATAGCGGTCCCGCCGTAGGCTCCGTAATACGCCGCCCTGCTTCATCTTTGTTGAGCGAACGCTGAAGAGAACGCAACAGCATGTTGCTCTCAGTACCGTTGTCGAAAATCACCCGTAACCGGGCATCTGTTCGCCCCTGATCCGTAAGCGTTGTTTCGCCTTTTTCAGCCACAAACGCTTTCTGACCACCGACGATGAAAAAGCGACCTTGCTCAATTTCGGCCTTCATCTCAAACGGGCGCGTTTCGCGCAACCCGGTATCAAGCTCCTTTTGAACCTGCTCAAAAAGCGGCTTGAACTTATCGAAATCTTCGCAACGGTCCCGATTTGCAACTTCTTCTGCTGCGCGTCGCTCAGCCATCGAACGCACATGTCGAAGTTCGGTAATCGAGGGCGTTTCGGCATCAACTCCAAGCTCCGCAAGAAGTGCATCATCATCAAGATCTTCGTTTGAAGCTGCATCCACAGCAGCACCATCGCTCAGCAGCCCCTGATGATCTATCTCCTCGACCACTGTACGCACATCTGCCTGCTCGCGGATACGGTCAAGACGAACCGCATACAGACGTTCAAATATATCGCGGTCTTCACCGTGTTGCGGAGGTCGGCCGTGCTCATCAACAAACCGCTGGATTTCCTCAAAGCCGGCAATAATGCGTTCTTCGCGCGGTGTCCGACTTGGGGCTTTCTTAGCTTCAACCTCAACACCAAGCTCGGCAAGTAGAGCATCATCGTCGTCAGTAAACGTCTTACCCATTGGACGCTTCCTGTTTCATACGAGCCAAAAATGCCACGCCTTCTGCCATGCGCTTTTCCCAAGCATCTGGCGATGTAATAGACGGAAGCCGCCCACGCTCCTGCTTGAATTTCAGTGCACGCTTGGCCAAGTCCCGTGCCTCTTCTGGGGTAAGCTGAACCTTCTTTGCTGAAATCACAGCGGCAACTTGCTTCAAACTTTCTTCACTCATCGCCTTGGCAAGGATCGCATAGGCCTCACTGAACGGATTGATACGATCAATCAGGTCGATATCAAGCTCGCGAACATCCATCGCAAACTTTCGCACCCCCTGAATCAGTGCATTGTTTCCTGCCTTGTCAGCGACACCAGCCTCCAGTGCTGCCTCCTTAGCCTTCTGTGTAAGGTTAAGAGCTGCAATCGCATGCTGACGAACAGCTTCCTGATCATGATCGTCAAGTTCGGGATATCGATCTTTAATGATCTTGCCCATGCGCACCTGGGTCAGTTCCTCTGGCACAAGTTCTTCGTCAAAAAGCCCGCGCTCCACCGTTGGCTTGTCCTGAACAAAGGTTGCGATCACTTCATTCAAGTCTTCCTGACAAATCCGCTCACCTTCTTTAGTCTTCGGCGTTACCAGCCCCTTGATCTCAATCTGGAACTGCCCGGTATCTTCATTAAAACCCACATTACAGCTGTTTTGATCGTATCCACCTTCGCCGTAGTCATACCCCTCTTGCGGGCCGCTCGTAGTTGACTTGGGGGTAAAATTGAAGCGAGGTGCAAGTACCTGCTCCATTAACAAGCTGGCAGCAATCGCCTTTAACGTGTCATTCACTGCCTCTGTCACCGCCTCTTCCGAAGCATCTGGCTCGGCAATCAGGTTGGTAAAGCGCGCACGCGTTTTGCCTTCTGCATCGCGTGTCGCACGACCGATAATCTGCACGATTTCGGTCAAACTCGATCGATAGCCAACTGTGAGCGCGTGTTCGCACCAAATCCAGTCAAACCCCTCCTTGGCCATACCAAGGGCTATGATAATGTCCACATGATCACGGTTGTTCTTCCGGGCCGGGTCTTTGAGTGCGGCTGAAACCCTGTCGCGCTTAGACGGATCGTCATCCACAAGATCAGCGATCCGCAAGATCCTACCATCACCGCTTTTCACAAGCTGAAAGCCCGTAACCGGATCAGTACCCTGCCATTCACCAAGCTCTTCGATGATGTGCTCGACTTCGCGGATTTTGTCCTTGGTACTTTCTCGCGAGTTAACAGACGGGATATGGATGATCGTCTTCTCCGTCGGGTCAAGCACCTTCAGAATGTCATCGGCATAAGCCCCGGTATAGAAGAAATACCCGATATCAAGCGACTTCAGGTACTTATAGCCATTGAGCTGTTCATAATAGGTATAGGTAACCGTATCAAATTTCGCCTCGTCACGGGGCATCAACACTGCTTCGGCATCGCCCCTGAAATAGCTGCCGGTCATTGCGACCACATGCACTTTGTCGCGGGCGATCAGTTCGGCCAGGTGCGCACCAAGCTTGTTGTCGGGATTGGCAGATACATGATGAAATTCATCTATCGCAATCAGACAGTCATCAAAGGCTTCTATTCCGAACTTGTCGACGGCAAAGCGGAATGTCGCATGGGTCGCGACCAGGATACGGTCATCGCTGTCAAGAAACGTCTTCACCGCGCCAACTTTACCCTCATCCCCGCCCGGCGCATTGCAAAGGTTCCATTTGGGCACCACTTGCCAATCCGCCCAGAAACCGAACTTCGATAATGGCTCGTCAGCAAAGCTGGAACCGATCGACTTTTCCGGAACAGTAATGATGGCCTTGCGCAGGCCCTGATTGTGCAACTTATCAAGCGCAATGAACATCAAAGCACGGCTTTTGCCCGATGCCGGGGGCGACTTGATCAAAAGATATTGCTCGCCACGCTTCTCATAGGCACGTTCCTGCATGGGGCGCATGCCAAGTTCGTTGGATTTGGTCGAGTTGCCGCTCTGTGCATAGGTGACAGAAACAGAAGGGACGGATTTGGTCTGGTTCATTTTCTTACGCTCCTGCCTTGGCGGTTTACGTCCCTGTACACGACGATCTTTGCATTTGAAGCCAATAGCCTGCCTGACTGTTTTGAACTGTTGCGGACGCGGCGACCGATTAAAACGTGATCAACAACAATACCGCCCCTCAAATCCGCACAAAACATTGATATCTCATCATGTTCAAACCAAACCGCCATATTCAGCCTCTGCAAAATCAAAACCCGATCAACAAACTTTTTTGCATCTCATCTTGTTGGAATACCAACGGATTGCATTTAATTCCCATTTATCAAATTGATATTTAATGATTTTTTTGTATCCACAATTAAATCTACAGATTTAATTCGTCTCAATTGTTCCGCTCTCGTTCTGCTTTTTCCAGGAACCATCTGGCACCCTTGGTTTTGCCCTTGACTCTGATCTTGCCCGCTTCCTTGAGACGTTTGAGGAGCGCACTGATCTGCGGCCGTGTCTTGTCGGGCAGCACCTGTTCGAACTCTGTCATGGAGGCACCAGTCTCCCCGCAATTCCTGATATGCTGGAGAACCAGTTGCTGATTATGCCCTTCATCGAGCCCCTTGCGACGCGTGTATGCACCGGACTGTCCGACATGCTGGTATAAGGCATGTGACAGCACATGGGTCACGCCACGACCACGTCCCGTCTTCTCGATCACACCCTGCTCAATGAGATGAGCAAGGCGATCCTTCAGTTCATCCGGCACCGCTTGGCCTTTTCGCACCAAATCAAGGACAAGGAAGTCATTGATGTTCAGGCTGATGCCACGTTCTCCTGCGAGGCGATCCAGATATTGAACAAAGCGTGGATCGCGAATCTGACCATCAAGGTTAAGGATAACGAGGGCTTCGTCAGATCCTGCAAAGTTTGGCCTGTTTTTGCCCTCTTGAATGCACACGCGGAACATGCGGTCAGCTCCCTGGCCTGACCGTTCGACAAGACCGCAAAACTGGAGCGCCTCGGCAATTCGCCGGTTGCGAGGATGCTGTCGATAAATGATATTTTCCGCTGTGACCCCGTCCGGAAAGCCGCCGGGGCTTGTGATCTCAAGTCGGTTCGGATATTGGCGGACGAAGATCGAACGCCCATCGCGATATTCGCGATGTGTTACCGCATTGAGCAACGCTTCGCGCACGACATCCTCGTTGAAGGCCGGGATTTCATAGCGGAACAGGCCCTCCCGGTAGGAATGCTTTTCGTTGCGGGCGTTGATCTTCTCCCAGATGCTGTTAGCCCACAGGAAGAAGCCGGCCCTGTATTCAACACGGTCCTGATATTCGATGGACGCATCATTTTGGCGATATTCGAAGATCAGTTCAGCTTGAGGCAAAAATCGCGTCAGGCTTTCCGGCTTGCCAAGCAGGATCATAGCCGCAAGCGTAACGCCGCCATTGTCCAACAGATGCGCATCCGCCAGGATTTGGCTATTGCTCGCCCCCTCCAGGGCGCGATTGCCACTCTTGCGCACCCAGCGGGCGCGGAATTCAGCGATCGCCTCGGTCGAAAGATCCTCAATCGTCGCCCCCGTGCAGACTTGACGTGAATAGTCCGGTTGGGATTCGGCAAATATCCGTTCAAGCACCTCGGCCGTCATGGGAATGAGGGACTCCCCCGATCGCATCATATACTTGCCTTTATAGGCACGGGGCGTCCCGACCGGACGAGACGGGCAGTTAAATACAAGTACCCGCTTGCCGCTGGACATGATCTCGAAAACATCCACACGGAAGTTCAGCGTATCCAGAATGCGGGTTTTGATTTGCGCAATGTTGGGAAAGCACGATGTACCGACAATGCGCCTTGGCTTCTTGTCAGTCACACCAAGAATGAGATTGCCGCCACCCTCGTTGGACAGCGCAACGCAATATTCGAACAAATCCTCGCTCGCAAACTTGCGTTCCGCCGCCTTGAACTCGAGATGCTCGAATTCGTCTGCCAGCATCACGTCTTGCAACTGATGTTCTGTCGTGATCAAACCGGTCACGTTACCATCCCCGCCTTGCTTTTCTTGTCTGCACCGCCTGCGGTCATCTTGGTGTAGAGTTCAAAGAGCTTTTCAAGCCGTTCGGTGTCGTTGCGGAAGCGACGGCCGATATAGATGCGCTCAAGGGTCTCGTCATTGCGATCATGTGCCGCGCGCAGGTCGGTGGGCATCTTCTCGGGATCATAGAGATCAGCGATTGTTGCCGGAAAATGGGCCTCGCGGGCCAAGAGGACATTCTCGGCGGTGCGGTTCAGGTCTTCCTTATTCTTCTCAGTAAGCTTAGGGACGGGGAAAGTATTCCAGCCAAGGGTGTTGGAGTAGCTGAAGTCTGTTCTCATCCGCACACAGACTGTTCCGATCCACACCCAATGAAGACGCGACACGATCAACGCCATATTCCAAAGGGGAGCGTCATAGAGAGCAAAGAGCTTGTTAGATGCAATAGCGCTTTCATCGCAGTGATCGCACGGAAGATACTCTCGATTTTCGGAACTGACACCAGGCACAAGAATCTGTGTTTTTCTCGCGACGCCTGCAATTTGAACAAAACGATAGGGCTTTGCGGCAAAGTCACGCGTTGAGGCTGCTTGCGAGGCCTGCCTGCTTTCACTGACCCTTTTCAAACGTCCCGCTATGAATGGATGGCTGGCAGCGATGTCAGCTTCTTTTTCTTCGATCCATAGACAGTAGCGCTGTTTTCCATTGATGAGCTCTTCAGAGCCCAAAAAGCGTCGCACCATATGGCCCACTGCCGGATCTTGTTTCAAGACTTCGGCCTCATCAGAGGTTACGAACAGGTTTCCTCCATCTCTCGGCATATTCCCAAAGAGCATTTGTGACTGCTGACCAACAGGTGACGTTGACTTCGCCACCACTTCGGAGCGATTAGGAACCAAGTATGGACCAATAACCGTGCAGCTTTGCACGATATCTCCGTTAAACAGCTTCTTGGCTGAATTCGACTTCTTCCCTAAGCCAACAATGATAACGGTCACGCCCGCGTTATAGTTAGCCAAGTTGCTCCATTTGAAGGGAACATGTGCAAATGAAATTTCAACATCCTGCGCAAAAACATGCGCCCAAATGTCGGATGCCTGCTGACCTTGGCAAATGCTATTCGTTGCAACAAAAGCTGCAACTGCCTCTGGAACAGCTTTTGCGTAGTCTAAGTAGCGCGCAATCCATCCACTTACGAAATCAGTGGTTTTTGCAAGGCTAGGCTTTGAACTCCAAGCGTTAGCCATATCTGATTTCTGTTCAGAAGTTTGCCACTTGCTGCCTTTGTATGGAGGATTCCCGCAAATATAGGTCTCCCCGCCCTCGTTCTCGAAGTCGATCTGCGCCTGATCAACTGGTGATTGAAAAAGATCATCAGCATGATGTTTCACACCAGTTCCTGTGGGCGGACAGATACTCAGCCAGTCGAGCCGCAGGGCGTTGCCACAGGTAATCCAGTTCTTGGCGTCAAGCGGCAAGAATTCCGCCAACGCTTCCTTCTGGCCGCGATAGAGCACGTCGCACTGATACTCGGCAATGATCAGCGCCAGACGCGCGATTTCGGCGGGGAAGTCGCGAAGCTCGATCCCGCGAAAATTCGTCAGCGGAATTTCGGTACGGCGATCAGGGTCACCGCACCGCTTGTTTATTTCGGCCTCAATCGCGCGCATTTCTTTATAAGCGATGACAAGGAAGTTGCCAGACCCGCAGGCAGGGTCAAAGACCCTGATCCGCGCCATGCGGTTGCGCAGATTGCGGAGCTTTCGTGCATTGTCGCCAGCCTCCTCCAGCTTCTCACGCAGATCATCAAGGAAAAGCGGGTTCAACACCTTTAGGATATTCGGCACGCTGGTGTAGTGCATACCAAGTGCGCCACGTTCCTCGTCATCGGCAACGGCTTGGATCATCGACCCGAAAATATCAGGGTTGATCTGCTTCCAATCGAGATTACCGATATGCAAAAGGTAAGATCGTGCAATCTTGGAAAAGCGCGGAACATCCGTACTGCCCGAGAATAAGCCACCATTGACATAAGGAAAGCCATCGACCCAGCGCGGTAGATTTGCTTTCGCCTTATCCTCGGTCTTCGTGTTCATTGCCCGGAAAATCTCGCCAATCACCTCGTGGGTGTTGGACGAGTTACTAGCACTCATCCGCTCGACCGTCAGCGTAAAGCCATAGTTCGGATGCAGGATATCAGTATCCTCTGCGAAGAAGCAGAAGATCAGACGCGCCATGAAATGGTTCATATCGTGGCGGCGTTCGGCAGTCCCCCATTCAGGGTTATCTTTTAGAAGCTCGACATACAGGCGATTAAGACGCCCTGTCGCCTTGATATCGAACGCACTTTCCCTGATTTGCTTGACGGTCGAAATACCCGCAAGCGGCAGAAAAAAACCGAAATGATCGGGAAAGCCGGGATAATCGCAGACAACGACCTCCCCGCTGGCCAGGTCTTCCGCCTGAAATTCGATGCCATCGGTGGCAAGCACAAACTTCGCCTTGGCGCGGGTGGTTGCTCCGCTCGCCCGAAGCGCGGCCAGAGTGTCAGTTACCTCACCAGCGGCGCAGGTCTTGATATGGATGTTGCTGGTCTGAAGGACACCACCAAGGTCGGATTTGTTCGAACTGCCCGCGCGCAGGCGCTTAATGGTCGTGGCCTTGTTCCCGAAGGCTTCAAGAAAGGCGTAAGGGAACTCATCACCGTCAAACGGTGCTGCTGCAAGTGCGGAAATAGCTTCTTCAATCTCGACCGCGTTCATACACCTCTCCCCCGACATTTTTTAACGTCTGTCATTTTTGCAGGGCATAACAGCAACTGCTCACCCCAAGTCAACCAACAGAACTTAATTCCCATCACGATTTCAATGACGCCTATCCAACCTTCACACGCACAACGAATCATGCCCGTGAGTTCTAGCAAATCCGGAAGCTGTTTGTCTTATTCCTTTGTCCGTTGAGCATGGCACCGCCATGCGAATAAGCAGGAAGCCCGTTTGGGCTGTTTGGTGGGCCCACCAAACCTATCCTGCCCCCATCACGACAGGGTAAAGTTGTGCCATCTCGTGCACTATCATGCAATCTTTTGCATTTTCGTGCAATCTTGTGCACTCTCATGCATTCTTATGCAATGTACTGTTATTGCTACATTTTTTGAGAAACCTATTCTTGCGAGAACATGCCTTTTTACCCTTGCGCAGTAGTCACCAGGTCGAGTAATCAAAAGAATCCCGATGCGTTTCTACAACCAGAACGAAACACGCATCATCGACAGGCAAGGGGCAGAAATGAGCGAAATCATTACCTTTCACTTCGATAACGTCGATTTTCGCGCCATCGAAATTGACGGCCAGATCTGGGCTGTGGGTACAGATGTCTGTAAAGCACTTGGCTACCGCGATGCCGAAAAAGGTCTGCGAATGCTCGATGACGACGATAAGGGTACCCATATTGTGGGGACAGCTGGCGGTGATCAGAGTTTGCTGATCGTCAATGAAAGCGGTCTCTACTCCCTGATCCTTCGGAGCAGGAAGCCGGAAGCAAAGCGCTTCAAAAAGTGGGTGACATCCGAAGTCCTGCCATCCATCCGCAAAACCGGCGCATATCATCATGCTGACACGACACTGGCAGCCCAAGGCACCGACCAGCATGAACTGATCGAAGCGCTTCGTGACAAAATCAGCCTGCTCGAAGAGAACCGTTCATTGGTTAAAGGGAAACTCACCCACGACAAGTTTAAGGGCGTTGCCCGCCAGCTTTTCGAAAAGACTGATTTCAATGACGAAACCATAGCCGAGATCCTCGCTCCCGGCATCGGAACCTACATGCCGGAATGGGTCAGTTGGCAAAGGCGATTGCATTAATCCCCTTCTGCGTATCTCCAACGCTGCTCCCATCTCTTCATCCATCACAAGAACATAACCAGAATACGAGGCTTCCTTGAGAGCTGGAATTTACGCTCGTCACTCGACTGACAAACAAGGAACGAGCTCAGAAGATCAAATCCGTCGCTGTCAGGAATTCTGCCGTATCAAGGGATATGATGTCGTTGAGGTCTATCGCGACGAAGCCCTGTCCGGAGCGCACATCGAAAATCGGCCCGGCATTAATGCCTTGTTGATCGGTGCGCTTGACGGTCGATTCGATGTTGTCATCGCAGAAGATTTAAGCCGCATCAGTCGTGATCAGGCCGATACGGCCAATTTCTTCAAGAAAATGATCTTCCTCGGTGTCCCGGTGGAAACTGTCGCTGATGGGCTCATCAACGAGCTTCATATCGGCTTCAAGAGCACGGTGAATGCACTTTACCTCAAGGATCTTGCCGACAAGACCCACAGAGGCGTTGTTGCCGCTGTCCTTCGTGGTGGCGTACCGGGTGGCAAACTCTATGGCTATGATCTGGTCCACGCGCTTGATGAATCAGGTGAACCAATACGCGGTAAAAGAACCATCAATCAGCGGCAAGCTGCAATCATACGCGATATCTTCGCAGCCTATGCTTCGGGCCAGAAACTCAAACATATCTGTGAAGACCTCAATCGACGCGGTATCGAAGCACCAAACGGCGGCAAATGGGCCCCAACAACACTTGTCGGTTCTTTTGTCCGCCAGACCGGTCTGCTGCGTCAGACGCTGTATAATGGCACCATAACGTTCAACAAGATGCAGTATCGCAAACACCCGGAAACCGGCAAACGGCTCTCGGTGATGCGTCCGGAAAGCGAATGGGTAACAGTGCCGATCCCGGAACTGGCCATTGTCGATGAAAACCTGTTTGCCAAGGTACAGCGGGCCCTTGATGCACGTTCGACCAGGCAACGCGAACGCAAGCTGACGCCGAAAGTCACGACCGCCGACGAAAAGCGCGAACGGGCGATCAATCGATCGCGGGAATGGCGACGCAATCAGGCCATCACCAGCAAACGCGCCAATGCGGTCTTTGGTGGCAAGCTCTATTGCGGCAAGCATGGTGAGCCGATTGTTGCCACCTATGCACGACATTACTCTTGCAAAAAGAAAGGTTGCCCCAACCGAAGCCTCAACTATGACGAGGTTATCGCGTTCGTGATTGACGCCATCAGCACACTTGATCGCAATATGATTATGGCACATTTCGACAGCGCGGAAATGGCAAAGAAACGCTCAGAACTTGAACGCGAGATCAAGCAACTGAATAAGGAACTTGAGGCAGTCCGCACCGGTCTGAACAAGGTCATCGATGCCTTGGGCCCCGATGCCAGGTCTCACGAAATCCGGGCATTTTTTGACGACAAGTCGGAACAGATTCACCGTCTGAAACTAGACATCTCCCGATGTGAGCGGGAACTGGCCGAAACAACACTACCCAAAAGCATCGACCGCATTGTCACTCGCCACAACAAGTTGGTCGCAAAGCTGCAAACCTGGTCACGCGATCCGGAAGCCGTCGTCCCGCTGCGCCAGATCATCGACAGACTGATCATTCACGCCATCTGGAATGAGGCAGAGGAATGCTGGGAGCGGAGCTGTGAAGTGACGTTCGACTTTCCTGCGATCATCGCAGCCGACAAACGAGTTTCGTCCTGACTGTATCAAGACTATACCGGCAAAATTCTGCCGGTTCTTCACATGGACATTCCCCGGTCGATTTTCTGAAAAGCACGCGGAACAGCTGTCTTGAGCCAGGACGGTAATTGGCTTGCAACCTTACGTGTACGCCCTTTTACCCGACACAAAAGCAATCTGCTGCGCTCGCTCGAATTATCAAAGATATAAACCCGATCCGCCACTCCGATAAACTCGGCAAGCCTTGTAAGGCTTCGCGGATAACGACGTTTTACATCCTCAGAGGGCACATGATGCCCTCCGGCTGCGACGCGCTGAGCGATCCTGGCAATTGACAGCGACGGATCAGGCAATCCGACATAAACAAAATTTATGCCATAGCCTTTCGATCTCGCCGCCTTGACCAGTTGCAGCTCACGCTGCCCGGAAAGGGTCGTCTCTATGATGAAAGAGGTGCCAGAAGAAAGGTGGTTTTCCTGCTGCAAAATAGCTTCACGGCCCGCATAAACCCTGCCACGCTCTGGATAAAGTTTATGAATATTATCCGGATTAACCACCGGCAAGGATTGCGGTTCTGCCGGGTTATATCGCTCGACCAGCGTACTTTTGCCCGCACCGTTCGGACCAGCAACAATCCAAAGCTGAGCCATCAGATGGCGCGAAGCACTTCAACAGTGCCATCATCATTGACAGACACGAGTTCGCAACGGCCATCGGGCCATTTCCGGACAATACTGCCTTCATGTGCCGGATCACAATAGAATACCGGTCGTCCAGCTTCGAGATGGGCTTTTGCTGCCCGACCATCGTCATTGGCAAGCTGCTTCTCAAACTCCAGCCAGAGCTTGCGGCTGTCCGCCCCTCTGGCATTCGTCACCTGCTCAAATGTGATTTCCGGCATGAGATTTCCTTGCTGCACTTCGTCTGCATGTTTGTAAGACATGGATTCTTATACAGCATTGATACGTGTTGAAAAAACGCAATATCGCACTTATCGATCCGTTGCCGCCATTTCCTCAAGATCAGGCCCTGGCAAGATCAATTCTCTCCTGCCAATGGGCGAGCTCGCAGTTCACCCGCATCACACATTGCCATACTTGGCAGAACGGCATGCAGCCGTTTCATAAAGACATTTTCAGCCTTGGTCGCACTCCAAGGCAACATGTAATCCGGATAGGGTTCGGAAAGATCCCTGGCGGATAACCTTACCAGCGACAAGTCGACACAATCGCGATACTCGGTTGCCTTGAGCCTCTGGTCGATCTCGTGAACTTCTTCGATTACACTTTCCGGCCAAGGCCATTCCAGACCAGCCAACAACGTGAACCGTCGCCGGATCGGCAGGACAATCTCGACTTCAAACCGCTGCCAGACGCCTAGCGCACGCATGGTATTCTTGACCGGGGTCGTGATATCGCCGGTATCAAACTCTTCGATGTCGTGAATCAGGGCATAACCGGCAGCCTCCGGGGACGCCAGATCGCAAGCCTGCACGCAATGCTGGGCGACGGTCACATCACAGGCACCGTTCCAGCGTCGAATGCGAGACAAGCCAGCCACCTGATGACGAAACACCTCAAGCCGCACTTCAAACGACACGGAAATATGATCAGAGGACACCATCAGCTCACGCATGACACATCTCCGATCAGCAATCCCCGGCGTCCAGCAACGGTTTCTATGACCGGCATCAAATGATGGCGCACCATGTCCTGAACGCAGCGGCTCCGGGCTTTTAAGTCGATTGTGCTGCCATTAACAACCGCGCGGATCTGCGACAGCCAAAGACGCGGATTGCGACAACCGGGAATGTCAATCTGAGCAACAACCTGGCTTATCTCTTGCCATACTTGCGGATCGGAGGGATCGCAGGGATCAGGAATGGCATCTGCCTTTTCCTGCGCGGAGCATTCCGCAACCAACCCATCAAGAATATCCAGCACACCAAGCCGTGATGGCCTTTTTCCCCGTCGTTTAACCTCTTCCAAAGCCTGCTGAACGGCATCAAACCCGACACGGTCAATGGCCTCATTCACGCGCAAACAGGCATTGGCCAGCGTCCAGGGATCGGCACAAAGGCGCTGCCACTCTCTTGCCAGGATCAAGCATTGATCATCGACGGAAGGCAGGATGACGGCCCCCGTGCCGCTTGTGGCGTGGGCCTGTTCCTTCTCATCCGTGTTACCCTCTTTATCCGTGTTCATATTGGAACCGGCACCACATGCCGGTTTAACACCGGAATCAGGTGCCGGTTTGAGGGAACCAGATGCCGGTTTAGCTCCCAGCCCGACCAACTGATAGGCGTTGCGATTGCGCAGCCGTCCGGCACTCCGTACCAGACGCCGGATCAGACCAAGCTGTTCAAGACGTTTAAGAGCCTGTCGCACCTTGCGCTCTGACAACCCGGCTTCGCAGGCGATGGTTTCAATTCTGGGGAAGCAGTCCTGGGTTCGGTCATTGACGTGCGATGCCAGAACCACGGCAACGCAGATCTCCGAAGTGCTAAGATCGTCGTGATCGAAGATCTCGTTCTGCACCCATTGCCAGCGGGCAACGGCAGATGTTCCGACGGGTGCGGACGCTACGGCACCCTTGCGGATTTCGGCGTATGTATGAAGGGATGTCATGTTTGGTATCGGCGGAGTTTTGCTCTCGCATTTGCACTTGACAAAGCGATCCCGTTACCTAAACTGGTACTCAGATTTCGATGCTGAGGCAGTTTAAGCCTTCTCAAGAACCCGCTGCGCCAACAGCGGGTTTTTTGTTGCCTAAATTCTTGAAAAGTCAGGAAAAACTAAAACTCGGAACTGCCGCCTCCTCTTTTTGAGGAGTGTCCCCGAACTTTTTCTCTTGTTTCGCGAATCCGTCGAGTCTATATCTCAAAACTCGACGGATCGGAAAGATTGGTTGCGGGGGCAATCGCCGATGTTTGATTCACTTCCACGGGATTTGCATATTTTAGCTCATTAGAGCCAGAAGATCGCATACCCGTGATAGATTGGGATCATATCTTTCTCTTCCTTGTCAAGTCGTTAATGACCGAACGATGTATGATGGGGAAGTCTATGCAAGCCGCTTGGGGACAGGCAAGAATACAGGTTCTGGCGTTAAAACCAGAGATAACAGCCGCTCTGGAAGCAGGCCAATCGGTTGGTGCCATCTATGATGATCTGAGCACCAGTCAGCGCATTTCCATGTCACGCATAACTTTTTACCGATGGTGCCGCCGATTGCGAACACCCGCCATCTCGAATGCGTCATCCTCATCAATTCCTTCGACACAAAAATCACCCCAGGCACCTTCTGTTGCAGATGATCAGCAACGGCGACCTTCACCCGATACGAAAGCATCGCCTCGTGACGGCTTGAGCAATGAAGAACGCATTGCCGGAAAAATCGCCGAAGGAAGGGAAGCAGGTGAACTTATTTGAGGCCGAGCAATGACCAGAAAGGTTACCTCCTGCGGCAACGATCCGCCCACGCGTCATATCGATCACCGCCGGATTTTGGTTCCGGTCTGGTGGATGTAAATGCCCCAACACCTACGCCCGTTACCCGATTTTTTTGAAGATTATCGGGTCGGGCTTTTCGGGTAGGGGCCGGTGTTGCTGGCCAAGTCAGTGTCAGTTTGTGGGGATACAGTATGGATTGCGAAAAGCCGTCAGAAATTGACATCACGGCACCTGCGACAACAGCTTTCATCTTTAAGGAGGTGAACCGTCGCGACTGGTACCTACGCTTGTCAGCTCTGGCCAAGGAACTTCCATATATCGACTTTAAATTTGCCCAAGTTTCGAAAGGTTATCCGCTTGATACCCGTTCGAAGCTTCGCCTGGCGCGTGTGATTGCTAAAGCAGAGGTCGTATCAAAATATCCGGCCTGCCCTAATAAATGGGACGATATTACCGAAAATTTCGTATCTGATGGTTACGCTGTTGCAGTTTTGGATCTGGTTCTGGACGTTCTCGCCCAAGAGAACATTCACCTTGTTCCCCGTCGCATTGAAACTGGCCCGGTCGATGATATTCACTTGCTAGAGTTATCGTCTGGCAAGACTGAGAAATCCGGTTCAGTAAATAACATTCCGAGCTTGCTTGCGGGCAAAGAAACTCTGGCTACACTTCTGGCAATATGTCTCGGCGGCATTCTTGGAAGTTTTCTTGGTGTGCTATTCGGCCATTTGTTGGTCGTGCTATTCCTTGCTGAGGAACCTCCCCAGATATATTGGGAGCCCCCCGGATTTTCGCTCCGGCATTGGGAGAGATTGAAGAGTTTGATCTCCCGCTACCGCTTGATCAGCCCGACACCCTCAGTAAGCCGGTTCGACCAATGGAGGTCGAATGAACTGGCAATCTGATTATCTCGTTTTTCACCGTCGTATGCACGAACAGCGCAAAGCGCTTGGCCTGTCTCAATTAAAGACCGCCAGCCTTATTGGTGTGTCTGAAAGAACTTATCGCAATTTCGAAAACGGTACCGGGGATCTTGAAGGTGCAAAGCTTTTCAAACTCGCCAGTTCGCTCGGTATCAAAATCATCATTTCAGACGGAGTTATCGCTGATGGCGTTAATTAACATCACTCTGCAAGGCAAAGGCGGCGTCGGTAAGTCCTTCGTCAATACGCTGCTATTGCAATATTACCTTCAGCGCGGTGTGCCGGTTCAGGGGTTTGACACCGACCCGGTTAACCAGACCCTTGCCGGTTTTGAGAAACTGCCAGTCAAGATCACGAAGCTTGCGGATCGCGATGATGAAGTCAATCCGCGTTATTTCGATACATTGATCGAAGATCTGGTTGCTCTGCCCAAAGATGGCGTTGCCGTCATCGATAACGGTTCGAGTTCGTTTCTGCCACTTTTGTCCTATCTCGTCGAATCTCAGGTGCTGGAAATGCTGACGGATGCCGGTCATTCAGTCCGTCTACAGTCGGTCATCACGGGCGGTCAGCCGATGATGGACACTATCACGGGACTTGATCGGGTATTACGCTCGATCCCAGACATTCCTGCCATTGTCTGGCTTAATCCGTATTCTGGCCAGATTGAACATCGCGATCCCGGTTCTGCGCCCAAAGGGTTTGAAGATTTCAAAATCTACAAAAACCATAAAGATCGAATATACAGCCTGATCCAGATCCCGCCTGTGCGCCAATCAACTTTTGGCGAGGATATCAAGGCGATGATGGCAGCCCGCCTGACTTTTGATGAAGCGATCGCATCCGAAACCTTCAACATTATGGCCCGTCAGCGTCTCAAGACAACTTGGGGCACCCTTTTCAACATCATGGAAGAGGCGATGCTCTGATGTCTGCACTTGATGAAACCCCGCCATTTCCAAACAGCATTGAGACAATCGATGAACTGCGCACATTTTTATGGAAGCAGCATGGAGTAACTGTCGGAGAAGACGATCCGATACTTTTAGTCTTTACAATGCACCGGGTCGCTCTTGCTCAACAAGAACGCCACTATGACAGGCAGCGAAAGCACTTCATCGAGGCCATCAACCAGTCGATCAGTCATTTCACATGTGATGTCAAAGGTGCGATTGAAACCTTCAAAAATGAAGCAATCGGCGATGTCGTACGCGAACGCATAGAGGCGATGAATGAGGCCTCCCGACAGGCTGACAGAGCCTCGGCAAACATTCGCAAATATATGTTTTACCTAGGAATCTTAACGGCCGTGAACTTGCTGGCTGTGTTCTTCAGTATCGGCCTCCTGTTCTCAGTAACCAGATAGCTTTCACCTTTATCCCATAGAGGAAAACATGAAGAAAATTGACCTCAACACTCTGACCTTATCTGCATTTATTTCAATGACCATGATCGCTCATCCGGTCATGGCCCAAGTTGATCTTGGGGACACATCAGGCGACGGCGATACATCCTGGTCCGGCTACCTCGTAGATGGCCTGACCGGGATTCTGGATGGTTTGGTAACGATTGGCGCTGTCGTGCTTGGGATCGGTCTTTGCGCATGGGGGATTGTCGGCGCGATCAACGGCAAACTTGATCCTATGCAGGCATTAACCCGAGTGGTCGGTGGTGTTGTCGCTGTGGCTGCACCGTTTATCGGCCCCGCGCTCCTGAACTTTATCAACAGTTGATAAGGAAGAGCGAATGAAGGCGGCAAGTGTCGTGCAGGTTCATGTCCAGCATCAGATGACCCTGGCAGGTCTTCCTATGAACCTCATTGCGTTTTCGGCAATAGGGGCTCTGGTTGCTCTGATTATTCCACTTGCCTTGCAAACAGTGGTTTTGCTGATCCCGGCACCCTTGGCCGGACTGATCATCACATGGGTTTTCCTCATGCGCAGATTTCGGGCTAACCCCTTCTTCGACAAAGAATTGATCCTTGCGCCGAAGTTCTGGTTCAAGCGACGACACAAAGTATCTGTGCTAAGCGCAGGTGGAGGTCATCAATGATCTGGCCAGAAGTGATTTCTACTCTAGGTGTCTCTGCGATGGCAGGTGGTCTAGCTCTACCAGCCACCCGCAAACTGTTACTCGGTGATCTTAACAACGACTGGCTCCAGGACGAGCTGGAATTTGACAGCATTGATCATAATGATGGTGTTACAGGTCGTAATAAAGACGGTTCATTATTCCGTGTCTGGTCACTACCTGGAACGAGCTATGATGCTCGCGTTGAGACCGAACAGAACAATCTCCTTCTGGGGCGCGGTAATCTTCTGCAGGATCTGGCAAAGCTGGGGGTCGCTGTTCGTTTCAGCGGTGTCAAACGTCAGCGTTCAATTGGAAGTCATGGAGAATGGCCCAATTCGGTTCTTCAGGAGATCGGCGACGCCGAAGCTGAGCGACACAAATCGAGTTACTTCATTGATTGGTATCTGATGCTGTCGGCAACGGACATGCAAGCCCTGTCCGAGGCCGACGACAAGATTCAGGCATTGTTGGCAACATATAATGTTACTCCAGTCCGGATTGCAGAATATCCAGATGAACCATGCTACCTCACAGGATTCCTGAATGGTCTGGTATGTGGTGAATATCGCCGCGACCTGTCCGTTGCCAGCCACAACATTTCCGGACGCTTGCCAGCGTCAGATATCAGTTTTGATAAACTGACAGGCCAGATCGGCACACATGTCCCTGATCGTAAACTGCAGAAAATCATCACTATCACGCACTGGCCAGAAATTTTGAATGCCTTGTTCCTTGGCGAGATTCTTGCACTGGAAGGCGACATTGAAGTCAGTCAGGTATGTGAACCGTGGGGCCGCGATCAGGCAACACTATTCTTCGAACGGCGTCTGATATCAGAGAATGGACGGATCTTTGGCAACCCGGCCGGCGCAAAAGAAACATCTGCACTACTGTCGCTTTTAAAAGAAAATGCCACGGCACTGTTTGCAACTCAGTTTTGCATTATTCCGCGTGCAGCATCTGAAGAAGCACTTAACGAACTTATCCGCGAAATCACAGTTATTCTTGCTGACAGGAGGATCGGTTACTCAATCCAGACAAAAGGTGCGCCTGCCTGTTGGTTCAACCGGATGCCCAAGCCGCTCAAAGGCGGGATGATGCCCCCCGGAAGCCGGATGATGGCCAGCCTTGACCTGCGCGATCAGAATATTGCAGCCATCTGGGCTTTGCCCCACACACCTAACGGTATGCCAGAGAGCCCGCTCGGCCCGGCACCTGTGCGACTTTTCTCGACACCTTCAGGGCAGAGCTATTCATTTCAGTTTCATGTCGTAAACAAACCTCTGACGCTGGCAAACTTCCTCGTATTTGCTCCGGCCGGAAGTGGCAAGTCCACCCTGATCATGCATCTTCTCAGTGGCTTGGCCAAATTTCCCAAAGTGCGTTCATATCTGTTTGATTCCCAAGAAGGGTCACGCTTCATGGTGGAAGCCATGGGAGGTCTCTATCAAGGTTTTGACAGCCTGGCACTCAATGCCCTGGATGTCGGTGAGGACACCCCTGAAAACCGCGAACGCATTAGGCACATCCTGTATTCCCTCGCCGGAGGGATAGAAGATCGCGAAGACAGGAAGGCGATTGATCTCGCTGTCGAGACCGCCTTTCTTATTGATCCGCCGGAGCGGACATTGAACGCCATCTATCCTTATGCCTTTGCGCGTCGATCATCTCTACGAGATGCATTTGCGCAATGGGTTGTCGATGAGAAAGGCAACAAAGGCATCCGCAGCCACATCTTCAATGCTCCGCACGATAGCCTTTCTGGGATGCTTGATCAGTCTTTCAATGTCGGGATCAATATGAATCAAGCATTGAAAGACCCGACACTGGGCGCACCGATTGTCGCTCACATTTCCGAGGCGATTTATCACTCTGCTGTGCAGATGGCTGCAACCAATGGGGAAGTAGATGGCGGGTTTGCCATCGTTCTCGAAGAAGCGGCAAGACTGCGCCAGAACAAAGGCTTCCGGGATCTCAGCGACGTCATGTATCGCGAGTATCGAAAGCTTGGCGGCATTGTCGGGATGATCTTCCAGGATCCAGCCGCCCTCACGGACAGCGAAGGGTATGAGGCGATCATTGAGAATACTGCGACCTTCATTTTCTTCCCAAACTCCAAAGTCACCGAGAAAAGTCTCATTCCGTTCAATTTGAACGAAGAACAAAAGCTGTTCATTCAAGGCAAAACACGCAGTCGCAAGAAAAAGGACCGCCGTGTCCTGATCGTCAAACGTGATGAGACCACAGGTTATGAAGAAAGTCTGATTCTGGACGTGGACCTGACTCCTCTTGGTGAACCCGCACGCTTCTATCGCAGCGGCCCGGCCGCCAATGCGGTCCTTGAAAGTCTCAAACAAAAATGGGGGGCGACATGGCAAAGCCACCTGTAACGCGAGCGCGGCTTAAGGGCATGATCATCGCTGGCATGTTGATCATGACGCCTTCATTTGCATACGCCACTTATCCAGTCTTTGACGCGACCTCTTTTGTAAAGCTCACAGAGCAATTTAACAGTCTGCAAAAGCAGCTCGATCAATTGATGGAGCAAACCCAAATCCTTGGGAAAATCAGCAAGGCTGCGCAAGATCAGATCAACGCCATTGGGAAAATGGGTAAAATTACCATGCCCATCGTCAATATGGCGAAGATGGTCCAGGCGATTAACAAAGACGCTCGTTGCCTTTTACCCGATCTCTCGCGACTTCTGCCGAGCATCGATCTCGATGATCTGGACTGGGAAAGCATTTGTGCTCGTCGTGCCTTCTATCAGGAAATGTTGTGGTTCGATCCCAACGACCCGGAAAGCTGGAAGTTCAATGAAGGAACAGCACCTGAAGACTGGTCGAACCCTGATGGTGGCAGTTGGGGAGGTGCGGGCAACGGTCCAGATTGGCAAAATCCTGACAGCTCCCCTGAAGCAGATTTTGCGTTCCGAAAGGCAAGAGACCTTGCCCGGCAGCAGGTTCTTGCCAGGCAAAATGCAGTGGTTAAGGACGCGATCAATACAGGGTTGTCTCAGTCGGATCAGATTATTGATCAGGTGGACGAAAACCAGCAAACAGCGGATGAACTCGAAGCAGAGGCAGATGCCGCCGAAGATCTGAAAGCCCTAATGCTCGTCTTGATCAAAGCTATTCTTCATCAGGACAGGCAGGAGATTCAATCCCAACAACAAAGAGCACAGTTGATCCGTATTCAGGCGGCAACCCTGCTCAAACTTATGCCGCCTGAAGCAACAATTGAGGAAGCTCTGGGTGGAGTGGATTTAGGAGAAGAAGAGACAGCAGAAAATGGGGGCAACCAATGATCGCCCTCACCACACCTTCAGTTCAGTTGTTTGAGCATCGTCTCCAGGGCCTTACGGTCTGCATCACTAAGCGTATCCCCGTGATCGCTCAGATAGGCCTCGATCACCTGACGGCTTTGAGTGCGGGATTTGGCGTTCTTCTTCGCTTCATTTTGCTGACGGATCACGTTGTTCAACAGTGCCGTGTCGTAATTCGCCACTTCTTCCGGAGATCGCCAATCAGGAAGTTCACAAGTGTTGGAGAGAAGAACCACATCGTCACGCCCAACTTTTTTCTGAAGGCTTTCACATATAGCGTTGTCCCATTCGTTGTAAGGAACGCGAATCCAGTCAGTCCTGGGCATCATAGAGAACTGTCCACCCATTGCCGTGGATGCATATTCAAAGCGCCATTTTTCGTAAGCCCTCGACAAATCATGGCAGTATTTGATGGTGTCAAGGTCGGAATTGACCAATTCCATTCCCTCAGTGCCATATCTGCCAAGAATATAGTCAAGAGTGAATTGGGCACGGTTTGCTTCATACTCAGCTTCATATTGACTGCGAAGTTTTCGGTCACCGGCTCCATTAATTGGATTCCAAACACGGCGAATAAAGTCGCGCGTTTTATTTCCGTATCCGCCATCCCCTCCTCCTCTTTCTGTATCAAGCCAGACACGGTTCCAGTAATCGAACGCTTGGTTATCTACACATCGTTCATACGCCTTCTCCAGCTGGAGAAACGTGCGGTCCTCCTCCCAGAAGTTTCTCGCCCTATCAACATCGAAGAAGGCCGTCCGAACAGGTTCTTTGGCAATTTCATACAGCCCAGGGGTTTCACCCAAAGCGGGCAAGCTCACCAAAAGGATCAGCATCATGGAAAACGCTGAAACAATAGACTGTGCGACCTGTACTGTCGCGCAAACCTTCATCGGTCTTTCCGAGAAATTCTTTGGTTCGCTGTCCACCGTACTTTTGGACGGCATGATCGATGTTTTCATCGCTGTAACCTGCCTCTGGCTGTGTGTTTCAGGTCTAAAGATTCTACTAGGTCAAACAGATCTTGCAAGCATAGGTAGAGAACTTTTCTTCGTAATTCTGGCAGGAGCACTACTTGCTGGAAACAAAGCCGGTCTTGTCATGGGTTTTTATATGATTGCGACCGAAACCATGAATGCAGCGGCAAAAACAGTGCTAGTTGCCGCTCAAAATATAAACGACAAATCTTCTCTCATTGATGTGCCGGGCAAGTACACAAAAGCGGCCGCGTTAATATATGTGGCAGAACAAGGGTTCTTCAAAGTCCTTGATGTAGCTTGGGAACTCTGGAAATCGTTTTCGGTTGGCAACATGACCGGCCCACTCACGGCTGTCCTGATCGTCATTCCGTGGATGCTTCTGGTCGTCGTGTATTTTGCTCAAGTTACAGTCACGCTTTTCCGTGTTGGCGTAATTGCCGGGCTTGCCCCCTGGATACTGTTGGGAGTGGGATTCCAATGGAGCAAAGGGATGGTCTGGCAGGGAATCAAATCACTGATTGCAGCGGCTATGGTCCTTTATGGAGCAACCATGGCAGTAGGTATCTGTCTATGTGCAGTTGCCTTGCTCTCCTCAGGAGATACCTTCTCCGCCGCCAAAATGAGTGGTGGAACCTTCTTCACCAGCTCGGGCTTCCTTGCAGTTGTTCTTGGCGTGATGGGAACTGTCTTTGTCACCGAAGCGACTGCTGTCGCCAATTCTATAGCTGAATCGCAATTCACCAACACTGCAGCCGCAACTATGGCCGGTGCCGCGCTCGGTGCTGCCGCCACATTGGGCAAGAAGTTTGCGCCTCCCGGAGCAAAAGCTGCGCTGGCGTTTGCGGATAAGGCAACCGGTGCAATCCAGTCTGGCATCGGCTCAGCCCAAGACGCTTATGCGAACAACTCCGACATTCTTGGCTCAGCCAAAAGCAGTCTTGGCGGAGATATCCGCGACCTAAGCCGGGGCAACCATACCAAAAACTTTGATGACTATCTCGACAGCCTCCGTCGTGGCGGCATTTCACGCAACTGACACAGATTAGGTGAGGATAATGAAAATCCTGATTGAAATTTACAGCCTGCTGTTTCCGGTCGCCGGTTTTATCGCCACGATGATCAGGCAAGCAAGTCTTCTAACCATTTCTGCACTCGTCTTGGCGCTTGTTTTCGAACCGGACAATCTGGTGATGATTATTCGTGCGTTTCTCTCACTGGAAATTCGGGATCAAGCCCAGATTTTGCGGCAAGTCACGCTCATGGTCTTGGGTGTTTCATTCATCGTCCAGCTCGCGCTTGACCTCGCAAGTCTCAAATCAAGCCGTGAAACCAGCAGCTCTGTTGACGGTGAGAAAGGTGCATCATGACCGGCCCCGGCAAGCTCTCATCCGATGGACAGCATGATAGCTCCCACCATCCAGAAAATAATCGGGATGAACAACGGAAGTGCGACAGCGGAAAGTGTGAGTACGGCAGTTTTCCGCATGGATTGCTTAAGCGGGACATTGTTCAGAAAACCCCAAACAACCAGGACCAGTCCAACAATCAGAAAAGTGAGGATACCGCTGAGCGCAGCCGGTTCACCACATTCCTGTACCATATGGGCAAAGAAGTCGGGATCAGGGGCAAAGTCATTAGGGGAAAGTGCTCCTTGCAGGAATTCCGTGCCGACAAGGGTGTGATGATCAAGACAGGTTGCAATGCTCACCCTGATTTCCTTCCGTCCTTTATGGTGTCACTTGCAAGCTTTTCCCTCTGTGCTGCTATCACAGAAGGTGCAGGTGGTGTGTATTACATCTTCTACGCCACGCTGGCCTTTTTTTCGAGCTTGGTCTGCATCCTGTTTTACAGGATGTTTTCAGGGCGGCCGGTCTTCAATCTGATTGAAAAATGCCTGCCAATGCGCGGCATATGCCTTGTGTTTCTCATGGCATTCGCAGTCCTTCCCGACAAAGAACCCTACTGGGGGATCCTTTCAGTCGCGATCCTGCCCTGCGCTGCGATCAGCGCCTTCCGGGACGTTTCCATTCTTTCCATGAAGCTTGTCTCCCTCCGCAAGAAAGGTTCGTCATGAACAATTTTGATAAGAAAGCGCAGCTCAAAAATGTGCGTCATTACATCCTTCCGGAAATCGCAAATTGGCTTGGTTTTGTTTTGAGGATGGGTGCCTCCTTTCTGGCATGCGTCTCTGGCTACATCGGTGGCAGTTTTCTGCTTCTGATCTGTTTCGTTCCGAATGAAGCTATCTATGCATTTGAGATTTTGGCAACGACCACGCCAGAGACCTTGCAGAGTGGAGCTCTCGAATTGGCTCCCATTCTGACCGGCTTGTGGTTCATGCATATGGGCTTATTTGCTGCCATCTCCGGCAAATTCCCGTTTTCAGCTAAAGCTTCGAAGCACCCTGAAAAGATAGGCGCAGCACGATCTGCCTTCCCCTCTATCGAAGGAGAAAGCAAGTGAAACATCTGATCATTGTTATCTCCACTGTCGTTCTTCTTACCGGTTGTGCGGTCACCAAAAAAGATGTGGAATTGCCCAAAGAGGGCACAGGCACAGACGAAATGAAAAAGAGCCCGTGTGCCTGTCAACCGATTGAATTCAACAGCGGAGGCTTTGAATGGGTCGGTTGAAAACATTCCTTGAAAACCGTCGCTTTCGCCGCGCTGCCAAACTCGCGAAGAAGAACCGTGTCAAGGCAGAACGCGAGGACAAACGAGCTGCAGCTGCAGCACTCGCCCCTACCGGTCGGCACGCTGCAGTTGCCACGGCAGATCCGTTTGCCTTCGAGGCGTCTCATAAACGGCTTGCATGGATGTTCCGCCTTTCGGCCGGCGGAAACATCGCGCAACTATTCGCCATTGTTGTGCTGGTCAATGTGATCGCCGGCATGGTGCCCTTGAAAGAGAAAATTCCCCTTCTGATCCGACCGGTAACAGACGATCAGCTGCGCTTTCGCATTGAGCCTGCAACAGAGGATGTCAAGGGCTTTGATGTCGAACTTGAAGGCACCGCAAGACGCTATGTCAAAATGCTTCTTGAGATCGATGCGGTTTCACAAGAGGCCCGCCAACGCGAAGTCTCGAAGATGAGCGAAAGAAAGCTCTGGAACACGTTTCATTCCGAGTGGATTGAAAGCGGAAAGATCAGCGATGCGATTAAAGAGGGTCGTGATCGCGAAATCAAAATCGAAAGCGCAAACCGCATTTATAGCAGCGACAACAAATACCGGTTCGCTGTCGATTTCACGCGCATTGACAAGATCAAAGGAAAGCTTGTCGGAGATCCTGTCAAATTGCGTGCCTACCTGTCGATGGTCTCGGTTCCGACCGTCGTTTCCCTTGAAGACAAATACACCAATCCGTTCGGCATCGTCGTGACGGACCTGTCTCTGCGTTCCCGAGGTGGATCATGATCATCCCTAAAATCCTTCGCATATTTATTCATCTTGTTGCGGTCCTGTGCCTTATCGGATTTATCGTGCTGATGGGACTTGACGCGATGGCACAAACCCCAGCACGGCCTCCAATGCCAGGGCAAAGTGCGCCATTCGTCGGCTCGCAGGGTTCCCCCACCACGCCGAACGCCGCACCCCAAGCGGCGATGCCGGTTCCTGACAGTATCGTCGAACAGGCAAAACAACAGGCAGAAGGCGAGTTTGGCGTTCTTGAACGTCCTCGCACGTCTGGACAGATTCAAGAGGTGTGGGACTACGCCACAAAAGACGATGGCGTTTATATCACCGATCTTTGCAAGGACTGCACCTACCGTATCCGGACCCGCGAGTATGCCATCACAGTCATTGAACTTCCGCAAGGCGAAGTCATCAGCAGAATTGACATTGGCGATCTAGACAATTGGACAGTCCAGGAACGAGGGGAACGGCGTATTGCTGTTCGCCCAAAAGGATATGGATATGACACCAGCATGGCTGTCTATGGCGCGTCTGGCCACGTGTATCCGATCTATCTACGGGCAGAAGGTGTTAATTCGACAAATATCCCCGACTTAATGGTGCGGATCGCTGGCGTCGTCCAGATAGATCGGAATATTGCGGTTCCGGACGTCGGGAAAACGTCATCTGAAACGACTGTTACCTCTCCGACCGATGAATCCACCAAGACATCTGCCAAGCTTCCGAAACTGGCAGTGTCGGGAAATGACAACGTTTCCGATGCTGTGACAGGTCTTACGGAAACCGCTCCTGGAACAGCTGATGATGATTTCGTGGCAGAAGCCAAATTTGATCCCAACTCACTGCGCGGTTGGGGAAAATACAAGTTGTGGGGTGATGAGGAACTGGAACCCGAAACCGTCTTCAGGGATGACGAATTCACTTACATTCGCTTTGGCGACAAGTGGAAGGATGTGGAACTTCCCACGGCTTATGTCGTCGTCGATGAATTTGACGAACTGGTTAATACCAGAGTGCAAGGACAGACGTTCATCGTCGAAAGCACTCAGAAGCTGATCACGCTCAAGAGCGGTTTCAAGTTCATGTGTATTGAGTACACAGGGGCATAGCAAATGAACGGCTTTTGCGATATCGCCCTGGTACTGGGGATGACTTTCAGCGGGATGTGCAGTGACGCTGGACAAGGGGCACATCAGCCAACCTTGCCCGAAGATGATCGATCTGTCTGGGAGTTGCCAGCTGCACCGCCACCACCCCCGCCAGCTCCGCCCCCGGCCGCGCCGAATTTCCCGCCAATCATCATCAAACGGGAAGCTCCGCCACCTGCCCCTGCACCGGAACCGGAACCAGAACCAATGCCAGAGCCAGCACTCGAACCGGCGCCACAAGTCATGCCGAAACCAGATCCCTATCGGTTGGCATTGCAAGCAGCCTGGTCACGGGCGCAACAAAGCACTGCGCGGAACGTTGCGCTTGCTGCCTACAGCAACCCTACCGTTCCGATGGGACCAGATGAACCGCCATTGATCGGTACCGATCTACCCAAAATCGGTCGCAGAATTTCGCCCGATCCGCTGGACCTGAAGCAGATCGGTAAAGAGCCAGAAGACTATTCCGGCCCGAGAAAGGTTTCATCTCTGCCCGTCGATAACTCACGCAAGATCGCGCAAGACAGATACATCTCGGTCCAGCTTGAAACCGGGATAAACACGCAGGTCGGCGCAGATGAGCCAGGATCCGTCATTCTGCAAACCACTCGTGATGTCTATGGCTACCATGGACGGTTGGTGTTGGTGCCGAAAGGCTCCCGCCTTGTATGCACCTTCATGGCCCCAAGTGACATGGGGAGCAGCCAGATCGGGATCAATTGTGAGCGCATTCTCATGGCTGGTCATCGAGCTGAAATTGTCGATATCGGATCAAATGTGACCAATCAGCAGGGTTGGCTCGGTGTTTCTGGCGAAGTCGATAACCGGTTCTGGCAGCGATATGGAAATGCCTTCTTGCTGACCGGCATTTCCACAGCCGTTCGATATGCCGCAGCCAGCACAAAAAGCGAAAACGATGATGGCGAGGTCGCAACGGCCGCTGCCGAGAAAGCATCAGAAGAACTTTCCAACAAGTTCGGCGAGATAACGGCTGACATGCTTGAGAAGACCATCGATCTCAAACCGATCATCCAGATACCACAAGGTACCCGTCTTCAGATCCGTCCTGCAACGGACTGGTATATCAAGGAAATGGAGTAAACCATGAAGAGCAAACTGCTAGCGTTGCTTTTGCTGTTGTCCTGTCTTGACCTGTCGGCATCAGCGCAGGATATCAGCAATGACACAAACACCAATGCGCCTATATCGACTGCCGCTCCCGAAGATACGGCCGACATCGATGCGATGGTCGAAAAGGTAAACATCATCACCCGTGCGAACAGCACAACGGAACTGCCCGAGAACGATCCGATCCCGCTTGATCTCGGACTTGTCGAAGTTCCGGGAGTCTCCACGGATCTGACAAAGGGTGTTACGGCCAAAGCATATGCACGATACGTTTCTGTTGACGGCATGAAGATCGGTCAGCTGGTGCTGTCCAGTGTCGAGAAAGGTGATCGTGTTGAAGCCCTGAACTCCGACAACTTTGTTGCACAGTTCGATCTCAATCAACCGGCTCTGGATCCTTCTTCACCAATTTCGGTTGAAGGTAACAAGGAAGAACTAACTGCAGCTCTCGAACGTCTTGCAGCAGATGAAGAAACATCAGAACAAGTCAAAGAAGAAGAAGTGGCTGATTCCGGTGTTGGCGCAACAGGTGGAGATCCGGGTTCAAACGCAAGCTCCAATCCCGACGCATCAGGCTATAGCACTCCGGCCTCTCTTGACGTAGGTGACGCACCCAAAATTTCGTCAAACATCACTACAGAAGGGTGTGAGATCCGTGTCGATCTAGATCAACTTCAAGCGATTCAACAAACCCGGGTGGTCACAACGACAGACGGCACCCCGGAATATGGCGAATGTGCTGATGGTGCGGAGCGTTTCAAGATTGATATGTCGTTCGCTGTATGCCCCTACGATGAAAATATCGAAACGATGAAGGCAACCGCCCAGTTCATGTATTACTACACGGATGGCGGCGGAAACCGAGAAGAGATTGGCGATTGTCAGCCAGACTCTGAGAAAGTCTATGACATCGTTGAAGACCGTAACGCATGTCGTGTCTATCTCGATTACATCAACCTTCAGGCCATCCCGCAAGGCAAGCTGGTTTACACCAATCATAATGGCAAAGTTGTTCCTGTAGCCGATTGTGCTGCATCAATTGAAATCGATCCGGTGCCGATGATCGAAACCACCGAAGGCTGCGATATTCGCGATGACTTTATCGCCGGAATGTCATTTGGTCGTTCGAAATATATCTACAATCTTGAAGGTCAGGATTGGGATACGTCCTGTCAGGATAACGATGAAGAGTATTCACACACCACGATCTATAAGACAGCCAACGGCGATCAGGTGTGCGAACCGATTATCAACAGGGAGAGCGGGAAAGTTACTCTTCAAAGCCGGGTGATGATTAATGTGAACGGCTTCGAGCTTTATCGCTCGCCATGCACGCCGGACACCTCTGCCAAGGATATCCAGTCAACGACGGCCGGCTGCGAAGATCCATCAAAATGGACCCACAATCTCAGCACCAGTCAAAGTATCGGGCAGGAACGGTTTTATTATCTTCTCGATGGGAAACAGGAACCCGTTACTGAATGCCAGGACAACGGTGTCATTTATTCTCATCAACAGGAGTTGACCGGCTGGCAACCTCACGATGTGCAGCTTTTCGCTTATAGGCTCGTAACGGTCTATATCGAGGGCGTTCCAACCGTTACTGGTCGATACAACGTACTGACATCCCAGGTGCTACCTGGAGACCCCCAAATTCCCTACACATATGTCGGCGTCGGGCCTGCAACAAATGGGGAAACCTTTTATGAGGGATGCACCCGGTTTGACGAACGGGACGAAGTGGAGACCTACAAGCGTCCTGATGGGTCATCGCATAAAGTCATAGTTGGTGATGCGCTACCATTAAATCTTGGCAACAAGTGCATCGCGAACTTTGACTGGGCCACCCCGACCAACTCGAGCTGGACAGCCCCCCAAAACCATACTGGGGGTCCTTGCGGTAATGGCTCTGGAACCACCACAGTCAAAGTGGGCGGATCCGACGGCTACTACGAGAACCGAACGGTCTACAACTCCAACCATTGCAACTATACCTCGTCAGTAGGAACAAGAACGACTGTGCGCGAAGACGGGGAACTCATAGGAGAACCGCAAAGTAATACCTGCACAACACTCGCGGCACAAAGCTCAGTCCACCAAAAACAATCAGGCTGGGAATATTGGACCCAATACGAACCAAATAAATACAATTACCCCACACATTCCGACAGCGTGAAGAGCGGTTGCATGGGCAACTGGGGGTGGTGGTGATGAACGCCATAACCCCACCAATTAACCCTGTTTACAGGCAGATTGTCCTACCTCTTGCCCAATATTATGACGATCCAAACACTGTGGAGGTCCGGCTGAACAAGCCGGGCCAGATCATCGTGGATCGCCGAGGAGAAGGCAAACAGCTCATCGTTGATGAGAACCTTACACAGGCAGCTATTGAGCAGCTTTGCAAAAGCCTGTCGAATGTCCGTGGTCTTAATTTCGATCCGGACAACAATCCAATCCTCTCAACGGCATTGGATGAAGGGCATCGCTTTGAATGTCTGGTCGGACCATCCGTCCGGTCGGGTCTGAGTCTTGCAATTCGCTGCAAGCATCCTTTCGTTCCGACATGGGATCAGCTCATCAAGGCAACTCGAAAAGGCAATCGGGATGCACTGGATGAAGCTCTTGAGCGCCGAAAAATCCGGTGCGAAACCGAAATCCGCGATGTTCTGATTGAGGCGATGGTAAATGGCTGGAACATCATCATCTCGGGCGGCACCAATACCGGTAAAACGACCCTCCTAAATCTACTGCTTGCTTCTCTTGATGACGATATCCGTGTGATCGGTGCGGAAGACACGATGGAGTTGGCGCTTGAACGGTTCTGGGACGGCAACGGATTGCTCGCAGCCCGTGAGAGTGCAGCAGGAACCGGCATGGTGGATTGGCGTGTTCTGTTCGATCACACCAACCGCATCACTCCGGACAGAGTTTTGTTTGGTGAAATCAGCACCAGAAATGCCTTTGCCGCTCTGGGCACGCTCAATGCCGGCGTAGAAGGTGTGACCTTCACGATCCACTCTGAAAACCCGAGACACGCCATCCATCGCAAGTTCGATCAGAATATTGCCTGGGCGGGGATGAAAATGGACAGGGTTCCAGAATTTTTGACCGAACTCGTTGATGTTGTCGTTCAAATCAAGCGGGACCGTGACGGTTTCCGACGGATCACAGATATCTGGCAGCCCAAGAACGACAATTTCATCCTCAAAGACGGGAGGGCAGCGTGATGAGCCAGCGTTTCGGTCACTTTCTTCTTGTCGTCATTTTGCTAGGGACCATTGCTGGCATCCTGCTTGAATGGCATCTGTCGGTCGGCTTCGATCCCAGAAACCCGGATTGGTGGAAATGGCTGGGTGCGACTTTGGTTCACCCGGCCGGCCTTCCTAAGGAAATGCTTTTTCCAGCCTTTGGGATCATCCTTGGCGGTATCGCGCTTATGGGCGTTGTTGGTTTTGTTATGAACCGCGCTCGCAACGATACGATGGCTGGGGGGCGTAGCAGCAAAGATATCCATGGCTCAGCTCGCTGGGCAACCATCAAGGATATCCGGAAAGCACGTCTTTTTCGCAAAAACGGTGTGGTCATTGGCAGTGTCAAAACCGGACTTGGGAAAGTTCGGGAACTCCGGCATAACGGGCCTGAACATGTGCTGGCATTTGCTCCAACTCGTACAGGTAAAGGTGTCAGTATCATTCTTCCAACACTTTTGAGTTGGACGGAAAGTGTTCTCATCCTTGATATCAAAGGTGAGAACTTTGCCAAAACAGCGGGTTGGCGAGCAAGCCTCGGACATCGTGTATGTCGTTTTGATCCCACCAATCCCGAGCCAAGCGAGACAATCCGTTTTAACCCGCTTGCCGAAGTCCGCATTACATCGCGGCGGGATATTGCCGACTGCCAGAATATCGCAAACATGGTCATTGATCCGGATGGCAAGGGAATTGCTGGCAATTACTGGCGTGAAGAAGGTTGGGGATGGTTATCAGTTGTCCTTTTGCATGTGCTTTACAAGGTCATGAAAGAGGAAAATCGCATCGCCTGCTTTGATGATGTGAATATCTTTCTTTCCGGCATATCGACAGTGAAGCCGCCCGCAGAAGCCTTGGAAGCTGCAAGGGAAGGAGCATCCAGGGAAGTTTCAGATGATCAGATGTCAGCACAAGACAACTTTGTAAAGATCCTCGAAGCGATGGCCGAATATGACCATGGTTATGCACATGTAAATAAAGAGGTGCGTCGTGGAGCGAACAGTCTTGCCATTAAAGCTCCACAAGAAAGATCTGGCGTACATTCGAACGCGAAAACCCAGCTAACACTCTACGCTGACCCGATCATTGCTGAAAACACCGCTGTCAGTGATTTCCGGCTTGATGATCTGATGAACGGTAAAACACCAATGTCGCTTTATCTGGCCTTCTCGCCGGCGGACAAAGACCGCCTGGTGCCATTGATCCGAATTATGATGAACTTGTTCTTGCGCCGCCTCACCGAGAAAATGGAGTTCGAAGACGGCAAGACGAAGCGTGGTTACAAGCATCGCCTCCTGCTCATGCTTGATGAGTTTCCGGCAATTGGCAAATTAGAGATATTTGAAGACGCTCTCGCCTTCATGGCCGGCTACGGCATCAAAGCCTACATCATTATCCAGAACATCGAACAGCTCTGGAAAAAGTATGGCAAAGATGAATCGATCTTTGCGAACTGCCATGTTCGAAGCGCGTTCACTCCGAATCAATTTAGCACTGCCGAGCTCCTGTCCAAATTGGCCGGCAAGCAGACGATTGTTCAACGAAAACAATCACAGTCAGGGAAAGCCGGCTCAATTACCGGTTCAAATTCGGCAAACATTCAAGAAACTTCACGGGACTTGCTGACGCCTGACGAAATCATGCGCTTGCCTATGCTCGATGTCGATGAAGACGGGAATAGACCACCCGTGCCGGGTGACAGCTTGATTTTCGTGGCTGGTCGCCCCCCGATTTATGGGCGTCAGCGTCTTTATTTCCTCGACAAGAAACTGTCCGAAAGATCGAAACTCGCACCTCCACGGATGAAACAATCGGGTGTCGCCAATCTAACGACCGTAACTATGGAGAAACAGCATGACGCAGCCTGAAAACATCAAGGGCGCAAACGCCCGGTTAAATGAAACAGAGTATCTCAAGCTCGCTTCCTCCGTTGTTGTGGCTGCGAGTGTCGGCGGGCCAGTTCCAGTTGATCCGGATGTTGCAGACGCGATGGGAGCCTTTGACGAAGAGGCGTTGTCTCTTGATGACGCCTTGGACAGTCACCTCGATGGCGAAGATCCAACCGCATTCGAGGAGATTCTGGGCAATGGCTAAAATGAATTTCCGCGAGAACGTTGTTAAAACGCTGCTTGATCAAATGGAGGCTGGCACCGCCCCCTGGCAAAAACCTTGGGAACCCGGCCGCTTCCGTCAACCATCGTTCAACCCTGCAACTGGAAAAGCCTATCGCGGCTTGAACCAGGTGTGGCTCGAAGCACAAGGCTATGCAGATCCGCGCTGGGTAACTTACCGCCAAGCCCAGTCGAACGGATATCAGGTCCGAAAAGGCGAAAAAGGAACACAAATCGAATATTGGCAATGGTCTGAGCGCAGCCCAATGCGAAATGAGCAAGGGCAACCAATGCTCGATGCAAACGGCAAACAACGGTATCTGGAAACCCGGCTGGATCGCCCAAAGGTATTTCACGCTGTCGTCTTCAATGGCTCTCAGATTGACGGTCTTGAGGCGTATGTCGGCCGCGAACCAGAGTTTAACCCGGTTGAACGCGCTGAACAGGTGCTTTCAGGGTTGAATGTCCCGATCCATCATGATCAGCGAGACCGTGCCTTTTACCATCCACTCAGCGATGAAATCCATATGCCCCCGAAAGGCTGGTTCAAAGGACAATACGAATATTATGCAACGGCCTTGCATGAAGGTGGCCATGCCACTGGCCACCCTTCCCGTCTTGCCCGAGACGGTGGACCATTCGGGTCTGAGGATTACGCTCGCGAAGAGCTGCGAGCCGAAATCGCAAGCTACATGATGACGACTGAGCTCGGCCTCGGTCACTATCCGGAACGTCATGCGCCCTATCTAAAGAGCTGGATGGCTGCGATCCGTGAGGATCGCAATGCTTTGTTCCAGGCAACGCGAGACGCAGAAGTCATTCGAACGTGGGTTATGGAGCCTGAAAAGCGCTTGGAACTTGCCCAGGGCAAGGAACAAACAAAGGAAATGTCCCAAGTGCAATCGATGTCGCCAGGAATGTCCGTTGATCAACGGATGGACCAGAGACGACGAGAAGCCATAGACAACATGTTTGAAAAACATCCCGAAGCCCATCCGACCCTGTGGGCTATGCATCTGCAAGATTCTCTGGTTTTGACCGGTTCTCGCGAAGATACACAATTGTTGCCTGTAAACGTGTTGAAAGAACGGTTGTACGCAACAGACCTGTCCACAGACAACCTTGTGCGATTTATGGGGCAGTCCGCCGAAATGGCGAACTGGGCAAATGTCGCCTTAGGAGATTTACCAAATCAGGACGGTGGCACGCCCAGCGCCCTCCACCAACATTACAGCCGGTTGGCGGAGAGGTTTAACAAGGTCGATTGGCTCTCTGATATAGCCGCCTCATCAGAACGCAAAACCATGGGTGCGGCCTATCGAGCCGAGATTTTAGCTGAACTTGAAAAAGAATCCGGCAAATCTGCTGCCCATCAGGAGTTTCTGTCAGCCATGTGGGATCTGGACGGCCCCAAAGAGACAAGCCGTATCGAGAAGCCTTCCTGGTATATCGAAGCGGAGGAACGCAAGACCGGCTTTCTGATGCGCTTGTCTCTGCCGATAGCGACAGAAAATACCAAGATCTCTGAACAGTCCATGTCCCCGCAGCAGAATTCGAGCCGGGAGGAATTGCAGATGTCTGAAGCTGACAAAAGCCAAATTTCTAATGATCAAGCATTCGATCATTCAGAAAACAAACGCATTTATCTGAATGTCCCATTCCGGGAAAAGAATGAGGCCAAGGAAGCTGGCGCAAAATGGGATCGTCGGCATAAATCCTGGTATGTCAATGATGGCGAGGATTTGAAGGCCTTTACCAAATGGCAGCAAAAGATCGAGGTCAACGAACAGGAAATCGATCCGATGCAGGAGTTTGCAGCTGCCTGCAGGTCAGAAGGTTTGTTGATCGACGAACCTGTCATGGATGGTAAATGGCATCGTGTTGCCGTCATCGGAGATGCAAAAGGCAAAACCAGCGGCTCTTATCGCGGTTTCATTGAAGGGATACCAGCTGGCCAAATCATGAACTTCAAAAAGGCGTCGGAACCCGTCAAATGGGTCTCAACCGGTTCCAAGGTTGATCCTGCAGATCTCGAACGCCTCAAGGCGCAGGCTGCGGCCCGGAAAGCAGAGCAACAGCAGGAACTGCAGTTCCAGTACAAGCAGGTGGCCAAACGCGCGTATGGCATCTTTGCAAATGCGATTGATGCCTCAAATGACCACGGATATCTGAAGAAAAAGCAGGTAACTGGTGAAACGCTTCGTGTGGATCGATCTGGAAACCTTCTTGTGCCGATGAGCAATGAAAAAGGCTTCATCGAGAACGTCCAGAACATCTCTTCCGATGGTACAAAAATTTATCTGAAGGACGGACGAAAACGCGGCCTGATGCATGTCATTCCTGGCAAAAAGAATAGCCCGCTTATCATTGCCGAAGGCTATGCGACGGCAAAAAGCCTCAACATGGCCACCGGCTTTAGTACCGTAGTAGCCTTCGATGGTGGAAACCTCCCGGTTATCGCGGAAGCCATGCGGCAACAGAACCCCGACCGGCAGATCCTCATCGCCGCTGATGATGATCACAAGCTAGTTGAAAAACTGGGTTTCAACCCGGGCCTGAAAGCAGCAGAACGGGCTGCAGATAGGTCACAGGCCCAGATCCTCAAACCCATCTTTACGAATGAGGAAAAGCTGCAAGGTCTATCTGATCACAATGATCTGCATGTTGCGCGAGGCTTTGATGTGTTCCGGCGCGAGATCCGCGAACAACTTTCGGAACTGGGTATTTCGACCAGCCGTGGCAGATCAACGCAGATCTTGTCCAAGAAACAAAAGACCCAATCAAGCCAGATGTCGGTTTGATTTCTTAAACGTGCCGACGGTCCCCGGATCGTCGGCACCCTCTCATCGATTTGCGACAGGATTGGGCATTGGCAACAAACAAGAGAAGACTTCTGGTCACACTTCCAGACGAAGAAAGCAAGTATCTTGATGATCTGTCTTCGCAATTGCGTCTTTCCAGATCAGAAGTTCTGCGACGTTTGCTTATGAACTCGCCGTTCCCGAATGCTCGTGATTTTGAAGCAGCCCAAGCGGTCCTTGATTTACTGCAAGTCAATGCAGATCTCGCTAGGCTCGGAAACCTTCTGAAACTCGCGCTTGATGAGCCACTGAGCGCCGATCTCTTACGTAAATTCGATGAATTGACGGTCTCCATCAGTTCCACCCGTGATGAACTGAAAGATGTCGTACGAAAGATTGATCGAACTATCGGCCGCGGTGCGAAATGATCGCCAAGAAAATCCCTAAACGACCGGATATACCTGACAATTACAAAGAACTTGCAGAATACATTGCAGCGGCTAAGGAGCCGGGTGAAAAGCTGGATAAATTCTGGATCGAAAACTGTGGTGCCGGCGAAACACTCGATGATCTCGAACTGGCCTTGCGAGAGGTCTACGCTGTCCGTCTGATGAAACCCGAGGTCACAGACAAATCATATCACATGGTAGTGTCATTCCGGCCGGGTGAGAAAGATCGACTTGCAGAACAAGATTTGAAGGATATCGCTTCAGCTTATGCGGAAGGCCTCGGCTTTGCCGAACATCAATATGTGGCTGGTACGCATATTAATACTGACAATTTTCATATGCATATCGCCTTTAACAAGATTCATCCCCGAACGCTTCAAGTCGTCAATCCTTTTCGGGATTTCAAACTGCTTGATCGCGTCTCGCGAAAACTTGAAAAACAATTCGGCCTGTTTATCGACCGGGGCATGGCACAGCGAGAAAAGCACGGGCCTAAATTGTCGCCTTCAGCTCGTGATTATGAGGCGCAAACCTGGCAAGAAAGTTTCCAGAATCACGTTCTTCAACATCGCAAAGATCTGCTCGAAAAAATCAATGGGGCGGAGGCATGGCAGGATGTGCACAAAATTCTTGACGAACATGACATCGAGCTTAAAAAACGCGGCAACGGTTTTGTTCTGGTCGGCCCTGACGGTCAGGGCATGAAGGCCTCAGCACTTGATCGTAACATGAGCAAATCCGCCCTTGAAAAGAAGCTCGGCGATTTTGTGCCACCGATTAGAGAAACAGTCGACAAACCCTCCCTTCCGAAGCCAACTAAACGACGCTACAAGCGTCGGCCAACAATGCGTCATCCACGCATGTCCCCACTTTGGCGTCGGTATCTGAACAGTCAGAAACCCGTGCATCGACGCAGCTCACTCCTGTCACGCACGATTTCAAACTGGAAACTGTTTCTGCTCAGTGAGGCGTATCGAGATCCTTTGGCCATGGTGTTTCTACTCGCCCAACAGGAATTCTTTCACTTGGTGTTTGGTGATGATCGTCCCACACCTGTATCCAAACTTACCGCTCCTGCACTTGCCGCCTGGCGTGAAGCCGGAAAGTGGGCGGACGCCAAAACACTAAACTGGCTCGCAGATACTCGTTCCACTGGACGCGGTTGCCGACTGGATGATGCCGGCAATCTTCTTGTGCCCTTTAAAGACGAGAACGGCTTTATGCAGGCTGTCCGCATATATGCGCCTGACCAAAAATCGATGTCAATCGGCAATACCAGTGCAAAAGGCTTGGTTCATGTCATCGATTCAAGAAAACAGATCAGTTCCGGGCCGGTGATCTTCACAACCGACTATGCCGAAGGGGTTAAGATTCATGATGCAACCCGCCGTCCAGTCGTAATTATCGCAGATCCACGTGAACTGCAGCTGGTAATCAACCGCTATCGGAAAACCAATCCTATGATTAAACCGGTTGTCTCAGGAACGGTCGATGCCAAGTTACCTGGTATCGGGTATGTTCAAATGCCGAACCAAGACGATCTTACCGAGATCCGACGCGCATTTTCCCGTGCGACAGGGGACGAGGTGTTTCTCGTCTGGGATGCCTGCCAGGAATGGGCAACCCCCGGCAACTCATCGTGGCTCAGATCCGCCGGCATTCGCGGCTATGGCGTAAAACTAACAGCAGATGGTAAGATCGCCGTTCCTCTCAAAGATCGTTCAGGCCGCTTGGAAAATCTCATTGTGATCGATCAAAAAGGGAACCAGAGAACCGTCAACGATCCGGTTGACGATATGCCCCTCTCCCATGTGATTGATCCCGCATGGCGGAACGAAAAAGATACCATCATCGTTGCGCGTGATTATGCCGATGCAGCAGCCATCCATCGGGCAACAAGGTGTCCCGTTGTTGTTCCAGAAACTCCGGACGACTGGCAGGCCACCCTTGAACAAACCCGCCTGCGATACAGTGACGCAACGATCATACTTGCTCTGGATAAACAGGAAGGTCCGTGGGAAAAGATTGCGACCGAAAAACTCTCCGCTCAGATCGTTCGGCCAGCACGCGCTAATACGTTCAAGGAATATGCCTTGCATGAGCCCTCCCGATCAGCTGCCCGTCTGATTGATCTGGGCCATGATCATTTCAATTTCGATCCCGATAAATCGAAATCCGAATTTGTAAAGCTTCAAGAGCAGGATGGCTCGGAACGTTTCGTCTGGGGTGTTGATATCACCAGCGCTGTCTATGAATCTGGTGCAAAAGCGGGCGACTGGATCACACTTGATATTTCGGAAAAGAAGAAAGTTCAGGTCTTGGAAAAACATCGTGATGATCAAGGCGTCCTTCATAGCCGCATGGTCACTACACACCGCAACGTCTGGAAAGCGGAAATCCAGCCTGATCCGGATCGATCTCCATCAATGACTGCGTTGCGCAATGAAATGGCCCTTCCAATTGGCGATGACGGGTGGCTCGCGTGGCAGGAAGCTGTTGCCCCGGACAAAAATGTAATGTCCGCACGGGTCGAAATGGGCTCTGAGAAGGCTTGGGCCGGTTTCCGTGTGGATGGTGCAGGAAATGTCCTTATCCCTCTCAAAGACGCTGGAAATCGCCTCTCTGCCGTCCAACGTGTTAACAATAGCGGATATGTTGAAACGCTGGTCGGTGTGGGCAGCGTTCAAGGGCTACATCACGTTATTGGGGGAGCTTTGTCAAAGGATCCGGACGATCCCATTCTTATGACTGATGACCTGATTAGTGCCATAGAACTCAATCGTCTTACAAAAAAGTCCGTTGTCTGGGCTGTTAAATCGGAAAATCTGGAAATTGTTGGAAAAAACCTGCGCAGACATAATCCAGATCGGAAGATTGTCATCGCTGCAACCGATGCGCATATGGCCATCGAGAACAGGCCGCTCGATCAAGCCAGGAAAGCAGTTATGGTCTCTGGTGCTGATTTGCTTTATCCGCCTCTATCTGATCCAGACAAGAAGCAAAATAAGATGTCATTCGGAGATCTTATTAAATCGGGACAGACCAAGGCTGTCAAAGCCGCCCTTAAGAAAGCGGGCATTGATGTCGAAAACAAGAAAAAAAGGCGGTCAAGAAGTCAGGGACAGGCTATCGATTAAGAAATGGCGATAGCCCATATTCCCTACTGGCCGGCCCTTCCGAAAGTTATCCTCATTCTTTCAGATATCTCTCGAAGGTGCCTTAAGGCTGGCGGGTTCATAATGTCGTTAAGACGACGGATTTGTTCGACCTGTTGACGGAATGCCTTTGCCCCCGAAGCTTCGAAAATTTCATCATGCACTCTGGTAACATTTTTGGCTTGTTCCAAGGCCTGTTGAAGACCGGCAGGCCTTAAGCTGTCGTTGATATGCTTCGCATACGAATGAAGACCTGATATCTGGTCAAGAACATTGACAGGCTCCTGATATCGTACCGGAGTAAGCTCCAGCAAACGTTCCCGAGCGGCTTCCATGCGCTCCGAACAGGTCACGCGCCATTTTCGCTGCAAACGTCGTCTGATGCTGGCTTCCTGCTCTGTCGTAATAGAGCGACCGTACTCAGAACCGATAACTCTATTGATTGCCGAAGTTGCACTTTGGCTAGGATTCTTCACCATTATGTCTGCGACACGCTCCAGACGTGCGGCATCGTCTATTCCAGTACCCTTTGGTCTTCCGCGAGCACGCTTCTTAGTCATTCAGACCTCCTGTATTCAACTGGGGTGGTTCAATTCCCAAAGGCTACCAAGGAGACGGGCCGCAATTCTATCGACAATAATTCCGGATGCAAAATTTCTTGCGACAAAAAATGATCTGGCCACGACAATAAATGCGCCCTGTAGCGACAATAATTCCTGATTGAAGCTAGATGTCCAGCTTTGGCCCCGGATTCTTCTTCACAGGATGCTTGATCGCTTTTTCTTTTGCTGGTGCCGCCTCACGCGCTATCGCTGTCGTTGAGGCGCTCATGATTTTGCGTGCCTCTTCATGGGCGGCTTCGCGGATCTTGCCGGCATAAGCACCAGGGACATCAAGATCACCTGCTTCATGAAGATTTCTTGCTATAGCAAGCTTGCAACGCGCTACGATTATCTCATGCTCTGGTGCAACTATGCTCTCAAGCTTCTCTAATGCCTGATAATAGGGCAGCAATGGCCGGGCAATTTCAGGTGTTACGCGCTCTGTCTGTTCGGGGTCGTGCTGTCTTTCTGCAACGCCCGTTCTTGCATGCGCTTGAGAGAAGATTGCATGTCTTGCTTCAATGATTCGAGCTCGGATGGCGTCAACCGAAGGGGACTTTCGGAGGTGTCCGGCTTCGCCTTGAGTGAGCTGATCGATACCATAACCGAAAGTCTCCTTCCAAAAGTCATCCATGGCAGGGCCATGCTTCTGATTGATTGCCTCCAACATACCGGGTTTAACGGAAATGTTCAATGCACCTGGATGCGCGGTCATCACAGCAGCAGCCATAACATTCCCACCTCTGTTTTCGAGAAATCCACGCAAAGAGGCGATGGTGCCACCCATTGTAAGTGTATCGTCGAAAATCAGATACTGCCCGCCTTGCGTTACAGGGCCGTCGAAGGATGGGTTGAATGCGAGGCGATAATCCGCACCCTCGCCTGTTCTGGCAACACGCTCGGCTTGGTATATTGACACATCGACTTCCAGCCCCAACCTGTTGCCCACCTCAAAAGCCATTGCCAGAGGTATTTTGTTATGTCCGGAAGCTTCTTCGGCGAGTACTGGAACGATACGAGGCCTGTTGTTGCCTATCACGCTTTGTATCTGCTCAAGCGTGCTGTCCCGTACCAGTCTAATGGCCATATCTTGCGCGGCCTCTGTATCCCCACCTTTCGCTAAGGAATATTCAGGTTGCTTCTGCAGCTCCCCCAGCTCTCCATTGCGGATTACTGGCGGGAAGTCTTTCCATGGTGCTCTTTCTGCCAAGCCTGTACCTCAAGCGCTATTTGATCTTGGATAGTTGCATTCATCTACCAACCAAGACTTGTCTACTTTGCCATCGATCATAAATTGGTGTTTCAGGCTTGCGAAGTTGCCATTTCATTTTTTCGGAAGTTTTTACCTTTCGAGCCCCGTGATGCCCGCCGTAAAGACTCCTGATGGTCAAGTTCTTCCACGCCCAATATGCACCCTCATTGTTGAGATATTCTTTGGTCTCGTCTTTATTCAGGAAAATCACTCCCTGCTTTTTCAGCTTGCGGACGATCACCTCCTGGACATCGCTAAGAGTGCCTGCAGGTAATGCAGCTACCCCTTGCAGGTCGGTATTGTTCCCCGGCGTCCAACCCTCTTCATCGCAATAGCTGCTGTCCCAGATATTTACGCGCTTGTTCCAATAACAATCCGTCCAGCTTGGTAAGAAAATTATATCCGTACTCAAACGACAGTTTGATGGGAGCTTTCTTCTTTCGGCTGCTTCAATAGCTTTCTTGTATATATCTGCCTGTTCTTTCGATGACAGAGTTTCAAATCTTTCTTTTGCGCGATTAAGCATTTGAAGACTGGGCCTGTCCTCACTGTTATCGCTGATATCGGTTCGAAGTAAATCTACCAGATCGAGCATGAGCTCCCAATGTGGTGAATTATAACTGAAGCGAGCCTGACGGTTCATCAAACCTCTCGCTATCCACTGGAATTCCTCAACGAACTGAGGTCTCTTCTCGTCCGGATCTATATCCAGCAGCGTGCAGATCCGTCGATAACGCGGATCATCCCAATCATATCGGGTTTCTCTAAGGTCGAGTATGGCGTCCAACAAATCAGAATCACCATAAAGATCCTCATACCTTGGATAGCCGACTGTTTCAGTCAATTCCGGATCAAGCAGCAATATACAGCATCTGTTCCGGAATGGAGCGACGTAGAAATGAAGCACCCGCCCGTTCTTCATTCGGATTTCAGTCGTTGGTCCATATTTGCCCTGGGCAACCCTGAAAACAGTGCTTGAGCGTGGTTCATGTGATGCCATGCGTGGCTCGGCGACCTCTCGCTGTATCAGCATTCGGATTGTTTGGTTTCGCGTCGCAAATAGCCGCGAACTCAATTCATCAAGCTTCGCCACATCGTCGTCATCCAGTTGCAGCGGTATCCTGTTTGTGTTCGTTGGCCCGTGACCGTCAGACATAATCCACCTCCATTATGAGAGTATGATCAGAATAGAGGTGCATATAAATGTCAACCCTTTTAACCGTTGAGTACGACTTGTCGTGCGAATAAGGCAGGATGATCGCGAAGTGATCGTTTGGTGATATCACCAAACCTATCCTGCCCAAGAAACGACAAGGTAAAGTTGTGTCAAAGTTGGATACAGATTGGCAACTCATGTCAATCTCGGACAAACTCCTGTAAAGAGACAGAAATCCTTCAAACTGTTGCAGTCCATCATTTTTTAGGCGAAAAACCTCCGCTTATATATTGCTTGCACACCTGTTTCTGCGCCGTGTAATCAAAAAAGAGAAAAGCAGGGGACCTCACGTGAGAGTAGCGATCTACGCACGTCATTCGACAGACCGCCAGACCACCAGCAGCCAGGATCAGATACTCAGGTGCGAGGGCTATTGCGAAGCCAAACAATATACAATCGAAGATGTGTATTTCGATGAAGCGTTCTCTGGTGCCCAGATAGAAAATCGTCCTGGCATAAGCAATCTTCTCATGGGTGCCTTTGATGGTCGCTTTGACAGGATCATTGCAGAAGACCTGTCACGCATCAGCCGCGACCAAGCAGATACGGCGAACTTCTTTAAAAAAATGGCCTTCCTTGGCATCGATGTCGAGACCATTACCGAGGGTGTGATCGGGGAGCTGCATATCGGCCTGAAAAGCACGATGAATGCTCTTTATCTGAAGGATCTGTCAGATAAGACGCATCGCGGCATGATTGCTTCAGTGTTACGCGGCGGCGTTCCCGGTGGCCGGACTTTCGGATACGAGATCGTTCGGGCGTTTGACGGGAATGGTGAATTGATCCGGGGTAAGCGTCGCATTGTCGAGGAGGAAGCCCAAGTTATCCGGGAGATTTTCGGACTGTATTCGACTGGCAGTAAGCTTCAGCATATTTGCACTATTCTTGACCGAAAGGGGATCGCGGCTCCTTCGGGCGGCAAGTGGGCACCAACGACATTGGTAGGCTCGCGCATTCGCAAAACCGGCCTGCTCCGTAACACGCTTTACAAGGGCGTAGTGACGTTCAACAGGATGCAATATCGCAAGCACCCAGACACGGGCAAGAAGCTCGCAGTGCTTCGTCCGGAAAGCGAATGGATACAGGTCCCTGTTCCCGAACTGCAAATAATCGATGAAAAGGAATTTGACGCAATTCAGGCGCAACTGGATGAAAGATCATCCAAGGTGGCGGAATATCGGAAAACCGCCAACCTGCGATCAGCTGAAGAAACTAACCAGATTTCGAAAACACGGATCAAGCACTGGCGACAGAGACAAATCAAATCGAGTGGAAAAGTTGTTGCTGTGTTCGCTGGCCGTCTTCGATGTGCCGAACATACAACCACGATCACAGCATCTTGGGCGGATCGATATTCCTGTAAGCAAAAGGGATGCCCGAACCGGGCGATCCGCTATGAAGAGCTATGCGATATCATCATTCGTGAGGCCATGCGCCTGACTTGTGCGGACATCGAAGCACATTATGGCCATGAAGCCATCACGAAAAGACGGAACGACCTGGATAAGCAGATCCGCAATGCGGAACAAAGACTGCAGGGAAAGCGTGATCGAGCAGCCCATGCCCTGAACACCTTCAAGGTGAACAGCGACAGTGCCGAGTTAAAGACGTGGTTTGAGGACAACACTGAACAAATGCGCCTTGTAAAGCTGGAGATCGCGCGGCTTAAGAGGTCACTTGAAGAGATAAAGGCCCCCGCAAATATCGCCGACATACATAAACGATTTCTCGCCCTGATTTCCAGATTACAGGTCTGGTCGCGTGAGCCTGAAACTGTTTCACAGCTCCGGCACGTGATGAAGAAATACACCATCACCGCGAAGTGGGATGATTCAGACCTGCGCTGGCATCGTACCTGCGAAATTGAATATGACTTTGAGGCCATGGCCCGTGTGCTTGGTAAAAAGAAATAGAACCGGCAAGATTTTGCCGGTTCTATTTCTTCACTCTGACTGACCGTGTGGAAATGTACTCGCAAGCGAATGAAACCAGCGATCTGGTTCATGAAGAAATGCGTCATATTCCGCAAGCTGTTCTCGCATGGTGCTGCGGTCGTCATCGGAATAAAAATGCCGCTCGATCTTGGAAGCCCGTTCAAAGTCTTCACTTACCTTCTCGCGAGCTTCCAGCATTCCCCCGATAATAAGCTCACGCAGATTGCAATCCTTCAGAATGGTCATGTCTTTTTCTCCTGTCGTCTTTAACCGGTCGATCAAAACTGAAAGCCGATTTGGCCTTTGTTGTCGGTCTGCGTTGGAACGCCTTGAAATGACGTACAGGAAGACCTTGCAAAATCAGGCATAGAGTTGCTCCTGCGTTGCCGATATTCGATCTCTATATTTGTCATTTTTTCGGCTTCGGCATATTGACAGAAGATTGCGGCAGCTGCTTCTTTGACGCTGAGTGGTGGCCATTCCGTGTAGAAATGCGAGCGATATCCTGTCTCGGAAATAAAGGGCAGACCGAGATCGATAGCGGTAAATCCAAAGCTGCTGCAGACATCCAGTGGGCAAGTAAAATCAACCAATGCCCGGCCATGTCTGGTTTCCAGAACAAACAACCCGTTCTGCCCCCAATGCGGAACTAGTCCTGCTTCTGCCATAAGTGCAGCTGTGATGGCAGTTCCAGCCCCATCCTCGGCAAAACTGCCAAAGCTGCCATTTTCCCCATTGGTCGCCGCAATGAGAGAGCGGAAAGACCGTGCCGCCGTACTTGCGGCATCCCCATCATTTGTCCGAACTGCATTATCAAATTCAAGAGCAATGCGCTTGGCTTCCTTGATATCTCTGTCTGTTACGTGGTGCATTATTCTACCTTTCCCGGTGACAACTGACTGACCGATCTGGCCAGTTCAACTTCTTCCCGTCGTCTAAAAAGGGTGAATGCCGTCAAGCTGAATATGGGATGTTCGCGCCCTTCCAGGGGCGAACAGGGACCCTGATTCTGCTTGACGGCAGAGGGCAAAGCCCTGATGCAGCAGCGCCACATTTACGGTGTTTCTATTATTGAGCTGTGTGGATCTGTGATCTGGTGGGCATCGCTCTATGCCGGCATTGCGTGAACCGTTACCCGAAAGGGCGGAAACCGCTTGCGGGTTCCGTGGAGGTTGGCCGGGGTCTGCTCCTGGGCGATAGCCCAAGAGCGGGCGGCGACCTACCGGAATAGAGTGAACCTCAACCCGTACCCGTTACCCGCCGCACTGACCTGCCCTGACTGGATTGCACAATCCAGAAGAAAATAAGCCATTGAAATTGTTGCGAATGTTGATTGCGCAAACATTCGCCAGAACAGTTCACGATATTTGCCTCTGGCAAAAGTGGCTAACCTGCACACCACAGATACCGGCAATCAACTAAATAAGTATCAAAAAAGTATTATATTGATATATTGCTAGTTCTGATTTGTGGAATGCACAATCCACAAATCATGCAGGCAGATCTTGCGGACGGTGTGTGATTCGTCCTTGTTCATGATCACAGAACAAAGCTTTATGCCCCTGGAACTGACGTTTGCCGAAGTCGGCATAGGATCTCACCAAGAAAATTCGCATGTAAGCTGAATGACTTGCACGCTATGTTGTTCATTGCCGCCTTCGTCTCATCATGCTCCATATTGACAATGAGAACACTTAGGACAATGTTCCTGTTATGTTCTCATTCATCGCCAGATATACACCGCTCAGATTCTTGCCCCGGCCGCTTGCCCTCGCCCGCGTGCCGGCAGGCTTCCCGTCTCCGGCCGAAGATTATATTGACCGGCAACTGGATCTGAACGAGTTCATCGAGCACCCGGCTGCAACCTTCTTTTTCAGGCTCGAAGGTGACAGCATGGAGCCCGTCATGCGCGAAGGCGATCTTCTGGTTGTTGATCGCGCAAAGACGGCCCGGAACGGCCATGTTGTTGTCGCTGTACATAATGGCGACCTGACAGTGAAACGTCTGCGTCGATCAGGCAACAACGCCTGGCTTGAACCTGACAATCCGAACTATCCCCGCCTGCCCTGCGCCGATGACACGGAAATATGGGGCGTTGTCCTGATCAACCTTCATTGGCCATCTCTATCATGATCGGTCTTGTCGATTGCGACTGTTTTTATGTGAGCTGCGAGCGCCTGTTTGACCCCAGTCTGCGTAGCCGCCCCGTCATTTGCCTTTCGAATAATGTTATATGACATTACTAACATTGTTCACATACACAAACTTCCTTGCTAACATGGCTGTTTAGCTGCCACAGTGCCCACAGACCTTACCTGCCCCGCCAGCATGCTGGCGGTGCAGGTAAGGTCTGATATCACAGCCTCAAGATGACAAACAAAACCCGGTGCCCGACATTTGGAATGAGGGAAGCATGCGGACAGTTCCCTACTACACGGTTGCCAAAGCAGCGGATATCGTTCGACCTGCAACGATCACCCGCGATACCGAGTGGGATCAAGTGAAGAGCCACAGTCTCCCTATCGGTTTCCACTATCTTGTCTATGACGGATGCAGAATTGTTGAGCCGGTCTTATTCTATCTCCATGACAAATGCGTACGGTCCTCGAGAATTCCCTCGGTAGGAAACACACAAACAGCTTTAACCTATGACCTGTATGAGTGGTTCTCATATCTAGGCTTGTTTCATAGGGACTGGGACGCTGCTTGTTTCGATGACATCGAACTGTATCGCGACAGGCTTTTATGCAGCAAATCACCTAAAACCGGTAAACGATATGCTGTTGCAACAATACGCCGCAGGCTCGGCACCATAGTTGACTTCTATGAATGGGCGACCAGACAAGGCTTGATTGAATTTGATGCGAAAGAGTTTTACGAAGAACGTATCAAACCCCGAAATTATGCAATTACCCGGATGGCCCATGTCCAATCCGGCGACAATACGGTCAAAACGAGTAAACTGCTTCCGAGAACCTATAACAGTGAAACGGCTGAGGCATTTTCTCCCGAAGCTCTTCAACGAGTGCTCGCCGAACTTGGTTCGATCCCCGGAGACAAAGCTGATCGTCGTCCATGCAGAGACCGGCTCATTGCCAGCCTTGCTGTCGCCACAGGAATGCGACTTGACGAATGTGCCAACCTCACTCTGTCGCAATACAAGAATCTCAAGAAAGATGGTAGCTACAGCAACGTCGCATTGCCTCTGTATAAAACCAAAGGCCTGAAGCCGCGCACAGTTGTCATACCGGGCATAATCCATGATGATCTGCGACATTACGTAAAAACAGAACGGGCCCGTGCGGTTCGACGCGCGAAAACATCTGTCGAGGCTCTTTTTGTCAATCACGCCCATGCCAAAAGAAATCCGGGTGAAGCAATAACAGCTCATTCCATCTGGCGCCACTTTCAGCACGCGGTTCTGAAAGCCGGTCTTGTGTGCTCTTCCCATAAAAACGGCACCACCAGCCCCTCAGACAGACCTGAAGCCCTGCACAGCTTTCATCACCTCCGTCATACCTTTGCGGTTACCATGTATTTTGAACTGGTTCGCGCGGGCAAAGCAGAACCCTGGCTCAGCCTGCGAACATTGCTTGGGCATAGTCACATAACGACAACAATCAATACATATTTGCGGAGTGTACAAATTCGGGAAGCACTTATGACAGATACCCTGAATACGTATCTCAAGGCCCTACGCGATGGCTAGAAAGCGCATGGACAGATATTTTCTCACGCATCGTCCGGGTGAGGTACCTGCCTTCGACAGGAACAACCTGGCCAGTCCGGAAAAAGAAGAGAGAGAATACGGGGTTATTCAAAAGCTGGCACCTGACGGAAAACTGTGTCAACTCACGCTGAACTGTCCCCGTACTGCAAAATCCAACCGCGGCAGTGCAGAGATCAAGGTCAGTGACGATTGGCTCAAAGCCGAATATCTGTCTGTCCCGTTTGCTACGGCCATTTTTTCTCACATTCGCAAGTTTGGTCCCTCTACCCAAACCAACAAGGTTCAAGCTCTCAATCGCTTCTTTGCTTTTATTTGCGAACAGGGAAAAGCACATTTTGAACTGTCGGATCTGACCACAACTCTTTTTAATGAGTACATTTTCTGGCTCGACACCCAACAGCTTACAAGTAAAACGAAAGCCGGGCTAATCTCCCCACTCCGTGTTGTGTTGCGCTATCTCAAACAAAATCCACAATATACAAGAAAAGTCCCCGGGGATGCTTATATTAAGCCAAACCCTTGGCCGGGCGTAAACGAGCAGGTTTCTCATCGATCAATTTTAGCTATCACCGATCTTGTAACGATTGAGCGCGTCTGCATCAAAGAAATGCAGACATGGATGATCAAATGGGAAGAAGGAAACCATCTCATTCAATCTGGCAGGGAACGATTACAGGCTGGCGCGTCGCCCACTGAGCACAAGCTTGAGACACTGCTGGCAGCTATTGAAGATCAGTATGATGGCTATGTCACGAACAGCAAACAATTCTTTGCTGACTGCGAGGGCCGGAGACGACAAATCGAGTTTTTCGGAGGAATCAAGGGTATTGCCCCGTGGCTGTATGCAACGAAGCGCGCTCTGGTCCCGTTTGTCGTGATGATGGCAATCAGGACGGCCTTCAATCCGGAAACCATACTGGCTTTACGAAAATCCGCCCTGCGGGAGAGCTCTTTACTTAAAGGAAGTGCCGAACTGGCTCCGAGATATCGGGTGGTCGGCGGGAAGAAACGTGCGAGAGGAGACCAGGTCCGAACCTATCCTCAAGACAGCACAGAGATTGATAGCCCGATTTCCATTTTCAACAATGTCAAAAAGCTGACCCGACGACTACCAAATGCCGAGCACGATCCCGACCATGATATGCTCTTCATATTTCAGGGCAGAAATTACGGAAGGGTTCATCATTATCTCAATGCAACCTGCACCTTCCCTAACGCACTTTCTGCTTTCAGGAAAGATAATCAACTTCCTGATTTCAGCTTGTCGAACATTCGCCCCACCATCTCGGAGATCGTCAATCAACTCAGTAACGGGGATATCAAGGCACAGCAGGCAATTCTCAATCATTGGCGCACAGAGACAACGGAAACGCATTATGTGTCGGAAGCGGCCCGGCACCGCAGACGGGAAACATTGGGCAATCTTTTGAACCGACGGGAACGATATATCCAGACATCCGGAAAGTCCGATGACCGTATCAATATTCCAGACAATACAGGTCGCGCCGCAACGCCGGGGTTTGAATGCACCGACCCCTATGATTCTCCTCTCGCATCCCAGTCCACAGGACAACTCTGCACCGCCTGGGGAGAGTGTCCGCTATGTCCTCGCGCCGCCGTGATCCCCGACAATTCACACGCTTTGGCACAACTGCTTCATCTCCACAATGCCATTGAGAAAGCACGTCACGATTTACCGCCAGGTCGCTGGCTATATTGGTCAACGGTACAAAAGGCCCTGAACAATTGGCTCAGCAAGTTCCCGGCCAAGAGTGTTTGGCATGGGGCCAAAAACATTCAAAGAACCCACGCCATTCTGATCGAATGACATGAACCCTATACAAACCGCTACAGCATATCATCTCATGGCAGCGGAAGATCTGCGGGAAACGAGGATCAACCGCCATTCCCGCTGGTCTGATGACAGATGGTTCTTCGACAATCTGACGCCAGGTCACGACGCTGCAGCCAGCACCATACGCTGGGATTTCATCATGCCGGACGGCAGTAAATTCGTTGATCCTAAATGGGCGATATTGCTCGACGCGCATCGTCGACTGGTCTGGTCATTGATTGTCGACCCAAGACAGCGACATAGATACAAGCCGGGCTCAATGGGCAAGCTCTCCCGGCGGGTTCATTATCTTGCCCGCTGGATGGGCAAATCCGGCTACGCTCATTTCGGCGCGCTTGATACCTGTGCTTTTGACCAGTATCTCGACAACCTGCTCATCGACAAGCAGAATAAAGCCAATCTCAACGCCGTGTATCTTATGGAACATCTCGCATTGCCTGTTTCTCTGGGATATCAGGCCCCTGTTCTGGCAAAGGCGGGAATTCCTGTACCGGGCAGCGCCCCCTGGCATGGCATGACAGCGTTCGAGGTCGCGAAACAGCTGGCAGGCCGGGAACAGGGATCCGTCCCGCCAGTCCCCGACCCCATATTTTTGCACATAATGACCAGCGCCTTGTGCATGCTTGACGCGGCAGAGGATATTATTTTACAGGCTCGGCATTTCGCGGACACCAAAGACCTGCAGGTTGCCGAAAAACATGCACCAGACAGGAAGCATTTACGCGATCGCATGAACTCTCTGACTGACGCGTGCCTGATCCTCATCCAGGGATTGTCGGGTATCAGAGTGAGTGAATTGCTGGGACTGCAAGCCTCTGATACGCCACTGGCGCAAAATGCCTTGCCCGATTGCATAAAAATTGAACCGTCGGCCAGCGGTCTTCATGAGATATTTTACCTTTCCGGTCATCTCTACAAGGCAACGAAGTCTCCCCGCCCCGTTACCTGGGTCACCGGACTGCGCCCGGTCGGGAGTGACCACCTTCCAGTTCCGGTCAAGGCAATATCTGTCATCGAAAGGTTGTACGCCCCCTGGCGCACTCGAAGAAACATCAACGAACTGATTATTGGTTTTAGCCGAGCAAAAAGCCTGACCAAAGATGTGAAAGCCCATACTTTAAGTTGGGTCAATCGCTGCCAGAGAAGGTTCTTTGTCAGAAGCGGTGTAAAGGATTGGACTGTGACCTCTCATCAATGGCGCAAATCCTTCGCCCAATATGTCATCCGAAGCGACAGTCGCATGCTCCCGGTGCTTCAGGAGCATTTCAAACACATCAGTATGGCGATGACGGAACAGGGATATATAAATGCGGATCCAGAACTGAAACAGATCCTTGATGATGCTGCGGTTCAGTCAACGGTCTCTCTCATTGGCGAAATGATTGCCGGCAGAAAAACCGTCTCGGGGGCCCTCAGTGGAAAACTGAAAGAGACTGCGAATCAACTCGGAAAATCTCTGGACAACCGTCCGGAAAATGACCGCCCACGCGATATTGAAGAACTCGTTCGTACCTCGGGTATACGGGCACATGATATTCGCTGGGGAAAGACATCCCTCGGAACCTGCCTGTTTCGACAGGGAACCGGGAATTGTACCATCGGTTGCTCTGCCCGATGGGTGATCAGTGCCCCTCTATGGTCGGCCGCACGCCCGGATTTATGTTGGGAATGTCAAAATCTTGTCCTTGACGAGACTCATTTGCCCTTCTGGAAAGACCGCCGGGCCAAATTGCAAGATGATCTGAAAACGGCAACAACCAATGATGACTTTGCTCTCGCGCAACTCTGCAAACAACGCCTCGAACAATGTATTATGGTGCTAAACAAGCTTGAAAATACTGAAACGACAGCTACAGAAAACAGCAATCCTGGGTAATCGAACCATGTCCTCTACATCTGTTGAAACAGCATTCATGATGGCGATTGATCGGCTACTCGCCCGCAATGTTCTCAAAGCGAATTCCAGCGATGTATCCAAAATCAGTAAAAGTGTGGTTGCGCGCGAAGCCGGGCACAGTAGGACAACGCTGTACAAATATCCAAACGTGCTTGCACGATTGAAATCACTTGAAGCCACAACGAAACCGTCAAAGCAGAGTAAAATAGTGAGGCTGCGCCAGGAAAATGCCCGACTGGAGCAAGAAAGCAGAATGGCCAGAGACCTGATGGCAACAATGCTGCTTCAAATGCGCGAGATGGAACGACAAACAGATTCAGGAATTCGTCAGGCAGTACGTATGACACAAGCAGAAGGTTCTGATAAGTAATGGCTTTCCACGACACAGGAAGGCCCTTAACAAGCCTTTTACATTAATCATGGTGGCTACGCCAAGCCTCTGCTAAGGCACATGTCTCCCATCTTCCATAAATCATCCCCACGTACGACAGATCACTTCCTCAGATCAGTAGAGAGACGCCTCCCCAAATTTATGCCTCTGCCCAGTCTGCCAGATTGACAAACAGCCCGAACCAGATTGACCATAGGCCAAGGGCGATGAAAACAAAGCCGGTCAACCAGCGGCGCGCGCGCATCCAGTCGGTAAGCCCGACCAGAAACGAGGCAAATCGCGGCACGACAGAAAACGGCACCAATGGAAGTGATAGCGACAGAGCAAAGACGGTCATCAGGACGAACCCCATCGCGGCGGAACCTGTTGCAGTTGCCGCTCCCATCAGGCCAAACAAGATCGGTGCGGCACAGGCTGGAATGTTCAGGCCGAACGCAATGCCCTGAACCCACGGGTTGCGCGTAACCCGCCAACCATCCGGTGCTATGCGGATACGCTGAAGCAACCGTCTGCCTGCACCGGACAGGAAGACAATCCCGATGACCATATAGATCCCCCCGAACACCAGCCATACGTTGGTCTGAACTCCGATCATGCGTTGTCCCAACATCACGGTCACACCACCGAAACCGCCCATGACCAACAGGCGTGCGAGCATGAATGCTGACAAGGCTCCGATCCGCCTACGCATTGGACGGTCGCACTGGCTGTTCAGAAACAGCATGTGTGCGCCAATCGTGCAGGGTTCGATAAACCCCAGCAAACCCAGCCCAAAAGCAAGACCGGTCAGATTGAACAGGTCCGGTGTCACGATTGCAAATTCCTCATTATCGCCACATGGCATCACCCGGCACAGCAAGACAGTTTGGCAACATCCTTGCCAAAACCCTGGGCGGCAAGTTTCAGTCCCTCGACGGTCGTCAGATACGGAAAGATCGTGTCACCAAGTTCTTTTGCAGTCATGCCGAAACGTAAGGCGATGACCATTGTCTGAATGCTGTCACAGCCCTCGGGTGCCAGTATCTGAGCGCCCAGCAAGCGGTCAGTTGCTTCATCTGCAATGAGTTTTATCAAACCGCGTGTATCATGGGCGGCAAGTGATCTGGGCACCTGATCAAGCGGTACGACAGATGTCTTGACCACAAAGCCCCGTTTCTGTGCCTGAACCTCGGAGAGACCTACTCCTGCAACTTGTGGATCGGTGAAGACAATCCAAGGCATCGTTGTGTTGTCATATGTCCGTTCGTCATGGTTATAGGCATTTAGTGCCGCAAGTTTGGCTCCGTAAGCTGCCATATAAACGAACTGGTCGCGTCCGGTCACATCGCCCGCGGCATATACATCAGGACGCGTTGTCCGCATATAAGCGTCCACAACAATTCCGCCATTCGAATTTACTTCAATTCCGGCCGTTTCGAGTCCTAATCCGTTTGTATTCGGCTTACGGCCCGTCGTTACCAGGATATGTTCAGCAGAAAGAACCTCAGCCTGGCCATCAACGTTAATGGTCAGTTCCGTTTTATCATTCTTCCGTTCAACCCGCTCATAGGTGAGGCCCGTGCGAACGGATACCCCTTCATTCCTTAACTCCTGAGTGAGCGATGCAGTAATTTCCGGTTCTGCTTCGGGAAGAAGCCGTGACCGTGTCACCAGCGTAACCGAGCTGCCGAGCCGTGCAAACATCTGAGCCAGTTCACAACCGATATATCCCCCGCCAATCACGAGAAGTGATTGTGGCTGCTGATCAAGTTCAAGTGCCGTTGTGCTGGTCAGACAAGGGACATTCTCAATGCCCGGAATATCGGGAAATGACGGGGATGTGCCGGTTGCAATGATTGTCTTTCTTGCAACAAGCTTTTTGCCGTCAAGCAGAAGACCGCTGTCATTAAATACAACATCCCCTTCGAGATAATTGATGCCATCATATTCGGGCAGCAGATCGATATATTTCTTCTGACGCAAACCGGAAACCAGTTCATCCTTGGCTTTGATCAGCGACCGCCAGTTGGCAACATGGGCGTTGCCGGCAAGGCCGGGAAACCGCGCTGCCGCCCCGGCACCATGCACGGCCTCTGCGGCCCGGATCATGGTTTTAGAGGGCACGCACCCGACATTGACGCATGTGCCGCCAATCATCCCCTTGCCGATAAGTGCGACCCTTGCGCCCTGTTCAGCGGCCGTAATCGCCGCCGAAAAACCGGCCGAGCCCGCGCCGATGACAGCAAGATCATATTCCTGACCCTGTTTGCGGGGCGTGCAGCAATCATTCATGTCGTTCCCCTTTCCGGGAGGCTGGTTTGTGTGGGACTGGTTGCGTATCGGTGCTGCAGCAGATGCGTGCCCGGTTGCGTTGCCGATAGCCGTAAAGCACCAAGGCGATGAACAGGATCAATCCGGGTATGAGGACATAGTCGATCCAGCCCAGCCATGCCGAGAGGCCGAAGGCCCCGAACGTGACAACGAGGATGGGCGTAAAACAGCAGATCGCGGTAACAATTGTTCCGGTGACCCCGGTTTTGAAAATGGTGTTGTGGTGCAATGTCTAATCCCGCGCCCTGGCCGGATAACCGGCATTTGTCGAAGCGGTCCCAATGGTTTCACCACTGGCAACGGATGGATCGAAGATGACCGTTGCGGTTTTGGCATCGAAATTGATCTCGACTGCCGCTACGCCGGTGACAGCTTCCATTGCGGTTTTAACCGTTACCGGACACAGGGCACAGGTCATGTTTTCGATGTCGAAAACGGTTGTTTGTTCAGCCTGCGATGTGGCACTGGCTGCTTGTGCCGCAGTCGGAAGAAGACCTCCCGGATGCATGGCAGCCAGTCCCAGAGCAAATGCCCCAGCCACGATAATGTCTGTTCGTTTCATGTCGATTTCTCCTAATAGAATAGCGATGCCCACCAGTTGATTGTCAGGGCCAGCCCCACCAGCACGGTTGAGAACCACAGGACGGATTTGGTGATCAGGGCGGATTCGGGGCGGGCGCAGTAAGATCCTTCGTCGCACGCCGGTTTTGTCTTGAAATAGACCTGCCAGAACCCCAGCCCGATGAATATCAGTGCCACCGTCGCGAAGAGGGGTTTGTAAGGTTCAAGGGCCGTCAGATTGCCGATCCAGGCCCCGGATACACCCAGCATCAGAAGCAGGAGTGGTGCGACACAGCAGGCCGATGCAAGAATGGCCCCGGTCACACCGCCAGCCGCAAGCAGACCTCTTTTTGCCTGTTTCCCGTCATCGGGCGATAAAGGGTCCGGTTTGATATCGTTCATGTGATTTGCCTCAAGCTCGTTCCTGATCCAAGCTACAGTCTGTAGTTGCTACAGGCTCAAGAGGGTTTTGACCTTATGGACGATCACAATTCCGGGAGGCTATTGAAACGTGCCGAACTGGCGAAGGTGACGGGCTGTCACCCTGAAACCATCCGCTATTATGAAAAGACCGGCATGATGCCCGATCCGCCACGCAGCAAAGCGGGTTACAGGCTGTATGATGAAGCACATGTTTCCCGGTTGCGGTTCATTCTGCGCGCCCGCGAACTGGGGTTTTCGATTGAAGATATCCGGGGATTGCTTGATCTCATGGATGGTGAGCTGCAAACTTGCTCGGAGGTCAAACAGCGTACGGAAAGCCATCTTGCTGACGTGCGCGTAAAAATCGCCGACCTGAAACGGATCGAACAGCTCTTGGCGGAGACGGCTGCACGATGTTCGGGAGAAGACGTACCGGAATGTCCTGTGCTGGAGGCACTGTCATGCACTTAGGACAACAGCATTTGATGTCGGCAATGCCGGAAGTGAAAGAAGCAAGATATCAATTCTTGCGATGTTACAGGCTAGACGTCAAATCGCGGTACGCATCCATCAACGGACGATCCTCGGAGACATAGTCCGTATGCTCCTGATCAAGTTTTTCAAGTGCTGCCAGCATGAATTCGGCAATATCAAGCCTTTCCTGCCAGCAGGCATATCTGAAAGCATGTAAAATGACATGCTCCAATGGGTCGGTTTCGGAAGACATTATTCTGCACCTCCTTCATATCGAGGTTAAAGGCTACGCTATCCAGCAAAAGGAAGGTCAACAGAATTCTTCCGGACAGGCGGGATCAGCCGATAGACGACAGAACAGGAAATGTTTCCAGCAGCCAGAACGCAAAGGCGGACATATAACCGGTCACCATGGCCACGCCCATGACAATCATGATCAAGGCCGCCGCGGCACGAAGGAACCGCCCGAAACGCCCTATGGATTTCAATCTGGCAGACAGGCTCTCGGTGAACAGTGCCGCCAGGAGAAACGGCACACCTAGCCCCACGGAATATATGGTCAGCAATGCAATACCATCGCTGACCGTTGCCGACGCGGCGCTGACGGTCAGAATGGCGCCGAGAACAGGACCGATACACGGCGTCCAGCCGAACGCAAAAGCAAGTCCAAGAGTATATGCCGAAACCACACGCCCACCAGGCAGATCAAGATGAAAGCGCGCTTCCCGCATCATCCACGCCGGACGGAGCGTTCCCAGCATGAACAGCCCGAACAGAATGACAATGCCGCCACCAATCAGATTCATCTCGAACCGGTATCCGAGCAGGAACTGACCAAGTGCTGTTGCACTGGCCCCCAGAAGGACGAAAACCGTGGTGAAGCCCAAAACGAAACACAGGCTGAAACCAAGAGATGACAATCGACCAACTCGGATTGCCTCCGTTCTGGTCGAAAGAGAGGCACCACCCGCGATATAGGAGATATATCCGGGAACCAGAGGCAGCACGCATGGCGAGAGAAACGAGATGAGGCCTGCGGCGAACGCGCTTATTATGCCGATATTGGAAAGTTCAGGCATTAATCTGTATTCCGTAAAATCAGGAACCAAGTATTCAGAGAACAGGAAGGTCAGCTAACCAAACAGTGCTAAGCCTATCTTTGTTCAGGGCTCTTTTCCTACTTTTGAGAACCAGTCTGTTAACTGATCCAGCCACCCCTTTTCAACAGGCGGCTTTGGGGGGGTGGGCAGCGTTTGTCAATCCGTTCACGTAAAGGATCAGATTCATCTGATTGAAACTCGTGCCGTGAAAAATACCGGCATGGCGGGTATTCCGATCGATAATATGAATCATCGGTGCAGACCCGTCACGCTGGCTCAATTTGGCGAATTTATCGGCAACAGTTACAGCACTGATATCCGAAGACGGCATAACAGGCCGCCAGTTCACCAGATCCCAAGAAGGAGTATCTGAAAAATCTTCGGAATGAACGGTAATGAACGTGACCATTTCCCGCATCGGGCTAATATTCAGCCTCGCCTGAGAGGACGCCAGTAGGGTTTGCTGTTCTGCACAGGCTGCACCACAATCCCTTGGCACAAAACTTAAAATAAGTATCTGATCATCAAGGTCGCTCAAATTAAAGCGACCTTGATTTTGGTTGAAAAGTTCTATCTCTGGAACCTTTCCGGTGTTTGTCACCTCAAAATATGGCTCTTTATCCGCCATCACCTCGTCAAGGTCTTCACCGGGATGATTCGCAAAAGCAGGTGAGGCCGTCAACGCCAGGATCAAAAACAACCACCGGATCATTCTGTTTCCCCCTGCGGCCCGGCGGCAGCTATGCCAAGAATGGCGACGTCAATGCTAATCTCGCCTGCGTTTTCAAAGCGCAATGTCATGGGAAACTTCTGTCCTTCACGGAGTTTTTCATGCAATCCCGCCAACATGAGATGCATTGCCCCCGGCGCCAGAGTGACTGGGCGGTTGGCGGGAACATCCAGAGCCATGACATGTCGCATCCGGCGAACATCATCGACCTTGACGACATCATGTATCATCACATGGTCTGCCACAGGTGTAGTGATTTCCAGAAGGCGGTCGGCCGCAGCACTTGTGATCGTAAGATATGCCACCCCCGGACGGGATGTCAGGATCGTGGCACGTGCCCAGGCGTCAGATATTTCGACAAGGCTCTCGGCAGAAACCGGTAGTGCTGTCAGCAAGGTCATAACGAGGGCGATGGCGGTTCTTTTCATATTGTATTCCCGTTCATGATCGCAAGAACCCGGATTGCCATGTCTTCTGCCGACTGGTCTCCTTCCCGAAAGACAGTCTGGTAACGGCCATCCGGTGCCATCAGATATATATGCCCGGAATGGGCCATCAAATAGCCGTCCGGTGCGGTATCGTCGTCCAGCTTTTCGGAATAGACCCGGAAGGCTTCGGCGGCTGCGGCAACATCCTTTTCGCTGCCGGTCAACCCGATCAGGGCCGGATGAAAGGCCCCGACATATTCCGCCATGACGTCAGGCGTATCGCGTACCGGATCAATAGTAATGAATAACGGTGCCACGCGGTCTGCTTCAGGCCCCATTCGGTCAAGCGCATCTGCCATATAGGCCAGTGTGGTCGGACAAACATCAGGGCAGTGTGTGAAGCCGAAAAAGACAAGTTGCCAACGCCCCGGGAAGCTTGCTTCGGTTACACGGTTTCCCTGATGATCGGTCAAGGAAAAATCGGAGTGAATTGCGGCTTCTCCCGTCCCTTCGGCCCCCGACGACATCTGCTTGTGGTCGGAAGCCTGAAAGATATATGCGCCGCCAAAGAGTAGGGCAGCAAGAACAACCATCCCCCATAATATAGAACGGACGAAACGTAACCGGTTGAAATTATGCGATGTCATGAAACGATCCCGTGGAAAATCCCGCCCGGGTATTTGTCCCGGGCGGGTGCCATGTCACGATGTTATTTGTCGGAAGGCTGCGGCATGTGATCGGTCATAGCAGCCATCATTTCAGTACACTGCTCCATCATCGGCCCCATCTGGCTCATCATCTTCATCATACCCATCATGCCCTGCATATCCCCCATGCCTGAATTGCCATCATGCTCCATCATCGGGGATTGCTTGTCCGGAGTTTGGGCTTCCTGGGCATATAGGGCTGTTGTCGCCAGTCCCGCGACCATCATTGTGGCAAACGCGGTGAGTTTGATTGATTTACGCATCTCTAACATTCCTTTCGGTTGTGGACTCATGTCCCGACTGGGGTGTTACAGACGCTATATTTGCGCCTGATGCAGCCGGGGACCTTCCGGCCTCGTTGCCGGGAAGACTGTTTTTCGGGGTTTCATCGGATGAAGGGGCGATATCGCTGGCGCTCTTTTGCGATGAACAGGCCTTTTTGTTCATGCACAAACCCAGCGCACACATCGCCACGCACGGCAGAACGGAGACGAGCAATGGCGCGATACCGGCGGCAACCAGCCAGCTCCAGTTAAATGCAAGCCCAGCGACAAGGGCAGTTCCAGCCAGCACAAATACACCGCGACGTCCCTTCAGGTAATATCGAACGGCATGAACCACGTCATGCCCAAGCGAGGTATTACCGGATTTGGCTTGTTGTATCTCGGTCATAGGAGTTCCTTCCTCAATCGGTGTAGATGTGGGATTTAAGAAAATCTATCATCTCTGCTGTCGCCCATTCGGTCGGTCCGACAAGTCGACCAAGCTCGCGGCCGTTCCTGTCAATCAGAAGCGTCGTCGGTAAACCGGGGATGCCCAGAGCCGTCGTGGTTTTCATGGTTGGATCGATGAAGAGGTCCAGATTCCGGATGCCGATTTCGGTATAGAAATCCTGCACGACATCCACTCCGGCCCGGTCGATCGACAAGGCAACGACTTTGAACTCCGAACTGCCGAGTTCGGCCTGCAGGGCATCCAGAGTCGGCATTTCCTCCCGGCATGGAACACACCAAGTAGCCCAGACATTCAGCAAGACGACCGTTCCCTCGAAATCACTCAATGTCATGGGTTGACCTTCGACGTTTTCGAACCCGAACTCGGGAAGAGGCCGGGGAGCATCATGCATGACAAACGAGCGCTGTTGACTCTGCCTTACATTGTCCGCTGCCTGATCGGTGACATTCTTCTCGTTGCGTAACGAAACTATGGTCAATGTGGTAACAACCACCAGTATGATGCCAGCGGCAAACCCCACTTTCAGGTTCATATACACCAAGAGGCTCTTCATCGAGGTGCCTCCGCAGTTCCGGCACCTGAGGCCTCATTACGCAATTTTTCGACCCTTGGCAGAATGGTCTCGGCCATCACTTTTTCCGTCACCGGCCCGACATGCTTGTATGCAATGTTCCCTTTCGCATCGACAACGAAGGTCTCGGGGACGCCATAGACGCCCCAGTCGATCGCCACACGTCCATTAATATCCGCGCCGGTTCTCGTATAGGGATCACCAAGACTATCGAGCCATTCTGCAGCGTCGTCAGGTTGATCCTTATAGTTCAGGCCATGCAGTGGGACGGTGCCGTCGCGAGCCAGTTTCATAAACACGGGATGCTCTTCGCGACACGCAACACACCAGGAGGCAAAAACATTGACCAGCGACACCTCACCTCTGATATCTGTACTCGACAAACCTTGTGTTCGACCTTTTACCGGTGGAAGGTCAAATTCCGGGACCTGTCTACCCAACAGGGCAGAGGGGAGTGTGTTGGGATCAAGAGTTAATCCCTTCGCTAGGGCCACACCCAATATCAATGCTATGCCAAGCGGTAAGAAATAGATCAGCCGGTTGAACCGTTTCTGCGGGCGATGTTCTTTGGGGACTGCAATCATCTCGCCCTCCCGTCTTTAAGATTGAGATTGTGCTGGAATTCGCGTTCTTCGTCCGACCAGACACTCTTGATATAACCGAGTACCGCGATGATCTCCTCATCACTCAGCA